>NZ_JNXG01000009.1 GCF_000717025.1 Streptomyces atroolivaceus
CCGTTCCGTCGTCGGCGTTATTGGCTGGATTCGGGTTCGGGTTCGGGTGGTTCGGGTGATGTGGCGGTGTCGGGGCAGGTGGCTGCGGGGCATCCGTTGTTGGTGGCTGTGCTGGATCATGTGGATTCGGACGGGGTGACGCTGACGGGTCGTCTGTCGTTGGACACCCACCCCTGGCTCGCCGACCACATGATGTCCGGAAGCGTGATCGTCCCGGGCGCCGTGTTCGTCGAGCTCGCACTCCGGGCGGGTGACGAGGTGGAGTGCCCGCGGGTGGACGAGCTCATTCTGGAAGCCCCTCTCCTCCTCACCGAGCGCGATTCCGCGGCCCTGCAGGTGGCCGTCGGCGCACCGGACGCCACGGGACGTCGGCCCGTCACCGTCTACGCCCGTACACCGGCGGAGCAGAGCAGCCGGACCGCGCGGGACTGGACGCGTCACGCGAGCGGATACCTCACGGGGCAGGCGGCGCCGGCCACCGCAGGGGCTTCGCCGGCCGCGTGGCCGCCGCACGGCGCCGAAGCCGTCGACGTGGACGCGCTGTACGCGCTGCTGACGGAGCAAGGATTCGACTACGGACCGCTGTTCCGTGGTCTGCGCCGTGCGTGGCAGCGGGACGGTGAGGTCCTCGCCGAGGTCGCGCTCCCGCAGGACGCGGATGCGACTGGCTTCGGCCTGCACCCCGCACTGCTCGACGCCGTGCTGCACGGCGGCGAGCTGTTCGCCGAGGACGACGTGGTCACCATGCCGTTCGCCTGGCGCGGCGTCACTCTGCACGCGACGGGCGCCACCGTGCTCCGCGTACGGCTCGCCCGTGCGGACGAGGGCGGCGGCTACGCGATCACCGCGACGGACCCGGGGGACGGCCCGGTGCTGACGGTCGACTCGTTCGTGCCGCGGGCCGTCTCCACGGACGAGTTGGGCGCGAACCTGGCGCACAACGACCTGTTCACGCTCGACTGGACCGCTGCCCCCGTGACCGCCGGGACGGGAGCCGGGCCGGAGGCGGACAAGGACGCCAGCCCCGTCTGGGCGGTCCTCGGCGCAGGTCCCGCGCTGCCCGACGCCACGTCGCACCCCGACCTGGCCGCTCTCCTGGCTTCGCCGAAGCCGATGCCCGACGCGGTGCTCTATGCGCCGCGGGTCCCCCTCGGCGAGCCGACGGCCGCCGTGCGTTCCACCACTGCGGAGGTGCTCGGGCTGCTCAACGAGTGGCTGACGGCCGAGCGTTGCCTCGCCGCCAGACTGGTCGTCGCGACCACGGGCGCCGGGCCCGTCGACGGTGCGGTGGCCGGGCTCGTGCGCGCTGCCCAGGCGGAGAACCCCGACCGGATCACGCTCGTGCATCTGGGGTCGGGCGAGATCCCGGCCGCGCTGCTCACCGAGGGCCTGCGTTCCCGCGAGCCGGAATTCGCCATCCGGGAGGGTGCGATACGGGTGGCCAGGCTGGTGCGTGCGACCGGTGCCGTGAAGGCCCCGGAGCCCGGCACGAGTGTGCTGGTCACAGGCGGTACGGGCGGCCTCGGCGCCGCTGTGGCCCGCCACCTCGCTGTACGCCACGGGGTACGCGAGCTGGTCCTCGTCAGCCGGCGCGGCCCCGAGGCGCCCGGCGCGCAGGAGCTGGTGGCCGAGCTCTCGGGCCACGGCGCCCGTGCGGTGCTCGTCGCCTGCGACGTCGGCGACCGCGAGGCCGTGGCACGGGTGCTCACCGACCACGCGGTCTCCGGCATCGTGCACGCGGCCGGTGTGCTCGACGACGGACTGATGGGTTCGCTGACGCCCGAGCGGTTCGACTCGGTGTTCCGCTCCAAGGCGGACGCGGCGTGGCACCTGCACGAGCTGGCCGAGGAACTGTCACTCGACCTCTCGATGTTCGTGATGTTCTCGTCGGCCGCCGGTACGTTCGACGGCGCCGGGCAGGCCAACTACGCCGCCGCCAACGGGTTCCTGGACGCGCTCGCCGCGCACCGCCACCGCCTCGGACTGCCCGCGGCATCCCTGGCCTGGGGGCTGTGGGAGGAAAGCGCCGGCATGGCCGGGGCGCTCGGCGAAGCGGACCTGGAACGCATGCGCCGTTCGGGCATGGGGGCATTGTCGACGGCGGACGGCCTCGCGCTGTTCGACACGGCGGTGGGTCTGGAGTACCCCGTCGTGCTGCCGATGCGGCTGGACACGGTGGCTGTCGGCGAACGCGGGCACGACGTACCGGCGATGCTGCGCGGCCTGGTCCGTACGGCTGGTACGCCGCAACGGCGCAGTGCGTCCTCCGCTCCCGCCGAGCCGGAGGTGTCGCTCGCCGAGCGCCTGGCGGCGATGCGTCCGCGGGAGCGCGCACCGTTCCTGCTCGACATCGTGCGTACGCAGGTCGCCGTCGTGCTCGGGCACGACGGGCCGCGCGACATCGATCCGAAGCGCGGCTTCACCGATTTCGGCGTCGACTCGCTCGCCGCCCTCGAACTGCGCAACCTGCTGGCCAAGCTGGCGGACGTACGCCTGCCGGCGACGCTGGTCTTCGACCACCCCACACCGCAGGCCGTCGCCGACCTGCTCTTCGACGAGCTGGTGGACGAGCCGGAGCCGGGTCTTCCGCTGGGCGCGGAGCTGGCCGCGATCGAGGAGGCGCTGCGTACGGCCGACCCGGCCGATGAGCAGTACGCGGCGGTCGTCACCCGGCTGCGGGGGCTCACCGCGGCGTGGGTGGGACCGGAGGAGGCGCAGGCGCGCGCGCGGGCGCAGGACGAGGAGGAGATCGAGTCGGCGACGGCGGAGGAGCTCTTCGGCATCCTGGACGGCGAACTGGGCGAGGAGTGACGGGAAGGCGACGGGGGGAGTGACGGGGAGACGACCGGGGAGGCGACGCGGGAGGCCGGTCGCGGCGGCAGGCACAGAACCGGCCTGCCCCCCCGGTCACCCCCCCTCCGAGGACCTGAGAAAGGGCCTCCGGTGCCTCCGGCCTCCAGGGCCTCCGGTGCCTCCGGCCTCCAGGGCCTCAAGGGCCTCAAGGGCCTCCGGCCTCCACGACCGGCAGGGTTCGTTGCCCCTGCCGAGCCGAAGGCCCGCCCTCTTCCGGAGGTCCTGACGCGCTGCCGGAGCGGGCGTCGGGACCGCCGCGAGAGGACGGGCCGGATTCTGCGTTCTGTTCCTGTTCCTGTTCCTGTTCCCGTTACTGTTCCTGCCGCTCAGCGTGGTGCCGGGCGGGCCGCCGTACGGGCGACCGTGTCCGTCACCACGTGACGCGCAGCTCCGCCGGGCCTCGCACGATCACGCCGAACTTCCACTGGATGCTCTCGGGCGGGTCCACCAGGCGCAGGTCCGGCAGCCGGGTCAGGAGCTCCCGCAGCGACTCCTGGAGTTCCATGCGGGCGAGCTGCGCGCCGATGCAGTGGTGGGGGCCGTGTCCGAAGGTCACGTGCGGGTTGTGGGCGCGTGCAAGGTCGATGGTCTCCGGGTCCTCGAAGACCTCCGGGTCCCGGTTGGCCGCGTGCAACGCGGGCAGCACGGGGTCGCCCGTGCGTACCAGGGTGTCCCTGAACCAGACGTCCTCGAGGGCGTACCGGGCGAACATCGCCGCCGTGTTGATCGGCACGTAGCGGAGCAGTTCCTCGACGGCCGTGGGCAGCAGTTCCGGCTCCTCGCGCAACTGCTTGACCAGCTCGGGCCGGGTGAGAAGGGTGTAGACGAAGCTGGGCAGAGCCGACGCCACCGTCTCCACGCCGCCCGTGAGCAGCCCGGCGCCGGCGAGCGCGATCAGCTCGGTGTCGTCGAGCTTGTCTCCGTTGTCCCGGGCGTAGACGAGCGCGCCGAGCAGGTCGTCGGTCGGCTCCTTGCGGCGCTGTGCGACCAGGTCGGCCATGTAGTCGTCGAGTTCCCCGCCGATCTCGAAGAGTACGTTCGCCTTCGCCGTCTCGTCGTTGGTGACGCCCTCGGTCCACCGGCGGAAGACGTGCCGGTCCTCGAACGGGACGCCGAGCAGATCACAGATCACGGTCACGGGCAGCAGCCGCGCGAAGTCCTCCACGATGTCGGCGGTCCCCTCACCCGCGATCATGTCGTCGACGATCCGCGACGCGAGTCCGCGTACCTCGGCGCGCATCTTCTCCATGCGGCGGGCGGTGAACGCCTTCCCGACGAGCTTGCGCAGCCGGGTGTGGTCGGGCGGGTCCATGCCCATGATCCCGTCGCCGACCAGCTGGCCGCGCAGTCGCGGCTGGTCGAGGCCCTGTGCGATGGCGCGGCTGAACCGCGGGTCGGTCATCACGAGCTTCACGTCGTCGTAGCGCGTGGCCAGCCAGGAGGGCTCCCCGAAGGGCAGTCGCACGCGGCTCATCGGCTCGTCCTCGCGCAGCCGCGCGTACTGCGCGGAGACGCTGATGTCCTCCATGTCGAACGGATAGTCGCGTATCCGCTTCTCGGTGCTCATCGTGGTTCTCCTGCTTTCCTCGCCGGCTGGTCCGCCGTGCTCGTGCTGCTCGTGCTGCCCGTACTGCTCGTGCTGCCCGTACTGCTCGTGCTGCTCGTGCTGTTCATGGCGTCGGTGCCGCCACGGCCGCCCCCGCTCGCGCCGCCGTTGCCGAACAGGTCCTGCGCGTACGCGGTCAACCGCAGTCTGTCGACCTTCCTGTTCGCGTTGAGCGGGAACTCGGGCAGGTGGTGGTAGTGCCTGGGCAGAACTCCTGCGGGGAGATGACCGCGCAGCCGCCCGACGAGCCTTGCCGTGGGCACGGCCTCGCCCGTGTAGAAGGCGGCCAGCTCCGTGCCGGTCGCGCCCGTCACCGCCACGGCGACGGCGTCCCGTACGTCGCACATGCGCAACGCCTGCTCGACCTCCGCGAGTTCGACGCGCCAGCCCTGCACCTGGACCTGTGCGTCCCGGCGCCCCAGGTAGACGAGCTCGTCACCGTCCAGCCTGCGGACGCGGTCCCCCGTGCGGTACCAGCGGCGCCCGTCGCGCTCGAAGAACCTGCCCTGCTCGTCCCCGGGATCGAGGTACCCGGCGGCGAGCTGAGGCCCGCTGACACACAGCTCGCCCTCACCGTCGCACGGCTCGCCGTCGTCACCGAGCAGCAGGTGACTGTGGCCCGCGTGAACCGTGCCGATCGGCGAGAGGCCGTTGACGGCCGCCTGCGGGGAGCGCTCGCTCGACCAGCGGTGCGCCGCGATCGTGATGGTCAGCTCCGTCGGTCCGTACAGGTTCTCGAGCGTCGACGCCGGCGCGGAGCGCTGCCAGTCCTCCGCGTCCCGGCACTTCAGCGCCTCCCCGGCGAACAGGCTCCAGCGCAGCCCGGACAGCGCACCTTCACCGAGGCCGCCCACACGGCGTACGAGGTCGATGGCGCTCGGGGTCGAGAACCACACCGTCATCCCCTGCTGCGCGATGAAGGCGGGGAGGTCGACGTAGGCCCCCGGAGGGATCGTCACGGCGGTCGCGCCCGCACCCCATGCGCAGAACAGGTCGAAGGCGCCGCAGTCGAAGTTCAGGTCGAAGGCCTGGGAGAACACGTCACCAGGTCCGAAGTCGTACCTCGCGTCGGCCAGCCGGAAGTAGTGCTCGGTGCCACCGTGGGTGAGGACCACACCCTTGGGCCTGCCCGTGGACCCCGACGTGAAGAGGTAGTACGCCGGATCGTCCGGCTTGACCGTCGCGGGCTCGTCGAGGGCGGTGGCGCCGTCCAGCGGCAGCCGCACCCCGGGCACCCGCGCCCCGTCCGAGGCCTCCGGTGCGAGCACGGACACCTCGGCGAGGCCGTCCAGTACGTCCGGGAGGACGGCGAGCCCGTCGTGGTCGGCCACGATCGCGTGGACGCCCGCCGCCTCGATGATCTGACGGGTCCGGCTCGCGGGGAAGTCGGGCCGCAGCGGGACGACGGCCGCGCCCGCGTACAACGCCGCGAGGACGCCCGTGTAGGCCGTGAGGCCCCTGGAGGCGAGGACACCGACGGCGGGACTGCCCGTACGCGCGAGTGAGCCACCCCAGCTCAATGCCAGGTCATGCATCTGGGCATAGGTGCGGGATTCCTTTCCCGCGCGCGCGGCGAATCCGTCGGGAGAGGCTGCGAGACCCCGGAGGAACCTCGAATGCAGAGCGTACTCCGCGCTTTCTGCCATGCTCGACTCCGCTGTGATTAGGGGTGGTTGACAGTCGATGAAAGCCACTCCTGCAACTAGGCTCGTTGCTCAACGATCGGGCGTGAATAGCGTCCTGGCAACCCTTGATTCCAGCGGATGCGACTCCGGAGTGAAGCAATCATGTGGGACACCCAGTTCGAGGAACTGCTGCGCAACTACCTGCCGTATCTCGGGGCGGGAGAGCCCCTCGAGGAGAACCTGCCGCTGCGCGACGTGGGGCTCGACTCCATGGCGATGGTCGAGCTGCTCTCGTCCATAGAGAGCAGCTACGACGTGCGGTTCGCGGACGAGGCCATGAGCATGGAGAACTTCGAGACTCCGGCTCGACTCTGGCGGACGCTGGAGTCGGTCAGGGCCTGACGGCAGCGTGGACATAGGGGTCGGCTAGGGGTGACCGGAACAGACGGAGGCGGAGATGGGCCGGGAAATATTCATGCGCGGGCACAATTGGACGGAACGGCTGCACGAGTTCCTGCTGCTCGGCGCGAAACTCACCCCGGAGAAACCGGCGGTGGTCGAATACCAGGGAAATGAGACGGGTTTCCTTTCGTACCGGCAGCTGCAGGACCGGGTCGTCGGCTATGCCAAGACGCTGGACGAACTGGGTCTCGACGTCGGTGACCGCGTCATCCTGGAGGCCGACACCTCCGCCTCGTCCATCGCCGCGTTCCTGGCGTGCTCCTCCCGGGGCCTGCCGTTCGTGCCCGTCAGCCCCGAGACCCCGGCGAAGCGGCTCCAGTCGATCCTCGACACCATCCGGCCCTCGTTCTACCTCCAGGCGGACGACGGCCGAAGGGACGGCATCCCCGAGCAGGTCGGTACGGGCCGCTTCGGCGGGTCGGGCGTCACCATCGAGCGGGCCGCGGCGCCGCGCGTGCGCCACCGGCGCGAGATCGTCGGGGCCGACCCCGCCTACGTGGTCTTCACCTCCGGCACCACCGGGCGCCCCAAGGGCGTCGTGATGAGCCACCGCGGGATCCTCGCGTTCTACCGGGGGATGCTGCAGCACGGCATCGTGGGCCCGGAGAGCCGGGTCGCGACGACGGCGCCGCTCCAGTTCGACTTCTCCCTGCTCGACATCGGGCTGGCGCTCGGCTCGGGGGCGACGATCGCGCCCGTGCCGAGGTCGCTGCTGCGCTGGCCACGGCGGTTCGTCAAGTTCCTCCGCGACGCCGAGGTCACCCAGGTCAACGGTGCGCCGTCGATCTGGCGTCCCGTGCTCCGTCACGAGCCGGCGCAACTGGCCGAGCTGGGCGAGCAGATCCGGGGCGTCCTGTACTCCGGCGAGTCGTTCCCGCTGCCCGAGCTACGGCACCTGCAGGAGCTGCTGCCGGAGGCGCGGATCGTGAACTGCTACGGCAGCACCGAGTCCATCGCGTGTTCGTTCACCGACGTTCCCCGCCCCCTGCCGGAGGACATGGAGCGGATGTCGATCGGATTCGCCCACCCCGGCGCCGAGATGACGCTGTTCGACGACGACGGCGCGCCCGTCACGGAACCAGGAGCCGACGGCCAGATCCATCTGCGCAGCTCCTCGCTGTTCACGGCCTACTGGGGCGACCCCGCCGCGACGGACCAGGCCCTGGTGCTCGACCCGGGGGCCCCGGAGTCCGGACAGACGGTGTTCCGTACGGGCGACATCGCGACGCGGGGTGAGAACGGCGAGCTCTACCTCGTCGGACGCGCCGACTCGATGGTCAAGATCCGCGGCAACCGCGTCGAGCTCGGTGAGGTGGAGCGCAAGGCGGCCGAGTTCGCGGGCGTCGCCTCCGTCAGTGCCGTACTGATACCCAAGGAAGGCGCCGACCCCGTGCTCGCGCTCTTCGTGGTCCTCACCCCCGAGGCCCAGAAGGGTGGCCCGTTCGACGAGATGGGGCTCTGCGCCTTCTGCATGGAGGACCTGCCCGGCTACATGGCGCCGCAGGAGATCCACGTACTGGACGAGCTGCCCGTCACACCCAACGGGAAGATCGACCGCCCCGCCCTCCGGGAGATCAGCGAGGCGGCGGCCGGCGCCGGCCGGGTCACGGCGGTCAAGCCCGCGTCGGCCGAGGCTGCAGCACCGACCTCGGACCGATCTGGTCGACCCTGAAGTTACGGGTGGTGCGCGGCACGCGTGAGAACAGGCTGTCCGGGCCTGCCACACACAGGTCGCGCACCCCCGACCGCAGCAGGGTGTCCACCACGGCGGGCCACACCACCGGTTTGACGAACCCGTCCAGCAGCATGCCGCGGACGCCGTCCGCCGTCGTACGCACGGAGCCGTCCTGGTCGGCGACGACCGGGATCCGGGGGTCCGCGAACCGCAGCTCGCCGAACAGCTCCGCCTCCACCTTGTCGCGCAGCGGCGCGAACAGGCTCGCGTGCATCGGCGGGTCCATCGTGTAGAGGGGCATCCCGCCCTCCGCGCGCAGCCGCTTCTGGAACCACTCCAGCCGCTCGTCGCGCAGCGACAGCATGTAGAAGTCGTCGTCGATGTGGCACGAGATCTCGTGCCACTCGCCCGATGCCGTCAGCTCCGCGCTGATCGTGTCCAGAACCGCGCGCGGGGTCCGGGCGAACGAGTGCGTGACGATGCCGGGGCACTCCTCGGTGAAGAACGCGGCCTCGTAGCGGGCCAGCCGTGAGGTGAGCCGTACGGCGTCGCCGAAGGCCAGGGCGCCCGAGTACACGGCGGCGCCCTTCCCGCCGAAGCTGGGGCCGGCGCAGAACTGCGGGCTGACGCCCTGGGTGGTCTCGGCCCAGCGCGCGAGCGCGAGACAGACGACCAGGAAGGCGATCTGCGCCTCCTCGCTGTAGTCGCTCGTGCTGTCCTTGTACCGCGCGAACACGTCGTATCCGACCGTGTCGGAGGCCTCGGCGAGCATCTCGCTCGCCACCGGGTCGATCAGCAGGAACTTCCCGGAGACCGAGAAGTCCTGCGGGCCCATCCCGGGAAAGACGATCCCGGTGACACCGCCGGGCACTCCGCCGGTCTCCTCGGCCTGCTGGGACTTGCTCTCCATGCGTGCTGCTCCTCAGTCTCTCGCGCCTCGGCCCGTCGCCGGCCGTCGTCCTGTCAGCCGGCCGTCAGCGCGGTGAAGCCGCGCTCGATCGCCGCGAGGGCACCGGCGATGTGCGGCAGTTCGAGCGGTCTGTCCGCCTCCTGCGCGGCACGCTGTTCGTCGGGTGTACGGCCGTAGAGCATGCTCGTGGCCGCGCGGAAACGCAGCGCGTCCCGGGCGTCGCCGAAGTGGACGCCCGCGAGTACGGCGATGCCGAGCTCCTCGATGAGGTGGTTCTGCAGCGACTCCCCGTCGACGACGCCCTTGCGCGCCAGCCGCTCCCGTACGGGCCCGAAGTCCGGGTACACGTAGAAACCGCCCGTCGGCGGCCGGCACGCCGCGCCCGCAGCGACCACGATGTCGTGCACCGCACCGGCGACCGCACCGTGCAGCCGGGCGTCCCGCCGGAGCCGCTCCAGCAGCTCGGGCGGCTCGGCGAAGGCGTACTCGGCGACCGCCTGCATGGGGCCGGCCAGCGTGGACCACATCTCGCTCGCCACCGATGCGACGTCGCCGCACATCCGTTCCCCCGCGGGGCCGGCGGGGAAACGTGCGACGCCGATGCGCCAGCCGCCCAGCGCCAGGCTCTTGCTGAGGCCGGTGACGACGACCGTGCGCTCCGGCACGACCTCGGCGGGACTGAGGAACGGGGGCGCGGACTCGTGCAGGATGTCGCGGTAGATCTCGTCGGAGACGACGAGCAGGTCCTCCTCCTCGGCGACCGCACAGACCTCCCGCACCGTCTCCGGAGGAGCCAGTGTCCCCGTCGGGTTGTCCGGCAGCGTCAGCACCACCAGGCGCGGGTGGTGGCCTTCCGCGCGCGCGGCCCGTACGGCGGTGCGCAGGGCGCCGGGATCCGGCACCCCGCCGCAGTGCTCGGGCACCGGAACGCCGAACGCCCGCTTGCCCGCGAGCGTGGCCTGCGGCTGGTACGTGACCCAGCAGGGCGCGGGCAGGAACACGTCGCCGGGTTCCACCAGTTGAAGCGCCAGCAGCAGCGCCTTGCTGCCGGGCGCCACGATCACCTGTGCCGGATCCGTCTCCAGCCCGCGGCGCGTGAAGTACCCGGCCGCGGCCGCCCGCACCCCGGGGCCTCCCGCGACGGGGCCGTAGGCGTTGCGGGAGGCTCCTTCCGCCAGCCGCTCGGCCAGCGGCGGGAAGACGGGCAGCCGCGACTCACCGAAGCCGAGGTGCGTGATCCGCTCACCCCGCGCCTGCCGCTCGGCCACCAGCTGGTCCAGGGCGAGGTTCGGCGAGATCCCGCGGGCCGCCCGTGCGCCGGTCCGGGCACCGGCAGGCGGGCCCGTACGAGCCTCCGTACGCGCGTCGGCGTGAGCAGTCATCCATGGCTCCGTTCGGGACGTCACTCGGCGACGCCGGCCAGCGGCCGACGGGTCGTGCCGACGAAGGCGGCGGCGATGTCGGCGGGCGCCGACGGGTCGAGCTCCAGGTGGTCCACCCACGCGGCCGTCGGCGACCAGCGGGCGCGGAAGGGCCGCCCCACCAGCTTCGGATCGCGTGCCTGGACCATCCTCAGCTGGAAGAACCGGCCCTCGGAGGTCTCCTCGACGCCGTCCACCACGACCTTGCCCGGCGTGGCGGACATGACGGGCCCCCGTACGGTGCGGGCGAGTCCCGGAAGCTTGCTGTAGGCCGTGCGGAAGATCTCGAGCCCTTCCGCGAGCGGTACCTCGAAGTAGTGCCGGGGACCGGTGTCCCGTTCCACGAACATGTAGTACGGCACGGCCCCCGCGGCCAGCTCCGCCCGCCACAGCTCCGCCCACGTCCGCGCGTCGTCGTTGACGTGCGCGATCAGCGGCGCCTGGCAGTACACGACGGCCCCGGTGGCACGGATGCGCCCGAGAGCCCTGCGAGCCGTGGCCGTCTCCAGCTCACGAGGGTGGCTGAAGTGGGCCATGATCGCCAGATTGCGGCCGGAGGCGACGACCTGCTCGAACAGCCGCAGCAGATCGTCGGCGTCCGCGTCGCTGACGAACCGCTGGGGCCAGTACGCCACCGCCTTCGTCCCGATGCGCACGGTCCGCACGGTGTCCACGGACAGCACGGGCTCCAGATGACTGCGCAGCCGCTCGGTGGACATCACCATCGGGTCGCCGCCCGTGAACAGCACGTCGGACACCGCTGGATGCCACCGCAGGTACGCGATGAGCCGCTCGGGCCCCGGAGCCGCGAACCGCAGATCGGCGTCCCCGATGAACTGCGCCCAGCGGAAGCAGTAGGTGCAGTACGCGTGACAGGTCTGGCCCTGCTGCGGGAAGTAGAGCACCGTCTCGCGGTACTTGTGCTGAATGCCCTCCAGCGCGTCGTCCGCCAGGCTGGGGACGTTGAGTTCCATCTGCCCGGAGGGATGCGGGTTCAGGCCCGCCCTGATGCGGCGCACCTCGGTGGCGATCTCCCGCTTGGGCGCACGCCGCCGCAGGAGGTCGACCAGCAGCTTCTCGTCGTCGGCCGGGAGCATCCCGTGCTGGGGGAAGACGAGTTGGAAGATGGGGTCCTCGGGAACGCGGTGCCAGTCGATGAGCTCGGACAGCACGTACTCGTTGACCCGGAAGGGCAGTACCTGGGAGACCGCCCGTACGGTCTCCAGTGCGCTCTGCGACAGGCCGTACCGGGCCGCCACCTCGTCGATGTGCTGCGGCCCCACCGTACGGAACCGTGTCACTTCGCCGGGGCTCGATGTCTTCGCGGGCATGCCACCGTTCCTTCGGGTCGAATCCGGGCCACTCTCAGCCATCGAGACCCTTGTCGTCGAGGCTCTTCAGGAATTCGACCAGGGTCGCGTGAAATCGCTCGGGCTCCTCGAGGTGCGGCATGTGGCTGGACTCCTCGAGAATCTCCCAGCGCACGTCGGGAATCCGTTCCTGGAACGGCCGTACCGTCGCCGGCGTCGCCTCGTCGTGCCGGCCGGAGAGGACCAGGGTGGGTACCGCGATGTCCGGCAGCCGGTCCTCGACGGACCAGTCCTTGAGGGTCCCGACCACATGGAACTCGCTCGGCCCGTTCATGGTGCGGTAGACGGTCGGGTCGTTCGCCGTCTCCATGACCGAGGCGAGGTACTCGGGAGGCATCGGCCGCACCCTGCACACGTGCCGGTCGTTGAAGACCATCACGGCCTCGACGTACTCCTTGGTGTCCGTCGTTCCCGCCGCCTCGTGCGCGCGGAGCGTCGCGTCCACCCCCGGCGGCAGTCCGGCGCGCAGCACCTCCATCTCCTGGCGCCACAACGGGTAGGAGGCGGGCGAGTTGGCGATCACGAGGCCCCGCAGGCCCGCCGGGCGGTCGGCGGCGTGCCGCGCCGCGAGCATCCCGCCCCAGGACTGCCCGAGCAGTACGTAATCGTCGGCGACGCCCAGATGACGGAGCAGGTTGTCGAGTTCCTCCAGGAAGAGGCCGACGGTCCAGAAGTCGGCTCCGGCGTCGGGGAGATGGGTGGAACCGCCGTTGCCCAGCTGGTCGTAGTGGACCACCGGCCAGCCGTCCTCACTCAGCGAGCTGAGGCCGAGGAGGTAGTCGTGCGTGCTTCCCGGCCCGCCGTGCACGACGACGACCGCCGGACGCCCGGTACCCGGTGTGCCCGTCAGCCTGTACCAGGTGCGGTACTCGCGGAAAGGGATCCTGCCCTTGGCGCTGGCCGCCACGGCCATGTTCTTCACCTCACATCCAGCTCATATCCCTGTCTAACCTCCCGGAGCATTCGGCGCCAGCCCCCTTAGGGGTTGCGGACCCCTAATCTCCGTGCCAGGGGTCCGGCGGCATTTCCCCGCGCGCGAGCGCGACTACCGTGGCGCCAATTGAGTCATGTGGGCCGAGGCTTCCGCTGTCCCGCGCCGAGCTATTGGAGAACTCCATGCGCGTCATGTTGATGTCGTTTCCGACCCGCACGCACATCTACAGTCTGGCGCCGGTCGGATGGGCACTGCGGGCCGCCGGGCATGAGGTGCGTTATGTCGGCCAGCGGAATCCGTCGGAAATCGATCCGTTTCTGCAGACCGGGCTGGAGTGCGCATGGGTCGGCGGTGATTTCGACATCGCCAAGCACCGGCAGTACGGCGACGACGGCGAGAGCGGTGCCAGCGGTGAGCTGAACGACCCCTTCAAGCTGGCCGAGGCCCGCCCGGAACGGCTGACGGACGAGTACGTGCAGGCCGCGTACGAGACCACCGCGGGCATGATCCGGTACGTCAACTCCGACGAGTTCCTCAACGAGGCGCTGCGATACGCCCGCCAGTGGCAGCCCGACCTGATCGTCTGGGATCCGCTGATCTACGCGGGCGCGATGGTCGCCAAGGTCGTGGGCGCCGCCCAGATGCGGATGCTGTACGCCGCGGACCAGAACGCGAGGGTCCACTTCGAGTACGAGAACCTGAAGGAACGCCGTCCCGAGGTCGCGTGGCCCGACCCGCTGGCCGAGTGGATGGCGGAGTGGCTGGGCCGGCACGGATGCGAGTTCGACGAGGAGCTGCGTTTCGGCAGTGCCAGCATCTGCCCCTCCCCCTCCTGTGTGCGTTTCCCCCTGGACGTCAACTACCTCCCGGTGCGTTTCGTGCCCGTCAACCGTCCGCTGCCGATGCCCGGCTGGGCCCTCGAAACGCCTGCCAGGCCCCGCGTGCTGCTGACACTCGGCGTCTCCAACCGCCAGGTGCACGGTGTCGAGCAGGCCTCCGTCGCCGAACTCCTCGCGGGCCTCGGCCAGCTCGACATCGAGGTGATCGCGACGTTCAACAAGGCGCAGCTCGCCACGGTCAGGCACGTCCCGGACAACGTCCGGGCGGAGGCGTTCGTACCGATGGCCGAGGTGCTGGCGAGCTGCTCCGCGATCGTGCACCAGGGAGGCGGAGCGACCATCGGCAACGCGGTGGTCAACGGCACCCCGCAGCTCATCGTGCCCGGCACCATCTGGAGCGAGCGCGCTTCCGCCGTCGCCCAGGAGAAGCGGGGGTACGGGCTGTTCATCGACCTGGAGGACATCACGGCCGAGCGCGTGCGGAGCAAGGTCGCCCGCCTCATCGAGGAGCCGTCGTTCCGTGAGAACGCCCGTCAGGTGCAGGCGGAGATGATGGCCACGCGCACGCTCGCCGATCTCGTCCCCGAACTGGAGGCGGCAGCGGCCCGCCGCTGACGCCCCGCCCTTCGTCCACGGGCTCGCACCACAGGATCAGAACCGCGCGGCCGCGACCTTTAGGGGTTCCCCCGGAGCACTCGCGGATGAGTAACTTTCTGCGAGTCGGCAGGTCGGTTCGAGATATCTCTGCCTGGCCTCGGTTCCGTAATGTCCGCCTGGGTTTTCTCTATGGCCGCAATGGCCAAGGCAGGGTAAGGACTTCATCCTTATGAAAGCACTCGTACTCGCCGGCGGCATCGGCAGCAGACTTTATCCGATCACGCACACCGGCGCCAAGCAACTGATTCCCGTGGCCAACAAGCCCGTGCTGTTCTACGTGATCGAAACACTGGTCGACGCGGGCGTCACGGATATCGGCATAGTCGTCGGCGACACGCACGCACAGGTGCGGGAAGCGGTCGGGGACGGCAGTGCCATGGGTGCCCGCGTCACGTACATCCACCAGGAGGAGCCGCTCGGCCTGGCACACGCGGTGCTCGTGGCGCGGGACTTCCTCGGTGACGAGGACTTCGTCATGTATCTGGGGGACAACTTCATCGTGGGAGGGATCGACGCCCTGCTCCGGAAGTTCCACGCCGAGAGGCCGGCTGCCGAGATCCTGCTGACACGCGTGGACAATCCCACCGATTTCGGGGTGGCGGAGCTCGATGCCGACGGGCGAGTGGTGCGGCTGGAGGAGAAGCCGGAGAACCCGGCCAGCCATATGGCCGTCATAGGGGTCTATCTGTTCACCCCGGTGGTGCACGAGGCGATCGACTCCATCAGCCCTTCGCCGCGGGGCGAGCTCGAGATCGTCGAGGCCATCCAGTGGCTGATGAGCAACGGGCACGCGGTGGGGTCGGCGACGGTCGACGGCTACTGGAAGGACACCGGCACCGTCACCGACATGCTGGAGGTCAACCGCAGCGTGCTGGAGACACTGGAACCCTGCACGGACGGAAAGGTCGACGAGGAGAGCGAGATCATCGGCCGCGTACGCATCGAGCGAGGTGCCGTGGTGTCCCAGTCGCGCATCGTCGGTCCGGCCGTCATCGGCGCCGGAACGGTCGTGACGTCCTCGTACATCGGCCCCTCCACGTCGATCGCGGAGGACTGCGTCATCGACGCGAGCCAGATCGAGTTCTCCATCGTGCTGAACGGGGCCGCCATCGAAGGCGTCGGCCCCATCGAGGGATCACTCATCGGGCGGGAAGCGCACCTGACCCGCGCGTGTCGCACCCCCCGGGCGGCCCACCGGTTCCTGATCGGGGACCACTGCAAGGTGCAGGTCACACCATGAGGGTCCTGGTCACCGGCGGAGCCGGCTTCATCGGCTCGTGTTTCGTGCGCATGCTGCTCGGCCCCGACGCCCCCCTCCCGGTGACGGCGGTGACCGTCCTGGACGCCCTCACGTACGCGGGCAGCCGGGAGAACCTCGCTCCCGTGGCGGACGACGCGCGGCTCACCTTCGTCCACGGCGACATCCGGGACGCCGTCCTGGTCGACGCGCTGCTCGCCGGTCAGGACACCGTGGTCCACTTCGCGGCGGAGTCCCACGTGGACCGTTCCATCCTCGACGCCTCCGCCTTCGTGGGCACCAACGTCGTGGGTACGCAGATCCTGCTGGACGCCGCGCTCCGGCACGGCACGAAGACGTTTCTGCACGTGTCCACCGACGAGGTCTACGGCTCGGTGGAGGACGGCTCCTCCCAGGAGGACCACCCGCTGCGGCCCACCTCGCCGTACGCCGCCTCCAAGGCGTCCTCCGACCTCATCGCGCTCGCGTACCACCGCACACACGGCGTCGACGTGCGCGTCACCCGGTGCTCCAACAACTACGGGCCGTACCAGTTCCCGGAGAAGCTCATACCGCTGTTCGCCACGCGTCTGCTCGACGGGGAGACGGTCCCGCTCTACGGCGACGGGCGCAACGTCAGGGACTGGCTGCACGTGGAGGACCACTGCCGGGCGCTGTGCGCGGTGCTGCGCGACGGCCGCCCCGGCGAGATCTACAACATCGGCGGCGGTACGGAGCTGAGCAACCGGGAGCTCACCGGCCGCCTGCTGGCCATCTGCGGCGCGGACTGGGGCAGCGTGGAGCCCACCACCGACCGCAAGGGCCACGACCTGCGCTACTCGGTGGACTCCGGGAAGATCCGCGACGAGCTGCGGTGGACCCCCGGGCACACGATGGAAGCCGGACTGGAGGCCACCGTCGCCTGGTACCGGGACAACCGGGCCTGGTGGCAGCCGCTCAGCCGGGCAGGTGACAGCCGGGCCGGCGGTGGCCTCCCGACGGGTACCCGCCAGGGTGCGTAACAGCTGTCCCGGCCGGCCTCGTTCCCGAACGCTCCGCTGTAACAGTCGCTGTGGAAGGCTGATGACCGAACCGATGCTGCCGAATCACGCCGCCGGCCCGAACGAGCGCACCGACCCGGAAACGGTGTCCCGGACCGCCGTCGCGGCGCGGCCGGACGCGGGAGCCGCGGAATGAGCCCCGCAGGCACCACGGACGCCGGCAGGCTCGCCCTTTCGGCGGCCACCACCGAGGGCGCTCTCATGAGGACCGGGGATGTGGTGCGGTGGCTGGGCGAGCGCCGGCGCAGGAACCGGTTCCAGGTCGAGCGGATCCCCTTCGACCAGATGGACAACTGGTACTTCGACGACGGCACGGGCGACATCCGGCACCGCAGCGGTGGCTTCTTCACCGTGGAGGGGCTCCGGGCGCGGACTGGCCACGGGCCCGTGCGCGCCTGGCAGCAGCCCATCATCTGCCAGCCCGAAGTGGGCATCCTCGGCATCCTCGTCAAGGAGTTCGACGGGGTGCTGCACTGCCTGATGCAGGCCAAGATGGAGCCCGGCAACCGTCCCCTCCTCCAGCTGTCCCCCACGGTGCAGGCGACCCGGAGCAACTACACGCGTGTCCACCGTGGTGCCCGCGTCAAGTACATCGACTACTTCACGCAGCTGGAAGGGCTCCGGGTCCTGGCCGACTCGCAGCAGTCCGAGCACGGCTCGTGGTTCTACCGCAAGAGCAACCGCAACATGATCGTCGAGACGGACGGCGAAGTGCCGCACGACGACGACTACTGCTGGCTGACCCTGGGGCAGATCGCGGAGCTGCTGCACCACGACAACGTCATCAACATGGACTCGCGTACCGTCCTGTCCTGCGTTCCCCTCGCCGACGGAGAGGAGAAGGCACTGCATCCGGACGACGCACTCGACCACTGGCTCGAAGCCGAACGGGCAAGCCGTGAGGTCCACGTGGAGCGCATACCCCTCTCCGGGGTCGATGGCTGGACCCGCGGAACGCACACGATCGACAACGACGCCGGCCGGTACTTCCAGGTCGTGGCGGTCTCCGTGCAGGCGGGCAACCGCGAGGTGACCGGCTGGTCCCAGCCGCTCTTCGAGCCCCGGGGGCTGGGCGTCACCGCTTTCCTGACGCGCCGTATCGGCGGCGTACGACACGTGCTGGCGCACGCCCGTGCCGAGGCGGGCCTCCACCACTCGGTGGAGCTCGCCCCCACCGTCCAGTGCACACCGGAGAACTACGCGCACCTCGCCCCCGGGGACCACCCGTTGTTCCTCGACCAGGTGCTCGCGGCCGACCGGGCCCACATCCTGTACGAGGCGGTGCACTCCGAGGAGGGAGGCCGGTTCCTGCAGGCCGACAGCCGCTACCTGCTGGTGGAGGCCGACGACCCGGGCCCGCCGGCCGAAGCACCGAGCGGCTACGTGTGGCTCACCCCCGGTCAGCTCTCCCGGCTGGTCCGGCGCGGTCACCACGTCAACGTCCAGGCGCGCACGCTGCTCGCCTGCCTCAACGCGACGGCCGCTGCCGGACGGTGATCTCGGGGCACCCGTGCGGGGCCCGCGCCGGAAGGAATCCCGCGCCGGACCGGCATCACCGCGCGGGCCCGTGAGATCCCGCCCCACACGCGTGATCGCGTGGCACGGGCCCGTCCGGGCCCGTGCCACGCGATCACGGTGGCGTCGACGAGGGTGTCACCCGGTCACGGGCGCGTGGCGACGAACACACCCCGGCCGGAGAATCCGTCCGTCAGGTATTCCCACGTGCACTCCGCCGCGTCGAAAGCAGCGAAGTATTCCTTACGCGTGAACAGGGACAGTTCCTGTTTGTTGACGAAATGCCGGACGCTCTGCGGCTCACCGACGAGGTAGTGCATCTCGACGCAGCTGTGCCCGTCCTGAGTGGTCCACTGGCCCATACGGGTCACGGTGCGATCGCCGCTCTGGAAGGTGGCGTGGACGAGGTCGCCGCCGTTCCAGTCCTCCTCGAAGACCCAGGGCTCCACGACGAGCACCCCGCCCGGTGCGACGTGCTTCACCATGGTGGACACCGACGCGAACAGCCCCTCGACGGAGGGCAGGTAGCCCACCGACGAGTACATGCACACGACCGCGTCGAAGGTCCGGCCGAGATCGAAGTCCCGCATGTCGGCCACGTGGACGGGCACGTCCGGGAGCTTCTTCTGCGCCACCCGGACCATCGGGGCCGACAGGTCGATCCCGGTGACGTCGAAGTGTTCGCGCAGCCGGACCAGGTGCTCCCCGGTGCCGCAGGCGACGTCGAGCAGAGTGGCAGCGCCCGGACGCCGTTCGGCCACCAGGTCGTGAATTTGCTGGGCGAAGTCGGAGTAGTCGGCGCGGACCGGATAGATGTCGTCATAGACGTCGGCGAACTTCTCGTCGTAGATCTGTTCATTCTCGATGACGATCATCCCAAGCGTGAGTTGGCGAACAGGTGGTCCGATGGTACGAGCGGGCCCACGGAGCTCCTACCCCTAAAGCCGCCTTTGCGGGCGCCCGGCAGTCAGGCCCCTAGGAGCCGGAACTAAGGGTCCGAATGGATCACCCGGCGTTGTACTGTCGATTTCCCTGCGGGTTTCGCGGGTCAATCGGGAAATCTGTCGGGAAGGGCCTATGCGTATTCTTCTGACCGTGCCGTCGTCGGTTGCGCGACTGCACCATCTGGTGCCGCTGGGCTGGGCATTGCGCACCGCCGGGCATCAGGTGCAGGTCGCCGGAAGACCGTCGTTCACCGACTCCATCACCCTGACCGGCCTGGTCGCCGTCCCCGTGGGCGACGGCGTGACCGGGGACGCGACCGGGGACCACCGGCTCGACCGGCAGTCCGACGTCGACGGACTGCTGGACTACTTCTCCCTGTGGCGGCCGGACCTCGTGGTGTGGGACGAGCAGGCACCGGCCGGCGCCGAAGCGGCGCAGGCCGGCGGCGTGGCCGCCGTACGGATGCTCGGACCGCTCGCGGACCGTTCGGAGAGCGGAGACGTGTCCGGCCGTACCCTCGACTGTCTGCCGCCGTCCCTGCGCCCCTCCGGGGTGCCGGAGGACCTGGCGATCCGGTTCATCCCCTACGCCGGGTCGGCCGTGCTGCCGGCCTGGCTGCGGAGGAAGCCGCGGAGGCGGCGGGTCCACGTCGCCCTCGGGGCGGCGAGCGGGACGACGGTGACCGCCTTCTTCGAGGCGATCGCCGGAAGCGACGCCGAGTTCCTCTGCGAGCTCTCCGACGACCGGATCCCGGCCGGTACCCGGCTGCCCGGCAACGTACGCCTCTTCGAGGACGCGCCGCGGGACGCGGTCCTCGCCTCCTGCGAGGCAGCCGTCCACGACGGCGAGCCACGGATGACGCTGTCCGCGCTGGCCGGCGGCCTGCCCCAGCTGGTGGTGGCGGAGAACGCCGCCTCGGCAGACCTCGCCTCCCGCGTGGCCGACGAGGGCGGCGGGCTCCTCGTCGATCCCGCCGGCCTGCGGGCCGACGCCGTCGGCAGGCTGCTCGCCGACGCGGAGCTGCGGGCGAACGCGAGACGGCTGCAGGGGGAGGTGGCGGCGATGCCCAGCCCGCGTGAGGTCGTGCCGCACCTGGTCGCCGTCGCCGGGCAGCGGTAGTCCCACGCCCGGGCGACGCGGCCGGCCCGCGGACTACGCCTCGGTGAGTCTCGGCAGCGGGAACACCATCTTGCCGCCGTTGGCGAGGTACTCCTGTTCGCGCTCGACGAACCCGTCGCGGAACACCCACGGGAGCACGAGCAGCTGGTCCGGGCGCTTTGCCTTCGCGTCCTCCTCGGAGACGATGGGAATCCCGGTGCCGGGAGTGAAGCACCCGGCCTTCTCCTCGTTGACCTCGCCGATGAACGGCAGGTCCTGCTCGGTGATCCCGCAGTACTGCAGGATCACGTTCCCCTTGGTCGAGGCTCCGTATCCGAGGGTCAGCTTGCCGGCCTCGCGCGAGCGGTCGAGGAAGTCGCGCAGACCTGCCCGGTGCTCCCGGACCCGGGCGGCGAACGCGTCGAAGGGCGCCATGGTCTCGAGCCCGATGCGGTCCTCGGCCAGACGGAGACGCTCGATGCCCGCCTCGTCGATCTTGTGCCGGGTAGGGGACTTGGCGAGTGTGACGGACAGGCTGCCGCCGTAGACGTTTGTGATCTCGGCCTGCACCAGGGTCAGTCCGGCCCGCTCGGCCATCCACTCGATCTGGCGCAGCGTGTAGTACTCGAGATGTTCGTGACACACCGTGTCGTAGGCGTTCGTCTCGAGCATCGAGGGCAGGTAGCTCATCTCGATCATCCACACACCGTCGTCGGCGAGGATGGCGTGCACGTCGCGCATGAACTGCAGTGGGTCCGGCAGGTCGTAGAACATCGCGATGGAGGTGACGATCTTGGCCTTGCGGTCGCCGTAGCGCTCCCCGAACACCTCCCGGGAGAAGAAGTCCGGAATCAGATCGATGTGCGCCGGATAATACGGGCGCCATTTCTCGCCCGTCGGGTCGATTCCGACGAGGGTCGGACCGTCGGCCGGATATGCCTGAAGCAGCGTGGAGTCATTGCTGCCGATGTCCAGGACCAGATCAGTGGCTTCGAGATCCACGAGCCCGGTAAGCATCGCCACTTTGCCGTGCAGATGGTTGATCATGAACGGGCGGATACTCGACCGATATCCGTAACCGTCCCCGTACAGGAGCGAGAGATCGGGGGTGTGCCGCAACTGCACCAGGCCGCATCCCTTCGGGGAGCACTTCACGAGTTCGAGCGGGCCGGTCGGCACGACTTCGTCCCGGCTACGCGGGAAACATCCCGTCAGAGCCTGTGTTCCCAGTTCCAGAACTGGCAAGAGGGCTTGGTTGCCGCAGGCGCGGCATGCAGAAATGGACATGCGGACAGTGTCGTCCATCCGAAATCTCGTCAGCACCCCTAAGCGCCCCCTGCCGACACTTGTGAACGACGGTGCCTAGGGGTGGAGTTCGGTGCGTCGGCACTTTAGATTGTGCATCTATCTATCCATCTATGTGAGGGAATAAGTGACGCAGCCACAGGGCCGGACGGTGAGTACTCGGCGGACTTCACCAAAGGTGAATGACAGCCGGCCCGAGCACACCGCGATGCCGGGCGAAGCCGTCGCGACCGGTCCGGGCCGGGCATGACCAGGTACCAGATCGACCCGAGGCTGTGTTCGGACAGCGACCTGGCCCGCCACCTGCTGACCGCACGCGGGGTGCAGTGGATGCACGGTGAGCGCGGTGTGCCGCTGGCGCTCCTCCTGCGCGGGCTCGAGTCCGACCGGCACGCGCTGTACGAGGAGATCCGCCGTCGTCCCGGGCTGAGTTCGAGCCATGTCGGCGTGTGGGTCACCGCCGGGCACCCCGCGGCGGCCGCGGCGCTGTCCGACCCCAGGCTGGGAGCCCGCGCCCCCGGTCCGAAGCCTCGCCGGAACCAGGTGTTCACCAACGACGCCGACACGACGCTCAAGCACGTGATGACCGTCGACGACGGCACGCTCGAGCTGGAGCACGACGCGTACGAGCGGCTGGCCCGGCACACCGGTCCGGTGCTGGGCGCCGCCGCCGTCGAGGCGCGAACCCGCTCCTTCGGTGACCTCTTCGAGCGGCGGGCGGACGGCCTCACCGGCCGGTTCGACCTGATGGACGACTACGCGCGTCCCGGGGTCACCGCGGCACTCGCCGACGTCATCGGGCTGCCCGCCGGCGCGCGCGAGCGGGTCGAGGCGCTGATCGCGGACACCGGCCCCGTCCTCGACAGCCTGCTCTGCCCGCCGACGCTGCGGACGAGCCGCAGGCTGGTCGGTGCGTACGACGGCGTGAAGACGGCCCTCGCCGGCGTCCTCGGCGCCGGCCCCGCCACGTCGGGGGCGCCCGCCGGGAGCCTGCTGGCGGAGGTGCCGCGCCTGGCGGCGGACGATCCGCAGGCGGAGGCGGACGTGCTCACGGCCGGTCTGCTGACGCTCGTCGTCGGTACCCACCTGGCGTCGAACCTCGTCTGTGGCACCGTCCACGCGCTGCTCCGGCATCCCGGCCAGCTGGCGCTCGTACGCGACGACGGCTCACTCGCGGGCGCCGCCGTCGAGGAGACCCTGAGGTACGCCCCGCCGGTACGCCTCGTGAGCCGCGTCGCGCGTGAGGACCTCCAGCTCGCCGGGACGGAGATCGCCGCCGGTGACCAGGTCGTCGTCCTGGTGGAGGCGGCCAACTGCGATCCCGCGGCCAACGCCGACCCCAGGGTGTTCAGCGTGGAGCGGACGGACGGGGCGCACGTGACGCTCGACGGTCTGCCCGGCAGATTCGTCGCCCCCGTCGTCCGGGCGCTGGCGACCGAGGCGGTCCGCGTGCTGATGAGCAGGGTGCCGAAGCTGGAGCCGGAGGGGGAGCCCGTCCGGCACATGCGGTCACCGGTCACGGGCGCGATAGCCAGGTACCCGCTCAACGCAGCTGTTTGAGAAACCGGTTGGGAAGGCACAGATGCGCGTTCTGTTCACGGTCTTCGCGTCGAGGACCCATATGTACAACATGGTGCAGCTCGCGTGGGCGTTGCGCTCGTCCGGCCACGAGGTGTGCGTCGCGGGCCAGCCGGACCTCGTCGACATGATCGCGACGACCGGCCTGTCCGCCGTACCCGTCGGCAAGGCACTCACCCCGGGCAGCGACGGCTGGCGGGGCCGGGGGATGCAGAACCTCGACGTGCTGAGCCGCGGGCTGGCCGCGCCGCACGAGGAGCAGCGGGACGGCGGCTGGGAGTACGTACTCGGCGAGTGGACCATGGCCTGCGGTGTCAGGTACGAGTCCCTGGGCGATCAGCACATGGTGGACGACCTGGTGAAGTTCGCGCGCACCTGGGAACCGGACCTGGTCGTCTGGGACGCCATGACGTTCGCGGGCCCGGTCGCGGCGATCGCCTGCGGCGCGGCACACGCCCGCATGAACTTCGGGCGCGACTACATCTACCGCCTCTACCAGGACTACGTGGCGTTGCGCGACAAGCAGCCGCCCGAGCAGCGGGACGACCCGCTGGAGGACTGGTTCACCGGCCGCCTGGCGAGGATCGGGCACGAGTACGACCCGTCCATGGCGAAGGAGATGCTCACCGGGCAGTGGACGATCGACCCGCTGCCCGAATGGCTCAGGGTGCCCACCGACCTGCCGAGCGTCCACGCGTCCTACGTGCCGTACAACGGCCGCATCACGATCTCCGACTGGGTGTACCGGAAGCCCGAAGTGCCGCGGGTCTGCCTCTCGTTCGGCGTGTCACTGCGGGAGCACGTCGGCGGCGCGATCGTCTCCATCGAGGACATGCTCGGTGCGGTGGCGGACCTCGACATCGAGGTGATCGCCACGCTCGACGCCAGCCAGGTCGACCCGGCCGCCGTACCGGACAACGTGACGCTCGTCGGTTTCGTCTCGCTCAACGAGCTGATGCCCAGCTGTTCCGTGGCGGTGCACCAGGGGGGGTACGGGACGTACAGCAACGCCCTGGTGCACGGAGTGCCCAGCCTCATCATTCCGCATCCGTTCTGGGACGAGGCCGAGTGCGGCGTTCTCTTCGAGGAACGGGGGGCAGGTCTGTGCCTCACGCCCGAGGAGTTCACGCCCGAGGCGTTCCGGGAGAAGCTGGTCCGTCTTCTCGAGGAGCCACACTTCCGGCGTACCGCCCTGGAGCTGCGGCAGGAGATCCACGACGCGCCGAAGCCGCTCGACGTGGTGCCCCGGCTCGAGCAGCTCACCGCACAGCACCGAGGACGGGACACCCAGGGATGAAGGACAGGGAGAGCGCGGTGAGGGCTCCCGTGAGATTCGGGGTGCTGGGCTGCGCCGACGTCGCACTGCGGCGCACACTGCCCGCGTTCGCGGACTCCGGCGCCGCCGAGGTGGTCGCGGTCGCCAGCCGCGAGAAGGAGAAGGCGGAGCGCTTCGCGCGGCGCTTCGGCTGTGAGGCCGTCCACGGCTACGACGCACTGCTGGAGGACCCCGGCATCGAGGCCGTGTACCTGCCGCTGCCGACCGGGCTGCACGCGGAGTGGATCGCGCGGGCCCTGCGCGCGGGCAAGCACGTGCTGGCGGAGAAGCCGATCGCCACGGCGCACCGGGAGGCCGCCGAACTGGCCTCCCTGGCCGACGGGCTCGGCCTGTGCCTGATGGAGAACAGGATGTTCGCCCATCACAGTCAGCACGACGCCGTGCGCCGGTTCGTCGCGGAAGGCGCGATCGGACAACTGCGGGCGTTCAGCAGCTCCATGTGCATCCCGCCGCTGCCCGGCGATGACGTGAGGTACCGGCCGGACCTCGGCGGCGGTGCCCTGCTGGACGTCGGGTTCTACCCGTTGCACGCGGCCCTGCACTTCCTGCCCGGCCGGCTGGAGGTGGTCGGCGCGAGCCTGCACCACGACCCCGTGTCCGGCGTCGACGTACGCGGCGGCGTCCTGCTGCGGTCCGACGCCGCCGTGACGGCACACCTGACCTTCGGATTCGAACACGGCTACCGGTCGCACTACGAGCTGCACGGGAGCGAGGGCCGACTGACCTTGGAACGGGCCTTCACCCCTTCCGCGGCCTGGCAGCCGGTCGTCCGCATCGAGCACGGCAACCGGACAGAGGAGATCACCTTGCCCCCCAGCCATCAGCGCCGCGAGATCATCGACGTCTTCGCCGCCGCGGTGCGCGACGGCGCATCCTGCGCCGGGCACCTGGAGACCGCCGTGCGCGGTGTGGCACTGGCGGAGGCCGTGCGGGACGCGGCCGGGCGGGGGAGCGGCAACCATGGGGCGTGACCTCGCCATCCTCGGGGGAGAACGGACGTTCACCGAGCCGCTGCACGTCGGCCGGCCGAACATCCCGGACGAAGACCTCGTGCTGGAACGCATCAGGCAGGCCCTCCGCCGGCGCTGGCTGACGAGCTTCGGCCCGCTGGTGAAGGAGTTCGAGCAGGAACTCGCCCTGCAGGCGGGGGTCAAGCACTGCATAGCGACCTGCAACGCGACGATCGCCCTCCAGGTGCTGATCCGGGCGGGCGGACTGCGGGGCGAGGTCGTGATGCCGTCGTTCACGTTCATCGCCACCGCCCACACGCTCCGCTGGGAGGGCGTCACCCCGGTCTTCTGCGACATCGACGAGGAGACCGGCAACATCGACGTGGAGCACGCCCGCAAGGTGATCACCGAGCGGACCACCGGGATCATGGCGGTGCACCTGTGGGGGAACCCGGCGCCGACCGAGGAACTGGCGGCACTGGCCGACGAGCGTGGGCTGCGCCTGTTCTACGACAGCGCCCACGCCATCGGGGGAACCCGGCTGGGACGTCCCGTCGGCAGCTTCGGCGACGCGGAGGTCTACAGCTTCCACGCCACCAAGTTCGTCAACGCGTTCGAGGGCGGCGCGATCGTCACCGACGACGACGAGCTGGCCGAGCGCGTCCGGCTGATGCACAACTACGGGCGCGGTGAGGGCAACCACGTCTCGTGCATCGGCACCAACGCCAAGATGACCGAGGTCGCGGGCGCGATGGGGCTCACCTCGCTGGAGAACATGCCGTATCTCATCGACGTCAACCGTGAGCGGTTCGACCGTTACGCGGCCGGCCTCGCAGGTGTCCCGGGCATCCGCCTGCGCCGTCCGAGCTCCGGCAACACCGTCAACCACCAGTACGTCGTGATCGAGGTCGACACCCCGCGCGCCGGACTGGGCAGGGACGACCTGGTGGCCGCGCTGCAGGCGGAGAACGTACTGGCGCGCACGCACTTCCATCCGAGCTGCCACCGCACCGAACCGTACGTCCACGAGCAGGCCGTGTCGGCGCCGCTGCCCCTGCCGCACAGCGAGGCCCTCAGCGACCGGGTGATCCAGCTCCCCACGGGGACCGGCGTGACGCTCGAGGAGGTGGACCAGGTCTGCGACCTCATCGGCAGGGCCGTCGTTCACGCCCCGGCCGTCAGCAAGGCCGCCCGGCAGGCGTGACCCCGACGCCACCCCGGGCACGCGGCGCTCCTCGGCGTCGGTGCGCTCTGCCGCCGGCACTTCCCGGCACTTCCGGCACGGCGTGACGGGGCAGTCGCGTCAGCGACTGTCCCGTTGTCCGTGCTCCCGTCCCGGCGCCGTGCGCCGGGGCCGTGCCCGCCACGGGTCAGGCGGCCACCGCCACGGCCGACACCGCGGGGGTGCGCAGCGCGCGGCGGGCCGTGCCGACGCTGGTGACCAGAGTCACGGCGGCGCCGACCGCGGCGATGCCCAGCCACATGGCGACGCCGACATCCGGGATGACGGTGTCCGTACGGACGATGTTGAACGGCAGGATTCCGGCCACCCCCGCCAGTGTGCCGAAGAAGAGCCCCGTCGCCGTCAGCACCAGACCCTCCACACCGACCATGCCCAGCACCTGACCCGGGGTGGCCCCGGCGAGGCGCTGCCCGCCGAACTCCCGCCGGCGGTACGAGGTGGCCGCGTAGAGGCTGTTGATCAGCATGATGCAGGCGAAGGCCACGATGATGCCGACGATCACGAAGTTCAGCGACTCCAGGTTCTTGTCGGCGACTGTCTTGCCGACCCCGGAGGCCTTCACGGCGTTGCTCTCGATGTCCTGCATGTAGAGCGTCGCCGTGGCCATCCCGATGAAGAGGATCAGTGGCATCAGGACCCCGGCCAGCTGGGTGGCGCGCTCCCGCAGGTTGTGCACCGTCAGGTAGCCGGGGGCCCCGGCGAGCAGTTCGACCGGCCGCGCCAGCCAGCCCAGCAGCACGCGCAGCAGCATCGGCGAGAAGGTGGCGAAACCGACGGACAGCAGGATGGCGCCGTATGCCGGCGCCGCCATCAGAGCGGGCTCCGTCCTGTCCATCGTGAAGGTGACGGACACGCCGCCCACACCGGCGAGGAACGCCAGCCCACCACCGAGGGTGCGCAGCCGGTGGCGGGGCGCCCGGGCGCCCGCCGCGGCCTTCGTCGCGCGGCGCACCGCGAGGAACGCCGCACCGACCGAGGCGAGCATGGTGATGCTCACGCCCGCCGAGATCGCGATGGGTCCGAAGACGTAGTCGACGGCCTCGGCGACCTGGCCGTTGTCCTGGAACTGTCCGAGCAGCGCCCGGCCGCCGAGCATCGCGGGCACGAGGGCCAGCAGCGTCGAGACGACGGCGACCAGAACCGCCTCGCCCACCACCATCCGCTTGATCTGCGCAGGGGTGGCCCCGGTGCAGCGCAGAAGCCTGATCTCCTCGTCACGCTGACGCACGTTCACCGTGAGCGCGGAGGCGACGGCGAAGAAGACCAGCAACGTGCCGTATCCGCCGACGGCCGCGCCCGTGATGGTGAGGAGCTCCGCGCTCTGGTCGTCGACGTTGCTGCCTCCGGCGGTGTCGTGCATCGAGTTGAACATCATGGTGATCGTCGCGCCGAGGAAGGCGGACAGCAGGGTTCCCACGAAGCGCCCTGGGCGCTGGAGCACGGAACGGAAGGCGAGTTCGAACATGATCAGGCCCCCATCGGCATTCCGTCGCCCAGGCCCGCCGCCGCGCCGCCCACGGTGTCGCCGAGGTGCGCCAGCCGCTCCGCGACGGCGTCGACGGTCGGCGCGTTCATGTGACCGGCCAGCCGGCCGTCCGCCAGGAACAGCACGGAGTCGGCGTACGAGGCGGCCACCGGGTCGTGCGTCACCATGACCACGGTCCGTCCGTGCACCCGTACGGCCTCCTGCAGCAGCTGCAGGATGTCCCGCGCGCTGCGGATGTCGAGCGCGCCGGTCGGCTCGTCCGCGAAGATCACGCTCGGCTCGGTGACCAGCGCGCGGGCGATGGCGACACGCTGCCGCTGACCGCCGGACAGCGTGTCCGGGCGGTGTGCGAGGCGGTCCCCGAGGCCGACCTGGTCGAGGATGTTCTGGGCGCGGACATGATCGATACGGCGCCCGGCGAGCTTGAGCGGCAGCGTGGTGTTCTGCACGACCGACAGCGTGGGCATCAGGTTGTACTGCTGGAAGATGAAGCCGATCCGCTGCCGCCGGAACTTGGTCAGCGCAGCCTCCGTGCCACCGGTCATCTCCTCGCCGTCCACGAAGATCCGCCCATGGTCGGGCCTGTCCAGCCCGGCGGCGCACTGCAGCAGCGTGGACTTGCCCGAGCCGGACGGCCCCATGACCGCGGTGAAGGTCCCGGCCGGAAGGCTGAGACTCACGCCGTCGAGCGCCCTCACCGCGTTCTCCTCGGACCCGTACACCTTGGTGACGTCGACCAGGCGCAGCGCCTCGGGGCTCCTCGCGGTTCCGACTCCCTTGTCACGACGAAACATCGCTCTCCCCATTCCCGTCAGGCGCCCTCTGCGCCGCGCAATCGAAGCTACGGGACGGCGAGGGGCTCGCACACGGTGTCTACGGCCCGAACTGGGGGTGGTGCTCGGTACACCCCCTATAGGGGTGGTGAGTTACGGGAGAGCCGCGACACCCTCCCGGGGCCTGCGACCGGCAGCACCGCCGACCGGGCCTCACACCAGGAGGTCATGGGTGATGGACCGTCACCGCGGCGGTGACCAGCCCGTGGCGGACGGTCCACCGCCCCTCGAAATGTGTGAGCCGTCGGGCACCCGTCATCGGTCCGGGCACGAGCAGTTCGGCACGGATGCGGCCCTGCGGCGTCGTGCCGGGGTCGGCGTGGATCTCGATGTCCGCGTCCTCGAAGCCGAGCCACTTCCCCGTCAGAGGGAACCACGCCTTGTAGACGGACTCCTTCGCGCAGAACAGCAGCCGGTCCCAGTGGACGGCCGGGTGCCGGGCGGTGAGGGTGGCCAGGCGCTCCCGCTCGGCGGGGAGCGCGACGGCGCGCAGAACCCCGTCCGGCAGCGGGCCGTGAGGTTCGGCGTCGATGCCGAGAGCGGCCAGGTCGGTGGCGCACACCAGAGCGGCGGCGCGGTAACCGTCGCAGTGGGTCATGCTGCCGAGCAGGCCCTCCGGCCAGCGCGGGGCGCCTCGCTCACCGGGCAGGACGGGCTGCGGCGGCACGCCGAGCTTCTCCATGGCGCGGCGGGCGCAGGCCCGTACGGTGGCGAACTCCCGGCGCCGTTTCTCCACCGCCCGCGCCACCACCGCCTGTTCCTCGGGGTGGAGCGCGGCCTGGTCGGCCTCGTCGTCCCCGAAGGCCTCCACGGCCACCACCGAGTCCGGGAGCAGATCCTCGATCACCGGCCGTGCCCTCCCGTCGGCGGGTCGGCCCACCGGTACCTCTTCGAAGCGGACACCCTAGCGCCACGCGGTCCGCGGTGTGCGGCGGTGGCTCACCCGACGACGGGCAGGCGGAATTCAGTTCCCTGGGTGAAGGGCCGACAGAGGATGAAATGCGGTGCGCATGACGCGATCCTGTCGCCCGGAAAAAGCGTCACACGCGTCGGGGAGGGGCCACATCACCGACCGGTCCACCGGCGGTGCATTCCGTGGTCACCACCGTAGCCGTGAGCAACTCGCGACCGGTGTACGGGCGGTGGCCGTCGTGCTTTCCCACCGGTAGGGCGCAGCACGCTCGATGGGCTCGGCCCGTCTCTTCTCCCGGACCCCGTCGCTATACTCGTGCCCGGTGTATCGAACTGTGCCGCGGAGCCTTCTGTGGTCCCGGCCGTTCTCATTCCGGATCGCTTTCGGGGGATCCGAGACTTGTTGTGTGTGTGCGGTAGCGGTGGAGGTGTTTTCTGTTGTTGATGACAGGTAAAATTCTTCGGTTCGACGAAGTTCGCGGATATGGGTTCATCGCCCCCGACGAGGGCGACGAGGACGTGTTCATGCACGCCAACGACCTGCTCGAAGAGAAGTATCTGTACCAGGCCGGGCGGCGCGTCGAGTATTTCCTGGAATCGGGTGACAAGGGCCCGAAAGCGGGTGAGATCCGCCTGATGCGCCAGCCCGCTCCGCCGACGTCCAGGGTGCTTCAGAGCGCGGCTGCCCAGCCCGCGGCGCACGATGACGACGCCGACTGTGACGTCCTGACCCCGCTGGACTTCCAGAGCGAGGTGACCGAGGCGCTGATCGAGGCGGACGGGACCCTGACCGCCGCGCAGTTGCAGCACGTCCGGCAGCGCCTGCTTCGCCTTGCCCAAGGACACGGCTGGGTGGATTCCGCCTGAGGGTCCCACGACGGCCGAGGCGCGGGGGCGTGCGGTCCCGGCCTCGCCGGCGCACCCAGGCGCGGCGTCGTCGAGCGGCGGAGGTCAGTTCCCCGGCGGCCGGACGATCGTGAACACCGCGCCCTCCGGGTCCGCCACCGTCGCCAGCCTGCCGCTGGAGGCCTCCCGCGGAGGCCGCAGCACATGGCCGCCGAGCTCCACCACCCGCGCCGCCGCCTCGTCGGTGTCGGCGACCTGGAAGTACGTCATCCAGTGGGGGCCCCGGTCACGCGGCAGGGCATGTCCCACACCGTGCAGGGCGGCCACGGGACGGCCCCGCAGGTGCAGCGTCTGGTAGTCGAAGTCGGCCGAGACGACCGCCTCGGTCTCGAAGCCGAACACGGCCTGGTAGAACTTGGCGACCGACGCGGTCTCCCGGGTCACCAGCTCGTTCCACACCGGGGTCCCCGGAGTGCCCGCGAGCGCGGTGCCGATGTGCTCGGCGGCCTGCCAGACACCGAAGACCGCGCCGCCGGGGTCCGAGGCGAGCAGAAGACGTCCCGCCCTGCCGGCGTCGAGGGGCCCGACGGCCACCGTCCCGCCGCAGGACCGGATCGCCTCCGCCGTGGCATCGGCGTCCTCCGTCGCGAGATAGGTCGTCCAGGCGATCGGGAGGTGCCGGTCAGGCGGCAGCTGTCCGATGCCGGCGACCTCCTTGCCGCACAGCAACGCCCGTACGTAGGGCCCCAGCTGTTCGGGTCCGGGCTGGAACTCCCAGCCGAACAACCGGCTGTAGAAGTCCTGCGTCGCGGTCAGGCCGTGCACGATCAGACTCACCCAGCACGGCGCTCCGGGCGTGCGCCGGGTGACAGCCTCGGTCATCTTCTTCTCTCTCCTCGCACCATCGGAGTGCCGTACGGGGGACGAGCCCGCACGGCGTCCAGCGGCACGGACACGGGCGCGCACGCTCCGTGCAGATGCTCGCACCCCTGAGCCTCCGAGGCACCCCGGCCGCGCCGCGTCATCCGGCTTCCACTCGGGCGTACAACCGTTTTGAGGTGGTACGTCCATTTCGGCACGGCCTCACGCCGGGCGGCCCTTGCGCGAAGATGGCATCCATGAAGCCCATCATCACCGCATCCGAATACATGAGCGAGTCGGCGGGGCCGCGCCCACCCGTGCTGCTGGACGTCCGCTGGCAGCTCGGCGGTCCGAACGGCCGCGCCGACTACGAGGCCGGGCACCTCCCGGGCGCGGTCTTCGTCGATCTCGACTCCGAGCTCGCCGGCCCGGCGGGCAGCGGCGGCCGTCACCCCCTGCCCGACCCGGAAGCCTTCGGCGCCGTCATGCGGCGGGCGGGGGTCGGCCGCGCCACCCCCGTGGTGGTCTACGACGGCGGCCAGGGATGGGCGGCCGCGCGGGCATGGTGGCTGCTGCGCTGGACCGGGCATCGGGACGTCCGTGTACTGGACGGCGGTCTCGCCGCCTGGACGGGCGAGCTCACCACCGGCATCCCGGAGCCCGCCGAGGGCGACTTCCGGCCCGAGCCGGGCGCGATCGGCCTCCTGGACGCGGACGCCGCCGCGGAACTGGCCCGCTCCGGTCTGCTCCTCGACGCGCGGGCCCCGGAGCGCTACCGGGGGGACGTGGAACCCATCGACCGCGTCGGCGGCCACATCCCGGGTGCGGTGTCCGCCCCGACCACGCAGAACGTGGGCGAGGACGGCCGCTTCCTGCCCGCCGGCACGCTCGCTTCCCGGTTCTCCGCCCTGGGCGCCGACGGCGACACCGGGATCGGCGTCTACTGCGGCTCCGGCGTCTCCGGTGCCCATGAGGTACTGGCGCTGGAACTCGCCGGCCACCGGGCCGCCCTGTACGCCGGGTCCTGGTCGGAGTGGACCTCGGACGAGTCCCGGCCCGTCGCCACAGGGCCGGAACCGGCCTGACGTCACGGACGTCCGGACGGAGCGAGGGCCCGTACGCGGCTGCGTACGGGCCCTCCTCATGCCGCGGACCCGAACGGTCCTCAGTCCTGCTTCTTCCGGCGCGTGCCGAAGACGATCTCGTCCCAGCTGGGCACCGCGGCCCTGCGTCCCGGGCGTACCCCGTCGGCCTCGGCCTGCCGGTCCGTCGTCCCGGTGAGCCGGTCACGGTGTCCGGCCACCGCGCGGGGCATCAGTACGTCGGCGTAGGCGGAACCCGCGCCGGCGGACGCCGCCGCGGCCGGTGGTTCGTCCGCCTCGGGCTCCTGCTGCGGCGCGGGCTCGAGGGCGGGCGGTTCCGGCTGCGAGGGCCGCTCGGGGACGACCATGTCGCCCCGGAAGCTCGGCACCGCCTCGAGGAGGCTGGTCAGCGAGTCGCGCTCGCTCGCCGACACACCGCCGACGCGCTCCTCCGGCTCGGGGGCGGGGCGCTCGATCTGGCGGTCCAGTGCGCGGTCCAGCGGCCGGTCGCGCGGCAGCCGTGCGATCCGGGGCACGAACGGGAAGCTCGGCTCCGGAGCCGCGACGTCGTCGGTCTCGCCGATCAGCGAGCGCGCCTCCTCGTCCACGGCCTGGACCAGCCGTCGCGGCGCGTCGTACGTCCAGCTCGCGGAGTGCGGTTCGCCCGCGACGCGGTAGACCAGGAGGACCTCCCAGGTGCCGTCGTCACGGCGCCAGGAATCCCACTGGACGGTCTCCCGGTCGGCGCCGCGCAGCAGCAGCCGCTCCTGCACCGCCTCGCCGAGCTGGGGTCCGGTGTTCTCGCCGGGACGGCGCACAGGTGTCTTCCGGGCGCGCTCGGCCATGAACGCGCGCTCCGCGAGCACGGGGCCCTCGAAGCGGCGTACCCGGTCCACCGGGATGCCGGCGAACTGGGCGACCTCCTCGGCGGAGGCGCCGGCACGTATACGCGCCTGGATGTCGCGCGGGCGGAGATGACTCTCCACCTCGATCTCGATCTGGCCGAGCCGGGCGCGGTCGTTGCGCACGGCGGCACGCAGCCGCTCATCGATCGGAAGCGTGTACTCCGTGCTGTCCGCAGCCTTGAGCACCAGTCGTGTGCCGTCGTTTGAGACGGCCACGACACGCAGTTCGGGCATGGGAACCTCCCGGGTGGTGCCTGCCGACGTCACGTGCGTCGCTGCTTCCGCTAGTCGAGTGTGACCTGCCCGGGTTCAGCCTGCCACAACCTTGCCAAGTTACCCGGCGTGTCGGGCCTTGGCCCTGGAACCCCAGAATGGCACGGTTACCTGTTCGCCACGTGGAGCGACCGGTTGATCGCTCCATGTGGCAGGCGCCCGTGCGATGCCGCGGCGCCGCCGGTTCGAGTGCCGTCTTCGGCCCCCTCCCGTAGGTCCCGGATACCCGTGTGGGAGTCCGGCCCCAGGGCTCGCCACAGTACTCCATTCGGGCCACCGGGGTGGACCGGCGCGCCGCCGAAGTTGTCGCGGGGCGCGGGAGTTGGGTTACCCAGTTGTCGTCGGTATGCCCGCGATGCGTGTGCTGCTTCACAAAATCTCCAGAATCGGAACTATCTGATTCGCTCAAATGTCCCTTCAAGGTGCAAGGTGGGGTGGTTGTCGAGCGAGGGCTGATCATGGTTCAGAAGCCGCATAACGATGCGGAACGTAAGGAAAGGCGCATAGATCTGAGCCTGCCGCAGGTCGCGGGCAGCGCTCTCGCGGCGGTCGCCGCGGCGGTGATGGCCTCACAGCTCGGTGTGTACGGAACCATCGCGGGCGCCGGCGTGATGAGCATCGTGGCCACCTGCGGGGGCTCCGTCTTCCAGCACTTCTTCAGTCGCACGGGTGAGCAGATCCGCGAGGTCACCGTCCAGGTGAAACACCCGGCGGGCCGTCAGGTCACGGTGCGCACCCGGGAGACCTCCCGCGCGCCGCGGAGGCCGGAGGACGACGCGACGAGGGTGCTGCGCACGGTGGAGCCCGACCCCGACCTGGACCGCACCACGGTCCTGCCCCAGGCCGGGCCCGGTGACCCGGAGCGCACGACGATGCTGCGGCAGGCCGGGCCCGGTGACCTGGAGCGCACGACGATGCTGCGGCAGGTCCGGCCCGGCGGCCCGGCCCCCGGCGACGCGCCTGTGGACGACTCCTTCTCCGGCGCCCGTACGCACGGCACCCGCGTCCGGGGCTGGAAGCGCTCGGCCCTCGCCGCTGCCGGGGTCTTCGTCCTGGCCATGGGCGGAATCACCGTGTACGAAGTGGTCTCCGGGCACGATCTGGGCGGCAACGGCGGAACGACCGTCGGCTCCGTCGTGCGAGGGGAGCGCGACGGCGGAGCGACCACGCCCCAGCCCTCGGGCAGCACCGGGGGCAGCGGCCAGGAGGAGAACGGCGACGACGGCCGCAGCCCCGGGGGCGACGACGCGACCACGCCCGGTACGGACCCCGGGGACGGGGTGAGCGAGCGGCCCGGGACGACCGACGGCACCACGTCCGGGCCCACCCCCGCACCCTCCGCCTCCGGCGGGTCCACGGCCCCGGAACCCACCAGCCCGACGGCACCCGGCGACGACGTCACCCCGACGGGACCGGAACCGGAGCCGACCGCGACCGACGACGCCCCGGCCGTCCGGGAGGACGGCGCGGCCGGACCGGACGCCGGCCGGTGAGCCGGTCCAGGCCGCACGGCCGGACCCGCCGCTCTCAGTCGCCGAGCACCCGGCGCAGGTAGTCGTTGGCGAACAGCCTGTCCGGGTCGAGCCGGTCCCGCAGGGCGGTGAACTCGCCGAAGCGGGAGTAGGTCCCGGCCAGGTACCCGGAGTCCCGGGTGTGGATCTTGCCCCAGTGCGGACGGCCGTCGTATCCCGTCATGAGCCGCTCGACGGCCGTGAAGTACGCCTGGTAGGGCGTGCCCCGGTACAGATGCACCGCGACGTACGCGCTCTCCCGGCCCGAGGCCGTGGAGAGCGCGATGTCGTCCGCGGGTGCCGTGCGGACCTCCACCGGGAAACTGATCCGCAGCGGTGAGCGCTCCACCATGGCCTTGAGCTCACGCAGGGCCTCTACCGCCGCCTCGCGCGGCAGGGCGTACTCCATCTCGACGAAGCGGACCCGCCTGGGACTGGTGAACACCTTGTACGGGATGTCGGTGTACGTACGGGCCGACAGCGCGCGGCTGGAGATCCGGGCGATCGAGGGGATGGCTCCCGGAACCACCCGGCCGACCGAGCAGGCGACCTGGAAGGCGCCGTTCGACAGCAGTTCGTCCTCGATCCATCCGCTGACCCGGCCGGGCGGAGCGGCGGGGCCCGCGCTCCGGTTGTTGCGCTTGGTGTTGCAGTTGGCCGTGTGCGGGAACCAGTAGAACTCGAAGTGCTCGTTCTCTGTGACCATCTGGTCGAAATCGGCTGTTACCCGGTCGAAGGTCATCGGCTCCTCGCGGGCCGTCAGCAGGAAGACCGGCTCCACCGCGAACGTGACCGCGGTGACCACACCGAGCGCCCCGAGTCCGATCCGGGCCGCCGCGAAGACGTCCGGGTGCTCGTCGGCGGAGCAGCGCAGTACCGAGCCGTCGGCTGTGACCAGCTCCAGCGCACGGATCTGCGCGGAGACCGAGGCGGAGTCGCGGCCGGTGCCATGGGTGCCCGTGGAGGTGGCCCCCGCGACCGTCTGCTCCATGATGTCGCCCATGTTGGTCAGGGAGAGCCCCTCGCGGGCGAGCGCGGCGTTGAGGCGCTTCAGCGGCGTGCCGGCCTCGACCGTCACGGTCATCGCCTCGCGGTCGACGTCGCGTATGCCGGTGAGCAGGTCCGGGCGTATGAGGACCCCGTCGGTCGCCGCGGCCGCGGTGAACGAATGACCGGTGCCGACGGGCTTGACGGTCAGACCGTCCTCGGACGCCCTGCGGAGCGCGTCGGCGAGCTCGTCGACGGAGGCGGGGGACTCGACGCGGACAGGCCGGGCGGTGACGTTGCCCGCCCAGTTACGCCACGTGTTCGCCGTCCGTGCGTAGGTGTCGTTCATCTTCCCCGCGCCCTCCCGTAGGCACCGGCTCCGCGAGCCGGCGATACCCCAGGAACGCCACCGCGGCCGCGAGCGCTCCCGCAACGGCGGGCACCGCGTACCCCGCCTCGGCCCCCGAGGCGTCGACCACCCAGCCTGCGGCAGAGGAGCCGAGCGCCACTCCGACCGCGAGTCCGGTACTGGTCCAGGTCATGCCCTCGGTCAGCTGGGTGCGCGGTACGTGCTGTTCGACGAGGGCCATCGTGGTGACCATCGTCGGTGCGATGGCGAGGCCCGCGACAAAGAGCGCCACGGCCAGGAACGGCAGGCTCCCGGCCAGTTGGAGGGGGATCATACTCACGGCCATCGCGCACACCCCCACCAGCCACCTGGTGGACGGCTTCCCCCGCAGGTGCAGCAGCCCGAAGACGGCTCCGGCGAGACACGAACCCAGGGCGTAGACCGCGAGCACGAGGCTCGCCGCCGCCTTGTGGCCGCGCTCCTCGGCGAAGGCCACCGTCACCACGTCCACCGCCCCGAAGATCGCCCCGGTGGCGACGAAGGTGATCACCAGCACCTGGAGTCCGGAGGAACGCAGGGCCGAGCCGCCCGTGTGGTGCTCCTTGGGGTGCGGCCTGGGCTCGGTGGCGCGCTGGGCGGTCAGCCAGAAGACACCGATCACGAGGAACACACCGGCGATCAGGGGCCCCGCCTCCGGGAACCACGCGGTGGACAGGCCGATCGAGATGATGGGCCCGAAGATGAAGCACACCTCGTCGACGATCGACTCCCACGCGTACGCGGTGTGCAGCTGCCGGCCGGAGCCCCGGTAGATCTCGGCCCAGCGGGACCGGACCATCGACCCCACGCTCGGGACGCAGCCGGCGCCCGCGGCGAAGACGAACAGGGTCCAGTCGGGCATCCTCTGCTGGGCGCAGACCAGCAGCCCCGCGACCGACGCGGCCGCGAACAGCGTCACGGGGCGCAGGACACGGCGCTGCCCGTGCCGGTCGACCATCCGCGAGACCTGTGGCCCCATGACGGCCGCCGCCATGGCGAGCGTCGCGGAGAGGGCCCCCGCCAGTCCGTAGCGGCCGGTCAGCTGGGAGACCATCGTCACCACGCCGATCCCCATCATGGACAGCGGCATCCGGCCGAAGAATCCGGCCGCCGAGAACTCCCGGCTTCCCGGGGCGGCGAAGATGGCGCGGTAGGGACTGGGCACGGGGGAGCTCCGGGAAGGCCTGTCAGGTGTGCGAGGGGCTGATACAGCTTACGGGTGCCGCCGGCCCACGGCGGTTGCCGTTCTGTCCGAGGCGGGTGGCAGGATCGGGTGCATGTCCGATCTGCGTGATCCCGCGCCCTACGACGCCCTGCTGCTGCTCTCCTTCGGAGGCCCCGAAGGCCCTGACGACGTGGTCCCGTTCCTGGCGAACGTGACACGTGGCCGGGGCATCCCCGAAGAACGGCTGAAAGAGGTCGGCAAGCACTATTTCCTCTTCGGCGGCGTCAGCCCGATCAACGCGCAGAACAGAGCGCTGCTCGACGCCCTGCGCAAGGATCTCGCGGATCACGCCCTGGAGCTGCCGGTGTACTGGGGCAACCGCAACTGGGCCCCGTACCTCACCGACACCCTCCGCGAGATGGTCACGGACGGCCACCGCCGGATCGCCGTGCTCGCCACCAGCGCCTACGCCTCGTACTCGGGCTGCAGGCAGTACCGGGAGAATCTGGCGGAGTCGCTGGCCGCGCTGGAGGCGGAAGGGCTCCCGGTGCCCCGCGTGGACAAGCTGCGGCACTACTTCAACCACCCCGGCTTCGTAGGGCCCATGGTGGACGGCGTGCTGGCGTCGCTGGCCGACCTCCCCGAGGACGTCAGGGCGGGGGCGCACCTCGCGTTCACCACGCACTCCATCCCGGTCTCCGCGGCCGACACCTCCGGGCCGGTGGAGACACACGGCGACGGCGGCTCCTACGTGGCCGAGCACCTGGACGTCGCCCGGCTGATCTCCGAGGCCGTGCGGGAGGAGACGGGCATCGAGCACCCCTGGCAGCTCGTCTACCAGTCGCGCAGCGGCGCCCCGCACATCCCGTGGCTCGAGCCCGACATCTGCGACCACCTGGAGACGCTCCACGGCGACGGCGTCCCGGCGGTCGTGATGGCCCCGATCGGTTTCGTCTCGGACCACATGGAGGTGCTGTACGACCTCGACACGGAGGCCACCGCCAAGGCCGCCGAGCTGGGGCTGCCCGTGCGCCGGTCCGCGACGGTGGGCGCGGACCCCCGGTTCGCCGCCGCCGTGCGCGAGCTCCTCCTGGAGCGCGCCGCCGCCGAACGGGACCGCCCCGTGACGCCCTGCGCCCTGGGCGCGCTCGGTCCCTCCCACGACCTCTGCCCGGTCGGCTGCTGCCCCGCCAGGGCCCTCAAGCCCGCCGCCGCCGGAGCCGACAGCCCGTTCTGACGCCCACCCGCCCGACTTCCACGCCGCGCGGGCAGCGACAGCCCGTGCCGGCGCCGTGACACCACCTCTGGAGCGTTGTGACCGACCCCCTCCTGTCCGAACTGCTCGACCTCGCCCTGGAGGCGGCCCGCCGGGCCGGCGCGCTGCTGCGTGACGGCCGGCCGGCCGACCTCGGGGTGGCCGCGACGAAGTCCAGCCCGATCGACGTCGTCACCGAGATGGACATCCGGGCGGAGAAGCTGATCACCGGCTACCTCTCCGAGCACCGTCCCGCCGACGGCTTCCTCGGGGAGGAGGGCGCCAGTGCCGAGGGCAGCAGCGGTATCCGGTGGGTCATCGACCCGCTCGACGGTACGGTGAACTACCTCTACGGCCTCCCGACCTGGTCCGTCTCCATCGCCGCCGAGCGCGACGGCGAACGGGTCGTCGGCGTGGTCGAGGCCCCGATGAGGCGCGAGACGTTCCACGCGGTGCTGGGCGGCGGCGCGTACGGGAACGGGGAGGCACTCAGCTGCCGCCCCACGGCCCCTCTCGACCAGGCGCTGGTGGCGACCGGCTTCAACTACGTCACCGAGGTGCGCAGCCATCAGGCGGCCGTGGCACAGCAGCTGATTCCGCGGCTGCGCGACATCCGGCGCGGGGGATCCGCCGCCATCGAGCTCTGCGACGTGGCGGCCGGCCGGCTCGACGGTTACTACGAGCGGGGCCTGCACCCGTGGGACGTGGCGGCCGGCGATCTCATCGCCCGGGAGGCCGGCGCGCTCACCGGCGGCAGGCCCGGCCTGCCGGCGGACGGAGACCTGACGGTGGCGGCCACCCCCGGCGTCTTCGAGCCGTTGCAGGCCCTGCTCGAGGAGCTGGGGGCCTGGCACGACTGACCGATGCCCTCCCTGAGCTGCTGCGGGCACCCAGGGAGGGCGCCGGAACGAGGAGAGGGCCCCGGAGGGCCATGGCGGCTCCCGGGGCCCTCTCGTGGCGGCTCAGACGCTCGTGGCGCTGATCTCCACGCCGTGCTCGGCGGCGAGGCGGTGCAGGTCGTCCAGCTCTCCCTGCTCGACGTCCGCGAGGAAGTCGTCGCCGGTCTCGCGAGCCCTCGTGAGGTCGGACTCGGTGGTCTTGATTCGTTGCAGCAGACCTGCGGTGAAAGCGTCCATGAAGCGCCCCCTCGTCGTGGGTCGGTGGCACGGGGGTGTGCCCGGTGGTCCTCCGGCCCTCGGGCCGGAGTGCGGGTGATCACGCCAGTCCCTCTGGATGCAGGACGGGCGGTGGCGACGCCACATGCAGGGCGTGATCGGCGGGTGTGAGAGCGTCCTCCCCGCCGCCCACCCGCGAGAAACCTCAACTGGCCCGGAAATCCGAACGATTCCCTGGAGCGGCGGCCGGTGCCGCGCCGTCTTACCGCCGGTTTACGCGTGTTCCGGGCAGGATGGACGCGCACAGTCGGTGCCGCTGACGTGCAGCGAGCGGCCGGAACGAAGGCCGCTCGCCCTTTTTTCGTGGATCTAGGGAAGGACTGCGCCGTGCGCGTACTCGTCGTCGAGGACGAGCAGCTGCTCGCCGATGCGGTGGCCACCGGGCTGCGCCGGGAGGCCATGGCCGTCGACGTCGTCTACGACGGAGCGGCGGCTCTCGAGCGCGTAGGGGTCAACGACTACGACGTCGTCGTGCTGGACCGGGACCTCCCGGTGGTGCACGGGGACGACGTCTGCCGCAGGATCGTCGAGCTCGGCATGCCCACCAGGGTGCTCATGCTCACCGCGTCCGGTGACGTCAGCGACCGGGTCGAAGGCCTGGAGCTCGGTGCGGACGACTACCTGCCCAAGCCCTTCGCCTTCAGCGAGCTGACGGCGCGGGTACGCGCCCTGGGGCGCCGCACCACGGTCGCGCTCCCGCCCGTGCTGGAGCGGGCCGGCATCAAGCTCGACCCCAACCGCCGCGAGGTCTTCCGGGACGAGCAGGAGATCCAGCTCGCTCCGAAGGAGTTCGCCGTCCTGGAGGTCCTGATGCGCAGCGAGGGCGCGGTCGTCTCGGCCGAGCAGCTGCTGGAGAAGGCGTGGGACGAGAACACCGACCCGTTCACCAACGTGGTGCGGGTCACCGTCATGACCCTGCGCCGCAAGCTCGGTGAGCCCCCGGTCATCATCACCGTCCCCGGCTCCGGATACCGGATCTGAGGGCGTGATGGCAGCCTCCCCCACCCCCCTGAAGGCACCTCCGAAACCGACCTGGGAACCGAAGCCGCAGGAATCGCCGTACCCCTGGCTGCGCCCGACCATCCGGATACGGCTCACGCTGCTGTACGGCGGGATGTTCCTGATCGCGGGCATCCTCCTGCTCTCGATCATCTACATGCTGGCGGCGCAGGCCCTGGACGTGGGCAGTGACCTGCCGTTCGAGGTGGTCAACGGGCAGGTCACCAGCGAGGTCTGCGAGCTTCCGATCAAGGCGAGCCCGGACGACTTCAACGCCGCTCTGAACGCCTGTGCCAACCAGCAGCGCGACCACGCCCTCGACGACCTGCTGAACCGCTCACTGCTGGCCCTCGTGGGACTCAGCGTCATCGCCTTCGCCTTCGGTTACGCCATGGCGGGCCGCGTGCTGTCACCGCTCGGCCGGATCACCCGCACCGCACGCCGCGTGGTCGGGACGGACCTGACCCGCCGGATCGAGCTGGACGGACCGGACGACGAGCTGAAGGAGCTCGCGGACACCTTCGACGAGATGCTGGACCGCCTGGAGAGGGCGTTCACCGCCCAGCAGCGCTTCGTGGGCAACGCCTCGCACGAACTGCGTACGCCGCTCGCGATCAACCGGACCCTCCTCGAGGTCCATCTCTCCGACCCGGAGGCCTCTCCCGAGCTCCACCAGCTGGGCAAGACGCTCCTGGCCACGAACGAACGCAGTGAGCAGCTGGTCGAAGGGCTGCTGCTGCTCGCCCGCAGCGACAACCAGATCGTCGAACGCAAGCCCGTGAACCTCGCCGAGGTCGCCGACCGCGCCATCGACCAGACCAGGGCCGAGGCGGCGGCGAAGAGGGTCGAGGTGCGTGGCGAGCGTGCCCAGGCCGTCGTACAGGGCAACGGAGTCCTCCTGGAGCGCATCGCGCTGAACCTCGTGCAGAACGCCGTGCGCTACAACGTGGCGGAGAACGGCTGGGTGGAGGTCACCACCGAGCTCCAGCACGGGCAGGCGCTCCTGGTGGTCACGAACACCGGGCCTGTGGTGCCCGCGTACGAGATCGACAACCTGTTCGAACCGTTCAGGCGGCTGCGTACGGAGCGCACGGGCAGCGACAAGGGCGTCGGGCTCGGCCTGTCGATCGCGCGATCCGTCGCGAGGGCCCACGGAGGCCGTATCATCGCGGAGCCCCGCGAGGGCGGTGGTCTCGTGATGCGCGTCACCCTGCCGGTCTGAGAGGCTTCACGGTGTGAAGCGGCATTGGATCGCCCTGTTCGCTTTGGGCGGAATTTTCGAACCCCTTTACTGTTCCGTCCCTGTGTGATCGATCACAGAAGCGAATTTCGGTCTCTCTACTCTCCGTGATCACATCCATCCCCGAAAGCCTGGAAACGTCCGGGTTTCCGGGGGGCGATATCACGGGAAGTACACGGGGTGGCGCCCGTGAACTGCAGCAATCGGACCGTGTACGGTCCCCATCGCCACCCAAGCTGATCGCTCACGAGAGATCCGGTTGGGTGTCGATTGAGTAACAGACCTTGATGTGAGGCAAAATCTCCGCCTCAGGTCGGGCACAAGTCCGGCCTCTCACGCGTTACGTGCGCTGAGACACCGCAGACACCCATGAGGGGGAGAGCGACATGGCAACGGATTACGACACCCCACGCAAGACCGACGACGACGTGGACCAGGACAGCCTCGAAGAGCTCAAGGCTCGTCGGAGCGACAAGACGGCATCCGCCGTCGACGTGGACGAGTTCGACGCGGCAGAAGGACTGGAGCTGCCCGGAGCAGACCTGTCCAACGAAGAGCTGGCCGTGCGGGTTCTGCCCAAGCAGGCCGATGAGTTCACCTGCATGAGCTGCTTCCTCGTGCACCACAGGAGCCAGCTGGCGCGGGAGAAGAACGGCCAGCCCATCTGCCGCGACTGCGACTGAGGCAGGCCGGCCGTGGCAGGCGACACACCGTTCCGGAAGCGGCGCTTGCGGCGCACGAAGTCGTCGGAGGCACATCAGGGCGGCACAGGCCCGGCAGAGGGCGCAAGCCCCGCTGCCGAGCACCAGGCCGCCCTGCCGGCCTCTCCCGGCGGCACACCTGACGACGAGCGGGGCCACCCGGCCTCGCTCGAAGCGGTGAGGGCGGACGACGCGTCCCCCGAGCCCGGGCGGAACGGACCGGACCGGCCCTCCGAGGGCTCCGGCCGTCTGCACACACTGAAACGAGGCGTACGCAAGAGCCGGGAGAGCGCCACAGCCGCAGTCGGCCTGGTGGCCGACCGCATCATCGACGCGGCTCCCCGCATCCCTGTGCGGGACCTCGCCACCCTGCGCAGGCAGTTCCCGGGGCTGGGCCCCGAAGAGCTCGCCGACAAGCTCGTCGCGGGCGCGTGCAACGCCACCGCGACCGTCGGCGCGGGCATCGGGGCGGCGGCGATGATGCCCGTACCACCCGCCATGCTCGCCGAGCTGGCAGCCGAGATCACCGGGGTGGCCGCCGTCGAGATGAAGCTCGTCGCGGAGCTCCACGAGGTCTACGGCCGGCGCCCGCCGGGCAATCTCGGCCAGCGCAGCACCGCGTATCTGACGTCCTGGACGGAGGAGCGCGGCATCGACGTCTCGCGCCCCGCCACGCTCAACGCGGCGCTGGGCGGGCAGATGAAGCGCGAACTGCGTCAGCAGATCATGAAGCGCACCGTGCGCGACCTGCCGAATCTCATCCCGTTCATGGTCGGTGCCGTCGTCGGCGCGATGATGAACCGGCGGGACACCAGAAAGCTCGCCGACCGGGTCAGGAACGACCTGCGGCGCACGCAGGTGCCCTGGGACCGTCTACCGGAGCTTCCCCCGCTGGAACAGCCCGCGAAGCCCGCCAAGGAGCTCCCGAAGGGTCTGGACGACCCCGGCCGCTGACCCCTCAGGCGGGCACGGGCGCGAGGGCCGCCACCAGAGCCTGCGGCTCCCGGGTCGACAGATAGACGTACGGCGTCGGGTCGGCCGGATCCGTGACCTTCACCCGCACCGCCGTCGGGACGTAGCTGCGCAGCAGCATGAACGCGCGGGGATCCGCCTTGTACGAGCGCCAGGCGCGCGCCTCCTCCCCGTCCAGCACCTCGGCGTCGCCGAGCGCTTCCAGAGGGATGCGGGCGTCGCCCGCCACGAGGGCGCCCGCCACGACCCGGATGCGCGCGGAGCCGTACGAGCTCACGGCCGCGCACGCCGCGGCCGTACCCGCGACCAGGCCACCGAGCATGGGCAGGGCGCCGAGCGGCAGGAGCATCAGCGCGCAGGCGACGCCGATGCCGATGGCGATGAGCCACCACGTACGGGGTGCGGTGAGGCGTTCGTCGAAGGCAGGTGCGGAAGGCTGCATGAAAGCAAGCTTGGCACGGCGCGCCCCGCGGTCCGCCGCGCGGGTAAGGTCTGCGCCTGTGAGTGGAACATCTGCACGCCTGACACCCCCCGCCGACGCGGTGGAGCCGGTCCGTCATCCCGACGCCCCCGCGCCCGGAGAGCTCCTCGGTTCCCACTACGAACACTGTTTCGGCTGTGGTGGCGGGCAGCCGCACGGACTGCACCTCCAGGCGACCGCCGGGGAAGGCGTGAGCGTCACCGCCGAATTCACCGTGAAGCCCGCCCATCAGGGCGCTCCGGGGCTGGCACACGGCGGGGTCCTGGCCACGGCGATGGACGAGACGCTCGGCGCGCTGAGCTGGATGCTGCGGGTCATCGCGGTGACCGGACGGCTGGAGACCGACTACGTCCTTCCGGTGCCGGTGGACACGGTGCTCTTCCTGGAGGCCGAGGTCACCGCCGTCCACGGCCGGAAGATCTACTGCCGGGCGACGGGGAGGACCGGGGGGCCCGACGGACCCGTGGCGGTCCGGGCGGAAGCCCTCTTCATCGAGGTCAAGGTGGACCACTTCATCGACAACGGACGGCCGGAGGAGATCCAGGCGGCCATGTCCGACCCGGACCAGGTCAGGCGCGCCCGCGCCTTCGAGGTGAACCCCTGATGCGACACCCCGTCGACGTACTCATCCGCCGGGTCGACCCGGACGTGCCGATCCCCGGCTACGGACACCCGGGCGACGCGGGCGCCGATCTCGTCACCACCGAGGCCGCCGAACTCGCCCCTGGCGAACGGGCGGTGCTCCCCACCGGGGTGTCGATCGCGCTGCCCGACGGCTACGCCGCCTTCGTGCATCCCCGTTCGGGCCTCGCGGCCCGCTGCGGAGTGGCTCTCGTGAACGCCCCAGGGACGGTCGATGCCGGGTACCGTGGGGAGATCAAGGTCATCGTGGTCAATCTCGACCCACGGGAGACCGTGAGGTTCGAACGGTTCGACCGGATTGCCCAACTGGTCGTCCAGCAGGTCGAGAAGGTGCGCTTCCACGAGGTGACGGAGCTCCCCGGTTCGGCGCGGGCCGAGGGGGGCTTCGGATCCACCGGCGGCCACGCCGCCGTGGACGGCGTCACGGGCGGTAACACCCAGGGTGGGAACAGCTACGCTTCGGTCGTATCCGACCGGGAAGGACGTTGACGTGTTCGGACGTCGCAAGAACAGTGGTTCCGCCAAGGACACGGCGGACGAAGCGCGCGAGGCCGAGCAGGTCGCCGACGAGCTCGACGGCACCGGGGCCGAGAGCGGCTCGCGCCGCACCAACCTTCCGCCGGCCCCCCGCCCCGACGGGCCGTGGGACATCTCCGAGGTGACGCGGCCCGGCGAGGGCCGGGTGGACCTCGGCGGCATCTTCGTGCCCGGAGTCGAGGGCATGGAGCTCCGGGTGGAGGTCGCCGGCGACGCGATCGTCGCGGCCACCGTCGTGGTGCGCGACAGCGCGGTCCAGCTGCAGGCCTTCGCAGCCCCCAAGAAGGAGGGCATCTGGGGCGAGGTGCGCGAGGAGATCGCCTCAGGCATCACCCAGCAGGGCGGCGTCATCGACGAGGTCGAAGGCCCGCTGGGCTGGGAGCTGCGCGCCCAGGTCCCCGTACAGCTTCCGGACGGGAAGACCGGCGTGCAGCTGGTGCGTTTCGTGGGCGTCGACGGACCGCGCTGGTTCCTGCGCGGAGTGATCTCCGGCCAGGGAGCGGTGCAGCCGGAGGCCGCCGGGCTTCTGGAGACGGTCTTCCGGGACACCGTCGTCGTCCGCGGCGACGGCCCGATGGCCCCGCGTGACCCGATCGTCCTCAAGCTCCCCGACGACGCGCAGATGGTGCCCGAGGGCGTGCAGCAGGAGGACCAGGAGAGCTCGAAGTTCTCCGGCGGGATGGGACAGCTCCAGCGCGGACCCGAGATCACCGAGGTGCGCTGACCGCGCCCTCGTCCGCCGAGGCCGGTGGGCCGCACCCCGGGGAGGGGGTGCGGCCCACCGGCCTTTCCATTGCCTCACCGGGTGCCTCATGCACATACTGACGGCTGCCTAAGGAGCGGGTACGCACGGTGGCGTACGCGCGGGGGAGAGCGATGACACGGAGCACGGGCGGACGGACCGGAACGGCCCTGGCCGAGAGTCCGGCAGACGGCCCCATGGTGAGGGTCGAGGACCTGCACCGCTCGTACGGGTCCGGCGCGGCGGCGGTGCACGCCCTTCGGGGGGTCTCCTTCGAGATCCCGCGTGGAGAGCTCGTCGCCCTCAAGGGCCGCTCCGGTTCGGGCAAGACCACCCTGCTCAATCTCGTCGGAGGCCTCGACGCACCGGACAGCGGCCGGATCACCGTCGGCGGCACCGATCTCGCCGGACTCGGCGAGGACGGGCTGCTGGAACTGCGCAGGGACCGGATCGGGTTCATCTTCCAGTCGTTCGGTCTCCTCCCCATCCTGACCGCGGCGGAGAACGTCGGTGTCCCCATGCGCCTGCGCAGGACCGACCCCCACGAGCGAGAGGAGCGGGTGGCGCTGCTGCTCTCCCTGGTGGGCCTCGGCGACCACGCCGAGCAGCGCCCCGGGGAGCTCTCCGGCGGCCAGCAGCAGCGTGTCGCCATCGCCCGCGCGCTCGCCAACCGTCCCGCCCTCCTGATCGCCGACGAGCCCACCGGGCAGCTGGACGCGGAGACCGGACTCGCGGTCATGCAGTTGTTGAGGGCCGTCGTGCGCAGCGAGGGCGTCACCGTCCTCGTCGCCACCCACGACCCCCAGCTGCTCGGCTTCGCCGACCGGGTCCTCGAGCTCAGTGACGGGCACATCGCCGAGCACGCGTAGCGGCGGGCGGACGCGGGGCCCCACGGCCGTGGACACCGGCCCCGCATCAGAATCCCGTCAATACGGACCCGGCGCCCGGCCCTGACCCCATATGCCGGAAATTCTCGGGGTAGCTTCGACATCGGCTCCCGCGTCTGCGGCAGCCGGTACAGAGAAGACAATGGGGCCATGGCACGCGGCAAGCTTCGGATCTACCTGGGTGCGGCACCCGGCGTCGGCAAGACGTACGCGATGCTGTCCGAGGCCCACCGCCGGGTGGAGCGTGGCACGGACTGCGTCGTCGCGTTCGTGGAGCACCACGACCGGCCGCGCACCGAGGTGCTGTTGCACGGCCTGGAGCAGATCCGGCTGCGCGACATCGAACACCGCTCGGCCGTCTTCGCGGAGATGGACGTCGACGCCGTCCTCGAGCGGGCGCCGGCCGTAGCCCTCGTCGACGAACTCGCCCACACCAATGTGCCCGGCTCCCGTAACGCCAAGCGCTGGCAGGACGTCGAGGAACTCCTCAAGGCCGGCATCGACGTGGTGTCCACCGTCAACATCCAGCACCTGGAGTCCCTGGGCGACGTCGTGGAGTCCATAACCGGGGTGCGCCAGCAGGAGACCATCCCCGACGAGGTCGCCCGCCGTGCCGACCAGATCGAGCTCGTCGACATGTCGCCCCAGGCGCTGCGCCGCCGCATGGCCCACGGCAACATCTACCAGTCCGACAAGGTCGACGCGGCCCTGTCCAACTACTTCCGCCCCGGGAACCTCACCGCCCTCCGCGAGCTGGCCCTCCTCTGGGTCGCCGACAGGGTCGACGAGTACCTCCAGCAGTACCGCGGCGAACACGACATCAGCGCCCCGTGGCAGGCCCGCGAGCGCATCGTCGTAGGGCTGACCGGCGGCCCCGAGGGCCGCACGCTCATCCGCCGCGCCTCACGGATGGCCGCCAAGGGCTCCGGCAGCGAGATCCTCGCCGTGTACATCGCCCGCAGCGACGGACTGACCTCCGCCTCACCCAAGGAGCTGGCGGTCCAGCGCACCCTCGTCGAGGATCTCGGGGGAACCTTCCACCACGTCATCGGCGACGACATACCCACCGCGCTCCTCGCGTTCGCCCGGGGCGTGAACGCCACCCAGATCGTCCTCGGCTCCAGCCGCCGCAAGGCCTGGCAGTACGTGTACGGCCCCGGGGTCGGCGCCACCGTGGCCCGCGAGTCCGGCCCCGACCTCGACGTGCACATCGTCACGCACGAAGAGGTCGCCAAGGGGCGCGGGCTGCCCATCGCGCGCGGAGCCCGGCTCAGCCGCACCCGGATCATCTCCGGCTGGGCGGCGGGGGTCGGCGGTCCGGCCCTCCTGACCCTCCTCCTGCACGGCCTGGAGAACGGGCCCGGACTCGCCAACGACGTCCTGCTCTTCCTCTTCATGACCGTCACGGCGGCCCTGCTCGGAGGCCTGGCACCCGCCCTCGCCTCCGCTGCCGCCGGCTCGCTGCTCCTGAACTACTGGTTCACGCCGCCGACCCACACCCTGACCGTCCAGGATCCCGAGAACTTCGTCGCCATCGTGATCTTCTTCGCGGTGGCGGTCGCGGTCGCCTCGGTGGTCGACCTCGCGGCGAGACGCACCCACCAGGCCGCACGGCTGCGCGCCGAGTCGGAGATCCTCTCCACCCTCGCCGGGAGCGTCCTGCGGGGCGAGACGGCGCTGGACGCCCTGCTGGAGCGGGTCCGTGAAACCTTCGGCATGGAATCCGTGGCGCTCCTGGAGAGGCAGAGTGAGGTCGAGCCCTGGACCTGCGCCGGGTCCGTCGGACCCGCGCCGGTGGCCCGGCCCGAAGACGCGGACGTGGACATGCCCGTCGGCGACCACATGGCGCTGGCACTCTCCGGCCGTGTGCTGCCCGCGGAGGACCGCCGGGTCCTCGGCGCCTTCGCCGCACAGGCCGTCGTCGTGCTCGACCGCCAGCGCCTGGTGGGTGAGGCGGAGGCGGCCAGGAGGCTGGCCGAGGGCAACCGGATCAGGACCGCGCTGCTCGCAGCCGTCAGCCACGACCTGCGTACCCCGCTGGCAGCCATCAAGGCCGCGGTGAGCTCCCTGCGCTCCGACGACGTCGCCTGGTCCGACGCGGACGAGGCGGAGCTCCTCGCGGCCATCGAGGACGGTGCCGACCGCCTGGACCACCTGGTCGGCAACCTGCTCGACATGTCGCGCCTGCAGACCGGCACGGTCACCCCGCTGATCCGCGAGCTCGACCTCGACGAGGTCGTCCCGATGGCACTCGGCGGCGTACCGGAAGGCAGCGTCGACCTGGACATCCCCGAGACCCTGCCCATGGTCGCCGTCGACCCGGGACTGCTCGAGCGGGCCGTCGCCAACATCGTCGAGAACGCCGTCAAGTACAGCCCCGGCAGGGAACGCGTCACCGTCGCCGCCAGCGCCCTGGGCGAACGCGTCGAGCTCCGAGTGGCCGACCGGGGACGTGGAGTCCCCGACGAGGCCAAGGAACGCATATTCGAGCCGTTCCAGCGGTACGGCGACGCCCCGCGCGGCGCCGGAGTCGGCCTCGGCCTCGCCGTCGCCCGCGGCTTCGTGGAGTCCATGGGCGGCACGCTGGACGCCGAGGACACCCCCGGCGGCGGCCTCACCATGGTCCTCACGCTCACGGCCGCCCCGGGCCAGGTACGGGCCGGCCCCGTACCGCCCGCGCACATCGCCTCATGAGATCCAAGGGGCCCACTCCCGCCCCGAACACGTACTCCGGAAAGGCAGGTCCGCGATGACCCGGGTGCTCGTGGTCGACGACGAGCCGCAGATCGTGCGCGCCCTCGTGATCAACCTGAAGGCGCGCAGGTACGAGGTGGACGCGGCGCCCGACGGGGCGACCGCCCTGCAGCTCGCGGCGGCGCGTCACCCCGACGTCGTCGTCCTCGACCTCGGGCTCCCCGACATGGACGGTGTCGAGGTGATCAGGGGCCTGCGCGGATGGACACGCGTGCCGATCCTCGTGCTCTCCGCCCGCCACACCTCCGACGAGAAGGTCGAGGCCCTGGACGCCGGGGCCGACGACTACGTCACCAAGCCGTTCGGCATGGACGAGCTGCTGGCCCGGCTGCGCGCCGCCGTGCGGCGGGCGGAACCGGTCGGTCAGGACGGCGGGGACGACCTGGTGATCGTCGAGACCGAGGGGTTCACCGTCGACCTGGCGGCGAAGAAGGTGCACCGTGAGGGCCGCGACGTGCGGCTCACTCCCACCGAGTGGCACCTGCTCGAGGTCCTCGTCCGCAACGCCGGGCGGCTCGTCAGCCAGAAGCAGCTGCTCCAGGAGGTCTGGGGGCCCTCGTACGGCACCGAGACCAACTATCTGCGGGTCTACATGGCGCAGCTGCGCCGCAAGCTGGAGACGGACCCGTCGCACCCCAGGCACTTCGTGACCGAGCCGGGCATGGGCTATCGCTTCGAGCGGGGACGACCCGTCCCCGAGTGACCGGCCTCACTCGTTCGGGTGAGGTCCGTGCGGGCCAGCCCCTACCACAGGAGACCGGTACCCTTCGGGTATGAGCGCTGTTCCCCGAACCGAGAAGTCAGGCAGGGCGGAAAGGCCGTCCGGCCGCTTCCGCCGCATGCTCGACCGGCTGTCCAGCTCCCAGGAGGACCTCGAGTCCGAGGAGCTGCAGGAGGACACGCACGCTTCGGGATGCACGCGCATCTCCGAGTGCTCGGACCGACAGATCGTCAAGGTCACTGGTACCTTGCGGACCGTCACCCTGCGTCCGCGGGCCGGAGTGCCCGCCCTGGAGGCGGAACTCTTCGACGGCACCGCGCCGCTCGACGTGGTCTGGCTGGGCCGGCGTTCCATCGTCGGCATCGAGCCGGGCCGCAAGCTCATCGCGTCGGGCCGCGTGGCCATGAGCCACGGGCGCCGGGTGCTGTTCAACCCCAAATACGAACTCCGACCGCTCGGCAAGGAGTAGCCGGTGACGTCTCTCGACAAGCCGACGTCCGACACGGACCAGCCCCACCGCACCGACCAGCAGGACGCCGACGCGAAGGCGGTCACGGAAGCCGCGCTCTTCGAGGCCTTCGGCGGCGTGCGCGGCATGGTGGAGACAGTCCTGCCCGGGCTTCTCTTCGTCACGATCTTCACCATCAACCAGGACCTGACGGCCTCGGCCATCGCCGCACTGGCCGTGTCCGTGGCCCTCGTCGTCGTACGGCTCGTCCGCAAGGACACCGTCAAGCACGCATTCAGCGGCGTCTTCGGCGTGGCCTTCGGTGTGGTCTTCGCGAAGATGACGGGCGAGGCCAAGGACTTCTACCTCCCGGGCATGATCTACACCCTCGGGCTCGCCCTCGCGTACCTCGTCACGACGCTCGCGGGTGTGCCGTTGATCGGGCTGATCCTCGGCCCGGTCTTCAAGGAGAACCTCTCCTGGCGGACCAGGAACCCCGGCCGGAAGAAGGCGTACGCCAAGGCCAGTTACGCCTGGGGGCTGATCCTGCTCGCCAAGTGCGCGATCCTCTTCCCGCTGTACTGGTGGGCCGACACCACACAGCTCGGCTGGGTGCTGGTCTCCCTCAAGATCCCGCCGTTCCTGCTCGCGGTGTATCTGACGTGGGTCTTCCTCGCCAAGGCGCCGCCGCCCATCGACGTCTTCGCCGAGATGGAGGCGGAGGAGCAGGCTGAGAAGGCCCGCAAGGCGGAGCAGGGAGCCAGGGCCGCGGAAGCCCGCAACCACGACCTCTGAGGGCACGGGTAGGCGTACGCGAGGGCCCCGGACCGGTCACCGGTCCGGGGCCCTCGCGTACGTACGCCTGTTCAGTCCTCGGCGGTCTCCCGGCGGACCGACAGCAGGTCCTCCAACTGCTCCTCGCGCGCCTGGGCGGCCACGAACAGCAGCTCGTCACCGGCCTCCAGGGTCTCCTCGGGGCTCGGCGTCAGCACACGCGTGCCCCGGATGATCGTGACGAGCGAGGTGTCCTCGGGCCACGCCACATCGCTCACCCGGATGCCGGCCAGCGCCGACTCCGGGGGCAGCGTCAGCTCGACCAGGTTGGCGTCGCCGTGGCTGAAGCGCAGCAGCCGGACCAGATCGCCGACGCTCACCGCCTCCTCGACCAGGGCGGACATCAGACGCGGCGTGGAGACCGCGACGTCGACCCCCCAGGACTCGTTGAACAGCCACTCGTTCTTCGGGTTGTTCACCCGGGCGACGACCCTGGGCACGCCGTACTCGGTCTTCGCGAGCAGCGAGACGACCAGATTGACCTTGTCGTCACCCGTCGCGGCGATCACGACGTTGCACCGCTGGAGCGCCGCCTCGTCGAGTGACGTGATCTCGCAGGCGTCCGCGAGCAGCCACTCGGCCATCGGGACCCGCTCCACCGAGATGGCGGTGGGCGCCTTGTCGATCAGCAGCACCTCGTGCCCGTTCTCCAGGAGCTCGGCCGCGATGGAACGGCCCACCGCGCCGGCCCCGGCAATCGCGACGCGCATCAGTGACCGCCCTCCTCGGGACCTTCGGCAAAGGCCTCCTCGACCTTCGCGATCTCGTCCGTACGCATCATCACGTGGACCAGGTCGCCCTCCTGTAGAACCGTCTGCGACGTGGGCAGTATGGCCTCACCCAACCGGGTGAGGAAGGCGACGCGGACGCCCGTCTGCTCCTGCAGTGTGCTGATCTTGTGCCCGATCCAGGACGGCGTGGTGTGGACCTCGGCGAGCTGCACACCGCCGCTCGGGTCGCGCCACAGCGGCTCCGCGCCCGACGGCAGCAGCCGCCGGAGCATCTGGTCCGCCGTCCAGCGGACCGTGGCGACCGTGGGGATGCCCAGACGCTGGTAGACCTCGGCACGCCGCGGGTCGTAGATGCGCGCCGCGACGTTCTCGATGCCGAACATCTCGCGAGCGACCCGGGCGGCGATGATGTTGGAGTTGTCGCCGCTGCTGACGGCGGCGAAGGCGCCGGCCTCCTCGATCCCCGCCTCGCGCAGGGTGTCCTGGTCGAAGCCCACCCCGCTGACCCGCCTGCCGCCGAATCCGGAACCGAGGCGTCGGAACGCCGTGGGGTCCTGATCGATCACGGCGACCGTGTGCCCCTGCTGCTCCAGGGTCTGTGCGAGAGCGGCTCCGACGCGCCCGCAGCCCATGATGACGATGTGCACCTCGCGCCTACCCCGCCGTCCTGGTCGTCCGGATGACCTGCGAAAACACCCTGCTCACACTTCTCTCTCAGCTTGCGGCGCGAACAACGGGGCAACCACCTTCGGCGTTGCCCGTGGATGAGCTTATGCGGCGGCGCCCGCACCGCCTCATCCGAGTGTGCGTACCCCACCGGCCGATGAGCAAAAGAGGGAGCGGCCCGCAGGCGGACGGCGACCCGCCACCGGACGGCCGGAGGCGTCCCGAAGGGGCCGGCGAGGAAGCGGCAGAGGACCCCGGGCCGTCGCACCGCAAGGATTTCGTTAAGGATTCCATGGACTTTTCCGGTGAGGGCGGGTAATTATGAAGGTTTTCCGGGCGCCGAGGGGGTGGTGCTTCGGCGGCGTGTCCCGGCAGCGCTTACGATCCTCACCGTGTCCAAACTGACCGACGTGCCCAAACGGATCCTGATCGGCCGGGCGCTGCGCAGCGACAAGCTGGGGGAAACGCTCCTCCCCAAGCGCATCGCGCTCCCCGTCTTCGCATCCGACCCGCTGTCCTCCGTTGCGTACGCACCCGGAGAAGTCCTCCTCGTGCTGTCCATCGCGGGCGTGTCGGCGTACCACTTCAGTCCGTGGATCGCGCTGGCGGTCGTGGTCCTGATGTTCACCGTCGTCGCCTCGTACCGGCAGAACGTCCGCGCGTACCCGAGCGGGGGTGGCGACTACGAGGTCGCCAACACCAACCTCGGCCGCAAGGCCGGTCTGACCGTCGCCAGCGCCCTCCTCGTCGACTACGTCCTCACGGTCGCCGTGTCGATCTCCTCGGGCGTGGAGAACCTCGGCTCCGCCATCCCCTTCGTCATCGAGCACAAGACGTTCTGCGCCATAGGGGCGATCGTGCTGCTGACGCTGATGAACCTGCGTGGCGTCAAGGAGTCCGGCAAGCTCTTCGCCATCCCGACCTACCTGTTCGTGGCGGGCGTCTTCGCGATGATCATCTGGGGTGCGTTCCGAGGCCTGGTCCTCGGCGACACCATGCACGCGCCGACCTCGGACTACGAGATCAAGCCCGAGCACCAGGGGCTGGCCGGCTTCGCACTCGTCTTCCTGCTGCTTCGCGCCTTCTCCTCGGGCTGCGCGGCCCTGACCGGCGTCGAGGCCATCAGCAACGGTGTTCCGGCCTTCCGCAAACCGAAGAGCAGGAACGCGGCGACCACCCTCGCGGCGATGGGCCTGCTGGCCGTCACCATGTTCTGCGGCATCATCGGCCTCGCCATGGCCACCGACGTGAAGATGGCCGAGAACCCGGCGAAGGACCTCATCCACAACGGTGCCGCGGTCGGCGAGAGCTTCACCCAGGACCCGGTGATCTCCCAGGTCGCCGCGGCCGTCTTCGGTGACGGCACGGTCCTCTTCATCTTCCTCGCGGCGGCGACCGCTCTCGTGCTCTTCCTCGCCGCGAACACCGCGTACAACGGTTTCCCGCTGCTCGGCTCGATCCTCGCCCAGGACCGCTACCTGCCCCGCCAGCTGCACACCCGTGGCGACCGGCTGGCCTTCTCCAACGGCATCGTGCTGCTCGCCGGGGCCGCGATCCTGCTCGTCTGGATCTACGGGGCCGACTCGACCCGGCTCATCCAGCTCTACATCGTCGGTGTCTTCGTCTCCTTCACGCTCAGCCAGACCGGCATGGTGCGGCACTGGAACAGGCATCTGCGTACCGAGAAGGACCCGGCGAAGCGCCGTCACATGGTGCGCTCCCGGGCGATCAACACCTTCGGCGCGTTCTTCACGGGCCTGGTCCTGGTCGTCGTCCTGGCCACCAAGTTCACCCACGGCGCCTGGGTCGCGCTGCTCGGCATGGTGATCTTCTTCGGCACGATGACCGCGATCCGGAAGCACTACGACCGGGTCGCCGAGGAGATCGCCGCGTCCGACACCCCGTCCGACGACACCGGACGGCCCTCGCGGGTCCACTCGATCGTCCTGGTCTCCCGGATCCACCGCCCCACGCTGCGGGCGCTCGCGTACGCCAAGCTGGTGCGCTCGGACCAGCTGGAGGCGCTGTCCATCAGCGTCGACCCGGCGGAGACCAAGGCACTCAAGGAGGACTGGGAGCGGCGGGGCATCGACATCCCGCTGAAGATCCTCGACTCGCCCTACCGCGAGGTGACCCGGCCGGTCATCGAGTACGTCAAGGGGCTGCGCAAGGACCGGCCGCGCGACGTGATCAGCGTCTACATCCCCGAGTACGTGGTCGGTCACTGGTACGAGCACCTGCTGCACAACCAGAGCGCGCTGCGGCTCAAGGGCCGGCTCCTCTTCACCCCGGGCGTGATGGTGACCTCGGTGCCCTACCAGCTGGAGTCCTCCGAGGCCGCCAAGGCGCGGGCCAAGAGGCGTGCCGACTGGAACGCGCCCGGATCGGTACGCCGAGGTCCCGTCGAACGGCGCCAGCACAAGGAACCCAGCCACAAGGGCTGACGCCCGGACTCGGCCTGTGGTAAGCGGCCGGCTTCCGCCCACGTAGACTGGTGGGCTGTTGTCCGGCCGTTTTCCGTTTTCGTCTCCGGGCCTCCTCTCCTCGTTCCACTCTTCCCGACCTCTGGAGCCACCCCCTCATGCAGAACGAATCCACGTCGTCGCAGGCCGGGGAGTCCCTGATCGGTCGCGAGTACGAGGTCGAGGTCGGCCCCGTCGCCCACGGCGGCCACTGCATCGCACGTACCGACGAGGGCCAGGTGCTCTTCGTACGCCACACCCTCCCCGGCGAGAAGGTCATCGCCAGGGTGACGGAGGGCGAGAGCGACTCCCGTTTCCTGCGCGCCGACGCGGTCACGGTCGTCGAGGCCTCCAAGGACCGGGTCGAGGCCCCCTGCCCGTACGCCGGCCCCGGCAAGTGCGGCGGCTGCGACTGGCAGCACGCCAAGCCCGGCGCCCAGCGCCGCCTCAAGGGCGAAGTGATCACCGAGCAGCTCCAGCGCCTCGCGGGCCTCACGCCCGAGGAGGCCGGCTGGGACGGCACGGTCATGCCGGCCGAGGGCGACAAGCTCCCTCCGGGTCAGGTCCCGGCCTGGCGCACGCGCGTCCAGTACGCGATCGACGCGGACGGCCTGGTCGGACTGCGCAAGCACCGCTCCCACGAGGTCCAGCCGATCGACCACTGCATGATCGCCGCACCCGGCGTGTCCGAGCTCGGCATCGAGAAGCAGGACTGGCCGCAGATGGCCACGGTCGAGGCCATCTCCGCCACCGGCTCCCACGACCGCCAGGTCATCCTGACCCCGCGTGAGGGCGGCCGGCTCCCGCTCGTCGAGCTGGACAAGCCGGTCTCCGTGCTCCGCGTCGAGGAGAAGGACGGCGGCGTCCACCGCGTCCACGGCCGCGCCTTCGTCCGCGAGCGCGCCGACGACCGTACGTACCGCGTCGGCTCGGGCGGCTTCTGGCAGGTGCACCCGCAGGCGGCCGACACGCTGGTCCGCGCGGTGATGCAGGGCCTGCTGCCCCGCAAGAACGACATGGCGCTGGACCTCTACTGCGGCGTCGGCCTCTTCGCCGGCGCCATCGGCCAGCGCATCGGCGAGAAGGGCGCGGTGCTGGGCATCGAGTCCGGCAAGCGCGCGGTCGAGGACGCCCGGCACAACCTCAAGGACCTGGACCGGGTCCGCATCGAACACGGCAAGGTCGACCAGGTGCTGCCCCGCACGGGCATCACGGAATGCGACCTGATCGTCCTGGACCCGCCGCGCGCGGGCGCGGGCAAGGCGACGGTCAAGCAGCTGGCCGCCCTGGGCGCGCGCCGCATCGCGTACGTGGCCTGCGACCCGGCGGCGCTGGCGCGGGACCTGGCGTACTTCCGGGACGGGGGGTACAAGGTGCGGACGCTGCGGGCGTTCGACCTGTTCCCGATGACTGCGCACGTTGAGTGCGTGGCCATTTTGGAGCCTGCTGGCAAGGGCGCCTGACCTGCGGGTTCGTGGTTCGCGTGGGTCGCTCGACCTGTTTTCCTCCGTGCAGCGGGTCGAGTGGACGGATCGCCCCTTGAAGGGGGCCTGACCTGCGAATTCATGGGGGAGGCGCTGGTATCGGCGACGCCTTCAGGGCCTCGTTCGGAAATTCTTGATGCTCGGATGACGCTCGAAGTGAGGGTCCTGACCTCCCGGACCTCCCCGGCTGGGGCCGTGCGGACCGGACTGTCGGCATGGAGGGCGAGGAACTCCTCATGGAAGCGGCGCGAGCTGCCATCCCGGTCCCCGGCTCCCTGGAGCCCAGCGTGCGCCAGTCCAAGCGGCAGAACGTGGCGCCGTGATCCGAGGTCTTGAGTGGCTGGTATCACCTCGCCACCCAGATACCAGTCAGGTATCATGGCTGTATGGCGATGACACTCCGACTCCCCGACGATCTTGATGCGAAGCTCACTGAGCGTGCTCGTCGAGAGGGCCGAAGCAAGCAGGAACTCGCTGTCGAGGCCATCCGCGACGCCCAGGACCGGGCCGAGCTGAAGGTCGACGATGTCCTGGCCGAGCTCATGGACAGCGATGCGGAGATCCTGGACTACCTGAAGTGACCGAAGTGCGCTACATCCAGCTCGACGAGATCCTTGCCATCGCTCGCACGGTCAACGGTACCGACCACAGCGTGCGTGACATGGGACTTTTGGTGTCAGCGATCGAACGGCCCCGGACCAACGTGTTCGGAGCCGAGCTGTATCCCACGCTGCACGAGAAGGCGGCGGCACTGCTGCACTCCGTTGCCCGAAATCACGCCCTGATCGACGGCAACAAGCGCACCGCCTGGCTCGCCATGCGCGTCTTCCTGCGGCTCAACGGTGTCAGCGCCGGTACCGTCCCGCCACCTGCCTCCACTGCCGGCCCGTTCGTCGAGGAAGTCGCGCAGGACAACATGGATGTACCGGTCATCGCCAAGCGCCTGTCGGCCTGGTTCCCCGTCTCCTGACGTACGACGACGGATGGGGTGGGCACGCGCGCACCCGGCCCTCACGCGTAGTCCGGCTTGCTCGCATCAGGCCGGATCGGCGCTGTGCGCTGGATCGCTTGGGCCATGAACACGGCTAGCAGGCCGAGGGCGGCCGGGGGACTCCCCCAACGGTAACCGGCCAAGACGGTGGACACCGAGGCCGGGCAGGTGGAGGTCACCGTTTCCCCGGGACCAGGCCGGCATGTTCGAGCCGACGCTGGCCAAGAAGCGGCAGCGGCATCTGCGCGGCATCGACGAGATGGTCTTTGTAGCTGTCGGTGAAGGGCCCGGTATATGGCGTTATTGTTGCGTACCTGGCTGAAGTGTGTGGCGCCGAGGTCTCGAAGTCCTATCATCCCGACCATCACCGACAGAGTGATTGGGGGGATGATCGCGTGGCAGAACCGACTGCTTCAACGTCCGACCGCTGCCGCTGCCGCTGCCGCTGCCGCTGCCGCTGCTGCAAGCGAGCGGGCAGGCCGGAAGGGCCGACTCCACGGAGTCGGGCCCTTCTGCTGCAGTAGTCAGGCGCCGTACGCCCCGACATCAACAGCTCTCCCTTGTCGATAGTGCAGACGCCGCGACGGTCGCCGACTCGCAGTCGACGGCGTTCTGGCTGCGAAACGAATGCGGTGGTGTCGCAACCGGTGCCCTTTGGTCAGTAACACAGTTCCTCGATGAGAGAGTGAAGCCGGGGGCTGTCGAGGGGGGCACGGTGGGCGAGGCGGTTGCGGGCGTCGCGTATGGTACGCAGCCGGCGGCGCTCGGCGGGGGTGAGCCTGATGGCGCCGTCGCAGTGAGCGCTCCACATCGCGCCGAGTTCCATCATGTCGACGGTGGAGCCGGCGGGTTCGGCGGGCGTGCCGGGTTCGCGCCGCGGGCCGTAGTCCTGCGCGAGCCGGGCCAGCGGGACGCGTGCACGGAGCCGGACGGTGGCGGTGAACTGGTCCCGGGCATCGTCCAGCAGAGGCAGCAACACATGATTCTGCGCCAGCCACACCCGGGCCGACACCGCCTGCTCGTGTGTGAGGTCACTGCCAGGGCGGTGCCTGAGCCTGCCGTCCCAGCTGTCGATAGTGCCTGCGTTCCAGGCCACGAGCAGCTTTTCGTCGGGGTGGCGGCCGGGATGACGGGTGCCCTCGACGCGCTGCGACGGGATGGCCGCCGGTCCAGGCAGATACGCGAGCACCTCGTGGAGCGCTGACATCAATGTCTCCGGACGACCGTCATGCCAGCAACTGGCCAGGGCACCGGCGATGTCGAGATAGGGCCCGCACACTTCGGTGATCGTGGCCTGTGTGACCGCTTCGTGCAGATGCCGCCGCTCCATGGTGGAAGCCAGGAGCGGGCGCGCCAGTGCGACGACAGTGGCGGTGTCCAGGCGACCTGTGGCTCCCCACCACCAGTGCACTGCGATGTCCTCCCGGGCAAGCTGATCAGGCAGACCCGTAGGCAAGGTCTCAGTGGAGGCCATGACGAGGGCTCTGGGGCGCTGGTCCGGGGGGAGACCCGCCTCCTTGGTCGTGGCCACTAGTCGACGCAGCAGGTGGGTGGCGGCGGACGGCACCGGCTCGCGCCATGCCCGTACGACAACCGGACGGGTCTCGACGGTGCCAGTGCCGCCACCGGTGAGCCGGGCCAGTACGTCGTCGGTCGGGTCCGGGCTGGCTGCGTCCCTGTCACCGGTGAAGTTCAGTTCCTTGGCGAGCCGCTCCAGCAGGCCCGCCAGTGCCTCTGCCGGGGTGGGGGGTACTGGCGGGCCCGGCTCGGTGGGCACGGGAATCCTGGCCGTGAGCAGGTCCGGCAACCCATCGTCGAAGTCGGGCACAGGGGCCAGGCCGGACCACTGACGGGCGGTCCGAGGGCGGCCCGACACTGTGGAGCGGACGGAGGCCGAGCCGGGGGTTTCGTCAGAGGGCAGCAGCACGAAGTCGGCGAGTTCGTGCAGCACGTCGTCGAGCAGCCGGTCGACCTGGTTGTCGGTGTCGTCCAACATCTTTCTGGGCAGCAGCCACAGGCAACTGCGACCGCTGTTCAGATCGGCCAGCAGACGGCCAAGCCAGACCCTGATCCCTGGCAGAGAAATCCCGTCGGCCGCGGCCGTGCCGATCACGATTCCTTTCCCACTGTGGTGAGCGCCCGAAAGGTGACGAGGTCCAGCGCGTATCCGTCCTCGCTGTCATCCAGTACGCCGTGGTCGGCGAGTCGGTCGGTGAATGCGCGCGTCTCGGCCAGATCGAGGCCGATCACGGCGGCGATGTCGCCGTGATCACACCCCTCACCGGGCTCGACGTACTGCACCCAGACGGTCAGCAGGTTCTGCGTGGACGGGGTGAGTTCGACCCGGTCGAGGTGGGTGCGGGCGACTTTCTCCTGGGCGTACTGGGCTTGGATCGCCTCCAGGGCTCCCTCCAGGGTGAACCCACCTCGGGTGGCGTAGTCCACGGTGCGCTCCACAAGGCTCGGCCAGCCGCCGGTAGCTTCCATCAGCCGACGCCGCTTGTCCGGCGTATCGAACGGACATTCGGGCCAGGCGCGCAGACTGTCGGCGTTCCACCGCTCGGATCGCAGCACCTGGGTGACCCGCTGGTCCTTGAGTACTTCCTGCGCCCGCGGGTCGACCAGAATGAGCCCCGTGCGCGGTGGCTTCGCCTTGCCGCGCAGCGTGTGTCGGTGCAGTCGGTCCAGGGTCTGACCGAGCGTCTCCACGCCGCAGTAGCGCAGATCGGCGAAGACAACGCTGGGGTCCTTGCTGCGTGTGTCCTGTGTGAGAACGTCCACCAGGGTGTCCGGGGTGGTGGTGTGCACGGTCAGGCCCCGCGCACTGGCGTAGGAACGGATCGCCGGCTCCATGAGCTCCGGGCTGTGGGCCTTCGTCAGGAAGACCAGAGTCAGGCCGGGACTTGTCGCGTCGTACAACTGCTGCTCGGTGAGCGGGCTGTACCGATGTGCACCGGACTGTTGGCCCGACCCGAGCAGCCGACGCGAGAACCGCGGGTTGTAGTCGTAAGGCAGGCTGAACTCGGTCTGCCGCAGTTCCAGTTCGAGGTCCTCGCGGGTGCCGAGCATGTGAACCACGTTCGGGCTGCGCACCGCATAGTGTCGACGGTCGGCCTGTTGGATCAGCAAGCCGAGCCCCGCCATCTCCTCCAGGTAGATTTTCACGTCGCTGGCGGTCAGTCGGCCGAAGCCCTCCGGCCAGTTTCGCTTAGCCTCGTTGAGCAGTTCGTCGGCGTCGTAGCCGCGCTGGAAGCCGTCGGCCTGGCTGCGCAGCGCGATCACCAGGGCGAGCACCCGGTACCGATCCTCGAGGTTGATGGTCAGCCGCATTCGCTCGGCAATGTTCCTGTGCACCTCCGGCGAGCCCGTCACCGCCCGCACGTCGTCCTCGGTGACCGTTACCGGCCACTGTGCCGAGCTGAGAGGTTTCTCCCGCAGCGTGGTGACGAGGCGCTCGCAGAAGATCTGTACCAGGCACGCCTGGTAGTTGGTGGCGGCCAGCACCCGCCAGACCAGTTCCGGACGTTCGAAGCGGTAACCGAAGGCCGCCATCGGCTCGACCACCAGGCGCTGCGCCTCGACCGGCTTGAGCGGGCCTATCAGCTCCTCACCGCCGTGTGCCAAGGGCACGTTGGACAGCCGGCTGAACCGCTGCACCTGGTGCAGACCGGCGAAGACCACCTTGAAGCGCCGGTCGGTGCTGTCCATCAGTCCCTTGAGCCGGGCCACGTTGGCGAAGGTGCCCTCGCCGCCGCTGCCACGCACCGACTTGGAGTCAGCGGTCAGGAAGGCATCCGCCTCGTCGGCGAGGACCAGTACCCGCCGCTCACGGTTATCCTCCAGCCAACGGCGCACCTGCTCCAGCAGTACATCGGGGGAGGCCGCCGTGGACACTTTCGGCCCCAGCACCCCGACCCGCTTGAGCTCCGTGGCCAGCACCGACCAGATCCGGTCGGCGGGTTCCGCCTCGCCCACCCCGCGCGCCTTCAGGTCCAGGTAGATGGCCTTATGGTCGGGGGTCGATGAAAAGTCGGCCTCCACCTTCCGCAGCAGCGCAGACTTGCCCAACTGACGTCCGCCGTAGAGGAAAAGAGCACCCAACGGATCCTTTACCGCAGAGATCTCCCGGACCCGGCCGTAGAACACCTCTGGCGGCACGAGCCCCGCCACGAAAGGCGTGTACGGATTGAAGCCGGTCCACGGCAGTGTCACGCGCTGTAGGGCCCGGAACGAGCGGGGCGAGCGTGCCGTGACCCATCCGAAGACGGCCGGGTCCACTACCAGAGCCTGCTGAGCAGAGGTCCGTGTCCACAGCGCCATCGCTCGGCGGCCGGCCATGCCCAACGGGTACAGGTAGAGGATGATGCAGGCCCCCGAGTCACTGTGATCGAGCAGTTCCAGGGGACTGCGCCCGCGCTGCTCATCCGAAACCAACAGGATCGTGTATGTGGTAGCTGCGGAGCCGAGTTCGGCAACGTACCCCGGAGCGCTCCCACTTGCCCGGAGCTTTGCGGTCAACCGGAGGGTGCCGCGGAGCTGGCGACTGTCGTCGCGGGCCGGCGGCCTACCCTCAAGGCCGAGCAGACGCAGCACCGTCGGCACGTGCTTCTGCCACTCGCTGCCGCGGGTGGACGGCTTGCTGAGCGCGTCCCAGGACTCGAGTCCGGCCAGCGCGGCCTCGGTCAACGGCTGGCCGTCGGCGTAATGCTCGGCCCATGGCGCCGCCGAAAAGCCCTGCTGGCCCGCCTTGACCGGCGTAATGGACTCCAGACCCGCCACGAACCGCTCCACGTCCTCACTGCGGCCCGTGCCGCTCCACTGCGGCAGGGAGCCACCCTTGCGCAGCAGCGCCAGGCACTCCTCCGCCGTGACTGTGTCGCCTGCCTCCAACAGCGCGGACAGCCGCTTGCGGTCCGCCGCGGTAAGCGTCAGCGCCTCGAGTTGCTCGCGCAGCCGACCTACATATGCCTGGACTTGGTCCCGCAGTTCCTCCTCCAGCCGACGGATGGCCTCCACCGTGGACCGGTATGCGCCGTCCGGCGATGGCCGCTCCAACCGTTCCAGCCGCCCCACTAGTTCCCGCTCGGTGACAAGGTCAAGGCTCTGGGCGCGCAATTCCGCGAGCAGTCCGGCGGCGACGCGGTGGGCTTCGGCCCGTACGTTCGTCCAGCGGGCCCACTGCGCGTCACGGCGGATCCGCCAGTCGGACGGCAGCGCTTCGGGGCCGGCAGCTGCCGCAGGCACGAGTCCCTGTTCCAGTGCCTCGACCAAGGCGTCCGCCAGATGCAGGTCCCCTCGCTCGGCGTAGGCGGCCGCCACGGCGGCCACGTCCACCGGCTTCAGCAGCGACAACACCACCCGGGTGAAGCCCACAGCCTGCGGATCGGGCGCGCCCGCGGCTGTACGGGGCAGGTCTGCGGCGGCCAGCAGGGCCTCTGCGGCGGGTACGAAACCGCCGTCCGGCACCGTCTGTGCCTCGCCGTCGGCGACGTCCGGCACTCCTCGGGACACTGGCGAGCGGCCGTCTTCGGTCAGCCAGCGCCGCAGACACAACAGCGCTGCTCCCTCGAGGCCCGGCAGCGGCGGCAGCTCTTGCACCTTTGCGAGCGCGTGGCGCAGAGCGGTGACGGTGCCGCTGCGCTCCTCTATGCCGGGCGCGGCAAGCGCACGGGCCTGGGAAAGGAGCGTGACAACCTGCTCGATCCGGCTGAGCAGGGAGCGCTTGGCCTTGGCCTCGATGGGCTCCTTGGCCTGCTTGGGCGTACGGATCGCCGCGTCGGCCTCCTCGATGATGCGTTCGGAGGAGTCCCGTTTACGGAAGGTCTCCCACGCATCGTCCAACACGGACGCGTCCGCGTTGCCGGAAGCCCACTCCCGGACCGCTTCCAGTGCGCGTCCCAGCGGCTGCTCCGCGCGCATCAGCAGGTTCTGCACCTGGGTTGCGCGCGCATAGCCGATCTTGAGCTTCGGGAGGTCGACCTGGAGCCGCTCAGCCTCCTCAGCCAACCCGGAACGTGTCAGGGTCGGGCCCGTCTCCATGCCGGGGTACAGCGTGGCGGGGTCCACCCGCTGGTAGTGTCGCAATACGTCAATGGCGGACTGCAGCAGCCGGCCCCACGCGCCGGAGAGTAAGGAGCAAGGGTCCGTCTGTAGCAGCAGGTCGTTGGGCCAGCCCACGATAAGCCCCGCACGGACGGAGGCTACGGCCGCCAAGACCAGCGCTGGGCGGTCGCCTTGCACGCTCTCCAGGTTCGGGACGAACCGCGTCATCACCGGTGTGGCGTCCTCAGGCGTGTCGCAGGAGAAGGCGGCGTCCGCGAACGCCAGGCACTCTGCCCGGTGCCTGGGCTCGGCAGACGCCACGGTCAACCAGTAAGCCTCCTGGAAACGGTCGGCGCTCACCAATTGCTCGACGGGGGAGGTGGTGGCGTCGGCGCCAATCCCGGTATCGGGCACAGGGTCGTGCCAGGGCAGCACGGGCTCCTCGTGCTGTGCGGGTTTGGGGGTATTCGTGGTGTGCGATGGGGCAGGTTCCGCAGCGAGGGCTTCGGGTTCAGCAGTGCTTGTCAGGACTGAGGCGTGCTCCGGTTCTGCGTGCTCTTTCGTCTCTGTGGTCTCCACGGCCGGCGGGTGGTCCGCGGGTCCAACGACGAAGGTCGCGTCAGCAGGCTCGGCGGTCTGGGCGTGCTGGTGAGGTTCCGCGTTCTGCGCGGTGTCCGTGGGTGGCCCCGGTTCCCCGGCATCCGCGGTCTCCGAGCCCACCTCGTCCTGGGCTGCAGTGAACTCATCCGCCATCGCTTCGGGATGGCCGCTGCCGCCCGCGTTGCGAGGTGCCGGAAGCGCCTGCTCGTCGGGACCGGGGCGGGCGCCCATGGTCAGCTCGGCGATCTCCGCCTCGAGTGTCCGCAGCGTCGCACGCAGGGAGTCCAGGTAGGCGCCACCGTTGCTCTGCTCGGCCAGGTCCAGCACCGGCAGCAGGGCCTGCCGTTGCTGGTCAAGCATGGAAAGTCTTTCGCTGCGGGCGACTCGCCGCTCCCGTTCCTCCTGGAGGGCGTCCACGATCGCCTGAAGTGCATCGAAACCGTCCTTGGCGGCCCAGTCGTGCCCCGTGCCCCGGAACAAGCCGGCCACGGTCCCGCGCTCCCGCGCCCAGGCGTCGGCCTCTTCCACCAACGCGTCGGGCAGCGAGAACCCTCCGGCCACCCGTTCCGCGGCCAGACGCAGCGCATCGCCGAACTCCGCAGCCCGGGCCCGCAGCGCATCCACGGCCGCGGCGGCATCGGCGGGGTCGGGCACATCTCTGGTCACGCCCACTGCCGTGTTGGCCAGAGTACGCACCCTAGACTCCGTCTCCTCGGCCTTCTCGTTCTTCACAACGCCTCCCGCGGCCCCAGCCCGCTGCCGCGGTGCAGCGTCCAATTCGCCGTCTTGCTCGGTGATGTCCGTACCGGAGACGTGGTCATGATGGTGGTTCTCAGCCTCCGCCCCCAAGCCGGGGACCGCCCGGTCCGCTGCGTCGAGCAGCCGGTCCCAGTGTTGCTCGGCCAGGGCCTGCCGTGGGGCGCCGTCCTCCAGCCGCATGGAGTGCAGGGTCAGCCGGGCCAGTACCGAAGGCAGGGCCTCGGCCATCGCCTCCAAGGCATTGATGTCCGTCTCGGCAGGGCCGACGGGGCGTCCCTCGGCCTGATGGGACCAGAGGTCGTCGGCAAAGTCGGCGGCTGCATCGGCGATCTGCTTCAAGTCGCGCGTACGAGCCTTGTTCAGCCATACTCGGGCCGCAAGCAACTCGCGACGGCCAACGCGCGGTTGCGGGCCACGGAGCGGGATCGTCGCCCAGAAGGGCAACGGCCCTGGTAATAGAATCAGTTCACGAAGTCGTACGTCATCGAGCCTGGTCAGCCAGGCTCTCAGGTCCCCACCCGCTCTTGCCATAGCGAAATCCTGTCAGACCGATCCTTGTGGGCCAAGTTCTGTGACAAGTAATGACGTTGGAGCGCAGCGTAGTCACCAGAGGCGTCGGCGCAGACGTGCAGCGGGTGGTCGAGCGGGGTGTTGTTGCTGTACGGGAAGCGCTGCGGAGGGCTGGACGGAGCGGTACGCCTACGACGACGCCGGCCAACCAGACCTCGGCGTCCTGGCCGTCCGGTCACCCCGGCCGTGAAGCCACCGGGCCACTCTGAGCGACCGGCCGCCAGAAGATCTCCTTGAGGATGTCGACCTCACACTCCTGACCGGGGACCGGATCGGTCACGGTGAAGCGGGCGGACAGCGGGGAGGTCTCCAACGCGTGCACCTTCCAGCCGCGGGCTTCCAGGCCGGCGCGGAGCGTGGCGGTGATGTCGGTTATCGGCGCAGGGTTCTCGGTGGCGACATCAAGGTCCTGGCTGGGACGGTTTTATGAGGCGATGCGCCCGTACCGCATACCCACCCGTGAGGACCAGGGGGTACGGGACCCGAGCGCGATCACATCCGCCAGGAGCCGCGTGTGCAGCTCCGGCATGTCCTTCACGCGGCTGCCTGGGGGAGGGAGGCGAGCTGGGGGAAGGCGTCTTCCCATACAGCGCGCACCGTACGGCCGACGAGAGTGCGCCGCACCGGCCACAGCTGGATGAGCAGGTCCCGGTTGAGGTAGCGGGGCAGGTCGTCGTACAGGCCCTCGTGCAGGACGGTGCGGTAGAGGCCCATGCGCTGGCGTGGCTTGCTCATGTCGTACGAGGTCACTCCGGACCAGGCCATGTGCAGCGGCAGCTCCACGACCCCCTGGGCCGGACCGTGCAACTCGTCCAGCGACTCCGGCAGGCGCCGCCGGAACTTCTCCCGGTACAGCGCGAGGTCCTTGGCGTCCGTGCCCAAGAGGCCCCTCGGTGGGCGTGTGGGGTGCTGAGGGCTGGAGGGCATGACTCCATTATGTCGCTCGGGGAGATGGCGCGGGGCTTGATGTGTGAGCTGACGTCCGGAGCCGGCGGGGGCGGACCCGCTGCGTGAGCTGGCTCTGGCAGCCTGTTCACCGGGTGGCGGTGACGCTCGTTTGACCCTCCAGGCACCCACACGCAGGACGGCGAGCTGAGAAACGGGCTCTGACCTGGTCTATTCCATGACGTGCTCAGGTCGACATCTTTTCGATGACCCATCACGTTGAGTGCGTGGCGATCCTGGAGCCGATGGCGAAGGGGACCTGACCTGCGGTCATGTGGCTCGGGTAGGTCGCTCGACCTGTTTTCCTCCTTGCAGCGGGTCGAACGGACGGCTTGCCCCCGATAGCCGCCTGACCTTCGAATGGATGAAGGTCGGTGATCCGGCGCACCGCAAGTCGCGGCGGGTCGGCGACGTTGCCGCCGGCGTCGCGAGCGACGGCCAGGGGCAGGGCCACGATGGAGGCGGGGGACATCAGCGCCCGTACGGCCCGCTCACGGGACCTAGGGGGCGAAGGACAGCATGCGGGCTGCGGGCCGCGCGTCGTCGCCGTTCACGAACGACGGGGTGATGACGATCCGGCCGTTCGCGTAGGCCAGGTTCCCGGCGAGCATCCCGTACTCCGAGGCCCGGGCCGACTCGGGATGCTGGAGCACCTGTTTGTCCGTGTTCACGCCACCTGGGCCGAACCGGATGATCCCGCCCGGCCGGCGCAGCGAGGCCGCCTCGTATACGAGCGCGTACGTGCCGCCCTCCGCGTACAGGGGGTGGAGGGTGCTGTCATCGGACTTCACGCCCCAGACGAACTTCCCGGTGGTGAGGTCGTACGCGCCGACCTGGTCGGTGCCCCCCAGATGGACGGTGTCCTTGCCGACGGCGGTGCCGTCGCAGTTCTGGATGCCCTCGCCCGCGTCCCCCATGTCGGCGCAGTACTTGAAGCCCTTCTGCCTCGCGTCGATGGTGGTGCGGACCTTTCCGCCGGGTCCCAGGGCGACGATCCGCCAGTTGTCGGTGCGTTCCTCGGCGTGGAGCGTCGTGAAGACGACAGGGGCGACGGAGAGCACCTTGCCGACCTTCCAGCCCGGCTGGGTCCGGAAGCGCCAGAGAACCTTGCCGGTGCGCGGGTCGATTTCGCGGAGTTGGCTGTAGGTCTTGCTGCGGTCGAAACTGATCGCGCAGTCGGAGCTCACCAGGAGCCGGGAGCCGCCCGCCACGTCGTCGGGGTAACACTTCCCAGGGTTTTCCATCGGGATGTCGTAGAGCTTGGCGCCGTCGCCGACCCCGTACGCGGCGGCACTCATGTCCTGCACGACCGCGAGGGTGCCCCCGCTGATGGCGGTGTGCACGATGATCGTGTCGTCCCCGGAGCCGGTCTCGGTGAGCTCCTTGTGCCACCCGGCCTTCCCGGTCCGCAGGTCGATCATCTGGAGCTGGTTGCACCGGTTCCCGTTCCGGGCCTGGCTGTTCTTGTACACCAGGACGACCTTGCCGTCAGGGGTCGGGTTGACCGGTGTCTCGCAGACGGGAGCGGGCAACGGCACGCTCCACAGCTCGGCACCGTCCGAGAGCCGATGGGCGGTGACCTTCCTGTACACGGCCTGGACGACGGTGTCGCCGACGATCCACAGATCGTTGAGATGGATGTTCCGACCGGGCAGATCGGTCCGGTCGTCGACGATCCACGCTGTGGCATCCCCCGGCTCGCGCGCGGCGTTGATCTCCTTCGACGTCGGGATCCGCTTCGGTTCGGGTGTACGGACGGCGGGGGTACGGGGAGCGGTCGGCGTCCCGGAGGGACGGGCTGCCTTCTCCGCCTCGGGCGCGGTGGAGCCGCCCCACCGGCCGCTGGAGACGGCGTACACCGCTCCACCTGCCACCAGGAGCAGAAGAACGACGGCCGCGGCGATCACCGGCATCGTGCCGAAGCGCCTGCGGCGGCCCGGCGGCACCGGAGGGCCGTAGCCCTCCGTGGCGTACGGGTTGCCCGGCACCGGTCGCTGCTCCGGGGGTGGCAGGTCCCAGGGCTGTGGCGAGCGAGGCATCAGTCTTCGCCCCGCCGCACTCGGAACGTCACGATCTCTCTCTCCTCATGTCGCAGTGGCATGTGATTGGCGGGCACGGGGCGGCCCCTAGCCTGCGGCGCGTTCGCCGGACGGATCGGCGACCACGATCTCGATGTGCGGCGGGGCGTACTTACGCGCCTTGCGGACCATCTTCGCCAGATCGAACTTGGTACGCGGAACGGCGACATGGATCGGTGCGGGCATGGCCGGGTTCTGCGACGGGCCGACGGCACCTGCCGGCAAGGTCGCGCCGGGACGCAGGCGTGCGCCGATCAGCGCGTGCCGGTCGTTCGGCGGAGTGGCCACGACGAACTGGGTGACGTCCGTCCACGGCAGCAGGACGTGGCCGAACCGGGCGCCGGCTGCGTCGAACTGGAACGCGGTGCGTCGCTTTTCGAACCAGGTGATGATGAAGGGGACCGCCGCGACGATGACCACACCGCCCTTCATGTCGAGTGCCCAGCCGAGCAGGACGGCCAGTGCTACGACGCCCAGGATCAAGCCCCACAGGCCCGCCTGGTCCTGGGCGGAGAACGGGTGGGCGACCCGGTAGCGTTCCCATCGCCCGCCGCGGCGGGTGGGCTGTGTGCCGGGGGTGCGATTGATATGCGACATGGTGTTCTTTCTCTCTTGATGTCGTCCAGGCCGGGCGCTTGCCGTCCGCGACCTCGCTCACGAGAGGGTCTGTTGGCTGACCCTTCCGCCGATGCCCGACCGTTCGGTGACTCATGGGGCAGCTCACCCCGTCCGGGCGCCGGCACCGAAGCAACCTGGCAAACTCTTTCGCGACGCGCTGAAATGCCGGTGAAATCCTGCTGATGCAGGGACTTGAGAGCTGCCCCGGCACGGGGCGCACGGGGACGTGGGGACTTCGAAGTGGGCGTGGACGCAGTGGATTCGGGCGCGAGCCCGGTCGATTCGGGGGGGCACCTGCGGATCGAGCTGCTCGGGCCGGTCAGGGCCCGACGCGGCGATTCGCCGCTCGCACTCGGACCGGTACGACGGCAGGCGGTTCTCGCCGCCCTGATTCTGCGGGCACCGGCCTTCGTGACATACCGGCAACTCCTCGACGACGTGTGGGGGACCGAGCCCCCGGGGACGGGCCACCGGGTCCTGTCGAGCTATGTCTATGCGCTTCGCAAGACGCTGAACGGGGCGAGCGCCGAGCCGGTCCACTCGGTGATTCACGGTGGGCGCGGCGGCTACCGCTTCGTGCCCGGCGGGGCCCGGACCGACCTCGAAGATCTCGTCGAACTGGTCGCCCGTACCCAAGGCGCCAAAGCTGACGGGGACTTCGACGCGGCGCTCGACCACGGCGGCCGGGCCCTGGACCTGCTCCGCAGCGAGCCGCTGCCGGGTCTGCCCGGGCCGCTCGCCGACACGGAGCGGCAGCGGCTGGCACGGCAGCGACGCACGTTGCATCAGGACCGGGCGGAGTGTCTGGTGCTGCTCGGGCGCTACCCGGAGGCCCTGGACGCGCTCATGGCAGCGCCCCTGGCCCGTCCGCACGACGAGCCGCTCGCCGCCCTGCGGATGCGCGCGCTGTACGGCATCGGCCGGCAGGCCGAGGCACTGGCCGTCTACCAGGAGATGCGGCGCCGGCTCCTCGACGAGCTGGGTATGGAGCCCGGAGAGGAACTGCGCGGCGTGCACCAGGCCGTCCTGCGCCGGGACCACCAGCTGCTGCCCACCCGTTCGGCGGGGTCGCCCGCGTCCGGCACCCCGACTCCCGATGACACGCAGTCCGAGGAACCCCCGTCCGAGCAACGCCTCCCCGACGCATCCGATCACCCGAGCGGCCCCCGCCCCCGTCGGAACGACCTTCCCGGTGACACCGCCTGTCTGGTCGGCCGCGAGCGGGAACTCGCCCTGCTCACCGCGCCGGTGTCCGCAGAGGGTGTGTCCGTGGTGACGGTCGATGGCACGGCGGGCGTCGGCAAGACCGCCCTGGTGGTACGCGCCGCCTGGGCGCTCGACGACGCCTACCCCGACGGCTGCCTGTTCGTGGACCTGCACACGCACGGCGCCGCCCACGAGAGCGTCGGCCCGCAACGGGCCCTGCGGCGGCTGCTGCGCGCGGTCCGCGCCAGCGGTGACGAGATCCCGGACGACCTGGATGACGTGGTGGACCTGGTCACGGCCTGGCGTGCGGCCACGAGTGCACTACGGCTGCTGCTGGTCGTCGACGATGCCCGCAGTGCCGAGCAGGTGCGTCCGCTCCTCCCCGCCGGGCCGGGGAGCCGGGTTCTGGTGGCAGGCCGGCAACACCTGCCCGGCCTCGACGCCGATCTGCGGCTCACCGTCGAGCCACTCGGCACGGGCGAGGCCGTCGGCCTGCTCCAAGAGCTCATCGGGGAGTCCCGCGCGGACCACGAACCCCAGGCAGCACTCGAGCTCGCCCGGCGTTGCGGCGGCCTACCCCTGGCGCTGCGCATCGCGAGCGCTCGGCTTCAGAACCGCCCGTCCTGGACTCTGGCCTTCCTGGCCGGCCGGATGTCCGACGATGCACGCAGCCTCGGCGAGCTGCGTGCCGAGGACCGCAGCGTGGAAGCCGCCTTCAAGATGTCGTACGACCAGCTCACGCCCGAACAGCGGCGCGGATTCCGCGCACTGGGCCTGGCTCCGACCGCCCGCTTCGACGTGCTCACCCTCGCCGCCATGCTGAGCAACTCCCGTGAGGACGCCGAGAACATCCTGGAAGACCTGGTCGACGCGAGCTTGCTGCAGCAGCCGCATCCCGGCCGCTACAGGCTGCACGATCTCGTACGGGCACACGCGCGGCGCCTGGCCACCGAAGCGCCCGAGGAGGCTGCCGCAGACCGCGCCGCTGTCCTGCACCTCTATACGGCCGCAGGCCGCATCGCCAGCGACTGGGGCCCCGAAGGTTTCTCAACCGGCTCCGACGGCACGGGTGGTTCCCCGTTCCCGACTTGGCGGGAAGCCTCGGCATGGCTGAAGGCGGCGGGCGGAGAACTGGTCGACGTGGTGGCCTACGCGGCCGCCGCCGGGCAGTTCGACGACGCCTGCCGGATCGCCGAAGCCCTGGTCGACCACCTGGTCCACGAGGGCCGGTTCCACGAGTGCCGCGCAGCCCTGGAGCTTGCGCTGCCGTGCGCGGACATGGCGGCCGACCGGCGGATGCACTCCTCGCTGCGCAACTGCATGGGAATGGTCGACATCTACCAGGGGCGGTTCCGGCAGGCGCACACCTGGTTCACCGAGGCGCGGCGCCACGGCTGCGGCCACGACGACCTGCGGAACCAGGCTCGGACCGTCGCCGGGATGGGGGCCGCGGAGTGGATGCTGGGCGGCATCGAGGACGCGGTTGCTCACCTGAGTGAGGCGGTGGAGCTGGCGACCCGGCTCGGCGACGGCTGGCTGACCGGGATCGCGCTCTGCAATCTCGGCGCGATCCGATCCCAGCAAGGGCGGCACGAGCAGGCGCTCGAGCACTACACCGTCGCCGTCGCCATCGCGCAAAGGAACGGCCGACCCAGAACGATCAGCAACGCCCTGTGCTTCGCCGCCGATGCCCACCTGGCTCTGGGCCGGCACACGGAGGCCACTGACCTGCTGCGGCGGGCGGTCGAACTGGCCCGCGAGGCCGAAGACCTGCCACTGCACGCGGCGAGCCTGTCCCGTCTCGCCACTGCGGAACATGTCCAGGGCAGTCTGCACTCTGCCGTCGACATCCACCACGAAGCCCTGTCCACCCTCACACAGAGCGCGAGCACATGGCTGGAGATGGAGGTCCGCATCCGTCTCGGTAACACGTACGCGGCGGCCGGCCGTCGCGCAGAGGCGCGGCATGAATTCCGGACCGCCCTCTCTCTGCCCGGAGCCGGTGACCACCCCCGGCAGAACGGCATGGCACGCGACGGGCTGAGAGGCGACGACGTGCGCTGCCCGCCTGAAGAGGACACCTGATCCGGGTGGTGACGGTTCGACCTGCTGGCCTGGCCTGGATGCCGATGCTCGCCCTGACCGGCAGGGCCAGGCTCCGGGAGCCCGCCGCCTGTCGCAGTGCTGAACCCGTGAGGTGACGGTCACGATGCGTGGCGCCTACTTCGCCCGCAAGACCCTCACTCACGAGCATGCCGCGCGCAGCACCGGGACGACCTCCTCACCGAGGATGTCGAGCTGTTCGAGGACCGTCTTGAGCGGCAGCCCGGCGTGGACCATCAGGAACAACTGCCGCTGGTAGTCGCCGGCGTACTCGCGGAAGGACAGTGTCCGCTCGATGACCTGCTGCGGGGAACCGACGGTCAGCGGGGTCTGCTCGGTGAAGTCCTCGAGCGAGGGGCCGTGTCCGTAGACGGGAGCGTTGTCGAAGTACGGCCGGAACTCGCGTACTGCGTCCTGGGACTTCTTCCGCATGAAGACTGGCCGCCGAGGCCGACGACGGCCTGCTCAGGGGTGCCGTGACCGTGGTGCGCGTACCGCTCGCGGTACAGCTCGACCATCCGCTTCGTGTGGTCGGGCGGCCAGAAGATGTTGTTGTGGAAGAAGCCGTCGCCGTAGAAGGCGGCCTGCTCGGCGATCTCGGGGGAACGGATGGAGCCGTGCCAGACGAACGGCGGCACGCCGTCCAGGGGGCGGGGTGTGGACGTGAACGCCTGCAAGGGCGTACGGAACGTGCCCTCCCAGTCGACGACGGCCTCCCGCCACAGCCGGCGCAACAAGCCGTAGTTCTCCAGGGCCAGGTCGATGCCGTCCCTGATGTCCTTGCCGAACCACGGGTAGACCGGTCCCGTGTTGCCGCGGCCCATGATGAGGTCCACACGACCGTCAGCCAGGTGCTGGAGCATCGCGTAGTCCTCGGCGATCTTCACCGGGTCGTTGGTGGTGATCAGCGTGGTGGCCGTGGAGAGGATGAGCCTCTCGGTCCTCGCGGCGATGTAGCCGAGCAGGGTGGTCGGCGACGACGGCACGAACGGCGGGTCGTGGTGCTCTCCCGTCGCGAAGACGTCCAGACCGCTCCCTCGGCCTTCAGCGCGATCTCGACCGTGGCCTTGATGCGCTCGCGCTCGGTCGGTGTCCGGCCCGTGGCCGGATCCGGTGTGACATCGCTGACGCTGAGGATCCCGAATCGCAAGGCTCCTCCATCCCTCAGGTGCTCGAGTCGTCCTCGAGCGTTCCTCGAACGGTAGGAGCGCACGTCAGGGGCGGAATGCCTGTGCGTGCACGGAAAGAGGCTCCACAGTGTCCTGCTCCCGTGCCGTGCTCGACGCTTCCGGGCGGGTGCCCGCACCGTGCTCGGCGGGGGCGCCCCGGAGCAAGCGCGGGGCCTGTCCTCGCCGTCCCGGGGCGGGACGGCGAGGACAGGCCCTGCGGCTTCAGGAACGGACCAGCGGGGTGTCCACCAGGTGTTCGGCGAGGAACCACGCCTGAAGTTCACCGGTCCTGATGACCTGCGAGACCAGCACGTCGTTGGTGCCGTCGTCACCCAGCTCCCCGGTGCGGGTGGCGGCGTCGTGGCTGTCGACGAGGATCGCCTCGTGAGCGGAGAGCAGCCGGGACAGCATCGCCGGCACCTCCTCCACGCCGTCCGGCGGCCGCGGGATCGACGTGATCTCGGCGACGTGCCGGGTGTCACCGACCGCGACACCGCCGAGGGACTGGACGCGTTCGGCGAGTGTGTCGACGAGTTCGAGCTGTTCCTTCGCGTGCTTGTCCAGAACCAGGTGCAGTTGGTAGAACGTGGCACCGCGCATCAGCCAGTGGTGCTTCTTGTAGAGGCCGTAGAGGATCTGCGTGTCCGCGAGGACCTTGTTCAGGCGCTGGCAGGAGTACATCCGGGCCTCGTTGGACAGCCCGATCGGGAACTGCTTGACGGTGCCGAACTCCTGGATCACCGCCCCCTTCTGGTGCAGCCACGGCTGGCTGCCGGTCCTGGGCGCGGAATGTGTGGTCATGGTTGTTCTCCTGCTGTGCCGGGGGGTGTGTACCCCGGTGACGCCATGCAGCCGTGCGGAGGGCGTATTGCCCGCCAGTGCACCGGACGGTGCCCGCCGGCGCACACCCTGCACCGCCGGGCAGTGCCCGCCGGAGCACCGTCCCTCCACGGCGGCCGGCGTGCTCCGGCGACGGGAGGCCCGGGGGTGGCGCTCACCTCCAGGTGAGGCGAGGGACCGCGAGGGAAGGGGCCGGCGGGTGCGCCGGGTCCGGTCAGTGACCGTGCAGCGCGGTGCGCAGGGTGGCGACGGCCAGCAGGATGGCGGCCTCGGCCGCTTGGGTCCCCCGCAGCGCGTTGAGCATGACGAAGTCATGGATGACACCCTGGAAGCGGACGGCGGTGACCGGAACCCCGGCCTCGCGCAGCTTGTTGGCGTAGGCCTCTCCCTCATCGCGGAGTACGTCGGCCTCACCGGTGACGACCAGAGCCGCCGGCAGGCCGGTGAGCTGCTCCGTGGTGGCCCGCAGCGGGGACGCGGTGATCTGGGCGCGCTCGGCCTCGTCGGTCGTGTACTGGTTCCAGAACCACTGCATCCCGTCGCGGCGCAGGAAGTAGCCCGTGGCGAACTGGTGGTAGGAGCCGGTGTCGAAGTTCGCGTCGGTCACCGGGTAGAACAGCACCTGCTGCACCAGCGGTACGTCCCCACGCTCCTTGGCCATCAAGGTCAGCGCGGCTGCCATGTTGCCGCCGACCGAGTCGCCGGCCACGGCCAGCCGGGAGGCGTCCAGGTTCTTCGACGCGCCCAGCTGGACGACCCAGCGGGCGACCGCGTAGTTCTGCTCGATGGCCACCGGATAGCGCGCCTCGGGGGACAGGTCGTACTCCGGGAAGACCACGGCGGCGCCGGCGCCCACGGCCAGTTCGCGTACCAGGCGGTCGTGCGTGTGGGCGTTGCCGAACACCCAGCCTGCGCCGTGTATGTAGAGGATGACCGGCAGCGTTCCCTCGGCACCGGCGGGCTTCACGATGCGGGCCCGGACACTGCCGGTGGGACCACCGGGGACGGTGATCCATTCCTCGTCGATCTCCAACCCGGCGATGTCACCGGACTGCACCTCGTCGACGGCCTTGCGCCCGTCGGCGGGCGCGAGGTCGAAGAGGTACGGCGGGTTGGCGGTCGCTTCGGCGAAGGCGGCTGCCGCCGGCTCCAGGACCGGGGGAACCGGCTCGACGGCACGGGACATGGGGGTCTCCTGGTTTCTTCTGATGCTGCGCCGGGTTCCTCCGGCGAAGGGAGGCGGCCTCCGGCTCGGAGCAGAGCTCCGCGCGGGCCGCCGCACACACGCTAGAAGCATTCAGGGGCGGGAATTGACCGTCAGCGCACAGCCTCTGACCTGACAGTGCATGCGAAGTGATCCGCAGTGGTACTGCGGCCTGGCTGCCTCGGCGACCTCGCGGTCCTCTCGGAGGACTACTTCTCAGTCCCCGAGCCGGACATCGCGCACATCAGTCCCTGCTGACGGTCGTCGGCGGCCGGATCGTCTACGCCTCCGCCGCGTACGAGGGCCTCGACGAGGTGCTGCCCCCTGTGAGTCCTGCGGGGCCACGGCTGCGGTCCGGATCGGACCGCAGCCGTGAAGCCGGTGCCGGCCTCTCGTCCGCAGGGCGGGCGAGAGGCTGACGCGCGGCTTCGCCCGCACCCGAAGCCCACTGCGTCCACAGGTCACAGACGGTGCGTTCTCGGTCAACCGACGACGTCCGAGCGCGCCTACCGTGGCGTCCGGTCACACCCGAACGGCGCCGGGGCACTGCCGGACGCATGGCGCCGTCTCCCCCAACCCGGCATGGATCGGTATGAGCACGAAACCGTCACCCCGAGACCGTCTACCAGCAACGGACTCCGCCTGGGCCCCCCTCGCCGGGCGCGTCTTCCGCGCGTTGTGGATCGCGCAACTGGTCTCCAACATCGGCAGCTGGATGCAGACGGTGGGAGCGCAGTGGCTGCTGGTCGGAGAGAGTGCCGCACTGGTGACGCTCGTGCAGACGGCCTCGAGTCTGCCCGTGGTGCTGCTGGCCCTGCCCTCGGGAGTCCTGGCGGACCGCTACGACCGTCGTGGAGTGCTCCTGACCGCGCAAGGCGCCATGCTCGCCGTCTCCACCGTGCTCGCCGTGCTGGCCTTCTCGGACGCGCTCACTCCGCAACTGCTGCTCGGCCTCACCTTCCTGCTGGGGTGCGGCACCGCTCTGATGGGCCCCGCCTGGCAGGCGATCCAGCCGGAACTCGTGGAGCGCCGGCACTTGGGTGAGGCGGCTGCTCTCGGAGCCATGAACATGAACCTGGCGCGGGCCGTCGGCCCGGCCATCGGCGGGGCCGTGGTCGCGGCAGCGGGCGCGGGCTGGGTCTTCGCCTTCAACGCGGTGTCCTACCTGGGCATCGCGGCGGTTCTCATGTTCTGGCGGCGGCCTCCGACGCCGTCGCCCCCGGTTCAGCGCGAGCGGCTCCTGACGGCTCTGCAGGCCGGCCGCCGCTACGTGTGGCACGCGCCCGGCGTCCGCCGGGTCCTGCTGCGGACGCTGCTGTTCATCCCCGGTGGGGCCGCGTTGTGGTCGCTGCTGCCTCTGGTCGCGAGCCGCTCACTGGGCCTGGGCCCGCAAGGGTACGGGGTGTTGCTCGGGGCAGTCGGCGTCGGCGCGGTGGGCGGAGCCTTCCTGCTCCCGGCCGCGCGCCGTTCCCTCGGCGCCAACGGCGTGCTCGCCGCGGGCGCGGTCGTCTACGCCGGCGTGCTGGTGGTCCTGGCCACGGTGCGGGTCCCCTGGCTCGCGGTGGTCGTCCTCCTGCCGGCGGGCCTGGCCTGGATCGGTGTGCTGTCGACTCTCAACGCCGCCCTCCAGACCCGGTTGCCGGGCTGGGTGAGGGCCCGAGGGCTGGCCGTCTACCTCCTGCTCTTCCAGGGCGGCCAGGCACTGGCGGCCCCGGTGTGGGGTGCGCTGGCCGACGGCCCTGGGCTCACGTTCGCCCTCCTGGCAGGCAGTGGGCTGCTGCTCGCCGGCGCGGTGAGCGTGCGCCGGTGGCCGCTGCACGGCATGGAGGGCATCGACCCCAGCCCGTCCGATCACTGGCCCGTTCCGCCCCTGGTGTTCGTGCCCGGCCCGGCGGACGGCCCCGTGCTGGTCTCCGCCGAGTACCGGGTCGCCGCCGGGGACAGGGCCGCCTTCACGGAGTGCATGGATCAGGTGGCCCGTTCACGCCGGCGGACGGGAGCCCTCACCTGGGGGCTCTATCAGGACGGCAACGATGCGGAGAGGTTCGTCGAGCACTACCTGATCGCCTCTTGGTCGGAGCACCTCGCCCAGCACCACGGCAGGCTCACAGCGACCGACCGGCGTCACGAGGAGCGCGCCCGCCGCTTGCTCGTGGAGGGAACAGCCCCGGTGGTGACCCACGCCTTCGATACCGCCGGGGGTCCGGTGGTTCCCGGAAGGCAGGAGACGGCGGTCGCGGAGCAGGCGTCGGGCCGCTGACGCCCTCCGGACCGGCCGGGGGACGGGACGGCCGTGCCCCGGGAAGCCGGAACCCGGCCCCGCGCAGGACATCGGCACATCAGCCGGGGCTCGCCTTCGAGGCCGGGCCCCGGCTTGTGCCCTTGCCTTTCGGCTCGCCCTGGCCGAGGGGGCTGCGGTCGCGTGGGGCAGTCACTTCCAGTGAAGGAACGAAACCTTGCCGTACATCACCGTAGGTCAGGAAAACTCCACGACCATCGATCTCTACTACGAGGATCACGGAACCGGGCAGCCGATCGTCCTGATCCACGGCTTCCCGCTCGACGGCCACTCCTGGGAGCGGCAGAGCGCCGTGCTGCTCGAGGCGGGCTACCGCGTCAACGGCTGCCGGAGCCGAGCGGGGTCGGCGCCAGCGCATCGAAGGCCCTGGACCGCGAGAGCCCGCCGCGGCGTCGTCCCTTTCCCGGGACTCGCGGCCGGGCCTCGCGAGCACCGGCCGCGTGCTGATGAGCCAGGCAGGACGTGAAGTCGAGGTGCCTTCGCCCTTGTCCTGCTTGGACAGGGGCGAAGGCGTTTTCGGCGTCCCCGCCGGACGTGGCGGGCGGTGAACTCGTGTGCGCCGCCCGCGAACCGGCAGGACTTGCTGCCCGTGCCATCCCCTCGGCTGGGCCCTGACCACGCGGGTGGGAGGCGCTGACCAGCCGCGCCACCGACGGGGATGCCTCTCGGGGGCGTAGGCCGAGCGTCCTACCTGCCGTCGCCGCCTCGGCGGACCCCGGGTTCACTGCGGTGGCCCGGGACCGTCGACGATGTCTTCCTGGAGGGCGGGAGAGACCGCACCGCAGGCCGTCATCGGTTCGCCCCTTCGGCTGTGGCAGGTTCCGTCAGGTGAGGGTCCAGCGCTGGTTGCTGCCGTTCGAGCAGGAGTAGAGCTGGATCCGGGTGCCGTTCGCGGTGCCGGTCCCGACGGCGTCGAGGCAGAGACCGGACTGGACGCCGACGATGGATCCGTCGGAGTTGACGCGCCACTTCTGGTTGTCGCCGCCCCAGCAGCTGTAGATCTGGACCTTGCTGCCGTTGCCCGTGCCGGCGGCGTCCAGGCACTTGTCGCCGTAGACCCGGAGTTCACCCGAGCCGGTGGCCACCCACTGCTGGTTGGCGCTGCTGCCGCAGTCCCACAGCTGGAGCTGGGTGCCGTCGTTGGTGCTGCCGTTGGGCACATCCAGACAGCGGTTCGAACCGACGCCCTTGATCTGTCCGGAACCGGCCGGGGGCTCAGTTGTGTCGCCGGCATTGAGTGCGTTGAGGACGGCGGAGTAGGCGGCCTTCTTGCTGCCGTCGTTGTTGAACAGCAGCGGCGTGTGCTCCGCTCGCCAGGAGTCGCTGTCGCGCACACCCCAGACGGTGACGCCGAGGCAGCGCTCGACGGCCAGGCAGTCGTTGGTCACGTTGGCGTAGGTAGTGGGCGAGGCGCCCTGGATGTCCAGCTCGGTGACGGCCACGTCGACGCCGAGGGCGGCAAAGTTCTGCAGCGTGGTGCGGAAGTTGCTGTTGTAGGGGCTGCCGCTGTTGAAGTGTGCCTGGAAGCCGACGCAGTCGATCGGCACGCCGCGCTGCTTGAAGTCCCGGACCATGGAGTACATGGCCTGGGTCTTGGCCCAGGTCCAGTCCTCGACGTTGTAGTCGTTGTAGCAGAGCTTGGCGGACGGGTCGGCGGCGCGCGCGGTGCGGAAGGCGAGCTCGATCCAGTCGTTGCCGCTGCGCTGCAGGTTGGAGTCGCGTCGGGCGCCCGAACTTCCGTCGGCGAAGGCCTCGTTCACGACGTCCCACTGGACGATCTTGCCCTTGTAGTGGGCCATCACGCCGTTGATGTGGCCGATCATCGCCTGGCGCAGATCGTTTCCGCTGAGGCTCTGCATCCAGCCGGGCTGCTGGGAGTGCCAGGCCAGGGTGTGGCCACGCACCTCCTTGCCGTTCTGCACCGCCCAGTTGTAGACGCGGTCGGCGGAGCTGAAGTTGAACTGGCCCCGCTGCGGTTCGGTGGCGTCGATCTTCATCTCGTTCTCGGCCGTCACCATGTTGAACTCACGGTTCGCGATCGACGTGTACGTCGAGTCGCTCAGTCTGCCCGAGGCGATGGCGGTGCCGAAATAGCGGCCGCTCTGCGCCGCCGCGGCGCCAAGCGTGCTCTCGGCGGCGTGTGCTCCCGGTGGCGCGACCAGCGCGGCGGACGCACCGAGGACGCCGACGACCAGCGCCAACAGCAGGCTGCGAGTTTTCCGGCGGACAACGGGTCTGGGAAGGGCGTAGGAGCCCATGACTGTGCCTCCAAGGTGAAATCGCGGAAGGACTGATGCGGTGCGCGGATCTGCCGTGCAGCACAGAATGCCGAGGCGGCCGTTCGGTATCTCGGACCACGGCGCCAGTTCTTCAGACAGGGATGATTGAGGCATCAGTGAGGGGCCGTCAATACTCCCCGCAGAAGAAGTTTCGATTGGTCATTCGAAACTTTCCGACACCCTGGCTGTTCGGAATGCAGCCCCGGCGCCGTCACCGGCGGACGCCGTGGGGTCGCGGTCGGGGCGGGTGCGCGGACGCTGCTCGCTCGGCCTTTCTCCTCCGCGCACGCGCCTTGGGCTGGTGAACTGTGTTCGCGCACTCGGGGGAGGTCCGGTCGGCGTGATCGCGTGACAGGCCCGAAGGGGAGGTGCTGTTTGTGGACAGATCGGTGGCAAGCCTTGACCGGAGAACCCCGCATCCCTAGCTTGTGGCGTCACAGCATCCGGGAATCCTCGAAACTTTCGAAACCGTCTCGGACCCACGGCACGTCTGCTCCGCTGTTCATCAGGGTCACCTCGACCCAGCCCCTAGGAGGCGCAGCTCATGTGGTACCGCCACTCCTCCCCGGCCGTGGCCAGGACGCCTGCTCGCGGTCCTTGCACTCTTGTTGCTCGTGGCCACCTTCCTCGGCGCCCGGCCCGCCGAAGCCGCGACCGTGGACCCCGACGCCTCGTGAGTGCTGGCCAGTCGCAACAGCGGCGAGGCCCTGGACGTCTACAACATGGCGACCGCCGACGGCGGCAAGGGTCCGTGAACCCGGGGCCATCCCGTCTCACAACGAGGACGTGGTGGGAGGGGAAGCGATCGCCTGGCACACGGCGGAGTGGTGGCGCTTCCAGTGGGCGATCACTGAACTGGTGGGAACTGGTGGAGGTCACGCCCGCGCGGCTACAGCGATTTGCTCGCGTGCGCCAGGGGCTGACGAGCGTACCGCCGCAGCGACGGCGTGCCCTCCGGGGTGGAGGAGGAAGGGGTTTCGCCTTGGCGGTCCACCTTGCCGGCGGCCGGCCGCCGGCAAGGGGGACCGCCGCCGGGGCTGTGGTGACGGCAGGCCGAGGCCGGCCAGGGCTGTGGAGATCGCGCGCCGCGTGGAGTCGAGGCGCAGAGGGACCTTGGAAGGTTTGCCGATGTCGGTCACAGGCAGCGCCGGGAGCACGATGACGTCCTTGGGGGCCGCGGCTCGCTCGGGTACGTGCTGCGCGGCGAAGGCGATCAACTCGTCGGGTCCCGTGCCGGTCGTGCCGGGCCTGAGGGTGACGTAGGCGACGGGGACCTCGCCGGAGTGAGGGTCGGGGCGTCCGACGGCGCTTGCGCCGGTGACGGCCGGGTGGGTGAGGAGGGCGTCCTCGATGACGGCGGGGTCTATGTTGTGGCCGCCGCGGATGATCAGGTCCTTCGCGCGGCCGAGCAGGTGGATGAATCCGTCGGAATCCACGCGTGCGAGGTCGCCTGTGTTGAGCCAGCCGTCGCGCACACTGCCGAGGGTGTCCATGCGCGGTCCGGTGCCGTCGTGCCCGACGACGTAGCCGGGGAAGACGGTGGGGCCGCTGATGGCGAGGATGCCGGGTTCCCCCTGCGGGAGGTCGTGCCAGGTGCCGTCGCTGCCGATCCGTACCGTCTTCACCTGCTGGTAGGGCATGCGCTGGCCCGCGGCCTCCGGGCGCCGGTGCTCGTGCAGGAAGCTCCGAGCGCTGCCGCAGGTGGCTTCGGTGAGGCCGTACCCCTGGCAGAGTGGGACGCCGGTGTGGTGCTCGAACGCCGCACGGACCGCCGGCGGCAAGGGGGACGCGCCGACTATCGCGAAGCGCAGCGAGGTGATGTCCGCGTCGAGCGGGATCCGGGCGAGGCCGGCGTAGACGGTCGGGACCGCGGACATGGTGGCGATCCGGAAATGCGCGACGATCCTCCAGAAGACTGCGAACAGCGCCGGTTCGCGGTAGCCCAGGGGGCCGGTCCACACGGTGTGCTGACCGCGGAACAACGGTGCCAGCAGGGTGACGACCAAGGCGTTGACGTGGAACAACGGCAGCCCGGCGAAGAGTACGGAATCGGAGTCCAACGTGCTGTTGGCGGCGATCATCCAGGCGTCGGTCACCTCGTTGGCGTGGGTGTGCGCGGCCAGCTTGGGGGCGCCGGTGGTGCCGCCGGTGTGGAAGTACGCGGCCAGGTCGCCGGCCTTCGGGGGCACCACACCAGGGTGGAGCTCTGCCGGCTCGGCGGCGGCCTCGACGTGCAGATAGGCGACGTGGACCCCCTCGATCGGTTCCAGTTCGGGCGCGGGCTCGGGTGCGCCGACCGGACGCAGGGCGAACAGCGCTGAGCAGCGGAGTGACGCCGCCGCGGTGCGGGCCGTCCGCCATGCGTCGGCGTCGAGTTCGGGTCCGGCCGCGACCAGGACCTCTGCCCGGCCCAGACGTAGCAGCCGTTCGGCGTGGTCGGCGGCGAGGGCCGGGTTGACCGGTGCCGCACAGCCCGCGAGCTGGGCGGCCAGGAGGGTGGCGGGCAGCAGGCCGGCGTTGGGGGTCAGCAGGCCCACCGCGGTGGTGCGGCGGACGCCGTGCCGGTGGAAGAGGTTGGCGATGCGGTGTACTTGATCGCGCAGTTGCCCGAAGGACACGGTCTCGCCGCGCGTCCACTGCTCCGCGCTGGGCAGCAGGGTGAGAGCCGGCCGGTCGGGCCACGACACGGCGGCGCGTGCCAGGACGTCGTACGTGGAACCGGGCAGGCCGCGGTCCTCGAGCGCGATGGACTCGATCGTCGTCAGGGCGCCCGGATGGTCGTACGCCGGCCAGAGCAGATCGGGTTCAGGGGCGTTCACAGGAGCTGCCTTTCGACGGCGGGCTGGTCGGTGGTGGGTGGGTGCCGACCGCGCGTTCCTGCGTGGCCGGGGGTGTCGGCACTGCTCGCCGGGCTACGGCAGGCTGTCCTCGATCTGGGCGTACGACCAGGGGCGGAGGGTCTCCAGCGTCTTGCCGATGCGGAAGACGGCGGGGTCGTCGTAGGGGTGGCCGACGATCTGGAGGCCGGTGGGGACTCCCCAACTCGACATGCCAGAAGGGATGTTGAGCACGGGGCAGCGGTTGTTGACGTTGAAAGGCATGGTCATGGCGCTCCACAGGGTGTCGGCCACTTCCTCGCCGTGCACCACGACCTTGTCGCCCGCGAGGTCGTCGCCCGCGTGCCAGCCGGGAACGGCGGTGGTGGGGCAGATCAGAGCGTCGAATCCGTCCATGGCGGTGGCGAGCGCTCGTTGCAACCGGTGTTCGGCGCGCAGGGAGTCGAGGTAACTCACCTGGGTACGGGCGCGGGTCATGGTGTCGGCGAAGGCCACCGTGTACGGGCTGAGCAGGTCGCGGTGGGTTTCGGCGGCCTCGACGACGAGGGCGCCGAAGAGGGTCGAGAAATGGCCGGCGACCGCGGTCAGCAGATCGAGTCGCGTCCAGGGGAGTGTGATCTCCTCCACGTGTGCGCCGGCGTCGGCGAGGGCCTGGGCGGCGGCCCGGGTGTGCGCCTCGATTTCCGGATGGACGTCGTACTCGCCGAGTCGGACGCACAGGGCGACGCGTGCGCCGGTCACGTCCTCGTACGCAGTGGGCACGGTCAGCTTGGGGCGGATCGAGGCGTGGTCGCGGGGGTCGGGGCCGGCCAGGACGTTCTGGAAGGCGATGACGTCGTCCACGGTGCGGGCCATGGGACCGTCGCCGCGGTAGTGGTCCGCGGTGAGCACGCCGAGGCCGGGGTTGCGTCCGTAAGGGGCCTTGAAGCCGACGGTTCCGGTGAAGGCGGCCGGGATGCGGGTGGAGCCCCCGATGTCGGAGGCCGAGGCGAGCAGGGTCGTACCGGCGGCGAGGGAGGCCCCCGCCCCGCCGGATGAGCCACCGGGGGTGAAGTCGGGGTTCCAGGGATTGCGGGTGATGCCCCACATACGGGAGTGCGTGTAGGTGCTGAGGGAGAACTCCGGGGTCGCCGTGCGGGCGTGGATGATGCCGCCCGCGCCGAGGATGCGGTCGATCACGGGGGCGTTCTCCGTGGCGATGCGGCCCTTGTGGGCGAGGGAGCCTTCGGTCAGGGTGCGGCCCAGGATGGCGTGCTTCTCCTTGGCCGCGACCGGGATGCCCTCCAGCGGACGGGGGACCAGGCCGTCCTTGCCGAGGTAGCGGGCCTCGGCGTGCCGGGCCTGTTCCAGGGCCTCGTCGAAGAGCCGCTCGGTGAAGGCGTTGATGCGTGGTTCGACCTTCTCCGCACGCTCGACGACGGCCCGCATGAGTTCGACGGGCGACAGCGCACGGCGGGCGAAGAGCTGGAGGGCGTCGGTGGCGCTGAGATGCACGAGGTCATCGCAGGCGGGGGTGCGGCTGGGCATGGGCGTGGCGTCCTTCCCGTGCGGAGGCTGAGGCCGTTCGGTCGGTATGCCGGTCGGTCGGCTGTCGTCCGGCGGTGGTGTCAGCCTCAGGGACCGGCCCCATCCGGCCTGCGAATTGCATGGATCCGCCAGGACCGGGGGCGGTGTGCCGGAAAGCGCAGCTGCGGGCTCGGGGAGGAGCGACTCGGACGGGACCCGGAGGGAGGGGGCGGTTCGGACGGGGGTGGTTCAGACGATCGGGTGCCACGGGTCGACCGGGACGCAGCCGGTGCTGCGGCCGTCGTCACCGAGCAGGCGGCCCATGCGCTTGATCCAGCGCAGGTTCACGGCTCTGTTGCGTACGCGCACGGAGGTGATCCGCGCGGCGGCCTGGACCTCGTAGCGGCCGAGGTCGTCCAGGGCATGCAGCCACACCACGCTCAGCAGGTTCGCCTCGGCGGACACCGACGCCGCCATACGCGTGTTCCGAAGGCGGCTCAATTCGTCGCCCGCCGCCATGAGCTGGGCGGGCGGTACGGACATCCAGAGCGTCGCCGAGCTGCGCCAGCCCGCGTACAGGTGGGCGGCGTCGCAGCGCAGCACCGCTCTGCCGCCCTGGAGCAGAGAGTGCAGCGACCGTCGCACCGTTGACTCCGGACGGCCCAGTTCGGCGGCGATCGAGGTGACGGAGCGGCGGCCGTCCTCGGCGAGGACGCGCAGCAGGACGCGGTCCTCGGGCGTGAGCGTGGCCGCGACGGCGGTGTGGACGCCACTGTCCTCGGTCTCCGCCAGGTCGCGCCTCTGGTCGCGGGAGAGGGAGTCCATGCGCCACTCGCTGCCGTCCCGGTGCACGTGCTGCACCAGGTGGGTGCGCGTGGCGGTCACCGCCTCGATACGGCCGAGGGCGAGTACGTACCCGCTCATCGACGGCATGGTCGCCGTGGCCACCGTCAGGAGCAGGTCGCAGGATCCCGCCACCAGTTCCACGCTCATCGCCTGCGGGTGCCGGGCGAGCCGGTCGGCCAGGGCTTCCCGGGCCTGCGGCACGCACGACACCTCGATCAGGGCGAGGGCGCCGTAGGTGACTTGGGAGGGAGACGCGTAGCAGGTGACCCATGCCTCACCGGAGTCCCGCAGCCGGGACCAGCGGCGGGAGAGCGTTGCCGCGTCCACGCCGAGCGGACGGGCCAGCTGCGCCCAGGGGGCGCGGGGCGCCATCTGAAGGGCGTTGACGAGGGCGAGATCGAGTTCATCGAGTGTTCCCCGGGACGGGGTGGTGGCGGCCCTGGGGCGGACGGGCCCTGCGGATTCATGCATGCGATCACCTTTCCGATGCGGATTCTTGCAATTGCGGGGCCGGGAGGGAAGTGGCCTGTTCTGTATGCCGCAACAGACCGCAGCACTGCCCGCGCTCCCGGACCTCGGCCTGGCCCAGCCCACGGCCCGTCCAAGTCCCCGTCCCGTGCCAGTCCTTCGCCCCTCCCAGCCCTCGGCCCCTTCTCGGTTCTCAGTCCTGGAGAGTCCTCCATGCCCCGTTCGCGGTTCCTCTCCGGCGCCATCACGGTCGCCGCCACCTCCCTCCTGGCCTCCGCCTGCACCACCGGCCCGACCGGAGGTCCTTCATCGAGCGGCGACAAGGGCCGGGCCACCGTCAAGGTCGGATTCACCTCCGACGTCACCTCGTTCGACCCGGCGAAGGGCGCGGGCTCGACGGACTACGCCCTCACGTCGTTGCTGTACCAGCCGCTGATCGGCCAGGACGACGGCGGTACGTTCGTCGCCGGCCTCGCCGACACCTGGACGTCCACGCCGACGAAGACCTCGCTGACTCTGAAGAAGGGCCTGACCTGCTCCGACGGGTCGGCGCTCACCCCCTCGCAGGTCGTCGCCTCGCTGAAACGCTACCGGGCGCACTCGGCCGGCGCCCTGCTGACCTTCGGCGCAGCGAACACAGGGGAGAAGACCACGATCACCGGCGACGAGGCGGCCGGCACCGTCACCATCACCACCGCCACCCCGTGGGGCGAGGTCCTCGCCGGCCTGTCCGGCACCGCCGCCGGGATCGTCTGCAAGGCCGGCCTCGAGGCGGGCGCCGCCGCGCTCGCCCAGGGCGCCGTCGAGGGCGCGGCCACCGGACCGTACGAAATGGTGACGGCACGGCGTGGCGCCTCGTACGAACTGCGGCTGCGCAAGGGATTCAAGGCGTATCCGCGGTTCGCCTCGATGCCCGCGGGGGAGCCGGCCGACCGCCTGCGCGTCCAGATCTCCAAGAACGAGTCGACCCTCGCCAACCAGCTGCAGACCGGCGCCCTCGACCTGGCCCCCCTCACCGGCACGGACGCCACACGGTTCACGGGCAACGACACCTTCACGGTCGAATCCGCGCCGTTCATCCGCAACTACATCGCCTTCAACCAGCGCCCCGGGCGCCCGGGCGCCGACCCGAAGGTCCGCAAGGCGATCGCGCAGGCGGTCAGCGTCAAGGCGTTCAACAACGTCTTCGGCGGCACCGGGCAGCCCCTCACCTCGTACGTGGACGAGAAGGCGGCGTGCGTCTCCACCGACGGCTCCCTGCTGACCAGGACGGACACGGCTGCGGCGAAGCAGGTCCTGAAGGGCGTCAGCATCAAGCTGGAGGGGTCCAACGCGGTCGCCGGCGGCGCAGGCAACTCCTACGTCGCCGAGGCCCTGCGCGCCGCCGGTGCCGAGGTGAAGCTCACCAACGCCGACAACGCCGCCTGGGCCACCGACGTCACCGCCAACCAGGGCGACTGGGACGCCACCGTCTTCCCGCTGATCAGCGGCACCCTCGCGCGCGGCGGCACCTACTTCCTGGGCCCCGAACCAGCCAAGGGCGGCCTCAACTACGGCGCGGTGAAGAACGCGGCTTACGCAGAGAACTATGCCGCCGCCACCTCCACCACGGACCGCAACGCCAAGTGCGCCGCCTGGCAGAAGGCCCAGGAGGCGCTGCTCAAGGCCAACGACGTGATCCCGCTGGCCACGGTCGACGTGCACTACGTCGCCCGCAGGGGCGTCGCCTTCGCGATGCCGGGCGGGTCCCTCTCCGTCTCCACGCTCCGGGTCACCGGCTGATGGCGGCGGCACCGGCCGTCGGGACGGCCGCGGGGACCGGGCGCTCCGCGCGGCTCGGCCCCTGGGGCGCCTTTCTCGTCCGGCGTCTCGTCGGACTCACCGCCGTCGCGGTCACGCTCGTCGCCGGCACGTTCCTGATGGTGCAGCTCATCCCGGGCGACCCGGCGCGCGTGGTCGCCGGCGCCGAAGCGACCCCCGCCGACGTGGAGCTCGTCCGCCACGACCTCGGCCTGGACCAGCCGCTGCTCGTACGGTTCGGCACGTACACGAGCGGTCTGCTCCGCGGCGACATGGGCACCTCCTTCCAGACGCAGGAGCCCGTCGCGGAGATCATCGGCGGCCGCCTGCCGTTCACCGCCGAGATCGCGCTTCTCGCCGTCCTCGTGGTGCTGGGGCTCGCCGTGCCGATCGGACTGGCCGCCGCAGCACGCGGCAGCCGCCGCACCGACGCTTCGTTCACCTTCGTCACCGGGACGGTCGGCGCCACACCCGAGTACATCATCGGCACCCTCCTCGTCCTCGGCTTCGCCGTCGAGCTGGGCTGGTTCCCGGCGGCGGGCGCCGAGACCCTCGTGTCGATGGTGCTCCCCGTCGCCGCCCTGGTGCTGCCGGCCACCTGCGTCATGGCCCGCATCGTGCGCAGCGAGGCCACCCACGTCCTTGCCCAGGACTACATGCGGACCGCGCGGGGCCGCCGCCTGCCGCCCCTGCGCCTGTACGCCCGGCACGCCCTGCCCAACCTGCTGACCGCCACGCTCACCCTCGGCGGGCTGATCCTCGCCGGGCTGCTCGGCGGCACGGTCGTCGTCGAGTCCGTCTTCGCCTGGCCCGGCATCGGGCAACGCGTCGTGGAGGCGCTCCTCGTCCGCGACTACCCCGTCATCCAGGGCTGCGTCCTGATCCTGGGGCTGCTCGCCGCCCTGCTCAACCTGCTCGTCGACCTCGTCCTCGCGCTGCTCGACCCGCGCACCCTGGCTGGAAAGGGAGGCCGCTGATGCGCCGCATCCGGTGGAACGCACCCCTGGTCGTATCCCTCGCCGGCCTCGGACTGATCGTCGTCCTCGGCATCGTCGCACCCTTTCTGCTGGAGGAGGAGGCGACCGCGCTGAGTGGTGCCGCCCGCGCGCACGTGAGCGCCGGACACTGGCTCGGCACCGACGTGCTCGGCCGCGACGTACTGGCGCGGACGCTGGTCGCCACCCGCCTGACCCTGGAGATGACCCTCGCCGCGACCGCGATCGCCGCGGTCGCCGGCATCCTGCTCGGCACCGGCGTCTGGGTGTCGGGACGGCGTGTCCGCGAGCTGGGCCTGCGCCTGATCGACGTGATGATCTCCTACCCGGCGCTCATCCTGGCGCTGGTGATCGCCACGGTCCTCGGGACCGGGCCCGTCGCCTCCGTCCTCGCGATCGGCCTGGGCGGCGCCCCCGCCTTCGCCCGCCTCACGGCGAACATGGCGGCCTCCGTGGCGCAGCGCGACTTCGTGACGCAGGCGCGCCTGATGGGCGTACCGCCGTACCGCGTGCTCGTCCGGCACCTCCTGCCGAACATCTCCGGGCCACTGCTGGTACTGCTGTCGGTGGCCTTCGCGAACGTGCTCGTCGCCCTGTCCGGCCTCTCCTTCCTGGGGGTCGGCGTGCAGGCACCGGATTACGACTGGGGCGCGCTGCTCAACTCCGGCCTGCAGTCCCTCTACACCAACCCCGCCGAGGCGATCGGCCCGGCGGTGGCCATCACCGTCACCGGCGTCCTCGCGGGCTTCGTCGGCGACGGCCTCGCCGCAGCGCTCGATCCCCGCGGTGGGAGGGCGAAGGCCGCAGCGGTACGTCCCACCGCCGTGGCCACGCCCTCGCACCGGGCTCCCGCCGACGCCCTGGTGACGGTGGACGGCCTGGCCGTCGTCCTGCCGGACGGCACCCGTCTCGTCGACGACGTCTCCTTCCACGTCATGCCCGGCGAAGTCGTCGGCCTGGTGGGGGAGTCCGGCTCCGGCAAGTCACTGACGGCCATGAGCGTGGCCCGGCTCCTGCCGGAGGGGCTGTCCGCCCACGCGGCGGAACTGACCCTGGACGACCTCGATCTGGCCGGCCCTGAAGCCGATCCCAAGCGTCTGGCGACCGAGATCGGCATCGTCTTCCAGGACCCGTCGTCCTCCTTCAACCCCGCGCTGCGGATGAGCGGTCAGCTCACCGAGACACTCCGCGTGCACCAAGGTGTGCGCGGCGCCGATGCGGACCGGCGGGCGGTCGAGGCCCTGGAGCAGGTACGGATCACGGAACCCGCCCGGGTCATGAAGCAGTATCCGCACGAGCTGTCCGGCGGCATGCGGCAGCGCGCGATGATCGCCGCCGCGCTGCTGCCGGGTCCGCGGCTGATCGTCGCCGACGAACCGACCACCGCCCTCGACGTGACCGTCCAGGCCGAAGTCCTCGACGTCCTGAAGGACATCAACCACCGGCGTGGCACGAGCGTGCTCCTCATCTCCCACGACATCGGTGTCGTCGGCACGGTGTGCCACCGGGCCGTGGTGATGTACGCGGGACGTGTCGTCGAGGAACTGTCCGCGGCCGACCTGCGGGCGGGCCGCGCCCGGCACCCGTACACGCGGGCGCTGCTGGCCGCGAGCCCGCGACTGCGGGACAGCGGCAGCGGGGAACGCGCACCGCTCGCCACGATCCCGGGCCGCCCGCCGGCGCCCGCCGGCCGGCCACGGGGCTGTGGCTTCACCGACAGGTGCCCGGTGGCGATCGACGTGGTCTGCGCGACCGAACGACCGCGTCTGATCGACGACGTGGCCTGCCATGCCGTACGACAGGAGGTACAGGCCGGATGACCTCATCCCCGCACAAGCTGGCCGTCGAGGAGCTGACCCTCACCTTCGGCCACGGCCGGCGCGCGAGAACGGTGCTGCACGGCGTGTCCACCGGGGTCCGGGTGGGGCAGACCCTCGGCCTGGTCGGCGAGTCCGGCTCCGGAAAGTCGACGATCGCCAAGGCGATCGTCGGCATCCACCCGGCCCGGGCGGGCCGGATCCTCCTCGACGGGGAGGATCTCACCCGCCTGAGTCGGAGGGAGCTCGCCGCGGTGCGCCGTCGGGTGCAGCTCGTCTCCCAGGACCCGTACGCCTCGCTCAACCCGCGCATGACGATCGGTGAGGCCATCGCCGAGGCCGTCGACCCCGTGCGCGCCGACGCCAGGAAACACGCGGCGACGGTCGAGCGATGGCTGGAGACCGTTGCGCTGGACGGCTCCGCGGCCGGAAGGTACCCACACGAGTTCTCCGGCGGCCAGCGCCAGCGCATCGCCGTGGCCCGTGCTCTCGCCGTGGAACCCGAAGTGCTGATCGCCGACGAGATCACCTCGGCGCTGGATGCTTCCGTACAGGCCGAGGTGCTCAACCTCCTCGAGGAACTACGGCGATCCCTGTCCCTGACGATGATCTTCATTTCCCATGACCTGGCCGTCGTCCGCCATGTCAGCGACGAGGTCGCTGTCCTGTGTCAGGGCGAACTGGTGGAGCAGGGCCCGGTGCGGGACGTCTACCACGCCCCACAGCACCCCTATACGCGCCGTCTCCTGGCGAGCGTGCCGGCATTCGAAGAGAAGGAGGAATCGGCATGAACACACCGACCGCCGTCGCCCGCCTCACGCAGGAGATCACCGCCGGCTTGCGGGCCGCCGCCCTGGAGGACTTCTACCAGGACCTCCACCGCCACCCGGAGCTCGCCTTCCAGGAGCACCGCACCGCCGCGAAGCTCGCCGCGCGGCTGCGGGCCGCCGGCTACGACGTGACGGAGGGCGTCAGCGGTACCGGGGTGGTCGGTGTTCTCATCAACGGCGACGGTCCTAGCGTGTGGCTGCGCGGCGACATGGACGCACTGCCGGTCCAGGAGGCCACCGGTCTGGAGTACGCCTCCACCGTCGACGGCGTGATGCATGCCTGCGGTCACGATCTCCACGTCACGTGGCTCGCCGGAGCCGCCGACGCGCTGGCCGCGGCCCGCGCCAGATGGTCGGGCACGCTCGTCGTCGTCGGGCAGCCGGCCGAGGAGTCCGGCGGCGGGGCGGCGGCCATGGTCGCCGACGGGCTGCACACCCGCTTCCCCCTCCCCGACGTGGTGCTCGGCCAGCACGTCGCGCCCGGCCTCGCCGGTTTCTACCCGCACACGCCGGGCCTCACCATGTCGGCATCCGACGACATCGACGTCGTCGTGCACGGCGTCGGCGGTCACGGCTCCCGTCCCGAGTCGACGACCGACCCGGTGGTGACGGCCGCCTACATCGTCACGCGCCTGCAGACCGTCGTCTCCCGCGAGGTCGCGGCGGCGCACTCGGTGGTCCTGACGGTGGGACAGTTCCATGCCGGCACGAAGCACAACATCATCCCGGCCGAGGCCCGGCTCGCCCTGAACCTGCGCACCCAGGACGCGACCGTGCGCGACCGCGTCCTCAGAGCCGTCCACCGCATCGTGGAGGGCGAGTGCCGGACCGCCGGCTGCCCGACCCCGCCGGAGGTCACGGTCCGGCCCGGCTACCCGAACACCGTCAACGACACCGTCCTCGACGGCGAGATCGCCGCCGTGCACCGCGAACTGTTCGGACCGCCCACGGTGCTCGACTTCGGGCCCGCGATGGGCAGCGAGGACTTCTCCCTCCTCGCGCCCGAGGGCGTGCCCTACGACTTCTGGTACGTGACGTCGACCCCGCCCGCGGTGTGGGACGCGGCCCCCGGAGCGGACCTGGCCGAGAAGATCGGCAACGTACCGGGAAACCACAGCCCCCTGTTCGCGCCCGACCTTTCGGTGCTCCTGCCCGGTGTCCGGACACTGGTGTCGGCTGCGCTGAGCCGACTGGGGTGAGCGACCTGGCCACGACCGAGCTGACCTCGGCAGGAACGACGAGGCCGTCCCGGCTGCCTGGTTGGCCGGAACCCGTTACGCCGCGACCCTCGTGGCCCGGCTGGACGGCGAGCGCGGCCCGGCGCCGTCCGCACGCACGTACCGGATGTGCGGGCCTCGGGCGGATGAGCCGAGCCGGTCAGGCGAGACTGAGGCCGCGCAGGCTGCCCGCGCTGTCGTTCTCGCTGACCCGCTGGTGATCACCGCCGGGCAGCGCGGTGACGGTCCGCAGTCCGATCCGGTCCTGAACGCGATCGGGGGCGCCCCGGCCTGGTGCCGGCCGGCCGGGAAACCGCCCGCTGCGGGTGCGAGGCGGTGTGCATGGGGTTGCACCTTCCGTAGCGGCATGTGGTCCGGTGTACTCACGTCCCGATGCCTTGAGGAAGGTCCCTGCTCATGCATTCGTCCTTCATGCCACCCCGCCAGGTCAAGATCGGTGACGCGGCGGCCTTCGCCGGCACCACGCCACGGGCGATTCGCCATTACCACGAGATCGGCCTGCTCCCCGAGCCTGAACGCGGCGGCGACGGCCGCCGCCGCTACGGATACGAGGACATGATCCGACTGCTGTGGATTCGCAAGATGGCCGATGCCGGGATCGCCCTGGACGACATCCGTGACGCCTTGACCACCGGCACGGCTTCCGCCGGTGCGCACAGCGGAGACGGTATCGCGGGCATCCTGGAGCGGTTGGAGGAAACCCTCGCCGAGCAGGAGGCGGAACTGCGGCGGCAGCGGACCGCTGTGCGGCGGATGCGCACCGAGGGCAGCCGGATGGGCCTGCTCTCCGACTTCGTCACCGACCGTCTCAAGAGCCTGCCCGAGGGCTCCCTGCGTCAGGCGGACCTGGACACTCTGCTGATCACTGAGCGGATCTTCGGCCCGCTCGGCGCGGCGGTCCAGGCCACCCGCTTCGTCGTCCTGGCCACGCATCCCGCTCTGCGGGAGGACTCCGACCGCGTCGATGACGCCGAGGAGGCACTCGACGACGGTGTCGCCGTCGATGATCCGCGGGTGGCTCAGGTGGCCGTCGAGCGGCACGCCTTCGAAAGCGCCCTGCAGGCCGTCATCGAGGAGTCCGGCCTGGGTGAGGACGACGATGCCCTCTTCGACGCCTGGGACACCTTGCACCCTGCTGCCGCCGATGACGGCGAGGGCGGGGCCGACCTCAGCCCTGGCAGGCGGGAGGCCGACTCCATGAGCGTGATCGAAGCCGCCCGCACGATGCCCTACGACTTCTCCCCGGCCCGCCTGCGCTGCATGGAACTGGCCGAAGAGCTCTCCGCCCAAGACTCACCCGCCACCTGAACAAGGCCTGGCCGGCTCGGGTGAGGCAATGGACAGGCCTTGCCGACCGCGCTGTGCTCACCCTCACAAGAACTGCTGTTCCATCAAACACGTCTTGACGTACGGTGCTGAGTCGCGTCGAGTACGAGGGAGGGGCCGAGGAGCAGGCAAGGACGGCGCTCGCCGAACGGATAGGCGAGCAGAGGGCGGGGGATGGCGATCCGCGGGACCTGGTCGGCGAGTTGAGACGGTCCGTCCTCCTGGTTCCGGTCGACGGCGGCGGACTGTGGTCGGCGTGGTCGGGTGGGGTGCGCTGGGTGTGCGGATTCACCGACGAGGCGGCGCTTTCCACTTCACCGCGCCGCCCGGCAGCGGACCGGGAGGCGACGGAACCGCCTGGCTGTCGGAAGTGACCGAACGCAGCGGCCACACGATCCACATCGACCGCGGCGAAGACGGCATGCCGCTGGCCCTGGTCCACTCGGCGGGTCACCGGATGAAGCCGACCGCTTGCCGACGGCCTGGTCACCGCCCTGGCTCTGGCCGGCGCCGGCGAGAACGGCGCCGACCTGCCCCTGATGGCCTACGGCTACGAGGACGGCAATCTCACCAACGTCACCAAGCCCTCCGGCGCCACCACCACCTACGTCTACGACGACCGCCGGCGCGTCATCGCCTGGATCGACTCGAACAACAGCCGCTACGACTACCTCTACGACGACCGCGACCCGACCGCGACCGCGACCGCGTCGTGGCGGAGGGCGGCGAGGCCGGCCACGTCAAGAGCGGCTACATGGCTCCCGCGGTGCAGGTTCGATGAGGCGGCATTCACCATGAGACTTACCCTGGACGGCAACTGGAGGGCGACGGTGACGGACAGCGCCCTGCGCATCTCCCCGCGCTTCGACTTCCGGAACCAGTGTGTGCGCGTCGCGGAGTACACGGACGTGACGGAATGGCAACAGTCCCTCGGAGACACCTTCGGCAGCCAGGAGTGGCTGTGGGACGACCCCGACGAACTCCGTTTCGACCCGGACGGCCGGGAACTGGTCGGTGCCGGGTTCCGCCTGCCCCACGAGGCCGCCGACACCGAGGACTGTGCCCGCGTTCCCGCCACTCCCGCCGTCCGTCCGGGCGGACTGCGCGCCCAAGAGGTCCGGGACTTCCGCCTGGAGGTGACCACCGAACTCTGCCGTGCCCCGGAGGACGCCGTACTGACCTGTCTGCGTGACATCGAGGTCCTGGACGAGCCGCTGGAGGCACGCATCGGGATCGCCCCGGACGTGGCACTCCTCGTTCAGGACGGGACCGTCGTCGGCTGGAGCCTGACCGACCCGGTCCGTTACGTGACCACCGGGTTCGCCGCCCCCGACCCGGCTCCCCCCGCCCCGTCCACCCGGCTCCTGTTCACCACGTGTATGGACCTCGTCACCACACCGTGGCTGGACGCGGTACGGCGCCGTGATCCGTCCGCCGTGTCCGACCTGCGGCAGCTCGACCGCAGCCTGCGCGACCAGCGTGAGGACCGGAACCGGGCTGACGCGCTCCTCGCTCTGATCGGCGAACTGGTCGAGGACTACGGAAGCCGGTGACGGTCGGCCGATGGCCGCGCTCCATGAGCCTCGGCCCGATGACCGGGCCGCGCTTTACACCGGATCCGGTCGACCGCGGTCCCGCTCTGCTGGACACGGCGGACGCCGTGAAGGGCGGAGGGCACCTGGTGTCCACGTGATCGGCCCGGAGAGTCCCTCGGCGGTCACATCGACGATGGGCCCGTGGCCGGCTACGGGCCGGTCGGTGCACGAGCAGTTGCCAGGCCATCGAGTCACCGAAGACGGCAGATGTCCAGCGAAATGCGGGAAGGTGCTTCCGAACGTCGTGCGAAGCGATCCGTGTGGTCGGTGCAGTTCACCACTGAGACGGCGGAATTGATATCGGAGTACCCGTCGTCCGCGGAACATGCTGTCCGGTTCGGTGTCTGGCCGCTGACGCCGGCGGGGACCGCGGGTATCGCGTCGGGGGTCTCGGTGTGGCCGGCAGAGTCACAGGCTGTGGCGGTGACCGCGCCGGCAAGACGAGCGACGACAGGACGGCGGCGGCCCGCGACGAGTGGTGGTGGGGCGTACTTCCGCAGATCCGAGGGTTGTTGCCGATGAGAGGCGCGGGTGCTCATGCGTCGATTTCCTGGTCGTGTTGCCGGTGGTCGGCGCGTGTGCCGCGGAAGGACCTGATAACCCGGACTGCCTGCGAGCCGAGTGCGGCGAACACGAGGCCCACGCTGACCGTGAAGACATACGAGGCCCATGTGCTGCCGGCGCCCGTGGCCGATTCCAGTGCCGCGAGCAGTTTCCCGCCCACGGGATAGGAGAATGCGGCCAGGAGGGCGATGAGCCAGAACGGCCCGCGCTTGAGCGGCTTGGCCGTGACAACGATCGCCAGAAGGGCGATCAGGGCGATGATGACGTCGGTTCGATCCATGTGTTGATCGTCTCGCCCCGATCGGGCTGCGGCGTCTACCACCAGGAGGAACGCCGTCTAGGCCGACAGACCTAGAGGGCCGGTGCGACCTCCGGACCGACCGACGCGAAGCCCGGCACCCTGCACGGCTCTACACTCGTACCGATGGGAAAGACTCGGCGCCTGCTCCTGCCAGGCGTCTTCGCGGTGACACAGCTCCTTCTGTGGTTCGTCGCCGTCCCGACGCTGGAAAAGCCCCCGGGTCCCACGACGTGGATCACCGCTTTCACCGCCACGGCCCTCACCACGCACGCGCTCGAACGACGGAACCGGACACCGCTTCCCGCCCTCGGCCAGATTCTCGCGTCGTCCGTACTGGTGCAGGTCCTGGCACCGCCCGACACGTTGAACCTGGTGGCAACTGTGGCGGTCCTGACGGCGCTCTACTCCGTCACCGCTCGGAGCGACTGGATCACCGGCGTGGGTGCGACCGTCGCCGCCGCCGTCGTGCAGCTCCTGCTGGACACCGCTCAGCACGGATCGGGGAGCGCTCTCGCCTTCGACTGGCTTCTCACCCTCGGCCTGTACCTGCCTGCCTCCGCTCTCGGCGCCGGCCGTCGGCACTGGCTGCGGGAACGGCGCGTGACGAAAGAGCGGCTGACCGGTGCTGAGCTGGAGCTGAGGCAGGCCGTCGACACCGAACGGAACCGGCTCGCGCACGAGTTGCACGACATCAGCGCACACCACCTCACCTCTGTCGTGGTGTCCGTGGAAGCCGCCCGCAGGCTCGGTGGCACCAGGCCCGAACTGACGACGGAAGCTCTCACCTTCGCCGGCCGCACCGCGCGGGAGACCCAGGTGGCGCTACGACGGCTCGTGGCAGTCATGCGAGAGGACGAGGTGCCTGCTCCCCAGTCGATGACTGCTTCGATCGAGGGCCTGATCGCGGGCTTCGGCAGACTGGGCCGGCCCGTCTCCGTCTCCCTCCCCGCCGAGCTCGCCGGTCCGGCGGCGGAGGCTGCTCACGGCATCATCCGGGAGGCTCTGACCAATGCCCTGCGCTACGCGCCGGGTGCCTCCGTCGGCGTCCGTGCGGAGTGGGCCGGGGAAGCGTTGCACCTGACCGTCGACAACAGCAGGCCACCCGGCGGTATCAGCGGCGACAAGCTGGGCATCGGCTCCGGCCGCGGTCTGGACGGAATGCGCCGGCGTGCCGCAACGACCGGCGGGCAACTGTCCGCGGGGCCCCGCCCCGACGGGGGCTGGCGTGTGGAGGCCCTACTGCCCGATGCCCGGTCCGCACGGCGGCCGGCCAGGGGACGACGGCGCAACTTCACGCGTGAGCAGCGGATCGCGGACGGGGCGGTCTTCGGCTCGGTCGCCGTGGCGTCGTCGGGCTACGCCCTGGAGAAGGTGGCGGAGGCCGGCCACGGAACCTCTGTCTGGCTGCTGCTCACGCTGTTGTCGACCGTTCACGCGCTGCCGCTGCTGTGGCGCCGGCGAGCCCCTTGGACGGCCCTCGCCGTGATCGCGGCCACCACCCTCGTATGGCCGGCGCTGCTGGGGACCGGCGCGCTGCCGCCGTCCGTCGCGAACTGTCTCCTGGGCGGCGGACTGGCCGAGCTGGGGGCCGTCTACGCTGTCGCGGCTTACGGCCGCGTCCTGAAACCGGCTTCCACGCCTGCCCGACGGCATGGCCGGCCCTCGACCACACAGGTGACCTATCCGCCCGGTCACCGGCTGTCGTACCTCTCGGTTCCCGCAGCGGTCCTCTCCTTCGGTGGCTCGATGACGGCTGCCTTCGCCGCCGACGGGTCGCTGCTCGGGGAACCGGCCGGCCCTGTCCTCCTGTTGTTCCTTCTCGCCGTGGTGCTGTTGTGGCTCGGCCTGCTGTTCACGGCGGCGTGGTGGGCGGGGTGGCTGATGCACATGCGGCGCAGGCGGGTGCTGGTCCGCGAGGACGTGGTGCTCACAGGCCTGTTGTCGAGTACGAGGGACCTTGTCCACAGTGAGCGGCAGCGAGTCGCCGGCGGTCTGCAGGAGAAGGTGCTCCGGCAGACCACTCTGGTGATCTCCTCGGCGGAGGCGGGCAGTCTGGACGACGTCGCCGCAGCCACGAGAGCGACCCTGGCCGCGATGCGTCAGCTGCTCGGGAGCCTGGATGCCGGTAAGGCGCCGCCGGCCCCCCGGAGGGTCACTCCACGGAGCGCCCCTTCCTCGTAGGGGCCGGGCAGCGCGATACCCGTCTGGGCGGGCGGGCGGAAGCAGCGGCCGTGGGTGCGTACGCCCGGCCGGCCGGCCTCCGCTCGCGGCGGGCCATGGGAGAATGCGGCGGGGCATCGGGCCCCTCATGGGCGAGCAGAGGAGACGGGCCATCGGTATCCGTGTGCTGGTCGTGGATGATCAGGCGATCGTTCGCGCCGGCTTCGCGGCGATTCTGGCGGCTGAAGCCGACATGACTGTGGTCGGCGAGGCCGCGGACGGGGACGCGGCAGTAGCGATGGCAGCCGAACTCACCCCCGACCTGGTGCTGATGGACATCCGCATGCCGGGCATGGACGGGCTGACGGCCACCCGGCTGATCACACGCCACAGCAGTCGCACCAAGGTCCTTGTGCTCACCACGTTCGACCTCGATGCCTACGTCTACGACGCTCTGCGTGCCGGATCCTCCGGCTTCCTGCTCAAGGATTCCGAACCGGAGGCCCTTCTGACCGCGATCAGGGTCGTCGTCTCCGGTGACGGGGTCCTCGCACCCGCGGTCACGGGACGTCTGATAGCGGCCTTCGCCCACGGAGCCCCGGTGGCTCCGGAGATCAGCGGAGCCCTGGACAGACTCACCCACCGCGAACGCGAGATCATGGCTCTGGTCGCCACGGGCTTGAGCAACACGGAGATCGGCGAGCGCCTGGGGCTGGCCATGGGCACGGTGAAGGCCCATGTGAGCGCGGTACTGAACAAGTTGAGCCTGCGGGACCGCGTTCAGGCGACCATCTTCGCCTACGAAAGCGGACTGATCCGCCCGTCGGGGGCGGCGACTCCCTGAAGGTTCCGACGTGCCAGGCTGCTTGTTCGTCCTTACGATCCCGGCGAACTGCGGTGTTCTGACCGGCCGTCAGGACGGCCGGAGCGTCAGGCCGGCCGGAGCGTCAGGACGGAGACACGGGACCCGGATGACGTCGTCGTGGTCAGCGTCAGTCCGGCTCGCTCGAAGAGGTCGCCGAACTCCTCGAGGCTGCGCTCCCGTCCGGTCGACAGTGCCATCATGTTGAGGTCCATCAGCGGCTCGAGGCCCGGCGTGCCCACCTTGTCGACGAGGAGCTCCATCACCAGGACGCGTCCGTCGGGATCGAGGGCTCTCCGGCAGTTGCGCAGAATGCGTACACAGGAGTCGTCGTCCCAGTCGTGCAGGACGAACTTCAGCAGGTGCACGTCTCCGGACGGCACCTCGTCGAAGAAGTCCCCGCCGACGAAGGTGAACCGGTCCGTGACGCCGAGGCTCGCCGCCGAGGCGTCCGCCTCGGGGCCCACGTGCGGGAGGTCGAGAACCACGCCGGTCAGTCCGGGATGCCGCCGCATGAGCGTCTGGACCAGGTTTCCTCCTGCGCCACCGACGTCCACGGCGACCCGGACACCTTCGAGCTCGATCACGTCCGCCAGTGTGCGGGCCAGGCCACGGGTCATGGCCGTCATGGCGTTGGTGAAGATCTCGGACTCTCCCGGGACGGCGGCGAGCCAGTCGAAGATGGGTGCGCCGAGGGCGGCCTCGGTCTGAGGGCCGCCGGTGCGAATCGCGTCCGCCAGCCGCCCCCACGGCAGCCAGTGAGACTCGGCCCCGCCCCACAGCGCCAGGTCCCGCAGGGAACCCGGGGCGTCGGAGCGCAAGGTGTCGAGCAGGGGCGTACTGGTGAACCGCTTCCCGTCGGTGGAGGCGGCGAGGCCGAGGGAGGCACACGCCCGCAGGAACCGGAAGCTCGATCCGGGGTCCAACGACTCCGCAGCAGCGACCTCCGCAGGGGTGGCACCGTCGCCGTGCAGGTGGTCGGCGATACGCAACTCGGCGGCAGTGCGCACCACTTGGGTGACCCAGTATCCCGTCATCATCTGGAGCATCCGCCCCGTGTCACCCTCGGGCTGTTCGGCGGAACCCGCCGCGACGAAATCGTGCTCGAACAAGGTCATGTATTCGAGCATGTCTCCCCGGAGGCGCTCCGACGTCATCCGCCGAGAGGAACGTCAACTAGGTCGCTGGACATAGGCCCGCCGTGGGTGACACGCCCCTGCTCCCACGGATGCGCCGCTCCCTCCGGCGGACGCCATCGACGGTCCCGTACGACAGCGGGAGTCGGCCGGTCGGCGACGCCCCGAGCCGAAGGAGACGGCGGATTTCAGGAGGCGACCCGCGCGCGGGCGCCGCGCTCGTCGTTCTCCGGGGTGCCCTCCCGGTTCTTCCGCTTGGGGGCGGCGAGTTCCGTCTCCTGGTGGCTGTAGATGCCGATGGGCTTGGGCGTCGTCTTCTGCTTGCTCTCCGTCACCTTCGCGCGGGTGCGCACCACGGCGTAGAGGTCGGAGTCCGTGGCGGAGCCGGCCTTGTGCTGCTCGTACTGCTCGGGGGAGATGTACTTGGCCTTGAAGACCCGGAGCACGGCCTCCGCGTCGAGCCCGCCCTTCACCACGACCTCCTGGGACGCCTTGGCGAAGTTCTCCGCGCTGCCGCCGCTGTTGCCGAAGACGGCCGCCAGCTGCTCCGGGTCGGTGGTGTCGTAGACCCTGCCTTCGGTGACCCTGGCTCCGTCGGGCAGCCTCACCTTGGCGATGCGTGACTCGTTCTCCGCGGCCCAGGCCGCGGCTGTCTTGAGGCTGCGGGTGAAGGAGACCCAGGACGACTTGACCTTCGCCCTGCTGCCGGCGCGGATGTGGTCGGCGGCGGACTTGGTGACGTCGTTGCCGATCGGCGGGCGCAGCCCGTTGCGCAGGGGCAGCTCCTCGGGGCGGAGCGTGCGGTAGAAGACGTTGGGGTCCTCGCTCTCCGAGTCGCCCTCGGATTCCGCGTGGACGTCCCGGTAGCGGGGCATGATGGTGCGCAGTGCCCGCTCGGACAGGCTGTCCCGCTCGTCGGGGTGCGCGGCGCGCAGGCGGTCCAGCTCCTTGGTCTTCTTGGCCCGCAGCAGCTGGGTCGCGAGCGCGACGCGCTGCTCGGGGGAGAGGCCGTCGGTCTCCACGGACTGCTTGGAGCGTGGGTCGGTCACAGCGACCCGCTGGACCACGGGGCCGTGGGTCTTGACGACCGCCGCGTTGCCCGCGGCGCGCTGGAGGGAGAGCAGCGCCTCGGGGCCCGGCGGAAGGGTGCCCGGCCGCGGTCCGCGCGCAGGCCCCGGCCGCCCGGCGGTCTGTGCGCTTCGTTGTGCTCGGCGCCCCTGGGCGTACATACACCACTCCTTGGATGAATCAGCTTCCGCGAAGCGTATCGGGCCTCTTCGTGCCCCGAACACCCGGTTCCGCCAGGCACATTGGGGGCATCGGACCGAAGTGACCGCAGTGCCCGCCCTCGGAGGGTGGCCGGGCCGACGGGCGCTCAAGGGGGCCGCGGCACCGCTGTCCGGTCGTCGCCGGGGTGCCGAAGGACTCCTGCCCCACGCCTATGCGGATTGCGTGGGAACTCCGTGCGGCCGACGACGCAACGTGAAGCGCCCCGCCTCCATGAGTCTCCCACTCGCCAAGTATCTTGATCATTGAAATACCTTGGGTACGAGAGGAGTGCAAAGTGTTCTCGCTGGTCTTCGCGGTGCTCGCGGCCGCGCAGTTGGGCCTGGCCGTAACCGCAGGGCGCCACTGGCGGGCGTCGCCGAGCCTGTTGGCCGCCGTGCCGACCCTGGTGTGCTCCGCGCTGGTGTGGGACAACGGCATGATCGCCGTGGGGAGCCTGACGGGAGCCGGGCCCCTGCTGCAGGGGTTGAACGTCCCCCGTTTCGCGCTGCACGCCCTGCTGACGCCCCTTCTCGTGCTCTGGTCGCTGGCGGCGGCGAACCACGCGGGGGTGCCTTGGGCGCGGAGGAAGGGAGTGCGTGGCGCGGCCGTCGGCCTGACCGTGCTTCTGATGGCGGCCGGCGCGCTCCACGACATCTTCGGGCTGTCGCTGCGCGCTGAACGCTGGGCGGACACCCTGCGCTACGTGAACGACGCGGCGTCACCGACGGGCCCACTACCGGCCATCGTCACCGGACTGGTGGTTCTCGCCACCGGGATCGTGTTGTGGCGGCACACCGGGTTCGCCTGGCTGGCGCTCACGGCCGCCGTGATGGTGGCGGTCTCCGGAGCGGCTGCCCAGGTGCCCGTGCTCGGCAATGCCGGGGAGGTCGTCCTGAACGTCGGGCTGCTGCTGACCCTCCGCAGGTTCCGGCCCCAGGGGAGCCGTGACGCCGTCGCCGCCGCCGGGCCGAGGGCCGGCACGCTCTGAGCCGGCCGGCGCCCGGCGTCGGCAGGACCGACGTCGCCTGATGTGGCGTCAGTCACCCGCCCGGGCGGCCCCGGGGGTGCGTACGGCCGAGCGGTCCTCGCCGTCGCGGCTCCGGCCGTGCCCGGTGTCTCCCGGGAGGAAGGTCACCTGCGGGGCGCCCGTGAGCGGGTGGACGGCGACCTCGCTCGCCACCCCGTACACCTCGGCCAGCAGCCGGGGCGTGAGCACCTCGGCCGGCGGGCCCGAAGCCGTCACCTCGCCGTCGCGCAGGACGTAGAGGCGGTCGCAGTAGTAGGCGGCCAGGTTGAGGTCGTGCAGGGCCACCAGGACCGTGGCGGGCAGCCGCCGCAGCGCGCCGAGGACGTCCAGCTGGTGGCGGATGTCGAGGTGGTTGGTCGGTTCGTCCAGCACCAGGAGCGAAGGGCGCTGCGCGAGGGCGCGAGCGATGAGGACACGCTGCCGTTCCCCACCGGAGAGCCGGTCGAACGGCCGGCCGGCCAGCTCCGAGACGTGCACCGTGGCGAGTGCCTCTTCGATCAGGCGGGCGTCCTCCGCCGTGTCGCCGGAGAGCAGCCGCTTGTGCGGCGTGCGTCCCATCGCGACCACCTCGCGGACCGACAGGTCGAAGTCGGTGCCTGATTCCTGCACCACCGCTGCCACACTCCGGGCCAGCTGCCGCACCGGCAGCGACCAGGCATCGGCGCCGTCGAGGCGGACGCGTCCCTCGGCGGGGCGCAGGACGCGATAGACCGCGCGCAACAGGCTGGACTTGCCACTGCCGTTGGGGCCGACCAGGCCGATGACCTCGCCCGGGTGAGCGGTCAAGGAGACATCCCGTACCAGTCGACGGGCTCCGGCCGTGAGAGTCAGGCCGTCGACGGCCAGCTCGCCCGCGGTCATGCCACCCCCTCCCCGGCGGCCCGACGTGCGTCGCGTCGCATCAGCCACAGGAAGAACGGCCCACCGCACAGCGCGGTCAGCACGCCGACCGGGATCTCCATCGGCGCGGCGACGGTGCGCGCCGCGATGTCGGCCCAGACGAGGAACACCGCCCCGCCGAGCGCGGCCGTGGGCAGTACGCGGCGGTGGTCGCCGCCTACGAACAGCCGTACGGTGTGCGGAACCATCAGGCCGACGAACCCGATCGGCCCGGCTGCCGCCACCAGTACCCCCGTGACGAGGGACAGCAGAACGAACATGCGGGCCCTGAAGCGGGCCACGTCCAGTCCCATGGTGGTCGCGGCCTCCTCGCCCGCGAGGAGCAGGTTCAGGTTGCGGGCGTGCAGGAGAAGGACGGCGATGCCGACCAGCAGGGCCGTGCTCGGCAGCCACAGGGTGCCCCAGCTCACTCCGCCCAGGCCGCCGAGTGTCCAGGCCAGCACCGCACGGGCCTCGTTGCCCCGGTCGGTCGTCAGGAGCAACAGGTCCAGTACCGCTGTGAGTACGGCGGCGATGGCGACGCCGGAGAGCACGAGCCGGACCGAGGTGATGCGGCCGCCGGTGCGGGCCGTGGCGTAGACGAGGATCAGCGCCCCCAGCGCGCCGGCGAACGCGGCGACCGACAACGAGACCGGCCCGAACAGGGTCACCCCGAACACGATCACCGTGACGGCGCCGAGGGACGCCCCGGAGGAGACACCCAGGAGGTAGGGCTCAGCGAGCGGGTTGCGTATCAGGGCCTGCATGGCGGTCCCCACCACCGCGAGCCCGGCACCGGTCACGGCACCGAGCAGAACACGTGGTGCGCGTACGTCCAGGACGATCGTCTCCCGGGCCCGTGACCAGTCGGGCTCCGACGGGTCCGCGCCCACCGCGTGCGTCACGATGCCCCACACCTGGCCGGGCGGCACGTGCACGGAGCCGATCGCGAGGCCGGCGGTGACCGAGGCGAGCAGGAGCACGGTGAGGATCACCAGAGCGGCGGTCGGAGTTCCCGGACCCTGCCGCCCGGCGTCGAAGGGCTGATGCCGGGCGGCCGGGTCCAGGGGGGTGTCCGTCGCCGGGGACGTCACCGGAAGCTCCCGGGGTGCAGTGCGCCCGCCAGGTCCCCCACCGCGTACGCCGACCGGATGCCGACCAGGGTCGCGGTCAGTGGCAGCACGACGAAGCGCTCGTTCTTCACCGCGGGTACGTCGGCGAGGGCCGGCTGGGACAGCAGGAACTTCTTCTTCTGCCCGACGCTTCCGGCACCCGCGTAGTCGTAGATCGCGATGACCTCCGGCCTGCGGTCGACGACCTGCTCCCAGGAGACGTCACCGAAGACGTCGTCGAGGTCCGCGAAGACGTTCCTGCCGCCGGCCAGCCGGATCAGCTCGGTGCCGAGGCTCTTCCCGCCCGCCGTGAAGGCGCTCTTGTCACCGCTGTCGTAGACGAAGACGGGCACCTCCGGTTCGTCCCCGACGGCGGAGGCGGCCCGGTCGACGTCACCCCGGAGACCGGACACCAGCTCCTCGGCCCGTCCGGGGACTCCGAAGATCCTGCCGATGGTCCGGATCTCCTCGTAGGTGTCCTCCATCGTCACCTGCTTCTTCCCGCAGTACTCGCGGTTGAGGTAGGTGTTGATGCCCGCGCCGGCGAACGCCTCGCGTGAGCGGCCCTCCTTCTCGTCGAACGCGCTGCCGTAACCGCCGTAGACGAGATCGGGTTCGGCGTCCAGGACGGTTTCGAACGACGGTTCCCTCTCCGCCAGTTCCGGTACCGCTTCGAAGTCCTGCTTCAGCTCGGGGAGGACCGCCGAGTCGGGGAACGCCGTGCCGACCATGCGGGACCTCAACCCGAGGGCGAGCATCAGCTCCGCGGGGTGCTGGTGGACGGTGACCACCCGCGCCGGCGGCTCCTCGTACGTCGTCTTCACCCCGCAGTTGTCGACGGTGACGGGAAAGCCCTCGATCGGCGCAGCCGCGGCCTCGGGACCGCGCGTGGTCCCTCCGGAGGAGCCGCAGCCCGCGGTCAGCAGGACCGCGGCCAACGCGGCCGCCGCTGCCGTGGCGCGCAGCGTGCGCGCCCGACGGAGGGAGGAGACCTGGGGGGAATGGGACATGCCGTTGTACACGTGAAGCCTCCTGGGGAGTCCGCGCTCCTCGGATCGGGCCCGCGACAGGCCAGTGTCCTGACTCCTGGATCGACGTCCTCCCGCCGTCCCACGCAGCGCGCGGTGGCATGCCGAAGGGCCGTACTCCCCAGTCACAGTGGCGGGACCGTGCCGGATTCGCACCGGCTTCCTGTCTCCCGTCGCGGCGATGACCCGGTGATAGTACGTTCCGCGGAGGCGGGACCCGGGAAGGGGGTGCGGCGGGCCGCCACACCCCCATCCCGGTCACCGTGCACGCGTCGCCCGGACGATCAGCCGCTCGGCATCCTGGTCGTAGGGGCGGCCGTCGAAGCCGCCGAAGACCTCCACGCGGCTGAACCCCGCGTCCTCCGCCATCCGGCGCAACTCCACGGCGCTGTAGACGAACCACACCAGAGCGGCCCGCGTCACCTGGTCTCCCCGGACGAGCACCCAGTCGCTCCGCAGCCGCGCCCAGTCGTCCAGCACCGTGTCGGTCTGTACGAGCAGGTCGTCACCCCGCCGTACCACCTTCGGCGGGGTGACCTTGCGGGCCAGCAGTTCCTTGCCCGCGAGATCCAGGAGGAGTGTTCCTCCGGGCGCCAGGCACCGGTGCATGTTCCGCAGCACCTGAGTGTTGTCGGCGGGGTCCTCGAAGTACCCGAAGGACGTGAACATGTTGAGCACGACATCGAAGCCGGCCGGTGGCGCGTACGACCGTGCGTCAGCCCGCACATAGGTGATGGGCGCGCCCGCGTCGGCCGACCGCTTCCGCGCCCGTTCCAGCATGGCCGGACTCAGGTCCACACCGGTCACGTCGAAGCCGCGGGCGGCGAGCGGAACCGTGAACACCCCGGGGCCGCAGCACAGGTCGAGCACCCGGGCACCCGGCCGGAAGGACAGCAGAGGGGACCTGTCGAGCAACTCCTCGGCCTGGGTGTGACGTTGTTCGGTGAACAGGAAGTCGTGGAATTCCGTCCAGAAGTCATCGTCCTGGAATCCGCCGGTCCGTGTCATGGTGCGACAGTGCTCCTTCGTCGTGGTCGTGCGGGAGGTGCGGCCGCGCCGCGCGACGGCGCAGCGTCAGCAGCAAGGGGGGAAGCAGCAGGCACTGTGCTGCGGCGAGCAGCCAGAACGAGCCGGTGTCACCGGCCCGTTCACCGAGGCCGTAGAGCTGGCCGCCCAGCACTCCGCTGGCGCAGGCACCCAGACCGGCTGCCAGCCGCTGCTGGCCGAAGATCACGGCGTCGGAGCGCCGACTGCGGTGCAGTGCCTCCAGGTCGTTCCTCAGGAACAGCACGATGTCGCCCAGGGTGATCAGGGCGCCGCCCGCCAGCAGAGCAGGCCGGGTGCCGAAGGACAGCACGGCCAGGCCGGCCGCCAGGCCCGCGAAGCCGACCGCCAGGGCCAGGCCGTACGGCATTCGGCTGATCACCCCGGAGGCCAGGGGCTGTACGACGATCACCAGTGCGAAGCAGAGCAGCAGCACCAGGCTGTAGAAGGCGCTGGACGCCTGCTCGACGGCGTACAACGCCAGGAAGTGCTGGAAGTGGAAATAGAGGTAGAAAGCCAGGGCGTTGGCGGCGAACGGCAGGAGTGCCACGCCCGCCAGCAGTCCCTGCCGTGGTGTCCCGGCGACGGACGGCCGGTCGCCGGGCGTGGACGGCAGCCGCGCGTGGCCCGCTGTCACCACGGCGAAGAGTGCCGTCACCGCCACGAACAGCCAGCCGGGTGAGGACAGTACGAACGGCCCGGCGATCAGCGGGCCCGTCGCCATGCCCGCGTTCAGTGCCGCGTTACCCGCCGACAGGTATGCGGGGCGCCGGTCCTCCTCCACCCCGTGGATCAGGTACGCCTTGTTGGCCGGAAGGTACAGGGCCGCGCCGCAGCACGTCAGGACGAGCGCTCCGACGGCAAGCGGCGGCCAGCGCAGGGCCAGCAGGAAGCCGACGAATCCGGCGGTACGGACGATCAGAGCCCAGAGCATGGTGCGGCGCAGCCCGATCCGGTCGGCCAGCGCGCCACCGGCGATCCCGCCGGAGAACTGGACCAGTGACGCCACGGCGAGGACGACGCCGACCGTGCCGAGCCCCATCCCGAGCCGCTCGTGCAGGAAGACCGACATGAACGGCAGGATCATGAAGCTGCCGAGCGGGATCAGGAACGAGCTGAGCAGCAGGAAGCGCAGCGGGCCGTCGAGCGGTGACAGCCCGGAGCGCCGGCCCGGCCCGCGCCCCGCGCGTTCACCCACCGGATGCCTGCGGGGCGGACGGGCCGGCGAACGGCTCGGTGCGCACCCGTACGGCGTTGGCGGCGGCCACCGCCCGGTGCGTGGCGAGTTCGGCCGTCTCGGCCTCCGCGTAGACGATGCCCGCGTATCCACGACTGTCGGACAGGTGCTCGACGGGGTCGCCGACCCGTTTGACCGGATACCAGGCCGGCGCCCCCGGCAGTCCGGCCAGCCGGTCGAGCCCGCCGACCTCCGTCAGCACCCCAGGGGCGTCGGGGTAGCTCAGGACGAAGGCCACGGCCGGGCCTCCGGGCAGGGCCGCGTCCATCAGACGGGGGCGGCGGCCGAGCGCGGCCTCGATCATCGCCTCGTACACGTTGTATCCCAGGGCCCGGCACATCCCCTCGCCGACGAGGGCACCTCCGATCCGGGGATTCACCTCGACGACCTCGGGGCCGGCGGCGGTCAGCACGAACTCCACGTGTGCGAAGCGGTCGGTGTACCCGATGGCGGCCAGTACGTCACCCAGCCATCTCTCCAGCGAGACGCGCTGCTCGTCGGGGAAGCCGACGGGGAACGCGGTGATCTCCTCGCGGAACCGCGGCTCCGGTGACATCAGGCGGCTGGAGACTCCGAGCAGCCGGGTCCGCCCCTGCCAGGAGAGGGTCTCGGCGCTGTACACCGGGCCGCCGAAGTACGGTTCGGCGAACAGCCGCCCCATGAGCGACCGCCCCGCCGCCTCTGCCAGGACGGCGTCCAGTTCGGTTTCGTCCCGCACCAGCCAGACGTTCTGGCTCCCGGTGCCTGCGGTGTCCTTGACGACGGCGGGCAGACCGGCCTCCTTCAGCAGCGACTCCCGCAGCTCCGCCGGGGAAGCGCCCGGATCCACCGCCCGCCCGCGCGTGAGCCCCGCCTCGTACAGCCGGTCGCGCACCGCGGCCTTGTCCCGGGCCAGCCGCAGGACGGCCGGATCGAGTCCGGGCAGACCCAGCCGCTCCGTGAGCTGCGCGCCGACCAGTGTCCAGGTGTCGGTGGAACTGATCAGGCCGCGGAGGCCGGGTGTCCCGCGCAGCACGTCGGCCACGCCCTCCGTGTCGAAGGTGTCGGTCGTGACGACGTCCAGGGCACCGTCGGGGAGTCGCTCGAGCTCGTACGCGTAGTACGAGGGATCGCGTGTCAGAAGCAGCAGCCGCTCGCCGAGCGCGTCGGCGGCGCTTACCAGGTGTCGGAGTCCGAAGGTGAGCGACTCCAGGCAGACCACACTCACGCGGCCCGCTCCTTCCTGTGTGCGGGGTCGGGGGTGCGCTGCCAGGCCATGGTGGACCAGGGCATGGTCATCTCCCCGGGTCCCACCACCTCGACGGGCTTCAGGACCGGGAGATCGAGGGCCTCCTTGTGCCGGGCGAACACCCGCTCCACGTAGCGGTGGCCCGTGTCGGCGCCGATCACCAGGTGCAGCCGGTCGGGATGGCGGCGCGCCTCGTGGGAGGCCGCAAGGTATCCGGCTCCGGTGGAGAGCCCGGCGAAGACCGCGTGGTCGCGCAGGAGGGCGACGGCACCGGACATCGCGTGGGTGAAGTCCATCCAGTGCACCCCGTCGTAGAGGTGGTGGTGGACGTTGTCGAAGACGATCGACGACCCGATGCCGGCGATGATCGCCTCCGGGTCGTGGTGGTCCTGGCTGCCGAAGGTGATGCTGCCGAAGGGCTGTACGCCCACCAGACGCACCGTGGGGTCGGCCCTTCGCAGGTGCTCCACGACCCCGCCGGTCGACGCGCCGGACCCCACGCCGCCGACCACGGTCAGCGGCCGGCCGGGAAGTGCCGCCGCTATCCGGTCGGCGACGTCGTGGTAGCCGAGGTAGTGGACGTCGTCGTGGTACTGGCGCATCCAGTGGCGGTCGGGACGGTCGGCGAGGATCTCCTTCACCCGGCGTACCCGTAGTTCCTGGTCGAGTTTCAGATCCTCCGACGGCCTGACCTGTTCCACCTCGGCGCCGAGGATCTCCAGCTGGGCGAGCGTGGTGGCGTCCACGGTGGTGGACGCGACGATGTGGCACCGCAGACCGTACCGGTGGCAGGCCAGTGCGAGGGCGTAGGCGTAGATACCGCTGGAACTGTCGATCAGGGTCTGGCCGGGGCGGATGGTGCCCCGGTCGAGGAGGTGCCGGACGGCTGCCAGCGCCGAGTAGATCTTCATCGACTCGAAGCGGATCAGGATCACACGGTCGGTGAGCCGGACGAGGTCGGGCATCTTGAGGGCGTCGGCGATATGGGGGTGGATCATCCGTATCCTCCTTGGACGAATGAGCACTGGTAGCCGAGCGAACGGAAGAAGGCGGAGAGTTCGGACTTGCGGTGGGCACCGAGGCGGTGCGGGAACAGGTAGCCGATCAGGCACCCGGTGTGGGCGACGAAGATCCCGTCCGCGCCGAACCGTTCGCGGTGGGCGAGCAGACTGTCGAAGGCCGCCTTGGGAAGCACCTCCTGGGACAGCGTGGCGCTGACCGTCGCAGCGCGGGCGACGGCTGCCGGGTCGGCGGAGTCGAAGCCTTTGAGGAGATCGGTCAGGCACCGTTCGTACTCCTCTCCGCGCCGTCGGTAGTGCTCCAGCAGTGAGGCGGTGACGGCCTCGGTGTCCACCGTTCCGGGCTCGGTGACGAACGCGGTGTGGAAGCCGAGGGCCGTGCCCAGGCGCCGGATCACCCGGTGCCGGCCGCTGAGGTGGAGGGCGAACTCGTCGAGGAACACGCTGTCGGACCGCTCGATCGCCGCCAGGACGGCGAGGACCACCTTCTGGTCGTACGGAAGGGCGAAGAGCTGGAACAGGCAGCGCAGCGTGGCGACGATGTCGGCGGTCGAACTCGCCATCCCCACACCCACCCGGAGGTCGGAGTGGGTGCTCCAGAGACCCGTCGGCAGGGTGAGCTGGTAGTGGTCCAGGAAGAGGCGGGCCGCCGTCGCGGCCTTGTCCCCGAGACCCGACGGATCCGGCGGATCCGTGCCCCGGGTGAAGTGGACCCAGGAGTGGCGGTCCACGGGAAAGGACACCAGGGCGATGTCCGGCGCGGTGACCGCGCGCAGCGGGCCCTGGTACAGCTCGCCCAAGGTGCCGTGGCAGACGCCGGACACGGTGGAGGGTGCCGCGCTCCGAGCCTCGCGGGGTTCCCCGGCGAGACTCAGCACCGCTCCCCCCGGGTGAGCCGGCAGTGGGCGGCCGGGCTCCCGACGCGGGTGACGGTCGTGCGCGTGGTCGGCAAGTCGCTTACCTCCTGGTCCCGGGCCATGAACACAGACCGGGGGAGGAGGCGCGGCCATGGTGTGCCGTGCGACCGTCCGTACCGCCAACCCAGTCCTCGAGGTCACCGTGCACAGCCCGTGCGAGGCACGGGCGCAGTGGCAGGTCTCCGGACTCGTGGGCGCGCTCGCCGGAGATCCGGCGGGCACCTGTCAGCCGTCGCCTCCCGGACCCCGGACGGGCCCGGTGCTGATGACGGCTCTCGTTCCCACTCACCGTTGCGGGACAGTCCCGGATTCCCACCGGGTTCCCTCTTGCGTCGCGCCACCGGATGCCCGGGCGGGCGGGAGGCGCGAACCGACTGCGCGCCCCACAGTAGGGGCGCGCTCAGCCCTGCGACAGGGGCACATGGACGGTTGTCCTGATGCGGCTGGTACCTGGGTGACGGTGGGGGTGCTCCGGGTGGGCGCGGGCGGGAAGGGATCACGCGACCTTCCTCCCGGTTCCCTCGCCGGAGGCACACGGGGGACAGAACACTCCTGGGCGGGCACGGTGCGGGGACGGTCCCGGTGCTCTGGCCGGAATGAGCCTCGGTGTCTCCGGCTCCACCGGCGAAACTGGTTTCTCCTACGACACACACGTACCGCCCCCCGGCGGTCGGAGGGCCAGGGATGCTGCCAGAGACGACGTCGGACGACGAGGGAATGCCCGAGCAGCTCACACGCGACCGGCCTGCCGCCGGCCGCGTCACCCTCCGCACCGACCTGCGGGCCGTGCTGCCCGAGGCGGGTGCCGCGGTCGCCGTCACGGCGGCGGTGTTCGTCTTCCTGTACGTGCGCGTGGAGTCAGGTGACTCGGCGACGGTGGCGGTCATGCCGTTCATGGCCGACGCCGGTACGTACTGGATGTACCTGCTGAGTCAGGCGTTCGGCTGGTCGGCGTTGTTGTGGGCGTGGGGCACGGTCATGCTCGGCCTGCTGTTGTCGGGGCAGCGCCCCGCCTGGCTGCCGGGCTCCCCGCAGGTCCTGGAGCGCTGGCACCGCACCACCAGCCTGACCACCATGGCGCTGATGTTCGCGCACGCGCTGATGTTCGCGGCCGAACTCGTCCGGTACGAAGTCGAACTGGCGTGGGCCGAGCGCCTGTGGGTGGGTTTCGCGGACTCGTTCGTGCCGGGCTGGTACGACTCGGGAACCGGTCAGATCGCCATTCCGATCGGACAGGGCGCCCTGTACCTCGCGGTCCCGCTCGGCCTGCTGTTCTACGTACGGCACCGCATCGGCGCCAACACCTGGCGCCGGCTGCACCGCTTCGTGATCGTCGTGTACGTGCTGTCCGTGTGGCACACGCTGTTGTACGGCACCAACGTCTGGTACGGCGAGTGGCCGCGCACGGTGCTGTGGCTGCTGCAACTGCCGGTCGCCGTCCTGCTGGTGCTGCGTCTGACGCGGCCGGCCCGGCGGGCCGAACGGCTGACCCGGGCGGGGTGGGGGCAGGGGGGCCGGTCGCTGCCCAGGTGGACGCTCCGGGCGGCGGGACGGGTCGCCGCCGGGGCCGTCGTCCTCGGGCTGATCGCCGTGGTGGCGTCAGGCCACGACGGAGGGCGGGAGCGGCCGGCGGTGACGCCTTCGACGGCTCCGCACGCTCCGGAGGGGGAGTGAAGTGAACGTGGCTCGCGGAGCCGGAAGCACCGGCTCTTCCCCGGGTGCCGGCGGCCGAAATAGTTGAAGCACAGAGTGATGGCCTGATCCCACTCCGCGACGACGAGGTGGTCGCGGACGGCGGTATGGTGCCCCTCGGGCTCCGCCGGTCCATGGACCGGCGGGAGGGGGGAGAGACGTGTCGGTGCTGTCGTGGGTCTCCCGGGGGCCGGGAGCGGAGCGGGGGGTCGGGCCGCGTCCGGCTGCCCGGAGGCCGGGTGGCGTCCGGGGCTCAGTCGTTGTGCACCCGCACGATGCCCCGCTCGGACATCGGTGCGTAGTACTCGGTGAACAGCTTTCCCACCAGTTCACCGCGGCTGGACACGGAGACCTTCTCGAAGACGGCCTTGATGTGGTCCCGGACCGTGTGCGGCGATAGGTGGAGCTGCGCGGCGATCTCGCCGGTGGGCAGGCCGCGGGCGATGTACTGGGTCACTTCGGTCTCCCGGTCGGTGAGTTCGTACGCGTCCACGACGAGAGGAACGATCTCCGACGCCTTCGCGGGCTCGATCACCACCGCGGCGGCACCCAGCCTGCCATCGGCTTCCCGCAGGCAGGAAGCGTGACACACCAGCCATCGGCCCGCCCGGTTCCGTACCCGCGCCCGGGCGTGCCCCCGGTCCCTCTCCTCGGCGACGGCACGGGCCTTCATCGCGATCGTCTGCACCCAGGCGGGCACCCGGATCCCCTGGGGGGACGGCACCGCAGGGCCCTCGGGGAGGCTTTCGAGGTAGGCCAGCGCGTCGTCGTTGACCGACAGGAGCCGGCCCTGCGGGCTGAAGAGAAGCAGGCCGGGGCCGTGCGGGGAGTCCGGCAGCGGGTGCGTGACGGGCTCCGCGAACGAGCGCAGCCGCTTGGCGAGCGGAGTGAGCAGCGACGCGATCAACTGGGTGTCGGCGGCGTCGAAAGCGGCACGGCCCCGGGCCCTGAACAGACTGATGTGACCCTGAGGACGATCCCCGACACGCAGGACGGCGCGCAGTTCGTCCTGGAGCCCGCGCGGGCGCATGAAGGACTGGTAGAGCGTGCTGCGTGCCGGCAGGTCGCCGGTGGTCTGACGCAGCCCGGCGACCGGTACCGGCGCCCGGGCCAGATCACGGAAGAGGTTGACGTTCTCGGTGAAGAGTTCGGACTCCCAGTAGACGGCGCAGCCGCTCTCGTCGAGGTTCTCCGCCCGGATCGGCGCGGTCATCATGCCGGTCACCGGGTCGGTGACGCGCCAGACGGCCGCGTCGTACGGCATGAGGCGTCGCAGCTGGGCCGAGGCCTCGGCGAACATGCCGAGTGCGTCGGTGGCCTTCGCGGACCGGGAGAGCAGTTCCGCCCGGCCGATGGCGATTCGGGAGAGAGTCGGACTGGTCATCCCCTGACTGTCCCAGTTCCGGCGGATCCGTCCAACCCCCCACCTGAGGGGGATCGTCTTCGAGCCGCTGTCCCCCTTGATTGCGGGATGGGAACCGCGGGCGTATCCCGCAACTGTGGAGTTATGCGGATTGGGATCATCGGAGCGGGAATGATGGGTCTTGCGGTCGCGCGGCGCGTAGCACTGACGGGCACGGCGGTCCTGCTGGCCGACCGCAGCGTCGCACGGGCCCGGAGAGTGGCGGCCGAGGCGTCGGCGGGCGCGCCCGGATGCGTACTGGCCACCACGATGGCCGCCGCGCTCCGGTCCGAAGTCGTGTTCCTGGCGCTCCGGCTGCCCGAATCGCTGGAGCTGGCCCGGCGCCAGCCCCACGTGCTGAGGGGCAGGGCGGTCGTGGACCTGAGTGTTCCGGAGCGGACCGATCCGGTGTCGAGTGCCGTACGCCAGCTGGTGTGTATCGCGCCGGAGGCCCGGTGGGTCAAGGCGCTCACGACGGCGGATGCCGGGGCACTGCACCGGGGCGCCACGGAGGGGCACCCGGTGGACGTGTTCGTGGCGTCCGACGACGACCGGGCCAAGGTGGTCGTGGTGGAACTCTTCGACCGCTCGGGGGTGCGCGCCTTCGACGCCGGCGGCCTCGACAACGCCTGGATCCTGGAAGGCATGGGGCGCTTGGGGCAGGAGGTGGGTGAGCGACTCGGACTCAGTGAGAGCTGGAGCTTCAAGTTCATGCCCAGTTGGTGATTTCCGGAGATCCCGTCGAATTTCAGGAAGGCGTCACCCATGTCCACACATCATCAGTTCTTCATTCTCGGACCGCTCACCGTCCACGGGGTACACGGGCCGGTGCGGCTGGGCGGCAACAGGCAGCGTGTCCTGCTGACCCTGTTGCTGCTGGAAGCGAACCGGGTCATCGGTACGGACCGGTTGATCGAGGCGGTCTGGCGAGAAGCGCCTCCCGCGACGGTCCGGAGCCAGTTACGGATATGCGTGTCAGGGCTGCGCAGACTCCTGTCCGCCGCGGGTGTCGCCGCTTTCATCGAGACCCACCCCTCGGGGTACCTCATACGGGTGCCACGGTCCCATATCGATCTCGCCCACTTCGAGGACCTCCTCTGCCGGGCGAGAGCCGAGGCGAGATCCGCGTCCCCGGAGCGCGCGCTGACCCTGTTCCAGCAGGCGCTGCAGCTGTGGCAGGGCCCGGTGGGGGTGGGACTCGGCAGTGAACTCCTGGAGACCGTGGCCCTCAAGGTCAACGAGGACCGGCTCTCCGCGATCGAGGACCGCTTCGAGCTCGAACTGGCGCTCGGGCGCCACCGGCAGGTGCTCGGCGAACTGGCCCGTCATGTGACGGAGAACCCGTTCATGGAGTCCCTGTGCGCCCAGCTGATGCTGGCGTTGTACCGGTGCGGACGGACCGCCGAGGCGCTGAGCGTCTACCGGGACACCCGGCGGAGGCTGGCGCGGGAACTGGGCCTGGAACCGGGTGAACGGCTGCGCCGTATGGAGCGGATGATCCTGGACGGAAGCGCGGCCGGGGACGCGTCGACGGTTCTCCCGCAGTCGGGGCTCCTGGCCGGCCCTTACGCGCAGACCCATGAGCCCCAGGACCGCATCGCCCATCTGGAGCGGGAGATAGCGGAGTTGCGGGCCGCACACCTACGCCACGGCCGGACGACGGTGCTGGGCGACCCGACGCCCATGACCACGGTGCTCGGCGACCCGGCCCCCGCCGACCGGTGAGGGCCGCCGCCGGGCCCCACCGGAAGGGGTGAGGTCCCTCCCATACCCCCTAAGCGGGGGATGGGAGGGGCTCCGGCCGAGCAGAACACTGTCCTTCATCACCGCCGCACCCCCTTGGACCCGCCGGTGGTATCGAGGAAGGACTTGATCATGTCGGAACGACCGGGACAGCTCGGGATCACGACGGCCGCTCTGGACGGACTCGTCTCGCGGCTGAAGGGTGAGGTCTTCACGCCCGACGACGCCGGGTACGAGCGGGAGACCGCGGGTTTCAACCGGCTGGCCGAGCACCGGCCGGACGTGATCGTCGCCGCCGGAGCCACGGCCGACGTGTGTGCCGCGGTGTCCTTCGCCTCGGAGCAGGGGCTCCCGGTCGCGGTCCAGGCCACCGGCCACGGGACGGCGGCGCCCGCACGGGGAGGGGTCCTGGTCTCCACCCGCCGGATGAACACGGTCGTCGTCGAGCCACTCACACGCACCGCCTACGCGGAGGCCGGGGCCCAGTGGCATCAGGTCATCTCCGCCGCGGCGGTACACGGACTGGCCCCGCTCAACGGATCTTCCCCGCTCGTCGGGGTGGTCGGCTACACCCTGGGCGGCGGACTCGGGCCGCTGGGGCGCCAGTTCGGGTACGCGGCGGACCACGTGACACGCATCGAGCTCGTCACGGCCGACGGAGACGTCCGGATGGTCTCCCGGGACGAGCACCCGGACCTCTTCTGGGCGCTGCGCGGGGGCAAGGGCAACTTCGGCATCGTCACCGGCATCTGGTTCTCGCTGATGCCGGTGCGCAGGCTGTACGGCGGTGGCCTCTACTTCCCCGGTGAGCAGGCCGTCCAGGTCCTGGACACCTGGCGCCGGTGGTCCGCGACCGTGCCGGAGGAGATGACCTCCTCCGTCGCGCTCCTGCGGCTCCCCGACGTGCCGGATGTGCCCCGGTTCCTCCGCGGAAGGGTCGCCGCGCACGTGCGGATCGCCTACACGGGCCCCGCCGAGGAGGGCGAGCGGCTCGTCGGGCCGTTGCGCGAGTGCGGGACGGCCATGGAGGACTCGGTCGGCGAGATGCCGTACACGGCGGTCGCCGACATCCATCAGGACCCGACCCACCCACTGCCGTACCACGAACGCAACATCGTATTGCGGGAGTTGGACTCCGAGGCGCTGGCCACGCTCCTGCGGGTGGCCGGCCCCGGTTCGGACTGCGGCGACCTGATGGTGGAACTGCGCCAGCTGGGTGGCGCGCTCGGCCGGCCGGCCGGCGTACCCAACGCGGTCGGTGTCCGGGAGGGCGCGTACACACTCTCCACGCTGTCGCCCCCGGGGTCGGCCGACACGGTCCTCGGTCCGATGGAGCCGTGGGGCACCGGCCGCCGCTACCTGAACTTCCTGGCGGGGTCCGACACGGCGGACGCCACGGCCGAGTGTTTCGACACGGAGACCCTGACGAGGCTGTCCCGGATCAAGGCCGCGTACGACCCCGGGAACATCTTCCGGCTCAACCACAACATCGTCCCCGTGCCGTAGGGCCTTCGGATCCCGGATCACGACGGCCCGGCGGTCCGCCGGCCGGCCCGGTCCCGGCGGAAGCGCTCCGGCCACGCCGTCCGGGCACCGGGTCGATCGTATTGGCATGCACCCATCAAAACTTGGAGCTTCTGTGACCACTCACGAGGTCGCGTCGAACGCGGCCACCACCCCCCTCCCGTCCCCGGGCGCCCGCTCGGCCGGACTGCGCTACGGTGCGCTCTTCGGCCCCGTCGTCTTCGGAGTCACCGCCGCCGGGGTCGCCCTGCCCGACGTGGCGACCGCTCTGCACGCCTCGCCCACCGCCACGGCCTGGGTCCTGACCGCTCACGCGCTCGCGCTCGGTGTCGGAACCGCCGTGTTCGGGCGCCTGGCCGACACCCGCGGAGTACGCGCCGCCCTCCTGTTCGGATCGCTGGTGCTGGCCGTCGGCGCCGTGGTCTGTCTCGTCGCGCCCAACCTCGGCGTCCTGGTGGCGGGCCGTTTCGTGCAGGCCGCTGGGTCGGGGGCCATGGCCGCCTGCGCCATGGCCCTCACGGCCTCCGTGCCCCCGGACCGGAGGCCCGCGACCCTGGCCGGCTTCGGTGCGACCATGGCGGTCTTCTCGGCCGGCGCCACCCTCGCGGGAGGCGTTCTCACCGAGTGGGTGAGCTGGCGGATCGCGCTGGTCCTGCCCGCGCTCTCCCTGCTCGTCGTTCCGCTCTGCCTGGCGGCAGCCCCCGCCCGCAAGGGCTCCGGCAGGCCCATGGACCTGCCGGGCGTGACGCTCCTGACGCTGACCGCCATGTCGTTCCTCGTACTCATCCAGTCGTCGGCGCTCGCGCTGGGCACCCCGCTGGTGATCGGAACCGCGGTCGTGTTCCTCCTGGCGGCGGCGGCCCTCGTCCTGCGCGTCCGCACCAGCGAGACCTCCTTCGTCCCGCGCGCGCTCGTCACCGACGGCGTCTTCGTGCGGGCCGCAGTCGTCGGAATCGGCGTCTACGGCGGACTGTTCGCCGCGATGTACGCCGTGCCGCAGCTCCTCGTCCGCGAACACGACTGGAGCGTCCTGTCCGTCGGTGTCTGGCTGCTGCCCGGTGCCGTGGTCGGCGCGGTCCTCTCCCGCCTGGCCGGCAAGCTCACGGCGGGCGACCGGGGCAACCGCCTCCTGGGCGCCGTCGGCGTCGCCTTCGCGGCGGCCCTCGGCGGGGCACTGGCCGGCCCCGACGTCGTCGTGCTGATCCTCGGCGCCTCGCTCGGCTTCGCCGCGTTCTCGGTGACCCAGGTCTTCACCACCGCCCTGATGTCGGCGCACATCGAACCGGCGCGGCGGGCCGGAGCCATGGGCCTGCTCAATCTCACCTTCTTCGTCGGCGGAGGGGTCGGCAGTGCGACCGCGGGCGCCCTGGCGAAGTCCGTGTCGCTCTCCGTCTCCCTGGGTGTGATCGCGGTCTTTCCGCTGGTCGCGGCCTTGGTCGCGTTCACACTGACCACGCGCGAGCGGTAGCGCGACCGTGCGTCCCACGAGTGCCGGGCTCACGGAGCCCGGCACTCCGGCCTGTGCGGCCGGGACCACGAAACGCGGGCGATACGAGCTCGATAGCCACCGCCCGCACCATGAACCCCACCGCCGTTGCCCCGTGACCAGGAGAGCAGAAGGCAGCCATGACGCAGATGACCGATCCCGGTTTCGACAGTCACATACGCAAGCTGATGGGGTGGCACTTCGGGGCCGACACCGGTTCCCCGTTCTGGCTCGGGAAGCTGTCCGGCCTCGGTTTCGACCCCCTCACCGAAGTGCAGACCCTGAGTGACCTGACGCGCTTTCCGGACGTCAGCTCCGAACTGCGCTCCGTCCCCGCCCAGGACCTGATCCCCGCCGGGCTGGCGGACCGCCCGTTCCGGGTCTACGACTCGGGCGGCACGACCGGTTCACCCAAACGCGTCGTGGACAGCGCCTACCGCTCGCTCATGACCGTGTGGGGACGCGAGCGGCTCCTCGCGAACGGTGTGCCGCCGCACGGCAACTGGCTCCACCTCGGCCCGAGCGGCCCGCACGTCATCGGGTTCGACACCGCCCGGTACGCCGCGCTCGGCGGCGGCATCTTCTACACCGTGGACCTCGACCCCCGCTGGGTGAAGCGGCTGCTGTCCCAGGGCCGCGCCGCGGACGCCGACGAGTACGTGCAGCACCTGCTGGACCAGGCGGAGACGATCCTGGAGTCGCAGGACGTCACCGTCCTGAACACCACCCCGCCCCTGCTCGAAGCCATCTGCGCCCGACCTCGTCTGTACGAGCTGGTGCGCACCCGGATCCGGGCGATCATCTGGGCCGGGACCTCCATCAGCGGGGAGAGCCTGCGCCAGCTCAGCGAGGTGTTCTTCCCGACGGCGAGCGTGGTCGGCGTCTACGGCAACAGCCTGATGGGCGTCGCCCCGCAGCGGGCGGCGCGCCCCGGTGACACCCACCCCTGCGTCTTCGAACCCTTCCCGGACACCACCCGGCTCCAACTGGTGGACGACGACGGCGAACCGGTGGCCTACGGCGAGCGCGGACGGGTCCGGCTGCACCTGGTCGCCGAGGAGATGTTCCTGCCGAACATCCTGGAACGCGACACCGCCGTACGGGTCGAACCCGTACCGGGTTCGCCCGTCGACGGACTCGCCGACGTGCAGACCTACCGCAGCCTCGACGACGTGACGATCATCGAGGGGGTCTACTGATGAGCACGGCCACGCGCGCGCCCCTCTCCCTCGACCCCCGCGTCTGCGGCCGGAGCGTACCCAGTTCCGACCGCACCGCCCTGCCCAGCGTCCTCGGGGGCGACCTCGCCGACATCGGGACCGCCCCGCGCCTGCTCGCCCTCGCGGCGCTCAACGAGATCCGCGGCCACGCGGACGGCCGGGCGCCCGATCCTGCGGTGTTCACGGAGGCGGCCCGGCTGTTCGCCGTCGCGACCCTCGACGGCGAGAGCCCGCAGGACTACGTGGACCGGGTCTGCCAGGCCACCGGCCTGACGTCGTCGGCCGTCGGCCAGGCGGTCAGGGACCTGGTCGAGGAGATGGAGGAACTCCCGGCCACCACCGCGGCCGAGCTCCCCGCCACCGGCTTCGGCGAGGGATTCGACACGCGCTGGGTGCCCCGGGGGAAGGTCTTCGCCGCGGTGATGGCCAGTAACCACCCCGTGCCCAACATCTCCTGGGTGCAGGCGCTGTTCCACGGATACAACGTGCTGGTCAAGCCGGGCAGCCGTGACCCCTTCACGCCCGCGCGGCTGCTGGCCGCCCTGGTGGCCGCGGGCCTGCCGCCGACGAAGGCGGCCTTCCTGCCGTGCTCGCGGGAGGTGGGCGAGTTCCTGCTGCGCGAGGCCGACCGCGGCATCATCTACGGCGGCGAGAAGGCCGTCGCCACCTGGCACCAGAGGGAGTCGGTGGCCGTTCGGGGGCCGGGGCGCACCAAGGCGCTGCTGGACGTGCCTGCGGACGACGCCGTGATGGACCACCTGGCCCTGTCCGCCTCCTTCGACGGCGGCACCCGGTGCACCAATCTCTCGGCCGTCCTGACCACCGGGCCGGTCGGCGAGGTCGCCGACCGGCTCGCGGAACGGCTGGGCCGCCTGCCCTCGCTGCCCGCCAGCGACGAGGGGGCCACGCTCCTGGTGGTGAACCGGGCCCGTGCCGCTCAGCTGCGCGAGCAGGTGGCCGTCCTCCGTGCCGCGCTGACCGATCACAGCGCGCGGGCCGGAGAGGAGGAGACCGTGGTGGAACTGGAAGACGGATCGTTTCTGCTGCGCCCCGTGGTGCTGTCGGTGGACAGTGCCGGCCACCCGGCTCTGGGTACGGAACTCCCCTTCCCCTTCGTCGTGGTGGCTCCGTGGTCGGAAGCCGACGGAGTGGCCCCGCTGCGTGACTCGCTCGTCCTCAACCTGCTCACCGACCGGGAGGAGCTGGTGGAGGCCGCGCTGAGGGAGCCGAGCGTCCGCAAGGTGACGCGCGGCCGCGTGCTGCCCTGGACCGCCGTCCCCGGCATCCCGCACGACGACAACTACACCCAGTTCCTGCTCGAACCCAAAGGTCTGGTGGCGCAGGGCTGAAGCCGCCCGCCACCGTCGAAACCCGCGTGAGAGGAATGCCCCCGCATGCCCATGAACAGGCGTGAAATGGTCATGGCCACTACAGGTGCAGCGCTCGTCGCCGCAGCGGCCGCCGTACCCCTGATGAGCGGAGAGGACGGCGGGACGGCCGCCGCCGCGCCCGGCGACACGGCGGCCGGGCAGTACACCGAGCGCTATCTCGGTCGCACCATACGGGTCGCCGGCGAGGCCGCGGGCGGTGGCGTCTACATCGACGACCAGCCGTTGCACCTCATGAAGTTCGCCGACGACGCCTACCTCAGCTCGATGTGCCACTACGCGATGGCGCCCACGCCGCTGGACGCCGCCCGGCGAGCCGTCGAGGAACTGCGCGGTGCCGCACTGCTGCCGAGCGCTCACGGCACCCACGTCACCCACCTCTGATTCCGGCCCCGGAGCGAAGGAAAGCCCTGCCATGGTCCACGTACGCAAGAACCACCTCGACATGACGGCCGAGGAGAAGCGCCGCTTCGTCCACGCGGTGCGCGAGATCAAGAGACGCGGCATCTACGACAGATTCGTCGACCTCCACATACGGGTCAACTCCACGGACTACCTCGACAAGGAGACCGGCAAGCGGCTCGGGCACGTCAATCCCGGCTTCCTGCCCTGGCACCGGCAGTACCTGCTGAAGTTCGAACAGGCCCTGCAGCAGGTCGACCGCCGGGTCACCCTCCCGTACTGGGACTGGACGGTCGACCACGGTGAGGACTCCCCGCTGTGGGACGAGAACTTCATGGGCGGCAACGGGAGGCCCGGCGACCGACGGGTGATGACCGGCCCCTTCGCCCGTGACAACGGCTGGAAGCTGAACATCAGCGTGATCCCGGAGGGCCCGGAGCACCCGGCGCTCAACGGGCACTACACCCACGACGACCGCGACTACCTGGTCCGGGACTTCGGCACGCTCACCCCGAACCTGCCGACGCCCCTGGAGCTGGAGCAGACGCTCGACCTCCCGGTGTACGACTGCCCGCCCTGGAACCACACCTCGGGCGGCACCCCGCCCTACGAGAGCTTCCGCAACCACCTGGAGGGCTACACCAAGTTCGCCTGGGAGGCGCAGGTGGGCAAGCTGCACGGAGCGGCGCACGTGTGGACCGGCGGACACATGATGTACATCGGCTCGCCCAACGACCCGGTGTTCTTCCTCAACCACTGCATGATCGACCGCTGCTGGGCCCTGTGGCAGGAGCGCCACCCCGACGTGCCGCACTACCTCCCGGTCGTGCCCACCCAGGACGTCCCCGACCTCAACACCCCGCTCGGACCGTGGCACACGAAGACCCCGGCCGACCTCCTGGACCACACGCAGTTCTACACCTACGACGCGTAGGGCTCCCGTCCGGCCGGACCAGGGCGGTGAGCCCGGTCGGCCCGGACCCCTAGGCCCTCTCTCCCACCCGGCGGCGCCGGACAGCGGATTCCCGTTGTCCGGCGCCGCCGTGTCGGGGGACCCGCAGCCCCGACCCGGAAGGATTCCTGTGTACGCGGTAATCGCTCTGTGCTGGCTCGTCGTCTTCTTCGACGGCTTCGACGTCACGGTCTACGGCGCCACCATGCCGTACATGCTCGACGACACGAGTTTTGGGCTGGACGCCGCCATGGCGGGCAGCATCGGCAGCTGGACGACGTTCGGCATGCTCGTCGGTGCCCTCGTCGCGGGCAACGTCACGGACTGGCTCGGCAGACGGGCCGTCCTCGTCTGGTGCGTCGTGCTGTTCTCGGCAGGGTCCGGAGTCTGCGCCCTGGCCGGCGACCCCACGCAGTTCGCGGCGGGCCGGTGCCTCGCCGGTCTCGGCCTGGGCGGGCTGATGCCGATCTGCCTCTCCGTCGTGGCCGAGTTCTCCCCGCCGCGCCGGATGGCCCTCGCCACCGGCGTGCTCATGACCGCCTACCACGCGGGCGGTATGTCGGCCACGGGGGTCGGGCTGCTGCTCGCCCCCGACCACGGCTGGCGCTGGCCCTTCGCGGTCGGGGTGCTCCCGGCCCTCGTCGCCGTACCGCTGCTGCTGCGGTACCTGCCGGAGTCCCCTGGTGTCCTCTACGGCAAGGGCCGCGTCCAGGAGGCGCGTGAGATCGCGCGGCGGTACGGTCTCCCGGCTCCGACGGCCGAGAACACCCCGGCCGCCGGAGTCGCCGGGCGCCTGCGCGCGGTGCGGTCCCTGATGGCCCCTGACCGCAGGTTCGCGACGCTGCTGCTGTGGGTGGCGTCCTTCTGCGGGCTGCTGCTCGTGTACGGGATCTCCACCTGGCTGCCCCAGCTGATGCGTTCCGCGGGCTACGGCATGACCACATCGGTCAGCCTGCTCATGGTCATCAACGCGGGAGGCATCATCGGCATGCTGGTCGCGGGGCAGGTCGCCGACCGCTTCGGTGTGGTCCGGGTGGCGGCCTCCTGGTTCGTCCTGGCGGCGGCCGGACTGGCGCTGCTCGCCACCTCGCCCTCCCTGGGCGCCACGTACGCGGTCGTCGCCTTCACCGGTGTCTGGCTCTTCAGTGCCAGCACGATGGTCTACGCGGTCGCGGGACGTTTCTACCCGGCCGCCGACCGGGCCGCCGGCCTCGGCTGGGTCACCGGCGTCGGCCGGCTGGGGGCCGTCGTCAGCCCGTGGCTGGGCGGGGTACTGGTCGGCCACGGCCTGGCGAGCCAGGGGTTCCTGGTGTTCGCGCTGGGCGGCCTGGCAGGCGCCGTCGCGGTGCTCCTGGTCCCCGCGGTCACTACCTCGTGGCCACGCACGCCGAAGACCGGCCCCGCCGCCGGGGGAGTACGGGGCGACGGGGCCGGTGCACAGGAGCGGGCGGAGGGGGTGGTACCGCCGCTCGGGCCTACTTCTCCAGGCAGAACTCGTTGATCGGGTAGCCGACGTGGCGGTCCTCGGTGGGCAGGTATCCGAGGACCGTGTCACCCGGCTTCAGCTCGGTGCTGTTGAGCACGGCACCGCCGGGGCCGAGCACCCGGACGTGCCAGTCGTCCTGGAGGATCAGGTTGACGCGCCGGCCGTCCGGGGCCTCGGCGTCGATGGAGATGAGCGGACGCGTCTCTATCTTCACCCGTCCGACGGTCACCAGACGGGTGTTGCCCTTGATGTCGACGGCGGTGAGCTTGCTGCCCGTCCTCAGCTCGCTCAGGTAGTTGGTCCGCTCGTCCTTGCCGAGGGTGTAGGAGTGGATGGCACCGGCGTTGACCCGGAACGGCCGGGTGGGCATGTACGGCAGCGGGTGGGTCTCACTGACGCACAGGATCATGCCCTTGGAGTGAGAACCGACGAGGATCCCCTCGTCCTCCCCGAAGTGTGTGGTGGTGTCCACGCAGGCCCGCTCGCCCATACCGATGTGGCTGGTCTCGACGACGCGCAGCTCGGTCAGGTTGAGGTTGGGGATACCGGCCTCCGCGATCCTCTTGAGCTCGGCGGCGTCCCCGACCTTCTTCGGGGCCATCATCACCCCGTCCGACCCGTGTTCCAGTACGCCGAAGAGGATCTCGGCCTCCTCGAGGTCCTGCGCGATGGTGATCATGGATCCGGTGGCGCGGGCGGCGGCCGCGATCACGATCTCCAGCGGGATCTTGGTCGGGTCACGGAAGAGCAGGACGGACCACTTCTCGGTACGCGACGACTCGCAGGCGTCCTCGAGTGTCGGGGCGTCGATGATCTCCACGAAGCGGCCGAACTCGATCTCCGGGTGCCGCAGTGCCAGCTCGGCCGGGGTCACTCCCTGCTTCGCCGGGTCGACGATGACGACCGTGGCCTCGCCGAAGGACTCCGGCAGCTTCCCGCCCTCGAGAAGCAGGACCTTGGAGACCGTGGGCGGAAGGTCCGCGAGGTCGGCCGGGTCGCCGGCCACGACCGCCTCCACCCGGTGGTGGAGGGCCTCCTGCACGATGGCGGCGCGGGCGTCACCGAGCGAGCGGATGTCGAGCCAGGTCAGTTTCGAAGACACGGAAGAACTCCTTGGAGTGTGGTGACTGGGTACTGCGGAAACGGGCGGCCGGACGGACTCAGGCGGCACGGGACGAACCGGCGGGTACGGGCGACGAGGCCTTGCCGCCGTTGTGGACGAGGTCGGAGATCTTGTCCGCCATGGCCCCGGGGTCAGCGGCCTGGAAGACGTTGCGGCCCATCGCGACCCCGGCGGCGCCGCCCTTCAGCGCCTCCTCGACGTAGGCGAGGACACGGGCCTCGTCGCTGTCGTGGGGCCCGCCGACCACGATGACGGGAACGGGGGAGGACGACGTGATCTCCGCCATCGCGTCCACCGAGCCGACGTACAGCGTCTTGACGAGGTCGGCGCCGAGGTCGACGGCCACCTGCACGGCGTGGGCGACCAGGGCCGGGTCACTGGGGTCGGCGATCTTGGGACCCCGGGGGTACATCATGGCCATCAGCGGTACGTTCCAGCGGTCACACGCCTCCGCGACCGCCGCCATGTCCGCGATCTGGTGGCGTTCCTCGGCGGAGCCGAGGTTGACGTGCACGCTCACCGCGTCCGCGCCCATCCGCAGGCTCTCCTCGACGCTGGACACCAGGTACTTGGCGTTGGGGTCCGGAGCGTGCACGGTGCTGGCGCTCAGATGCACGATCAGTGAGGTCCGGGTGAACCACTCCGGGTCGACGTGACGGAGTGCTCCCTTGTGCAGGACCACTCCGTCGACGCGGTGCGAGGCGAGCTCGCCCACGAGGGAGTCGAGGTGGTGGCCGCGGGTCAGGGGGCCGTCGGTGATCGAGTGGTCGAGAGGAACGATGAACAGCCTCCCGGGGTCGTGGTGATGGAGCCGTTGGAGGCGCAGGCTCCTGGCGAATGCATGGGAAACCATCGGTGCTCCTGTCGCGTTTCGACGGTGGTCACGGCTTGGAGTGGTGGCCTCAGGGGCGGGGGGAGAGACTGCCGGCCATCGCGCCGGCTTCGGCGTCCAGCCCGAACTCGCTGTGGAGCAGCCCCACCGCGCGGACCGCCTCGGCACTGGGCACGGTGACCGAGACCCGGAGCTGCGAAGCGTTCAGTGAGCGGGCGTCGATGCCCGCGCCGGTGAGCGAGGCGAGCAGCCTGGACGCGTACTCGGGGCGGCTGAGCAGGCCGTGGCCGACGATCGAGACCTTCGCCACCTGGTCCTCGACCTCGATCTCCCCCCGCCCCCGGCCCGTCGAGGTGAGGTCGGAGAAGGACCTGCGGATGTCGGCCGCGTGCGAGTGGTGCACGGTGAGTCCGAGCGAGTAACCGCCGCCGGGAGCTGAGGAGACCGTGGTCATGTCGGCGGGGATGGACTCCTTGGCCAGGAACTGGAACACGGCCGGGGACGGGTCCGGAGCGTTCTGGGTGCGTAGGGTGATCCGGGCGACTTCGGTGTCGTGGACGACGGCCATCACCGCGGTCCTGTCCTCAAGCATGTCGTTTCCGTCTCGTCGATGGATACGGGTGCCGGTCTCCGTGGACGTGGAGCTGCCCACGAGGATGTCGACGTCGTACAGGGCGGCGAGTTCGACGGCGCGCGAGTGCATGACCCGGGCCCCGGCGAACGCCATCTCGGTCATGACGTCGATGGCGATGTCGGGCATGAGGCGGGCTCCGGGAACGACCCGCGGGTCGGCGGTGAACACCCCCGGGACATCGCTGTATATCTCGCAGTGACCCGTGTGCAGCTCGGCCGCGAACGCCACGGCCGTGGTGTCCGAACCGCCACGGCCCAGCGTGATGATGTCGCCCTCGGCTGTGACCCCCTGGAAGCCCGCGACCACCACGGTCCGGCCGGCGTCCAGGAGCCCGCGGAGTTCCTCCGTGTCGATCGCGACGATGATGCCCGCGCCATGGGGGCCCGTGGCGAGAATGCCGCTCCGCGCACCGGACAGGGCTGTCGCGGGCGTGCCCGTGTGCTGGATCGCCATGGCCATCAGCGAGGCGGACGCCGTCTCCCCGGTGGCGAGCAACTGGTCGAGTTCGTGACCCGCAGGGCTCGGGTTGATGTCGCTCGCCCGGCTGAGCAGGTCGTCGGTGGTGTTCCCCTGGGCGGAGACCACGACGACGACCTGCCGGCCGGACCGGGCCAGCGCGCTGACCCGGTCGGCCACCTGACGTATCTGCGCCGGTGTGGCCAGCGAACTGCCACCGTACTTCTGCACCACCACGTCGCTCGTGGGACCGCTGCCTTGCGAAGTCACGCCGTGCCTCCCCCCACTTCGTCGGACCCGGTTGCCCGAGTGCTGCGACGAGCTTCCAGGAAGGGGGTATTGACCTCGTGTCTCCGCCGCACCGCCAGGCTATTGAGCCGGTATCGACAGGCGACGGCGGTCGCCGCCCGCCCGGGCGATCTCGATGCGCGGGGCGGGGCGCGTCCCGCGACCGATGTCACGGCGACGGCCCCTGTGCCGGAGCGGTTGTTGCCGAAGGGTGCCACAGCGGGGCAGCCGTCCGTCCGGTCTCGGCTGCAACTGGTCGACGGCATACGATTCCGTGTCCGTACCGGTGTTCCGTGGCGGATGTACCCGTCGAGTACGGGCCGTGGTGCCTGCCGGGTCCACGACCTGTCCCACCGGTTGCAGCGGAACGGCACCGGGCACGCCTGCCCGGCAAGGCCTGAGTGCCGCGGTGGGCGGAGCACCCGGAGGCACGCCCGGTGCTAGGGTCGCGCCATGCCACGTACGGACAGGGCGTCGCGGGTGATCGCTGTGCCACCCGATCGCGTCTGGGCCGCACTCGTCGACCGTGATGCGCTCATGGCCTGGCTCCCACCAGCCGGGATGACCGGCAGGTTCGAGCGGTTCGATGCCCGGCCGGGCGGGTCGTACCGGTTGGTGCTGACCCATTCCGACGCGTCCGGCTCGCCCGGCAAGGCGACCGCGGACTCGGACATCGTCGAGGCTCGCTTCGTCGACGTCGTTCCCGGCGTGCAGGTCGTGCAGGCGGTGGACTTCGTCTCCGACGATCCCGCCTACGCGGGCACGATGACCATGACCTGGGGAGTCACCGCCGTCGAAGTGGGGACGCGCGTCGACATCGTCGCCGAGGACGTCCCGGACGGCATCTCCGCAGAGGACCATGCCGCAGGTCTCGCCTCTTCCCTGGCCAACCTGGCGGCCTACGCGGAGCGGTAGCGCCCTGGTGCCGGGCGGGGGCGGGGTTGGTGTCCTCGCACCGGGACCGGCTGAGGGGTCGGCCCGTTGCTGCGTCGAGCTTGCGGTGACAGCATGCGACGCGTGTCCGACAACGAGGATGACATCGGGGCTCTGCCTGCCGGGCGTGCCGGGATCCGACGGACGCGCCGCTGGCGCGCACGGCCTCGAAGGGCTGAGAGCGCGCGCGGCACACCTGGAGAACTGACCCGGTGCGAGGCGCCTCGGTTCAGGGGACGTCGACCCAGTCGAGTGTGCGCTCCACGGCCTTCTTCCAGCCCGCGTATCCGTCCGCTCGCTGTTCCTCGGTCCACCGGGGCGACCACCGCTCGGATTCGTGCCAGTGGGTGCGCAGCTCGTCGGTGCTCTGCCAGAAGCCCGTTGCCAGACCTGCCGCGTAGGCGGCGCCGAGCGCGGTGGTCTCGGCGACGACGGGTCGGCTGACGGGGACGCCGAGGACGTCGGCCTGGATCTGCATGCAGAGGTCGTTGGCGGTGACGCCGCCGTCGACCTTGAGCACATCGAGATGGACGCCCGAGTCCTGCTCCATGGCTTCGACCACGTCGCGGCTCTGGTAGCAGATGGCCTCCAGGGTGGCCCGTGCCAGGTGTGCGTTGTCGTTGTACCTGGCCAGGCCGACGATCGCTCCCCGGGCGTCGGAGCGCCAGTAGGGGGCGAACAGACCCGAGAACGCGGGTACGAAGTACATGCCGCCGTTGTCCTCGACCGTACGGGCGAGATCCTCGCTCTCGGCCGCGGTCGTGATGACCTTCATCTGGTCGCGCAGCCACTGCACCGCGGAGCCGGTCACCGCGATGGATCCCTCCAGCGCGTAGACCACGGGGCTGTCGCCGAACTGGTACGCCACGGTGGTGAGGAGACCGTGCTGGGAACGGACCAGCTCGGTGCCGGTGTTCAGCACCAGGAAGTTGCCCGTGCCGTAGGTGTTCTTGGCCTCGCCGGGTGAGAAGCAGACCTGCCCGACCGTGGCCGCCTGCTGGTCGCCGAGGACGCCGCCGATGGGAATGGCGGCGCGCAGTGGCCGCGAGGTGCGTGTCGTACCGAAGGCCTCCGGGTGCGAGGAGGGGTTGATGGCGGGCAGCATCGCCCGGGGGATGCCGAAGAAGCCCAGGAGCTCGTCGTCCCAGTCGAGGGTTTCGAGATCCATCAGCATGGTGCGGCTCGCGTTGGTCACGTCGGTGGCGTGGATGCCGCCGTCGGGGCCGCCGGTCAGGTTCCACAGGACCCAGGCGTCCGTGTTGCCGAAGAGGGCGTGGCCCTTCTCCGCCGCTTCCCGGACACCGTCGACGTTCTCCAGGATCCACTGGATCTTCCCGGCGGAGAAGTAGGTGGCCGGCGGCAGCCCGGCCTTCCGGCGGATGACGTCGCCGCGGCCCGTGCGTTCGAGGTTCGCCGCGATGGCGTCGGTCCGGGTGTCCTGCCAGACGATCGCGTTGTAGTACGGCCGCCCGTTGCGCGGGTCCCAGACCACCGTGGTCTCGCGCTGGTTGGTGATCCCGATCGCCGCCAGGTCGGCAGGGGACAGGCCGCCGTACCGCAGCGCGTTCTGCATCACCGAGTTGGTGCGCTCCCAGATCTCCACCGGGTCGTGCTCCACCCAGCCGGAGCGAGGAAGGATCTGGGCGTGTTCCAGCTGGTGCTTGGCGACTTCGTTGCCGCCGTGGTCGAAGATCATGAATCGGGTGCTGGTGGTTCCCTGATCCACCGCACCGATGAAGTCCGCCATGATGTGCCGCCTCTCCGGTCGGTGCCGTCAGTCCTCGGTCGTCGGGACACGTCCCGGTGGCTCGGGTTCCGCGGACGGCAGGAACCGGCCGACGAAGCCCTTGTACAGACCCGCGCCGAGCAGCCCGCCGACCAGCGGGCCCACGATGGGCACCCAGAAGTACAGGTTCCCGTACTGGTCCCGCCATGCTCCGCCGTACCCGGTGATGAAGCTCGCCAGACGGGGGCCGAAGTCACGGGCCGGGTTGATCGCGTAGCCCGCGTTGGTTCCCCAGGCCATTCCGATCGCGACCACGACCAGGCCGATGACGAACGGGGCGAGGTTCGCACCCGGCGGTGTGTTCAGCATGTCGGTGATGGCCATGATCAGCAGGAGCAGGATGGCGGTGCCGATGACCTGGTCGCGGAACGCGCCCCACTCGTGAACGGGCAGAGCGGGGTTGCCGTTGGCGGGCAGTGTCGAGAACACCGTCTGCGTCTTGACGGTGTGCCCGGGGTCGGCCTTGGCCAGTGCCTCGCTGTAGTTCCAGCGCACGAGGAGGGCGGCCACGAACGCACCGGCCGTCTGGGCGAGGGCGTACGGAGCCACCTTGCTCCACGGGAACCCCTTGAAGGCGGCGAGGGAGACGGTCACCGCGGGGTTGAGATGGGCCCCGCTCAGCCGCGCCGCCACGTAGACACCCAGGGTGACACCCAGGCCCCAGGCCCAGGCGATGCTGTCGTGGTCCCCGAGTCCGCCGGGCGGATCTGTCAGAGCCCCGCCTGCCGCCACCTGGGCCACCACACCGCACCCGAAGAGAATCAGGATCATGGTGCCCGCGAACTCCGCTGACAGCTCGCCCAGCAATCCGGACCCCGCACGCCGCTCAGCCATGGAAGCTCGCCCTCCGCCGGCCGTGCCGGCCGTCGACTACCCAGCAATACGAGCAGGCTAAGGTCCCGCGTATAAGACCGCATATCAGGACGAATCGAACGGGTGGGTCCTGAGCGGCGGCACCGCGGACGCCTTGCAGGGGTGCCGGGCGCGCAGCGACGTGCCGCAGTGTGCGGTCGGATCGGCCACAGGGTGCGTCGATGCGGAGGCCCACACGAGGTCGGGCGCGCCGAGGGCCGCGCGGCCCTCGGCGCTGCCCCACCACCAAGCGGTCGGGCCACCCGGTGCGGCAGCGGTGTCCGACGCGCCGGGGACGGCTCGGTGAGAACGCCGGCGTCCGGCGTGTGCGGGACTCCGTCCGCGTCCTCGTGCGCTTTGATCTGTGGGGGAGAGCGGCGCCGCGTCGCGCGGTGTGCCGACCAGGCAGTCGTCAACGGAGCGCTCGGCATGACAGATGAAGAGTCCGCCACCCCTCACTGGCTGTTCGGCGATCAGCTCGGCCCGCATTTCGTCGATCCGGCGCGAGGCGGACCGCGTCGGGACGCGCCGCTGCTGATGATCGAGTCCCGCAGCGTGTTCCGACGCCGGCGGTTCCATCGGGCCAAGGCCCACCTGGTCCTTTCGGCGATGCGCCACAGAGCCGCCGAGCTCGGTGACCGCGTGCGGTACGTCAAGGCGGACACCTACCGTCAGGGTCTGCGCGAGGCGGTGGGGGACACCCCGGTGACCGTGCACCACCCCACGTCCCGGGCGGCCGAGGCCTTCGTGCGTGCGCATCCGTCCGTGCGCGTCCTGCCGGCACGCGGCTTTCTCGTGACGCACGACGAGTTCAGGACGTGGGCGGACGGCCGCGGGACGAAGCACCTCCGTCAGGAGGACTTCTACCGGTGGGTCCGCCGGACGCACGACCTGCTGATGGAGGGCGACCGCCCCGTCGGAGGCCGGTGGAATCTGGACCACGACAACCGTCAGCCCCCGCCACGCGGTGCCAACGGCCTGGGAGTTCCACCGCCCTACCGGCCCCGGGAGAGCGACATCGACGCCGAGGTGCGGTCGGACCTCGACCGCTGGGCGCGTGACGGAGACGTCGAGTTCGTCGGCGGGGACGGGCCGCGCGGATTCCCCGCCACGCGCCGGGAGGCACTCGCGGCGCTCCGCCGCTTCGTCGAGCACCGGCTCGCCACGTTCGGGGCGTACGAGGACGCGGTTCTGGCCGGTGACGCGACGATGAGCCACAGTCTGCTCTCCTCGTCCCTCAATCTCGGTCTCCTCGACCCCGCGGAGTGCGTCGAACGGGCGGAGGCGCGATGGCGGTCCGGCGATGTGCCGCTCAACAGTGCCGAAGGATTCGTGAGACAGATCGCCGGTTGGCGCGAGTTCGTCTGGCACGTCTACTGGTACCTCGGCGCGGAGTACCGCACGAGCAACGCCCTGGGACATCACGAGGGAATGCCGGACTGGTTCACGGAACTGTCCCCGGACGCGACCGGGGCGAACTGCCTCTCCCACGTCCTGGGGCAGGTCAGGGACACGGGCTGGACACACCACATTCCGCGTCTGATGATCCTGGGCAGTTTCGCTCTGCAGCGGGGGTGGGATCCCCGGGCCGTCACCGACTGGTTCCACCGCAGCTTCGTCGACGGCTACGACTGGGTCATGGTCCCCAACGTGGTGGGTATGTCGCAGTACGCGGACGGGGGCCGCATGACCACCAAGCCCTACACGTCCGGAGGCGCCTACATCGACCGTATGAGCGACTTCTGCGGCCCCTGCCGCTACAAGCCTTCCGTGCGGGTCGGCGAGGATGCCTGCCCGTTCACCGCCGGGTACTGGAATCTCCTGCACCGCCACCGCGCCCGTTTCGAGCACAACGCGCGGATGACCCAGGCGGTCCGGGGGCTGGACCGTCTCCGCGACCTCGATGAACTGCTGGAGCAGGAGCGCGACCGCCGGGACTGAGACCCGAGACCCGCCATCCCGCGTTCGGTGACGAGGGGGCGCCGAGCTCCGCCCACGGCGTGCAGAGGCTCGCGCATCCGGGCGCCTGTCGCGGATCGCGTCGGGCACATCCGGTCCAGCGCCTGTTCGGCGGGCCCGGGCTCGCCCGCCACCGGCGGAAATCTCCTTTCGCGCGGGCAGGGAGTGGCGGAGACTCGTCACATGGCTGACATGGGGTCGTTCCGGGAAGCGGTCACGGCGTGGGCGGCCGGCGGCCCCGGTGAGCCCGTGTACGAGCTGTCCGGGCAGTTGTCCGTCAGGACGGCCGTCCTGCTCGAAGGGCCGAGCGACGTCGCAGCGGTCGGAGCGCTGGCGGCGAGCCGCGGCCGGGACCTGGAGACCGAAGGAATCTGCGTCCTGTCGATGGGCGGCGCCATGAGTGTCGGTCGGTTCACAGGTCTCCTCGGTCCGCCCGGTCTCGGCCTCCGCCTCGCAGGACTGTGCGACGAGGCCGAGTACCCCTTCTACGCCCGTGGCCTGGAGCGGGCCGGCGCACCGCGGCAGGGGTTCTTCGTCTGCGCGGCGGACCTGGAGGACGAGCTCATCCGCGCACTGGGTGCGGCACGCGTGGAGGAACTCGTCGATGCCGAAGGCGACCTGCGGGCCCTGCAGACCTTTCTGAACCAGCCCGCGCAGCGTGGCCGTACCCCTCAGCAGCAGTTGCGGCGCTTTCTCGGTACGAGGAAAGGGCGCAAGATCCGCTACGGCCGCGTCCTGGTCGAGGCTCTCGGCCCTGACCAGGTGCCCGCCCCGCTCGACGGTCTGCTCGCCGGCCTCTGACCGCCGGGCGAGGTCACGGGCGTCACCGGCAAACGGTTGTGCGGGGGCCGCTCCCGGCGGGTGTCCGGGCAGGCGCGGGATCCTCCACGCCCTGGGCGCCCGGCTCCGGTGTGGGACCGTGCCGTCCGGCCGCACCCTGGTCCGTACCGCCTGACCTCGGATGTTGCGCATCCCGTGCAGGTGCTGTGTCCGCATCGAAGTCGCGTGCCCGTAACCCTTGACGCTGGGCTTCGGTGAAAACTACGTTTTGGTTTGCGGAAATCAACTTCCACCTTGTGGAAACCTCTGAAACCTCTCTCGGTCGCCGGGGCCCGTGGGTGCGCAGCCTTCTCCGAAGTAGGCCATCGACAGGCCTTGTTGCGGCCCCTAGCGAATACTCGAGGGTCGATCGATGACTGCTGTGGAGGACCGGCCGCCCGAGACGGCCGCCGATGGCACCCGAGCCGACGGGGGCACCGGAGCCACCAGCTCCGTCCTGTACACGTATGACCTGGCCCCGACGAAGAAGCAGGGACGCCGCTGGGGCGCCTACAACGTCTTCACGCTCTGGGCCAACGACGTCCACAGCCTCGGGAACTACGCCTTCGCCCTCGGCCTCTTCGCCCTCGGCCTGAACGTGTGGGGCATCCTGGCGGCCTTCGGGCTCGCGTCGGTGCTGCTGTTCCTGCTGCTGACGCTGTCCGGGTTCATGGGGCACAAGACGGGCGTCCCCTTCCCTGTCATGAGCCGCATCGCGTTCGGCATCAAGGGCGCGAAGATACCGGCCGCCGTCCGCGGCATCGTCGCCATCGCGTGGTTCGGCATCCAGACCTACCTCGCCTCCGCCGTCCTGAGTACCCTCCTGATCGCGATGTTCCCCGGCCTTCGCGGGCTGGACTCCAACTCCCTGCTCGGTCAGTCGACCCTCGGCTGGATCTCCTTCCTCGCCCTGTGGGCCCTCCAGCTCCTCATCGTGAGCTACGGGATGCAGATGATCCGGAGGTACATGGCCTTCGCCGCGCCCACGACCCTGGTCACCATGCTCGCCCTCGCGGTCTGGATGTTCGTGGAGGCGGACGGATCGATCTCCCTCTCCGTCGACGCGCCGCTCACCGGCGGCGCCATGTGGCTGCAGATCCTTCAGGCCGCCGCCTTGTGGGTGGTCATCTACGGGACGTTCGTGCTGAACTTCTGCGACTTCACCCGGTCGGCCAGGAGCCGAGGCTCGATCGTCCGCGGCAACGTGACCGGCATCCCGCTGAACATGCTCTTCTTCGCCGTCATCGTGGTGGTCCTCAGCGGCGCGCAGTTCAAGCTCGACGGACACGTCATCACCAGCCCCACGGACATCGTCCGGACGATCCCGAACATGTTCCTCCTGGCGACCGCGTCGCTCGCCCTCATCGCCCTCACGGTGGCGGTGAACCTGCTGGCCAACTTCGTCGCGCCGATCTACGCGCTCATCGACCTCTTCCCCCGTCGGCTGAACTTCCGCCGGGCGGGCGTGGTGAGCGCGGTCGTCGGGTTGGTCATCCAGCCGTGGAACCTCTACAACAGCCCGGTCATCGTGAACTACTTCCTCGGTGGGCTCGGAGCTCTCCTCGGACCGCTCTTCGGCGTGATCATGGCGGACTACTGGCTCCTGCGCAGGTCCCAGGTCAACGTGCCGGACCTCTACAGCGAGGATCCGCAGGGCGAGTACCACTACAGCCGCGGATTCAACCCCCGCGCCGTCGCGGCCTTCGTCCCGAGTGCGGCTGTCGCCGTCGTCGTCGCCCTCGTGCCCTACTTCCACGCCGCGGCCGGATTCTCCTGGTTCGTGGGCGCGTTCCTCGCAGCCGTGCTGTACGCGATCGTCGCGGACCGCTCCAGGCAGATCCGGGACGTCGACGGTGAGGCCATCGCCGTGGCCGCCGAATGAACCACCGAACCGAAGGCCGACACATGCGCATCCTCGTCGTCAACGTCAACACCACGCAGTCGATCACCGACTCGATCGGTGAGCAGGCGGCCGCCGCGGCCTCGCCCGGTACCGAGATCGTCCCGCTGACCCCCTCCTTCGGGGCCGAGTCCGTCGAAGGCAACTACGAGAGCTACCTCGCCGCCGTCGCCGTGATGGAAACGGTCCGCGCCCACCCGGAGCCGTTCGACGCCGTCATCCAGGCGGGCTACGGCGAGCACGGCCGGGAAGGGCTGCAGGAACTGCTCGACGTACCGGTCGTCGACATCACGGAGGCCGCTGCGAGCACCGCCCAGTTCCTCGGTCGCACGTACTCCGTCGTCACGAGCCTCGACCGTACGGTCCCGCTGATCGAGGAGCGTCTCCACACCGCGGGTCTGAGTGCGCGCTGCGCCTCCGTGCGGGCCAGCGGGCTCGCCGTGCTGGATCTGGAGCGGGACGAGGAGGCGGCTGTCGAGGCCATCGTCGAACAGGCCGCCCGAGCTGTGGAAGCCGACCGGGCGGAGGTGATCTGCCTGGGGTGCGGTGGCATGTCGGGCCTCACCGAACGCGTCGTCGAACGTACCGGGGTCCCCGTCGTCGACGGCGTGAGCGCCGCGGTGACGATCGCCGAGTCCCTGGTCCGTCTCGGGCTCACCACCTCGAAGGTGCGCACGTACGCGCCCCCGCGTCCCAAGCGGATCGTCAACTGGCCGCCGCAGGCGCGTTGAAGCGGGCCGGACAGGAGACGCGGGCCGGTCGTCGGTCCCGCACGAAGAGCACGATCGGAAAGGGAGGGCACCCGTGCCCGACGTACAGCTGGTGTTGCGCTCGACGCGCGTCATCACCCCCGAAGGGACGCGCCCCGCGTCGATCGCCGTCGGCGGCGGAAGCATCGTCGCGGTCCTGCCGTACGAAGCCGAGGTGCCGGCCGGCGCCCGGCTGGAGGACGTCGGTGACGACGTCGTACTGCCTGGTCTCGTCGACACCCACGTCCATGTGAACGACCCCGGACGCACCGAGTGGGAGGGTTTCTGGACCGCCACCCGCGCGGCCGCCGCCGGTGGCATCACCACCATCCTCGACATGCCCCTCAACTCGCTGCCGCCGACCACCACGGTCGAGCACCTGCGGGTCAAACAGGAGGTGGCCCGCACCAAGGCACACGTCGATGTCGGGTTCTGGGGCGGTGCGCTGCCCGACAACGTCAAGGATCTGCGGCCGTTGTACGGCGCCGGTGTCTACGGCTTCAAGTGCTTCCTGTCGCCCTCCGGGGTGGACGAGTTCCCCGAGCTGGACCAGGACCAGCTCGCGACCTCCCTGGCGGAGATCGCGGGCTTCGACGGCCTGATGATCGTGCACGCGGAGGACCCGCACCATCTGGCGGCGGCCCCGCAACGGAGCGGCGGAACGTACGCCGACTTCCTCGCCTCCCGGCCACGCGACGCCGAGAACACGGCGATCGGGAACCTGATCGCCCAGGCCCGCCGCCTGAACGCCCGCGTCCATGTGCTGCACCTGTCCTCCTCGGACGCGCTGCCACTGATCGCCGCCGCCAAGGCGGAGGGCGTCCGTGTCACGGTCGAGTCCTGCCCTCACTTCCTCACCCTGACCGCGGAGGAAGTCCCCGACGGGGCGACCGAGTTCAAGTGCTGCCCGCCGATCCGGGAGGCCGCCAACCAGGACGCCCTGTGGGAAGGGCTCGCCGACGGGACGATCGACTGCATCGTCTCCGACCACTCGCCCTCCACCGCCGACCTCAAGACCCCCGACTTCGCGACCGCCTGGGGCGGCATCTCCTCGCTGCAGCTCGGCCTGCCCGCCATCTGGACCGAGGCGCGCCGCCGTGGCCACGGTCTGGAGGACGTCGCCCGCTGGATGTCCGCGGCGCCCGCCCGGCTCGCCGGCCTGGACAGCAAGGGCGCGATCGAGCCCGGCCGGGACGCCGACTTCGCGGTCCTCGACCCCGAGGCGGCCTTCACCGTCGATCCGGCCGGGCTGGAGCACCGTAACCGGGTCACCGCCTACGCGGGCAGGACCCTGCACGGTGTCGTCACCTCCACGTGGCTGCGCGGCGAGCGCATCCTCGACCACGGCACCCTCACCGGGCCCATGGGCCGCCTCCTGGAAAGGAACGGCTGACATCTCCCCGGGGCCGTCCCGCTCAGCCGATGGTCACCACCCGCGCCCACGCGGGCGGCCCGCCCGGTACGTACTCGGGATCGGACTCGTCGTAGGACGAGTGCCCGTGGTGCCTGCCGAACAGGCCCACCACCGTCCGGCACGGCGGGCGCCGGGACGGCCAGGGGGTCTGACCGTCGGTCAGCATCACCACGACGTCCGGGCGGGGGCGGGATTCCAGCGCACGGGTGAACCCCGTGCGCAGGTCCGTCCCCCCGCCGCCGAGCAGCTCGACGCCCTCCGCACCGCCGCAGAGGGGGCGGACCCGGCCCGCCGCCGCGTCGCACGGCAGTACGCCGACGAGGTCGCGCCGGCCGCCCACGGCCCGTGAGATCGCGGCCACCTCCAGCAGTGCGCTGCCCAGCTCGGCGTCGCTGACCGACCCGGACGTGTCGATCACCACGACGACCCGCGCAGGCCTTCGCCGCAGGCTCGGCAGGACGGCGCCGGGGACCGCCGCGGAACGGCGCGCCGGCCTGCCGTACACGTAGTCCTCGCCCGTGCCCGGCGCGGATGCCGCCGCCCGCACGGCCGCTCCCAGCAGCTCCCGCCAGGGCTGTGACGGGTGGAACGCCTCCTCGGCCCACCGCCGCCACCCCGCCGGCGCGTTCCCCGGACGGCCGGTGATGCCCTGTGCCACCCGGAACCGGACCGCGTCCCGTTCCTGCGTGCTGAGCCCGTGCGCCCCGTCCGGGCCCAGGTCCCAGGGGCGCGGGAGGCCGTCCGCCCCGCTGCCGCACTCCAGCCACGCCAGGTGGGCGGTGTGCGGGCCCAGCCGGAACTGTCGGAGGTAGTCCTCCATCAGCTCGCCGTCCTCGAGTCCCAGTGACGCCGGACGGACAGCGCCCTCGGGCGCCACCAGACGGTCGCCGAAGATGTCGTCGTTGATCTCGCAGTCGGCCGCGATGTTCATCCGCAACCGCTCCGCCGGGCCGGTCAGTTCGTGCCGGTGGGCGTAACGGTCGCTGCGCCCGTGATGGTCACGGAGCAGGTGCGACACCTCGTGGACCCATACGCCGGCCAACTCCTCCACGGGCATGCGGTCCACGAAGGCGGGCGACACGTAGCACCGCCAGTACGGGTCGACCGCCATCGTCGGCACGCTGCGGGACTCCACCGGGTGCAGGGCGAACAGGGCGGTCGCCAGGTACGGCCGCACCCGGGCGGCCTGAAGGCGGGCGGCGAAGAGCTTCCCCGTGTCCAGCGTGCTCTCCGTGACGTCGGGCCGACGGGCGTGCCGGGGCGTGGCAGCCCGGCCTGGAGCCGGCGTGCTCATCGGGCCGCCCGTGTCACGGAGAGGGCCCGGGCCTTCGCCCGGTCGGCCCGCTGCGACACGGACACCGCGCCGGCGAGGCCTTCGATCGACACCGGCACCTCCCAGTCGTCGCGGCGCAGGGTGGCGAGCGTCGTCGCCGGAACGACCAGCAGGTCCGGAGCGCCGGTCTCCGCCGCCTTCGCCAGCAACGCCCAGGCGGCATCCCACCGGTGCCGCTCGGGGCGCGCGCGGACCGCGGCGACCACCGCGTCCAGCGTCGCCTGCCGCAGGTCGCCGCGGACCGGCAGCTCCGCGCCACCGGGATCGGCCAGCAGGTCCTCAGGGTCCGGCAGGTCCATCCTGTCCAGGTAGGCCAGGAACTCCAGCCCGGGGCCGTCCCCCACAGTGCCCCTGACCAGCATGGACAGGACGTCGCGCGAAGCGTCGGCAGCGGTCGCGAAGGCGGTCAGGCACAGCGCCATGTCCCAGCTCCGTGGCGACGGCCACGCACCACCGCGCTGCGTCTCGCCCGACGGCAGCCGGTGCACGAGGGCGGGTCGGGCGCCCAGCAGCCCGCACACCGCACGGCGCGCGAACGCCACGGCCTCGGGCAGCCTGTCGGCGTCCAGGGCCGGCAGCGTGGCCCGGGGCCATACTCCGCCCAGGCCCCGCACCACGACATCGGCGTCGTGGACCCACTTCAGGTGGACGAACCGGTTGGCGAGCGGCGGACTCAGCTCCCAGCCGTCGGCGGCGGAGGACCGGGGATTGGCGGCGGCCACGATCCGGACACCCGGCGGCAGGCGCAACGCGCCGACCCGGCGTTCGAGCACGAGACGCAGCAGTGCCGCCTGCACGGCCGGCGGGGCGGTGGACAGTTCGTCGAGGAACAGCAGTCCACGGCCCGCCCGTACGAGCCGGACGGCCCAGTCCGGCGGTGCCATCGGGACGCCGTCGGACTCCGGGTCCTCACCGATGACGGGGAGACCGGAGAAGTCCGACGGCTCGTGAACGCTCGCGATCACCGTGGTCAGCGGAAGGTCCAGGGTGGTGGCGAACTGGGTGAGCGCAGCGGTCTTGCCGATGCCGGGCTCGCCCCAGAGCAGCACCGGAAGGTCGGCCGAGACGGCCAGGGTCAGGGCCTCCAGCTGCGGGTCCGGGCGGGGAGCTGTGGTCGTGTCGCGCAGCAGGGCCAGCAGCGCGCCGGACACGTCGAGCCGTGGAGCCTGAGCAGCGGGGGGAGCCGGGGCGTCGGACGGTGCGGTCGTCGGTCCGGTTCCGGAGCGTGGGGTCCGGGCGAGCGAGGCGTACGTGGTCATGGGGCATCACCTGTGGGTTCGTCAGAAGGCGGTCCGTGCCCGGGACGAGGGCACGCGAGGGGTCCGGAAGCCGGACGGGTAACGGGCTGAGGTCAGCGGGAGGACGCCTGCCGGGGGCGGGAGCGGTGGGTCGTCGGGCCGGAAGGCGTCCGGGCGGGCGGAACCCGCCCAGGTCCCGGCTGGGTCAGACCGGCCCGGAACAGGCCGTGCCGGACCCTCTGCCGCGCGGCGTCGTGCAGTGCGTCCCGCAGGTCGCCGTCCCGCAGGTGCGCCTCGGCGCCGAGCATGCTCTCGACCAGGGACAGCGCACCCGCCGCGTCGCCGTGGGCCAGCCGGTCACGTACATCGGTGAGGCAGTCCGGCTGCCGGTGCGCCACGTCGATGACCTGGAGGCAGGGGAGGGGTGTACCGGTGAACGCGGCGAGCAGTTCCTCCCGCCGGATCTCGGCGGGATCGTGGTCCAGCGGGCTCAACACCCCATCGACCAGGCCGATCCGGTGCCGGGCGCCACGGCAGTCCACGACGCGGGGCACCGTACCGCCGTCCGTCACCGGGGCACGGACGGGCTCGGGGGCTACGGGCCCCAGAGCCGCCGCGACCAGAGGGTGCAGCCGGTCGGCGGTGATCCAGCCGCTGCGCAGCAGCTCCAGATCGGGCAGGACCCACGTGGCGGCGTCGGGCAGGACCGGAAGTCCCGCGCAGGCGCCCGCCGGTGCGGTCCGGGCGGACCGCACCTCAGGCGCTTCGCCTCCCGTCCCCGGGCCGGCCGAGGAGGTGTGCACGTCCAGGAGGAGACGGCGCCGGGCGCCGGTCCGGACGGCGACCCGGCCTTCGCCGCCACGCCCCTCCGCACCCAGCAAGAGCGCCGCCTCGGCCGCCCACCGGCCGAGTGCGAACCTTCCGGGTTCCGGCAGGGGCGGCGCCCAGCGTGGCACGGGGCGTTCGTCCGGCAGTCCGGCCCCGGAACGGGCGCGCAGTTCATCGCTGCGGCTCGCGTCCCACAGGTGGCGGTGAAGATCCAGCCGGAAGCGGCGGTCAGGGGGCCGGTAGCCGCGAGGCCCGGTCCCGTACCCCGGTGGTGCCGCGCCGTCCCACACCGCGAGGCTGAGCCGCTGCCCGGCGTCCGCCCACGCGGGAGCGGTGCGCACGACCAGGTGCACGGGGCGCGGGCGCCCCGGGTCGTCGTAACGGGCGAGCGTGATGGTGGCACCGGATCTCAGGAAACCGTGGGGTGCGGTCCTGGGCATGTGCCACCGCAGCAGATCGGGCGCAAGCCGGCGCAGGTCCGCCCGGAGGCGGCTGGCCACGTCGCTGCCGTGGGCTCGTCCGACGGTACGCAGGTCGAGGTCGACGTCGAATCCGGCGGCGGCGCACGCCCCCGCCCAGTCACCGGCGGTACGCCGGGCCGTCGCGGTCTCGGTCATGAGGGGCGGCACGGCGATCTCGCGCACGCGCAGCCAGAAGGAAAGGCGGGAATCCTCGAACGCGGTCCCGGTGAGCATCAGCACTCACCTTGCGCGGTCGGGACCCCCGATCTGCCGGCACATCGAATAGTCATCGGCGGGAGCGTAGCGCGGAGCCGTGCGGAGGACCACACCTTTTCCGTCCCCGCCCGGCAGTGACCCGAAGGCGCCTGCCGGGCGGCGGCCTTGTCGTGTCACTCGAAGAACTTGAGGCTCCAGCCGGTGTCGGTGGGGGAGCCGGGGACGTCGGCACGGCTGTAGGTGACGTCGCCCCACCAGCTGAACGTGCCCGTGTACCAGTACCGGTTCGCCCACGAGTACGGCGTGCCCTTCGGGACCGCGTGGAACATCAGGGGGAACCGCGGGCCGGCGGGAGGGCTCGTGCCGATGTCGCCGTCGAGCAGGACGAAGCTGTGGTGGCCCGGTCCGTCGACGTGGAGGGTCGGGTCCCAGCCGGGCATCATCGTCGCGCGGGCGGAGCTGAACAGGCAGCCGTTCGACTTGTACCAGTCCCATACGTACGTGGGGTCGCCGCCGGCCCGGAGACGCAGGTCGGCCAGACAGTACCGGTCGCTCCAGCTGCCGTTGGCGGAGTAGGCGATGTGCAGCTGCCCGTTCGGGTCCCTGACCGCCTCAGGCGCTTCGTTGACGAAGGGGTTGCCGACCACCCGCTCCCAGCTCTCCCGCGGCTGCGAGATGACGTACCGCGCACCGGTCGGGGTGGTCGGGCTGCTCATCCGGCTGATGTAGAGGTTCTGCTCGACGTCGGTGTCGCCGGCCCAGCCGGACCAGACGAACCACCGCTGCCCGTTGAAGGTGAACAGCGTGCCGTCGATGGCCCACTTGTCGTCGGCGAGCGCGAGCTCGGTCCCGGCGGTGTATCCGCTGTCGGGTGCGGCTGAGCTGATGACGTACATCCGGTGGGCCGCCCCCCGCCCGGCCGCGAAGTAGACGTAGTAGCGGCCGCCGTCCCTCACGATCTCCGGGGCCCAGACCTCGCCGAGGCCGCGGGTGTCCGACCAGATCTGGCGAGCGGGGGCAGAGGCCAGGGCAGCCGTCGACGAGGCCTGGCGTACGGCGATGCCGCCCCCGGCCGACTGCACCGAGACGTACGTGCCGCCGACGCGGATCACGCTGGGATCCGCGGCCCGGAGACCGGTTCGGTCCGCCTGTGCGGGCTCGGCGGACGAGAGGGACATCGCTGCGGCGAGCACGACGGACAGCGCGAAGGCGGCGATACCCGAAAGGCGACGAGGAGGCTTCATCATCCCGCTCCATGGTCGGCCACCGTGCCGGTGCCGCACCGGGGCAGGGCGGTCGGCACGGCAGGCAGGGGCTGATCAGGAGTGCGCCGGAGACGGCCGCGGTGACGGCTCGGCCGCAGCGTCCTCCCGCTTCCCACCGATATGTACATCGATGCAAAGAGCGCTCTCTCAGCATTGCGATTGATCCTGCTCATGTCAACGACGCGGAGTGGATGGGTGTGGTGCGGCGACCATCTCGCCGACGGGCCGAGGCGGGGTGGGCGCAGATCGGCTCGTGACGTCGACGCGCGACCGGCACCATGAATTCACATGGGTTCAGATGGAACAACTCCCGCCCGAACGGCTCCTTTCGGAGTGTGGGGCGCCCGAGTTGCGGGAGGTGACGCGGGGGCCAAAAGTGGTTATATCTCCGTGGTTACCACGCCGTCGCGCCCGTTGAATGGTGGATTTCCGGACCTCGGGCCGAAACGAGCGGATCCAGGGCGGACTACGCGTCCCGAGCATCTGGAGCCATCATGCCCAAGACCTCCCGACGGCACCTCGCCCGCCTTGTCGGCGCGTCCTGCCTGGCTGCCACATTCACCCTGCCAGGTGTGACCGCCGCTGCGGCAGGGCCTGATGCCGTCGCCGGTGCAATGACCGCGACACCGGCCGAGCCCACACCTCCACCGCCGCCGAGCCCGCCCGACCCGCCACCTCCACCGCCGCCCCAGCCGCCGAACCCGCCGCCGGAGACCCCGCCGCCCGCGGACACGCAGCCCGCCACGCCGCCCTCCGGCGAACCGCCGCCGTCGGACGTCCCACCACCCCCGGACGGGACGACGCGACCGGAAGAGTCCGGGGAGCTGAAGGCGGAGGTGGAACAGCGGGCGGCGCAAGCGCCGGAGGAGGTGAGGGAAGAGGTGACGGAGACACTGACCAGGATGATGGACCTCATCGAGGATCCGGATGCGACGCCGGAGGAGCGGGCCACCTACGTCGATATCGTGGGAGGGATCACCTCGACGCTGAAGGCGATCCAGGATCCGGATGTGACGCCGGAGGACCGGGCCGCCTTCATACGGATCGTGAAGGCGATGACCGCGGCCCTGTACCCGCCACCGCCGTCGCCGGAGCCGCCCCAGTCGCACGCGCCGCAGGGGCCCAAATGGCTTCTGGGGGACATGGGGAAGGCCGGCGCGGGGCTGAAGGCGCTCCACGACCCGCAGTCGACGCCGGAGGATCCTGAGGATCGGAAGAGGGTCCAGAAGACCATCGAGCAGGCCTGCGACGCGATGCGGACGGCCCGGGACCCGGAAGCGTCCCGGGAGGAGCGGGAAGAGGCGCTCAGGAAGGTGAAGCAGCGGATCGAAGCGCTCAGCAATGCCCAGTACCTGGCGTTGATGAAGGAGATCAAGCGGTACAAGCCGTCGTCGGAGTGCGTCGAGACGGTCGAGAACCGAACGCGTCAGGTCGGTTGGGCGGACGGATCTCTCTGGGGTCTCACCGATCCGTCGTGCGCTGCGGCGCTGGCTGCGGGGGCCAGTCAGGAGAGCACGCGGTGGCACGCGCTGTGGGTGTGCGTGCAGCGGGACCCGTTCTCCTCGTGCATGGACCACATCCCCGAGGACTGACAGGGCGAGGCCATGGGCGGCCGCTCCATGCCGCGACCTCAGCCGTCGGCAGGTCCCTGGCACGCAGCCCGAAGGCGGGCGAGGGGGGAGTGACCTCAGCGCTGCGAGGGCGGCAGCCCTCGGACTCCCTTCAGTTTCGCGCCCGTGAGGCGCGCATCCGTCAGAATGGCGCCGGTCAGGTCCGCGCCGGTCAGGTCCGCCTCGGTCAGGTCCGCGCCGGTCAGGTCCGCGACGGCCAGGTTCGCATAGGTCAGACGGGCGCCGCTCAGGTTAGCGCCGCTCAGGTCCGCCCCGGTCAGGTCCGCGCCGTTCAGATTCGCCGTGCGGAATGTGGTGCGCTTCAGGATCGCGCTGCCCAGGACGGCCCCGTTCAGCTCCGCGCCCGTCAGGCGCGCGTCGGTCAGGTCCGCACTGGTCAATTCCGCCTTGTTCAGATTCGCGCCGGTCAGGTCCGCGTCGGTGAGAGAGGCGACCGACAGGCGCGCACCGGCCAGGCTTGAGCTGCGGAGGACGGTTCTGGTCAGGTCCGCGCTGCTCAGGTCCGCGCCGTTCAAGTTGGCACCGGTCAGGTCCGCCTCCTGGAAAATCATCCCGGCAAATCTGCTGCCGCCGTGCCCGGATCGCAGTCCCCTCAGATCGGTGCGATTCACGTCCAGTACGAATGTCTCCACGGCGAGCGGCCGTTTGGCCAGGACGCCCATGGCCGCCTCGATATCGGTGGGCAGGGAAACCGCCGGCGACGCGGTCTGCTGCTTTCTGGCGCCGGCTTCCGGCAGGGGGGCATGCCGCCGCACGTACGCGGTCAGGACGGAAACGACTGTGGGGTGGTCGCGGACGGAGTCCTGCATGATGCGCTCCAGGCCGTAGACGCCCCCCAGGCGCACGTCCACGGAGGCCGATCCCAGGTTGGTGACCGCGGCGTTGAACCGGTTGGTGATCTGCCCCTGCTCGCTGATACGCAGTTGCTTGTTGGCCTGCCCCACCTGCATCCAGGTGAACAGCAGTGCAGCCAGAGCAGCCAGTCCCGGCAAGCTGACCACCATCAGTCCGAGCCAGTCCAGCCGGCCACGGGCCTTGGGGCCACTCGTCTCGGCCTTACGTCTTCGTTGCCGGCTTCGGCGCCCCGCGGTGCGCCGAAGTGCAAGCCGTCGGAGCTGCCGTGCGCCGAATTCCTTCTTCACCGTCCCCATGGCACGCCATGGAGCGGATACACCTATGAAGCCACACCGCCAGGACACACGAACGGGCGCGCACAAACCGCAGTGCGCGGCATGTACGCGAAGCGTCGTGAAAACCACCGACCTGATGGCCGTTACTTCTCCGAGCCGGTTCTCTCATGGAAACCGATGAAGGGCGGCCCAGGGCCCCGCCGATTGCGTCTCGTCATGTCGGCGACCCGCCGCACGCCCCTCCTCGAGGCTCTCGGTCCCGCTCCGGAGGGGCTTTCCGCGATGTACGCGGCGCTAGCGGTACATGAATGTCGGAATCAGGCCGTTCTCATGGAAACCGGTGATGAGTTCGCCGGCCTCGCACTTCGGTGCGGCGTTCGCGACGGCCATCACATCGTAGGGGCTTCCGTAGTTGCCCATCCAGTGCCACTGTCCGGTCGCCCGGCTGTCGGCGATGCGCTTCTTGAGCTCGACACCCTCGTCGGCGGAGAGCGCTCGATCAGTCGGGATCTCTTGCGTGGTCATACAAGTTTCCTTTCACGAGAGATTGCATCGTCCATGCCAGGATCCGCCTTGTGCACCCGATTCGCCACTCCGGAACTGGCGTTGGGCGCGTGTGTGCGGAATTGGGCACACGCCCCAGAAGGCGGCCCGCCCGGTCGCGAATTCGGCGAGGGGCGGCAACGAATGGCACGCGTCGGCCTGATGGATCTGTCAGCGACCGGTAGGGGCCACGGTTCAGAACCCTGGTCCTGGACCCGCTGAACACAGCGCCGACAGGCCGGCTGCCGGTGGCTCGCGTCGTCCGAGGCCGGATTCCCCGACGCCGGGACCGGCATGTGACGGCACATCAGGACGCCGCATCCGCAGCGCCCCGCGGGGTGGCGATCGAGCTGCTGAAGGCCCGCTCGGACCTGGGGCGCGGCGGTCGGCGGGGTGAACCGCGCCGCCTCTCACCGGCGGGAGGCGCCGCTGAACGGGCTGTCCCGTGATCCCCGGCGGGCGCAAGACGACAGCTACTGCCCCTCGCCGCGTTGTCGGAACGCCCGAATACATCCAGTACGCGGACGTCCCTCCGCCTTGCGATGCACCGCATCTGACGCCGTGCGCTGATCCACCAGGGATGACGGGACAGCCCTTGGGCCGCCGCCGGGGCAGGTCATCCTTGCGGTGACCGGTTCCGTGGAACGCGCCAGGACGACGAGGCCGGGGTGACCCTCCGTGTCGCGGCAGTACGGGGCGTCGTGGTGGATGAGGTGGGCGGTGGCCGTGAGCGCGCTCAGACGGAACAGCAGTGTCGGGTCCGGCTGGAGGCGGAGCCGCCAGGGCGCCTCGGCGCCGGGTGCCGTGCGGTCGTCGTGCACGGCGGTCCTGCGCCGCGCGGCGCGGTGGGCCGGCCCGTCGGGGGTGCGCTGCCGCGCCGGTGTCGTCTCGTATATGCGGGAGGAGACCGGATCCAGGTGCCCTGCCCGGTCTCCGTCTCCTTCGCGTTCCGCCGGCCATGCGTCCAGGTCGTCGATGAGCCGGTCCAGGCGCGGATCGTGCGGCTCCCGGTCGACCGATCGGTCGCGGGCGAGGTGCAGGCGCGCCGTCCCGGGGTCGTCGCAGTCGGCGTTGCTGTCCCGTATCCGCTGCGGCATGACGTGCGGATCCAGCGCCTGCGTCAGGATCCCAGGAGTCGCGCTCCAGCCGTGACCTCAGCTCGCTGACACCGAGACCGCGCATCCGGTTCAGGGTGGCGACCACCTCGGGTGGCAGGAAGAGCTTCTCGCCGCCGGCCAGTTCGGCGGTCCTGCCGCGGTATCCGCAAGCTCCTGGAATCCTCCGACCGGCGGCGTGAGCCGAGCCGGGGAGGTGCTGTGGTTCGTCATGGGGCAAGGCTCCAACCGTGACGCAGGGCCAAGGTCGCCGGGCTCACGCACCGCATCCCGGAAAGCCGAACGCTCTTTGTTCCAGGGGGCATTGCTGCCGCGCATCGCACGGCGGAGCCCGATTCCGCAAGTGTCATGAACCTTGTCAGTTTGGCGGAGGGCGCTCTATTGTCGCGGACAGAAAGCGCTTTCCCCCTCCTGGGTCCGTCCGGTGGAAGCGTCCGTCGCGACGGCCATCGCGACGGACGCGCATGAGCCGCCGCCGGCCTGGCCCAGGGCTTCGTCCAGGACGTCGACGGCAGTGGAACGAAGGGTGTGCGACACCGGTTCGCCGCTGCTGCCGACAACCTCGCACGTCCGGGCCGGGCTGATTCCGCCGGCTCGACCGCTTCGAGAAGTACAGGCACAACCGGCCCGCGGAGGCTGCCCGGTGACAGACCGGCGGCCCCGGTGGCCTCGCCGTTGCGACCGCGGCATGGAGCAGCAACACAGCATGTGAAGATGAATGGGGACACGAAGATGAGACGACCAGGCGCACTGCGACTCAACGCCGCGCTGGCCACGTTGGCCGTGGCGGCCGCGACCGGTGTGGTGCTGACGATGCCCGAGGCGTCGGCCGCGGTCACCGGCAGTGCCACCGGCTATGCGACCCAGAACGGCGGGACCACCGGCGGTGCCGGCGGGACGACTGTCCGGGCCACCACGGGTACCGCGATCCACGCGGCCCTGTGCGGCCGGGCCAGCAGCAGTACCCCGATCACCATCGAGGTCCAGGGCACGATCAACCACGGCAACACCGCCAAGGTGTCGGGCGAGAGCTGCAACACGGCCGCCGGTGTGATCGAGCTCAAGCAGATCAGCAACGTCACGATCGTCGGTGTCGGCAGCGGAGCGGTCTTCGACCAGCTGGGCATCCACATCCGCCAGTCCAGCAACATCATCATCCAGAACGTGACCGTCAAGAACGTCAAGAAGTCGGGCTCGCCCACGTCCAACGGCGGCGACGCCATCAGTATGGAGAGCGACGTCCGCAACGTCTGGGTCGACCACACCACCCTCGAGGCGTCGGGCGGTGAGTCGGAGGGGTACGACGGCCTGTTCGACATGAAGGACAACACCCAGTACGTCACCTTGTCCTACAGCACCCTGCGCAACTCCGGCCGCGGTGGCCTCATCGGGTCCAGCGAGTCCGACGTCTCGAACGGGTACGTCACCTTCCACCACAACCTGTACGAGAACCTCGACTCGCGCGCACCGCTGCTGCGTGGCGGCATCGCGCACATCTACAACAACCACTACGTGAAGCTCAACGAGTCGGGCATCAACTCCCGGGCCGGCGCACGTGCCAAGGTGGACAACAACTACTTCGAGGACTCCAAGGACGTGCTGGGCACGTTCTACACCGACGCGGCCGGATACTGGCAGGTCAGCGGCAACACCTTCGACAACGTGACCTGGTCGGCGCCGGGCAGCGACAACAAGCCCGCCGGGCCGAACCCGACGTCCAACACCACCGTCAGCATCCCCTACTCCTACAAGCTCGACGGGGCGAGCTGCGTGCCGGGGATCGTGGCCGAGACGGCGGGCGCCAACAAGGGCCTGAAGGTGTCGGACGGCAACTGCTCCCCGCAGACGCCGACCCCGACGCCGGACCCGACGGACCCGACGCCGGACCCCACCGACCCGACGCCGGACCCGACGGACCCGACGCCGCCCGCGGGGACCAACCTCAGCATCGGCGCGGGCGCCGACGGTTCCAGCAAGGCCAGCGGTTCGAGCTACGGCAACGTGCGTGACGGTGACATGAGCACCTTCTGGTCGCCGGCCGGTTCGACCGGTTCCATCTCCGTCAAGTGGGGAGCCGCCACCTCCGTCTCCAAGATCAACATTCGCGAGGCGTCGGGCTCCACCGGCAGCATCGGGTCCTGGAGGGTCGTCAACGGCGACACCGGTGCCGTCCTGGCCTCCGGCAGCGGGGCGGGCGTCATCGCCGTTCCCAAGACCTCGTTGAAGAAGATCACCTTCGAGATCACGGGCTCGACCGGGACGCCGAAGGTCGCCGAGTTCGAGACGTACGCCGGATAGCGGCGCGGTTCCGGCTGGACCCCCGGAGTCCTTCCGGGGCGGTGAAGAAGCGCGAGGCGGCACGCCGGACCACGGCGTGCCGCTGAAACGCCCGTGACGGGGGCCGTCGTACGCGACGGCCCCCGTCACGGTGTGCACGGACACGCTTCTCGTCCCGGGCCGGGCAGCCGCGACCCGTAGGCGGCGCGCACGCGGCACTCGTCGGCTGCGTCACGGACACCTCTGTGCGTACCGCCGCCGAGAGGGCGGGCAACCCCGGAGCGGGACCGCTCATCTGCCGCCCCGGGCGAAGGAGCGCGTCGGCCGCCCCGTACCGTTCCAGCCGCCCGCCCCTTCGCCTTCCCGGGAGCCCCCTTGAGCAGCGACACCGGCCGCACCGGCCCGACCCTCGACGTGCAGACGATCCGCGCCTGCTTCCCGGCGTTGCAGGCGGGTACCGCCCGCTTCGACGCGCCGGGCGGTACCCAGACACCGCAGCAGGTCATCGACGCGATCACCGGCGCCCTCAGCCGGCCGCTGGCCAACCGGGGGGTGCTCACGGAGGGCGGGCGCAACGCGGAGGCCATCGTGGCCGGCGCCCGGCTGGCCCTGGCCGACCTGCTCGGATCGGAGGCCGAGCAGGTCGTGTTCGGGCGCAGCGCCACGCAGCTCGTCTACGACCTGGCGCGCACGCTGGCCAAGGACTGGGGGCCGGGGGACGAGGTGGTGGTGTCCCGGCTGGACCACGACTCGAACATCCGGCCCTGGACCCAGGCGGCGGAGGCGGCGGGGGCGACGGTCCGGTGGGCCGACTTCGACCCCGCGACGGGTGAGCTCGGCTCCGAGCACATCGAGGCCGTACTGTCCGGCCGAACCCGGCTGGTCGCCGTCACGGCCGCCTCGAACCTCATCGGCACCCGTCCCGACGTCCCGGCCCTCGCGGCATCGGTGCACGCGGCCGGGGCGCTCTTCCACGTCGACGCCGTGCACTACGCCTCGCACGTCACGGTCGATCTGGCCGCACTCGGCGCGGACACCCTGGTCTGCTCGCCGTACAAGTTCCTCGGACCGCACCTCGGCGTGCTCACCGGGCGGCGGGAACTGCTCGACAGCCTGCGGCCGGACAAGCTGCTGCCGTCCAGCGACGCCGTACCGGAGCGTTTCGAGCTGGGCACGCTGCCCTACGAGCTCCTGGCCGGCGCGACGGCGGCCGTGGACTTCCTCGCCGGACTCGTTCCCGGCGCCGGAAGCCGGCGTGAAGCCCTGGGCCGTACGTTCACGGCGCTCGCCTCGCACGAGGACCGGCTGCGCGGACGCATCGAGGAGGGCCTGGCGACGCTGGACGGCGTCACGGTGCATTCCCGCGCGGCACGCCGCACCCCGACCACCCTGTTCACGGTGGCAGGCAGGAACCCGGGAGACGTCTCCCGGCACCTGGCCGGACGCGGCGTGGACGCACCGGCCGGATCCTTCTACGCGTGGGAGGCGTCCCACCGGCTCGGACTGGGTGCGGAGGGCGGTGTACGGGCCGGGCTCGCCCCGTACACGAACGACGACGACGTCGACCGGCTCCTGAACGCGCTCGACGTGCTCCGCCGCTGAGACGGCAAGCGCCCGCGGACGCGCCGGGCGTGGTGCCACCGGCGTGGTGCCACCGGCGTGGTGCGGATCAGCGCCAGTCGGGAGCGCCGGACGCGGGGGTCAGGACACTCTCGATCTTCGTCCGGATCTCCCGCATGACCGCCACGACCCGGCTCTCGTGCTCCTCGCTGAGCCGCGCCACCGGCACCGAGCAGCTGATGGCGTCGATGGCCGGTGAGTCGTACCGCAGGGCGAATCCGAAGCCCGCGATGCCCGTCACCGTCTCCTCGCGGTCGATGGAGTAACCGCGCTCGCGCACACCGGCGAGGTCGGCGAGCAGGGTGCTGCGCTCGGTGTGGGTGTTCTCCGTACGGGGCGTCAGAGGCCCTGCCGGGAGCGGTAGCCGGTCGTCCGGGCGCTCGGCGAGCAGGGCCTTGCCGAGCGCTCCGGCATGGGCCGGGATCCGGCGGCCGACCCGGCTGATGGTGCGCAGGTACTCGTGGGACTCGCGCGTCGCGAGATAGACGACGTTGGAGCCGTCCAGCCGGGCGAGATGGATCGTCTCCCCGAGCGCGTCCGAGGCCTCGTCGAGGTAGGGGCGGGCGGCGCGCACGTGCGGGTCGTTGTCCAGGTAGCTCGTGCCGGTGTGCAGGGCGCGGATGCCGATGCCGTAGAGGGACCCGGTCGTGTCGGTGCGCACCCAGCCGCAGTCGATGAGGGTCCGCAGCAGCTGGTACATGCTGCTGCGCGGTACGCCGAGTTCCTCGGCGAGTTCGTCCAGGCGGGCCGGCCGGTCGCCCCGGGCGGCGAGGAGTTCGAGCAGCGCGACGGTACGGGACGCCGACTTCACGCCCCTGACCCCGCTGTTCTCCTGCATGGCCACATCTTAAATCCGCGCCGTCACACCCATTGACCGCGTTGTGTTCACCCGCCTAACCTCCGTTCTCATACATGTACGCCATCTGCATATGAGGATGAGACTTGTGGAGCGGATCAATGCGGACACCGAACGCGTCGTCCAGCGGCTGCGGGACGGCATGGCGGGCGGGGTGCTGGCCTTCCCCCTCACCAGCTTCCGGGAGGACGGCAGCCTCGACCTGGAGTCGTACCGGGCGTATCTGACCGCCCAGGTGGCCACCGCGCCGGGTGCCGTGTTCCCGGCCTGCGGAACCGGTGAGTTCAGCGCCCTGGACGAGGACGAGTACCGCGCGGTCGTCCGGGCCGCGGTCGAGGTCGCCGACGGACGGCTGCCCGTGGTGGCGGGTACCGGCTACGGATGGGCTCAGGCTGTGCGCTTCGCCCGCATCGCGGAGGAGGCCGGAGCCGACGCCCTGCTGGTCATGCCCCACTACCTCGTCGCGGCCCCGCAGGACGGTCTCGTCGAGCAGCTGCGCCGGATCGCGGCCGGGACGTCGCTGCCGCTGATCGCGTACCAGCGCGGCCAGGTCACCTTCACCGCCGACAGCGTGCGCCGCATCGCCGGGATCCCCACGGTCGTCGGCCTCAAGGACGGGCACAGCGACCTCGACCGGCTCCAGCGCCTCACCCTCGCCGCACCCGACGGCTTCCTCTTCTTCAACGGCGCCGCGACCGCCGAGATCCAGGCGGGCGCGTACGCCACCGTCGGTGTTCCCGCCTACTCCTCGGCCGTCCACGCGTTCGCCCCGGAGATCGCCGACGCCTTCTTCACCGCCCTGCGGGAGGGCGAGGAGGCGGTGACGCGGAAGCTGCTGCGCGACTTCTACGTCCCGCTGGTCGAGCTGCGCGACCGGGTCCCCGGCTATGCCGTGTCCCTGGTCAAGGCCGCGGCCCGGCTGCGCGGACTGCCGGTCGGGCCCGTACGCGCCCCGCTCACCGATCCCGGGCCGGCCGATCTCGCCGACCTGGAGAAGATCCTCGACGCCGGGCTGGACCTGGTCGGCGCCGTCCGCCGCCGTACCGCCTGAACCGTCCCCCCACCGCTCCGCCGGACGGCTCCCGCCGGGGAGCCGCCGGGGGCCGGGCGCTTCGACAGTCCGACAGTTCGACAGTTCGACAGTTCGACAGTTCAAAGGGGAACTGACATGCCGCTCCTCGTGGTCGGGACCAGCGTTCTCGTGCTGCTGATCCTGATGACCCGTATGAAACTCAACGGTTTCGCCGCACTCCTGCTCGTCGCGGTAGGTGTGGCGCTGGTCCAGGGGATCCCGGCGATCGAGATACCCGACGTCCTCTCGGCGGGCATCGGGGACCAGATCGGCGACACGATGCTCACCATCGGCCTCGGCGCGATGGTCGGCAGGGTGATGGGCGACTCCGGAGCAGCCCAGAGGATCGCGGGCAAGCTGCTCGACGCCTTCGGGCCGCGCGGGGTCCAGGTGGCCATGGTGGTCACGTCGATGCTCATCGGCGTGACCATGTTCTACGAGGTCGCCTTCATCATCATCGTGCCCATCGCGTTCACCCTCGTCAGGGTCACCGGAGTGAACCTGCTGTGGGTGGGCCTGCCCATGTCCATCGCCCTGTCCACGATGCACAGTTTCCTGCCGCCGCACCCCGGCCCCACGGCCGTGGCCGCGACCTTCCACGCCTCCGTCGGGCACACCCTCTTCTACGGCCTCTTCATCGCCGTGCCGGCCGGTGCCCTCGTCGCGCTCCTGTGGCCGCGCCTGCCGTTCGTCAAGGCGATGAACCCCTCCATACCCAAGGGCCTGGTCAGTGAGCGCGAGTTCACCGACGAGGAGATGCCCGGAATGGGCTGGTCGCTGTTGGTGGCCCTCTTCCCGGTGGTGCTGATCGCCGGCGCGGCCGTGACCGACATGCTCGCCCCCGGCGAGAGTCCCTTCCTGCACGCCGTCGCCTTCATCGGCTCGGCACCGATCGCACTCCTGCTCGCCCTCCTCCTGGCGATCTGGGCGTTCGGGCCGCGGATCGGCCGCAGCCTCTCCGACGTCAGCGCCTCCTGCACCTCGGCGGCTCAGGCGATGGCGATGATCCTCCTGGTCATCGGCGCGGGCGGCGCCTTCAAGAACGTCCTCGTCGAAGGCGGGATCTCCGACTACATCAAGGACATCACCGAGCACTGGGCGATCTCGCCGATCATCCTGGCCTGGCTCATCGCCGCCATCCTCCGCATCGCGCTCGGTTCGGCCACCGTGGCCGTGGTCACCGCCTCAGGGGTGGTGCTGCCGCTCCTGGCCGGCAGCGGGGTCCACCCCGAGATGATGGTGCTCGCCGTCTCCTGCGGATCGATCGCCTTCTCCCACGTCAACGATCCGGGATTCTGGCTTTTCAAGGAGTACTTCAACCTCTCGGTCATCCAGGCGATCAAGGTCCGTACCGGCTACACGACGGTGCTCGCGGTCCTCGGTCTCGGCGGCGTCCTGGCGGCCGAGTGGGCCCTCGACGTCATCGGCCTCTGACGCCCGCCCCCAGCCCGCCCTCTCGCACCCAAGGAGACCGACCAGCATGAACCAGCCGACCATCACCCACTTCGCCGTCTATCCGGTCGCCGGCCGCGACTGCATGGAGCTGAACCTCTCCGGCGCCCACGGCCCCTTCTTCACCCGCAACATCGTCGTCCTCAAGGACTCCGACGGCCGTACGGGACTGGGGGAGGTGCCCGGAGGCGAGAAGATCACCCGGACCCTGCGGGATGCCGAGTCCCTGGTCGTCGGCGCGAAGGTGGGAGACTACAAGCGCGTCCTGCGTGAGATCGGGAGCCGCTTCGCGGACCGCGACTCGGGCGGACGAGGAGCCCAGACCTTCGACCTGCGGACCACCGTGCACGCCGTCACCGCGGTCGAGTCGGCACTGCTCGACCTGCTGGGCCAGCACCTCGACGTGCCGGTCGCGGCGCTGCTGGGCGACGGTCAGCAGCGTGACTCCGTAAGGGTGCTGGGCTACCTCTTCTACGTGGGCGACCCCGACCGCACCGACCTGGAGTACGTGCGCGAGCCCGGCTCCGACACCGACTGGTACCGCATCCGGCACGAGGAGGCCCTCACGCCCGGGGCGATCGTCCGCCAGGCCGAGGCCGCCTACGAGCTGTACGGGTTCCGGGACTTCAAGCTCAAGGGCGGAGTGCTCGCCGGCGCGGAGGAGGTCGAGGCCGTCCGCGCGCTCAAGGACCGTTTCCCGGAGGCGCGGGTCACCCTCGACCCGAACGGCGCCTGGTCACTGCGCGAGGCGGTCGAGCTGTGCTCCCCCCTGGTGGGAACGCTCGCCTACGCCGAGGACCCCTGCGGGGCGGAGGACGGCTACTCGGGGCGCGAGGTCCTCGCCGAGTTCCGCCGTGCGACGGGTCTTCCGACCGCGACCAACATGATCGCCACCGACTGGCGGCAGCTGACCCACGCCCTCGCCCTGCAGTCCGTGTCCATCCCGCTGGCCGACCCGCACTTCTGGACCATGCAGGGGTCGGTCCGCGTGGCCCAACTGTGCAACGCGATGGGTCTGACCTGGGGCTGTCACTCCAACAACCACTTCGACATCTCTCTCGCCATGATCACGCACTGCGGTGCCGCCGCACCGGGTGAGTACAACGCCCTGGACACGCACTGGATCTGGCAGGAGGGCCTGGAGCGGCTCACCGTCAGCCCACCGCGCATCACCGACGGCGAGATCGCCGTACCCGACGCGCCCGGGCTGGGCGTCGAACTCGACATGGACCGCCTCCTCGCGGCACACGAGCTCTACAAGAAGGAGGCGTTGGGGGCCAGGGACGACGCCGACGCCATGCAGTACCTCGTACCCGGCTGGACGTTCGACGCCAAGCGGCCCTGCCTGGTGCGGTAGGTCCTCCGAGGGCCTGGTCCGGACAGATGCCGTCCGGACCGGTGCACGGCCGTGTGCGTGACGAGCGGTGTCGGCCCGGCCGGTCCTCGCCGGCACGTCCGCGACCCGTCAGGAATCACCGGGTACGGGGGGCGACGGAGCCGACACCGGTCCGACGTACGCCTGTCGCTTCCCGCCCCTGCCTCCGCGGGAGGCGCCGGCCGACGCGCAGGACGCGTGGCCGGGTACGTCGAGGCGTGAGCGAGGTGCGGGGCGGACCCGGACCCCGTACCGCGCGGCTGCCGGGGGTACTTCAGTGCCCGTCGCCCGAAGTCGCTCCCCCGTGCGGGTCGTCCTCGTGCTGGTCCGCGGGGCCGTCCTCGTGGCCGCCCGCGGGACCGGTCGGACGAGGAGTCTCCGCCGCGGGCGGGACCGGGACGGTGAAGGCCGCCGTCCGGACGGTGCCCTCGTGCTTGAAGTCCAGGAACAGCCGGTAGGTGGCGGAGCTGGGCGCCGTCGCGGTGAACGAGACGTCCGGTCCGGGCTCCGTGGAGCCGTCACCGGCTTCGCCGCCGGGATGGACGTGGAGATAGGCCAGGTCGCCGGCGCGCAGGGCCACGAGATGTCCGTACGCGCCCAGGTAGGGCTGCAGATCGGTGACGGGCCGGCCGTCCTTCCGCACGGTGAAGGTGACGTGCTCGGGTACGCCGGGGCGGAGGGCGCCGTTCAGGGTGACCGTGTACCCGCCGACCGTGGCCGTCGGGGCGGGCTTCGGGAGTTCCGCCGCCTTGTACGGCCCGGACACGGCCAGGTCCGCGCCCAGCGTCAGGCCGGGGGCGTTGTAACCGGCCGGTGTGAAGTCGGCGAAGACGCGGTAGTCGCCCGCTGCGGGGAGCTCGACGGGAGTGCTCCACGTGCCGTCGGACGTCCGGGTGGGGTGCAGGTGGCGGTAGGTGGTCAGATCGCGTGAGGCGAGGATCAGATGGAGCTCCTTGTCGTGCTCACGCTGGAAAGCCGTCACCTGCCGGCCGGCCCGGTCGCGGATGGTGAAGCGCAACTCGCTCCGCTGCTCCGCCTTCAGGCGCGGGGTCGCGAGGTCGAGCGTGTAACCGCCTTCCGACACCTGGAGGCCGCCGGCGGGGGAGTCGGGGCGGCTGTCGTAGGCGTGCGGCGCGGCGCTCTCCGCGTGGTCGGGGCGTTCGGAGGGGGTGGTGCCGGTGCCGGGGCCGACGGTGAGCCCGATGCCGTAGGCGGCACCGAAGGACGCCGCGAGTGCGGCGGTGAACGCGGTGATCTTGGCGGCGGGGTTCATGACTGCTCTGGCCTCCTGGGCCTCCTGTGCGGAGGGCTCGCGATGGTCCGACACTCCCGAGCGTATACCCGGTAGGGGTATGAGCAAGCCGTCGGCCCGGACTTGCTCGCCATACGGGTGGGGGGTATACCTTTGGAGTTGGGCCGGATACCCATGAGGGGTATACTGGACCCGTTCGGACGAGGAGCGGCACATGACCCCCACGACTCCCGGCGCCGCCCGGGTCGAGCTCGCCATCGGCGGCATGACCTGTGCCTCGTGCGCGGCGCGGATCGAGAAGAAGCTCAACCGCATGGAGGGGGTCGAGGCCACGGTCAACTACGCCACGGAGAAGGCCGGAGTCGCCTTCGCGGAGGGCGTCTCGGTCGACGACCTGATCGCCACGGTCGAGGCCACCGGCTACACCGCCCGGCGGCCGGCCCCGCTCGGCCCCGCGCCCGGGGAGGCCGGTGCACCCGCCGACGGCCGGGGTGAGGACGAGCGCGCCGACGGGGAGCTGCGTTCCCTCCGCGAGCGGCTGGTCACCGCGGCTCTGCTCGCCGCGCCCGTCATCGCGATGGCGATGATCCCGGCCCTGCAGTTCGAGTACTGGCAGTGGCTCTCCCTCACGCTCGCCGCCCCTGTCGTCACCTACGCGGCCTGGCCCTTCCACCGCGCCGCGTGGACCAACGCACGCCACGGTGCGGCCACCATGGACACCCTGATCTCGGTCGGTACGTCGGCCGCGTTCCTGTGGTCCCTGTGGGCGCTGTTCTTCGGCACGGCGGGGATGCCGGGTATGACGCACCCGTTCGAATTCACGATCACCCGCAGTGACGGGGCGGGGAACATCTATCTGGAGGCCGCCGCGGGTGTCACGGCCTTCATCCTGGCCGGCAGGTACTTCGAGGCCCGCTCGAAGCGCAAGGCGGGTGCAGCTCTCAAGGCGCTCATGGAGCTGGGCGCCAAGGAAGTCACCGTGCTGCGCGAGGGCCGGGAGCTCACCCTGCCGACGGCCGGCCTGCGGGTCGGTGACCGCTTCCTGGTCCGGCCCGGCGAGAAGATCGCCACGGACGGGACGGTGGTCGAGGGCTCCTCCGCCCTCGACGTCTCGATGCTCACCGGCGAGTCGGTCCCCGTCGAGGTCTCGGCCGGTGACTCCGTCATCGGCGCGACCCTCAACGCCGGCGGCCGCCTGGTCGTCGAGGCCACCAGGGTCGGCACCGACACCCAGCTGGCCCGGATGGCCGCTCTCGTGGAGCAGGCCCAGAGCGGCAAGGCATCCGCCCAGCGCCTGGCCGACAGGATCTCCGCGGTGTTCGTACCGGTCGTCATCGGGCTGGCGCTGGCGACGCTCGGTTTCTGGCTCGGCTCGGGAGCCGGACCGGCCGCCGCCTTCACGGCTGCCGTCGCCGTACTGATCATCGCCTGTCCCTGTGCCCTGGGCCTGGCCACTCCCACCGCCCTGCTGGTCGGCACCGGACGCGGCGCCCAGCTCGGCATCCTGATCAAGGGGCCGGAGGTCCTGGAGACCACGCGCAGGGCCGACACGATCCTCCTCGACAAGACGGGAACCGTCACCACAGGCCGTATGACGCTGCTGAAGGTCCACACCGCCGGGTCCGCGGACGAGACCGAAGTGCTCCGCCTCGCAGGCGCGTTGGAGAACTCCTCCGAACACCCGGTCGCCCGGGCCGTCGCCGAAGGCGCCGCCGGGACGGTGGGGGAGCTGCCCACTCCCGAGGACTTCCTCAACGTCCCCGGCCTGGGCGTCCAGGGTGTCGTGGAGGGCCACACGGTCCTCGTCGGCCGGGAGAAGCTGCTGGCCGAACGGGCCATCGGCCTTCCCGACGAGCTCGTGACCGCCAAGGACGCGGCGGAGAAGGACGGGAGGACCGTGATCGCGGTGGCCTGGGACGGCGAGGCGCGCGCGGTCCTGGAGGTCGCCGACACGGTCAAGGAGACCAGTGCCGAGGCCGTCCGGAGGCTGCGCGCCCTGGGACTGTCGCCCGTCCTGCTGACCGGCGACAACAGGGCGGTAGCAGCGTCGGTCGCGGCCCAGGTGGGTATCGACGAGGTCATCGCCGAGGTCATGCCGGAGGACAAGGTTGCGGTCGTCAGGAAGCTCCAGGCGGAGGGCCGCAGCGTCGCCATGGTCGGCGACGGTGTCAACGACGCCGCCGCGCTGGCCCAGGCGGACCTCGGCCTGGCCATGGGGACGGGGACGGACGCCGCGATGGAGGCGGGCGACCTGACCCTCGTCCGAGGGGATCTGCGGGTGGCCGCCGACGCGATCCGGCTCTCCCGCAGGACGCTGGGCACGATCCGCTCGAACCTGTTCTGGGCCTTCGCCTACAACGTGGCGGCCCTTCCGCTCGCCGCGGCCGGCCTGCTCAGTCCGATGATCGCCGGGGCGGCGATGGCCCTCTCGTCCGTGTTCGTCGTCGGCAACAGCCTCCGCCTGCGTGGTTTCCGCGCCGCCGACGGAGGCACCGCCGACGTCCCCGCGCCCCGCGTTTCCCGGTGAGGCACGGGCCGGGCGAGCAGGTAGGTTCGACGCTCGTGGCCACTTTGCTGATCGTGCATCACACGCCCTCGCCTAACTGCCAGGCACTGTTCGAAGCGGTGGTCTCCGGCGCGACGACGGAGGACATCGAAGGCGTGAGGGTCGTGCGGCGGGCCGCACTCTCCGCCACGGCCTCCGATGTCCTCGCCGCCGACGGCTATCTGCTCGGCACCCCGGCGAACCTCGGATACATGTCGGGAGCCCTGAAGCACTTCTTCGACCAGGTCTACTACCCCTGCCTGGACGGGACGAAGGGCCGGCCCTTCGGCTACTACGTGCACGGCGGCAACGACGTCACCGGCGCCGTGCGGGGCATCGAGACCATCACGACGGGCCTCGGCTGGCGCCGTGCGGCCGACGCCGTGACCGTCACCGGCGAGCCGGGCAGGGCCGACACCGAGGCGTGCTGGGAACTGGGTGCCACGGTGGCCGCCGGACTGATGGACTGATGGACTGATGGACTGACGGGCCCCTATCGCGGGACGAGGGTGGCCTCGGTCGCCTTCACGCTGGTCCAGACCGGCACCCCCTCGGCCAGGCCGAGTTCGGCAGCCGCCTGCGGGGTGATCTCCGAGACGAGGTCGGGGGCATCGGTGGAGGAGACGAGCACGCGCAGCCGGCTGCCACTGGTCGTGATCTCACGGACCGTACCCGGCCAGACGTTGCGCGGACTGCCGCTCGGCCTGCCTCGGTGCACGGAGACGGCTTCGGGGCCGATGACCGCGAGGGCGTCAGTGCCGGCGGGCAGCGGCTCGGCGGCGACGAGGTGCCCCCCGCCGGAGAGCCGGAGGCCGTCGGTGGTGGCCGTGCCCGGCCAGGCGTTGCGGCCGAGCATCCGGGCGACCCAGGGGGAGCGCGGATGACGGGTGACCTCGCCGGGCGGCGCGTCCTGCAGCACCCTCCCCTCGTCGAGCACGAGAACGCGGTCCGCCAGCGAGACCGCTTCGACGGGATCGTGGGTGACGATCAGGCAGACGCCCCCGAAACCGTCGAGGTGCGTCCGAAGGGTGTGGCGTACCCGTGCACGGGTGGTCTGGTCGAGTGCGGCGAGCGGCTCGTCCAGAAGCAGCAGCCGGGGGCAGGCGGCCAGCGCCCGGGCGAGCGCGACGCGCTGGGCCTGGCCGCCGGAGAGCTGGGCGGGCTTACGGCCGGCGAGGTGGCCGACCCCGAGGCGGCCGAGCCACCGCAGGGCGCTGCGCCGGGACTCCGCGTGCGGCACACCGTGCGCGCGGAGCCCGTAGGCGGTGTTGGCCAGGGCGGAGAGGTGCGGGAAGAGGGCGCCGTCCTGCGGTACCCACGCGACGCCCCGCCGGTGCGGGGGCAGGCCGCTGACGTCCGTGTCCCCGAGGCGCAGTGCGGCGTGGGCACGCGGCGTCAGGCCGAGGAGCGCGCGCAGCAGGGTCGTCTTCCCGGCGCCGTTCGGGCCGACGACGGCGATCGTCGTACCTGGTTCGGCGTCGAGGGTGAGCTGGTCGAAGCCGGTGACCTCGGCGTGCAACGACCAGCTCTCACGGGGCGCGGGGGGCGCGGCCGGGGCGGGCGTACCGTCGTCGGGCGGCTCCGGGCCGGGCTCCTCGGCGGTACGGTGCGAGGCCTCGGCGGAGCGGGGCGCGCCGGCCCAGCGTCCGCGCAGGGCGACGAGCACCGCCATGGCGATGGCGAGCAGGAGCAGCGAGACGGACGTGGCCGCCTCGGGGGAGTCCTGGAGCAGCAGATACACCTGAAGGGGCAGGGTCTGTGTGGTGCCCGGCAGATTGCCTGCGAAGGTGATGGTCGCGCCGAACTCACCCAGTGCCCGTGCCCAGGTCAGTGCCGCGCCCGCGGCCAGGCCGGGGGCGACCATCGGCAGGGTCACGGTGAGGAAGACGCGTACCGGGGAGGCGCCCAGGGAGGCGGCCGTCTCCTCGTACCGCGGATGCAGGCCGCCCAGGGCGCCCTCGAGGCTGATGACCAGGAACGGCATCGCGACGAAGGTCGCGGCGAGGACCGCGCCCGAGGTGTGGAACGGCAGGGTGACCCCGAAGGTGTCCTCGAGCCATGGCCCGAGGAGCCCCCGCCGCCCGAACGCCAGCAGGAGTGCCACGCCTCCGACAGTCGGCGGCAGCACCATCGGCAGCAGGACGAGCGAGCGCACGAAGGCCTTGCCGGGGAAGTCGACGCGGGCCAGCAGCCAGGCCAGGGGCACGCCCAGCACGAGCGAGAGCCCGAGCGCCCAGGCGGAGACGAGCAGCGACAGTTTCAGGGCCTGCGTGGTGCCGGGGCTCGTCAGGTGCGCCCCGAGCTCGCCCCAGGACGTGCGCGCCAGGATGCCGGCCAGCGGCAGCATCAGGAAGACGACGGCGAGCAGTGCGGGCACGGCCAGGGCGAGCGGGGGACGGGGGCCCGACGAGCGGCTGCGGAGCTGTTTCATCGTGTCTCCCTACGGACCGGGCGTCACGGCTTCTGGAAGCCCGCGTCCTGGAGGATCTTCTGTGCTTCGGGCGTGGAGAGCCAGGACACGAAGGCGGCCGCGGCCTTGCTGTCCCCGGACGACTTCAGCGTCGCGGCCGGGTAGGCCGCGATCGCGTTCTGCGCGTCGGGGATGTCGATCGCGTCGACCTTGCCGGTGGCGGTGGCGGCATCCGTCCGGTAGACGAGACCGGCGTCGGCCTCACCGAGCCCGACCTTGCTGAGGACGGCGCGGACGTTGGGTTCCTGGGAGACAGGCCGCACGTCGATCCTCTGGGCTTCCAGGATCTGCCCGCTGTAGCGGCCGGCCGGCACCTCGGGCGCGGCAAGGACCACCTTGAGCGCCGGACCGGCGAGATCCGTCAGGCTCTCGACCTTCTCGGGGTTGCCTTCTCCGACGGCGATGACCAGGCGGTTCTTCGCGATGACCGTCGGCTTGCCGGTGTCCGCCGCCAGGCCGTCCATCGTCTTCGTGTCGGCGGTGACGAGTGCGTCCGCAGGCGCGCCCTGCCGGACCTGGGCGGCGAGTTCCTGAGACCCGGCGAAGGAGAACGTCACCTCCGTGCCGGGGTGCTCGTTCTCGTACGCGGCGCCGGCGGTCGCGAAGACGTCGGTCAGCGAAGAGGCGGCCAGCACGGTGAGCTTTGTCCCCGGCCCGGCGGAGTCCCTGCCGTCGTCGCCGCTGCCGCACGCGGCAAGGGTGGCGAGCAGAGCCGCCGACAGGACGGCGACGCCGGCCCGGCGGCCGGTGGAGGGCAAGGACATCAGGGCAACTCCTCGGTGAGAACCGCCGCTCGCGGGCGGCGGGTGCCGCGTCAGGTGCGGTCGATGTGCACGCTGGTCGACTTCACGCGGGCCGTGGCCCGCATGCCGACCTCGAGGCCCAGTTCCTCCACGGCTTCCCGGGTCAGCAGCGAGACGAGGCGGTGCGGGCCGGCCTGGATCTCCACCTGGGCGGCCACGTCTCCGAGCTTCACCGCGGTGACGATGCCGGGGAAGGCGTTGCGTGCCGAGGTGTAGGGGACCTCGCCCTCTCCGGGCCCGGCCTGGGCGACCTCGACCGAGAAGGCGGCCAGGTCTCGGCCGTCGATGAGGCGTCGCCCGCCCTCGTCGCGATGGGTCGCGACACGGCCGGCGTCCGCCCAGCGGCGGGCGGTGTCCGGGCTCACGCCGAGAAGACGGGCCGCCTGCCCGATGGTGTAGGACTGCATGTGCGACAGAATATGGGGACAGTGCTCGCATTTACAATGCAGATGCGTCGTTTACCTCGTGGATGCGAGTGGCGGTGGGCGGCCCCGTCGAGTGGGGTGCGAGGGACGCGAGGCGGAGCACGCAGGCGTCGGTACCGCGAGGGGCAGCATCAGGAGACGGCGCAGCACCCCGGCGGCATCCCAGGGGACGGCTTCCGGCGGAGCCGCCGCGGGAGGCGGAGCGACACCGCGCAGGGCGCGAGCGGCGGCGGTGCCCCGCCAGCGAACGCCGGCCGCCTCATGACCCCTCAGTGCGGTTTCCAGTGGAGCTTGCCGCCTCCCACCCATCTGATGGCGGACGGGTCGTCGAGGTCATGGACCGGAACGCCTGCCGCCGCGGCGGCGATCAGCACGTCGGTCATGGCGGTCGCGCTTCCGATCACCTCTCCGTCGATCTCCACGATGCGGAACGGCGGATCCCCGGGCTGCACGGGCAGGACGGTGATCCGCGGGGCCGAGGCGTAAGGACTTTCAGTCATAGGCGGATCGGTTCCACGCGGGCGCTCACGGCATGCCCGAAGACATCACCTGTGAGTCGAATGCCCGATTTAAGGTGCTTTCTTAAATTAATCCCGTAATCCATAAAAGGCCATTTCGTGCGACCTGGGCCACTTCACTAAGGGGCAAATCACTCGAATCGGACTCCGTGACCAGGGTCACGCTCCGGGCCCCGGACGCAGGAGTGCGGCAGTCGGTTCCCTTGTGCGCCATGAGGAAAGGCGGATGCGGTGTGGGGTGGATTACAAGAATTCCCATACATTGATCTTGCCGATGAATTGTGATCATCGCGGCAGGCTTGTTCCTTTCCCTATTTCTCGCTTACGGTCACCATCACTCCGGGCGGAACGCCGAATCCTGCCGCCGCCCGGTGACCCGACTACTTCTCGTACGGCAGGAGCGGGGGACCCAGGTAAGCGCCGATCCGGTTTCCGGAGCGGCTCGGGGTGAAGTCGCATTCGCTTGCGGCCGGGCATCTCCAGCCCGAACCCGACAGCTCACTTCGCAGGCGACGGAGAGGAAATCAGCATGCCCGAAAACGGTAAGTACCGTCGTTCCAAGACCAGTTCGCTGACCCGCGGCATCATCGCCGTGAGCACGGGTGGAGCCGCCCTGGCCCTCCCCGTGATCGGCGCCACCGGCGCCTTCGCGGCCCCCGCCCAGCCGGCTGCCGTCGAAAAGGCGGTGACGTCGACTGCCGCGTCCGCCAAGGGAATTGCCGCGCAGAAGTCCGAGTCCGCGACCTATTCCGTGATCTTCGGTGACACCCTCGCCAAGATCGCACGCGAGCATTCCGTGAGCGGTGGCTGGAAGGCCCTGTACGAGGACAACCAGAAGGTTGTCGGCGGAAACCCCGACCTGATTCACCCCGGTCTCGAGCTGGTTATCGGAGCCAAGGCCGAGAACAAGTCGGCGGACAAGACCGAAAAGGCCGAATCCAAGGCCTCCGCGTCCTCCGACCGTGCCGAGCAGGGCGCTGACCGCGCCGACCGTTCGGAGCGCGCGAGCACCTCCGTCGCCGCGGAGGGCGCGCCTGCCGCCGAGGCCGCTCCCGCCGCCGAGCCGGCCGCCTACACGAACGACCTCGACGGCTGGATCAAGGAGTCGCTGGCCGTCATGGCCGAGCACGGCATCCCCGGCACCTACGAGGGCATCCACCGCAACATCATCCGTGAGTCCGCGGGCGACCCGCAGGCCATCAACAACTGGGACTCGAACGCCGCTGCGGGCATCCCCTCCAAGGGGCTGCTGCAGGTCATCGACCCGACCTTCGAGGCCTACCACGTGCCCGGAACGTCGACTGACAGCTACGACCCGGTCGCCAACATCACGGCCGCGTGCAACTACGCCGCGGACAGGTACGGCTCGATCGACAACGTCTTCGGTGCCTACTGAGTTGTCGCAGAGGCGGGACCGCTGACGCACGGGCGTGTGACAGAGGGACAGAACTGACGGGTGGTGCGGGTTCGGCGGAACCCGCACCACCCGTCGGTCGTGTCCGGCCCCGTCCGTGTCGGGAGGCCGCCGACCGGCGGAGACACGGCGGCCGGCGGCCCGGCGACAGGCCGGGCGGAGCCCGGGTGACTGGTCTCGTACAGGTTCGTCGTTCATACTGCCCGCCGTGGAGCAGCGCATAGATTCGAACAACAAGCCCGAGTTCGCCGCGGGGACAGACCCGGCGTACATCCCCGGCCTGACGGCCCCTGCCCCCGCGCGGGCGGAGGCGGAGGCGGAGGCCGGAGCGCCCGGGAAGGCCCGGGAGGCCGAGGCCGCGGACACGTCCGCCAAGGGGGTGGCCGAGGAGGCCGTGGACGATGCCACGGCCGCCGACGGTGCCGCCCCGGACGGCGAGCCCGCCCCTGACGCCGGTGAGGCCCGCAAGGGCACCGCCGGCGAGGACGGCCCCGTCTTCGAGGTCAGCGACCGGCGCGGATCCATCAGGGCGGACGCCGAGGGCGTCCGCTTCCGGCTCGACGACCAGGAGGCGGAGTTCGACTGGGCCGAGATCGGCGCGGTCGAGGTCAAGACCGGCCGCTTCGGACGCCGGTTCACCGTGACCGTGCACCTGTCGAGCCGCCGGTGGTTCAACGCCGAGGTCGAGGCCGGGTCCCGGAGCGACCTCAAGGTGTGGACGGCGGAACTCGACGAGGCGCTGGACGCCTACTTCGAAGAGGCCTGACCTCCAGGGTCAGGGCCGCGTACCGGGCTGCCCTTCGTCGGCCCGGTACGCGGCATGCCGTGACGGGTTCAGGATCCGGCGGCCGTGCCGAGCACCACCGACCGGGTCAGATGGCGCGGCCGGTCGGGGTCGAGGCCGCGCGCGGCCGCGCGGGCGACCGCCAGCCGCTGGACCCGGACCAGATCGGCCAGTGGGTCGAGGCCGCTCTCCACCCAGCGGGCCCCGGTCGCCAGCACCTGCTCCCGCAGTCCCTCCGGCGCGGCGCCGAACATCCAGGTGGCGGTACCGGCCGTGGCGATGCTGATCGGGCCGTGACGGTATTCCATCGCCGGGTACGACTCCGTCCAGGACAGGGACGCCTCCTTCATCTTCAGCGCGGCCTCGTTGGCGAGGCCGACCGTCCAGCCCCGCCCCAGGAAGCTGAACTGATCGCATTCCAGGAGCCCTTCGGGCAGCGGCTCGGACAGGGCGGTCTCCGCGTCCCGGACGACGTCATCGGTGTGCAGGCCGAGATGGGCCCGGAAAAGGGTCAGGGCCGTGGTCGCGAACCTCGTCTGGACCACGGACCGCTCGTCGGCGAAGTCGAGGACGACCACCTCGTCGGCGGCGGCCATCACCGGGGTCCGCGGGTCGGCGGTCACGGCGACGGTCCGGGTGGTGCCCCGCAGCCGGGACAGCAGGCCGAGCACCTCGGTCGTCGTTCCCGAACGTGTCAGCGTGACGACCCGGTCGTACGCGCGCCCGAAGGGGAACTCCGAAGCGGCGTACGCGTCCGACTCGCCCTGCCCGGACGCCTCACGGAGCGAGGCGTACGCCTGAGCCATGTAGAACGACGTCCCGCAGCCCACGACGGCGATGCGCTCGCCGGCCGCGGGCAGGGCCGCCTTCCGGTCGGCAGCCACCTCCGCGGCGCGGCGCCAGCACTCCGGCTGGCCGGCTGTCTCGGTCTCGACATGCGACATGTCCGCACTCCGCTTCCGCTGCTGCTCGCACCTGATGGGGTGGGGTGAGTGAAATCGACGCCCGCTTGTTCGATTCTGCATATTACATGGGTCATTCGAGCAGAAACAAGCAAAGTGGCCGGGGCTTCATGATGCGTTCAGCGTCGGTTTTCGGCCATGCTCGGTGGGTAGTCGGCCCAATCCGGTTCTGTCGGCCCCGTGTGGGTATCCGCCTCACGGCGTGGGCCGGGTGGCCGATATCTCGTACATCAGGTGGAACGTCCCCTGTGAGGATGATCTGTCTCGACCCCGGACGGTTACCGGCGCGTCGAGGACGGTTCAGGCGACAGGCGATTTCGCGCCACTGGGTCTGCGCAATGGCCGAGTTCGAACGCGCGGCCGGATCGCGGTCGGCATAATCACCCCATGTCGATCACGGGTGGACGCGTCGTGGACCTCGGCAGGGGCCTGCACGCCTGGCTTCCGCCCAAGCGGGGCTGGGGCCTGGCGAACTGCGGACTTCTCGTGTCGCCGCGCGGTGCGCTGTGGATCGACACCCCTTACGACCCGCTGCTGGCCGGTCAGTTCCTGATGGAGAGCCGGAAGCGACTGCCGGACGGCGTGGACATCGGCCGTGTGATCGTCACCCATGCCAACGGGGACCACTTCTGGGGCGCCGGAGTGCTGCCGGACGCCGAGATCATCGCGACCCGGGAGGCCCGGGAGCACATCCACTACGACCCCACCCCTCAGCAGCAGCACGCCCTGGTGGCCGGAAGCGATTCCTCCACACCCCTCGGCGCCTACCTCCGGCGTCACTTCGGAGCCTTCGACTGGTCGGCCACCGAGGCGGTGCGGCCGACGACCTATTTCACGGGAGAACTCGAACTGACCCTGGGGGAGTACGCCGTCCAGGTGTCCTCCCTGCCGCCGGCGCACACGGCGGGGGACCTGATCGTGTATCTGCCCTCGCAGCGCGCGGTGTTCAGCGGAGACGTCATCTTCTCCTCCACCCCGCAGCAGCCCGGGGACCATCCGGTGCACTGGGCGGGCCCCCTGGGCAACGTCATCGACGCCTGCGAACGCGTCCTGGCCACCGGCGCCGAGGTGATCGTGCCCGGCCACGGCCCGGTGCTCGACCCGGCCGGGGTGAGGGAGCACATGGGCTACCTCGCTTACGTACGCGAACGCGCCCACGCCCTCCACGCGGCAGGTGTCCCCACGCTCGAGGCGGCCCGCCGGGTGATCGGCGAGGGCCGCTACCCGGCACTCGGCCTGCCGGAGCGGCTCGTCGTGACCATCGGAAGCGAGTACCGGCACCTGGACGGCTCCGAACTGCCCGGCGTCCTCCAGGTGATGGCCGACGTGGCCGCGGTCGCCCACGAGACCGACGCGGTCCTCAGCGGCGGGCCGGCGTGACGGCCGGCCGGTGCGACTCACTGACGGCCGGCCGCCGCGCGGGCGGCCGCGGGCCGTCCCCGACAACAGAGACGCGGTGACGCCGTGGTGGCATGGATCGTGGCCCTGATCGCCGTCACGGTGGCGGCATGGTCGACCGCACGCATGTACCAGGCCAGGCGGGACGCGTACGGAGCGTCCGCCCGCGCCGAGCTGATCGAGCGTCAGGCCAAGGCGGCGGAGGCCCGCACCACGGCCCTCACCGAGGAGATCCGTCAGCTCGCCCGTAAGCGGATCCCCGCCGCCGCCACCGCACTCTCCCACCGCACCGCACCTGTTCCCGGGCTGCGGGAGGCCGCCGGGATCGAGGGCGACGCGGCACATCTGCTGACCGAAGCCGTACAGGCCGTGCGCACGGCGGTCCTGGAGGAACGTGGACGCGTCGACGCGGCGGCGCGGTCGGCCATGCGCGGCACATCCGCCAAGATCCAGTCACTGCTCAACCAGTCGCAGCACCTGCTGCAGGAGCTCCAGCACGAGTACGACGACCCGCGGATCCTGCAGCTCGACTTCCGCAACGAACTCGCGCTGCGCCGCACCCAGGCCACGGCCGTGCTCTGCGACGCCTGGCCGGGGCTCGCCCGGCAGAACTCCTCGCTCGTCGAAGTGGTGCTCGGTGCCCAGTCCAGGGTCGCGGGGTACGAGCGGATCAAGGTCGCCAACCACCTGCGCCAGGAGCGGCTCGCGCTGGTCGCCCGTGCCGCCGAACCCCTCGCGATCGCGCTCGCGGAGCTGCTGGCCAACGCGACGGCGTACTCGCACCCGGACACCGAGGTGCCGGTGACGGTCCAGCAGAGCGCCGGCCGTGGCGCGCTGATCCTCGTCGACGACGCCGGGATCGGCATGGACGACGACGCGCTGAAGCGGGCCCGGGCACTGCTGGCGGGCCCCTCCGAGGTCCTGCTCACCGAGCTGGGCGACCCGCCGCAGACCGGCTTCGCCGTGGTGGGGCGGCTCATAGCGAGATACGGCTTCAGCTGCCACATCGAGGCGTCGCCGTACGGGGGGATGCGCACGATGCTGCGTATCCCTGCCCACCTGCTGACCGTGATGGACGACGACCGCACCCTGTCCGTGCTCGCGCCGAAGCCGGTGCAGGCGCGGGGGGCCGGGGCAGCTGCCGGCCCCGCGCCCGGTGCGCCCGCCGCGCCGCTCGCGTCTCCTGCGCCCGCCGCGCCACCGCTCGGAACCGCCCTGCCCACACCGTCCGAGCCCGCCGGACCGGCCGGATCCGCCGCGTTCGTGCCCGCCGGACCCGTACCGGAACCCGGACCCGTACCGGAACCCGGACCCGTACCGGAACCCGGACCCGGGCCCGCCTCCGCCGCCGAGGAAGCACCGCCTGCGGCAGGACTGCCCACCCGGCGTCGTCGATCACCTCGCACGGCTTCCCCGGAGGCGTCGACGGCTCGGCAGCAGGCCCCGGAGGAGCCACCCCTGCTCCGGACGCCCGAGCAGGCCGGAGCGGCCTGGGCCGCCCTCCAGGAGGGCACCCTCAGCGGCAGGAGGGCGCCCGAGCGGTCTGCACCCCCAGCATCCCCATCGGACGACCAAGGAGACGACGAGACGTGAGCGCCACCCCCACCGCCGGTGATCTCGCCTGGGTGCTGACCCCGCTGCTGGAGCTGCCCGGAGTGCAACACGCCGTGGTCGCCACGGGCGACGGGCTCGTCGAGGGCGCGTCGCCCGGCCTGGACCGTGCGTCCGCCGAGCGCGTCGCCGCGATGACGGCCACCCTGCACGCGGCGGCCCGGGCTTTCACCACCGCCTTCACCGAGGCCGAGTCGCCGCGGCTGGCCCAGACGGTCGTGGAGTCCGATCTGGGATTCGCCGTAGTCGTACCGGCCGGCAGGAACACCACTCTGGCCCTGTTCGCGGCCCCCGACGCACACCTGGGGAACATCGCGTACCAGATGCAGGTGCAGGTCACCGCGCTGACCCGGGCCATGCACGCCCCCGCCCGCCAACCGGACGCTGCCGCCCGGCCATGACCCCCGGCCCAGGGCGCCGCCTGATTCCCGCCTACCTGGTCACCGGTGGCCGCTCCACGCCCACCGGCCCCGCGCTCGACCGGCTGGCCGTGCTCGTCCGTACCGACGCGGCCCTGCCGCGGGGCACGGGTTCGGAGCAGCGCAGACTGTGTGAACTCCTGGAACCGGGAGCCCTCACCGTCGTCGAATGCGCCGCCCATCTGGACCTGCCGGTCAGCGCCACGGTCTTCCTGGCCACGGACCTCGTGGCCGCAGGACATCTGCACGCTCGACCACCGATCCCCAGCGCCGGTGAGCTCGACCGGTCGCTCGTCGAGAGGCTGCTCGTTGGACTCCGCTCCCTCCACTGACCGGGGCGGCATCGGCTATCTGCCGAGTGCCGCCGAGACCCTGATGAAACTCGTCGTCACGGGTCCCTTCGGCGTGGGCAAGACGACCCTGATCCGTACGCTGTCGGAGATCCCGACCCTGCACACGGAAGAGGCGATGACGCAGTCCGGCGCGGGACTCGACGACACCGCCGGACTTCCGGACAAGACCACGACCACGGTCGCCGTCGACTTCGGACGGCTGACCGTCCAGGACGACCTGGTGCTCTACATGTTCGGCACCCCCGGCCAGGAGCGCTTCCTCCCCCTGTGGGAGGACATCGCCCGGGGCGCACTCGGAGCCCTCGTCATGGTCGACACCCGGCGGCTCGAGGCCTCCTTCGCAGTCATGGACATGGTGGAGGAGCAGGGACTCCCGTACGCCGTCGCGGTGAACCGTTTCCCCGACGCCCCCGCCCATGCGGACGAGGTCCTGCGCAAGCACCTCGACCTCGACCCGCGCACCCCGCTGGTGCAGTGCGACGCCCGCGAAAGGCGGGGCAGCATCGATGCCCTGATCGCCCTCGCCGAACACGCCCTGACCCGTCTGCCCGCGTCCCAGGAATCGTCATGACCCCTCCCGCGACCGGCACCTCGGCCGGCACCGCTCCCTCGCCCCTCGAACCGCTCGCGCTGTACGGCGCGGGCTTCGCCGCCGATCCGCACGGCCACTACCGGAGGCTGCGCGCCCAGGGGCCGCTGGCCAGGGTGCGTATCGCCCCGGACGTCGAGGCGCTGCTGGTCACCGACTACCACGCGGCCCTCGACCTGTTGCGGGACACCGAGACCTTCACCAAGGACCCGCGTGCCTGGCAGGCGGGTGTGCCGGCCGACTCGCCGGTCCTGCCCGTGCTCGGACACCGGCCCACCGCACTCTTCACCGACGGCGCCGTGCACGCCCGCTACCGCGACGCGATCAACGACACCCTCGCCCTGATCGAACCCCACCTGCTGCGTGCGGAGGTCGCCCGGGTCGCGCAGCGGCTCATCGCCGCGTTCTCGGCCACCGGCACCGGTGACCTCATCGCCCAGTACGCCCGCAGGCTCCCCCTGCACGTCTTCACCGCGTCCTTCGGAGTGGCCCCGGAGGACACCGAGCGCGTGGTCCGCGGGACGGCCGGGATGATGGACTCGGCGGAGGACGCGACAGCGGCCTACGACGACCTCGTCGGCGTCGTCTCCACGCTGGTCGCCGAACGGCGGCGCAGACCGGGCCGTGACCTCACCACGTACCTGCTCGCCCATCCGGCGGGTCTCGACGACGACGAGGCCGTGCGCCAGATCACGCTCATCATGAGCGCGGGCCACGACCCCACGACCAATCTGATCGGCAACGCGCTGCTGCGGATGCTCAGCGACACCCGGTACGGGGGCTCCCTGCACGGCGGTGCCATGACCGCGCGTGAGGCCGTCGACGACGTGCTCTGGCGGGACCCGCCGCTGGCGAACATGGGGGCGCACTTCCCACGCCACGACACCGAGTTCCACGGGGTCCCGCTGCGTTCCGGGCAGCTGGTGCTGGTCTCCTTCGCCGCCGCCAACACGCAGTCACCGCCCTCCGTCCCGGATCCCGCGGTGCGATCCGGCGACGGGGCGCACCTGGCGTGGTCGACCGGGCCGCACCGCTGCCCGGCCAGACAGCCCGCTCTGCTGATGGCGACGACCGCGATCGAACAGCTCACCAGTCAGCTCTGCGACCTGGAACTGGCGGTCGAACCGGGTGCGCTGGTCTGGAGGCCGGGCCCCTTCCACCGCGCCCCGGCCCACATCCCGGTCCGTTTCACACCGCTCGACACCCTCCACGAAACGGACGGCGCGGGCGCACCGGAGGTCGCCGATCATGTTCCGGCCCGTGTCGGTGGTACGCCGAACGGGTGAGGGGCGAGAGAATTGCCCGATGAACAGCGAGCGCAGCCGGCGCACAGCCAACCGGCATATGGACGGGGTGGTTCTGTGAGCAGGTACGACAGGTACGACAGGTACGACGCCACCGACGAACAGTGGGAAGGGCTCGCCCAGGTCGTACCCCTGAGGGGCCGTAACGAATGGCCCTCCCGGATCGACCACAGTACGGTCCCCGACCAGCACGAGTCGGCGGAGCAGCGGCGCCTGGTCGTTCTGAGGGTCCAGGTGTTCGCGGACGCGCGCGAGGTGGCGGAGTACCTGGTGGCGCAGATTCCCGTGCTGCTGGACCTCACCGGAGCCGAGAACGACGTGGCCAAGCGGATCCTGGACTTCAGCAGCGGGGTGGTCTTCGGACTCGGCAGCGGGATGCACAGGGTGGACCGCAACGTCTTCCTGCTCGCACCGGTCGGCATGGAGGTCGAGGGAGTCACCGCGGCGGGCGTACCTCAATCGTAGGAAGGTCGCGCGGGCGGAACGGTTCGCCGGTCACCGACGTGCGTACGGTCCGCTCATGACTGTGATCTCCTCGATCTCCTCGGGGCGGACGGCTCCGCCGCCGGCCGGCGCGGCCCGCCCCGCCCGCCCTTTCGTCGGTGAACTCCGGCTCGACGCCTTCGCCTCGCACCGCCGGACCGTCATCCCGCTCGGGCCGCTCACGCTGCTCACCGGAGGCAGCGGCAGCGGGAAGTCGACCGCCCTCCGCGGGTACGAGGCGCTCGCGCGGCTGGCCGCCGGTGACACCCTCGAGGACGTCTTCCCCGACCCGGGGGCCTGGGTTCCCGAAGGCGTCGGCGCCGACGCGCAGGGGCGGCGGGGGTTCAGGCTCGGCTGCACGGTGGAGGGCCCGGCCGGCCCGGTGAGACTGGATCTCGCCGTGCAGGCCGAGCCCTCTCTCCGCATCGTCGGCGAGCGGCTGACGGACCTCGGCGAGACCCTGCTGAGCACAGCGCTGCGGGACCCCCGGCGCTCCTCCGTCCAGGCCGCCTGGCACACCGCCGGGGTGGTCCCGGTGACCCGTGCGCCCTTCCCCGACGACCGTCTCGGCACGGCGCTCCTGCCGTTGCGGGTCGCGGGGACGACGGACGGTCAGCTCAGGGTGCTGGCCGCCGCCGAACAGGTGGTGGTGGCACTGCGCTCCGCCTTCGTCTGTGATCCTCAGCCCCGGCGGATGCGTGCGGCCGTCCCGGTGGGGGAGGGGCGGCTGACCTCGTGCTGTGACAACCTCGCCGAGGTCCTGTACCGCACGCACAGCCAGTGCGCCCAGCGGCACGCCAGGCTGGTCGCCAGCGCGGACACCGGGTGTGCGGGACCGGTGACGGGACTGACCGTCGAGCGCCTGGAGGACGGGACCGTCCAGGCCCTCGCGGGCCGGGGCGCGGGCCGCAGCACACCCATCGGACGCCTCGGGGACGGCGAACTCCGTTACCTCGCCCATGCGCTCGTCCTGCTGACCGGACCCCACGTCCTGGTGGTGGACCCGGCGGCGGAGGTGCCGTCCGCCATGCAGGCGCTCACAGTCCTGGCCGACGGGCTCGACCGGGACCTGGACGTCCGGCAGGCCGGGGAGTTGCTCGCGCTGGCGGCCGCGATCTGCGCGGACGGGCACATGCGCCTGCTGGGGACGGTCGGTGAGGCGGCCGCGGCAGCCGCCCGGGGGACGGCCGGTACGACGGTGGTAGACCTGGCACCGTGACCGAACCGGATGTAGCGCAACTGCAGCGGCGACTGGCCGAATTCGCGGCTTCCCGTGCCTGGGAGCCGTACCACACCCCCAAGAACCTCTGCGCCGCACTGAGCGTGGAGGCGTCCGAACTCCTCGAGATCTTCCAGTGGCTGACGCCGGAACAGTCGGCGAGGGTCATGGAGGACCCCGAGACGGCGTTCCGCGTCACGGACGAGGTCGCGGACGTCCTCGCCTACCTGCTGCAGTTCTGCGAGGTTCTGGGCATCGACGTGCTGGCGGCGCTGGCGGCCAAGATCGACCGGAATGAGCAGCGCTTCCCCGCGCCGGACCGTGGCGAGCCGACAGGTCGTCACTCTTCGGAGTGATCGACTTGTGCACAATCGATTTCCTGTCCACAGATTTCCGATTTCCTCTGGCTTTCGTGTGCCGCACACCTCACTGTGGGTAATGAAGAGGTGAGCGGGTTCTTTCACGGGTGGTCTCGGCGACGGGGGAATCGCATGGAAGCGGAGCGACTGATCGCGGCGGGCAGGAGCGCGCTGGCGGGGAGCCGGGGAGTGCCGGCCGTCATGGCGGAGGCATGGCAGGCCCAGGCACTCGCCCGCGCGGTCGGGGGGCAGCTGGCGAGTCGAGGGCCCGTGGAGTTACGGACGGAGGCGCGTGCCCTCAGCGAGACCTGCGCGCTGGGCAACGCCGTGCTCGACCACCCGATGGTCCCGGCCGGAGGGGTGCGGGCGTCGCAGCTCACCGAGGTGGCGCACGTACCCCAAGCCTTGGCGGCTCTCGTGCTGCTGCTCGGCGAGGCGGGCATCGCGCTGGTGGGCGTGGCCTGCGGTACGGAGGAGGAGGGGCTCTACTGGCAGTGCATCGAGGCGATAGACGCCGTCGACGAGTCGGTCGACCGGGTCCACGGCATGCTGAGACGGCTTGCCGAGCATGAGCGGGAGCACGAGCAGGAGCCGGACCAGGAGAACGACGGCCCGTTCGGAGGGATCCGCGGGCCGGCGGGTTTCGTCGCCGGGCAGTCGTGAGCCGGGTGGAGGGGAGCGCCCACCACCCACCTCGGGGGAGGAGGGCAGGGGAGGACAGGGCGCGGGCTCTCCAAGGTGCAGGATGGAGGCATGGATCTTCGAATCTTCACCGAGCCCCAGCAAGGGGCGAGCTACGACACCCTGCTGACCGTCGCCAAGGCCACCGAGGACCTCGGCTTCGACGCCTTCTACCGGTCCGACCACTACCTGCGCATGGGTTCGGGAGACGGCTTGCCCGGCCCGACCGACGCCTGGATCACCCTGGCCGGTCTGGCCCGTGAGACCAAGCGGATCCGCCTCGGCACCCTGATGACGGCGGGCACCTTCCGGCTGCCCGGCGTGCTGGCCATCCAGGTCGCCCAGGTCGACCAGATGTCCGGTGGCCGGGTCGAGCTGGGCCTGGGTGCCGGCTGGTTCGAGGAGGAGCACAAGGCGTACGGCATCCCCTTCCCGAAGGAGAAGTTCGGCCGGCTGGAGGAGCAGCTGGCCATCATCACGGGACTGTGGGAGACCGAGACCGGCAAGACGTTCAGCTACGACGGGACGTACTACCAGCTCACCGACTCGCCGGCGCTCCCGAAGCCCGCCCAGGACAAGGTCCCGGTCCTGATCGGCGGTCACGGCGCGGTCCGTACGCCGAGGCTGGCCGCGCGGTACGCCGACGAGTTCAACATCCCCTTCGCGTCGATCGAGGACAGCGAGAAGCAGTTCGGCCGGGTCAGGGACGCGGCCGTGGCGGTCGGCCGGGCCCCCGACGACCTGGTGTATTCGAACGCTCTGGTGGTGTGTGTCGGGAAGAACGACGCGGAGGTGGCGCGGCGCGCGTCCGCCATCGGGCGCGAGGTCGAGGAGATCAAGGCGAACGGGCTGGCGGGCTCACCCGACGAGGTGGTCGACAAGATCGGCCGGTACGCCGCCATCGGCTCGTCCCGGATCTACCTCCAGGTCCTGGACCTGCACGACCTGGATCACCTGGACCTGATCTCGTCGCAGGTCCAGTCGCAGCTGGGCTGACGGGGCCGCCCGGCCGAACGGCCGCGCCCGCCGACCTCCCCACCGGACGGGGGAACAGCCGGCAGGACGGGATAAACGGCCCGTCCCGTCGGCAGGACGGCACCGCCCGTCCGGCCCGGTGGCGGAACGGTCCGCGTGACCGAGAGGAACCAGCTCACGGATCGGACCGCGGCCGCGGGACCGACCGCAGCCTGCCGACAGCAAGGAGCAGATGTGCACACCGCCCGGACACCGGATGTCCCGCCCGGCCGTACGCTCGGCGAGGCGCTCGCCGAGGGGACCGTTCTGCTGGACGGGGGCCTCTCCAACCAGTTGGAGGCGCAGGGCTGCGACCTGTCCGACGCCCTGTGGTCGGCCCGGCTGCTGAGTGATGCGCCCCAGCAGATCGAGGCCGCCCACGCGGCCTACGCGCGGGCAGGTGCGCAGGTGCTCATCACCGCCAGCTATCAGGCGACCTTCGAAGGGTTCGCGCGGCGCGGGACCGGACGGGCGCGGGCAGCGGAGCTGTTGGCCGACAGCGTGAAGTCGGCACGCCGTGCGGGCGCGGTGACGGGGAGGGAACTCTGGGTCGCCGCCTCGGTCGGACCGTACGGCGCGATGCTCGCGGACGGCAGCGAGTACCGGGGGCGGTACGGACTGACCGTCCGGGAGCTGGCGCGTTTCCACCGGCCAAGGGTGGAGACGCTGGCCGAGGCGGCACCCGATGTGCTGGCGCTGGAGACGGTGCCGGACATCGACGAGGCCGAGGCCCTGCTGCGGGTGGTCCAGGAGTTCGAGGTGCCGGTCTGGCTCTCCTACAGCGTGGCGGGCGACCGGACCAGGGCGGGGCAGCCTCTGGCAGAGGCCTTCGGGCTCGTCGCCGGCATCGACCAGGTGGTGGCCGTCGGGGTCAACTGCTGCGACCCCGACGACGCCGACCGCGCGGTGGAGGTGGCGTCCGCGGCCACCGGCAAGCCCGTCGTCGTGTACCCGAACAGTGGGGAGGAGTGGGACGCCGACGGCCGGGAGTGGACCGGGAGAGACACCTTCGAACCGGACAGGGTGCGGGACTGGCAACGGGCGGGGGCGCGGCTGGTCGGCGGCTGCTGCCGGGTGGGCCCGTCCGAGATCGCGGCGCTGGCTGAGCGGCTGAAGTCGCCAGGAGCCTGAAAATGCCTGGTGGGAGACAGGACACCGGATCATACTCGGACACGTGTTCCTGACTATCAGCACCACCGGCACCCCTGAGCGTCCCGCCACCGATCTCGGCTTTCTGCTGCACAAGCATCCCGACAAGGCGCAGACGTTCTCGACCTCGCACGGCACCGCCCACGTCTTCTACCCCGAGGCGTCGGCGGAGCGCTGTACGGCCGCGCTGCTGCTGGAGGTGGATCCGGTGGCTCTGGTGAGGCGCGGCAAGGGCAAGGGCCGGGGCGGAGCACCCGACGCGGCCCTCGCTCAGTACGTCAACGACCGTCCGTACGCGGCGTCGTCCCTGTTGTCGGTCGCGATGACGACGGTGTTCAAGTCCGCGCTGAACGGGGCGTGCCGGGCGATGCCCGACCGGGCCCTGGAGCCGCTGCCGCTGCGGATCGAGGTTCCCGCGCTGCCCGCACGCGGTGGGGCGGAGCTGGTGCACAAGCTCTTCGCGCCGCTCGGCTGGACACGCGTGGACGCCGTGGCCGTCCCGCTGGACGAGCGGTTCCCGGAGTGGGGTGACTCGCGCTACGTGGGGCTGGTGCTGGAGGGGGAGTTGCGGCTCGCGGACGCCTTGCGCCAGTTGTACGTGCTGCTGCCGGTGCTCGACGACGCCAAGCACTACTGGGTCGCACCCGACGAGGTGGACAAGCTCCTCCGGGCCGGCGAGGGCTGGCTGGCGGGTCACCCCGAGCAGACTCTGATCACCAGCCGTTATCTCTCCCGTCGCCGGGGGCTGACGCGGCAGGCGACGGAGCGGCTGGAGCTGGTGCGGCTGGCGGAGTCGGACGACCTCGAGGTGGAGAGCGTCGACAACGCGGTGGACGAGAACACCGACACGGAGGAGAGGCCGGTACCGCTCGCCGAGCAGCGCCGCGCGGCGATCCTGGAAGCCCTCCGCGCGGCCGGGGCGAGCCGGGTACTCGATCTGGGCTGCGGCCAGGGCCAGTTGGTGCAGGCGCTGCTCAAGGACGTGCGTTTCACGGAGATCGTCGGGGTCGACGTGTCGATGCGCGCCCTGACCGTCGCCGCACGCCGGCTGAAGCTGGACCGGATGGGCGAGCGGCAGGCCGGGCGAATCACCCTCCGGCAGGGCGCGCTCACCTACACCGACAAGCGGCTGAAGGGCTACGACGCCGCTGTGCTGAGCGAGGTGATCGAGCACCTCGACCTGCCGCGGCTCCCCGCCCTCGAGTACGCGGTGTTCGGATCCGCGCGACCGCGGACCGTGCTGGTGACCACGCCCAACGTCGAGTACAACGTCCGCTGGGAGACACTTCCCGCCGGGCACGTCCGCCACGGCGACCACCGCTTCGAGTGGACCAGGGAGGAATTCCGGGACTGGGCGGGGCAGGTGGCCGGACGCCACGGCTACGCGGTGGAGTTCGCGCCCGTGGGGCCGGAGGACCCCGAGGTGGGGCCTCCCACACAGATGGCCGTGTTCACGATGACCACGGCCCAGGAGACGACGAAGGAGGCGAAGGCCGCATGACCACCACCCCTCGCACGCTGCCGGTGACCGACCTGTCCCTCGTCGTCCTCATCGGCGCCAGCGGATCGGGCAAGTCGACCTTCGCCCGCAAGCACTTCAAGCCGACCGAGATCGTCTCCTCGGACTTCTGCCGAGGTCTCGTCGCCGACGACGAGAACGACCAGAGCGCCAGCCGTGACGCCTTCGACGTGCTGCACTACATCGCGGGCAAGCGTCTCGCCGCAGGCCGGATCACTGTCGTCGACGCCACCAACGTGCAGCCGGAGAGCCGCAGACAGCTCGTGCAGCTGGCCCGGCAGTACGACGTGCTGCCCGTCGCCATCGTCCTGGACATGCCGGAAGAGCTCTGCCAGGCGCGCAACGCCACCCGGCCGGACCGTGCCGGCATGCCCCGCCACGTCGTACAGCGCCACCGCCGTGAACTGCGGCGCTCGTTGCGCGGTCTGGAGCGCGAAGGCTTCCGCAAGGTGCACGTCCTGCGCACCGAGGAGGAGGCCGACGCCGCCGAAGTCGTCCTGGAGCGCCGTTACAACGACCTCCGGCACCTCACCGGCCCGTTCGACATCATCGGTGACATCCACGGCTGCAGCTCCGAGCTGGACACCCTGCTCGGCAAGCTGGGCTACAAGGACGGCACGCACCCCGAGGGCCGTACCGCCGTGTTCGTGGGCGACCTCGTCGACCGCGGCCCCGACAGCCCCGGTGTCCTGCGCCGGGTCATGTCCATGGTGGCCTCGGGCGACGCGCTGTGCGTCCCCGGCAACCACGAGAACAAGCTCGGCCGCTACCTCAAGGGCCGCAAGGTCCAGCACAGCCACGGGCTCGCGGAAACCGTGGAGCAGCTGGAGCGGGAGGACGCCGAGCACCCCGAGTTCCGTGAGCAGGTGGCGGAGTTCATCGACGGACTGGTGAGCCACTACGTCCTCGACGGGGGAAAGCTGGTCGTCTGCCACGCCGGGCTGCCCGAGAAGTACCACGGGCGTACCTCCGGACGGGTCCGTTCGCACGCGCTGTACGGGGACACGACCGGCGAGACCGACGAGTTCGGCCTGCCCGTGCGCTACCCGTGGGCCGAGGACTACCGGGGCAGTGCAGCGGTGGTCTACGGCCACACACCGGTACCCACCGCGTCCTGGGTGAACAACACCCTGTGCCTGGACACCGGGGCGGTCTTCGGAGGGAAGATGACCGCACTGCGCTGGCCGGAGCGCGAGCTCGTCGACGTACCGGCCGAGCGCGTCTGGTACGAGCCGGTCAAGCCGCTGACCACCGAGGCCCCCGGAGGCAGGGAGGGCCGGCCGCTCGACCTCGCCGATGTGCAGGGCCGCCGCATCGTGGAGACCCGGCACATGGGCCGCATCGCGGTGCGCGAGGAGAACGCGGCGGCCGCGCTCGAGGTCATGAGCCGGTTCGCCGTCGACCCCAGGCTGCTGGCCTACCTCCCGCCGACCATGGCGCCGACCGCCACGTCCCGTGAGGAGGGGTTCCTGGAGCATCCGGCCGAGGCCTTCGCGCAGTACCGCGAGGACGGCGTCGCCAAGGTCGTGTGCGAGGAGAAGCACATGGGATCGCGTGCCGTGGCGCTGGTCTGCCGCGACGCCGGCACCGCCCGTGAGCGCTTCGGTGCTGGGGACGCCTCCCACGCCGGTGGTGGGGGAGGCCCCACCGGTGCCCTCTACACCCGCACCGGGCGGCCGTTCCTGGACGACACGGCCCTCACCGAGGTCGTCCTCGGCCGGCTGCGCGCGGCCGTCACCGCCGCCGGGCTCTGGGAGGAGTGGGACACCGACTGGGTGGTGCTCGACGCCGAGTTGATGCCCTGGTCCCTCAAGGCCGCCGGGCTGCTGCGTTCGCAGTACGCGGCGGTGGGCGCGGCCGCCGGTGCGGTCCTGCCCGTGGCCGAGGGCGCTCTGGCAGCGGCGGCCGCCCGTGGTGTCGACGTCGGCGGCCTCGCCGCCCGTCAGCGGGGGCGTGCCCTGGACGCCGCCGCCTTCACGGAGGCGTACCGCCGCTACTGCTGGAGCACCGAAGGGCTGGACGGCGTCCGGCTCGCGCCGTTCCAGATCCTCGCGGTGCAGGGCCGCTCGCTCGCCGCCGTGCCGCACGACGAGCAGCTGGCGTGGCTGGACCGTCTCGTCGAGCACGACCCGAGCGGTCTGCTCCAGGTCACCCGGCGCCTGGTCGTGGACACGGGTGACGAGGCCTCCGTGCGTTCCGGCATCGACTGGTGGCTGGAGATGACCGGACGCGGCGGCGAGGGCATGGTCGTGAAGCCGCTCGGCGCCCTGGAGCGGGACGCCAAGGGCAGGCTCGTCCAGCCGGGCATCAAGGTGCGCGGCCGGGAGTACCTGCGGATCATCTACGGTCCCGAGTACACGCGGCCGGACAATCTGGAGCGGCTGCGTTCCCGGTTCCTCGGCCACAAGCGGTCACTGGCCCTGCGGGAGTACGCCCTCGGTCTCGAGGCGCTCGACCGGCTGGCCGACGGAGAGCCGCTGTGGCGGGTCCACGAGGCGGTCTTCGCCGTCCTGGCCCTGGAGTCGGAGCCCGTCGATCCCCGGCTGTAGGCCGGCCCGCCGGAATCGGGTGGCGGTTCGCAGGGTGAACGGCGCTCCGCGCGGTGAGGATGAGGACATGGGATTCCATGTCGATTCCGAGGCCGGGCGGCTGCGCCGCGTCATCCTGCACCGCCCCGATCTGGAGCTGAAGCGGCTCACACCCAGCAACAAGGACGCGCTCCTGTTCGACGACGTGCTGTGGGTGCGCCGCGCCAGGGAGGAGCACGACGGTTTCGCGGACGTGCTGCGAGACCGGGGTGTGGAGGTGCACCTCTTCGGGGAACTGCTCCGGGAGTCCCTCGACATCCCGGTGGCGAGGCGGCTCGTTCTCGACCGGGTGTTCGAGGAGAAGGAGTACGGCCCCCTCGCCACCGAGCATCTGCGCGCCGCCTTCGAGGAGTTGTCCGCGGCGGAGCTGACCGAGGCGCTCGTCGGCGGGATGACGAAGCGGGAGTTCCTGGAACGGCACGCCGAACCGACCTCCGTCCGTTTCCACGTCATGGATCTGGACGACTTCCTGCTCAGCCCCCTGCCCAACCACATCTTCACCCGCGACACCTCCGCCTGGATCTACGACGGGGTGTCCATCAACGCGATGCGCTGGCCGGCCAGGCAGCGCGAGACCGTGCACTTCGAGGCGATCTACCGGCACCACCCCCTCTTCACCGGCCCCGAGGCGGGTGTCTTCCACCACTGGTCGGAGGGCCAGGACGACTATCCGTCCACCATCGAGGGCGGCGACGTCCTCGTGATCGGCCGGGGGGCCGTTCTGATCGGCATGAGTGAGCGCACCACCCCCCAGGCCGTGGAGATGCTGGCCAGAGGGCTCTTCGACGCGGGGTCGGCCCGGACGATCGTGGCGCTCGACATGCCCAAGCGCCGGGCGTTCATGCACCTCGACACGGTGATGACGATGATCGACGGGGACACGTTCACCAAGTACGCCGGACTCGGAATGCTCCGCTCCTACACGATCGAGCCCGGCATCGGCCCGCGTGAGCTGAAGGTCACCGACCATCCGCCCGAGCACATGCACCGGGCCATCGCCTCCGCGCTCGGCCTGGAGACGATCCGGGTGCTCACCGCCACCCAGGACGTGCACGCCGCCGAGCGGGAGCAGTGGGACGACGGCTGCAACGTGCTGGCCGTGGAGCCCGGGGTCGTCGTCGCGTACGAGCGCAACGCCACCACCAACACCTATCTGCGCAAGGAGGGCATCGAGGTCATCGAGATCCGGGGCAGCGAGCTCGGACGGGGCCGCGGCGGTCCGCGCTGCATGAGCTGCCCCGTGGTACGCGATCCCGTGTGAGGCGGCTCTCACAGGGGGTGCCCGGGCCGCGGACGGGAGGAGGAGACGCGGGGCGGGAGGCACCGGGCGTGCTGAGGACAGACCCCTGTATAGCAATACAGTGCCTCGTATAGACTTCCAGGACGCTTGCCCCGTCCTCCGTCCGACCCAGGAGCAGTCACCATGGCCATAGACCTCACAGGCCGCCATTTCCTCAAGGAGCTGGACTTCACGGCCGAGGAGTTCCGCGGCCTGATCGCCCTGTCCGCCGAGCTCAAGGCCGCCAAGAAGGCGGGCGGGGAGGTGCGGAGGCTGCATGGCAGGAACATCGCGCTGATCTTCGAGAAGACCTCGACGCGTACCCGCTGCGCCTTCGAGGTGGCCGCCGCCGACCAGGGCGCGTCCACGACGTACCTCGACCCCTCCGGCTCCCAGATCGGACACAAGGAGTCGGTCAAGGACACCGCCCGGGTGCTCGGCCGGATGTTCGATGCGATCGAGTACCGCGGTGACAGTCAGCAGGCCGTCGAGGAGCTGGCCGCGTACGGAGGTGTGCCCGTCTACAACGGGCTCACGGATGACTGGCACCCCACCCAGATGCTCGCCGACGTGCTCACGATGACCGAGCACACGGACAAGCCGCTGGAGGAGATCACCTTCGCCTACCTGGGCGACGCCCGCTTCAACATGGGCAACTCCTACCTGATCACCGGAGCCCTGCTCGGCATGGACGTCCGGATCGTCGCTCCCGCCGCCTACTGGCCGGTACAGGAGGTCGTGGACCGAGCTCACGAGCTGGCGGCGTCCAGTGGGGCGCGCATCACCCTCACCGAGGACGTCGGCGAGGGTGTCCGCGGCGCCGACTTCGTCGTCACCGACGTGTGGGTCTCCATGGGTGAGCCCAAGGAGATCTGGGACGAACGCATCTCCGCTCTCGCGCCGTACGCCGTGACCATGGACGTCCTGCGCGCCACGGGCAACGACGACGTGAAGTTCCTCCACTGCCTCCCCGCCTTCCACGACCTCGGCACGAAGGTGGGCAGGGAGATCCACGAGCGGCACGGCCTCTCGGAGCTGGAGGTCACCGACGAGGTCTTCGCATCCCGGCACTCGGTGGTCTTCGACGAGGCCGAGAACCGGATGCACACGATCAAGGCGGTGCTCGTCGCCACGCTGGCGGGCGGCGCGCAGAGCGCATGAACATGCACCCGATTGGGTGAACATGCGTACAAGTGGCTACGATGGTGCCACTTGGTGGGGTTCGGGCTCGCACGTCCGGACCCCTTTTCATGTGCCCGGCCCGGAGCGGTCCGCAGTGGTCCGGAGCGGTCCGCAGTGGCCCGCAGTGGTCCGAAGCGGCCCGGAGCCGTCCGAAGCGGCCCGTCGTGGTCCGGAGCGCATGCCCAGGTGCGAGTCTCCCCACAGGCTCAGTCCTCCGCACCACCAGAGAAGAGACCCCGCCCCCCATGAGTTCCGCCTCCCCCACCTCACCAAGCCCCTCGCGCAGCACCCGGGCGCGCATCAAGAGCCCCGCCCTGCTGCTCGCCGAGTCCGGAGCCGACCTGGAAGGGCACGGTCTGCGGCGCACCATGGGGCTGTTCCAGCTCGTGTGCTTCGGGGTGGGGGCGATCGTCGGCACCGGGATCTTCGTCGGGCTGTCCGACAGCGTTGCCGAGGCGGGTCCCGCCGTGGTGGTCTCGTTCGTGCTCGCGGCCGTCACCTGCATCTTCACCGCCTTCTCCTTCGCCGAGCTGGGAGGGGCCATCCCGGTCTCCGGCAGCTCGTACTCCTTCGCCTACGCCACGCTCGGGGAGCGGGTCGCGTTCCTCGTCGGCTGGTGCCTGCTGCTGGAGTACGGCGTCTCGGTCTCGGCCGTCGCGGTGGGGTGGAGCCAGTACGTCAACGAACTGCTGAACAGCCTCATCGGCTGGGATCTGCCGGCAGCGCTCTCCTCCGGGCCCGGCGACGGCGGCGTGATCAATCTGCCGGCGGTCGTCGTGGTCATGATGGCGGCCACCCTGCTGGTGCGTGGCATCAGGGAGAGTGCGGGAGCCACGGCGGCGATGGCGGTGCTGAAGATCGGCATCCTCATCGCGTTCTGTGCGATCGCCTTCACCGCGTTCGAGGACGGACACCTGTCGCCCTTCGCCCCTCACGGCATGGCGGGTGTCACCGCCGGTGCGTCGGTGGCGTTCTTCTCGTACATCGGTTTCGATGCCATCACCACCGCGGGCGAAGAGGTCAAGAACCCCCGCCGGAACATCCCGATCGCGATCATGATCTGCATCGGCGTGGTCACGCTGCTCTACTGCGCGGTCGCCCTCGGTGCCATCGGGGCGCTGGGCGCGGACGCCGTGGGTGACAAGCCGGCCGCGCTCTCGCTGGTCGTCGACAAGGTCACCGAATCGAGCGTGGGCGGAGGGATCATCGCCTTCGGCGCGGTCGTCGCCATCGCGTCCGTCGTCCTCGCGGTGATGTACGGCCAGACCCGGATCCTGATGTCGATGTCCCGCGACGGGCTGATCCCCCGGGTCTTCGAACGGGTGTCACCCAAGACGCACACGCCGGTCGCCAACACGTGGATCGTGGCCCTCGTCTTCGCCGTCCCGGCCGCGTTCTCGTCCCTCGACGTCGTCGTGAACCTGACGACCATCGGCACGCTCGCCACCATGGCGGTGGTCAACGTCGCCGTCATCGCGCTGCGTCGCCGCAACCCGGAACTGAAGCGTTCCTTCCGGGTGCCGCTCTACCCGGTCAGCCCGGTTCTGGGGGTCGGGTTCTGTCTGTACCTGATGTACGGGACGGGGTGGACGACCTGGGTGCAGTTCTCGGTGTTCCTGGTGGTGGGTGCCCTGGTGTACGCGGGATACAGCCGCAGCCGGTCCCGGCTCGTCAGCCCCGGGGCGCCGCAGGACCGGGCGGCACCGGGCCCGACCGGAGGGTGAACCAGACCGCCTTGCCGTGCTCGGTGGGGCGGTGACCGCAGGCGGAGCTCAGGGCGCGGATCAGGAGCAGCCCCCGGCCGTGTTCCTGCCAGGGGTCCGGCGCACTGCCGGGCAGCAGACGGGAGAGGTCCCCGGGGGGACCCGGGTCGTGGTCGTGGACCTCCACCTGGCAGCCGGTCGCCAGAAGCTCGACCACCAGCTCGATGGGCCCCGAGCCGTCGGTGTGCTCCACCGCGTTGGCGACCAGTTCGGCGGTCAGCAGCTCGGCGGTGTCGCTGTCCGCGGGCGCGTCGAGCTCGGCCAGCGCCGTACGGATGAGGGCGCGGGCGATCGGCACGGCGGCCGTGGAGTGCGGCAGGGCCATGCGCCAGGAGGAGGGCGGGGGCTCGGGGACGTCGGGTGGCAAGGAGGGGGGTTTCCGTTCGGGAGCGGGACTTCCGGCAGGGGACCTTCGTCCCGGGCGGTCGCGTCCGGGGCCGCGCCCTCCGTCGCCGGAGGGAACGGGTTCTGTACCAGGACTTCCTGCGCTCAACCATACGAAGCGCGACGCCGCAGACATAGAGCCGGTCGACCGGCACAAAAGGGACCTTCGCCACAGTGGCGACGCCGCTCCGCCGCGAGCTGGTGACGGAGGTCACGGACGGGCGAGGGCATCGAAGCCCGCCGCCCCTCCGGACGGCCGCACCGGCTCCCGCGCTCACGCCGGGCTGAGCGTCAGACACTCGTGGCAGCGGCACGGCGTGGGATGCGGTCCGGCCCACGAGGTGGTGCGGTACCCGACCGACAGCCGGCCGAGGAGGGCCGCGAGCTCCTCGGCGTCCTGACGGCTCATCCAGCAGCCGCCCGCGCCCGCCTCCTCGCACAGCCTCAGCACGGTCGGACTGTGTACCGGCACGGCCCGGAAGGTGTGCAGATTGCGGGTCGACATGTCGGTGGTGATGTACGTGCCGGTATGGCGCCCGCGCCCGATCGTGGTCAGCTGTTCGTGGGCCACCCCCGCGTAGGTACCGATCACGTACACCTTGGAGCCGCCCCGGTGGGACTTGGTGCCGGGCCGCAGCTCCTGGCCGCCCTCCCCGTAGCGCCGCCATCGCACCACGTTCGCGGCTGTCAGCCACGCCTGCCCGGCCGGTGTCCCGCCTGCCGGGGCCGTCACTGCGGCTCCGCGGTGATCAGCAGACGGTCGGAGACGGCTTCGTATCCGATGCGCAGGTACACGCCGTTGCTCGTCGGATTCGCGAGGTCCGTGAAGAGCAGCACCTCCCGGGCGCCCGCCTCCCGTGCCGTGCGGCTGACCTCCGCCGTCACCGCCGCCGCGTAACCCCGGCCCCGGTGCTCCGGTGGCGTGTAGACGGCCGTCACCCGCACCGTGCCCGCGATCCTGCGTGAGACGCCTGCCATCGCCACAGGCTCTCCGCCCGCCTCCCAGAGGGTCCATCCGCCGTAGGCCACACGTTCGTCCACGATCCGTTCCGCCTGGTCGCCGGAGAGGCGGGTCTGCTCGCCGAACGCCGTGAGCCATGCGACGAGCAGTGCCCGGTCGGCCGGGGTCGCGGTCCGGGGCCCGCCGGCGGGGGCAGGGGAGGGCGGTACCGGCGTTCCCAGCCTGTACAGCCGGTGCTCCTCGTCGACGCGGTGGCGTGGCCAGCGGGAGGCCAGGACCTCAGCGGTGTCGCGGTCGGCGTTGATGCCGGGCAGCGGCAGGGCGTCCGCCGGCGCGGATACCGCGTCGGGCGCGGCCGTGCCCAGGATCGGCACGAACGGCGGTGTGCGCACGAGCGCTCCCGCGACCTCACCGTCAGCCCCGCGCCACCAGCCCAGCACCGGTGGCTCCGCCCCGAATGCGTGCGGCCCGCTCTCCCGCAGGGTCCCGGCGACGGTCAGCAGCAGGGTGTTCTCGGCGGGCCGGGCGGCCAAGGACGCGCCGGCGGCGTCCAGGAAGGCGTCGACGTCATCGGTGAAGGTCCAGGTCATGCCTCATCCTGCGGGGTCCCGCACCCCGGGGTCACCCCGATTCCACAGGCCGGCCAGGGACTTTCTGGACGAACCGGGCTCCGGGCGATGGTAAGGCGGCCCGGACACCTCCGACGAGCGGCGTCCGGCCAGTCACCCGGCGGCGGTTCCCGGCAGCCCCGGTCCCGCGTACGGAGCTGCGGTCAGGAGCCCTGGGAACGGAGGGTGACACGGAAGGTTGTAGTCACGATGCCGGACGGGTGGCCCGCTTGTTCGGCCAGAGTTCCTGGGCTGCCTGGCGTCGGAAGTCCAGGAGGGTCCGGCCACTGGTGACGGCCCACAGGGCTGCCAGTGCGACTCCGGGGACTGTCGCCGGTACGAGAAGGGCCGTCCGCAACGACATGGGTGCCGGGTCCGCCGTGACGCGCGCGTGCGCAGGGGCTTCTCCTGGACGATGATCCAGACCGGTGACTGGTCGAATACGTTCGTGCCCAGGTAGCGGCGGCCGCGCTCCCGAGTGAGGCTGAAGGCGTGGACCCGGGTTCCGTGGCACGCGAGGAGGCGACGGAGATGCAGGGCGCGCTGCCTCCGCACCCCGTGAAGAGGTCCCCCGAGGGCGACGGCTTCACGGTGTGTCCCGACGCGCACGGCCCTCTGCGCGTCACCGGAGACGTCGCCGGGCACGTCCGCGGAATGGCCGACGAGGTGCCGGACGAACCGCTCCATCTGTCCCTGGGCGCGGACCGGGTGCTCCGGAGGGGACGGGAAGCCGAGGTGGCCGCCCCGGAAAAGCCCCACGTCATGCCGTGTGGCCGAGGGCGAACAGGGCAGACGCCGTTCTGTGACCACAGCGGGACAGGAGCCGTCCATCACCGACGCGGACCGGAACCAGCGGACCGGCCGACGCGCGGCGCGCCGGACGGGTGAACCGGGCCGGGGGATATATCTGTATTCGGTGCCCTTTGATCCGGACCGCCCGTCGTGATCGTCCTCATCCTCTGCCATTTCGCACTCGCCGCGTGCGCGGCGCCGCTGGTGCGACGGTTCGGCAGGTACGCCTTCGTCGTGCTCGCACTGCCCCCCGCGGCCACCACGGTGTGGGCGGTCACCGAGTGGAGCGGCGCGGAGGCGGGCCGGGCGGTCACCTGGTCCTGGGAATGGATCGGTACGTACGACGTGTCGATCGCCCTGCGCCTGGACGCGCTCGCCGAGCTGATGGCGCTGCTCGCGGCAGGGGTGGGCATGCTCGTCCTGCTGTACTGCGCGTCCTACTTCACCGACGACTCGCCACAACTGGCCCCGTTCGCCGGGAACCTGCTCGCCTTCGCCGGTGCCATGCTCGCCCTCGTCCTCGCGGACGACCTGATCACGCTCTACGTGTTCTGGGAACTGACCACCGTCTTCTCCTACCTGCTCATCGGGCACGGCAGCGAGCGCAAGAAGAACCGGCGCTCCGCGCTCCAGGCGCTCACGGTCACCACACTGGGCGGCCTCGCCATGCTGGTCGGCTTCCTGATCCTCGGCGAGGCGGCGGGCACCTACCGGATCTCCGCGATCGTCGCCGATCCACCGGAACCGACCACCGCCGTATCGGTCGCCGTCGTCCTCGTGCTGTGCGGTGCCCTGTCCAAGTCGGCGATCTGGCCGTTCAGCCTCTGGCTGCCGAACGCCATGGCCGCCCCCACCCCGGTCAGCGCCTACCTGCACGCCGCGGCCATGGTCAAGGCCGGTGTCTACCTGGTGGCGCGACTGGCTCCCGCCTTCGCCGACGTCCCCGTCTGGCGGCCGGTCGTCCTGGTGCTGGGGGGAGCGACCATGCTCCTCGGCGGCTGGCGAGCCCTGCGCCTGAACGACCTGAAGCTCGTCCTCGCCTACGGCACCGTCAGCCAGCTGGGCTTCCTCACCGTGCTGGCCGGGGCGGGCAACCGGAACGCCGCGCTCGCCGCCGCCGCACTGATCCTGGGGCACGCCCTGTTCAAGGCCGCGCTGTTCCTCGTCATCGGCATCGTGGACCACGCGGCCGGTACGCGTGATCTGCGCAGACTCTCCGGCCTCGGCCGCACCATGCCGTACGTCTGTACGGTCGCGGTGCTCGCCGCCGCTTCCATGGCCGCCCTGCCACCGTTCCTCGGATTCGCAGCCAAGGAGGCCGCCTTCGACGCGCTGCTGCACGGCGACGCGGCCGACCGCTGGGTTCTGGCCGTCACCGTCGTCGGCTCGGTGCTGACCGTGGCGTACACCCTCCGCTTCGTATGGGGGGCGTTCGCCCGCAAGCCCGGCCTGGCCGACACCCCGGTGGTCCGACGTGTGGGCGCCGCTCTCCTGGCGCCGCCCGCCGTGCTGGCCGTCGCCGGGCTCGTGCTCGGCCCCGGTGTCGGATGGACGGACCGTCTGTTCGCCGCCTACGCCGATGTCTTCCCCGCCCCCGCCCACCCCTACCACCTCGCGCTGTGGCACGGCTTCGGCCTGGTCCTGCTGTTGTCCGCGCTGACGTGGGCGGGTGGCACCGTGCTCTTCGCCGGCCGTACGGCGGTCATCCGGATCTCCCGGCGCGTCGCCTGGCCGACCGCGGACAACGTCTTCGGACACCTCCTGCTCGGCCTGGAAAGGGTCGCCCTGCAGATCACCGGATTCGTCCAGCGCGGCTCCCTCTCCGGTTACCTGGCCATCACCATGGCGGTGATGCTCGCCGGGCAGCTGGCGGTCCTCGCCACGGACCGGCCCTGGGAGGGAGCGGTCGCCCCCCGGGTGTGGGACGCCCCGCTCCAGGGCGCGGTGGCCGTGCTGACCTGTGCGGCCGCGCTCTCCTGTCTGACCGTCAGCCGCCGGATGAAGGCCGTCGTCCTGGCCGGGCTCACCGGATACGGGGCGGCGTTGCTCTTCGTCGTGCAGGGCGCACCCGACCTGGCGCTCACCCAGTTCTGCGTCGAGACCGTCTCGATGATCGTGTTCGTCCTGGTCCTGCGCCGGCTGCCGGTGCGCTTCGAGGAGTCCATCGGCACATGGCGGCGGGCCCTGCGCATCCCGGTGGCGCTGGTCGCCGCGGCGACGGTCGGCGTGGCCGTCTGGGTGGCGGGCGCCGCTCGCGTCGCCGAGCCCGCGGGCGCGGCGATGGTCGAGGAGGTCGCCCATCACGGTCTCAAGGACGTCGTGGCCACCATCCTCGTCGACCTGAGGGCGTGGGACACGATGGGGGAGTCCGCCGTCCTGGCGGCGGCGGCGATCGGGGTGACCAGCCTCATCTATCTGCACCGCCGTGGCGAGACGTCCATGAACAGGGAGGAGCTGCGGGGGGAGACCGCCTGGGCCATGTCGGGCCGACGGCTCACCGGTCTCCCGCACGGCGACGACACGGCGCCCGAACGCAGCTGGCTGGCCGCCGGATCCACGCTCGCGCCCGAGCACCGCTCCATCGTCTTCGAGGTGGTGGCCCGGCTGCTCTTCCATCCCATCCTGGTGCTCTCCCTGTACCTGCTGTTCTGCGCGGAGAACATGCCGGGAGGCGGCTTCGTCGCCGGGCTCGTGGCGGGGCTGGGTCTCATCACCCGCTACCTTGCGGGCGGCCGGTTCGAGCTCGCGGAGGCGGCGCCGCTGCAGCCCGGGCTCTTCACCGGCCTCGGACTGTTCGTCTCCACCGGCGTCGCCCTGGGCGGCCTCGCGGAGGGGACGGTGCTGCACGCCTGGACCTACCACGGGCATCTGCCCGTGTTCGGTGACTACCACCTGAGCACCTCGGTCCTCTTCGACTTCGGTGTCTATCTGCTTGTTCTCGGCGTGGTCCTGGACATCGTGCGGGCGCTGGGCGCCAAGGTCGACCGGCAGATCGAACGGGCGGCAGGCGCGCTCGCCCCCGCGACGGACTCCGGGACGGGGGAGCCGAACCGATGACCATGAGCCTCTCGCTCCTCGCCACGGCCGTCGTCCTCTGCGCGGTCGGCGGCATCCTGATGCTCTCCCGGCCGCTGACCCGCATCCTGCTCGGCGCGGTGATCGCGGGCAACGGGATCAACCTGCTGGTCCTCTCGTCGACCGGCTCGGCAGGGGCGGCACCCCTTCTCTACGGTGTGCCGCTGCGGCGGATCACCGACCCGCTGCCCCAGGCCATCGCCCTCACCGCCATCGTCATCACTCTCGCCACCACGGCCTTCCTGCTCGCCATGGCCTATCGCAGTTACCAGCTGACCGGCACGGACGAGGTCCACGACGACCTGGAGGACCGGCGCATCTTCCTGCGCGCCGAGGTGCTGGGGGAGCGGGCGGAACTCCGGGAGGAGTACCGGGCGGAGCCCGGCCGAAGCAGGAAGGACCGCGCCCGCTACCGCCAGGAACACCGGCGGCTGCGGGCCCGGCTCCGAGCCGACCGTGCCCTTCAGGCCCGGGGCCGCGACGCAGGCGGCGATCTGTGGCACGACGTGCTGGGAGCCGACCCGGAGGACTACGTGAACGACAAGGACGACGACCGAGGAGCCGCCGGATGAACGCTCTCGTTCCGCTGCCGGTCCTGCTGCCGCTCTGCGCCACCGGGCTGAGCCTCGCCTTCGGCACCAGGCTCGCGCGCTTCCAGCGCTTCATCAGCGTCGCCGTCCTCAGCGCCGTCCTCTGCCTCTCGGTGATCCTGATGATCGCCGTCGACCGGCAGGGGCCCCTCTCCGTCCATCTCGGCGACTTCGCCCCGCCGCTCGGCATCACGCTGGTCGCCGACCGGCTGTCCGGGCTGATGCTGACGGTCTCCTCGGCGGTCACCCTCTCCGTCCTGGTCTACTCACTCGGCCAGGGCATGGCGGACCGGGACAAGGAGACGCCCGTCGCCGTATTCCACCCCGCCTATCTCATCCTGGTGGCCGGGGTCTCCCTCACCTTCATCGCGGGCGACCTCGTCAACCTCTACGTCGGTTTCGAGATCATGCTGGTCGCCAGTTTCGTCCTGCTCACCCTCGGCGGGACCGGCCCACGGATCCGGTCCGGCTCCACCTACGTGATCATCTCGCTGTTCTCCTCGATGCTGTTCCTGACGGCGATCGCCATGACCTACGCCGCCGCCGGCACGGCCAACTTCGCCCAGCTGGCCGTCAGGCTGCCCGATCTGCCCCTCGGCGTGCAGACCCTGGTCCAGGCCATGCTGCTCACCGTCTTCGCCATCAAGGCCGCCGTCTTCCCCCTGGCGGCCTGGCTCCCCGACTCCTACCCGACCGCGCCCGCGCCGGTCACCGCCGTCTTCGCGGGTCTGCTGACGAAAGTCGGCATCTACTGCATGCTGCGGATCGAGACCCTGCTCTTCCCCGGCAACAGGCTGGGCGACCTGCTGATGGCCGTCGCCCTCGCGTCGATGATCGTGGGCATCCTCGGGGCGGTCGCCCAGACCGACCTGAAACGGCTGTTCTCCTTCACCCTCATCAGCCACATCGGCTACATGGTCTTCGGAATCGGCCTCGCCACCCGTGAGGCGTACGGCGGCGCGATCTTCTACGTGGCCCACCACATCACCGTCCAGACCACCCTCTTCCTCGTAGCGGGGCTCATCGAACGCCGGGGCGGCACCAACGAGCTCACCCGGCTCGGCGGACTGGCCAGGTCGGCCCCGCTGCTCGCGGTCCTCTTCTTCCTCCCCGCGATGAACTTCGCCGGGATCCCCCCGCTCTCCGGTTTCATCGGGAAGCTCGGACTCATGCGGGCCGGCGTCGCCGACGGCAGCGTGTGGGCCTGGATCCTCGTCGCCGGCGCCACGGTGACGAGCCTGCTCACCCTGTACGTGATGGCCAAGATCTGGAACCTGGCCTTCTGGCGCACCGAGCCACCGGGGCAGACCGCCTACGGCACCGTCCTCGAGACGGCCGACGACAGCGACAGCGGCGATGCCGACACCGGGCCCGACCGCATCCCCGGCACGGGCGACGAAGGGGTGGGACCGGCCCCGGCGCCGGCCGGCAGGCCGGTGGCCGCGACCTTGCAGGGCCAGGCCGTCACCACCACGATCCGTCCGCCCGCGGCCATGACGGCCGCCACCGCCGGCGCCGTCGTGCTCGGCCTCGCCTTCACGCTCCTGGCCGGTCCCCTGACGGCCTACACCGACCGAGCGGCAGCCGAACTCATGGAGCGGCGGCCCTATGTGGAGGAGGTGCTCGGCCGTTGAGGCGCCTGATCACGCTGTCGTACCGGAACCCCGACCTGCCTCCGTTCAGCGTCGAGTTCGCCGGCCGCAGACGCCGCGTACTGGATCTTCCGCTGATCGCCTGGCTCACCCTGATCTGGGTCCTGCTGTGGTCCACCCTGACCTGGGCCAACGTCGTCACCGGCGTGGTCGTCGCGGTGACCCTCTGCCTGGCGTTCCCGCTGCCGCAGGTCGATCTGGGGCTGCGACTGCACCCCTGGGGCATCATCCGGCTCGCCGCCTATCTGCTCTACGACATGTACACCTCGGGCGTGAAGGTCACCCGGCAGATCTTCGCCGACCGCCCGCACCGGCCCGCCGTCATCGGCGTACCCCTGCGCTGCCGCAGCGACCTGATGCTCGCCGCGACCGCGGTCAGCGTCTCGAACGTGCCGGGCGGCTCCGTCGTCGAGGTGCGCCGGGCCACGGCCACGCTCTTCCTCCACGTCCTGGACGCGGACCGGCCGGAGCAGCTGGAGGCGGCCCGCGCCCAGGTCTGGAAGCTGGAGGAGCTGACGGTACGGGCTTTCGGCACCCGCGAGGAGATCGGCCGGGTCTCCGAGCCCCCGCCACCGCTCCCCGGGTCCGACGTAGGAGAGGAAGAATCATGAGCGGTCCCGAGACCGTCGACCGGGTGCTGATCAGCGCCGCGGTCGTGTTCGTCGTCCTCTCGGGCGCGCTGCTGCTCTTCCGGATCAGCCGCGGGCCGTCCATGCTGGACCGGGCCATCGCGCTCGACGTCTTCGCGGCCGTGGTCATCGCGGGGCTGGGCGCCAAGTCCGCCTTCGCCCGGGACTCGTTCTACTTCCCGATCATGCTGGTGCTCGCTTTCCTGGGCTTCACCGGATCGGTGGGCATCGCCCGTTTCATCGCCGTACGCGACAAGCCTCTGTCTCGTGGGAAGCCCGGCGGCAAGGAGGATCGGACATGAGTGCCTGGCTTCAGATCACGGACACGGCCGGGGCGGTTCTCGTGTTCCTCGGAGCCGCGATCTGCCTGCTCGGGGTGGTCGGCATGGTGAAGCTGCCTGACGTGCTGTCGCGCAGTCACGCGGCGACCAAGCCGCAGACCCTGGGGCTGCTGCTCGTCCTGGCCGGGGTCGCGCTGAGACTGCGCAGCGGCATGGACCTGGCGACGCTTGCCCTCATCGGCTTCTTCCAGCTGATGACAGGGCCGGTGGCAGCCCACCTGGTGGCGAGGTCGGCGTACCGGACGGGGCAGATCGAGGGCGGTGAGCTGCTCTTCGACGATCTGGACGCGCAGCTCACCCAGCCGGGACAGGAACCTGGTGCGGGGCCGGAACAGGACGCGGGGTCCGGGCGGAGCTGAGCGTCCTCACCTTTCGAGGGGCCGGTCACGCAGCTCGCCGATCGTGGTGCGGGGGCCCCGGGCCGGCCGGTGACGTACCCGTGCACCCGTGCCCGCGCGGCCACCGGGGGCGATCGCGGCTTGGTCGCACGGACGGTGCGCGGATCACGGAAGTCGTGCAGCCGTCGAATGCGACGCCTCCCCGTATCCCCACGCCGGTCACCCTGATTCTGCGATGATGCGGCGGGGAACAACCGGGCGCTGGGGGGCGTATGGGAAGCACGGGTACGGCGCTGCGCGAATTGCGCGGCGCACAGAAGTCGTCCAAGGGCGTCTCGCTCTACTCGCGGTACGTGAACCGGCCGGCCGGCCGCCTGCTCGCTGCGGGCGCGTATCAGATGGGACTGACGCCCAACCAGGTAACGCTGATCAGCGCAGCGTTCACATTCACCGCCATCGCGGCCGTAGCGCTCCTGGAGCCGTCCTGGTGGCTCGGGGCCGCCGTCTACGGGGGTCTCGCCATCGGTTTCGCCTTCGACTCGGCCGACGGGCAGCTCGCGCGGCTGACCGGGCGGGGCGGGCCGGACGGCGAATGGCTGGACCACGTCGTGGACTGCGCGAAGATGATCCTCGTCCACAGCGCGGTACTGATCTCGTTCCACCGCTTCGACGGCCTGCCCGGCGAGGGCTGGCTCCTGCTGCCGCTCGGCTTCCTGTTCGTCGCGGTGCTCACCTTCTGCGCGGGACTGCTGAGGGAGCAGCTCGGCAAGGCGGCGGCCCGCGCGGCACCGGCTGCCGACGGCGCCGCCGCCCCGGTTTCCCGGGTCCGGGCCGTGGCTCTGCTGCCCGCGGACTACGGGGTCTTCTGCCTGGTCTTCCTGCTGGTGGGCGCACCCGGGGCCTTCCGGGCCGGGTACGCCGTCCTCGCGGCCGTGCACGCCTTGTTCCTCGTGGCGTTCCTGGTGAAGTGGTTCAGGGAGCTGAAAGCGCTCCGGGCCGGCTGACGAGCACGTCCAGTGCCCGGCGCAGCTGGGTGCTGGACGTGTGCACCGTGTACGGGAAGTAGACGACCTCCACCCCGACCTCGGCGAAGTCCCGTTCCAGACGCTCACCCTTCTCGGTGCCCCGCCAGTCGTCGCCCTTGAAGATGACGTCGAAGCGGACCTGCTGCCAGGTCTCGACCTTGTCCGGCACGGTCTCCACGAACGCCGCGTCCACGTAGCGCACACTGCGGACGATCTCCAGCCGCTCGGGCAGCGGGATCACCGGTCTGTGGCCCTTGGCCAGCGCGGCCATCTCGTCGGAGACGACCCCGGCCACCAGGTAGTCGCACTGGCTGCGGGCGTGGCGCAGGATGTTCAGGTGGCCGACGTGGAACAGGTCGTACACCCCCGGCGCGTAACCGACTCTGTGCTGCACCATCCGTTCTCTCCCCCCACGGTGGAACTGGTTCAACGACCTTACTGTGAAGAACACTTGTGCATCCCGTGAACGGATAAGCTCGAAGAACAGGCTGTTCCGGGGGGAAGGCGATCATCCGTTGTCCGCTGCTGAGCATCAGAGGCCGTTCGAGAACCGCAGACTTCTTGTGGTCTCCACCAACTACGCCCCCGAGCTGACGGGCATCGGCCCGTACGCCACGCAGCTCGCCGAGCACTGGGCGGTGTCCGGGGCCAGGACCGACGTCCTGACCGGCATGCCGCACTACCCCGCCTGGCGCGTGGACGAGCGGTACCGGGGAGTGTGGCGGAGCCGTGAGAACCGTGGCGGGGTGCACGTACACAGGCGGCGGCATTATGTGCCGCCCCGTCAGACGGCTCTGCGCAGAGGCGCGTTCGAGGCGTCCGTGCTCGTCCACGGGATCCTCGCGCCGCCGCCGGGCCGCCCCGATGCGGTGATCTCCCAGATGCCGAGTCTCGCGGGCGGCGTGATCGGCGCCCGGCTCGCGCGCCGCCACCGCGTACCCCACATACCCGTCGTCCAGGACCTGATGGGAGCAGCCGCCGCGCAGAGCGGTATCCGCGGGGGAGGCAGGGCGGCGGCCGTCGCGGCGAAGGCCGAGCGTTACGCGCTGCGCGGCGCGGCCCTCGTCGGCGTGATCCACGAGAGCTTCGTGGAGGGTGTCACCGCCCTCGGAGTGGACCCCGGACGCATCCGTGTGGTCCCCAACTGGACCCACGTACGGAGTCCTTCGGCCGACCGTTCCGCCACCCGGGCCCGGCTCGGCTGGGCCGAGGGCACCCCGGTACTGCTGCACTCCGGGAACATGGGCCTCAAGCAGGGGCTCGACGTCCTGATCGGCCTGGCGCGGCTGGCGCCGGACATCCGGGTCGTCCTGATGGGTGACGGCAACCAGCGCGACGGACTGCGCGAGCGGGCCGAGGGGCTCCCCAACCTCGACTTCCTCCCGCCGGCGGATGCCGACGACTTCACCGATGTGCTCGCCGCCGCCGACGTGCTCGCGGTGACCCAGCGGGCCTCCGTGCTCGACATGAGCGTGCCGTCCAAGCTCACCTCGTACTTCGTCTCCGGACGCCCCGTCGTCGCCTCCGTGGCCGACGAGGGCGGCACGGCGGACGAGGTGCGCCGTTCGGGCGCGGGAGTCCTCGTGGCCCCCGAGGACCCGGCCGCGCTGCTCGCCGCCGTACGGCGGCTGGCCGCCGATCCGGCGGCGGCGGACGCGCTGGGAGCGCGGGGTCCGCGTTACGTCGCCCAGCACCTGAGCCGGGAGGCGGGCCTCGCCCGCTTCGACGCCCTGCTCACCGAGGCACTCGGGTGCGCACCGCGGGCCGCGCGAACCGGGGACACCCGAGGGGGAGCACGCCGATGACACATCAGATCCGTCCCCTGGACGACCAGGACGAACCGGCGCTGCTGCGCGATCAGTTCCGCCAGCTCCTGCGCTACCGGGCGCTGCTCGCCGGTGGTGTCGCCGTAGGTCTCCTCGGCGGGGGTTTCCTCGCCCTGAGCGGCGACGACACGTACACGGCCACCGGGGAGGTGCAGGTGCGCTCCGCGACCGCCGATCCCTTCGCCACCGGAGCGTCCGCCGACAAGGGCATCAACATCGGCTCCGAACGGCAGACCGCGGTGAGCGACACCGTGGGCGAGCTCGCCGCCGGGACACTGCTCAAGAAGGGCGACGACGTCACCGCCCGGAAGCTGCTCGCCGGCCTCCAGGTCACCAACCCGCCCAACACCCTCACCCTCCGCTTCTCCTACACCGGGTCCACCCCCGAGCAGGCCCGGTCCCGCGCCGAAGCGCTCGCCAACGGCTACCTCGCGCACCGCAAGGCGCGCACCGAGGAGAGCATCGACAACATGGCGAACGGCTACCGTGCCCAGCTCGAACCGCTGGAGGAGAAGCGCGACCTGCTGGAGGAGCGGACCGGAGTCGATGCCGCGGACGACGTCAGCAGCGCCCGCGCCAACATCATCGTCTCCATCTCCGAGCTGAGTCGGAAGATCTCCGAGCTCAAGGCGCTCGACACCACCCCCGGCTATCTCAACAAGAAGCCCGTCGCTCCCACCGAGCCCGCCGGCGCGGGTCTGCCGCTGCTCCTGGGGCTCGGCGCGGTCGTCGGCCTCGCCCTGGGACTTCTGCTGTCCTGGGTGCGTCTCGTCTTCGACCCCGCCGTGCGCTCCCCCCGCGAGCTCGTCCGCTCCCTCGGGGCACCGCTGCTCGGTACCCTCCCCAGGGAACGCGCGGCCGCCGGCACCCTCCTCGCCATCGGCCGCAGCGGTTCGCGGCTCGCCGAGGAATACCGGGCGGTCGCCTTCCGGCTCGCCTACGACCCGTCGTTCGCGGAGCGGCGCCGGCTCCTGGTCACCGCCCCGCGCGGGGACAACGCGGCGGCCGCCGCCGCCGTGGTCAACCTGGCCGCCGCCTTCGCCGAGATGGGCCGCGACGTCCTGCTCGTGGAAGCCGACCTGCGTACCCCGTCCCTCGCCCGTGACCTGGGACCGGCCGCCCACGAGGTCCGGCCGCCCCGCTGGGCCGCCGAGGAGGGCGACCGCAGCTGGCCGGCAGGGGGCCGTTCCAACGTGGACGTGCCCGGTTCAGGGGCGTTCGCCCTGGTGGCCGGGACCACCGCGGACAACGTGCCGCGCGCCCTGACCTCCGCGTCCGTCGGCAGGATCGTCGCCGAGGCGGACCGCCCAGGCACCGTGGTCATCGTCCTCGCCCCGCCGGTGCTGTCCTACGCCGACGCGGTGGCCCTCGTCGACCGGGTCGAGGGAGTCATGATCGTCTGCGACCCGCGCGAGGTGCACCGCAGCGACCTCGAACGCATCCGCGAGATCATCGGTGCCTCCGGCGGCTCGGTGCTCGGCGCCCTCCTCCACCCCGGCAGGGGCCGGCTGCGCCGCGCGGAGCGCCGGCCAGGTTCCGGCCGGCGCCGCACCGGCGGAGGGCCGGGCGGCCCGGTCGCCGAAGCGGACGCGCCGGAGATCACGGGGAACCCCGACGAGACCATGGGCCTGCGCTCCGTCACCCTGCCGGGGGCGCGCCGGTGAGAGCCCGCACCGCGGTGCTCTGTTCGGTCGCGGACCAGGGCGTGGCGGCGCTCACCAACATCCTGGTGCTCGTGGCCGCCGCACGGCTCTCCACCGTGGCCGACTTCGCCCGCTTCTCCGCGGTCTACCTCGTCTTCACGGTGCTGCTGGGCGCCTCCGGTGCGTACACCGGGCAGCCTCTGGTCCTCCGGCGCGGCGGGGGAGCGGACACCCGGGGTGCCTGCCGGTCGGCCGTCGTGTTCACCGTCGGGGCCTCGGCCGCACTCGGTGCTCCCCTGGCCGCGGTCTGTCTGCTGGTTCCTGGGGACACCGCGCGCGCCCTCGTGGTGCTCGGCGTCGTCCTGCCGGTGGTGCTGGGTCAGGACGCCCTCCGCTACGCCTTCTCCACCCTCCAGCGGCCGCATCTCGCCCTCCTCGCCGACCTGCTCAGGCTGACGTGTGTACTGGGCGCCCTGTCCGTCCAGGAGTACGGCGCCACCCCCGCTCGGCTCATCCTGGTCTGGGGGCTGTCCGCCCTGCCCGCCCTTCTGCTGTCCGGCGTGCTGCTGCACCGCGCGACCCATGGGGCTGCCCCGCTGCTGCTGCGTCCGATGCTGAGGCGCGGCCACCTGGGGCAGCGCTTCGCCGTCGAGTTCGGCGTCGGCAACGCGACCGGCCAGCTCTCCGTACTCGGACTCGGGGCCGTCGGAAACCCGCTCCTGGTCGGCGCCCTGCGCGGGGCCACCACGCTGTTCGGACCGCTCAACGTGCTGTTCACCTCCGCCACGTCCTTCGGCCCGCCACTGCTCGGCCGCATCGGTGACGAGCGGCGGCGGGTCCGGGCCACCGCGGGGCTCGCCGCCGTCCTCGCCGCCACCGCCGCCCTCTGGGCCACCGCCCTCGCCCTGCTGCCCGAGCGTGCGGGACGCGAACTCCTCGGCGACACCTGGCCGACCGCCGCCGCCCTGCTCCCGGCGACCGGCAGTCAGTACGCCGCGATGGCCGTGGGTACCTGCGGGCTGCTCGCCCTGCGCATGCTCGACCCGCGTACGACGCTGAGCATCCAGGTGGTCTTCTCGCTCACCGCGGTGGCCCTCATGGCCGGGGGTTACGCCCTCGGAGGCATCCCCGGGGCCGCCTGGGGGCTGTGCCTCGGTTCGCTCTGCAAGGCCGCCGCCACCTGGACCCGGGTCGCCCGGCTGCGCCGCCGTGGCCCGGCGGGGAAGACCGTCAGCGCCGACGCGCTGCCCTCTGCTCCCTGAACGTCGTGATCAGCACGAGGCACAGGGCGCCGATCGCCAGTTTCCCCGCCGCCTGGAGGAGCGGGCCGCGCAACAGGATGAACGTGTACCCGGCGATCAGCGGTGCCGCGATCGCCAGAACACTTCCCGGGCCGGGCCCCGCCCGGGTGACGGCCAGCGCGTACCTGCGGTCGGCGCGGGCCGCCCCGTAGCCGATCAGCGCCAGGCCGCCGATCATGCCGGACGCGCCGAAGTCGACCCAGAACTCGGTCCACAGCGGTGCCGACAGGTTCGTCATGTTCATCCCCATCCACTCGCCGACCCGGACCCCGGTGTCCTCCGGCTTCCCGCTCCACACCGCCCTGGGGACGAAGAAGAGTGCCGAGCCGGCGAGCTGGCGGCCATAGGTGTGGCCCCGGGTGTCCACCCAGGAGATGGTGTTGGCGAACATCACCGTCTGGTCGTAGTCCTTGGTGGCCAGCGGCTCGAAGACGGAGGCCGACTGCACGGGCCGGTAACCCTCGTCGTCGTAACGGAAGCGGTCGGCGTACGGGAACAGCACCAGCGCGCCCACCACGCCCATGGCCAGAACGGATCGGTACATCGCGGCGCTGCTCGGGAACGCGGTGAACAGCAGGGACACCAGCACCGTCAGGAACCAGTAACGCGCGTTGGAGATCGGGTTGTTCACCACCAGGTTGACCGCCGCGAGCGCCACCCACACCAGGACGGTCGAAGGGGAGCGCCGCGCCCGGCGCGAGGTCACCAGGCGACGGGTGTAGAAGAGGAAGGCCAGCAGCGCCGGGACGGTGCCGAAGCCCTTGAGGAAGGCGGATCCGACGTTCGACTCCGCCGAGGCCACCCCGCTCTGCGCCACCGTGTCGCTGATCTCCTGGCGGCTGGAGAAGAAGACGGCAGGCCCGCCGAGCTTCAGCACGTAGTAGCCGCTCGCGAGCAGCGCGAGCAGCACCAGCAGCCGCAGCCTGACCGGGTGCGCCACCGGGGGTCCGCCCGTGCCGCGCGAGGGGGCGCGCCGTCGGAGCGGCCGGCGCGAGGCCAGCAGCGCGCCCAGGTCGAAGGCCGCGCACCCCACCAGGATCATCGCGATCGCCGTCACCAGGTCCGAGCGAGGGCCCACCATCGGCGTCGGCGTCTGCCCGATCACCACCTGGGCGAAGGGTGCGACACCCATGGCGATGTACACGAACATCCAGAAGACACCCTGGAGCAGCCGCCGCCGGGTGGAGAGGATCATCGTGGAGAGCCGGGCACCGGAGTAGCAGGTCAGGACGAGCTGCAGCCAGTAGGCGGTGTCCCTGACCCCCGAGCCGGGCTGGGCGGCGATCACGGCCGGCAGGAAGCAGACCAGGCCCAGGATGAGCGGCACGGAGACCGCGCGCGAAAGCATCGCCCAGGTCAGGGGCCTCGCCGGGGGCTCGGTCGGCGGGCGCGGAGCGCTCACTTGGACGGCAACGGTCCCCACCGACTCGTCCACGGACGTCATGATCCCCCGATCACCGGCCCCGAAGGCCCGCTCGCCGGCCTCCTGGCCCACGAACACTCTAACGAACGCGCCCACTTGAGGGGGTGCGATGGCTAGTCTGTGAACAGTCGGCCGAGGTTGAGGGGAACCCTGGTGAAGGTCCTGCACATCGTCACGCTGCACACTCCGGACCACGCGTTCGGCGGCCCGACCCGGGTCGCGCTCAACCTGTCCAGGGTCCAGCGCGCGCACGGGGACGACGCCCGCATCATGGCGCTGGGAGACGGCTTCGAGGGCGGACTGCCGGGCCGGGTCGAAGGAGTGCCCGTGCACCTCTTCCAGGCCCGGCACCTGCTCCCGATGTTCGAGGTCAGCGGCATCACCTCCGCAGCCCTGTTGCGCACCGCGCGCCGCATGATGCGCGGCGCCGACCTCGTCCACGTCCACCTGATGCGTGACCTGGTGACCCTGCCGGCCGCGCTGCTCGCCCTGGCCACCCGCACCCCGCTCGTCGTCCAGACGCACGGCATGGTCGACCCGACCGAGAAACGGGTCGCCCAGCTCACCGACCTCCTGGGCGTCCGCACGGTGCTGCGCCGCGCCGACGCCGTACTCCATCTCACCGAGGCCGAGCGCCTCGACGTGAACGCGGTCGCCGCGCCGGTCGCCCTCACCAACACCGTCAGGCTCGTCAACGGCGTACGGCCGCAGGAGCGCAAGCCCGCCCGCGAGCCGGGCCGGCCGCCGACCGTGCTCTTCCTGGCCCGCATCCAGGAGCGCAAGCGGCCCGAGGACTTCGTCGCCGCGATGCCCGCGGTCCTGGCCAGGCATCCCGACGCCCGTTTCGTGCTGGCGGGGCCGGACACCGGGGCACTCCCCGGCACCCTCGCGCTCGCCCGCCGGCTCGGCGTCATGGACGCGCTGGACCACGTGGGGCCCCTCGGGCACGAGGAGGTGCTCGCCGCCGGGCGGCGGGCCGACGTGTACGTCCTGCCGTCGATCGAGGAGCCGCTCGGCGTCTCGGTTCTGGAGGCCATGTCCGTCGGTACGCCCGTCGTCATCACCCGGACCTGCGGACTCGGCCCCGACGTGGCGGGGGCGGGGGCGGGCCGGGTGATCGACAGCAGGGTCGGGGAGGACTCCGAGAACGCCCGCAAGGTCGCTGAAGCGGTCCTGGAACTGCTGGAGCCCGAGGCCAACGACCGTGCGGGGAAGGCCGCATGGGAGCTGGTCAACGGCCGGTTCACCATCGAGACCGTCACACGGACCCTCCGGCAGACCTACGAGGACGTGGTCCGCCGGAGGGCGTGAGCGTCAACCCGTCCTTCCCTCCCGTGACTTGAGGGCGATCTGCCAGCGGTAGAAGCTCATCGCGAGCGCGAAGTCCAGGCCGGCGCGTCCGTCCAGGAATCCCCGCCGGTAGACGTACATGTAGGCGAAGGACACCAGCGGCTTGAACGGCGCCTTGTGGAAGAGCTGTCCCTGGCGGGACTTCACCTTCCGGACCTGTTCCTTCACATCGGGATGGTGCTCCAGCCACGCCTCCCAGTCCGAGTAGCGGTTGTGCCGCTCGAACCAGGCGGTGACGGGGTCCAGGTCCTGGTGCTCGATCGGATTGCTCAGAGCCTCCGCCGTCGCCGCGACCGGCTGGTAGTGGCCCTCGACCTCTCCGATGCCGGGCGCGGCGAGGTCGCCGACCTCCGGGTAGTGGCACCGGGTCCGGTCCGTCAGGGAGCGCTTGCGGATGGTGTAACCGTGCCGGAGCCGTTTGCCGGAGAACCAGTAGCCGAGCGGGATGTCGTACGCCGCCGGCTTCGGGCTGCCGGGGTCGGCGAAGATCCTCCGCAGCTCGGCGAGCAGCCCTGGGCTGAGCCGCTCGTCACCGTCCAGCAGCAGGATCCAGTCCAGATCCGTCCGGACGTTCTCCAGGCACCACTGCTTCTTGCGCGGATGCCCTCCGTCCCAGGTGTAGGTGACCACCTCGGCCCCGCACTCCTCGGCGATCTTCGCCGTGTCGTCGGTGCTGTGGGAGTCCACCACGACGACGGCCTCGAAGTGGCCCAGGACCGACTTCACCGCCTCGGCGATGTTCAGGCCCTCGTTCTTCGTGGGAATCGCCACGGCGATGGGCAGCTTGTTCAACGGTCGTCTCCTTGTGGCAGCCAGGCGTAGCAGCCTGTGGAGGTGAAGGTGCGGGCGGACTGCGGGACGGTGATCTCCACCTGCTCACCGGTGTCGGAGGAACCCGATTCCAGCTCCTTGCCGTCCGCCCCGGTCAGCTGCCAGCTGCAGGCCTTGGTGGGGGAGGGGGCCCGGTACCCGCCCGGCCGGATCGTGGCGCCCTCGTGTGTGCCGTCGGCGTACCCGAGAGCCGCTTCGTCCACGAGGTCCTGGTGCTGGGGGCAGAGGTGGGCCACGGCCGGTTCCGCGTCCGCGACCTCACCCGAGACGATCGCCCCGACGGCGATGTTCCGGTCGGCCTTGACCAGGTAGCGGAGCCGGTCGCAGGTCTCCTGTCCCGTCTGGAGCACCGCGGCCGGATCCATGCCCTTGGGCACGCGGTCGGTCAGATACTCCTTCTGCTTCTTCGTGAAGGACCCCGTGGCCGGGGTGACGTCCCCGGCGGGCGCCTTCGGTGTGGCGCCGGGTTTCGTGGCCCGGGTGCCGGCCGGGGAGGCCGCCGGCCCGGCGACGGAGGGAGCTGGGGGGGCCACCGCGGACGGCGTGCCGCCCGCCGCCGGCTTCCCGCCCCCGTCGCCGGACCCGTCGGACGAGCCGCCGCAGGCGGCCAGCACCGCCGTCGCGAGGGCGACGGCGGTGCTGGTCAGGAATGGATGTCTCATTCACCCGTCCTCAAGGCGTAGTGGGCGCTGACCTGGGAAGCGCTGAGCGCGGTCGGGTAGACGGCGGTCTCGTCGATCTGACCGGCGAAGAAGTTGCTGGTCGGGCGGTTGGCCCAGTTGGTCAGGTTGTCCCCGCCGACCCGCCAGTAGCCCGGGTAGTTCTCGTTGCCGGAGTAGAGGAGATTCGACGCGCGCAGCTGCCCGTCGACGTACAGCCTCATGCCGCCCGTTCCCTGGGTGGCGACGACATGGTGCCAGTTGCCGTCGTTGAAGGCCCCGGCCGTGGTCACCGTGCGGCGGCCGCCGCTGTAGACACCGAAGACCAGCCTCCCGTCGTTGGCCATGTACACGTGTTTGTCGAAGCGGGTGCTGTTCTGCATGGACAGGTTGCCGAACCCGATGATCTTGCCGCCGCGCGTGGTGGTGGTCTTGATCCAGGTCTCCACGGAGAAGCGGATGGGCTGCGGGTGGCGCTTGTTGCTGTACGCGTACTCGCTCGCCCCGTCGAAGCCGATGGCGGTCGAGTCGCCCGCGATCGCCGCCGGGGTCTGCTGGTAGGCGGGCGCGTTACGCAGGAAGCCGTTGTTCAGGCCTCCGGTGGTGTCCGCCGCGAAGGTGGACGTGCCCTCGTCGTAGCGCCAGTACAGGGAGGCGCCGTCCGACAGCACCCGTGCCGGGTACCCCTGGGTCGACGCGGCGACGGTCGCCGACTGCGGCGGTGACTTGGCGCTGGTGTTGGTGCCGTCGCTCGCGGTGATGCGGTACGAGTGCGTCTCGCCCACCGCCACGTCGGTGTCGGTCCACGTCTGCTGCGGGCGGTCCCAGAAGAGCGAGTACCCCGTGACCGTGTGCACGGGGGTGCTCGCGCCGTCCTTGTAGATCCGGTAGGTCAGCTCCCCGTCGTCGGTGTCGAAGCTGGTCTGCCAGTTGACGTCGATACGTCCGGGTGTGACCGTCGAGAGACTGACGTTGGGCACCCAGGGCGACCCCGTGTCCGGCCCGTCGGCGAACCGGGTCAGCCCCTGCTGGCCGGCGCCGTTGACGGTGGTGAACTCACCGCCGACCCACAGGTAGTGGTGTCCGCCCTTGTCGGTCTGCGCCATCACCCGGGGCCCGACGGGTTCACCGATGCCGTCGTTCGTGTCGGGGAACCAGGGCAGGAGCGTCGGGTCGTCGACGGACTGGGCCAGCAGGTGCTTGCGGGGCTGGTCGGCGAAGCCGCCCATGCTGGCGCAGTCGTGGGCGTGGCTCCCGCTGTACAGCACACCCGAGTGGACCAGGACGGCCTGGGTGGCGCCCAGGCAGGTGTCCCGCCAGCGCTGCTGGTAGTCGTCGAGGTCGATGGCGATCCGGCCGTCGAACACCCCGCCGCCGGTTCCCTCGTTGGCGGTGTACAGCCCGGTCGCGTCCGTCGTGAGGTCCTGCACCGTCGACGTGTTCGGGATGAAACCCGGGTAGCTCCTGACGAGCGCGCCCGTGGTGGCGTCGACGACGGCCAGGGCGTGCGAGGTGGTGCCGTTGACGGTGAAGAAGTCACCGCCGAGCGCCACGTGCCGCCCGTCGGGTGTCACCTGGACGGCCCGCGCCACCTCGTCGGCGTCGGCCCTCCACGGAAGGAGGTCGGCGCCCGTGGTGACCGCGGCGAACTTGTTCCTCGTCTGACCGCCCACGCTGTTGAAGTCGCCGGCCAGGTAGACGGTCTCCGCGGTGACGTCCAGGGCCCGGACCGTCGCCGAGACGGAGATCTTGAAGTCCTGGCGGGGTGTGCACGTGGCGGTGTCGACAGCCGCGATGTTGCTGACCCCCACCCCGTTCACCGCGCCGAACTGACCGCCCGCGTACAGGGTCCCACCGTCGGGAGAGAGGGCCAGCGCCCTTACCGTCGCGGTCCCCGAGGACTGGGTGAACGACAGGCTGCACCCCGTCGGTGCGCCCGTCGCGGCGTCGAACGCCGCGAAGTTGACGGCGGGCTCCTCCGAGGTGCCCGCCGCCGCCTCCGGCGGCCGGATGGTGGAGAAGGTGCCGCCGGCGTAGACGACCCCGTCCGTCGCGGCCATCGACCAGACGATGCCGTTGGTCTGCCAGGTGGTGAGGTCGTCCGCGGTGATGGACACCGGAGGTGTCAGCGCCGCCGCCGGGGAGGCCCCGGCCGCTGTCGCGGTCAGGGCTCCGGCGAACAGGCAGAGCGCGGCGGACGCGGCCCGCACACGGCCGCTTCCCCCGAGTCTCCGCCCCGTGCTTCCGTTCATCATTCAACTCCGAAGGTGAGGACGAGCTGCGGCCGGTAGGCCGCGGTTGCCTCGCTCGACCAGATGCGGAGACTGTCCGTCCCGCTGCTGGTCAGGGCGAGTGAGGAGACGGAGCCCAGGGCCCCGTCCAGTGCGGACGCGTCCAGCTCCGCCGAGTGGTCGGTGGAGACCGAGGCCGCGCCGGTGATGGTCCCCAGCACGGACGTGGAGAGCGCCGGCCGGGTGTTGTAGGTGACCGCCGATTCGGTCCACGCGCCGGTGACCGGCACGATGCTGTGGCTGTCGGCCGACCCCGCCGTCGAGTCCGACGAGGTACGGAAGGTGAGCCGCGCGCTCTTGAGCACCTGGCCGGCCGGAGCGGACGGCAGGGTGAAGCGGAGATAGCTCAGATAGGCCGTGCTGCCCCGTGAGGCGAGCTGGTTGTCGTTGTAGTTCGTGTTCGCCGCCACGCTGTTGACGTACGCGTCCTGCTCCGGGGTGAGCGTGACGGTGTTGTCGCCGGGGCCGGGCGGGGCGCCCGCCAGCTCGTGGTGCTCGGCCACCTGCGCGGCGGTCAGCGCCGACGGGTAGACCGCGGTCTCGTCGACCTGCCCGGCGAAGTAGTCGCTCGTGGGGCGGTCGGGCCAGGCGTTGTTCATGGCGTCCCCGCCCACCCGCCAGAACCCGTTGTACGAGCGGCTGCCGGTCGCCGGATTCGCGCCGACCGCCTCCCCGTCGACGTACAGCACCATGCCCGACGGTCCCTGCGTGGCGACGGCGTGGTGCCAGGCGCCGTCGTTGTAGGACCCGGCCGAGGTGATGGTGGGGCGGGTGCTGCCGCTCTGCACGCCGAACGCCAGCCGGCCGTCGTTCGTGAGGTAGACGAGCTTGTCGGAGATGCTGCTCGTGTGGCCGCGCTCCGTACCGATGTTGTTGCCGTGGCCGACGATCCGCCCGCCGCTCGTGGATGTCGTGCGGAACCACGTCTCGACCGAGTAGGACGTGGGTGAGGTGTAGTGGTGCAGCCGGTCGGTGTAGACGTACTCGTTCGTGCCGTTGAGGGAGAGCGCGGCGGATCCGGCCACCGCGGACGGCGTGGACCGGTAGGACGGCGCGTTCATGTAGACCCCGCCGTTGCCGCTGGCCGACGCGTCGGCGGCGAAGGCGCCACCGGTCTCGTCGTAACGCCAGTAGAGATCGGCTCCGTCCGCCAGGACCTGCTCCTGGTAGGGGGACGCCGAGGACGCGGCGGTCACCGAGGCGGCGGCCGAGAGCGCGCCCGTGTTCGTGCCGTCGCTCGCCGTGATCCGGTAGCTGTACGTCCGGCCCGCCACCACGTTCCTGTCGGTGAAGGTCAGCTGCGGCCTGCTGAAGAACAGTGAGGAGCCCGTCGTCGTGTGCACCGGCGCCGAGCCGCCGTCGCGGTACACGCGGTACGTCAGCAGACTGTCGTCCAGGTCGAGGCTGCTGCGCCAGCTGACCTTGACCTCGCCGGCCCGCGGCGCGGACACGCTCACCGCCGGCGCGGCGGGGGCCCCGGTGTCCGGGGTGTTCGCGAACCGGGTCAGCGCCTGCTGGCCGGCCCCGTTGACCGTGGTGAACTCGCCGCCGACCCAGAGGAAGTCCCGTCCGCCTCGCGAGGACACGGTCAGCGCGCGGGGGCCGACGGGCTCACCGATGCCGTCATTGGTGTCGGGGAGCCAGCCCAGCAGATCCGGGTCGTCGACGGACTGGGCGGTCAGATGCTTGCGGGTCTGGTTGGGGAAACCACCCATGGTGGAGCAGTCGTGCACATGGCTGCCCGCGTACAGCACCCCCTGGTACACCCGGAGCGCCTGCGTCGCACCCTGGCACGTGTCACGCCACCGCTGATCGAAGCCGTCGAGCTCCATGGCGAGCCGCCCGTCGAACGACGCACCGCCCGCGCCCTCCCCGGCCGCGTACCAGCCGTCCGACTCCGCGTCCGTGACGATGTCCTTGATGACGGCGGACCGGGGGATGAAGGAGGCGCCGTAGGCGTGGGTGACGGCGCCCGTGGAGGCGCTCGTCACCGCGAGCGCGTGCGAGGCGGCGGAGCCGACGGTGAAGAAGTCACCGCCGATGAGGACGCTGTCCCCGTCCGGGGTCACCCTCAGGGTGCGGCCCGGCTCGTCGGCGTCCGGGTTCCATCCGGTCAGGGCTCCTGCGGCGGTCACCGCGCCGAAGAAGCGCCGGGCCGTGCCGTTGACGGTCTGGAAGTCGCCGCCCGCGTAGACGGTGCCGTCCGACGCGACGTCGAGGGCGCGGACCGTCGCGCCGAACTGCGGGGCGAACCCCGCCCGCGGCCGGCAGGTGGCGGTGTCGATCGCGGTCAGCCCGTTGACGGCCGTGCCGTTCACGGCGTTGAAGTAACCGCCCGCGTACAGCGTGGACTTGTCGGGGGAGACGGCGAGCGCCCGGACCGTCGCAGTGCCGCCGGCGCGGGTGAAGGAGAGCGAGCAGCCGGTGGGCGCCCCGGTCGCCGCGTCGAACGCGGCGAAGTTCACCGCGGGCGTCGTGTTGCTCCCGGCCGGGGATCCCGCCGGCCGGATGCCCGAGAAGGTGCCTCCCGCGTAGACCACCCCGCCCGCTTCGGCCAGCGTCCAGACGATGCCGTTGGTCTGGTACGTGGACAGGGCGTCGGCGGTGAAGCCGACGGGCGGGGTGAGCGCGGCGGCCGGGGGAGCGGAGACCGAGGCGGCGCCCAGCGTGCCGGCGGCGAGAGCGAGGACCGGCGCGAGGACGCCGCCCCTCGCACGTCTGAGACGTCCAGGACGTACGTTCCCGCTCACCGGTCCACCCGGACCGCGGACCCCGCCAGCTGGTCGCTGAGCTGCCGGATGTCCGCGTCCACCATGATCTGCGCCAGCTCGCGCGACTTCACCTCCGGTTTCCAGCCGAGGAGTTCCTCGGCCTTGGAGGCGTCACCGATCAGCGCGTCGACCTCGCTGGGACGCTCGTACTTCGGGTCGTAGCGGACGTGCTCCGCCCAGTCGAGGCCCGCGTGTTCGAAGGCGTACTCGAGGAACTGCCGGACACTGACCCCCTCACCGGTGGCCACCACGTAGTCGTCGGGGGTGTCGCACTGGAGCATCCGCCACATCGCCTCCACGTACTCGGGGGCGTACCCCCAGTCGCGTACGGCGTCGAGGTTCCCCAGATGCAGCCTGTCCTGCAGGCCGGCCTTGATCCTGGCCACCCCGCGAGTGATCTTGCGGGTCACGAAGGTCTCGCCACGGCGCGGTGACTCGTGGTTGAACAGGATCCCGTTGGTGGCGAACATGCCGTACGCCTCACGGTAGTTGACCGTCGCCCAGTAGGAGTAGACCTTGGCCACGCTGTACGGGCTGCGCGGGTGGAACGGGGTCTTCTCGTTCTGCGGGGGCGGGCTGGCGCCGAACATCTCGGACGACGAGGCCTGGTAGACCCGGGTGTCGATACCGCTGGCCCGGACCGCCTCCAGCAAGCGCACCGTGCCGAGCCCCGTGACGTCCCCGGTGTACAGCGGAGCGTCGAAGGACACCCGGACGTGGGACTGGGCGCCGAGGTTGTAGACCTCGTCGGGCTGTATGTCCCGCAGCAGGTTCACCAGCGCGACGCCGTCGGAGAGATCGGCGTGATGGAGCACGAAGGAGCGATTCGCTTCCTCGGGCCCCTGATAGATGTGATCGATCCGCTCCGTGTTGAAGCTCGACGAACGCCGTATCAGGCCGTGGACCGTGTACCCCTTCTCGAGCAACAGCTCCGACAGGTACGAACCGTCCTGACCGGTCACTCCCGTGATGAGTGCGGTCTTTGCCATGACTCCCCCTCTGTTCTCTGTGGTCACCCTGTGGGCGTTTTGCTTCTCCGAAATTTCTGGATCTGAGCGGAATGCGGCAAAGGGTCACCGGGGCGGCGCGCTGCTGGCAGAATCCGAGCCATGACGACTGATCTCCCCGGACCCTCCCAGGAATCCGTCCGCCCCCTGCTGCGCCCGGGCGCCCGCATATTCGTCGCGGGCCACCGCGGCCTCGTCGGCTCGGCGCTGGTGCGCCGCCTCACCTCCGACGGCCATGAGGTGATCACCCGCGGCAGGGACGAACTCGACCTGCGCGAGGCCGAGGCGACCGAGGCGTTCCTGCGTGACACCCGCCCGGAGGCGGTCGTGCTGGCCGCCGCCAAGGTGGGCGGGATCATGGCCAACAGCACCCGTCCGGTGCAGTTCCTGGAGGACAACCTCCGGATCCAGCTCGCCGTGATCGCGGGCGCGCACGCGGCCGGGATCCAGCGGCTGCTCTTCCTCGGCTCGTCGTGCATCTACCCCAAGCACGCCCCGCAGCCGATCCCCGAGGACGCGCTGCTCACGGGCCCGCTCGAACCGACCAACGAGGCGTACGCGCTGGCCAAGATCGCCGGGATCGTGCAGGTCCAGTCCTACCGCCGGCAGTACGGCGCCTCGTACATCAGCGCCATGCCCACCAATCTCTACGGCCCCGGCGACAACTTCGACCTCGAGACCTCGCACGTGCTCCCCGCCCTGATCCGCCGCTTCCACGAGGCGAAGCGGGACGGTGCGGACGAGGTCACCCTGTGGGGATCCGGCAGTCCCCGCCGCGAGTTCCTCCACGTCGACGACCTGGCAGCCGCCTGTGTGCGGCTGCTGGAGGTGTACGACGGTGCGGAGCCCGTCAACGTCGGCTGCGGCGAGGACCTGACCATCCGCGAACTGGCCGAAACGGTCCGTGACGTGACGGAGTACCGGGGACGAGTCGTCTGGGACACCTCGAAGCCCGACGGCACCCCGCGCAAACTCCTCGACGTGTCCCGGCTCTCCTCCCTCGGCTTCAAGCAGCAGATCCCCCTGCGGGACGGCATCGCCCGCACCTACGCGTGGTGGCTCGGCAGCCAGGCCCCGAGGGGCTGACCGTCCGGCCGGGCGGCCGCGGTGCGTCCTGATCCGGTGCACGCGGGCCCTCTCGTGTCCGCCCACCGCGTCTCAGTACGCCCCGCGGCCGTCGGTGACGGCGCGCACCGTACGGGCGAGGAGCCCCATGTCCGTGGCCACCGACCAGTTGTCGACGTACCAGAGGTCCAGCGAGACCGTCTCCTGCCAGGAGAGGTCCGACCGCCCGCTGACCTGCCACAGGCCGGTCAGGCCAGGCCGCACCGCCAGCCGCCGCAGCTCACGTTCGTCGTAGCGCGACACCTCCTCCGGCAGCGGAGGGCGAGGACCTACCAGGGACATGTCACCCCGTAACACGTTGAGGAGCTGCGGCAGCTCGTCCACGGACGTCCGCCGCAGGGCGTGGCCGATCCTGGTCACCCGGGGATCGCGGCGCATCTTGAACATCGGTCCCTCGCTCTCGTTCGCTGCCGAGAGCTGCTCCCTGCGGGACTCCGCGTCCGCCACCATCGTGCGGAACTTCCACATGGTGAACGGCCTGTTGTGGCGGCCGTGACGGGTCTGGCGGTGGAACACCGGGCCGGGTGAGGACACCCGCACCGCCAGGGCCACCCCGAAGAGCAGCGGAGCGAGCACCAGCAGCCCGAGCGCGGCACCGGCCCGGTCCACGACGGTCTTGAGCAGGGCCTGGGGGCCACGCCGCAGCGGCGCTGCGACATGGAGCAGCGTCAGCCCGGCGGCCGAGGCCGGCCGCACCCGTGCCGCGGCGACCCCCGACAGGTCCGAGAGCACACAGAGGGCCAGCCCGCCGTCGTGGAGGCCCCACGCGAGCCGGCGAAGCCGGTCGTCCTCGAGTTGGGGACCGGGCGCGACGAGCACCAGGTCCGCGTCATGGGCGAAGGCGCCGCCCAGCACCGTGGACACGTCGTCGTCGGCGGGTTCGGGCGCCAGCCGCCCCGGCACCGGCGTCCCGCAGTCCGGCGCGTCCGGCCCCACCGGGACCACGGCCACCGCCGTGTACGGGTGCCCCTTGCGGGAGTTGAGCAGATTCACCGCCCGGTCCAGGCCCGCCGCCTCGCCGACCACCAGGACCCGGCGCGTCTCCCGCCGCAGCCGGCCCGCGACCCCGGCGAGGACCGCCAGCGCCAGGCCGGGCACCAGCGCCGCGACGGCGGTGGCCGGGTCGGGGCCCCCGCCCGTCACGGCCAGCAGTACGGCCAGTACGCCGATGAGCGCCAGCCAGTCGCCCAGGGGACCGTACGGCCCTCCGGCGCTCTCCCCCGGCAGCCGCCGCGCATACCGGCCGCGGACCGCGCGTACTCCCGTCCACAGGAGCGCGGCCGGCACCGCGGCGGTCAGCGCTCCCGGCTGTTCGCCGGCCCGCAGCACGAACCAGGCCGGTGCCCCCAGGCCGAGCAGGTCGGTCAGGACGAGGAAGGGCACACGCGGATCGGGCCTCTTCCTCGCCCGCGGTCTCTCCGCGTGGTCGCGCTCGACAGTCGTCGGGGCTCTCCACAATTGCTCCGGAGCCATGCGGTTCCGGGAAGCGGCGGTACGCGGTCGTGGTGCCCCCGCCAGCCCGACAGGCCCGGATATATCCGATTCAGGTATTTCGACATGCCCCATGAACCCCCCAGCCACAGTTGCATCCCCACAAACGGGGCGCATCCGTCGATCTCATGGACTGACGGATGCGCCCTCGCTCGGTGCACGATATCCACACACGTGCCATTTCGCTGGAGTTCTCGTGAAGTTCAGACAGGCCGGACGTTGTGATCCGCGTCGCCCTGTCCGGGCGGCCTCGAGGGGGCCCGCCTAAAGTAGAGGTATGGAACCGCTTTCCGGGGAACAGACCGATCAGCTCGTCGCGATGGTGACGGACCTGGCCAGGCAGGGGCGCACGGAAGAGCTCGTGGAGTTCTTCGACCACGGGCTGCCGGTCGACGTCCAGGACGCCGGGGGCAACACGCCCCTCATGCTCGCCGCGTACCACGGACACACGGGGACGGTGCGCGCGCTCATCGGGCGCGGCGCCGACGTCGACCTGCGCAACGGCCGGGACCAGTCACCGGTCGCGGGAGCCCTGTTCAAGGGTGAGGACGCGATCGTGGGAGCGCTGATCGCCGCGGGCGCCGACCTCGACGCGGGGACCCCGAGCGCGCGGGCCGCCGCGGAGATGTTCGGGAAGACCGCTCTGCTCGGCTAGGAGCTGTCCGGACGATCACGGTACGGCCACCTGAGCCCCGGACCCCCTCGCCCGACAAGCCAATCCGAGCCGAACCCGCCCAGCCGGTCCGGCTATTGGCCCTCGACATTCGGGCGGCCCAGGAGACACCGGGAAACCGCTACCCGGGCCCGTGCGTGACTGACTACTCTCACCTTCCTCTGACGAGCACTGATATGGGGAGCGCATGACGCAGCAGTTCACCGACCGCCAGGGCCGGGCCGTGGTGCTCGAGGAGATCACGGAGGACAACTGGCGTGATGTCGCCGACGTGGCGCCCGCCGACGAGCAGCGCCGGTACGTGGCCGCCCTCGCGGCGCGCTATCTCCTGCTCTCCCAGCGTGGCGAGGTATGGACGTCCCTCGGTGTCCGCGCCGGTGACGACATCGTGGGCCACGTCATGTGGGCGTACGACGACGAGGACGGCACCCACTGGATCGGCGGCATGGTAGTGAGCGCGGGCGAGCAGGGCAAGGGAGTGGGCCACGCCACTCTGGGCACCGTGATCGAGCGCCTGTCGGCGCTGCCGGAGTGCCGGGAGATCCGGCTCTCGTACCACCCGGACAATGCTCCCGCCGGCCACCTCTACACCTCGTTCGGCTTCCAGCCGACTGGGGACTTCGAGGACGAGGAGATCGTGGTGGCGCTGCCAGTCACCTAGTAGTGCTTCGTTACCTTGAGTGATCTTGCCTGGTGGTGGGCGTCTTTGGGGTGTGAAGCTGGGGGGATGTCGAGCGGCTCCGGGGTGAGACGAGCCGGGCCGCTGCCGCCGGGCCGGCATCCCGGACGGCACCGTCCATCAGGAGAAATGGCGCCTCGCGCTCGGACTGCTGGACAACGTGAGCGAACGAGGGCTGAGAGCCCCGGTCGTGGTCGCCGATGCGGGTTACGGCGTCAGCACGCCCTTCCGCCACGGTCTGGAGGCGCGGGGCCTGTCGTATGTGCTGGCACTGACCGGGAAGGAAGTCGCACACGAGCTGAGCATCGAGCCCTACCAGCCGGATTACGGAGGACTGGGCCCGCCGACGCTGGCGCGCTACCGGACGGCGCCGCGAGCTCTCTCCCTCCATGCGGCCGAGGCCGCTGCCGCCGGCCACTTCACCGAGGTGGCTTGGCGGCAGGGCAGCAAAGGGCGATGACCTCACGGTTCGCGGTCCTGACGGTTCGGACGGCGGGCAAGCAGTCACTGGCCGCCGCCCGAGCGGCAGGCGGCGGACGCAACCAGTGGGACGGTGTCCTGCCCCCTTCTACCGACCTGGTCGAGTGGCCCACACGCCGGCCTGACCCTCTATCAGGTGTTGGACCTCCTCCAGGACCTGCTGAAGGGCTGGACCGGCACCTGCACCACCTGCAACCGATCCCTGCCCCGCAACCGAACCAGACGCAGAACCTGACGAAGCACCACTGGCCGGAGCCGCACGAAGGGCCTCGGGCGACCGTGTCGCCCGAGGCCCTCGCGTTCGGTGGCCGAGTCGCGCTACTTGGCGGCCTGCAGCGCCTCGATGGCCTTGCGGACACCCTCGCCGTAGGCCGGGTCGGCCTGCGTGCAGTGGTGGATGTGACGCTCGACGGTGGCCTGCGAGGCACCGTCGATGGCCCGGGCGGTGTTGCCGAACAGGGCGTCCTGCTCGTCCGGGGTCATCTGCCGGAACAGGTTCCCCGGCTGCTCGAAGTAGTTGTCGTCGTCCTCGCGGTAGTCGAACCGGTCGGCCGCGGCGCCGTCGAGCGCCAGACCCGGCTCGGCGAACTGCGGCTGCTCCGCCCAGCGGCCGTAGCTGTTCGGGGTGTAGCCGGGCACGGCGCCCTGGTTGCCGTCCACGCGCAGCTGGCCGTCGCGGTGGTAGGTGTTGACGTTCTTCGCGCCGCGGGGCTGGTTCACCGGTATCTGGTGGTGGTTGACGCCGACGCGGTAACGGGCGGCGTCACCGTACGAGAACAGCCGGCCCTGCAGCATGCGGTCGGGCGAGGCGCCCACGCCGGGCACGAGGTTGGCCGGGGTGAAGGCGGCCTGCTCCACGTCGGCGAAGTAGTTCTCCGGGTTGCGGTTGAGCTCGAGCTCGCCGACCTCGATGAGCGGGTAGTCCTTCTTGGACCAGACCTTGGTGAGGTCGAACGGGTGGTAGCGGTACGTCGCGGCGTCCGCCTCCGGCATGACCTGGATGTAGAAGGTCCACTTCGGGTGGTCGCCGCGCTCGATGGCGTCGAACAGATCCGCCTGCGAGGACTCGCGGTCGTCGGCGACGATCGCGGCGGCCTCCGCGTCGGTCAGGTTCTTGATGCCCTGCTGCGTACGGAAGTGGAACTTCACCCAGAAGCGCTCGTTGCTCTCGTTGATGAACGAGTAGGTGTGGGAACCGAAGCCGTGCATGTGGCGGTAGCCGTCGGGGATGCCGCGGTCCGACATCACGATGGTGACCTGGTGCAGGGCCTCGGGAAGGTTGGTCCAGAAGTCCCAGTTGTTCTCCGGCGAGCGAAGGTTGGTGCGCGGGTCGCGCTTCACGGCGCGGTTGAGGTCCGGGAAGTGGTGGGGGTCGCGGTGGAAGAAGACCGGCGTGTTGTTGCCGACGACGTCCCAGTTGCCCTCCTCGGTGTAGAAGCGGAGGGCGAAACCGCGGATGTCGCGCTCCGCGTCCGCCGCGCCGCGCTCACCGGCGACGGTCGAGAACCGGGCGAAGAGCTCCGTCTGCTTGCCGACCTCGGAGAAGAGCGCCGCCCTGGAGAACCGGGTGATGTCCTGCGTCACCGTGAAGGTGCCGAAGGCGCCCGATCCCTTGGCGTGCATGCGGCGCTCCGGGATGACCTCACGGCTGAAGTGCGCCAGTTTCTCCAGGAACCAGACGTCCTGGAGCAGCATCGGGCCGCGCGGACCCGCGGTGACGGCGTTCTCGTTGTTCGCGACCGGCGCGCCGGCGGCAGTGGTCAGCGGCTTCGTGTTGTCAGAAATTTTCCTGCTCCTCCGTGTGGAAACTTGCAAGCACCGACTCCGGTTCCCGTCGACCGAGCCCGGCCCGGCAACCAGGGCACACGCCCCAGTACGTGACCTCTACGTGGTCGATGGTGAACCCGTGATCCAGGGGCGCCTCGAGGCGCGGAGAGCCGTGCGGGACATCGACGTCGGCGATCGTGCCGCACGAACGGCAGACCACGTGCTGATGGTTGTCCCAGGACTGTCCCTCGTACCGTGCCGGAGAGTTCGGCAGGTCGATCCGCCGCGCCAGTCCGGCGTCGACGAGCGTCTTGAGCACGTCGTAGACGGCTTGGGTCGAGACCGCGCCGATGCGTGTGCGTACCAGGGTGAGGAGGGTACTGACATCGGAGTGCGGGGCCTCGTGGACCGCCGAGAGCACGGCGACCCTGGGGCGGGTCACTCGCAATGACGCTCCGCGCAGGAGGGTCCTGGCCTCGGTTTCGATCACCTACGCAGTGAACCACTTTTCTGGAATGATTCCAATAAAAGAACGAATCCGGCTCTGACCCCGCGTGGCCCCGTGGCCCGGGGAGCGGCCCCGCGGCGCCCCACGGACGCGACGTCCGATTTCCGCCAGCACCGAGGTGCGTGATGCCGCACCCTTGGAGCATGACCAGTGACGACAGCAGGTACGAGGCGGTGACCAGCCGGGACGCCCGCTTCGACGGCGAGTTCTTCTTCGCCGTGTCCACGACCGGGATCTACTGCCGCCCGAGCTGTCCGGCCACCACGCCCAAGCGCCCCAACGTCACGTTCTTCCCCACCGCCGCCGCCGCCCAGATCGGTGGCTTCCGCGCCTGCCGTCGCTGCCGCCCGGACGCCGTGCCCGGCTCCGCGGACTGGAACGCGCGCGCCGACCTGGTGGGCCGGGCGATGCGGCTGATCGGCGACGGGATCGTCGACCGTGAGGGCGTGGCCGGTCTGGCCGCACGCCTCGGCTACAGCGCCCGCCAGGTGCAGCGCCAGCTGAACGCCGAGGTGGGAGCGGGTCCCATCGCGCTCGCCCGCGCCCAGCGGGCCCACACCGCTAGGGTCCTGCTGCAGACCACCACCCTGCGGGCCGCCGAGATCGCGTTCGCCTCCGGCTTCGCCAGCGTGCGGCAGTTCAACGACACGATCCGTGAGATCTACGCGCTCACCCCCGGCGAGCTGCGCACCGCCCGGCCCGGCCGCTCCTCGCGCTTCGGCTCCGTCGGCACCGCCGACGGAGCCGGGGGAGTGCCGCTGCGGCTCGCCCACCGGGGACCGTACGCCGCCGCCGGGATCTTCGACCACCTCGCGGTCCGCGCCCTCTCCGGCATCGAGGAGATGGCCGGCGAGCCGGGTGACCGGACCTACCGGCGCACCCTGCGCCTGCCGCACGGGACCGGCATCGCCGAGGTCCGCGAGAGGACGGGCGACGGCTGGCTGGACTGCCGGCTGCACCTCGGTGACCTGCGCGACCTGACGACCGCCACCCAGCGGATGCGCCGCCTCTTCGACCTCGACGCCGACCCCCACGCGGTCGCCGAACGCCTCGGCGCCGTCCCCGCGCTGGCTCCGCTCGTCGCCCGTACACCGGGGCTGCGGGCTCCCGGTGCCGCCGACGGCCACGAAGTGGCCATCCGGGCGGTCCTCGGCCGGCAGGTCTCCCCAGCCGCCGGACGCCGACTCGGTAACGCGCTGGTGAGGGCCTACGGCGCGCCGCTCCAGGTGCCCAGTGGCTCCCTCACCCGTACCTTCCCCGACGCCGGGGACCTCGCCGGAGCCGGCCTGGAGGAGCTGGGCATGCCCGCCTCACGGCGCGCCACCCTGCGGGCCGTCGCCGCCGCCCTGGCGGACGGGCGGATCGGGCTCGGCCCCGGCGCCGACCGGGACCGGGCCGAGAAGGAACTCCTGGGTCTGCGAGGAGTCGGGCCCCGGACCGCCGGCCGCATCCGCATGCGGGCCCTCGGCGATCCGGACGTGCTGCTGACCGGCGACGTGGCCGCGCGGGCCGGGATGCGGCGCGTGGGAGCCGAGGCGGTGGACTCCGAGGCCTGGCGCCCCTGGCGCACCTACGCGATGCACCACTTCTGGAACGCGGCCGCCGACCGGCGCCGGCTCCCGGCAGCGTGACGTCCGGATTCCGCCGGCCGCACCGGACCCCGCACAGTTGACCCGTACGACCGATGAACCCGGAAGGACCCCGACCATGACGCTCTACACCACGATCGACAGCCCGCTCGGCGAGCTGCTGCTGGTGGGTGAGGAGTCGGCCACCGCACAGGGCGGCACCGCCCTCGCCTCGCTCTCCGTGCCCGGTCAGAAGGGTGGCGAGACGGTCCAGGAAGGCTGGACGGAGAAGCCGGAGGCCTTCGCCGTGATCGTCGCCGAACTGCGCGCCTACTTCGACGGCAGCCGGACCGGCTTCGGCATCGAGTACGCCGTCAGCCGTGGCACCGACTTCCAGAGGCGGGTGTGGGAGGCACTGGAGGCCATCCCGTACGGCACCACGCTCAGCTACGGCGAGATCGCCGCCCGGATCGGCGCGCCGCGCGCGGCCGTGCGCTCGGTCGGCACGGCGATCGGCGCCAACCCCCTGCTGGTCGTACGCCCCTGCCACCGCGTGATCGGCGCGAGCGGCGCCCTGACCGGCTACTCGGGCGGCCTCGATCGCAAGCGGCGGCTCCTGGAGCTGGAGAACCCCCACCGGGCGGCCTGACGGCCCCGTCCTCGACGCACGCGAGTGTCCTCGGGGAATGCGAGTGTCCTCGGGGAATGCGAGGGAGGCGCACCGATGAACGATCACACCCTTCACCTGGCCGCACCCGTGAGGGACCGTCTCGCCGACGGCGCCGGGACCGTGCACGGCCTGCGCGGCGCCGCGCGCACCGTGCACGGCCTGCGGGGCGCCTCGGCGGACGGTGGCACCCGGGAGGCCCGCCACCGCCGGCGCGCCTCCTCCTGCCCGTCGGGGCGGGGGGCGTCATGAGCGCCCTGATCCCGCGCCCCGCCATGGAGGTCGCCCCGGGCGCCTGGCACGTCCCCGGCTGGCTCACCCTCGCGCAGCAGCGCGAGCTGGTGACCGCGTGCCGTGCCTGGGCGACCGGCCCCGTGCCCATCCGGCACACCCGACTGCCGCGCGGCGGTGTCATGTCGGTACAGACCGTGTGCGTCGGCTGGCACTGGCAGCCGTACAGGTACACCCGCACCGCGGATGACGTCAACGGCCGCCGGGTCGCCGAATTCCCGGACTGGATGGTCCGGCTGGGCCGGCGCGCCCACCTGGAGGCGTACGGCGACGAGCACGCCGCACGGGACCACACCCCGGACACCGCGCTCATCAACTTCTACGACGGGCAGGCCAGGATGGGCATGCACCAGGACAAGGACGAACGGTCCTCCGCCCCCGTCGTCTCGCTTTCCATCGGCGACACCTGCGTCTTCCGCGTGGGCAACACCGAGACCCGCTCCAAGCCGTACACCGACATCGAACTCTCCTCGGGCGACCTGTTCGTCCTCGGCGGCCCCTCGCGCTTCGCCTTCCACGGCGTTCCCAAGGTCTACGAGGGCACCGGCGACCCGGCCACCGGCCTGAGTTCGGGACGGCTGAACATCACCATGCGGGTCACCGGGCTCACCTGAGGCCTCTCCCGGCTCCGTTGTCAGTGGGCGCCAGTAGGTTCAGTCGTGTTCCGCCGGTCCGGCGGAGACGACCCCTTAGCTGTGCATTGGAGATGGCGCGTTGTCGGATTGGGAGAGGTCGAGCACGGCGCGGGTGATACCGCCCGCGAGGCCGCGCAAGCTCGCCAAGGTTCCGTTCGTCGAGCTGGCCGACGGACGTCTGCAGGGCGTGGTGTCCAGCGGCTCGGACATCGGCAGGGTCTATGTGTCGTCAGTCGCCACGGGGACCTACGCGTTCGCCTGCAGCACCAACAACAACCGGCCGTGCGGGGGCGCACGCGGATACTTCTGCAACCACATCGGCGCCCTGATCAACGAGGCGGTCCTGCAGTACGGCGCCGAGCGCGTCGTCCGGTACCTGAAGGCCGAGGTCCCGGAGGGCGATGTGGACGGGGCCGGGCTGGCGTCCGCGATGAGGAGCACCCGCCCGCCGATGGACGAGACCAAGGCCGCCGCCTCCGTCTTCAGCCGGTTCCTGCGTCACCTGGCCTACCTCGAACACGCCCCGGTCACCGCACCGTTGCCCGAGATGCAGTTCTTCCCGCCGACCAGGGCGGTGGCCTGATGCGCGCCGGCCTCCTCGCCGAACCCGTAGAGGGACTGGACGAAGCCCTGGCGGCCGTCGACGCCTTCGACCGGGCCCTCGTCGCCGGCCTGCTCCGCCCCCAGCCCGCCGAGGACACCGGCCCGACGCCGCTCGCCGACGCCGTGGCGGGGACGCCGCTGGCCGCGAGGGTCGCCGAGGCCGCCGCCAAGGCGGCGGCCGGAGCGGCGGACGAGGACCACTTCGTGGCCCTGGCCGCCGCGCGGACCGCTTTGCTCGGCTCCGTCCACGACGCGCTGCTGAACCGCGTCGAGGAGGCGACGGGCCGTTCGCGCGGTGCGGAGCCCGCACCGCCGGCCGGTGGGCAGCCGGCGGCGAACCTGCTGACGGCCGCCCGCGCCTGGCTCTCCGACCTGGCGCGCGGCGGATGGCAGGGCCTCGACCACGAGGTGGTGTCCGGAGCGGCGGAGGTCGTCTCCGTCATGCTTCCCGACCCGTCCCTGCGCCGCCTCGCGACCCTCCTCGACGGATTCGCCGCCGAACTCGCCGCGTCCTGCCCCGGCGCGTCGATGGAGCGCTTCCCGGTACGCCGCTGGGCCGACCTCTGGTCACGCGGGATGCTGCTGACGGTGCCCGGCGCGGCGGGTACGCCCGTCACCGGGACCGCCGACGGACGCCTGCTGCCCCTCGGTATCGACGTACAGGAGCACGCGACCGCCGCACAGGCGCAGGTGCACGCGGTGTTCGAGCCCGCGGACGGGTCGGCGCCCCGCCTCGTGCGCGCCAGCGTGTCGGTGCCGAAGCCGGACACGGTCGTAGGAGCCGGCATCTGGCAGCTGCTGCGCCCGCACATGTCGCTGCTCGCGGCTGCCGGCGAGGGCCGCTCGATGGACCTCACCGGTATGCCGGTCACCGCCGAGGGCGACCTGATCTGGAGCGACGAGCACGCCCGCCCCGGTACACCCGCCGAGGCGTTCACCACCGCCCGTGTGGCACTGCCCACCGCGGCAGCCCCGGTGACCGCACCCCTGGACCGGCATCCGGCGCGCATCGCCGTACCCGTCTTCCTGGAGGGCTACACCGCTCGCACGGACGACGACGGTGTACTGACCTTCACCGTCGCGGGGTTCGACCTCGTCGTCGACACGGACCGCATCCCGGCGGCCGGGCCGCTCACTCCAGAAGCCGTGGCCAGGTCCGGTGCGTGCATCGCCCTGATCCGCTGGGACGCCGGGACGTTCGGGGTGCAGCCGCTCGCCGTCGAGACCACGGTGCGGAAGAAGGTGGCCTCGGTGCACGCGGGGGCGTGGGCCGGAGGGACGGCGGACAAGGCGGGGGTCAGGGCGGAGAAGGCCGCCACCGACGCCGCGAAGGTGCTGAGCGAGCGCGCGGGAAGGCTGCTGCGAAAGTGACCGGACAGCAGAGTCCCGAGGTGACCGGGGAGACCTCGCACGACAACCGCCGACAGGTCATGTACTGGCGCCTCCTCGCCCGGCTCTTCGACCACGAGGAGCAGGCGGCCCTGGAATCGGCGAGCCTCGCCGTGGTGGAGGACATCGGACTTCCGGCAACGCTGCTGGACCCGCAGACGTCGGTCGACTCCGTGGTGCAGCGCCATCCCGGGCTGGCCGCCGAGTTCGAGGGCCTGATGGTGCAGGAGGCGGAGGCTGACACCGAAGCCGAAGCCGAAGCCGAAGCCGAAGCCGATGCCGGAGGGGGAGAAGGAGCAGCTGACGACGCCCGCGACCGGGCCGCCGAGGTGCGGCGTGCCGCGCTCGTGTCGAAGGTCCTGCTGAACGTCTTCCACTCCCCGCCCGGCACCGTCACCGCAGGTCAGCTCTCCCGGTGGCAGTCCGACGCGGGCTGGCTCGAGCGCGCGCTCGGCTGCGGGCCCGGCGAGCTGCGCGGCGGTCGTGCCGGAGGGACGGGCGCCGGTCCGGCCGGCACGGGTGGCGGTGGCAGGACCCCCGACCTCGGTCGGCTGATCCCGGAGATCGGCCCGGAGCTGGGCTCCATCGAGGCCGGGCTCGTCAAGCGGATGCGACTGCGCGAAGTGCTCGCCGACCCCCATCTCGCCGGGCAGCTGACGCCGAGCATGTCGCTGATCGAGCAGCTGCTGCGCGACAAGGACAATCTGTCCGGTGTGGCTCTGGCCAACGCCAAGGCCCTCATCCGCCGCTTCGTCGACGAGGTCGCCGAGGTGTTGCGCACACAGGTGGAGAAGTCCACCGTCGGCGCCCTGGACCGTTCGGTCCCGCCCAAGCGGGTCTTCCGCAACCTGGACCTCGACCGCACGATCTGGAAGAACCTCACCAACTGGAGCCCCGAGGAGGAGCGGCTCTACGTCGACCGCCTCTTCTACCGCCACACCGCGCGCAAGACGACGCCCCAGCGGCTGATCGTCGTCGTCGACCAGTCGGGCTCGATGGTGGACTCGATGGTCAACTGCACCATCCTGGCCTCGATCTTCGCCGGTCTGCCCAAGGTGGACGTCCACCTCATCGCGTACGACACCCAGGCGCTCGACCTCACCCCGTGGGTGCACGACCCCTTCGAGACCCTGCTGCGCACCAACCTCGGGGGAGGCACCGACGGTACGGTCGCCATGGCACTCGCCCAGCCGAAGATCGCCGAGCCCCGCAACACGGTCGTGGTGTGGATCTCGGACTTCTACGAATGGCAGACGGAGCCGCTGTTCGAAAGCATGGCCGCCATCCACCGCTCCGGTGCCAAGTTCATCCCGGTCGGCTCCGTGACCAGTTCCGGCCGTGCCAGCGTCAACCCGTGGTTCCGGGAGCGCTTCAAGGACCAGGGGACGCCCGTGCTCTCCGGCCACATCCGCAAGCTCGTCCACGAGCTCAAGACCTTCCTCACCTGAGGCCCGAGGGCCCTGAGGCCCGACGGCCCGGTGCAGTCGAACCCGAAATTCCAGAAAGGCTCACAGACATGTCCGACCTGTTGCGCGCCCCTGCCGAGATCAAGTACGCCGAAGAGCTCGACTGGCTGGAGTCGGTCGACGACGGCCCCAAGCCGTTCTCCTGGCGACTGTCGCCGAAGATGGTCCGCCTGTTCATCCTGGGCTCCGAGCGCTCCGACGGCCTCGACCGCGAGATCTCCCAGAAGTGGTACGGCGACCGCAGCTTCGTCGAGCGCTCGATCGTCACGCTCGCCTCCGACCGGGGACTGCTGCTCATCGGCGACCCGGGCACGGGCAAGAGCTGGCTGGCCGAGCTGCTGTCCGCCGCGATCTCCCGCAACTCCACCCTCGTGGTGCAGGGCACGGCCGGCACCACCGAGGACCACATCAAGTACTCCTGGAACGTGTCCATGGTGATCTCCAAGGGCCAGTCGCGGGAGTCGATGATCCCCTCACCGATCATGACCGCGATGGAGACGGGGGCGATCGGCCGTTTCGAGGAGCTCACCCGCTCCACCAGCGACGTCCAGGACGCGCTGATCTCGATCCTGTCGGAGAAGTACATCTCGGTCCCGGAGATGGACAGCGACAACATCGTCTTCGCCAAGCCGGGCTTCTCCGTCATCGCCACGGCCAACAGCCGCGACCGCGGCGTCAACGACCTGTCCTCCGCGCTCAAGCGCCGCTTCAACTTCGTCCGCATCCCGGTGGTGACGAACAAGAAGAGCGAGGCGGAGATCGTCCGCTTCCGCACCGAGGAACTGCTGCGCCGCCATCAGATCGAACTGGACGTTCCGCCGACCCTGCTCGACGTGCTGCTGCAGAGCTTCGCCGACCTGAGGGCCTCCGCCGCCGCTGCCGGCAGTGACGACGAGAAGCTGGAGTCCGCGCTGTCGAGCGCCGAGCAGATCGGTGTGCTGGAGGACGCGATCCTGCACAGCAACTTCTTCGGCGAGCGCGCGCTGACCGCCCGCACACTCGCCTCCTCGCTCGTCGGGTCGCTGGCGCGGCGCGAGCCGGAGGACCTGGCCATCCTCAACAAGTACCTGCACGGTGTCGTCGAGCCGCGCAGCAAGGAGGAGGGCGGCTCCTGGCCGGAGTTCCTGGAGGGCGGCCGCGACGCGATCGCCACCCTGTCATGAGTATGCCGAGCGAGGAGACGCGGTTCGCGGCGCTGCGGGGACAACTGCAGGATGCCGCCACGGAGTTCGCCGACGGGCCGGATGCGCTGCAGGGAATCCTCCTCGGCATCGTCGACGACGTGGACCGCGCCGTGCGCGAGCCGCTGGAGATCTTCCCCGTCTGCCACCACTCGCCCGCGTCAGCGGTCGCGATGGCACGGAGGCTGCGGGAGAAGCAGCCGAAGGTGGTCTATCTGGAGTTGTGCGAGGACATGGCCCCCCTCCTGCCGGAGCTGCGCAACTGCCGGCTGCCGGTGGCCGTCCAGGCCTTCGCCAGTGAGGTCAAGGGCTTCCCCGCCGAGTGGGCGCCGCTGTCGGTCGTCGCTCCGATCACCGAGGCGTCGGCCGAGTACCAGGCCATCGCCTACGCACTGGACACCCCGGGCGTCGAGCTGGTCCTCGTCGACCGCTCCTCGGACCACGTCTTCCAGTGGCAGGCCGGCGCGACGGAGCCCACCGGCTCCGACGCGCCGCCCGCCGACGAGGAGGCGGCGCTGCACGGCGACGCCGTGGGGGTGGAGATCGGTGACCTGCGGCCCCGCTTCGCCGAGCTGGAGGAGCACCTGCTCCACCACGGCCGTGTGCGGCACTGGTCGGAGTGGTGGCACCAGTACGTCGAACTGCCGCTCGGAGACAGCGACCACGACACCTACCGCCAGGTCATGCTCCTCATCGGCAGCCTGTTCCGCCGTCTGGCCCCCGGGGACCAGGACCGGGTCCGGGTGGATGAGGACCGCGAGCGCTACATGTGGACCCGGATGCGCGAGCACCTCGCCGCGTCCGGTACCGATCCCGAGGACTGTCTCTACGTCTGCGGTGCGTTCCACGCGTCCAGCCGGGTCGAGGAGTTCGGTGTCCACGGCAGCGGCACCTTCGAGATCACTCCGCCGAGCGACAGCACCTGGCAGCACGGCCTGATCCCGTCCAGCCACGCGGCGATCGAGGCACAGTTCGGCCTCGCCGCCGGGTCCGTGTCGATCGCCGCCACCCAGTGGGCGAAGAACCTCAAGCGCACCCGGGTGCAGCCGTTCCGGCTCACCGGCCAGGCGGGTGCCAGGAAGGCGGCGAAGCCGAGGAAGACCGCCGCGGCAGCCGTCCCCGTGGCTCCGGAGGCGCCCACGGACAAGCTCTCGGGCTTCCTGCAGAGCCCGCCCGCCCTGGACCGGCTGGACGAGGCCGAGCTCCTCGGCTGGTCGGTGGAGATCGTGCGCTCCGCCCGCAGCAACGGCTACCTCGCCTCCACCGCGGACGCGATCGCGGTGTTCGAGACGTCGATCCTGCTGGCCGGTATGCGGGACCGGGCCAGGCCCACCCCGTACGACTTCCAGGACGCGGCGGTCACCTGCATCGAGAAGGAGACCGTGCCGGGCAGGCGCGATGTCCGCCGCCTCGTCGAGATCCTGATGGGCGGCGACCGGATCGGTCAGGTCGGCTACGACGCGCTGCCACCCCTGGCCCGGGACGTGCACGACCGCCTCGCCCCGCTGCAGCTCAAGCTGCAGCAGCGCGGTGTGCGGCGGGCCCTGCTGGACATGACCGCCCAGCCGGAGCTGCGGCAGTGCTCCGACGTGCTGTGGATGCTGCGCCACCTGATGCCCCACGGCGCCGCCCGGCCGATCATGGGCGAGCGGGAGCTCGGCAAGCAGTCGGTCCAGGAGTCCTGGGACCTGGCGCTGGGCACCCATCAGCGGGCGCTCATCGAGCTCGGCTACGAGGGCGTCAGCATCGAGCAGGTCCTGGAGCAGCGCCTGCGCCGCGCCGCCTACGCCCCCAACGCCACCACGGCACAGGTCCTCGGAGCAGTCGAGGACGCCGTGCTGTACCTGCGGAGCAGCCGCCTCACCGACGAGCTCGGCACGCGTGCCCTGGAGGTGCTGGCCACCGAGCGCAGCGTCGACGGAGCGCCGGAGGTCCTGCGCAGGGTGCGCAGGCTCCTGGCGTACTACCGGATCAGCCGGCCGGTGCTGCCGACGTGGATCGAGTCGTTCGCCAAGACGGGATACGCCCACTACTGCACGCTCCTGCCGACGGCGTTCACCGACGAGGACGCGACCGTCCGCCAGGTCGCCGCGATGCTGGGGTTCCTGTTCAGCATGGAGAGCCTGGCGCTGTCGCTCGGCTGCGACCGGACGCAGCTGGACCTGGCGTTCGCACAGTCGCACCCGCAGGAGCCGTCCAGGGTGGCGTTGCTGTGGGCGGCCCAGGTGCAGCTCGGGCAGCTGTCCCGGGCCGAACTGAGGGAGCGGTGCGACGCACTGCTGGGCAACCCGCTGGTGGTACCCGCTTATCCGCGCTACCTCAGCGGATTCCTCCACGCTCTGGAGCCGGTGCCGCAGCTGGCCGACTTCGTCGTGGAGGCGGTCTCCAACGCGTTCGCCCGGCTGCCGGACCCGGTGCTGCTGCCCTGGCTGCCGAAGCTGATCACCACCCTGCGGTCCGAGGGCGCGGACCTGGCGCCCCTGCTGATCCGCGAGGCCGGACGGGTCTTCCCCGGCCGTCTGGCGGCGCTGGACACCTGGGTCCCGCCGTGGCGGACCGCGCCGGCTGCGCCGGCCGACCCCGCGGCGCCCGGTGGCGGCACGGGGAGTCGTGCCGTACTGCTCGCCGCGCACCCTGAGACGTGCGACAGCGTGGCGGAGCTGCTGGGCTGCGAAGGCACCTGGGAGGCGGAGGCGCCGGCCCCCTCCGGCGCGGTGCTCGCCGGCCGGCATCCGGAGACGGCGGCGGCGATCGAGGTGCTGCTGGCGGGAGTGTGACGTACGGGGGAGCGCCGGCCCACGGGTGCCGTCCGGGCGGCGCCCGTGGGCCGACGCGCGTGGGCCCATGCGCGGGCGCCTCATGCCGCCGGTCCTGTGTCCACGTCCGCGCGGACACTTCGGTGGGCGCCGAAAAGCCGGCTGGATAGCGTGCCTAGCGCACCGCAGGAAACGCCTGCGCGGGCCTGCAGCAAGGGGCGGTACATGGCGGTCATCGACTTGAAGAAGGAGCTCGCCGAGCGGTTCCGGGAGGTCAACGGCGACCATCCGATGACCGAGGCCGACGACACCTACGTCAGTGAACAGTTCGTCGTCCTGGAGGAACTGTGCGCAGCCCACGGCCGTGATGCCGACGAGGTCCGCCGGCTGATGCTCGAGCGGCTCCTTCCGCTCCCGGGGTACCTGCGCTCCGACGGGCGGGAGATGGTGCCGGCCGAGCTCCTCACCCTGGCCGGCGAAGCGGGCGGCGCGGAGAGGCTCGAAGCCTGGTTCACCGCCCACTGGGCCGACCTGGCCGTCGGCAGGGAGGAATGGAACGCCTACCTCAGCGGCCAGTACGTGTGCCTGCACTCGGTGACCCCCGAAGCCATCCAGCGCAAAGGCCACCTGACGGCCGCCGTCGCCGCCGCACCGGGGGAACCAGATGCGGGTTCGGCGCAGTGGTCGGAACGCCTGCATCTCCTGGTCGACGAACTCGACTGCCTGGAGCCCGCGTTCACCGCCTACGACCGTCTTCGTTTCGGCGGCCCCACCTCGCGCGACACGTGCATCGTCGCGATGCGCACCCGCTTCCCGCGTCCCTGAACCGGACAGGGCCGGCCGGGGCCGAACGCCGGAGCCGGCGACCTGAGCGGCGGTGACGGCCCGAGGGTGCTCCGCCGTCCTCGCAGCCACTCGTGTTCCCGCCTGCGACGCCCGCCGGGCTGCGCAAGGTCGGCCTGCTCGTCCGGTTCGCTGGTCGGGCGGGGGCGCATGACCGGCGCATGGGAGCTTGACGTGATCTCTGTGTGTAACGGGAGTGCGCGGGCGTACGCCGGAGGCTATCCGAAACTGTATGGCCCAAATCAGTTGTACCCGCACTATTGGGACACCGAGTGGCCGAATATCTTGCACCGGGGTCAGTTGGCATATACCTCGGGCGGGTGCGCCTCGTGCCGACCAATTTGATACTTGTCGGTAACCAGGCGAATGCGAGCCTTTCGTTGCCTCGGGTCCTCTAATGTGATTGGCGTGCGGGCGAACTCGGGTTATCCCTGGATCGGTCACAGGTAACCAGGCGGTATGCGGAGGTGGAACGTATCTCCGTTCCGCTTGACCGGGGTCGCGCTGCGGGGGTTGAGGGCCTGATATGTGCCGTGGGAAAAGACCGACGCGGTATGCCAGGGCACAACCGGTGAACATGTCGTGGAAAGAGTGAGAACAGGTGGGGGGACGGCCGTGACCAATCCTTTCGATGACGAGTCGGGACGGTTCGTGGCGCTGGTGAACGACGAGGGTCAGTACTCGTTGTGGCCCGCGCATATCGAGATTCCGGGCGGCTGGCGTGCCAACGGCCCGGAAGGGTCGCGTCAGGAATGTCTGGACGTGATCGAAGGCGCCTGGACCGACATGCGGCCCGCCAGTCTGGTGCGGGCGACGGAGGCCGACGCCAGGTAGGCCGACGGCCGGGCCGGTGAGGGATCCCCTGGTGGAGCGGCATGTCCACACCGCAACCTGATCGATTTCGCTCCCGTTCGGGCGGAATCGATCAAGTGTGAACACGTAGCCATCACTCCTCGCCAATAAATGCTCATGTCGCCTCTGTGTGGCGTTCATAAAACATCGATGAGCCGCCTCGCGGCCGTTGTCGATGTGCGAAGACAACGCGGTCGCCTATCGGGCTGTCATGCCCGGTAGGCGATCCGGGCCGTGCCCGTCGCCGAGGGTGCGGCGAATCTCCTCTCCGCTTACGCCTGCCCCGACGTCGACGATCGGCGCACCGGCGTGGTCGGTTTCATCCGGCCCTTCATCACCGTCCCCGAAATCTCTCCCCAAAGGTGTGGACCGGCATGCAGGAAAACCGTTCTCTCCCGATAACCGCCGCCCCTGAAGAACTCCTCGAACTGACCGCCGCCCAGCAAGGCGTCTGGTATGGGCAACTGGTCGACCCGGACAGCCCGAAATACAACATCGGGGAATGCTTCGAGATCCACGGCAGGCTCGACGAGGCATTGTTCACCGCGGCGTTCGGCAGGGCCATCGCCCTGTGCGACAGCCTCAACGTCGAGATCGTCACCCAGGGCGAGACGGTGCGTCAGCGTGTCGCCCACCGCCCCGCGGTCGACACGGGCCGGCTGCACCTGGTCGATCTGACCGGCGCCGACGACCCCGCCGCAACCGCCGAGCGCTACATGGCGGACGAGATGTCCACCGTCGACCGCCCCGACGCCCCGCACCACCACTTCGCGCTGCTGCGACTCGGCGCCCGGCTGCACTACTGGTACGTACGCTTCCACCACATCGCCGTCGACGGCCTCGGCGGTGCGGTCTTCGGCCGCATGGTGGCCGACCTCTACGGGCGTGCCGTGCGGGGCGAGGACCTGGCCGGGGCCGAGCTGCCGGCCGCGCCCCTGCGCGAGCTCATAGCCGACGAGGTGGCCTACCGCGACTCGGACCGGTTCAAAACCGACCGCGCCTACTGGACGGGCAAGTTCGCCGACCTGGCGGACGACGCCGCGGTGAACCCCGGCGGCGGGGACGACGCACGGGCGCGCGGCGGCAGGGCGCTCGTCCGCCGCCGCACGAACGCTCCGGTACCTGGGCTGTCCGCCGGAGCGGACGTCCGGATGCACACGGGCGAGACCCTGCCCGTCACCGTCCTCGACGACCTGCGCGGACTCGCCGCCGCTCACCGCACCAAGTGGTCCGCCGTTCTGGTGAGCGCGGTCGCCGCCTACGTCGGCCGGGTCACCGGGGCGCAGGACATCACCGTGGGCCTCGCCTCCAACGGCCGTCACGGCAGGCTGCGGCACATCGTCGGTATGACCGCCAACATCCTGCCGCTGCGGCTGGCCGTCACCGCCGACATGACGGTCGGCGCCCTCATCCGTGCCGTCGCTGCCGAGATGGCCGGGGCCCTGCGGCACCGGCGCTTCTCACGTGAACAGCTGGCCCGTGAACTGAACTTGAGCGACGGAGCGGCGCGCCTGACCGACGTCGTCGTCAACATCTTGGGCTACGACTACGACCTCGACTTCGGCGGAAGCCCCGCCGCCTCCCGCGTCCTGTCCATCGGCCCGGTCGACGACGTGTCCCTGTTCGTCTCCGAACGGGCCGAGGGCAAGGGGCCGCTGATCGGCCTCGACGCCAACCCGGAGCTGTACGACCACGAGGACGTGGGGCTGCTCCAGCAGGCGCTCGTCTCCTTCCTGTCGGCTCTGGCCCGCGCGGACGCCGGCACACTCCTCCGCGACCTGCCGTTCCTCGACGACACCGCGGCCGATGCACTGCTGGCCCAGGGGCGTGGCACCGGCCTGGGAGCCACGGCGTCGGCACCGAGCCTGCCGGAGGCGTTCGGCGCGCAGGTCCGCCTGACCCCCGGAGCCCCGGCAGTGGTGGACGGCGCCGTCACCCTCTCCTACCAGGAGCTGGCGAGGGCCGCGGAGGACCTCTCCGGCGCTCTGGCCGGCTGGGGCCTCGCCGCCGAGGACGGCGTCGGTGTCCTGGTCAGCCGGTCGGCAGCCGTGGTGACCGCCACACTCGGCACGGTCGGCGCGGGGGCCGCGTACGTACCGATGGACGCCGCCTGGCCGGCCGAGCGACTCGGCCGCGTCGCGCAGGCTGCCCGCGTCCGCGCTCTGGTGGTCGACGAGTCCGCTGCCGCCCAGCCCTGGGTGGAGGAGGCGGCCGCCACCCTGCCGGTGATCGTCGTCGACGGTCTCGGCGGCGTCGTACGCGGCGCTCCGCCACGGCCGAGACCCTCGCCGGGAGTGCATCACGCCGAACGGCTCGCCTACGTGATGTTCACCTCCGGCTCCACCGGTCTGCCCAAGGGCGTCGGCGTCACACACGCCGACGTCCTGGCGCTGGCCGCCGACACCGCCTGGACCGGCGGTGCGTGCGACGCGGTGCTGTTGCACTCGGCCTACGTGTTCGACGCCTCCACGTTCGAGATCTGGGTACCGCTCCTCAGCGGCGGCCGTGTGGTCGTGGCGCCCCCAGGCGTCCTGGAGGCCCCGGCCCTCAGGGACGTGGTGGACCGGCACGGGGTCACCGCGCTGTTCCTGACTACGGCACTGTTCAACGTGGTGGCCGAGGCCGACCCTGCGGCCTTCGCCGGTCTGCGCCTCGTGGCCGCGGGCGGAGAGGCCGCCACCCCTGACCTGATGCAGCAGGTGGCCGCCGTCGCGCCCGGCACGCGCGTCCTGCACGTGTACGGGCCCACCGAGACCACCACCTTCGCCACCCGCCACCAGGTCTCCGCCGGCACGCCGGGCGTGCCGCCCATCGGCCGGGCCCTCGACGGGATGCGCCTGTACGTGCTCGACGGTGCCCTCGCGACGGTGCCGCCCGGCGTCGTCGGAGAGCTGTACGTGAGCGGCCACGGCGTCGCCCGTGGCTACCAGGGCCGCGCGGGGCTGACAGCCACACGGTTCGTCGCCGACCCGTACGACGCCCGCGGCGGCCGGATGTACCGGACCGGCGACCTCGTACGCTGGACAGCGCGCGGCGCCATCGAGTACGTCGGACGCGCGGACGGCCAGGTCAAACTCCGCGGTTTCCGCATCGAGCCCGCCGAGATAGAGAACACCCTGCTCACCGACCCGGACGTGCGCGCCGCCTGCGTCCTGGTCCGCGAGGACATACCGGGCGACCGGCGGCTCGTCGCCTACGTCGTGCGGACAGCCGGGGCCCGCCCCGACGACGCCGCCCTGGCCCGCCGGGTGGGGCGCACCCTGCCCGCCTACATGGTGCCGTCGGTGTTCGTGGACCTCGACGCGCTGCCCCTCAACCCCAACGGCAAGGTCGACCGCCGCGCCCTGCCCGTCCCTCGCGCCGTCGCCGCCGGGGGCCGTGCCCCGCGCACCGCCTACGAGGAGGTCCTGGCCGGTCTGTTCGCCGACGTCCTGGGCGTCGACACGGTCGGCATCGACGACGACTTCTTCTCCCTGGGCGGCCACTCGCTGCTCGCCACCCGCCTCACCGGCCGCGTCCGGGCGGCCCTGGGCGCCGAGGCCGCCATGCGCGATCTCTTCGACCACCCCACGGTCGCCTCCCTCGCCGCCGCCCTCGACACCCGCGGGGCGGCCAGGCCCGCCCTCACCCCGCAGCAACGGCCCGAAGCCGTACCGCTGTCCTACGCTCAGCAGCGTCTCTGGTTCCTCAACCGTGCCGAGGGACCCAACGACACCTACACCGTCCCGCTCGTTCTCGAACTCGACGGCCCCCTCGACACGGACGCCCTGCGGAGCGCGCTTGCCGACGTGGTCGCGCGGCACGAGAGCCTGCGCACCGTCTTCGCCGAGCACGACGGTGTGGCACGTCAGGTAGTCCTCGACGTCTCCGCCGCCGCCGCGCTCGTCCCCCTCGCCGTCGAGACGCCCCCGGCCGGGGAGAGCGCCGACGCCTGGGCCGAGGAGAGGGCCGGCCGCCTGTCCGCGGTGCCGTTCGACCTCGGCGGCGACGTCGGTATCCGGGCCCATCTGCTCCGCCTCGCCCCCGCCCGGCACGTCCTGGTCCTCGTCCTCCACCACGTCGTCGCGGACGGCTGGTCCCTCGCCCCGTTGAGCCGTGACCTCGGCGCCGCCTACCGCGCCAGGAGTTCGGGTGCGAGCACGCCCGACTGGCCCGCGTTGCGCGTGCAGTACGCCGACTACGCCCTCTGGCAGCGCCGGCTCCTCGGCGACGACGGCGATCAGGAGAGTCTCGCCGCACGTCAGCTCGCCTTCTGGCGGGAGGCGCTGAGCGGCGCCCCCGACCTGCTCGACCTGCCCCACGACCGGCCCCGCCCGGCCGTGGCGGCCCACCGGGGTGACGCGGTCCCCTTCGAGCTGCCCGCCCCCGCACACGCCGCACTCATCCGGCTCGCCCGTGCCGCCGGCTGCACCCCCTTCATGGTGCTCCAGGCGGCCCTGGCCGTGACACTGCACGCCCACGGTGCCGGCACGGACATCCCGCTGGGTACCGCGGTGGCCGGACGCACGGACGAGGCCCTCGACGACCTCGTCGGCTTCTTCGTCAACACCGTCGTCCTGCGCGCGGACCTGTCGGGCGACCCGACCTTCCGCGAACTGCTCCGGAGGGTCAAGGAGTTCGACATCGCCGCGTTCAGCCACGGCGACATGCCCTTCGAACGGATCGTGGAGGCGATCAACCCCGAACGGTCCGGGGACCACCACCCGCTCTTCCAGACCATGCTGGTACTCCAGAACCAGGAGCGGGCGGGCCTCCGGCTCCCCGGCATCACGGTGCACGACCGGTCCCGGCACACAGGGGTCAGCAAGTTCGACCTGACGTTCTCGCTCACCGAGCTCATTGAGCTCACCGAGCTCACCGAGCTCACCGAGGTCACCGAGACCGCCGAGACCGCCGAGGTCTCCGCACCCGGCGGCACCACCGGCGCCGGAGCCACCGGACCCGGCGACCACTCCGGACCGGCCGGGCGCGCGTCCGCCACCACCCCCGCGGGACTGGGCGGTCACCTGGAATACGCCACCGACCTGTTCGACGCCGCCACCGCCCGCGCCCTGTGCGCCCGCTTCGCCCGCGTCCTCACCCTCGCCGTGACCGAACCCGACCGTACCGTCGGCGAACTCGACCCGCTCGAGCCGGGCGAGCGGGACCGCATCCTCGGCCGGGGGCGTGGCGCGGAGCCGCCGCTGCCCGCCCGCACCGTCCCCGAGGCGGTCCGGGACCGGGCCGCGCGCACCCCCGGCACGGTCGCGGTGCGTGACGCGCACACGAGCCTCACCTACGCCGAACTGGACGCCCGCGCCGACGCCCTCGCCCACGTCCTGCGCGGGCGGGGCGCGGGCCCCGAGGAAAGGGTGGCCCTCGCCGCGCCCCCGTCCGTGGACACCGTCGTCGCCATGCTCGCCGTCCTGCGGGCCGGAGCCGCCTACCTGCCGGTCGACCCGCAGTACCCACCGGCCCGCATCCGGCACATGCTGGACGACGCCCGGCCCGTCCTGCTGCTGACCACCACCGCCGCCCACGCCGATCTGCCCGCCTGCGACGTACCGTGGCTCGCCCTCGACGACCCGGCCGCCCAGCCCGGGGGCCCCACGCCGGCCGTCGCGGGCACACCCCGCCCCGCGGACCCCGCGTACGTCATCTACACCTCCGGCTCCACCGGCCGCCCCAAAGGCGTGGTCGTGACGCACGAGGCGCTGGCCAACCACACGGACTGGATGGCGCGGCACCTGGCCGTCACCCCGGAGGACCGGGTCCTCGCCCGCACCTCCACCAGCTTCGACGCCTCCGTATGGGAGTTGTGGGTCCCGCTGACGGCCGGCGCCGAGGTCTGTGTCCTGCCGGACGGCGCCAACCGGGAACCCCGCGCACTCGTCTCCTGGATGAGCCGGTTCGGCGTGACCGTCGCCCAGTTCGTGCCCTCGCACCTGGCCCTCGTCGTCACCGAGGCTGCGCGGGCGGAGCCGCTCCCCGCCCTGCGCGCGGTCCTGTGCGGAGGCGAACCGCTGCCGCGCGCCCTCGCCGACGACGTCGCCGAGCAGTGGCAGGCCGAGGTGCACAACCTCTACGGGCCCACCGAGGCCACCATCGACGCGACCGCCCACCGCACCGGCGGCCCGGGGAACGGCGCACACGCGGACACGGGCACACCGTCCGAGACCGTCCCGATCGGCCGGCCCGTCGAGACCATGCGCGCCTACGTCCTCGACGGCCGCCTGCGGCCCGTACCGGACGGCGTCACCGGGGAGCTGTACCTCTCGGGCCCCAACCTCGCCCGCGGCTACCTCGGCCGGCAGGCGCTGACCGCCGCACGGTTCGTCGCGGACCCGTTCGACGCCACCGGCTCCCGTATGTACCGGACGGGTGACCTCGTACGGTGGAACCGGCACGGCCTGCTCGACTACGTGGCCCGCGCCGACGACCAGGTCAAACTCCGCGGATTCCGCATCGAGCTGGGCGAGGTCGAGGCCGCGCTTCTGGCACGGCCCGGCGTCACAGCGGCCTGCGCCGTGATCCGTGAGGACGTACCCGACCGGCGCCGTCTGGTCGCCTACGCCGTCACCGGCGACCCGGCCCCGCGCCCCGCCGCCCTGCGCGACGCCCTGGCCGAGACCCTTCCCCACTACATGGTGCCCGGCGCCGTCGTCGTACTGGACGACCTCCCCCTCCTGCCCAACGGCAAGGTGGACCGGCGGTCCCTGCCCGAGCCCGACCCGGGCACCGACGCCCCCGCCGGGCCGGGGCGGCACACCCTGCAGGAGGATCTGCTCGCCGGGATCTTCGCGGACGTCCTGCGCCTGCCCCGTGTGGGCCCGCACGACAGCTTCTTCGACCTCGGCGGCCACTCACTCCTCGCCATGCGCGTCATCAGCCGTGTGCGTGCCGTCCTGGGCGCCGAGATCGACGTACGCACCCTCTTCGAGCACCCGACGGCGGCGGGTGTCGCCCATGTCCTCGACGCACAGGGCAGAGCCCGTCCACCGGTGGTGGCCGCGGCACAGCGCCCCGACCCGCTGCCGCTGTCCCACGCGCAGCAGCGCCTGTGGTTCCTCGGCCGGCTCGAAGGCCCCGGCTCCGCCTACAACATCCCGCTCGTCCTCGAACTCCACGGCGCCCTGGACACCGACGCGCTGAGTGCCGCCCTGGGTGACGTCGTGGAGCGGCACGAGGCGCTGCGCACCCTCTTCCCGGAACGGGACGGCGTGCCGCACCAGTTGATCCTTCCCGCCGGCACCGCCACGCCGTCTCTGCCCGTCACGGTCCTGGCCCCCGCCGATCTGGAACAGGCCGTCCTGGCCGCCGTGCGTGAGCCGTTCGACGTCGTCGCGGACGTCCCGCTGCGCGCCAGGCTGCTGCGCTCCGCACCCGGCCACCACGTCCTGGTGCTGGTCCTGCACCACATCGCCGGCGACGGGTGGTCCCTCGCCCCGCTCGCCCGTCATCTCGGTGACTCCTACCGGGCCCGTCTGGAGGGCCGGAAGCCGGAGCTCGCGTCCGGCACGCCGGTCCAGTACGCCGACTACACCCTCTGGCAGCACGCCGCCCTGGGGGACGGCGTGGCCCCGGGGAGCGTGCTGCGGCAGCAGCTCGACCACTGGCACACCGCCCTCGCGGGCCTGCCGGCGCTGATCGACCTGCCGCTCGACCGGCCGCGCCCGATCACCACCGATCCGAGGGGAGCCGTCCACACCTTCGACGTGCCACCCCCTGTGTACACACAACTCCTGCGTCTGGCGCGTGAGTCGGGCAGCAGTCTGTTCATGGTGCTCCAGGCGGCGGTGGCCACCCTGCTGCACCGCCACGGCGCGGGGGACGACATCCCGGTCGGCTCGCCCGTCGCCGGCCGCACGGACGAGGCACTCGAGGAGCTGGTCGGGTTCTTCGTCAACACGCTCGTCCTGCGCACCGACCTGTCCGGGCGTCCCACCTTCCAGGAACTGCTCGTACGCGTGAGGGAGTTCGACCTGGCCGCCTACGCGCACCAGGACGTGCCCTTCGAGCGCCTGGTCGAAAGCCTCAATCCCGCCCGGGCGCACAACCACCACCCGCTGTTCCAGACCATGCTGGTCCTGCAGAACCAGGAGACCGCGCGCGCCGAGCTGCCCGGGCTCACCGTCGAGGACCGGCTCGTCCACAACGGCCTGAGCAAGTTCGACCTCACCTTCGCCTTCACCGAGGAGCGGGACGACGGCGGCCTCACCGCCGGGATCGAGTACGCCACCGCCCTCTTCGACCGGAGCACCGTCGAAACGCTCGCCGCCCGCCTGGTCCGTCTCCTGGGGCAGGTCGCCGCCGACCCCGGTCTGCCCCTGACGGACTACGACCTGATGACCCCTGACGAGCGCGTCCGTGTCACGCGCTGGGGCACCGGCCGCGAACTGCCCGCGGGCACCGTCGGGGCCACCCTGCCCGACCTCTTCGCGGCCCGGGCCCACCGCACTCCGGACGCGGTGGCCGTGACCGGCGACGGCGTCACCCTCACGTACGCCGAACTGGACGGAGTCGCCGCCGGCCTCGCCGGCGCGCTGGCCGGCCTCGGCGTGGGCCCCGAGACAGGTGTGGGCGTGCTGCTGACCCGGTCGCCCGCCGTCGTGTCGGTCTCGCTCGGCACGGTCCGGGCAGCCGCCGCCTACGTCCCGCTGGACGCGCGCTGGCCCGAGGAACGGCTCGAACAGGTCGCCGGGGTGGCGGCCGTGCGGGTCCTCGTCGTCGACGAGGACGCCTACGCCTCGCCCTGGGTGACCGCGACGGCCCGCCGGCTGCCGGTCGTGGTCGTGGACCGGCTCGGCCGGATCCTGCGGGGCGCGCCCGCCCGACCGGGCCGCCCGGCCGCCGTGCCGGGCCCCGGCGCGCTGGCCTACGTGATGTTCACCTCCGGCTCGACCGGCCTGCCCAAGGGCGTCGGAGTCACCCACGCCGACGTGGCCGCGCTCACGGCCGACTCCGCGTGGGACGACGGCGTGGCCGACGCGGTCCTGATGCACTCGGCCTACGTCTTCGACGCCTCCACGTTCGAGATCTGGGCGCCGCTCCTGCGCGGCGGCCGGATCGTCGTCGCACCGGAGGGCGTCTTGGACGCCCGCGTCCTCGGCGACGCGGTGCACGAGCAGGGGGTTACCGCCGTGTTCATGACGACCGCCCTGTTCAACGTGATGGCGGAGACCGGTCCGGGCGCGTTCGCCGGCCTCCGGCTCGTCTGCGCGGGCGGGGAACTCGCCTCGCCCGACGCGATGCAGCGGGTGGCGGGATCGGCGCCCGGCGTGCGCGTCCTCCATGTGTACGGGCCCACGGAGACCACCACCTTCGCCACCCGCTACGACGTGTCGCCCGGCCTGGCGTCCGGCCCGCCGCCCATCGGCCGCGCCCTGGACGGCATGCGCCTGTACGTCCTCGACGGCGCGCTGGGCCCCGTCCCGCCGGGGGTCGTGGGCGAGCTGTACCTCGCCGGGCGCGGCGTGGCACGCGGGTACACCGGGCTCCCGGGCCTGACCGCCACGCGTTTCGTGGCGGACCCGTTCGATCCGGCGGGCGGGCGTATGTACCGCACCGGCGACCTCGTCCGGTGGACCCACGACGGCCAGATCGCCTACGTGAACCGCGCCGACGGGCAGGTGAAGCTGCGCGGCCACCGCATCGAACTCGGAGAGGTAGAGGGCCTGCTCGCCTGCTGCGACGGCGTCGCCGACTCCTTCGCCGTCGTCCGCGAGGACACTCCCGGCGACCGGCGGCTGGTCGCGTACGTCGTGCCCGCCGGCGGGGCGCGTCCCGAACCCGGCGACCTCGCCCGGGCCGTCGGCCGGTCCCTGCCCGCCTACATGGTCCCCTCCGCCTTCGTTCTGCTGGACGCGCTGCCGCTGACCGTCAACGGAAAGGTGGACCGGCGCGCACTGCCCGCCCCCGAGCAGCAGGCTCCTCTCCGCGGGCGTGCCCCCCGCACCGTCCGCGAGGAGATCCTGTGCGGGCTCTTCGCCGACGTGCTCGGACTGACGGGGGCGGGAGTCGAGGACGACTTCTTCTCCCTGGGCGGCCACTCCCTGCTCGCCACCCGTCTCGTCGCGCGCATCCGCACCGCGCTCGGCGTGGAGGTCCAGGTCAAGGCGCTCTTCGAGCACCCCACCCCGGCCGCGCTCGCCGCGGCGCTGGACGCCGCCGAAGAGGCCAGAAGCCCCCTGGAGCGTGCCCCGGGCCGCCCCGATCCGCTGCCGCTGTCCTTCGCGCAGCAGCGCCTGTGGTTCCTCAACCGGTTCGAGGGGCCCAGCGCCACGTACAACGTGCCGCTCGTGCTCCGCCTGGGCGGCCCGCTCGACGCGGATGCCCTGGAGAGCGCCCTCGCGGACGTGGTCGAACGCCACGAGAGCCTGCGCACCGTCTTCCCCGACACCGACGGCGTGGCCCGTCAGGTCGTCCTCGACGCCGGTGGCGCCGACCTCGACCTGACGCCCCGCGACACGGATCCCGCCGACCTCGACGAGGCCCTGCGCGCCGAGGTGTCGCACGCCTTCGACGTGAGTGCCGAGCTTCCGGTACGGGCCCGGTTGCTGCGGCTCGGTGCCGAGGACCACGTCCTCGCACTGGTCGTCCACCATATCGCCGGCGACGGCTGGTCCCTCGCCCCGCTCGCCCGCGACCTGGGCGAGGCGTACCGGGCCCGCACCGAGGGCGTGGAGCCCTCCTGGACGGAACTCGGCGTCCAGTACGCCGACTACACCCTGTGGCAGCGGGCCCTGCTCGGCGACGAGGACGACCCCTCCAGCCAGGCAGCCCGTCAGCTCGACTTCTGGCGCACCGCGCTCGCCGGCGCCCCCGAACTGCTGGACCTGCCCTACGACCGTCCCCGCCCCACCGTCACCGCACACCGCGGTGACGCGTTCGCCTTCCCCGTCGACGCGGACACCCACCGCGCACTGGCGGATCTCGCCCGTGCCCACGGGTGCAGCCTCTTCATGGTGCTCCAGGCGGCCCTGTCGGTTCTCCTCTCCCGGCACGGCGCCGGTGAGGACATCCCGCTCGGAACCGCCGTGGCCGGACGCACCGACGAAGCCCTCGACGATCTGGTGGGCTTCTTCGTCAGCACCCTCGTCCTGCGCACCGACCTGAGCGGGGATCCCACCTTCGACGAGGTACTCGACCGGGTCCGTGAGTTCGACCTGGCCGCCTACGCTCACCAGGACGTGCCGTTCGAGCGGCTGGTGGACTCCCTGAGCCCCGTACGGGCCCAGAACCACCACCCGCTGTTCCAGACCATGCTCGTCCTCCAGAACCAGGCGGACGCGGTGGTCGAACTGCCCGGCCTCACGGTGACGGAGCAGCCCGTGCGCACCGGGATCAGCAAATTCGACCTGACCTTCACCTTCACCGAGACACGGGACGGCGCGGGCAGGCCCGCGGGCCTCGACGGCGTCCTCGAGTTCTCCACCGAACTCTTCGCCCACGCCACCGCCCGCACCCTGGCCGACCGGCTCATCCGCCTGTTCGCCTCGCTCGCCGCGGACCCCGGCCGCCGTGTCCACACCGTCGAGGTCCTGGACACGTCCGAGCGGCGGCGTCTGGAACGCGCCGCGCACGGCCCGGTCCGGGCCGGGGCGGCGGGCACGGCGCCCGAGGCGTTCCGCGCCCAGTGCGCACGGACCCCCGCGGCTGTCGCCGTGCTGGACGGCGCGAACCGCCTCACCTTCGGCGAACTGGACGCGCTCTCCGACGACTTGGCGTACCACCTGCACAGCAGGAGCATCGGCCGCGGCGACCTCGTCGCCCTCGCCCTGGAGGGCACCGCCGACCAGGTCGTCGCGATGCTGGCGGTGGCCAAGGCCGGGGCGGCGTATCTGCCGGTCGACCTGGAGTACCCCGAGGCGCGTATCGCCCACATGCTCCAGGACGCCCGCCCGGCCCTGCTCCTCACCCATGGCACCGCTCGGACCGAACGGTACGGCGCGTCCGTGCCCTGCCTCGCCCTCGACGACCGGACCGCCTGGTCCACGGGGCGCACGGTGCCGCCGGCCGCCGCGCCGGACCCGCGCGACGCGGCGTACGTCATCTACACCTCCGGCTCCACCGGCCGCCCCAAGGGCGTCGTCGTCACCCACGCCTCCCTGACCAACCACATGGCGTGGATGGCGGACCACCTCGGCCTCACCGACGACGACCGGGTCCTCGCCCGCACCTCGCCGAGCTTCGACGCCTCGGTATGGGAGACCTGGCTGCCGCTCCTGCACGGCGGCTCCACCTGCCCGGTGCCGCCCGCCCTCAACCACGACCCCGCGGGGCTGCTGGCCCGCATGCGTGAAGCGGGCACGACCCTCGCCCAGTTCGTGCCCTCGCACCTCTCCGTCATCCTCACCGAGACGGCTCCCGACGAGGCGCCCGCGACGCTGCGGGCCGTCCTGTGCGGCGGTGAACCCCTGTCCCGGCACCTCGCGGAGCGCGTCCGGCGGGCCTGGCGGGCCGAGGTGCACAACCTCTACGGGCCCACCGAGACGACCGTCGACGCCACCGCGCACCACCACCGGGGCGGGAGCACGGACGTCCCCGCGGGGGAGGGGAACGTGCCGCTCGGCCTCCCCGTCGACAACACGCGGGCCCATGTCCTGGACGCCGGTCTCCAGCCGGTGCCGCCGGGCGTCACCGGGGAGCTCTACGTCGCGGGCGACGGCCTCGCGCGCGGCTACCTGGGGCGCCCGGACCTCACCGCCGCGCGGTTCGTCGCCGATCCGTACGGCCCCGCCGGAAGCCGTATGTACCGCACCGGCGACCTCGTCCGACGCGACGCCGACGGCCTGCTCAGCTATGTCGCCCGCGCCGACGACCAGGTCAAGCTGCACGGCTTCCGCATCGAACTCGGTGAGGTCGAGTCCGCCCTCACCGCGCTCGACGGCGTCGCCGCGGCCTGCGCGGTCGTCCGCGAGGACCGGCCCGGCGAACGGCGTCTGGTCGCCTACACCGTTCCCGGCGGCGCGGCGGCCCTCCCGGACGGCGAGCTGCGCGCCCGGCTGATGTCGGCGCTGCCGCCGTACATGGTGCCCGCCGTCTTCGTCCCCCTCGACGCACTGCCGCTGCTGCCGAACGGCAAGACCGACCGGCGGGCCCTGCCCGTCCCGGCCCGCCCCGCCGCCACCCGGCCCGGCGGAGAGCCGCGCACCGCACAGGAACGCGTCCTGTGCGACGTGTTCGCCTCCGTCCTGCGCGCTCCCGCCGTCCGCACGGACGACGACTTCTTCGCGCTCGGCGGCGACAGCATCCTCTCCATCCAGCTGGTCAGCCGCGTCCGAGGGGCCGGCCTCGGCGTCACCCCGCGCGACGTCTTCGTCCATCGCACACCGGAGGCCATCGCGGCCATCGCCACCGTGCTCGGCGAGGACACGGCAGCGCCGGACGGGCAGGGCACCGGCGAGATGCCACCGACGCCCATCGCCGCCTGGTTCCTGGAGCGGCCCGGTACCACGGACGGCTACAACCAGTCAGGGGTGCTGCGCACACCCGCGGGGGCGGACGAGGACACCCTCGCCGCCACCCTCCAGCTGCTGATCGACCACCACGACATGCTCCGCATGCGGACCACGCGGTCGGCCGACGGCGCACCGGTCCTCGAGGCACTGCCGCCGGGCGCCGTGGCGGCCGGACAACGCCTTACCCGGGTGGACGTCGCGGGTCTCGGCGCCGAAGCCGTCCGTGCCGCCGTCACCGAGGCGGGTGAACAGGCGCGCAGACGGCTGCGCCCCGCTCACGGTGAGGTGGTCGAGGCCGTCTGGTGCGACGCCGGGCCGCACAGACGCGGACAGCTGCTGCTCGTCGTGCACCACCTCGCGGTCGACGCGGTCTCCTGGCGCGTCCTCGCCACCGATGTGGCCGTCGCCTGGCAGGCCGTCACCGAGTCCGCGAGGACCGGCGGACGTGCGGCGGCGCTCCCTCCGGCCACCACGTCCTACCGGCACTGGGCACGACTCCTGTCCGCCCAGGCGCGCGAATCCGTACGCGAGGCGGAACTTGACCTCTGGCAGGACGTGTCGAGGACGCCCGACCCCCAGCTCGGGTACCGGCCGCTCGACCCCGACCTGGACACCGCCGACCGGACACGCACCCTGGTCACCCGCCTGCCCGCCACATGGACGAAGCCCCTGCTCACCACAGTGCCGGCCGCCTTCCACGCAGGCGTGGACGATGTCCTGCTCACGGGCCTCGCTCTCGCCGTCTGCTCCTGGCGTGCGGAACGGGCCGCCGCCCTGGGCGGGCACCAGCCGGGCAGTACCGCCGTCCTCCTCGACCTGGAGGGCCACGGCCGCGAGCAGATCGCCGACCACGTGGACCTGTCCCGTACGGTCGGCTGGTTCACCAGCCTCTACCCGGTCAGGCTCGACCCCGGACCCGTGGACGCCCGCGAGCCCGGACGCTTCGACGCCGCACTGGTCGAACGGGCCCTCAAGCGGGTCAAGGAGCAGCTGCGGACCATCCCCGACCACGGTGTCGGCTACGGAATGCTGCGCCACCTCAATCCGGTCACCGGCCCACTGCTGGCCACCGCACCCACCCCCCAGATCGGCTTCAACTACCTCGGCCGGTACGCCGCTCCGGCCGAGGAGGTGGGCGGCTGCGACGGCGCCGACTGGGACGTACTGCTCGACGGCGGCGGGCCGCGCAGCCAGGACCCCGACATGCCCGTCCACCACGTCCTCGACATCAACGCGCACGCCGAGGACCTGCCGGACGGCCCGCGCCTGGTGACGCGCTGGACCTGGCCCAGCGACCTGCTCAAGGAGGAGGACATGGAGTCCTTGTCCGACGCCTTCACCCGCGCCCTGCGCGCGATCGCGGAACACGCCGAACGGCCCGACGCAGGCGGCTGGACGCCGTCCGACCTACCCCTGGTCTCGCTCGACCAGGCCCAGATCGACCGACTGCAGAACAAGTGGGGTGGACGCAAGTGACCGGGTTCCGTCTGGAAGACGTACTGCCGCTGACGCCGTTGCAGGCAGGCATGCTCTTCCACGCGCTGTACGACTCCCGCGACGTGGACGTCTACACCGCCCAGTTCGTCTTCGATCTCGAAGGCCCCGTCGATGTCCCCGCCCTGCACGCCGCCGTCGGCGGTCTGCTGAGGCGCCACGCCAACCTGCGGGTCGGATTCCTCCACGAGGACCTGGACGAGCCGGTGCAGGCCGTCGCCGCCGAGGTGCCGGTACCGCTGGAGGAACTGGACCTGACCGGTGCGGCCGGCACGGGCACGGTGCAGGAGCGCCTCGACACGTTCCTCGCCGCGGACCGCACCCGCCGTTTCGACCTCACCACCCCGCCGCTGATGCGGTTCACCCTCGTGCGTACCGCCCCGCAACACCACCGGCTCGTCATGACGAGCCATCACATCCTGCTCGACGGCTGGTCGATGCCCCTGCTCGTGCGGGAACTCTTCGAGCTCTACGCACACCGGGGCGACGACAGCACCCTGCCCCGCGTCGTCCCCTACCGCACCTACCTCGCCTGGCTGGCACAGCAGGACCGCGCCGCCGCCCTGGACGCCTGGCGCACCGCACTCAGCGGAATCGACGCGCCGACCCTGCTCGCAGGGCGCGGACGGGCGGACGTGCCCGGTGCCGGTGAGCTGCCCGAGACCCTCGTCCTCGAGCTGGACCCGGTCACGACGCACCGGCTGCGCGAAACGGCCCGCGCCCACCGGCTCACCCTCAACACCCTGGTCCAGGGCGCCTGGGGCCTTCTGCTCGCGCATCTCACCGGGCGTCCCGACGTCGTCTTCGGAACCACCGTCTCCGGCCGCCCGCCCGAGATCCCGGGCATCGAGTCGATGGTCGGCCTCTTCATCAACACCGTGCCGGTGCGGGTCCGCCCGGCGCCCGGCGAGACCCTGGCCGCGCTCCTGACCCGGCTCCAGGAGGAGCAGGGCCGTCTCCTCGGGCACCAGTACGTGGGTCTGACCGAGATACGCGGCGTCACGGACCTGGACGAACTCTTCGACACGCTGGCCGTGTTCGAGAACTACCCCATGGACGCGGAGGCCCTGCGCACCGCGCAGCAGGGACTGCCCGGCCTCGCCGTGACCGGGTTCAGCGGCTCGGACGCGGCCCACTACCCGCTCACCCTCACCATCGCCCCGGGCGACGCCCTGAGGATCACCTTCGGCTACCGGGCCGCCGTCCTCGAACGCGAGGAGGTGGCCCTCACGGTCGACCGCATGCGGCGCATGATGACCGCGATGGCGGAGGGGCTCGACCGCCGTGCCGACGCGCTCCCCGTCCTCCTGGACGGGGAGCGCGAGACGCTGCTCTCCCAAGGGCGCGGCGCCGAACTCCTGGGCGGCGACGCCGACGAGGGCATTCCGGCCGCCGTCGCCCGGCATGCCGCCCGGCACCCGGACGCGGTGGCCGTGGTCGAAGCGGGTTCGGAGCTGACGTACGGACAACTCGAGGCAGCCGCAGCCGAGCTGGGCCGGGCACTCGCAGGGCTGGGCGTCCGTGCGGAGGACGGCGTCGGCATCCTCATCGGCCGTTCCACGGCACTGGTCACCGCCTCCCTGGCGGCCCTGCGCGCGGGCGCCGCCTATGTGCCGCTCGACCCGCGCTGGCCGGCCGACCGGCTCACCCGCGCCGCCGAGGTGTCGGGCCTGCGCGTCCTGATCGTCGACCGGACCACCTCGACGCACCCCTGGGTGCGCCGACAGGAGCCCGGGACGAGCGTGCTGACCGTCGACGCCGCGGGCCGTGTCCGGCACGGCGGCCCCGCCGCTCCGGGGGTCCTCCCCGCCGTCACGGGTGGCGCCCGGCTCGCGTACGTGATGTTCACCTCCGGCTCCACCGGCATGCCCAAGGGCGTCGGAGTCACCCACGCGGACATCACCGCCCTCGCGGCCGACCGGACCTGGGGCGACGGTGTGGCCGACGCGGTCCTGCTGCACTCGGCGTACGTCTTCGACGCCTCCACCTTCGAGATATGGGCTCCCCTCCTCAACGGGGGCCGGGTCGTCGTCGCGCCCGAGGGCGCCCTCCAGCCCGCCGTGCTCCGCGACCTCGTCACCCGGCACGGCGTGACGGCGGCATTCCTGACGACGGCCCTGTTCAACGTCATCGCCGAGACCGACCCAGGTGCCCTCGGCCTGCTGAGGCTGGCCGCGTCCGGAGGCGAGGCCGCGGCGCCCGGCGTCCTCCAGCGGCTCGCCGCCGCCCACCCGGGCACCGCCTTCCTGAACGTCTACGGGCCCACCGAGACCACCACCTTCGCCACCCTCCACCCTGTCCGGCCCGGCGACACCCCCGGCGCCGTGCCCCCGATCGGCCGGCCGCTCGACGGCATGCGCGCCTACGTACTCGACGCGGCGATGCGGCCCGTGCCGCCCGGCGCCGAGGGCGAGCTGTACGTCGCGGGCGCCGGTGTCGCGCGCGGCTACCTGGGGCGCCCCGGCCTGACCTCCACCCGGTTCGTCGCCGACCCGTTCACCGGCACAGGGGCGCGGATGTACCGCACCGGTGACCTCGTGCGCCGGGGCGCCGACGGCACCCTGCACTACGTCGCCCGGGCCGACCAGCAGATCAAACTCCGCGGTCACCGCATCGAGCCCGCCGAGATCGAGGCGGCCCTCTGCTCCGACCCGTCCGTGCGCGCCGCCTGCGTCCTGGTCCGCGAGGATCTGCCCGGCGACCGCACCCTGACCGCGTACGTCGTCCCGGCCCCCGGGCGGACCCCGGACCCGGGCCGGCTCGCGGCGCACGTCGGCAGCCGGCTGCCCGCCTACATGGTGCCGGCCGTCATCCAGCCGCTCGACGTGCTGCCGCTGACCCCCAACGGCAAGCTCGACCGGTCCGCCCTCCCCGCGCCCGCCACCCGGCCCGGCGCCGGCGGGGGGCCGCCGCGCGGCGCCCACGAGGAGATCCTCGCCGGGCTCTTCGCCGACGTGCTGGGTGTGGCCCGCGTCGGAACCGACGACAACTTCTTCTCCCTGGGCGGCCACTCGCTGCTCGCCACCCGTCTCGTCGGCCGTATCCGTACCGCCCTGGGCACGGAGACCGAGATCCGCACCCTCTTCGACAACCCCACCGTCGCCACGCTCGCCAGGGCCCTGCGGGACGCGGACCGGCCCGCCCGCCCCGCCCTCGTACCGCAGGAACGCCCCGCGGCGCTCCCGCTCTCCTACGCCCAGCAGCGTCTGTGGTTCCTCCACCGCCTCGAAGGACCCTCGGCCACCTACAACATCCCCTTCGCCCTGCGCATCGACGGACCGCTCGACACGGAAGCCCTGCGCCAGGCCCTCCGCGACGTCATCACCCGGCACTCCGCGCTGCGTACCGTCTTCCCGGAGCACGACAGCCGGCCGCGTCAGCACGTCACCGCTCCGGACGAGGTCCACCTCCCGTTCGCGCTCGAAGCCGTCGACGAGGAAGGACTCACCGAGAGGATCAAAGCCGCCGCGGCCGCACCGATCGACATCGAGCACCGTCTCCCGCTCAGGGCGACCCTGCTGCGCACGGCCGACGACGCCCACGTCCTGGTCCTCGTGGTCCACCACATCGCCGCCGACGGCTCGTCCCTGGCGCCCCTCACCCGCGACCTCGGCACCGCCTACCGCGCCCGCGTGCGGGCCGAGGCGCCGCTCTGGGCGGAACTCCCGGTCGACTACGCCGACTTCACCCTCTGGCAGCGCCGCCTCCTCGGCGACGAGCGAGACCCCGGGAGTGTCGTCTCACGCCAGCTGGCGTACTGGAGAACCGCGTTGGACGGGCTGCCGGAGATGGTCGAGCTGCCCCGGGACCGTCCGCGCCCCGCCGCGCCCCGGCACACCGGCGCCACCCACGACTTCGCCCTCGCCCCCACCACCGCCCGGGCGGTCGCCGACCTCGCCCGCACCAGCGGATGCAGCGTCTTCATGGTGCTGCAGGCCGCCCTGTCTGCCGTGCTGTCCCGGCACGGTGCGGGTGACGACATCCCGATCGGCACAGCCGTCGCCGGACGCACCGACGAGGCGGCCTCCGGCCTCGTCGGCTTCTTCGTCAACACGCTCGTGCTGCGCACGGACCTGACGGGCGACCCCACGTTCCTCGAACTCCTCGACCGGGTGAAGGAGTTCGACCTCTCCGCCTACGCGCATCAGGACGTCCCCTTCGAACGTCTCGTGGAACTGCTCAACCCCGCGCGCTCGCAGAACCACCACCCGCTCTTCCAGACCATGCTCATCCTCCAGAACCACAGTCCCGCCGCGCCCCTCGACCTGCCCGGCCTCACCGCCGAGGGCGTGCCGGTCGACCCTGGGGTCAGCAAGTTCGACCTGTCGTTCACCTTCACCGAGACGTACGACGACAGCGGCACGCCCAGCGGTATGCGGGCCGCGGTCGACTACGCGACGGAGATCTTCGACGCGGCCACGGTCCGCGGCCTCGCCGAGCGGCTCGTCCAGCTCATCGGCTCCGTCACCACCGATCCAGGCCGTCCGCTGAGCACGTACGACGTGCTCACAGCCGCCGAGCGCACCCGCCTCGCGGCCTGGGGGACCGGGCCCGCCGGGAGCGTGCCGGAGTCGACCGTCCCCGCGCTCTTCGGGCACCGGGCCCGGCGCACCCCGGACGCCCCCGCGGTCCGCGACGCCGGCACCACCCTCACCTACGGCGAACTCGACGCCCGCGCCGAGGCCCTCGCACGCCACCTCGCGGCGCGGGGCATCGGCCCCGAGGACCGGGTGGCCGTCGCGCTGCCCCGCACCCACGACCTCGTCGTGGCCCTCCTCGGCGTCCTCAAGGCCGGGGCCGCGTACGTGCCGCTCGATCCGGACTACCCGGCCCGGCGCCTGTCGCACATGCTCGACGACTCACGGCCGCGCCTGCTCCTCACCACGCCCGCCGTGCGCCGCCGGCTTCCCGACACCCCGGTGCCGTACCTGCACGTCGGCGACCTGGGGGAGGCCGGCGCCGCGCCGGCGGTGCGCGACGGCGCCCCCACGCGCCCCGTCCCGGCCCTGCTTCCGGCGCACCCGGCCTACGTCATCTACACGTCCGGTTCCACCGGCCGCCCCAAGGGCGTCGTGGTCACCCACCGGGGAGCGGGCGCCATGGCCAGGACCCAGATCGAGCGGCTGCGCGTCGCCCCGGGCAGCCGGGTGCTCCACATGGCCTCGGTCAGCTTCGACGCCGCGTTCTGGGAGCTGTGCATGGGGCTCCTCGCCGGGGCCTGCCTGGAGATCGACGAACGCGACGCCCTGCTGCCCGGCCCCACCCTCGCCGCCCTGGTCCGTGACCGGGGCATCACCCACCTCACCCTGCCGCCCGCCGCCCTCGCGGTGATGCCGCCCGGCTCTCTGCCCGCAGGGACCACCATGGTCCTCGCCGGCGAGGCGTGCCCGCCCGCCCTGGTGCACACCTGGGCGCGGGACCGGTTCCTGGTCAACGCCTACGGCCCGACGGAGACCACCGTCTGCGCGACCATGAGCACCTTCCAGCACGCGGACGGGCCGCTCGCCCCCGACCGCACCGTGCCCATCGGCGTACCCGTCGACGGCACCCGCGTCCATGTCCTGGACGGCCGGCTCGCCCCGGTGCCGCCCGGCGTCGTCGGCGAACTGTACGTCTCGGGTGAGGGGGTGGCCCGTGGGTACCACGGCCGGGCCGCCCTGACCGCGTCCCGTTTCGTGGCCGACCCCTTCGACCGGTCGGGGGGCCGCATGTACCGCACCGGTGACCTGGTGCGCTGGACGGCCGGAGGAGAGCTCGTCTACGTCTCCCGGGTCGACGACCAGGTGAAGCTCCGGGGCTTCCGCATCGAGCTCGGCGAGATCGAGACCGCGCTCACCGCCCTGCCCGGCATCGCCGCGGCCGTCGCCGTCGTACGTGAGGACCGGCCCGGTGACAGGCGTCTGGTCGCGTACACCGTGGCCACGACCGGTACGGAGGGCCCGGACGACGGTGAGGTGCGCGCCCACCTCACCGCCACCCTGCCCGGCCACATGATCCCGGCGGCCCTCGTACGGCTCGACGCCCTGCCCGTCACCCCCAACGGCAAGACCGACCGGCGAGCCCTGCCCGCCCCCGGGCCGGCCGTACCGGTCGGTGGCCGTGCCCCGCGCACCGCTCGCGAACGTGCCCTGTGCGAGGCCTTCGCGGAGACACTCGGCGTACCCGAGGTCGGCGTCACGGACGACTTCTTCGCCCTGGGCGGCCACTCGCTCCTCGCCGTGACGCTCGCCCAGCGGATCGGTGAACGCTGCGGCCGGCGCCCCTCCCTCCGTGCCCTGTTCGCGGCGCCCACCGTCGAGGGCGTCGCCCGGCTGCTGGAAGGCCAGGCGGGGGAGGAGGGCCAGGAGGACGCCGTCGCACCGGACCTCGCGGGCGAGGTCCGGCTGGCGCCGGACATCACGGGGACGGGCCGGGCCGCTTCGGCCCCGGTGCCCCAACCCGCGCGCAGGCCCTCCCGCCCTTCCCCCCGGCCCCTTCTGACCGGTGCGTCCGGGTTCCTCGGAGCCTTCCTCCTGCGCGACCTCATCGAGACCACCGACGGTCCGGTCGACTGCCTGGTACGGGCCGAGGACGAGCTGCGCGGCGCGCACCGGCTGCGGGAGAACCTGCAGCGCTACGGCCTCTGGCGCCCCCGCTACGCGGACCTGATCCGCCCCGTCCCCGGGGACCTCGCCGCCCCGGGCCTCGGTCTGTCACCCGAACACCGGACCGCCCTGGTACGCCGTCTCGGCCCCGTCGTCCACAACGGCGCACGCGTCAACTTCGCCGCCGCTTACGGTGATCTGCGCGCCCCCAACGTGGCCGGCACCGAGGAACTGCTGCGCCTGCTGGCCGACTCCGCCTCACCCGGGATGCACTACGTCTCGACCACGAGCGTCTACGCCCCGGTCCCCGGCACCGATTCCGTCACCGTCACGGAGTCGACCCCGACGGGCCCCGCCTCCGGTCTGCCCGACGGATACGCGCAGAGCAAGTGGGTCGCCGAGCAACTCGTCGGCCTGGCCCGTGGACGCGGCCTGCCGGTGACCGTGTACCGGCCGGGCCGGATCAGCGGCGACACCACCACCGGCGCCTGCCAGGACCGCGACCTGCTCTGGCAGCTCATCAAGGGGTGCCTCCAGGCGGGGGCGGTGCCGGACCTGCCGCACGGGTCGACCGACTGGGTACCCGTGGACTACGTCAGCGCGGCGGTGGTGGCGCTCTCCGCCTCCGGCCGGAGCGGAGACGAGACGTATCACCTCACCAACCCGGACGCCCCGGGGCTGGACCGCGTCTTCGAGGTGGCCGCCCGCCTCGGCCACGAGCTGCGCACCGTCACCGTGCCGCAGTGGCAGGCGAGCGTGGCGGCGCGGCACGACAACGCGGCGCAACTGTTCCTCGGTGACGGGGGGCGGACCCGGCACGAGGCGACGGACCACCGCGGCTTCGACTCCAGCTGGACGGCCAAGGCGGCGTCGGCCCTGGGAGTCCATCTGCCGCCCCTGACGGACGACGTTCTCACGCGCTACCTGAGCTACTTCCAGGAGACCGGATTCCTGCCCGCGCCGCAGGGGGTGCGAGCGAGGACGTAGGGCACCCCGCACCGACGCGGGCCGTCCGCCGCAGGGATTGTCAGAGGCGGGTGCCAGACTCCCTGGGCATGAGCGAACAGGTGCGTCTTCGAGAGGTCAGTCACGCCGATCTGGAGGTGTTCCTCGCGCAGGAACACGATCCGGAGGCCGTGCACCGGTCGAATTTCCGGCCCAGGGAACCCGAGGTCTTCCTGCGGCACTGGAAGACGAAGGTCCTGGGAGACCCCTCCAACTTCGTGCGAGCCGTCACCGTCGACGGGGAGCTGGCGGGCAATCTCGTGGCGTGGTGGGAGGAGGACCGGCGTTTCATCGGGTACTGGCTCGGCCGGGAGTTCTGGGGCCGGGGCGTCGGCACGCGGGCGCTGCGGCTCTTCCTGGACCAGGAGACGACCCGGCCACTGCACGCCGACCCCTTCGCGGGGAACACCGGCTCGGTGCGGCTGCTGGAGAAGCACGGCTTCCGGCGCACCGGGACGGTCATGTACGGCGAGCACGAGCACGTCATGCTCGTGCTCCACGAAGGGGACTGACCCTCCGGGAAGTGTGGCCGGTAAGGCGCCGAGGAATTCCGACGTGCCGGAAAGCGATCCTCGGGCGTGATGCGGCACTGGTCAGGAGGTGGTCAGCCGTCCAGCTCCGTTGTCGGTGGCTCCCCCTGAGGTGAGGGCATCACCCGGAGCGCGGGGCCCCGGCGCGTGAGGGCATCACCCGGAGCGCGGGGCCCCGGCGCCCGGTCTGCCCGCCCCGCAGCCGGGCAGCCGTCGTTCGCCGGAGGCCGGGCAGACGCCAGGGGCCGCCATCGGCACCAGACGCGTCGCATCGGTGTGCTTCCATGGTCGGGGGAGTCATATCGGACGGGCGAGGGAGCACAGCATGCCGGTGGCGCGAAGGGCGGCGGCGCGCCCCGAGCCGGATTCGCCGGAGGGACGCCACTCCAGCGTGGTCTTCTCCGACGACCGGCAGTGGGCCGAGCATCTCGGCGTCTTCGTCCGCAGCGGACTCGAGAGAGGCGAGCAGATCCAGTACTTCGCGGACACCACCGCCCCTGAACGAGTACTGCGCGCGCTGACCGAGGCCGGCATCGACGCGGCCGGCGCCGTGACGCGAGGGCAGCTGTCCGTGTCGGTCGCCGCGCAGACGTACCTCGCAGGTTCCGGGTTCGATCCCGACACGATGATCGGGCTGTGGTTCGACGCGGCGGAAGCGGCCTCGGCCTCGGGATACCGAGGGCTGCGGGTGATCGGCGAGATGTCCTGGGGCGCGAGGGACGTCGCCGGTGCCGACAGGCTGCTCGAATACGAACTGCGCGTACACGAGGAGGTCTTCGCGCACGTGCCGCTGACGGCGTGGTGCTTCTACGACCGCCGCCTGATGGCCGACGCGTACGTGAGTGTCCTGGCGAGTGCCCACCTGACGCACAGGGGGGAACCGTACGCCGTACCCGCCCTGCGGGTGGCGCCCCTGGCGGACCGGCCGGGGCTGCTGATGTCCGGGTCGGCCGGATACGACACACGGGACGCGGTCGCCGCCGCGGCTGCCGTCATCTCGGGCGCGGCAGCCCGGACGGAGCTGGACCTCGCGGATCTGCGCCACCTCGACGCGGCTTCGCTGGCCGTGCTGGCCGACGCCGCGGCCGGGCGGCCTGGTGGCACGCCACTCAAGGTCAGGCAGGCACCTTCGCCCCTGCGGCGACTACTGCAACTGTTCCCGGAGCTCGACTCCGTGGTGGAGGTCGTGGACCGATGACAACATACGGGCCGGCCTCGGCCGGCCTCGGCCGGCAGGCCGCCTTCTACCACCCGGCCCTCTTCTACGGAACCGAGGGCGAGTACCTCGACGGCGTCGGGACGTTCGTCCAGGACGCCTTGGACCGGGAGCACTCCGTGCTGGTGGCCGTGCCCGGCCCGCACCTTCCACTGCTGCAGGACCTCGTCGAGGGCAACCGCAAGCACGTCACGTGGGTGGACATGCGGCAGGCGGGGCGCAACCCGGGTCGCATCCTGTCGATGCTCCAGGAGTTCGCCGACCGCGCGGTGGACGCACGCACACAGGCATCGATCGTCGGAGAGCCGATCTGGGTCGGGCGTACGCCGGCGGAGGCGTGGGAGGCGACCCGCCACGAAGCGCTGATCAACCTCGCCTTCACCGGGCGCCCGGTCAGCATTCTCTGTCCCTACGACACGGCGTTGCCCGAGGACGTGCTGGCACAGGCCCACCGCACCCACCCGGTGGTCGGTGCTCCGGGGGCGTACCGGGCCAGCCCCCGCTATACGGACCCCCACGAGGTCTGTTGCGACTGCGACACTCCGCTGCCCGAGCCGCCGGACGCGGTCGTCGTCCCGTTCGGCGAACGGGCCCTGGCCTCCGTGCGTGACGAGGCCGACCGCTGGGCGGCCGCCGCCGGTCTGCCGCCGGTCCGCCGTACGGACTGGCTCCTCGCGATCGGCGAGGCGACCGCCAACTCGGTCCGTCATGGAGGAGGCCGCGGGACTCTGCGACTGTGGTGCGCCGACGGCGAGCTGGTCGCGGAGATCCGCGACCGGGGCCGGCTGGCCGATCCCCTCATGGGCCGCCGTCGGCCCGACCCCCGGGCGGCCGCCGGCGGCCGAGGCGTGTGGATCATGCACCAGGTGTGCGATCTGGTCGAGTTCCGGGCGGTGGAGCAGGGGCTCGTCCTCCGTCTCCACATGGGACTGGAGTGAGCCGGGGAAGTCCTCGGTGGCGGACCGCACCTGCCCCGGCCGCCTCCATCAGGGTTGTGCCGCCCGGCGCAAGGCCGCGAGGAGTTCCCGGTTGCTCATGCCTTTGAGTACGTACTCGGAGACACCGGCGCTCGTCATCCGTTCGACCGAGCCCTTGTCGTCGTAAGCGGAGAACGCCACGATGCGGCTGTCCGGCGAACACCGCGCGATGCCCCTGGCGACGGAGGGGCCGTCGCCAGGGAAGCGGACGTCCAGGATCACGAGGTCCGGTCGGTGGCACCCGGCGAGCCGGAGCGCCTGCTCGCCGTCGCACGCGGTGGCCACGACCTCCATGTCGGGCTGAGCCCGGATGACCTCGCTCAGGGTCTCCAGGAGCATCACGTTGTCGTCACAGAGGAGCACGCTGAACGGTGCGCCGGGGGAGCCGCCCGGTGTCGCCGCGGTCACGGCGTACCGTCCTTCGGCTCCGACGCCGGAAGCGGTAGCGGGTTCGGCACCCAGAACTCGACCGTCGTCCCCGTCCCGGGGCGGCTGTGCATGGACCACCACCCTCCTGCCGTCTCGGCTCTCTCCCGCATCTCGATGACCCCGAAATGCTCGCGGGCACCGTCCACGGACATCGGTTCGCCGGTTCCGTCATCCACGACCCGCGTCAGGAGGCCGCCGTCGGCCGACGTGACGCGCACGTCGACCCGGCTCCCACGCGCGTGCTTGTGCACGTTCAGCAACGCTTCCTGGACGATACGGAAGATGGTGATGGCCGTCTCGGGCGTGGGCGCACGGTCCAGCTGGTGATCGAACGAGTAGTCCATCCCCCAGGAGGAGCGGACGACGTCGTCCAGGTGGCTCGCGAGCCCTTCGACCAGGCCATGCCTGTCGATCCCCGGCGGATGAAGCCGGAAGGTCAGACTCCGGAGTCGGCCGATCGCTTCGCGTACCGTCGCGTCGAGACGCCGCAGTTCCGCGGAGTGCGCCTCCGGCACCCGATCCGCCAGCAGTTCCAGCCGCATCGCGACAGCGACCATGGCCTGGATGGAGTCGTCGTGGACGTCCCACGCGATGCGGCGTCGTTCCGTCTCCTGCGCCTGCACCAGGTGATCGAAGAGCCGCCGTCGCTCGCTGAGGGCCTGCTGCGCCGCCCGTCGTTCGGACATGTCCCGGGTGACCTTGCCGAATCCCTGCAGCACGCCCTTCTCGTCCCACAGGGCGGTGATGACCACGTTCGCCCAGAACCGGGAGCCGTCCTGGCGGACACGCCAGCCCTCGTCCTCCAGTCTGCCCTCGGCCACGGCGGTTTCCAGCTCCCACTGCGGCTTGCCCGACGACTGGTCCTCGGGCGGGTAGAAGACCGAGAAGTGCTGTCCGAGGATGTCCGCGGCCTCGTACCCCTTGATCCGCTCCGCCCCCGCGTTCCAGCTGATGATGTAGCCCTGCGGGTCGAGCATGAAGATGCCGTAGTCCAGCACTCCCTGAACCAGCAGTGTGAAGGCCGTTTCCGACAGAGGAGCCGCCTGCTTCCGCGCCCACTTCTGCGGTCGCGGTTCCCGGGTCACCCGAGGAGCCCTTCACGTCGCGCGATCGTCACGGCTTCCAGCTGGGAACGCGCTCCCAGTTTCTCCAGGACCCGCTGGACGTGGTTGCGCCCCGTGTTCAGGGCGACCCCCAGCCGGTCGCTGATCTCCGCGGTGGAGTGTCCTTCCCCCAGCAGGTCAAGAGCTTCCCGCTCCCGCGGAGTCAGGTTCGCACCGACCCCCGGCTCCCGGCCGGTCAGCCGCCCCAGCACGTCACCGAGCAGGTCCTGGTCGAAAACGACCTCGCCCGCCGCCACCCTGCGTACGGCGTCCTCCAGTTCGCTCAGACCGCGGGCCTTCAGGATCAGTCCGGCTCCGCCGGTCTCGGCGACGCGGGCGGCCACCGACCCGCTGCCCTCGCCCGCCAGGATCAGCACGCGCACGTCCGGCGCGAGTGCGCGCAGATCGGCGATGGCGGTGACCCCGTCTCCGTCCGGCAGGCGCCGGTCCATGAGCACGACGTCCGGCTCGTATCGCCGCGCGTCGGACAGCGCCGACGCCACCGAAGCCGCCCGCGCCACGACCTGCAGGTCGGGTGAGCGCTCCAGGGCGAGACAGATCGCCTCGGCCACCATGTCGTGGTCCTCGACCAACAGGATCCTGACCGGTCGGTCGTGCGGGGAGGGTGAGGGCATCGGTGCATCCTTGCAGGTGGCGGACCGCATGATCATGCCAGAAGGTCCCGGAGCGACGCCTCCCCGACGGCCGCGGGTTCCGCCTCACGGCGCGTGGTGGCCGTTCCCGGAGCGTGAGGAGCCGACGCCGTGTCCATGGCCGCGTTTCCCCAGGCGAGGATGTCGTCCGCCCCGATGAGCGAGAGCAGTCGTGCCAACTGGCTGCCGACCCCTTCCACGGCGAGATCCACGCCTGCCCGGAGCACGGATGTCCGTGCCCTGAGCAAGGCGCTCAGTCCGGCGCAGTCGCAGAAGGAGATCCCGCTCAGATCGAGGCAGAGGCTCACCGGCTGCTTCGCCAGGCAAGCCGTCACCGCCTCCCGGACATGGGGGGCGGTGTCCAGGTCGAGTTCGCCGGCGAGAGTCACTCGCACGACGCCCGAACGAACCGCGGCGTTCGACGTGAACGGGTAGACGGTCACAGCGTCCCGCACCTCTCCGTGCTCACGTGCGGCGCATCCCTGTGCAGCGTGGTCCCACGAGCCCTTCCTGCGGAGGGGTCACCTGTAGTCAGCTGCCGCATCACTACCTCATAGTGCGAGGACACCAGTGCTGGACTAGTGAATCTGCACCAGACGCGGAAGTCAACACGTGCCGACGGAGAGGGCGGCGGCGGACGGCGCGGAAACGCGAAAGCGCATTCGGGTCACCAGGTGTCCCCCTCGGACGGAACCGTCCGAGGGGGACACCTGGCGGCTGCTGACCCGGCAGGCGCTGCGGGCCGGTGACGCGCACCGCCGGGAGGCGGGGCACCGGCCGAGGGCACCCGTCCGGAGACGGGTGCCGCGCACCTGCGGGGGTCAGTGTGCCCGGACGGCCGCGCGGACGCTGTCGACGTCCCCGCAGCCGGCCTCCAGGTGCTTCTTCCGGTCGCGGAGGAAGACCTCGCCGAGCTCGGCGCGGCGCTCGTCGGGCACGTTCTCCCGGGCTCCGTTGAGGATCGTGCGTTCCTCCTCGTCGAGGTGGTGGGTGACGGCCGTTGCGAGCTCCTCCAGTTTCTCGTCCCACTCGTCGGAGCCGACCTCTTCCACCTCCATCAGGGCGAGGAGCGCCTCGTTGCCTTCGTGGTGCTCCTCTTCTCCGTGCTCGACCTCCTCGTTGTCCACGTTCCGGAACCGCTTCAGCGCGGGGTAGACCTCGGCCTCCTCCGCCTCGCCGTGAGCGATCAGGAGTGCGGCGAACTCCCGCAGGGCCGCCCCGCGGTCCTCCTCGACGCTCCGCATCCGCCGCAGCAGCCCCTCCATGGTGCGATGGTCCTCGAGAATCACGGCCACCACGTCACGCTTTCCGGACACCACAAGCTCCTCTCCTCGGACGGTGTTCCGCTGGTACCCCCGGGAGGAGCGGCCAAGCGGAGGCGTTCGGCGGGGCGATGGTGCCGCGAGGGGGCCGGGTGGGGAGGCTGCGGCTCTGTCGGTCAACAGGTCCCCGGCGGCGTGGAGATGGGCCGCTGTGCCTGCGGAACCGCCGCGGAGAAGTGGCGCGGCTGCCCTGTGCGCTCTGCGGCCGGATCTATGGGTGTGCTGACACGCCCAGGTTTTTGAATATCGTTTTCATCTGGCTACTGTGAGGGCCTCCCGTGGAAGGACCTCTCGATGAGTCACACCCTGCCCGTCGGCTATGCCGTGCGCCCCGCGTCACCGGCGGACGTGGACGGTGCCCGCCACGTCATGCTCGACACGTTCTACAAGGACTTCGGATACGGGTACGTGCCCCGGTGGCACCGGGACGTGATGGACGTCCAGGGGACGTACCTCGATGATCCGCGGCACGCCCTGCTCGTGGCCGTCCACGACGGCGAGGTGGTCGCCACCACGGGTGTGCGGTCCCAGGGCCCGGCCCACCCGCCTCACCCCCGCCACCTGGCCGAGCGCTACCCGTCCGGCACCACGGCACAACTGGTCCGGGTCTACGTGCGGCCGGAGCACCGGCGGCGAGGCCTCGCCCGCACGCTGGTCGACGCGGCGCGCGACTTCGTCCTGGACACGCCCGGCTACGAGTGCATCTACCTCCACACCGACGCGAACGTCGAGGGCGCGGAGTCCTTCTGGCGGGGCGTGGCCAAGGAGGTGTTCGACGCGCGCGCCACGGGGGAGCACGGGCCGGGTGTGGCGACCGTGCACTTCGAGATCCCGCTCTGACCGGAGGGCGTCCGCGCCCCCGTCACCGACCGGGGTGACGGCGTCCTTTCCTCCTGCTCCGCCACGTGTTCCCTGTGGCCGGCGTGACCTCAGGCCGGCTGCCAGACGTGGGCGAGTGCCGACGGGGTGAGGAGCTGTTCGGGGTGCCCCTGGCTCACCAGGCGCCCCTCCCGCAGCAGTAGGCAGGCGTCGGCCGAGCGGGCGGCGTCCAGGTCGTGGGTGGCGTGGACGACGGTCACGCCGTCGGCGACCAGTTCCGTGAGCAGCGCCGCTATGCGTTCCCTGGCCTCGGGGTCGAGCCCCGTGGTCGGCTCGTCCAGCAGGAGCAGGTCCGACTCCTGGGCGAGCCCCTGGGCGATCAGGGCGCGCTGCCTCTGCCCGCCGGACAGCTCTCCCAGCTGTCGTGCGGCCAGGTCGGCGATGCCCAGGCGTTCCAGCGCCGTGTCCACCGCGGTCCGGTCGTGCCGGGTGAGCCGACGCCACGGGCCTCGCTCGCCCCAGCGCCCCATCTCCACGGTCTGCCGGACCGTCAGCGGCAGTGTGTCGCCGACGGCTCCGCGCTGGGGGACGAACGCCGGCGGCCGGCCGCCGGCGTGTTCCAGCTCGCCGGCGGTGGGCTGGATCACACCGGCCAGCACACCGAGCAGTGTGGACTTCCCGCTGCCGTTCGGGCCGACGAGCGCCGTGTTGGTCAACTTGACAATGTGCGCACTGAGTTGATGAAGAACCGGGTGTCCGGCGTAGCCGGCGGACAGCCCTTCGATCCGGATGCGAAGGGTCGGGTCCGTGGCGGAGGGGAGCGAGAGGTCCTGTTTGTTGAACATGATTTTCATTGTAGTGTGCTCGGCATGGAGTGGTTGACAGGCCCTTTTGAGGTGACCTTCGTGCAGCGTGCCCTGTGGGGCGGAGTCCTGGTGTCGGCGATCTGCGCCCTGGCAGGGACCTGGGTGGTGCTGAGAGGCATGGCCTTCCTCGGTGACGCCATGTCACACGGATTGCTGCCCGGCGTGGCACTCGCCGCGCTTCTGGGAGGAAACCTGCTGGTGGGGGCGTTGGTCAGCGCGGCCGTCATGACGGCCGGAGTCACCGCCCTCGGCCGCAGGCCCCGGCTCTCGGAGGACACCGGCATCGGGCTGCTCTTCGTGGGCATGCTGTCGCTCGGCGTCATCATCGTGTCGCGCTCGCAGTCCTTCGCGGTGGACCTGACCGGCTTTCTCTTCGGAGACGTCCTCGCCGTCCGCGAACAGGACCTGGTGCTGCTCGGCGGGGCCCTGCTGCTGGCACTGGCCGTCTCCGTCCTCGGTCACCGCGCCTTCCTGGCCCTGGCGTTCGACCCGCGCAAGGCCAGGACGCTCGGTCTGCGGCCACGACTGGCCCATGCCGTGCTGCTCGGACTGCTGGCGCTGGCCATCGTCGCCTCGTTCCACATCGTGGGAACGCTGCTCGTCCTGGGCCTGCTCATCGCCCCGCCGGCGGCCGCGCTGCCATGGGCGCGCAGCGTCCGTGGCGTGATGGTGCTCGCGGCGCTGCTCGGCACGACCGCCACGTTCGGAGGCCTGCTCCTGTCCTGGCACCTGAGCACCGCGGCCGGTGCGACCGTCTCGGCCCTGGCCGTCGGCCTGTTCTTCCTCTCCCACCTGGCATCCGGCATCCGCCACCACCGCAGCGCACGCCCGGCCGGCATCCGCCCGGCGACAACCGACTGAGAAAGACCTGAGGCGATTCCCTTGTCCGTCCTGTGCGTCCCGTCTGTCCGAAGAAACGTCACTTCCTGGGCGCCGGCCGCGGTCGTGGCCCTCGCACTGCTCGCCACGAGCTGCGCGGGACAGGACGGCGACGCGTCCGCCCGGAAAGCGAGTGCCCCGGCCTCCGGGACTCCGCACGGATACGTGGAGGGGGCGCAGGAGGCGGCAGAGCAGCAGTCCCGGCTCCTTCTCAACGACCCGGGCACGGGTGACACCCGGGTCCTCGACCTGATCACCGGCAAGACGCACGAGGTGCCCCGGACCACCGGCGCCTCGGGCCTCACCACGGACGGCCGGTTCGGATACCTCCATGCCGCGGGCGGAACACGGGTCATCGACGGCGGCGCCTGGATGGTGGACCACGGGGACCACGTGCACTACTACCGCGCAGCGATACGCGACGTCGGCCGCATACCGGGCGGCACCGGCGCGGGCGTCCGCAGCGACGCCGCCGTGACCGCCGTGACCGCCGAGGACGGCCGGGCCGCGGTCTACCGCCGGGCCGCACTCGAGAACGGTGAAGTGGGCGTCTCCCGCTCGCTGTCCGGGGTGCACGCCAGTGCCGTCGTACCGTACGCGGAGCACCTCCTCTCCCTCACGGGCGGCCCCGGCGGCTCCACGAAGGTCGTGGTGCACGACCGGGAGGGCAAGCGCGTCGCCTCGCCGGACGCCGGGTGCGAGGACCCGCGGGGCGATGCCGTCACCCGGCGCGGAGTGGTGTTCGGCTGTGCGGACGGCGCCCTGCTGATCAGCGAGGACGACGGCACCTTCGCAGCCGAGGAAATACCGTACGGTGCCGATGTCCCCGCCCGTGAAAGGGCCCTGTCCTTCAGCCACCGCGCGGGAAGCGACACACTCACCGCGCCGGCCGGCGACCGTGCCGTGTGGGTACTGGACGTCACGGAGCGCGCCTGGACACGGGTGGAGACCGGGCCCGTCCTCGCCGCGAACACCGCGGGTGAGGGAGCACCGCTGCTCGTCGTCGAGGACGACGGGGCCCTGCACGGCTACGACATCGCCACGGGCAAGCGGGTGTCGGGGACCGAGCGGCTCCTCACCGTCGTCCCCGAGGCCCGAGCCGACGGCACCCCAGGCCCTGTCGTCGAGGTCGACCGCAGCCGGGCGTACCTCAACGACCCGGCGGGCAGCCGCGTCCACGAGATCGACTACAACGACAACCTGCGCGTCGCCCGCACTCTCGACCTCGGCATGAAGCCGGCACTGATGGTGGAGACCGGACGATGAGGACACCGAAGCGAACCGTTCTGCGGCTCCGCCGCCTGTTGCTGACCCTTGTCACCCTCGCCGTCGCCGCCACGGCCACCGCCTGTACGAGCAGCGACGACCGGCCCAGGGTGGTGGTGACGACCAACATCCTCGGCGACATCACCCAGGAGATCGTCGGCGACGAGGCCGAGGTCACGGTCCTGATGAAGCCGAACGCCGATCCGCACTCCTTCGGGCTGTCGGCCGTCCAGGCCGCCGAGCTGGAGCGTGCCGACCTGGTGGTCTTCAACGGACTCGGCCTGGAGGAGAACGTGCTGCGGCACGTGGACGCCGCCCGTGAGTCGGGCGTGGCCGCCTTCGAGGCCGGCAAGGCGGTGGACCCCCTCACCTTCCAGCCGCACGCGGACGGGGGCCCCGGGGAGGACGCCGGGCAGCCCGACCCGCACTTCTGGACCGACCCCGACCGCGTACGGAAGGCGGCGGGCCTGATCGCCGACCAGGTCGTCGAGCACGTGGACGGGGTGGACGAGAAGGCGGTCCGGGCCAACGCCGCCCGCTACGACGGGCAACTCGCCGATCTCACGACCTGGATGGAGAAGTCCTTCGGCCGTGTCCCCGAGGAGCAGCGGGCGTTGGTGACCAACCACCACGTCTTCGGCTACCTCGCGGAACGCTTCCGGTTCCGGGTGATCGGCGCCGTCATCCCCAGCGGCACCACGCTTGCCTCTCCCAGCTCCTCCGACCTGCGCTCGCTCACCGAGGCCATGCGTGACGCAGGGGTGCGGACGGTGTTCGCCGACTCCTCCCAGCCCACGCGGCTGGCCGAGGTCCTGCGCACCGAGCTGGGAGGCCAGGTACGGGTGGTCGAGCTCTACTCCGAGTCACTCACCGAGAAGGACAAGGGCGCCGGCACCTACCTGCAGATGATGCGCGCCAACACCACCGCCATGGCCGGAGGCCTGACCGGCGGCTGAGGCCGCGCCACCGCCCGCCAGGAGCAGGCGGGACGGCCCGTCACAGAGAGACACACTCACGCCGCGCTCGCGCGGCCGGAAAAAAAGGGAACGAACAAAGTGAACAAGACGATACGCGGCAGAGCCCTCGCCGGAACCGCCCTCGCCCTCGCCGTCTCCACGGTGCTCACCGCCTGCGGGGGAGAGGACGGCGGCACCTCGGACGCGGGGACCGCGAAGGACTCGCCGAGTGCCCGGCCCACCGCGACGGTGAAGGACCCGCTGGTCGCGACCTTCGACGGCGGCCTGTACGTCCTCGACGGCGAAAGCCTGAAGTTGACGAGGACGATCGCCATGCCCGGCTTCAACCGCGTCAACCCCGCAGGCGACGACTCCCACGTCATCGTGTCCACCGACGCCGGCTTCCGGGTCCTCGACGCCGCCGCGCAGAACCTCACCGACATCACCTACGAGGGTGCGAAGCCCGGCCACGTCGTCCGGCACGCCGGGAAGACCGTCCTGTTCACCGACGGCACCGGGGAGGTCAATGTCTTCGACCCCGCCGGCCTCGCCGACGGCAAGAAGCCCGAAGGCCGCACCTACGCCTCCGCCGAGGCGCATCACGGCGTGGCCATCGAACTGAGCAACGGTGAACTGCTCAGCACCCTCGGCACCGAGGAGAAGCGCACCGGCGCACTCGTCCTCGACAAGAACAACAAGGAGATCAAGCGCAACGAGAAGTGCCCCGGCGTCCACGGCGAAGCCGCCGCCCAGGGCGAAGCCGTGGCAGTCGGCTGCGAGGACGGCGTACTGATCTACAAGAACGGCACGTTCACCAAGGTCGACGCCCCCGACGACTACGGCCGCATCGGCAACCAGGCGGGCAGCGAAGCGTCGCCGGTCCTCCTGGGCGACTACAAGACCGACCCGGACGCCGAACTGGAGCGACCCACGCGCGTCTCCCTCATCGACACCGAAACCGCCGAACTGCGCCTGGTCGACCTGGGCACGAGCTACTCGTTCCGCTCGCTCGGCCGCGGACCCCACGGCGAGGCACTCGTCCTCGGCACCGACGGAGCCCTCCACGTCATCGACCCGGAGACGGGCAAGGTCGAGAAGAAGATCCCCGTCGTGGACAAGTGGCAGGAGCCGCTCGACTGGCAGCAGCCCCGGCCCACGCTGTTCGTCCGCGACCACACCGCGTACGTCTCCGAACCGGGCAAGCGCACGCTGCACGCCGTCGACATCGAGTCCGGCGAGAAGGTCACGTCGGTGACGCTGCCGAAGAGCACGAACGAACTCTCCGGCGTCGCCGCAGGCCACTGACATCCGGCTCGGCACGACCCTCGTGGCCACGCCCCCCGCCCGGGCACGGAAGGACGCGCGTGCCCGGGCGGGCCGTGGCACACCTCGTCCCACGGAGACTCGACGCCCGGGACGCGGCTCGTCACCGCGTGCCGGTCCGCCGGCTGCGCGACGAGGACAAGCCGCGGACGCTCGCCGCGCCCACCCGGGGCTCGGCACCCGCGGGGCCGGTGAACCGGCTCGGCAGGCAGATGCCGGCCGGGGCGTTCGCTGCCCGCAGTCCACCACGCTCGGCCGGCTGGCCGGCACCGAAACCGCCTCCGGCGGTCCGTCGCGCGCCGCCCGGCTCCGGCCCAGCTGGACACGCCTCCTGCTGTCCGGGCCTGAGCCACGGGCCAGTTCCTCCCGGCGAATGCTGCGGAGCGCGAGATCGGCATCCTCGCCCGACGGAGCGTCCGGGGTGGGCTGGAACCAGGCCACGGCAGGGGCGGAGCGGTTCAGTACCGGGTCGAGCTCAGGAGCGACCGCCGTCGAGCCGGAAACACCGATGCAAGCCACGGAAGGCAGCACCTCGACAGGGCCGAAGGGGCCGGCGGTCCGGTCCGGGTACTCGCGGCAGGGCGGAACGAGATGGACCGGCGCGAAGGAGAACGCGCGTTCCGCCTGCCGCTGGAGGCCGCTGACCTTCATGTCGTTGAGGCGCTTGCACGGGTAGCCCTCCAGCATCCCCCCATAGACCGAGGACATCCGCAGTTCGGCGAGCTCGATCGAGCGACCGGACGAGAGGACTATGTGGCTCAGCGACATGCCGACACCCATTGTGCACGGTCCGTCTCCGACGGACGCCGTCCTGGTGGGCCCCGAGCTGTCCCGGGCACGGGTCAGCTGTTGACACGACCGGTCACCACGGCACGGCACTCGTCGGAGCCGATCCCCGGTCCTCCCGAGCGGTCACCCGTGGTCCCGGGGTGCGGGGAAGGCCGTCGGCACACCTCCGGAAATGCCGGAATCCGCCTTGGCCCGTCGACCGGCGGCCCGCAGAGTGGCCAAGGGGGGTAATCGGCCGAACGGGAGGAGGAGTTGATGGCCACGTGCTTCGGGGTCCTCGGGCCGATCGAGGTACGGCGGAACGGTGTCCTCATCGATGCCGGGCATGCGATGCAGCGGCGCGTTCTCGCGGCGCTCCTCGTCGACGCGGACCAGGTGGTGCCGTCCGACGTGCTGGTGGACCGGGTCTGGGGAGACACCGACGCCAGGAGCGGACGCACGAAACTGTACGGATACGTCTCCCGCCTGCGACACGTGCTGGCGACAGGGCGGGCGGGGTGCGGGACCGCCTCCCTCACCCGGGAGAGCGGCGGCGGCTACCGCCTGGCCGTCGAACGCGCGTCGGTGGACCTCCACCGCTTCCGGGAGCTGTCCGGCCTGGCCCGGAGAACGGCCGCCGACGAAGAGGCCGAGGCGGTCTGGTGCGAAGCCCTCGGCCTGTGGCGGGGAAGTGCGTTCACTGGCGTCGACACACCCTGGTTCAATGCGCAGCGCGACCTCCTCGACGGCGAACGCCTGTCCGCCCAACTGGAGTTGGTCGACGTCCGATTACGCCTCGCGCTCCACGCCCAACTGGTGAGCGAGCTGCGCGACCGCGCGGCCGCGCGGCCCTTCGACGAACGTGTCGTCGGTCAGCTGATGCTGGCCCTGTACCGATGCGGTCGCCAGGCGGAGGCACTGGACGGCTACGATCGCGCCCGCCGGCGCCTCGCCGAGGAGCTCGGGATCGACCCGGGTGCCGAACTACGGCGGCTGCACGAGCGCATCCTCGCGGCGGGCCCCGAACTGGCCGCGACCCGTCCCGCCGCGCGGCCCGCCACCACGCAGCCGGCCGACGGGGACGAAGCCACGGTCTCCCCGCCCCGAGCCTCGGGAAAACGGCAGCTCGTCCCTCGCCTCCTGCCCCCGGACCTGCCGCTCTACGTCGGCAGGGAGAGCGAACTCACGGAGGCACAGCAGGTGTTCGCCGGGGAGACGGCGCCCGGCCCCGTGACTCTGCTCGTCACCGGGCCCGCCGGAGTCGGGAAGACGGCCTTCGCCGTCCGCACGGCGCACGGACTCGCCTCGCGCTTCACCGACGGGCAGCTCCACGCCGACCTGCGAGGCTTCGGCGACGAGCCGGCCGAGCCGTACACGGTCCTGGGCACCTTCCTGCGCGCCCTCGGTGTCAGCGGCGGGAGCGTCCCCGGCGAACTGGCCGACCGGGTCCACCTCTATCGGACGCTGCTGGCCCAGCGCAGGGTACTCGTCGTCCTGGACAACGCGGCCGACGCGAGGCAACTGCGGGATCTCATGCCGAGCGGCGGGCACTGCGCCGCCCTCATCACCAGCCGGGCGACGCTGGCAGAGATCAGCGGCCGGCGCATCACCCTCGGTGTACTGAGTTCCACGACGGGACTCGCCCTGCTGCGCGAGATGCTGGGACCCCGGCGGACCGCGGCGGAGCCCGACGCGGCCCGCTCCATCGTCGAGACCTGTGGTGGGCTGCCTCTGGCCGTGTGGGTGGCCGGAGCCCGCCTGGCCGCACGACCCCACTGGCCCCTGAGCAAGGTGGCCCGCGCCCTCGCCGACGAACAGCGCAGGCTGGACGAGCTGGCCGTCGGCCACATCGCCGTAAGGGCCAGCCTCGGGCTGACGTACCAGGGGATGTCCGAGGCGGCACAGAGTGCGCTGCGGACGCTGGCCCTGCTCCCCGGACCGGCCTTCGCCGCCTGGGCGCTGGCCGCGCTCCTCGACGTAGGCCTGGATGAGGCAGAGGCCGTCCTCGACGACCTGGTGGAGGTGCACCTCGTCCAGGCCGGCACGGCCCGCGCGACCGGAATCCGGTACCAACTCCACGATCTGGTGCTGCTGTTCGCGCGCGAGCGCGCCGAACAGAGCCTCTCGTTCCAGGACCGCGCGGCCGCGTCGGCCCGGCTGCTCGGGGCAAGCCTGCACCTCACCGACCTCGCTGCGGACACCCTCAGCGTCGACTTCCAGGGCATCCCTCAGAAGGACCTGGTGTCCTGGCGGCTCTCGGTGGCCGACACCGGCTCCCTGCTGGCCGACCCGCAGGCGTGGTTCGATGACGAACGTCAGTTCCTCGTCGGTGTCGTGGAACAGGCCCTGGACCGGGGGGAGACCGCACCCGCCGCCGGGCTCGCCACCGCCCTCACGGCCTTCTTCCAGGTCGGCAGCTACTTCGACGACTGGGAGCGGCTCCAGAGCCGGGCACTCAAGGCGACGAGGCGCGACGGCGACGACCACAGCGCCTCGAAACTCCACAGGTGCCTCGGTGAGCTCACCACCATCCTGGACCGGTACCCGGAAGCCCTGCACCACTTCGAGCAGGCGCTGCTGCTCGCCGAGGGGCAGGAATCGACCTATCGCGCCAGCGCGACGGCCGGGCTGGCGTACGTCCACCGGCTGCTCGGCGAGTACGACTCCGCCGTCCGCCACTTCGAAACGGCCGTCCAGCTGGCCGGATCGGCGGGGAACGTCAACTGCCTCGTGTACGCGACCAACGGCCTCGGGGTGATCGACCTGGAGCAGGGGCGCGTAGGCGCCGCGGTGGCCAGGTTCACGGAGTGCCTGCGGGTCAGCCGCCTCGCGGGCTACCTGCCGGGGGAGGCCCAGGCCCTGCGCTGCCTGGGCCAGAGCCACCGGGCGCGCGGCGCCTACCGGGACGCCGCCGACGCCTATCGGCAGGCGGCCGTGATCAGCGAGCAGCTCGGCGACCACCTCACCGCCACCCACGCCACCTGCTGGCTCGGCGACGTCCTCGCCCGGCTGGGCGAACACCGCGAAGGGCGCCGCCTGCTCGCGAAGAGCCTGTGGGCCTACCGCGGGTTCGGCAACCTCTGGGGTGAGGCCGCGACCCTGTACGCGCTCGCCGAGGCACACCTCGCGGTCGATCGCCCGGCCCACGCCCGCAGACGGGCCGAGGCCGCCGTCGGACTGTGGCGGCGCATCGGCTCCAGCACCTGGCTGGCCGTGGGCCTCGACACACTGGCCGAGGCGCACGACCTGGCGGGTGACCACGCGTCCGCGCTGTGCGCGCGCGAGGAGGCCAGGGCGCTACGGGGGTGAACGCGGCCCCGGCCATGGAAGCCGTCCTCCCGGGGCTGACGAGGCGCCGGCCGCCGAGGCATGGGGCCGAGCCTCCGACCGGAACGTGGACGACGCGAGGGAGACACTGAAGCGAACCGAGGCGTTGGTGCAGCCACCCGTACGCAGGAGGGCCACTCCCAGGCCGTGGGACGGTGGGGAACCGGTGTCCGCGCCACCGTTCTGACCGTGAGGGACCTGGTGACGGGCTACGTCGTGCTCACCGCCTGCATGGTCGAACCCGATGGCCCCTGGGACCATCAGGCCATCACCAACTCCGAGGTCGCGCGGGAGTTCGCCGAGAAGGCGGCGTCCGGTGCGCGCAGGGAGGGGCCCCAGCGGGCCGGTTCGTCCCGGGGGAGCCGGGGCGCCCGGCCGGCGATGCCGCCCTGACCGGTATGACCTCAGCCCCCCGGGGAAAGGAGACTCACGTTCCCCACCCCGGGCGAGAGGAGTCCTCCGATGGCAGCCGACGACATGGGGCACGCCGAGGACGCGTGGTGGCGGTCCGCGGTGGTCTACCAGGTCTATCCGCGCAGCTTCGCCGACTCCGACGGTGACGGCGTCGGCGACCTGGACGGCCTCACCGGACGCCTGGACCATCTGTCCGGGCTCGGCGTCGACGTGCTTTGGCTGTCGCCCGTCAACCCGTCCCCGCAGGCCGACAACGGGTACGACATCAGCGACTACCAGGACATCGACCCCGTCTTCGGTGACCTGGCGGCCTTCGACCGGCTGCTGGGCGCCGTGCACGAGCGCGGGATGAAACTCGTCATGGACCTGGTCGTCAACCACACCTCCGACGAGCATCCGTGGTTCCAGGAGTCACGCGACCCGGCGAGCCCGAAGCGCGACTGGTACTGGTGGCGTCCGCCACGTGAGGGACGCGAACCCAACAACTGGGGCTCCTTCTTCTCCGGTTCCGCCTGGGAACTGGACGCGGCGAGCGACGCGTACTACCTCCATCTCTTCTCGCCAAAGCAGCCCGACCTCAACTGGGAGAACCCCGGGATGCGTCGGGCCGTGTACGCGATGATGCGCTGGTGGCTGGACCGGGGCGTGGACGGCTTCCGGATGGACGTCGTCAACCTCATCTCCAAGGACCCTGCTCTCCCCGACGCCGAGGTGCACGAACAGGGGCCGTACGGTGACGGCTCGCCCTACTTCGTCTGCGGACCCCGCATACACGACTACCTCCAGGAGATGCACCGCGAGGTGATCGCCCGGTACCCGGGCCGGCTGCTGACCGTCGGGGAGATGCCCGGGGTGACGGTCGAGCAGGCCCGCCTGTTCACCGACCCGGCGCGTGCCGAGCTCGACATGGTCTTCCAGTTCGAGCACGTAGGGCTCGACCACGGGCGGGGCAAGTTCGATCCCCGCCCGCTGCGGCTCACCGACCTCAAGGCCTCGCTCGGCCGCTGGCAGTCCGGCCTCGCCGACGTCGGGTGGAACAGCCTGTACTGGAACAACCACGACCAGCCCCGGGTGGTCTCCCGGTTCGGTGACGACGGGCCGAGGCACCGGACCCGGTCCGCGACGATGCTCGCGACCGTGCTCCACCTGCACCGGGGCACGCCGTACGTCTACCAGGGCGAGGAACTCGGCATGGCCAACGCGCCCCTGCGCACCATCGAGGACTTCAGGGACGTCGAGTCCCTGAACCACTACACGGAGGCGCTGCGCGCGGGGGCGGAGCCCGAAGACGTCCTCCCGGGACTACGGGCGATGGGCCGCGACAACGCCCGTACACCCATGCAGTGGGACGCGTCCCCGCATGCGGGGTTCACCACAGGCACCCCGTGGATCCCCGTCAACCCGGACCACACCGAGGTCAACGCCGAAGCGGCCCTCGCGGATCCCGGCTCCGTCTACCACCACTACCGTCGGCTGATCGCCCTCCGGCACCAGGAACCGGCCGTCGTGCACGGCGACTTCACGATGCTGCTGCCGGAAGACGAGCGGATCTACGCGTTCACACGCCGGCACGGCCGCACAGTGCTCCTGGTCGTCGGAAACTTCACCGGCGACACGGCCTCCGCCGTCATGCCCGCCGGGTGGGACGGCGCCGAACTCGTCATGAGCAACGGCCCTTCGGTCCCCGCGCGGCCCGGCCGCCTCGTGCTCGCCCCGTGGGAGGCGCGGGTACACCGGCGCAACGACTGAGCCGAGCGGGCGCGACGCCGACCGATGATCCCTCCGGTACCGGGTACGCGGACCTCATGACCGTCTATGGGTTCCACGCCTCCCACGAGCAAGTACCTCCCGCCGACCTGCTGGCAGCCGTCGTACGCGCGGAAGGCGCGGGCTTCACCGCCGCGATGTGCTCGGATCACTTCTCGCCCTGGAGCGTCCGGCAGGGTGAGTCCGGCTTCGCCTGGTCCTGGCTCGGCGCGGCGCTCCAGGCCACCGGCCGGATCCCCTTCGGAGTGGTGAACGCCCCGGGCCAGCGCTACCATCCGGCGATCGTCGCGCAGGCGATAGGCAGCCTCGCCGCGATGTACCCGGGCCGCTTCTGGGCGGCTCTGGGAAGCGGTGAGGCGTCCAACGAGCACATAACCGGCGACCGTTGGCCGCGCAAGGACGTCCGGAACGCGCGGCTGCGCGAGTGCGTCGACATCATCCGGGCGCTGCTGCGCGGCGAGGAGGTGAGCCACGACGGGCTGGTGACCGTGGACCGGGCCCGGCTGTGGACGCGCCCGGAGACGGTGCCGCCGTTGGTGGGAGCCGCGTGCAGCGAGGCGACCGCGCGGTGGTGCGCGGAATGGGCGGACGGCCTGATCACGGTCAACGCGCCGCGCGAGACGCTGCGCCGGATCGTGGACGCCTACCGTTCGGCGGGCGGCGCCGGCCGGCTGCACCTCCAGGTGCACCTCAGCTGGGCCCCCGACCTGGGGACCGCCCGGGAACTCGCCCACGACCAGTGGCGCACCAATGTCCACGGGCCGCCGGCGAGCTGGGACCTGGACTCGGCCGAGCTGTTCGACAACGTCAGCGAGCACGTCTCACCGGACAGGGTCGCGGAGTCCGTCAACATCTCCGACGACCTCGGCCGCCACGCGGCCTGGCTCCAGGAGTACGCCGACCTGGGCTTCGACGCCGTCATGCTGCACCACGTCGGCAAGGAGCAGAGCGCCTTCATCGACGCGTTCGGCGCGAAGGTGCTTCCGCAGCTGGACGTCACCCGGCCCCCGGCCGCCGTCGCGGAGGGTGTCCGATGAGGATGACCCGCACCTCCGACCTGTGGTGGAAGAACGCGGTCGTCTACTGCCTGGACGTGGAGACGTACCAGGACTCCGACGGCGACGGCACCGGCGACTTCGCGGGCCTGACCCAGCGCATCGACCACCTGGTGCGCCTCGGCGTCACCTGCGTGTGGCTGATGCCGTTCTACCCGACGCGGGAACGCGACGACGGCTACGACATCACCGACTTCTACGCCGTCGATCCCCGGCTCGGCACGCTGGGCGACTTCACCGAGTTCGTGCGCACCGCCCGCGACCGGGGCATCCGGGTCATCGCGGACCTGGTCGTCAACCACACCTCCGACCACCATCCGTGGTTCCAGGACGCCCGCTCCAGCCGCACGTCGAAGTACCGCGACTGGTACGTCTGGTGCGACAGCCCGCCGGAGGACGGCCCCGAGGGTGTGGTCTTCCCCGACGTCGAGAAGAGCGTGTGGGAGTACGACGAGACCACCGAGCAGTACTACCTGCACCGGTTCTACAAGCAGCAGCCCGACCTCAACGTCGCCAACCCGGCGGTCCGTGACGAGATAGCGCGCATCATGGGCTTCTGGACGCAGCTCGGACTGTCGGGATTCCGGGTCGACGCGGTGCCGTTCCTGCTGGAGACCGACGGCCAGGAGGACGCGGACCAGCTGCCCGACCCGCACGAGTACCTCGCCGACCTGCGGGCCTTCCTCGGACGTCGCAGCGGTGACGCGGTGCTGCTGGGCGAGGTGAATTTGCCCTACCCGGACACCGCGAAGTTCTTCGGCGACTCGGAGTCCTCCCGTGGTGACGAGCTGACCATGTGCTTCGACTTCATCGGTATGCAGCAGATGTACCTGTCGATGGCGCGGGGCGAGGCGGCCCCTCTGGCGGCGGCTCTCCGGGAGCGCCCGGCGGCGCCCCGCGACGCGCACTGGGCGACGTTCGTCCGCAACCACGACGAGCTCACGCTCGACAAACTCGACGACGACGAGCGCGCCGAGGTGTTCGCCGCCTTCGGCCCCGACAAGGACATGCAGCTCTACGACCGGGGCCTGCGCCGCCGCCTGCCGCCGATGGTCGACGGCGACCGGCGGCGCGTGGAACTGGCGTACAGCCTGCTCTTCTCCCTGCCCGGCACACCGGTGCTGTTCTACGGCGAGGAGATAGGCATGGGCGAGAACCTCGCCGCCGAGGGCCGGCAGGCCGTCCGCACCCCGATGCAGTGGACGCCCGACAAGAGTGGCGGTTTCACCGCGGGGGAGGGAGTGGAGCTGCCCAATCCCGTCGTGACGGGTGCGTTCGGCCCGGCGAAGGTCAACGCGCACGACCAGACGCACGACCCGGCTTCGCCGCTGGGCCGGATGCGGACGCTGATCGAACGCTACCGGGAGGCCCCCGAGCTGGCCTGGGGCGACTACCGGGTCATCGACGCGGACGATCCGGGCGTGCTGGCCCACCTCAGTTCGCTGGAGGGCGGCGCGGTGCTCGTGCTGCACAATTTCTCCGAACGGTCCGTCACCGCCTCCGTCGAGGTCCCGGGACTGAGGGGCGGCCGGCTGCTCACCGATGTCTTCACCGGTGACACCCTCAAGTCGGCGGCCGCCGGCCTCGTCGATGTCCCGCTGGACCCGTACGGCTACCGGTGGCTGAGGGTCAACACCCCCCTTGACGACCCGGATCGGGCGACAGCGGTGTGATCCGGCGCGCGCGAGGTGTCCGGCCGCACGGAGTGGGCCGGGCCCCTCGCACGATGGTCGTCCCGCCGGCTGAGGCGCGTCCACCGGAGTGCGGCCGTCGGCGGGAACGAGCGGGGCGAGGCCGCCGGCGTGGGCGGACTCGACGCGGGATCGTTCAGTCGCGTTCGGAACCGCGTTCGTGCAACTGGCGCCCGCGGCCGACCCTGACATCGGCTGGGAGCACGGGCCGGGCCTTGTGCCGGGCAGGCCCAGCTGTGCCCCATTTCGTGGGTGGCGATGCGGGTCTTGTCATACCCGTCGGACACCGCCTGGCTGCCGAGTTCGACACGCACCTGGCCACCCGGGCGCACCGGTCCGAGTGTCGCCTGCGGCCAGCCACCGATGGCGATGATCTGTTTCTCGGCCCGGGTGCCGGGTGCCGGGTGCGGCTTCGACGAGACTGACGTTGCTGACGTTCCGGTTCCACGAGGCGGCTCCGGCGGCGATCGCGCTTCCCAGCCGCCTGCGCGGCTCGGTGTTGTCCCGGCTGCATTGAGTCGCATCTGTGCGGACCGGCGATCCCGTGCATCTGATGTGAGCTGCGGCCACTCGTCTTCGAACGTAACGACACCGACGTTGCGAGGCCGCTTCGGCGACAACCCTCCGTAAAAGCTGACGGGCACTCAGGTGCCCCTTGCCTCCAAGGGGCACACCACCTCTCCCGTCAGATGTCCCGGAAGAGACCCGCCGGCGCGGCGACCCGCCACGATGAGGAGGGCTTGGTCGCTGACCTGCATGAATTGTCGCCAGTTGTCGCATTTTCATGACAGTTGGTAGTCGAAGCCCCAGACGAGTCCCGGGAATCCCATGACAGTGCAGATCGGTCAGCGCAGCAGGTCAGTGGCAGTCACAGGCCGGCAAGCCCAAGGCGCGCTGATGAGCGGGTCATAGAAGTCCGGGCAGGCAGAGATGGAGGCTGCCCGTGCGCCCGTACATGCATCACGACACCGGCCCGCAGAACTGTGCGGGCACCCGCACATCGCCGGCCGCCCGAGATGAAGGCGGAGGACAGGGGCTGGCGCCGCCCTCAGGGATGTCGACCACCTCGACCGTCACCCCACGTGCTGCAAGTGCCTTCGCGGTCTGGGCCATGGTGATCTGCGAGAAGCCGAATACGGACTCCGGAGTGAGGCCGTCGCGATTCTTGAGCTGCATCGCCAGGACGATCCGCCGCGGCGTGTAGTCCTCCGGAAGTACCAGCGCTCCGCCGCTCAGCCGCCCCACCTTCGCGGTGAAGTCCGCCCGGACCTGAGGGGACTCCTGGAGCAGTTCCACCGCCACCCTGGCCTGGCTGAAGAGATGGCTCAGCGGGCCGGATCCCCCCGCGCGCTTGACGAGGATCAGGGTGCCGTCCGGAGTGAGGAGGTCGCAGATCTCGACCTGGTCCCGTGGGCGAAGCGGGTTGGGGACGTTCTTGGTGTCGAGACAGAGCCAGCCAGGCCGGTCATCGGCCACCCTGTTGTTGTAGGTGTTCTCGGTCTCCCCGTCCGACCAGGACGGAAGGGACACGGACGGGGTGGGCGAGAACAGGGCTCGTACTGTGGCACGGCATTCCTCTACGTAGGCGGCTCCTGCCTCGTACCACTCGCCTTCCATCAGGAAGAACCGCTTGGGGCCGAGTGACATGCTGGTCTCCAGCCAGCTCAACGCGCTGGTGACGGCGAGCGTGTCGGTGACTCCCGCGCGACGGTCCCTGGCCAGCGTCACTGTTCCGTCGCGCAGCGCCTTGAGGCGTCGGCCGGGGGGCGCCAGTCGCGCCCGGGTGAGCGTGTAACCGAGGTCGAAGTCGCCGGAGACCAGGGCGCCCGGACTGTTGATCTGCGTCCGATACGTCGTGGCGTCCCCGTACGCCACGTGGTGTTCGGAGGGGACGGAGACGGAGACGAGCGCCTCGGCGCGCCCGCCGAGGCGCTCGTCGAAGCCCTGATCGAGTTCGTCGAGAGTCATCGTGTCGGTGACCGGAACGATGTGGTCGACGAACTCCAGCTCCTGGTGCGGGATGTCCTCACGGCAGATCCTCGCGATCGTACGCAGGTCGGAGATCAAGGCATCGGGCTCGACGCCGAGAGCGATCCTCAGTCCGCAGCCTCCCTGGGCGCTGACCGCCCTTCCACGCTTGTAACGCGACCGGGTGAGTGGCAGGTCGTCGAGGTAGCCGCCGAGACTTCGCACGATGCGGGAGTGATCACGAATGCCCAGCAGCGGAACCGGAGCACCTCCCGGAACCAGCGAGATGTCGGTGCGCGCCCGCCCGAGTGACCTCGATACGGCGCCGCGGATCATGTTCGGGTCCATCTGGCGGATGGCGAAGGAGAGACCGAACCGCTTGTCCTTGAGGTGCTCGGGGATCAGCCGGTACCCCTGGTCGCAGCCTATGGCGTACACCGCGTCATCGACGGCGAGCAGGAGCAAGGCAGCGGTACGGCGGACGCTCTCGCTGACCGTGATGCCGGTGGTGCGTGACATGGAGCCGCACCAAGGGGCCTCGGCGCGTTCCATTCCGCAGGTGATGTACACGGCTGGAGTGTTCAGCACCTCGGGTGCATGCAACTCAGCGCCAAGTCCGTCCAGGAGCGCAAGGTCGAGGGCGGACAGTATGGCCTCCTCGGTGGGGGCGACACCGGACAGTCGGTACACGGTGCGAACCGCGGTGTGCGAGGTCAAGAGGGTTGCCTCCATGGAGGGCAGGGGCTGCGGCGCGGGTCGAGGCGCACCGATTCAGCGCGGGATCGGTACACGGATCCATAATGTTGCAGAGTGTGTACGTTGTCAACGTAGTCACTCTAGAGGGTGATGGGATATCCGTGTACGCTGGGGTCATGACGGACACTGCCGCTTCATCGGTCGGACCACTGGTCACCGGCGCCGAGATCGCTCGGCTGGCCGGCGTAACCCGAGCTGCTGTTTCCAACTGGCGTCGGCGCTACGGCGACTTCCCCACGCCCGTAGGAGGTGGCGCGAACAGCCCGCTCTACGCGCTGGCGGAAGTCCAGGAGTGGCTGGACAAGCAGCGCAAGGGGCAAGAGGTCTCGCCCGAGGTCGAGTTGTGGCAGGCCATGCGTGCCGTGTACGGGGAGCAGATGATCGCCGGCCTGGCGCAAGTCGCCGAGGTGCTCGCCGGTGAAGCGGGATCCGAAGTACCTGAGGGCATCGCCACCCGCGTACAAGGGCTCGTCCGTGGCGAACCAACTGCCGATGTCGTGAACGGACTGGCCGAGCGGTTCATGGACTCCGCCCGGCGTGCAGGTTCCGATCAGGTGACATCGGAGCGGGTGGTGCGCGCGGTGCGCCACTTCGCTCCCCGACTTGCACCCGACGCCGCAGTCTTCGATCCCGCCTGCGGAATCGGTGTGTTGCTCCTGTCCGTCGCCCCTGCGGCCACGCGGTGCCACGGCCAGGAGCTGGATGTCGACAGTGCCCGATTCGCGCAGCTCCGCGCGGACCTGCTGGGGCGTTCAGACGTGCACATCGTGGCCGGTGACTCGCTGCGGGCGGACGTATGGCCAGACCTCAAGGTCGACCTGGTCGTCTGCGACCCTCCGTCCGGCGTGACCGAGTGGGGGAGAGAGGAACTGCTACTCGACTCCCGTTGGGACCTCGGTACCCCGTCCAAGGCCGAGGGCGAGCTCGCCTGGCTCCAGCACGCCTACGCACATACCGCGCCAGGGGGCCACGTTCTCATGGTCATGCCTGCTTCTGTCGCCTATCGCAGGGCTGGCCGCCGCATCCGGGCGGAGCTCGTACGCAGGGGCATCGTGCGCCAGGTTGTCGCTCTGCCGCCTGGCACAGCGACCTCGCACGCCCTGCCCGTCCATCTATGGTGCCTGGAAAGACCCGAGCACACAGGAGCCGCTGACACCCACCGCACCGTGCGCATGGTCGACCTGACGGACAACAGCCCCGACGGGGATCTGAAACCGCGCAGGGACCAGGTGGCCGACGTCCCCCTCATCGAACTCCTCGATGACACCGTCGACCTCACACCAGGGAGTCATCTCCGGCCCCGGCACCGTGACTACCCCGGTGAGTACGCTGCTCTGCGCAAGGAACTGGAGAACCAGATCCGGCGGCTGGCCGCCCTGCCGCCCGTGCTCTCCGCAGGTGACGGGCCGGGCTCGCTGGACGGTGCCACCACCAGCGTCGCGGATCTCGCACGTGCGGGACTCGTGACCTACGAGGGGCAGGAGCCGGTCTCGGCCAGCGACCAGCTCGACACGGACTATCTGCAAGGTTTCCTGCGCAGCTCCGCCAACGCCCGCAGGACCACGAGCGCGAGCGGGACCTACCGCTTCGACGGCAAGGGTGCACGCATCCCCCGCATGGGCATCGACGATCAGCGCCGGTACGGCTCCGCCTTTCGGACCCTGACCGCGTTCGAGGAAGGCATGCGCAAGGTCGACGAGCTGAGTCGCCAACTCGCGGAGGTCGCCCGGGACGGACTCGCGACGGGCGCCCTGGCACCGGAGGAGTGACCATGCGCCCATGCGCCTGCGCGCCCGAGTAACGATTACGCGCAGGAGCGGGGGGATCGCGGAATCGCTCAGGTGGTGTTCGGAAGGAACGGGCTCGCGGCCCCGCTCCATGTCACGCTCAGGATTTCACGGGCTCGTGTGCACGCGACGAAGAGCAGGCACCGCTCCCGGAGCAGGTCGGCTTCGTGCTGGAGCGGATCAGCCTCACGTGGGGTGATCTCACGGGCGAAGGGCACGCTGCCCTCGGCAGCTCCGAGCACGGCCACGGCCCGGAATTCCAGCCCCTTCATCGCGTGCATCGTCGCCAGCCGTACACCCTCGGCCTGCCGTGCGGCCTGACCTCTGATCCGAAGTACCGGGATGCCGGCGGCCTTAAGCTTGTCCTCGGCGGCATCCAGGAAGAGGTTGAAGCGGGCACACACGCCGATCTCGTGTGGTGCCAGTCCCGCGTCGAGCAGTGCTCGGACCCGATCCACGAGGCTCTCGGCCTCTTCCTGCCGGGTGGCGTGCCCCTGGACCTGAGGGCTGCGCCCGTGGAGCAGCGAGCGGTACCCGGCCAGCGAGTCCGTTCCCTCACCCTCCAGTGTGTCGACGGAAACAGGAGTGAGCAGCCGGGCGGACCAGGCGAGGATCTCTTCCGTGGAACGGTAGTTGACGCGCAGTCGGAAGCTCCGGCCGGTCGTGGTGACTCCCAGGGAACCGAGGGACACCCGGGAGTCGTAGATCCGCTGATGCGGATCTCCGGTGACGAACATGTCGTCCGGACCGGGGGAGACCGCAGCGCGCAGCACACGCCACTGCGCTGGATGGAGGTCCTGCGCCTCGTCGACCACGACATGGGCGTACGGGGCCTGCCGGCCGCCGAGGAGATCGGCCGCACGCGCGCAGACCCGCAGGTGTGTGGTCGCACCGCGATCCCGCAGGAACTGTTCGAAGCGCTGCACGCCGCTCCACACCTCGCGCCGGCGCGCGGGGCCGAGGCCGGTGCCCCGGCCCCGGCGGCTCGCGGCGAGGTAGGCGTCCATGTCGCGGAGGTCCTGGCCGAGGACGACGTGGCGGTACTCCTGGGCCAGGAAGCGAGCGGTGCAGGTCAGGCCGAGCTGTTTGACCGCCTTCTCCCACAACTGGCGCTGGTCCCGGTCCCCGATCGGTTTGGGGGCGGTGGCGGATTCGGTGCGGACCACGCCGTTGGCGAACGCGTCGACGGTGGTCACATCCACGCGCCGCAGCAGCGCCTCGTCCTCGTCGAGGAGCAGGCCGAGCACGTCCCGCAGGCCCGCGGCGAGTGCGTTCGTGTACGTGGTGAGCAGGATTCGGCCGTCGTCGGAGCGGCCGAGCAGGTGCTTGACCCGGTGCAGGGCGGCCACGGTCTTGCCGGTGCCGGGGCCGCCGGTGACCTGGACGGGACCGCTGTGCGAGGCACGGTAGGCGACACGGCGCTGGGAGGGGTGCAGGAAGACCCGCCATGCCGCGAACGGCTTCTCCAGCATTTCCTCCAGCTCCTGCGCACCGGTGACAAGCCGGATGCGTGCGGAGGTGTTGGCGATCACCGTGGCGAGGTCCTCGACGGGCTCGGCCGGTGCGTCGGCCGGCCGGCGGACGACCACGACGTCCCGGTAGACCTCTTCCGGGCTGAACCCCTCGGCCAGGTACTGGAGCACCTCCAGCTGGTCCTCCGGCAGGAGTGTGGCGAACGCGTCCAGTTGCGCCTTGTCCGCCAGCGAACGTGCGGCGCGCAGGACCTGGTCATCGATGCCGAGTTCGCGCAGAGTGCCGTCGGAGACATCGGCGAACAGCAGCTGGGGAGCGGTGCGTGCCGCTGTCTCGTACAGCGGCGTCAGCTGGTCCAGGGCGACGGCGTCACGCACCTCGAGGGCCCGGGTGGCGGAGTTCGCGCTGTAGATACGCTTGGCCGCCCAGGTGTAGGCGTCGTTGTGCGGCAGGACATTGACCAGCAGGAACGTGTCACTGCCGTCATCGGGGGCGAGGACGACGCCCCGCCAGAAGTCGGTGATGCGTATGGTGCGCATCCTCGGGTCCCGGGCGTTCTCCACGGACTCCAGGTGCAGACCCTTGTCCGCGTTGAGTTCGGCGACACTCAGGGCATGGAATTTCGCCATGGCCTTGCGCACGCCGGTTCGGATCGGCTTCTCCAGGGTGTCGTAGCCGTCCCAGAAGCTCTGCGTGAAGGCGAGCCGGGGCATGGGTTTCTTCCTTTCCGCCGCACGGATTCATGATCACGGGTTGGAGGGGTCTCTGCCCAGCCGCGAGGCGATCTGCTCCACGGATGCGAGAAGCCGTCCCGGTTCGTGGGCGAGATCGAGGCTGTGCTGATGGAGCCGGATCCCCAGGTCGTCCGGCCCGGTCGCCGTACCCTGCACATGGTGTGTGCGCTCAGGCCGCCGCCCGGACGCGTACACCAGATGGGCCTCGCGCAGGCCGAGGACGGTGGCATAGGTGAGCGCCTGGTAGAGGTCGGCGTTGAGTTGCCCGTCCGCCTTCGCCACTTTGTACTTGGCATCGACGACCGCGACCGGAGTGCGACCGTCACCGTCGCGGACGACGAGGTCGGGGCGTACGCGGACGAGCCCCGCGCGGTCCAGGTGGTGGGTGTCCTGCAAGTGGGCCGTCAGGCCGCGTCCTCGGAGTGCCTCGCGCAGGGCGGTGGTGACGAAGTCCTCGAACAGCTTGTTCATGTCGAGGAGAAATCCGTCCACAGCGAGCGGATCGGCCTCCGGGGCCCGGTGCTCCGGTGACATGTCGCGCAACACGGCCTCGGCGAGCCGCAGCGCCGGCTGGTAACGGAAGTTGAGGCGGGACGGCTGCCAACTCGGCATCTCCTGCCCACGTGTCAGGGCCTGGGCGTCGGCCAGCCGTACGCGCTGGTGGGCCAGACGCCGCCGGACGACACCGGGTATATCCGGAAGTCGCAGCAACCGCTCGGTGGCGGCGCGCAGGATGCGGTTCTCGGCGATGTCGGCGGTGTAGGCGTCGTAGGCGATCTCCACCGGCGGCGTGCGGCCGAAGTGACGCCGGATCTGTTCGGCCTCGCGCAGGCGCCCGCGCACGACCAGTGCGGACTCCTCCACCCGTCGGTAGCCTTGCAGGACGCCCAGCCTCAAGGCCCGGTCGATCTGACGCTCCACAGCGTGCGCGAGCGCGGGCACGACGTCGTCGTACACGCCGGTGTCCACGGCGCCCTCGCCGCCCTCACGCCAGGCACGCCCCGGGTCGAGGCTGTACCCGAGAAGGAAGAACAGCCTGGCCACAGGAGTTTTGGGCATGATGCGTACGACCGGTCCACCGGGCGTACGCACAGCTCCGACCCGACTACCGGCCCTCAGCAGCCAGTGCCCGCTCCGGCCTGGATCGGGGGTCACGCTCAGGAGGATGCCTGAGGCGGCCAGGGACCGTCCGGTCGCCGCACTCAGCTCCACGGAGACGGCCGGCCCGTACTCACGCAGCGATACCTCGGCCACGGGAGCGGGTGCCCCTGGCAGGGCGGTACTCGGCACAGTCGTCACGGAAGCCGCTTGCGCAGCGAGTCGAGGCCGTAGCGGCCGGGGACGTCGAGGCCCTCGCCGTAGTGGTACTCCTCCAGCAGCGGCAGGATCTTGGTACGCCAGGTCCTTGCGAGGCCGCCGTCACGATACACGCCCGGCTTCATCAGATACGAGGGCCCGATGGCGAAGTCGGCGTCCTGGATCAGCGCGTTGAGCGCGTCCAGAAGGCGTGCAGGCTCCTGGTCCCGGCCCTCCCGCCGTAGCCAGCGGGCGAGCAGCCCGGCTGTCGGCTCGGCGCGTGGGGACAGCTCCACGAAGGCGAAGCGGCGGCGCATCGCGGCGTCCACGAGGGCGATCGAACGGTCGGCGGTGTTCATGGTGCCGATGACGAAAAGGTTGGGCGGCAGGGGGAAGTCGTCCCCGGAGTAGGTGAGGCGGACGGACCGGTCCCGGTATTCCAGGAGGAAGTACAGCTCGCCGAAAACCTTCGCAAGGTTGGCACGGTTGATCTCGTCGATGATCAGGAAGTGCGGGATGTGCCGGTTGCCCTCACGCGAGGCGAGATCGGCGAGCTCGCGGAGGGGGCCTGCCGTCAGCCGGAAGGCCACCTCCCTGGTCTCCGGGTCCTCCACTGGACGGAACCCCTCGAAGAAGTCCTCGTAGGCGTACGAGGGATGGAACTGAACGATCTTGACCTGTTCCGGACCGCCACCGAGGTACTCGGCCAGCTTGAGCGCCAGATAGGTTTTGCCGGTACCCGGTGGGCCGTAGAAGACCAGTTGCTTCTCGTCGACGAGGAGTTCACGCATCTCCTGCAGCCAGGCGTGGTCATGGACGAGGAGCTCGGTTGCGAGTGCCTCGCTGATCTCCGGGAGCCACAGCTCCCGTGGCGTCTGCCATTCCATGGCGGACTCCTCGCCGCTGCCGCCGGAAACGGTGGGAGATCCGGGATCGGTCTGCCCGGTGAGGACGTCGAGAGCGTCCAGCACGCCGGTGAGGTCCACCACATCGTGCTGGACGGACAGCTTCTGCTGGACCTCCTCCGGAAGCTCCTCGTACGCATGGCTCCCTGGCAGCCAGGAGACGCTCCTGCGCAGATTGGACAGGCCGCCCGGCGACGAGGTCTGCACCGCCCTTTCGGTGATCCGACCGATGTGGAGTCGCCCGTCGCCGATGGTGGCCACGGTGTCCCCGGCGCGCATCTGCGTCAGAAAGGCGTGCAGTTCGTCGACAAGACCGCGCTTCTGGCTGTAGGAGGCCGCGCCCTCGTAGCCGTCCTCCACGAATCGACGCAGTGTGCTTTTCGTCGGATCCGTCTCCTCCAGGGGCGGCAGATGCGCGGCGGCGAGCGAGATGATCCCCTCCTCGAGCCACAACTGCCGTACCAGGTTGCGCCCGGAGACGTTGGAGCCCCGCACCAGCCAGGCCTTCCGGGGCGCCCGCCAGCCGGTTGACAGGTAGTCGGCGAGCGGATGTCCTTCTGCGGTACGCCAGGATTCGGGGCCGGACGCGGCGTATCCGTAGACGAGCGCGGCGGCGGCGGACGACGAGTTGCACTCGACGTCCCGTGTCACCAGCCACCGGTGCGCGGTCTGTGGTTCGCCTCCCACGGGGGGTGCGTCCACGAAGGTGCCGCTCGCCCTCAGGGCCTCGCGGTGACCACGAGCGTGGTCGCCGAGCCCGGGCCACGCCTCGGCGACCACCAGGGAACCCTCCCGCAGGAGGAACTTGTGCGTCCCGTTGCCACCGAACTCGGCGAGCAGATGCCCTCGCGCCTCACCGCCGTCCTTGGGCAACTGGACCCGGAACTCGGGTGCACCGGAGAGGAGTTCAGATTGGGACACGGCGACCTTCCGAAACCTGCGCGAGGCCTGCAACGACCCTCTTACCCTACCTGTTGACGTCGTCAAGTGACCGCAACAAGCGACTGATGATCAAGGTGAACGCGTTGACGGTGTAAACGTGTCGGCTCTAGAGTCTGTTTGTGCCCGGCCGAGTCATTTCGGAAGGTCGGTGCTCAAGCGCTCAGGTGGGGGGCACTATGGGTGGGAAGCCGACGACCGAGGTCAGGCGGCGGGTGATCGAGGCGCAACTGCCGTCAGTGATCGAGAGGCTGAGGCGGTCCGCGTCCCGCTCGGGGATCGTGAGTCACCGGGCCTTCGCCCTGGAGGCGGACAGGCTCGGGCTCACGAGCCTTGAGCAGCAGCGAAGGCTGCGCGACGGGCTTGCCGCCGTGGGCCTGCGTCTGCAGCGTACGGGCCGGAAGCGGTACGGAGGGGCCGTCGCGGATTCTGCCGCCGCGTCAACCGCCCGGAGCGATGCCCCCGCTCCTCGACCGAGGGGGCATGGGAGCGTGACACCCGGGCCTTTACCCGGCCCCACAGAAGCGGCCGCTCGACTGGCTCAGGCCCGACGTATGCTGGCCCGCTATGCCGACGCCGAAGGGAAGGTCGGCAAGCTGGCCCACGAGGGCGTCGTGCGGCTCCATGGGCTCGCTCCCGGCGAAGCGCGGGAACTGGCTGTGGACTTTCCGGTCAACCGTCCGGGTCTGCCCAGCGCGGTCGCCCACGTGCCGATCGGTGGCGTGACGGCCCGCTCGGCACGTGCGACGTCATCAGGCGGGGCGACGACGACGCCCCCGGCCGGGCGGAGGCGCGAAGCCCGATCCGCTGCTTTCTCTCCCCTGGACGCCGGACTCGTCGATGCTGTCCGGGCCGCCCGAGCCGTCCTGGACGAAGACCGGTGGCGCAGGGAGGTGAGCAGGGTGGTGCTGAAGGCGGACGAGGAAGTCGGCCTCGCCGTTCTCCTCCGCGGCGGCACCGACCTCAGTCGCGATGTCCCGGAGGGCGAGATCGCGGCGCTGCCGCACGACAGCGAGCGCCGGCGCGCTTACGAGTGTCTCGCTCTGCACAACCAGCGGCTCGTGCGGAGGATCGCGCAGGGTCACCGGGGGCGCAAACTGGACATCGAGGACCTTGTCCAGCACGGAAGCATCGGACTGCTCGGCGCGGTCCGCAGATTCGACGCCACCAGAGGCAACAAGTTCGCGACCTACGCGACTGCGTGCATAGAGAAGGCCATCGTTCAGGCCATCGCTGACGAAAGCCCTCTGGTGCGGCTGCCCAAGGACGTCCGCGAACGGGTCGGCAAGGTGGCCAAGGCCGAGCGCAGGCTTTCGGGTGAAGGCCGTGCCCTGACGGTGGACAACGTGGCCTACGTCAGCGGTCTCACCTTTGCCGAGGTGGAGGAGGCGCGCAGGATCAGACAACCAGCCGGCCCGGCTCGTCGGCCACCGATCCGCGTTCGGTGACCCGCTGATCCGTACCAAGAAATGCCGTCCCACATTTGAGTCGACGGCGCACCTGATCCGATCCGAAGGAACCCGCACATGGACCCGCGCCAAGAGCTGGTCGACTACCTCACCCGCCAGCTCGTAGGCCCCGCCGGCGCCGACGACGAGGTGCTCGACGCGCCGCCGGACCGTCAGTACCTGATGGGCACGCTCTACCCGCAGGAGGCGGACCGTCGGCGACGGCTCGACCCTGCCGCGGACGATCCGGAGGCACCTGGCACCGAGCGCGACGCCCCCGACGTGGACCCTGCTCTCGATTTCCTGCCCGAAGCCAACAGTTGGCTCCCCGCGTCTCTCGGCGTCAGCTTCTACACCGACGCGGTACGCGTCGAGGTGACCTGCGCCGCCGCCCACTACGAGACGCAGCGCAGCGGGGCCGGGCGCGGACGGCGCTGGAAGCGCGTCGCTCTGGAGCCCGAGATCCACACGGTCGGCCCCGAGGTCAAGGAGGTCCCCGTCTTCGGCGACCACCGCGCCCGCGCGACGATCCAAATTACGCGGCGTTCCTACGGCGTGGGCACCCTTCTCACGGTGTCCCTGGTCAACAACGCCCACGACGGCGGCGCCGACGACAAGACGCCTCACTGGGACGACATGCTCTTCCAGTGCCGGCTCAGCGTCCGCCCCGTCGGCGGCGCCGTGCTGCCCTACCCGAGTGTCCGGCTGGCCAGCCGTGATCCCGAGGAGCGAGAACTGCGTCTGCAGTACCGCCACGTCGTCACCCACGCTGTCGGCCACGGATGTGCCGTCCGCGAGGACCACGATGAGAACGGCGCCGTCGAACTCCTCAGCTGTGACGTCCTGCCGCGCTCCGAGGTGCCCGCCATCCGAGCCGGCGGCCCGCTCGACTCCCCGGTTCTCACGTTGGCCCATCTGGCCGACCCGGCTGTCGACCGAGGCCAACTCCGCGAAGGACTGCATGAGTTCGCTGCCAGCTACCACGCCTGGTACGTGGGCCAGCGGTCGGTGCGGGTGCCGGAGTGGGGTCAGGAGGCGGCCGACCGGATTCTCGACCGCGTCCGCCGGGCCGTCACCCGCATCGAAGCGGGCGTGCGCACCTTGTGCGACCCCGGCCGTCCTGAACTCCTCGACGCCTTCCGGATCGCCCAGCGGACCATGCTGTTACAGATGCGGCACTCCGCCCCCGACCAGGCCGGGCAGAGATGGCGCCGCTCCGATGTCGTGGCCCTGGACCCGGCCGTCGACCCCGAGGCCGCCTGGCGCCCTTTCCAGCTCGCCTTCTTCCTTCTCGCCCTCGACGGTGTCGCCGATCCCGGGCATCGGGACCGCGAGACCACCGACCTGATCTGGTTCCCCACCGGTGGTGGCAAGACCGAGGCGTATCTGCTGCTGGCAGCCTTCACCATCGCCCTGCGCCGGATCCGCGGTGAAGGCGACGGGACCACCGTGCTCAGCCGCTACACCCTCAGTCTGCTCACCACCCAGCAGTTCCAGCGCGCCGCCACCACGATCTGCGCCCTGGAGCACCTCCGCCGCACCGAACCCGGACTCGGCCTCGGCGAGGCGCCCATCACCATCGGCCTCTGGGTCGGAGACACCACCACTCCGAACAGGTACGAGAGCGCCAAGACCGCCTTCGACGAGCAGCGAGAGGCCAGCCACCCCGAAGACGTCTTCATCCTCGACCGCTGCCCGTGGTGCGGCACCCGCATTCTGCCGCCGACCTGGTCCGGGGTGCGCTCCGACTACGGAGTCCGCGCCGAGACGGACCGGTTCGCCTTCCACTGCACCCGTGACGAGTGCGCATTCCACGACGTCCTGCCCGTCGCCGTCGTGGACCAGCACCTCTACGAGGATCCGCCCACCTTCGTCCTTGGCACCGTCGACAAGTTCGCCCGGCTCGCCTGGGAGCCCGACTCCGGACGCCTCTTCGGCGCGGGCACCGGCAACCCGCCACCGTCCCTGATCATCCAGGACGAGCTGCACCTGCTCACCGGGCCGCTCGGCACCACCGTCGGGCTGTACGAGGCAGCCATCCTGGAGCTGTGCACCGCTCCGGACCGCCGCCCGCCCAAGATCGTCGCTGCCACGGCCACCATCCGGCGCTCCGCCGAACAGGTCCGGGCCCTGCACCACCGGGACGTCCAGCTGTTCCCGCCGTCCGGGCCAGACGCCCGGGACAGCTTCTTCGCCGTCCCCGACACCGACCGCACCGGCCGCCTCTACCTCGGCGTCATGGCTCAGGGCCACACCGCCGGCCGAGGGGCCGTGACCACCACGGCGGCCATGCTCCAGGGCGTCCACCAACTGCCCGAGGAACACCGTGACGACTACTGGACCCTCGTCGCCTACCATCACAGCCTGCGTGAACTCGGCCGTACCGTCACCGCGGCCGGCGACGACATCCCCGCCCAGCTCCGCGGCCTCGACGAGGGTTCGGGCACGCGGGAGCTGGTCGGCGAGCAGGTGCAGCAACTCGACAGCAGCGTGAAGCGTGCCGATCAGCCCATCCTCCTCGACCGCCTCGAAAAGCCCTGGACGGACCTCCGGTCGGTGTCGTTCCTGCCCTGCACCAACATGCTCTCCGTCGGCATCGACGTGAAGCGGCTCGCCTACATGCTCATGCAGGGCCAGCCCAAGACCACCGCCGAGTACATCCAGGCCACCAGCCGCGTCGGCCGCCACCACGTGCCCGGACTCGTCGTCACCTACTTCAACGCCAGCCGCCCGCGCGACCGGTCCCACTACGAGACCTTCACGGATTACCACCGGGCCCTGTACCGCTATGTCGAGCCGGCCAGCGTCACCCCCTGGGCCCCGCCCGCACGCCGCCGCGCCCTGCACGCGGCGCTCGTCATCCTGGTACGCCACGGACTCGGCCTGGGGGCCGAGAACCAGGCCGGACGGATCGCCGTCCACAAGGAAGCGGCGGGACGGATCGCCGATGGCCTCGCAGAGCGGGCCGCGGTCGCCGAATCCGGTTCCACGGGGGTTGACGCCGACGCCGTACGCGCCGACGTACGAGCAGAACTCGGCTACCTGCTGGACGACTGGTGCCGGCAGGCCGGCACCGCCGCCGCCGACGGCAAGGACCTCTACTACCGCAGCCAGGGCAAGGGCCAGCACAACCTGCTCAAGGCCTTCGAGCAGCGATACGGCCTGTGGGAGACCCCCAACTCCATGCGCAGCGTGGACCGCGAGTGCCAGATCACCGTGACGGGAGCAGGGAAGTGAAGCGCAGACTCCGGGTCCGCCAGGCGCAGACCGTGCTGCCGTTCGGTGTGGGCGCGGTACTCGACGTCCAGGGCGAGTCCTTCGTCGCCGCCGGCATCGAGCACTGGCCGAGGCTGAAAACCCCCGTCCCGTCGGAACGGCTCGCAGCCCGCCTCGGCGTGACGGGCTTCTTCGCCGCGCCGCACACGCTCAACGATCGCTACGACAGTGCCGACCGTCCTGGCGTCCCCTATGTGCGCTTCCCCGGCTGGCTGTTCTGCGGCTCCTGCCGGACCATGGTCCGCTTCCTGCGCGAGAACGAGAAGCCGGGCGAGCCGCCCGCGTGCATGTCCTGCGCTGCCGGGCCCCGCCTCACCCCGATGCGGTTCATCCGGATCTGCCCCGACGGGCACCTCGACGACGTCGACTGGTGGTACTGGGCCCACTCCAAGCTCCCGCCCGAACAGCGGGACGCCTGCTCCGAGTCGAAGCACGCCTGGAAGGCCGGCCGGCTCAGCTTCCGCGTCGCCGACCGCGCCTCCGGGCTCGAAGCACTGTCGGTGCGATGCGGAGCCACCGGGCGGAGCGGAAAGCCCTGCGGTGCCGAACGTGGCCTGCTCGACATCCTCGGTCCCCAGAGCGGACGCTGCTCGGGCCGCAACCCCTGGCAGCACCGGGATGCCCGGACTCCCTGCGGTCAGCAGGTGCACGTCGTGCAGCGCACCGCCGGCAACGTCTACTATCCGGTCGTCCATTCGGCACTCGACATACCCCGGACCGCCGAAGCCCCGCGGGCGGAGCGGAGCATGACGGATGCCGTCCTGGACCACGGATACTGGACGCACCTGATCGGGGCGCTCGGCACGCCCAGGGCCACGGTCTTCCGCGACATGATCAAGGAGGACACCGACTGCTCCGACAGCCTCATCGACCGGCTCGTCGCGGAGGCCACCGGTGCCCCCGCCACGACGCCTCCCGGCCGGCCCGAGTCCGCCCGTGCCGGGAGCATCGACCTCAGCCGCGACGAGTGGTACGCCTTCGATGCCTCCCTACTTCCCGAACCGACCGCCGAATTCGCCGTCCGGCGGGGCGGACTCGGCCTCGACGGTGAAAAGGAGGAACCCTGGGCCACCCTCGACGGGCACATCGGCGGAATGATCCTCGCCGACCGCCTCCGCGAGGTGCGGGCACTGACCGGCTTCCGACGCCGCTCGCCCGCCGGCACCCTCGTTCCCGCCGATACGAGTGGCCGACTGCGCTGGCTCCCCGCGACCGAGGTCTACGGCGAGGGCATCGTCCTCTCCCTCGACGAACAGCGTCTCACCGCCTGGGAGAACGACCTGCGCGTGCAGGCCCACGTCCGCGGGATCCATACGGACCTCGACGCGTCGTTCCGCAAGGAGCAGCTCGCCGAGACGACCGGGGACGACCTCTCGCCCCGCTTCCTGCTCCTCCACACCGTCGCTCACCTGCTCATCCGCCAGTTGTCCTTCGACTCCGGCTACACCACGGCCAGCCTGCGAGAGCGTGTGTACGGCCGCCCCGAACACGGCCAGCGAGGGCTGCTGATCTACACGGCGGCCGGTGACGCGGAGGGGACCCTCGGGGGCCTCGTCCGCCAGGGCGAGGCACCACACTTCGCCGAGACGCTCATCCGCATGCTGGAGGCGGCCGCCTGGTGCTCCGCCGACCCGCTGTGCGCCGAGCACACCGGCCAGGGCTTCGGCAACCTCAACCGGGCCGCCTGCCACGCCTGCACGCTGCTGCCCGAGACCAGCTGCCAGACAGGCAACACCCTTCTCGACCGCGCCCTGGTCGTCGGCTCAGCCCGCGTCCCCGGCTATTTCGCCGAAGTCCTCACCGCGAGCCGCGAGTCCGCTGCCGCCATCGCCCAGGGATGACACCCATGACCGCTGCCCGCACCTTGGTGCTCCACCCCGGCCTCACTCAGGTCCAGCGCGACTGTCTGGATGCCCTGCCGTTGACCGGCAACCACGTTGTCAGCGGCCCACCAGGCAGCGGGAAGAGCCTGCTCGCCGCGCATCGTGCCGTCCACCTGGCGCTCACCGGCCGCCCCACTGTGCTCCTGTCGCGTTCCAACCTCCTGCGGCAGCTCTTGCGGGACATGCTCAAGGGACTCGCGGTCCCTGGAGCCCCAGTGGAGGCATCCACCATTCACGCCTGGATCCAGAAGCACTTCGGTGACGGCATACCGCGAAGCCAGGACGGCTGGTTCGACTGGACGGCCCTCACCGGCCAGGCCGCCGGGATGCGCGGCACACACGACGCGACCACGCCCCACCTTGTCGTCGACGAGGGGCAGGACGTCTCTCCGGAGTTCTACCGGCTCGTCCGCCTCGCTGCCGAGTCGGTGTCGGTCTTCGCCGACGAGTGCCAGCGTCTCACCGACACCAATTCCACCCTCACAGAGATCAGCGACGCCCTCGGCCGATCCACCGGGCGGGCCGACCTCTCCGGCAACCACCGCAACACCCGAGAGATCGCCTCACTCGCCGAACACTTCCGCACCGGCGGAGCCATCCCCCGGATGCCCGTCCGCAGCGGCACCCTGCCACTGATCCGGCACTACTCCAGCGCCAGGGACCTCGCTGACGACATCGTGATCAAGGCGGTGAGGCTCCCGGATGAGCGCCTCGGCGTCATCGTCAACTCCATGGCGACAGGCGGCGACCTGATGCGTCGCCTGGAACGCGCCGGCCTCGCCCACGAACCCCAGCTGTACAGCTCGGAAGCCTCCGCAGGCCGCTACCGCGACCTCGACCTGGCCCGCCCCGGGGTCGTCGTCGTCCACCGCGCCAGCGTCAAGGGCCTCGAATTCGACACCGTCGTCATCGCCGACGCGGAGTCCGACTCTGCCATCGATCCCACGTCGGCGACCCTGCGTATGGCGTACTACGCGATGATCACCCGCGCCCGGCAGCGGCTGGTGGTCGGCTGGCAGGGGAACCGGCTTCCGCGGCATCTGGAAGGGCTGAATGGATGGGCTCAGATGCGGAGTTGAGACCATTCCGTGCGCTGTCGGACGTAGGCTGCTGCGAGAACGCAAGGGGAAGAAGATGACTGAGGACCGCGGGGCGACCGTCCCGGTGTGGACGCTGGCAACCGCCGACGTCCGAGTGCCGGGGCTGACCGCAGGTGAGTCGTTGACGGGCGAACGCCTCGCCGAACTGCGCGGAGTGCTGGCCGCTCTGGCCGACGAGCCGATCGCTACGCTTGAGGTACATCCGCTGCCGGACAAGATCGACCGGGGTCGCGGCATCGCGCTCGACGCCGCGAGCCCGCTGGCGCAGCACCTGTCGCAGTTCATCACGCAGTCGACGCGAAGTTCTCTCACGGCGGCCAGAGCAACCGCCTCCGGTGAGAACCTGTACCGCATGGTGATCCCGGCGAAGGTCGCCGCCCAGTTCGGGCAGGGGTGCGTCCGCTCGATGGTGCCGAAGGGCGCGGCCGGAGGCATCTACGGTCCGCTCATCGACTCCGGCGGAAAGATCGCCGCCCATGCGAAATTCGTGCCCGTCGGAGGCGCGGCAGCGGCGGGCACGGCCGGCGGGGCCGGAGCGACCGCCGGTGCGGTGGCCGCCGGCGGCACGGCGCTCACCGTGGCGGCTCCGCTCGTACTCATGGCCGTGGCGGTTGGGGTGAGCGCGCACGCCGACCGCAGGCGGCAGCAGGCCATCGAGCACATCACTGAGCTGCTTGAGAGCCTTCAGGAGGACAGGCTCGACGACGAGCGCAGCGCACTCGACGGCTGCCGCGGCGCAGTCGACAAGGCCACGGCCATTCTGCTCGACCAGGGCAAGCTCGGTGTCTCCCTCGGGCTCGACTCGGCGGTGCACGCCATCGACACGGCGCTGAGCAAGGCCGACGGGCGTCTTTCCCGGTGGCAGGGCGCACTCGACGCGTTCCGCGACGGCGAGACGGTCGAACTGGCCACCCTGACGAAGGCGTTCCCCGGCGTGGACGACGACCATGGCGGTACGTTCCGCACCCACATCGAACTCGCGTCCTTGGCCATCGCGCTGAAGCGGCGGGTGATCATCCTCCAAGCCGTCGAGCACGCGCAGAGCGACGAAGGTAATCCGTTCCAGAACTTCACCCGCGAACTCAAGCGCGATCAGCAGAGCCTCGACGACATGGAGTCGGGCATCGCTGGTGTCCTGGTACGCCTGTCGGCACTGGAGCTGGCACGCCCGAGCGGTTTGCGGGCGCCCGTCTTCACGACCGGTGAAGTGGATCGCCTCATGGGCGCGGCACACCGGATCCACCAGCTGGGACGTGGCGTCACCGTCAACAGCCGTACGACAGACGTGGCGATCGAGATCGCCCGCGGCAGGGACGGCTCGGTGTTCGTGCTTCCCGCGGTGCCGGCGTAGACCTGTGGAGCAGGGCGGAAGTCCTCCTGGGCACGTCTCCGGCGGACTTCCGGACCCATGGTGGTGGGACGAGACTCGTCGCCGCAGCCGACGAGAAGGCACGCAGAGCTGTCCTGGAGATCACTTCTTCGTCTTCTGGAGCTTGGCGGCCGGGACGCGCTTCTGACCCATCTCGATGATCAGGCCGGCGGCCCTGAACGTGAGGTTGAGGGCGACGCTGTCGGGGACCTGCTGGTCGGGGCCGAGGTGTCCGGTGATGTAGTCGCCCATCTGGACATCCGGGTCCAGCCGCTTGAGGACCATGTAGGCGATGGACTCCGCTTCGACCTCGTCGCGGGCATGGGCCGCGATGCGTTCCTCGTCCGAGCGGGGCCGCCACCGACGGTCGGGCCAGGCATCCCCAGGACCTGCACCGAGGTGTCCGCAGAACAGGTGGCCGAGTTCGTGGGCGAGCGTGGTGTACCGGTCCAGCAGGGACAGATTCCGGTTGACCTCGATCTCGAAGAGGATCGGGTACTTCTCCGGCCGGTCCCCGGGCCTGCCGCCAGGACGGCTGACGAAACCGTCTGACCTGCTCGGGTACGTGCGCCCGTAGGAGGAGGCCGCGTGGTCGACGAGGGTCAGCCTGACTCCCAGGGGCGCCAGGTTCGCCTCCGTGTGGTGCCAGACCTCGGCGACCTTCTTCGCACCGGCCCGGGAGGTCACCGCCACCGGGGAGGTCACCTCCCTGGGCAGGGGCCGGGCTCCCGGAAGGGCTTCGGTGTCCCCGACGTCGTACACGAGCATGTACGGCCCCCGGGGCTGGAAGATCAACAGCGGTTGGGCGCCGGGCCTGAGCACCCGCAGGAACTTCGACTTCCACTCCGCGGAGGACAGGACATAGCGAGCGCCCGGCCTCTGGATGTGGACCACCATCGCATTGAACGGGGCATACCGCTTGAAGCGGCCCACGAAGTCGAGCAGCTGCACGTAATCGGCGGACGAACGGTAGCGCTGGGCACCACGGACGAGATCGTCGATCGAGGCCTTGGCCAGGTCCGCCTGCGAGACGTCGACCTCCTCGTCGAACAAGAGGTCCAGCCCGTGCTGCGTCATCACCGGTTCTTCGTGTTCCAGCGGAATCTCGCGCAGCCTCTTCCATGCCGCGAGTTGCTCTCCGGCCCACCGGGGTTCGACCATGTGCGCGAACGACAGCAGCCCGGTGACATGTGCGTCCAGCTCCGCCAGATCTTCGAACTTCTGGTGATAGCAGTGCTGCATGACACCGAACGACGCCGCTCCTCGCACATGCAGGGTGATGCGCCGCTTGTACGCGCGCGTCAGGCGAGGCGTGGAGCCGTCGACGAGGATGCCCAGAACGCTCCTGCGGGCACCGGGACGAGCCACGTAAGTCTTCTTCGCGTTGAGCCTCATACCCAGAGGCTCCAGGGCCCTCTTCACCTCGGTGACGAGACGGTCCACACGCTCCGGGCGCACGGGCCCACGGCTGGAGAAGTACAGGTCGTCGCTGTAGCGGGTGTAGCGCAGACCCCAGGACTCGGCCTTGTGGGCGAGAACCGCGTCGACGTCGCGCATGACCATGTTCGACAGGTACCCGCTGGTGGGTGCGCCCTGCGGCAGGAAGCCCTCGTGGGTGTGCTGGTGGACGAGGGTGGGCCGGCGGACGGAGAAGCGCTGCCCGGTGGCCTCCAGACGCACATCGCGGCGCCCGGTGCCACGGTTCGGCCAGGTGTGGTTCGACTCGGGTGGCGAGACGGTGACCAGCCGGGCCGTGGTGTAGGCACCCAGGGTACGGCCGACACGGCGCAGGCCGATCTCCGGAGAGCCGTCGTCGCCCTCCACGAGTTCGATCCTGTACTCAGGACCTGCCGTGCGGGGCCACGCGCCCTTCAGAGCCGCGTGCACATGCCGCTCCCTGATGCTCCCGAAGAAGTCGGCGACATCCAGGCGGATCACTGTGTGGGCCCGCAGATGGACGGCCGCGCAGTCCACGACCGAGCGGCCCTTGCGGTAGGCGAACGCCGCCGGGTGCGGCTGGAACCTGGCTGGAAGAGTCCCCAGGCGGGCCAGGATCTCCTGCTGTATCCACGACAGGCGCCGGATGGGGGCGTGCAGGGTCCGCAGTCCTCCGCGGGGCTTGGGGATCCGGTGCTCGGTGTACGGGTAGATCGAGCCGCTGACCACCGCGTGGATGAACGCCTCGGGTCTGAGATCCCAGAAGTCGTCTGCCGCCGTCATCGAACCGCCCCGTCCCCCCCTGGTGAGACGCAGCCGACGGGCCTCACCTTGAGCTGTTCCACCGCCCCTGAACGGGCGGCTGCTGTGTCCCCTCCACCACCCTGTGACAAGCACAGGGTTCGACCCCTGGATCCGGTGTGATCAGCACCCGGACGTCAGGACCGGAAGGCCCATCGCAAGGGATGGGTTCCTGAGACCCGTCGACTGCGTTGAGCAAGATCGTAGCCGTCCCGGATGTCGAACCCACCGGTTCAAGACACCCCGGGGGCACACCGGACCTGCGCGCTCCCTCTGTTCACGGCGCTGACAACTCCGCCCGGACGGTCTTGCCGCCTGGCGGGTAGGGGACGCATTCCCACCGATCGGAGAGGGCAGCGACGAGCAGCAGGCCACGTCCGCCGGTGAGCAGCGCCTCCGGTTCGGCGTCCGCTGCGGGGAAGTGAGGGGGCGACTCGCCGCGCGCGTCGGTGACTTCGACGTGGAGACGCCTCGCTGAAGGCTCGAAGGCGAGGGTGATCCGGAAGCAACGTCCCGGCACGAGGCCATGGAGGACGGCGTTGGCGGCCAGCTCCCCGACGACGAGTTCGGCACGCTCCGTGAGGTCCTGCGGGGCGTCCCAGGCGTGCAGTTGCATGACGGCGAGGAGGCGCGCGAGCCGGGCTCCCCGGCGGGTGGGGGACAACAGCTGGGTGAACGTGTGTGCGTGGGCAGGGGTGTTGATGGGCGCGGCGAGGTGGTCCATGGGGGCATCTTGGCCGCGGGGAAGCGGCAAGAGCGACAGCCCGGCCCCGTACGCGGAGTCAGCGTACGGGCACGGGGAGTGGACGGTACGGCCCCTTATCCGTCACGCTGAGTGCCCTGCACGCGCGGCGCGGAACGCGGCCGTGGTGCGTACGGAGAGGGGCGGCGGATGGGCGGTGTCGGCGTGGACGCAGACGTGGTCGGGAACACTCGCGTGCGGTCGGCCGAGGCGGGGGAGTGCGAGCGCGAACCCTCACCGTCGGACAGTCTGCGCACCTTCGGCGCGGTCGTCCAGGCCCTGCGCGAGCACGCAGGACTCAGCCGGGGTGACTTGAGCGCCCGCGTCCAGTACTCCCGGCACACCGTCGAGTCCGTGGAGCTGGGCCGCCGTATGCCGGACGAGGCATTCGTCGAGCGAGCCGAGGAGGCCCTGGGTAACACTGGCGCGCTGCGGAAGGCATCGCGCCACCTGAGCAGGGGCGAGGCAGGACTCGCGGCCTGGTTCCGGCGGTGGGCCCGGCTGGAGCGGGAGGCGGTGAGCCTGTGCACCTACGAGTGCCGACTGGTGCCGGGGCTGTTGCAGTCGGAGGGGTACGCGCGGGCGGTGTTCGAGGGCACGATCCCGCTGCGGACGGACGAGGAGCTGGAGGCGCAGCTCGCGGCGCGGATGGAGCGTCAGGCGATGATGCGGGAGCGGCCGAGGGTACCGTTCAGCTTCATCGTCGAGGAGCACGTGTTCCGGAGGGGCTTCGGAAGCGCGGAGCAGATGCGCGAGTCGCTGGACCACGTCCTGGATCGCAGTGCTCCGAGGAACGTGACCTTGCAGCTGGTGCCCTTGAGCGCGGGTCTGCATGCTTGCCTGGACGGGCCGGTGCAGGTGCTGGAGACACCGGAGGGGCGGCGGCTCGGATACTCCGAGGGGCAGAAGAACGGGCGGCTGATCTCGGATCCCAAAGAGGTGAGTGTGCTCTGCCGACGCTATGAAACACTGCGCTCGCAGGCCCTGAGTCCGTCGGACTCCCGGGGCCTGCTGGAGCGACTGCGAGGAGAGCTATGAACAGCGGAACGACGGAACTCGCCTGGTTCAAGTCCAGCTACAGCGGCAGTGAAGGCGACAGCTGTGTGGAGATCGCGGCCGCCGAACAGGCCGTGCACGTGCGGGACTCCAAGGACGTGAGCCGCCCGGCGTTCGCCGTGGGACGGGAGTCCTGGGAGCCGTTCGTGCGGTTCGCCTCGGAGCGCTGAGCGACCAGCGTGTGCTGCCCGGCCACGGGCGGGCAGCACACGCGCGATGGCGAGCGGTCAGGTCAGGGTGTTGCGCAGGTGCGGGCCGAGGTAGCCGATGTAGACCTTGCCCGAGCGGGGGCCGTCCTCGTAGAAGTGCAGGCGCGGCGCGACGGTGTTGCCCCGGCCGATCTTCAGGTGCGCCTGCATGAACGCCTTGCCGCCCGGCTCCACCGCTACTGGGACCGGCAGCATCCGCTCGTTGCGGAGCTTTCCGTTCTTGGCGACGGCGTCCGACTCCCGCATGGCGACCTTGGCCGCGGGGAACGGGAAGGCGCCGGACTCGTCGGACTTGCACCAGCTCAGGAAGTCGCCGCTTGCACCCCCGTCGGCCGAGGCCTCGGCGAAGTGGTTCAACGCGAGCAGACCGTCCCAGGCGACGTTGAGCCAGTTGTCCACGGACTGGCTGTCGAGCCCCTGTGTGATCTTGCGGTTGCCGGTGAACGACAGGTACGGCAGCTCGGTGAGGCGGTCCAGTAGTTCGGCGAAGGACGTGGGGTAGTCGATGGGCGGGCTGTCCGCAGGGGCGTAGGCGGCGGTGAACTCGCCGAGTGATTGCAGCTGTTCTCGCAGGTAGGAGATCAGCCGCTGGGACTCCTGGAGCTTGTCGTACAGCTCCTCGTTCTCGCCTCGGAGTTCGTCGCTGGTCCGTTCCGACTTGGCGGCCTCCGCGTACAGGTCGTTGATCTCGTCGACACGCAGGCCCTCCGCGCGCTCCGCCTCGTCGAGCATGGTGGTGAGCGTGGCGTTATCGGCACGGAGCTGGGCGAGGTCCGTGGCGTCCGGCTTGGGACGGGGCCGGGTGCGGGTGCGGTGACGCGGCACGCTGAGCAGGGCGGCGGGCAGGGCGCTTCGGGCGGAGAGACGTTGAGGCAGGACGGCGAGGATGGACGAGGCGCGGCGGGGATTGCTCTCGATCGTCCTGCGCGACATCACCGGGTGCCGCTGGGCGTCGGGCTTCCAGGCCGGGTCGAGCCCGGGGACGTAGGTGCGTACGCCGCCGCCGAACACGGGGTGGTATTCCAGCGCCTTGTTGAACCGGTTCATGGCCTCGGGTGCGAGCACGTAGAGCACCGCCAGGCCGTGCAGGTTGCGGAAGAGAGGCTCAACGACATCGCGGGACCAGTCGTCCGGGTTCCTTCCGAACGGCACGGTGGCGATGACGACGGGTAACCGGCGCTCGGTGTCGCAGAGTTCCTCGATCAGGTCACCGACGTCTTCCGGCTCGATGAACGCCGGCTCGGTGGTCACGTCGGCCTGTCCGTCGCGCGCTTCGAGGGAGTCGAGCAGCAGCCGGACGAGCTTCGGGGTGTTGGCCTTGGTCGGGAACTGCTTCTCGTCGGCGGGCTGGTGCTCGATGTCGACCTGCAGCCAGGCGCGTCCCTCGTCCTCCGGAAGCCCGGCGCGCACGACGAGGGTGGACTGCCAGGTCCCTGAGGCTTCGGTGGGCGTTTCACGCATGCGCCACCGGCTGTACGCGCCGTTCCTGCCGGATTCGGAGTCCCGGTCGAGGACGGCGTGCGGAGCGACCTCCGTCCTGCCCTCGTCCAGGCCGGATGGATCGTAGCCCTTGTCGCGGAGCCAGGCTATGAGTTCCCGTTCGGCGACGGCACAGGCTTGCACATAGTCCAGATCGGTCGAGACGACCATGCGATATCCGCGAGGTTCCATCGGCTGTTCCTTTCATCCGGCCCGTCGTGCGCTGCCGTGCGGCGGGTCAGTCCTACTGGTTGCGGGATTGTGCCTCCGGGCCGTAACCGAGGGCGGCACGGTTGACGAGGCGGTCGCCGAGTTCGCGCACGGGCGCGGGCGACACCTTCTCTGGGGACTTTCGCGTGGCGGACTTCTTGGCCGAGGGCTTGGGTGCGGACCTCTTGCCGCCTGAGCGCTTGGAGAGGGCTGCTGCCTTGGCTTTCCGGGCATCGGCGGCGGCCCGGGTGTTGCGCGCCGCGAACTTCTTCCGCAGGGCGGTGAGCTGCGCGCGCTCGTCTGTTGTGAGGTCGGCCGGTAGCGCGTTCACCAGGGCCTGGGCGCGGCTGAGCCCGAAGCGGGCCTGGTGCCAGCGCTTGGCGTTGAGCGCCGTGCGGATCACCCCGATGGTCTGCCGCAGCGCTTTGAGCTTCGCCGGCTGCTTCCGGGGCAACGGCAGATCGGCCCCGCTCGACCGGGACTGTCCCGCCGCGCGGGTGCCCCAGTCGCTCCCTGACGTCAGGACGACGGTCGAGCGGGGATTGCTGCTCTGGCTGCGGCGCACCACGGCGTGTTCGCCTCCTTCGTGGATCAGTCGTGGCGGGGGCCGTGCCCGGGGGGCGGGGTGAGGGTGGAGTGGTAGGTGCCGTTCTCGCCCTCGGTGAGGGGGTTCTCCATGGCCAGGCCGGCGGCGGCCATGCGGTCGTACTCGGCGAGGATCAGTCGCTTGGTGCGGTACTCGCCGTGGGCCTTGATGTCGTTGTCGCGGGTGACGTTGAAGGTGTCGAGGATGTAGTCGGTGTCGGCGCGGCTGATGCCGTAGAGGTGGAAGAAGAGCGCGTCCAGCTCAGCCCGGATGACGGCACGGCGCTCGGGGTCCCAGCGGAAGGGGGCGCCGGTGTCGCCTAGGTCGCGGGCGAAGGGGGTCATGTCGTGCGCGGTGTAGGTGAGTTCGAGGAGGCGGGGGCCGATAGTCTCAGCGTGGGACGCGAGCTGGTCGGGGGTGGGGACGGCAAGCTGCCGCACAATGAAGTAGCTCATCGAAGTGCCGCCGACAGCTTGTCGAGCGATGTAGTCAACGACGAACGAAGACCAGACAGCCGTGAGCAGCGTTGCTTCCCGGGCGAGGGCGAGCAGGTATTTGTGGCCGAAGCCGTGGGCGGGAGCGGCTGACGCAATCATGGTGCGCTCGTCGCTCGCCCGGCAGACGTCACGCCAGCCGAAGAGCCACTGCCGATCCCATCCCTTCGCGGCCAAGCGGCTGCGGACGCCCGGCTCCATGACGGGCTTGCCGTGCTTGTCGACCTCCCCGGTCGGTACGTCCTGCTCCGGCACCCAGTAGCGCGGCAAGGGCAGGGCGGAAGCATCCTGGTGCTGCTCCAGCGTGAAACGGGGGAGGGTGCCCTTGTTGAGCTGCTTTTCAGTGGCGTTCTCGTACGTGGAGAAGCGGTGGTCGTAGTGATGGAGCATCTTCGCCTCGTACAGCGGGAGCAGGCGCTCCTCACCGCGCACGAGCGTGTTGCCAGCGAAGGCCCAACCCGTTTTGAGTAGATCGTCGAGGGTCTCATTACTCTGCGCGGCGGGGCGGAACAGAGACGAGTCGCTCGCCATGTTGAACAGGCCTTGCGTGAATGAGATGTCCCAAGGGTTCCCGTTCGCCTTCGTCGTCTCGTTGATCAGCACTGGAACGCGGCGGTAGATGCCCCGGGTGATGTCTGCATCCCGCTTGCCGCTGAACACGGGGCAGGTACCGGTGTTCGGGTTCATGGCCAGGATGTCCTCACCCGTCAGCAGGTAGCTCCGACCGGTGATCTGCTCGGGCTGGCGCACCTTGAAGACCATCCGGATCGGCTCACTGAGGGCGCCCGCTCCTCGCAGCATAAACAGACAGAAGCGGAGCTGGTTGTGTACCTCGGCGAAGACCTTGTCTTCGTTTTCGAAGTCGTACAGGGCGACAAGCTGCCCCTTCGTAATGATGTCCTTGAAGAAGAACTGTGTCGTCGCGTCAGTCGCGATTCCCGACGGGACGATTACACCCGTTCGTCCCCTCGGTCCCGTCAACGCGCGGTCCGTCTCTGTGAAAACGGCATAAGTGTTGATCCGCCCCCGACCCGTCAGCGTGAAGCGGTCGCTGCTCCGCAGGAAGTGGCTCTCACCCTCCGCACGCCGCTTAGCAGCCTCGAATTCCGCGTACAGCCGCGCGCCATCGCGTTCATCGCGCAACTCGGCGATGAGTCGCTTGCGCGCGGCGGAGTTCGTGGCCCCGGCGATACGCGGGTCCCTCTGCGCGAAGAACTCGTGCTCCACCATCTCGACCCGCTCCCACGGCGGGTTCCCCACCACCGCGTCGAACCCGCCGGCCCAGCCCGTGCCCTCCTGCACGCCCGCCCCCGACTCGGGGACGGCGAACACCTCAGGGAATTCCAGGTGCCAGTGGAAAAAGCGGTACGCGTCCCGCAGCTCCCGGATCGCCGCGTGCGTGGCCTCCGACACCACCGACCGGTCACGCCCCCGCAGCGCGCGGAACACCTGATCCGTCGGGGCGTCCGGCGCCCCCTCGTGCTTGGGCCAGACGAACGCGGCGCACCACGCGTCGGCGGCGTGCACGTCGTCGCGGTAGGCCGCCGAGCCGACGTGCTTCCGGTAGGCGGACTCCTGCGCCCGGACCTGCTCCAGCCGGTCCGACGGCGCGCCGGTGATCCGGGCCAGCTCCGCACCGTACCGCTCGTTGCCCGGCAGGGCGCTCGTGTCGAACAGCAGCTCGTCCTGGCCGCCCCGCTGGGCCTTGTTGCGCTTGACGAGCCCTGACGCGTACTTGCGGTCGTCGCCCTCGATCGGCTTGAAGGCGTCGTCGGGGACACCGTCCGCCAGCAGCTTCGGCGTCGCGCCGATCAGGCCGTTGCCCCGCTTGACGTGGGCGTCGAGGAAGCCGAGCGCCTTGCCGGGTTCCATCGCCTCCAGCCACAGCGAGACCTTCGCCAGCTCCACGGCCATGGGGTTGAGGTCCACGCCGTAGATGCAGCGTCCGATGACCTCGTGCAGGGCGTGGCGCACGGCGTCGACCGTCGGTTCCGGGTTGCGCTCGCGCACCGAGGCCACCCGTTTGGCGATGCGGCGCGCCGAGGCGACCAGGAAGTGCCCGGAGCCGCACGCCGGGTCGCAGACCGTCAGGGAGAGGAGTTCGCCGACGATGTCGGCAGTCGGGTCGGGGCGTCCCGCCTCTGTGGCCCGCCGCTCGCCCTGCTTGACCGCGTCGTCTATCACCGGGTCGAGCGTCGTGTCGAGCAGGCACTCGATCAGCGACGACGGGGTGTAGTAACTCCCGCTCGTCTTGCGGCTGTTACCGGCTACCTCCACCAGCTCGAACGACCGGTCCGTCGCCGAGTGTTTCGGCTCCAGCTCCAGCAGCGACTCGTACACCGAGCCCAGTTCCTCGGCGTCCAGATGCCGGTAGTCCACCGCCCGCCAGCGCCGCGCCCTCGGGTCCCGGACCTGGGCGAGGTGGCGTACGGCGGTCAGCAGCGACTCGTTGGACAGCTTCAGACCGTCCAGCGGCGCGTCCGCGTCCGTCCGCGAGAACAGACCGCCGAGCCCCGGCAGACCCAGCTCCGGGCGCCCGGCCTCCGCGCCCAGTGCGTCCAGGACGATGCGCAGCGCCTCGTACTGGTCTCCGTGGGCCGTCCCCTGACGCCGTCGCGCCCGCTCCCGCAACCGTGCCGAGGAGAAGTACCGCTCGTAGGCATCCCGTTGCCGCTCGCCCGCCGCCGGGTCGAGCAGGGCGTCACGGTCCTCGGCGACGAAGACGAAGAGCAGCCGGTAGACCATCCTCAGCAGTGCGTCCCGAAGGTCCTTCGGGACGATGTCCTCGCGCAGCCGGGCGTTGTCCGGGTGCCGCAGGAAGCCGGTGCCGAGTACCGTGAGCGCGTTCTGTACGCCCAGCCGCAACTGGTCCAGCGCCCTGGCGCCCGAAGTGACCGCCTCCGCACGCCACTTCTCCAGCCAGCACCCCGATGCCGCCGCCCCCTCCGGCACCGCGAAACGTGAGGCGTGGAGCACGCAGTACAGCAGCACGAACTCGCTGAACAGCTCGCCGTCGAAGATGGCTTCGAGGTCGAAGTCGACGTAGGCGGCCGTCGCGAACGACGAGGAGTCGCGCAGCAGCCGCAGCCGTCGGCCGTTGGTGAGCACCGCCCACAGGTGGGCTTCGGTGCGGTTGAGGCAGTCCTGGACCATGGACTGGGCGGGGACCTGGCCGGCCGTCGCGCGCTTGTCGAGGTCCTGGTTCCACCGGATCTGGTGGACCAGGGCCGGGCCGTGGCGGTGGGAGACCGGGAAGCGCTTCTCCGGATCGGAGTCGGCGGGGATGCCGGAGGCGCCGACCTCGCTCAGCGCCCCGAAGTCCAGCTTCCTGAACAGCTGGGACAGCCAGTCGGTGCCGGCGCGGCCAGTCGGGTCGGCGGCGGGGGCGCCTGTGACCGGGTCGGCGGGCAGAGCGGTACGCAGCTCGCGCCAGAGCGGCTTGAGGTACTCCCAGGCGCGTTCGGCCTCGTCGCGCACAGGCACCGAGGCGGGCAGGCCGTAGTCGGCCGGCTTGGTGCCGGGGAGGGTCCGTGCCTCGGCGATGCGCAGCAGCATGTCGGCGGGCAGGAGGCCGCCGACGGTGGTGACGGCGGTGAAGGCCAGGGCGGTGCGGGTGGCGGCGGGCATCAGGCTTCGGCTCCGGGCGTCGTGGGAACGGACTGCTGCTGCGGCAGGTAGACGTACACGCCGAGGACGTCGGCGGGCTCCTGCGGGACGACCTTGAGGCCGCGGACGATCTCCTCGTTGGCCTTGCGGACCCGGCGGTGCGAGGCGTCGAGTTCGGCGGCCAGACGGGTGCCGTACTCGGTGAGGTGCCCCGCCAGGTCCGGCAGACCGCCCAGGTCGCGGGCGATGGCGTTACGGGCCGCCAGCTCATGGGTGTTGCCGGCCGCACGGGCCTCGAGCAGCGCCGTCGCCGCGTCGTCGTCCAGCCAGCGGGCGCGCGACGGTGCCCCCTCGTACGCGAGGAGCCGGGCGTCCTCCGCGACGAGCTGGCGCTCGCCGGTGCGGGACGGCAGGGTGAGGTGGAAGCGGTAGCGGACCAGCAGCAGGGTGGTGCGGGTGGTGACCGCGTCCGTGGTGACCACGCCGCACCGGCGGGCCGGGCGGGGGCCGGAGGTGTCGGCGTCCAGTGCCGAGTCCAGGACGTAGGAGGCGATCGCGCCGATCGCCGGATCGGTGCGGACCAGGGCCACCTCGCCCCGGCCGACCGCCGGGGTCGTACGGAACGGAATCTGCCGGTCCTCCTCGACGAGCCGGCCACCGAGCGTGGCCGCGAGGGCGTCCCGCAGGCCCGCCGGTGCGCCGCCGGGCTGCGCGGTGAAGTCACCGGTGCCGTCGCGAGGATCGCGGACCAGGGCGTCCAGCTCGCGCAGCGCCTCCAGGGCGAAGCCGCGGACCTCGTCCGCACCGCCGAGCGCCGACCGCACGGCCGCGACCTCCAGGGCCACCTCCTCCGGATGGATCGCGCGCTGGGCGTACTTGGAGCGGGAGGTCTTCTCGCGTTCGGCGGCCGAACTCCACTCACGTTCGATGCGGTCGAAGGACTCCTGGTGCTCGTCCATCTCGAACAGGCTCTCCTGACTGCCCTGCCGACCGTGCAGCAGCAGCCACTCCACGACGGCGTCGGTGACGCCGGACGCGGTCTCGTCGGGGACGGAGACGGAGATGCCGAGGTCCTTCAGGATCTGGCGGTGCTTCTTGAACAGCACCTCCAGGACCTTGCCGTCGATGCCGTTGTCCTCGCCGTACATGGTGATGACACGGACCTGGTCGCGCTTCTGCCCGTAACGGTCGACGCGTCCCTCGCGCTGGTCGTGGCGGGTCGGGTTCCACGCCAGGTCGTAGTGGACGACGGCGTCGAAGTGGTGCTGGAGGTTGACGCCCTCGGACAGGCAGTCGGTGGCGATGAGCACACGGCGGACGGCCGGGTCGCCGCCCTCCCCGCCCTCCTCGGCAGCCTCTGCGGCGAGCAGTTCGATGCGCTCCAGGCGCTGCTGCGGCGAGAGGGTGCCGGTCACCGCGGCGATCTTCGTCTTCTTGCCGAGCTTCCCCTCCAGCTGGGCGGCGAGGTAGTCGGCGGTGGGGATGTAACGGCAGAAGACGATGGGGTGGTAGCCCTCGGCGATCAGGCTCTTCAGATGCCGGGTGAGTGCCTTGAGCTTGGCGTCCTCGGCCGGTCCGACGAGTTCGGCCGCCCGGCGGGCCAGGTCGAGGAGCCGTGCGCCCGCCTCCTCCGACTCGGCCGCGCCCGGGGCGACGTCCATGCCCTCCAGTCGGTTGTTCTCCGCGGAGTCGGCGGCCACGACCGAGCCCAGGGCGTCAGCCTCCTGCGCGGTGCGCGCGGTGGCGGACTCCGAGCGGGTCTTTAGCGTCTGCGCGGCGGCTGCGGGCGAGGACACCATCGAGCGCAGCAGCGCGATCACCGACCACCAGGCGATGCGGGCCTCCCGCTTGCCCTGCTCCCCGGCCGCCTGGACCCGGTCGCGGGCGTAGGCGATCGCGTCGTCCAGCAGAGCACGGTAGACGGGGGTGAGCTTGTACGGCTCGTCCTTCGTCCAGCGGTCGGACGGGAACGCCGTACGCTCGGCCAGGGAGTCGTCGGCGAGACCGTCCTCCTTGGTGAGGTACTCACGGACGTCGGCGCGCTTGCGGGCCACGAAGTGCTCGGCCAGCTTCGCCCGGCCGGCCGGTGACTCCAGGTCCAGCGTGGCGAGTTCGGGACGGACCAGGCCGAGCAGGTTGCGGAAGGCGGACTCCTTGCCGGAGTGCGGGGTGGCGGTCAGCAGCAGCAGGTGCCGGTCGGCGTCGGCGGACACCCTGCGCAGCAGCTCGTGGCGGAGCTGGTTCGCGGCGGACGACGTGGCCCCCTGCGCGGGGTCGTCGGAGGCCACGCAGGAGTGCGCCTCGTCGACGATCACCAGGTCGGGACAGCGGCGTACGAAGTCCTCACGGTGCCGGGCCGACTTGACGAAGTCCGTCGAGATGATCGTGTACGGATGCCGGTCGAAGAGGGTCTGGCCCAGCTCCAGGTTCCGTTCCAGCCGGGTCACGGTGGACGCCAGCACGAGTTCGGCGTCGATGCCGAACTTCTCCCGCAGCTCTCCCTGCCACTGCTCGGCCAGCGAGGGCGAGCACAGCACGGCCAGCCGTGTCGCCTCGCCCTGGGCCAGCAGCTCCTTGGCGATCAGCCCCGCCTCCACGGTCTTGCCGATGCCGACGTCGTCCGAGATCAGCAGGCGCACCGTGCGCTGCCGCAGCGCCATCAGCAACGGCACCAGCTGATAGGCGCGGGGCTCCACCGCGATCGAGGCGAGCGAACGGAACGGCCCGGCGCCCGAGCGGAACCCGATGCGCAGCGCGGTACGCAGCAGACCGGCGGCCCGCTGGTCGCCCAGGTCGGCGGCGCTCGGGGCCGCGAACTCCGCCGGACGCACCTCCTCGAAGGCGGGGAAGACGGCAGCGATGTCGTCCTCGCTCCCGCCCAGGGGACGCAGCACCAGCATGTCCGCGGCGCTCTCCGGCAGCACCACCCATTCCCGGCCGCGGGCGGCCACCAGGGAGCCGGCTGTGTACGTGAGGCTCATGAGATGTCCCAGTTCCTTGAGAAGACGAGAGGGGCCCGGCGGGTCAGCGCAGGTGGAAGTAGGCGGCGTTGTGCGCGGTGATGGCGTCCCAGTCGGCGTCCGTGGGAAAGCGCAGCACATCCCAGCCCGCGTCCTCCAAGCGGTAACCGGCCTCGATGTCGCGCGATGAGTCGGCCGCCTGGCCGGGCACGTCGACGAACACGGCGAGGTTGACGCCTTCCAGGCGGAAGACGAGGTCGGGGCGTGCCGCCGCGGCGCCCACGAAGGGGCCGACCTCGTCCGGTACCCGGTAGCCCTTCGCCCTCAGCCAGCCGAGCAGGTCCCCGTTCGCGACGAGCGCGGCGAGATCGGTCTCCAGCGGAGTCGGAGCCTGCACGGACGACTGCGCGGCGGAAGTGGCGCTCTCCGCCGGCTCTGCCGCCGAGGTGCCCGCCGCCGGGCCGGTGCCTTCAGCTGCCCTGGCACCCGTCGTCACGCCCGTCGCCGGGGCGAGACGGCGGAAGCGCTCGCTGCGGGACTCGCCGCGGTCCTCCCGGGCGGTGAGGGAACGGCCCAGCCGCATGAGCAGCGGCTGGGCGGCGTGCCGGCTCAGCCGGCGGTGGTGCGTCTGGTTGCCGTAGGTCAGCAGGCAGGCGTAGCAGCCGCGTGCGCATGCCTCATCGGCTGCCGGCCCGCCCTCGTCGTCGCCGGAGTCCGGATCGAAGTGACAGATCGCCAGGGCGGTGCGAGCCGCCTTCGCGAGAGCGTCCCGCTCGTGCTGGATACGCCGCAGCACACCGGCGCCGCCCTCCGCGGCCTCCGTGAACAGCAGACGCCCACGGGGGCCGTTGTCCGGTGGCAGCAGCTCCGCGGTCAGCTCCGAGTCCTCGAGCTCGAACGCCGCCTCGATGCCGCGCTCCAGCGCGTACAGGAACGACAGGGCCACCGGCTCGGGCAGCGCCTCGTCCAAGGTGACCACGAGGATGTTGCGGCGGTCCTCCACATAGGGCAGGACGCGCTTCTTGCGGCGCTTCTCGTTGCCGTCCTCGTCGACCACCGGCATTCCCGTGCCCTCGATGGCGTCGGCGGCGGCCCTGTCGTTGAGCCACCGGCCGTCACCGAGGTCGAGCCAGTAACCGTCCGGCTCGCCCTCCTTGTCACGCACCCGGCCGAGGTTGGTGATGCGGACGGTTGCCGAGTCGCCGTAGTCCAGGTCGAGCACGGGCGCGCCGCCCGCGTCACTGACATGCGAGGTCAGGCGTCCCCTGCGGGCCCCGTGCTCCTGGAAGGCGTACGACGTCTCCAGGCGGAAACCGGCCCGGCGGCGCTCCTCCTCGTCGGAGGAGATCCGCTCACGGGGCGTCGTGTACACGGTGTGCAGGTGGAGCAGGCCCGTGCGCTTGCCGCGCAGCGACTCCCCGCACATCGAGCAGACGTCGGTGCCGACCTTGACCGCGTAGTGGTAGCCGCAGCCGCCGCAGCGCCGGGCCTCCGCGGTCGCCAGATCACCGGAGGCGTCCGGCGGCAGCTGCACACGGGTCACCTGGTAGCGGGCGCCCTCGTGGTAGATGAGCGCACCGGGGCCGAACTCGCGGATCGCGAGGAACCGAGGGCGCTGAAGGTAGTCCCCGTCGGCGTTGCGGCGGTTGCCGGACCGCGGGATGTACGCGGCCAACGGCAGGCGGGGGAAGCTGTAGCCGGGCAGGAATCCCTCGGACGCCAGATAGCGGTACGGATTGAAGTCGCTCGTCACCGACTTGCTGTCCGAGGAACGGTTCAGCAGCAGGTGCGTCTGTGTCTCCGCCTCACGGCGCCGGGTGCGCGCCCGGGACTGCTCACCGGGGGAGAGGGTGTGGTCGACGACGCGCTTGTTCTGCTCGTACTGGTCGATCACCGCCGCCCGGAACAGGTCGCGCCACCGCTCGAAGGACGCGTCGAACAGCTTCGGGGCCCGCTCGATCCGGTCCTCGACCCACTCGTCGTACCACCAGGTGGTGGCCTCGAAATCGGTGATCAGCGGGGCGAGCACGCCGCGAGCGGCAACCGCCGCGCGCCGACGGGCCCCCTCGTCCAGGGACCGGTCGCGGAAATCGGCCCGCAGGGGCAGCGGCATCAGCGGATCGGGGCGGTCGCCGCCCTCGGGGTCGTAGGCGACATCGACGACGTCCGGGACCGCGGTGCCGAGCTTCATGCCGGTCTCCGCCAGCCAGATGGCCTGCAGGTGCGAGCGGACCAGATCCTCGTTGGCGAGGTCCAGGCGCGGCGGTGCCACCTGACCGGACACCATGTCCTGGGAACGGCGGAAGTAGTACTGGTCGTGGCTGTTGCCCGTGGCGCAGTACGTCGTCACCAGAGCGGGCTGACCGCTTCGGCCCGCCCGGCCCGAACGCTGCGCGTAGTTGGCCGGAGTCGGCGGGACGTTGCGCATCATCACGGCGTTGAGCGAGGAGATGTCCACGCCCAGCTCCATCGTGGGGGAGCAGTAGAGCAGGGGAAGTTCGGCAGCGCGGAACTGCCGTTCGCGCTCCAGCCGGTCCTCCGGTGTGACCTGCGCGGTGTGCTCCCGGGCGAACAGACCCGCCAGTTCGGCTGCGGCGGTCTTGTACAGATCACGGAAGAACGGATTGACGCGCGGACCCTCCCCGCTGGTGTAGGTGCGCGCCAACGGGTCGATCGTGCCCCGCTCACCGGTCCCGGCCCGCCACACCAGCGCCGCGGCCGACACCCGGAACCCGGTTCGCTTCTGGGCCGCCCGGCGGCGGTAGGCAGGGCCGGCGTGTTCGGGGGCCGACTCCACCTCGTGGACGAGTTCGGCGTCGAGCAGTACCTTCAGCAGGTCCTCGATCACACCCTGGACGTCCTCCAGCGGAAGATCACGCAGCTCGGGCATGTTCCGGCGGAGGTACTTGCCGAACTTGCCGCGGGCCGAAAGGAACAGAGCGGAACGCTCCATGCCGGGCTTCGAGCCGTACGGGTAGGCGGTGCCCACGGTCGGGCGGTCGCTCTCACTCAGCACCCACGGGCCGGCCAGACGCTCCTCGCTCGCCCGCTGCAAGGTGTCGAAGTCATCCCGGAAGTACTGCACGTCGATGGCGAGGGCACGGCGCATGTAGTCGAGAAGGGTGCGGGTGACCTCCTCACGCAGGGCGGGGTCCGCGTTGCGTAGCTCGGCGTGGGCCGCGTCCCAGCGCTCCTGCTTCCCGGCGATCCAGTCCAGGTCCTCGTAGCCGATCCTCAGCAGCCCCGTCTGTTCCAGGTTGGGCATGGTGATGCGCCACCCGCGCTCGAGGTCACGGTAGAGCCGGTATCCCACGACGTCACGGAAGGCCTTCTTCGCACGGAGCTCAAGCGACGGAGGCAGGGAGGCGCCCGTCGCGTAGTCACGCGGGGACAGGCCCATCACCTCGGTCACCGCCTCGGCGAGGTCGTCGTGACGCAACCCGTCCTCGCCCGCCCGCACAGCGGCCTGGTACAGGGCACCGCGCAACTGCGTCACCTGGGCGAAGTCGTTGAAGTGACCGGCCTGCAGTGACGCGTCCTGCCGGTTGTCGACGAAGGTGAGAAGCTTGCGGGCCTCCTTGCCCAGACTCTCCTCGGGGACCGCCCGCAGGGACTTCACGATCGACGCCGAGATCAGCGACGTGGCCGAGGAACGCCCCTCCTGGTCGAGCGTCGCCAGTTTGGCGAAGTCCCGGCCACGAGTCTGCTCGTAGGAGACCTGGCAGTGCACGCAGAACAGGAAGGGCGCGGGGACGAACGCCGCCACCAGGCCCTCGCCCGCCTCATGCCCGAACGCGTCCACGACGACGCGCTTGGGCACCCGGGGCCGGTAGGACTTCTTGACGACCGTCACGCCCTGGGCGTCCGCCTCCAGCCATGACTCCGGCAGTCGCCTGTCGTCCACCGCGCTCTGAGGATCGGCGGGCCACTCGTAGTCCTGGCCGGGCACGCCGACGTACAGATAGCCCTCGCCCTCCCGGCCTCCCGAGGCCGAGGTGTCCCGGCGCGGCTCGTAACGGAAGGCACCACTCTCCTCCGTACGCCACACCGTCAGGTACTCCTGGCCGCACTCGCGGCAGAACGCGAGCGGGAAGAGCGGCATACCGCCGCTCCTGGGCTGCTCCAGCTGGTACGTGCGGGTGAGCGGCCGGGTGAGCGGGTCCTGAAGCGTGGTGTAGACGGTGTCGCCCTTGGAGAGGAACTGGTGCAGCCGGAAGGCGAACAGCGGCCGTTCCGTCCGTGGATTCTTGGCCTGGGCGCCGGCCTCCAAGGTGGTGCGGATCGCCTCGCGCACCGCCTCCTCGTTCACTCCGGAAGCGGCGGCGAGCTCCTCCGCTGCCGACTCGACCGTGCCCGGAGCGCAGCGGCGGAGCCGGCCGGTCTCATCCCGCTCCAGGCCGAACCGGGACTCGATCCACCTGGCCAGTGGGTCCTCGGTCAGCGCTTCGTACGCGCGGGGCGCCGCCGGGACCCGCAGACGCTCGGCGGGAACCGCCACCGGCCCCTCCTCCGTCGCCCGGACGAGCGTCTCGCCGATGACCCGCTTCGGCAGCAGGGTGGTGCCGAACAACCGGCCCGCGACCTTCGCCACCTCCCGCTGCTGGTCCTCCCAGGAGCCCTCGGTCGACATGGTCGCCGAGGTGCCGATGCACTGGAGCGTCGCCGACGCCCGGCACGCCTCACGGACCCGGCGGATCAGGAACGCCACGTCGGCACCCTGGCGGCCGCGGTAGGTGTGCAGTTCGTCGAAGACGAGGAACTGGAGCCCCGCCGCCTTGTCGATGAGCCCGGACCGGTCCTCGGGCCGGGTCAGCATCAGTTCGAGCATCACGTAATTGGTCAGCAGGATGTCCGGAGGGTTCTTACGCAGTTCCTTGCGGACCTCGTCGGACTCCTGCCCCGTGTAGCGGGCGAAGGTGACCGGCTCCCGGTCCTTCCCGAAGCCGTGGCGCAGGTACTTCTCCAGCTCCCCGAGCTGTGAATTGGCCAGCGCGTTCATCGGATACACGACGATCGCCCGCACCCGGCCGCCGACGCCTGGGCCCGCAGCCTGCCGCTCCTTCAGGACACGATCCACGATGGGAACGATGTAAGCCAGGGACTTGCCGGAGCCCGTGCCGGTGGTGAGCACGTAGGAGTCGCCCGCCTGGGCGGCCTCGATCGCCTGGCGCTGGTGGAGATGGAAGGTCAGCGGACGGCCGTCCGGGCGACGGGAATCCTCCTTCTTGCCCGCCTGGAAGATCTCCGCGCACCGTGGGTGCAGCACCCCGTCCCTCACCAGGTCCGTCACATGGCCGCCGTCGGCGAAGAACGGGTTCAGCGACAGCCAGGGATCGGGCCACTGTGACTTCGCCCCGAGGTCGTCCTCGACGAAGCCGTCGATCCGGGCGTCCCGGATCACCGTCGCACTCTTCGTGAAACTCTCGTACTCACGGATCAGGTCGGCGTGGATACCGAAGACGTCCATGGTCTCGGGCAGGCGCGGCGCCCTGCGCGGCACCGGCACCGGGGCCGCCGGCGCGCGCTCGGGGAGCAGGGCGCGCAGCCGCGCGACCGGATCCATCACCTGCCAGTGTGGCGCGAGGAGATCCGCCGTGTCGTCCGGAGCGAGGGCGAGCGGTACCAGCGCGTCGTGGACGAGGGCGGCATGCTCGGGCCGCAGCTCAGTGTCCTTCTCCAGCAACCGGTTCACGAGACGGACCAGCGGGGTCGGCAGGTCCGGCCGGACGAGGGTGAGCTGAGGCGGCTGCTGGTGCTGGTGCTGTTCGGAGAGCTCGTAGGGTGTCCGGGCGGAGAACGGCGGCCGCCCGATGAGCAGTTCGTACAGGATGCAGCCGAGCGCGTACAGGTCGGCGAGGGCGGTGACCTGCTCGGCGCGGAACTGCTCGGGCGCCATGTAGCGGGCTGTACCCACACTGACACCCGTGCTGGTGAGCCGAGTCTGGTCGGGATCGTCGACGACCGATCCCATACCGAAGTCGAGAACCTTGACCGTGCCGTCGCGCGTCAGCATCACGTTGGCCGGCTTGAGGTCGCGATGGACGACCCCGGCGGTGTGTGCGGCGGCGAGCCCGGAGGCGATCTGAGCTCCGATCGCGGCGACCCAGGAGACGGGGAGCTGGGGCTCCTCGTCGATCAGCTCCGCGAGGGGGTTACCGTCCAGCAACTCCATTGCCAGATAGGGGAGCCCGCTACCGGCGGGGGCCTGGTCCACCCCACCGTCGATCAGCAGGGTGAGGTTGGGGTGCCCCTGGGACAGCATGCGCATGATCCGCACTTCACGGTGGAAGCGCTTGATGTCCTTGCTCGACCCCGAGGTGTCGACGGCGACTCCGGTCCGGGCGCGCAGCACCGTCTTGACCGCGACTTCCCGGTGGGGGGAGCCGAGATCCGCCTGAAGGTCCTGGGCCCGGTGGACCTCACCCATGTTCCCGCGCCCCAGAACCCCCGTGATCTGGAATCGTCCGTCGACCGTCCCCTGGCCCACTGGCCCTCCCCGCTTCACCCGTCGCATACAAGGTGGGTACATTCTGTAGGGAGCGTACACCTTGCGTGTTTATCAAGGATCACATCGACGTGTTGACGATGTCAACGGTCGCTTGAGTGTCCCCGGACGTAGCCCCCTCGCTGAGCCTTTTCAGCGTCATCTCTCCAGGACGTGGATTGCGGTGGCGGTGACCGGCGCGGGTTGGTCTGCAGCGGCTCAGGTTCGACCGTTGCACACCCGCCGCATCATCCGGATCTGCGAACGCCGGGGAATCCCTGATCGTGGCCGACTGTTCCTACATCGACGCCGCCCGCTAGCAGTACTTCGTACCTCGGACGTATCGCATGCAGCCGATTCGGATATCCTGACGGATCTCGGCCTGCTCGGGAATGGGCCCGGATCCACCGGACGACGCACCTCCGAAGAGCCGAGGCCGGAGGTTGCTGCCCCGTCTCCTGGGGGTTGTTCAGGGCCGCGCGCACGCCTACTGCCTGTTGCCCGCCGGCGGCGGCTTCATCGACGGTTCGATGGTCGACCGGACGTATATCCGCGTTGTGCCCGGCTTGTACTCGTGGACGAACAGGTCGATGCAGCGCTGAAGCTGTGCGCCTTCAGGGGTGTCGAGCCCTTCGGGGCAGAGGCTGGTCCTCCGAAGGTCCCGGGTGAATGTTTCCGGCTCCGGCAGCCCGAGATGAGTGAACGTAGCCGCAGGGCGGTAGTCCTTCCCCTTGATGAGGGTGTTTCCAGACATCTTGATGTTGCCCGGGACGAGCCGGTCCGTGTAGGTCTGCGCTTCTGCACTCGGCAGCACGAAGGAAAGCAGTCCCGTGTCGTAGCGCTGCCCGACCTTGTAGCCAGCGCGCCGGTCCGATGCCTGCTCCGGGAAGCGGATGCCCACTTGTTTGCTCATCCAGGCCGGGGTCGCCCCCTCCTCCCAGCAGCAGTTCATCTCCTGGTCCAGCAGATCCGACTCCGCGCGGTCGGCCACCCACCACAACCCGCCGGCCACGGCCGCGCCACCGACGCAGAACACCAGAGCGACGATGACGATCGGGACCCACAGGCGACGCGGAGGCTTGGGCTGTCCACCCTCGACTTCATGACCGGGACCATTCATACGAGTCTCTATCGCCCTTCCTGTTGCTCACGACCGGGATCTGTACGATCGCCAGCACGTCCGGGCTCGTCGGGCTGCGGCAGCGGGCCTTGGTGCGGGTCGGACACGCCCAGATCGTAGTGCTTGACCGAACTGCTGCCCGCCATGTCGAATTCGCGGGCAATGCCGGTGGTGTGGAAGCGTGCCATCTGACCATCAGGGACGCTCATGTCGTCGACTCCCGGGACGGGGATTGTCACTCCCTTGTCCTCGTCCCAGTTGTAGCGGTCCCACGCGTTGGCCTGATAGTCCAAGCCGACCACAGGCTTTCCGTTCGCATCGGGCTCGACCGTGACGACTCCGGTCACGTTCGACCTGGTCGAACCCACCGCGTAGAACCAGTTCTCATTGACATCCGGGGTGAAGCTGAAGTCCCGGTTTTCGGTCTCCACGGGTATCGACACGGGCTGCCCACCGTTCCTCCTGAACTCTGCCAGCGCCTGGTCACGCCATGCGTCCTGGTGATCCGTGACAGTGCGGTCGATGTGCGAGCGGAATTCGGGTACCTCGGACATCATCTTGTCGATGGGCAGGTCCATGTCCGTCCCGCTATTGCCCAGGTAGTGCGCCATGTGCCGGGCGGCGTCGTTGTCACCCTTCCAGTCGGCCAACTCGGCTACCAGGTTCATCTTCTCCCGGTTCCTGCGCTCCTCCGCGCCCGGCTCCTCGACGGCGTACGGGCCGGAGCCCCGGTCGGCAGCGGCTTGCTTGACCGAAGGAGCGAGCAACCCGGCGGCCAGAAGGTCGCCCCTGTGTCCTGCCCACAACTCCCCGCGAGCCTTGGGGCTCAAGGACGTCCACAGCCGCCGTAGCTCGGCACGCTGCGCGGCGTTCGCGTCGTCGCCGAGCGACGCGAGTTTCGTGGCACGGGGCAGCTGGTCCTCGTCCAGCGAGGTGTATGCCGCATGCCCTGCGTTGTGCGGGTCACCGCCGTGGCTGCGCTTCAGTGCGCGAGTCACCGCTGCGTCGACCTCGGCCGCATGAGCCACCAATCCTGTGAGGGTATCCGCGTACCACTGCATCAAGTCCTTGGTCCGCTGTGAGGTTCCATCCGCATCACAGAAGGCCTCTGTCACCTTTACCGTGCCGTTGGGGCCGTCCGTCACCATCAGGCCAGGATCTGGGCCCGCCCTGCGAGCGGGATTTCCCCGACGTGCTTCCGCGGAAAGGTTTCGGGCCTTCTTCTGGATCTGTGTCAGTTCGGCGTGGGCGTCTTCGAGCACCGCGGAGACGCTGGTGGCCTCCAGGTGCAGATCCGCGACCTCTTTCGCCGTCTTACGGACGAACTCCTTGGTGACCGAGGCGTTCTCGCCTGCCCACTGAGCCCCGTCCGACAGTAGGAGAAGGCCGCTGTAGACCTCGGCCCTCAGCTTTGCCAGGCTCGCGGCCGTGGACTTCCAGTCGGTGGCGGCGGTACTCAGCCTTCCGAGGTCGACTTCGACGAGATCTGTATAGCTGAACGTTCCCATGGGGTCCGACCTGCTCACTTCACGTACTTGAGTAGCTCGGACACCGGGACTGCGGAGCCATCCCTCCGCGTGAGGGTGGCGAGGACCTCCGCCTCGTCCTTGGCGTGACTTTTCTTCGAGTAGTCCAAGTGGTTGGAGATGTGGGCACACATCTGCAGGGCGGTCTTGACCTGCGAGGTCCAAACCTCGAGCGTTGTGTACAGCTCGGTGCCCAGGTCAAAATTCCGACTCTTCAACTCCGCCGCGGCGCGGGCCGTAGTCCCGGCACCCGACTTGTCCATCCCGGCTCCGGCGATATCGGCGCTCTTCTGCAGCGCCCCATGGACCCGAAACGCTTCATTGCCAACAGCGCCCAGGTCGTCCTGGTGGACCACCAGGTCCCCGTGAGTTCCGGACCCACTCGGTGTCGTCCCGGCTGCATTCAGTCGCATCTGTGCGGACCGGCGATCCCGTGCATCTGATGTGAGCTGTGCCCACTCGTCTTCGAACGTCACCGTTCCCCCTGTTTCGGTGTGAACCACAGAGTCTACGAGCGGAGTTGCTGACGCGTCGGAGGGTTCGAGCTCTGCGCGCGGCAGGCATCCGACTCCCGCTCACCGTGCGACCGCTGATCTGGGGACCCGCGCCGGTCTGTGCCACCGCGGCCCTCAAGGCCACCCTCGTCACCCCGACGGCTCCCAGCGGCCTGCCGCTGCGTGCCGCCCGCACATTCACCCAGCGCTTCAGCTGACGAATCCCCGGGTGGGCCGAGTGCGTCTCCTGCCCCCAGTCGCTCACGGCCCTTCTGAGGCTGCGGCTGCACATGGTGTGCACTCTGCGCGGCCTGCCCGACGCGTTCGCACTGACCGACCGAAAGCCGACAGAGTGCGAGACGCTCGTGGCACTGTTCGAGGTCGAGCCCGGGCTGCTCACCAGACGCAGGCGAATAGCGACCCGACGTGACACGAACGGCATCGGACGTGGCGAGGCCGCTTCGGCGACAACCCTCCGTAAAGGCTGACGGGAACTCAGATTTTTTTGATGTGCCGCCTCTATTCAAGATCATCTTGCACATGCATTGCACAAGGTGCTGAAAGGCAACAGTGATCTGTGGGGGGTTGCGAAGGTAGGTATCCGCAGGTCAGCGGGCACATTGGGGTGTCGTGCCCTTGCCCTCAAGGGGCACGACACCCCGCCGGTCAGATGTCCCGGAAGATCTCGATCTGCGCGCCGACCGAGTTGAGCCGCTCCGCCAGCTCCTCGTACCCCCGGTTGATCACGTACACGTTGCGCAGTACGGACGTCCCCTCGGCCGCCATCATCGCCAGCAGCACCACCACCGCGGGCCGCAGTGCGGGCGGGCACATCATCTCGGCGGCGCGCCAGCGGGTCGGGCCCTCGACCAGGACACGGTGCGGGTCCAGGAGCTGGAGCCTGCCGCCCAGCCGGTTGAGGTCGGTGAGGTAGATCGCGCGGTTGTCGTAGACCCAGTCATGGATCAGGGTCTTGCCGTGCGCGGACGCGGCGATGGCCGCGAAGAACGGCACGTTGTCGATGTTCAGCCCGGGGAAGGGCATCGGGTGGATCTTGTCGATGGGCGCCTCGAGCTTCGAGGGCCGGACCGTCAGGTCCACCAGACGGGTGCGGCCGTTGTCGGCGGCGTACTCCGCCGTGCGGTCGCAGTCGACGCCCATCTCCTCCAGGACCGCGAGCTCGATCTCCAGGAACTCGATCGGCACGCGACGGATCGTCAGTTCGGACTCCGTCACCACGGCGGCGGCCAGCAGGCTCATCGCCTCGACCGGGTCCTCGGAGGGGGAGTAGTCGACGTCCACGTCGATCTCCGGCACGCCGTGCACCGTGAGGGTCGTCGTCCCGACGCCGTCGACGCGTACGCCGAGCGCCTCCAGGAAGAAGCACAGGTCCTGGACCATGTAGTTGGAGGACGCGTTGCGGATGACCGTCGTGCCGTCGTGCCGTGCGGCGGCCAGCAGGGCGTTCTCCGTCACCGTGTCGCCGCGCTCGGTCAGGACGATGGGGCGTCCCGGGCGGACCTCGTGGTCGACCTGGGCGTGGTAGAGCCCGTCGGTCGCCGCGATCTCCAGGCCGAAGCGGCGCAGCGCGATCATGTGCGGCTCGATCGTGCGCGTGCCGAGGTCGCAGCCGCCGGCGTACGGCAGGGTGAAGCGGTCCGTCCGGTGCAGCAGCGGGCCGAGGAACATGATGATGGAGCGGGTCCGGCGCGCGGCGTCCGCGTCGATGGACTCCAGCTCCAGCCGGTCGGGCGGCAGGATCTCGAGGTCCACGCCGTCGTTGATCCACCGGGTGCGTACGCCGATGGAGTTGAGGACCTCCAGGAGCCGGAAGACCTCCTCGATGCGGGCCACCCGGCGCAGCACGGTGCGGCCTTTGTTGAGCAGGGAACCGCAGAGGAGCGCGACACACGCGTTCTTGCTCGTCTTGACGTCGATGGACCCGGAGAGCCGGCGTCCGCCCACCACCCGCAGATGCATGGGTCCGGCGTAACCGAGCGACACGATCTCGCTGTCGAGGGCTTCACCGATGCGGGCGATCATCTCAAGGCTGATGTTCTGGTTGCCGCGCTCGATGCGGTTGACGGCGCTCTGACTCGTGGCGAGCGCCTCGGCAAGCTGACTCTGTGTCCAGCCACGATGCTGACGGGCGTCACGGATGAGCTTGCCGATACGTGCGAGGTAGTCATCTTCCATGTCTGCACGCTATCTCAGATATGAGATGAAGATCGCGCCGGGGTGCGCGGTTCGGGTGACGGCCGGGCGCCCGGCCGCGGGTGGCCGCCTGTCTGAAGGATCAGGCGCGCCCGACGGCCCGGCACCCGGAATGCGGCCGAACAGGTGAAGGTCAGCGACGGCGGCGCGTGGTCCTGCGCCAGCCGAACGGGCCCGGCAGGTCCATGGACGTGGTGCGCCGGCCGGTGCTGCTCGTGGTGTGCTTCGGCCCGTGCCTTCCGCCGGTGGTGACGGACCACGAGCGGCGGTTGATGTTCAGCCGGACGCCCGGAAGGATCTGGAAGCTCTTTCGGAATGTGAGCGGCATCTGCGCCTCCTTCGTCAGGAGTACGGGTATCCCGAAGCGGCCGGGTCATGCGCGAGAAGCCGCACGGCGTGGGCGAGCACCCGCGACCCGCGACCCGCGACCCGCGCCGCACGGCGTGGGCGAGCACCCGCGCCGTGCGCCCCGCGCCGCGCGCCGCCGTGGGCGTGGTCAGCGTGGCACCGGGTCCGGGCCCCGCAGGGCGTTGGCCAGGGGCGCCGATACGGCCCATCCCGTGGTCTCGTACAGGGCCCGTCCCTCCGCCGTCGAGGCCAGCAGGCCGACCGTGGCGCCCTGCTCGGCAGCCGCGTCGGTGAGGGTGTGCATGATCAGGCGGCCCAGGCCGCGGCGCCGGTGGGCGGGGTGGGTCTCCACCTTGTCGACGACGGCGGTGGCGCCGGTGACGGCCGTCTGGCCGCGCGCGGCGCGGGTGCCGTCGGCGGCGGACACCCGGGCGTGGGTGACGCCGTCGCGGGTCCAGGTGCGGAGCCGGTAGCCGGGGGGGAGAGGGGCCGGGGCACGGGCGGGGCGGAGCGGGGTGGACATCAGGTAGCCGGGTTCGCCGGGGAGGGACCAGCCGGGTGCGATCCAGGACGCGAGCGACTCCGCCCGTACGAAGGCCTTCAGCCAGACGCCGGGCCCGGTGGCGCTTCCGGTGATCTCCCGCACGGTGGCCGCGTCGGCGGTGGGCAGGACGTGGCTCATGACGTGTCCGGGGAGGCCGATGTTCACGGTGAAGCCCCAGGGTGAGGGGTCCGGTTCGGCCGCTCCCCGTGAGAGGGCCCAGCCGTGGACCCATTCCCGTACGGCCTCGGAGGTGTTGGTGAAGTGCACGGTGCCTTCCCGGGCGGGGTGGTCGTCGTCGATGTGTCCTGGTCCTCCTGCCGCGCGCCGGAGCCCGCACACCGCGACCTCTCGTCACGTTCCGGCGCGCGCGCCCGTACTCCGCTGCGGGGACACGGTCTCGCCGGGCTTCGGAGGGGACCGCCCGGCCCTGGTCGCGGCCGCGGGTCATCGCGGAGCGGCGCAGGACACAGGTGCCCGGGCATGACCGCGCGGCGGCGATGTACTAGAGTTATCTCGACATCGAGATATCTGCCGAGGCGCACCGCAGCCGCCGCTCGGTAAGGGTTACCTAACTAATCCTTACCTTAGCGGATGGTGGGGGCCGCAGGCGGCGCCGGCCGCACATGAGGCGCGGCGCGGTTGAACGCGCACATTGAAGAAGGAGACTGTCGTGTCGGCGAACAGCTTCGACGCCCGCAGCACGCTGCGCGTGGGCGACGAGTCGTACGAGATCTTCAAGCTGGACAAGGTCGAGGGCTCCGCGCGCCTCCCTTACAGCCTGAAGGTGCTGCTGGAGAACCTGCTCCGCACGGAGGACGGCGCGAACATCACCGCCGACCACATCCGTGCGCTGGGCGGGTGGGACTCCCAGGCCCAGCCCAGCCAGGAGATCCAGTTCACGCCGGCCCGCGTGATCATGCAGGACTTCACGGGTGTCCCGTGTGTCGTGGACCTCGCCACCATGCGTGAGGCCGTCAAGGAGCTCGGCGGCGACCCGGCGAAGATCAACCCGCTGGCCCCGGCCGAGCTGGTCATCGACCACTCCGTCATCGCCGACAAGTTCGGCACCAACGACGCCTTCGCCCAGAACGTCGAGCTGGAGTACGGCCGCAACAAGGAGCGCTACCAGTTCCTGCGCTGGGGCCAGACCGCCTTCGACGAGTTCAAGGTCGTCCCCCCGGGCACCGGCATCGTCCACCAGGTCAACATCGAGCACCTGGCCCGCACGGTCATGGTCCGCAACGGCCAGGCGTACCCCGACACCCTCGTCGGCACCGACTCGCACACCACCATGGTCAACGGCCTCGGCGTGCTGGGCTGGGGCGTCGGCGGCATCGAGGCCGAGGCCGCGATGCTCGGCCAGCCGGTCTCCATGCTCATCCCGCGCGTCGTCGGCTTCAAGCTGACCGGCGAGCTCCCGGCCGGCACCACCGCCACCGACCTCGTGCTGACCATCACCGAGATGCTCCGCAAGCACGGCGTCGTCGGCAAGTTCGTCGAGTTCTACGGTGAGGGCGTCGCCGCCACCTCCCTCGCGAACCGCGCCACCATCGGCAACATGTCGCCCGAGTTCGGCTCCACCGCCGCGATCTTCCCGATCGACGACGAGACGCTGAAGTACCTGCGCCTGACCGGCCGCGACGCGCAGCAGGTCGCGCTCGTCGAGGCGTACGCCAAGGAGCAGGGCCTCTGGCTCGACCCGGCCGCCGAGCCGGACTTCTCCGAGAAGCTGGAGCTCGACCTCTCCACGGTCGTCCCCTCCATCGCCGGCCCGAAGCGCCCGCAGGACCGCATCGTCCTGGCGAACGCCAAGTCCAAGTTCGCCGAGGACGTACGCAACTACGTCACCGACGACATGGAGGCGAGCAAGGAGTCCTTCCCGGCCTCCGACTCGCCGGCCGTCTCGCCCAACGGTGTCCCGTCGAACCCGGTCACCGTCACCGCCCCCGACGGCACGACGTACGAGCTCGACCACGGCGCCGTCACCGTCGCCGCGATCACCTCGTGCACCAACACCTCCAACCCGTACGTCATGGTCGCCGCGGCGCTCGTGGCGAAGAAGGCCGTCGAGAAGGGCCTGACCCGCAAGCCGTGGGTCAAGACCACCCTCGCCCCGGGCTCGAAGGTCGTCACCGACTACTTCGACAAGGCGGGCCTGACCCCCTACCTCGACAAGGTCGGCTTCAACCTCGTCGGTTACGGCTGCACCACCTGCATCGGCAACTCCGGCCCGCTGCCGGAAGAGGTCTCCAAGGCCGTCAACGACCACGACCTGGCCGTCACCTCGGTGCTCTCCGGCAACCGCAACTTCGAGGGCCGGATCAACCCCGACGTCAAGATGAACTACCTGGCGTCGCCGCCGCTGGTCGTCGCGTACGCCATCGCCGGTTCGATGAAGGTCGACATCACCAAGGACGCCCTCGGCGTCGACCAGGACGGCAACCCCGTCCACCTCGAGGACATCTGGCCGACCGAGGCCGAGGTCAACGACGTCGTCGCCAACTCCATCGGCGAGGACATGTTCAACAAGTCCTACCAGGACGTCTTCGCGGGCGACGCCCAGTGGCAGGCGCTGTCGATCCCGACCGGCAACACCTTCGAGTGGGACTCCGAGTCCACCTACGTGCGCAAGCCCCCGTACTTCGAGGGCATGACGATGGAGACGACCCCGGTCGAGGACATCACCGGCGCCCGGGTGCTCGCCAAGCTCGGCGACTCGGTCACCACCGACCACATCTCCCCGGCCGGTGCGATCAAGGCCGACACCCCGGCCGGCAAGTACCTCACGGAGCACGGCATCGAGCGCCGTGACTTCAACTCCTACGGCTCGCGCCGTGGTAACCACGAGGTCATGATCCGCGGCACGTTCGCCAACATCCGCCTGCGCAACCAGATCGCGCCGGGCACCGAGGGCGGCTTCACCCGCGACTTCACGCAGGCGGACGGCCCCGTGTCGTTCATCTACGACGCCTCGCAGAACTACCAGGCCGCGGGCACCCCGCTCGTCATCCTCGCGGGCAAGGAGTACGGCTCCGGCTCGTCCCGTGACTGGGCGGCCAAGGGCACCGCGCTCCTGGGCGTCAAGGCCGTCATCGCCGAGTCCTACGAGCGCATCCACCGCTCGAACCTCATCGGCATGGGCGTCCTCCCGCTCCAGTTCCCGGAGGGGCACACCGCCGAGTCCCTCGGCCTGACCGGCGAGGAGACCTTCTCCTTCACCGGCGTGACCGAGCTGAACGACGGCACCACGCCGCGCACCGTCAAGGTCACCACCGACACCGGTGTGGAGTTCGACGGCGTCGTCCGCATCGACACCCCCGGTGAGGCGGACTACTACCGCAACGGCGGCATCCTGCAGTACGTGCTGCGCAGCCTGATCCGCAAGTAAGGGCACCGCGAAGTGAGCGAGGGCCGCACCCTGGGGTGCGGCCCTTCGCCGTTAGGCTCGAAGGTCTGATGAAGAACACCCTCACCTCGCCCGCGGCCAAGGCCGGACACGAGTCCGTGCGCCGTCACAACCTGAGCCTGGTCCTGCGGACCGTCCGCGACGAGGGCGAGGTCACCCGGGCCCGGGTGGCGAGCCTCGTGGGGCTCACCAGGGCCGCCGTCTCCTCGCTCGTCGAGGAACTGCTCGCGCTCGACTGCCTCAGCGAGTCCGGCAAGACCTCCAGCGGATCCGCCGGGCGCCCCGGCACCGTCCTGAAACTCTCCCGGACAGGGCCGGCGGGTCTCGGGGTGGAGATCAACATCGACTACGTCTCCGTGTGCGCCGTCGACCTCACCGGCACCGACCGGGTCCGGGTCACCGAACACACCGACCACCGGGACGTCCCGCCCGCGGAGGTCCTGGCACACGCGGCCCGGCTCACCAACCGCGTCATCGCGTCCACCCGGGAACAGGAACTGCGGGTCGTCGGTGTCGAGCTGGCCCTGCCCGGCCTCGTCTCCGGCGGCGTCGTCCGGCAGGCCCCCAACCTCGGCTGGAGCAGGGTCGCGGCCGAGGGCATCTTCGGGCAGGCGCTCAGCACGCTGCGCCCCGCCGGGAGGGCGCTGGCCGTCGGCTCGGACAACGAGGCCAACCTGGCGGCCCTGGCGGAGCTGTGGTTCGGCGGACTCGGAGGCGTACGCACCTTCCTCTATCTCACAGGTGAGATCGGCGTGGGCGGCGCGCTCGTGGTGAACGGCGAAATGCTCCGGGGCGCCCACGGGTTCGCGGGCGAGATCGGCCATGTCGTCGTCGACCCGCAGGGCCCGCTCTGCCGCTGCGGCGCGCACGGCTGCCTGGAGCAGTACGCCGGGCGGGCCGCTCTGCTGCGCTCGGCGGGCATCGACCCGGACACGGGCGTGCGCGGCATCGCCGAGCTGGAGCAGCGCGCCGCCGCCGGTCAGGAGCGGGCCGTCTCGGCGCTGCGGGAGGCGGGGGACAGGATGGGCGTGGTGCTGGCCGGGGCGGTGAACCTCTTCGACCCGGAGGCCGTCGTCCTGGGCGGGATCTACCGCAGCCTGATGCCCTGGCTGGAGGATTCGGCCGACGCCCAGCTGACCGCACGGGTGGTGTCGGGCCGCTGGCACGAGAACGGCAGCAGACTGCGGGCGTCGTCCGTCTCCGGTGACGCGGCGCGAGGTGCGGCGGCCAGGGTGGTGCACGAGGTGCTGGAGAACCCGGCGGCGTACGCGCTGCGGTGAACGCGTACGCCCCACGGGCCGTCCCGGGGAAGCTCAGCCGAGGTTGCGGCGGTCCTCCTCGGTCCACTTGGCGGTGTCGCGCGGTTCCACGTACGGCTCCTCGGCCGCGGGGTGGCCGCCCTCTATGGCCCGCTGACGGGCCATCTCCGCGTCGAATTCGAGGCCGAGCAGGATCGCCAGGTTGGTGAGCCACAGCCACACCAGGAAGATGATCACGCCGGCGAGGGCGCCGTAGGTCTTGTTGTACGAGGAGAAGTAGGCCACGTACAGCGCGAAGCCGGCCGAGGCGGCCATCCAGAGCAACAGGGCGAGGACACTGCCGGGCGTCACCCACTTGAAGCCCCGGCCCCGGGCGTTGGGCGCGGCCCAGTACAGGATCGCGATCATGATCGTGACGAGCAGGACCAGAACGGGCCACTTGGCGATCGACCAGGCCGTCATGGCGGGGTCACCGACCCCGAGGGCGGAGCCGGCCCGCTGGGCGATGGGCCCGGTGAACACCACGATCAGGGCGCTGAGGACCGCCAGCACCATCAGGGTCACCGTCAGGCCCAGTCGCAGGGGCAGCACCTTCCACACAGGCCGCCCCTCGGGCATGTCGTAGACGGCGTTCGAGCAGCGGATGAACGCCGCGATGTAGCCGGAGGCCGACCACACCGCCAGGAGCAGACCGACGACGGCCATCAGCGATCCCGTGCCGCCGTTGCCCTGCAACTGCTGTACGGCGTCGGAGAGGATGTCCCGGACCGGGCCGGGGGCGAGGTCCTGGAGGTTGTCCATCACCTTCTGGGTGGCGGACTTCCCCGCGACACCGAGCAGCGAGACCAGCACGAGCAGGGCCGGGAAGAGCGAGAGCACGCTGTAGTACGTCAGGGCCGCCGCCCGGTCGCTGAGCTCGTCCTCCACGAACTCCCGCACGGTGCGCTTCAGCACCGCCCACCACGACCTCCTGGGAATGCCGGCCGGCCCGTCGGGCGCGTCGCGCTCCACCTCGGGGTCCGGCCCGAAGCGGTCCGGCTTCCGGGTGGGGTCGTCCGCGCCGTCTCCGTGGCGGTCGGCGGCGTCATGGCCGTCGCGGGTGGGGTGAGCCTGTGGTTCCGGTGTCCGTGCCATGGGAGTCCGGTAACCGCCACAGCCGAACGGAAACCGGTTCCGCCGGGACGGATCCGTCCGGGCACGCGGATACGGGTGCGGGCCGGGCCGGCTGACCAGCCGGCCCGGCCCGCACCCGTGAGCGGCGATCAGGCCTTGTGCGCCGCGATCAGCTGCTGGTACCAGCGGTAGCTGTCCTTCGGGGTGCGCTCCAGGGTGTCGTAGTCGACCCGGATGATCCCGAACCGCTTCGCATAGCCCAGTGCCCACTCGAAGTTGTCCAGCAGCGACCACACGTAGTACCCGCGTACGTCGACACCGGCGTCCATGGCAGCCCGGAGCGCCGTCAGATGGGTGCGCAGGTACTCCACCCGGTCGGCGTCGTGGACTGCACCGTCGGCCTCGACACTGTCGAACTCCGCCGAGCCGTTCTCCGTGATGTGCACCGGAGGCAGGGAGTCGCCGTAGGTCTGCTTCAGCGCGGTCAGCAGATCGGTGAAGGACTCCGGGACGACGGGCCAGCCCATGGCCGTCCTGCGGACGTCCGGGTAGGTCCCCTCCGCGTAACGGTTGTCCGTGGCCACGCGCAGCGCCGGGTCCGCCTCGCGGTGCGGGGCGGCGGCCACGACGATCGGCCGGTAGTAGTTGATGCCCAGGAAGTCCATCGGCTGGGAGATCAGCTCCAGGTCACCCTCACGGCGGAAGTCCTGACCGGTGATGAGCTCGCCCCAGGTCTCCTCCTCGGTGGCCGGGTAGCGGCCCGCGAGGAGCGGCTCGGTCCACACCAGGTTGTGCTGGGTGTCCGCCCGGACGACGGCGGCGAGGTCGGCGTCCGACTCGGTGGCCGGCACGTTGCGGTCGAGGTTGAGCGTGATGCCCGCCTCGCGGACACCGGCCGCGCGCAGGGCGTTCATCGCGTGGCCGTGGCCGACCAGCAGGTGGTGCGCGGCGGCCAGCGCCCCGCGGCCCTCCTGCGCGCCCGGTGCGTGCCGGCCCACCGAATAGCCGAGGAAGGCGCTGCACCACGGCTCGTTGAGGGTGATCCAGCGCGGCACCCGGTCGCCGAGGTGCTCGGCCATGATCGCGGTGTACTCGCCGAAGCGCTCGGCGGTCTCGCGTACCCGCCATCCGCCCTTGTCCTCCAGGGCCTGCGGCAGGTCCCAGTGGTAGAGGGTGGCGGCCGGCTCGATGCCCGCCTCCAGGAGCGAGTCCACGAGCCGGGAGTAGAAGTCCAGCCCCTTGGGGTTGACCGCGCCGCTGCCCGTCGCCTGGATCCGGGACCAGGCGATGGAGAAGCGGTACGACTCCACTCCCAGGTCGCGCAGCAGGGCCACGTCCTCCGGGTAGCGGTGGTAGTGGTCGCAGGCCACGTCACCCGTGTCGCCGCCGTCCGTCCGGCCCGGCGTGTGGCTGTAGGTGTCCCAGATGGACGGCCCGCGGCCGTCTTCCTCCACGGCACCCTCGATCTGGTACGAGGCCGTGGCCGCGCCGAAGACGAAACCGGGCGGGAAGACCGGGAAGTCACTCATGGGAACCCTTACTTGACCGAGCCGCCGGTGATGCCGGCGGCGATGTACTTCTGGGACAGGACGAGGAGAACGGCTGCGGGCACCGCCGAGAGGACCGAGGCGGCCATGACCGAACCCCAGTCACCGACGTGCGCGCCGATGTACTGGTAGATGCCCAGCGTGATCGGCTTGACGTCGTCCGTCGTGTTCAGCGTGAGCGCGAACATGAAGTCGCTCCACGCGTACAGGAACGAGAACAGTCCGGCGGTGATCAGCGAGTTGCGGCTCATCGGCAGGACGACCTGGACGAACGTACGGATGCGGCCCGCGCCGTCGACCTCGGCGGCCTCGATGACCTCTCGCGGGATCGACACCATGAACGAGCGCATCAGCACGATCGCGAAGGGGATGCCCAGCGAGGCGTCCGCCAGCATGAGGCCGAAGTAGGAGTTGACCAGGCCGAGGTCCACGTACGCGCTGTACAGGGCGTTCGCGATGACGATCCCCGGCACCATCTGGGTGATGAGCGTGCCGAAGACGATCGTCTTGCTGCCGCGCAGCTTGAACTGCGCCAGGCCGTACGCCGCCGGGGCCGAGATCGCCAGGCAGATGGCCACCGCGCCGAGCGCCACGGCCAGCGAGGTCAGCAGGTTGGCCCCCTGCTCGGTGATGGCGGAGGTGAAGCCGGAGAAGTCGATGCCCGTCGGGACGGGTCCCACGTCGACCAGGCTCGCGTCGGGCTGCAGCGCGGTGTTGATCATCCAGTACAGCGGGAACAGCATGACCGCGAGGACGACGACGCCGAAGACGGTCGCACCCCAGCGGCGCCTGGGCCGGTGGACGGCGGCGGGAGCCGGGGCGGCGGGGATCTGGGTGGTGGTCGCCATGCCGGTCACTTCCCCTCGTTGCGGTTGACCCGCAGGTAGAACACCGCGAAGACGGCGGAGATCAGGATCAGGATGTTGCCGACCACGGCACCGGCTCCGAAGTCCATCTGGACGAAGGAGTTCTGGTACGTGAGCGTGCCGAGCGTCTGGGTGGAGTCGGCGGGCCCGCCGTCGGTGAGGGCCAGGACCAGGTCGAGGATCTTGACCGTCGACATGAAGCCGAGCACCAGCACCACGGTGATGACGGGCTTGAGCATGGGCAGGGTGACCGAGCGGAACGTACGCCAGGCGGAGGCGCCGTCGAGCGCGGCGGCCTCGTTCAGCTCCTTGGGGACCTCCTGGAGGCCGCCGTAGAGGATCACCATGTTGAACGGGATGCCGATCCAGATGTTCACCAGGATCACCGAGACCAGCGCCATGCTGGTGCTCGTCAGCCACGGAGTGTCACCGGGGAGGCCGACGGTGCCCAGGAACGAGTTGAGGACACCGGTGTCCTGGTCGAAGATGCGCCGCCACACGATGCCGGAGACGACCATCGGGACCAGCCACGGCAGCAGGATCAGCGAGCGCAGGATCCCGTTCAGCGGGAAGCGGCGGGTGAAGAAGACGGCGAGGGCGAGGCCGATGCAGAACTGCCCGACGAGCGATCCGACGGTGAAGAGGATCGTCTGCCAGAGGGCCTTGCCGAACAGACCGTCGTTGAAGACGTTGCTCCAGTTGTCCGTGCCGTTGAACGGCGCCTCGCCGGTGAAGAACGTGGACGGCGAGTAGTCCTGGAAGCTCATCACGATGTTCCGGACGAGCGGGTAGCCGAAGAACAGCGCCATGAAGATCACGGCGGGGGCGATGAACCCCCACTGGGCGAGTGTCCTGCGCCGTTTCGCGCTCCGCGGGTTCGCGGGCTTCCTGACCGCGCCGGCCGAGGAGGCCTTCGGGCCGGCCGTCGGCGCGGAGGCTGAGGCTGTGGTGGATGACATGGTTCGTTACCTCAGTTCCCGCTCGTGACCTGTTGCTGGGCACGCTTCAGAGCGGCCTCGCTGGACTGGCCGGTGAGCGCGGACTGGAAGGCGCTCTGCAGGGCCAGCGACACGGAGGACCACTGCGCGCCGACCTTGGCGGTACGCGAACGGGCCGTGGCGACCTGTCCGGCCAGGGCGGCCAGCTCAGGGGCCTTCGTACGCCACACGGCGGCGGCCTTGGTGTTCGCCGGGACCATCCAGCTGTTCAGAGCGTAGGTGATCTGCTCCTGCTCGCCCGCCATACATCCGATGATCTTCGCGGCCGTCCTCTCGCGCTCGGTGTCGCCGGTGTTGGGCACGGTGAGCACGCCGCCACCCAGCGGACCGACCGAGTCGTCACCCGCCTCGGGGACCGGGATCTCGGCGATGCCCCAGTTGAGCCCCTTCTTGGCGTTCAGGGTCTCGACCTGCCACGGGCCGTTGATCATCATGGCCGCGTTGCCGGCCATGAACTGGTCGTTCACGTCGGCCTGGGTCCAGTTGACCGTGGACTTGGAGAGCGAGCCGTCCTTCAGGAGCGCCTTCCAGTAGTCGAGGGCCTCGGCGACCTCGGGGGTGTCGAGCTTCGACTCGTCACCGCCGTTGGACCACATGAACGGCGTGAACTGGAAGACACCGTCCTCCGCGCCGCCCGCGCTGAGGGCCAGACCGTACCGCTTGCCCTGGGTCAGCTGCTTGGCGGTCGACTGCATCTCGGCCCAGGTGGTGGGCACCTCCAGGCCGGCCTTGGCGAGGGTGTCCTTGTTGTAGAACAGCGCCAGGGTGTTCACCGTGCGCGCGGCCCCGTAGTACTTCCCGTCGAACGAGCCGAAGTCGACGATCCCCTCGGGGATGTCCGTCGTGCTCAGCCCGAGATCCTTCAGGGGGATCAGTCCGCCGGCCTCGGCGAAGGTCGGCATCTCGGAGGCGTCCAGCTGGAGGACGTCCGGGAGGGACTTCGAGGACGCCATGCGCAGGGCCTTGGTCATCAGCTGCGCGGCGGGCACGCTCTGCTGCTCGATGGTGATCCCGAGCTGCTTGCTGCAGCGTTCGAGGGTGTCACCGTCCCAGCGGTGGTACGACTCGTCGGTCGAGGAGTTCATGACGGTGTAGACGTCCTCGTCCCGCTGCTGGGCGCACCCCGACAGAACGGTGCCGGCGACGATCGCGGAGACGACGGTGAGAGGGACGACGATCCGGCTGGTGCGGCGGCTGCGGCGTCGGATCCGCCCGTCCGGGGAAGGTTCTGTCACGGTGGTGCCCTTGCGGTAAGAGGTGGCCGGAGTCATGGGAACGCTCCCACGGGGTGCTCGTCAAGCCCCTGCGCGGATCCGGCGGTGTCACGGCGGGGGAGCTGGGGGTGTCCGGCGACGCTGGGCCGCCGGACACCGGGGTGTCAGCGGGCGCCGATGAGGTGTTCCATGGCGAGCTGGTCGAGGGCTTCGAAGGCCATGGAGCGTTCGGCTGCCGCGGTGGCGTCGAAGTCCTCGT
>NZ_JNXG01000010.1 GCF_000717025.1 Streptomyces atroolivaceus
CGACCCCTTCCACATCGTGCCGATCCAGTTGAAGAACTTCACACCGGTCGGAACCGCGATGAGGAACGTCATGAAGGAGAAGAACGGCAACAGCACACCACCGGTGACGTACATGTGGTGAGCCCATACCGTCGCCGAAAGGCCGGCGATGGCGATCGTCGCACTGATCAGGCCGACGTAACCGAAGATCGGTTTGCGGCTGAACACCGGAATGATCTCGGAAACGATGCCGAAGAACGGGAGAGCGATGATGTACACCTCTGGATGGCCGAAGAACCAGAAGAGGTGTTGCCAGAGCAACGCGCCACCGTTGGACGCATCGAAGATATGTGCGCCGAATTTACGGTCTGCCTCCAGCGCGAGCAGCGCCGAGGCCAGGACCGGGAAGGCCAGCAGGACCAGGACACCGGTCAGCAGGACGTTCCAGGTGAAGATCGGCATGCGGAACATCGTCATGCCGGGGGCCCGCATGCAGATGATCGTGGTGATGAAGTTGACCGACCCGAGGATGGTACCGAAGCCGGAGAAGGCCAGACCCATGATCCACAGGTCGGCACCGACACCCGGCGTACGGACCGAGTCGGTCAGGGGGGTGTAGGCGAACCAGCCGAAGTCGGCCGCACCCTGCGGGGTGAGGAAGCCGCCCACGGCGATCAGCGAGCCGAAGAGGTACAGCCAGTACGCCAGCATGTTCAGCCGCGGGAACGCCACGTCGGGCGCGCCGATCTGCAGCGGCATGATCCAGTTCGCGAATCCTGCGAACAGCGGCGTCGCGAACATCAGCAGGTGGTGGTCAGCCACCTGATGACCACGTTCCCCGGCTGCCGGCGCCGTACGGGCAGTTCGTCCTGGTAGGCGGCATCGGCTTCCGCCGATACCGAGGGACCCCTCGTCGTCACTACGGCACTCCTTCGGTCGACGGCCGGTTGCGGACTCGGCGACCAGGATGGACTCCCTGCGGCGGTCCCGCAGGTCATCCCCGTGCGCAGTGCACCAGTAGCTGGTAAAGGACACTCCATTGGCCGATGGCCACGGCGTCCGTGTTGACGAGCGCCATGGGCCCCTCAGGCGATGGACCAGGCGCGCATCTCCTCTCTGGAGGAGAAGTCGGCAACGTTCTTGTCGAGCGGGTCATCCGTGTACTGGTGGATGCGCCAGGCCTCCTCGATCCGGGGTGCGGCCGCCTTGCCGTAGTCGGCGATCCAGAGTCCGTCGCCGGCGTACGAACTCGTGTCGTGGTTGAGCCAGAAGGAGCGGTTGCAGTAGAGGAGGACCCGGTGATGTGGCCTCAGCCTTTTCACCTCTCGGATGAAGCGGTCCTTGTCCGTGCTGCTCGCGCGCGTCCCCTCGCCCGTCTGTTCCCAGTCGACGGCGAGGAGGTCCCCCTCCCGCGCAGGTGTTTCGTCGAGGAAGTACCTTGCCTGCTCCTTTGCGTTTCCAGGCCACAGGAAGTGGTAGAAGCCGACGACGCAATCAGCGTCCCTGGCACGTTTCACCTGGCTCTTCAGTCTCGGATTGACATAAGAGCGGCCCTCGGTCGCCTTGACGAAGACGAAGTCCAAGCCGTCCGTGTCGAAGTCCTTCTGGAAGGCGCTGACATCGACGCCGTGCAGCACGGCCACCACCTCCAAGTGGGGCATTCTGATTCCGTTTCTCCCCTCCATAGGTGCCCACCCGGCGCTCCCCCATCCGCCATCCAGACGCTGAACCGATTCGGCCCCCGGAATAGGGTCCGTTCCGCCGGGGTTGGTGAACCGGCGGGACCCTTTCACTCCAGGCACTACGGCATCGGAAGGTCGGATTCATGAAGATCGGCATCATCGGGGCAGGCAACATCGGCGGAAATCTCACCCGTCGGCTCACCGCGCTGGGGCACGACGTGTCCGTCGCCAACTCCCGGGGACCCGAGACGCTCAAGGCACTGGCCGAGGAGACCGGTGCCACGCCGGTCGTGGCAACGGAAGCAGCGCGAGGAGCGCAGATCGTCGTGGTGACCGTCCCCCTCAAGGCGGTCCCGGACCTGCCCTCGGGCATCCTCGACGGAGCGGCGGAGGATGTCGTCGTCATCGACACCGGCAACTACTACCCGCAGCAGCGTGACGGACGCATCTCCGCAATCGAGGAGGGCCTGACCGAGAGCCGGTGGACCGAGCAGCAGATCGGCCATCCGGTGGTCAAGGCGTTCAACGGCACCTACGCCCAGGACATCCTCGACAGGGGACTCCCCCACGGCGCCCCCGGCCGGCAGGCCCTTCCGGTCGCCGGCGACCATCCGGCGGCCAAGCAGGCGGTCCGGAACCTGATCGACGAACTGGGCTTCGACACGGTCGACGCAGGTGGCATCGACGAGTCCTGGCGCCAGCAGCCGGGTACGCCCGTGTACGGGAACCGGGGCGACGCCGACGCCATCGCGAAGGCCCTTGCTGACGCCTCCCCGGAGCGCACCGCCGAGTGGCGCGCCTGACCGGGTCGGCCTGCCGTCCCGGAAGGGCTCCTTCAGCCGGACCGGGCGTCGCTGCGCTCGCCATGCTCCCGGCCGGACGGACGGGAGCATGGTCGCCCCGCAGGTGTTGGGTGACGGGGCCACGAAGCCGGCGACGCCGCGGGGCGGAGCGCGACCCGGCGGCACGGCCGACTCCGGTGGGACCGTATCGGGGCGGGGAGGACGGTCCGTACTCCTCCATCGTCGAGCGGTAGGCGTCGAGCAGCCTGATGTGGTGTTCGAGTGACGCACTGTCGGGATTGGTCTTTCCGAGAGGCGTCTTGGGCTCGGGGCACCCGGTGGTGAACGCGGGGTGATGCCGTGCGACATGAAGAGCGAAAACCTTCGGGGATCACATGGCGGGGCCGAGACATCGGCCCACTGGATGGTGGGAGCCATCTCCATGACGGACGTTTGATGTCCCCGTGCTCGTTGTCGCCGAGCGCGGAGTCGTCGAACGCCACGCCGCCGCGCAGCAGATCCTCCTTGAGGCCGGCCTCTCGCGGCACATGCGGGAACTGCTCCATGAGCCCCTCCACCAGGCGCGTCCGGTCGCCGGTGGCTGCGGTGGGGCCGGGTTCACTGATGCTCGGCACGGGCCGGCTCCTGGGCTCCGGTGTCCTTGACGCTGTCGCGTGTACGCCACACTGTCCAACGAGCCAACGCCGGCAACCTTTCGCTCATGATCCGCCCGGCTCGGGGGCGATGCCCCGGCCGGCCGAGGACAAGGAGTACCTCTCATGCCCCGCACCATGTCCGTGTCGGACAGCATCCTCATCCGGGCGGCGCCCACGGCCGTGTACGAAAGGCTCAGCGACCCCACCGCGATGGGACGCTGGAGCCCGGAGAACCAGGGCGCCCGGATACTCGGGGAGCGCCGGGGAGCGCATGTCGGCATGGTCTTCGAGGGCCGCAACAAGCGCGGGGCCTTCCGATGGACGACCAGGTGCACGGTGACTGCGGCCGACCCCGGCGAGCGGTTCGCCTTCCGCGTGCATGCGATCGGGGTGCGGCGTCCACGGCTGCCGGGTGCCATCGCGCTGTGGGAGTACCGCTTCGAGGAGGTCGACGGCTCCACCCGCGTAACGGAGACCTGGACGGACAACCGGCGGGCGTGGCCCGATCTTCTCGCCAACGCCTTCGACCGGGTCGCCACACGAGGGCATACGTTCGCAGAGTTCCAGCGCGGGAACATCCGCACGACGCTGGAGCGTCTCAAGGCGGCCCTGGAGCAGGACGGACCGAAAGGGGCCGGCCGCGTGGAGGGGAGCCCGCGTCAGGGGTGAGGGCGAGAACCGGAGGGCGAGTCAGGCTGCCAAGGTCCTACGGGGCGCTCTCGGCGAGTTGCTCCGGTGCGGCTCGCACCGGAGCGGACCGCGTCCTGCCCGCGAACGGGGGCCGGGGTGACTCCCGGGCGGTCAGGCCACGGCCTGCGGTATCACCTCACCCGAGAGGGGCAGCCCCAGCCCGGCCACCGCCCGGGAGACGAGGCGGGCCATTTCCACAGCGCCCCGCTCCTGGAAGTGGGTGTTGTCCTGGACGCCGTCGGGGAAATTCGGGTACCGCCCTGCGTCCAACCACAGGAAAGTCCCCTTGGACGCCTCCACCCCTATCGCGTCGAGATGGGCGCGGCTGGCCGCCGAAAGATCGACCAGTGCCACGTGCTCCTCCTGAGCCACCGCCTTCGCGGCGGCCACGTACTCCGGGAACGAGACGTTGAACTTCCCGGTGGACTGGTTGTAGGAGCGCCGCGAAACCGGCGTCACCACAACCGGTGTCGCGCCCAGCCTCCGGGTAGCGCGGATGTAGTCGTTGCGCAGGTACTCCTTGTAGTGGGCCGGCGGTGTGTACCGCTCGGCGTTGCCGATCGTCGCGTCGTTGTGCCCGAACTGCACGAAGAGGTAGTCGCCGGGCTTGATCACCTCATGGATCGCGGCCAGCCGCCCCTGCTCGATGAAGGACCGCGAACTGCGCCCGCCGATGGCACGGTTGGCGACGGTGACATTGGAGGTGAAGTACGACGACAGCTTCTGACCCCACCCGGCCTGCGGATGGTAGCCGGAGCTGTACGTCTGAGCGGTGGAGTCGCTCGCGATGTACACGGTGCCGGTCACCGGCGCGGTGCTGCCGGAGACGGCGGAGGAGGGGGCGGCGGAGGCGGCGTCGGGCACCCCCAGGACGGCTGTCCCGCCGGCGGCGAGCGCGCCTGCGGCGGCTGTGAGGAGGAACTGTCTGCGGCTGGTGTCACCGACCACGGCTTGACGACTCATTTGGCCTTCCCTGCTGGGATTCTCCGGATGCTTCGGAATGCAGTGGCAGCAGGCAGCGAAAAGGTTGTCGGGGAGTCGGGCCGGAGCAAGCGCACGGCCTGTGTCCACCTGGTCCGACCGTGGTCCGTGCACGCGTCGGTGAGTTCGTCCTGACCGGTGCGCGGGCAGGTCCAGCCCCGTGGACTCCTCGTCGGCCGGGCGGGGCGTTCGGTCGTCCCGAGGGCGTGGCCAGGATCGGTCTGCGTGCACGCGCGCAGGGGCCGGCAGTCCGAGGGCGCCCGAGGACGACCTGGCGTCACCCGCCGAATTCACAGGTGTGCGGGCCGTAGGACCTCCTCTGTCAGTAGGAGGGCGCACACTTGGCCGCAGAGTCGGCACGGCGAGGAGGGCAGGGCATGAGCGCGTCGCAGGAGCGAGGCTTCGAACCCGCGACCGGTGACGGCCCCGCGGCCTCCGAAGCCGCGGCCGTGCGTGCCGGGGAGGTGCGGACCGCCTTCGAGGGCTTGCTCCAGATCCGGCGGCTGACCTGTGCGGGGGGTGCCAATCCCGAAGCCGTGCCCGCCTCCTGGGAACTGCACCGGCCTCAACGCGCGGTGGCGTTGGCGCTGGAGGCCGCCGGGATAGCCGCGTCGGCCGTCGGCCCGTCCGGAGAACGGACCGCCACCGGATATCGCGTGTGCGAGGGCGAGGCGCCCGGCGCGGTGCGGGTCGAGTGGGCCGGGCCGCCGGGAAGCGGAGCCGCCCACGACGAGGAGGACGCACTGGCCCGGTGCGTCACGGTGCTGCGGCGGCTGGGCTGGACGGCACTGCTCTACCGCGGGCCCCGCAGGCGGCGCTTCATCGAGGTCGAACCGCCGCCGACGGCCCGCTCGTGAGGGGACCTCCGTAGTGGCCGCACGGGCGTTGTCAGACCCATGAGGGATGCTTGATGGTCCGACACCTCTGAACGGGAGATGCTGAGATGCACGAAGCCGAAATCGCCGCGGCCCAGGCATACGTCCGTTTACTGGCTGCCACGCGCGCCGCGCTCGCCGACCCGGCCGAAGCTCCTCTGTACATGCCGCTGCTCGCCTCGCCGATCGAGGAGGCCGACGAGGCGCTGCGGAGCGCGGGCCTCACCGGGAACGAGGACAGGTTCTTCGCCCTCGTGCGAAAGCTTCAGCCGAGCCTGACGGGTTCCGGTCGCTGACCGGTCACGGCTGGTGCGTCTCCGGCGGAGCCGAGGGCCGGGCGAGGCGACCACCGCGGCGGGCCGTCGCCTACTGACTGCCGTACAGCAGCGAACCGGGGGTGGTGAGGAGCTGCCCCGTCTCCAGCCAGGTCTTCAGGCCGGAGAGGATCATCGGCCAGCCGCCGTACAGCTCCTCACTGGCACCCTCGCGTAGCTCGTCGTGGGTGACGGTCAGCCTGCAGGAGTCGCCGATGGGCTCGATCTCCCACGTGATGCGAGTCGGTCCCTCGCTCCTCGCCTCGTCGCTCCAGAGTGCGACCATGCTCTGGACCAGTTTGCGCGGAGGATCCACCTCCAGATTCCGCCCCTCACCCAGCGAGCCGGGAGCGCCGGGGGCTCCCATCTCGAAGCGGGAGCCCTGGGTCCAGTCCGAGATGACGCGGGCTCCGAAGTTGTACTTGCTTCGGATCTCAGGATCGGTTATCGCCTCCCACAGACGGTCGGGAGCGGTACGGATGTAGATCTCGAAGACCTTCTCCACGGGATCCTCCAGTCGGGTCGTGAGTTCGCTGAGCCCTGCCGCCCAAGGCTCCGCGTACTTGCTCACCCACCGGTCGTGGACGAGCCGGATGGGCACCGGATTCAGGAAGTGGAGCCTTTCCCGTCCCCGCCGTCGCGTGACGACGAGGCCCGCCGCCTCGAGCAGCTTCAGGTGCTTCATCACCGCGAACCGCGTGATGTCGAAGCGGGCCTCCAGCGCACTCAGTGTCTGCCCGGCGTGGCGGAACAGCTCGTCGAGCAGGGCGCGTCACGTCGGCTCGGCCAGAGCCTTGAACACCGCGTCCATACCGTCAGAATATGTGACCTTTCGGTCACACATCAACAACGGCCGAGCGGGTCGGATGGTTCACGCCGAACGCGATGAATTGATTCAAATCAGGAAGAAACTTGACTGGTCGCTTGACTAGCAGCAGTGCCCAAACCTAGCGTACGTTCCGGATGAAACGATTCACATCCACGATCCTGACAGGTCGCCGGATGACTCTGCTTACGAGGTGTTCATGTCTGATGTGTCGGCCGTCAAGGCAGCTCTGAAGTCTCAGGTCATCGAGACGCCCTCCTGGGGGTACGGCAACTCCGGGACCCGTTTCAAGGTCTTCGCCCAGCCAGGTGTCCCCCGCGACCCGTTCGAGAAACTGGCCGACGCGTCGCAGGTACATGCCCACACCGGGGTCGCCCCCAAGGTGTCGCTGCACATTCCGTGGGACAGGGTCGAGGACTACGCGGCGCTGACCCGGTACGCGGGGGACCTCGGCCTGCGGATCGGCGCAATCAACTCCAACGTCTTCCAGGACGACGACTTCAAGCTGGGATCGGTCACCCATCCGGACCCGAAGGTCCGCCGCAAGGCCACCGATCATCTGCTCGAATGCGTGGACATCATGGACGCCACGGGCTCACCCGACCTCAAACTTTGGTTCTCGGACGGCACCAACTACCCGGGCCAGGACGACATCGCGGGCCGACAGGACCGACTGGCCGAGGCCCTCGCCGAGGTCTACGAGCGGCTCGGCGACGACCAGCGGATGCTCCTGGAGTACAAGCTCTTCGAGCCCGCCTTCTACACCACCGACGTGCCGGACTGGGGCACCTCGTACGCCCACTGCCTCAAGCTCGGGCCCAAGGCCCAGGTGGTCGTCGACACCGGACACCACGCCCCCGGCACCAACATCGAGTTCATCGTGGCGTTCCTGCTGCGCGAGGGGAAGCTCGGCGCATTCGACTTCAACTCGCGCTTCTACGCGGACGACGACCTGATGGCCGGCGCCGCCGACCCGTTCCAGCTGTTCCGCATCATGCACGAGGTGGTCAAGAACGGCGGTCTCGAGGCCGGGACCAACGTCAACTTCATGCTCGACCAGTGCCACAACATCGAGGCCAAGATCCCCGCCGTCATCCGCTCCGTCACCAATGTCCAGGAAGCGACCGCGAAGGCACTGCTGATCGACGCCGAGGCTCTGTCCGAGGCTCAGCGCTCCGGTGACGTCCTTGCCTCCAACGGAGTGCTGATGGACGCGTTCAACACCGACGTACGGCCGCTGCTCGCCGAGGTACGCGAGGAGCTCGGCCTGGCGCGCGACCCGTTCGCGGCCTACCTCGCCTCCGGCAACCAGGAGCGCATCGCCGCCGACCGCGTCGGCGGAGAGCAGGCGGGCTGGGGCGCCTGAGCCCTGCTCCCCCGCCTTGGAACGTCCTGCAGCAACCGCCCCTCCCCCTCTCTTCCCGAAGGAACCCTCATGACGTCCGCGACGCATGCCGAAGTCGCCGCGCTCCTGGAGCGCGCCCACCGGATCGGCTCCGACCCCCGCAACACCAACTACGCCGGTGGCAACGCCTCGGCCAAGGCGACGGAGACCGACCCGGTCACCGGTGGCGAGGCCGAACTGCTCTGGGTCAAGGGCTCGGGCGGCGACCTCGGCACCCTGACCGAGGCCGGCCTCGCCGTGCTCCGGCTGGACCGGGTGCGAGCGCTCAAGGACGTGTACCCGGGGGTTGAGCGCGAGGACGAGATGGTATCGGCGTTCGACTACTGCCTGCACGGCAAGGGGGGCGCCGCCCCTTCGATCGACACCGCGATGCACGCGCTCGTCGAGGCCGCGCACGTCGACCATCTGCACCCGGACTCCGGGATCGCACTGGCGTGTGCGGCCGACGGCGAGAAGCTGACCGCCGAGTGCTTCGGTGACAAGGTCGCCTGGGTGGACTGGCGTCGGCCCGGCTTCCAGCTGGGTCTTGACATCGCGGCCGTCAAGGAGGCCAATCCGCAGGCGGTCGGTGTGATCCTGGGGGGTCACGGCATCACGGCATGGGGCGAGACCTCCGAGGAATGTGAACGAAACGCCCTCTGGATGATCCGTACCGCCGAGACGTTCCTCGAGGAACACGGCAAGGCCGAGCCCTTCGGCCCCGTACTCCCGGGCCGGGCGGCCCTGGACGAGGAAGCGCGACGGGAGCGGGCCGCGGTCCTGGCTCCGGTGCTCCGCGGGCTGGCGTCCACCGACCGGCCCCAGGTGGGGCACTTCACCGACACGCCGCCCCTGCTGGACTTCCTCTCACGCGCCGAGCACCCCCGTCTCGCCGCTCTCGGCACGTCCTGTCCGGACCACTTCCTCCGTACGAAGGTCAGCCCGCTGGTCCTCGACCTGCCGGCCGACGCGCCTCTGGAAGAGGCGGTGGCCCGCCTCCGGGTGCTCCATGCCGAGTACCGGGAGGCGTACCGCGCGTACTACGAGCGCCACGCGGCGCCCGACTCGCCCGCGATGCGGGGGGCGGACCCGGCGATCGTGCTGGTGCCCGGCGTCGGCATGTTCTCGTTCGGCAAGGACAAGCAGACCGCCCGGGTCGCCGGGGAGTTCTACCTCAACGCCGTCAATGTGATGCGCGGCGCGGAAGCCGTCTCGGCGTACGCACCGATCGAGGAGTCCGAGAAGTTCCGCATCGAGTACTGGGAACTCGAGGAGGCGAAGCTCCGCCGGATGCCGAAGGCGAAGGCTCTGGCCACGCGGGTCGCGCTGGTCACGGGAGCCGGGTCCGGCATCGGCAAGGCCATCGCACACCGGCTCGTCGCAGAGGGCGCGTGTGTCGTCGTCGCGGACCTGAACGCCGTGAACGCGGCGGCTGTCGCCGAGGAGCTCGGCGGCCCGGACAAGGCCGTCGCCGTGACGGTGGATGTCACCTCCGAGGAGCAGATCGCCGACGCGTTCAAGGCCGCCGCACTGGCCTTCGGCGGTGTGGACCTGGTCGTGAACAACGCCGGAATCTCCATCTCCAAGCCGCTGCTGGAGACCACGGCCCAGGACTGGGACCTGCAGCACGACATCATGGCCCGCGGTTCGTTCCTGGTGTCCCGCGAGGCAGCGCGGGTGATGCGCGCGCAGGGGCTCGGCGGCGACATCGTCTACATCGCGTCCAAGAACGCCGTGTTCGCGGGCCCCAACAACATCGCGTACTCGGCCACCAAGGCCGACCAGGCGCACCAGGTTCGGCTGCTGGCGGCCGAGCTCGGCGAGCACGGCATCCGGGTCAACGGGGTCAACCCGGACGGGGTGGTACGTGGCTCCGGCATCTTCGCCGCGGGCTGGGGAGCCCAGCGCGCGGCGACCTACGGAATCGAGGAGGAGAAGCTGGGCGAGTTCTACGCCCAGCGCACGATCCTCAAGCGCGAGGTGCTCCCGGAGCATGTCGCCAACGCCGTGTTCGCCCTGACCGGCGGGGACCTCACCCACACCACCGGCCTCCACATTCCCGTCGACGCCGGTGTGGCGGCGGCGTTCCTGCGCTGATCATGTGCCGCCCCGCCGCGCCCCGGACATGTTCCGTGAACACCCGGGGCGCGGCGCTGTCCGGATCGGATGAGATTCTCCATGCCTGCGACTTCACGACATGACCCGGTGTTCGCCGCGGTGGACCTGGGCGCCACCAGCGGCCGGGTGATCACCGGCAGGGTCGGCCCCGACGAACTGGTACTGACCGAGGCGCACCGCTTCGCCAACACGCCGGTCCGGCTCCCCGACGGCCTCCGCTGGGACGTACTCGCCCTGTACCAGGGCATCCTGGACGGACTGCGCGTGGCTGCACGCGGTGGCCCCGTCGCCTCGGTGGGCATCGACACCTGGGCCGTGGACTACGGTCTCCTGGACTCCGACGGGTCGCTCCTCGGCCTTCCGTTCCACTACCGCGACACGCGTAACGCAGCAGCTGCCGAGGAGGTCCTGGCACACTTCGGCGCGCAGGAGCTGTACGGCGTCGGCGGGCTGCAGCATCTGCCGTTCAACACGGTCTTCCAACTGGCCGCCCACCGCTCGACAGCCCAGTGGCAGGCCGCCCGGACACTGCTGCTGATGCCCGATCTGCTGGTGTACTGGCTGACGGGGTCGGTGGGTGCCGAGGTGACCAACGCGTCGACGACCGGACTGTTCGACGCGCGCTCAGGCGGCTGGTCCCATGCTCTGATCGGACGGCTGGGACTGGAATCCTCCCTGTTCCCGGCCCTGCGTGAACCCGGCGAGCGAGCGGGTACCCTGCTTCCTCATGTCGCGGGGTTCACCGGGCTGCCGGCGGACACACCGGTGACGACCGTCGCCTCGCACGACACCGCGTCGGCCGTGGCCGCGGTCCCCGCAACGGAACCGGGATTCGCCTATGTGTCCTGCGGTACGTGGTCGTTGGCGGGCCTCGAACTGGACGCACCGGTGCTGACCGAGCAGTCGAGGGCGGCGAATTTCACCAACGAACGCGGAGTGGACGGCACCGTTCGCTATCTCCGCAACATCATGGGGATGTGGCTGCTGGAGGAATGCCGTCGCACGTGGGAACGCGACGGGACGTCGACGAGCCTCGCGAGTCTCCTCGCGGATGCTGCGCGTGCCCGGCCGTTCGCCGCCGTGATCGACCCGGATGATCCGGCGTTCCTGGCACCGGGTGACATGCCGTCACGGATCGACGCCGCTCTCACCAGGAGCGGACAGAGGACACCGGACGGCCCTGGCGGTTACGTTCGGTGCGTGCTGGAGAGCCTGGCACTGGCTCATCGCAGGACACTGCGCGAGGCCGCCGAGCTGGCGGGCCGGGAGCTGACACGGGTCCACCTCGTCGGCGGCGGTTCGCGCAACGAACTGCTCTGCCAGTGGACCGCCGACGCAACCGGCCTGCCGGTCACCGCAGGCCCCGCCGAGGCCACCGCGCTCGGCAACGTACTGCTGCAGGCACGGGCCCACGGGCTGGTGGGCGGGCTGACGGACATGCGCAGGCTCGTCGCGCGCACCCAGGAACTGCGCCACTACACCCCGCGGGGGGACCCGGGGGCATGGGACCGGGCCGCGGACCTGGCGGCGGTAGTCGGATGAGCGGCTCTCCGGACCCGCTCCGCCGACGTGCGGCGGGTCCGGAGAGATCGCGTACGGGCGGTGGGCCGAGGAGTCAGGTCGCCGCCAGGCCGAGTTCCTGGTCACCCAGCGGTGCGAAGTAGCGGGCGACCTCCGCAGCGGTGACGTCGCCGGGCTCGGCGGGGCGCCATCGCGGGGTGCGGTCCTTGTCGATGATCCGGGCGCGCACCCCCTCCACCAGGTCATGTCCCGTGAAGGCCCTGCAGGAGACACGGAATTCCTGGTCGAGGGCGGCTTCGAGGCTGCTGAGGTGCGCGGCACGGCGTACGGCGGCCAGAGTGACCTTGAGCGCGGTGGGTGATGCCGTGAGGAGCGCGGCGGCGGCCTCCTTCGCGGCGGGCAGCCCGCTCTTCTCCAGCCGTCCGATGATCTCCTCGACGGTCTCGGCGGCGTAGCAGTCGTCGATCCACGCTCGGTGCGCCGCGAGTTCCCCTTCCGGAGCGTCGGTCGCGTACCGCCGTACGGTGTCCACCACCTCGCCGGGTGTGGCGCACCGGGCGAGTGCGGAGGTCAGGTCGGCGAGGTGCTGCGACGGGACGAAGTGGTCGGCCAGTCCGCACAGGATGGCGTCGGCCGCCTGGACGGCCCGGCCGGTGAGTGCGAGGTGGGTGCCGAGCTCGCCCGGTGCACCGGCCAGCAGGTAGGTGCCTCCCACATCCGGAATGAAGCCGATCCCGGTCTCCGGCATCGCCACGCGAGAGCGCTCGGTGACGATGCGCACGTCACCGTGCGCCGAGATGCCCACCCCGCCGCCCATGACGATGCCGTCCATGAGGGCTACATACGGTTTCCGGAACCTGGCGATCCTGGCGTTGAGGCGGTACTCGTCACGCCAGAAGTCCACGGAGGCACGACGGCCCGCGCGGGCGTCCTCGTAGATCGACCGGATGTCGCCGCCCGCACAGAGGCCCCGCCCACCTGCCCCGCCGATGACCACGGCGGTGACCGTGTCGTCCTCCGCGGCGAGGGTGAGCGCTTCGCCGATGCCTCTCACCATGCTGTGCGTGAGGGCGTTCAGGGCACGGGGGCGATTGAGTGTGATGTGCAGGACGTGGCCCTCGGTGTGCAGCAGGACGGGCTCGTCGTCGTTCATGTGTGCGCTCCGGTCAGCCGTGGACGATCTCTGCCCGCCATTCTGCGACGGCCACCGCGGGAGCCAGGTGCCGGGTCTGCCGCGGAACCGCTGTGGCACTCCCGCATCGCGGGCTCGACAATTGAGACCTACGGGCCGCGACGTCCAGCAGCCCCGCCGGACGACCTCCGGAGGAGGCATGACCGACCCTTCACGGCGACCAGACGACGAAGCAGCGTCGCGGCTCCGGCTCGAACGCCGGCGCGCCGGTGAGACCGGGACCGATGAGCGCCTCGCCCTGAACCGGACCGGCAGCTTCGAGTGGGACCTCGACGCCCGGACCGTGGACGTCGACGAGGCCGGGCTGATGGTCTTCGGCCTGGACGCCGCCACCTTCGAGGCGTCGCCGGCGGCCGTGATCGACCGGCTGGATGCGACTGATCGGGCACGCCTGGAGACCACCATCGATGAGGCGATCTCCGGCGGGAGCAGCTCCTACAGTGTCCATTTCCAGGTGCCCATGGAGGACGGGAGCCGCCAGTGGACGCACGTCCAGGCTCGGATCCTGCGGTCCGAGGACGGCCGGGCACACCGCGTCATCGGTGTGGTGCGGGACGCGACGGCCGAGGTCACCCATTCGGCCTTCGTGCTGGATCTGGAAAAACGCCGCCGCCGCCAGACGAGCATCGTCGAACGCACCACTGCCGCGATGTCACGCGCGGTGACCGTGGACGACGTCACAGCAGCGCTCACCGGCCCTGGCGGCCTGGTAGGGATCGGTGCCGACGGGCTGGCCCTCGGGCTGGTGGAGAACTCCGCGCTCAAGATCATCGCGCTGAGCGGTGACTCGGTGGAGGTCCTCGAAGGTCTGGGTTCCGGAGAGCTCGACGCGACACTTCCCCTGGGCGACACGATCCTCAGCGGGCGCCCCCGCTTCATCACCTCACTCGGATCACTGATCCGGCGTTATCCGGTGCTGGAACCGCACATCGGCGAACTGAACTTCCACGCCGTCGCGTACCTTCCGCTGATAGCACAGGCCCGCTCCCTGGGCGGGCTCGCTCTCTTCTACCGCGAGCGGACGGTGTTCAGCGCGGACGAGAGGATCCTGTGTCTGGGGCTGGCCGCCATCGTGGCCCAGTCGTTGCAGCGGGCGATCCTCTTCGACGAGGAACGCGAATTCGCCACGGGACTCCAGTCGGCCATGCTCCCTCGCCGGATCCAGGAGATCGAGGGGGGCGAGATCGCGGTCCGCTATCACGCGGCGTGGAGCGGGCGCGAGGTCGGCGGCGACTGGTACGACGTGATCACGCTTCCCAGGGGCCGCATCGGTGTGGTGGTGGGAGATGTGCAGGGACACGACACTCACGCCGCGGCGATCATGGGCCAACTGCGAATCGCCCTGCGCGCGTACGCCGCCGAGGGGCACCCGCCGGCGACCGTGCTGGCACGGGCCTCCCGCTTCCTGGCCGAGCTGGACACCGACCGGTTCGCGACGTCGACGTACGCGCAGGTGGACCTGGCCACGGGAGCGGTGCGCGTGGCGCGCGCAGGCCACTTCGGACCACTGATCAGGCATACCGACGGGCGGGTGGGGGTTCCTCAGGTGCGCGGAGGCCTGCCGCTGGGAATCTCCACGGACTTCCATGACGAGGAGTATCCGGAGACCCGCCTCGACCTGGTCCCGGGCGAGACCCTCGTCCTGTACACCGACGGGCTGGTCGAGGAACCGGGTGCGGATGTCGACGCGGGTGTCGCGGCACTGATCCATGAGGTGAGCGGCGGGCCCGACGGTGCCGAGGCTTTGGCCGACCATCTGTCGGACCGGTTGTGGGAGCGGTGGGGCTCGGGCGACGACGTGGCGCTGCTTGTCCTGCGGCGCAGCCCGGATCTCGGGTCTCCGCGTGCTCCCCGGCTGCACCAGTACATCCATCAGGCGGATCCGCAGGGACTCTCGGAGGCCAGGTCGATCGTGCGGCAGGCACTGACCGAATGGGACCTCGCCGGTCTGGCGGACGACGCCGAGCTGGTGACCGGGGAACTGCTGGTGAACGTGCTGCTGCACACGGAGGGCGGGGCGGTCCTGACCCTGGAGGTACTGCCGGAGCCCGTTCGGCGCATCAGACTGTCGGTTCAGGACCGCTCGAGTGTCTGGCCGCGGCGGCGCACCCCGGGAGAGACGTCAACGTCCGGACGGGGGTTGCTGCTTCTCGACGCGGTCGCCGAACGCTGGGGAATCGAGCCTCGGGGGGAGGGCAAGGCCGTCTGGTGCGAGATCGGCCCCATTTCCTGACGCCGCACCCCTCTGCTTTCGTGACGCCGCACCCCTCTGCTTTCCTGACGCTGCACCCCTCTGCTGCTCCTGCGGATGTTTCGGCGATGGAACACCGCGAGGGCGTATCGCATCGGAGTGATGCGATACGCCCCCGCCCGGCTCGCCGGTGATTTCCCACCGTCGGACCGGGGTGGCTAGGACGCGTCAGTGCTGCGCGCTGCGGCGCTTGCGGACGGACCACAGGATTCCGCCGCCCGCGAGCAGAACCGCGAGCGCGGCTCCGCCGATGACGGGCGTGGCGGACGACGAACCGGTCTCGGCGAGGTCCGGTGCGCTGCTGCTCGGCTCAGCCGGCGCAGGCGCGGCCTCGGTGGCGGTCTCGCTAGGCGTCGCGCTGGGCTCGGGCGTCTCCGAAGCCGGCGGCTCCGTGCTCGGGGCCTCCGAAGGGGTCACCTCGGTCGGGGTGGGCGACGGTGTCTCCGGAGTCTCACCCTCGCAGACCGGAGCGGTCTTCGTCTGGTCGACGGAGTACTTGTCGTCGTCCCCGGCCTTGACGACGAGGCGAACCGTGAGCTCCTTGTCGTGCTTCGGGAGCTGCAGCGGCGTCTTCGTGCTGAAGTCCCGGCCGAACTTGGTCGGGGCAAGCAGCTGCTCACCGCCCACGACGGAGACCGTCACCTCGTTGGTGGCGTCACCCGAGTAGGCCGTCAGGTTGAGCGTGACTTCGGAGCAGGTCACGGCCCAGGTGGGGGTGTGAGCTGCGGCCGGGCCGGCGGTGATGACCCCGCCCGCCAGGCCGACTACCGCAGCGGCCGCGAATGCTCCCGCGCCACGCCACGATCTCCTGGGTATGGTCATGGATTCTTCCTCCATATGAGTACACCGCTGAGATGGCGGTGGGGCGCACAGTACTGCCCCCTGCCGCAGGGGGCGCACCCGCCCCATGCCTCAACGACGCGTCAACCATGCTCATATCGACGCTAGTTGGGACATGACGGACACGTCAGGATGGCCGGAAGACGCTGTGCTCACACACGATCCGGCGGCCTGTGAGGGTGGTTTCAGAGGGGCTTGTACATGATGTGCAGGCCCACATAGCCTTGTTCGGGGTGCTTGAATCCTTCCGGCAGGGTCCCGATGACCTCGAAGCCGAGGGAGCGGTACAACCGCACGGCGTGAGTATTCGTCTCCACCACGGCGTTGAACTGCATGGCGCGATAACCCGCCGTACGCGCCCAGTCCACGGTGTATTCACACAGGGCTCTGCCCACGCCGCGGCCGGAGCACTCCGGGGCGACCATGTAACTGGCACTGGCGACGTGCGAGCCGTTGCCCATCTGGTTTCTGTTCATCTTGGCTGTACCGAGGACGGCCCCTGCGTCATCGACCGCGACAACCGTGCGGTCCGGGTCCGAGAGGAGCCACCAGTCCCGGGCCGTGTCCTCACCAAGATCCACAGGGTAGGTGAAAGTCTCGCCCGCTGCGACGATGGCGTGGAAGAACGGCCAGATCGAGGGCCAGTCGTTGCTGGTGGCTTGTCTGATCAACATGGGGCCAAGATGCCTGGACGGCCAGCCCCGCACAATCGCTTTAGCGATCTCTGCGCCACGGCTTGCGCAGTCCGACCCGGACGAGCAGTCCCTGCCCGGCACCGGGCCGCCCAGCAGGGCGGCGGGACGCCCGGCCGGTCTGCCCGGCCCTCTGTCCCGGACCGGGCGGCATCGTCCGGTGCGGCGCCGTCCGGACCGCCATCGGTCGCTCGGGGACCATGTGTTCGCGGCTCAGGCGGTCAGAGGCCAACCGGTCGGGGGCCACGCGCAACGCGGGATCGTATCCGGGGCGCGGAGCAGGGCGGATCTCACGCGCCTGATCCAGCTCCAGCGTCAGATTAACCCGGCGCCAGAGGATTTCATCCGGATCGTCCGCCAGCATCAGCCTCATCATGACTTCCCTCCCCGACACGGAGCCCGGGCGCCCGAAGGCGGAATCCGGCCGCACCCGAGCCAGGTAGGCGCGCTCGTACGGATCCTCCACCACCTCGGCGAGCTGGACCGGGTCCAGAGCGGACGCCTGCAGAGCCGCGCGTGCCCACGGATCCTCGGTGCGGCCCAGCAGCCGGTCGATCCTGCGTGAACGCCAGTTGCGCGCACGCCAGTCGGTCCCGGCCTCCAGCATGACCCGCATCCCGACCGGGCTCTTCCCAGCGATCAGGTCGGGTTCCCTCGCGGCGAAGGCGAGTAGCTCGTCCACCAGATAGAGCCAGACCACCGCGCGGTAGCGGTTCAGGTAGAAGGCGACCGGAGAGATGCACCCGATGCGGGCCAGGCCGGTGAAACGCACGGTGCTGACGCCGAGCAGCGTGGCCCCTTCCGCCGTGCCCGCCGTACGGACCTGACCCCGAACCGATTCGGGGAAGCCGGGCAGAGCGCGCAACCGGTCGATCTCCTGCTGACGGATCCGCGGCCTGGCCCCTCCCGAAGCCGGCTCCGTACCGATCAGCCCCAGGTGCACGGCTAGGTCGAATTCGCCGCGCTTCAACGTCAGTTCCTGAGCAGCACGCCCAGCGGATACGCACACCGGTACCGCCGAGACAGCGGCATGCCTGCCGGTGGTCTCCGTAAGGGTCATGGCCTTCCTCCCCCGTGAGGTCGAATACTCTGTGTGACCACGGTAGACCGGGGGAGGCTCACTCGCTGAGCCTGTGGACAACTTCACTGCGGGCCGCGAAGGTGCAGCTCAGAGACGGTCGATACTCTCCGCACCCTGTCGTGCCGTCACGCCGAGGTGTTCGCCCACCCGATTCACCAGCAGGGTCATCTCGTAGGCGACCTGGCCGACGTCCGCCTCGGCGGCGGTGAGGACGCACAGGCAACTGCCGTCCCCCGCCGCGGTCACGAAGAGCAGCGCCTCGTCGAACTCGACCATGGTCTGGCGTGCTCTCCCCGCCCCGAAGTGGCGCCCCGACCCACGCGCCAGGCTCTGCAGGCCGGACGAGACCGCCGCCAGGTGCTCGGCGTCCTCCCGGGCCAGGCTCGTGCTGGCGCCGGTCACGAGCCCGTCGTTCGACAGCACGAGCGCGTGCTGGATGTGCTCCACCCGGCCTGTGAGCTCGTCAAGGAGCCAGTCAAGTCCCCGGTCCAGCGCCATGTGCTCGTCCTCCCCGTTCATTCGTTCCCCGCGTCCCGCGCAAGCCTTGCGTACGGCTCCCCCGCGGGCAAGCGCCTCCCTACTCCGGAGGCGTTGCTTCGCGCCACGGTCCACCCGCTGCGGAAGACTGGCTTCCGGAGCCCCGCCTGGGTACGGATGACCATGCCGGGACCCGCGCCTCGCGCCGGGTCGGCCGCATGGCCCACCGAGTCGAGGAGCCGTGCGGTACGCATGCGCCCGGCGTCCTCGACCATGCGGATGAGGACTTCCTTTCGGGAAGCACGGTCACGCGCGTCGCACAGGACGACGGGCGTACCCCGGTCCAGATCCAGTGCGCGCGAGACGTCGTCCGGGTTGCGGGGCACGTCACGGGCTCCGGTCCCTCGTCGCCCTCGCCACCGTCCCCGTGCGGGCCTCGGCAGCCCCCGCCGGGGTGGTGTCCCCTGCGGAGGTCCGTTCCGGAGCAACGCGGTCGGCAACAGCACCACCGGGGTCGTTCCGTAGGTGCTGGGCTATGGCAGAGAGACGTTCCCGAGTGATCAGGCACCGTTCGAACCTGGGCACAGCTTCGTGTCGTTTCGCCCAGGCGCCTGCTGCGCGATCATGTCCGCATGGCCGATGACCACACACACGTCCAGGATTTCTTCTCGGTACGAGCGGCGGCGTGGGACAGCCGTTTCCCCGATGACGGCCCGGCCTATGCCGCCGCCGTAGGCGAGCTCGGCCTGCGGGCGGGCGGTGCGGTGCTCGACGCCGGCTGCGGTACGGGACGGGCGCTGCCGGCCCTGCGCACAGCCGTCGGACCCGGCGGGACCGTGCTCGGGGCCGACCTGACGCCCGCGATGCTGGATGCGGCCCTGCGAGCGGGAAGAGGCGCGAGCGGCGCACTGCTCCTGGCGGACGTCGCACGTCTTCCGCTGCGCGCGGGGGCTCTCGACGGCGTCTTCGCCGCAGGGCTGATCTCGCATCTCCCGCACCCGGAGCAAGGGCTGTCGGAACTGGCGCGGGTGGTGCGCACGGGTGGGCGGCTTGCGCTGTTCCACCCCATCGGGCGGGCCGCACTGGCCGCGCGGCACGGCCGGTCCCTCTCGGACGACGACCTGAGGGCCGAGCCCCGACTCGCGCCGCTGCTGGCAGACGCGGGCTGGCGGCTGGAGACCTACACCGACGAGGACAGCCGCTTTCTGGCACTGGCCGTACGAACCGGCTGAACGGCCGCCGTCGCGCCGGCCCGCCACCCCCTCGGTGAACGGCCGCTGTCGCCCCGGACGGCCGTCTCCCCTTCACTCGGCCCGCGCGTCCGACGTCCGCACGTGCGGCACGGGGCAGCCACGCACGCCCGGCGTGGGGAACGTGCCGAGCCGGGCCACCTCGTAACCGTCCGGGTAGCCCTTGATCTCCGGGTTCTGTCGCGCGTAATGAGGTGTGGAGCGCGGCGGCAGCAGCCGTACGGCACGGGCCCTCAGGCGCAGAGCACCGTGGGTCAGCCCGCGGACGACGGCTCCGGGCCGCTCGTACCGGAACGCCCGCAGCAGTGTGTCGTCCAGCAGGGCCAGGCTCGCCTTACGGACCATGGGAGCAAGCGGGCGGGGATACCAGGAGCCCATCAGGGCCAGAGTGGCGTCGGAGACCGCGCGTGCGCCCTCGTCCCAGGCGAAGTGCTCCTCCTCGTAGGAGTCGAGCGCGCGCTCGAAGTCCTCGTACGTCCGAGGCACGTCCTGGATGCCCATGCGAGCGCCGAGGGCCCGGTAGTAGGCGGCGAAGGCGCGCGCCTCATGGCCGGACAGCTTGCGCCAGCCGTACATGTCGAGCCAGCGCTTGGGGGTGACGACGAACGTGCACAGCACGTAGCGCATGTCGTCGTTGCTGATGTCGTAGCTGCGGTGCATGCGGTTGATCCGCCGGACGGCCGTACGGCCCTCCTCACTGTCGAAGCCGTGCTCGACGACCGCGTCGAGGAGGAGTGCGGTGTCGTCGTACCTCTTCTGTGCACGTTCCGTCAGTTCCCCCGTCTCCGCCAGCAGCCGGCCGATACTGGGGACCGCGTAGGTGCGGTACAGGGCGAGTTCCAGGGCGCGGGTGATGTCCCAGGGGAATTCGTACGACACGGTGAGCCGGTAGATCTCCAGGAAGTCCCGCTCCGGGTCCAGGCGCTGGATCTCCTTCAGGCGCTCGAACCGCTTCACCATGCTGTCCCCCTCGTCGGCCGGAGGCACAACACTACGTGCGCCGGGCAGACCGGCACCACGGTACGAGGGACGCCTTGACACGCGCCGGCGGCCGCCGAACCCTCGGGTACGTGTCCGTCGTCCCTTGTCAGGGCCTCGACGACAGGGTTACCGAGTAGTTAAGGTGCGCCGACGGAACAAGCGATGAGGATGAGGGGTGGGTGCCGTGGCCGGTACGGATGACACTGCCGTCGACGAGGACGCGCTGTTCGTGCTGACCGCGGTGCTGCTCACCCCCGCGCAGTTCCCCAGCGTGCTCGGCGACGACTACGTGGCCGCGTGCGCCGCGCTCGGCCTCGAACCGTTCGCCGAGGGCTACGGCCTCGTGCTCGGCCAGGACAGCGGCGGCGCCCGCTGGACGGTGGTCGTCGAGGACGTCTCGCTGGTGGCCGTCGCCATCGCCTCCTGGGACTGCGGGATGGAGTACGACCTCTCTCCCGACGACCGCTCGGTGGTCTGCGCGCTCCCGGGATGGCCGCTCGCACTGGCGGTCGCCGCGCCCGGCGTCCCTGAGCCGCACGACCCGGCGCCCGACCCGGACGGTGAGGGCCCTGCCCCGCTGACGCCGCCGGACACCGAGGTCTGGGGGCCTCCACAGCGACGGCTCGGCGCGGACGAGATCGCCCTGCAGTGGGCCGTGTGGCGCGAGCAGGTGGACGATGAGACCGCGTTCGGCAGGCCCGGGGAATCCGCTCCGGCCGACACGCCCCGGACCGACGAGGCTCGGGCCGGGGACGGGAAGAGCTCGACGGAGCCGTCGGGGTCCGGACAGCACCCCGGCGTGCGGAGGGCGCTCGAAGCGGCCCGCGCGTATGTCGGCTGTCCGCCCCCGCCCGGCAGGATCCGTTCCGCCTTCGCCCCTGGCGGGGCCCGTACGCTGCGGGCCGACGGCCCCGGCTGGTCCCTGGTTGCCCGGACCGACGACATCGCCTTCATCCTGCTGGACGAGGAGCCGGGCGAGATCATGACGGTCGGCCGCGGGCGTGAACTGCCGGGACTGCTGAAGGCGCTCGATGAGCTTGCTGTCCGGCCGACCTGACCGCGTGCGGTGCGCGCGGGCCGTTCCGCCCGGCCGGAGCCGACCGCCTGCTACACGCGCTCCAGCGGCTGGTGGGGCTCGGCCGGCAGCTCGGCCTTGACCGCGTCACCAGGCCGTACGACTCCGCCCGCCGTGACGACTCCCATGACTCCGGCCTTGCGGATGACGGTGCCGTCGCCCGCGCGGCCGACGACCTGCTTGAGCAGCCCGTCCTGGAAGACGTCGATCTGCAGGCACGGGTTCCGGAGGCCGGTCACCGCGACGACGGCCTCGTCGCCGAGGTGGAGCAGGGTGCCCACGGGGAGGGAGAGAAGATCGATCCCGCTGGTGGTGACGTTCTCCCCGAGGTCGCCCGGACCGACCTCGAATCCCGCGTCACGGAGCTCGGTGAAGAGCTCCTGGTGGATGAGGTGGACCTGACGCAGATTGGGCTGCGTCGGGTCCTGGGCGACCCGGGAGCGGTGTTTCACCGTGACCCCGGCATGGGCGTCGCCCTCCACGCCCAGTCCGGCCAGCAGCGTGACGCTTTCCCTGTTCGGCTTGGTGAAGGAATGGACGGCGTTGCGGCTCACCGCGGTGACCGTGCTGTTCAGCGCCCTATCTCCTTGCGGCTGATCCTGCGGAGCCTGCGCCTCTGTGACGGATCGAGCATCAGGTATCCCACCGTGGGTACGCCGATGAGGACCAGCAGCGACCACCAGAATCCGATGAACGGAATCAGGACGACTGCCGCGACGACTCCCCCGATGGCGATCTTTGCACCGTTCGACATAATCCGTGCCTCCTCCGCGGCCGGGGCCGCTCCTGATGAGAGAACGCCTGTGCGTCCCTGTCGGTTCCTGCCGAGCGGCACAGGCCCCGCAGAGGCCTACCGGAGCGGCTCGCCGACCTCGTGCATGTGACGCAGCGCCTGCCGGTAGGACTCCACGATGCCTGTCTCCGCGTAGGACATCCCGATCGCCGCGCAGTGTGCCTTGACCAGCGGCTGTGCCAGCCGCAGGTGAGGCCGGGGCATGCTCGGGAAGAGGTGGTGCTCGATCTGGTAGTTGAGGCCGCCCAGGAGCCAGTCGGTGAGGACGGCGCCGCGAACGTTGCGCGAGGTGAGGACCTGGCGCTGCAGATGACTCCAGCGGTCACCGTCGGGGTCGGGCATCTCCATGCCCTTGTGGTTCGGCGCGAAGGCCATGCCCAGGTGAAGACCGAACAGCGCGTGGTGCAGGAGGGCGAAGACGACTGCCTTGCCCGGGGACATGACGGTCAGCAGCAGCGTCGCGTACAGCGCGAGGTGGCCTACCAGCAGGAAGCCGGAGAGGGCGCGCTCGCGGACGGGCTGGCGACGCAGGAACTGGAAACCGTAGATCTTGAGGGCTATGCCTTCGAGGAGCAGCATCGGGAAGAAGAGCCGCGCCTGGTTGCGGGTGAGCCACCGGGCGAAGCCCTCGCGCTGTGCAGCCTGCTTCTGGGTCCACACGAGGGCGCCGACACCGACGTCGGGGTCCTTGTCTATGTGGTTCGGGTTGGCGTGGTGGCGTACGTGCTTGTCGTTCCACCAGGCCTCGTTCATACCGAGGAGCAGGTTGGCGTGCACGAAGCCGACGGCCCGGCCGGCCTTGCGGTCGCCGGTTATCTGGGCGTGGCCGGCGTCGTGCCCGTAGAAGGCCGTGCGGGTCCACAGGATGGCAAGCGGCAGAGCGAGGAACAGGTTCCACCAGGTGTCGCCGATGAGCACCATGCCGGTGATGACGGCACCGAGGGCGGCCAGGTTGGCGGCGATCCCCGCCGCGTACCATCCGGTGCGCCGCTCCAGGAGACCTTGGCCCTTGACGGTCTTCAGGAGCGGTGCGAAATCACTTCCGGGGGCCTGAGGGGCCGCCGGACTCTCCGATCCGTCGCGGGGGTGTTGCGCAACGGTGGCTGCTACCGCCTGGGGCATGACGTCTCCGGTTTCTGGGCATCTGCGCTGACCTCGTCAAACGTACGGAGAGCGGGCCTGCGGCAGCCATGGCGCCATCACCCCGGCCGTGCGGGGGGAATCCCCCGGGTCCGGTGGTGGTGCGGGCTGCACCCCAAGCTTCAGAAGGCAGAAATGAGTGAGGTGGATCACTGGGCATTTCTCCCGGAGCGGGCCGTGGATGGAGTACCCTCGGCGACCCCGGGCTCACTAGTCAAATTTGAGGAATCTGACATCGCTGTGCACAGGCTCCCTGCGGCAACGCTCAACGAGATCTCTGAACTGTCCCGCTGCTCCGCAGTCTTCCTCCCCGCGGATCCGGCCCGTACCGGCCTGATCGCGTTCTGGAATGCGGACGGTAGCACCCCTCCCGTCGATCCAGGCAGTCAGACGGAGGTGACGGTCGTCGGAAGCGACCTCGAACCGTACGCGGTCCCGGCGTTGCTGATGCCCGTGCGGGACGCGCTACCGGTCCTGACACGTGCGCGGACGAACGCTCACGCCTCCCCCTCCGCCGCCTTCTGGGGCGCCGCCGGAGTCCTCGCGCTGCAGTTCGTCGCGCGCGGACTGCTGCTGCCCGGACTGAGCCCGGCGGACCACGACGCCTGGCGTGCCGGACCGCTGTCCGCGGACGACCTCCAGCGGATCCGGACGCTGGCGGCCTCCATGCCGCCCGATGCACACGCCGTACCGCTCGACGCCGCGGCCTCTCCTGTGCTGCTGGCCGAACCCGAGTCGTTGCTGCGCTCGTTCCTCGACGCGGTGGCGGACGGACTGCCACGCACACCGGCGGCCGCGTCGGTCACGGGCGCACCCGCGTTCGCCGCCCCGGTGGCGCAGCACCTGCCCGGTCTTCGGCCATGGGCGGCCGATGTGGCGGCCGGTCACGACGCGGGCGTGCGGCTCTCCCTGCGCATCGAGGTCTCGGGGCTCGGTGACGCAGAGGGCTTGGAGGAGACAGAGGGGGCGGACAAGGCCGGCCGTGCACCCTCGTTCCGTGCGGTCCTGCAGATCCACAGCGTCCAGGACCCTGCCGTGGTCGCCGACGCGGCGGATGTATGGGCCGACCGCTCCCCCGCCGCGTCGCTGTTCGGTCCCCGCGCGCGCATGGACGCCCTGCTCGCTCTGCGGCGCGCCGCCCGCGCCTGGCCCCCGCTGACGCCCCTTCTGTCGGCTGCGGTGCCGGACGCGGTCGAGCCTGCCGACGAGGAGATCGCGGAACTGCTCGGCCCGGCGTCCACGGCGCTCGCCGCGACGGGCGTCCAGGTGCACTGGCCCAGGGAACTGGCGAGGAAGCTCACCGCGAAGGCGGTGATCGGCCCGCAGGACGGCGGGGAGGGGCAGGATCCTCGGAGCGGATCGGACACACCCTCCTTCCTGTCGGCCGACGCCCTGCTCACGTTCGACTGGCTGTTCGCTCTCGGCGACAGGAAACTGAGCCGGGCGGAACTCGACCGGCTGGCCGAGGCGGGCAGACCGCTGGTCAGACTGCGTGACCAGTGGGTGCTCATCGACCCTGAAGACGCCCGGCGGGCCCGCGAGACGCGGGACCGCAAGGTCACCCCCATCGACGCCCTGCGGGCGGTACTGACCGGCACCACCGAGGTCGACGGCCGCCGGGTGGCGGTGGCCGCGACCGGCTGGCTCGAGCAGCTGCGCGCCCGGATCGCCGACCCGCAGTCGGAGGACCGCCGGGCGGTCGGACAGCCGGGCTCGCTCGACGCGAGTCTGCGCGACTACCAGTTGCGCGGTCTGAACTGGCTGCACACCATGACCTCGCTCGGTCTCGGCTGCTGCCTCGCCGACGACATGGGTCTGGGCAAGACGATCACGCTCATCGCTCTCCATCTGCACCGGCAGGGCATCGAGTCGGCCGCTGGGCCCACGCTCGTGGTGTGCCCGACCTCACTGATGGGCAACTGGCAGCGGGAGATCGAGAAGTTCGCCCCCGGCACGCCGGTGTGCCGCTTCCACGGGGGGACGCGCTCGCTCGACGACCTGGCGGACGGCGAGTTCGTACTCACCACCTACGGCACGATGCGTCTCGACACGGCACGACTGGCGCAGGTGTCCTGGGGCATGGTCGTCGCCGATGAGGCTCAGCACGTCAAGAACCCGCACTCGGCGACCGCCAGGCAACTGCGCACCATCGGCGGGCGGGCACGTGTCGCCCTCACCGGCACCCCGGTGGAGAACAACCTCTCCGAGCTGTGGGCGATCCTCGACTGGACGACCCCGGGGCTGCTCGGGCGGCTCGGCACGTTCCGTACCCGCTACGCGAGCGCGGTGGAGGGAGGCAACGATCCCGCGGCGGCAGAGCGGCTCGCCTCCCTGGTCCGGCCGTTCCTTCTGCGGCGCCGCAAGTCCGACCCCGGCATCGCACCGGAACTGCCGCCGAAGACGGAGACCGACCGCGCCGTGTCGCTCACGGCGGAGCAGACCGGTCTGTACGAGGCGGTGGTGCGCGAGACGCTCGACGAGATCGCCGGCGCCGACGGTTTCGCACGACGCGGGCTGGTGATGAAGCTGCTGACGGCGCTCAAGCAGATCTGCAACCACCCGGCGCAGTACCTCAAGGAGGAGCGGCCGCGGATCGTGGACCGTTCGGGGAAGGTGGAGCTGCTGGACGAACTCCTCGACACGATCCTCGCCGAAGGCGCGAGCGTGCTGGTGTTCACCCAGTACGTGCGGATGGCTCGGCTGCTGGAACAGCATCTGGCGGCGCGCGGCGTCCTCACCCAGTTCCTGCACGGGGGCACCCCGGTCGCCGAGCGGGAGGCCATGGTGAACCGCTTCCAGGAGGGCGAGGCTCCGGTGTTCCTGCTGTCGCTCAAGGCCGCGGGCACGGGACTCAACCTCACCCGGGCCGGTCATGTCGTGCACTTCGACCGCTGGTGGAATCCGGCCGTGGAGGCACAGGCCACGGACCGTGCCTACCGGATCGGGCAGACGCAGCCGGTGCAGGTGCACCGGCTGATCGCCGAGGGCACCATCGAGGACCGGATCGCCGCGATGCTGGCCCGGAAACAGGGGCTCGCGGACGCGGTACTGGGCAGCGGCGAGGCCGCACTCACTGAACTGAGCGATGCCGAGCTGGCCGACCTGGTCCAACTGCGAGGGGGCGCACGATGAATGACAGTCACGAGCCGGAACGTACCTTCGCCGCACTTCCGCCCACTCAGGGCCTCGGATTCGCCTCCTCCTGGTGGGGGCGGGCGTGGCTGAAGGCACTGGAGGACACGGCACTCGACGGTGCACAGCTCAAGAGGGGACGGAAGCTGGCCCGCGAGGGCAGGGTCGGCGCGGTGTCCGTCCGGCCCGGCCGGCTCACCGCGGTCGTGCAGGACCGCGACTCGACGGCGTACCGCAGTGACGTGCTGCTCCAGGAGCTGAGCGAGGAGGAGTGGGACCGTTTCCTGGACATGGCGTCCGAACGGTCGGGGCACATCGCCGCACTGCTCGACCGTGAGATGCCACCGCATCTGGTGGAGGACGCGGCTGCCGCCGGCCTCGATCTGCTGCCGGGGATCGGCGACCTGGAGCCCGAGTGCAGCTGCGAGGCGTGGGACCACTGCCCGCATTCGGGGGCCTTGTGCTACCAGGTGGCACGGTTGCTCGACCAGGACCCCTTCGTGCTGCTGTTGTTGCGGGGGCGCGACGAGCGACGGCTGCTCGACGAGTTGCAGGACCGCAGCGCCGCGCGTGCGGTCCGGACGGGTGGTGGGCCGCCGGCGGAGGATCCGGCCGGCGGGCCGGGGTCGCAGGGAGTACGGGCCGACGAGGCGTACGCGGCGCGCGACATCCTGCCGCCGCTGCCTCCTCCCCCGCCCCTGCCTGCGGAACCGGGCGTGCCGCCTTCGCTCGACGTGGAGGCGGAACCGCATACGGGCATCGACTCCGCGGCTCTGGAGTTCCTGGCGGCGGACAGCGCCGCACGGGCGTTCGCGATGCTGGCGGAAGCTCTGGCCGTGGGTCACGAACAGCAGCCCCTGGAGGCCGGCTTGACCGCGGAACAGGATGCGGTGCGGCTGGCTGCCGACGGCAGGCCCGACGACCGGATCACGGCGCGCCTCGGCACGGTGGCGGGACGCGGGCCGGCCGGGCTCGATGCCGCGGTGCGGGCCTGGCGTTACGGCGGGCCGGCCGCGCTGACGGTGTACGACGAGGAGTGGCTACCGGGCCAGGAAGAGCTCGCCCGCGCCCGGGCGCAGCTCGCCGCGGCTTGGGACGAGGGCGAGAGCCCGCAGCTCCGTGCGGCCGGGAACCGCTGGACCGTGGTCGGTTCGGGTGTCCAGCTGCGGTACGGGCGCGACGGGCGATGGTGGCCGTATGCCAAGGAGCGGGGCCGGTGGGTGCCGGCCGGCCCGGCGGAGGACGATCCGGCGGCCGCCCTGGCCGGGGTGCTGTCGGGCCCCTGAGGCCCGGGGGTTGCTCGTCGCGTACGGTCTCCGTCCGGGCGGAACCGTACGGTGGGGCGGCGCGTGTAGAGCCGTAGACCGGAACCACGTACCACGCACAGGAGTGCTGATGCAGCGCAGACGGATTCTTCAGGGGGCCGCGGTCACGGCCGCCGCGGCGCTCCTTCCGGCGTCCGTCCGGGCCGTGGCCGCCCCCACGGCTGAGACGGATCACCCCCGAGCGCAATGGCATCCGGCTTCCGCGTCCAACTACACGCCCTCGAGCCGCCCTTCGGCACACCGGGTGGACCAGGTCATCATCCATGTCGCACAGCAGACGTTCACCCAGACGATCGGCATCTTCCAGAATCCGGCCAAGCAGGTGTCCGCCCACTACGTGGTGCGTTCGGGCGACGGCTTCGTGGCCCAGTGCGTGCGGGAACAGGACATCGCCTGGCACGCGGGGAACTGGGACAACAACACCCGGAGCATCGGCATCGAGCACGAAGGCTGGGTCGACCAGCCGTCGTACTTCACCCACACGATGTACGCGCGGTCGGCGAAGCTGACGGCGGACATCTGTGACCGCTACGGCGTGCCCAAGGACCGCGCGCACATCATCGGCCATCACGAGGTCCCGGGCAGCGACCACACCGACCCCGGGGTCCACTGGGACTGGGTGCGCTACATCCGCCTCGTCAACCTGGCCTGATACCCGGCCGGCGGGTGGCGGTGGAGCGATTCCCCCGCCACCCGCCGGGCCTGGTGAGATCGGTCAGCCCGCCGCGTTGCGCCAGACCGTCAGGTCCAGGGTCATGTACTTGCTCGGCGAGTCCTCGGCCGAGAAGCCCTGGACCGTCACGAGGCCGATGTGGCCCGTGCCCGTGAACACGCAGACCTGGCGGCCCTTCGACAGCTTCTCGGTGGCGATGTTCTCCGCGAACCTGGTGTCCGCACGGCACGCCTCGAGCGACCCCACCTGCGACGGGTCGAGCAGCACGAGCTTTCCGTCCGTGCTCTCCGCGTCGAGGTAACCACCCGTGTCGTAGGAGAGTTCGTACCCGGCGTCCTCGCCTTCCTGAGGGCGTACGTCCTCATCCGCGAGCGTCAGGTGGTAGCCCGCGGTGAGGTTGATGCCGTTGTACTCGGCGGGCTCCGGGGCGGGCTTGTCCCCCGCCTCGTCGACCGAGGTGTCCGCAGGCTTCGCGTCCGGCTCCGGCGTCCCGCCCGTGCCCTTCTCCTGCCCGCCCTGGGGCGCACTGCCGCCCTGCGTCTGCTTCTCGTCGTCCTTGCCGAGCAGGTACGCCGTGGCGCCGCCCGCGATTCCGAAGACCAAGGCGGCCGCGAGAACGATGAACAGGCCGCGCCGCCCCGCACTCTCCTTCGGCACGGGAGGCTGGTTCATGGTGGCGGGCATGGGGTGCCCGGCCCCGGGATAGGCCTGCGCGGGGTATTGCGTGGGCCCGTAGGCACGACTCCGAGCGCCCGCCGGCTGTGTGGGGTGATGCGGCTGGTGGGGGCGGTAGGGCTGCGGCGGGCCGAATCCCGGGGGCGGAGTGGCCGGAGCCTGGGAGGTCGGGGCCGGGGAGACGGGCGCGGTGGCTGAGTAACCCGCGCTCGGGGCGCTGGCGGGGGCAGCGGCCGGGGGCGGCGGCGTCCGGACGGGAGCGGGGGCCGCCGCGCGTACGGTGATGTCGGCGGCCACCGGGGCGGGAAGCCAGTCCTCGGGGCGGCGCAGTACCGTCTCCGCGTTCGCCGTCCGGCACAGTTCGATGATCTCGGCGATCGACGGCCTGCCCGCGGGATCCTTCGTGAGGCAGCGGGTGACGAGATCCGTCAGCCGGGCCGGAACCGCCGTGAGGTCGGGCTCTTCGTGCACGATCCGGTAGAGCACTCCATGGGACGTACCCTCGCCGAAAGCCGGGGCGCCCGTGGCCGCGTACGCCGCCACCTGCCCCAGGGCGAAGATGTCGGTAGCCGGTGTCACCTTGCGCCCGGCGGCCTGTTCGGGTGCCATGAACGAGGGCGTGCCGATGGTCACGCCACTGCCGGTGAGAGAGGTCGCGTCGGCCGCGTAGGCGATCCCGAAGTCGATGACCCGCGGGCCGTCGGCGGCGAGCAGCACGTTGGACGGCTTCAGGTCCCGGTGGACGATGCCCGCGCCGTGAATGACGTGGAGCGCCTCCGCCATGCCGGCGATCAGCAGCAGCACGGCCTGCACGGGCAGCGCTCCGTGCGCGACCACCGCGTCCGCGAGCGAGGGGCCGGGTACATAGGCGGTCGCCAGCCACGGCTGGGAACCGTCGGCGTCGGCGTCGATCACGGGGGCGGTGAACAGACCCTGCACCCGCTGGGCCGACTGCACCTCCTGGGCGAAGCGGCGCCGGAATTCCGGGTCCTCACCGAACTCGGGGCGGATCACCTTGATCGCCACGGGCCGCCCGCCCGGTGTGTACGACAGATAGACCTTGCCCATCCCGCCCGCGCCGAGCTTGGCGGCGATCCGGTACCCGGCGATCGTGGCCGGGTCGTCCCCCGCCAGGGGCTGGAAGATCTGGGAACTGCTGCCCGGGTCCTGCTGCTGACCGCTCATTGACTTGGTACTCCCCCGAAGGACGCTGATGGCGAACGGCACCCTATCCAAGTGGAGGGGAACCTTCGCCTCCGCCTGGTTTCCGTATCCGAACCCCGGCGTCGTGCGTGTCCGCCCCGCGGCCGTCCTCACCCGGGCGTTCCTGTGAGTCGGTTCCCTCCGCAGTGCTCTCCTCGTCCACCGTCGAGGGCCCCATGGCGCCTCCGCCGCGCAGGCGTTCCAGGTCGGAGGACCGGACCTGGACGACCAGCAGAGCGATCAGCGCCGCGACGACGGAGAACACGGCGGCTACGACGAAAGCGCTGGAGACACCCGACGCGAGCACCTGATCACCCCACGGTGCGGGGAGTTCACCCGTCCTGCGGAACTCCGACTGCTGGGCGGGGGTCGCCTCGGCGAGGAAGCGGGGCACCTGGCTTGTCGCCTCGTCGCGGCTGGCCGTGCCGAACACCGTGACCAGGATGGACAGTCCCAGCGAGCCCCCGACCTGCTGGGTGGCGTTGAGGACTCCGGAGGCGGCTCCCGCCTCTCTGGGAGCCACGCCCGACACCGCCATCAGCGTCAAGGACACGAACTGCATGCCCATGCCGAAGCCGAAGACCAGGATGGGCCCGAGAATACTGCCCAGGTAGGTGCTGTTGACATCGGTCAGTGTGAGCCAGCCGAGTCCCGCCGCCGCCAGGATCGCGCCCACCACCATGAAGGGTTTGGGGCCCCACCTGGGCAGCAGCTGCGAGGCGAGTCCCGCACTGACCGCGATGATCGCGCTCACCGGCAGGAAGGCCAGGCCGGCCCGCAACGGGCTGAAGTCGAGGATGTTCTGCACGAAGAGGGTCAGGAAGAAGAACATGCCGAACATCGCCGCGGCCAGGCTCAGCATCATCCCGTAGGCGCCGGCACGATTGCGGTCCCGGAACATGCGCAGGGGCGTGATGGGCTGCCGCGACCGGCGTTCGACGGCCAGGAAGAGCGCGAGGAAGACCACGGCGCCCACGAACGCCCCGACGGTCAGGGCGTCGGTCCAGCCGTCCTCGGAGGCCCGGATGAAACCGTAGACGAGCAGCACCATGCCGAGCGTGGAGGTGAGCGCGCCGAGAAGGTCGAAGTGGCCGGGGTGGCGTTCGGATTCCCTGATGTAACGGGGCGTCGCGAGGGCGATCAGCAGGCCGATCGGCACGTTGACGAAGAGCACCCATCGCCAGTCGAGCCACTCGACCAGGAGGCCGCCCGCGAGCAGTCCGATCGCGCTTCCGCCCGCGGACACCGCGGCGAACACGCCGAACGCCCGGTTGCGCTCGGGTCCTTCGCGGAAGGTCGTGGTGATGAGCGAGAGCGCGGTCGGTGAGGCGATGGCACCGCCGACGCCCTGCAGGGCACGCGCTGCGAGGAGTTGCCAGGACTCCTGCGAGAGGCCGCCCAGCAGCGAGGCCAGCACGAAGAGCAGCACGCCGAAGACGAAGACCCTGCGACGCCCGAGAATGTCACCCAGCCGCCCGCCGAGCAGAAGCAGCCCGCCGAAGGTCAGGGTGTAGGCGTTGATCACCCACGACAGACTCTCGGTCGAGAAGCCGAGGGAGGTCTGGATGTGCGGCAGGGCGATGTTCACGATGGTGATGTCGAGAACCACCATCAGCTGGCACGAGGCGATGATGAGCAGAGCGATCCCCTTGCCGCGGCCCCGCTCCGGGGCTTCGGCAATCGGCGAGGACTTCGCTCGGGAATCGGTCATTGCGATACGTGCCATGCGAGTCGGCAGTGAACGGAAACGTTCACTCATCGACGTTAGGACGGGCCGAACGGGACCGCCAATCGATCACGCGGCAGACGCACGGACGCTCGTCCGCACGCTCGTCCGAGGACCCCGCCGGACACGCATGGCCGGCGGGGCCGTGGGGGGAGGGAAGGGCCGGGGTCAGGTGAAGTTCACGTCACTGCACAGGAAGTACGTCTGGTCCATGTGCGAGGCCTGCCAGATCGTGTAGACCACATGCCGGCCGCTGAGGCCCGAGGTGCTCACCGGGATCTCGTAGTTCTGGCTGGGGGCGTAACCGCCGGTCTCGGCGACCAGCTGGAGGTCACCCCAGGTCAGAGCCTCGGTGGCGGGGTCGAAACCCTGCCGCGAGACATAGACCTTGAAGTAGTCGGCACCGTGGCTGGCCTGGTCGTACAGCTTCACCGTGAAGTCATCCGTGACGTCCGTGGTCTTCCACGCACCCACCGTGTCCAGCGAGTTGTACCGCCCGCTCTCGGCCCGACCGCCGCTGCACAGCTGGCCGTCGGGTACGACGGCAGGGAAATTGCCGCCGGAGCCGTTGCGGTACAGCCCGTTCCAGTTCCACATGGCGTTGGGATCGGCCTGCCACGCCTGCCAGCACATGGGGTCTTCCTGCGCCATGGCGGGGTTCTGGAAGTCGCCGCCCCAGCGCAGCCAGCAGCCGTAGTTGCGGGAGGCCGGGTCGACGACGGAGCCGTGGGCGCTCGCAGTGCCTGTCCATGGGAGAAGACAGAGGACGGCAGCGACGAATACGCCGCCGAGCCGCAGTACCCAGCCGCCTAAGTTGACGCGATCATGACATGTCATGGTGCGATCTCCATTCAGGGAGGTGGGGGGATCCACCGGCGTGGGAGCGCTCCCGCGCCACTTGCGCTCTGCCCCGCCACCCTCCCCTCAAACATTCTCGGGCGACATCACCAGTAGTGGCGGCGCCCTCCGACCGCGTGCCCCACAGCTCCCAGGAGCCACAGAGCGAGCCCGATCACGAGCAGGATGATCCCGATGGTCCACAGAACGCCGACACCCGTCACGAGGCCCAGAATCAGAAGGATGGCTCCGATGATGATCATGACTGCCTCCGGTCACAGCACCCGCACGAAGAGCGTGTGTATATATGAGCATATGACTCACGAGTCGCCATGCCCAGAGCAGTGGCCCTGTGCTGGTGCGAACGTCCGGGAGGACCGGGTCAGGTCAATCCGGGACCGGGGCAGGTCAATCGCGGGGCAGAAGGGTTCCCAGCGGGCCGAGGTCCAGATTGAGGTCCTCGGGACGCACCCCGTGCTGTTCGCAGAGTTCCGTCATCCGCTGGTCGAGCAGCATGAGCGTCGTCCCGATCTCGTCCACCTGGCTGTCGGTGAGGTCTCCCTGATCGATGCGGCGAATGGCCTGCCGCTCCATCAGCTGCCGCAGCAGTTCCACCACTGTCAGCACGAGGGCCACGAGGTCGCGCCCCAGCTGGTCCGAGTCGACGTCGAGTCGTGAGGTCGTCACAGCGGGCCTCCGTCCGCCCAGGGCGCCGGCACGCGTTCGTTGACGGAGGAGAGCAGAGCGTGGAGGGACAGGCGCACCAGCGGAACGTCCGCGATCGCGATCACCAGATCACCACTGATCACCACGCCCGTCGCAAGGACCCGGTCCAGCAGGTCGACCAACGGCACCCCGATGGGGCCGCTCAGTGGCTCGGGGTTGTCCCAGGGCACCACCTCGCGCTCCATCGCTACACCTCCCCGACGAAGGAGTACGGCACCCAGGGCCCCGACATGTCGATCCGGGCACCGGTCGCGTCCCGTAGCCTCCGGGCGAGCGCCTCGAACTCGGTTGCGCGACGGTCTGCCACCAGATAGGTGGCGTTGAGCACTTGTACGTGGCCCTTGCCTCCGCGCTCCGGAGCGTGCAGCCGCAGCCTGCGCCCTGCGGCGGCGAGGTTCTGGAACGCGGCGTCCACCGTTTCGGCGAGCTGGAGGGCGTCTTCGTGGCGCCGCTCGCGTTGCGCCTGCACCCCTCGCTTGCGCTCCAGGTAGGCGAGGCCGGCTCCGGGAGCCGGCCTCGAGCGCACGGCCTGCGTCCCCGACGGGGGCTCGGGGCTCGGCTCCGGCACCCGGGATTCGGCCGCGTAGACCTTCACGCCCCATTCGGAGTGCCCCGCGGTGCGCCGGAGGGCGGCGACGAACCGTCCGGTCTCCTCGAGCAGCGCCTGCCGGGCCCGCTCCTCGCCGTGGTACAGAGTGGCGAGCGGCAGAGGCACGGTGGGGCACGACCACGCGGCTGCCGACACCACGTCGTGGTGCGCCCGCGCATAGCGTTCGAGCTCGTCCCGGTCGGACATACGGATCTGCAACACCTCATCCGTGAAGTCCGCCGCTCGGACGGTCTGAACGATCGCGGTCAGCTCACCGAACCGCAGCCGGCGCAACGGTACGCCCGCCGCGACACCCGGCAGGCGGGCGAACACCGCCGGATCCGGTGCATTGCACACGGCGAATACGTATAGGGCGCTTCCACCCGCATCCTGTTCGAGTCCCCGCTCCGTCATGTGGCTGGATTCTCCTCGCTCATCGGTCGTCCGACATCTGGTCCGTCTTCGACTCAAGCGCGTCAATGCGCTCGCGCAGTTCACGGTTCTCGTCCTGGAGGGAATTACGTGCGGCGCGCGAACTCAGCGCGGGATCCGTCTCCCACCAGTCGATGCCGGCCTTTTTCGCAGTGTCCACGGATGCTACGAACAGGCGCAGCCGGATGGTGAGCAGTTCGATGTCGAGGAGGTCGATCTTGATGTCACCCGCGATGACGATCCCCTTGTCGAGAACACGTTCGAGAATGTCGGCGAGGTTGGTGTTCTGCGGCCCTGGGATGGGATACGTGTCCTGCCCCAGGTCGAGCTCCGTCACCTTGAGGCCCTCCGCCCGCGTCGCTTCTTCGGGGCGGGTTCCTCTTCCTCCTCTTCGGGCTCCTCCTCTTCCTCTTCCTCTTCCTCTTCCTCCTCTTCCTCTTCGGGCTCCTCCTCTTCCTCCTCTTCTCCGTCTTCCGGTTCCTCTTCGTCCTCGTACTCCTCCTCGGGCTCCCCTTCGTCCTCCTCGTCCTCCTCGCCCTCCGGCTCCTCTTCGTCCTCGTAGTCGGAGTCCTCGGAGTCCTCGGAGTCCTCTGACTCCTCGCCCTCGGCTTCCTCCTTCTCCATAGCGTCTTCGTGACTCAGGACCACTTCACCGTCGCGGATTTCACCGCGCCAGCCCTCGGCCTCTTCGTCGGTGAGCGTGACGAACTTCTGGAACAGTTTGAAGTCGAGTCGCATGCGGCGACCCTGCACCCGCCACAGGTTGCCCGTCTTCTCGAAGAATCCGGAAGGGAAGTACTCGATCACCAGGACGACCCGGGTGAGGCTCGGCGCCAGTTCGTGGAAGCTGACGCAACCACGTGTTGAGCCTTTGGCCCCCTCGGAGGTCCACACGATTCGGTCGTCGGGCACCTGCTCCTGGACCGTCGCTTTGAAACTACGCGAGGAGGGGCCGATCTTGACCTTCCAGTCGCTCGACATCTCCTCGTCCATCGAGACGCTCTGCACGCCCTTCGCGAAGCTGCCGAACTTGTCGTAGCGCGTCCAGTGGTCGTACGCGTCACGCAGGGGCACGCCTACATCGAGAACTTCGATGATGTTCATGGACTTGCCGCCGCCGGACTTGCTCTTTCCCTTCCCGCCCCCGAACGCCTCCTTGGCCTTGTCCACGACCTTGTCCTTGACGTTCCCGGCCTTCTCCGAGACGAAGGCCTTCACCGGGGAGTCGCCCTGCATGACGCGAGAAGCGATCGACGGCAACGAACCGCCGTTGTCGGCGATGTCGGTGAGCTGTCCCGTGAGGCCGGTCAGCTTGTCGCCGGCCTTCTGTGCGAGCTTCCCGGTCTGTGCACCGACGAAGTTCGAAAGCTCCTCGCGGATGCGGTCCATACCCGAGCTTTTCGCCTCGGGCTCGTCCTTGTCCGTCTTGGCCATGACTGCCTACCTCCGCCGTTCGCCGCGCTTGGACGCGGCTCGCTTCGATGACGTCGTCTTCTTGGCTGAAGCACTCTTCTTGGCCGGAGCCGATTTCTTGGCAGGCGCCTTCCGGGCCGCGGACTTCTTCGCCGGTGCCGACTTTTTGGCTGAAGCACTCTTCTTGGCCGGAGCCGACTTCTTCGCAGCCGCCTTCCTGGCCGGTGCCGACTTCTTGGCTGAAGCACTCTTCTTGGCCGGAGCCGACTTCTTCGCAGCCGCCTTCTTGGCCGGAGCCGGCTTCTTCGCTGCGGCCTTTTTGGCCGTGGTCTTCTTCGCTGCGGGCTTCTTCTCAGGTGCCTTCTTGGCGGCAGCCTTCTTCGCAGCCGGCTGCTTCTTCGCCGGCGGCCGGTTCCTCGCCGCCGCCTTCTTGCCGGCCCTGCTCCCTGCATCTTCGTCGGAGGACTTGCCCCGCCGAGCACTCGGCCGCGGCTCCTCCGGCTCGTCCTCTTCCTCGTCCGGCTCTTCCTCCTCGTCCGGCTCTTCCTCTTCCGGCTCGTCCTCTTCCTCCGGCTCCTCTTCCTCGTCCGGCTCTTCCTCCTCGTCCGGCTCCTCTTCCTCGTCCGGCTCTTCCTCCTCGTCCGGCTCCTCTTCCTCGTCCGGCTCCTCTTCCTCGTCCGGCTCCTCTTCCTCGTCCGGCTCTTCCTCCTCGTCCGGCTCCTCTTCCTCGTCCGGCTCTTCCTCTTCCTCCGGCTCCTCTTCCTCGTCCGGCTCTTCCTCCTCCTCCGGCTCCTCTTCCTCGTCCTCTACTTCCTCGCCCTCGTCGTGTTCGCCCTCGTACTCCTCGTCTTCTCCGTCTTCATCGTCTTTCTCGTCGGACTCGCTCAGCCGCGCCGTCCGGCTACTGATCGCGTCGGCCAGTGAATTCATGCCGCGGTCCGCGGCAGCCGTCAGAGCTTTCTTGCCGGATTCGAGGACCTCGCCCTTCAGTTGGTTCTGGAGTTCCGCGAATTGCGGCATTTCACCCAGTCTGCGCACGCCTTCGGCGGCGAGCTGGCGCGGTTCCAGGCCGAAGCGCCTGCCCGCGAGATAAGTGGCGACAGAGAGCGCCAGCCGGCCCTTCTTGGTGCGGCCGAGTACGTATCCGCCCACCAGAGCTGCTGCGAGCGTGGCCTTTGTCTGATCTTCCATGAGTGAGTCACCTTCGATGGTTCGGCGCGGGGCGTACTCGGGCGGCGTAGAGCCGGTCGAGCAGCTCCTCCTCTTCCCGTTCGAACTCCTCCAGGCTGACGTTGCCGTCCTCGAGCTCCTGATTCAGAGCTGCGAGCTGGGCCCTGATCACGCCTGGGTCGTGCAGCTCACGATCAGCCGCTTCGTTCACCTTGTCGGCGACCCAGATCACGCCGCGGACCGGCGCGAGGGGCAGCAGGAGCAGGCCGGTGAACAGTCCCATGTCAGACGCCTGCGACGGTCGGCCGCAGACCACGGGAGGAGACGAAGCTGTAGCAGGGCAGTGGACCTGCGACGCGAAGCTCGGCGCGTTCCCGGTGCGCGTCGGCGAACCGGCGCGCCGTGGCCCGGAAGGCGTCGCTCTCGCTCCTGTCGACGAGGAACGACACATTGAGCGCGCACCCCTGGACCTCCGGCCCGGCAGCCACCGCACGAGCCAAGGGCGTCAGTTTGTGCAGCAGTTTCTTCCCGGCCTCGGCCGCTCTGCGGGACAGAGCTGTGGCCACGGCCTCTCCGAGCCGGACGTTGGCTTCGTAATCAGGACGCCTGCGGACCGCCTCGCGCAGTCGTCGTACGTCCTTCTCCTCGGCGACCACGGCCGCGAGCGCGTCCTGGGCGGGGAGTGCCTTGACGTTGATCTCGACCCCCCGGTCGAGGTGGCGGAGAGTTGCCAGGTGCTCGGCCTGTGATCCGGCAAGCTGTGCACATACCGACGCCTCGTCCGATGCGACCACTCCGAACCGCATGGGCAGCACGGGCCCCCGGTCGGAGAGGCTCAGGAGCAGCTCCTGGTGCGCCATCAAATCGCGGCGTCGTGCCCGTAGTTGTAGTGGGGCGTCGCTCACGACGGCGGTGACCTGCCCGTCGCCGACCAGTCTCAGGGCCGCCGGAGGACTTCCCACGCCGACCGCGCCGGCCGGCAGCGCCCCGCCCTCAGGAATGATCGCGTACACGTACACACCGCTCTCGGTCACGGCTCACGCCTCCGCGTGCCGGCGCCGGCTCGCCCCGTCGCGCGCGGGCGCACGGCGCTTCTTCGGACGCTCTTCCTGCTCCTCGTCGTCGTTCTCGTCGTCGCCGCCGCCCACCGCCTTGCGGACGCTGTCGCCGACGGACTCCGCCGCCTTGCGCACCTTGCGCTTGCCGACCGACTTGGCGGCGCGCCCGCCGAGCAGCTCGGGGATGGTGGTGCTGCCCGAGTCACGTTCGAGGTCCAGCCGGTTGCACGCCTCGGCGAAGCGCAGGTAGGTGTCCACACTCGCGATGACGATGCGCGCGTCTATCTTGAGGATCTCGATGCCCACGAGCGACACACGGACGAACACGTCGATGACCATGCCCCGGTCGAGGATGAGTTCCAGAACGTCGTAGAGCGTGCCGGCCCTGGGCGGGCACGGGGCGACTTCGTCGGCGTACATGGTTGTGGTCATGGAGCGTCCTTCCGGGTGTGAGGCGAAGCGGTTCATTCGTCGGCGGAGCCGCGCCGGTAGCGGCGGACCCTGCTGTACTCCTTGAGTTCGCCCCGCTCATCGATCTGCACCTCGTAGGAGGCCAACAGGCTCGTGGTGTCCGGGATGCGGGGCACTTCGAGTACGTCGACGACGACGCACCATCCGTCGTCTTTGCGCCGCACGGCCGACACCCCCTCCGCGGGGTGGCAGATCAGTCTTTCGAGGCTCTCGCAGGCAGCACGCGCAGCATCCTCGGGGCCGCGTCGGGACGAGGAGCGGGGGGCTGCCGTTTTCGTTGTCTGCCCGGATCGGGCTCGACGAGTCTCTGCCATGGAACTCAGTCTCATCAGGATCGGCTTCGGCGCATCTCGACGGATCGAAAGGCGATCGGAGGCACTCACCCTTTCGGCGTTCCGGCGGGACGCATCGCACCGGACGCGTGCAGAGTCGTAGGCATGAGTGAGAGCCATGACCCCCGCAGGCCCGATGAAGAGCACGTACGGCCGTCCGGGGCCGGCGACACCACCGTCGAGGCACTCGGAGCGCTGACGGAGGCGCTGGAGAAGGTGGAGCGTGCCCGTGGGCAGCTCTACGGATTCCACCAGCTCACGGGCGGCGCGGACCTGACGCTGGACCGGGCGGTCGAGCTGCTCCGGATGGGTGGCCATCCGGAGCAGGCCGATCTGGTCCAGCGTGAGATCCTCGGCCGCAACGTCATTCCCGGCTGCTGGACCTTCCAGGTCGTCGAGGCGTACGACGACACGTACTACCGGCCGTTCGTCGCGGTCGAGGAGCGGGTGCGCCAGGAACTCGTGGGAGGCCGACGGCACCTCTTCGAGGCGGAGATGAAGGAAGCCCGCCGTACGCACGGGCATCCTCATCACACCGCGCGGCCCTGACGATGGATCCGGCAGACGCCCTGCGAAGGATCGCCTTCCTGCTGGAGCGGTCCCAGGCAGCCACATACCGGGTGAAGGCCTTCCGCACGGCGGCGGACGCGATCAGTTCCATGGAGGGGAAGGAGCTCGCCGAGCGGGTGGCCCGCGGTTCGCTGGAGACGGTGCGCGGGATCGGGCCGAAGACGGCGAAGGTGATCCGTGAGGCCGTGGAAGGCGCGACGCCCGGCTATCTCGAAGTGCTGGAGGAAGAGGCCTCGGGCCCGTTGGCCTCGGGCGGTGAGTCCCTTCTCGCCGCCCTCCGGGGGGACTGCCACATGCACTCGGACTGGTCCGACGGCGGCAGCCCGATCGCGGAGATGGGCCGGACCGCGATCGAGCTGGGCCACGAGTGGGCGGTGCTCACGGACCACTCCCCCAGGCTGACCGTGGCCAACGGTCTCTCGACCGAGCGCCTTCTCGATCAGCTGTCCGTCGTGGCGGAACTCAACGAGAGGTGGGCGCCCTTCCGTCTCCTCACCGGAATCGAGTGCGACATTCTCGCCGACGGGTCGCTGGACCAGGACCCAGACGTGCTGGAGCGGCTCGACGTGGTGGTCGTCTCGGTCCATTCGAAGCTGCGCATGGACGCCGCGACGATGACGGAGCGGATGCTCGCCGCCGTTCGCAATCCGCATGCGGATGTCCTCGGGCACTGCACCGGACGGCTCCTCGGCGGAAAGAAGCGGCCGGAGTCACAGTTCGACGCCGATCGGGTCTTCGCGGCGTGTGCCGAGGCAGGGACGGCGGTGGAGATCAACTGCCGCCCGGAGCGGCTCGATCCGCCACGCGATCTGCTGCGGCGGGCGGTCGCGTCGGGTGCTCTGCTCTCGATCGACACCGACGCGCACGCGCCGGGGCAGCTGGACTGGCAGCCCTACGGCTGCGCACGGGCCGAGGAATGCGGTGTCCCCGCGGATCGGGTGGTCACCACATGGCCGGTCGAGCGGCTCCTGGACTGGACGGGCGAGTAGGCCCGGACCGGGGGCCGTCGGCGAGGACGGGCCGGTCGCGAGCGTTCGGCGTACAGTCGATCACGGTTGTCCATGTGACTCCGGGGCATGCCGGGGCAGGAGGAAATCCATGTCACGTCACCGCACAGACCCCTCTCTTCCGCGAGCCCGCGGAGCGCTCTCCGCAGGGGTGATCGATTATCTGCAGGGCCACGGCGCGCTGCCGGATCCGGGCGCCGCCCGGGCTGCCGAGCCCCACGGCGACGATCTGCAGCTCGCCCTGTACGTCTGCTACGAGCTTCACTACCGGGGATTCGCGGGTGTACGCCCCGAACTGGAGTGGGATCCCCCCCTGCTGGCCGTCCGCGCCGCGCTCGAGGACCGCTTCCTCTCGGCTCTCCGGGACGAGGCCACGGAGACGGCGAGCCTGGACGACATCCTGGACGGACTCCTCCTGGAACCGGTGCGCGGTACCGGCCTCTCCTGGTTCCTGCAGGACCGGGGCGAGCTCCGTCACCTGCGCGACTACGCCGTGCAGCGTTCGCTGTACCACCTCAAGGAGGCCGACCCTCATGCCTGGGTGCTCCCCCGGCTCAGCGGGCGCGCCAAGGCCGGCATGGCGGCGATCGAGTACGACGAGTTCGGTGCGGGACGCGCGGACCGTGTCCACGCCCAGCTGTTCGCCGACCTCATGACCGATCTGGGCCTCGACACCACGTACGGCCGGTATCTGGACGAGGGCTGTGCGCCCATGCTGGCCCTGGTGAACCAGATGTCCCTTTTCGGCCTGCACCGTCGGCTGCGCGGAGCGCTGGTGGGTCACTTCGCCGCAGTCGAGATCACGTCCTCCCCCGCTTCGCGGCGCCTCGCCCAGGCCATGAAGCGAACCGGCGCGGGTCCCGCGGCGGAGTTCTTCTACACCGAGCACGTCGAAGCGGACGCGGTGCACGAGCAGGTGGTGCGCCGCGACGTGATCGGCGGTCTGCTCGAGGACGAACCGGAACTGGCGGCCGACATCGCGTTCGGCATCACGGCTACCTCGTGTCTCGAGGACCGGCTCGGAGACCGGCTGCTGGCGGACTGGCGGGCCTGAGGCGCCGTCCTCGTCCGCACCGCCGGCGCAGCAACGAAATGGAGTCGCAGATGTCCGCAGACATGGCCGAAAACACCCGCACCGCCCGTTTGATGACCCTTCCCGGGGTGTACGCCCCCCAACACGACACCCGCCTGCTCATGGCCGCGCTGAACCGGGAGGCCATCGGCCCGGGCACCGAGGTCCTGGATGTCGGCACGGGCAGCGGCGCCCTCGCTCTGCACGCGGCGCAGCTGGGTGCACGGGTCACGGCCGTGGACGTCGCGTGGCGGGCCCTGATGACCGCCCAGCTCAACGCGCTGCTGCACCGCCGGCGCATCACCGTGCAGCGGAGCGATCTGCTCTCCGCGCTGCCGGGCCGGTCCTACGACCTGGTGATCTGCAACCCGCCCTATGTGCCGTCGCCCGTGGCCGGACTCCCCGTGCGTGGTGCCGCCCGGGCCTGGGAGGCCGGGCGGGACGGCAGGGCGGTCCTCGACCGGGTCTGTGGGACCGCCCCGGCCGCGCTGCGGCCCGGGGGCCGTCTCCTCCTGGTGCACTCCGGCCTGTGCGACAGCGACGTAACCGTGCGGCGGCTCTCGGACGCCGGGCTGCAGGCCCGTGTCACCGACCGCGCCTTCGTGCCACTCGGGCCTGTCATGCGGTCCAGACTGCGCTGGCTGCGTGAGACGGGGCTGTTGGACGAGGGAGACATGACGGAGGAGCTGGTGGTCATCCGTGCCGAACATGCCTGAGCAGCCTTGCAGGATCACCCTCGGAGACGAGGGCCCCCTTCTGGTCGAAGGGCCCGTGGAAGTCACCTGCGCGGACGGCAGCGTGGCGGTCTCCGACCGGTTCGTCGTAGCCGTCTGCATGTGCCGGCGCAGCCGGATGTATCCGTGGTGCGACACCAGCCACCGACGCCGTACGCGGCCCGGCGAGGAGCCCCGCCGCTCGGCGGAATGATGCCGTTCACCCGCCGTCCCGGAGCCGCGTCGGCGTCGCCCCGCGCAGTCGGCGGGCCATGGCCCGCAGCCGGGGGTGGCGTTCGTGGGCCTCGGCCGAACTGCGGTCCAGCTCTTCGGCCAGGCGCTCCGTGCGCTTGTCGATGTCGAGTTCGTCGAGGATGCGGTCCACCTCCGCGAGCAGTGCACCGTGCAACTGCCACTGTCTGGGATGTTCCTGGACGTCTTCGAGCAGGAGATCCGCCACCCGGTCGCGCGTGGTGCGGCTGCGGGCGAGTGCGTCGGCCAGGCGCTCCTCCGCCTCCTCGCCGCTCTCGGCCATCGGTGTGGTGATCATCAGCGCGAAGCCCTCGATGGCGTCGGACATGTGTCCGAACAGTTCTCTGAGATCCGTGGCCACGTCCTCGGGGAAGAGTGTTTCCTCGGTGCGCGCCTTGGCAAGGTCGGTGAGGGTCCGGGTCAGGACCCGCAGCACCACGGCACAGATCTCCAGCGTGTCGAGCCCGGTCCGCAGGACGACACGGTGGAGCAGCCCCTGCCTGACGCGGGGGTTGAGCATCAGGCTCTCCTCGGCCTGCCGCAGGGACGCGTCGACCTCCACGATGTCGTGGTCAAGGCGGCGGGCCTCGTGGAGGCGCGCGGCGGCCTCCCGTACGGGGTGGTTTCCGCCGATCTCCTCGCCCAGGGCCCGGAACATCTTGCCCATCCGGTCTCCCAGGCCGCCGATGGAAGCGCCCGCCGACTCGACCCAGACGGGCGGTGCCAGCAGGAGGTTGAAGAGCAGGCCCACCCCCGCACCGATCAGGGTTTCCAGCACTCGCTCCCAGGCGGTGGTGGCGACCTGCGCGACGCCGAGGACCAGCATCGCGCTGATGGCCACCTCGGGCACGAATTCGTTGACCCGTACCAGCCGTCCGATCAACAGGGAGGTGAAGATCGTGAGCCCGAGGCTCCACCAGCTCAGACCTACCAGCGAGCTGAATCCGCTGGCGATCAGGACCCCGACGACGACGGCGTTCACACGCCGGATGCCGGTGGTGAGCGTGGCGTAGAGCGTCACCTGCACCACGAGAAGAGCGGTGAGGGGGGCCGTGAGGGGGGCGGGGTGTGGTGCGGGCAGGACCGTCTGGGCCACAGCGAACGCGATGACCGCCGCCGCCGTCGACCGCAGCGTCTGGGCCGCGGCCGGCTCGGTGGTGCGCTGGACGAGTTTGACGACGGGCTCGGGCGTGGAAACTGCAGGCATTCCTTGACGGTGCCCCGAATATCGGTCCCTCAGCGCTTCGAGGACCGGCCGGACTCCTTACGGACGTACGCGTGCGCCCATGGGCATCGGTCTCGCGGTCCCGGCCGGTTGGAGAGAAGGTGGAGTCATGGCTATCTCACTTACGCCCCCTGGGGAGACGCCTCCCGCCGAGGGCTGCATAAGCGAAGCACACGTCGAGCGCGCCGACGGGGGGATCTGGGAACACCCCGTCTTCTGGGCGGCCATGATCCTGCTCGGTTCACTTGTCGTCGCCGGGTACTTCATCGCGCGCATCTTCGGATTCACGTGAGCGCGCGCAAAACCCTGGACTCGTTGCTTGAGCGGCACGGCAGCACGTTCGCGGCCGAGGCGGGCATCCGGCTGCGCGACACTCCCCAGCCCTTGTACCAGCTCCTCGTCCTGAGCCATCTTCTGAGCGCGCGGATCCGCGCGCAGGTGGCGGTGGCCGCGGCGCGGGCTCTCTTCTCGCACGGGCTGCGCACTCCGCGCCGTATGGCCGACGCCACGTGGCAGGAACGCGTCGACGCGCTGGGCGAGGGCGGCTACCGCCGGTACGACGAGCGGACGGCGACCCAGCTGGGTGATGGCGCCCTGCTGCTGCTCGACGCGTTCGGCGGGGACCTGCGACGCCTGCGGGGAGAGGCCGACGGTGATACGGAGTCCATCCGCGCGGGGCTTCGCCGGTTTCCCGGGATAGGGCCGGCGGGCGCCGACATCTTCCTCCGCGAGGTGCAGACGGTGTGGCCCGAAACGGCGCCGTACCTCGACGCCAAAGCGCTGCAGGGCGCCGAGCGGCTCGGCCTCCCCACCACGCCGGACGCACTCTCCCGGCTGGCGGAGGACCTGGACCCGGCCGTGCTCGCCGCGGCCCTGGTCCGGGGTGCGCTGGACAAGGGCTGAGCCCGCTCAGCCGGTGGGCCGGCGCTTGCCCGGCTTGACGGAGCGGCCTTCCACGAGCGCGCGCCTGATCTGTGCCGCGGCGGCTCGGGCGTGACCCGAGGTCGCCGTACGGTCGGCCACCGACGTGACGAAGCGGTGGGTCGGGCGCAGACACTGGCCGCACGGCGTGTCCGTGGTGATCAGGTAGCCGTCCTCGCACTGGGGGTTCGCGCAGTGGCCGGGGCTCACGAGCGCTTCGGCGATCTCCTGGGGCGCCCAGCGGCGCCGGCCGTCCTCGTCCTTCTCGTGGAGAGCGTGCGACCAGCGGACGTTCCACCGGCGTTCGAGACGCTCCAGGAGCTGGTCGGGGGTGCGGCGGACGAGTTCCCGGTGGATCAGGTCGTGCACCGTGCGGGGGTGGCGGTGACCGAGTGCCTGGACCAGCGGCTGCGGAAGGGCCTGAAGGATGTACGAGACCGGGTCGCCGCCCGCGCGCTCGCGCCACCTGCGGCAGGGGCAGGGGCCCTCGGCCGGCAGCGCCCGCTGACAGCGGCCGCACCGGCCCCGGCATTCCGCGCAGAGCCCGTCGTCGAGCCCGTCCACGTGGGGTGCGGGGGCCCGGCCGCAGTCACGGCAGCAGGCGGCGCAGGGGCCGCAGAGCCGCTCGTCGCCGAGCTTCGTCGTCCACTGCCGCTGCTGGCAGCGGCAGCACAGGGAGTTGTTGCAGTACTCGTGGTGAGCGGCGCCCGAGTGTCGTCCGGGGGGCGGGAATGACATTGGTGCGTTCTCCAGGTGCGTGGCCGGGGCCGGTGAGGTCCGAGCCATGTCGACGAAGCGCGCGCAAGGGCCCTCGCACGACGGTATCGCCTCGTGCGGGCCCATGCGGCGCTCTGCCACGTTCGGGTCGACATTGTCCCGCACCCGGAGGGTGGGTGGGATCAGGGCCTCAGGCCGCTGACGACGTCGGCGGTGGCCGTGATCCCTTCGTGGATGGTGGGAGCCATGCTCGTACTCGCGAGAAGGAATCCCAGCAGGGCGCAGACAATCGCGTGCGAGATCTTGAGTCCGCCGTTCCGCAGGAAGATCGTTGCCAGGATCAGCAGGAGCAGCACCACTGAGATCGAAATGGCCATGGCCAACCTCCTCCGCCGCGCCGGATTTGCGGCATTCGGCCGCCAGTGTGGCGCAGCGGGAAGGCCGTTCGGCGCACTGGCGTGTCCGCCGAACGGGTGTTCACGCACGGTGACCGGAGACGGTGCGGACGCCGGTCAGCCGCTTCGGCGGCTCCTGGGGCCGCGTCGGCGGAGGAATGTCTCGAGCCCCGCCAGATCGTCGGTGTTGAGGTGGTCGACGTCCGCGGCGACGAGCTCGTTCCAGACGGCGTCGCGTTCCGGGCCCGCGACGTCGGGCGTGCCCCAGAAGCGGACCCGTTGTCCGCCCGCGTGGGCGGCCGAGACCAGGGTGCGCAGTCTGTCCCTCTCGGCTGCGGGGAAGGGCCCGGCCCCCCTCCAGCTGAAGTTCGTGGCCCAGTTGGCGCTGACGAGCGGGATGAAGGAGGCGGGAGCCGCGGTGCCGAGGTCCTCCGGCCGTCCGTCGTAGAAGGCGTACCGAGTGGTCTGCGCCTCCATCGGGACGCGGGCGGCCCGGTCTCCCGAGATGACCGGGGTGACCGCGCCGGTACGGACCCGGCCGTGGACGGAGCGGGTGAGGATGTGGCGGTAGCGGCGGAGTACCCGGTCGAGCGCGAGGTAGGCGGCGGCGCCGTCGGCCTTGATGTCGATCAGTAGTTGCAGCGGCGCGGGGTGTCCGCCGTGGACGGAGCCGTGGTTGGCGCGGACCCGGGCGAGCAAGGGGTCGAGGTACAGCGAGACGAGGGTGCGGGTGGGGTCGAGGGTCTCGGCCTCATGGGCGACGAGCAGTTCGCCGTCGACGAGGAAGATGTCCGCCTCGACGCTGGTGAAGCCGTGCCCGAGCGCATCGCGCAGAGGACGCGGATGCAGGTAGTCGTTGTGCGCGTGGGCCCTGGCCAGCGGGCGAGGGCCGCTGGGGCGACCGGTCGCGGTGGGTCCCGCGGCGGCTGCCTGGGCGGGGATGAGAGCGCCTGCGGCGGCGGTGGCGAGGGCGGTGGTGACGACTCTGCGACGGGTCAGGTGTGCCATGGGGGTCTCCCTGAAGCGGTCGGACGGGCAGAGCGGGCGGGGGGACGCGACGATTATGGAGGCGCTGATCCACAGAAAGGCAGGTACCTGCCAAGAGTTGGAACGGCTGTCGTCCGCGCGTCGGCTGCGCTGCGTCTGCTGTTCCCCCGCCCACCGCTCCGGAGAGCCGGACACGACGTGCGGGGGCGCGTTCTCACGCGCCCCCGCAGGTGCCTCACGGAGCGGGGAGCTCCACCAGCCCGGCCACGGTCTCGCGGTGGCGTCCCGCGGTGCCGTACGCGATCGAGTCGGCCTTGGCCCGCTTCAGATACAGGTGCGCGGGGTGCTCCCAGGTCATTCCGATCCCGCCGTGCAGCTGGACACATTCCTCCGCCGCGTTCACCGCGACCCTGGAGCAGTAGGCCTGCGCCACGGCCACCGCGAGGGGGGCGTCCGGGCTGCCCGTCGCGAGCGCGTCCGCGGCGTTCCGGGCGGCCGCACGCGCCGACACGACCTCCAGCCAGAGCTGGGCCATCCGGTGCTTGAGCGACTGGAACGAGCCCACCGGCCTGTTGAACTGGTGGCGTTCGCGGGTGTGCCGGACGGTCTCGGTCAGGCACCACTCGGCCAGCCCGAGCTGCTCGGACGCGAGCAGTCCGGCACCGGCCAGCAGGCCCTTGCTCACGGCCGCGGCAGCGGGACCGGCGTCCGCGAGCAGGGTACCGGCGGCTCCGCTCAGGGTGACCGTGGCGAGCGGGCGGGTCAGGTCCAGCGGGACGAGCGCCTGTACGGCGACACCGTCCCCGCCGGTCTCCACCGCGTACAGGCCGTCCGCGGTGGGCACCAGCAGGACGTCCGCCGCCTCCGCCTCGGCGACGCCGGTCACGGTCCGCTCCAGGGTGCCGGTCATCGCCGCGGCTCCGTCGGCGGGGGGCGTGGAGAACGGCAGGGCGAGTACGGCGACCTTGCGGCCCGCCGCCAGCTCGGCGAGGAGCCCGGCGACCGGGCCGTCACCGGCGCCCAGGGCGAGGAGGATCTCGGTCGCGACGACGGCGCTCGTCAGGTACGGCGCCGGGGCGACACTGCGGCCGAGCTCCTCCAGGACCACGGCGGCCTCCCGGTGGGTGGCCCCCTGGCCGCCGAGCTTCTCCGGGACCAGCAGTCCGGCTGCTCCTATCCCTGCGGCGAGCGATTCCCACAGGCGCAGGTCGTACGGCGTGTCGGACTCGATCCCGGCGATCACCGCCGGCGCGTCCGCCCGGCCGGCCAGCAGTGAACGCACGGCGGACCGCAGGTCCTCCTCGGCTTCCGAGTAGAGCAGGTCGGGTGCCTGGGCGGCTTCGGTCTGTGCGGTCATCGGGCAAGATCCTTCCAGGCGACGTCCTTGTCGTTACGCGGCTCGACGGGCAGACCGAGGACGCGCTCGGCGACGATGTTGAGCAGGACCTCGCTCGTACCGCCCTCGATGGAATTGCCCTTGGACCGCAGATACCGGTAGCCGGCGTCGCGGCCGGTGAAGTCGACGATCTCCGGGCGGCGCATGGTCCAGTCGCTGTACAACAGGCCTTCGTCACCCAGAAGTTCGACCTCGAGCCCGCTGATCTCCTGATTGAGGCGGGCGAAGGCGAGCTTCATGCCGGAGCCCTCGGGGCCGGGCTGTCCGGCGACGAGCTGCTGGCGCAGCCGCTCACCCGTGAGCCTGGCGACCTCGGCCTCCACCCACAACGTGAGCAGCCGCTGGTGGAGGTCGTGGGTGCGCAGCGCCGGCTGTTCGCGCCAGGTCCTGGCCACGGTGCCGATCATTCCGCCCTCGCGGGGAATGCGGGCTCCGCCGATGGAGACGCGTTCGTTCATCAAGGTGGTCTGGGCGACCTTCCAGCCGTCGCCCACCGGACCGAGGCGCCTGCTGTCCGGGATGCGTACGCCGGTGAGGAAGACCTCGTTGAACTCGGCCTCACCGGTGATCTGGCGCAGCGGCCGCACCTCGACACCGGGATCGGTCATGTCGCAGATGAAGTAGCTGATGCCCTGGTGCTTGGGGACGTCAGGGTCGGTGCGGGCGATCAGGATCGCCCAGCGGGCCACGTGGGCGCTGGACGTCCAGACCTTCTGCCCGTCGACGACCCAGTCGCCCCCCTCGTCCCTGACGGCACGCGTACCGAGCGCGGCCAGGTCGGATCCGGCGCCGGGCTCGCTGAAGAGCTGGCACCACACCTCCTCGCCCACCCACAGGGGCCGCAGGAAGCGCTGCTTCTGCTCCTCGGTGCCGTAACCCAGGATCGTGGGGGCGGCCATGCCGAGGCCGATGCCGATGCGGCGTGGATCGTTGTCGGGGGCCCCGGCGGCGGCGAGTTCGGCGTCGACGACGGGCTGCAGGGAACGCGACGCGTCCAGTCCGCCGAGGCCGACGGGGTAGTGGACCCATGCCAGGCCGGCGTCGAAACGCGCCTGGAGGAAGTCGGTGCGGCCGGTGGTGGCCGGCGGGTGAGCGGCCAGCAGTTCCTGGGTCCGGCGGCGGATCTGCGCCGCGTCGATGGCGGTGCTCATCGGGCGCCCCCTGACGGCAGGACGACGATTCGGCCGGTGCTGGTGCCGTCGGCGACGCGCTGGACGGCTCGCGCCGCGTCGGCCATGGGGACCCGCTCGCTGATCAGCGGCTTGACCACTCCTTGTGCCGCCAGCTTCGTGAGCTCGTCGTGACAGGCCCTGACAGCGGCGGGGTCCTTGGTGTTGTACAGACCCCAGTGGAGTCCGACGATCGAGTAGTTCTTCACCAGGGCGTGGTTGAGGCCGGGCGCGGGGATGTCGCCGCTCGCGAAGCCGACGACGAGCACACGGCCCTCGAAGGCGATGCACTTGACGGACTTGGCGTAGGCGTCACCTCCGACCGGGTCGTAGACGACGTCAGCTCCTCGTCCGCCCGTCGCCTCCTTCACCGCCGCGACGATGTCCTCGCTCCGGCGGTCGATGACCACGTCGCAGCCCAGTTCGCGGGCGATCGCCGTCTTCTCGGGGCCGCCGGCGACCCCGATGACGGTGGCGCCTGCGGCCTTGCCGAGCTGGATGGCCGCACTGCCGACGCCGCCCGCGGCCGCGTGCACCAGCAGCGTTTCACCGGCCTGCAGGTGGGCACGGCGGTGCAGGCCGAACCAGCCGGTCTGGTAACCGACGTGCAGCGCGGCGGCCTCCGCGTCGTCCAGGGCGTCGGGAGCCGGCAGCAGGGCCGCCTCGTCCGCGACGACGTACTCGGCGAAACCGCCCTGCGGAAGTGCGGGGGTGGCGAGCACCCGGCGTCCGTCCTCCGTCTCACCGCAGATCTCCACTCCGGGGGTGAACGGCAGCGGAGGCCTCACCTGGTACTGGCCGCGGCAGAGCAGCGCGTCGGGGAAGTTGACGTTCGCCGCGCGCACCTTGAGAAGCACCTGCCCCTCCCCGGGGGTCGGCAGATCCGTCTCCTCGAGCTCCATCACCTCGCTGGGCTCGCCGTTCCGGTGCACTCGCCATGCCTGCATGAGGGGCCTCCACAACACTGTCGGCATTACCACTGCTCCGCCGCATACTAAGCGGTCGCTTGCCCGTCTGGGAACCCTCGCGCCGGACGGCCCGGACTCGTTCAGGAGCGCTTCGGCTTGGCCCTCACGTGCATCCGTTCCCCCTGCGGCCCGAAGAGACTGAGGAACTCGACCGGCTCGTCGTCGGCGGGGCCGAACCAGTGCGGGAGCCTGGTGTCGAACTCGGCGGCCTCTCCTGGGGCCAGGACCAGGTCGTGCTCGGCGAGCTTGAGCCTCAGCCTGCCGTTGAGCACGTACAGCCACTCGTACCCCTCGTGGGTGCGCTGCTCGGGCACCTCGGTGCAGGATGCCTCCTGTATGACCTTGTACGCCTGAAGTCCCCCGGGCCGGGCGGTGAGCGGCAGAGAGGTCTTCGCGCCGTGCACGATCGGCTTCGCCTTGACCCTCGGGTCGCCGACCGGAGGCGCCCCGACGAGATCGTCGAGCGGCACCTCATGGGCCCGGGCGATGGGGAGCAGCAGCTCCAGACTGGGACGCCTCCCACCGGATTCCAGGCGGGAGAGGGTGGAGACGGAGATGCCGGTGGCCTCGGAGAGTCCTGCGAGCGTCACACCACGGTCCTTGCGCAGCCGTCGCAGCCGCGGGCCGACCCCGGTGAGTACGGCGTCGAGCGCGGGGGCGCCCTCGTTCTGTTCCTTCATGCCGTCCATTGCAGAATCAGCAATCCTGTTTGTCAATCGGATGCCCACCCGAGGTGCCTGGACCCACCAACCGGACGCAGCCGACGGCCGGGGATCCGGGCTACGCTTCCGGACGGTCAGCGGGCGAAGACCTCGAAGGTGACGGCCGGGCGGCCGCCGAAGCGCTCGGCGGCCGCCTCGGTGGTGCCGGCGAGGAACGTACGGCAGTACGCCTCCGGGTCCTCGTCCGTCAGCACCTCGATATAGGTACGGTGCGCCAGCAGCGACCGGACGGAACGCTCGAACCCCGGGGTCGCGTCGACCGCGTGGGTGGGCCGGTCCGTGCCCGCCACGGCGACCCAGCGCACCCCGTCCCACGGCTCGAGTCCCTGCTCACCCAGCTCGGGGAAGATCCAGCGGTTTCCCGCATCGCCCGCGGCGTCCAGGGTGGCCCGGCCGACCGCGCGATGGTCCGGGGTGTTCCACGCCACGCCGCCCCAGGTGTCGCGATGGTTGAGGGTGATGAGCAGTTCGGGCCGGTGACGGCGGATGGCGGCGGCGATGTCGCGTCGCAGGGCCGTGCCGTACTCGATGACACCGTCCCGGTGATCGAGGAACTCCACGGCGGCGACGCCTACGGCCGCCGCGCTCGCCCGCTGTTCCCGCTCCCGCAGCGGCGCGCACTCCTCAGGGGCGATCGTGTCGATCCCGGCCTCGCCTCGGCTCGCCAGGAGATAGGTGACCTCACGCCCTTCGTCGGTCCAGCCGGCCACGGCCGCGGCACAGCCGTACTCCAGGTCATCGGGGTGTGCGACCACCGCCAGCGCACGGCGCCAGTCCGTGGGCATGGGCTCCAGCTGCTGCGTCATACGCGGCAGGCTATCCAGCCGACGAGGGCGGACGGGTGAATTCCGGAAGCGGTTCGGGGCAGGGGGCAAGGAGTTGCTCCGGTCGGACGTGCCGGAGACCCGCCACGTCCAACCGGAGACCATACCCCCGGGGGTATCATCACCGTCCGGGGTGCCGGAGTGCGCACGACCCCGACCGCCTCCGCTCCGGCGACCGAAAGGAAAAACCGCTCATGATAAGCCCCGCCTCCCTCTCCCCCTCCGAGGCCGCGACCCGGCTGGAGGAGTTCACGGTCATCGACGTGCGGGCCCCCGGCGAATACGCCTCCGGGCACGTGCCCGGTGCTCTGAACGTTCCGCTCGACCGGCTGCCCCAAGCGGTGCCCGCCCTGAAGTCCGCCTCCGCACGAGGCTCACTGCTGGTGGTGTGCGCCTCCGGCGTGCGGTCCACCAGGGCGTGCGAGATCCTCGCCGACGCCGACATAGCCGCCGTCACCCTGACCGGCGGTACCTCCGCGTGGGAGGGCGACGGGCACGAACTGGACCGGCCGGTGGGCGCCCGCGCGACCTGGCCGATGGAGCGCCAGGTGCGCCTCGCCGCCGGTTCGCTGGTGGTGGCCGGACTGGTGGCCGGCCGACGCTTCCCGGCGGCACGCTGGCTGTCCGCAGGCGTCGGTGCCGGTCTCGTCTACTCCGCGGTGAGCAACACCTGCGGCATGGCCGCTGTCCTCGCGAAGCTCCCGTACAACCGCGCGTCGCATTCGGCGGCCGGCCTGGACGCCACGCTGGACGCCCTCCAGGGGTGACCGCGAAACGCTAGCGGTCGCTCTCGCCGCGTACGAGAGCGAGCAGCCGGTCCAGCACGTGGGGGCCGCCGGCCCGCACGCCGTCGTGCTCGTACTCGCTGGTCACCCAGGTGCGCAGCCCTCTGATCGCGGAGGCGGTGCGCAGCGCGTGGGCGGTGTCCACGTACATGTCGTCGCGATAGACGGCGGCGGCCACCGGAACCTCGTTCGCCTCGAGCCGCTCGGCGTCGTACAGGACGGGCCAGTCGGTTCGGGCGGCGAGCAGCTCCGCCGTCTCGCGCAGGGGGCGCAACGCGGGGTCGACGTCGAAGTGCCAGGGATGGATGCTCTCCCCGGTGAAGAGCACGGGGCCGTCGCCCGCCAGCGCGGCTGCGGCGTCGAACTGGGGGAACTCGGCGCGGACCCGCTCCGCCGCCCAGTCGGTGGGCCGCGCGCCCTGGCCGTAGATCGCCTCGTGCATCAGGGCGTACAGCGGGTGGCCGGCGAACGAGGTGGCGGCGCGCATGGCCTCCTGGAAGGCGTCGGACAGCTCGGTGCCGTGCGGGCCTTCGACGAACGCGTTCTCCAGAAGGTAGTGCAGCTGGTGACTGCCGTTGCCGGCGCCCAGCATGATGCCGAGGGACTGGAACCCCTCGGCTGTCAGCGTGTGCCCCGCACTGTCCGGCCGGTGCTCGGCCAGGTACGCCGCGATCGCGCGGGCACGGGCGACGTCCTGCGGGTAGCGGGAGTAGTGCGCGGCGACCTTCCGCTCGATCCGCGGGTACCCGGCCCGGTAGACGTCGTCGGCATGCGCGTCCAGCGAGGGCAGTCCACCGGTGATCAGGACGGCTTCGAGTCCCTCCGGCGCGGCCGACAGATAGCGGACGGCACAGAAGCCGCCGAAGGACTGCCCCAGGACGGTCCAGGGCGCGCCGCCCGTGAGCCGGGGGCGGATCAGTTCGCAGTCGCGGACGATGCTGTCGGAGCGGAAGTGGGCGAGATAGTCGGCCTGCTCGCGCGCACCGCCGCGCATCGGCAGGGTCTGACGGTTGGCGGGGGTGGACAGGCCGGTGCCACGCTGGTCCAGGAGCAGCACACGGAACTCCCGCACCGCCCGCTCCAGCCAGGCCTCCGCGCCGACGAAGCGGCGGGCTCCGAAGCCGGGGCCTCCTTCGAGGTAGACCAGCCAGGGCAGGCCCTCGGCGGCCTTACCGCTCGCCACGGCTTCGCGGCCGAAGATCTCGATCGTCTCGCCGCCCGGATCGTCGTGGTCGAGGGGGACCGTGAACCGTCGGTCGGTGAGGACGAGGCCGGGCTGGCGATAGCTGTGCAAGGGAACTCCTGTGTCCGGTGTTTCCCGGACAGTCCAGCACATCCCGATGCCCCGGCCGGTCGCGGCCCGTGTGCGCCTCACCCCGGCAGCTCCTACGGTGCAGTCATGACCCGGTTCGAGCAGGTCGGCCGAGGTCCGTCCGGCCGCCACGACGCGAGGGCCGGCCCGCCCAGCGCACCTGCGCGGCCGGCCGGCAGCGCACGCCGTGCGGGGCGCCGGGAGGACGGCGCCGCGTGCCGGGGCCGGCGCACATGCGCATGTCGGACCTCTGCCGAAGCAGCCTCCCGGCGACCCGCAGCACGACGCGGGTACCGCCGTAGGGGGCGGGGCGAGGTTCCCCGGCGTCCCGGCCCCGACGGAACCGACGCGGAAGGAGCGGCAGATTTGACCTGCGTTTGCCATTAACCCGCGTGTGCAATTATTGTTGACGCCAGTAACCATCGTACGCAGATCGGCTCGGCCCGACACCACGAGAGGCATCACCATGTCCACGGTCCCCACCGTCACGCTCAACAACGGCGTCACGATTCCGCAGCTCGGCTTCGGTGTCTTCCAGGTCCCCGACGACGAGACCACCGCGGCGGTCACCGACGCGCTGGAGGCGGGATACCGCTCCATCGACACCGCCGCCGTCTACGGCAACGAGGCTGGCGTGGGCCGGGCGCTGGCCGAGTCCGGCCTCGCCCGCGAGGAGTTCTTCGTCACGACGAAGCTGTGGAACGCGGACCAGGGCTACGACTCCACACTCGCCGCTTTCGACGCGAGCCTCGCGAAGCTCGGCCTCGACCACGTGGACCTCTATCTCATCCACTGGCCCACCCCGGCCCGTGAGCTCTACGTCGACACCTGGCGCGCCCTGGAGAAGCTGCTGGCCGACGGCCGGATCCGGGCCGCCGGTGTCTCCAACTTCCAGCCCGCGCACCTGCGCCGTCTGCGGGAGGAGAGCTCCCTCGTGCCCGCGGTCAACCAGATCGAGCTCCACCCCGGGCTCCAGCAGAGCGAGCTGCGCGCCGTGCACGCGGAGTCCGGCATCGCAACGGAGGCCTGGAGCCCGCTGGCGCAGGGCGCCCTGCTGGACGACGAGGTGATCGTCTCCCTCGCCGGACGCCACGGGAAGACACCGGCCCAGGTGGTTCTGCGCTGGCACCTTCAGCTCGGCAACGTCGTGATCCCGAAGTCGGTCACGCCCGCACGTATCCGGCAGAACATCGACGTCTTCGACTTCGAGCTCTCGGACACCGACATGGACGCGATCGCGGGTCTGGACCGCGGCATGCGTACGGGGCCCGACCCCGACACCCTCAACTGAACCTCGCCGCGGAGTCGTTCGCGGCCGCCGGCCGATCGGATCCGGGCAGGCGCCCTGCGCCTGCCCGGCCGCCGTTCCCGCACGCGTGAAGCGCCTTCGCGCCGGCTACCGCCCTCGCCGGTAGCTGCTGCCGTCCCGGGGCCGTTCCAGCAGTCCGGCGACGACGAGGTAGCGGCGCAGGGCCGAGCAGTCCTCGTGCACGGTGAGCAGCGCCTCGTTGACCTCGCGCTCCGTGTAGACGCGGTCGCGCTCGAAGAGCGTGTGCGCGAGATGCACCAGCAACTGCTCGCGGCGGGCGGGCTTCCGGGGTATCGCCACCAGGCGCCCGCCCGAGAAGAGTGCGGTCACCTGGCGCGAAGCGCGGAGTTCCGTGTCGGACATGCCGGGAGCCTCGCAGGAGCCGTCCCGTCGGGCAACGCGTTTTCTCGCGATCCGAGAGCTGGTTGACGTTCGGGCTGACCGTCGTACGGTGTGACCATTCATTCACCCCCGCGACATGAGGCGGTTCCGCATGGCCCTCTTCGATCTGCCCCTCGATGAACTGCACGCCTACCGCAGCCGGTCGGTGGAGCCGGAGGACTTCGACGCGTTCTGGTCGGCCACGCTCGACGAGGCCAGAACCCACGACCTGGACGCCCGCTTCGAACGGTGCGCCGGCCTCGGGCTCGTCACCGTGGAGGTGTACGACGTGACGTTCGCCGGCTTCGGCGGCCACCCCGTCAAGGGCTGGTTCGTCATACCGGCGGGCACCACGGAGCCGCTGCCGGTGGTCGTCGAGTTCATCGGATACGGCGGAGGGCGGAGCCTGCCCCACACACATCTGCTCTGGGCCTCGGCGGGCATGGCCCACTTCGTGATGGACACCCGGGGTCAGGGCAGCGGCTGGGCACCGGGTGACACCTCGGACCCGGTGGGCTCGGGCCCCTCGCTGCCCGGATTCATGACCCAGGGCATCGAGGACCCTGCCACGTACTACTACCGCAGGGTGATCACCGACGCGGTACGCGCGGTGGAGGCGGCCCGTTCGCATCCGCTGGCCGACGCGTCGCGCACCGCCGCGATAGGCGCGAGCCAGGGCGGCGGTCTCGCCCTCGCGGTCGGCGGGCTGGTGCCCGACCTGGTGGCCGTGGCACCGGACGTGCCGTTCCTGTGCGACTTCCCCCGGGCGACCCGGATGACCGACCGCAAGCCGTACCGCGAGATCGGCGACTACCTCAAGACGCACCGGGGCAGGGCCGAACAGACGGACAGGACCCTCGCCTACTTCGACGGGGTCCACTTCGCCGCGCGGGGGCGGGCACCGGCCTTGTTCTCCGTGGCCCTGGAGGATCTGACCTGCCCGCCGTCCACGGTTTTCGCCGCGTTCAACGCGTACGCCCACTCCGACAAGGAGATCGAGGTCTACGACTTCAACGACCACGAGGGCGGCGGCCCGTTCCAGCACGCGGTGCAGCTCACGAGGCTGCCGCGACTGCTGAAGGCCTGACGGACGCATGACTCGGACCCCTTGACCTGTCTCGCGCGCGGAGCCTAGGTTTCCCGGAGAGAAAGCGCTTGCTGTCCGGTGAGTGCCCGTATCTCCACCTGAAGGGGTGTTTGTCACGACCAGCAATCCTTCGCACCGGGAACCGGTGCGGGTCGCGATCGTCGGCACGGGTGCCATCGCGCGTGGCAGCCATCTGCCCGCGCTGACCGCACTCGCCTCCGGTCAGCCGTTGGAGATCGTCGCCGCGGTCGACGTCGACGCGGCATCGGTCGAGGCGTTCTGCGCCGATGCGGGGATCGCCCACCCGTACACCGACCTCGACCGGATGCTCGCCGAGCAGCGCCCGGACCTGGTCACCCTCGCCACCCCGCCCCGGTTCCACCGCGACCAGACCGTGGCCGCGCTGCGTGCCGGGGCGTGGGTGTGGTGCGAGAAGCCCCCCTGCCCCTCGCTGGAGGATTTCGACGCCATCGAGGCGGAGGAGGGGGCCCAGCAGAACGGCCCGTACGCGGCGATCGTGTTCCAGCACCGGTTCGGATCAGGTTCCCGCCACGTCCGGGAACTGCTCGCCACCCAGGCCATGGGACGGCCGCTGGTGGCCCACTGCCAGACCACCTGGTACCGGGACGAGGCGTACTACGCCGTCCCCTGGCGCGGCGTCTGGAGCAGCGAGGGCGGCGGCCCCGCGATGGGACACGGCATCCACCAGATGGATCTGCTGCTCGACCTGATGGGGCCGTGGGCGGAGATCCGCGCGATGGCCGGGCGACTGGTGCACGACGTGGAGACGGAGGACGTCTCCACCGCGCTCATTCGTTTCGAGAACGGCGCGATGGCCACCGTCGTGAACAGCGTGCTCAGCCCGGACGAGGTCAGCCGGATCCGGATCGACTGCGAGCGCGCGACGGTCGAGCTGACCCACCTGTACGGACATCGCAACGCGGACTGGCGGATCACACCCGCTCCCGGGATCACGTCCGAAGAGGCGGACGCCTGGCGCGGCTTCGGGCCTGACGTGCCCAGTTCGCACGAGGCGCAGCTCAGAGGCCTGCTGGAGGACCTGCGAGCCGGACGCCGACCGCGGAGCAGCGGCGCGGACGGCCGCAAGAGCCTCGAGCTGGTCACCGCTCTGTACAAGGCGGCCTTCACCGGGGGCACCGTACGGGCGGGCGAGATCGGACCCGGCGATCCGTACTACGCCGCACTGCACGGCAACGCCGCCGGCTGGGCGCCGGAGCGGGAAGTACCCGCGGAGGTGCCGGCATGACCAGGGCCGTGGAACTCGTCCACCGGCACGGCGACCACCTCTCCGTCACCGCGACGGCGAGCGGGGTCGAACTGCTGCGTTACGTCTACCGCGCCGAGGACGCGTGGGAGGCCCCCAAGCCGTACATCCATCCCTTGCGCACACTGTCCGGCCAGGTGGTGACCGGGTACCGGCCCAACGACCACCGATGGCACAAGGGGTTGCAGATGACGGCCTCGCATCTGTCGGGGGCGAATCTGTGGGGCGGCAACAGCTACGTGCACGGCGAGGGGTACCTCGCCCTGCCGGAGCGCGTCGGGTCCATGACGCACGCGGGTTTCGACGAGGTGTCGGTGCACGACGGCGGGGTCCGGCTCGCGGAGCGGCTGACCTGGCATCCGCACAGCGGGGAGGTCTGGGCCGAGGAGACGCGTCGCATCGAGGTGCACGACATCGATGACGTGGCAGGCAGCTGGGCGCTGACCTGGTCGTCCGCGGTCACCAACCGGCGCGAGGAGCCGCTGCGGTTCGGCAGCCCGACGACGCACGGCCGCCCGGACGCGGGGTACACCGGCCTTTTCTGGCGGGGGCCACGTGCGTTCCGGGACGGGCGGATCATCGGTCCGGACGCCGAGGGACCGGAGATGATGGGGCAACAGGCCCCCTGGCTCGCGTTCAGCGGTGAGCACGACGAAGCAGACGGGCACGCGACGCTGGTCTTCGTCCACTCCCCCGGGAACGACCACACCGGCGCGGCCGGTGAGCATCCGGCGCACTGGTTCGTGCGCAACTCCCCCTTCGCGGCCGTCGCCCCCTCGTTCGCCTTCCACGAGGAACTGGCACTGGCCCCGGGGGCGACTCTGACCCGCCGTTACCGGGTGCTGGTGGCCGACGGGGCCTGGGACCGCGACCGGATCGCCTCCGCGGTCGGCGGACTCCCCTGGTAACGGCCCGACCCAGCTCGCCGGTCCCCGGGCAGGCGCGCGCGACGCCCTCCGGAAGGCAGCGACGCTCTCGACCCGTCCGCCCGTCCCGTCCCGGCGGGTGGACGGACGGGCGGAGCGGTGTCGCGCTCCACCAGGGCGTCGCGCACCGCTGCGCCGTCCGCGTCCGCGCCCGGCGGGCCCATCGGACTCTCCGGCCGGCCGGAGTATCCGCACCCCCTCCGGGCAGTCACGGACCCGCCCCTCGCCGCCGGCTCAGCTCTTCCCGGCAGGGGAGAGGACGAAGACCGGGATCTCCCGGTCGGTCTTCTCCTGGTAGTCGGCGTAGTCGGGGAACGCGTCCACGGCGCGACTCCACCACAGGGCCTTCTCCTCCCCCGTGACCTCGCGGGCGACCATGTCCTGCCGTACGGTCCCGTCCCGCAGCTCCACCGCCGGGTCGGCTCGTACGTTGTAGTACCAGACGGGGTGCTTGGGAGCGCCGCCGAGGGAGGCGACCACGGCGTACTCGCCGTCGTGCTCGACCCGCATGAGCGGCGTCTTGCGGAGCTTTCCGCTCTTGGCGCCCCGCGTCGTCAGGAGGATGACGGGCATGCCGCGCAGAGTGGTCCCCTGCGTTCCGCCGGAGCTCTCGATGAGCTCGACCTGCTCACGGACCCACGTCGTCGGGCTCGGCTCGTACTCGCCCTCGATCGGCATGGCTCATGTCCTCTCGTCGAAGTGCTGCGGTCGTGTGCCCATGATGGCTCCGGCACGGCCAGGGAGCGCGCAGGGACACCGGCACAGCCTGCCCGCCACGCGCCGTCTCAATCCCTGGACAGCCGTGAGACGGCTGGGCGGGGTTCCCCTCACAGAAACCAGCCCCTTTAGGGCGCATATCTCCATATATTTCCGAATTATCACCTCGCCCCGCTCCAGGGACTCCCGGGAACAGGCCGTACCGTGGGGGCAGCGGAGTAAGCCAAGCCTTACCCCGCTGCACTCTGCCCGTGGTCGTCCGCCCTAAGGAACAACACTCCATGACACGCCCCGTCCGCGTCGCCATCGTCGGAGCCGGTCCCGCCGGAATCTACGCAGCGGACGCGCTTCTCAAGTCCGAGGCCGCCCAGGAGCCGGGCGTATCGATCGACCTGTTCGAGCGCATGCCCGCCCCCTTCGGCCTGATCCGGTACGGAGTGGCTCCGGACCACCCGCGGATCAAGGGCATCGTCAAGGCGCTGCACCAGGTCCTGGACAAGCCGCAGCTGCGGCTGTTCGGCAACGTCGACTACCCCAACGACATCGGCCTGGACGACCTGCGGTCCTTCTACGACGCCGTGATCTTCTCCACCGGCGCCGACGCCGACCGCGCCCTCGACATACCCGGGATCGAGCTCGAGGGTTCCTACGGCGCCGCGGAGTTCGTCGCCTGGTACGACGGGCACCCGGAGGTTCCGCGCACCTGGCCGCTGGAGGCCGAGAAGGTCGCCGTGCTCGGGGTCGGCAACGTGGCCCTGGACGTCGCGCGCATCCTCGCCAAGACGGCGGACGAGCTGCTTCCGACCGAGATCCCGGCGAACGTCTACGACGGGCTCAAGGCGAACAAGGCCCTGGAGGTGCACGTCTTCGGGCGGCGCGGGCCGGCCCAGGCCAAGTTCAGCCCGATGGAGCTCCGGGAGCTGGACCACTCGCCGAACATCGAGGTCATCGTGAACCCCGAGGACATCGACTACGACGACGGATCGATCGCCACCCGGCGGGAGAACAAGCAGGCCAACATGGTCGCGTCCACCCTGGAGAACTGGGCCATCCGGGACGTGGGCGACCGTCCCCACAAGCTGTTCCTGCACTTCTTCGAGTCTCCGGTGGAGGTCGTCGGCGACGACGGCCGCGTCGTCGCGCTGCGCACCGAGCGCACGGAGCTGGACGGCACGGGCAACGTCAAGGGAACGGGCCGCTACACGGACTGGGACGTGCAGAGCGTCTACCGTGCTGTCGGCTACTACTCGGAGGAGCTCCCGAAGCTGCCCTTCGACGTGGTCTCCGGCACCGTCCCGCACGCTGCCGGACGCGTACTGGCCGGTGACGAGCCGATGCCTTCCGTGTACGTCACCGGGTGGATCAAGCGGGGTCCGATCGGCCTGATCGGACACACCAAGGGCGACGCCAACGAGACCGTGGCCTGCGTGCTGGAGGACCACGCCGCCGGCCGGCTGCCCGCGCCGACGCAGCCCGCGCCCGACGCCGTCGTCGACTTCCTGGAGCAGCGCGGTGTCCGGTACACCACCAAGGAGGGCTGGCACCGCCTGGACGCCCACGAGCAGGCGCTCGGCGCCGAACAGGGCCGTGAGCGCATCAAGGTCGTCGACCGCGCGGCCATGCTGGACGCGTCCGGGGCCTGACGGCCGACGAGCCGCCCCCCGCGCCCCTGTCATCCCTGCCCGAGGGGTGGCAGGGGCGCGGTGCTTGTCCGGGGCCGCGCGTAGGCTCCGAGGACGACGCGTGCCCGAGTACCGGGCACTCGTAGAGGCGGCCTGGGCAGCGGGCGCTCCGCGGCCTCCACCCCCTTCACCAGCCACCGGACGCACTCCGCTTCTCCACCAGCGCCCGCCCTCGCCTGCCGTCGTCCCGATGCGCCTGGACGCACACCCAGGCGCGTGGTTCACCGTCAGCACCCACCACAGGGGCGAAAAAGCCCTCGCGGAGACCTCGGCCCCGCAGGAGTCGGTGGACGCAGCAGTACACCGCCTGCCCCAGCGCCGCGGCCCCGTGACGCCGGATCGAGGACGGCGCGCGGGAGCTGCTCACCGAGCGCCGGCGCGCGGGACCTGGCGGTGCGCCCGCGCGCTCGCCGTGAACGGAACGCCGGCTTCCCGAGGCCGTAGACTCGCCGGATGGCCAAGTACTTCGATGTGCACCCCGAAAACCCCCAGCGCCGCACCATCACCAACGTGGCCGAGAGCATCCGGTCCGGGGCACTCGTCGCGTATCCGACGGATTCCTGTTACGCGTTGGGATGCCAGCTGGGCAGCCGCGACGGGATCGACCGCATCCGGTCGATCCGGAACCTCGACGACCGTCACCACTTCACCCTGGTGTGCCAGAACTTCGCGCAGCTCGGCCAGTTCGTCCAGGTCGACAACGACGTCTTCCGCACGATCAAGGCGGCGACACCCGGCAGTTACACCTTCATCCTTCCCGCGACCAGAGAAGTGCCGCGGCAGTTGCTGCACCCCAAGAAGAAGACCGTCGGCGTCCGGATCCCGGATCACACCGTCACGCAGGCACTTCTGACCGAGCTCGGTGAGCCGCTGCTGTCGAGCACGCTGCTCCTGCCGGACGAGGAGGAGCCGCTGACGCAGGGCTGGGAGATCAAGGAGCGCCTCGACCATGTCGTGGACGTCGTGCTCGACTCGGGCGACTGCGGCACCGAGCCGACCACCGTCATCGACTTCTCCGGCGGCGAGCTGGAGGTCGTACGGCGAGGAGCGGGCGACCTGACCCGTTTCGAGTAGGGCACCGCCCGCACGGTCACTCCGCGCTTCCGGCACCCCCGCTGAGATGCGCGCACCCCCGGGTGCCTGGTTCGGTGGAGGGGTCCGCTCCGCCCAGTGCCAGGGAGTGATCATGAGCGAGTCAGATGACGTCCGGAGCCGTCTCCAGCAGATGCGCGGCGAGGCCGAGGATCTCGAGAAGGCCGCCGAGCAGGCCACCGACCCCGCGGAACGCCGACGCCTCCAGGACGAAGCCCACCGTCTCGAATCCCAGAGCGTGCAGGTCAGCGGCATGGCGAGCGGGGACATCTACCCCATGGAGTAGACCGGGGAGCGCGGCTGCGGGCCGAGGTCCCACTTGCCTCCACCGGAGCGGCATGTTAATACCGGAACTGAGGTGACATGCGGTGGATGCGCGGAGGGCGGGGCACGGGCTTCCCCTCCCCCGCCCCGCTCTCCGCCCGCGCTCCGCGAAGGGGAACCGGTGACGTACATGAAATGGCATGAGTTCCTGGAGGCCGTCCAGGAACGCGGCGCTTATCCCTCGGCCATGGAGGCGGAGCGCGCGTCCCGCGTGGTGCTGGCGCTGCTCGGGGCACATCTGGTCGGCGAGGAGCGCAACGAGTTGGCCGCCCGGCTGCCGGAGACCTTCGCGCTCATCCTCCTGAACCCTCTCCAGGCTGCCGAGCCCCTCAGCTCCGAGCGTTTCGTGCGCGCGGTATCCGCCTGGATCGAAGGCGCGAGCGAGCAGACCGCGGCCTGGGACACCGGTGCCGTGCTCAGCGTGGTGGCCGACGCCTCGGGTGAGGAACTGCTCGAACGCCTCCTGCTGCAGCTGCCCCCTGGATACGATCTTCTTTTCGGCCACCCCAACAGCGGCTGACCCTCAGCCCAGGCCGGCGATCCGCGCAAGCCGCCGCATCGAGTCCACCAGCGCCTCACGGTCGTACGTGCTCGTGGTGACCAGCACCTCGTCGGCGCCGGTCTCCTCGATCACCAGCTCGAGTCCGGCCCTCACCCTGTCCTCGGTCCCCGCCAGGTGTCCTTCCAGCCCGTTCTCGAACAGCCTGCGCTCCTTCTCGGTCATGGCCAGCGCTTCGATCCGCTCCGCCGATACCAGCGGCGGGAAGGACCCGTGGGTGCGCGAGTACGCCATGGACCAGGCCTCGGGGACCAGCAGTCGCCGCGCCTCCTCCTCGGTGCCGGCGACCGCGACGGTGCCCGACACGATCACATACGGCTCCCGGCCCCACGCGGAGGGGCGGAACCCGCTGCGGTAGACGTCGACGGCCCGCATCAGCTTCTCGCGGCCGCGGAGATCGCCGACGACGAGGGGCAGGCCCGCCGCCGCCGCGACGGCGGCGCCTTCACCGGTCGCCAGGACGTACGGGGGTACGCGCAGCCCCTCGGCAGGACGGGCGTGGACCTGAGGGTGGGCCTGCTGGGTGCCGTCCAGCCATCCGAGGAGTTCGGCGAGCTGCCCGGCGAAGGCGTCGGCGTCCTGCCTGTCCCGGCCGAGGGCTCTGCGGATCCCGTCGGTGAAGCCGACCGAACGCCCCAGGCCCATGTCGATCCTGCCCGGGAAGAGCGAGGCGAGAACGCCGAACTGCTCGGCCACGACGAAGGGCTGATGGTTCGGGAGCATCACCCCGCCGGTTCCCACCCTGATGGTGGAGGTGGCGGCCGCGACGGCAGCGGCCAGCACGGTCGGCGCCGAACCGGCGACGCCGGGCACGCTGTGGTGCTCGGACACCCAGAAACGGTGGTACCCGAGGGCCTCGGCCGTGGCGGCCAGTGTCACGGTGTCACGTAGCGCCTGCGGGCCGTCGTGCCCCTCGCGGGTGCGGGAGCGGTCGAGGAAGGAGAACCGGGTCGTTGCGATGGAAGAGCTCACTCCCGGTTCAACGCCGCGGGCGCGCCGGGATTCCCCGCCGGCGTCCCGGGACACCCGCAGGGCCCGCGGGGGGCGCGTCTTCCCCCTCGGCGGACAGTGCATGGCCTGCCCGCTGCCCGCTCATCCGCGAGCCTGTGGACTTCTGAGCGTGGACTTCCGGGCTGCCGAGGCGCGTCCGTGATGAGGCCGGGCCGGCTCCGGGCGCGGGCTCCGGTCAGCTTGTCGCGGTCCACGGTCCGGCGGGCCTCTCCCTGGTGGCGGCCGACGTGCCGCGGCTGGGCGGACGCCGGGATCACCCGGGGTGTGCCTGATCTCCCGCTCGAAGCCTCCCGGCCGTTCGGGACCGGTGATCCCGCCCTCGCCCCGGCCGGTTCTCAGCAGGTCCGGAACACGTGGCCCTTCTCCCCCGCGGGGAGCACATCGAGGTCACGCAGAACAAGGGAGATCCTGTCGCCCCAGGCGGAGCAGCTCTCGTCGAAGCCCACATCACCCTCGCCCTCGTACTCGATCGCGAAGACGCGGTCGGCATACGTGTCGGCGTAGGCGTCGCATTCGTCGAACTGGGCGCATTCCTCCGTCACCGCGAAGTCGAAGCCGATCTCGGCATGCCGGTCGAGCAGGTCCGTGGTGTTCTTCTGCCCGATCGCAAGGCCGTCGCTGTGCGCCCTTGACGCCAGCGTCCCGGCGAAGGCGGCGTTGTGTTCCTTCGTCAGCTTGCCCTTCGAACGTTCGAAGGAGTCGAGGTTGTCCGGCTCCACCGCCTGGAAGCCGCTCTCGGCGCAGCCGTCGATCCAGTCCCCGACGATCTCCGCGAGCTGAGCACGCCGGGCGGCCGTCGAGGTGTCCAGGAGGACTTCGTCCCAGCCCTCGTCGATGATCAGCTCCCCGTCGCCGTCACGCAGCAGGAGAGAGGGGTGGGTGTCCTGCCACCACTCCAGTGAGCCGGGCTGCGTCTGGAAGGCGTTGACGTAGCAGACGTTGTACAGGCCGGGGGCCGGCTCGTCCTCGCGGTCGCGGGACACCGCCCGCACTCCGTCAGGCGGTTCGTAGCCCTCGCCGATCTGATAGTCGAACCGCATTCCGGCCGTCGGCAGGAGCACGTCGGCGGCCTTCGTCCTCCGTTGCCCGGGCTCGGCTCCCCCGGACGCTCCGCCCCCGACGGAACAGCCCGCCAGAACACCCGCCCCGAGGGCGGAGACCAGGCCCGTGGCCACGGCGGCCACCACGCGCCTGTGGCGGAAGAACGGGGAATGGGCGCGGCCGGCCACACGTACTCCAGGTGTCAGGGATCCGGAAGAGGATCTACGTATCCTCCGTCACGGCCCCCGGGTCCGGTACCCCGGGGGCGCCGGTCCTGCCAGGGGCGCGGGGTATGCGCCGGGCCAACCCGGAAGTGGGGCCCCGGCCACGACGGCCGAGAGGTGCCCGGGGCGAGGCCGCCGGTTGGCCGGCGCACCGAGGTGGTGGAGCTGCCGCTGTTCTGAAGGCCCCCTGTCGCCGTGACCATGCAGTTCTTCGCTGGGCCGGGCTCACCTCCCGAGGGCTCCCCGGGGAGCCGGGCCCTCCCTCACGCAGGCCCGGCGGCGGGCAGGTCGCCCTCGGCCGCACACCCCGTTTCCAACTCGGCGACCGTGGCGAGCAGTTCCTCCCGGCCGATGGCATCGGTGCGTGTCGAGGGCACGGTGCAGGCGTGGGCACCGGCCACCGTCCCGTACAGGACGCAGCGTCGCGGGTGTTCGCCGGCCAGCAGCCCGAGGAGAAATCCGGAGGCGAAGGCGTCGCCGGCGCCGTTGGAGTCCACCACCGGAGCGGGCGGAGTGACAGCGGGCGTGTGCGTCAGCTCTCCGTCGTGGAGCAGGTACGACCCCTCGGCGCCCGCGGTCGCGACAACGGTCCGCGCCCTTCCTCGTCCGGCGATGTCACGCATGGTCCGCTCGGTGTCGGTGAGCGCGGTGGTGGACAGGAACACCACGTCTGCCTGGACGGCGAACGCTTCGTGGTAGGAGTCGACGCCGTCCCAGTTGTGCAGATCGGTGGAGATGGTCACCCCGGCCTCGCGGAGCACCGGCAGCGTGAAGGCGCACGGCTGCGTGATGACGACATGGGCATGACGGGTGACAGCGGCGAGTTCGCGGACCGTCGACTCGTCGAACCGGTCCGAATCGTCCGAGCGGGCGGCGTCGTACAGGGACAGCCGCCGGCCGTCCGGGCCGACGAGGTTGACCGCGCGCCTGGTGCCGCCCCGCAGGGGGGCCTCGGTGAGCGGAATGCCCCGGTCACGGTGGAGGGCGCGGACCAGGTCCCCCTCGTGGTCGTCGCCGATCATGTCGAGGTGATGCGTACGCAGTCCGAGGGTGTGCAGCCCGAGCGCGACGAAGTCACCGCTCTGTCCCGCGCGGGTCTCGATGCCCGGCCGGATCATGTAGCTGTCGGCGAAAGGGAGCGGCAGTTCAGGGACATGGACGATGGTGTCCACTCCCGCCCCGCCCAGTACGAGAACGTCGGTCTGCTTGCGCATGCAGGTGGTCGTGCCTTTCGCTTCGGTGGTTCGTGCCGTCTCGCTCCGCCGGGTCGCCCCGGTCCGTGCAGTCGTCAAGGATTTCTGCAAATTCTTTCATATCCTTGCGCAAGCAGGTCGGGGCCAACTTCGGTGCGTACAACCGGCGTCGAGACGCTCCCGGCTCCGCTCCGGTCGGGCGCGGCTCAGGAGGAGGACGGTGGCGGCAGGAGTCTCGCGGCCCTCTGCAGCACCTCGGCGTGCCGGTCGAGTTCGGATGCGCCGCCCCGGTCCGCCGGCATGGATGCCATCAGGGCGAGCCGGTCGCGCCAGCTGTTCCCGGCGAGGGGCACCGCGACGGCGTTCATTCCGCTCACCGACTCGCCGTGGCTGTCGGCGCGGCCGAGGGCACGGATGCCGGCCAGTTCGGAGAGAAGGGCGGAACGGGAAGTGAGGGTGTGGCTGGTGAGACCGGCCAGCCGCTCCTCCGGGTAGAGGGCGCAGACCTGTTCGGCGGTCAGCTGGGCGAGCAGAACCTTGCCCGCCGCGGTGGCGTGCGCGGGGAGAGCGCGGCCGGATGCCAGCACCGCCCGCACGGAGTGCGGCGACTCCCGTCCGTCCGTGATGATCACCTGGTCGCCGATCAGTGCGGCGGTGCTGATCGTCTCTCCGGTGGCGGCGGCTGCCGCGTCCAGCACGACCTGGAGCCGGGTCCTGATCTCGGGTCCGTAGCCGGCGGGGCGGCCCAGTGCCACCAGCTCGGGCCCCGCGGAGTAGCCCCGGCCGGAGGCGTCCCGGGTGGCGAAGCCGCGTGACTCCAGGGTGCTGAGCACACGGTGCGCCGTGGAGCGCGCCACGTCCAGTTCCCTGGCTGCTTCGGTGACCGACAGGGTGTCGTGGGTGAGGAACAGGCGCATCAGACGCAGCCCTGTGTCCAATGACTCGATGATGTAGCTCTTGGGGTCGGCCACGGGGTCCTCTCGGTCGTGTCGCAGGGGCCGTGTCCCTGGTGCGGCCCGGCACCATGATTCCGGGCCGTCGAAGGCGGAGGGACCACGGTCCCTGGTTTGCGTCGACGGTGACGGAGCACGGCCTTCCCGGGAGGGGCGGAGGACGCCCGAGGCGAAGTCCACGGGAGCCGGGCGGCAGTCGTCGGCGTTGCGGCGGCGAACCTCCGGGAAACGACGTCGGCCCGGCCACGCCAGGTCCGAGCGGCACGCATGGAACACGGCGCATGACGAGCTGCGGAGCAGGGCAGACGCAGTGCACCAGAGCCCACCGGCGGGCCCGGAAGCGGAGGTCGCGATGCTGTCCCACAGAGTTGACCATGGTGTCCTGGTCCTCACCGTGCAGGAGGATCCGGGGATCGGCGGACGGGCCGAACTGACGTCCGGGATAACGGCGTTCGTGCGCGCATACCAGCCGGCACCGGTGCTCGTGGTCATCGAGGAACCGGCGGCCACACCTGCCACGGCCAGCGCGGTTCTGCGCGCCCACCGCCACTGCGACGAGTTGGGCGTACTGATGTCTGTGGCCACTCACAGCGCCCCCGTCCGGCGGCTCCTGGAGGCCAACGCCTGCTCCGGGGGCACACGGCTCGTCGTCCACCCCTGCATCGACACCGCTGTCGGCTCGGCGTACCAGGCGGCGGCCTGAACGAGGGCTGAGTGCGCCCAGCGCCTGACACCGGGCGGCTTCCGCTCCGGCGTCCGGCAACTGCCCGCGTGCACGCCCGAGTCATTTAGCTTAGGCTTGGCTAAGTTCGCGTGCCCAGGGGTGGGGGTGACCGTCGATCCGGCCTGCACGGAGGGACTCCGTCCGCTGTCGACCCGACTGCCGCCAAGCACCCCTGAGCGCGTCCAGGCAGTGCACACACAGCTCTCGAACAGGGTGGGGACAGAGATGAGACCGGCCGTCTCCGGGCGCAGGCACGAGGATCCGCCCGACGGGCCACTTCACCAGCGGGAGCAGCCGCGGGGTGGCACGGTCGTCGTCAAGTTCGGCGGGCACGCCATGGTGGACGCGCACCTGCAGCGGACGTTCGCCCGGGACGTCGTGGAGCTGTGGCATGCGGGCCTGCGCCCCGTGGTCGTGCACGGGGGCGGCCCGCAGATCAGCGCCATGCTCGATCGGCTGGGCCTCGAGACCCGCTTCGAGGCGGGCCTGCGGGTGACCACCCCGGAGGCCATGAAGGTGGTGCGCATGGTGCTGACCGGGCACGTCCAACGAGATCTGGTCGGCCACATCAACGCCCACGGGCCCTTCGCCGTCGGTCTGTCCGGAGAGGACGCACACACGATGACGGCGGTACGGCGGTCGGCGTGGGTGGACGGCAGTCCCGTGGACATCGGCCTCGTCGGCGACGTCGTGGACGTGGAGCCGGGCATGTTGCACGCACTCCTGGAGGAGGGGCACATCCCGGTGGTCTCCCCCGTGGCACGGGGCGAGGACGGGCAGGTCTACAACGTCAACGCCGATCTCGCGGCGTCGGCCGTGGCCGTGGCCCTCGGCGCCGAGCGGCTCGTGATGCTCACCGACGTGGAAGGGCTGTACTCGGACTGGCCGCGCAGCACCGCCGTGATCGAGCGTATGACCGCCGATGCCCTGCAGGAGCTGCTGCCGGATCTGGAGAGCGGCATGCTGCCCAAGATGGAAGGCTGCCTTCGGGCCGTCCGCGGCGGCGTACGAAGGGCGCACGTGCTCGACGGCCGTGTACCGCACGCCGTTCTGCGCGGCGTCCTCGACGAGACGAGTCCCGGCACCACCGTTGTTCCCGGAAAGGGCGGGGACACGAGGATCCGCACCGTGCGAGTGCCTCGGCGGCCGGGTGTCCGCACCCTCCCGCCGGTACAGGAGCCCAGCGCCCCGGACGTGCACTCCACGAGTGTTGCGGGTGCGCCTCGTTGAAGCCCCATCAGCTTTTCGGCCTCCCCCGAAGAAGGAGACGTTCATGCGCCGGATGACGGAAGAGGCCCGTGGTGCGGCCGGTGCGGAGAACTCCTTCGCCGCGTTCGGCCTGACGGGCCGGCCCGGCACCGACGAGTTCTGGGCGGCGGTCCGGACACCCGCGTCGGTGCCCGCCGACGACGGCGGTTGGGTGACCCTGTTCCTCTGGCGGGGTTCAGCGGCGAGCGTCGGCTTCGAGAGCTGGTCCAAACCCGTGGTCCTGCGGCAGTGGGAGGACACGGACTGCTGGTACGCCGAGGTGCGCATGCCCGCGCGACTGCGCGTGACCTACCGGTTCCTCGCGGGAGACATGGCGTACGCCGACCCGTTCAACCCCGTGGGCGCGGGCGGTGACCGGTCCGTATTCGCCACTCCGGACGCCCCGCACCAGCCGCACTGGCCCCTCATCGGCGCCGACGACGTCCTGCCCGTCCCGCACACCCGGATCCGCTGGGCCGGTGAGCGGCTCGGTGGACGGCGCACCGTACGGATCCACCCGGTGGGCGGCGGCGGGCCCGTCGTCCTGCTGCTCGACGGGGACGACTGGCTGTACCTCCACCCGGCCATGACCGCGTTCGACTCGGCCGTCGCGGCCGGTGAGATGCCCCCCGTCACCCTCGTCTTCCTCCCCTCCAAGGACAGGGCGGCCGAGTTCGGGTGCGACCCCCGGCTGTGGGAGGCGGTACGGGACGAACTGCTGCCACTGGTCGCGGAATCCGGCGTACCTGCCGACCTGGACCGGCTGGTGGTCGCAGGGCAGAGCCTCGGAGGGCTGAGCGCGATGTACGCGGCCTTGGAGTTCCCGGGCCTGGTCTCACGCATCGCCTGCCAGTCGCCGTCGTTCTGGTGGGCTCCAGGTGCCCTGGACCGGGCGGACCTCTTCGACGGCCCGGTCGGTGGCAGCATCGCCGAACGCCTACGGGAGGGCCCCGGTCTGTCCGGTCTACGGGTCGCTTTCGACGTGGGGGAACACGAGCCGCGCATGCTGCCCCACTGCGAACTGGCCGAGGCCCTGACGGAACAGGCCGGCGCGACCGTACGGGTGTCGCGGTCGGCATCGGGCCACGACCGGGCGGGCTGGCGGAGCGCCCTGCTCAGGGATGTCGCCTGGGCACTCGCCTGACGGGCGGCTGAGCGGCTTCAGGCGTCGGCCGCTTCCGGTGCTTCATCACGCTCCGCCCCCGGAGCCGTCATGTGCGGGACTTCGCGGACACCCCAGGGGCGGGTCACCGGGCAACGGCCATGCGGTAGGCCTCGTCGGTGGCGAGGAGGTCGCGGTGGGTGCCCTCGGCGGTGACGGCACCGTCGTCCAGGACGAGGACCCGGTCGGCGGCGTCCAGAAGTGCCGGACTGCTGGTGAGCACCACAGTGGTACGGCCCCTGCGCAGTTTCGCGACGTTACGCGCGATGAGCTGTTCGGTCACCGCGTCGACCGCTGTCGTGGGGTCGTGCAGGACCAGGACGTCGGAGTCCGCGGCGAGGGCGCGCGCCAGGGACAGCCGTTGGCGCTGCCCTCCGGAGAGGTTCGCACCACGGTCGCGGACGCTGTGGTCGAGTCCCGCGCGGTGGAGGGCGACGACGTCGGTCAGGAGCGACGCCTCCACGGCCTCGGTGACCATACGGCTGGTGCCCGACGGATCGATGTTCGTCCGGAGGCTGCCCGCGAAGATCTCCCCGTCGTACGGGTTCACCAGCATGTGCTCGCGGAGTGCCTCGACCGACAGTTCCCCGATCTCCCGCCCGCCGACCCGCACCACCCCCTCGTACGCGTGCGGCGGGACGTTCACCCCCAGGACCGAGGCGAGATCGGCCGCCGCGCGAGGCTGGTAGGCGGCGATCGCGACGAACTCGCCGGCACGCACCTGGAACTTCAGGCCGTGCAGTGCCCCGTACCGGACGCTGTCGATCTCCAGGTCTCCGCCTGCGGCCGGCCGGCCCCGGCCCTGGGCCGTCAGCGGCGGCGCGGCAAGCACCAGTGCCATCCGATCGGCCGAGGCGCGTGCCATCATCACGTACTTCGGCATCTCCGAGAACATCTTGAGCGGTTCCATGATGAACTGCGCCAGCCCCACCGCCATGACGAGCTCGCCGATCGTGATGTGTCCTCCGTACGCGAGCCAGCCCGCCGTCAGTGTCACGACAACGGCCAGGACCGCGTTGAGGGCCAGCGCGGTGCCCGCGTACACGCCGTTCACCCTGGCGACGGTGACCGCCTGGCGCCTCGCGTCCGCGCTGACCTTCCGGTAGGAGAGGAACGCCGCGTGGTTGCCGCCGAAGCCGTGCAGCGGGCGCAGGCCGCTGATCAGGTCGGCGACCTTGGCACCCGCCCGTGCGACCCTGGCCTGCTGCTCACGGGTGCTCTCGCCGATCCGTCCGGACATCACGCTGAGGATCGTCAGGATCGCCACCGTTCCGGCGATGACCAGCAGGCCGAGCCGGAGGTCGGCCAGGCCCAGCGCGACCGACGCCACGACCACCGCGACCAGCGAACTGATCAGCAGCGGGACCACCTCGACGATGTCGGCGGTCTGGTCGGCGTCCTCGGTCGCGATGGTCAGCACCTCGCCGGACTTCAGGCCGACGTCCCTGGCCACCGGCTGGAGTCCGCAGGCCGCGACCCGTACCCGCCAGAGGTGCGCCTCGGTGGTGTTGGCCTTCTGCAGGACACGCATCCCGAACCGCCACGACAGCGACACGGTCGTGATGATGACGGCCAGTGCGGCGATCGACATGCCGAGCGAGCCGAGGCTCCTGTCCCGCATCGTGTGCTCGACGATCAGGCCGAGCGCGATGGGGAAGGCGGTCTCCCCCGCCTGGTACAGACCCATGAGGACAGTGCCCCGGACCACGGCGCCGGCGTTGCGGCGCAGGGCGGTCCGGAGGATGTCGGCCCCCGGGCGGGGCCGCTGCACGTCAGGTGTTTTCTTCAATGTGGCGGGCAATCGCTTCCGGGGTTCGAAGGGTGAGCAGGTCACGGATCGTGACCACAGGACCGTACTCCCGGCGGAGCAGCCCGGTCAGCCGCACCGCCAGCATGGAATGCCCGCCCAGGGACACGAAGTCGCTCACCGCGCTCACCTCGTCGTCGTCCAGGTCGAGCGCCTCGGCGAAGAACTCGCAGACCACCGTCTCCGTACCGGTCCGGGGGCCGCGCTCGCCCCCGGTGCTCAGCACGCCCAGCGGCTTGGCATCCGGCAGGGCCCTGGTGTCGGCCTTCCCGTTCACGGTCAGCGGGATGCCGTCGACCTGTGCGTAGTGCGTCGGGCGCAGGAAGTCGGGCAGCCCGCCGCCCACTTCGGCGGCGACCGTGGCCAGGCCGGAGCCGCTCAGCACCAGGTAGGCCGCCAGCCGGTGAGCTCCGTCGACCTGGGGGTCGGGCTGGGCGACCGCAGCCACGAACCGCACCGCCGGGTGCGCCGCGAACGCGGCCTCGACCTCGCCCAGTTCGACCCGGTGGCCCCGGATCTTGACCTGCTGGTCGGTGCGGCCGAGATACACGATGTTTCCGTCGGGCCTTCTGGTCACCAGGTCGCCGGTACGGTACATGCGCTCGCCCGGTGCGCCGAACGGACACGCGACGAAACGGTCCGCGGTCTGGGCGGGCTGACCGAGGTAGCCGCGCGCGATACCGATGCCCGACACGTACAGCTCACCGGGCACTCCGTCCGGCAGCGGCCTCAGCCAGGGATCCAGCACGTACACGTCGGTGTTGTCGATCGCCACGCCCACCACCGGGTCCTGGCACTCGAAGGTGCCGACCCCGAGGGTGTTGATGGTGTACTCGGTGGGTCCGTACAGGTTGTAGCCGGCCGTCCCCTCGGTCTCGGCGAGCCGCTGCCAGAGCGTCGGGGTGACCGCCTCTCCGCCGAGCAGCACCAGTGCGGGCCGCCGCGCGGGGTCGTCCAGCAGGCCTTCGGCGAGCAGCTGCTGCGCGTAGGTCGGAGTCACGTTGATGACGTCGATCCCGTGCTCGACGCAGTACTCGACCAGCCTGGGCGCGTCGCGGCGCAGCTCCTCGTCGCAGATGTGCACCTCGTGGCCGTCGGCGAGCCACAGCAGCTCCTCCCACGACATGTCGAACGCGAACGAGACGGTGTGCGCGATCCGGAAGATCCGGTGCCCGTGTTCCGCCAGCACCGGCTCGAAGATGCGGCGCTGATGGTTGATCAGCATGTTGGTGAGACCGGCGTACTCGGTCACCACACCCTTGGGCTTCCCGGTCGATCCGGAGGTGTAGATCGTGTACGCGGGGTGCCGCAGACGGTGCGGTGCGTCCTGCGCGAACGTCACGTACGGCTCGGCCTCCGGCAGGGGCCGGTCGAGTTCGATCAGGTCGCCGGTCAGCCGTGGGGACACCGCGCTCACGGTGAGGATCACGTCCGGTCGTGCCGCGTCGACGATCGAGGCGATCCGCTCGTCCGGGTGGTCCAGCTCCAGCGGCACGTACGCGGCACCGGTCCGCAGCACGGCGAACAGTGCCACGATGGAGTCGAGGGAGCGCGGGAGCGCGAGACCGACGGTCGTCTCCGGGCCGATGCCTCGCCGGACGAGTACCCCGGCCACCTCACGGCTGCGGTCGCGGAGCCGCGCGAAGGTCATGGCCGAGCCGTGGGCGACGAGGGCAACCCGCTGCGGCTCCCGGTCTGCCGCCCGGTCGAACCGGTCGACGACGGTGTCCGTACCGATGTCCGTGCGCTCGGTCGCTCCGGCTCCCGCCCCCACGCCGCGCAGTGCTCCGAGCGGACCGGCCGACCGGGCCAGGTCCTCGAGCACGCGCAGGTAGTCGTCGACGAGACGGCGGGCCTTCGGTGTGTCGTCGTCGCGGTACTCCAGCTTGACCGTGAGGCGGTCGCCCGGTGTGACGACCCAGGTGAACGGATAGTGCGTCGAGTCGTCGGCCCGCACCGCCGTGATGCCGTGCCTGGTGTTCATCTCGGCGAACGCGTCCAGGTCCAGGAAGTTCTGGAGAACGAACAGGTTGTCGAACAGGCTGTCGTGCCCACTGGCCCGCTGGATCTCGCCGAGACCCAGGTGCTCGTGGTCCATCGCCCCGACCCTCGCCGCCTGTACGGCCGCCAGGTACTCCTGGACCGTGTCCCCCGGCCGGGCCCGCGTCCACATCGGGACGGTGTTGAGGAGCACACCGACGATGTCCGACAGCCCCTCACCCTCCCGGCCGGACACGGTCACACCGAACACGGCGTCACTCCGTCCCGTGTGCGCGCCCAGAAGAAGGCCGAAAGCGCCGGTCAGCACCGTGTTCAGCGTGACGCCGTGCGCTCTGGCCGCTTCTCGCAGCAGGTCCGAGTGTTCGGTGGACAGCACGTGTACGAGCGCCCTCGGAAGGCCGTCCGGGAGGGACGGCTCAGGGCCGGCGAGGAGTGTGGGGCCGGTGAGGCCCGTCAGGTGCTCCGCCCAGAAGCGCTCCGACACCACGGGGTCCCTGGCGTCGAGGGCACGTGCGTAGTCCTCGAAGCCCGGTGCCGTCGGAACGGCGTCCGGTTCCTCACCCGCCAGGACGGTCTGATAGGCGTCGAACAGGTCCCGCAGCACGATCTCGCGGGACCAGCCGTCCCACAGCAGCAGGTGGTAGCTCAGCAGCAGTCCGTCGTGTCCGCCGGGCCGACGCACCACGGTCATCCGGATCAGCGGCGGCTTCCCCGGGTCGAAGCCCGTGTCGCGGTCCCGCGTGCACAGGGCTTCGACGTCCGCGTCCGTCGTCAGCCGGACCGTACGGACGTCGACGCGCCGTCCCGCGGCGAGCGCCTGCACGGGGTTTCCGTCGTCGTCGGTGGTGAAGCCCGCGCCCACGACCGGGTGCCGTGCGATGACGTACGCCATCGCCTCGGCCAGCGCGTCCGCGTCCAGACGCCGGTCGAAGGTGAAGTAGCTCTGCGCGACGTAGTGTCCGGCCGGCCCCGCCATCTGGGCCTGGAAGTACAGGCCCCGTTGGAGCGGGGTCACCGGCGCCGTGCGTTCGGCGGTGGCGGCGACGTCCGCGATCCGTTCGAGTGCCCGCAGCCAGTGGCCGGTCACGGCGTCGGGAACGCCTTCCGCGAGGACGAAGGCCGCGTGCAGGCTTCCGGTCGCCTCGTCGGTCCAGGCGTTGACCTCGACGGCGTACGGGCTGTTCTGCTCCCCGCCGGTGATGTGCGGTGCCTGCGACTCACTCCCCCGGCCGAGGTAGTTGAACAGCACCTGCGGGCGGGCCGTCAGCAGGGGGGCCGTCTGCGGGTTGAGGTACCTGAGCAGGCCGTAGGCGACGTGTCCTTGCTCGTCGGGCTGGCGTTCCGCGACCTCGCGAGCCGCCTCCACGGGGTCGGTGTGCGCGGTGAGCCGCACAGGGGCGATGGAGGTGAACCAGCCGACCGTGCGGGTGTAGTCGTGGTGCTCCAGCGCCGGGACCCGGCCGTGCCGTTCCAGGTCCACGGAGAGATCGGTGGGAGACGGCTGGACATGCGTCAGTGCGGTCCGGAGCGCGCCGCACAACAGCTCGGTCGGACCGATGCCGAGCGCGGCGGGCGCGGTACGCGTCACCCGGTCGCTCACCTCGGGCGCGAGCACGACCGTGGTCTCCCGCAGCCTCCCGATCGCCGGGAGGAGCACGGGTGCCCGGAGCGCGGCGATCCAGCGACCGGGGTCGTCGGCCGCGAGGGCGGCCCGGGAGCTGAGGGCTTCGGCGTACTCGGCGTAGGACGTGGTCGGCGGCGGCAGCGTCGCCCCGCGCAGTGCGGTGGCCAGGTCGTCCAGCAGAACCAGCCAGGACACGGAGTCCACGGCGAGGTGGTGCACCGTGACCACCAGTGTCCGGGCCGGCTCGAGCCAGGAGAAGGCGATGACTTCGCCGGTCCCGGGATCCAGCCGTGCTGCGGCCTCGTTCGCCACGGTGGCCACGTCGGCGGTGTCCGCCCGGACCACGGTGACCTCGCGGGCGGGCTCGGTGCGAAGGGCCCAGACGCCGTGCTCCACGCGCAGTCTCAGCCGCAGCGCCGGGTGGGCGGCCACGACCGTGTCCGCCGCACGCTGAGCATCGGCGAACTCGGTGCCTTCCGCCGCCACCAGTGTCCTGGCCTGGGCGAAGCCGACGAGTGATCCCCCCAGTTCGCGCTGGCGCAGGATGATCGGCGTGGGCGCCAACGGGCCGTCCACACGGGGGGCGGGCACGGGTGCGGAGGCCTGTGGTGCGCGCGATCCGAGCTGTTCGGCGAGCGCGCGCGGCGTCCTGAAGAGGAACACGTCCCGCGGCGCGATCGGCAGACCGAGTGCCCTGGCCCGGTTGATCACGGTGATGGCGACGATGCTGTCGCCCCCCGCCCTGAAGAAGTCGGTGTCACCGTCCACGGCCAGGGTGCCGGGCAGTGCCTCGGCGAAGATGTCGACCAGTGCGGCAAGCGCGGCGCCGCTCGCGGCGAGCGGCGTACCGGCCTGCGCTGCGCTCGCGGCAAGCGGCGGACCGGCCTGCGCTGCGCTGTCGGTCAGGGCCTTGCGGTCCAGCTTGCCGTTGACCGTCAGCGGCAGGGCCTCGGTCCGGAGCACCCGGCCCGGCACCATGTGCGCGGGCAGCTTCGCGGACAGCCTGCCGGTGAGATCGCCGGGCACCGGGCCCACCACGTGCGCGACCAGGTGGTCTCCGCTGCCGGCCACGGTGACGGCGACGTCGGTCACGCCGTCGAGCTCTCTGATCGCGGACTCCACCTCGCCGAGCTCGACACGGAAACCCTTGAGCTGCACCTGGTCGTCGGCGCGGCCGGCGAATTCCAGCTCCCCGTCGAGCGTGCGGCGGGCGAGGTCGCCCGTGTGGTACATCCGGGAGCCGTCGCCCGCGAACGGGTTCGCCACGAAGCGGCCCGAGGTCAGGCCCGGTCTGCCGAGGTAGCCGAGCGCCAGCTGGTCACCGGCGACGTAGATGGCACCCACCCGGCCGGGCGGCACCGGACGGAGCCTGTCGTCGAGCACGTAGGTGGCGAGTCCCGGGATCGGACCGCCGATGGGGCTGACGTCGTCGCCGAAGTCCTCTTCGGTGAGCACCCGGTGGGTGACGTGGACGGTGGTCTCGGTGATGCCGTACATGTTGACCAGTTCGGGCGTGGCGGTGCCGTGCCGCTCCACCCAGCCGCGCAGTCGTGCGAGATCCAGCGCCTCCCCTCCGAAGATGATGCGGCGCAGCGCGGTGACGGGTTCACCTGCGTGCCGGTCGGCCTCGATGAACCGGTGGAAGGCCGAGGGGGTCTGGTTGAGCACGGTCACTCCGCGCTCGCGGACCAGCCGGTGGAAGTCCACCGGGGAGCGGGTCAGTCCGTACTCCGGCACAAGGAGCTCACCGCCGTGCGCCAGCGCGCCCCACAGCTCCCAGACCGCGAAGTCGAAGGAGTAGGAGTGGAACTGGACCCACACGTCGTGCGGTCCGAAGTCCATGCCAGGCCGCGTGTTCGCGAGCAGTGTCACCACGGCGGAGTGCGGGACGACGACGCCCTTGGGCCTGCCGGTCGATCCGGACGTGTAGATCACGTATGCCGGGTCGTGCCATCCGGCCGGGGTGGTGGCGGGGGCCTGCCCGGCCCCCTCGGGAAGCTCCTCCCCCAGCACGAGCACGCGGGCCGGCCCGCCGGCCCCCCGGTTCAGCAGTTCGGTGAAGCGGTCCCGTTGCCCACGGTCCACGAGGACGACCTGTGGCGCGGCATCGGTGAGGACGTACTCCAGCCGCTCGTCCGGGTAGGCCAGGTCGAGGGGCACATACGCGCCGCCCGCGGTGACGATCGCCACGAGGGCGACGACCTGCTCCAGGGAGCGTGGCGCGGCGACGGCGACGCGGGTGCCCGGCCCGACACCGGCCGCTCGCAGGACGGAGGCCAGTTCGTTCTTCGCGGCCGCCAGTTCGCCGTACGTCAGGGATTCGGTGCTGCCGTCGAGAGCGCAGTGCGTGACGGCGGTGGCCTGCGGGTTGCGTCCGGCCGCCGCGTCGAACAGTGCGCCCAGCGTCGTCGGGGCGATCCGCGCGGGGCGTCGGGTGTCCTCGGGCACCAGATCGTCGACGAGGGCGTCCGGCCGCGTGAGCAGAGCTGTGAGGGTCCGGGTGAACCCGAGCAGGATCGCCCGGGCGGTCGCCTCGCGCAACAACTCCCCGTCGTAGATCAGGTTGAAGCGGGGGCGGCCCGCGGGTGTGCGTTCCACGACCAGGGTCAACGGGTAGTGGGGGGAACCCTCGTTGACGATGCCCGTGACGACCAGTTCGTCGCCGGGCCGCCGCAGGGCCGCCACATCGGTCGCGACGTCGAAGACCACCAGCGTGTCGAACAGGGTTCCGCCGCCGGCCTGCCGGCCGATCCTCGCCAGGGAGACGTGCTGGTGTGCCAGCACCGCCCCCTGGCGGTCCCGCACCGACGCGAGCAGGTCCCGGGCCGTGTCCGTCCGCTCCCAACGGGCGCGCACCGGGATCGTGTTGATGAACAGGCCCACCATGTCCTCGATACCGGGCACATCCGCGTCGCGACCGGACACCGTGGAGCCGAACACGACGTCCCTGCTCCGGAGGATGCCGCCCAGCGCCGCCGCCCAGGCGCTGTGGACCGCAACGCTCAGCGGGACGCCCGCCGACCGGACGGCCCCGTCGATGTCGTCCTCGGGCTCCACCGCGGTGTCGGCGAAGCGGTCGGACGGGGTGTGACCGTCGGCGACCAGTGAGGGGCCCGGCAGGCCGGCGAGCTGGTCGCGCCAGACCCGGTCGCTCTCGGCGTCGTCGAGCTCGGCCAGCCGGCGTACGTAGTCGGGGAAGCCGCCGAGGGGATACAGGGTGCCCGGTTCGTGGTACTCGGCCAGCAGGGCGCGGAGCATCGGGGGCACCGACCAGCCGTCGGCGATGATGTGGTGCACGGTCTGCACCAGCACGTTCCTGCCGGACCCCGCCCGGATCAGCGTGTACCGCATCAGGGGACCCGTGGACAGGCCGAATCCCGCGCGCCGGTCCCGCTCGGCGTGCTCCCGGATCTCGGCGTCGGAGATGCCGGGGCGGTCCAGCGTGGTGAAGGGCGCCGTCACTCCGCTCTCCAGCACGGAGACCACCCGGCCGTCGGCGAGAGCCACGAACCGCGCCGCCAGATTCGGGTACAGCGTGAGCAGCCGGGTCGCGGCGGCCGCCAGCCGGGCGGCGTCCACCTCGCCTTCCAGAGTGAGCAGTTGCTGCTCGACGTAGCTGCCCGCCGAGTCGTCGTCGAAGACGGAGTGGAAGTAGAGGCCCTCCTGCAACGGGGTCAGGGGAAGGACGTCCCGCAGCGCAGGGCCGTCCAGGGCGTCGACGTCGGCCTGCGTGAGCGGAACCAGGGGGAAGTCGCCGGGAGAGTGGCCGCCCCCGTCGAGCGCTGCCAGTCCGGCCAGGGCTTCCACGAGGTACGCGCCGATGGTCGCGGTGTCCTCGTCGGTGAACATCCCGTCGGGCCAGGAGAGGGTGGTGACCAGCTCGTACCCGCCCTCCCGGGCATGTTCGGCGATCGCGTTGAACTCCAGGGCGCGCGGCAGGCGCATCCGCGGGTCCCTCTTCTCCCCCAGTTGTCCGGCCCCGCCGGACAACTGCCAGTCCCCGGAGGTGCCCGTGTCGAAGCGGCCCAGGTAGTTGAACAGCACCTGCGGGGCGGGACCGGCGAGCCCGGCTTCGGTCAGGTACCGCAGGGCACCGTAGGAGACGCCGTTGCTCGGCACCTCGGCGAGGTCGTCCTTCACCGCCTTGAGCGCGGCTGCCAGGTATGCGGGAGCGGTGAGGTCGTCGGCCGTACCGGGGTCCACGACGACCGGGAAGAGGGTCGTGAACCAGCCCACGGTGCGTGACAGTTCGGGCTCGAAGCCGGCCGCCTCGGCCACGAACCGCCCTTCGCGGCCATGCCCCTCGAGTTCGATGTGCGCGAACGTCTGATCCTGCCCGAGGTCGCGGCGCCACCGTGCGAGGGCGACGGCGAGCGCGGTCAGCAGCACGTCGTTGACGCCCGCGTGGAACCTCGCCGGTATCTCCCCGAGCAGCGCGGCGGTGAGGTCGGGTGCCACGGAGACGGTCCGTACGCGTTCACGGGCGACCGTGTCGCGCTCGGCCGGCGCACGCCTGCCCAGCGGCCGGTCCACCGCCGGCAGAGGACGCAGGAAGGCCGCACGGTCCGGCTCGAAGTCCGCTCCCTGCAGTGCCTGGGTCCAGCGCCGGAACGAGGTGCCCACCGCGGGCAGCTCGACCGGCACACCGGAAGCGACCTGCCGCCAGGCGGTGGCAAGGTCCTCCATGAGGATCCGCCAGGACACACCGTCGACGACCACGTGGTGGACCACCAGGACCAGTTGCCGTGCCTCGCGGCGCCAGACGGCGCGCATCATCGCGCCTCGGTCCGGGTCGATCCCCTGGGTGGCGAGCGCGACACAGGCTTCGAGTGGAAGGTCGCTCTCCTGCCACCCTCCGGCGGTTCCGCCCGCCGCCGGGATGTCGAAGCTCCAGCGGTCGCCTCGCACCAGCCTCGCGCGCAGCATGTCGTGCCGACCGGCGACAGCGGTGAGGATCACGTCCAGGGCGTCCGCGGTCAGGTCCACCGGGGTGTTCAGCACGACCGACTGCACGAAACCGTCGATCGCGTCCGTCACCTCACCGAGCCACTGCACGATCGGCGAGCCGACGACGGCGCCGGTCGCCACATCGCCGTCTCCCGCGGCAGGGACGTCCTCCCTGCTGACGACCGCCGCCAGCGCTCCCACCACGCTGTGGGTGAAGATCTGCTGCGCGGTGACGTACAGCCCTGCTCCGCGGAGGGCGCTCAGCAGCGAGATGGCCAGGATGCTGTCACCGCCGAGCCTGAAGAAGTCCTGGTCGACACCTACCTCGTCCAGTCCCAGCACGCCCGCGACCGCCGCGCACACCGCGCGCTCGTTCTCCGTGGCGGCCGGGACGAGCGGGCCTGTCCCGACGCGGGGCTCAGGGAGCGCTCCGCGGTCGAGCTTGCCGTTCGCGGTGAGCGGGAACTCCTTCAGCACGACGACGTGGGCGGGCACCATGTACTCGACCATGTGCTCGGCTGCCCACGCTCTGACCTCCTCGCCGCCCGGTTCCTCGCCGGTGACCGGGATCACGTACCCCACCAGGTAGGTGCCGCCCGCCGCGTTCTTCTTCGCCACGACGCAGGTGTGCCGTACGGAGGGGTGCTCGGCGAGGCCCGTCTCGACGTCCTCCGTCTCCAGCCGCATGCCGCGGATCTTGATCTGGTTGTCGGCGCGGCCGAGGAAGTCCAGCGACCCGTCCGGGGCGAACCGCGCGAGGTCGCCGGTCCTGTACAGCCGTGACCCGTCGCCCGCGAAGGGGTTGGCGACGAACCTGGACGCCGTCAGGCCCGGGGCGTTGACGTACCCGCGCCCCAGGAGGAACCCTCCCACGTACAGCTCTCCGCCGACGCCGACCGGGACCGGGCGGAGCTCGTCGTCGAGCACGTACAGCTGGGTGTTGGGGTTGGCCCTGCCGATCGACGTCGACAGGCGTTCGGCCGCGCCGCGGTAGATGACGTGCGAGACGCCGATCGTCGTCTCGGCCGGACCGTAGCCGTGGTACATGGGGATGTCGAGCAGGGTCCGGAAACGCTCGTAGAGTTCGGGGGTCAGTACCTCGCCGCCGCACCACACGTGCCGCAGGCTGTCCAGCTGCCCGGAGTCGCCCGCCAGGTCCAGCAGCACGTCCAGCATCGAGGACACCAGGTACGTGAAGGTGACGCGCTGGTCCGCCAGCACGCTCAGCACGTGATGGGGGTCGCGTTCGCCCCCGGGCCTCAGGACCACGAGCCGGCCGCCGCGCACCAGGGGCAGGAAGATCTCGTTCACGGAGATGTCGAAGGACAGCGGCGCCTTGAACAGCGAGGCGTCGTCGGGGCCGAAGCCGAGTATCTCCTCGGACTGCCAGAGCAGGCGCTCGCTGATCGCTTCGTGCCGGATCATGGCACCCTTGGGGCGGCCGGTCGAACCGGACGTGAAGATCACGTACGCCAGGGCCGCGCCCGGTACGGAGACCTCGGTCCCCTCGGTGGGGCAGGAGGCGAACCGCCAGGCGCCGAGGTCGACGGCCACACCTTCCGGTTCACCCGTCCGGTGCTCACCCGAGGTGTTGAGCTGCATCACGATCCGGGCGTCCTCGATGACGGCGGCTCGGCGCTCGGCAGGCCACTGCGGGTCGAGCGGAACGAACGCCCCACCGGCCCCGAGCACTCCGAGCAGCCCGATCACCATGTCGGCGGAGCGGCCCAGCGATATACCGACGGCCTGCTCGGCGGTGAGCCCGCGTTCGACCAGGTGGTGGGCCAGCTGACTCGACAGCTCGGCAACCTCGCGGTACGTCAGTGACCGGTGCTCGTCGACGATCGCGACGGCGTCCGGCCTGATCCGCGCCTGCTCGCGGAACATCTCCACGACGGTCGGACGGAGTCGGCCGGCTTCGGTGTCGTTCCACTCGGCCAGCGTCGCCAGCCTCGCCTCCGCATCAACGGGAGCGATGGTCCCGAGGGGCCGGTCCGGGAATTCGGCGAGATCGTCCAGTGCGAGCTGCGCGCCGGCCGTCATGACGCCTTCGGGGAGGAGGATGGTCCGGCCGTCAGCGGCGACCTCCCAACCGGACGGCGCCGTACCACCGTTGCCGACCCACCGGAGGACGTCGGTGAAGAGGGTGCCGGAGGCGAGGTCGACGCCATCGGGACTCCGGCCTGTCGCCCAGTACGCCAGCCCGATGGCGCACGCCTGGGCGATGGTCCTGTCGGAATGGTCACCGGTTCGCCTGCGTACGTCGTCCAGGGACGCCGGAGAGAGCAGCACGGAGCGAGCAGTGGGATGCGTCATCGGAAACTCATCGTCCTTCCACCGTACGAGAGCTGGACCGGTCTCAGCTCGGAGATGCCTGACTGCCGCTAACTGCCCTCGCGCCAGGCCGTCCACAGTCGCGCGTACCGTCCGCCCAGAGCCACCAGCTCGTCATGGGTTCCCTGCTCCACCACGCGTCCCTCGTCCAGAACCGCGATCCGGTCCGCCGCCATCGCCTGGGTCAGCCGGTGCGCGACGAACAGCGTGGTGCGTCCCGCGCACGCGGCCCGCACGGATCTCTCGAGCTCGGCGGCGCCCTCACTGCCCGCCTCCGCGGTCGACTCGTCGAGCACCACCACCGGTGCCCGGCTCAGAACCAGCCGGGCCAGGGCGATCTGGGCGACCTTGGTGACGTCCAGTCGCTCGCCTCCCTCACCGGCCATGGTGTGCAGCCCGTCGGGGAGTGCGTCGACCCAGTGCCGGGCTCCGACCGTGCGCAGTGCCTCCATCAGCTCGGCATCGGTCGCCCGCGGGGCGGCCAGCCGCAGGTCGTCGGCGAGCGGCCCGGAGAACACGTGTGTCTCCTGAGTCAGGATGCTCACGAGAGCGCGCGCGCCCGCCCCGTCCAGGCCGGCCAGGTCTTCCGGCCCTATGCGCACCGACCCGGTCTGCGGGGTCCCGATACCGGCGATCAGCGCGGCCAGGGTGGACTTGCCCGCCCCTGTCGCCCCTACGAGTGCGAGCGAGCCGCCGGCCGGGATCGTCAGGCTGACGTCCCGCAGGACCGGCTCCTCGGCGCCGGGGTAGGTGAAGGTCAACCCCTCCACCGTGACCGGGTACGGCGTGGAACCGGCGGGCACCACGGAGGCGTCACCCACCAGCCGGGACTCGGTGTCCTCTCCCAGCACCCCGACCAGTCGGGTGAGGCTCGCACCCGACTTCTGCGCCTCGTCGAAGGTGAACATGATGGCACCGAGGGGTGTGAACAGCCGGTGGAACATGAGCGGCGCCGCCGACACCTCGCCCAGGCTCGCGGCGTCGGCCTCCAGCAGGGCGTAGCCCACGACGAGTATCAGGACCAGCCCGATGAACTCGGCGCGGTTCTCCCTGCCGACGAACCGGCCGAAGACGCGGAAGACCTCGATGCCGAGATCGCGCACGCGCCACGACTTGTCGGTGACCTTCTCGCGGAAGGCGCCCTCCAGGCGGTACGCCCGTACGGTGTCGATCCCGTTCAGCCCGCTGATCAGCGCCTGCGCACGCTCGCCCTGGGCTGCCCGTTGCTGCTGGTACAGCGGGGCGGACCGGGGAAGATACCAGCGCAGGGCCAGCGCGTAGGCGGGCAGCGCGCCGGCGCCCGCCAGGCCGAGCCGCCAGTCGAGGCCGAACATGCCGACCGTGGCGATCGCGACCAGCACGCCGGCCGAGAACACCGTGGGGACGGCCGTGCGGATGCCCCTGGAGAGTACGGCCACGTCGTCGCCGACCCGGGACAGCACGTCCCCCCGGCCGACCTGCTCGATCCGTGCGCTAGGCATCCCCAGCACCGACCGGACGGCCGCTTCCCGCAGCTGCGCGAGAAGGTCCGCGCCCAGCCGTCCGATCAGGTACGTCGACACCGCGGTCACCGCCGCGCCGAGCAGCGCGGCGGCTCCCATCAGGGCGCCGACCGTGACCAGGACCGACCGCCCGTCCCCGTCGACCACGCCGTCGACCACACGGCCGAGCAGGAGCACCGGCAGCACCTGGAGCGCCGCTCCGGCGACCGTGGTGAGCACGGTGGCGGCCGTGAGCCACGGCATCTCGCGGCAGCGCGCGGCGACCCATCGGGTGGACTCGCCTCCGGCGGCCGTGCGCAAGGTGGCCGGGGCGACGCGCGTGTCGGTGCTGCTCACTCAGGAACCGGACCTGACCGCCGGCGGTGCCGGGCGCCGGGCCTCACCGGCCGACCGACTTGACGAGCTCGTCGATCGCGTACGGCAGGGACAGCAGGGTGCCCTGCGACATGGCCGCGCCGACAGCCGGGCCCTCGCTGTCCAGCAGGTACGAGACCTTCCCCGCCTTGACCGCGGACAGGTTGGTGAACAGCTCGAACTTCTTGAGCGCGTCCTGGTCCGCCTTGTCGTTGATGACGAAGATGCGGTCGACGTCGATCAGGTCCATGCGCTCGGGGGAGAGCTGGGTGTAGAACTTGTCGCCCGCGATCTCGTCGATCTTCGTCGTCCCCTTGAAACCGATGCCGGTCACCAGCCGTCCTCGTACGTCGGTGGTGGTGAACGGCGCGACCGAGTCCTCGTACCAGGAGAGCGCGACGGCGGTCTGGTCCGCGAATTCGGGGTGTGCCTCACGAGCGGCGTCGAGCTTGTCCTGGATGCCCTTCACCAGTGCGGCGCCCTCGTCCTCCTTGCCGAGCGCCTTCGCGATGTGGACCGCGTTGTCCTGCCACGGCGCGCTGAAGAGTTCCTTCTCGGCCTTGGTACGGCCCACGGTCGGAGCGATCTTCGACAGCTTGTCGAAGGCGGCCTGATCGATCTCGGAGTAGACCGCGACGATCAGGTCGGGCCGCAGGGCGGCGATCTTCTCGTAGTTCGGTCCCGCGTCGCCGTTGCTCATCACGACCTCGGGGCGCGTGTCGCCCCACTTGTCCTTCACCCAGGGCCACTGGGTGTTGATGTCGGGGGACGTGCCCGCGGGGTTCGGGTACTGGTCGACCATGCCGACCGGCTTGATGCCGAGCGCGAGTATGGCCTGGTCGTCCGTGTAGCCGACGGAGACGACGCGCTCGGGAGCCTTGGTGATCTCCGTGGATCCGAAGGCGTGCTCCACGGTCACCGGAAACGCGCCGGCGGCGGTGGCCGGAGTCTTGTCGCTCGTCTCTTCCTCGGGGTCGGAACCGCACCCCGCGAGGAGGCCGACGCCGAGCGTCACGGCGGAGAGGGTCACTGCCAGCCGCCGCCATGGCTTCGGAAGCGTCGATCTGTGGAAGAGCATCCTTCAATCCCCTGCTTTCGCGCTGTCCGCTGCACTCCGTCCGAGGGCAGCCAAACCCTATCCCACAAGGTGAGGTTAGCCTAGCCTAACTCTGGCCTATTTCCCATGGCGGCACGTCAGTTGAGCTGCACATGGGTACGCCCGATCGGCACGATGAGCGGACGGTCACCCACCGGGTCGTCGATCACCATGGCCCGCAGCCCGAACGCCTCGAGCAGCAACGCGGTGGTGATCACGTCACGCGGGTGCCCCTGCGCCAGGATCGACCCCTCCCGCATCACGACGAGATGGTCGCTGTAGCGGGTGGCCAGATTGAGGTCGTGCAGCACCATGACCACGGTGCGGCCCGACTCGTGCAGGTCGTCCACCAGGTCGAGCACATCGATCGCGTGCGCCAGGTCCAGGTACGTGGTCGGCTCGTCCAGCAGCAGCAGGTCGGTGCCCTGAGCCAGCGTCATCGATATCCAGACGCGCTGACGCTGACCACCGGACAGTGAGTCGACCGGGCGGTCGGCCAGCTCGGAGACCCCGGTCATGGCCAGCGCGCGCTCGACGACGGAGGCGTCGTCCGACGACCACTGCCGCAGCCAGCTCTGGTGCGGATGGCGCCCTCTGGCGACCAGGTCGGCCACCGTCAGCCCTTCCGGTGCGACCGGGGCCTGCGGCAGGAGGCCGAGCTTCTTCGCCACATCCCTGGTCCTGAGCTTGACGATGTCCTCGCCGTCCAGCACCACCGCCCCCGCGGTCGGCTTCAGCAGCCTCGTCAGGGTGCGCAACAAGGTCGACTTCCCGCAGCCGTTGGGGCCGATGATCGTGGTGATCAGGCCTGGCGGGACCGACACGTCGAGACCGTCGATGACGGTCCGGCCGCCGTAGCCGACCGTGACGCCCCTCGCTGCCAGCCGCGGCAGCCCCTCGGCCACGGCATCGGTCTCGATAAAGTGCTGAGCGCCCACAGGTCCCCCGTCGTCGTCCGGTTCGTTCGGTCGGTCTCGTCGTCTATCTGAGGTTCGCCCGCACCAACAGATATACAAGGAAGGGGCCGCCGATCGCGGCCGTGACCACGCCGACCGGCAGGCTGACGGGCAGCACCGCACGCGCGGTCAGGTCCGCGCCGATCAGCAGCAGCCCGCCCACCAGGCCGGAGGCCACCAGGGGCGGCGTCGGGAACCTCGCCAGGCGCATCGCCACCTGCGGCGCCACCAGCGCCACGAAGGGGACCGGACCCGCCGCGCTCACCGCCGCGGCGGCCAGCAGGACGGCACACAGCAGCATGACCGCCCGCACCCACGAGAAGCGGACTCCCAGGCCTGCGGCGACCTCGTCGCCGAGGTGCATCGGCTTGAACTGGAAGGCCACGCCCGCCACCACCGCCACGAGGACGAGCGAGCACCAGAACACCACCCGGACCTCGTCCCATGACCTGTTGTCCAGCGAGCCGACGAGCCAGGCCTGTGCCCGTGCCACGTCCCTGATGTCGGCCGTGGTCAGGAGCCAGGTGGTGATCGCCTCCATCGCGGCGGTCACCGAGATTCCGATGAGGATGAGCCGGAATCCGTCGATGCCGCGCCGCCACGCCAGGAAGTACACCAGCAGACCTGTTCCGAGGCCGCCCGCGAGAGCGGCGGCCGACAGGCCCACGGTGCTGACGACCGCAGCGGCCGTTCCGCCGGAGACCGTCACCAGGAACACCGCGACGGCGCTCGCTCCCCCGGTGATCCCCAGGATGTCGGGACTGGCCAGCGGATTGCGGGCGACGGACTGCGTGATCGCCCCGGACACCCCCAGGGCGATCCCGACGAGCAGCCCGGCCAGAGCGCGCGGCATCCGCAGATCCATGATCACGAACTCGTCGACCTGTTCGCCGCGCCCGAAGATCGTGGCGATCACCCGGGACAGACCGATGGGGAAGTCCCCCACCCCGATGGACAGGCAGAACACCAGGAAGGTGACCGCCGCCAGAAGCAGCGTGACGGACACGAGCCAGGGCCGCCAGAGGAACGACACCTGACCGAACCGCACGCCGGGCGCGACCGGTCGCTTCACATCAGTACCGTTCATGCGCTCCTGAACTTTCCCCGCCACACGAGACCCGCGAAGAACGGGGCGCCGAGCAGGGCTACGACGATGCCCGCGTCCAACTCACCCGGCCGTACCACCACGCGCCCCACGATGTCGCAGACCAGAAGGACGGCGGCCCCCAGAAGTCCCGCGTACGGCACCAGCCAGCGGTAGTCCGGCCCGGTCAGGTACCGGGCCACGTGGGCCACCATCAGCCCGAGGAAGGCGATGGGGCCGCAGGCCGCCGTCGCCGCCCCCGCCAGCAGGGTGATGGCGACGATGCCGAGGGTCCGGCTCAGCGCGATGTTCACGCCCAGCCCCCGCGCCACGTCGTCCCCCAGGTTGAGCAGATTGAGGGACGGCAGCACGGTGAGTGCCAGCACCACCCCGGTCACGATGAACGCGGTCACCGGCCAGATCACGTCGAAGCCGACACCGGCCACGGAGCCCGCGTTCCAGAACCTCAGCGCGTTCAGCGATTCGAGGTCCGACAGCGCGACCGCCGTGGTCATGGCCGCGAGGAACACCGTGACCCCTTGGCCGGCCAGCGCGAGGGTCAGCGGGTTGCCCGCCCCCCGGCCGATACTCGACAGCCCGAACACCACGACACCCGCGACCGCGGCCCCCAGGAAGGCGAACCAGACGTACTGGAGCGGGTCGGCGAAGCCGAACAGGGCGATCACCGTCACCACGGCGAACGACGCACCGGAGTTCACACCCAGCAGCCCCGTGTCCGCGATCGGGTTGCGTGTGTACCCCTGGATCAAGGCCCCACCGATACCGAGCGCGAGTCCCGCGACGATCGCGAGCACCGTCCTGGGCACCCGTACGGTCCGCACGATGAGCCTGACGTCCGTGAGGCGCTGGTCGGCGTCCGGCGCGGCGAAGAGACCCTGCCACACCTCCGCGGGACTCAGCGCGCGCGCACCGACGGCCAGCGACGCCGCCGCCCCGATCACGAGGACCGCCACCAGCACACCCAGGCCCGCGACCCGTCTTCGACGGGCTCCGGTCGTGCCCCTGGGAGCAGGACGCCCCACTGCAGTCGTGCTCATGTCGACGTACGATATCCCTCTGATCTACGGGGCACGCATGGGCAGTTGGGGTCCTGAGCGCCGAAGTGGTCGCCGGCGTCGTGGCACGGAGCCGCGGGCCGAGCCCGCGACGGCTCGTGGCCCCCGGGACCGGGACATGCCGGGAGCGCGGCCTAACCCGCGGTACCGCCGGTCCCCTCCGTGACCAGCCGGGCCTCGTCAAAGGCGGCCTTGACGCCCCGGTCGAGCAGCGAGTCCAGGATCTCCCCGACCCGGATCGCGGTGTTGGACAGCAGGGCCGATGTGATGCCGTGCGTATGCTCCGTGCCACCCTGCAGGTAGATACCGCAGCGCAGGCCTGGGTCGGTCAGGATGCGGTAGTCGCGCTCGACGCGGACGCGCCCCTGCTCGTCACGGAGACAGCGACCGGCGACCTCACCGAGAAGCCCGACGGGATCGACCGGGCTGTAGCCGGTGGCGAACACCACGACGTCGGCGTCGAGGATGGTCTCCTCGCCCGTGACGAGGGACTTCACCGTGGCGTGGACCGCGTCCGGCTTCTCCTCGACGGCGGCGAGCCGGGACACGTTGAGGAAGCGCAGCCGCTCGGTGCCGAGGACCTTCTCCCGGTACATCTGCCGGTAGAGGTCGTCGATCAAGTCGATGTCCACCACGGAGTAGTTGGTGTTGCCGTGGTAGTCCATGAGCTTGCGCTTGACGCTTCCGGGCGCGGCGAAGTACTCGTCGACCGCCCCGGGATCGAAGATCCGGTTGGCGAAACTGCTGTCGTCGGCAGGGCTGTAGCCGTAGCGGGAGAAGACAGCACAGACCTCGGCCGTGGGGAAGCGGCGGTGCAGGTAGGCGACGTTCTCGGCGGCACTCTGCCCGGCACCCACGACGACGAACCGGGAGGGTGAGGTGCCCTCCAGACCGTCGACCCTCGCCAGCAGCTCGGAGTTGTGCCAGACCCGGTCCCCGCGCTCCACACCTTCGGGCATGAGGGGGCGGAGCCCCGTCCCGATGACGACGTTGCGGGCCCGGTGGACCACGAGCCCCTCCCCCGAGCGGACCGTCACGTCCAGGTACTCCTCGGCTCCGTCGCGCACGACAGGCGTGATGCCGACGACCTCGTGGCCGTAGGAGACCATGCCGCCGACCTTGGCCGCGGCCCATTCGAAGTAGTCGTGGAATTCGACCCGGAGGGGGAAGAGGTTCTTGTGGTTGATGAAGTCGACGAGCCGGCCCCTGCTCTTCAGGTAGCAGAGGAAGCTGAACTCGCTGGCCGGGTTCCGGAGCGTCACCAGGTCCTTGAGGAAGGACACCTGCATGGTCGCGTCGTCGATCAGCATCCCCCGGTGCCAGCCGAAGCGCGGCTGCTGCTCGAAGAACTGGGCGGTGACCGGCTCCTGGCCGCCGGCCCTCGCGTTGTGCTCGCTGATCGCTATCGCCATGGCCACGTTGGAGGGTCCGAAGCCGATGCCGATGAGGTCGAGGACCGGTGGTGTGTCGCCAGGGCGAACCTGTGACATGTCACTCCCATCGTGCGGAGAAGCCGCCCGAAGGCACGGGTGGCCGATGGCCGGGCACGCCGACGGAGTGGCCCGTTGAATTTAGGTGAGCCTAAGCTCATCTGCCGGAGCTGTCGATAGGGCGGGCGGCGAGGCCGTCGGAGCGGCTCGCCAACAAGGCCAGCACGATGCCCCGTTGTGCACTAAGGTAAGCCTTGCTTTACTGAGTTGTCATCACCCCCTGCGTCAAGGAGGAACCCATGCGGGTCGTCATGTTCGGGTACCAGACCTGGGGGCACCGCACCCTGCAAGCCCTCCTGGATTCCGAGCACGACGTGGTCCTTGTCGTGACGCACCCCAAGAGCGAGCACGCGTACGAGAAGATCTGGAGCGACTCCGTCGCCGATCTCGCCGAGGCGCGCGGAGTCCCGGTGCTGATCCGTAACCGCCCCGACGACGAGGAGCTGTTCGAGCGCCTCCAGGAGGCCGACGCGGACATCATCGTGGCCAACAACTGGCGGACCTGGATCCCCCCGCGCATATTCGAGCTCCCCCGCCACGGCACGCTGAACATCCATGACTCGCTGCTGCCGAAGTACGCCGGCTTCTCGCCGCTGATCTGGGCCCTGATCAACGGCGAGTCCGAAGTGGGCGTCACCGCGCACATGATGAACGACGAGCTCGACGCCGGTGACATCGTCCGGCAGGAAGCGGTTCCGGTCGGTCCGACGGACACCGCCACCGACCTCTTCCACAAGACCGTCGACCTCATCGGCCCCGTGACCATCGGCGCGCTGGACCTCATCGCGGCGGGACGGACGGAGTTCACGCAGCAGGACCGCTCCCAGGCGACCTTCTTCCACAAGCGCTCCGCCGAGGACATCCGAGTCGACTGGACCTGGCCGGCCGAGGACCTCGAACGCCTGGTCCGCGCCCAGTCCGATCCGTATCCCAGCGCCTTCACCTTCCACCGGGGCAAGCGCCTCGAGATCCTCGCAGCGGTGGTGTCCCAGGGCCGCTACGGCGGAACGCCCGGCCGCGTCTTCTACCGCGAGGGCGACGGCGTGGTGATCGTCGCAGGTTCCGACGCCCGCACCGGTCGCAACCACGGCCTCGCCATCACCCGCGTACGCACCGAGGACGGCCGGGAGATGCCCGCGACCGAGTACTTCACCACCATGGGCGGCTACCTCACCGGCCGCCCCTGAGGACCCCCGCCCCTCCCGCCGGCCTCCCGGGCCTCGCTACAGGCTCGTGCGGCCGTGCCGGCGGCCGCGGCGCCGGGCCCTCCGAACGCACGAGGGCCCGGACATGCCCGGCAGCACGCCGGGGCACGTCCCCGGCCCCGACAGCCCTCGCCGGACTCGCCGCGACGGCGCCCCCGGGGATCGGCGCCGATCCCCGGGGGCGCGGCGACACCTACGGCTCGCGGATCGCCTCAACCGCCTCCCGGACGTCCGGATGCGGGTCGTCGGCGAGGCCGTCCAGCAGCTCCGTCACACCAGGGGTCGACCAGCGGGCGACCGCCCACACCAGCTCTTCGCGCACGCCCGGGTCCGGATGCGCGGACAGCCGGGCCAGACGGGCGATCGGGCCCCGCCGACGCATCCCGAACCAGTGCAGCACCTCCCGTAGTACGACCGGGTCTCCGGGATCGCCGGCCGCTGACACCCTGGCGAGCAGCACCCTGACCGGTGGCGGTGGACCGTCCAGCGGATGCGGCAGCCGCTCGCGCAGACGCCTCGCCCCGTACCCGCCGCGCACCCTGCACCCGAAGCAGGTGCACGGGCGCGTGCCGTGTGCGTCCGGCAGGTACCGCCAGCCCGCGACCTGCGGCGCACTGCGGATCCGGTGGACCTCGCCCGGCCGGATCGCGCGGGGCACGAACACCTCCCAGCCGCGGGGGTCCTCCAGTGCCGCGATCCTGCGCACCGCCTCCGCCGCGGGAACGACGGCCCGGCCCTCCCCCGACCGGTCCGTGTAACGCCCGACCGACACGGGCTGATCGTCGTTCAGCCGCAGGTGTACGGCGACGATCCCTCCCCTGCTGCCGGAACGGGCCAGCTCCCGCAGCCACTGATGGGTGAGGGTGTACGAGGGCAGCACCGGGAAGCAGTGGACCCCACCCGCACCGTCCGGTCCGTCACGACCCGCGCGGACCCCTGACCGCCGGACACGCGGGGCGTTCGCCGCGGACGTCAAATGCACGAACATCGCCATGATTTGACATGTTATGTGATCGGCGCCGGGGCGGTTTCCGTCGGTCGTGCCACGCTCACCGTGGCGACGACCGCCGACTGTGCGTAACCCGGCACCGGCCGCCCCTGTCCCGGAGAGCCCGTACGTGACGGTGCCGGCCGTCGGCGTTCCCCGGTGGTTCGCCCTCGTCGAGGGAGGGGGTGGTCAACAACGACATAAGGGCAGGCTAACCTAAGACCATGAAAGCTGGTGAGAGCACTTCCAGTGCTGTGGCCGCCCCTGTGGCTGCCGGTTTGCCGCGTGCACGTGGCCATGGTCTGTCCGCCGACGGAGTCACCGTGGCGTACGGCCGCGTCGACGTCGTACACGAAGCGGCCATCGCCCTGCGGCCCGCCGAGGTGACTGCCCTCGTCGGGCCCAACGGCAGCGGGAAATCAACCCTGCTGCGCACGCTCGCCAGGCTTCAGAGCGCGCGTGCCGGCTCGCTCACCGTCGGCGCGGGGACGGACGAGGCAACGGACGGCTTCGCGCTCGGCGCCCGCGAGTTCGCCCGTCGCGTCGCGCTCCTGACGCAGTCCCGGTCGACGCCGGGCGGGCTCACCGTCCGCGACGTGGTCGACTTCGGCCGCTATCCCCACCGGGGCCGCTGGGGCCGTCCCGATCCCCGCGGCACCGCGGCGGTGGACCGGGCCCTCGGCCTCACGGGTGTGGAGGACCTGGCCGGGCGGGGCGTCGATCAGCTCTCCGGCGGGCAGCTCCAGCGCGTGTGGCTCGCGAGCTGCCTCGCGCAGGAGACGGGGGTCCTCCTCCTGGACGAACCGACCACCTACCTCGACCTCCGCTACCAGGTCGAACTCCTCGACCTCATCCGCGATCTCGCCGACGACCACGGAATCGCCGTGGGCGTCGTCCTCCACGACCTCGACCAGGCGGCTGCCGTCGCCGACCGTGTCGCACTGCTGCGCGCCGGTCGCATCGTCGCCGACGGTCTGCCCGAGGACGTGTTCACTCCAGAACTTCTGTCGGACGTCTACGGCATTCGCATCGACGTGGACACCGATGCCTCGACCGGCCGGCTGCGCACCCGCGCGATCGGCCGCCACCACTCACGATCCGAAAGGCTCGGCACCTCCTCATGAGACGCCACTTCCTCGCCACGGCCACCGTCGCCGTCGCCGCCCTCTCCCTGGCCGCCTGCGGGACCACGGAGCCTTCCTCCGACGACTCCTCGGCTTCGAAGCCCGCGGAGAAGATCACCCTCACTGACGCCAAGGGCACGAAGGTGACGCTCGACGGCCCCGCCACGAAGGTCGTCGCCACCGAGTGGAACGTGGTCGAGGACCTGGTCTCCCTCGGAGTCGCTCCCGTGGGCGTGGCGGACGTGAAGGGCTACACCGCGTGGAACACCGCGGCCCCGCTGACCGGCGACACCAAGGACATCGGTACCCGCGGCGAGCCGAGCATCGACACCGTCGCGGCCCTCGCCCCCGACCTCGTGGTCGCCACCAGCGACCTCTCCCCGGCGGTGGTGAAGCAGCTCCGCAAGGTCGCGCCCGTCCTGGAGCTCACAGCCGCCGATGCCGCGGACCAGATCGGCACGATGACGGAAGGCCTCGACCTCATCGCGAAGGCCACCGGCAAGGAGGCCCAGGCGGACACCCTCAAGAAGGACTTCGAGGCGAGCGTCGCCGAGGGCAAGAAGGCTCTCGCGGACGCCGGCCTCGGCGGCGCGGAGATCGCCTCCGCCGACGGCTACGTGGCGTCGAACCAGGTCTCCATCCGCGCGTACACCAGCGGCTCCCTCCTCGGCGCCGTCAACGAGCGGCTCGGCCTGAAGAACGCCTGGACCGTCGAGGGGGACAAGAGCTACGGCCTGGCCACCACCGACGTGGAAGGGCTCACCGGCCTCGGCGACGTCCAGTTCGCGTATGTCGCCAACGACGTCGACGGCGACGCCTTCACCGGCCCCCTCGCGAAGAACGCCGTGTGGAAGTCGCTCCCGTTCGTGAAGGACGGCAACGTGCACCGACTGCCCGACGGCGTCTGGATGTTCGGTGGTCCCCGCTCGATGGAGGCGTACATCGACTCCCTCGTCGCCGCGCTGACGAAGTAGCGCGCCGTGGCCGTCATAGAGAAGACCGCGGTCGGCCGTGACCGCACCGCCGCGGCCACGACGGGCGCGGTCGCCGTGACGGCCACGCTCGTGCTGCTGGTCACGGTTCTCGCCGCCGTCGACATCACCCAGGGCACGGCCGACGTCGGTGCGCCGGAGGTGTGGGACGCGCTCGCCGGGAACGCCGAGGCGGGCGACGCCTCCGTCGTCGTCGCCTCCCGGCTGCCGAGGATGGTGGCCGGCATCCTCGTCGGGCTGGCGCTCGGCATGGCCGGCTCCGCCCTCCAGGCGGTCAGCCGCAATGTGCTCGCCTCACCGGACACCCTCGCCGTGAACGCGGGCTCCTACCTCGCGCTCGGGGTGGTCGCCGTCACCGGCACCTCCCTCCCCCTCCTCGCTTCGTCCGGGGCCGCGTTCGTCGGCGGCCTCGCCGCCGCGGCGATCGTGCTCGGGCTGTCCGGGCTCGGCAGGGGCACCGTCCGCCTCGTCCTCGCGGGCACCGCCCTCGCGCTGGGGCTCACCGCGGTGACCGAGGCACTGATTCTCCTGTTCCCCCAGGAGACCGAGGGACTGTACAGCTGGAACCAGGGAAGCATCGGCCAGAACGGGTTCGACGGGGTGGTCCAGATGGCCCCCGTCATCGCCGTCGGACTGGCCGGGCTGCTGCTCGTCGCCCGCCGGCTCGACGCCCTCTCCCTGGGCGACGACGCCGCCCGCGGGCTGGGCGTCCCCGTCCGCGGGACCCGGATCACCACCGTCGTGCTCGCCACCCTGCTCTCCGCGGCGGCGGTCACGCTCGCCGGCCCGATCGGATTCGTCGGCCTCTGCGCTCCCGCACTGGTCCGGCCCCTCGCCCGCCGGTTCCGGGGTCTCGTGCGCTCCCGGGTGAGTGTGCCCGTGGCAGGGCTCGTCGGCGCTGCGCTCGTGCTCGGCTCGGACGTGCTGCTGCGCGCGGTGGTACCCGCCGACACCGCCGTGGAGGTGCCGACCGGCGTCGTCACGACCGTGGTCGGTGGCGCGTTCCTCGTGGTCATGGCAGTCCGTCTCCGGGACACGGCCTCGGCCGAAGCCCCGGACCGTCTGCGGATACCGAGCCGGTCGGCGTTCCTCGTCACCGTGGTCGTGCTCGCCGTCGTCCTCGTGGGGGTGCTGGTCGCTGCGGTACTCCTCGGCGACTCGAAACTGCTGCTCGGCGACGTGGTGAACTGGTCGCAGGGGCAGGCCGGACGGGTCGTCACCTTCGTCCTCGACACCCGGGTGCCCCGGGTGACGGCCGCACTCCTCGCGGGAGGCGCGCTGGCCCTGTCGGGCACCCTCGTGCAGGCCGTGACACGGAATCCGCTCGCCGAACCCGGCATCCTCGGAGTCTCCGGAGGCGCCGGCCTCGGTGCCGTCCTCCTGGTGACCACCGCGCAGTCCCCGAGTTCCTGGGCGGTCTCGGCAGCGGCGTTCGGCGGAGCCGCCGTCGCCTCGGCGTTCGTCTTCGGACTGGCCGCACGACGCGGTTTCCAGCAGAACAGTCTGGTCCTGCTCGGGGTCGGGGTCTCGGCTGCGGCAGCGGCGCTGATCAGTCTCGTCATCGTGCTCAGCGACCCGTTCGACACGACGAAGGCCCTCACCTGGCTGTCCGGATCGACGTACGGGCGGAACATGCCCGATGTGGTCCCGGTGGCCGTGGTCCTCGCCTTCGGCGTCGTCCTCGCCGTGGTACGCCGCCGGGAGTTGGACCTCGTCGCGCTCGACGAGGACACGCCGAGGCTCCTCGGCCTGGGGCTCCCCCGGACGCGTCTCGGCTTCCTGGTGGTGGCCATCCTCCTCGCCGCCACCGCCGTGGCGGCTGCCGGGACGATCGCCTTCGTCGGGCTGGTCGCGCCCCACGCGGCGCGTGCCCTCGTCGGCCGGCGGCACGTACGGGTGGTGCCGGTGGCTCTCATGCTCGGGGCCGTACTGGTCTGTCTCGCCGATCTGGCAGGGCGCACGGTCATCGCCCCGGCGCAGCTCGGCGCCGGTCTGATGACGGCCGTCATCGGTGCGCCGTACTTCGTCTACCTGCTGGTCCGCACGCGGCGCTGAACCGGGGCGGGGCGGGCCCTGCCGGTCGACGGACCGGTGGCCCGCCCCGCCCGTGGCCCCACCGGTCGCACGCCGAAGAAGCGCCGTTCCCCCTGGGCGGCCACCTGCGGGATCCGCGGCCGCACGTCCGAGGTCCGCGCACCGTGCCGGAGCGCCGGTCCGGGGTGCTGCCACGGATCACGGGGACGGGGGCAGTTGGGCGCGCACCCACCGAGGGTCGGGGTTGACGTGCGGCCGGCCCGCCACCACGACGGTCGGCACGGTCTCGTTGCCGTCGTTGACTTCCCTGACCGCCGCCGCCCCGGCCGGGTCGCGCCAGATGTCGACCCAGTGCATCCGGCGGGCGCTGCGGCCCAACCTCAGCCGCAGGCGCAGGCAGTACGTGCATCCGACCCGCCAGTAGACGATCGGCCGGCCGTCGACCGCGCTGCGGCGCTGGGCCTCCGCCGCGCCTGTCGACCGTGGGAACGCCAGTGGTGAGTTCAGCCCTGCGAGCAGGACGGACAGCAGCAGGAACGCGACCCCCGCACCGATTGCCCCCTTGACGAACTGTGCGGCCGCGACGAGTGAGCCGCAGACCGCCAGCGACAAGGGCAGGATCCAGATACGTGTCATGATCACGCAGGTTACCGGTGGCGCGGTTCCGGCGGTTCGACGGGCCGGGACGCGGGAGCCCGGTCGTCACGGTCGGTGTCGCCACGCCCGCCCTTACCCGGACTCGCCGATCACCGCGAACCTCGTTCGTCCCTCCCTGCCGGACCCGTCCCGGCCCCGTGACGGCTCGGCGTACCGGCACTCCTGCCCGCCGCGCGTACGCCGTTCGTGCGCCCGTTCGTGCGAAAGAGGGCATCGGCCCGCGCGTTCGGCCGACGGGAGGAGGGCCCGCACCCTTGGATGGGCCGCGGTGGTGCAGCGGAACGATCCGAAATCGAAGTCCTGGCCCGAGGACGTCCGGAGGTGTCGCGTGACCGGCCTTCAGCTGTCGGTCGTCGTGCCCTGCTTCAACGAGGCCGAGGGCATCACGTCATTCCACACGGCTCTGGTCGCCGTCCTGGAAGGCCTCGGAGAGACCTTCGAGATCTGCTACGTGGACGACGGCAGCCTCGACCGCACACGCCTGCTCCTCAACTCCTTCGCCGCCCAGGACGAACGGACCCACTACACGGCGTTCAGCCGGAACTTCGGCAAGGAGGCCGCCATACTCGCCGGTCTCCGCATGTCGAGGGGGGAGGCTGTGGTGATCATGGACGCCGACCTCCAGCACCCCCCGGAGCTCATCCCCCGCATGCTCGAACTGCACCGCCACGGCTACGACCAGGTCATCCCGCGTCGTGACCGCTCGGGTGAGGGCATGGTCCGCAGCACCCTCAGCCACGCCTACTACGCGGTCGTGCGCCGCTGTGTGGACGTCGAGCTCCTCGACGGATCGGGGGACTTCCGGCTGCTGTCCAGGCGGGCGGTGGTGAGCGTGCTGTCCCTGCCGGAGAGCAACCGCTTCTCGAAGGGGATCTTCTCCTGGATCGGCTTCGACACGGTCAGCTTCCGCTACCGGAACAGCGAACGCGCGGCCGGCCGGTCGAAGTGGGGAAGCAGACGGCTGCTGAACTACGGGATCGACGGACTCCTGTCCTTCAACAACCGTCCGCTCCGCCTGGCCATCTACACCGGCTTCTGGGTGTTCCTGTCGGCGCTGGCCTACGCGGTGTGGACCGTGGTGACCGTGGTCCTGCACGGCGCCGACACACCGGGCTACGCCACGCTGCTCACCGCGGTCGTGGCCCTCAGCGGCATCCAGCTGGTCACCCTCGGGGTCATCGGCGAATACGTGGGGCGCATCTACCACGAGGCGAAGCACCGCCCGCCCTACGTGGTGCGGGAGACCGACGAGAACTGCCCGGCGCTGTCGGGCCGCCCTCCCCCGGTCGCGGCGGAGCTGGACGAGCCGGTACCCCCACGGGTACGCACCGCGCGCCAGTTCGGCAGTTTCGTCCTGGTGGGGTGTGTGAACACGGCCGTCTACCTCGGTGTGTACGCGGTCCTGAACCGGTGGATCCCCTACCTGACCGCCCATGTCATCGGCTACGCGGTCAGTATCGTGTGTTCGTTCCTGCTCAACTCCTACGTCACCTGCCGGACGAAGCCGACGTGGCGCGCGTTCGTGCGCTATCCCGTGTCCAGCGTCGTCAATCTCGTGGCGTCGGGCGCGCTCCTGTACGGGGCGGTCAGCGGACTGGGCATGGACAAGAACCTGGCCGCTCTCGTCGCCGGGGTCCTCGTCACCCCGGTCTCCTTCCTGCTCGCCCGGTGGGCGATCATGTCGGGCCGTCGTCCCGCATTCGAGCCGGTCGCACAGCCGCCCCACGGGCCGGCCGGCGATCCGGCCCCCGGCCGCAGCCCCCTGCACTCCTCCGAGGACCGGTGAAGCGATGTCGGACAGCACACCGGAATCCGCGATCCCGGAGCGGCCGGACGCCACACGGCGGCAGGACGCGCACGACCTGCGGGGCACGCCGGGACGGCCGGAGCACGGCACCCCGCCACGCTCGCGGACCTCGGTCTGGGTGACCGCACTCTCACTGCCGCCCCTGGCCCTGCTCGCCGCGGCGGCCTGGTTCGGCCGGTCGGTCCGGCCGGGCGCGGACGACTGGTGCTTCCTCCCCGCGGTGCGGGACGACGGCATCACCGGCCTCGTCGGCCGGTTCTACTTCGACGACAACGGACGGGTCGCGAACGCGGTGCTGGTCGGCGCCTACGCGAAGTTCCAGGTCGCGGGCCACCAGTGGTTCGGACTGGTCAGCGGTGTCCTGACGCTCGCGGTGCTGTGGGCGACGACGGTCGCCGTGCTGCGGCGCGGCCGGCTCACCGTGCCACGGGGGCTTCCGCTGCTTGTCGCGGCGACGGCGACCGCCCTCTTCCTGTTCGTCACACCCAACACGTACAAGACCTTCTACTGGCCCGCCGCATCCGTCTCGCACACGATGCCCCCGGTACTGGCCTGCGCAGCTCTGCTCCCGTTCCTGGTGGCCCGCTCGCGCCGCGGCAGGGGCGCGGCCCTCGCCACCGCCCTGGTGGCCGGCCTGGTCATCGGCACCCTGTCGGAGGAGACCGCGATCGTCGTGGCGGTACTGCTGGTCACCGTCCTCCTGCTCAGCGGCCGTGCCGTCGCCGAGCCCTCCCGGCGCTTCGTACGCCTCTGGTGTGCGGCGGGCGTCGCCGGGGTCGCGGCCGGGGCGGCCGTCCTGATCACCTCGCCCGGATCGGACTCCCGGCGGGAACGGTTCGGGGCGGGTACGACCTCCTTGGTCGCACCCGAGTCGCTCGCCGCCTCGCTGCGCGGGTTCGCGGAGATCGTTTACACCGTGGTCACCACCTGGCAGTACGTCGGCGCGGTCGCGGTGGGGGTGATCCTCGGCCTGCTGTGCCGGCGTCCGGACGGGAACACGCCCGTCCTGCCCGCCAAATGGCCGCTGACCGCCTGTGCCGGAGTGGCCGCCCTTCTCGTGTCCGGCTACCTCTGCACGGTCGTCACCTACCCGGTCTTCCGTGAGCGGGTGAGCGCCCCCAGCGCCAACCGGCTGTGGAACGACTACCTCTTGGTGTACGTGGCCCTGCTCGTCTGTGCCGGGGCGATGCTGGGAGTGGCCGCCCGGCGGCGTGCCCACAGGACCGGACCTCTGCAAGCCGCGTGCGCGGTGCTCTGCTTCCTTGTCTGCTTCGGCCCGGCCGTCGCGTTGCTCGACCTCGACGCGAACATGCGCGCGCGGGCCGCGAAATGGGACGCCCAGGACCGGCGGCTGCGGGAGGGTGCGAGCGCGGGCGCCGGAGTGCTCCCTTACGAACGGCTCGTGATCAGCCAGATGCTGGAGCCGTTCAGCCGGCAGGGACGCTCCTACTGGCCCGGCGGGTGTGTCGCCGACTACTACCGGATCGAGCGCGTCACCGACGCCACCCGGCCTCCCGGCCGGACGTAGTCCAGCAGACCGCTGTCACGCACTCCTCTCCGCGCATGACCGTCTGCGGAGGCGGGACGAGCTCTGTGCGAGCCGAAACCATGATGCTATTGTTCTACTTCAATACGAACAACTTGGGGGAAGCAGATGACCGGCTTCAGAAGAAGTGCACTGACGGCCGTACCGTTCCTTGCCGCCACCGTCGCCTACGCCGGCCTTTTCCTGTGGAGCTACGACCGGCTGCCGGAGCGGATCGCCACGCGTTTCTCGGCGGACGGCGCAGCCGACGACTACATGAGCCGAGCGGCCGCGCTGTGGCTCGGATGCGCCGTGCTCGTCGGCCTCGGCCTGCTGTTCACCGTCCTGACATCGGCCGCCGGAAAGAGCACGGGAGCACGGCTGAACGCCGCCGTCGGCGTCGGCACGGCCGTCACCCTCGGTTATCCGCTGATCCTCACCGTCCTCGTCAACAGGGACATCCAGGACCCGGCCGCCGCCGAACTGCCCTTGTGGCACGTGGCCGTGCTGCTGACGGGAGGCGTGGCCGCAGGTGCGCTGGCCTGGCGGCTGATGGGCGCGGGCCCACACCCCGAGCCGTCACCGCCGGCCCCCTCGCTGCCCCTGGCCGAGGGTGAAGCCGCGGCCTGGAGCCGCACCGTGGTCTCCCGCGCTCTGTTGTTCCCGGCCGGTGCCGTCGCTGCCGTCGGGGCGTTCACCGCGGTGTCCGGGAACCGGTGGGCAGGCCTGCTGCCGCTCGTACTCGGCCTGGCCTGTTCCGCGTTCGCCGGCGTCCGGGTCACCGTGGACCGACGCGGACTCACCGTCGCCTCCACGGTCCTTCCCAGGCCGCGGCTCGCCCTGCCGCTCGGCAGCATCGTCGACGCGGGCAGTGTCCAGGTCAGTGCCATGGGTGACTTCGGTGGTTGGGGCTACCGGATACGACCGGGCCGGCGAGGCGTCCTGCTGCGTTCGGGAGAGGCGCTCTCGGTCCGCACGTCCGGCGGACGCGAGTACGTGGTCACCGTCGACGACTCGACGACCGCGGCGGCGCTGCTCAACGGCCTGGCGGACCGGCACGCGAGGAAGAGCGACTAGCCATGCTGTTCCGTGTGCTTCCCGGCTCGCCCGTGCCGTTGGGCGAGCAGATCGCCGCCTGTGTACGGGGGGCCATCGCCGACGGCACGGCGACCCCCGGCGAGCGACTGCCGTCCGCCCGCGAGGTCGCCGATTCACTGGGCGTCAACGTGCACACCGTTCTCCGCGGATACCAGCGCCTGCGCGACGAGGGCCTGATCGAACTGCGCCGCGGCCGGGGCGCGGTCATCACCTCCGCGCCCGGCGGCGCGGGCAGGGCCCGGCTCACCGAGGCCGTGCACGGCCTCGTCAGCCAGGCGCGCGAGCTCGGCCTCACGGACCAGGAGGTCCTGACCCTGGTCGACAACGTCCTGGGGAGCGCGCCCGTCACGACGGGGCCCGACCGCGACGACTGAGCACCTCGCCGCAGCGGCTCCTGCCCGGCCATGACACCCGACGGCGAAGCGCGAGAGCGCGCCCGGACGCGGGCGGTTCACCCGGAACATCAGTAACACACGGGACACGCCAGCGTGTTGAAGCGTCCGCCGGGCGATCATAGACTCCTTCGCCGTCGGCTCCGGTTCGCGTCCGCGACTGTGATCCCGCTCCGCGGACGTGCGCGGCCACCGTCGCGCCCCTGACGGCGGGCCTGGAGCCGCTGCTCGGCCTGCACCACTGCGACACCCCGTATCCACCCAGCCGGGAGAAGCATGTGAGAGCACGTCGCACGGCCAGATGGGCCACCTCAGCACTGGTCACCACCCTCGCGCTGACCGGCGTCCTCGCCGGCGCCGCAGCGGCCTCCGGGCCCGCGGCGACGCAGGGCCTCACGCGGTCGGTGGCCACCGCGACCAGCCCCGTGACACACGAGGAGAACGACCGCGTCCCGGAGGGCTCGCTCTGGACCCAGCACTACTTCCCCTCCTCGGACCGCTCCGGCACCGAACTGCACGCCGACGTACTGCTGCCGGAAGGGCTGCCGAAGCGGGCGAAAGTGCCCGTCATCCTCTCGGTGGGCCCGTACTTCGGGCACTCCGGACAGTCGGGCCTCGAGGGCTGGACCCACACCGGCCCCTCCGACCGCTTCCGTGACTTCATCGAGGGCACCGACCTCTTCGACGAGGGCTACGCCTTCGTCATGGTGGATCTGCGCGGCTTCGGCGGCTCCACAGGGTGCCTCGACTGGGGCGGGCCCGGCGAGCAGGCGGACGTGAAGGCGGCGATCGACTGGGCGGCACGCCAGCCCTGGTCCACGGGCGCCGTGGGCCTGTACGGCAAGTCCTACGACGCCGTGACGGGCCTCATCGGAAACAATCTGGACCAGCGCGCGCTCAAGGCCGTCGTCGCCCAGGAGCCCGTCTGGGACATGTACCAGTACATCTACTCGAACGGCGTGCCCCGGCCGAACGTCACGGGAACCGCCAATGCCTACAACTCCATCGCCACGCTCGGCCAGTTGCCTGACGACGACCCTCGCTATGTGGCCAACTCCCGTTACGAGGAGACCCATCCGGAGTGCCTCACACAGAACGCGGCCGGATATCGGATAGCCGACCAGGACGACGAGTTCTGGACCTCCCGCGACCTGGCGAAGGCTGCCCGGGGCACCGACACCCCGCTCTTCGTGACCCAGGGGTTCATCGAGAACAACACCAAACCCGAGGAGATGCAGGAGTACCTGGACAACCACAGGGGCCCCGAGCGTGGGTGGGTGGGCCAGTGGGAACACGTGCGCGGCGGAGACCGCACGAGCGACGGGCGCCTCTCCATGGGGCGTGAGGGCTGGTACGACGAGACCCTTTCCTTCTACGACCAGTACCTCAAGGGCATCAGGCCGGCGGTCCGCCACCCGGCCTACTCCGTCGAGGACAACACCGGCGCGTGGCGAGCCCAGAAGACCTGGCCGGTCGTGGAGCGCGCCGTCACCGTCCCCCTCGGCAGCGGCTCGTACATCGACGACGGAGGGCTCTCCGCGAGTGCCACCACGTCCGCACCGGCACCGCGGCACGGCGTGGAGCCCTCCGGTGAATGGCACATGGAGAACGCTCCCACGACCGACCGGGCGGCGCCGCGGGGCCTGGCCGAGGGGCAGGCTCTCCTCCAGGGGGCCGGGGCGGTCACGTCGAGCTTCTTCGTGTGGTCCGAGCCGCTCAGGAAGGCCGTGCGGATCACCGGGACCCCGCGGGTCTCGCTGACCGCCGAGGGAGAGGGCAACGTCATGCTCAAGCTGTACGACGTCGCCCCGGACGGCACTGCCGTCATGTTCGACGAGCAGGTCTCCCTGCTGACCACGGGCAGGCTGACGGTCGATCTCAAGGCGACCGACTGGACCCTGGCGGCAGGGCACGTCCTGGCGGTGGAGGTCGGGTCGATCCAGACCGGATCATGGCGCGACACGCCCTCCGGCGAGACGATCGAGGTCAAGGGCGCACGGCTCGGACTGGCTCTGGACGACCCGTCGGACGACATCGCCACCGGCGGTGCCCGCTCGCCGTACCTGGACACCTATCTGCGCCAGTACACGGTGGACCTTCCGGCGGGCCCCGCCACGTTCACTGTGCTCCCCGGGGGCCGCCTCTGACCCTCGGGCCGCGGCAGCCGCTCTGGCCCTCGGGCCGGCGTCGGCCGCCAGGGCTCCCGGAGTCCGCGGGTGTCCGGCCGACGTCGGCGGGGCACCCGCCACGAGGGTCCGCCGCCGGCCCACGAAGACGGTGCCCCGGCCACCCAGGAGGTTCGTGGCCCCGCCCGACCACCGGACGCCTCGCATCACCTCAGGACGGAGAGACAGCACCACTCGGTGACACAGAGGCTTCCGGCTCCTGCCGCGGCTCGCTGAGCTGCTCGCGCAGGTAGTTCCAGACGACCGCGATCAGCGCGGCGACGGGCACGGCGAGCAGGCTGCCCACGATGCCGGCCAGACTGCCGCCCAGCGTCACCGCGAGGAGGATCACCGCGGCGTGCAGGCCGAGCCCGCGGCTCTGGATCATGGGCTGGAACACGTTGCCCTCGAGCTGCTGCACCACGATGATGATGGCCAGCACGATCAGCGCGTCGGTCAGTCCGTTCGAGACCAGAGCGATGAGAACCGCGACGAAACCGGCGAACAGGGCGCCCACGATGGGCACGAACGCGGCCACGAAGGTCAGCACCGCCAGGGGGAGGACGAGGGGGACCCCCACGATCCACAGGCCGAGGCCGATGAGGACGGCGTCGAGCAGACCGACGTACGCCTGGGAGCGCACGAACTCGCCCAGTGTCTTCCAGGCACGCGCGGCCACGGTGGGAACGTCGGTGGCGAAGCGGCCGGGCAGCTGACGTGTGAGCCACGGCAGGAACCGGGGGCCGTCCTTGAGCATGAAGAACATCAGGAAGACCGCCAGGACGGCCGTGACCACACCGTTGACCACAGTGCCCACCCCCGTGACGACCGTGGTGACCATGCTGCCGACGCTGTCCTGGACACGGGCGGTCGCGGAATCGAGCGCACCGGTGATCTGGTCGTCACCGATGTTCAGCGGCGGGCCCGAGGCCCATTCGCGCAGTCTCTGGATGCCTTCGACCACACCGTCGGTCAACTCCCCCGACTGGGAGGCGACGGGCACGGCGATCAGCGCCACCACCCCTCCGGCAACCAGGAGGAACAGCACCGTCACGACCGAAGCGGCGAGGGCCGGAGGCCACCCGTGCCGGCGCAGGTAGCGCGCTGTGGGCCACGTCAGGGTGGTGAGCAGCAAACCGACTATGAGCGGCCAGACGATCGACCACATGCGGCCCAGCAGCCACACCGCCACTGCGGTCATGACAAGGACCAGAAGCAACTCGCCCGAGACACGCGCCGAAGCGCGAAGGGCGGCGCGGGACTTGGTGGAACTCAACGTGACAGACATGGGGTCACCCTATGGGCCACCAGACCCTCCGGATCACTCCGGCCCGGACCCCGACGCCGGGGCGCCCTCAGCGGCCGCGGGAGGGAGAGCGTACGCCGTCCATGGCCCGGCACGGGACCTGGCACCGGCCCGGGGGCGCCGCCCAGTTGGTCCACCGAGCGCTGGACGCCCGCCGCGGTACCGGCGTGTTCGGTGAGACCGTGCAGCGCCGCGTTCGCACCGTCGACGGCGATGGGGACGAATCCGGCCGAGCCCACCTGTGGGAGTCGGTCGTGGCCTGGCCGACCGCGGCGAGTCCTCCGTCAGCGGGCCGAACGGGAGGCCGGAACGTCAAGGGCGGCCGTGGTGTGACCGTCCGAGGACGTCAGGGCATCCCAGTGGACCGTGCGATCGCACCAGCGCCGCAGCAGCGTGTGGTCGTGCCCGACGGCGAGCAGTCCCGCGCCGGTCGTGGACCGGTAGTGCTCGATGGCCTCGACGAGCGCTGCCGTGGTCGACGCGTCCAGCATGGCGGTCACCTCGTCGCAGATCAGCCAGCGGGGACGCAGGGCCAGGGCGCGGGCGAGGCAGGCCCGTTGCAGTTGGCCGTCGCTGACCTCGTGCGGCCGACGGCGCAGCAGGTCCGGGGTGAGGCCGAGAGGAGCGGCCAGTTCGGCGACCCGGCCCGCGGCCTCCTCCCGCCGGCCGGTGGCGCGGAGCGGTTCGGCGATCAGGTCGGCGAGCCGCAGGCGGGGATCGGAGGAGAGTCTGGGCTGCTGGAAAACGACACCGATGGCGGTGCGCAGGGCGCGCGGTGCCTGGTGGCGCCAGCCGCGGACAGGTTCGCCGTCCAGCACGAGGGTTCCGGAGTCGGGGCGGTGCAGCAGGGCCGCGACCCTGGCCAGGGTCGACTTGCCGCAGCCGCTGGGGCCGAGCAGGCCGACTGCCTCGCCCGGCTCGACGGTCAGGGAGACCTCGCGTACGACGGGGGCCCGGCGATCGTATCCGGCGGTGATGGCATGCAGTTCAAGCACGGACGCCCTCCGGCAGGTACGGGTGGTGGCAGGCTACGGAGTCCGTCGTCCGGGGCCTGCGCCCGCAGGCGTCGGTGGCCCGCTCGCAGCGGACGGCGAAGTCACAGCCGGCGGGCAGGTCGCCCAGTTCGGGTGGCATTCCGGGTATGGGGGTGAACTCCCGCTCGGGGAGGGCCCGGAGGAGGCCCCGGCTGTAGGGGTGGCGCGGGCCGGGTGTACCGAAGAAGGCCTTCGCGTCGGCCAGTTCGACGAGTCGGCCCGCGTACATGACGGCCACCCTGTCGGCGATGCGTTCAGCCGCTGTCAGGTCGTGGGTGATCATCAGCAGGGCTCGCCGGCTGCCGGCGCCCGGCGATGCGCCGGCCGCGCCGGCTGGGACGTCGACGTGACGGCGCAGTTCGTCGACCGTGTGCTCGACCAGGTCGCGGTCGAGCCCTGTCGTCGGTTCGTCGGCCAGCAGCAGGGGGGCACCCCCGACGAGCGCGAGGGCGGTCGCGGCGCGCTGGGCGAGGCCGCCCGACAGTTCGTGCGGGTAGCGGTCCAGGTGCCCGGCGGGGAACGCGGCCCGCGCGGCGGCTGCCTCGGCTGCGGTCCGTACGGCGGCGCGGCCGCGGACGCCCGTCAGCTGGGCGACCGTCTCCTCCATGTGCGAGCGGATGGTGCGTACGGGCGTGAGGTGCGCGGCCGGGCTCTGCGGGATCAGCCCGATCATGCGGCCCCGTACCGTCCGGGCGAGCGTGCGCTCGTCGGCCGTGAGCAGGTCGAGGCCGCCGAGGTGGGCCCGCCCCGCGGTCCGGGCGTTGGCCGGGAGCAGACCGAGGAGGGCGGAGGCGAGGACGGACTTGCCGCATCCGCTCTCGCCGATCAGGGCCAGACACTCCCCCGCGGCCACGTCGAAGTGGGCGTCGGTCACGGCCGCGACCTGGCGTCCGCCCGGCATGAGGAACCGTACGGACAGTCCGCGGACCGCCAGGACGGGGGGCTCGGGTCGCTGGGTCACAGCATCAGCTCCGATCTGCGGCGCGGGTTGAGGCGTTCCCGCCAGGCACCGGCGAGGCCGGCGATGGCGAGGGTGGGGACGATGATGAAGAGGCCGGGGAAGAGGGTCGGCCACCACTGCCCGGCGAGCAGGGAACCGCGCGCGCTCTGCACCAGGGTGCCCAGACTCGCGGTGTGGGTGGGCAGTCCGAGTCCGAGGAAGGACAGGGCGGACTCGTGCCACATCGCGTGCGGGATCATCAGTACGGCGGCGAGAGCCGCTTGCGGCAGCACCCCGGGAAGCAGGTGCCGCACGGTCACCCGCCACCGTGACGCACCGCCGGAGACGGCGGCGTCGATGTAGGGGCGGGAGCGCAGGGACAGGATCTCGGCACGGACGATGCGCGCGGTGGAGAGCCAGTGGGTGAGCGCGACCGAGATGACGACGGGCCACACCCCCGGCCGGAACATCGCGATGATGAAGATGCCGAGCAGCAGGTGCGGTACGGACGAGAAGGTGTCGACGAGACGCATGACCCCCCGGTCGACCCAGCCGCCCAGTGCTCCGGCGCACGCTCCGACCGCGGTGCCGATGACGGTCGCCGCGAGGGCGGCCGCCACTCCCACGAGCAGGGACACCCGGAGCCCGTGGACGCAGCGCAGCAGCAGGTCGCGGCCGACGTCGTCCGTGCCGAACGGGTGCTCCCAGGACGGGGGCAGAAGTTTGGCGGACAGGTCGATGGCCTGCTGGTCGAGCTGCACGGCCGGGGGGACGAGCAGGACGGCGAGGACCGTGGCGACGATCAGCGTGGCTGACGTGTACACGCGGATGGTGCGGGTGGACCGGCGGTCCGTGCCGCGCGACCGCCAGACCGGCTCGGCCTCCTCCGCCTCCTCGGCGGCTGCCGTCCCTGACGTGGCGTCAGAAATAGAAGTCACAGTTCACTCAGCTTCACTCTCGGATCGCTCAGGCCGTACAGCAGGTCCGCCAGGAGGTTTCCGGCGAGCACGGCCACGGTGGCGAGGGTGGTCAGGGCGGCGAGCAGCGGGAAGTCGACGGAGGTGGCCGCTTCGACGGTGGCCGCCGCGATGCCCGGCCAGCTGAAGACGCTCTCGACCAGCAGAGCCCCCGTGATGAGCTCGGGAACCCGGGATCCGACGAGGGTGAGCACCGGGAGCAGTCCGGAGCGCAGGGCGTGGCCCAGCAGTACGGTGCGTTCGCTCAGCCCCCTGGCGCGGGCGCCGCGTACGGGGTCCTCCGCCAGTGCGTCGCCGACCCCTTGGCGTACGTACAGGATGAACCAGGGGAGCTGGGAGACGGCCAGCACACCGGCGGGCAGGACCACGTGGCTGAGGACCTGCCCGGCGGACACCTGTTCGCTGGCGGTCTCCGTGAGACCCCCGGCCGGGAGCACGTCCCACTGGAGGGCGAACAGCCAGATGGCCAGGAGGGCGACCCAGAAGACCGGGGCGGCCTCCAGCGAGTACGCGAGTGAGGTGACCGTCCGGTCGAACCAGGATCCGGGGCGGCGCGCGGCGAGAACCCCGGCGAGGGTGCCCACGAGCACCGCGACGGCGAAGGCGACCGCGCACAGCAGCGTCGACCACACCAGCCGTTCACCGATCACCTCGGCGACCGGCTGCCGCATGACACTGGAGTCGCCGAGGTCGCCGGCGACGGCCCGGGTCAGCCAGTCCCACCAGCGCACGGCGAACGGCTCGTCGGCGCCGAGGTTCTCGCGCAGCCGGTCCAGAGTCGCCTGGTCGGCGCCGAGGGCCGCGGTGCCGCCGTAGGCCTTGACGGGGTCGAAGGGGGAGGCGGCGGCGACGGCGAACACACCGAAGGTGACGGCGAACAGGACGGGAACGGCGAACAGAGCCCGCCGCCCCGCCAGTCGCGCCATTGCGCCCCAGGGCAGCGATGTCATTCCTTCGCCTTCCAGTCCTCGACGTTCCACCACGGGCCGCTGGCGAACCCGTGCTCATGCGGCTCGGTCTGGGTGGTGAGCCCGTCCCAGCGGTCGGCGAGCACGTACAGATGGTCGATGTGGGTGAGGAAGGTGTAGCCGGGGTTCTTGACGAGCTCCCGCTGCACCGTGTCGTAGGCGGCCTTGCGGGCCGCCGGCTCCTGGGTGCGGCGACCGGTGTCCAGAGCGCGGTCCACGGCCGGATTGTCGTAACGGCCCATGTTGTTGAACCCGTCACCGGCGAGGGTGGAGTGCAGCATGGTGTAGAGCCCGAAATCGGGATCACCCGTACTTCCGAAGCCCGCGAGGACGGCGTCGTCCTTCATCCGCGGCTCGATGACCTCCCAGGTGGCGCTCTCGACGGTGACGTCGATACCCACCTTCTTGGCGTCGGAGGCATAGGCGAGGGCATGGTCCTGACGGACCTTGTCACCCGAGGGATAGAGCAGGGTGAAAGCGGCGCGGCGGCCGTCCCTGTTCCGGATGCCCTCCGCCCCGGTCTTCCAGCCCGCGTCGTCCAGGACGGCCCGGGCCCTGCCGAGGTCGTGGGCGCGTTCGAGGTCCGGTGCGAACCAGGGGTCGTCGACCGGCACCGGTCCGTAGGCGGGGCGCCCCGCGCCGTCCAGGATCTTGTCGACCATGGCCGCACGGTCCACGGCCATGTCCAAGGCCTGGCGGATAGCGCGGTCACCGGTGACCTTGCCGGCGGTGGGCAGGGTGACGGTGCGGTTGTCGTAGGACGTCGCCCGGTACGTCTTCCTGGTGTCGTCGTCCTTGAAGGTGGCGACGAGGTTGGGCGGAAGGATCGCCCCGTCGAGGTCCCCGGAGCGCAGCCGGGTGGCACGCACGTCGTCGTCCTGGACGACCGCCATGGTGAGCGTCTTCACCTCAGGCGCTCCACCCCAGTAGTCGGGGTTGGCCTTGAAGGTCAACTTCTCGCCCTTGCGCCAGGAGGACAGTACGTACGGGCCCGTACCGACCGGTTCGGTGTTGAAGGAACCGGTGTTGGGGTCCTGCCGGCCGGCGATGTGCTCGGGGACGATCGGCAGCACCGTGCGTCCGGCGAAGGGGGCGTACGGGTAGGCGAGGCGGAAGACGACCTTGGCGTCGCCTTCCGCCCTTACCTCTTCGACAGCATCGAGTTCGCTCCTGGCGGTGCTGTTCGTCTTCTCGTCGAGGACCGTGCGGTAGGTGAAGACGACGTCGGCCGCGCTGAGCGGCTCACCGTCGCTGAACTCCACCCCTGGGCGCAGGCTGTAGGTGTACGTGAGTCCGTCGTCACTGACCTCCGGCAGCGCGGAGGCGAGCGCGGGTACCAGCTCCATGTCGGCGTTCCGGGCGAGCAAGCCGTCGAAGAGCTTCGAGTTGCCGTCCTTGCCGTAGCCGAGCAGCGGACTGAGGGTGTCCGGCTCCGAGGCCACCCCGATCACGACCGACTCGGCGGAACTCCTGTTCTCCGCACCGCCGCCCGGCGCCGAGCAGGCGGCAACCGTCATGCCCAGCATCACCGCGCCGGCCGCGGCTCCTCGTATCCGTCGTCCTGCCATCCACCTCACGCCTCTCCTGCAACCCCTGAGTTATTGCATATTAATTGCAGATACTCGCATGGGTGAGGTGCCCTGGACAGCCGGGTCGGGCTCCGGCCGGCGGCGGACGCCGCTGACAAGCGGTCAAGGCGGACAGGCTGCCCGGTCCAGGGAGCTCGAACGGCCACGCGTGCTCAAGATCGGAGCCCTGGAAATGGTCTCCGGACACGGGTGACGGCCCGGCAGCCGTCCGGCCCATCGGTTCGGCCGGCCGACTGCGGTACCACCTCCCCGGAGAACCCGTGTGACCGCGTGGTCCTGACGCTCACTGACGGCGGGGGCCTCACTCGGCCTGCGTGGACCAGGAGGCATGACCTGACACGACAGCGCACCACCCGGTCAACGGCGTCGCTCCGAGACCGTGAAGAGACCGCCGTCCGGATCCCGCAGAACCCGGGCGGAGCCGTCCGGTACCCAGGCGGAGGTCGGTACCCGCACCTCGCCCCCGCCTTCGGACGCCATCGCGACGGCGTGCTCCACATCGTCCACCGCGAAGTTCACCATCCACTGCGGCCACGTCTGCGGATCCGCGGAATTCTCGGCCCCGCCCCTCCAGAGGGAGAGAACCTCCTTCCCCTCACGCTCGACGAGGACGTGATCACGCCGGTGGACGACATCGATGCCGTGGTCATGCCCCCAGCCCAGGACCTCGCCGTAGAAGACGGCGGCCTCGGACACATCGCGTGTCTGCAGGTCCAGGCGGGCGGGAGCGCTTCCCTCCCCCACCGACCATGCGGGGGCAGGCCCTTCCCAGAAACCGAACGTCGCCCCGTCCCGGTCAGCGGCAAGTCCTGCCCGGCCCTCGCCCAGAGCGACGGGCCCCACCGCCAGGGTGGCCCCACGTTCCTGGACCCGGGCCGCCGTCAGGTCCGCGTCACTCACCGCGAAGTAGGGGGTCCATGCCGAGGGTGGGGCGAAACCTGCCCGCCGCTCACCGATGCCCGCCACCGGCGCACCCCCGGCAGACCCTACGAGGAACCCGGCGCCCAGCGAACTCTGCCGGAACTCCCACCCGAGTACCGCCGTGTAGAACGCCTGGGACACGCGCAGATCGCTCACCATCAGGTTCGCCCAGCAGGGCATTCCAGGCGTAGGCGCCACGTACTCCGCAGAAGACATCGTCCGTCCCTCACCTCGAAGCTGATCGCCCGGCAGACAGGGGGCGGGCCCATGCGCCCGCAGCGGACGAAGGTACCTCCTCGCGCCGGGGGCCGGGCACAACGCGGCCGGATCACGTCGGGGCGTGTCGTAGGTGCGCTTCCTCCGTTCTGCGCCCTGGCCATGGACGACGCTGCCGGGTGTGCCGGCGCAGAGCTGCCTGTCGCAGGGCGACTACTGCTTCGTGGTGTTTCTTGAAGCCCTGGTCGACAGTGCTTCCTCCCGTACCTGCCACGTCACCCAGGAGGCACCCGGCCGCTCGCCACACTCGTCGTACTCACCTCCGACCCGAAGACATCTGCGGACGCCCGTGGTTGGCGCGACCTCACCCAGGTCTCCCCCACGTCCGGCGGTATGATCACGGTGCGCTTTCCCGACGGCGCGCGCACCCGCGTCCGAGCAGGTCTCCGTGGCCCCGCACCCGGCCGGTGCTCCGTCCCCTCCTACGACCCGCGGCTGACGGGCAGGCGCCACGTCGCACCGGTACGAACGCATCCGACAGCCACGGACGGGAAGCGCAACCATGGATTCCGGAGAAACGATGACCAGCCGCCCTCACCTGCCCGAGACGTCGCCGCGGTCGGACTCGCGGCAGCCGACGCGGCGGGAGTCCGAGCACGACGACGCCGGCCCACCCGCGATCCCGGGCTCCGTGACGACCGAGGACCTCCTCGTCGAAGGCCCGCACGGCACGATCCCGCTCCGCGTCTACACACCCGCCACCCGCCCTGCCGCCACGCTGCTCTGGATGCACGGGGGCGGCTTCAGCAGGGGCACTCTCGACTGGCCGGAGGCCCACATGGTGAGCGCGGAACTCGCCGCGCGGGCGTCGGCCCGCGTCGTGTCGGTCGACTATCGGCTCGCCGGAGCCGGAATCCTCTTCCCGGTTCCGCTCGACGACGTGTACGCGGCCTGGGAATGGCTCACCTCCGCCTTCCCCCGGTCCGAGGGCGGCATCCATGCCGTCGGTGGTGCCAGCGCGGGTGCCGCACTCGCGCTGGGGTGCGCGATCCGCGGCAGGGATGAGTCCCTGCCCGCGGACCGGGTGCTGCTGGCCTATCCGTTCGCCCACTACCCCAACCCCGCGCTGGACTCCGCGACCGTCCGTGACATGGAGGCGATACCGGGGATTCTCCGCTGCCCTCCCGCATCGATCGAGGAGATGGTCGCCGGATACGTGGGGAGGATCACCGATCTCCCTCCGCTGGCTCTCCCCGGCGCCGCACGGCTCGACGGCCTGCCGCCCACCGCGATCGCCCTCTCCGAGTACGACGACCTGCGGCCTTCCGGCGAGTTGCTGGGCCGGCAGTTGACCTCCGTCGGCGTGCCGGTGAGCCTGCACGTAGCGGCGAGAATGCCGCACGGCCACCTGAACCACTGGCCCTCGCCCCCGGAGGCCTCGGCGTCACTGGATTTCCTGGGCGCCTCGCTGTCCTCCCTCCCTGCCGGGCGAGCGACGTTCGCGTAGGTTCCACGGCTGCTCCGTGTCGCCCAGGGTCGGCTCATCCACACCGGAAGGGCTCAGCGCACCCGTCCACGTGGTTTCAGCGCAACAGGCGGAAGTGCGGGAGCAGGCAGCCGGCCACCGTCGTAGCCCTTCACCTCACCGAAACGGGGGCCCTCCATCCAGTCGTGCCGGGCCTCCTCGATCTCCTCCTGGGACCGCCCGACGAAGTTCCACCACATGACGATCTCCTCCTCGAAGGGCTCGCCGCCGAGAAGCATCAGTCCGGCCTCGGAGGTGGCACGCAACGGCAGTTCGGTGCGGCCGCACCCGAGGTAGAGCATCGACCCGGGCAGGACGGGAACACCGTCCACCTCTGCCTCGCCGGACATCGACAGCACGGCGTACTCGAAGTCGGGTTCCAGCGGGAGCCGGGCTTCGGCACCGGCGGCCAGAGCCAGGTCGGCTCCTACGATCGGGGTGTAGGCCTTCCCGGGCGAGGTGACTCCGTCGAGATCCCCGAGGATCACGGTGGCGGTGAGGCCCGGCGCCGTGACCGTGGGCAGGTCGGTGTGATGCTGGAAGTGCGGTTCGACATGCCGGTCGGAGTCGGGAAGGGCCACCCACAGCTGTGCGCCGTGCAGAAACCTCGCGTGCGGCTTCGGACTCTCCTCGGAGTGACTGATGGCCCGGCCGGAAGTCATCAGACCGAGTTCACGCGGCCGGATCGTCTGGAGGCTGCCCAGGCTGTCACGGTGCAGGACTTCCCCGTCGTGCAGCCAGCTGACCGTCTGCAGGCCCATGTGAGGGTGCGGCGGCACCTGCATCCCGGGCTCGTCGGCGATGTCGTCGGGGCCGTAGTGATCCACGAATGCCCAGGCACCGACCATACGGCGCCCGAGATTGGGCAGCAGCCTGCGCACCTCCGTGGACTCGCCGAGCTGGACGCGGCGCGGGGTGAGGAGTTCGCGAACCGGTTCGGCGACGACGAAGCCACGTCCTCCGCACACGGAGGGAGTGGCCTGGCGATCGAGATTGCTCATGGCGCACAACCTATTCCCGGACGGTCGGCGAGCGCCGGTCCCCACGCCGAAAATTTAGTGGAATGTTTAACTACCTTGGTGTGTTGACGGGTCCGTAAGCATTCCGGCCGAGGAGGAAAAGTGGACGACACCTACTACGAGTTCGGTACGCCCGCCGACCGCTGGGACCGGGCCCAGCTGTTCTTCGAGGCGAAGGAGTACCTGACGGCGGCGCGGATCCTGGGGGGCCTCGTCCGGGAGATGCCGGAGCAGGTCGCACCGCGGCTGCTGCTGGCGCGCGCCTACTACCACTCGGCCAGGCTCGCCAAGGCCGAGACGGAGCTGCGCGAGGTACTGGAGCGCGACCCCGTCGAGGACTACGCCCGGCTGATGCTCGGGCGCACCCTCGAACGCCAGGGCCGGCACGTGGAGGCCGCTACGCATCTGCGGATGGCTCATGCGATGACCGGGGATGCCGGGTCCGATCCCGCTGGTCAGGAGCGGCACAACCAGGGGTGACGCGCGCACCCGCGGACGGGTACCAGGGAGCGGAAGCCGGCACCACCCCCGGCCCGTCCCCGCGGACGGGTACCGGGGAGCGGAAGCCGGCGCCGCCCCCGGCCCGTCCCCGCGGCCGGTTCACCGTTCCGCGTTGGACACCCGGTTCAGCCACTCGTTCATCAGCGCCGATTCAGCCGTGCTGAGCCCTGCTCCGTGCGACCGGCGCAGCAGGGCTCGCAGCCTGGCCGCCGCGGAGGGGACCTCGTAGTCGGCCGGATCGCCCGCGTCGACGTCCGGGGTGAAGACGGCGGCGTGCACGGCGTCGCGCACCCGTGCCGAGACCCCGGAATCCGCGAAGGTGGCGGGGCGCGAGACGAGCATGAGCGCCACGCCCGTCGTGGCGGACATGATCATCTGAGCGGCCAGTTCGGGAGCGACACGCAGTTTCCCCTGCTCGGCCGCTCGCTCCAGGTCGCGCGTCAGGATGCGGTGCGACTCGAAGGCGGCCGCGGGCGGCGTACGCATCGCCGGAGAGTTCATCAACCGGTACAGATTCGGGTTCCGGAGAGCGAAGTCGACGTGGCTGTCCCAGCCGTTCCGCAGGTCCTCGACGGGATCGGCGGACTCGCCGCGCTCCCGCTTGGCCGCGAGGTAGGCGTCGAAGCCGTGATCGACGACGGCGGACAGCAGGCCCTCCTTGTCGCCGAAGTGCCTGTAGAGGGCAGGGGCTCCGACCTGCGCCGCCTCGCACACCGCCCGCGTGGAGATGTCCCCGTCAGGAGACTCCGCGACCAACCGGGCCGCGACTTCGAGGATGCGCGCTCGTGTACTCACCGGAGGGACGCTATCAAGCGGCACGGCAGGCGGATCGGACGGTGGCGGCGAGGGCGGCCACCCCTCGGAGCTGCCTCGCGGCGCTCGGCCCGGGTGCTCATGGCCACCGCACCGCACGGCCTGGCCCCCCTCCCGCGGCCGGCCGTCGAAGCGGCTGAGGCGAGTCCGGTCAGGCTATGCCGCCGTTGGCGCGCAGCACCTGTCCGTTGACCCAGCGGGCGGGACCGGCGAGAAACGCGACGGCTTCCGCGATGTCCTGGGGAGTGCCGAGCCGCTCGAGGGGAGGCTGCGCGGCCATACGCGCGATGGTGGCCTCGTCCTTCCCGTCCAGGAACAACGCGGTGGCGGTCGGTCCGGGGGCTACGGCGTTGACCGTGATGTCCCGGCCCCGCAGCTCACGGGCGAGGATCAGCGTCATCGCCTCCACGGCCCCCTTGGTGGCGGCGTAAGCGGTGTAGCCGGGGATGGCCAGCGCCAGCACCGAGCTCGAGAAGTTGATGATCGCGCCGCCGTCGCGCAGGCGGCGCGCCGCCTGCTGGTCGACGACGAACGTGCCACGGACGTTGGTCCGGTACATCCGGTCCAGGGCGTCCAGGTCGAGGTCGACCAGCGGAGAGAGCGACATGACCCCGGCCGCGTGCACGACCACGTCGACGCCGCCGAAGGCCTGCGACGCGGCGTCGAAGAGAGCGGCGACCGCCACCTCGTCGGCGACGTCCGCCCGGTGGGCGATGGCCTCGCCGCCCGCGGCGGCGACGGCCGCGACCGCCGCTTCGGCCTCGGCCTGGTTTCCCGCGTAGTTGATGACGACCGCGAACCCGTCCGCCGCGAGCCGCTCGGCGCTCTCGCGACCGATACCTCGCGAACCCCCGGTGACAAGAGCCACCCTGCGTGCGGCGGTGGCGTGCTGCTCGGTCATGACGTCGCTCCTGTGGCGAGAGAGGTTGCCGTCGGTTCCGCTACCGTGACGCAATCAACGCTAACAGGTCGACCGTATCGTCGCTACTTCCGGATAACCGCGGCGCTCGCAAAGGCGCCGGCCTCGAGCCGCAGGGGCACATCCGGGCAGGCCGGGTCCACGGTGGCCGGACCGGCGCGAAGGGCGGATTCAGCTTTCGTGAACAGCGACGGTTCCGGTACCGGCGACCGGCGGAGCGCCACCCCGGCCCCGTCGGAGTTCACCGCCCACGGACCGCCGTGCATGCGGCCGGTGGCGGGTGCCGTGGCCGAGTCCGGCCACGGCACCCGCGATCGGCAACGGACCGGAACGCTCGCAGCCCTAGCGGCTCCCCCGCCGATCCGAAGCACGTGCACCACGACGTTCCAACGGGGCTGACTTGGCGTCAGGCGGAAGGGCTTACGGGGAGCACTATCGCGGTCACAGCGAAGCCGCCGTCGATCAGCCACCTGCCCTCGTACGACCTCGGCATGTCGGGTGCCGTCAGCGAGAGCTCCGCGGTGAACGTGCCTTCGGTACCGGTGCCGGGGCTCGTGCGGAAGGTGATGTCCGCCTCGAGGAAGTCGAGTTCCACGCGGGTGAGCGGAAACCACGTCTTGAAGACGCTCTCCTTGGCACTGAAGAGCAGCCGGTCCCAGTGGACCGTCCGGCCACTCGCGCCCAGGGGTGTCCGCGCGCGTTCCGAAGGCCCGGATATCACCTCCCACACACCGGGCGGGAGCGGTTCGTTGGGCTCGGCGTCGATACCGACCGCGCGCACCTGGGACGCCCTGGCCAGAACCGCCGCCCGGTAACCGTCACAGTGCGTCATGCTGCCCACGGTGCCGTCCGGCCACAACGGCATGCCTCGATGGCCGCGCATCACCGGCGCCGCGGGCACCCCCAGGTCGGCCATGGCCCGTCTCGCGCAAGCGCGTACAGCCGCGAATTCGTGTTTCCGCCGGTCCACGCTCGTGGCCACCAGTCGCGCTTCCTCCGGGTACAGGCTGCCTGCCGGAGCGTCCGTTTCGTAGGTGTCCGCGCAGGCGACGTACGCGGGAAGAAGCCGTTCGATCACGAGGCGCCGCCCCGCGCGGCCGCGGGCGGCTGCCCCTCGTACGGGAGGATCTGCCGCAGGAGTCCGCGCGGGTGGCCCCGCTTGCGCCACTCCCGGGGGTAGCCGATGGAGACCTCCTCGAACCGCACCCCGTCGTGCCAGGTCGTGCGGGGGATGTGGAGGTGGCCGTAGACGACTGCCGCGACGTTGAAACGGAGGTGCCAGTCGGCGGTGAGTTCCGTGCCGCACCACTGGGCGAACTCCGGGTACCACATCACGGAGGTGGGTTCTCGCAACAGAGGCCAGTGCCCGGCGATCACGAGGGGAACCTCGGGGTCGTGCTCCGCCAGCCGCCGTTCGGTGAGTGCCACCCGCGCCCGGCACCAGTCGTCCCGGGTCGGATACGGATCGGGGTGCAGCAGGTACTCGTCGGTGCAGACGATGCCCGCCTCGTGGGCGCGCGCCAGGGACTCCTCCTTGGTCGACGTCCCAGGGACCCTGAAGGAGTAGTCGTACAGCAGGAACACAGGGGCCACGGCCACTTCGCCATCCGTGCCCCGCCACCGGGGATAGGGATCCTCGGGCGTCGTGACGCCGAGTTCGCGGCACACCTGGACGAGGTGCTCGTACCGCGCGTGCCCACGCAGTCGTACGGGGTCCTTGTCCACCGTCCACAACTCGTGGTTCCCGGGGGTCCACACCACATGGGCGAACCGCCCCGCAAGGAGTTCGAGCGCCCGTTCGACCTCTTCCGCCTGCTCCGCCACATCACCCGCGACGATGAGCCAGTCCTCGTCGGAGGACGGGTGCAACCTGTCCGCGACGGGACGGTTGTCGGCGATCCCGACATGGAGATCACTGACTGCGAGGAGCCGGCCGCCACCCTTCGACGGGTGAAAGGCGGGTTCGGTCATGGAACTCATTGTTCGAATTTAGCGTCTCCGCGGATCTTCCGGGGCCGCTCCGGTCAACATGCCCGCCGCTGATCCACCCGAGATGATTGACAGACCGCCTCCGGGGAACGCGGCGACACAAGTTCAGCAGGCTCACAGCAGGTGAAGGAGAGGGAGAAGTCGATGGCCGACACCGAGCAGCCGGAGGACCCGACGCGGAGCCACCCGCAGCCGGAGTTCCCCCAGCAGGACCAGGAGCATCCGGGCTGGACCGGGCCGATGGATCCGCCGCCGGACCACGGAGAGGACTCCTACAAGGGAAGCGGACTCCTCGTCGACCGCAGGACCGTCATCACCGGGGGCGATTCCGGCATCGGCCGGGCGGTGGCCCTGGCCTTCGCGCGGGAGGGGGCGGACGTGCTGCTCACGCACCTGCCCGAGGAGAAGAGCGAAGCGCAGGAGACGTGCCGCCTCGTCGAGCAGGCCGGTCGCAGGGCGATTCCCGTGGAGTGCGACATCCGCGACGAGAAGCAGTGCCGGGCTCTCATCGAGAGGGCCGTGTCCGAGTTCGGGCGGATCGACGTCCTGGTGAACAACGCCGCCTACCAGATGTCCCAGCCCGACGGCATCGCCGCCATCTCGACCTCTCAGTTCGACCGCGTCGTGCGTACCAACCTGTACGGAATGTTCTGGCTGTGCAAAACCGCCCTGCCGCACATCCCGGCCGGCGGCTCGATCATCAACACCACCTCGGTACAGGCCTACAAGCCAAGTCCTCATCTGCTGGACTACGCCATGACCAAGGGCGCCATCGTCACGTTCACCCAGGGACTCGCCCAGATGCTGGCGTCCGACGGAATCCGGGTCAACGCGGTCGCTCCCGGGCCGGTCTGGACGCCCCTCATCCCCGCGACCATGCCCGACACGAAGGAGTTCGGCAAGCAGAGCCCTCTGGGCCGACCGGCCCAGCCGGCCGAGATGGCGCCCGCCTACGTCTTCCTCGCCTCGGCGAACGCGTCGTTCATCACCGGCGAGATCATGAACGCGACCGGTGGTACGCCGCTGCCGTGACGCGGTTGATCCGCGGAGCGATGGAGGGATTACGCGCACACCGCCACGAAGCCCCCGCACCCGATGCGTGCCCCGCGAGGGGAGCGCCGGGAACACACGCCCGGACCAGGCCGCCCGCCCGTCTCACCCGCTTCGCCGCCACCGAGGTCGGGCCGGCCGGGTCGGGAACGAACGTTCCCGACCCGGCCGGCCCGGCCTTCGGGACCGTGCGGTCCGCGTGAACGGTGAAAGTCCTGGGACACGACCATCGCCCACACGAGAACTCTCCCGCCCCGTGACGGAAGGACCGGCCCATGCCCATCGCCACATACAGCCTTGTCGCTCTCGACTGCCCCGACCCCAGGTCCCTGGCCGCCTTCTACCAGGCCGTTCTGGGCGGCGAGATCACGAAGTACGACGAGGACTGGTACGACCTGCACGTCCCCGGCGGCGCGCGCATCGCTTTCCAGAGGGCGCCGGACCACCGGCCTCCGGAGTGGCCCCGGGGAGACCGCAATTCGCAGCAGGAACACCTGGACTTCGACGTGACGGACATCGATCGCGCGCAGGAGGAGGTGCTGGCACTCGGTGCGACACCTCTGGATCTCGACGACGGGGACGGGGAACGCGGATTCCGCGTGTACGCCGACCCGGCGGGGCACCCCTTCTGTCTCTGCCGGCAATGACCGCAGCGGACCCGACGAGTCGTGTCGCCCGCGAGCCTCACCGGTCGACACGATAAGAATATGGAGCTATGAGTCGAAGTGCCCTCATCGTCATCGACATGCTCAACACGTACAACCACCCGGATGCCGAGCTCCTCATCCCCTCCGTACGCGAGGCGCTCCCCCACATCGTAGGTCTCATCGAACGGGCCCGGACCGAGGGTGTGCCGGTGATCTACGTGAATGACAACTTCGGGGAATGGCGGTCCCACCACGGCGAGATCGTCGAGACGACGATGTCCGGACCGCACAGGGAGCTGGTGCGGCCCGTGCTGCCGGACGACGACTCGCTGTTCGTCGTCAAGGCCAGGCACTCGATCTTCTACGAGACACCGCTCAGTTACCTCCTCTCCCAGCTGGACGTGCACAGGGTGGTCCTCACTGGCCAGGTCACCGAGCAGTGCGTCCTGTACTCGGCCCTCGACGCGCACATCCGCCACCTGGCGGTGACCGTCCCCGACAATGCCGTGGCCCACATCCACGAGGACCTGGCGCAGGCGTCGCTCAGGATGATGGAGCGCAACATGAACGCGTCGGTGCCGAAGGCGGCGAACGTCGAGTTCTGAGTGCCGCCGGACACGCCGTGGGCCGACGGCGAGTTCCGTACGGGGCATATCCGCGGCCGCTCCGAGTGGCTCGGGATTCCGAGGGGCACAGTGGCGTCGAAGCCGACGTCCAAGTCCCTCCCGAAGGAGTGTCCCGCTGTGCGTGCCCTGGCCTTCGTCTGCACCCTGAACCCCTCACCCGCTCCCTCCAGCAGCCACCTCCTCGCCGACCAGGTGATGGCCGAGCTCGCAAGCCTCGGGGTCGACGGCGAGGTGGTCCGCGTGGCCGACCACGACATCAGGCCGGGGGTGCAGATCGACATGGGCGACGGTGACGCCTGGCCCGCTCTGCGCGAGAAGGTGATGGAGGCCGACATCCTCCTCCTCGCCACTCCCATCTGGCTCGGCCACCCGTCCAGCGTCTGCCAGCGCGTCCTCGAACGGCTGGACGCCGAGCTGTCCGAGACAGACGGACAGGGGAGGCTGTTGACGTACGGCAAGGTCGCCGCCGCGGCCGTGGTGGGGAACGAGGACGGCGCCCACAAGGTGAGTTCCGATCTGTTCCAGGGCCTCAACGACCTGGGATTCTCCCTGGCCCCGGGAGCGGTCACCTACTGGGTCGGCGAGGCCATGCAGGGGGCGGACTACAGGGATCTCGACGGCCCGCCGGAGGCAGTCGCGTCCACGACCCGCACCCTCGCCGTCAACGCGACGCACCTGGCGCGTCTGCTCAACGACGGCCCCTACCCCGCCTCCTGACAAGTCATCGCCTGTGCTCTCCGACGTGGACCTGGGTGTTCTGGCAGACGTGGAGCAGCCAGGCTCCGTCATCCCGCCTGGTCATGACGTAGAGCGGGACACCTTCCGACTCTCCCTCGGCCGAGCGGTACACCTGCCGGACCTTCACGGCTGCCACGTCCGGCCGCAGGAACTGCGTGTGAACCACCTCGTACGTCACCTCGCCGTCCCACTCGGCGGCGGGCAGCACCGAGCGGGTGAACTCCGCGATCGCGTCGAGGCCGACCAGGACCTTGCCGTGGCCGGTCGTCCAGAGTGCGTCGGGGTGGAAGAGCGAGAGGAACCCGTCGGCGTCCCTCGCTCTCTGGGTGCGCTCCACGGTGGCGACCACGTCTTCGATGGCCTCGATGTCTGCGGCGTCGGTATTCATGTGCACGACTCTGCAACCTCGAGCGCCCTTGAGGTCAAGGCCTGCCGCGCGGACGCACGGGCCCGGCAGGCGCGGTGGCCCGGGCACGCACGAAGTGGATCCCGAGTCCGCCCGGCGAACCCTGAAGCGGGGAAGCGCGGAGAGCGCCGCCTCCCGGGCCGGCCGGTCGAAGCTCTCCGCCCAGTACGTGACGAGCTCGCGGAGGTGGTCCAGGTCGGTCCCGAGCGACCACCCGGCGTCCTCCGGCGTGTCCGGCCAGCGGGTCGCGCGCAGCCGCGCGCGCAGGTCTTCGAGCGCCGCGGGAGCGGTCCGCTGGATGAACGGCTCGGGGCGTGTGGCTGGGCGTCCGGCATGGGCGCATCCTGAGGGCCGCGCCGAGCTCTGGACCGGCGGTTCCGGCGGGATTCCGCCAGGCGCTGACCCCGGGGGCCCACCCAGCTGACGGGAGGTGGCTGAAAGCCGCTTCGAAGTACGTGGCCTCGCGGGAGTACAGTCGCCCTGCCCCATCGCCCCCAGCCCATCAGGTGAGAGATGTCCAGCCACATAGATCAGAGACCCACGGACGCAGGCCCCGACGACGACGCCCTTCACGCGGAACGCGCACAGCGGCTGCGACGGCGGCTGGAACGCCTGATCGGCATAGCCGCGACCGAGGGCAACCATCTCGTCCCACTGCGTAACGGGGACGAGATCTTCGCCTCCATGCTGGATTCCATCCGCGGTGCCGAGCACACCGTGGACATGATGACGTTCGTCTACTGGCGCGGGGACATCGCCCGCGACTTCGCCGAGGCACTGTCCGAGCGGGCTCGCGCCGGAGTGCGGGTGCGGCTGCTGCTGGACGGCTTCGGCAGCCGGCTCATCGAGAAGAACCAGCTCGCGATGATGGACGAGGCCGGGGTGGAGGTGGCGTGGTTCCGCAAGCCCCTGTACCTCTCGCCGCTCAAGCAGAACCACCGCTGCCATCGCAAGGTCCTCATCACGGATGAGGAGACCGCGTTCACCGGCGGCGTCGGGATAGCCGAGGAGTGGTGCGGCGACGCCCGGGACGAGAACGAGTGGCGGGACACCCACGTGCGGGTGCAGGGTCCGGCGGTCGACGGGCTGGCCGCCGCGTTCGCGCAGAACTGGGCCGAGTGCCACGACGAGCTGTTCACCGACCGCGACAGGTTCGTCGACGCCAAGCAGCACGGCGACGCGGTCGTCCAGGTGGTGCGTGGCTCGGCCGGCTTCGGCTGGCAGGACATGCAGACCCTGCTCCGCGTCGTCCTGGAGTCCGCCGAGGAGCGGGTCCGGCTCACGACGGCGTACTTCGCGCCGGACGAGTACTTCATCGGGGTGCTGTGCGCGGCCGCCCGCCGGGGCGTTTCCGTGGAGATCCTGCTCCCCGGACCGCACACGGACAAGCGGGTGTGCCAGCTGGCCGGTCAGCACCATTACGAGGAGCTCATCGCCTGCGGCGTGAAGATCTACCAGTACCAGCCGACCATGCTCCACACCAAGGCGCTGACGGTGGACGGTGTCGCCTCGCTCATCGGGTCGACCAACTTCAACCGCCGCTCGCTCGAACACGACGAGGAAGTGATGCTCGCGGTCCTGGACCGGGACTTCACCGTCACGCTGGACGGTCACTTCGACGAGGACGTGGAGCGGAGCACACTGATCGACGGCGCCCGGTGGAAGCGCCGCTCGCCCGTGCAGAGGATGCGGGAGGCGGCGGTGCTGCCGATCCGGCGCTGGCTGTGACCCACGGAGGGGTACGCCACCCCGGGGAGCGGTGCGCCCCCGTGCTTACCCCGCGGCCGGTCAGCCGCCTGTGTGCCGGCTGACGCAGCCGGACGGCACCGCCCTTCGCGGCCACCTGACGCAGCCCGAACGTACGGGTGCCGCTCCCTGCTGCCCCGACGACACGGTCCCCCGGGGTGTGGCGGCGCTCGCCGGGGGCATACGGGCTGTCACCTGCCGATTGTCAGGTGAAGGGAGTGGTCCATGAGCGAGTTCGTAGAGACACGGCCCGATACGACTGCGGTGGTGACGGAGCCCGTGCCCGATCTGCAGCTTCAGTTGCTGATCCAACTGCTGGACAGAGAACAGCGCTCCAGTCTGCCGATCACCCTCGCCATGGCCGGTGGCGTACTCCACGGAGATGTGATCGGCCACGAGGCGTGGAAGGCGGACTGGGCACGGAGCCTCCGCCAGGTCGAGGGCGAAGGTGCGAACCTGATCGCGGAGTTCCCGGAGACGGTGGACCAGGGAATCAGGGAGCTGGGTGCCGGCGACGGCACGGCGCATCTGCCGCGCTGGATTCATCTGAGGGACGCCACCCTGCTCTTCGGCGGTACGGGGTCCCTGAGACTGCCCCTGTGGCGGGGACGCCTGGCCGATGTGTCGGGCTGGGCGCTGGGTCGCCCCCAGTGACAGGAGACGCGCAGGGCAGCCGACGGGGCGCGCGGTACGACCGGCCCGTCGGCTGCCCGCCGGCCCATGGGGCCGACGGTGAAAGATCACCGGCGGCCGAGGTGCGTCCGCTGACATGACCGGCGGCAGGAAGGTACTTGTGATCCGTCACGTTGACCGGAGTGATCCGTCACGTTGACCGGAGGCCCCTTCTCCGCGCCGCTGGAATGCGGATCGCCGGGGGCCCTGATCGACTCGACGCTCGAAGGCTTCGTCCGCAACACGGCTCCCGGGGTTTCCGCGGTATCCGCTCAGGGGCAGACCGCACGTCCATGACCGGCCCGCGCCCCGCCCGCGGACGTCCGCCGGACGCCGGCAGCAGCCGTGGTCTCCGCTCTCCTACACCGTCAGCGCAGTCCGCGACTCGTCCTCCAGCGCGGCGACGAGCCAGTCGTGGGCCGACCCGGGTGTCGGCTCGGGCCGGCCGGCGGGTCGGCTGACCAGCTCCGCCGTCAGCTCCCAGTACCGGTCGATGCGCGGGTCGGCGGCCAGTTGCCTGGCCAGCTCCCGGCGGAAGTCCGGGGTGTCGGCTGCGGCGTGAGCGCTCGCGTACGCGTCCACGAACCCGTCCAGCGCCTCCCCCGGGTGCGGATCCCTGTCCTGGCGCATCTCGGTGGCCGCCAGGTCGTAGGCCTCGGCCAGGCCCGCGTAGAGAACGGCTGACGCGCGGGCCCCCGCTGCCCTGTGCGCATGGGGCTGGGTCGGCTCGTCCCCGTCGCACGGACCGGACACCAAGGCGTGGAGGCGGGCGAAGGCCAGCGCCTGGCCCGGGTCCGGGTCCTCGGGCGGTTGCGGTACCGCCCGCTCCAGAAAGGCGGTGACGGACCGGGCCGGCATCCGCGGCGGCAGCCAGGCACGCCAGAACCGGGCCAGGGCTGCGGTGTCCGGCGGGGCGGCCACCGCTCCGATCAGGCGCAGTCGGCCGGCTCGTTCGGCCGCCGGGCACTCCTGCACCGAGCGCAGCGCCGCCTCTCGCCACCGCATGGCCCTCAGCTGGGAGCCGGTGGCGCGCAACTGCCCGGCGACGGCGTCCTCCAGGGCACCGCCCGCACGGCCGGCGTCGTCCCCCTCGTCCAGGACGCGGCGCACCGCGGACACCGGCAGGCCCATGGTGCGCAGCGATCGGATCATCCGCAGCCGCTCGACGGAGTCCGGGCCGTACCGGCGGTGCCCGCCGGCACTGCGGGAGGCTTCGGGCAGCAGACCGCTGTCGGAGTAGAAGCGGACCGTCTTGACGCTCACTCCCACCCGCTCGGCGAGTTCGCCGATGCCGCACAGTCCGTCGTACGACGAGAACACTTGAACCTCCCTCTGGGGGAGTTCCTACGGTACCCGCGAGAGCGGCCGGGCGATCGGGCCCGGTTCGCCGACGAAGGTGTACCGAGGAGAGACCATGACCGTGTTCATCCTGGTGTCCGGTGTGTTCACCGGCCCGCACGTGTGGGCCGACGCGACCGCGCGGCTGACGGAGGCGGGTGCCGAGGTCCATGCCGTGGCCCTGGCCGGGCTCGGCGGTCCCGTCCCCGCCGGGGGAACGGAGATCGATCTGGAGACGCACATCGCCGACGTCCTCGCCGTGATCGACTCGGCCGGGAAGGAGGCGGGCCAGGAGATCGTGCTGGTCGGCCACGACTACGGCATCCATCCGGTCCTGGGCGCCGCCGACCGGCGTGCGGAGAAGGTCGCCCGGATCGTCTACCTGGACTCGGGGCTGCCCCGGGACGGCGTCCCGGCCCTGGCCGCCGTGGCTGACCGGGGTCTGCGCGAACAGGCGCTCCAAGCCGCCGGGGGAAGCGCCGAGGGAGCGGGCGCGGCGCTGGCGCCTCCGGAACGCGACGCGTGGCAGTTCCTGGGCAGCACCGCGGGCATCCCTGACGCCGCGCTCGACCGGCTCACCGCCCTCGCCTCGCCGCAGCCGCTCGGCACGCTGCTCCGGCCACTGACGCTGACCGGTGCGGCGGCAGCGCTTCCCACGGCCGCGGTGCTGTGCACGGGAAACGGTGCGAGCATCGCGATGGTCCAGGCGCAGGTGGACTTCGGTGAACCCACTCTGCAGGCATTCGCCGACCCCCGGGTGACCTTCTTCGAACTGCACACGGGGCACTGGCCGATGCTGTCCGACCCCACCGCACTGGCCGGGACACTGCTGAAGGCAGCGGCCGGCGAGGGACACCGCCTGACTCCGAGGCGCGCCACAGAGGCGCAGCCGTTCCTGCTGGACGTGCCGGAGCTCCCCCGTGAGCGCAGCGGCAACGTCGACCTGTACCTGCCGCCCGACGCCCGTGGCCCGCGCCCGGCGGTGGTCTTCGTCCACGGCGGCCCGGTGCCTCGCGGAGCCCGCCCGACCCCACGGGACTGGCCGGGCCTGGTGGGATACGCCCGCTACGCCGCCGGCCAGGGCGTGGTGGGGGTGACTCTCGACCACCGCCTGCATGCCGTGACCGACTACGCGACGGCGGCTGCCGACGTGGCGGAAGCGGTCGAGCGGGTCCGGGCCGATCCGCGGGTGGACGGGGACCGGGTCGCCCTGTGGTTCTTCTCGGGCAGCGGTCCGCTCACCGCGGACTGGATGGGAAGGACCCCACCCTGGCTGCGTTGCCTGGCGGCCAACTACCCCGTCATGGCGGCTCTGCCGAACTGGGGACGGCTGGACAGCCGTTTCCACCCGGCGAACGCGGTCGCCGCCGCGGGTTCCCTGCCTCTCGTGCTGGTGCGTGCCGGGCTCGAGACGGCCGCTGTGGCGGCCACCGTGGAGGAGTTCCTCACCGCGGCGCGCGAGAGCGGGGCGGACATCCAGGTGATCGACGTGCCGAACGGTCATCACGATTTCGAGACGGTCGACCGGACCGATGAATCGCGCGAGGCCGTGCGTCACGCGATGCGTACGGTTCTGGGCCACCTGACCGTCTGAGCCGGCCCTCCGGACGCGTTCCGGCCCGCTCCCGGATGCGCGGTGGGACCAGTCGCACGCCGGGCGCCGCGGCTGGGCACACCTGCACCGGGGCGCCCGGAAGGTGACGCGGTGGTTCCGGTGGACACCGCCCCCTCGGACGCGCGGGTGCGCGGCGGTGCGATCTGCACGACGCTGGAGGGTGCGTGGCGGGATCGGCCGCCCGTTCGAGGAGGTTGCTGTGACGAAGAAGGACGACAGCCTGGGCAAGGGCGACAAGGTCACCTGGAAGAGCCATGGGCAGAACGTGACGGGCAAAGTGACCAAGAAGCATACGGACCGCACAAGCGCCGCGGGACGGACCGTGGACGCCTCGGAGGAGGATCCTCAGTTCGAGGTGGAGAGCGACAAGTCCGGCCGCTCCGCCGTTCACAAGCCCGGCTCCCTGCGGAAGAAGCGCGACGGCTCCTGACGGCCTGGGGAACGGCGCCCCGGGCAGGCACACGGGTCACCCGAAGAGGCGATCTCCGTGGCGGCTGCTGGCTTCGGCGCCCGGAACGTGATCGGCTTGACAACCCGTCAGCCGTACGGGACCAAGCCGAGGGGCACGGATGACGAACCGACAGCACCCACCGGCGCCGGACGCCGTCGTCGTCGGCGCCGGCCTGGCGGGACTGGCCTGCGCGCTCGACCTCAGCGGCGCGGGCCTCCGCGTCGAGCTGCTGGAGGCGTCCGACGCGGTGGGCGGCCGGATGCGTACGGACCGCAGGGACGGCTTCCTCCTGGACCGCGGCTTCCAGGTCTTCAACACCTCCTACCCGCAGGTGAAGAGGCGTCTCGACCTGCGCGCCCTGCGACTGCGGCCGTTCACCCCCGGGCTCATCGCCCGGACGCCCTCGGGACGGGTGCGTGTCACCGACCCGACCCGGCGGCCGGGTGACGCGGCCCAGCTGCTGCCGGGGCGCGCCCTCGCGGCCCGCGACCTCGCCGCGCTCGCCGCGCTCACCGCCCGCGACGTCCTGCTTCCCGCGAGGCGCCTGGGGCACATGCCCGACCGCACCGCGTCGGAGGCCCTCGTCCGCGCCGGGCTGTCGCCGCGCGCGATCGAGGATCTCCTGCGGCCCTTCCTGTCCGGGGTCTTCCTGGAGGAAGGGCTGGAGACCTCCGCGCGCTTCCTTCACCTGGTCTGGCGGAGCATGGCGCGGGGCACGCTCTGTCTGCCCGCCCACGGCATCGGCGCCGTGCCGGCCCAGCTCGCCGCCCGGCTGCCGGAGGGCGCGCTTCGGCTCGGCACGGCCGTCGCCGGAGTCACGGACCACGGTGTTCTGCTGGCCGACGGTGGTGAGCGGCCGGCCGCCTCCGTCGTCGTGGCCACCGACTCCACCACCGCCGCCCGGCTGCTGCCCGGTCTGCCGGTACCGGACAGCCGTACGGTGACGACGTACTACCACGCGGCCGACCGGTCACCGCTGACCGAGCCGACCCTGCTCGTGGACAGCGGCCTCGCCCTCCTGAACAGCTGTGTCCTCACCGAGGTCACCCCCACCTACGCTCCCCCGGGCACGGCGCTCGTGTCCACCTCCGTCCTCGGCTCGGGTCCGCCCGAGAAGACGGTCCGCGCGCGGCTGGCCGAGCTGTACGACACGGACACGAGTAGGTGGGACGCGGTCGCCGCCTACACCGTGGAAGGCGCCCTGCCCGTTATGCGGCCTCCCTGGCCACTGAGCCGTACGACCCGTTTCGCACCAGCCCGGTACGTGTGCGGGGACCATCGCGCGACCGGGTCGGTGCAGGGGGCTCTGGCCTCCGGCAGCAGGGCGGCACGCGAGGTCCTGGCCGACCGGTCGGCGGCGCGGGCCTCCAGGAGGTGACCGCGCCTGTTCAGGGCCGGTTGGACGACGCCGTCGTCGTGGGCGGTGGCGCCGCCGGACTCTGTCTCGCTCACTGGCTGTCCGGTACCGGCACGGGAGTGACGCTGGTCGAGGCACCCGACGGACCGCTGCGCCCGGCGGAACGCACGTGGTGCTACTGGGAGGCGGGGGCCGGCGAGTTCGAGGAGGCCGTCGTCGCCTCCTGGGAGCGGCTGCGGGTGCGAGGGCCGGACGGCGCCGTCATCGAGTCGGCCCCCGCACCCCTGCGCTACCGCATGGTGCGCTCCGGCCCCTTCGAACGGCTCGTCCACTCCCGGCTGGCGGCGTCCCCGGCGGCACGCGTCCTGCGTGCCACGGCACACGAGGTGCGCGACGCGCCGTACGGTGCCGAAGTGCGCTGCACGACGGCCGGTGGACAACCGCTCGTCCTGCACGGCAGACGCGTCTTCGACTCACGGCCCGTACGGGACACACCGCCGCACCGCACGCTGCTGCTGCAGCACTTCCGGGGCTGGTTCGTGCGGACCGCCGTCCCCCGCTTCGATCCGGGAGTGGCGGACCTCATGGACTTCCGGGTCCCGCAGCCCGGCCACGGACTCGCGTTCGGCTACGTGCTGCCCCTCGCACCGGACCGTGCTCTGGTGGAGTACACCGAGTTCTCCCGTACCCCGCTCACGACAGACGCGTACGAAGCCGCGCTGCTGCAGTACACCGGGGAGGTGCTGCGGCTCGGCCGCTTCACCGTGGAGTCGGCGGAGCAGGGCGCCATCCCCATGACCGACGCGCGCTTCCCCCGCCGGACCGGCCGCGCAGCCTTCCGTATCGGGGCCGCCGGGGGTGCCACCCGCCCGGCGACCGGCTACACCTTCGCCGCCGTGCAGCGTCAGAGCCGGGCCATCGCCACCGCACTGCGTGCATCCTCGGGTGTCGTGCCTCCGCCGCACGGCCGGAGAGCTCTCGCCATGGACGCCGTGCTGCTCCGTGCCCTCGACACCGGCCGCGTGGACGGACCGCGCTTCTTCACCGACCTCTTCCGCCGCGTCCCCATGGAGCGGCTTCTGCGTTTCCTCGACGGCGGAAGCACGCCGTGGGAGGAGTTCGGCATCGGCCTGCGTACGCCCGTGGGCCCGATGCTCCGTACCGCGGCCGAACTCCCCTTCCTCGCCCGCCGGGCCACCGGCCGATCCGAAGAGAGCCCCCGATGACCCTCCTGCGGGACCACGACCTGGCGCGCGCCTTCGATCACGCGTCCCACACGTACGACCGGCTCACCGCGCTGCATCCGGGCTACCGGTCCGGTCTCCTCCGCTCGGCGCACCGCCTGCGGCTGCCCCGTGGCGGAAGGGGACTGCGGGTGCTCGACCTCGGATGCGGTACGGGCGCGTCCACGCGGGCGCTGCTCCGGGCCGCTCCCCATGCCCGGATCACGGCCGTCGACGCCTCCGTCGGCATGCTGGACCGTGCGCGCGCGAAACGCTGGCCGCCGAACGTCCGTTTCCTGCACCGGTCCGCGGAGGACCTCGCCGTCACCGATGACGACGGTTCGTACGACGCCGTCTTCGCCGCCTACCTGTTCCGCAACGTCGCGGTACCCGGCGAGGTCCTCGGGGCCGTGCGCTCCCTGCTGCGTCCCGGCGGCCGCCTGCTGGTCCACGAGTACAGCCTCAGTGGCTCAGCGGTGCACCGGGCCGTGTGGAACACGGTCTGCCGGGGTGTCATCGTCCCGGTGGGCACGCTGACAGGAAACCGCGAGCTGTACCACCACCTCTGGCGCAGCGTCCTGACGTTCGACACGGCGCCCGTCTTCGCACAGCGGATGACCAGGGCCGGATTCCCGTTCGTGCGGACCGTTCCCGTCAGCGGCTGGCAGGCCGGGATCGTCCACGTGTTCCTCGCCCGGCGAGGAGCCGGATCCACCGGTCCCGAGGCGTCATGAGAGCCCGCGGGCACCGGTCCGGCGCCGCCCGGCACGGACGCGACCGCCGGGCGGAGGTGCTCGTGCCCCGACCGGGGCTCGAGCGCCTCACCGGCGACGCACCATCGGCGGCGGTGATCGGCGGCGGCATCGCCGGCATCGCGGCGGCGACCGCACTCGCCGAGCGCGGTGTCCGCGTGACGCTGTACGAGAAGGGGGACTCCCTCGGCGGCCGGCTCGCCGGTTGGCCCGTCCGTCTGGCGGACGGGTCGGGGGCGACGATGAGCCGCGGCTTCCACGCCTTCTTCCGCCAGTACTACAACCTGCGCGGGCTGTTGCGTCGTACGGATCCCGGACTCGCGTCGCTCACCCCGTTGCCGGACTACCCCCTCCTGCACCGTGACGGCATGGCGGACGGGTTCGCCCGCGTGCCGAGGACCCCACCGTGGAGCGCGCTCGGATTCGTCGCGCTCAGCCCGTCGTTCGGCTGGCGCGACCTCGCCGCGATGAACCCCCGCGAGGCCCTGCCCCTCCTGGACGTGCGGGTCCCCGAGGTGTACGAGCGGTTCGACGGGATCAGCGCCGAGGACTTCCTGCGCCGCATCAACTTCCCCGAGGCGGCCCACCACCTGGCCTTCGAGGTGTTCTCCCGCAGCTTCTTCGCCGACCCGCGCGAGCTGTCGGCCGCGGAACTGCTGCTGATGTTCCACATCTACTTCCTCGGGTCGTCCGAGGGCCTCCTCTTCGACGTGCCGCGCGACCCGTTCCCCCAGGCGCTCTGGGAACCTCTGGGCGGCTATCTGGGCCGGCTCGGCGCCGAGGTGCGCACCGGCACTCCTGTCCACCGTCTCCGCCCGGCCGCCGAGGGGGACCTGACCGTGGAGACCGAAGGGGCGGCCGACCGCCACCAGGCCGTCGTCCTCGCCCTTGACACGGACGGCCTTCGCCATGTCGTCTCCGCGTCCGAGCAGTTGGGGGACGCCTCGTGGCGCGCGGACATCGCGGCCCTGCGCACCGCACCGCCGTTCCTCGTGTCACGGCTCTGGCTCGACCGCCCCGTGCGCGAGGACCGCGCGGGGTTCCTCGGCACCAGCGGCTTCGACGGGCTCGACAACGTCAGCGTCCTCGACCGCTGGGAAGGCGAGTCCGCCCGCTGGGCCGCGCGGACGGGCGGCTCCGTGGTCGAACTGCACGCCTACGCCGTCGACGAGGGCGCCGAACCGAAGGAGGTACAGCGCCGGATGCTCGACCGGCTGCACGAGATCTATCCCGAGACCGCGGACGCCGAAGCCGTCGACGCCCGTCACGAGTGGCGCGCGGACTGCCCCGTCTTCACCGTGGGCGGCTACCACCGGCGTCCGGGCGTGCGCACGCCCCACCCTCGCGTCACACTGGCGGGCGACCTGGTCCGCACCGGCCTGCCCGTGGCTCTGATGGAGCGCGCGGCGACCTCGGGATTCCTGGCGGCCAACGCGCTCCTCGCCGGCTGGGGCGTCCGGGGGCAGGTGCTCTGGACCGTCCCGCGCGCCGGGCGCTCCCGTGTCCTGCGCACCCTCGCGGGCATGGCCGCGAGGCACTGACGCTCAGCCGGGGAAGCGCCCGGTGCTCCGCAGCGCCCAGCGGCGCTCCGCGTAGGCCAGGTCGTCGCGCCAGAGCCGGCCGGCCGTCCGGCGCATCAACGGCCTCAGCGCGGGCGCGACGGCTCGCGCCAGGGCGAAGCCCCGCCGGTCCGAGGCCGCGACGACGGCCTCGACCACGGCCGTCCGCGGGGCCGTCGCACCGGGTGGGGTGAGCGGCGTGGCGTGGGTCTCCACCACCGACCCGGAGCCCTCGCCGTCCGTGATGTGCATGACCACCGTGCGCGGTCCGGGCGCGGTGAACACCGCCCGCACCGGAACCACCAGCCGTCCGGCGACCTTGAACGAGACGTCGACGGCGAACGCGTCGTCCCCGGCGTCCTCGGGAGTGCCGGTCACCCTCAGTCCGACGAACGCGTACGGGTGGAACCAGGAACCGTGCCAGGGGTCCAGCCGGTTGGCGACCACGTCCTCGGGTTCGCACCGGCCCACCGCCGTGAACACCGCCTCCACCGCGGCCGCCGGTACGGGTCTCGCCGGTACGACGGGGCGTTCCAGCGGAGCTTCGCCACCGGCCGGGTCCAGCCGCACCCAGACCAGCACCCCGTCGTCGTGCACGGGATACGGCTCCCATCCGGCGAACGGCCCGCCGTCCAGGGCCAGGCCGTGCCAGTGGCACACGAGCGTCCCGCACGCCACCCGGCTGTCGCGCAACGGGGCTCCCAGATGGGGGCACTCCCCCGGCCCGGCGTGCAGCGCACCGGCCCCGGACCGCCACAGGACGACCTCCACCCCGGCGACCGTCCGCCCGTACGGGCGGTCCCGCCCGCCGATCTCCCGGGAGGCCCCGACGACGTACCAGTTGCCCGACGGCCGGGCGGCGGCACGCTTCAGGGCTTCGGCGATCAGTGCGGGCTTCGCCTCACGCCAGGTGGGAGTCTGCCGCTCCCAGCGGGGAGCGCGCCGCACCCGCAGGGGTGACGTCCATGTCCTCCGTCGGCGCGGACCGTTCACCGGAGGGAGCCCTCCGCTCCGGCGACCGCTCCCTGCGCCGGGCCGGGCGGCCGGGTGCGCATCCGTGCTCCCAGGATCCGTACGACACCGGCCGCGGCGGTGACGGCCCGCCGGCGCCTCCGCACCACGGCACGCCGGTGCAGCACCCGGTGGTCGTCGGCTGCGATCGCGTCGAGGATCCCCCGGTACAGGACGAACGCCGTACGGATGCAGGGCCGTACCCGCGGCTCCAGCATGGCGATGCCCGGCGCCGCCTCCCGGTAGACGGCCCGGATCACCGCCTCGGCCTCCACGAAGGCCGCCCGGATCCGCGGGTCGTGACGTCCGGTGCGGCGGCTCCACTCCAGCAGGGGCCGGTCCACGCCGTGGGCGCCGAGCAGGTCCGCCGGCAGGTAGACGCGCCCGCGGTCCAGGTCCTCGCCCACGTCCCGCAGGAAGTTGGTCAGCTGGAAGGCCACACCGAGGGCGGCCGCGTGCGGAGCCGCCTTCTCCCTGGCCACGACCGCCCCGAGCACGGGCAGCATCTGGAGGCCGATCACCGCTGCCGAACCGTGCATGTAGGCCCGCAGATCGGCGTACGTCGGATAGTCGGTGACGGTGAGATCGCTGCGCATGGACGCCATGAAGTCGGCGAACAGGGCGTGGTCGATGGCGTAGCGCCGGGCGGTGTCCGACACTGCCCTGACCACGGGCTCGTCACCGCTTCCCGTGCGGAGTGCGTGGGCCAGGTCGTTCTCCAGCAGACGCAGCAGACGGTCGCGTTCCCCGGTGGGCTGCCTGCGGTCCAGGTCGTCCACGATGTCGTCGGCCCACCGGGCGAAGCCGTACAGCGCGTGCACCGCGCAGCGGCGTTCGACGGGCAGCAGCCGGGTGGCCAGGAAGTACGTCCGGCCGTGCTGCGCGTTGAGCTGGCGGCACCGGGCGTAGGCGGCGCGCAGGTCGGGCCCGGTGATCCCTGCGGCGTCCAGTTCACGTCGGTTCATCTGGCATGCCCTTCGGTGACGGGGGGACGACGGCGCGCACCCGTAGCGCGGGGAGGGCCCGTGATGCGGGCGGCGGCGAGCTTGCCGCTGACGAGGACGGTGGGCACGCCCACCCCGGGTGTGGTTCCGCATCCGGCGAGGACGACGTTGTCGTGACCGCGTACGAGGTTGCGGGGCCGGAAGGGGCCGGTCTGCGCGAAGGTGTGCGACACGGAGAAGGGGGTCCCCGCGGCGAGCCCCTGGGCCGCCCAGTCCATCGGCGTGACCAGCAGTTCCCGTTCCATCGACGCCTCGAAGCCGTGGAGCCCCCGGCGTTCCAGCTCCGCCAGCAGACTGTCCCGGTAGCGCGGTCCCAGGCCGCGCCAGGCACCCGCCGAGTAGCCGGCGGTGGTGTTGGGGCACGGGGCCAGGACGTAGTGCAGGTGCCGGCCGCGCGGCGCGAGGGACGGGTCGTGCGTCGTCGGACGGGTGATGAGCAGCGACGGGTCGCTCATCAGCCGCCCGGTCCGGGTGAGTTCGTCGAATGTGCGCTCCCAGGCCGCGCCGAAGGACAGCGTGTGGTGCGCCAGCTCCGGCCAGGTACGGTCCGTGCCGGCGTGCAGGATCACGGCCGACGGCGCGTGGCGCAGCGGCACGGGCCGGCGTGGCGTCCGGCCCAGGAGGCGGTGGACGACGGGCAGGTCCGGTGTCAGGACGACCGCGTCGCAGGCGATCCGTTCACCCGACTCCAGCCGTACGGCCCGGACGCGCCCCGCCGACCGTTCCAGTGCGCTCACCTCCGCGGACCAGCGGAACTCGCCTCCGGCGTCGGTGGCGGCGTCCGCCATCGCCCGGGGCAGTGCGTACATGCCGCCCTTCGGGAACCAGACGCCCGCGACCGTGTCCATGTAGGCGATGACGGCGTAGGCGGCGAGCGCCCGGGCCGGGGCGACTCCCGCGTACAGCGACTGGAAGGAGAACACCCTGCGCAGCCGGGGGTCCGAGAGGAATCTGGCGATCTGCGGATCGAGCCGGCCGAAGCCCCCCAGGGCCGCCAGCCGGGCCAGGTCCGGATGCAGGAGCTGGAAGGGCGAGTCGAAGTTGGTGTCGATGAAGCGGTGCATCTGTGCCTGGTAGAGCTTCTCCAGCCAGCGGCGCAGCCGGCGGTACCCCGCAGCCTCCGTCCCCCCGGCGAACCTCCGTACCTCGGCCTCCATGGCGTCGCCGTCCGTGTGGACGTCCAGGCCGCTGCCGTCCGCGAAGCGGGCCCGGTAGGCCGGGTGCAGCGGGACGAGCTCCACCCTCCGGTGAAGACTGTCCCCTACGGCGGCGAAGGCCTCGTCGGCCAGGTGCGGCATGGTCAGCACCGTCGGCCCGGTGTCGACCCGGTATCCGCCGAGTTCGAGCCGTCCCGCACGTCCTCCGGGCCCGGCGTGCCGTTCGACCACGGTCACCCGCCGTCCGGCGCCGAGGAGATGGAGGGCGGTCGCGAGGCCGGACAGTCCGGCGCCGATCACCACCACGTGGTCCGTGGGGCCGGACACGGTTCTCATCCGCCCTCCCCGTCCCGGACGGGGCCGGTGCCCACGGCCCTGGCCACCAGGGCGGCGAATTCCCGCCGGGCCCGGGCGTCCGCGCCGACGGACGCGAAGTGGCTCAGGCTCGACGCCGAGAGCTCGGCGATCTCCTCCTCCACCAGCACCCGCGCGCCCGTACGTTCCAGGGCGGCGCGCATCCGGTCGACCGTTCCTCCGCCACCTGTGACCCCCTCGGGGCCGAGCACGGCCAGAGCATCGGTGTCTCCCGACTCGGCGGCGCGCCGGAGAGCGACGGCGAGGAGGTAGGTGAGTTTGCGTCCGCGCAGGTCCTCGTCTGCGGGCTTCCCCGTCACGGCCGGATCCCCGAACGCGCCCAGCAGGTCGTCACGGAGCTGGAAGGCGAGTCCGGCGCACCGTCCGGCGGACCGCAGCCCGTCCGTGACGCGGACATCCGCCCCGGCCAGGGACGCCCCCAGGGCGAGCGGACGCTCCACGGTGTAGAGCGCGCTCTTGAGCGTCGCGATGTTCCTGGCCTGGGCGGTGTCGGACGAACCCGTCGCCTGTGCCCGCATGTCCAGGTACTGGCCGGCGACCATCTCGCCGCGCATCGCCTGCCACTCCCGGTGAAGCTGTTCGCCGTACGGGGACGCCAGCGCGGTCTCGGTGAGCAGATCGTCGGCCCACGCCAGCGCCAGGTCCCCGGCGAGCACCGCGGCGGTGGCCGAGTAGGACGCGGCGGAACCGCGCATGCGGCCCGCCTTGTGCACGCGTGCGAAATCCGCGTGCACGGCGGGCGCGCCCCGGCGTACCGGCGACTCGTCCATGACGTCGTCGTGCACCAGCGCGCAGGCCTGCAGAAGTTCCAGTGCGGCGCCGATGCGCAGCGGGGTCCGGGGGTCTCCGGCGCCTCCGGCGGCGAGCCAGCCGCACCAGACGAAGGCCGTCCGCAGCCTTTTGCCGCCGTGCAGGACGAATGTGGCGACCCGGGAGGCCACCTCCTCGGCGAACACGGGGTCGACGCGCCTGGCTTCCCGCAGCCTGGTCCGCAGGTACTCCGCGAGGACGGCGTCCACGGCCGCGGCCGCCTCTGCGGCAGTGTGCGGGGCCGGGCCTGGGCCTGTGCCCGCGCCGGAGCCGGGGTGGGGTCCGGCGATCCCGCCGGTGCCCGCCCGCGTCGCCCGTGGACCGAGCATGGAGAGCCCCTTTCGCCCGGTTGTCCGCTCGCGCGTCCACCGGTGCTTCCGGCCGCGAGGTTCGCGGATGCCCCTATGCCTGCCCGGCACACGGCCCTGTCGGAGCGGAGTTCACCCGGTCGGCGGACGGAAAGGAGGGATCCGGATCAGGAAGCCGCCGCAGCCCGGCGTCTTCCCGTCGGCGACGGCAGGCTGCGGCACGCAGAGCACCGGTGCGGCGGGAAGCCCTCGGCTCCTGTCAGGCCGTTCCGTTCCGGGCGGGCACGTGGACGCAAGGGCCGGCCGCTCTGTTCACTCGCTGTCCGACACCCAGGACGTGCGGCCCCCGTGGCGGTGGACCTTCACCTGGGGACGCGCGTTCCGCAGGGCCTCTCCGGGGCGCGAGGAACCGCAGCAGCGCCCCGGGACGGCGGTCATGCTGGTCACCTCACTGCCTGGGGACACCGCGGACGGGGTGCTTGCTCATGATCGAGACCCGGTTGAACGCGTTGATGGTGACGGCCACCCAGACCACGGCGGCCGTCTCGTCGTCCGACAGGGTCTGGCGTGCCGCGGCGTAGGCGTCCTCCTGAAGGGCGGCGTCCGCGGGGTGCGTCGTCGCCTCGGCCAGCGCGAGGGCGGCACGCTCCTGCGGGGTGAAGACCTCGGTGTCGCGCCAGGCTGCCAGCACTCCGAGCCGCTGAGCCGTCTCGCCCGCACGCAGCGCGGCCCGGGTGTGGACGTCCAGGCAGTACGCGCAGCCGTTGATCTGTGACACCCGGAGGTTGACGAGTTCGACCAGCGTGCGGTCCAGCCCCGCCTCCTGGGCCACCGCGCGCACCGCTTCGGCCGTGGCCGTCAGGGCGTGGTAGGCCTTCGGGCTCTGCTTGTCGACGTAGACCCGCTTCTCCGCACGGACTGCCTCCGTACCGTTCACTCCGGACTCCTCACCAGGGCGTGCCGCCCCTCGTCGTGCCGTTCGCCCGAACGGGCGACGGCTTATCATCAAGCATGATTGTTGAACATGAAAGCACCGTTGTCGCGCAGGGGGTCCCGCGATGAGCGGAGTCGGCATGGGCCGGGACACCGCGCGCACGGCCGCCGGTGACCGGGAGCCGGCCCTCGGCACCGGCGTCGACGTGCTGACACCACGCGACGTGCCGCTGGGCGGCCCGAGGGCGATGACGGTGCGGCGCACGCTGCCGCAGAGAGCCCGCACGCTCATCGGGGCCTGGTGCTTCATCGACCACTACGGTCCCGACGACGTCGCCGAGACGGGCGGAATGGATGTGGCCCCGCATCCGCACATCGGCCTGCAGACCGTCAGCTGGCTGTTCAGCGGGGAGATCGAGCACCGCGACAGCATGGGGAGCCACGCCTTCGTGCGCCCAGGAGAGCTGAACCTCATGACCGGTGGTCACGGAATCAGCCACACGGAGGTCTCCACCCCCGGAACCACGGTTCTGCACGGCGTCCAGCTGTGGGTGGCGCTTCCTGAAGGACACCGGGACACGGGGCGCGACTTCCGGCACCATGCGCCGGAGCCGGTCCGCCAGGACGGAGCCGTGATCAGGGTGTTCCTCGGATCCCTCGCCGGAGACACCTCGCCGGTCCCCACCTTCACCCCACTGCTCGGTGCCGAGATCGTTCTCGCCCCGCATTCCACCACGACCCTGGACACCGACCCCGCCTTCGAACACGGCCTCCTCGTCGACCAGGGGGACATCCGCACGGACGGGACGCTGCTGCGCGGTGGCGAACTGGGCTACCTCGGCCCGGGGAACGCAGAGGTGACCCTGGTCAACGAGACGGACGCGCCCGCTCGGGCGGTGCTCGTGGGCGGAACCCCGTTCGGGGAACGGATCGTCATGTGGTGGAACTTCGTGGGCCGTAGCCATGAGGACATCGTCGAGGCGCGGCAGGACTGGGAGGCCGGCTCCGGCCGCTTCGGTCATGTCGACGGCTACCCCGGCGACCGTATCCCCGCCCCGGCCCTCCCCAATGCCACCATCGCACCGCGTGGCAACCCGACCCGCCCGAAAGGCAGCACACGATGAACCAGGCCACCACCCCGATCGTCCGGAACGTGGACGCCAGGCACCGCTACGAGATCCTGGTCGACGGAGAAAGGGCGGGGTTCACCGCCTACCGCGACCGCGACGGGCAGCGCGTGTTCTTCCACACCGAGATCGATGACGCTTTCGCGGGCCGGGGACTGGCCTCCGTCCTCGTACGGGAGGCGTTGAGCGACGTGCGGTCCTCGGGTGGGCGGATCGTTCCGGTCTGTCCCTACGTGGCGAAGTTCCTCAAGAAGCAGGAGGAGTTCGCCGACCTCACCGACCCGGTCACGCCCGAGATCCTGCAGTGGCTGGAGACCACCCTGGCTCGCTGAACACCCTCTCCCACGCCCCGCCACGCCCGGACGGCGGGCGGGGCGTGGCCCTGGGGCTCCGTCAGGCGGGCCGCAGCTCGAACCAGTCGAACGCCGGGGCGCCCCGGGTCGCGTACATGCCGAGGACTCGGCCGGTGAATCCACCCGCTACCTCCGTGGTCACGTAACGGCCGTCGAGTTCGGCGAGGATCTCGAAAGATCCGTCGTCCGTCTCGTACCCCAGGCGGAGGGTGTCGGGGCCGCCGACGCGGAGGCCGGACGGCGCCGCGGCGTCGGGGTCCGCAGGACGTACGGTGACCGTGGGCGGCAGGACGCCCGTGGTGGTCACGTCGACCCGCAGTGTCAGAGGGCCCGTCGGCACGGCCCGCTCGGCCACGGTCTGACGCACCGGGCCGATGCGGGCGACCGCACGCACCACTCCCTCTTCCGTCTCCACCTGGTAGTGATGCGCCTCGTCGAGCCGTACGGCGAGGCCGCCACGGCCTCCTCGGCCGGTGTCGATCCGCGTCCGGGCACTGCAGTCCGCAGCACGCTGGCGCCGTCCCACGAACACCGCGCCGGGCTGGTCCAGCCCGTCCGCACGGGCGTGCAGCACCAGGTGGCCCGGCTGCTCGTCCAGTCGGACAGCGGAGGGATCGCGGCTCCTCAGGGAGACCCAGCACGGCGCGAGCGCGCCGGAGCCGAAGTCGTCGCGATCCGGCTCGGCGGGCCAGGGGTGCGGGACCAGTCCCGGGGCGGGGGCGCGGAGTTCCAGCGGCCCCGGCAGCGGCCACTCGTCCTCCCACCTCACGGGAGCCAGGAATGTCTCCCGGCCCATACCGTGGAACCCCGGGGTGTCCCCACGGGGCCGGGTGCCCAGGAGCACCATCCACCACGTTCCGTCGTGCGCCTGCACCAGGTCGCCGTGGCCGGTGCTCTGCACCGGGTGACCTGTACTGCGGTGGGACAGCACGGGGTTGCCCGGGTGCGGTTCGAAGGGTCCCTGCAGAGAGCGGGCCCTGGCCACGGACATCGCGTGCCCGCGCTCCGTCCCGCCCTCCGACAACAGCAGATACCACCAGCCGCCGACCTGGTAGAGGTGCGGGCCCTCGGGGTACTGGAGCCCGCTGCCCGACCACATCTCCACCGGTTCGCCGAGCAGCTCGCCCGTCCTGGGATCGATGCGCACCCCGCGGATACCGTCGTGGGAGAACACGCACCAGCAGTGCCCCTCCTCGTCCCAGGCCAGATCGGGGTCGATGCCGGGTATACCGACCGGCACGGGTTCCGACCACGGCCCCGCGGGATCCTCGGCGGTCACCAGGACGGTGCCCGCATCGGCGACTACGGTCGTGATCATCCAGAAGCGTCCGTCGTGGTGCCGAAGCGTGGGCGCGTACACCCCGCACGAGGACGGGGCCGTCTCGGGAAGCGTCAACTGCGAGGGCCGGTCCAGCGCGTGTCCGACCAGCCGCCAGTGCACGAGGTCCCGGCTGTGCCACAGCGGCACCCCCGGTACGTACTCGAAACTGGACGTGGCCACGTAGTAGTCCTCGCCCACGCGGCAGATGCTCGGATCCGGGCTGAAGCCGGGTATCACGGGATTGTCGAAGAACGCCATGGTCCGTCCTCGGAGCTGGGGCCAGGACCGAGTCCCAAGGCCATGATCGTTGAAGCGCTTCGACGATGGCAGCCGTTCGGAGGAACGTCAAGAGTCTCTACCGAACACACGGATTCCGCACGAAGACCGAGCGTGCGGGGACCGGATCCTGCGCCCGGGCGACATCCTGAGGGGCGAGCCGACTCACCGGAGGCCTGGATCGAAGCGCTTCGACTAACCGATCACGCGAACGCCTCGCAACCCGTCGGGCGTGGGAACCGGCGACGCCGGGTCCCTCACCGAACGCCCGGTCAGCGCGTACTCCAGTGTCGCGGAGGCCCCGTGGTCGTAGTCGGAGTCGCCCGGCTCCACATGGGCACGGCCCTTGATGTGAGGCGCGAAGCCGTCGGCGAGGTACTCCTTGTTGGCCTCCCGGCCACGTGGAGAAGCCCCTGATGTGGGTGTCCGAGTGGTCGTAGCCCGTGTTGTGGCCGGTGTCGGGCGAGAACTTCTGGCCTGCGTACGCGTACTCGTCAAGAGTTGCGGCGGGCCGGAGACCTCCGAGGAGGCCGCACCCCTCGTCCGCTCGTGGACGCCCGGCTTCCGAGTGCGGGAAGGAGCTTCCGGCTCCAAGGTCGAGGGAGGACGCGGACGGGCCTGCCTGTGGCGGCGACCTGCCCGTTGCACCCCGGAGGCGATGCCGTGAGCCCGTACCGCACCACGACAGGGCTGATGTCGCACGCACCGGCGAACGAGAGCGACCTGCTCCCACGGTGGGCACGGCTCGCACCGTTGGCGCTGGTGGCACTCGCGCTGGCGATCGACCTCCCCACTCCGGGAGCCTTCAGCGGAGACGTGTTCCTGATCCTCAGCTCCATGATCGCGTCCTGCGTGTACTCGCTGCGGGCCGTGGTCGGAGTGGCCGTCCTCAACAGTCTGGCCGGGCTGGTCCTTCTCTTCGCGGGACACCTCTCGTCCGACGGCGGTCACGCCGTGGTCGACTACGTCTCCATGGTGGTCCTCGCCTGGGCGTCCGTTCCCCTGTGCCGGCTGCGGCTGTCCCTCCGACGCCGGCTCCAGGGAGCCGAACGGGTGGCGGAGAGCGCCCAGCGCGCCGTGCTCCCGCCCGTACGGGCGTGGTGGGGGGACACCTGGATCGCGGTCCGCTACGAAGCGGCGTCCGCCGCGGCGTCCGTCGGCGGCGACCTCTACGCGGCGGAGCACACCCCGTACGGTGTGCGCCTGCTCATCGGTGACGTCCGCGGCAAGGGGCTGAACTCCATTCCCGGCGTCGCCGCCCTGGTGGGCAGTTTCCACGAAGCCGCGCACCACACCCCGACCCTGTCGGAGCTGGCCCGCCACCTCGACGAGGCCGTCACCCGGCACACCCGGGAGACCGCCGCGGTCAGCGGTGAGACCACCGTGAGCGGCGAACACTTCATCACAGCGGCCATCGCCCAGATCCCGGACGACGGTACAGAGGTACGTCTCATCAGCCGCGGGCACTGTCCGGCGTTCCTGGTGAGTGACAGTTCCCTGCAGGTCTGGGAGCCCGAACATCCCGGACTGCCTCTGGGTCTCGGCGAGTTCGACACCGGCCTGTGGAACGACGAGTCCCGTCCCTTCGGCCCCGGCCACCTGCTCCTGCTCCTGCTGTGCACGGACGGCCTCCTGGAGGCCCGTGACTCCGAGGGACGGTTCTACGCACCCCACGAGGACCTCCGCCAGTCGTGGCGCCAGGGGCCACCGGCTGTCGTGGAGAGGCTCACCCGGGCGGTCCACACCCATACCGACGGGGTCCTGACCGACGATCTGGCCCTTGTCGCCGTCACCCGTGTGGAGCATGCTCCACCGAGGACGGGCGGGTGACACCGGAGCCGTGACCACTGCGGGCACCGGTCGGCAGTACGACGCGGACCGGCGCGTGAGCGGCGGGAGGGGAGTCCGCACGCCTCCCGCGCTCGGTGCGCCTCGCTCCCCCGTCAGCGCAGCGTGGCGTACACGATGAGGTTGTCGACGGGGTGGCCGGCCGCGTCGAACGCCCCGTCGCACGTGATCAGCCGAAGCACACGCTCGTCGGTGGCCCCGTAGACCTTCTCGGTGGGGAACGCGTTCTTGCGGACCGTCTCCGTGCCGGTGACCGTGAAGTGAGCCTCCTTGCCCTCACCGCCGTAGACGGTGATGCCCTCGCCTACGCCGATCGTGTGCAGGTCGTGGAAGACGGCCTCGCCGAACCGTGTGTCGTTGTGACCGATGAGTACCGCGGCACCGGGCTCTCCGGGCACGGCACCGCCCGCGTACCAGCCGGCCGTCATGCCCTTCTCGGCCGGCGGGACCTCGACCGTGCCGTCCTCGTTGAGGCCCAGCCGCAGCAGTTCGCTGTCTATCCCCAGCGACGGGACCGTCAGCCGCGTAGGCGCCGGCGCCTTGGGCGCTTCCGGCACGGCGCGTGCGTGCGACGCCGTCCTGGCGGAGGGCTCGGGCGCGTCGCCCGCTCCGCAGCCGGTGACAGTGGCGAGCAGCAGACCGGCTGCGGCCATGGCCACGGCACCCGGCCTGGACGAGTGCGGTGTGAGGGGCATGAGTTCTCCGTGCGGTGGGCGAGTGGGAGCGGGAGGACGAACGGCGGGTGGCGCCACCCCCGGGTGGGGGCGGCGCCACCGTGGGGGTCAGCCGTTGCGCCGGGCGGCGGACCGGCGGCGGAGCACGAGGACACCGGCGCCCGCGACCAGCACCGCGCCGGCCGCGGGACCGTACAGCGCGGTGCCGTCGGTGCCCTGCGTCGGACGCTCCCCGGCGTCGACGCCGCCCCGCGGCACCGTGCCTGCCGGCACGGACTCCGCCGGGACCGGAGCGGCCGCCTCGGTGGGCTCGGCGCCGCCGGGCGCGGGGGTGGGACTCTGGCTCGCGGTGCTCCTGGCGGGCGCCGGCGTGGGCGAGGTGTCGGCGACGGCCACGGCGGACGGAAGCAGGACCGCTCCGAGGCCGGCGGCGGCGAGGACTGCGGTGCGCAGGGTGGGACGAAGGGACATGAAGAACTCCGATTCCAGCTCGGCGTTGGTGGTGCCCGCGCACTGATGCGCGTCGGGCGCCGGGCTTGCCCACAGACTGGAGCGAAGTTGTGAGGAAGCTGTCAGACCACCGTGTTCATCGGATCAGGGCCGGCCGGCGGGAGCCGCAGGGTGAACACCGACCCCTGGCCCACCGTGCTGGCCACGGCGGTCGTGCCGCCGTGTGCCTCTACGAGTTTGCGGACGATCGCCAGCCCCAGGCCGCTGCCCCCGGTGCGCCGGCTGCGTGACTTCTCCGCACGCCAGAAGCGGTCGAAGACGTACGGCAGGTCCTCCGGCGCCATGCCGCTGCCGGTGTCCGCGACCTCCACCACCACCCGTTCGTCCGCCCCGCCGGACCCGGTCGTGTACGACCGCAGCGTCACCCGCCCGCCGACCGGGGTGTGGCGTACGGCGTTCGACACCAGGTTGCCGATCGCCTGCCGCAGCCGGACCGGGTCGGCCGCGAGTTCGGGAACCGGTTCCTGCCCGTCCGGGGCGGCCACGGTGAGGCCGACCCCGGCCGCGTCGGCCTGCGCCTGGTGGGCCGCCACGACATGGGTGAGCAGTTCCTCGATCCGTACGGGCTCGGGGTGCAGGCGCAAGGCGCCGGCGTCGGCCGCCGACAGGTCCTGGAGGTCGTCGATGATGTGCTGCAGTTGCAGCGCCTCCTCCAGGAGCGAGGAGACGAACGTCGCGTCCGCGTCGGCGATACCGTCCTGGGCCCCCTCGAGCCATCCTCGGATGTTGCTCAGGGGGGTGCGCAGTTCGTGCGCGACATCGCTGACCATCACCTTGCGCTGTTCCTCCAGCCGCGCGCGATGTGCCGACATGTCGTTGAAGGCGGCCGCCAGCCGGCCGATCTCGTTGTCCGCGGCGACCACCACCTGCGACGGGGCCTCCCCGTCCCGCATGCGCTGGGCCGCTCCCGTGAGCGCGTGCAGGGGCCGCACGAGCCGGACTCCGGCGAGGACCGAGGCGCCGACGGTGAGCGCGAGGACGAGGGCCGCGACCCCGGTGATCTTCGCCGTGTTCGCGGGGGACAGCTCGAAGCCGGGGACGGCTCCGCCTCCCGGATCGCTGATGAACAGCAGTGCGGGTGAGGCGACATACGAACTGAGCTGCTCCTGGCGGGCGATGCCCACGCACGAGGCGATGTCGCGGTCGTTCTCGCTGTCGAGGGGCGCGGGAGTCGCGACCGCTGTCGGCGTGGGCTCCTGCGGAACACTGATGCTGGGAACCGGAACCGGAGTCGGCTCGGGCACGGCCGACGCCTGGGAGGCCTCCTCGCCCGAGTTCCAGGAGAGGTCGAGATCAAGGCGGACGGCTTCGCGCCCCTGCCGGTCCAGGCAGGCGTTGACGAGTTCGTTCAGCTCCGTGAGCGCCTTGGCCTCGGTGGCGGTGGGCCGGTCCAGGGCGTCCGTCGAGCACCGGCTGCCGCGTACGCGCTCCGGATCGTTGCCCACGACCTGGATCCGGGGCCGCCCGCTCGGTCCCTCCACCACATCCGAGGCGATCCCGGACCGGCTGAGGCACTGCACCGCCTCCTGCGCGGTGCGTCTCAACGACGTACGTTCTGCCTCGGACAGCCTGAACGGGCCGACGGCCCGCGGGTCGACCCGGTCGTTCCCGGAGCGCTGCTCCCCGTCCGTGCCCGGTGCCGCGACCGTCACGGACCCGGCCACCGCCTCCGGTCCGGAGGACACGGCGGCGACGGACAGCGGGTCGACGACCGCCGATGCCTGGGGAGGCAGAGCCGGCGGCGGGGAGGAGCCGGCGGAGTCCGCGAGTATCTCCCGGCTCTGCGTCGTCAGCGTGATCCGCCGGCCGGAATCGTCGGCGAGCTCGTCCACGGTGGCACCTGCGCCGTCCCAGGTGGGGTGTTCGGCCGCGTAGGCGAGCAGGGCGTCGAGGACACGGGTGTCGGCGGCGAGATTGCGGCCCTGCTCCTGCTCGATCGCACCGGACGTGGTCTGTACGGCCAGCCACGCGGTCGCGGCGACCGAACAGGCCGCGACGAGCGCCGACACCGCGAGCAGCCTGCCGAGGAGGCTCTTGCGCAACGGCAGCCGCAGGCGCTGCCCGCCGGGCTCAGTGCGCCGGGGCACGCGGGACCCCCTTCAGCGGGTCCATGAGTTTGTAGCCGACTCCGAAGACGGTGAGCAGCCGGACCGGGCGCCGGGGCGCGCGTTCGATCTTCTTACGGAGGTTCATGATGTGCACGTCGACCGTCCGGCTGCTGATGTACCGGTCGAACCCGTGGAGTTCGGCCAGCAGTTGCTCACGGGTGAAGACGCGTCCGGGCTCGGCGGCCATCGCCTCGAGGAGCCGGAACTCCCCCGGAGTGCACTCGACCCCCACACCGTCGACCGCCACCTCGTGACGAACGGGATCGACGGCGAGAGTCCCCACCCGCAGCACCTGCCCGTCCTCGGGTCCTCCGTCCCGCCGGGGGCTCCGGGTACGCCGCAGGAGCGTGCGCACGCGCGCCATGAGCTCCCGCGGGCTGTAGGGCTTGGTCATGTAGTCGTCCGCGCCCAGGTCCAGCCCGAGCAGCAGATCGTCCTCCGTCGCCCGGGCGGTCAGCATGAGGACCGCCACGTCCCTTTCCTCGGCGCGAAGGATGCGGACCACGTCCAAGCCGTCCGCCCGCGGCATCATCACGTCGAGGACGAGCAGGTCAGGCGCCCCCTGCCGGGCCTGCTCCAGGGCGGCGAGGCCGTCGGACACCACCGTGACCGCGTGGCCCTCACGTTCGAGGTAGCGGCGGACCAACTCGGCCTGTTTCGCGTCGTCTTCCGCGACTATGACGTTTGCGCACACGGGGATGATCGTAGAGGAGGCCCCCGGCCGCGGACCGCGCGCTGCCGCTGGGGGCCTCCGGCGGCGGCTGGTACCGGCGGCCAGGCTCCGAGCCGGTCCCCGCTCCCGGGCGGCAGCCGGTCCGACGTGGCAGCCTCGGGTGTTCAGCAGACGCCGTCGCCCGGCTTGGGGTTGCCCAGGCCGAACAGGGGGCGCAGCTTGAGCCCGACCCAGGTACCGACGAGTGCGACGGCTCCCCACAGCCAGCCGCTCAGGCTGCCCGAGGAGACGCCCGCCAGGTAGGCACCGATGTTGCAGCCTCCCGCCAGCCTGGCCCCGACACCCATCAGCACACCGCCGAGCACCGACGCGACGGCCGTGCGCCAGGGGATGCCACGGTGCAGGGCCCAGGTACCGCCGAGCGCGGCGGCCACCGCCGCACCGATCATGATGCCGATGTCGGTGAGACTGGTCTTGTCGGCCAGGACCGGGCCCGCCAGCATCTCCGCGTTGCCTTCCTGCCGCCACCAGGTCCAGTTCTCAGGATGGCCGCCCAGTACGCCCACCAGCTCCGATCCCCACAGGCTGAAGGCGCTCGTGACGCCCCAGGCGCCGCCGGAGACCAGAAGCACGCCCGCGCCGAGCACGGCCAGCGCCAGGGCGCCGGCGGCCAGTGGCCAGGAGCCGCGGACGGCCCGCACGAGCGCGGTGCGAGCCGAGGGTACGGCGCCGAGGGGAGGCGGGTTGCGCCGGGCCTGGACGCGTCGCGTGACCACGACCACCAGCAGCAGCGCGGCGATCGTCACCGCCCACGAGCCGAACCAGCCGATGTGGTCGGAGAGGACGACGGGCTCCCAGGCGGGAAGGTCCTTCCACAGGTCGAACTGCCAGGCGGCGAGCGTGGCACCCGCGATGAACCCGCCGAGGGTCAGCAGCACCGAGGTCTGCCCCGAGCCGACCGCGAAGAGGGTGCCCGAGGCACAGGCGCCACCGAGTTGCATCCCGACGGCGAAGAGCAGCGACCCGACGACCAGACCGACTCCGACGGCTCCGCCGGAAGGCGCCGGCTGCGAGCCGAACAGGCCGGTGCTCGTACCGATGATCAGCGCGAACAGCGTGGCCGTGGTGCCGAGCAGGAGCGCGTGCGCCCGCAGCCCGGTGCCGTTGCCGACGGCGACGAGCTGCCGCCAGGCGGAGGTGAAGCCGAACCGCGAGTGGAAGAGGGCGACGCCCAGGCCGAGCCCCAGCAGGAGCAGCACACCCGGTTGGGCGCCGTGTGAAGACCATACGTATGCGGTCAGGGCCACGGCGAGCACTCCGGACACGAGGAGTGGCGCCCTGCGCACCGGGGGCAGGGACGGTGCCTCCGGTCGCGGCACCGAGGTGGGGGAAGGGACGAGCAGGGCGGGCAGGGCGCGCGGCGGCGCGGCCGGCCCGGCGGGTGGCGCGGTGGTCACGAGAAGTCTCCGGATGGTGCTCGGACGGACGGCGGTATCGACCGTCGGCGGCGCGCACGCGCTGCCGGCGCGGGATTCAGCCGCGACAGAGTCCGTCGTCGACGCACCACTCCGAGTGCGCGAACAGTGCGAGGCACAGTGGCAGGGCCGATGCAGACATGCGTACGAATATACGGACGGCCTCACTCCGGATGCCCTGCTGTCTCGCCATGCGGAAAGGTTCTCGGGTCTCGCGGCGCGTGCAGTGAGTGCGGGTCGGGTCGGGTCGGGTCGGGTGAGCGCGGCCGGGCCGGCATCGCGCATGGTCCTGAATACGGCGGTGAGGACCCGGTCGGCCCGGGCCCGGTGATTACCTCAGCGGTAATCGACCCGCCGCGACGAGTCCGGCACGCTGCGGTAGCAGGCAGGGCGGCACGCGGACGACCCGCCGCGAACGCACCGTTCGGGTGCGCCCCGACGACGAGAGGACACTGTCGTGACCATGCACGAGGACGCTGTGGAGCGCTACTTCACCGCTTGGAACGCCGTCACCCCCGAGGAACTGGCCGAGGCTGTCGCTTCGGCGTTCACCGAGGACGGCACGTACACCGACCCGCTGGGCGACGCGCAGGGCCACGAAGGGATCGCGGCGGCGATCGCCGGCGCCCATGAGCAGTTCCCCGGGTTCACCTTCGAGCTCACCGGAAAGCCCGACGCGCACCACCACCTGGTGCGCTTCACATGGGACCTGGTCTCCTCCGCCGACGGGTCCTCCCCCGCCGCCGGCTTCGACGTGATCACGCTTGCCGATGACGGCCGCATCACCGGCGTCGCGGGCTTCCTGGACCGTCGTCCTGGATGAACTCCGCGCCTCAGCGCGCCGCCTGGAGAGCGGCGGCCGTCTCCGGGTCCGCGGGCAGGAAGGTCTCGACCGCCAGCTCGGAGACGGTCACGTCCATGGGTGTGTTGAACGTCGTCACCGTCGAGATGAACGACAGCACCCTGCCGCCCGCCTCGATCCGGAGCGGCAGCGCGTACGGGTGCGCCGACAGGCCGTGCCCGTCCGTGTGCCGGTCCGGGCCGGCCGAGTTGTCTCCCGCCGGTGCCGGATAGGCGGCGACCTCCTCGTACAGGCTGCGCAGCGCTTCCGAGGAACGCAGCGCGGCTTGCCGCTCCATCCGTTCCAGCAGATGGGCACGCCACTCGCCGAGATTACGGATCCGCGGGGCCAGGCCCTGCGGGTGCAGCGTCAGGCGCATGGCGTTCATGGGCGACTGCAGCAGGTGACCGGCCACGCCGTCGAGCAGCACGTGCACGCCCCTGTTCGCGGTCACCACTTCGTACATCCCGTCCATCACCAGGGCGGGGTGTGGCTCGTACGCGGTGAGCAACTGCTCCAGGCCGGCCCGGAGCGTCGTCATCGCCGGGGCGGTCAGCGACGTCTCCGGATACGAGGGAGAGTAACCCGCGGCCAGCAGCAGCGAGTTGCGCTCCCTCACGGGAACGTCGAGATGCTCCGCCAGATGCAGCACCATGGAGCGGCTCGGCGTGGACCGTCCGGTCTCGATGAAGCTGATGTGGCGTGCGGAGCTGTCGGCCTTCAGGGCCAGTTCGAGCTGCGTGATACGTCTCAGCTTGCGCCAGCCCCGCAGCAGGCTTCCGACGTTCACTTCATCGACCGTCCTGGCCATGGCAGTCGTCATGGCCGAGACGTTATCCGATCTGCCGAACCCGGACATGCCCGCCTCAGGGAAAGGATGCGTCGGCCTCCCCGTCTGAGCGGCGGCCGCACCCCCGGCCCGCAGGTCACGAGGGTGCGTGTGAAGGCCGCCGGAGGTCGTCAGGGGGCAGACTGCCGCAGGACGGCGACTCCTCTCGGCGGCAGGAGGACGGTGCCCGCCTCGGCACCGCCGATCAGGAGGTCCCCGGCGAGGCCGGCCACCGGCACCGTTTCGTCGGTGCGGTTGACCAGGAACAGGTATCGCCGGCCGGCTCCTCGGCGCACGGCCAGCTCGACCTTGCCTGCCACTTCCTGCGGGAGTTCACCGGCCACGCCTGCGGGGGCGAGCAACTGTGGCAGCAGCCCGGTGAGTCCGCCGGCGCCGAGGCGGGTGGAGACGTACGAGGCGGAGCCCCGGCCGGCTGTCCGCCGGGTGATGGCGGGGTGGCCGGCCTGAGCACCGCTGCGGTAGTGGGCAAGGATCTCCACGTCCGGGCCGGTGACGGTGATCCGGTCGGTCCACAGGCTGCCCGTCGCGCCGTCCACGTCGACCGTGTCGCCGTCCGCGAGCGGCCCGAACTCCTCGATGCGGATGCCGAGCAGCTCTCGCAGCGCCCCCGGGTAGCCTCCGAGCCAGACGTGGTCGTTCTCGTCGACGACGCCGGAGAAGTACGTGGTGACCAGATGGCCGCCGTTCTCCGCGTAGCGGGTGAGCTCCTTCGCCAGCGCAGCGGGGACGACGTGCAGCACGGGCGCGACCAGGAGTTGGTACCCGCTCAGGTCGGAGTGGGCGGTGACCACGTCGGCCCGTACTCCGAGGCCGAGGAGTGCGGAGTACCAGTCGAGCGCCTCCTGGTGGTAGTCGAGGCGGGAGGTGGGGTGGGAGTCCTGCTCACTGGCCCACCACGAGTCCCAGTCGAAGAGGATGCCGACCGGAGCAGGCTCGCGCACCGAGTCGGCGACCGGGGCGAGCGCGCGGAGTTTCCGTCCGAGGTCGGTCACCGCGCGGAAGAGTTCGCTGTCCGCCCCCGCGTGCGGCAGCATCGCCGAGTGGTACTTCTCGGCTCCCGCCGCCGACTGGCGCCACTGGAAGAAACACACGGCGTCGGCCCCGTGGGCGACGTGCAGGAGCGAATCGCGGGCGAGGTCGCCGGGCGCCTTGGCCAGGTTGACGGGCTGCCAGTTGACGGCGCTGGTCGAGTGTTCCATGAGGAACCAAGGACGCCCCTGGGCGATGCCGCTGACGAGGTTGGCGGAGAAGGACAGCTCGTCGCGGCTCTGCGGACCGGGCACGACGTAGTGGTCGTTGGAGACGAAGTCGACCTCACCGGCCCAGTCGGCGTAGTCCATCCCCTTGGTCCCGCCCATGACCATGAAGTTCGTGGTGACCGGGACGGCCGGAGTGATCGCCCGCAGCGTGTCCCGTTCGGCGCGGAGGTACTCCTTGAGCGCGTCGGACGAGAAGCGCTTGAAGTCCAGCTGCTGCGTCGGGTTGGGGTGGGAGGCGGCCAGCCGGGGAGGCAGGATCTGTTCCCAGGCACTGTAGCGCTGTGCCCAGAACGCCGTGCCCCAGGCGTGGTTGAGGGACTCGAGGGTGGTGTAGCGGGTGCGGAGCCAGTCGCGGAAGGCTCGTGCGGCGTCGTCGGAGTAGTCGTAGATGTTGTGGCAGCCCAGCTCGTTGGAGACGTGCCAGGCGACCAGCGCGGGGTGGCCGGCGTACCGTTCGGCCATCCTGCGCACCAGCCGCAGGGCATGCTCGCGGAAGACGGGGGAGGTGGGACGCCAGTGCTGCCGGGCTCCTGGCCACACCGTCTCGCCGGAGGCGGTCACCGGAAGGATCTCCGGGTGTGCCGCGGTCAGCCAGGGCGGCGGCGACGCCGTCGCGGTGGCCAGGTCCACGCCGATGCCGCCTCCGTGCAGGAGGTCCATCACCTCGTCGAGCCAGGCGAAGTCCCACTCCTCCCGGGACGGCTGGATGCGGGCCCAGGAGAAGATCGCCAGCGACACGATGTTCACCCCGGCCTCGCGCATCAGCCGTATGTCCTCCTCCCACACTTCCCGGGGCCACTGTTCGGGGTTGTAGTCGGCGCCGAACGCGAGGCAGGGCACGGCCTCACCGTCCGGTCCGTGCCGCACCTGGGACAGGAGGGTGGAGATCATGTCGGTCCTTCCGGTGTACCGCGCGGGGCGGGACGGAACGCGTGCCTACTTCTGGACGGTGAAACCCTGTTCGGTCCCGTACTTGACGGAGGCGTCCTGCCAGTTCCTGAGCCCGCCGGACAGCTTGGTCCCGGAGACGTAGGCCTGGCCTACCGTGTCGTTGAACACGGAGTTGGCGTAGACCTGGTAGGGCAGGTACGACCATCCCGTGCCGACGTTCGCGGCCGACTCGGCGAAGATCTTGTTGGCCTTCTGGCCGCCGAAGTAGGGGAACTCGGTGTTCTGGAACGCGTCGGACCGCAGATCCGCGGTCGTCGCCGGGAAGGCGCCCGCCGCGATGCGGGTCTTGACACCCTCGCCGGCGTTCGCGTACTCGGTGAAGGCGTAGGCGAGTTCCTTGTTCCCGCCCAGCGCGGGCAGGGCCAGGGAGCTGCCGCCGTTCTCGGCACTGGTCCTCTCCCCCGCGGTCCACTGGGGCAGCGGTGCGACCCGCCACTGGCCGGATCCCTCCTTCACGCCCGAGGAGAGGTTGGCGGGCATCCAGGCCCCGATGGCCAGGGTGGCGACCGTGCCCGCGCCCAGACCCTTGTACCACTCGTCGCTCCAGCTGGTGATGGGCGCGAGGAGTTTCTCGTCGAGGAGCTGCTGCCAGACCTCCGTGTACTTCGCGGCGCCCTCGTCGGAGAAGTCGATCTTCACTTCGGTGCCGTCGACCGTGTAGGGGCGGGAGCCCGCCTGCCACAGGAGGCTGGTGGTCGCACCGGCGTCACCGGTGTCGTTGGCGATGTACACCTTGGGGTCGGCCTTGTGCAGGTCCCGTGCCGCCTGGAGGTACTCGTCCCAGGTGGTGGGCACCTCGATCTCGTGCTTGTCGAAGACCGTCTTGTTGTAGAACAGCGCCATGGGACCGGAGTCCATGGGCAGGGCGTACACGTTCCCGTCCGACTTCACGGCGTTCCACGGGCCCGGGGTGAACGTGTCGGCCAGCTTGTCGGCGCCGTACGGGGCGAGATCGTCCAGGCCCTTCGTCAGTGCGTACTGACCGAGGGCGTAGTACTCGAGCTGCGCGACGTCGGGGACACCCTTCTTCGCCGAGATGGCGTTCTGGAGCGCCTTGTACTGGTCGTTGCCGGTACCGGCGTTGACGAGTTCGACGTCGACGGCGGGATGCGCCTTCTCGAAGTCCGCGGCAACCTGCTTCAGGGTCGGCTCCCACGCCCAGACCGTGAGGGTGCCCCCCTTCTCCAGAGCGGCGTCGATGTCCTCGGCGCTGACCTGCTTCCGGTCGGAGCCGCCGTCGGCGGAGCCGCCGCAGGCGGTCGAACCCAGGGCCAGGGCGGCGATCAGGGCTGTGCCGCGCAGCAGGCGGCGTGTGCTCATACGCATGGGGTGCTTCCACTTCTTCGTGGCCGAAACCGTGCCTGATGAGAGTTGGGTGAACTGTGGGGGAACGCGTCCGGACCGGACGCGTCCGCCTACTCCTTGACGCTTCCGGCGGCGAGCCCGGACTGCCAGTACTTCTGCAGCAGGAGGAACGCGGCGATCAGCGGAACGATGGTGACCAGGGATCCGGTGATCACCAGATGGAAGACGGCTTCGCCGCCGGCCGTGGCGGCCTGGGCGTTCCAGCTGTTGAGGCCCAGGGTGAGCGGATACCAGTCCGGGTCCTTCAGCATGATCAACGGCAGGAAGTAGTTGTTCCAGGTGGCGACCGTGGTGAACAGCAGGACCGTGACGATGCCGGGAGCGAGCAGCGGCAGGACCACCTGGAAGAACGTGCGCGTCTCCCCCGCCCCGTCGATGCGCGCGGCCTCCAGCAGTTCGGCCGGCACGGCCTGGGAAGCGAAGACCCACATCAGGTAGAGGCCGAAGGGCGAGATGAGGGAGGGGATGATCACGGCCCACGGGGTGTCGGTCAGCCCCATCCTGCTGAACATCAGGAAGGTGGGAACGGCCAGGGCCGTTCCGGGGACAGCGACGGCGCCGATCACCACGCCGAAGACCGCGCGCTTGCCGGGAAAGGAGAACTTGGCCAGGGCGTAGCCGCCCAGGACGGCCAGAAGTGTCGCCCCGCCTGCCCCCACCACGACGTACAAGAGGGTGTTCAGCAGCCATCGGGTGAAGACACCGTCGTCGTAGCTGAACGTCTCGACGATGTTGTCCCACAGGGCGAAGTCGCCGCTGAACCAGAGACCGAACGAATCGGCCAGCCCCCGCTGGGTCTTGGTGGCGCTGATCACCAGCCAGGCCAGCGGGACCAGCGAGTAGAGCAGGACCAGGCCGGTGAGCACGGTCAGCGGCACGCTGCGCCGTGGGCGGGAAGGAGTGTGCCGCGGCCGGCCGCGCAGGCGTGGGACGGCGCCGGCCCGTCCGGCCGGGGCGGGTACGGACGGGGCTGTGGTGGGAGGGCTGCTCATCGCTTCACGATTCCTTGTGCATGCCGCGCAGCTGGACGACGTAGGCGATGACCATGGTGATCAGGCCCATGACGATGGCAACGGTCGCCGAGTAGTTGTGCTGCTGGCCGGAGAAGGACAACGAGTAGGTGTAGAAGTTGGGGGTGTAGGAGGTGGTGATGGCGTTGGGCGCCAGCTTCTGCAGGATGCTCGGCTCGTTGAACAGCTGGAACGTGCCGATGATCGAGAAGATCGTCGCGATGACCAGGGCCCCGCGGATGGCGGGAAGCTTGATGGCGGTGATCACGCGGATCTGGCCGGCACCGTCCATCTCCGCGGCCTCGTACAGGGAGTTCGGGATGACGCGCAGCGCGGAGTAGAAGATCAGCATGTTGTAGCCGACGAACTCCCAGGTGACGATGTTTCCGATCGACGCCAGGACGAGACCGGGCGAGAGGGGGTTCGGCAGGGAGACGCCCAGTGCGTCGTTGATGTCGCCGACGAGACCGAAGTGGGTGCCGTACATGAAGCCCCACATGAGCGTGGCGACCACGGCGGGCACCGCGTACGGCAGGAAGACCGAGATCCGGAAGAAGTCCCTGCCGTAGAGCCGCCCGCTGTCCAGGGCCAGCGCGACGAAGAGGGCGATGCCCAGCATGATCGGCACCTGGACGAGCAGGAAGAGCGAGACCCGGGTCAACGACGACCAGAACTGTTCGTCCTGCAGAGCCTGTTGATAGTTGTCCAGGCCCACGAAGGTCGTGCCGCCGATGAGCTGGTCCCGGAAGAGGCTGAGGTAGATCGAGTAGGCGATCGGCGCGAGGAAGACGAAGGCGAAGACCAGCACGAACGGGCCGATGAAGCCCCACCCGGTCCATGATCGGCGGTCCCGCTTCGCCGAAGGGCGTCGCGGGCGCCGGCCGGGACCCGCAACGGTGGCTGGCGTTGTCATGTTTTCCTCGCTCGTCCATCTCGGAACCGGCGGCACACAGCGTCGGGACGGTCGCGTGAACACCACGTTCCCGAAGGGGCGTGGCTGATATGTTTACGTAAACATCTGATGGCGGAATGTCTACACCGGCCCCAGGTGGACGGTCAAGGGTCGGGCACTCCGGCCGCCCCGCACAACGGATGGAGACCGGTGGACACCGCGGACACGGACTCGACGAACACGCCACGGCCGGACGCCCGCAAGGGAGGACCGGCCACCCGGCACTCCCGGACGGCGTCCATGGCGGACGTCGCCCGCCTGGCCGGCGTCTCGTCCCAGACGGTGTCCCGCGTGTCCAACGGCTACGAGGGAGTCAACGAGAAGACCAGACGCCAGGTGCTGGCCGCCATGAAGGAGCTGGGCTACCGGCCGAACAGCGCCGCACGGGCGCTCAAGCGCGGCGAGTTCCGCACCATCGGCGTCATCACCTTCAACCTCTCCACCACGGGCAACATGCGCACCCTGGAGGCGATCGCCACCTCCGCGGCACAGGAGGGGTACGCCGTCACTCTCCTGCCCGTCGCCGTTCCCACACAGGACGAGGTGCGCGGCGCGTTCTCCCGGCTCGGAGAGCTGGCGGTCGACGCGGTCATCGTCATCATGGAGGTGCACCTCCTCGACGTGGCGACCCTCTCCCTCCCCCCGCACGTCCAGGTCGTCGTCGCCGACTCGGACGCCGGTGACCGCTACACCGTGGTCGACACCGACCAGGCCGGGGGCGCCCGTGCCGCCGTGCGGCACCTCCTGGACCTCGGCCACCGCACGGTCTGGCACCTGGCCGGACCCGAGGAGTCCTTCGCCGCGCAGCGCCGTGCGGACGCCTGGTCGGCCGAACTCACCGAGGCCGGCCGGCCCGTGCCTCCGGTCGCACGCGGAGACTGGTCGGCCGAGTCCGGCTACCGGGCGGGGCTCCGACTCGCCGCCCGGGACGACTGCACGGCCGTGTTCGCCGCCAACGACCAGATGGCGCTCGGTCTCCTCCGGGCCCTCCGCGAACGAGGCCGCGTCATCCCGGACGACGTCAGCGTCATCGGCTTCGACAACATCCCGGAAGCCGGCTCCTACATGCCGCCCCTGACCACGGTGCACCAGGACTTCGCCGAAGTGGGTCGGCTGTGCGTCGAGGGCGTACTGCGGCGGATGCGCCACGACGAGGCGGAGCACGGCACGACACTCGTACCCACGCGCCTGGTGGTGCGCGACAGCACCGCGCCGCCCCCTGCCGGTGAATAGGCCATCGGCCACGTCACCGCCCTGATCACCAGCCCGGCCAGGGCGGGACAGGACGGACGGTGAGACGCGCCGGTATCCGGACAGAACCATTGACAGGGCCGCGATCCGGGCGGCACACTCACGGCAACCGAGTGAAGAAATTTTCACTCTGCGAACACTCACTACGCGAACACCCCCGTGACCGGGAACGGACGCGTACTGATCACACCGCCCCGAGGGTAGGCATCGACGGGCGCCCGCGCCCCGGAAGGAACGTGGGCATCGCCCACACCTTCCGGGGCCGGGCGGCACTCAGCCATGCGGGCGGGCGAGCGGCGGGCCCCATGGGACGCGAACTCCCCGAAGCGAGAAGGAGAACGAGACGTGCACACGACCGTAGGAATCATCGGGGGCGGCCCGGCCGGGCTGCTGCTGTCGCGCCTGCTCCACCGCGCGGGCGTCGACTGCGTCGTCCTGGAGAGCCGCGATCGCGCCTACGTCGAACAGCGTCAGCGGGCGGGCATCCTCGAACAGTCCACCGTCGACGCCCTGCGCGAAGTCGGGGCAGCCGAACGGCTGGATGCCGAGGGCCTGGTGCACGACGGTGTGGAACTGCGCTGGGAAGGCCGGGCGCACCGGATCGACTTCCCGTCCCTGACGGGCGGTCGCCGCGTGTGGGTGTACGCGCAGACGGAGGTCGTCAAGGACCTCGTAGCCCTGCAGCTGGCCGACGGCGCCGCCCTCCACTTCGGAGCCGAGGTCCGCTCCGTCGAGGGCGCGGACACCGGCCGCCCGACGATCCGATACTGGCACGAGGGACAGGACAGGACCCTGACGTGCGACTACGTCGTGGGCTGCGACGGCTTCCACGGGGTGACCCGGGCAGCCGTACCCGAAGGGGTCAGGCGCACCTACGAGCGGGTCTACCCCTACTCCTGGTTCGGCATCCTGGCCGATGTGGCGCCCTCCTGCGACGAGTTGGTCTACGCCCACTCCCCGCGCGGCTTCGCCCTGCACAGCATGCGGTCGCCGGAGGTCAGCCGGATGTACCTCCAGGTGCCCAACGGCACGGACCCGGCCGACTGGCCCGACGAGCGGATCTGGGACGAGCTGGATGCCCGGTTCGCACTCGACGGATGGAAGCTGGACCGCGGACCGATCACCTCCAGGAGCGTTCTGCCGATGCGCAGTTCGGTCACCGAACCGATGCGGTACGGCCGCGTCTTCCTGGCCGGCGACGCCGCGCACATCGTGCCGCCCACCGGCGCGAAGGGGCTCAACCTGGCGGCCGCCGACGTCGTGGTGCTGGGCCGGGCGCTGATCCGGCAGCACAGGACCGGTGCGAGCGACCTGCTGGACAGCTATTCCGAGACATGCCTGCGTCGCGTATGGCGCGCCGAACACTTCTCGTACTTCATGACCACGACGCTGCATACCGATCCGGACCAGAGCCCGTTCGACACGCGGCTCCAGATCGCCCAGCTCGACCGCATAGCGGCCTCACCGCACGCCGCGGCCGAACTCGCGATGAACTACGCGGGTCTGCCACTGCCGTAACCGTGCCGGAACGGGGGCGACGACAGGACGGCCTACCGGGGAACTTCGCCCGCCCCGGAGGTGAGCGGACGTCCGGCCCGTAGGCATGTACCTGCGGGCCCGCCCCCCGTGCCTGGCATCACGAAGCAGCGCCGCGGCCCCCATTGACACGAGTGGAGGCCAGGGAGACACTCGCACCGCCCGCGAGTGGAATTATTTTCACCTCGCGAACACTTACTCCCCGACCGTGGTGTTGATCCCTCGTACAGGACGGCCCACCCGCCACAACGCCGTGGCAGAAAGCGAGTGCCCCGTGGCTGCCTCCACCACGTCCCCACCCGACCGCTCCTTCCGGGTCGTCGCTCCAGTCATCGCGCTGTGCTGGCTCGCCGTGTTCTTCGACGGCATGGACGTCAACATCTACGGCGCGACCATGCCGCACCTCCTCGCCGACGAGAGCCTCGGCTTCACCCCCGCGTCGGCCGGCTCCATCGGCAGCTGGACCACCTTCGGCATGCTGATCGGCGCGTTGACGGCGGGGACACTCACCGACTGGCTGGGCCGGAAGCCACTGGTCGTGGGCAGCGTCGTGCTGTTCTCCGTCGGCTCCGCACTGTGCGCCGTCGCGACCGGTGCCACCGTGTTCGGCGCGGGCCGCTTCCTCTCGGGACTCGGCCTGGGCGGACTCATGCCGATCGGGCTGGCGATCGTGGCCGAGTTCGCTCCGCCACGCCGCGCCGCCCTCGCCACCGGCCTGATGATGACCTCGTACCACGCGGGCGGCATGGCGGCCACCGGCATCGGGCTCGTCATCGCCCCCGAACACGGCTGGCGCTGGGTGTTCTGGGCAGGGGTGCTCCCCGCCGTGATCGCGGTGCCGCTGGTGCTGAAGTGGCTTCCGGAGTCGCCCGGGGTGCTCTTCGCCAGGGGCCGGACCGAGGAGGCCTACGCGGTCGCCGACCGATTCCGGCTGGAGCGCCCCGGCGTGCAGCAGGCCCCCCAGGCCGGCGCGAAGGGCCGCATGACGGCGATCACCGCCCTGTTCGCGCCGGGCACCCGCTGGGCGACCCCGCTGCTGTGGATCGCGTCCTTCGCCGGACTCCTCCTCGTCTACGGCGTCTCCACCTGGCTGCCCGAACTCATGCGTGCCACCGGTTACTCCCTCTCCTCCTCGGTCACCTTCCTGATGGTGATCAACGCGGGCGGCATCGTGGGCATGCTGGTAGCCGGCCGCACGGCGGACAGGTTCGGCCCGGTGAAGGTCTCCGCCCTGTGGTTCGTGCTGACGGCGGTCGGCACGTTCCTGCTGAGGGCGCAGCTGCCCATCGGCGTCGCGTACGCGGTCGTCTTCGTCACCGGCATCTGGCTGTTCAGCGCCCAGGTGATGGTGTACGCCGCGACCTCCCGCGTCTACGCACCCCGTGAACGCGCCACCGGCCTGGGCTGGGTCACGGGCATCGGCCGTACGGGTGCGGTGGTCGGCCCGACCCTCGGCGGCGCGGTCCTGGCCGGCGGTGACGCGGGCCTCGGTTTCACCACGTTCGCGGTGACGGCGGTCCTCGGCGCGCTGGCGATCTCCCTGGTCCCGCTGGCGATGAAGAACCGCCGTGGACGCAGCCCCGACACGGCTCCCGCGCTCGTGCCCTCGGCGGACTGAGCGCAGGAGCGGCGAGGTGCGCCCCCGGATCCGCTCCACCGGGGGCCGGCCCAGGCCGGGGCCGCCTGTCCCGCTCGCCCGGCACGTGGGACCGCAGCCCCACGGCCTTCCGGACCGGCCTTGGAAGGCGACGCGTCCGGCGGCCCCTCCACGACGGCGGCGTCCCCTTCGCTCTCCTCAGGTCAGGGCGGCGGTGCCGGCGAGTGCGGGCCCCTGACCGTCCGGGGAGAACGGCGTGCGCGTCGAACGAGGTCAGGGCCGTACGCGGAGGGCCGGTCGGGCACGGACGCCACTCCCGTCAGGATCCGGTCGCGTACGTGCGCCTGCCCCGCCGGTAGGCGACCTCGCCCAGCACGATGTCGACAGCCAGGAACGCCGCCAGCGGGATGCCGAGCAGCGGCACGAAGTACCCCACGACGGCGACGCCTGCCATCAGCGGAACCAGCACGTGGGGCGGGACCTTCTGCCACGCGCCGCGCGGCATCGGGCGGCCGAAGCCGGAACCGCGACCACGCTGCCACCACATCCGGTAGCCGAGCAGGATGAGGACGATCAGGCCGGCGGTGAGAGCGGCGAGCACGATCTGGTTCGCCGGCCCGAACAGGGAGCCGGTGTGTGCGTCGATCCCCCAGCGGGACAGCTTGGCGAGCAGCGGATAGTCGGCGAACCGCACCACATCGGTGACCTCGCCGGTGGCCGGGTCGATGGCGACCGCATCCTGCTTCTCGGGCCAGCTGCGCTGGATCTGGCGCACGACGTAGGCGGAGGAGGCGTCGGCCGGAGGAACGATCTCCACCGGGTTCGAGAGCCGCTCGCCACGAGCGGCCTCCAGCACCGCGTCCAGCCCGACGTCCTCACCCGGTGCGTCACCGGATCCGCCCGACTGCGTGTGCTCGGCGTGCTCGCCCCCGGACACGATCCCCGCGGAGACCGTCGGCGTCGTCTGACTGATGGCCTCGCGCAGGTCGGAGACGTTCTGGCCGGCGTACGTGGACCAGGTCAGACCCGTGGCGGACAGGAAGAAGAGTCCGACCGCGGCCCACACGCCCACGGTGCCGTGCAGGGAGAGAGTGCGCCTGCGACCTGTTGTTCCACGCACCTTCCGACGAGCCCTGTGCCGGCCGAACCACAGCACGACGCCGCCGCCGGCTATCACCCACAGCCAGCTCGCGGCGAGCTCACTGTAGAGCCGGCCTGTCTGGCCCAGGTGCAGGTCGCGGTGGAACTCGTCGATCCAGGTACGCAGGGGCAGGGCACCGGAGGAGCCGTACTGCTCCAGCGTCCCGGTCGGTTCACCGGTGTACGGGTCCACGAACACGGCGAGCGTGTGGGTGGCGTCCACCCCTTTCACGCCGGACAGCATGACCCGTGTCGTCGCGCCCTCTTCGGGAGCCGGACGGACGGCGCTGATCTCTCCCTCGGGATGCGCTTCCCGGGCCGCCTCGACCTGCCGCGAGATCGGCAGCTCGTCCACTCCGACGGGGACCCGGAGTTCATCCGCGTAGACGATTTTCTCGGCCTGGTAGGAACCGGCGTAGAGGAGGCCCGTGGCAGCGGCCACCAGAAGGAACGGCGCGATGAACACCCCGGCGTAGAAGTGCAGTCGCAGCACCAGAGGTCTGAGCGATGCCCAGGTGGTCCGGCCAGGGGGATCGCCCGGCTCTCGGGCCTCCGGGTCTGCGGATGAGGTGTGGACTGCTGGTTCGACGGACATGAAGGCTCTCCTGAGGGGCGTGGGGGCGCGCGGGCAGACCGTGGTCAGCCGGTCCAGAAGTCGGCTGCGCAGGCGGAGGAGTTCCCGCGACCGGCTGTGATCCGGACCACAGGAGGCCGGTGGTGGGCACCCGCCTCGTCCGCCCACGCCATACCCCCCCTTGGAGCAGGCCGACACGGGTTCGGCGCCGGGCCGTCAGTTCACGGGGCACGCAGCCCGGTTCAGGAAACGGACTCCCTCGGGTCAGCGGCGAGAGAACTGATGGCTGCGGGATTGCGCGGACTTTCGGCCAGGTCCGCGTAGTCCTTCATGATGTGGTCCCCGGCCTTGGTGATGATGTCGTGGGGTCCGGCGTAGGCACCGGAGGTCAGAGGCTTGTCCTGGCCGCTTCCGGGCAGCCGGTGCCGGAGGCAGGCAGCCCTCGTCCCGGTCCTCGGAGGGCCGACCGGTTGCGGCCTGGCACCCGGGTCCGTTCAGTCGCGGTCGGCGCGGATCATGTCCGCGCACTTCTCACCGATCATCATCGTGGTGATGCAGGGGTTGACGGCTGGCAGGAACGGCATCACGGAGGCGTCGGCCACCCTCAGACCCCGCACCCCCTTCACGCGAAGGCGAGGATCGAGGGCGGCCTCGGGGTCGCCGGTGGCACCCATCCGTACCGTGCCCGCCGGATGGTAGACCGTGTTGTGGGTCTCGCGGATGTAGTCGAGCAGCTCCGCGTCGGTCCGGGCGCCGGTCCCCGGCGCCAGTTCCCGGCCGGCCCAGGTCGCCATGGGCGGACGGGAGACGATGTCCCGGGCGAGCCTCAGGCCGTGGGTCATCACCCGTACGTCGTGCTCGTCGGTGAAGTAGCGCGGGTCGACCCGCGGCTTGTCCCGGAAGTCCCGGGTGCGCAGCCGCACCGTGCCCATGGAGCGGGCGCGGGTGACGTTCGGCGTGAGACAGAAGGCGTTCTCGGAGGTCGGGTAGCCGCGCCGGTAGGTGTTCATGTCGAAGGGCACGGCCCCGTAATGGAACATCAGGTCCGGCCGGTCGAGGCCGGATCCGGTGTCGGCGAAGATGCCGATCTCCCACCACTGGGTGGACGTGGTGACCATGGGCCGGCGGGCCTCCCACATGATCACCCCTTCGGGGTGGTCCTGGAGGTGGGAGCCGACCGCCGGCGAGTCGACGCGGACGCCCACACCGGTCTCCCGCAGATGCTCCGCCGGGCCGATCCCCGAGAGCATCAGCAGCTTCGGCGCGTCGATGGCGCCGCAGCACACGACGACCTCGCGCCGTGCGCCGACTGTGCGCGTGTGGATGAGGTCGGGCGTCAGGTATTCGACGCCGGTGCAGCGCTGTCCGGCGTCGAGCACCAGGCGCTTGGCCTGGAGCCCCGTGCGTACTTCGAGGTTGGGACGCTTTCCGAGGATCGGGTGCAGGTAGGAGACGGAAGAGGATGAACGCGTACCGTCGGGACGGGCGTTGATCTGGAACCAGTGCGCCCCTCGGGTGACCGTCCTGCCGGTGTTGAACGGCGTGGTGGGGATTCCGGCTTCCGCGCAGGCCTCCAGCAGGGCCACTCCGCACGGGTCGTCCGGAGGGATCGTGCGGATGGTCACCGGGCCGTTGCGCCCGTGGTGGTCACCGGGCGAGTCGTTCGTCTCCAGCCGCCGGTAGAGGGGAAAGCAGTCCGCGGCGCTCCAGCCCTCGCACCCCAGAGCACCCCACTCGTCGAGGTCCTCGGCCGGTGCCCAGAAGGCGATGCAGGAGTTGTGGGAGGAGCAGCCGCCGAGGACTTTGGCGCGAGCATGCCGCATGAAGCTGTTGCCGTGCTCCTGCGGCTCCACGGGGTAGTCCCAGTCGTAGCCGGATTCCAGAAGTCCCATCCACCGGTCGAGCCGCAGGATGTTGTCGTCCCCGACGTCCGAGGGGCCGGCCTCCAGTACGCAGACGGTGACGGACGGGTCCTCGGACAGCCGGGCGGCCACGACCGCGCCGGCCGTACCCCCGCCGACCACCACGTAGTCGAACTCGTCCTGCGGTTGGCTCTCGTCGGGCATCTGTGGCTCCAGAAGGCAGGGGGGGGAAGGGCCGCGGCCCCCGGGGTTCCGTGGCTAGGCAGCCGGCGGTACGGGGGCTGCCGGCTGGTTCTCCTCGGTGCGATGGCTCTCGAGGACGCCGGTCCTGTGCCGCTGCACGAACCAGTAGTAGGCGAAGCCGCCGAGCCCGACGATGCCGATGAAGACGAAGGCGCCCCAGCGCAGGTACCAGTGCTGCGGCCCCGTCGCGTTGTAGACCTCGGCGCGCGGCCAGGCGAGGTTGACCGACATGGCCGCTCCCCACAGCACGGCGAGCATGTTGACCGGCAGTCCGAACCGGCCGAGCGAGAAGCTGCCTTCGGCAGGCTTCCAGGTGCCTCGTAGCCGGCGGATCAGCATGGGGGTGGTGACCATCAGATAGGCCAGATAGATCATGATGATCGCGATGCTCGTGATCACCGAGAAGATCTGCGGCTGGTTGACATTGATCACCAGGATGACGACGCCCACCACACCGATCACGACGGCAGGCACCACAGGCGTCTGGAAGCGGGGGCTGACCCGGGCCAGGACCGAGCCCGCGGGAAGGTTGTTGTCGCGTGCCATGGCGAACATCAGCCGGATCCCTGCGGCCTGAACGGCCAGCACGCAGACCGTGATCGCGATGACCACGCACCACAGGAAGATCTCGCCGACGGTCGAGCCGAGCGTGTCCAGCACCACGTACTGCAGGCCGCCCGTCGACAGCTCCTTCGCGGCCAGATCAGGCACTGCCAGCAGCGCGAAGAGCAGGATCAGGCCGCCGATGAGGAACGACGCGATGAGCGCACGCAGGATGGCGCGGGGCGCGTTGTGGCTCGGATTGTGCGACTCCTCACCGAGCGACGACGCCGTATCGAAGCCGTACATGACGTACGCGGACGCGAGCGACGCGGTGAGGAACGCACCGAAGTACCCGAGGGCCTGCCCTTCGCCGAGCCCGTACGTCTCCGTCAAGGCGTCGCTGGGACCTCGGGTGATGTGCGCCGCCAGGAAGATGATCAGGGCGACGGCGGCGATCAGCTCGATGAACACGCCCGCCGAGTTGATCCGGGCCATGAGCTGGACACCGAAGGCGTTGACCAGGGTGGAGAACAGGATCAGTACCGTGCCGAGGAGAACGGCGTTGGCCGCCGCGTCGTTCTTGCCGGTGCCGTCGCCGACGAACTGGAACCAGCCGTCGATCTGCGGCAGCGTGATCTGGTAGGCGAGTGCCACGGCCGAGAGCGTGACCATGGTGGCGGTCATCATCATCCAGCCGCCGAGCCAGCCGACGTGCGGTCCGCCCATGCTCTTGGCCCAGTTGTAGACCGAGCCGGCCACCGGGTAGCGGGCCGCGAGTTCGCAGAAGCACAGGGCGACCATGAGCTGGCCGACGAAGACCATGGGCCAGGACCACCAGTAGGCCGGGCCGCCGAAGCTCACACCGAAGTAGAACAGCTGGAAGGTACCGGTCAGGATCGAGATGTAGCTGATGCCCGCGGCGAAGGTGTGGAAGTTGCCCAGGGTCCGCTTGAGCTCGGGTTTGTAGCCGAGTTCGGTGAGCGAGTCGTCGTCGTGACTGCCGTCCGCCCGGGTTCCCGGGCGCGGGGTGCTCGCCGGGCCCCGGCCCGTCGGGCCGGAGTGGCTCATTCGAACCACCTCTGTGGCCGGGCCGCGGTGTTGCGCCAGATGTGTTTGGCCTCCTGGTACTCCTCGAGACCGGTCGGGCCCAGCTCGCGGCCGACACCGGACTGCTTCATTCCGCCCCACTCGGCCTGCGGTACGTAGGGATGGAAGTCATTGATCCACACGGTTCCGGTGCGCAGCCCGGCGGCCACCCGGTGGGCGCGCTCGGCGTCCTGCGTCCAGACCGCCCCGGCCAGCCCGTAGACGGTGTCGTTGGCCAGGGCGACGGCTTCGGCCTCCTCCCGGAACCGTTCCACGGTCAGGACCGGGCCGAAGGATTCGTCCCGGACGACGGTCATGTCCGGAGTGCACTCGTCGAGCACGGTCGGCAGGTAGTAGAAGCCATCCTGCAGCGCGGGGTCGTCCGGGCGGGCGCCACCGCAACGCAGGACCGCTCCCTCAGCCAGGCCCGCGGCCACGTACTTCTCGACCTTGTCGCGGTGTGCGGCCGAGATCAGCGGCCCGCTGCGGGCGTTCTCGTCGAACGGCCCGCCGAGCCGGATCCCCCGGGCGCGTCGCACCAGCTCGTCGACGAACGCGTCGTGGAGCTCGTCCTGCACGAGCAGCCGCGCACCGGCCGAGCAGACCTGCCCGGCGTGCAGGAACACCGCCATCAACGCGTAGTCGACGGCGGTGTCGAACTCGGTGTCGGCGAACACGATGTTGGGGTTCTTCCCGCCCAGTTCGAGCGCGATCTTCTTCACGGTGGGCGCGGCCGCCGCCATGATCAGCCGCCCGGTGACCAGGCCGCCGGTGAAGGAGACCATGTCCACACGCGGGTCCGAGCTCAGCGGCGCTCCGGCGGTCGCACCGGCCCCGAGCACCAGATTCGCCACGCCGGCCGGCAGTCCCGCTTCGGTGAGCGTCTTCATCAGGAGGATCGCGGTGTGCGGCGTGAGCTCGCTGGGCTTGAGGACGAAGGTGTTGCCCGCGGCGACCGCGGGTGCGACCTTCCAGGCCGTCTGCAGCAGCGGGTAGTTCCACGGTGTGATCAGCGAACAGACACCCACCGGTTCGCGTACCACCCGGCTGTCGATGGCATGATCGCCCGTGTCGACGACGCGGTCGGTGCCGCCGGTCGCGACCAGGTTCCCGAAGTAGCGGAAACAGTTCGCGATGTCGTCCATGTCGTACTCGCTCTCGACGAGCCGTTTCCCGGTGTCCAGGGTCTCGGCTCGGGCGTACACGTCCTTGTCCCGTTCCAGCAGGCCGGCGACGCGCAGCAGCAGACGGCCGCGCTCGGCCGCCGGTGTGCGCGGCCACGGGCCGCTGTCGAACGCCTCGCGTGCCGCAGCCACCGCCGCCTCCGCGTCCCGCGGCCCCGCCTCGTCGACGACGGCGACCAGCTCGCCGTCGGCAGGGCAGCGGATCTCACGCGTTCCGCGCTCGACGGCGGCGCTCCAGCGGCCCCCGATGTACAGCTCAGGCATGACGTCCCTCCGGGCTCGCACGAGTGAGGGGAGGCGTATGGCCGTCCGTGCTGAGCTCGGCACCCAACGTAAGCGCCCACAAGCACCCTCGCGCGGCGAGCGACTCGCACACCGGGCCTCACGTCGATCACCCGGCCTACGTACCGAACGCTGCTTTCCGGCCGAAGCCCGGCTGTTCACCTTGGAACCACTTGCCCGTCATTGCAGGTCAGACGGTAGTTCGCGGTTGTACCAGTGGAATCTGTCCACATGCCGGACAGCTCGCGCGGGACTCACGCACCGCCCCCCAGCTGCCCGAACGGTCATTCGGTAGGTGACTCACCGGAGGGCCGGGCCGGAAAACACTGATCGATGTGCACTCACTGTCCGCATGCATCAGACTCCCCACCGCAATCGCACCCCGAGCGAAGGAGATTCACCAATGCGCGGCAAGCTCTGCAGAATCGGCGTAATCGCCACGCTTTCCACACTCGTCCTGGCCGGCACGGCCGTTACGGGAGTCGCACAGGCCCTGCCCGCACAGCCGTCCGGCCTCTACGCCCCGTCGGCTCTCGTCCTCTCGGTCGGCGAGAGCGGCACCGCCACGGCCGCCGTCCAGCGGGCCGTCACCCTGAGCTGCGCACCCCGCCCCAGCGGGACCCACCCCTCGCCCGCCACCGCGTGTGCGGAACTGCACTCGGTCCAGGGCGAGTTCACGCGGCTGACCACGCCGATGCCGCAGGGGGCCTGCACGCGTCAGTGGGACCCCGTAGTCGTCGACGCGACCGGTGTGTGGCAGGGCCGTCACGTCTCATGGTCGGCCACCTTCGGCAACGCGTGCGAAATGCGGGCAAGCCTCGCTGACGGCCAGGTCTTCGCCTTCTGACCGAGGACGGGCAGCGGTCGCGGTGAGAGAGCATCGCCTCGACCGGAGGGATGAGGCCGGGGCACCCGCCTCGCCGTTCCCGCCCGTGCACGGTCCGCGACCACCCGCGCCCTCGCCGCAGCGTGCACGGCGAGGGCGTGGGGAGCCGGATTCGCACCTGCGGGCTGCGAGCGGGTCAGCTCTTACCCGAGGTGGCGCTCCGGTGCGGGTCAGCCGCCGGAGCGTCGGTCCGGCCGGCGGCGGTCCCGCTCGCCGCGCTCAGCGGACACCCCGTGGCGCGGGTCACCTCGCGGATTTCGCGGTCACCGGGTCACCGGGTCACCGTCCACTTCTGGTTGGCGGCACCGGTGCAGGTCCAGATCTGCAACCGGCTTCCGTTCGCGCTGCTCCCGCCGTTCACGTCCAGACACTTGTTCGCCTGCGGATTCACGATGTCCCGTGCAGCAGGCGTCGCCCACTGCTGCGCAGCCGACCCGTTGCAGTCCCACAGCTGCACCGGGGTTCCGTCCGCCGTTCCGCCCGACGCGACGTCCAGACACTTGCCCAGTGCGCGGATCGTCCCGTCACCACCCACCGTCCACCGCTGCGCAGCGGTGCCGTTGCAGTCGTACAACTGAACCGCCGTGCCGTTCGCGGTCGCGGCACCCGCGACGTCGGCACACTTGCCCGCCAGGCCGGTGATGGGCCCGCCACCGCCCGGCTGACCGCTGTCGGTGCTGACACGGACGTAGTCGACCAGGAGGCGCTGCGGAAGGACGGTGCTTCCGTCCGGGTCGCCGGGCCAGTAGCCGCCGACCGCGAGGTTGAGGATGATGAAGAACGGCTTGTCGAAGACCCACTGCTTCCCGCCCAGGTCGGCCGGGGTACGCCGCTGGTAGACGGTGCCGTCGACGGACCAGGTGATGGCGTTCGGGCTCCAGTCGACGGCGAAGGTGTGGAACGCGTCGGCGAACGCCTGCCCGCCGGGCAGGGAGTAACCCGCGCCGATGCCTCCGCTGCCGGAGTAGCCGGGGCCGTGCAGGGTGCCGTGGACGGTGCCGGGTTCGAAGCCGACGTTCTCCATGATGTCGATCTCGCCGCTGTTGGGCCAGCCGACCTGGCCGATGTCGTTGCCCAGCATCCAGAAGGCGGGCCAGATGCCCTGCCCGCGCGGGATCTTCATCCGGGCCTCGACGCGGCCGTAGGTGGTGGTGAACTTGCCGGCGGTGTTCAGGCGGGCGGACGTGTACTCGCACCGCCCGTACCAGCACTGGTAGTTGCCTGGATTCTCCTTGCGCGCGGTGATGACGAGGTTGCCCTGGCCGTCGAGCGCGGCGTTCCGGTTGCCCGCGGTGTAGTACTGCCGCTCGTGGTTGTTGACGTTGTCACCGGTCTCGGTCTGCCACTTGCCTCCGTCGACGCCGGACCCGGCGGGCCCGTCGAACTCGTCGGAGAACGTGACGGCGGCCGGTGCTGCCGCGGCGGTGGTGGCCTGTGCCGTGACCGCGGGCTCCGGCGTGGGCGCGCTCTGCGCCAGGCCGGTGGACAGCGAGGCGAGGCCGAGCGCCATGACGAGGGACACGATCAGACGTCGAGACGAACGAGGGGAACTCATGCCTTCTCCCTTCGGGGAGCGTGAGGGACTGACGTGCGCATGTCAGATACGAGAGTCGGGCAGGCACCGCATCGAGCCCTCCTCGCGCGCCCCGCACGGACCGGACGGGCCGCACAGGGAGGGTGAAGAGGTGGAGCGCTTAGTTCACTTCTTGATTTAATGAATGAACATCGAGCATGTCAAGGGTTTGGTATAGACCGGAGCCGCCCGTTGGGACAGGACACGGGCCGTCCGGATCCGCCCCGGGTGCGGCGATGACGGATCGTGTCGTGGAGACTTGAGAAGCTGGGCGTCAGCCGCTTCCGGTGGAAAGCCGCACAGCCGGGGCACGTACAGCGGGACGGCAACTCCCCGTCCCGCCGACGGACCGGACCCACGCCGACGAGGGGGACACGATCGACACCGCCGAAACGGACCGGCACCCGCTGGACTCCGCCAACGTGACGAACGCCAGGAACACCCTCCTTGAACTCCTGGGCCGCGCGGGAGTCTTCCGGGGCGAAGCCGAGGAGCTGATCGCGCTCGTCGAGGCCGGCGCGATCGCGGACGCGCACAGCGAGGTCGGCAGGGCGGAGCGCGTCCCGGCCGGGCAGGGGGAGTCCTACGGCGTCGGCTGGCGCGACGGCGCACGGGCCGTCGGCGACGTGCTCGCCCGCGTCGCGGATCGAGCCCTCGAGCGTGCCATCGGCCCGGAGACGCCCGGCTCGGCCGGGGTCACGCGGGTGCGTCACCCCGTCGGGAGGATGGACGTGGAGCGCGCGAAGGTCGCCGTCATGCCGCTCTTCCTCGAGTTCAGTGACACCTCGGACCTCGACCCCGAGGTGTCGGACGAGGTCCTCACCGCACTGCTCGGCACGATGAGTGTCGTGGGTCGGGTGGGGTACGCCGGACGACTCGAGCAGTTCACCGGGTCCCACCGCGAGCGGCTGGCTCACTTGTACGCGCAGTACGGGCCTCACAGCCGCATCGCCGTCCACGGCCGCTACTCCCTGCTCCACTCCCCCACGAGCATCGCCGTACTGGAGCGTCTCACCGCCGCACCGTCAGCACTCCGGGCGGAGTGGGAGCACGCGGAACTCCCCCCGGCATGGCTCGAAGGACTCTCGACGGCCTGGAGCGCGTCGGAGGTCGCTCGAGGTTGACGGCCCGCCCCGGCCCGGGGCCGGGGAGCCGGGGACGACACGGGGCGCGGCCTCCGGCGACGGACCACCTCCGCCTGCGCGGCGACGCGGGGCACCTGCGGTTCGCAGGCGCCCCGCGTCTGTGCTGGAGGACGGACCTCAGCTCAGCGGTTCGATTCGGATGTCACGGAACCGCACCTTGTTCCCGTGGTCCTGGAGACGGATCGCTCCGGCCGACGGCCCCTCCGGAGCACCCGCACCGGTCGGCCCGTCGATCGCGATGTCGTCATGGATCTTCCGGCCGTTCCAGACGACCGTCACACGTGCGTCGGCGGTCTTGCGGCTGCCGTCGTCGAAGCGCGCCGCGCGGAACGTGACCTCGTAGGTCTGCCAGGTCTCCGGGGCGGTAGCCGCGTTGACGTCCGGAGCCTTCTTCTGGTAGATCGCCCCGGCCTCGTTCGTGTCGAGGGTGGTGTCGCCGTACGAATCGAGGATCTGGAGCTCGTAGCGGTCCTGGAGGTAGATGCCGCTGTTGCCCCGGTCCTGGCCGGTCACGTCGTCCGGCAGCAGGGGCACGCGGAACTCCAGGCTCAGCTTGAAGTCCTGGTAGGCGTCCTTCGTACGGATGTCACCGCAGCACACCTCCATCGACCGCTCGTCGGCCACCGGCCATTCCACGCGCCGGCCGTCCGTGTGCTGCCACTGCTCCTGGGAGACGGCGGTGCCGTCGAACAGGGACACGGGTGCACCGTGAGGGAGCACGGTGATCATGTCGAGGTTGACATGACCGGCGTCACCGGGATCGAAGCGGTACGAGATGGTGTTGGGCCCCGCGTGCAGGCGGACCCGCTCCGTCTGCGTCGACCAGGTGTCCCAGGTGCCGGTCGAGGCGAGTTTCGTCTGTCTCACCTTCTTGCCGTTGGCATGCAGGGACAGCGGCTTGGTGCCCCGGTAGGGGTCCGGGCCGTTGGAGTAGCGCAGGTTCACGGCGTAGTCGCCGGCCTTGGGGACCGTCACGTCGAAGGTCGTGGCGGCCTTGCCCTCCGTGTTGTAGCGGTCGACGAAACCACTGCCCGAGTAGCCGGTGTGGTCGGTGTTGACGCCGGCCGTGCCGGTGAGCCGCGCCTCCTCCGCCTCGTACAGCGTGGCCGGCGGCGGCTGCTTGCCGGGCAGGGCGTTGAGCGTGTACCAGGCCTCGGTGCTCCACAGCGTCTCGCCGGAGGCGGAGGCGAAGGGGCGCGGTGAGCGCAGGTGTACGACCCGGCCGGGCTTCAGCCCGTCGAGGCGCACCTGGACGGTACGTCCGTCGGCGGCGAGCGTCGCCGAGCGCACGGTGAGCCGCTCCTCGCCGATCTTCGGACCGCCGTAGTCGGACGTCGGGGTGTAGCGCCACTGCTCCGCCTGGTAGCGGGTCTTCAGCTCCTCCGCGGTGGCGTCCGACAGCGGCTGGGTGTACTCCAGGTCGAAGCCGCCGGGGACCGCCCGCATCTCCTTGACGTCGAAGGTGTTGCCACCGTTGGGCGTGAGCTTCTGCAGGCCGAACTTCAGCTTCCCTTCCTGGCCCCAGTTGCCGTCGGCGCCGAGACCCCCTGCGTACACCGCACCGTCCGGCCCCATGGTGATGCGGTTGACGCCTGCTTCGAGTCCCTGTGTGTAGCGGAACACGGCTCCCTGGTACTGGCCCTTCACCTTCTCCAGGTAGGCCCGCTGGAGCCCTCCGTAGGTGACGTCACCGATGAGCATCTGTCCGGCGAAGCGACCCTCCGTCAGATGCAGTGGCGTACTGGGTGAGTTGCCGATCTCGTTCTGCGGAAGCCAGACGACCGGCTGGGTGACGGGCCGGGTGTCGAACGGACCTGACGGCTCGGTGAAGTGGTTGAAGAAACGGTCCTGCTTGATGTGGACGAGCTTCGACGACGGCAGCCAGCCGCCCTGGTTGTCGGTGGCGAAGATGTCACCACCGGGGCCCCAGCCGATCCCGTTCGGGGTCCGCAGCCCGCCCGCGACGGGCTTGATCTTGCCCGTCTTCTTGTTGATCTTGTACGTCGTTCCGCGGTCCTTCGCCGGCTGCGGGGTGGTGGTCGCACCGCCGTAGTTGATGGCGACGGACAGGTTCACGTAGAAGTAGCCGTCCCGGTAGAGCAGCCCGAAGGCGAACTCGTGGAAGTTGCCGCCGTACGGCCAGGTGGCGACCGTGCGGTACTCGTCGGTGACGAAGTCCTTGTCCCCGTCGACCAGTTGTGTCAGCTCGTGCTTCTGCGAGACGTACAGCGAACCATCGACGTACTTGATGCCCATCGGCTCGCGCAGGCCTTCGGCGACCTTCTTCACCGTCACCTTGTCGCGGCTGGTGTCACCCGTGACATGGTCGAGCAGGTACACCTCGCCCGTCCGGGTCTCGGAGCCACCCCACGTCGAAATCGCCAGACGCCCGTCAGGCAGCCAGTCCATGCCGGTGACCTGCGGTTCGAAGCCGTCCGGGCGCAGGTCGGTGAGGTCGAGGTCGGGACGCACACCGGCGAGCGGCAGCCCGTCACCGGGGCTGTCCGCACCGGATTCGCACTCCTTGCGGCCCGGCGCGGTGACCCGGACGACCCCGGCGTCGGTGCTCAGCGCCTCACGCGGGACGACTCCGAAGCCGTCCGCACCCGGGGGCCTCCACGCGAGCGTCAGTTGCTGCTCGCCGCCGCGCTCGAAGTAGTCCACACGGAACGGATGTAATCCTGCCGTGAGTTGGGCGGACCCGTCCTTGGGCTCGGCGCCGTGCAGGCCGTCGTGGTCGATGACCTCCCGGTCGTCGATCACGAGCCGCGAGCCGTCGTCACTGTTGAGGCGGAAGGCGTACGTACCGTCGGCGGGGACGGCCAGATAGCCGGACACCTCTGCCACGAAGTTGTCGGCGTGACCGCCGAAGTCCTCGACCGTGGACCAGTCCACCGTCGGCATCAGCTTGTCGTGGTTGGGGGTCTGGCCCGGCTTGAGCGTGCACAGTGCGCTGAGTGGCACCTGGGTGTCGAAGACGCGCAGGGTGACGCCCGGCTCCTGGGGCGGGATGTCGTCGGGTTCGGCGGCGACCGGGGGCGCGGCCCAGACACCTCCCGCGACGAACCCTCCGACGAGCAGGGTGGTGAGCTGTTTTCGGGCACGCTGGAACAGCCGTGGATGCATCGGTCCTCCAGAGGGGTCGCACTCCGGTCGGGCTGTACGGGATCCGCGAAGTAGCAGTACGCCTACGGTTGCGCCGCCACGCTAGGGGGCTTCTGCTGAAGAAGTCCATACTTTGTCATCTGCGAGTTCAAAGTCCCGGCCCCGGGTTTCGTGGCCCTGACAGCCGCGGCATCTGCACGGCCGCAGAATCGATGCTGCTCAGCACGCGTGTCGGGGTCGACCGCGCTGCCCCGAAGCAGCCGGGGCCCCGGGCCCACGCTCAGGTGCCTGACGGAGAGGAGCACCCCCGGTCCCCGCGCCCGGGTGCGAACTGCCCGGCCCGGCAGCCTGGTTGGCGGCGTGCACGGGGAGGTGCCCGGAGGCCCGGACCCGGCGGTGACCGGGCCCGGGCGGCCTCCCGGCCCACGGCTTCGGCCGCCCGGTCACCGCGACACCGGTTCCGCCGAGCCGGACCGGCGCCGGGGCGGAACCGGACGGTGCGGGCGAGAGCGGCTCACGGCTTCCTGCCCTGGGTCCGGGGCAGCCTCGTGGCCCCGGCGGCGGCCAGCAGACAGAAGCCGAGCACCCACCAGAAGGTGTCGGCGAACGCCCAGGAGACGTCCTGGCCGCGGGCTGACAGCCTGCTCTCGAGCACCACGGCGAGGGCGGCGGTACCCACCGAACCCCCCACGGTGTTGAGCAGGTTGAGCGCCCCGGACGCACGGGGGAGCTGCTCGGGCTCGATGCGGCTGTAGACGATGTTCATCACGGGCGCGCCGACCATCGCCATCCCCAGGCCGCGGACCGCGAGCGCGGTGGCGATCACGAGGTCCGGGATGTCGTGGCCGAGCTGGGTGAACGGCACCGTACCCGCGAGGATCAGCACGATGCCGGTGACCACCAGGGTCCGCGGCGCGACCTTGTCGATGGTGCGGTTCACGAGCACCGACCCCGCTGCCGCGCCGAGCCCCTGAGGTGCGAGCAGCAGCCCGGCCTCCCACGCCGACAGTCCACGGCCGGTCTGGAAGTACAGCGGCAGCAGGAACATCGTGCCGAACACCGACGCGCCCAGTACGAGGAGCGCGAGGGCGGCGGCGCCGAAGGGCGGCCGGGCGAACAGCCGGGGATCGACCAGCGGTGTGCCGCGGGTCCGCAGCCCGTGCACGGTGAAACCGGCCAGCATGGCCAGCCCCAACGACACGCCGGCCACGGCGGGGAGGGTGCGGCCGTGTGCCACCTCGGTCAGCCCGTACACCAGCACGGCCAGGCCGGGCGAGAGCAGCAGAGCCCCGCGCAGGTCGAACGCCGTCCGCCGCGTCGACGGCGGCACCGCGGGCACGTGGCGGCGGGCGAGCAGAGCGGCGACCACTCCGATCGGCAGGTTGATCAGGAACAGCCACTGCCATGTCGCCACGCTGAGGATGGAGCCACCGGCCAGAGGGCCGAACACCGGTGACAGCAGCGGGACGACGGCGACGACACTGATCACGCGGCCGGTGCGACCGGGGCCCGCGACGCGGGCCAGCAACGCCTGCCCGGTCGCCGGCAAGAGCCCGCCGCCGAGGCCCTGGATCACCCGGAACACGATCAGGCTGGTCACGGACCAGGCCAGCGCGCACAGCACCGACCCGACCAGGAACACGCCCACGGCGGCCAGCCAGGTCCGCCGTCCGCCGAACCGGCCGGCCAGCCAGCCGGAGGCCGGGACGGCGGCGACGACGGCCAGCAGGTAGGCCGTGGTGACCCACTGGATCTCCGCGACGGACGCGCCGAACTCGTCGGTCAGGGCGTCCACTCCGACGCTGACGATGGTGGCGTCCAGCGAGGCCATGAAGGTGCCGAGTACCAGGATGAACGCGACCCGCAGCAGCTGCCGGTCCACACGTTCGACGGGCGGCGCGACGTCCCCGCTCATCGGTTGCCGTCCAGGAGATGGCGTACGTCGTCGTCCAGGTGCTTGTCCAGGGTCCGGAGCAGGCCGAGCAGCTCCTCGGCGAGGCCGTCGACGTCCGCTCCGGCACGGTGGGCGAGCACACCGGTCCAGCCGTCGCCGTCCGGCATGACCGTCAGGGTCACCGGGTGGTGCGTGGACTCGCGGAAGCGGGTGCCGACGACCGTGAGCCCGGGGGCGGGTTCACGGAGGCGGTCCGGGTCGACGGGGTAGTTCTCGAACACGACCAGGCTGTCGAACAGCCTGCGCCGTCCGGTCAGGCGTTCCAGGTCGGACAGGGCCACGTGCTGGTGCTCCACGAGGGCCCTCTGACGGGCCTGGAGGTCGGCGAGCGTCTCGGCGAGCGTGCCACCGAGCTGTGCCCGTACCGGCACGGTGTTGGCCAGCAGCCCGATGATCTCCTCGACACCCTCCAGCTCGGGGGGACGGCAGGCGACCATCGCGCCGAAGCAGACGTCGGTCCGCCCCGAACGCCGCGCGAGCAGCACCGCCCACGCGCCCTGGACCAGCGTGTTCCGGGTCAGACCGCGCTGCGCGGCGAGACGGGTGAGGTCGGCGACGAGTGCCGCGTCGAACTCGATGACCTCGGGCGCCGGCCCTGCCGGACCGACTTCGCCGCCGCCGAGGTAGTCGCCCTCGGGCAGGCCGTCCAGCTCGGCCGTCCAGGCACCGAGGTCGGGCTCGTGGTCGGCGCACCATCGCAGATAACCGGCGAACGGCACCGGGGCGGGCAGGTCCGGAGCCTCGCCGCGGAGCCGCGCCGTGTAGAGGGCGAACAGCTCGGTGAGGATGCGCGGGGCCGACCAGCCGTCGGAGAGGACGTGATGGCTGGTCATGACCAGGTCGGAGCGCTCGGGACCGCGCCGGATCACGGTCAGGCGGACGAGCGGGCCCCGGTCGAGGTCGAAGTCCTCGGCCAGGTCGGCGGCCAGCACCTCGTCCACCGGCCCGTCGGTCACACGGAAGTCCGGCCGGGGCGACGTGGGGATCACCGCCAGGGAGGCGGGGAACACGGCGCCCAGGTTCGGGTGGCGGTCCAGCAGGTCGGCCCCCGCGGCGCGCAGTGCGTCGATGTCGAGCGGTCCGGCGAGGGAGAACGCCGACTGCACCGTGTACGGGTCGGGGCGCTCGGTGCGCGAGTGCCGCAGCATCACCTCCTGCAGCGGGGTGAGCGGCTGCACTTCGGCGGCCTGGCGGTCCGGACCGAGCTCCGTGATCTCGGGCACGGCGGCGGTGCGCAGGAGCGCGGCCCGCAGGTGCCCTGCGAGGTCCTCGATCTCGGCGGCGGTGAACAGCGCGGAGGGCCAGGTGATCCGGACCCCGAGCATGTCGTCGCGTACGAGGGCGTTGACCATCAGGCTGTGGGGCAGGGGCATGGCGTCCGAGCCGCCCGAACCGAGCGGATCGGCGTCCGGGGGCGCCTGCCACGGCGTCTCCCGAGCCGGAGCCCCGGGGTACTGGCCGAGGTAGTTCCAGGCGACCTCCGGTTCCACGGGGTCCAGCAGACCCGCCGCGGTGAGGATCCCGTGGCCGAGGCCGTCGCCCTGGGCGCGCAGCCGCTCCCTGACCGCCTGGACGTCGTCGTCCGCGTCGAGCAGCACGGGGTGGACGGCGGTGAACCAGCCGACCGTCTGGGACAGGTCGACCTGCCGCGGACGGCCGTGGCTCTCCAGTGCGACCAGGAGACGCTGCGTCCCGCGCCAGTCCCGCACCGCCTGGGCGAGCGCCCTCAGCAGTACGGCGTCCGGCGTGGTGCGGTAGGCGGCGGGCAGCGTCGTGATCAGGGCTCGGGTCGAGTCGGCGTCGAGCCGGATCTCGTGGTGGGCCGCGGTGGTCACGGTGTCCCGGGCGGTGTCGAGCGGGCGGGTGAGAGCCTCGGTGGCCGTCATCCGCTGCCAGTGGGGCAGTTCGGCGCGCCGGTCGGCGTCGTGCAGGGACCGCGCCCAGCCGAGGAACGACTGGCCGTGCCGGGCCAGCGCACCACCGGAGTGGGCGTGTTCCACGTCGTCGAGCAGGACACGCCAGGACACTCCGTCGACGGCCAGGTGGTGGGCGACCAGGACGAGCCGGCCCGGCCGGTCCGGTCCGGCGTCCACCCACACCGCGCGCAGCAGCGGGCCGGTACGGGGGTCCATCGACTCCCTGGCCGCCGCGGTCGCGGCGTCGGCGGCGGCTCGCGGGTCGCCGTCAGCCGGCACGCGGGTCAGTACGTCGGCCCCGGTCACCTGGCCGACGGCCGGGATACGCAGTACGTCGCCGGCCAGGTGGGCCCGCAGCACGTCGTGCCGGGCCACCAGCGCGTCGAGCACGGCCTGCCATGCCGTCTCGTCACCCCCCGGCGGGACACAGATCTCCACCCACTGGCAGAACCCGTCCGCGGCGGCTCCCGCGCGGCGGAACAGGTCCCGCATGACGGGGGTGAGCGGTGCGTCCCCGACGGCGGGTGCTTCGGCGCCGTCGAGGTCGCGGGCGCGGGCGGCTATCCCGGCGACCGTCTCGCCTTCGAACACGTCCCGCGCCATCAGGCCGAGCCCTTGGCGCCGGGCCCGCGACACCACCTGCAGCGACACGATGCTGTCTCCCCCGACGGCGAAGAAGTCGTCGTCGAGGCCGATGTCGTCGGTGCCCAGGACGTCACGGAACACGCCGAGCAGCACTGCTTCGGCCTCGGTGGCCGGTGCTCGCCGCGCCGCGGCCGTGGTCTCCGGAGCCGGCAGGGCCGAGGCGTCGAGCTTGCCCCCGGGGCTGAGCGGCAGCCGGTCGATCGGGACGAGCACCGTCGGCACCATGTGGTCGGGCAGCTGCTCTGCCAGGTACGAACGCAGCCGAGCGGTGTCCAGGTCCGCTTCGTCGGTGGGGATGACGTATCCGACGAGCCTGCCCTCCCGCATGATCACGGCGCAGGCGCGTACGTCGGGATGGGCGGTCAGGGTGGACTCGATCTCGCCCAGCTCGACCCGGAAGCCGCGGATCTTGACCTGGTGGTCGGCGCGCCCGAGGAACACCAGCTGCCCGTCCGGGCGCCACCGCACGAGATCGCCCGTGCGGTAGAGGCGCTCCCCCGGCGGGCCGAACGGGTCGGCGACGAACGTCGCCGCGGTCAGGCCGGGTCGGCCGAGGTAACCACGGGCCAGGCTCGGCCCGCCGAGGTACAGCTCACCCGTCACGCCGACACCGACCGGCTGGAGGCCCCCGTCGAGTACGTACGCGCGGACGTCGGGGTCGGGGCGGCCGATCGGCAGCGGACCGGCGTCGTCGGGGTCGTACCGCCACAGCGTGGAGTTGATGGTGACCTCGGTCGGGCCGTAGGCGTTGAACAGGGCCCTGCGGCCCTGCCCCCAGCGTCGTGCCAGTTCGGGGTCGAGGCGCTCGGCGCCGACGACGAAGAACACGTCGGGGTCGACGGTGCGGTCGTCGGGCATCGCGGCCAGGAACGAGGGAAGCAGGTTCACCCCGGTCACCCGGTGTTCGACGATGTAGTCGAGGAGTTCGTCGCCGGGGACGCGCACCTCCTCGGGTGCGATCACGGATGTGCCGCCGGAGAGCAGCGGCACCATGGTCTGCCAGAACGCGACGTCGAAGCTGGTCGACGCGAAGTGCAGGTAGCGGTCGTGCTCGGTGATGCCGACGACCTCTTCCTGGAGCGCGATGAGGTCGGGCACGCCCCTGTGGGTCACACCGACACCCTTGGGCCGCCCGGTGGTGCCGGAGGTGTAGATGACGTAGGCGAGCGCGTCCTCGGTGAGCGCGGCACGTGCCTCCGCCGGGTCGGTGTCCGGCACCGATGCGAGCGTGTCCGGGTCGTCCAGCCGCAGTACGGGGACGTCGCGGTCCACGGGCAGGGCGGCACCGGTGGTCACGGCGGCGGCCGGGACGATGTCGTCGAACATGTAGGCGAGCCGCTCGCGCGGGTAACTCGCGTCCATGGGTACGTACACGGCGCCCGCCTTGATCACGCCGAACAGGGCCACGGTCATCTCGATGTCGCGTCCGAGTAGGACCGCGACCGGGTCCTGGGGCCGGACTCCGCGCGCGATCAGCGCGTGGGCGAGCCGGTTGGCCCGGCGGTCGAGCTCGGCGTAGCTGAGGCTGCGGTCGCGGCAGACCAGCGCCTCGCCGTCGGGCTTGCGGCCCACCCAGGCGGCGAACTCGTCCAGCCAGTGGCCGCGGGCCTTCGCCGCGACGGTCTCGGTGCCGGTACGCAGCATCCGGTCACGCTCGTCGGCGTCGAGCGCCGGCAGCCGGACGGCGGGCCGTGCCGGGTCGTCGACGATCTCCTGGAGGAGGTTGTGCAGCCAGCGGCCGTAGTCGCGCACGGTCGACGCGTCGAAGGCGCGCGGCTGGTAGCCGAGGCCGATGGTGATGTCGTCGCCGGGGATCACGATGACGGTCAGCGCGTAGTGGGTGGCGTCGGTGATGTCCACCCCCGTGAGGTCGAGGCCGGGGGCGAGCGGGGTGCGGTTCCGGCTGGAGAGCGGGAAGTTCTCCATCACGAGCATGGTGTCGAAGAGTTCGCCGATGCCCGTCGCCCGCTGGATCTCGGGCAGACCGACGTGGTGGTGCTCGGCCAGGGCGACGCTCTCGGCGTGCACCTGTGCCATGAGGTCACGCGCGGTCGTGTCCCGGGTGTGCCGGACGCGCACGGGGATCGTGGTGCCGAGCTGGCCGATCATCGACTCCACTCCGTCGACCTCGGCGGGCCGCCCGGAGACCGGGCAGCCGAAGACGACGTCGAGGCGCCCCGTGAGCCGGCCGAGCAGCAGTCCCCAGGCCGTCTGGAGCACCGTGGTCAGGGTGACGCCCTCCTCACGGGCGAACGCGCGGAGCCGGTCGCTGAACTCGCGGCCCAGCCCGACGGTTTCGCGGCCCGGCCGCTCGATGCCGGTCCCCCCGGTGACGGCGGGTGCCAGCCGCGTCGCCTCGTCGACACCGGCGAGGGCGTCCCGCCACGCGGCGAGGGACGCCTCCCGGTCCCGGTCCGCCAGCCACCGGAAGTACTCCGACAGCGGCGGAGCGGTGGGCGCGGCGGGACCGCCGCTCAGTTCGGCGTAGAGGGCGAGCAGGGTACGGCCGACCAGCGGCATCGACCAGCCGTCGAGCAGGGCGTGGTGGTTGGTGATCACCAGCTTGTGCTCGGCGGGCCCGACGCGGGACAGCAGGAAGCGGATCAGCGGCGCCCTGTTCGGGTCGAAGGGGCGCTCGAGATCGGCGCGGGCGGCTTCGGGGAACCGGTCGTCCGCGCGCCAGTCCAGGGTGACGTCGGCGGGGATCACCTGCACCACCTCGTCCCCGGCCGTGCCCAGGTGGACACGCAGGGCCGGGTGGCGGCGCAGCAGTTCGCGTGCGGCCTCGGCCATGCGGTCCGGGTCCAGCTCGCCGACCAGGGTGGTGACGGCCTGGACGACGTAGACGTCGGTCTCGTCGTCGTCGCGGACCATGGTGTGGAAGGACAGCCCGACCTGGAGCGGGGTGGCCGGGAGTACGTCGGCGATGCGGCCCGTGCGTTCGAGGGCGTCGATGGCGCTCTGGTCGAGATCCAGCAGCGGGAGGTCGGACGGGGTGAGCCCGCCCGTGGTGTGCAGCGCGTGCGCGGCCAGCGTGTCCAGAGCAGCGGCCCAGGCGGTCTGCAGGGCTGTCACGACGTCGGCGCCGAGGACTCCGGTCGCCGCCGTCCACTCCACGGCGAGCCGTGGCGCGCCTCCTTCGTGGACGAAGCAGTTGAGGGCCAGCACCTGTTCCAGGGCCTTGGCGTCGGGCTCGGTCACCGAGAAGGCGTCGTGGTCCGGCAGACGCCATCCGGTCGCGGCCAACGGGGCGAAGCGGCCGAGGTAGTTGAGCAGTACGTCCGGGGGTGGGGTGGCCGAGAGTTCGGCGGCCGCCTCCGGGTCGAGGTACCGCAGGACGCCGTATCCGACGCCGCCGTCGGGCACACCGCGCCTGGCCTCCTTGGCGGCACGCAGGGCCCGCCCCGCGGCGTCGGACGCGGGAACGCGGACCGGGTACTCGCTGGTGAACCAGCCGACCGTGCGGGACAGGTCGAGGTGTTCGCGGCCGTGGCCCTCCATCGAGACGGTCATCTCGTCACCGGAGAGACCCCAGTTCCGCAGGGTGAGCACGAGCGCGGCGAGCAGCACCTCGTCGACTCCGGCGCGGTACGCCGCGGGCAGGGTGGTCAGCAGCGCCTCGGTGACCTCGGGCGAGGCCACGGTGACCGAACGGTGGGCGGTCGCGACCGTGTCGCGCGCCGGGTCCAGCGGGCGCGCGCCGAGCCGGGACGCGGAGGCGAGCGCGGCCCGCCAGTGGTCGAGTTCGCCCCGTCGCGCGCCGGACGTCCCCTGGCCGGCGAGCAGCAGGGCGTGCCGCCGCCAGGACGATCCGATCGGGTCGAGGGCGCCACCCGTGCAGGCCGTGTGCAGGTCGGGCAGCAGGACGCGCCAGGACACGCCGTCCATGGCGAGGTGGTGCACGACGACGATCAGCCGGTCCGGTGTGCCGTCACCGGTGCGGAGCAGGGCCACTCGCAGCAGGTCGCCCGTCCTCGGGTCGAGTTGTCCCGCCAGCCGCCCGGCCAGGGCGGCCACCGCCTCACCGCGGACCTCTTCGACGACGGCCCGCACCGCGCCGCGGGGCAGCACGTCGAGCCCGTCGTCCGCCCGCAGGCGCAGGGCGTCGTGGTGGTCGAGCACGGTCTGTACGCCGGTGAGCAGGGCGTCGTGGTCGAGAGCGTCGACACTCAGGGCTGTCCACTGCGCGTATCCGGCCACGACGTCCACGTCCGGGTGCGGATCGAGCAGTCCCCGTACGATCGGCGGCGCGGGCACGGCCCCGATCGGGTCGTCGAACGGCTCCGGCACGTCCTCCAGCAGTTCGGCGGAAGCGGCCAGCGCGGCGAAGCTGCGGCGTGCCAGCAGGTCCCGTGGCCGCAGCCCGAGGCCGGCGGCCCGCAGCCTGCTGCTGACGGTGATCGCGGTGATGCTGTCCCCGCCGAGGGCGAAGAAGTCGTCGTCCACGCCGACCCGTTCGACCTCGAACGCCTCGGCGAGCACGGAGCAGAGCAGACGCTCCCGCTCGGTGCGCGGCTCCCGGCCGCCGCCGGCCGCCGCCGGAGCGGGCAGGGCGGCGCGGTCGAGCTTGCCGTTGGGCGTGACCGGCAGCGCGGCCAGCACGACCACCGCCGCGGGCACCAGGTGGTCGGGCAGCCGCTCGGCGAGCTGTGCACGCACCGCCTCACCGGTGACCGCGGTGGACACGACGTAGCCGATCAGCCGGGACGACAACACCCTGGCGGCCGCCGCGGTGACCCCGGGGATGGCTGCGAGGGCTGCCTCGACCTCGCCCGTCTCCACCCGGTGTCCGCGGATCTTGACCTGTCCGTCGCCACGGCCTCCGTACACGAGGCCCCGGCCGGGCACCCATCGGGCCAGGTCGCCGGTGCGGTACATCCGCTCCCCCGGTGCGCCGAACGGGTCCGCGACGAAGCGCTCCGCGGTGGCTCCGGGCCTGCCGAGGTAGCCGCGGGCCAGGTGCGGCCCCGCCAGGTAGAGCTCACCCGTCGTGCCGGGGGGTACCGGCTGCAGCGCGCTGTCCAGCACATAGGTCCGGGTGCCCGCGAGGGGGTGGCCGATCGCCGGCTCGCCTTCGTCGATCCGCGCGGTGGTGCTGTCCACGGTCGCCTCGGTCGGCCCGTAGATGTTGCGCGCGGTCGTCCCCGACCCGGCGACGCGCTGCCACAGGGCGGGCGGGGTCGCTTCTCCGCCGAGGACCAGCAGGGTCGGCCGCCGGTCCAGCAGGCCGCCCTCGACGAGCGGCAGAGCCATCGAGGGGGTGGTGTCCACGACGTCGATGCCGTCGCGGTCGTACGCGGCGAGCAGGGCGTCGGCGTCGCGGATGGTCTCGGCGTCGTAGACGTGCAGTTCGTGGCCGCACAGCAGCCACACCAGGTGGTCGAACGCGGAGTCGAACGCGAAGGAGTAGGTGTGAGCGGCGCGCAGGCGCCTGCCTGCCGCCTGCTCCGCCTCCGCGACGACCGTGGCCCGCTGGTGGTGCAGCAGCGCGGCCAGGCCGCCCACCCGGCCGAGTACGCCCTTGGGGCGCCCGGTCGATCCGGAGGTGTGGATCACGTAGGCGAGGTGTTCGGGGTGCCGGGGCGCGGCGAGTTCACCGTCCGTCAGCGGTGCGCCGGACAGACCGTCGGACTCGCCGAGCAGGGTGCTCCACGGCAGGCCGTCGAGCGTGCCGTCGGTCACCACCAGCGCGGGGCGGGTGTCCTCGACCAGATCCCGCAGCCGCTCGGGCGGGTAGGCGGCGTCCAGGGGCAGGAAGGCCGCGCCCGCGTCCATCACCGCCAGCAGGGCGGTCACCGAGTCGGCCGAGCGCGGCAGCGCGAGGGCGACGACGTCGTCGGGCCCGATCCCGCGGGCCCGCAGCGCACGGGCCAGCCGGTGCACCCGGCCCGCCAGGTCCGCGGCGCTCAGCCGCTCGTCACCGCAGACCAGGGCGGTGTGCCCGGGCCCGGCGGCGGCCATCGCGTCGAACGCGGTGGGTACGTCCACCGGCGTGCCGGGCAGCGCGGGCGGGCACCAGGCCGCCATCAGCGTGTCGACCTCGTCCGTCATGGCGATGTGTCCGACGGCCCGGCCGTCGACGAGCGCGGTCAGCAGGGTCCGCAGCCCGGCGAGCAGGCTGTCGACCGCCGGCTGGTCGTGGGTCCGGGCATCGACCTCGAAGCCGAGCAGCAGACCGCCGTCACGGGTCGGCAGGACGCTCAGGCCCATGTCCTCGGGCGGGCCGCCCGCGACGTTGCGCATCACACCGCCGGACCCCGCGAAGTCGATCGCCAGGTCGAACGCCTTGAGGTTGATCCCGCGTCCGTGCAACAGCGCGCCGGCGCCGGGCACGCCGAGGTCCCGCGGCAGGTCCTCGCCCCGGTACCGCTGGTGGTCGCGCATCTCGCGCATGGCGGAGGACACCCGCCGGCTCAGCTCGCCGAGCCGGTCACCGCCGCGCACGGTCACGCGCAACGGCAGCACGTTGACCGCCATGGCGGGGGTGCGCAGCTCGACGCCGCCCGTCCGGCACATCAGCGGCAGTGCGAACACCACGTCGGTGCGGGCCAGCGTGCGGTGCAGGAAGGCGGCGTAACCGGCGATCAGAGCCTCGCCCCAGGTGACGCCCTCGCCGTCGGCGAACTCCCGTAGCCGGGCGGTCTCTTCGGGCGTCAGGACGGCGCGGGCGGTCAGGGTGCGGTCCGGCACGCCGTCGGCGGTGCCGGCGGCGTCGTGGGAACCGAGTTCGGGGAGCGGGGTGAACCGCTCGACCCAGTACGCGCGGTCCTCGGCGAACCGGTCGCTGTCCCGGTACGCCTGGTCGGCGGCGACGAGGGCGGCGAAGCTGCCGAAGGTCGACTTCGCCGGCTCGCTCCCCCGCACCAGGGCGGTGTAGCGGGCACCGGTACGGCGGGCGAGCATCGCGGCGGTGTAGCCGTCGAAGACCAGGTGGTGGCCGAGCTGGGTGTACCAGACCTCGCGGTCGGAGAGCCGGATGACGGTCCGGGAGTAGAGCGGCCGGTCCACCATCCCCCGGCATTCCTCACCCGCCCGCGCCCGCTCGGCCTCGACCAGCGCCTGGGCGGCGGCCGTGGGGTCGGGCGCCGCGCTGACGTCGATCACCTCGGGCCGCTCGACGGGCTCCTCGCTGACCCTCTGGCGTGGACCGTCCGGAGTGTCGTACACCCGCAACCGCAGCGTCTCGGCCTCTTCGGTGGTCGCCCGGACCGCCTCGACCAGCGCGTCGACGTCGACCGGCTCGCTGCCGGTTATCTCCACCACGTCGCCGACCACGTAGTACGGCGAGTCCGGCTCGAGGCGCTGCGCGTTCCAGATGCCCGACTGGGCTCGGGTGAGGGGGAGGAGGCCGTCCGAGGAGGAGACGCTCGCGGTGGTCAACTTACTCTCCTTGAAGTGTGGGAACGATCATCGGTGTGCCGGTCACCGGGTCGGGGACGATGACGCTCGGCAGGTCGAAGACGTCCTTGATCAGGGCGGCGTCCACGATGTCCCCGGGGACGCCCTCGGCGACCACCCGGCCGTCCCGCATGGCGACCAGGTGGTCGGCGAACCGGCAGGCCTGGTTGATGTCGTGCAGCACGGCGATCACCGTGCGGCCCTCGTCGCGCAGCCGCGCCAGCAGGCCGAGCAGCTGGTACTGGTGAGTGATGTCCAGGAACGACGTCGGTTCGTCCAGCAGCAGGTAGGGCGTCCGCTGGGCCAGCACCATGGCTATCCAGACACGCTGGCGCTGTCCGCCGGACAGTTCCTGCACCGGCCTGCCGGCCAGGTCCTCGACCCCGGCGGCGGCCATCGCCTCGGTGACGGCCTCCTCGTCCTCCGGCGACCACAGCGCCAGCAGCGACTGGTGCGGGAACCGTCCCCTGCTCACGAGCTGCCGGACCTTGATGTCCTCGGGGGCCAGCGGGTCCTGCGGCAGGAAACCGAGTTGCTTGGCCAGTGTCTTGGGCGCGTAGTCGCCGACGGCACGGCCGTCGAGTTCCACCTGCCCGGCCTCCGGCCGCATCAGCCGCACCAGCGCGCGCAGCAAGGTCGATTTCCCACAGGCGTTGGGGCCCACGATGGCGGTGAACGCACCGTCGGGCACGTCGAGGCTGAGCCGTGTGGACACGACCCGGTCTCCGTAGCGCAGGGTGATGTCCCGCGCGGTCAGGCGTGCGGTCACGCGCGCCTCACCTCCTTGGTCAGCAGCCAGATCAGATAGCAACCGCCGATCGCGGTACTCACCACTCCCACGGGCAGCGCGACGGGCGCCAGCAGCATCTGGGCGAGCAGGTCGGCGCCTTGGAGCAGAACCGCCCCGGTCAGGGCGGCCGGGAGCAGCGGTACACCGGCCGCGCCGGCGAGCCGGCGGCCGATCTGTGGGGCCGCCAGGGCGATGAAGGCGATCGGACCGGCGACCGCGGTCACCGTGGCCGTGCAGCCGACTCCCACCAGCACCATGAGCAGCCGCAGCCGGTTGAGCCCGACGCCGGTGGCCGTCGCGACCGCGTCACCCAGCGATGCCTGGTGCATGGCGTGCGCCCGCGTGGTCATCAGGATCAGCAGTACGGCGATGAGCGCGAACGGGATGGTCAGGTCGTCCCAGCTCACCCCGTTGAGTGAGCCCGCGCTCCAGCCGACGGCGGCGATCGCCACCTCCAGCTCGGCGCGCAGCACGATCCACGAGTTGACCGCGGTCATCATCGCGTTCACCGCGATACCGATCACGACCAGCCGCAGTCCGGAGAAGCCCCGTTGGTACGCCAGCAGGTAGATCGCGGCCGCGACGGCCAGCCCGCCGGTCACGGAGCCCGTGGCCAGCTGCGCGGACGTGCCGGACAGGACGGTGATGGCGACCAGAGCACCGGTGTAGGCGCCCGCGTCGAGCCCGATGACGTCCGGGCTGCCCATCGGGTTGCGGGTGAGGTTCTGGAAGATGGCACCCGCCACGCCGAGCGCGGCACCGAAGACGAGGCCGGCCAGCACCCGCGGCAACCGCCAGTCCGAGATCACCACGGAGCGGTCCGCGCCGGTCAGGACGGCGAACACCTCGCCGGGGGAGGCCCATGACGCGCCGTAACAGAGCCCCAGCAGGCCCAGACACAGCATCAGGGCGACCATGACCGCGATCAGTACGGCGGTGCGTCGTTCGACCTTCAGTTTGGATGTGTTCACAGTGATCCCGCCCCGTAGCGGCGAACCGCCCAGATCAGCATGGGGCCGCCGAGGAACGCGGTCACGATGCCGACCGGCACCTCACCGGTGGGCAGCAGCACCCGCGACCCGATGTCGGCGACCAGCAGCAGCACGGGCCCCAGCACCATCGCGTAGAGAATCAGCCAGGGCACCGAACCCGCCGCCGGCTTGCGGACCAGGTGCGGCACGATCAGGCCGACGAACAGGATCGGCCCGGCCACCGCCGTCGCCGCCCCGCAGAGCAGGGTGATCAGGACGAGCGCGGCGGCCCGCACCCGGCCCACTCCCGCGCCCAGGGTCTGCGCGACGTTCTCGCCCAGCGCGAGAGCGTTGAGCGCCCTGCTCAGCAGCAGCGCCCCGGCCAGGGAGACCACGATCGCGGCCACCGGCAGGGCCAGCGGCGCCTGTTCGCGGGCCGCCAGCGACCCGACCGACCAGAACCGGTACATGTCGAAGACGTCCGGGAGCATCAGCCGCAGGCCGAGTGCGACACCGCTCAGCACCGCGGTCAGGGCGACGCCGGTGAGGACCAGGCGCAGCGGCGAGCGGCGCCCGACGGCGGTGACCAGCAGCGCGGCGATCACGGAGCCGATGACCGCGAAGCCGAGTTCGCCGGCCTGCCCGGCGGCCAGTCCGAGTGCCGAGCCGATGGTGATGGCGAACCCGGCACCCGCGGTGACCCCGAGGATGCCGGGCTCCGCCAGCGGATTGCGGGCCAGCGTCTGGATCAGCGCGCCGGACACCGCGAGCGCGGCGCCCACCGCGACGGCCAGCAGCGCTCGGGGGCCTCGTACATCACGCACGATCACGTGGTTGTCGGTGCCCTGGTAGTCCAGCAACGCGCGCACGACGTCGCCCGGCGGGACCGGGTGCGCGCCGACGCCCATGCTGAGCACGGCGACCGCCGTCAGCAGCACCAGACCGCCGACGAGCAGGCCGACCTGCGGTGCGACGGTGCGCTCGGCCCCCGCCGGACCGGACGCGCGACCCGCGACGGTCATCGCTTGAGCAGCGGAGCGAGCGACGTGTCGATCGCGTCCAGGGTGTTCATGGCGGACCCGTAGGTCGCGGCCTCGGTGTAGCGGATCGGGAAGGTCTTGCCGGCCTTGACGGCGGGCAGGTTCTTCCACAGCTTGGAGTCGAGGACGTACTGGACCGCTTCGGAGACGCTGCCGTCGGCGTTGACGGAGTAGGTCAGGGCGTCGGCCTCGGCGAACGCGTCCGGGAGCTCCTCGATGGACGGGTACTCGCTGACCGCGGCGGAGCCGGGGCCCGCCTTCTTGACCTTGCCGTAGTACGTCGCACCGACGTCCTCGGTGATGTTGGTCCCCCACGAGCCGCCGAACTCCCGGTGGAAGTTGCCCTTGGCGACCTCGCCGTACGCACCGACGTGTCCCAGCTTCAGCTGGGGCAGCACGCCCGCGTACTTCGTCTTCAGCTCGGCGGCCTTCGCCTCGTACGTCTTCTGTCCGGCGTCGAACTTCTCGAGGGCGCCGGCCGCGTCGGCCTGCTTGCGGGACAGGTCGCGCCAGGCGGACGGCAGGGACGGGCCGATGGCCACGACGGGGGCGATCGACTCCAGCCGCTTGACGTCGATGTCGCCGAGCACGGGGGCGGGGACACCGATGACGATCAGGTCGGGCTCAGCCTCGGCGATGGCCTCGTAGTTGGTCTCGGCCGCCTGCTCACCCGCCACCTTGGTGAGCTTCTTGTACTCGGCCAGATCCTCCTCGCTCATCATCGGCTCGCCGCGCTTCCACGAAGAGATCCCGACCAGCGGGGCGTCGGCCTCGATGAGAGCGGGCACGGCGTAGCCGGTGGCCACCACACGCTTCGGGTCGGCGGGGATGGTGATCTTGCCGTTGTCAGCGGCGAACACCCGGGTCTCGGCCTTCTCCGAGGCCTTGGACCCACCCTCCTCCGAAGAGGACCCGCATCCGGCCAGCATCAGGCTCAGCGACAGGACGCCGACGAGGCCGGAGGTTCTGCGTATGGACATGCAATGCTCCTTGAGATTTAGGTAAGGCTTACCTTAGTTGATGATTTCACGTCCGGACACCCCGGAAGCGGCATCGAGCCCGCCCCCCGTCCGGCCCGGCTCGTCAGTGGTCGTCCTCGTCGAAGTCGGAGACCCCGCGCTTCCAGTAACCGGTGATGTCGTAATCGGCCTTCTCCAGCCGCAGTTCGTCGCGGACCCAGCGGCGCAGCGGCTTGATCTGGCCCGCCTCGCCCGCGACCCACACGTACACCCGCTCCCCGTCGGGCACCGTCACCCCGGTCACGGCCCGCGCCAGGGCGTCGCCGTCTCCCGCCGACGGGCCGGCGGTGTGCAGCCAGCGCACCTCGACGCCCTCGGGCGCGGACAGTTCGATCTCCTGCGTGGCGTCGGAGACTTCGACGAACGCCCAGCCCTTGGCACTCCTGGGCAGCTCCTCCAGCCAGCGCGCGATCGCAGGCAGGGCCGTGAGGTCGCCCGCGAGCAGGTAGCGGTCGTAGGAGTGCGGGACGATCAGCCCGCCGGGCGGCCCCGCGAGGTGCATGACGGCGCCCGGCCCTGCCTCACGCGCCCAGTCCGCAGCCAGACCCCCGTCGTGCAGGGCGACGTCGATGTCGATCTCTCCGGCGACGGGGTCGTAACGGCGCACCGTGTACTGCCGCGAGCGGAGCACCGACCCCGCCCAGCGCAGCATGGTCCCGTTCGGTTCGGGCAGCCGCAGCGAGCCGTCGGCCTCCGGGAAGAGCAGTTTGACGTGTTCGTCCGGCGAGTGGGCCTCGAACCCTTCCGTGCCCGCCCCGCCCAGAGTCACCCGCAGCAGGCCGGCCCCGACCATGACGGTACGCACGACACGGGTCTCCCGGATGCCGATCGGGTAGCCCACCTTCTCGGCGTGCAGGCCCGCCCGGACCTCCGCGATGCGCTCCAGGTGCCGGTTACGGTGATCAGCCAGCCTCATGCGTTCCCACCCGTCAGCAGCTCGGTCCAGTGAGCGAGTTCGGGCTGCTCGGCGAGGTCGGGGTACTCCAGCGTGGCCGCCCCCGCTGCACGCCAGCGCTCGACCAGGACCATGGTCCGCACCGAGTCGAGGCCCAGGTCGGTCAGGTTCTCGTCCGGCTCGATCTCGGCCGGGTCGCAGCCGAGCAGTTCCGCGACGTCGGCGCGGACACGTTCGGGTGTCAAGGTCTGGCTCATCGGATGACTCCTGCAGGTACGGCGCCGACAGCGCGGCCGGCGCGACAGTGGTGGTGGTCACGGCGCCACAGCACCGGACGGCGAACGCCCGGACGCGCGTCCGCGGGAGAGGCCCGGCGAGGGTGTCGGCCACCGGGAACGGCCGGGCGCCGCGCGCGGGATACTCCGACCCGGTGGCGGTGTGACGGGGTGCCGCCGGCGGACGCAGCGGCGAGCACGGCGACACGCCCGGGCCGCCCAACCGGCCGGCCCGGCGCCCCGCCCGGCCTTGCAGGCCGCGCCGCCCTCCACGTTCCGAGCCAACAGGAACACTCCCTCCCCCTCATAAGCCCAGGCGAGGCTAACCTAACTTGAAGCCCGCTGACGCCGAGGCCCGAAAGTTGATCAACGCCGCACGGGCACCCCGCCCCGCCCACCGGCGGACCCCCGGGCCCGTTCGGCCACCGCCCCGCCCGTGGCCCGCGTCGTAACCGAAGCCACACCGGACGGATCGGCGACCCCCTGTCCGGACCCGCACAACTGAGGTTACCCTTACCTAACATCTCGCCAGGAGGTTACTCGTGCCTCAGCACATACCGCGTTCGGACAGGGAGTCCGACGACCGTGCTGTGTCCTGGCGTCCGGCAGGGGTCCCGCCTGTCACCGGTATGCCGCACCGGCAGATCCGGGGACGGGTCGCAGGCCGGCAGGGCATCGGCGAAGCCGCGGCCACGCCGACCTCGGATTGCCCCGCCACATCACCGTGCGGGAACCGTACGCCGGCGACGGGGACGCTTCGCTGAATCCCCCTCAGCTCCGCCGCACTCCCGTCTCCCGCATCCGCTGACGGAACCATCGAGAATGGAGTCCCCGTGTCGCCGGCATCCCAGGCCGCCACCCACATACCCCCGGCAGGTCCGGCCCACCCGGTCATAGGCGCGGCCACCTCGCTTCTGGACGCCTACACACCGGGCGCCCATTTCCTGGCGACCCCCCGCCGCACCCTGCTGGCACACGGAGTGGCACGCCAGGTTCCGCACGACGAGCGGACCTTGGACGAGCGGGTCAGCGCGACCCTGGCCGAGGCCGGTGCGGCCGGACAGCACTCGCCCGTGGTCATCGGCGCCATCCCGTTCGACCACGACGCACCAGCAGCCCTGAGCGTGCCGGCGGCACCGCGCATCGCGCTGCCGCTCGCCTCCGACCCGCTGATCGCCCTCCCCGCGGGCGTGTCCGGCTCGGCGGACTGGCGGATACGCCCCGTGCCCGGCCCGGACGTCTACGGAGCGGGGGTCGCCTCGGCCGTGGAGCGCATGCGGCGCGGGGAGTTCAGCAAGGTGGTGCTGGCCCGCACGCTCGAACTCACGTCCCGCGTCCCCCTCGACCTGCCCGTGATGCTCCAGCGCCTGGCCCGTCGGGACCCCGCCGGCTACACGTTCGCGCTGCCGGCCGGGGACGGCCGCACACTGATCGGCGCCAGCCCTGAACTGCTCGTCTCCCGGCAGGGGCGACAGGTGACAGCCAATCCGCTCGCCGGGTCCGCCCCGCGCAGCCCCGACCTCGCCGAGGACGTGCGCCGGGCGGCGACGCTGCTGGAGTCGGTCAAGGACCTGCACGAGCACGCCGTCGTGGTGGACGCGGTCCACCGGTCGCTCGCCCCGTACTGCACCGAGCTGACCGTCCCCGCCCGGCCGACGCTGATCCGTACCGCCACCATGTGGCACCTGTCCACCACCGTCACCGGCACGCTCGCCGCCCCTGACACCTCGGCCCTGGCACTCGCCTGCGCCCTGCATCCCACCCCGGCCGTCTGCGGCACGCCCACCGTGACGGCCCGTCAGGTCATTGCGGACACCGAGCCGTTCGACCGCGGGTTCTTCACCGGCATGGTGGGGTGGGGCAACGCGCAGGGTGACGGCGAATGGGTCGTCACGATCCGCTGCGCCGAGGCCGAGGAACGCACGCTGCGGCTGTACGCGGGTGCCGGGGTCGTCGCCGCGTCCGATCCGGAGGCCGAGACCGCCGAGACGGCGGCCAAGTTCCGGACCTTCCTCAGTGCGGTGGGGGCCGAGCTGTGAGCACGGAAGCCATTCCCCGGACGACGAGATCCTGGTGGTCGACGACCAGGACCGCGAGGTGGCACCGGGCGGAACAGGGCACCTGCTGACCCGGGGGCCTACACGATCCGGGGCTGCTGGAACGCCCCGGACCACAACACCCGTTCCTTCACGGAGGACGGCCTCTACCGTACCGGGCACATCGTCCGGGTCACGGCGAGCGGCCGTCTGATCGTCGAGGGACGCGCCAGGGACCAGATCAACCGGGGCGGCGAGAAGATCGCCGCCGAGGAGGTGGAGAACCACATCCTCGCCCACCCGTCGGTCCACGACGCCAACGTGGTGGCGAAGCCCGACGCCTACCTGGGCGAGCGCATCTGTGCGTACGTGATCCTGCGCCCGGGCGCCGAACCCCTCAAAGCCCTTGCCGTCAGAAGATTCGTACAGCGCCGGGGACTGGCCGCCTACAAGATTCCGGACCGTGTCGAGTTCGTGGACGCGTTCCCGCAGACCGGAGTCGGCAAGGTCTCCAAGAAGGACCTGCGCGCCGCCGCCGCGGGCCACGCTCCCCCCGCCCCGGACGCCTGACACCCCGGGCACCACGCCCGGGAGGACGGTCATCCCTCCACGGCATGCCCGCGGACCGGCCCCGTGTGACATGGCCGCGGGCTGACCGCCGGCCCGCGGCGGGGCGTTCCGCGAAGGGAACGTCCCCGCCGGACCGGCCGCCCGAGTACGCCCCGGAGCCTCGTCACGGCACCGGTGGGGTGGGGGCGGGTCGGGTCTCAGATCGTCGCGGCGTCGATCACGAACCGGTACCGGACATCACTGTTCAGCACTCGCTCGTACGCCTCGTTGATCTCGGACGCACCGATCAGCTCGATCTCCGCACCGAAGCCGTGCTCCGCGCAGAAGTCCAGCATGTCCTGGGTCTCCTGGATGCCGCCGATACCGGAACCCGAGAGGGACTTGCGGCCGCCGATCAGGGAGAAGAGGTTGACGGAGATCGGCTCCTCCGGGGCGCCGACGTTCACCAGCGCACCGTCCGTCTTGAGGAGGGAGAGGTAGGCACCGAAGTCCAGCGGCGCGGATACCGTCGACAGGATGATGTCGAACGTCCCGCGCAGCTCCTCGAAGGTCTTCGGGTCACTGGTGGCGTAGTAGTGGTCGGCGCCGAGCTTCAGCCCGTCGTCCTGCTTGCGCAGGGACTGCGAGAGGACGGTCACCTCCGCACCCAGCGCGTGCGCGATCTTGACACCCATGTGCCCGAGGCCGCCCATGCCGAGGACGGCGACCTTCTTCCCGGGACCCGCGTTCCAGTGCTTCAGCGGGGAGTACGTGGTGATACCCGCGCAGAGCAGCGGCGCGGCCTCGTCGAGCGACAGGCCGTCGGGTATGCGCAGCGTGTAGTTCTCGTCCACGACGATGTGCGTGGAGTAGCCCCCGTACGTGGGGTCGCCGTTCTTGTCCAGGGCGTTGTACGTGCCGGTGTTCCCCTTGACGCAGTACTGCTCGAGGCCCGCCTTGCAGTTGTCGCACTCGCGGCAGGAGTCGACCATGCAGCCGACGCCCACGCGGTCGCCCACTGCGAACCTGGTGACGCCGGAGCCCGTCTCGGTGACGACGCCGGCGATCTCGTGGCCCGGCACCATCGGGAAGATGCCCTGCCCCCAGCCGTCGCGGGCCTGGTGGATGTCCGAGTGGCAGATGCCGGCGAACTTGATGTCGATCAGGACGTCGAACTCGCCGACCGCGCGACGCTCGACAGTGGTGCGCTCCAGCGGAGCATTGGCGGAGGACGCGGCGTACGCGGCGACAGAAGTCATGCGGGAGTGTCTCCTAAGGAGTGGTCCTGCGCCCGGCAGCTTTCGGTCCGGGCACGCCGTCCAGCCTGCCCCACCTCACGGTTTCCACCCAGGCCACGGCTCTGCGTACGTCCAGTGGTCCTACTACTGGCGGGGTCAGGATGGCGTGCGTACGACCGTGGATACTGGACTCATGGACGAGCAGCCTGTACCCCCGCGGCGGCCCGCCGGTGGCCATGGCCCCGGTGGCGGCACGGGGCACGCCCTCGACCGGCGCGCCGAACTGAGCGAGTTCCTGCGCAGCAGGCGTGCCCGGCTGAAGCCGGAGGATGTGGGGCTGCCGGACTACGGGCGGCACCGGCGGGTCCCGGGGCTGCGCCGCGAGGAGCTGGCCCAGCTGGCCGGAGTGTCCGTGGCGTACTACACACGTCTCGAACAGGGAAACGGGCAGAACGTGTCCGGGGAGGTGCTCGGCGCGATCGCGTCCGCGCTGAGGCTGACGGACGCCGAGCAGGCGCATCTGATGCACCTCACGAAGCCCAGGCAGCACAAGAAGAAGCCGTCCATGCGGCAGCAGCGGGTGCGTGGCACGCTCTGTCAGCTGCTCGACACGATGGAGGGCGTACCCGCGTACGTCATCGGACGGCGTTCCGAGATCCTCGGCTGGAACCGGATGGCCGCTGCCGTCTTCGGCGACTGGTCGGAGCTGCCGCAGCAGGAGCGGAACTGGGCGCGGCTGGTGTTCCTGAACCCGGAGTACCGCGAGCTGTTCGTCGAGTGGGACCAGAAGGCGTCGGACATCGTCAGCTACCTGCGGATGGACGCGGGCTGTCATCCCGACGACCCGCGCCTCTCGGCGCTCGTCGGGGAGCTGTCCGTGAAGAGTGAGGAGTTCCGGCGGCTGTGGGCCAGGCATGACGTCAAGGAGAAGAGCCACGGCGTCAAGCGGCTGCATCACCCGCTGGTCGGGGAGCTGTCGCTGGCCTTCGAGACGTTCGCCCTGCCCGACGACGCGGAACAGTCCATGATCGCTTATCACGCCGAGCCGGGCTCCCCGTCCGCCGAGGCCCTGCGACTGCTCGCCAGCTGGGGCACGGACGCCACGCGCGCCGGTACGTCGGTTCCCGGGAGGCAGTAGGCGTTTCCCGAGGTCCTGCACGGGGCCCCGGTCAGGACCCGGCATCGCCGGTGTCCGGCCGTTCGATCGGCCGCGTCCCGTCCTGGACCAGGCTGTACGCTGCGGGGATGCAGTCGTCCGCCTCTCCCTCCTCCGCGCGGTCCGGCCAGGCCGCGGCTCCTGCCCAGCGTGGGCTCCTGACGGAACGGATCGCGCGGGAACTCGAGCATGACATCCGGTCCGGTCACATTCCCGTCGGCACGAAGCTCTCCTCGGAGCGCGAGCTCGCGGCCCAGTTCGGCGCCAGCAGGAACGTGGTGCGCGAGGTCCTGCGGCGGCTCGAGGCCCAGCATCTGATCGAGGTCGCACCGGGGCGCGGCTCCTTCGTGCGTGAGCAGACGTCGGGGCAGGCCAGAGGGTACGACGCGTTGTACCGGGCGGGCCGGCCGACCGTCCGGCAGCTGATCGAGGCCCGGCTGCCGCTCGAGGTCGAGATGGTCCGCCTGGCGACCGAACGTGCGACGGACGAGGACATCGAGGCGATGCGGTCCGCGCGTGACGCCCTCGAGTCGGCGAGCGACGTCGTCGTGAAGGCCCGCGCCGACATGGCTTTTCACGACGCCATCGCCGAGGCGAGCAAGAATCCGGTCCTCAGGATCATGCTCTCGTCGATCAGCGGGATGATGTTCGAGATGATGCTCCGTTCCAACTCCGACCCCTCGATCGGCGAGCCCGGTGTTCCGCACCACCCGGAGATCTTCGAGGCTGTCGAGGCCCGTGACGCGGACCTGGCCTGTGAACGCATGCGGGAGCACTTGATGCTCGGTCTGCGCACCTACGGCAAGGATCTCGACATCCAGGTCGACATCATGGCGCGCAACCACATCGAAGCGCTGCTGGACGAGACCGGCAACCGGTAGGGCTCGGCAGCGGGGCGGGCGGCAGCGGGACCACCGGGTCACCGGGTCACCGGGTCACCGGCCACGAGCCTCCGCGGGCAGCGCGACGCCTCGATGAATCCGGGACCCCGAAGGGCTGTTCGGTACGCCTCTCTCCTGCTAACGTCCCTCTGGTTCAACTGGTCCTACCAGTTGGGCCAGACGAATCGGAGCTCCCGAGGAGGCCACCCCCCTGGTGAGCAAGACGCACGACAGCGCAGAGAGAGACGAGGACAACGATGTCCACGAGCAGCCAGCTCCTCAGCCGGCGCTCCTTCGGCAGGCTGGCGGCAGGAGTCGCGGGAGCCGCCGGGATGGGGGCGCTCGGCGCGTGTACGACCGGGGGCGGGCGGCCCGGCGCCGACACCCCGCTGCGGATCATGGCGATCAACCACGTGTGGTCCCAGGCGATCCGCCGCCGGACGAAGGAGTTCGAGGAGCGCATCGGACGGCGGGTGTCCATGACCCTGCTCACCGCGGACCAACTGGCGAGCAGCTACAACGTGAAGCTCAACGCCTCGGGCACCGACGTGGACGTCATGATGGTCCGTGCGCTCCAGGAGCAACTGCTCTTCGCGCACAACGGCTGGCTGGCCGACCTGACCGACCGCGTCACGCAGGACCAGGACTTCGCCTGGCCGGACTTCCAGGAGGCCCCGCGCGAGGCCTCCTTGACCGCGGGCAGGGTACTCAGCGTCCCGGTGGTGACCGAGCGCCCGGCGCTCTACTACCGCAAGGACCTCGTGGAGGGCCTCGGCGGACCGCCGCGCACCCTGGAAGCGCTGATGTCCGCCGCCGAGGAACTCACCGAGAAGAAGAAGGGCCTCTACGGCTTCGTCGGCCGGGGGCAGCGCAGCGGTGCCGTGTCCCAGTGGTCCAGCTTCCTGTACTCCCACGGCGGGGACTTCGTCGTGCGGGGCCGGTCCGGAATCGGCTCGCCCGAGGCTCTCGCCGCGTACGAGTACTACGGCCGGCTCCTGGCGAGGACGGGCCCGCCCGGCGCCACCAACATGAGCCTCGAACAGGCCATGCCGATCTTCGCGCAGGGCAAGGCCGCCTTCTACATCGACGCCGACGCGATCTACAGCAGCTTCCTCGACCCACAGGTGTCGACCGTGCGGGAGACCGTCGGCTTCGCACCCTTCCCTGCCGGACCGGCCGGCGCGCGGCCGCACAACATCCCGTCCTGGAGCCTCGGCATCAGCAAGTTCAGCCTGCTGCGCGACGACGCCTGGGAGTTCATCAGGTGGGCCGCGGGCACCGAGGTGACGGCAGCGCTCCAGAAGGACGGCATCCCCGGCGCCCGCGCCTCGGTGTGGTCCGACCCCGCATCTCTGGGCTCCTTCCCGCCGGACCTGGCCGAGGCCATGCGGCTGAACGCCGAGAGGGGCCTGGGCTACGACAGGCCCCGCGTCCTGCAGGTCGGCCGGGCCAGGGACATCGTCGGGCGGCCGCTGGTCGCGGGCATCCTCGGCGAGGACGTGCGGCCGGCCGCTCGTGACGCCGATGCGGAGTTCGCCGATTTCCTCGTCCGCGACAACCGCCACAAGGAGTCCTGATGTCCACCACAGAGGTCTCCCCGGTCCGCGGCGCCGCCGCGTCCGGGACCGGGCCGGCCCCCGCGCGCCGCACCCCCCGCACGTTCGAGCAGGCCAACCGACGTCTCAAGTGGACGATGCTCGCCCCGGCCCTGCTGTTCGTCGGCCTCATGATCATTTTTCCGCTGGTCTACACCATCAACCTCAGCCTGACCGACGCCTTCGGCGCGGTGAACGCCGGCAAGGCGCACATCGGCCTCCGGAACTTCACCGACGCGCTCGGCGACACCCGCCGGTTCTGGCCCGCCGCGCAGCGTACGGTGATCTTCACGGCCGGGGCGGTGATCCTCGAGACGGTGCTCGGTCTCGCCCTGGCGATGCTCATGCGCAAGCCGTTCCGGGGCATGCGGTGGGTGCGTACGGTCCTGATCATCCCGTTGCTCACCACGCCGGTGGCGATCGGCATCCTCTGGCTGTTGATCCTCGACCCGACCAACGGCATAGCCAACCACCTGCTCGCCGGAATCGGACTGCCCCGGCAGGAGTTCCTGGGCTCCGTCAGCCAGTCGCTGCCGACTCTGATGCTGATCGACGTCTGGCAGTGGACGCCCATGATGACCCTGCTGCTGCTCGCCGGGCTGACCACGCTGCCCGAGGAACCGGAGGAGGCGGCCCGCGTCGACGGGGCGAACGGCTGGCAGCGGTTCAGGCACGTCGTGCTGCCCATGCTCGGCCCGACGCTCGCCACCGCCCTGGTACTGCGCGCCGTGGACGCCCTCAAGACCTTCGACATCCTCTACGCCACCAAAGGGGCGGGTGGCGGCTCGGACTTCGAGGTGGAGACCCTGAACGTCTACGCCTACGGGCTCACCTTCGACTACCAGGAGTACGGCCTGGCCGCCGCCGTCCTGGTCCTGTTCACACTCTTCATCATCGGCGTCGTGGTGCTGCTGCGCCGCCGGGGCGGAAGGAAGACCGCATGAGCGCCACCGTCGTCCCCGCACCCGTCCCGGCACACCTGCGGCGCCGCAGGGTCCGGTCGTGGCTGCGCGGCATCGCCATCGCCGTCGTGACGCTCGTCTTCGCGCTGCCCCTGGTGTGGATGTTCGCCGCCGCGTTCAAGACCAACGTCCAGGTGACCGACCCGTCCGTGGGGCTGTGGTTCAGCCCCACCCTCGAGAACTTCCGGAACATCGTCGAGGCCGGGCAGATCCTCCGGTCGATGGGCAACTCCCTGCTGGTCGGCGTGGTCTCCACCGTGCTCTCCGCCGTCATCGCGGTGCCCGCCGCCTGGGCGGTCGGACGGTTCGACATGCACCGCACCGGATCGCTGATCCTGGTCGCGCGCATCGTGCCCGCGATCTCGCTGCTCGTCCCCTGGTACTACCTGTTCGCGCAGATGGGCCTCGTCGGCTCCTACACCGTGCTGATCCTCAGCCAGATGTTCGTCTCCGTCCCGCTCATCATGTGGATCATGATCAGCTTCTTCGCCGGCCTGCCGGTCGAGCTGGAGGAGGCCGCGCGCACCGACGGCCTGAGCGCCTTCGGAGCCTTCTGGCGCATCGCGCTGCCCCTCGCGGCCCCCGGGACGGCGACCGCCTCGCTGCTCGCCTTCGTCTTCAGCTGGAACAACTTCATGTTCGCGCTGATCTTCGCCGACGACCGCACCCAGACCGTGCCGGTGACCCTCTTCAACTTCATCTCGTACGCGAGCACCGACTGGGGCGGCCTGATGGCCGCAGCGACGCTCATCACCGTCCCCGTCGTCCTGGCCGCCGTCCTCGGACAGAAGTACCTGGTGGCCGGCTTGACCTCGGGCGCCACCAAGGGCTGAACGACCCTCACCACCGCATTCTGAAGAAAGTATCCCCATGAAAATTGTCGACGCGAAGGTCCTCGTCACCAGCCCCGGCCGGAACTTCGTCACCCTCAGACTGACGACGGACGACGGGCTCACCGGCCTCGGCGACGCGACGCTCAACGGCCGGGAGCTGGCCGTCGTCAGCTATCTCACCGACCACGTGGTGCCCCTCCTCATGGGTCTCGACCCGCACCGTGTCGAGGACACCTGGCAATCCCTGTACAGGGGTGCCTACTGGCGGCGCGGGCCGGTGACCATGGCCGCGATCGCCGCCGTCGACGTGGCACTGTGGGACATCAAGGCCAAAGCCGCGGGCCTCCCCCTCTACCAACTGCTCGGCGGAGCCAGCCGGGACCGGGTGGGAACGTACGGTCACGCCAACGGCCGTGACATCCCCGAGCTCCTCGACTCGGTCCGGGCACGCCTCGCCGAGGGGTACCCTGCCGTCCGCGTGCAGTCGGGCGTCCCCGGGCTGAAGGCGGTCTACGGTGTGTCGAGCACGGACGAAAGCGGCTCCCCCGTGCTGCACCAGCAGGCCCGGCCGCTGGTGGAGGACTGGGACACCGACGCCTATCTGCGCCACATGCCGACCGTACTGGAGGCCGTACGCGCCGAGTTCGGCCCTGAACTGCCCCTGCTGCACGACGCCCACCACCGGCTCACACCCGTCCAGGCCGCCCGCCTCGGCAAGGACCTGGAGCCGTACCGCTTGTTCTGGCTGGAGGACTGCACGCCCGCGGAGAACCAGGAGGCTCTGCGCCTCGTCCGCCGCAACACCACGACCCCGCTGGCCATCGGCGAGGTCTTCAACACGGTGTACGACTACCAGTCCCTGATCACCGAGCAGCTGATCGACTACGTGCGTTCCGCCGTCACGCACTTCGGCGGGGTCACCCCGCTGCGGAAGCTCTTCGACTTCGCAGCGCAGTACCAGATCAAGAGCGCGATTCACGGGCCCGAGGACATCTCCCCGGTCGGCATGGCGGCCGCCGTCCATCTCGACCTGGCCGTGCACAACTTCGGTATCCAGGAGTACTCGGGTCACACCCCGCTCACCGAGGAGGTGTTCCGCCACGCCTACACCTTCGTGGACGGATACCTGCACCCGGGCGAGGCGCCGGGCATCGGGGTGGATCTGGACGAGGAGCTGGCAGCCGCGCACCCGTACGAAGCGGCCTACCTCCCGGTCAACCGGCTGAATGACGGGACCGTCCACGACTGGTGACCTGCGTGACGAGCGGGTGGACGACGGCGGCTGCCTTGTGGGGCAGCCGCCGAAGGGTCCGGAGGTAGCGGACAGCGGATCCGGACGCCCGGCTCCCGCCGCTGTACTCCGGCCTGCATGCGGTTCCGTTCTCCCTGCCGGCCGCGGTACGGGATGCCGATGGTGGACGGCGTCCGGCAGACGCGTCAGCCCTCGCCGATCACCTCCGCCGGTGCGCGGTCACCACCCACGCGGACGCGAGGCCTGTGAGTCCGCCACCCACGACGATCACGTCGGCGCTCTCCGACGACTCCCCCACCGCCCGCCTTCCCCACTACGGACCGTTCGGACATCGGGACGGCGCATGTCCGCCTTCCTGTCCCGCGTTCACGACTCACCGCCGTCCAGCGTGCGGAGGCACTTGCGTCCACGCACGCGCTCCGGATCGCCACTGCTCCACACCCCCGCTCCCGGCTCGCGCCCTTCTTGGCGACGACCGGCTCCGGCGCGGCCGGGCCCTGTGGAGGTTCTCCGTCACTGAGGGTTCATGACTTGCCTCTCCTATCGTTTATCGATAGATTTTTATCGCAGGTCGATCGAAGGAGAGATGATGGGAAGACTGACAGTGCTCGCACTGCGGGCCGTGCTCGTGCTGCTGCTCACCGGATCGGTGCTCGTGCAGGCCGTGATGGTGCCGCTGCTGGCCATCGACCTGAGGGGCATGGACGCGGACATCGAGTACCTTCGCGCCCCGCTCCTCTCGGTCATCGTGCTGGGCACAGCGGCCGTCGAGGTCGTCCTGATGTGCGTATGGCGACTGGTGACGATGGTGCGACGCGGGACGGTGTTCTCCCACGCCGCCTTCCGGTACGTGCATGTGGTGATCGGCGCGGTGGTGGCAGCCGCCTGCCTCCTCTTCGGACTCGCGGTCCTCCTGGCTCCGGGCGAAGCCGTCGCGCCTGGCGTGGTCCTCCTGGTGGGCGGCGCGGCTCTGGCGGTCCTGGGAGTCGCGCTCGTCGTACTCGTCCTGCGGATGCTGCTCGCCCAGGCCGTCGAGCGTGACGTCGCGGCGACCCGGATGCAGGCCGAGCTGGACGAGGTGATCTGATGCCGATCGCGGTCGACATCGACGTGATGCTGGCGAAACGCAAGATGTCCGTAGGAGAACTCGCGGAGCGCGTGGGGATCACGCCCGCCAACCTGGCGGTGCTCAAGAACGGCCGCGCGAAGGCGGTCCGCTTCGCGACGCTGGCCGCCCTGTGCGAAGTGCTCGAGTGCCAGCCGGGAGACCTGCTCCGCTGGGAGGAGCCTCCCGAATCGCCCGCTGTCTGATCACCTCGGGGGCACCGCCGCCCGGACTGCCCGCTCGCGGTGTTGCGGGTTCCGTGGCGTTCCGGTGCCTCCCTCGCGCGGGGCGGAGCAGTCCCACGGCCCCCCACCACGGGATATGGGCCTGGACACAAGGTGCCGCCGGAGCACGGACAGCCGGGCCGGGAGAAGACGTTGCCGGTGAGGAGGGTGCTGGGGCGGTTGCGGGGTAGTCGAGCCGAGACACCGGCAAACACCGCTCAACAGGGAGGTTCCGTCATGGCGGGCTACGGCACAGGTCCGAGCGGCTGACCGGCCCGCCGGACGTCACGGACCAGGCGATGTTTACGAAGATCGAGGAAGGCAAGGTGACGTAGCCATGAGCACGGCAGAGCGGCAGACCCACGCCAACGACGACTCGGTGAGCGTGCTGGTTTCCCGCGCCTCGCAACAGGTCTCGGAGCTGGTCCGCGAGGAGATGCAGCTGGCCCGGGCGGAGATGACCCAGAAGGGCAAGCGCTACGGGAAGGGCGGTGGCCTCTTCGGCGCCGCGGGCTTCATCGGCATGCTGGCGGCCCAGGCTCTGGTCGCGACCTGCATCGCGGCTCTCGCACTGGCGCTGCCGGTGTGGGCGTCGGCGCTGATCGTCACGGCGGTGCTGGCGGCAGTGGCAGCCGCAGCCGCCCTGGCCGGGAAGAAGCAGATCGCGCAGGCCGGTTCTCCCACTCCCGAGCAGACCGTAGACAGCGTCAAGGCCGATGTGGCCGAGATCAAGGAAAAGGCACACCGATGAACGAAGAGTCCCGCACCAACATAGGCACCCCCGTCCCCGACGCCTCCAACCCCGAGGAGGTACGCGAGCAGGTCGAACGCACCCGCGACGAACTCGGCCGCACCGTCGAGGCGCTCGCCGCCAAGGCGGACGTCAAGGCACAGGCGAAGGAGAAGACGGCCGCCGCGAAGGAACAGGCTTCGGAGAAGGCGGCCCTGATGGCCGACCAGCTCCGGGCGAAGGCGGAGCAGGCCACACAACTCGTCAAGGACAAGACGCCCGATCCCGTCCTGGAGAAGACGGCGCAGGCCGCGGCACACGTACGGGAGACCGCGACCCGGGCAGGACAGTACGCGGCGGAGAGGGCTCCCGACCCGCTGCTCGAGAACGCCGGCAAGGCCGCTTCTTTCGCACGGGCCAACCGGAACCAGCTGCTCGCGGGCGGTGCGCTGCTTGCCGCCTTCCTGCTGGTGCGCCGCGGCCGGGGACGCCGATGAAGGCTTCCAAGATCGCTTACAAACCGGTGGGGCTCGCCCTCGGCGCGGCGAGCGGCATGATCGCGGGTGCCGCGTTCAAACAGGCGTGGAAGATCATCGAAGGCGACAACGACGCCCCCGACGCTCTGGACGAGCACCGTTCCTGGCGGCAGATCCTGCTTGCCGCCGCTGTCCAGGGAGCCATCTTCTCTGTGGTCAAGGCCGCGGTCGATCGCTCGGGCGCAGTGGCCACGCGACGTGTGACGGGCATCTGGCCCGGCTGAACCCGCCGCGGCGCCGGCCCCGTTCCCGAGCGGGCCGGCGCCGCCCGGCCGTGCCGTCGGCCGCCCTTCGGCACCGGCCGGTGGCCAAGGCTCCGGCCGAGGTTTTCGCACAGCCCGCACTCCGGGCCGAGCCGTCTTCGCGGCCTCACCCGGCCCGCGCCCGGCACGCACATGCGCCGCAGCGTCATCGGTCCTCCCCGGGCTCTCTCCCTCCCTCGCTCGAGCAAGGGAGGGCGCCGACCCACCGTGTCGCCTCCTTCCTCCGCCGCGCGACGCGCGTCGCCGGCCGCTCGCGCATCCAGCCTGGTCGATGAGAGAGCTGGGCCAATCCGCCTGGATCGCTCCCGACGGCCGAGGTCGTGGTCGATGATGTCCGTGTGACCCACCGCATCAGCGCTCTGATCTCAGCCTTCGGCGTCCTCGGCAGCGCGTTGCTGCTCGTCGTCGCCTTTCGCGACTACCACTCGGGGGCATCGGTCCTCTGGCTCGGGGCCGGAGCTTTGCTCTTCCTCGGCGCCTCGTACACCTTCGCGCGGGACGTACGGGGGCACGGTCGGCGGGCGTCATGAGGGGCACGCCCCGGTGGTGGCTTCGTCTCCTCCCGGCAGGGCTTGGTGACGTAGTCCGCCACCTCGGTACCGATCTCGGGCACCAACTGGTCCAGCGACTCGCACGAGGCGACACAGAGGACGGGCGGCCTGTCGACCAGGGCGGGGCGGTGGTGGGCAGGTCCTGCAGGTCGGGGATGTCCACGTCCGCGATGATCAGGTCGAAGCGCTGCTCGCCGAGCGACCCCAGAGCGGCAGCTCCCGTCCCGATGGCTTCGACGAGGTAACCCGACGCCCCCAGACGTGCGGCCAGAGACCCTGTGACGCCGTGAGCACTCTGCCGGTGTCCGCTGGTGCCACGGGCGGGTCCGTGCCGCGCGGCGGCCCCGGCGCGGGGGTCAGGTCCTGTACGCCTCAACTATGCGTACGAGGAAGCGGTTTCACCGGAGCAGGCACGAGCAGCCGGCCCCGGCGGGACTCCCGGGAACACTCCTGCCCGGGACGACTGCCTCGTGCCTGCCCGCCCCGCGCTCGCGCCGCGGAGCTTTCGGGCGGACCTCCCGTGCGGAGCGACGGCTACGGCGCTGCCCGGCCTTCGTCCGGCCGGTCGGCATCGAGTTCGGCCGCGCCGTCCTCCCAGCGTCGGCGCCGCTCGCTGAGGGACTGCTCCCACCACGGGGTGCCACGTTCGCCGAGGGCCACCTTCGCCCGGTGCACGCGCCTTCGGGCCAGTCCCTCAGCAGCCGTGTCCCCCTTCCGGCGCGAGACGCCCACCGCACGCCGGGCCGCCATGAGATGACGGCGCAGACCGGCGGCGACGTCCTCGGGGATCTCCGGGTCCGTCGCCCGCCACCGTCGCCCGTGCACCACGATGTACCGGCCGTCGGGCGTCCGCTCCGGCTGCGCAGGATCCATCTGCCCCATGCTGCCCCACACACCTGCGGGGACCGCTCGGAAACGCCGGGCGACGTGCTTCTGGGGAGCCGCCTCCGGGGCAGCTGCCGGCGGTGTGCGGTCCGGCGCGAGCACCAGCCCGGTTGCCCCCTGCGGCCGACTCGGTGCAGTCGTGGCGAGGGACGCGGCATCAGTGCGGACACAGGGGTCGGCGATGACGGCAGCCGAGACACGGCGGGGACCCGGTCGGACGGTCTCGCGACCACTCAGGGCGTGCGGCCGGGTCCTATAGGTTCGGTCCCAGCCCGTCGGACGACGGGCCCGGACGTACACGAGAGGGAGCTCGCATGGCCACCATCCACCGCACCACCATGACGCCGACCAAGCTGGAGCTGCTCACCGGCTGGCTGCCGAGGCAGAGTTGGTACGTGGGGGGCGCGGGAACGCCGGAACTGGCCAGGGCCGGCGGGTTCCGTCTGGACGATCCGGAGGGCGCCGTCGGGATCGAGTTCACGGTCGTGGTGGATGCCGCCGCGCAGGAACCGGTGGCGTACCTGGTCCCGATGGCTTACCGGGGTGCGGCGCTGGAGGGCGTCCCGGACGAGGCGCTGATCGGTACCTCTGAGCATGGGGTGCTCGGCACCCGGTGGATCTACGACGGCGTCCACGACCCGGTCGTGATGGCGCAGTTGGGCGCGCTCCTGCGCGGTGAGGTGGTACCGCAGCATCAGAGCAGGAGCGACACCCCTGACCCGACCGTCACCGTGCGCGATCCCGGCCTCGATGACGGCCTCGGCTTCCAGGTCCACCGTGTCCTGCGGCCGGCGGACGCCGCGCAGGAGTCGTCCGGACGCCTCGTCGCCGGATGGACCTGGCCGGACGGTACGGCTGCACGGGGGGTACTGGCGGCCGTCGCGCCACGGTAGGGCGTCGCGGATCGGGCAGGCCGGTGCTCACGCCGGGGAGTCCGGCCGTCCGCCCCGCGCGGTGACATCAGGACCGCCTGATCGGCATGGGGCCGTCCACCAGGGCACGCCCCATCTGGAACGCGCCGAGGCGGGCGGGGCCGCTCGGTGTACCCGGCGGCCCCGCACGGCACCTTCCCGGCCGTGAGCGCGTGGCAGACTGCCCCGCCGCACTCCGCAGGCCCCTCACCCCCGGAAGGCCGGCGCGGCTCAGCCGAACGAGGTGAGGAATTCGGCCACCGGCAACGCCCGGCCGACGATCCGGGTGTCGCCCATCCAGCCGTAGAAACCCTGGCCGAAGCGCCTGTCGAACTGGGTGGCGCCCAGCACGAAGGGTTCACCCAGAGTCGCGATGCCGGTGGACGGCTGCGAAGGGTTTCGGGCGATCTTCGAACCGTCAACGTACATCACCGTGCGGCGGCCGTCGTTGACGACGGCGATGTGCATCCACCGGCCGACCGGAACGGCGTGGCTCCAGGACGTCGGATCGGCGTCCTGCCGGTGCGGGTAGACGACGAACTGCAGGAAACGTTCGGGCGACAGGTTCAGACTGCAGGTCGGCTCCGACGGCGACCATCCCGTCGTCTTTCCCGCGTCGCCGTTCCGGCCCTCCCAGCTGAGGATTCCCATCCAGCTGTGATCACCCTCGAAGGGCTCCGGCAGCCGGACGAAGGTTTCGATGGTGTAGCCGCGGGTGAACTTCTCGCTGTTCAGCGCGGCCCCGCCCGCGGTGGTGAGGATGGCTCCGCGGTCGGGCCCCCGGCCGCCGTCGAAGCGCAGGCTGGCGTGTGCGGGCTGGCCGGGGTGGTGGTCGTCCGACCAGGTCAGCGCGTCGGGGCCGCTGGAGTGCAGCCGGCTCACCGTCAAGTCGTTGCCGTTGCCGGTCAGGTCCCGGACCAGGACGCCGTCCTCCACCGTCGCCCCCGGCCCTCCTGCCGCACCCGTGCCGGAGGCGTCGAACCGCCAGTAGGCCAGGGTGCCCCGTGGCATCACGGCCGAGGCCGGACGCGGCTTGGGCGGTGCGGACGGGGCGAAGCCGGCGAACCGCGCCTCGAAGTCGACCGAGAGGCTGAACCGCTCGACAGGCCCCGTCAGTTCGACGGTCTCGGCGGCCAGCGGAGGGCGCTTGTCCGAGTCCCCGGCGAGGAACCAGGGTGAGAACGTCTCGACGTCGACGGCGTTGCGCGCCAGGTCGAAACCGTAGGTCCGGATCATTCCGGCACCACCGTAGTAACGGTCCTGGTAATTGGTGATGTGGATGTGGACATCGTTGTCGTAGTCATTGGTCAGGACCGTGCGTCCGGACGGCCAGTAGTGTCCGCCCAACGCCAGGAAGATCTGGTCGTTGCCCTTGACGAGCGCTTCCCACAGGCGCTTGCCGTTCTCCGAGAGCTGGGCCTTTCCGTCGTCCCCGGACCAGGCGATGTCGTGGGTGGTGAGCACCGCGGGCAACGTGGGGTGGGTGTCGAGTACGTTCTGTGCCCACTCCAGGCCCTTGTCGGAGATGCGCCAGTCCAGGGCGAGCACGAGCCACTTCCGGCCGCCGGCCCGCAGGACGTGGTAGCTGTTGTAGCCGTCCGGCGAGGCACCGCCGAAGGTGGGCATGGCGGAGTAGCGCTCCGGTCCGAACGCGGCGAGGTAGGCGGAGTCGCCGCGCTGGTCGTCCGTGGAGGAGCTGACGTCGTGGTTGCCGGCGAGCACGCTGTAGGGCACCTTGCCGTGGAGGGTGCGGAAGGTGTCGGCGGCGAGGGCGATCTCGTCCTCGGTCCCGTGTTCGGTGACGTCGCCGAGATGTGTCATGAAGGCGATGTTGGCCGCCGACCGCTCGTCGACGAGGTAGCGGAAGGTCGCCCGCAGAGGGGCCGGGTCCGCACTGTCGGCGTCGAACAGGTACTGGGTGTCGGGCAGCACTGCCAGCGCGAAGCGCGGGCTCTCGGCGTCGAACCGGCCGCGTGACGTCGGTCCGGCTGCTTCGGCGGCCTGAGCCTGCGCGGTGGCCGTGCCGGCGGCCGCGGCACCGGCCGCCGGCACGGCCACCGCCGCTCGCAGGAGCGCGCGTCTGTCCAGGGGATGGCGGCGGCTGGTCTGTCCCTCTGTGCTCATCGGGGCTCCACGGTTCAGGCATCGGGTGGGATCAGCCCGTACGCTCCTCACCCGTCCTGGCCGTACGGTGACGCCGAGCTGAACACCGGCTGCAATGATCACCATCTGCGCGGCTTGCCCTGCCGCCCGCGGGCAGCGCTCCGGTTCTGACGGGACATCAGGCATGACCGGGAGTTCGGCGTTCCGTGCCCGCCCCCCGTCGACGTTCGTGCGGACGTGCCCCTTCACAGCCGCTCCGGCGCCACACATCCCGTGGCGGGGCACGCCCGATGGCTGCGGCCGGGTCCGTGCACAGTTCCGCGCATGCCGTGGGGCGATCCGCCCGGCTTCCCGGACCCCGCGCGCGTGCACCGGCCAGGGCCCGCTCCCAGCCGCTTTGTCCCGCTACTAGAGAAAGTTGTGTTCCGGTACGTCAAAGGGCTATCTGGCGGGTGCAAAAGCCATTACCTTCCTGACCTGAACCGGACAACAGAACGGGGTGCCCTCCCCTCCCCCCTGTGGGCACCCGTCTCCCGGCGCGACGGCGCGCGCCTGTGCTCCACCCCGGCCCCGTCACCACACGGAGGATTCGCGTGCACAGGAGACCCACCCGGCCCCTCGCGGCGCTCGTATGCACCCTGCTCGTCGCCGCGGGCGCCCTCACCGCTCACCAGAGACCGGCCGAAGCGGCACCGACGGCCGCCGACGAATTCCAGCAGGTCACCCTTGCCAAAGGGGTGGCCGAGACCGGTGAGCCGATGACGCTCGCCGTTCTGCCCGACAGGTCCGTCCTGCACACATCACGGGACGGGACCCTCCGCCTCACGGACGCCGCCGGCGCCACCAAGGTCGCCGGCAGACTGGACGTCTACTCGCACGACGAGGAAGGCCTCCAGGGCGTCGGAGTGGACCCGGGCTTCACCGCCAACCGCTTCGTCTACCTCTACTACGCCCCGAAGCTCTCGACCCCCGCCGGAGACGCCCCCGCGAACGGCTCGGCGGCCGACTTCGCACCGTTCGACGGTGTCAACCGGCTCTCCCGGTTCGTCCTCAGGACGGACGGCACCCTGGACACCGCCTCCGAGAAGAAGGTCCTCGACGTCCCCGCGAGCCGAGGTCTCTGCTGTCACGTGGGCGGCGACATCGACTTCGACGCCCAGGGCAACCTGTACCTCTCCACCGGGGACGACAGCAACCCCTTCGCCTCCGACGGCTACACCCCCATCGACGAACGGCCGAACCGCAACCCCGCCTACGACGCCCAGCGTTCGTCGGGCAACACCAACGACCTGCGAGGCAAGGTCCTGCGCATCAAGGTCGACGCGGCCGGCGGCTACTCCATCCCGTCGGGCAACCTCTTCGCTCCCGGCACCGCGAGGACCCGGCCCGAGATCTACGCCATGGGCTTCCGCAACCCCTTCCGGATGAGCGTCGACAAGCCCACCGGCATCGTGTACCTCGGCGACTACGGACCCGACGCGGGGACCGCGAACGCGTCCCGGGGGCCCGCGGGACAGGTCGAGTTCAACCGGATCACCAAGGCCGGCAACTTCGGCTGGCCCTACTGCACCGGCAGGAACAGCGCCTACGTCGACTACGACTTCGCCGGCTCGACGTCCGGCTCCGCCTTCTCCTGTGCCGCGCCCAGGAACACCTCGCCGAACAACACGGGCCTGACCGACCTGCCCCCGGCCCAGCCCGCCTGGGTCCCCTACGACGGCGGCTCGGTGCCCGAGTTCGGCAGCGGTTCGGAGTCGCCCATGGGCGGCCCCGTGTACCGCTACGACGCGGCGTCGGCCTCGGCCGTCAAGTTCCCCGAGAGCTTCGACGGCGACTTCTTCGCCGGTGAGTTCGGCCGCAAATGGATCAAGCGCATCGAACAGGGTTCCGACGGGACCGTGCAGTCCATCAACGCGTTCCCGTGGCAGGGCACCCAGGTGATGGACATGGCCTTCGGTCCGGACGGGGCGTTGTACGTCCTCGACTACGGCACCGGTTACTTCAACGGCGACGCCAACAGTGCGCTCTACCGGATCGAGAACGTCACAGGAGGGCGCTCACCGCTCGCCAGGGCCGCGGCGGACCGGACCTCGGGGAAGGCCCCGCTCGCGGTCCGGTTCTCCTCGGCCGGAAGCTCCGACCCCGACGGCGACCCGCTGAGCTACGCCTGGAAGTTCGGCGACGGCACCACCTCGACGGCGGCCGACCCCTCGCACACCTACACCGCCAACGGCCGCTACACCGCGGAACTGACACTGTCCGACGGGACCGGGAACACCGCGACCGCCTCGGTCGTCGTCACCGTCGGCAACACCGCACCCACCGTCAGCCTGGAACTCCCGGCCGACGGTTCCATCATCGACCCGGGCGCCGCCGTCCCCTTCGAGGTGACCGTCACGGATCCCGAGGACGGCACGATCGACTGCTCCAAGGTCAAGGTCACGTTCATCATCGGCCACGACAGCCACGGCCACCCCCAGACATCCGCCACCGGCTGCTCCGGCACCGTGCAGACCATCGCCGACGGTGAGCACGACCCCAACGCGAACATCTTCGGCGTCTGGGACGCCGAGTACACGGACAAGGGCGCGAACGGTCAGCCGGCCCTGACGACCCACGACCAGAACATCAGCCAGGGCAGCAAACGCCAGGCCGAGCACTACGGCGGCTCCGCGGGCGTGACGGTCATCGACAAGGCGACGGCGAACGGCGGGAAGACGGTCGGGAACATCGACAACGGCGACTGGATCTCCTTCAAGCCGTACATCCTCGGCAACGCCACCTCCCTGACCGCGAGGGTCTCCTCCGGCGGTGGCGGAGGCACTCTGGAGGTACGTGCCGGTTCCCCCACCGGGACCCTGCTCGGCTCCGCGTCCGTCCCCGTCACCGGGGGCTGGGAGACCTTCCAGAACGTGTCGGCGAACCTCACCGACCGCCCCGCCGGCACCACCACCCTGTACCTCGTCTTCAAGGGCGGCAGCGGATCGCTCTTCGACGTCGACGACTTCACCTTCACCACCGCCGGGGCTCCCGCTCGCAGTGGCCAGATCACCGGCATCGGCGGCAAGTGCGTCGACGTCGCGAACGGGGCGAGCGCCGACGGGACGCAGATCCAGCTGTGGACGTGCAACCAGTCCGCGGCCCAG
>NZ_JNXG01000011.1 GCF_000717025.1 Streptomyces atroolivaceus
AACGTCGATGACCACGTTCCTGTCCCGCGCCAGATCACGGAACCCCTTGAAAGCCTTCTCCGGCATCCCGTACGCATGCCGAGCCGTGTAGGAGTTGACGTCGGTCGGGTTCAGCGGAGGGGGCGTCGGCTTCCCCTTGTCGACGGTGTCCGTGGGCGCCGGGTCCTGCAGGCGACGCGCCAGCTCGGCGGTGTCCTCGGGGCCGAGAGCCAGATCGGACAGCGGCAGCGGCGCACCCGACAGCGACCAGACGACCTCCGCCGACGGCGCGTAGGCGAGTCCGCGCACGTCCTCCCGCGAAACCAGCGTGGTCGGGGGGAGTTCGGGCGGCGGTGCCGGCAGCAGTTCGCCGAGCGTGGTGCCCGGGCCGGCATCCGCCCGCAAGCCGGCTGCCGCGCGCAGGAACGCGGTGTACTGCGCGGGAGTGAGGTCGGCGGCGGGACCAGCCGTCGTGCTGCCGGTGACGGTGTGCCAGTCGGTCACCATCCGGCGCAGCAGATCGGGGGTCATGCGGCCGTCTCCGTAGCGGGCCGCGCTGTCCGCGTCCAGCCATCGCAGACCGTCCACATAAGCGAGTCCGGCGAGCAACTCCGCGTTCTCCGGTCGCTGTTCGGCGTCCGGTCCGAGGGCGTCGCGCAGCGTACGGACCTGCTGGAGGGTGCGGGCGCGCGCGAACACGTCCGCCGGGCCCGGGCCCGAGTGCAGACCGGCATCGCGGGCGGACCGGTCCAGGTCGGTGCCGCTGGGCTCCGGCGTGAACAGCCGCCACCGCCCCGGCCCGTCCGTGCCCTCGGTGAGCACCGCGCGGACCTCGCCGTCCTGGTCGCGGGCCGTACCCACCTCGGTTGTCGGCGCGTACACCGACCGCCCGGTTTCGTTCGCGACGTGCTGCGCCACCGGCAGGCCCGCGATCGCCGGCTGCTGTCCGGTCTTGCAGGAGTACAGCACCAGCGGCCGGCCCTCATCGCCGTCCACCGCCCAGGACTTGAGCAGCTTGCCGAGCTGGACACCGCTGACCTCCACGCTGGGCCGCGCCGCGTCCTCGGTGCCGAGCGTGACGGTACGGGGAGTGCCGTGGTTCACGAGGTAGTCGGCGCCCCGTCCGGTGCCGGCACCGGGGAGCGGGGCCGGCGGCCCGGTGAAGACCGTTCGGGTGGTACTCGGCGCCCCTTCGGTCCCCGCGACGGGGTTCGTCGACGGCGGCAGGGCGGACGAGCCGGCGGTGGACACGGTGCGTACGCCGCGGAAGGTGTCCTGGCCGATCAGCGCCCGACGCCCCGCGTCACGTGCCGTACCGTCCTCAGCCGGGCTCTGCGAGATGGTCAGCGTGTGGACGGCACGGCCCGGCGGGGGCTGCACCGTCGCATCCGGCACCAGGCGCCGCACCTGACTGAGCGGCACCGTGAGGCCGTCCAGGGTGACGACGGAAGGCTCGGCCGCCGGCCGCCGGGGACCGTTGCCCTCGCCGTCGACGGCACCGCCGTCGGAGGGGCGTACGACGACCCGGGCTGACGGCGAGGGAAGTGGCACGGACGGCGTCGCGGAGGTGCCGCTCGACGAGGAGAGAACGGGCGGTGGCGGGGTGATGCCCACGGTGCCGGTGCCGTGTCCTGCGCCGGGGCTGGAGGCCTCTCCGCCGGTCACGGCATTGCCCCGGTCGCCCTTGTCCGACTCAAGGTGCACTTCGGAGGCCGTCTCGGTCCAGGGACGCGACAGGGTCGCGAGCTTGTCCGGGGCGGATACGGCGGTGTCGGTGGAGTCCGGACCGACTCCGTTGCTGTGTGCGGGAGTCGACTTCTCCGGGGGCGCCACCGACGGGGGTATGTCCGTGGAGGTGACGAACGGGTCGCTGTCGGCCGTCGCGGTGCTCTCGGTGGCGGGCCGGTCCGTCGGGCCGAGGGCATCCGCGAGCGGCAGCAGCACGTCCGCACCGGGGAACGCGGTGTCCGTGGTGGTGCCGGTGGTGCCGTCAGCCGTCGCGGCGGGCGCCGGACCGGTGAGCGGGCGGACCTGGACCGGGGCGCCCGGCCCCTCGCGAGTCAGCTCGACCGCGGCACGTACCGGGCGCCCTGCCCCGTCCGGCGTGACCGCCGGTCCGAGCACCACGGCCCGGTCGGTCCCGGCCCCGTCCAGCAGCTCGGCCGCCTCCGGCGACCCCTCCCCCGGCGGCGGCACCGCCGAGACCACGATGGTCAGTGGCGCCGCCGAGGTGGGCTCGAGGTTCCCGGCGCGGGTGGAGCCGGACTTCACGTCGGCTGTGCCGCTGCCCTCGCGTACGTCCGCTGTGCCGCTGCCCTCGCGCACGTCCGCTGTGCCGCTGCCCTCGCGCACGTCCGCTGTGCCGCTGCCCTCCCGTACGTCCGCTGTGCCGCTGCCCTCCCGTACGTCCGCTGTGCCGCTGCCCTCCCGTACGTCTGCTGTGCCGCTGCCCTCGCGCACGTCCGCTGTGCCGCTGCCCTCCCGTACGTCCGCTGTGCCGCTGCCCTCGCGCACGTCCGCTGTGCCGCTGCCCTCGCGCACGCCCGCCGCGTCATCGCCATCGCGTACGTCGCCGGTGCTGTCGAACGATCCGGTGGTGCTCAGCTTCGGTGGAGCGGTCGTGGTGTCGACCGCCGGATCGGTGGCGGGGGCGGGGTCGCCGGTCCCGGTGACGACGGCGGTCGTGTCGACGGCCGGCGCCGTGGCCGGGTTGACGGCCGGGGCAGGGTCACCGTCTCCGGAGTGCGGCGTGACGCCGGCACCGGTCGACCCGGCGGCCTGCGCAGTGTTCTGCGGGGAGTCGTCCGCCGCCGTCGGCGAGCCGTCCACCGGTGCCACGCCGTCCGGGGTGCGGGTGCCCTGGGGCGATGTGGCGGAGGGAGCCGTGCCGCCTCCGGCGGTGGGGACGCCACCCGGCCGGGCTCCGGCGCCCGGGCCGGATGCGGCGGAGTTCGTGGGGCTGCCGCCGGTGGCGACGGGAGCGCTGTTCCCCTGGGCGGGCAGCGTAGCCGTACCGTCGTTCTGCCCGGCCGCTTCGTCCGAGGATCCCTGGGTGCCGCCGTCCCGGGAGCCGTTGTCCTGTCCGGCCGCGTCGTCCAGGGACTCCGGGGTCCTGGCGTCCCGGGAACCGTCGTTCCGCTGGGACTCCTGGACGTCGTTTCGCGGTGGCCCCTGGGCCTCGCTCCCCGGAGTCTCCTGGACGTCGTTCTGCGGAGGCGTCACGGCAGAGTTCGCCGGTACATCCACGGCGACGTTCTCCGGAGCCCCGGACGCGGCACCCTGCTCTTCGGCCACGTCGTCGAACCGTGCGTCCGGGCCGGGGTCCACCACCGGATCGGCCTGGCCCCCGGCGGGACGCGCGGCGGTGTCTCCCGGAGCCGTGACGGGGCTGCTGCCGGAGGTGCCCGGCGCGCCCACCGCGGTCGGGCCGTTCCCGGGCGTGGCGGTGTCCGCCGTGACGGGAGCTGCGCCCACGGTGATCGGCGGCTCCACCGAGACCTGCGTACCGAAGCCGTCGAGCGCGCGGCGGACCTCGTCCGTGTCGACCTGGGTGGCGGGGCTGTTCCCGGCGGGCACCACCCGGACCTCGGGCAGCTGCGACAGGTTGCCGTGCAGTCCGTCACGGACACCGATCTCGGCGCTGCTGGGCGGCTGGGCCCCGCGCAGCGCGGCGAGGTCACGCAGCGCCTGCTCTCGGACCTCTGCCGAACCGTGGTGGACCTGCTGCCACAGCTCGTTCTGGGCGGCGGTCACGGGCAGCGCGCCCGGCGAGTACGGCGGCGGGTCCAGGGTCGTGTACGGCGGCGGGCTCTCGGAGAAGTGGGGCGAAGTCCCGGATGTGTAGGGCGGGGGCGACTCGCTGCCGGCGACGTCCCCCTGTCCGGTGGTCTGCGGGGTGACCGGCGGGGACGGGGCGAGGGTGGGGCCGTCGCCGCCCGTGGTGTCCGTACGCGAGGGACCCTCGGCGCGGTCGGAACCGCCACCGGAGCGCGAAGGACTGTCGGCGTCGCTGTCGCCGCTGGAGACGGTGGGCGGCTGGTGGCGCAACTTGTCGATGGCGTGGCGCAGTTCGGCGGCACTGTTCACGGCGGTGTCGCTGAGCGTGGCCTCGACCTGGCTGCTGATGCCCGCGCCGACGAAGGTCGACCAGCTGGTGGACCAGTCGCCCTCGAAGGCGCCCTTGATCAGGATCTCCGCGAGCGCCTCACCGGAGCCGGCGGCGAGGAAGTCGGCCGTCCCCTTGAGTCCGTAGTGCCCGGCCAGCGCACCAGGCCGGTCGGCGTTGTTCCGCAGGAGCTGGTTGTTCCGCCACAGCTCGGTGTTGTTCCGGAAGGAGAGCGGGTTGTTCCGGAAGGTGACCGGCACGTTGCCGGAGAGGTCGGGGCCGTTCCCGTTCGGGGTGGGGCCGGGGCGGTCGAGGGGGTCGCGGTCGGGGTTCGGGGTGGGGTCGGGGTTCGGCTTGGGGTTCGGACCGTTGTTCGGGAGGTCGAGGTCCGGGCTGTTCTTCAGGTTGGGGTTGTTCTTGAAGTCGAGGTCCGGGTTGTTCTTGAGGAAGTTGTTGTCGTAGCTCCTGACGATGCTCCTCGCGAAATCGTCGAAGACGCTGGTGAAGAGGCCCGCCGCGGCGCCGAACGCGGCGGCCTTGCCGATGTCGCTCCAGTCGATGCCGTCGGGGCGGCGGCCGTCCGGGGCGAAGTTCATCATCGCCAGCCGCACCGCGAAGGTCGTGAACGCCTCGGCGAACGCCTCGGTCAGCGAGGGCGCGAGGTGCAGCCGCTGGAGCAGGTGGCTCAGCGTGGTGAGGATGAAGAACCGGCTGCGCATCTTGGCCAGCATGATCTGACTGGCCGAGGCGCCTCCGGTGAAGAAGGACAACGCCAGATAGATGGTGATCTCGATGAGCAGCCTGATGATCTCGGCGATGACCTGCCACTTGGACTCCATGATGTCCATGGAGGTCTTCCGCCGGCCCTCGGCGATCTTGTCGAGCTGTTCGGCGAAGTCGCGCAGGTAGTTCTTGCCGCCGTCGTCGATGAGCATGCCCATCGCCTTGCCGTACGACTTGGCGAGGTCGTCCGGCATGGACTCGCCGATGTCGTGGACCGACTTGTCGATCAGCGAGGACAGCCTGTCCAGCTTCCGGCCGAGGCCGGAATAGGGCCGACGGCTCTCGTACGCGAGATCCTCGTCGGCGTCCATGAGCCTCTCCCCGGTGAGGATGAAGATCATCGCGTTGACTTCGGGCGACACCTGGATGCTCATCGGGGACCGTCCAGGAGCCCGCGCGGGCAGGACGGAGCTGCCGCTCCCGGCGTGGTGCGGGAGCGGCCTGCGGCGCGTCGGTCAGCGGCGCCCATGCCCGCCTGGGCCGCCGTCGAGTCCGTCGGTGTTGATGCGGTTGGTGCCCTGCTCGACGTCCTCGATGTTGCGGTCCCGGGTGTCCTTCATCATCCGGACCTGACCGAGAGTGGCGTCGGTGATGCCCACCAGGGCATCGCGGATGGACAGCATGGTGTCCTTGGTGGTCTGCCGTTCCTTCTGCTCCTGCGGCCTGGCCTTCTCCGCGAACTCGCCCTCCGTGCCCGGCCACTTCACCGTGGGTGCCAGCTCGTCGAGGAACTCCTCGGTCATGCTCCTGGTCAGGGTGCCGATCTCCTCCAGCTGCTTCGCCAGAGCCTCGATGCGATGCGGGTCTACGTAGTACCGCTGTCCCATCGTCAGTCCTCTCCCTCGTCGCCGAGCGCGTCCCGCCAGGCGGGGGCGGTCTGACCGCGTGCCGTGTCCCCGTCGTCCTCGCGCAGCACCTCGGGACCGAAGATGCGCTCCCAGTCCATCTCGAAACCCTTCAGCTCCGGCACGTTGCTGCTGGGCTCGGCGAAGGGCGCCATCGCCTTCATCACGTGCCGGTTCATCTTCAGGCGCGCCGCGCTCGCCGCCTCCAGAACGCTGGCGGCCAGCTCCTGCGGGGACATGTCGCGGTACTTGTTCTCCAGGAAGTCGATCCCGGTCAGCTCACCCTGCGGGCCCGCCGTGGCACGGACCGCGCGGTCGGAGGAGAGCGCCGCGAACGACGCCGTCCGCAGCTCACGCTCTGTGCGCGCGACCGCCTCCTGGGCCGCCTGCAGTTCGGCCATGGCCTTCTCGAGTCGCTTCTCCAGCGGTTCCGTCATGCTCGCTCCCTTCCTCTCCGTCGGTCTCTGCGTGCGTCCGTACGTCCGGACGACGGGGTCCGGTCCCGGTCACCGGCGTCAACTGCTCCGATGATCTTGCCTGGTGATGGCCCCGTCGCGAAAGCCGGGGTCGGACGGGGCCCTCGTCCGCGCGCCGCCGCGCCGGACCTGAGCAGGGATCACCGGCCGATCACGGACGGGGTGCCGCCCTCCTCGGTGCCCCACACGTCCGCGTCCTCCTCCAGGAAGTCGGCGGAAGTGGTGGGCCTGCGGCCCGGCTCCGTCGCCTCCTCCTGGGAATCACCGCCGGTGGTCGTCACCCGGGAGGCCGGGGCCAGGAAGGTGTCGCTGTCCTCCTGCCGGTTCCACGGGCTGCGTCGGCGCCGGTTGCGACGCTCGCTCTCCTCGGCCGCGTCGACCAGTACGGCGCGCACCCGCTCGCCGTTGCCCTTCTCGCCGCCCCCGCCCATGCCGCCCATGCCGCCGCCCATCGGCATGCCGGGGCTGCCGGGCATGCCCGGGGCGCCGGGGGCACCCCCGGCCGCGGAGGAGGCGAGCGGGGCGCCCGCGCCGGCTGTGGCGCTGTCGGAGAGGGGGGCGACCCCGGCCGCGCCACCGTTCAGGGAGACGGAGCCCGCCCCGGAGAGGCCGCCGCCGGGGACCGCGGTGCTTCCCTGGCCACCGCCGACACCGAGCTCGGAGAACGCCACGTCCCTGCTGGTGGTACCGCCGCCACCGATGCCTCCGCCGGACCCGTTGAGACCGCCGAGGCCGTCGAGACTGCCGAGGTCGTTCAGGCCGCCCAGATCCCCGATGGTGCCCGGACTGTCCAGGCCGACAGATGTGTTGAGGTCCTTCAGGTCGACCGTCTCGGTCCTGCCCTGCGGGTCGGTGATGGTGGCGACACCCGTGTCCGGGTCGATGATCTGGGTGCTGCCGTCCGGGAAGGTGGTGTTCAGCCGGCCTTCGTCCAGGAAGGTGGTGGAGCCGTCCGGGTTGGTGACCTTCGCCCCGTGGGTGAGGTCGGTCTCCACGGTGGAGCCGTCGGGGCCGGTACTGGTGAACATCCCGCTCTCCGGGTCGAAGACGCCCTTGCTGCCATCCGCGAACGTGGTGGCGAAGTCGTCGTTCAGGAGCGCGGTGTGCCCGCCCGTCGGGGTCTCCAGGCCGTTGATGCCACCGAGGTCTCCCAGGTCGCCGAGACCGTTCGCGCCGTTCAGACCGCCCAGGTTGCCGAGGTTCTCGGTCGTGGTCGTACCGTCCGGGGCGGTGGACGTGGCCTGACCGGTCGTCGAGTCCACGACCTGGGTGGTGCCGTCGGGGAACGTCGTCGTCAGCTTGCCGTCGTCACCCAGCGACGTGACCGACCCGTCCGGGTTGGTCACCTCCATGCCGCCACCCAGGTCCTGCGTGGTGACACTGCCGTCCGGGTGGGTGGTGGTCAGCAGCCCGCTGTCCGGATCGAAGGCCGTGCTGGAGCCATCCGGGAAGTCGGTGGTCAGAGCGCCGTCACTGAGCTGCGTACTGCCACCGGTCGGAGTCTCCAGGGACCCGCCGGCGCCGTTCAGACCGCCCAGGTTGCCGAGGTTCTCGGTCGTGGTCGTACCGTCCGGGGCGGTGGACGTGGCCTGACCGGTCGTCGGGTCCACGACCTGGGTGGTGCCGTCGGGGAACGTCGTCGTCAGCTTGCCGTCGTCACCCAGCGACGTGACCGACCCGTCCGGGTTGGTCACCCGCGTGCCGTCGCCCAGGTCCTGCGTGGTGACACTGCCGTCCGGGTGGGTGGTGGTCAGCAGCCCGCTGTCCGGGTCGAAGGCCGTGCTGGAGCCATCCGGGAAGTCGGTGGTCAGAGCGCCGTCACTGAGCTGCGTACTGCCACCGGTCGGAGTCTCCAGGGAGCCGCCGGCGCCGTTGTTCAGGTCACCGAGACTGCCGAGGTTCTGGGTGATCGCCTCGTTGGCCGCGTCGGTGGCGTTCCTCGTCCCTCCCGGGCCGTTGAGGTTTCCGAGGTTGCCCAGGTTCTGGGCGACCGGCGGTGCGACCGCCGTGGGCGACTGGTTCTCACCGCCCGGGTTGTTCACGTCGCCGAGGTTGCCGAGCTCCTCGGACACCACTTGGTTCAGGTCGTCGGTGCCGCCCTGGCCGTTGAGGTTCCCGAGGTCACCATTGCTCTCGGTGACCGGGATGTTCAGCAGCTCGTCGAGGTTCTGCTCCTTGACCGCGTTGGGATCGTTGATCCCACCGAGGCTCTCCTCCACGATCCTCTGCTGTTCCTCGGCCTCCCGCTTGGCCTCTTCCTGCTGGAGCCGCTGTTCCTCACGCAGCTCGTCCTGGTACTGCTTGTCCTCCTCGCGCTGCTGGTTCTGCTCGTTCCGCAGCTCGTCCTGGAGGTTCTTGGCCTCTTCCTGCTCGAGCCGCTGTTCCTCGCGCAGCTCGTCCTGGTACTTCTTGTCCTCCTCGCGCTGCTGGTTCTGCTCGTTCCGCAGCTCGTCCTGGAGTTTCTTGGCCTCTTCCTGCTCGAGCCGCTGTTCTTCGCGCAGCTCGTCCTGGTACTTCTTGTCCTCCTCGCGCTGCTGTTTCTGCTCCTCGCGCAGCTCGTCCTGGTACTTCCTGTCCTCCTCGCGCTGCCGCTCCTGCTCCTCGCGCAACTCGTCCTGGTACTTGCGGTTCTCCTCGTTCTGCCGGTTGACCTCCTCCTTCTCCTCCTCGAGCTTCCTCTCCTGGTAGTCCTCCGAAGCCGTGCTGGTCGACTTCGGCTTGGGCACGTTGTCGGAGAAGTCCTTGCCCAGTTCGAGGAAGTGGTTGTTGAGGGCCGACTGCACCTCCTTGGCGGGACCGACCAGGTACTCGTCGACGCCCTTGTTCCAGATCTCGACCGCCTTGTCGCCGACCTTCGCCCAGTTGGCGATGTCGGTGAGGTCTCCGTAGTCGGGGTGCACCTGGGAGAAGCCGCCCTTCGGGCTGTGACTGACGGTCGTCATGTACCGGGTGGTGTAGGACTTGATGTCAGTCATGGCGACGTTGTTCGTGTCCACCCACTGGGCGAGGTCGTCCAGGACGTAGCGCAGCACCCGGTGCGGGTCGTAGTACGAGGATTTCGCCCAGCTCAGCCAGGCCTCCAACAGCTTGTTGGCGGCGTCCACCAGGTACGAGCGGCCCAGGGACAGCGCACGCGAGTACACCGTGTTGCCCGTTCCGGCCGCGTCTCCGGTGCCGGCCGAGGAGTTGAAGGTCTCGACATAGCTGTCGTAGTTCTCACGGATCTTCTTCAGCAGGCTGCGGAAGACCTCCGCCGCCTCGCCCTTCCAGCTGGCGTCGTCCCGGCCGAAGCGGTCCTCCCAGTCCTTGAGCAGCGGCGCGTGGTCCTTGAAGAACTTGGCCGCGAAGTCGAAGGACTCCCCTGTGGTGTTGAAGGAGTTCAGGTCCACCACAGCTTCGTCGGACACACCCAGGTTGCTGAAGCGCGCGTTCTCCGTGCCGCCCTTGAGAAGCGCGAGGAGCGCCGCCCGCGGCCCGTTCATGTACTGGGCGAGCGGGATGGTGCTCATCTTGTCCTTGTTGTAGTCCGTGAACTCGTTGCCTTCACGGACCTGCACGTTCTCGACATCGTTGGAGTCGGTACCGGCGAAGATGATCTCCTCCCCGGCCTTCACCCGTCCCTCGAAGACGATCCGGGCCTGCATGATGGAGCGCTTCTTGCCGCTGTCGAAGAACCAGATGTCGTAGTCCTGGCCCTTGTTCTGCAGGAAGCCGGAGTCCTTGACGAGCAGGCTGAGGCTGCGCTCCTTGATGTCCATCCGGAAGAGCTTGCCGCCGTGGTCGGAGCGCAGCTTGTCGAAGACGGTGGCACGGTCCGGCACCGGATAGCCGGTGATGTGGGTGACCAGGGTGGCCCAGGTGTCGGCCGACGCGCCGCCGACGTCGTCGTACTTGTCGATGTTGGCGACGGAGTTGGGATCGTACCGATCGGCCACCGGGCACCCTTTCAGGTCAGTTGTCGTCCGTGCCGGCGCACCGCCCTCAGCCGAGGGCGTGCAGCCGGGTGTCTCTCACGTGCGTGTGCCGGGCGGCCGAGGCACCGCCGGCGCACAGGGCACGAAATCAGGTGCCTTCTGTCTCCGACGACCCGCTGGTGAGCGTGTCGACCTCGTCGAAGGTCTGCAGCAGCGTCTGGGCGTCGATCGCGTTCAGGTTCTTGTCCTTGGTCTTGTTGGCCTCTTCGATGGTGTCGGTGAGCGCTTCCTGCAGCTCCTTGAAGAGGTCCATCTGGTCGCCCAGCAGCTTGTCGATGGCCTCGGCCGCGGTGCGGACGCCCTCGATCAGCTTCGGGCCCGAGACCAGGGGTTCGGTGGTCATCTTGCCTATGCGCAGAAGCTGCTGGCCCTGTGTGAGGTTGTCCGGTGTGGTGTGCCCGTCGACGAGGTGGCCGAGCGGCCGGATGTTGGGCAGGTCGCCGTCCTCGCGGTGCTTCTTCGCCTTGGTGTAGACCGGCTGCACCTCGTTGTCCCGGAAGTTCTCCATCTGCTTGAGGTCGAAATGCTTGACGTCGGCCTTCTCACCAGCCATGGGACGTCCTCCTGCCGTTCGGTACGGACGGGACACGGGCCGGCCGGACGAAGAGGAGTCCGGCCGGCCCCAGGGGCCTCACGGTCGGACCGTGCCGGGACATCCGCGCCCCGGCGTGGTCCGAACGGAGGGCCTCAGCGAGCCCGCACGTTGCCCCAGTTGTCGGCGCTCCTGCGCTCGTCGCGTGAGTGGTTGTCGTGGATGCTCTGGACCAGCTCGCCACTGTCGCCGAGGAGCAGGGCCATGTTCTTGGTGGCCTGGTCCCACTCCGCCTGGACGGTGCGGTACATCTGCTGGTCGTCACCCTCCCAGGACATCACGAGCGGCTTCAGCTCGTCCTCCAGGTTGTTGAGGGTCGTGATGATCTGCTGGGTCTGGCCCTTCAGCTCCTCAATCGCGTTCCGGACCGTGGAGTACTGCACATCGATGATGCCGTCGGCCATGACGTCTCCTCTCGGGGGGCCGGGCACCAAGGCCCGGGAAGCTCACCGGTTCCCGCCTCCCCCGAAGGGGGGCCGGTACCGCAGATGGGTGGGTCAGCGCAGCGCTTCGAAGACGCCCTGGCTGGTCTTGCTGTTGAGCACCTCGGTCAGGTCCTGGTTCTCCTTCGCCAGGCGGTTGGCCGAAGTCACGTTCTCCTGGAGAGCGTCGATCATCGTGCTGATCTGGACGACGACCTTCTGCGCCTCGGAGTTCCAGCTGCGGAAGAGCTTCAGCAGAGCCTGGCCCTCGTCACCCCCGACGCCCGAACGCGCCGCGACCTCGGCCACGTTGTTCTGGATCTTCTCGACCGCGGCCCGGGCCGACTCCAGGGAGGAGACACCTCCCAAGCCCTTGGCATAGTCCGCTTTCCTGCCGGAACCGTCCGCCATGTCACGCTCCCTTCGTTCAGGCGAGTCTCCTCGCACCGTTGCACGCTGAGGCTAAAGAGAATCCACTGTCCGGCGCAACGTTTGCAGAGAAGATTTGTGCATTGGTCAGGCCGTCAGAATCACTTCACGGCAATGGAGTTGTTCAAAGGTTTCCACGAAATGAACTCGCGCGTGCGCCCGGCCGGGCCACAGGGGCCGACTGGCCGCCGCACCACGCCATACGGTCGGTAAACGGGCAGGCGATTAGCGGAAACGGTCATCGGGGCGGCCCGTTCGCGGCGAAGCGGGCGCGCGGGCGGCGAGACTCTCACGGATACGGCCCGCGAAAAAATTTGAGCTAATTCTGAGCTTTCCCTTCACACTCGATGCACGTCGAATCGAGTGCAGGCCGACGAGAGTTCGACCGCCGGCCACGCCGGCTCTCCGCTTCCGCTTTCTTCGATGCCCTATGCGGTTTTTGCCGGACTTCAGGACGTGGAACCGGCGGGGTCCACCGTGCCGGCCACGCCGTCCGAGGCCGCCTGGTCCCCCTGGTCCGCCTCGTCCTTCTTGCCGCCCTGCCCCGTCCGCGTCGCGGCACCGCACTGCGGAGCCGTGACCTTGGGTTCCGCGGCGCCTGAGGCGGCGGCCGGGTCCAGGTCGGCGCCGGTGGGGAGGGCCGCCAGCAGCGGTGCGGGGACCGAGCCGATGTCCCCGTCCGCGTAACCGAGCGCCGCCAGGGAGTCCTTGGCCGAAACGCGATACTTCACGCCGTTCTCCGCCACGAGATAGGTCGTGCCGGCGTGCGCGGCGCCGCTCGCGTTCAGGGCCCGGACCAGGGCGCCTCGACCCGGCCGCACCACCGTGGCCTCCGTCCGGACACAGGCCGCCCTCAACGGCTGGGCGGTGCCCTCCGACACGGCGACGGGTGCGAGCTCGGCCAGCGGGACCAGCACCGACTTGATCCTGGCACCGCCGTTGTCACCGTCGACCTGCGCGCAGAGCGCGGTGCCGCGCGGCGCCGGCTGCGGGGCCGGCGGCGTCTCCGGCAGCTCCGCGGATCCGGCGGCGCCCGAGTCCTTCGCCCTGTGCTCGCGCAGCGCGTCCGCCCCGACTTCGCGCACCTCGGGCGACTGTCCTTCGTAGGCGTCCTTCTGGGTGGCCGGGTCGCCCAGGACCAGCGCGGCGCCGAGCCTGGTCAGCGGCACCAGGCCGTCCTTCCTCAGCAGGTGGTACGTACTGCCTCCGCCAGGGACGCTGACCTTGAACAGCTGGCCGATCCGGCTGGCTTCACCACCGAGCACGGGGCCCTTCCCGCCTCGCCCCGGAACCTCCGGCGGCTTCAGCGCGGGGCCCGGGGCCAGGGCGTCGAGGAAGGCCGCGGAGACCGGCATCGGCTGCTCGGAGCCGTAGCCGAGAGCGTTACGGGCATCGGAGGCGCGGTCCAGCGCCAGCCTGCTCCCCCTCCACACCAGGTACTCGATGCGATCGGGGCCGCGCACGAGCACCCCGCGGTCACCACCGATCCCCCGGGAGTCCAGTGGCGCTCCCGCGACCACGGTGGTGGCTCCCGGCTTCTCCACCCCGGTGCCCGCCACCGCTCCGGAAGTGCTGGGCGCCGCCCCGTCGGGCCCCGTGACGCACATGTGCCAGGCGCCGTCGTCCAGCTGGCCCGGTCCTGGCAGGGCGTCCGGGGCACCCGGGATGCCTGCCGGGGCTCCCACGGGGACGTCCCTCAGCGAAGCGGTGGCCACGTCCACGGTGGCCAGGTCGGAACCGCCGATCAGCCGCGCCGAGGCGTAGTTGTGCACCGGATGCAGCACTCCGTCGGTGCCGGTCCACAGGTAGCGGGCACCGGTGTCACGGTTGACCACCAGGTGCCTGTCGTTACGCCAGCCGTCGTTGCCGCCGGGACGCAGCAACCCGTACACGGTGGCGCCCGCGCCTACCAGGAGGGTCACCAGCACCCCGAAGACCACGCCCCGGGTGGTGCGCCCGAGCGGGCTCTCCGGGGCGTCCGGGTCGGCCGTCAGCAGGCCCGAGCTGAGCCTGCCCATCATGAAACCGTGGGCCTGTACCTGGTCGCGCTTGGACTGCACAGCCTCTCCTCAACTCTTCTTCCATGTAACGGCGTACGGATGTGCTCAGCCGAAGAGGCCGCGCAGCCAGCCGAAGAGGCCCGCCACCCACAGGCCGAGCGGCAGCAGGGCGACGGCGAGGGCGGTGTGGGCCAGCTCTGCCGCACGGCCCCAGTACGGCAGCACGCGGCGCCCGGGCACCGTCCAGGAGGCGGTCACGAATCCGGCCGCCGCCGCGAGCAGTACCCCGAAGACCACGACGCGACCGTCCGCGGTGCTGTCCACCGCCCAGGCCCGGGCCATCAGCAGCAGCCCCCAGATGCCGGGCAGCGCAAGTGTCAGCCGCTGGCCGATGTGCACCAGCCCGCGGCAGTGCAGGAGCAGGAGGAGGCTCAGCGCGAGTCCGGTCAGCACCTCGGGCAGGTCAGGGGTCTCGGCGAGGACCGCGAGGGCGGCCGCGGCGATGACGCCGGTGGCGGCGAAGAGCGCGGTGACCCAGCGTCCGGCCAGTTCGGTGCGTTCGGCGACCTCGTCGCCCGCGTAGGGGTCGATGCCCTCCTGGAGCTGGCCGGCGGTGGACGGCAGCGCCGGCATCCGCATCCCGGCCAGCTTGAAGGCGAACGGTGCCACCGCCCCCGCGGCGAGCGCGACCACGGTCGACACCAGCGTCACCGCGGCCGGCGCGTCCAGCCCCGTGTACCCCACCAGGGCGCCGGCGATCGCGACGGCGACCGAGACCATCGCGGTGGCCAGCAGGGCCGGGGCGCCGACCGCGGTGGCGGCGAGCGCGAGAACCGCTCCGCCCGCGCCCGCGGCGCCCGCCGCGAGCAGCCGGGCGCCCACGACCCGCCCGGCGTCCGGACCGGTCAGGTCACCGCCGGGCAGCACCCAGCCGACCAGTGCCAGGCACGGTGCGACCAGCAGGCCGAGCGCGGTCGCGGAGACACGGTCGCCGACCGCGCGGCTCGCGGAGCCCGCGCCCGCGAGCAGGAGCAGCCCGACCAGGGCCGCGCAGGCCGCCCGTGAGGCGCCGGAGGCGGTCGTCACCCCCGGCCAGAACACCAGCACGAGGGCGGCGACCACGGTGGCGACCGCTGTGCCCACCAGCAGGCCCCGGGCCGCCCCGGGGGACCAGGTGTGCAGACGGCGGCCGACGGTCTCGGCTATCCCGTCCACCAGGTCGTCGAGCCGTGCCTCGGGCAGCGCCTCGGTGTGCGGGCGCAGGTAGAGCACGGCGCCGTCGGTCAGCCCTGCCCGGGCCAGGGTGGTCTCCTCGTCGAGCGGGGCGTCGCCCAGTCGCTGGAGTACCCAGCCGGCGTGGTCGAGTCCGGCCTCCTCGGCCTCCTCGCCGACGTAACGCAGCAGTGTGGGGAGCAGATCGGCGACCGGCACGTCGGCGGGCACCGCCAGATCGATGCTGACGCTCGGTGCACGTACGGTCAGGCGGCACGATTCGGCCACCGCGCTGTCGGTCATCAGCTGAACTCTCGTCTTCCGGAAGGCTTTGACAGGAGGACTTCCCCGCGAGTGGGGATGTGCGAACAGTACGGAAGGTCTGCCCGGCGGCGAACCGGGGGGCCTGGCACGGAATTTGCCTCCGCGGGGCCGGCGACGACCACTCCCGCGTGGACAGGTCGTGTTCCGTGAATGCACACTACTGCCTACGACCACCGGGTCGTGCTGCGGACCGGGCTCCATTTATCCGGTATGTGGTTGGCCATCATGGAAGTTGCCCGCCCCCGCCATCCGCTCGAAACATTCAGCCGGCGTTCACCGCGCGTCATGCGGGACCCGGAGAATCAGCGCGGTGCGGCCTTTTCCACCACCGGGTGCACCGGAATTTCGGTGCGGGCCGGAAAGTCAGTGAACCGGAGGTTCTGTTCCCTTGAGTGTCGTGCTGTTTCGCCGCCCCGCCCGCAGGCGCGGGCCGGAGATGCCCGAGGGCGAATTGACCCTCCAGGAACCGCCGGTCCTCGCCGAGACGGTGCCCGACACCTCGGCGATCTGGACCTATCTGCCGATGGCGCTGATGTCGGTGTCGATGATGCTGATGTTCCTGCGCCCCGGCGGCGGGAACAGCGTCTTCATGTACCTGGCGATGGGCGTCATGGCGCTCTCCGCCGGTGCCATGCTGCTGGGGCAGTTGATGCGCCGCTCCAGTGAGCGCAAGCAGCGCCTGAAGGGTGAACGCCGCGACTATCTGCGATACCTGGCACAGATCCGCAAGCGGGTCCGCACCACCATCGCGGAGCAGCAGCGGGCACTCGCCTGGCGCCACCCGGAGCCCGCGTCGCTCCGCTCGCTGGCCCGTACCTCACGGCTGTGGGAACGCCGTCCGGCCGACGAGGACTTCGGTGAGGTGCGGCTCGCGGTCGGCGAGCAGCAGCTCGCCCTCACCCTGAGCCCGGTCTCCACCCGCCCCGTCGAGGACCTCGAACCCCTCTGCGCGCACGCCCTGCGCCGTTTCATCCGCGCCTACTCCACGATCCCCGAACAGCCCCTCGGCCTCTACCTGCGCTCCTCGGCACGGATCCTGCTGCGCCCGGAGGAGGCACCCGGCCAGGAGCCCGCCGAGCCGGACACCCGTGAGAGCGGTGACGGTCAGGGCGACGGCCCCGGCACCGAAGCGGTACGCGCCCTGGTCCGGGCCGTGCTCGGGCAGCTCGCGGTGTTCCACGCGCCCGAGGAGCTGTGGATCGCCCTCTGCGTCAGCGACGAGAGGCGGCCCGACTGGGAATGGGCCAAGTGGCTGCCGCACACGCTGGACCCGCACGAGGAGGACGGTGCCGGCCAGGCGCGCCGGATCACCGCGGACCTCACCGAGCTCGACGATCTGCTCGGTGCGGAGTTCGCCGAGCGCCCCGGCTTCGACCCGGAGGCCCGCCCCGGCCGCGACGAGCCCTACACCATCGTCCTCCTGGACGGCGTCACCGTGCCCGAGGGGCACCGCTGGGAGGGGCACGGCTACCGCAACGCCCTGGCCCTCGACATATCCGGCGCGCTGCGCTGGCGCCCCGGCCGCAACACGCTGCGGCTGACCGTCGGCCCCGACCAGGTGAACCTGGTGCGGACCGACCGCAGCCGCAAGGAGCGTTCCGTGCCGCTCGGCCGGCCGGACCGGCTCGGCCCCCTGGGCGCCGAGTCACTGGCCAGGCTGCTCACCCCCCGCCGGATGAGTCTGGGCACCGACATCGCACAGCCGATGGACACCGACGTCGAGCTGACCACGCTGCTCGGCATCCCCGACCTGCACCGGCACGACCCGCACACCCTCTTCAACCGCCACACCGGGTCCACCCGGCTGCGGGTGCCGATCGCGGTCGGCGTGGACGGCCGTCCGGTGGACCTCGACATCAAGGAGTCCGCTCAGGGCGGCATGGGCCCGCACGGCATGCTCATCGGCGCCACCGGCTCCGGCAAGAGCGAGCTCCTGCGCACCCTCGTCCTCGGACTCGCCCTGACCAACTCCTCGGAGACGCTCAACTTCATCCTGGTCGACTTCAAGGGCGGCGCGACCTTCCTCGGTCTGGAGGAACTTCCGCACACCTCGGCCGTCATCACCAACCTCGCCGACGAAGTCGCACTGGTCGAACGCATGCAGGACGCCCTGCACGGTGAGCTCATCCGCCGGCAGGAGCTCTTGCGCTCGGCCGGCAACTACACGTCGGCCCTGGAGTACGAGCGGGCCCGCGCCGGGGGGGCGGACCTCGCACCGCTGCCCAGCCTGTTCGTGGTGGTCGACGAGTTCAGCGAACTCCTCTCCGCACACCGGGAGTTCATGGACCTCTTCGTGATGATCGGCCGCCTCGGCCGTTCCCTCGGCGTACACCTGCTGCTCGCCTCGCAGCGCCTGGACGAGGGCCGTATGCACCAGCTCGAGAGCCACCTGTCGTACCGCATCGGCCTGCGTACGTTCTCCGCCATGGAGAGCCGCGGGGTGCTCGGTGTTCCGGACGCCTACGAGCTGCCCGCCCAGCCCGGCAGCGGCTATCTGAAGTCCGGTGTGGAGGCCCTGACCCGGTTCCGCGCCGCCTACTCCTCGGGAACGTACCGGCGCCGCACCGGCGCGGTGGTCCAGGCCCGGGTGGCCAGCCAGGTGGTGCCGTGGACCAGCGGGTGGGTGGTGCCCCGCACCCTGGACCCCGCCACCGAGCCGGAGCCGGAGACCGAGGAGGAGGCCCTGCTGGACGTGGCACTCGACCGGCTGCGCGACTCCGGCCCCGCCGCCCACCAGGTGTGGCTGCCGCCGCTGGACGAGCCCTCCCCGCTGGACGTCCTGCTGCCCGGCATCGCTTCCGACCCGGAGCGCGGCCTCTCCGCCGCGGGCTGGTCCGGCACCGGCAGGCTGCGCGTACCGGTCGGGCTCGTGGACAAGCCCTTCGAGCAGCGCCGTGACCCGCTGGTCGTGGACCTCTCCGGGGCCGGCGGCCATGTCGCCGTCGCGGGCGGTTCCCAGAGCGGCAAGTCCACGCTCGCCCGCACACTGATCGCCGCGCTCGCCCTCACCCACACCCCGGCCGAGATCCAGTTCTACTGCCTCGACTTCGGCGGCGGCGGCCTGTCGCAGCTCGCCGCCCTGCCGCACGTCGGCGGGGTCGCGGCGCGGCTCAACCCGGAGCGGGTCCACCGGGCCGTCGCCGAGGTGATGACGCTGCTCGCCCGCCGTGAGCAGTTCTTCGTGGACCACACCCTCGACTCCATGCAGTCCTACCGCCGCCGCCGGGCCGCCGGGGAGTTCCCCGACGAGCCCTTCGGCGACGTGTTCATGGTGGTCGACGGCTGGTCCACGGTCCGCCAGGACTACGACGGCCTGATCCCGAAGTTCAACGAACTCGCCGCCCGGGGCCTCAACTACGGCATCCACCTGATCATCACCACCACCCGCTGGGTGGAGCTGTCCGCCCAGGTCCGTGACCAGGCGGCCACCCGCCTGGAACTGCGGATGGGTGACCCGATGGACTCCGAGATCGACACCCGCAAGGCCCGGTCGGTGCCGCGCAGCGGCGGCCGCGGCATCACCGCCGACAGCAAGATGCACTTCCTCGCCGGCCTGCCCCGGCTGGACGGCCGCGGCTCCCTCGACGACCTCGGCGACGGTGTCACGCACCTGGTCGCCGAGATCGCCCGGCACTGGAAGGGCGCACCCGCCCCGCAGGTCCGGATGCTGCCGCACCGGCTCCCCCTCTCCGAACTCCCCGCGCCCGAGGCCACCGAGGGCGGCGGTATGCGTCTCGCGCTCGGCATCGACCAGGACGCCCTGGAACCGGTCTGGCACGACTTCAGCCGTACTCCCCACCTGATCGTGGTCGGGGACACCGAGAGCGGCAAGACCAACCTGCTGCGGAGCATCACCAAGGGCATCACCGCCCGCTACACCCCGGCGGAGGCCAAGATCATCGCGGTGGACTACCGCCGCACCCTGGTGGACGCCGTCCCCGAGGAGTACCGCATCGGGCACGTGATCTCCCTGGACAACCTCAAGGAGACCATCGAGGGCGCGGCCCGTGCCATGAAGGCCCGCGTTCCCGGCGCCGACATCGCCCCGGCCCGCATGCGCCGGTGCGACTGGTGGACCGGCCCACGTCTGTTCGTCCTGGTCGACGACTACGACATGGTCTCCAGCAACTCCTTCCAGAGTCCCTTCGAGCCGCTCTTCGAGAATCTGACTCTCGGCTTCGAGATGGGTCTGCACCTGATCGTCGCCCGCAGCGCCATGGGCGCCGGCCGCGGCCTCAGCGACGGCCTCATCCGCCGCCTCGACGAGGCCAACAACCCGGCGGTGCTGCTCTCCTGCCCGCCCACGGAGGGCCGTCTCTTCGGTGACGCCAAACCCCTCAACCTCCCGCCGGGCCGCGCCCTCCACATCGCCCGCCGCCGGCCGCGGTTGATGCAGACGGCGCTGGTGGAGGAGGGCCAGGGGCAGCAGGACTGAGAGAACGCGACGAGGACACCCTCCCGAGGCCCGCCTCGGGAGGGTGTCCTCGTCCTCAGGACCTCAGCTCACTCCGTGGGCGTCCCGGCCGCTCCCGCCGGACGCCATCCCCGCGCGCGGGCCCGGGTGAGGGCGAAACCGGCCCAGAGGACGGAGAGCACGGCGGCGGAGCCGAGGAGGACGAAGAGGGTGGCGCGGCCGGTCGCCCGGTCCGCCGCGGAGGTGTCGCGGACGGTCACGGGATCCGCGGCACGCTCGGCGCCGGCGGGCCCGGCCGGGGCGCCGAGGACCGTGGTGACGGCGGCATAGGCGTCCAGCTGCGGGATGTCGGCGGGATAGGCGGTGGCGGTCAGCCGGCGGACTACGTCCTCGGGTGAGTCGTCGGGGTGGGCGGCGCGGACCAGCGCGGCGGCCCCGGCGGCGTAGGCGGTGGCGACCGGAACGCCGCCCCCGAGGTAGTGTCCGTCACCCCGTGGGCCGCCGGACACCACCCCTGCGCCGGGAGCGGCCAGGTCGATCCCGCCGGTGGGGAGGGAGCCGTCCGGGCGGGCGCCGCCGGGAAGCATGCCGGCGACCGAGAGGACGCCTGGCTCACCGGCCGGCCAGTAGGTGCGCGACGGGATCTCCTCGGTGCCGCCCTGGGCCGGCGGGTCCGGGGCGGCCGCGGCCACCACCACGGCGCCCGAGCGGCGTGCCTCGGCCACCGCGCCGCTCAGCGCCGGATCCTGGCGCGGCAGGGCCACCGCGACGGCGATCACGTCCGCCTCGGCCGCCGTCGCCTCACGCACGGCTTCGACGACCAGGTCGGTGTCCGCCTGCCCGCGCCGGTCGGTGCCCCGCAGGGCGAGGATCTCAGCACCCGGGGCGACCCCGGCGAGACGGGGGCTGTCCCCGCCGGTCCCGGCTATCAGCCCGGCCAGGAAGGTACCGTGCCCGACGCAGTCGTCCGCGGCCTGACCCGCAGCCGTGACGCGGCCCCCGAGCCCGGCCGCCTCAGGATCGACACCGGTGCCGATGAGCGCGACGGTCACTCCCGCTCCGGTGCCGTGCCGGTGCAGTCGGTCGAGGTCGAGGCGCTGGCGCGACCAGTCCTGCTTCTTCGCCTTCTCGCGGGAGGCGGGGGTACAGACCAACTCGGCCTCCGGATCGAGAGCCGAGGGCATACCGGGCAGTTCCTGGCCCTTCTTCCCGTCGGCGGCGGGGACGCGCGAGGGGGAGGCCGCCTGTGCCTGAACGGCCGTGGGCAGCAGCAGCGCGGCTGCGAGACCGGCGCCGGACAGCAGGCGGGCGGCCTCGCGGACGGGAGGTCTCGTCATCGGGGTGCCACCTTCGGTGCCGCGGCCGTGACGTCGGCGGGGAGCAGGACGCGCAGGTCGTCCAGCGTGGGCGCGGCCACCGAACTGAGCCGTCCCGCCTGGCGCGTGACCATCGACTCGACCACCTGACGGGCCAGGCGGGCGTTGCCGAAGGAGCGGTCCCGGGGCAGCGCGTCGAAGTACTCCTTGAGCAGCGGGCCGGTGCCGGGTCCGCACTCGTAGCCCATGTTCGCGGCCTGGGTGCGCACGATGGTGACCAGCTCCTCCGAGGAGTAGTCGGCGAAGGCGATCCGGCGCGGGAAACGGGAGGAGAGGCCCGGGTTGGAGGCGAGGAAGCGTTCCATCTCGTCCGTGTAGCCGGCGACGATGACGACCACCTCGTCGCGGTGGTCCTCCATCAGCTTCAGCAGGGTGTCCACCGCCTCCTGGCCGAAGTCGGCGCCGCCGCCGCGCGGGGTGAGGGTGTACGCCTCGTCGATGAACAGCACGCCTCCTCGGGCCCGCTCGAAGACCTCGCGGGTGAGCTGGGCGGTGTGGCCGATGTAGCGGCCGACCAGGTCGGCGCGGGCCGCCTCGATCAGCTGGCCCCGGTCGAGGACGCCGAGCTGCGTCAGGACCTCCCCGTAGAGGCGGGCGACCGTGGTCTTGCCGGTGCCGGGCGGGCCCGTGAAGACCAGGTGGTTGCTGAGCGAGGGGACCGGCAGCCCGGCGGCGGCACGGTGGCGGGCCGTGGTGATGAGGTTGACCAGATCCGCGACCTCGCGCTTCACCTCGGCCAGACCGATCATGTCGCCGAGGCGGGTCAGCGGGTCGTCGTCCGGCGCCCCGGAGCCGGTGGCCGTCGCGGCGGCGGTGGCGGACACGTCGTCCGGCAGCAGCAGTCGCAGATCGTGCTCGCTGACCTGCGGCTGCTCGGAGAGCCTGACCGCCTGTCTGTCCACCATCTCCTCGAACACCCCTCGCGCGGCCCGGCCGTTGCCGAAGCCCGCGTCCCGCGGCATCGCCTCGAAGTGCGCGGCCAGAGCGGCCGCGGTGCCCTCACCGAGCTCGTACTGGTGCTGGGCGCACATGCTCTCCATGATCGCGACCAGGTCGGGCACCGAGTAGTTCTCGAATTCGACGGTCCGTGAGAAACGGGACGCAAGACCGGGGTTGGACCCGAGGAAGGAGTCCATCTCGTTGGAGTAGCCGGCGGCGACCACCACCACGTCGTCGCGGTGGTCCTCCATCAGTTTCAGCAGGGTGTCCACCGACTCGCGGCCGAAGTCGGCGCCGCCGTTGCCGCTGTCGGAGGTGAGCGTGTACGCCTCGTCGATGAACAGGACGCCGCCGAGGGCCCGCTGGAAGGTCTCGGTGGTCTTGATGGCGGTTCCGCCGACTATCTGGGCGACCAGGTCGGCGCGGGAGACCTCCACCAGGTGCCCGCTGCGCAGCGAGCCCAGTTCGGCCAGGATCGCGCCGTAGAGACGGGCGACGGTGGTCTTGCCGGTGCCGGGCGGGCCGGCGAAGACGAGGTGCCTGCTCATCGGCGGGGCCGACATGCCGAGTTGTTCGCGGCGCTGGGCCAGCTGGGTCAGGTTGACCAGGGTGCGCACCTGTTGCTTGACGTTCTCCAGGCCGATCAGCGCGTTGAGGGCGCCGAGCGGGCCGTCCGCACGGTCCGGCGCGGGCGCGTCCGCGGCGCCGGAGCCGGCCGGGTCGGTGTTCTCGGCGCTGCCGGTGCCCCACGCGTCCCGCTTGCCGTTGCCTGTGCTGCTCAGGCCCTCCACCGCGAGCCGTTCGCCGGGCGCGGTCTGCACCAGACCACCGCCCTCGTTCTCCCGGGCGAGGCAGTTGACGAGCGAGACCGGCGCGGTGGACTCCACCCGGAAGCCGTCCTGGGCGCCGCCGGTGGCCTCACAGCCGCTGAGCGAGGCGAGCGCGCCCTCATGGAGCAGGAAGCCGTGCCCCTTGGGCGCGTGCACCGCGGTGCGGTTGGCGGTCAGTTCGCCGCCCGCGGCGACCACCACTCCCTCCTCGCCGGAGATCTCGACGCGGAAGTCGCGGACGGTGACGTTGCCGCCGTCCTCCACGACCAGGCCGCTGGTGGCGGTGTCGGAGACCCCGCCGCCGGCCAGGTAGAGGGTGCTGCCGGAGGCCACGCGCACACCCGCGCCCTTCGGACGGACGATCTCGCAGTCCTCGGCGCGGCCCCGGGCGTCCTTCGTGGCAGCGATGCCGTCACCGGAGGGCTCCACCAGCCGGGCCCGTCGCAGCAGCGGGTTGGCGCCGCCGAGCACCGCGACAGCGGGCGAACCGCCGATCACCTCCAGGCGGTCCAGTTCCGGCGCCGAGTCCTCCTCGAGGAGGAGCCCGGGCCCGTCGCAGTCGCGGACCGTCAGGCCGGTCAGCGCCGGGGACGCGGCCCCGGCGACCCGGAGCGCGGCGCCCTGCGCGCCGTCCACCCAGCAGTCCTCGAAGGTGCCGCGCGACCGGTCGGTGACCAGCACACCGTGGCCGCGGACGCGTGAGACGCGGCAGCGGCGCAGCACCGGGTCGGTGCCTCCGGCCAGCGCGATCCCGTTTCCGGAGGCGCCGGTGACGCGGACGTCCTCCAGCGTCGTACGGCCGGTGCTGCTCAGGTGCACGCCGGTGCTGGTGTCGTGCACCACGGTGCGGACCACCGAGACGGCGCAGCTCTGTTCCAGGGCGATGGAGGGCTTGTCGGTGGAGGAGATGTCGCAGTCCTCGACACTGCCGCGTGACTCGCCGTTGGCGAGCAGCCCGTTGCCACGGGCGTCGCGCACCGTGCAGTCACGGATGCGTGCCTCGCCCTGCTCGGCGAGGACCAGCCCGCTGGTGCCCAGGTGTTCGAGCGTGCAGGACTCGACGGTGGTGGGCGTGGTGGAGGTCACCACGATGCCCGCGCCCTGCGGGTTGCTCACCCGGCAGTTCCGCAGCGCGAGGGACCCCGTCCCGCCGGCCAGCATCGCGGTCCAGGCGGCGCCGACGATCTCGCAGCCGTCGAACGCGGCCTGCCCGCGCCGCACGTCCACGGCCGGCAGCTCGGCGTCACCGCCGCGCAGGGTCAGTTCGGACAACATCACGGCGTCGGCACGCAACGCGACCACGCTGCCCGAGCGCGGCCGGATCTCCACCGTGCCCCGCCCCTCGGCCGCGGTGAGGGTGACCCTGGTCTGGATCACCAGGTTCTCCGTGTACGTCCCGGGCCGGACGCTGATGAGGGCCCCGGTCCGGGCGGCGGCGAGTGCCTCACCGATCGTCCGATAGCGGCCCTCGGGGCCGACCGACAGTACCTGGCGCGACACGCACCAACCTCCTTGCTACGGCGGCTTCTTCTACGGACGCCCCCATTCGCCGGGGGCGCGTGTCGGCGAGCCGACGGTGCCATCATGCCTCGTTCCCGGTGCGTACGGGTTCCAGGAGCGGTGCTCCCGGCGTCGAGGCGTTGCGGTCAGGTGCTCCACTTCTGGGCGGGGTTGCCCGTGCAGGTCAGCAGCTGCAGGGCCGCCCCGTTGCTCCGGCTGGCGCCCGCGATGTCGACGCACATGCCGACGACGGTGTTGACCAGGTCGTGGCTGCCGTTCAGGGCGAACTGCTGGGCGGCGTTGCCGTTGCACCAGGTGATCTGCATGGGGGTGCCGTTGCTGAAGTTCGCGTTGGCCACGTCCAGGCACTTGTCGGCGATGCGGACGGTGCCGTCCGAGGCGAACCGCCACTTCTGTGCGGGGGCGTTGTTGCAGTCCCAGACGTGCAGCGCCTTGCCGTCGCTGAAGTCATGGTCCGGGACGTCGATGCAACGGCCCGAGAGATGGCTGCGGAAGGAGACGGGGTCACTGAAGGTGACGCCGGAAGCTGCCTTCGCGGGTTGGCTCTTCGCACCGCCGGACTTCTTCTCGTCGCTCTGCTTCTTCGGCTCGTCCTTCGTGTCGGCCGCTTTCCCGGGCGCGTCCTCGGTCGCCTCACGCTCCGGGGCCGGGGCCTTGGCGGGTGCCTGCTGCACCGGCTTCACGGGCTTGTCCGGCTTCGCGGTGTTCTTCACGTCCGCGTCCGCGTCCGGGGAGCGGGTCTCCGGCGGGGTCACCGCGAACTCTCCCGGTGTCTCCTGCGTACTCCCGTCGAGCACGGTTCCCGCCGCCGCCACCGAAGGCTGTTCGGGGTCCTTGTCGTCGTTCCCGGCGAACACCAGGAAGGGCACCGACACGAGCAGCGCCCCCGCGACCGCCGCCCCTGCCAGCACCGCCTTGCCCGGCCGGCCCACCGGCCCGGCCTCCTGCTGCGGCCGGCCGATCGCGGTGGCGGTCATGGTCCGCACCAGCGCCGGCAGCCGGCTCTGGGCGGCGGCAGCGGCACCGGGGTCCGGCTCGGACTCGGACCGGGCACCCGGGGAGGCTCCGGTCCCGCGCTGGGCGGCCCCGCCCGCCGCGGGTTCCCGCTCGGCGTCCGGCCCGGTGTTCGCGGGCTCCGCGGACCCTCCCGCCGGAGATTCCGCCTCGGCCGCTTCGGCCTTCTTTCCGGCCGGTGGGGTCTTCGCGCCGGCCTCTCCGGCCTCTGCCCCGGTCCTCGCCGCTGCCGGCTCGGACGGCGGCACGGTGCGGGTGGAGGGTGCGGCGGTGGAGCCGGACTCGGCGGTCACCGTCGTCTCCTCGCCCGTGGAGCCCGTGGAGCCCTTGGAGCCCTTGGACGCGGACTCCGCGGACGGCCGCGGGGAGGCGGGGGGCTGCTGGGACGAACGCGTCACGGGGTCCTCCCTGTGGTGTGGGGCCAGATGTCGGAAGAGTTGACGGACCGGTCGGCGGAAGGGGACGCGGCCCGGACGCCGGTGCCGTCCGGCGCGCCGATGCCCTCCTCCGCCGGGGCGCCGGCCGCGGAACCGGTCTCGTCACTCGCGGCGCGCACGGAGACAAGACTGTCCGCAGGGACGAACAGGGGGGCCGCGGCACCGGCATTGACCATCAGCATGGTGCCGGAACCTCTCAGTGAGCGGGCCAGTTCCCGTGCCGGCAGGGTGTCATGGTGAAGTGCCGCGGACATGAACTCGTGTGCGGATGAGGTGAACAACAGCACCACCGGCGCCCCGTCCCGCCCGGTGGCCGTGAGCGGCCCGCCGTCCGGCCCGCGCACCACGGTGACGTCCGCTTCCGCGAGCGCCGCGAGCGCCGCCTCGACAGAGCCGTAGCCGGTGGCGGCTCGCTGGGCTGCCGCGTCCACCGGATCGGTGGGCTCCGGCCAGCCGAGGACCCGCGCCGAGGGACGGTACTCCGGATTGGCGCGGTACTCCCCCACGCCCCCGCTCTCGTCCGACTGCCACTCCCCCAGCACCGCCCACTCGGGTGGCGTCCGCTCCTCGGTCCACTCCGGGTCCACCACTCCGACCCAGTGCCCCGGCGCCCGGCGGGCAGCGGACCTCACGGCCTCGGGTATCCCCGAGGCGTCGGCCACCCCGGCGCCGCCGGAGTCGGGTCCGGCGGCCGGGCCGGAGGCATCGGGAATGACGAACGGGGCGCCATTGGCGCCCTCTTGCCGTTCTCCGGGCCGCATCTCCACCTGAACTCTTGGGTCTGTACGCAGTATCAGGTGCCGAAACGGCATGAGCGCACGCCGGCACCGATCAGTACGGGGAGCCAACAGGATGTCATATGAGCCCCGACCGTTGGAGTTGGCGGTGGGTCCGTATCGGGCGCCCACGTGCCCGTTTCCTGCCCGAACAAAGAACTTTCCGGGACCAGTGAGGCACGGGAGGACAAAGTGACGGAGGCGTTCGAGGTGGGAGAGCGGCCTTCGCCCCCGGAACGGGCTACGTTGGTCATGCCATCGGCCTCTGCGACGAACAGCGCCTTCCGGCCCGGTCGTCCGGGCCGAGGCCGTACGGGAACACCTCGCAGCAGGGAAAGGCGTGGTGCCGGCCACCGCCGCGCCGGCTACGCGCACTTCGGCGACGAGGACCGGGCCGGCCCGCCCTCGCGTCGGCAGCCACCTCCGCGGGGCTCCCCGGCGTTCGTCCGGCCCGACCACCGCCCACCGGCAGAACCGCCACCCGAGGAGAAGTAACCGGCATGTCCTCCCAGCACCCCTCCCCCGGCGCGAACGCGGCGGCTGCCGCCGCCTCCGGCGTACAGGAGGGCGGGGCCGCCTCCCCGTCCTCGCCGTCCTCACCGGCCGGGGAGACGCCGAGCCCGGCCGCCCCCGCCGGGACTGAGTCCGGCACCGCACCTGCCGGAAAGACCGCCGCGGGCGCCCCTGCCGGGGCCGGGGAGACCGCCGCCACCCCGACCCCGCCGTCACCCGCCGCCAGGACCGAGGCGCCCGAGGAGGGCATCGGTGTGGCGGCGGCCGCCGAGACGGCGCCGGGCGCCAAGACGGGTACGGGCGTGGACGGGGGGCGCCCCCGCACGCCCATCCTGGCGGGTGCCGCCTTCCTGGGGGCCGCCTTGGTCGCCATACCCCTGCTACTGGTCGGTAGCGCGAATGACAGGGAGCCGGAGAACACCGCCATGCGACCGGCGGCGGGGGGCTCCGACACCGTTCTCAACCCGAACTCCGCCCCCGCAGCCCTCGACGACTACGTGGCCGGGAAGCCGAGCGCGTCCCCGAGCAAGGAGAAGCCCAAGAAGACCGAGTCCCCGAGGGCGAGCGTTCCCAAGCCCGCCGTGCCCGCGCCCGAGCCCAGTACAAGTGCCCCTGCCGCGAAGAAGCCGAAGGCCACGCCCAAGCCCAAGCCCAAGGCGTCCCCGAAGCCGGACTGGTCCACCGTGTCCTTCTCCGCACCCAGCGTCCTGCACGTCAACCAGGCCTGGACCACCAACCGCATCAGCATGGTCATGCAGACCGACGGCAACCTCGTCGTCCACAACGAGCACGGCAAACCCATCTGGGCGTCGATGACCTTCGGCCCGAACCACCGGGCGATCTTCCAGCCCGACGGCAACCTCGTCGTCCACAACGGCGACGACCGGGCGATCTGGGCGACCAAGACGCACGACCACGGGGGCGCCCAACTGGTCCTCCGAGCCGACGCGAAGGTGGTCATCGTGCACAACGGCAGGGTGGTCTGGTCGACCTGACACCGGCCGCCGGCGCGCCGAGCCCTCCTGTGCGCGGTCCCGTTCGCCTGGCCTCCCGGAGCAGCGGACGATCAGCCGCCCTGGCCGTCGGCGGCATCGGCCGGGCGGCCGGACGGCGCCGGCAGCCCACGCCGGCGAGCCCGCCGGGCAGGCGGGACACCGGACCCGGTCCGGCCGTCACGCCCCTCGCGGTTGTGCCTCCACCCGGGGCGGCGGAACCTGAAGGGGATGAACGGGGCTGGTGTCGCGCCATGACTGCACGGAACGCGGAGCAAGGTGCCGACTTCCGTGGTCCCCTCGACGTCACCAGGGCGGCCACGGCGGTTATCGGCGCCCGGGACACGGTCGTGGGATGGAGCCCCGCCGCGGAGCGGCTCCTCGGGTACCGGGCGGGCGAGGCCGTGAGCCGGACCCTGTCCACGTTCCTGTCACCCGGCCCGGCAGCCTCCGTCCCTCCGCTCCCTGCCCGGCTTCCGGGCAGGGAGGTCCGCGTCGCCCGGCACCGGGACGGGCATGAGCTGATCGTCGCCGTCGCGGTGTGCCCCCTGCCGGGCGCCGGCACGGCGGAACGCGTCCTCGCCATGACCGAGCTGAAGGATCTCCGGCTGTGGGAGTCCCGGCTGGCCCTGTTGCACGGACTGGCCACCCAGTCGCCCGTCGGTCTCGCCATCTACGACACCGACCTGCGCCTGACCTGGTGCAACGCGGCGTACGAACAGGAGATCGGACGCCCGTTCGCCGAGTTCCGCGGCCTTCGGGCGGATGAGCTGTACTCCGAGGGAACCTTCGTGACCCGAGGACATCCGCCGACTCTCGACGCCGTGATGCGTCACGTCCTGGACACCGGAGAGCCGTTTCTGGACCTGAACTTCCAGGGTCGACCGCCCAGCGATCCGGAGACGGACCACCTCTGGTCCTGTGCCTACTACCGGCTCCAGGACGCCGACGGGCGCGTGCTCGGGGTGTGTGAGGACGCGTTCGACATCTCCGACCGTCACAAGGCCCAGCGGCGTCTGGCCCTGCTCGTCGAGGCGGGCCGCGGTATCGGCACCGCCCTCGACGTGACGGCCACCGCCGAGAAGATCACGGAGGTTGCGGTGCCGGAGTTCGCCGCCACGGTCACGGTCGACCTCTCGGCAGCGGTCCTGGAGGGCGAGGTGCCTGCCACCGGCGGCTCAGCGGCGATGTCCCTGGTCCGGATCGCCCACCGCTCCGCAGCCGGGGACACCGGCCGGGGGCAGCCCGGGCAGCAGTCTTCCCCGGTGAAGCACTCGCCCGTGGAGTACGAGTCCGGTTCGCCTCAGGACCGCAGCCTCTCCTCGGGCGGGCTGGTGCTCGACGACGCCGCTCTGGTCGTGCCGCTGCGGGCCGGGAACGGCGTGCTGGGACTCGTCACCTTCGTCCGCGGCACCCCTTCCGCCGCCTTCGACAGCGGTGAGGTCGCGCTGGCCGACGAGCTGGTCGCCCGTACGGCGGTCTCCATCGACAACGCCCGCCGCTTCACCCGTGAACGCACCGCCTCCCTGGCCCTCCAGCGCCAGCTGCTGCCGCAGCACGTACCGGAACAGTCCGCGGTCGACCTCGCCTACCGCTACCTGCCCACGGACGCCGTGACCGGGGTCGGCGGTGACTGGTTCGACGTCATCCCACTGTCCGGGACCCGGGTCGGTCTCGTGGTCGGGGATGTGGTCGGTCACGGTCTGCAGGCAGCCGCCACCATGGGACGGCTGCGCACGACCGTGCGCGCGTTCGCCCAGATGGACATGGACCCCGTGGAGCTCTTGTCACGGCTCGACGATCTGGTGGGCCAGCCGGCGGAGGAGCAGTGGGCCGAGCCCGGCACGGCCGACGGCACCTACGTCGATGTGACCACCGGGGCAACCTGCCTCTACGCGGTCTACGACCCGGTGTCACGGCGCTGCGTCATGGCCAGGGCCGGGCACCTGCCGCCGGCGGTCGTCGGCCCGGACGGCCGGCCGTCCTTCCCCGACCTGCCGGCCGGCCCGCCCCTGGGCCTCGGCGGACTGCCGTTCGAGTCCATGGAGGTCGAACTGCCGGTGGGCAGCCTGCTGGCCCTCTTCACCGACGGTCTGGTCGAGGCCCGCGACCGGGACATCGATCACGGACTCGGCACACTGGGACGTGTACTCGGCGACCGGGACGCGTCGCTCGAAGAGCTGTGCGACCGAGCCGTGGAGGAACTCCTGCCGGGCGGTTCGGCGGCCGACGACACCGCCCTGCTGCTCGTCCGCACCCGCGAACTCGACAGCGCGCAGGTCGCCGAGTGGGAGCTGCCCGCAGAAGCGGTCACCGCGGGCCGGGCCCGTGACCTGGCCACCGGACAGCTGCGTCACTGGGGACTCGAGGAACTGTCGTTCGCGACCGAAGTCGTCGTCAGCGAGCTGGTGACCAACGCGGTCAGGTACGCCGGAGGACCACTCCACGTACGCCTCATCCGCGACCGCAACCTCCTGTGCGAGGTCGCGGACACGGGCCACACCTCACCGCACCTGCGTCACAGCGGCGAGGACGACGAAGGCGGGCGCGGCATGTTCATCGTCGCGCAGCTCGTCCAGAGGTGGGGTACGCGCCACACCCCCTCCGGGAAGACCATCTGGACCGAACAGGCCTTCCCCGCGCGGGGATGAAAGGCCCTGGGTCGTCTCCGACGGGAGGATGGTCCGGGCGGGAACCGTCCGGCTCCCGGATCATCCCTCGGTCCCCTGCCCTGCGCGGATCCGCCAGGGGACCCGGGCCGGCCGGGAGCAGCGATACCGGCCGCGCAGTGCTGCTCGGGCCGCGTTGGCACCGGGTGCGCCGTGCACACCGCCGCCGGGGTGTGCGGACGCCGAGGCGAGGTACAGGCCCTTCACCGCCGTCTCGGGCCGTCCGGTGCCGGGCATGGGACGGAACATCAGCTGCTGGTGGGCCGCCGCCGTCCCTCCGTTGATCGCTCCGCCGTGAAGGTTGGCGTCCATGGCCTCGAGCATGGGCGGCGCGAGGACCCGCCGGGATCCGACGAGCGAGCGGAAACCGGGCGCCCAGCGTTCGATCTCGTTCTCCATGCGGTCCGCCATGGCCTCCTGCTCCCGCAGGTCCCAGAGTCCCGTCAGCGCGTCCTCACCCGCATCGCCCTTGATCCGGTGCGGGACGTGCGTGTAGGCCCACGCCGATTCGGTGCCGGCCGGTGAGCGCGTCGCGTCGGCGGTGGTCATCTGCCCGAAGAGGAGGAAGGGACGGTCCGGCACCTGACCTGTGGCGATCTGCGCGGCGAAGCGGGTGAGGCCGTCGACCCCGTCGGCCAGATGGACCGTCCCGGCCGTGGACGCCTCGCCTGCGGTCCAGGGCACCGGCCCGTTCAGCGCCCAGTCGACCTTGAAGGTGGCGAAGTCCCACTGGAAGCGGCGCAGATCGCCCAGCAGGCGGCCGGGGAGATGGCGTGCGTCGACCAGTTCACCGAACAGGGCCGGTGCGGACACGTCGGCGAGCACGGCCCGGGAGGCCGGCACGGCCTCGCCCCCCGCCGTGCGCACGCCGACGGCCCGTCCGCCGCGTACGACGACCTCGTCCACGCGCTCCCCGCAGCGGACGGCGCCGCCGCGCCGCTCGAGCCGCCTCGCCAGGGCCCCGGTGAGCGCACCGGCCCCGCCCACCGGCACCGGAAAGCCGTACGTCTGTCCGAGCATGGACATCAGCCACCCGAAGCCTCCGCTCCCCGCCGCCTCGGGGCCGAGGTCCGCGTGCAGGGCGTTCCCCGCGAGCAGCAGCCGTCCGGCCTCGCCGCGAAACTGCTCCTCGCCCAGGCGACGGACGGGCAGCAGCAGGGACCGTGCCAGCCGGAGGCCGCCGACTGCCCGGAGCCTGGCGGCGAGGCGGACGGACGGACGTACCGGCGGGAAGGGAGTGAAGAGAGCGTCCAGGATGTCGGGGCCGAGGCGCTCCCACGTGGTGCACAGGTCCAGCCAGGCCGCGCCGTCGCCCGCCGCGAAGGAGTCCAGACCCACGGCGGTGCGCTCGGCCCCGCTTTCGAGGACGGCGCACCGGCCGTCCGGCAGGGGGTGTGCCAGCACGCGCGGGGCGCGGCTCCAGCTGAGACCCTCCTCCCGCAGCTCGAGGCGTGCCAGGACCGGGGAGGCGGCAGCGAGGGGGTAGAAGGCGCTGAAGAGGTCGCTCGTGAAGTCCGGGTGGAGGGCCCGATCGCTGCGGACCGCGCCACCCGGTACCGGCTGCGCCTCCAGAACCTCGACGCTCCAGCCCGCGTCGACGAGCAGATTCGCCGCCACGAGGCCGTTGGGACCTGCACCGATGATCACCGCGTCCGGCATCCGTACCTCCTGGCGTTCTCGTCGGGCCTGTCGATGACGCGGGCTCTCAGGCGGCGGCTCGGCCCTCTCCCGGACCGGACCTTCGGGGCTGAGCCGTGGTCCTCTCCACCAGGCGCGCCGATCGGGCCGGCACACGACGGCGGCGCAACCGGATCAGCGCTTCCGCGACCGGGTCGTGCAGCGCGGCGGCAGGCCCTCGCAGGGGGGGTCCGTCAATGATCACCAGGGTGTCCTTCCCCCGTGGCCGCAGCTCCACGGCGATCCGCGCCGTACCGAGCCGAGCCGTCCGCTTCCAGTTCCAGTACCCCGGGCACCTCGCAACGCCGTCTGCCACGACTGCCCGGTCCGGCTTGTCCCACTCGCCTATCACTCTCCCAGGCGTCCGGGGAATTCGCCGCCTGCGGGAATCCGCACCCGGTAAACAGCCCCCATTGCCGCCTCGTGCGCCGCACCGGCCGAGCACGGGCAAACCCCGCACATTCCGCTCGGAGATACGGCGGTGAGGGAGTACGGGGCCGGACGGGCTAAGTCACCTCCGCGTCCCGTGTTTCCTGTTCACCGACTCCGTGTTATCGGTTCCACTCCCCTGGCGTTGCGTTCCAGGGATTTCCGGTCAGCACATCCGGAGCGGAGCCATGGCCTGGGGCGGGCGCACGCTGACCCGTCCGCGACTCGCCCGTCGGACGCGTACGGCAGCCTGCCCCGTCCGCAGTTGTGCGCTCCGTCCATGGCGTTCATGACGACCTGCCCGCGGTGCGCTGCGAGCGGTTCAGGCGCCGCGGTTTCCGGAGCCTCCTGCGCATCCGCTGGAAATGCATGCGACCGTCCCGACGGAATTCCGTCGGGGCAGTGATCGACCCCTTCTTCACGGGCCGGAAGGGGTGAGTTTTCTCGTGCCTCATCCGGGTACGAGCCCCGTGAACACCGCATCGCGGCTTCAGGAGCGCCGCGGTGCCACCGTAAGGGAGGAACTCGCATGCTGAAGGCAATCGCGGACGTGATTCGTTCTGTCGGCGGGGCCGTCGCCACCGTCGTCACCCTGCCCTTCCGCGCCGTCGCACGGCTTTTCGGTGGGGCCGCCGACACGGCCCACGGCCGCCACTGATCAGCACCGCCTCCCCGCAGCCCCGTCCGGGCCGGCCTGTCCGGCCCGGACGGGGCTTTCGGGTGCGTGCTCCCGCGTCGGAGCGCGATGCTGCGGGGCTTCGGCGGAGGTGTTCGCCGAAGCCCCGCAGCATGTCAGGGTCATCGCCCGGCAGCGTCCGTGCCGGGGCGCCGATGGCCGCTCGGCCCGGTCACGCGGCCTGGACGAGTTCCGCGCGGCCGAACAGCAGGGCGTAGCCGGAGGGGAGCTGGGTGAGGATCCGGTCGAGGAGGTCGGAGTCGACCAGCCGGGCCACGGAGGCGAGTACCGCGCCGGTGTCCCAGCGCGCGGTGGCGGCGGTGCCTCCTGTGCGGGCGGCGAGGTCCTTGACGAACCCCCAGCCGGTGAGCGGGTCAGGGTCAGGGATCTGGGCGGTCAGGGTGAGGGCGGCCTCGGCGGGGAGGCAGGCAGCGAGGTCGACGCGTTCGTCCCCGGTCAGCTGACGGCCGAGGCCGGCCAGCACGGCGTGGGTGACGGTCTCGGCTCGTTCGCGCGTGGGGTACGCGCCCTCGTACCTGATTGTTTCCAGCATCTGGTCGAACGTCACGCCCGCTGTGGCGCGGAGCTGTTCACGCAGGGAGCGCATCGGTGAAGTGCCTTTCTCGCCGAGCGGCGGCTGCTGCGCTGTGGCCCGATGAAGCGGATGCCGGCAGCCGCGCTGCTGATCTTGGAGGGAGACGTGTCGAAGGGGTGGGTGAGCACTCAGGGCTGCTGCGAAGTGTCCGGTCGGAGGTCTTGCCCCGCGACGTGCCCCCCGGTGCCGAGCGGGCCCCGGGGGGGGGCGTCGACCTGAGGCTCACCGCACGTGGTGCGGAGCGCGGAGGGAGGTGTCCCCCGCAGCCCGCTCGTCCGGGCGGGCAGGGCCCGCGCGTCAGGTTCCGATCTGCCTGGGGGCGGACTCTCCTCCGATGGCGATCTTCCGAGGCTTGGCGCGCTCGGCGATCGGGATCCGCAGGGTCAGCACCCCCGCGTCGTAATCGGCCTGGATGCGCTCGGTGTCCAGGGTGTCAGCCAGGACCAGCTGGCGGGAGAAGGCACCCAACGGACGTTCGGCGAGCTCCATCTGGACGTGATCGCCCGTCGCGGCAGGTCGGCGCTCCGCCTTGACGGTGAGCATGTTCCGCTCCACGTCGATGTCGATGGCGTCCTTCGCGACACCCGGCAGATCGAGGGCGATCACGTACTCCTCGCCCTCGCGATAGGCGTCCATCGGCATCGCCGACGGCTTGGACCAGGTCCCGGGCACACCCGTGAGCTGCTGCGCGATCCGGTCGAGTTCGCGGAACGGGTCAGTGCGCATCAACATTGCGAAAACACCTCCACTGGTCTGGCAGAAACTGCCAATGCGCTTCGTCTGACACCGTTGTACCATGTCATCCAAACGATGACAACTGGAGTGTCATCGAAAGGGTGACACCCTGAGGGGCTTCCATGAACGCATCCCACCGAACCGGCGAGCCCACATCCTTCGCGGCCGCCGCCGCAGCGCTGAACACGATCGACGAGGCCGTCCGAGCCGCTCAGTCGGGGCGGCGCGGTGCGGGCACCGACGACGGGCAGGCCGACTCCGAGCAGGCGCTGGCTGCCCTGCTCCTGCTCCGCCAACTGCGCGACCGGCTGGCCGGATGGGAGCCGGGACTGATCGAAGCGGCCCGTGCGGCAGGCACCAGCTGGGCCGATCTCGCCCAGCCCCTCGGCGTCGCCAGCCGCCAGGCCGCCGAACGCCGCTACCTGCGCGTACGCCCCGGTGCCCCCGGCGCCACCGGTGAACAACGCGTGGAGGCCACTCGCAGCCACCGCGCCGCCGACCGCTCCATCAGCACCTGGGCCCGCGACAACGCCGCCGATCTGCGCCGGCTCGCCGGCCAGATCACCGCCCTCACCGGCCTGCCGACGGCGCCGGTCAGCCGACTCTCCGCCGCCCTGGCCGACAACGACGCCGCGAAGCTCATCACCCCGCTGGCCGACACCCGCACACACCTCACGGCCGACCACCCCGACCTGGCAGCCCGTGTCGACACCATCACCCGGCACACCGAGCGGCTCCGCCAGGACAGCGACGACCAGCGGACGGCGACCTGACACCGGCGCGCGTCCGGGCGTCCGGGTGGATGACGGACAGGAACGGGCCGGGCGCGGCCGACCGGACACCCGCCGCGCGCGACCGGTGGCCGATCCCCCGCCCGTGCGTGCCCCGGCCGGTTTCCGCAGGGCTGGTCAAGTGGTTTCGAGCGGGGACATGCGTGACGTCCGGAGTTCCCGTGGCAGATGAGTAGCGGCAGACCGTCCCATCGTTGCAGGAGCATCATGTCGCCTCAGAGTTCCCCTCCGCGCTACACCGTTCCCGGCCTCAGCACCAGGGAAGGCGGGCGGATGATCGACTTGTTGAGTATGCGTCTGCACTCGCTCAACGACCTGGCACTCACGCTGAAGCACATCCACTGGAACGTCACCGGCCCCCACTTCATCGCCGTGCACGAGATGCTCGACCCGCAGACCGTGGCCGTCCGGGACATGGCCGACTCCGCCGCCGAACGCATCTCGGCCCTGGGCGGTGAGCCCCGTGGCACCGCGGGCGTTCTGGTCGCCGAGCGCACGTGGGACGACTACAGCGTCGGCAGGGCTGACGCGATCGCCCACCTCGGGGCCCTCGACCTCGTCTACACGGGCATCATCGAGGACCACCGGAAAGCCGCCGCGAAGGCAGCCTCCGTCGACCCGGTCACCGAGGACCTGCTCATCGAGCACCTCCGTTCCCTGGAACAGTTCCAGTGGTTCGTCCGTGCCCACCTGGAGAACAGTGCCGGGGCCCTCAGCACGGCAGACGCGGGCAGCGAGAAGCAGGCCGCCGAGGCGGCCGGGCCGTCGCGCACCACCCCGGCGAAGAAGACGGCCGGCACCAAGCGCGCGGCCAAGAAGGTCACCGCGGGCAAACGCGCCCGGTGACCTGCGGCACGGTGGGGCGGGCGGGGCCGGCGTAGGCCGACCACGGGAGGTGGCCCGGGGTGGCGGACCTGCCCCGCGGCTGGGCGTCCGCCGCCCGCGTGCGTGACCGCGCTGCTGCGGCAGGGACCTTCTGCGGCACGGGCGGGACGCCGTCCCCCGTGGCGTGACCGGCGCTCCCCGGGCCGACGGGCCGGGCGTACGAGCACCGCTCGTAGGCCCGGCCCTACTCGTCAGGACGGGCGGGCTGCGGTCCCACGGCCCGGCCGTCCGGCATGCCAGGGCTCAGCGGGTGACCGTACGGCGCTTGTCGGGAACGCAGTGGGTCATGGTGAGCCCGGTGACGTCCCGCGGCGGGTTGTCGCCCAGGCGGGCAAGCCGCTTGCGTTCGTCGTCGTCGAGGTTCTGGGTGGCCAGTGGTGGCAGGTGGGAGACGTCCCCGGGGCCGATGCCCAAGCCCTCGCCGACGCGCAGGCCGAGATCGTTGTCCGCCATCAGGCAGTGCCACACCATGCGTTCCTGGACCGGACGGGTGCACTGGGCGAACAGGTCGGTGAAGTTCTTGACCAGGTCGTCACGCTCCCACTCCTCCATCAGCTGATAACGCTGTCCTGCCTGCAGGTAGTCGTTCGTACGCGGAATCCTGGCCCGGGTGAGCCGGCCCTGGATCTCCGGGCCCTGCTCCTCGTGCGCCGGGTACCTGCCCTCCCGGAGGCCGCCGGTGATCGACGGTTCGTAGTTGACCTCCGGGTTCTCACCTCCGTGGCCGTTGTCGTACGCCATCAGACCGTCCCGCTGGTTGGTGGCGACGCGCGCGTTCCTGGCCTGGTTGACCGGGAGCTGGAGGTAGTTCGGGCCCACTCGGTACCGCTGTGTGTCGCTGTACGAGAACGTCCGGCCGACCAGCATCTTGTCGTCCGAGAAATCGAGCCCGTCGACCAGCACACCGGTCCCGAAGGACACCTGCTCGTTCTCCGCGAAGTAGTTGTCCGGGACCCTGTTCAGGACCATGCGGCCCACCGCCCGGGGCGGGAAGTCCTGCTCGGGCCAGGTCTTCGTGTCGTCCAGCGGGTCGAAGTCCAGCTCCGGGTGCTCGTCGTCGGACATCATCTGCACGAGGAGTTCCCACTCGGGGAAGTCTCCGCGTCCGATCGCCTCGTAGAGGTCCTTCGTCGCGTGCCCCAGTTCGGAGGCCTGGACGTTCGCCGCGTCCTCCTCGGTCATGCTGCTGACGCCCTGCTTGGGCATCCAGTGGTACTTGACCAGTACGGTGCTGCCCTCGTCGTTCACCCACTTGTAGGTGTTGACCCCGAAGCCCTGCATATGGCGGTAGTCGGCCGGGATGCCGCGCGGACTGAACAGGTTCACCAGCATGTGCATGCTCTCCGGGGTCTGCGACATGAAGTCGAAGATCCGGGCGGGCTTCTGCTCGTGGCTCACGGGGTCGGGCTTGAGCGCGTGGATCACGTCGGGGAACTTGATGGCGTCGCGGATGAAGAAGACACCGAGGTTGTTGCCGACCAGATCCCAGTTGCCGTCCTCCGTGTAGAACTTCACCGCGAACCCGCGCGGGTCACGAGCCGCCTCGGAGGAGTCCCGTCCACCGATCACGGTGGAGAAGCGCACGGCCACGTCCGTGCGCTTGCCCGCCTCCTGGAACAGCCTGGCACGGGTGTACCGGCCGATCGGTTCGTCGCCCCACTTGCCGTACGCCTCGAAGAAGCCGTACGTGGTCACTCCGCGCGCGTGCACGACGCGCTCCGGAATGCGCTCCCGGTCGAAGTGGCTGATCTTCTCCAGGAACTGGTAGTTCTCCAGGGTCGCGGGGCCCCGGGCACCGACCGTACGCTGGTTCTGGTTGTCGTAGACCTGATGCCCCTGCCGATTGGTCAGCACCGGACGCCCGGCGTCCTCGTCGGGCCGCGCACTCTCGGTATCGGTCATGGCCTGCACTCCTTCTCCGTCGGGAATACGTCGACCGACTGTTCCCCGAATAACGCGACGGACCGGAAATACGGGCCGACGTCCGCCATCCGCCGCGCCAAAACGATCCGACTGGCCGTCACGGCAGGCGATCGCCCGACGACGCCGACATCATCCCGGCCGGTGCGTCGGGGACGAGCCGGTGTTCCCCTCCTGCCGAGGTCGCGGGCAACCGTCCCCGGAGCCCTGCCGACGGCCCGCCCGTCGCGCGGAGGCCCTGCTTGTCTTCCGCCCCCACCTGGCACTACTGTCGCCACGCCTTGGTGAACGGGAAATCCGGTGTGATGCCGGTGCGGCCCTCGCCACTGTGATCGGGAAGTCCGGCTCCGGCCCTCGCGGGCAGCCACTGGGTCCTTGTGACCCGGGAAGGCGGAGCCCGGGCGGTGGTACCCGTAAGCCAGGAGACCGGCCAAGGCACTTCAACCATCCACGAGGTGCTGGAGAGGGTCTGCTGAGCTATGCACATAGCCGAGGGGTTTCTGCCCCCGGCGCACGCGATCGCCTGGGGTGTCGCGTCCGCGCCGTTCGTCGTCCACGGAGTCCGGTCACTGACGCGTGAAGTCAGGGAGAATCCCGAGAGCACACTGCTCCTGGGGGCTTCCGGGGCCTTCACGTTCGTTCTCTCCGCATTGAAGATCCCCTCGGTCACGGGGAGTTGCTCGCATCCCACGGGCACCGGGCTGGGCGCCATCCTGTTCCGCCCTCCGATCATGGCGGTCCTGGGCACCATCACCCTGCTGTTCCAGGCGCTGCTGCTCGCCCACGGCGGCCTGACCACACTCGGAGCCAACGTCTTCTCGCTGGCGGTCGTCGGGCCCTGGGCGGGGTACGCGGTCTACAGGCTGCTGCGCCGGTACGAGGTGCCGCTGATGGTGGCGGTCTTCTCCGGCGCGTTCGTCGCCGATCTGTCCACCTACTGCGTCACCAGCGTGCAGCTGGCGCTCGCCTTCCCCGACCCGGGCAGCGGGTTCCTCGGCGCGCTCGGCAAGTTCGGTTCCATCTTCGCGGTCACCCAGATCCCGCTCGCGGTGAGCGAAGGGCTTCTGACCGTGCTGGTGATGCGACTCCTCGTGCAGTCCAGCAAGGGAGATCTGACCCGGCTCGGTGTCTTCCTCGCCGACAAACGGCCCGGGACCCGGGCGGAGACCGAGGCGGTCGCGCGATGAACAAGAACACGAAGATCAACGCCCTCCTGCTGCTCGTCGTGGCCGCGCTGGCCGTCCTGCCGTTGGCTCTCGGCCTCGGCGACGGCGAGGAGGAGCCGTTCGCGGGCGCCGACGCCCAGGCCGAGACGGCGATCACCGAGATCGATCCTGACTACGAACCCTGGTTCTCCCCGCTGTACGAACCTCCTTCCGGCGAGATCGAGTCGGCGCTGTTCGCCCTTCAGGCCGCGCTCGGCGCGGGTGTTCTCGCCTACTACTTCGGCCTGCGGCGCGGGCGCCGTCAGGGCGAACCGCACGCGAGCGCGGAGCAGGACGGCGGTGCCGCCGAAGGCGGTGCCGGAGAGTCCGCGGCCCGAAGGTCCTGAGCTCACATGCTGCCGATCGACGCGGCGGCGCACAGCAGTCGCTGGCGCCGCCGCCATCCTGTGGACAAGGCGGTGCTGGGCCTGGGCCTCACCGTCCTGGCCATCTCCCTGCCGCCCTGGCCGGGCGCCGTCCTCGTGCTCGTCGCCGCCCTCGGCGTACTGCTGGGGCCGGCGGGCGTGAGCCCTCGCGACCTGTGGCAGGCCTACCGGGTGCCTCTCGGTTTCTGTGTCACCGGGGCAGTGACGCTCCTCGTCCAGGTCGGCGGGCCCGGAGGGATCGTCACCCTGGCCGACGGAGGGCCGGTCCGTGCCGGTGAACTGCTGCTGCGCACCTCGGCAGCGTCGCTCGGGGTCCTGCTGTTCGCCTTCACCACCCCGATGTCGGACCTGCTGCCCCGTCTGGTGAAGGCGGGGGTGCCCGCGCCGGTGGTGGACGTGGCCCTGGTGACCTACCGCATGAGCTTTCTGCTCCTCGACTCGGTACGCCGGATCAGGGAGGCGCAGGCGGCCCGTCTCGGGCACACCACGCGGGCAGCCGCCTGGCGGTCCCTGGCGGGGCTCGGGTCCACCGCCTTCGTCAGGGCCTTCGACCGCGCGGCACGGCTCCAGTCGGGGCTGGCCGGACGCGGCTACGACGGCACCCTGCGGGTCCTGGTGCCCGAGGCTCGCGTATCCGTCCGGTTCGTGGCCGTGAGCGTCATGCTGCTCACGGCCCTCACCACCCTGACCCTCGCCCTGGAAAGGCCGCTGTCATGAGCGAACCAGCGCTGCTCGCCCTGCATGGCGCGTCCTTCGCGTACGAGGACGGTCCTGCCGTGCTCAGCGGGCTCGACTTCGAGGCGCGCGAAGGGCGTGCGCTCGCGCTGCTCGGCCGGAACGGCAGTGGGAAGACCACACTGATGCGGCTCCTCAGCGGCGGACTGCGCCCACGGGACGGGAAGTTGGCGGTGGAGGGCCGCCCTGTGACCTACGACCGCAAGGGGCTGACCCGACTGCGTACCACGGTTCAACTCGTGGTCCAGGACCCGGACGACCAGCTGTTCGCCGCGTCCGTCTCCCAGGACGTGTCGTTCGGGCCGCTGAACCTCGGCCTGCCCCACGCCGAGGTGCGAGCCCGGATGGACGAGGCGCTCATGGCCCTCGGCATCACCGCACTGGCGGACCGGCCCACCCACCTCCTCTCCTACGGCCAGCGCAAACGGACCGCCATCGCGGGCGCGGTCGCGATGCGGCCCCGCGTGCTGATCCTCGACGAGCCGACCGCCGGGCTCGATCCGGACGGTCAGGAACGACTGCTCGACACGCTCGGCACCCTGCGCGACAGCGGCACCACGGTGATGATGGCCACGCACGACGTCGATCTCGCCCTGCGCTGGGCCGACGACGCCGCGCTCCTCACGCCGGCCGGCGTGCGTGCCGGCCCCGCGGCCACGATCCTGGCCCGTACGGATCTCCTGCGGGAGGCGGGGCTCCGGCTCCCATGGGGTGTCGCGACCGCTCAGCTGCTGCGCGCGCACGGCTTGTTGGACGCCACCGCACCTGGCCCCCGCACCCCGGAACAGCTCGCTGCCGACTTCGCACTGCCGGCCGTCGCCGGACGGGCACCGTCCGAAGGCTGACGCCCCTCCGTCGAGCTCTCCCCGCGGCCACGGGAGCGCGCGGGCGGTGGCGAGCGGGCTCGTACCCCGGGCCGGGGGTTGCGGGCGTCCGCTCGACGGGACCCTCGCGGTCCGCCCGCGAGGGGGCGTCCTGGACACGTTCGGCGGTACCCCGGTCGCGGGTGCGAGGGTGCGAGCGTGCGTGGGGCGTCACGCCGTTCCTCCGGGTCGCCTTCCTACGGAAGCCTCCCCGAGTGGAACACTGTCGGCCGCCGCCGGCGTCCGGGCGGCGGAGCCGGCGGGCGCCACGGGGCCAAGTGCTCCTCGCAGGAACCCGATTCGACACATGTTCCGCTGTACCCCAGTCACCTTTCGCGAGAATCGACCCCTTACTCAGGAGCCGAACTTCCGTGCGAATTTACGATTTCCAATCGATCAAAATATGCACGAGCCACGCAGTCGCGATTGATCTCGAACAACGACAACCCGCGGCGGGCAACGTCCCCAGGCCACGGGGCTTCCCATAATGCGGCTCGTCGGGCATCGACTTTCGGACTCTTCACAAAGGGTGAACTCCATAAGCGGTCCGGCCTGTTAGCGTCCCGAGGAAAGAAGGAAGTCCAAAAGGAGGCGAATGATGCGGGCAGCGGCGGTCCGATTCGTGCTCGCCTTCCTGATGGGCCTCCCCATGGCCCCGTACTCCGGCGCACCGTCACCGGACGCGCACGCACACACTCCGGAAATTCGGGCAGGCAGTCCTTCGAAGACGCCCGCGGACAATTCGCACGGTGAGTACGTCACCTGCGGCACACCGGATCGCGGGGGTGAGTCGAACGGCCTTCTGCGCCATCGCGACCGGCATCGCTCGGCGACCGTTCCCTCTCCCGAGGTGCCGTCGCGTTCCATGGTGACGGGTGACGCCGGCGGAATGCTCCCGACGGCGGCCGTCACCGCGATGGGCAGCGCACACCACACCTCCAGATCCTCGACGGCCCATTCCTCCCCCGTACTTCAGGTGTTCCGGTGCTGAGCTGATCCCAGGCTCTCGGACACTGCCCCTGTGCCCACGGTCCCCCGGGACTGACGGACAACTCACAGACATGGGGCCGTGCCGACCGGCCTCCAGGACCTCAGTTCTCATACGTATGCCTACGCGCGCCCTTCAGCGCGCCGGGAGGAACCACTGGTATGCAATTCCACGTCGATCACTCCGCGGTGGAAGTCCCGCACGTCCGCGACAGCGCCGTCTGGGCTCCCCCGCCCGGCGACGTCCGCTCGGCCCCCTTCCGCACGGGATGAAGGCCGCCATGGACCGTGTCGCCCGGCTTCCCCACCTGAGGCAGGACTTCGCCGCGTCGCTCGTCGTCTTCCTGGTCGCCCTGCCGCTGTGCGTGGGCGTCGCCGTCGCGTCGGGGGTCCCGGCGGAGCTGGGTCTCATCACCGGCATCGTGGGCGGTCTCGTCACCGGATTCATGCGCGGCAGCAGCCTCCAGGTGTCGGGGCCCGCCGCCGGCCTCACCGTGCTCGTCTTCGAAGCGGTCCAGTCCTTCGGACTGCCCGCGCTCGGGGTGATCGTGCTGACGGCGGGGCTGCTCCAACTCGCGATGGGAGCCCTGCGGCTCGGCCGCTGGTTCCGGGCCATCTCGGTCTCGGTCGTCGAGGGCATGCTCGCCGGTATCGGCCTCGTCCTCATCGCGGGTCAGCTCTACGCGGCCGCGGGCGTCGAGGCGCCGCTCTCCGGTACGGGCAAGATGGCCGGCATTCCGGGGCTGCTGGCCGACGCGGTGTCCAGTCCCGCAGCTGTCGCCTCGCTCGCGGTCGGCGCCGGGACCATCGCCCTGGTGGCGGGCTGGGACAGGATGCCGAAGCGGGTACGGGCCGTTCCGGGCGCCCTCGCCGCGGTCGTACTGGCCACACTCGCCGCTCCGGCGTTCGACCTGCCGGTCAGGACGGTTCAGGTCCAGGGGCTGCTGGACGCCGTCCAGGCCCCCGCCCTGTCCGAGTTCGGCGGGCTCGCGAGCCTGGCCCTGCTCGGTACCGTGGCCGCCTTCACCCTGATCGCCTCCGCGGAGAGCCTGTTCAGCGCGGCCGCGGTGGACCGGCTGCACGACGGGCCGCGTACCGAGTACGACAAGGAGCTGATGGCCCAGGGGACGGGCAACACCGTGTGCGGACTCCTCGGCGCCCTGCCGATGACCGCGGTCATCGTGCGCAGCTCCGCCAACGTACGGGCGGGCGCACGCACCCGGGCCTCCCGGGTGCTGCACGGTGTGTGGCTGCTGCTGTTCGCGGCACTGCTCCCGTCCGCGCTGGGGCTCATCCCTCTGCCCGCCCTCGCCGGCATCCTCATCCACGCCGGCTGGAAGCTGATCCCACTGCGCCAGCTCGTGGCGCTGTGGCGCGAACACCGGGGTGAGGCGCTGATCCTGGTCGTCACCGCCCTGGCGATCGTCACGGTGAACATGTTCGAGGGGGTGCTGACGGGTCTGGCCCTGTCGGTGGCCAAGGCGGCCTGGGACGCCTCGCACATCGGACTGGAGGTCGTCGACAGCAATGCCGACGGTGTACGGGCGCGCCTGTCGGGCAACGCGACTTTCCTGCGGCTGCCGAAAATACTCGACAGCCTGGAGTCCCTGCCCACGGACCGGCCCATCGCCCTGGATCTCTCCGGTCTGCACCATCTGGACCACGCCTGTCGCACGGCTCTGGAGAGCTGGGCGGAGCGGCACAGTTCATCCGGCACCGAGCCCGTACAGCTGACCCGGACGGGCGTGATGACGTCCGCTCCCTGAGAGCGCGAACGACTCGCCGGACGCCTTCAGCGGGCGGCGAGTCGTTCCCGGCGGTCAGCCGTTGGGCAGGATGACCGCTCGGCCGTTGATCTTGCCTGCGTGCAGCCGCTCGTAGGCGAGCGGGGCCTCGTCGATGGAGTACGTCTCGACGTGGACGTCGACGGAACCCGCGTGGGCCAGCTCGATGACCTCGGCGAGCTCCTTGCGCGAGCCCCAGTACGGCGCCGAGACCGACGTGGAGAACGGCAGGACGCCGAATCCCACGGGCAGCAGGCCGCCGCCGATACCGACGATGGTGATGTCGCTGTCGATGGACGCGATCGCACCGGCCGTCTTCACCGTCGGCTCGGCGCCGACGAAGTCGAAGACGACCTTCGCACCGATGCCACCGGTGAGTTCACGGACCTTCGCGGCGGCGTTCTCGTCGGACAGCACGGCCTCGTGGGCACCGACGGTCCGGGCGAGTGCGAGCTTCTCCTCGGTGACGTCGAGCGCGATGACCCGAACCGCGGTCATGGCGCGCAGGAGCTGGATGGCCACGTGACCGAGGCCGCCGGTACCGATGACCACGGCGGTGGCGCCGGGCAGCAGCTTCGGCAGCGAGCGCTTGATCGCGTGGTACGGGGTGAGGCCCGCGTCCGTCAGCGAGACCGTCTTGACGGGGTCCAGGTCGCCGATGGGCGTCAGGTGACGGGCATCGTCGACGATCATGTACTCGGCCATGGCACCCGGGTTGCCGAGTCCGGGCGGGTTGATCCCGAGGTCGGCGGCGCGCAGGCAGTAGTTCTCCCGGCCCTCGGCGCAGTTCACGCAGGTGCCGCAGCCCCATGGGCCGTAGACGGCGACCGCGTCCCCGACCGAGACGCCCACCGCGCCCTCTCCGAGCGCGGCGACCGTTCCGACACCCTCGTGGCCGAGTGTGAGCGGCAGCTCGTAGGGGAACCCTTCGGCGGGCCAGCTCATGACCGCGATGTCCGAGTGGCAGACGCCGGCGGCGCTGACCTTCAGCAGGATCTGGCCGGGGCCCGCCACGGGCTCGGGTATCTCGACGACCTCGGGCGCGGCGCCGATGGTGCGGTACTGGACGGCTTTCATGACTCTCCTTCGTTTCTCCGTACTTCCTTTGTGGCCCTCGGGGTGGCGGTGCGCCACTCGGGGGTCAGGACGCGGAGTAACCGCCGTCGACCAGGTGGTAGCTGCCGTGGATGAAGGAGGCGCGGTCGGAGAGCAGGAACGCGGTGAGCTCGGCGACCTCCTCCGACGTGCCGAGCCGGCCGGCCGGGTGCAGGGAGATCAGGTGGTCGCGTGCCGGGCTGTCGGTGTCGCGGAGCAGGGGGGTGTCGATGAAGCCGGGGCCCACCGCGTTGATACGGACGTTCTGTGCCGCGTACTCGAGTGCGGCGGTCTTGGTGAGCCCGACGACACCGTGCTTGGCGGCGGCGTAGGCCGGGGAGTTGGCGAAGCCGTTGGTGCCGAGGATCGACGACATGTTCACGACGGCGCCGCCGCCGGCGGCCAGGATGGCCGGGAGCTCGTAGCGCATCGAGTAGAAGACGCCGCTGAGGTTGGTGGCGACGACTCTGTTCCAGTCCTCGATCGCGTATGCGCCGGTGGTCTGCGCGGGCCCGCCGATGCCGGCGTTGTTCACGGCGAGGTGCAGGGCGCCGAAGGTGTCGACGGCGAACCGCACGCCGGCCTCGACGGAGGCGGGGTCGGTGACGTCCAGGGCGACCGCGGCGGCGCGGGCGCCTGTTGCCTGGAGCTCGTCCGCGGCCTTGCGGGCGCTCTCCTCGTTGTAGTCGGCGACGACGACGGCCGCACCGCTCGCGGCGAGCCGGCGGGAGAGCGCGAGACCGATGCCGGACGCGCCTCCCGTGACCAGGGCGACCTTGCCGGCGAACTCCGCCTCGTAGGCGGTGGGGAGGTTGGTGCTCATGATGTGCTTCCTTGCGTGGTGCTGTGGGGCGCCGGCCCGTCCTGCCGGGTTTCCAGCAGGTTCGCGGAGAGGGCGTCGAATGCTTGTACGACGAACTCGGGCAGGGCGGCCGGCCGGCCGCCCCGCACCCATGCCGCCTGGGCCGCGAGGAGCGCTCCGGCTCCCGCGGCGACGGCCACGGCGGGACGGAGGTCCTGCCGTGGGTCGACACCGAGCCGTTCCGCGAGGATCGCCACCGACTCCTCCTGGGCGTCCACACGGATGTGGTGGTACGCCGCGTACAGAGTGGGCTCCTCCTCGGCCATGACCAGCAGGTCGAAGACGCGCGGCCGGAGATGCCAGGGCTCCGCCGCCGTGTCGTCGAGCCAGTCCAGGACGGCCCGGCGATAGGCGGTGAGCGGTGGCTCGGCCGGCGGGCGCTCGCGGAGCGCTCGGTTGATTCTGTCGCCGTCGCCCCGGACTGCGTCGAGGACGGCGGCCTCCTTGCTCGGGAAGTGCCGACTGAAGGTGCGCCGGTCGACATCGGCCGCCTGCGCGATCTCCTCGACCGTCACGCTCCGCAGACCTCGTTCGAGTACGAGATCGAACGCGTGCCGCGCCAGTGCGTCCCGGGTCCTGCGCGCCTTGCGACTGCGCCGCTCCGGGGCCTTCCCTGCTTCCTGCATAGTTGCAGCATACACCTTTAAATGTCCCGATGGGACTTCTGTCCCGTCGGGACATGGTCCGGCGGGCGGACGGGCGCGCGGACGGACGGCCGACCGGGGTGGACAGGCCGAGCGCTCGTGCGGGACCCGTCCGGGAGCCGGCTTTGGCCTGCCGCCGCCGGGGAACACATCGGATCCACGTCGGTCCCGGGGCTCGACGCGAAGCCCGTGGTCGACGTACAGGTGGGATGCGCCGCCGCCAAGCGCGAGGCGGCCGGCCGGGCACGGGCGCCGCTCGCCTGCTCCGCACTCGAGGCAGGCTCTGTCGAAGGGATCGCGACGGCCGCTCGCCGGGCCTCGCGGCCCATGTGAAACCCCGCACCGCCCGGCGATCCGCCGGGCGGTGCGGGGCAGAGGGCCCGGCCTCCGGCTACGACATGGACTCCTGCCCCTTCGGTTCCTTCCGACCGCCCCGGCTCAGCGCACCGGGCCACCAGGCGGTGGCCCCGATGTCCCTGACGAGGGCCGGCACCAGGAGCGAGCGCACGACGAGGGTGTCCAGCAGGACTCCGAACGCGACGATGAACGCGATCTGCAGCAGGAAGGCGAGCGGGATGACCCCCAGGGCCGCGAAGGTGGCTGCCAGCACGACGCCCGCCGAGGTGATGACCCCGCCCGTGGTGGTCAGTCCGCGCAGCACGCCCTCGCGGGTGCCGTGGATCAGGGACTCCTCGCGGACCCTGGACATCAGGAAGATGTTGTAGTCGACGCCGAGGGCGACCAGGAAGACGAATCCGTACAGCGGCACGGAGGAGTCGGTGCCGCTGAAGCCGAAGACGTGCTCGAAGACCAGCGACGAGATACCGAGAGTGGCGAGGAAGTTGAGCGCCACCGTGGCCACGAGGAGCACCGGCATCAGCAGCGACCGGAGCAGGCCGATCAGAATGAGGAGAATGATGACCAGCACCACCGGCACGATGATGTTGCGGTCCTGCTCTGCGGTCTTCTGCGTGTCGTACTGCTGAGCGGTGGTGCCACCGACGAGTGCCTGTGCGCCGGGAACGGCATGGACCGCGTCGCGCAGCTGCGTGACCGTCTCCTTGGCGGCGTCGCTGTCCGCCGGGTCCGCCAGGGTGGCATCGATACGGACCCGCCCGTCGACGACGAGCGGTTCTCCACCGCCCGGGCGCCCCGAGACCGTCCTGACAGCGACGCTCGCGACACCGGGAACCTCTTCGGCCGCGGCGACGACCTGCTTCGATTCGGCCGCCCCGGCGATCACGACGGCGGGGCTGCCCGATCCGCCGGGGAAGTGACGGCCGAGGGTCTCCTGAGCGGTGACGGACTGCGTCTCGTTGACGAAGATCTCTTCGAGAGGCACACCCTTGGAGTTCAGCGTGGGAGCGAAGGCCGCGCACGCCACGAGGCCGGCCAGCGTGACGGCCCACACCTTGCGCGGGGAGCGGTCGACGAGCTTCGCGATCCGGGACCAGATGCCCGTCGAACCCGTTTCGGGTTCGGACTGCCCCTTCTTCGGACCGGACGGCCAGTACGCGGCCCTGCCGAGCAGGACCAGCACGGCGGGCAGGAAGGTGAGGGTGGTCAGGACGGAGCAGACGATGCCGATGGCGCCCACGGGCCCGAGCGCGCGGTTGTTGGTCAGGTCGCTGAGCAGCAGAGCCAGCAGACCCAGGGCCACGGTGGCGGCGCTTGCCGTGATCGGGCCGATGGACTCACGCAGAGCGGAGCGCATCGCGGTCCACCGGTCGGACTGCCGCCCGAGCTCCTCACGGAAGCGCGCGGTGAGCAGCAGCGCGTAGTCGGTGGCGGCTCCGATGACCAGGATCGACAGGATGCCCTGGACCTGGCCGTCCACGCGGAGGACGTCGTTGTCGGCCAGCACGTAGACGATCGCACAGGACACGCCGAGTGCGAAGACCGCACCGATGATGATGATCAAAGGCAGCAGGACGCTCCGGTACACGAGGAGCAGGATGACGAGCACGGTCACCAGCGCCACGCCGAGCAGCAGCCCGTCGATACCGGCGAAGGCGTCCGACAGGTCGGCCTGGGAGGCCGCGGGGCCCGCGAGCCCGACCACCGTTCCCGGGACTTCCTCCGCAGCTGTACGGATCTGCGCGAGGACGTCGGGGAGTTCCTCCTCCAAATCCGGCCTCAGCTGGACGACGCCTTGCAGCGCCTCGCGGTCCTCGGACAGCAGCGCGGGGCTCACCTCGCCGGTGACCCCCGGCTCGCCCTTGACCGAGGCGAGGGCGGCAGTCGCCTCCTTCTGCTGCTCCGCACCGAGCTCCTCACCGTCCTTGCCCGACGTCCAGACCACGATGGCAGGCATGGTCTCCTGCTGGCTGAACGCCTTCTGGGCTTCGACGACACGCGTGGACTCGGCGTTCTGGGGCAGGAACGAGGCCTGGTCGTTGGTAGCTACTTCCCCGAGTTTCCCGGCGTACGAGCCGAACGACCCGCCGACGACGAGCCAGGCGAGTACGAGGAACACAGGAACAAGAATCAGCCGGCGAGCCGGCCTCGATGCGGTGGACATGGCACTCCTGGGACGAGCCGCGATCTCTCAATCATGATGTATCTCAATGATTGAGATTACATGCCCCACGGATGTGCCCGTGCACCGGCACGGCGATGCGGCTCGATTCAGGGGGTCAGCGGCGGGGAACCTGCACGCGAGCGAGTTCACCGTTCATCCGGCCGAGGAAGCGGAGAGCCGCCTCCAGCTCCTGGGGCTCCGACGTGGCGCGAGCACCGGCCGCCGCCTCCGCGAGGGGCATGAAAAACGAACGTGCGGCCGCCCTGGCCCCAGGCTCGTAGTAGAGGTGCACGACACGACGGTCAGAGCTCTCCCGCGCGCGCCTGATGTGCCCGGCGCGCTCGAGCCGGTCCAGGCACGCGGTGACAGCGCCCGACGTCAGACCGAGGTGCTCACGGAGCCGCCCAGGGGTCAGCGGCGCGTCCGCGTCGAGGATCGCGCCCAGCGCCTGGACGTCCGTCGCATGGAGGCCCTGGGAGTGCGCGAAAGAGTGAACCAGCCGGTTGATCTCACCGTTCATCCGGCGGAGCTCCACAGCCAGGGCCTGGAGCTCCGACACCCCCGCCGCATCCATACCAGATCCGTCGCGAGGGCCGTCTGCACTGTTCACCGCCCCATACTAGGACGCGCCCCGCAGCGCGGGGCACGCGCGGCCATGTGCGCGCCCCCTCCCCCGCCTGCGCGGAGACCACTTCGACAGCCCATCCCCCCTATGCTTCTACAGTTGTGTAGAAATTCGGCTGAACGCGTTCTCCGCGTACGGAAGAAGGAGTGGACGCCACGATGGTGTTCAAGAAGCTGCTCGGCTCGCTCGGCGTCGGCGGTCCCACCGTCGACACGGTGCTGCGGCCCGGCGCCGCTGTTCCCGGCGGCAGCCTGAGCGGCGAGGTCCGGCTGCAGGGCGGCAACGCCGACTTCACCGTCGAGCACATCACGCTGGAGCTCGTCGCACGCGTCGAGTCGGAGCACGAGGACGGCGAGGCGGAAGGGGCGGTCGCCTTCGAGCGCTTCACCGTCGCCGGTGGTTTCACACTGACCGAGGGCGAGGAGCGGAGCATTCCTTTCGCTGCGACGCTCCCGTGGGAGACCCCGATCACCGAGCTCTACGGCCAGGACCTCGGGATCGTCCTCGGCGTACGCACGGAGCTGTCGGTGGGGGGCGCCAGGGACAAGGGCGATCTCGACCGCCTCACGGTGGGCCCCCTGCCCGCCCAGGAAGCAGTGCTCGAGGCGCTCGGACAGCTGGGCTTCGGCTTCCGGTCCGCCGACCTGGAACTCGGCCGGATCCGGGGCAGCGGTCAGCAACTGCCCTTCTACCAGGAGATCGAGCTCTCCCCCGCCCCCAGGTACGCGGACCGGATCAACGAGATCGAGGTGACGTTCCTGGCGGGCCCCGACGGCCTGGAGGTCGTACTGGAGACCGACAAGCGGGGAGGCCTCCTCTCCGGAGGAAGTGATGCCCTCAGCCGCTTCGCCGTCGGCCATCACGAGGTCCGAGGCCGCGACTGGGTCACCGAGGTCGACGGCTGGATCCAGGAACTGGTCCAGGCACACGCTTCGCACGGGGGCCACGGACACGACGGCGGACATCCGGGGCACCACTCCGGGCCGGGGGCGGGCGCCGTGGTCGCCGCAGGGGCGGCGGGTCTCGCCGTGGGCGTCGTGGGAGGAGTGGTCGCCGCAGAAGTCATCGACGAGGTGGGTGACTTCTTCGAGGGCGACGAGGAGGAAGAGGAGGGCGGCGAAGGCTGAGACCGGGCCTGGAGAAGCCCCGCCCTCACCTTCTACAGTGCTGTAGATTTGGCGCGCCGTTGCGGCACCGGGAAGCTCCGGGGCTGCCGGGAGAGCGAACCACACCCACCAGGGAGACGAGAGCCGCCATGTTCGGAATCAGCGAGATCGCGATCTTCCTCATCATCGCCGTCCTCATGTTCGGTGCCAGGAAGCTTCCCGAACTGGCGCGCTCACTGGGCAAGTCGGCCCGGATCCTGAAGAGCGAGGCGCGAGCCCTGAAGTCCGACGGCGTCTCCCCCACCGTGCCGGCGGAACCGCCTGCGGGCGGAACGGACGACCCGCGCGTCATCAGGGGGACCGCCACCGAGAAACCCGGACCGCGCTGAGCCCCTGCCCGCCCCGCCACCCGGTGGGGTGGGCTTCGGCGTGTCGGACCCCTTCGGCAAGCGGAATCACCCGCATGGGGGCACCGTGGGCGGAGGAGACACCAACCGCCGGCCGGAGTGAGGAGCCATGGAGAGCAAGGACGACAGCGGCGGACTGCGGTGCCTGGTGACGGGCGCCACGGGATACATCGGGGGCCGCCTCGTGCCCGGACTCCTGGAGGCCGGTCACCGGGTCCGCTGCCTGGCGCGGACCCCGGAGAAGCTGCGGGACTACCCGTGGGCGGGCGAGGCCGAGGTGGTCAAGGGGGACGTGACCGACGCGGAGTCCGTGAGCGCGGCCATGCTCGGCATCGACGTCGCCTACTACCTGGTCCACGCACTGGCCGCAGGGCCGGGTTTCGAGAAGACCGACCGTGAGGCGGCGCGGACCTTCGGCGAGCAGGCGAAGGCAGCCGGCGTGCGGCGCATCGTCTACCTGGGCGGTCTCACCCCCGCCGACGTCCCCATGCGGGAGCTCTCCCCGCATCTGCGGTCACGTGCCGAAGTCGGTCGCATCCTGCTCGATTCCGGCGTTCCGACCACCGCGCTGCGTGCCGCGGTCATCATCGGGTCGGGTTCCGCGTCCTTCGAGATGCTGCGCTATCTCACCGAGCGGCTGCCGGTCATGGTCACCCCCAGCTGGGTGTCGACACGGATCCAGCCGATCGCCGTGCGGGACGTGCTGCGCTACCTCGTGGGCAGTGCGCACATGCCCGACGGTGTGAACCGCACCTTCGACATCGGCGGTCCCGACGTCATGACGTACCGCGACATGATGCAGAGGTACGCGCAGGTCGCCGGGCTGCCCCACCGGCTGATCCTGCCGGTGCCGATGCTCTCACCGGGCCTTTCCAGTCACTGGGTCGGTCTGGTCACCCCCGTGCCCGCGTCGATCGCCCGCCCGCTCGCGGAGTCCCTGCGCTACGAGGTCGTCTGCCACGAACACGACATCGCCGACCACGTCCCGGACGGCCCCGGGCAGCCCTTCTCCTTCGCCACCGCTCTCTCGCTCGCGCTCCAGAGGGTGCGTGAGGCGAGGGTGAGCACTCGGTGGTCCACCGCCTCCACCCCGGGCATTCCCAGCGATCCGCTTCCCACCGACCCGGACTGGGCGGGCGGAAGCCTGTACACCGATGAGCGCGAGCTCGACGTGAACGCCTCGCCCGAAGCGCTGTGGCAGGTCGTGGAGGGGATCGGCGGTGACAACGGCTGGTACTCGTTCCCGCTGGCCTGGGCCGTCAGGGGCTGGCTGGACCGGCTGATCGGCGGCGTGGGCCTGCGCCGCGGCAGACGGGACGCCCAACGGCTGAGGGTGGGGGACTCGCTGGACTTCTGGCGGGTGGAGGAGCTGCAGCCCGGCCGGCTGCTCCGGTTGCGCGCGGAGATGCGGCTGCCCGGTCTGGCCTGGCTGGAGATGTACGCCGAGGAAGGCGAGGACGGCCGCTCCCGTTACCGGCAGCGGGCCATCTTCCACCCGGCCGGACTGCTCGGCCACGCGTACTGGTGGAGCGTGTCGCCCTTCCACGCGGTGGTCTTCGGCGGGATGGCCCGCAACATCGCGCTGGCGGCGGCCCGGAGGGCGGCAGGTGAGCCGAAATGACCGTGGCCGTGGTCCTGTTCACGTCCGATCTGCGCCTGCACGACCATCCGCCGTTGCACGCGGCGCTCGCTTCGGCCGACGAGGTCGTCCCCCTCTTCGTCCTGGACGACGGTGTGGAGGCCGCCGGGTTCGGCGCTCCCAACCGGCGTGCGTTCCTGGCGGACTGCCTGCGGGACCTGGACGCGGGGCTGCGCGAGCGCGGCGGACGTCTGGTCGTCCGTGAGGGGGACGTGGCCGAGGAGGTCGGCGGAGTCGTCACCGAGACGGGTGCGGGCGCGGTCCACGTGGCGGCGGGCGTCAGCGCCTACGCGCAGCACCGGGAGGAGCGGCTGCGCGAGGCGCTCACGCCGCTCCGCTGCCGGCTGAGTGTGCACGACGCGGTGAGCAACGTGGTCCCGCCCGGCGCCGTGATGCCTTCGGGAGCGGACAGGGACCACTTCGCCGTCTTCACCCCGTACTTCCGCCGGTGGTCCGAGCAGGGGCTCCGGTCTCCTTTCGGGGCACCTCGCACGGTGCGCGTTCCGGAGGGCCCGGCATCCGCCGGGCTGCCCTCACGGGCCGGCGTCCGGGGGCTGTCCCCGGGCCTGGCCGAAGGAGGGGAGGCCGAAGGCCGCAGGAGGTCCGCCGCGTGGCGCCGCAACGGACTGGCGTCGTACGAGGAGCGTCACGACGACCTCGCGGGGGACGCGACCTCGCGACTCTCGCCGCACCTCCACTTCGGCACGCTCTCCCCCACCGAACTCGTCCACCGCGCCCGCGCCGCGGGCGGACCGGGTGCGGAGGCCTTCGTACGGCAGGTGTGCTGGAGGGACTTCCACCACCAGGTCCTGGCCGCGCGCCCCGCGGCCGCCCGCTCCGACTACCGCCCGAGGCAGGACCGCTGGCGCACCGGGAGCGCCGCGGCGGACGAGACGGCCGCCTGGAAGGAGGGCCGCACGGGCTACCCGGTGGTCGACGCGGCGATGCGACAGCTGCTCCACGAAGGGTGGATGCACAACCGGGGACGGCTGCTGACCGCGAGCTTCCTCGTCAAGACGCTGTACGTGGACTGGCGGACCGGGGCGCGGCACTTCCTGGATCTGCTGGCCGACGGGGACATCGCGAACAACCAGCTCAACTGGCAGTGGGTGGCCGGGACGGGTACGGACAGCCGGCCCAACCGGGTGCTCAACCCGGTCACGCAGGCCAGGCGTTACGACCCGGAGGGTGCGTACGTACGCCGCTGGGTGCCCGAACTCGCGGGGATCTCCGGCCCGGCCGTGCACGAGCCGTGGAAGCTGCCGGGGCGGGAGCGGGCCCGCTACGACTATCCGGAGCCGGTGGTCCGGCTGCAGGACGGGCTGGCCCGGTTCAAGGAGGCCAGGGGACTCGACTGACGGGCCGGGAGCACGCCTCGCGCGTCTCCCGGTTCCGCCTTCCGCCTTCCGCTCAGATCTTGCGGTAGCGGGCGTTGGCCCAGGAGAAGAGCCCGAAGGCTGCCAGGCCGAGCGCGATGAGCACGAGCAGCCAGGGTCCCGCCGGCGTCTCGGTGAAGGAGCGCAGGGTGTCGTCCATGCCCTTGGCGCGGCCCGGTTCGTGCTGGACGGCGGCTGCCACGGCGAACCCGCCCGCCGTGGCGAAGACGGCGCCGCGGACGGTCCCGCCGAAGACGCCGGTGACGTCCACGGCCTGACGGACCTTCTTCGTCATCTCGCCCATCTTGAGGTGCTTGTGGTACCTACGTGTGACGGCCCGGTACGCCATCCAGAGGCCGGCACAGATCACACCGGCGCCGGCGATCCCCACGATCCACTGACCGCCGGTCCATTGCAGGGCACGCGCCGTGACGTCGTCGGTCTGCTGATCGCTCGATCCACTGCCGCTGCTCTGGGCGCCGGCGGCGTAGGAGAGAACCGAGTACGACACGAAGGCGTAGAAGAGGAAGCGTCCTGCGGCCATGGCCCGCTTGCTCGCCTTGTGGCCGTCGGGGCCCGCCTGGCCGAAGAGCGCCTCGGACAGGCGCCACAGGGCCATGCCCGCCAGCGCCACGCCGAGCGCCCACAGCAGGACGCTCCCGAAGGGCTTCTCCGCTATCTCGGCGATGGCGCCACCTCGGTCCGCCTGCTTCCCGCCGCCGTCGGAGAAGGCGATGCGCAGCGCCAGCAGGCCCACCAGCAGATAGATCACTCCCCGCGCCACGAAACCGGCCCGGGCCCCCACATCCATGGTCTTGCTGCGCGCGGCTCTTCTGGCCTGGCCACGTGCGTTGATCGACAGCGCGTTCGCATTCATGCTCTGCCGGATGCCCCTGAAACGGCGATCAATGCGGGGTCACTGGACGCCCTCGTCAACGGCCTCGCCCGGGGCCGACGCCTGCGCCTTCGCACGGCGGCCGACGACCGCCGCCGCGGCCAGGGCGCTGCCCGCGAACGCGAGTGCGACGACCCACGGCCGGTCGAGGACGTGCCCGGTGGCGTGGTCCAGGGAGTAGCGGCCCGCACCCGTCACCCCGATCGCGGCAGCGGTGAAGCCGAGGAATGCCGGGTACTCGTAACCGCCGCCCATCGCGAAGAATCCGGCGGGCGCGTGCACGGCGACGGCACCGGCCATCGTTCCGGCCGCGGCGGCACCGGCCGCGGGGGTGGCGAGACCGAGCGCCAGCAGGATCCCACCGCCCGCCTCGCCGAGTCCGGCCGCCAGGGCGCTGTGCTTCGGCGGGTGGAAGCCCATGGCCTCCATCGCCGCGGTGGTTCCCTCGATGCCCCCGCCACCGAACCACCCGCCCAGCTTCTGGCTGCCGTGTGCAGCCAGGACGGCGCCTGTGCCGACCCTGAGCACGAGAAGTCCGAGGTCACGACGGTTGACGCAGGTCATGGGTGTCTCCTGACGACGAGGAGGAACAGCAACGGTGAGCCGTACGGATCCACTCTCGTCCCGGCCGGGCGGCAGGGCCGGGTGGTGTTGCTCCGTCCGTGGACCGAGCCGTGCCGGGACTGCGACGTACGTCATTGTGCAACTAGTTGCATAACGAAGGGCGGGTGGTCTACAACTGGCTCGACGACACCTGCGAGGAGACCCGGATGAGCCCGTACCCCACCCTGCTGAGCCCGCTCGACCTCGGCTTCACCACGCTCCCGAACCGGGTGCTGATGGGGTCGATGCACATCGGCCTGGAAGAGGTCGAACGAGGCTTCGAGCGGATGGCCGCGTTCTACGCCGCTCGCGCACGCGGCGGGGTGGGCCTGATCGTCACCGGGGGGATCGCGCCCAACGAGCGCGCGTGCTCCTTCCCCGGCGGCGCCAAGATGACCACCGAGGCGGAGGCGGAGCAGCACGCCGAGGTCACGGCGGCCGTGCACGCGGCGGGTGGCCGGATCGCGATGCAGATCCTGCACTTCGGGCGCTACGCCCACCACCCCGAACTGGTGGCGCCGAGCGCGCTGAAGGCCCCCATCAGCGGCTTCACCCCGCACGCGCTCGACGACGACGAGGTCGAGGAGACCATCGAGGACTTCGTCCGAGCCGCGGAACTCGCACGGCGCGCGGGCTACGACGGTGTCGAGATCATGGGCTCGGAGGGCTACCTGATCAACGAGTTCATCGTCGCGGCGACGAACCACCGCGAGGACCGCTGGGGCGGCTCGTACGAGAACCGCATCCGCTTCCCCGTCGAGATCGTGCGCCGCGTCCGTGAACGGGTCGGCCCCGACTTCATCCTGATCTACCGGCTGTCCATGCTGGACCTCGTGCCCGGTGGTTCCACCCTGGAGGAGGTCGTGCACCTCGCCCGCGAGATCGAGGCGGCCGGGGCGACCATCATCAACACCGGTATCGGATGGCACGAGGCCCGCATCCCGACCATCGCGACCTCCGTGCCGCGCGGCGCCTTCACGTGGGTGACGGAGAAGGTGCGGGGAGCGGTCTCCGTACCGCTGGTGACCAGCAACCGCATCAACACCCCCGAACTGGCCGAGGAGGTCCTCGCCTCGGGCCGCGCGGACATGGTGTCGATGGCCAGGCCCTTCCTCGCCGACCCCGACTTCGTCGCCAAGGCGGCCGAGGGCCGCGCCGACGCCATCAACACCTGCATCGGCTGCAACCAGGCCTGCCTGGACCACATCTTCAGCCTCCAGATCACCTCGTGCCTGGTGAATCCGCGTGCCTGCCACGAGACGGAACTGGTGCTCGCGCCGACCCGCCTCCGTAAACGCGTCGCGGTGGTGGGCGCCGGGCCCGCGGGGCTGGCGTGCGCGGTCACGGCTGCCGAGCGCGGGCACGCGGTGACGCTGTTCGACGCGGCCGACGAGATCGGCGGCCAGCTGAACGTCGCGCGCCGGGTCCCCGGCAAGGAGGAGTTCGACGAGACGCTGCGCTACTTCCGTACCCGGCTGGCCGAGGAGGGAGTGGAACTCCGTCTGGCCACGCCCGCCACCTCCACCGAACTCGACGGCTACGACGAGATCGTCCTGGCGACCGGGGTCGAGCCCCGCTCCCCCGCGATCCCGGGCGTCGAGCACCCGAGCGTCGTCAGCTACCTGGACGTCCTGCGCGACGGTGCGCCGGTCGGCGACCGGGTGGCGGTCGTCGGGGCGGGCGGGATCGGCTTCGACGTCGCCGAGTTCCTCACCGACGGGGGCGACGCGGCGAGCCTGGACCCGGAGGTGTTCTTCCGGCAGTGGGGCGTGGACACGGACTACGCGGACCGGGGCGGGCTGCGGAGCCCGGAGCGCCCGAAGCCGCCGCGCACGGTGCACCTGATCCAGCGCAAGGCGAGCAAGGTCGGGGCGGGACTCGGGAAGACGACCGGCTGGATCCACCGCACGGAGCTGCGCCACCGCGGCGTGACGATGATCGCGGGTGCGTCCTACGACCTGATCGACGACGAGGGCCTGCACCTCACCGTGGACGGCGAGCAGCACCTGCTCCCGGTCGACACCGTCGTGCTCTGCGCGGGTCAGGAACCGCGCCGCGAGCTGTACGACGAGCTGCGCGCCGCGGGACGCCCGGTGCATCTGATCGGCGGCGCCGACGTGGCCGCCGAACTGGACGCCAAGCGTGCGATCCGTCAGGGCACGGAACTCGCCGCGGAGCTGTGACCGCCCGGTTCCGCCGTCTCTAGGATGCACTCCATGTCACTCCCGCACGCGATCCTCACCGCCCTGCTCGAGAAACCGTCGTCGGGTCTCGAGCTGACAAGGAGGTTCGACCGGTCGATCGGCTACTTCTGGCCGTCCACGCATCAGCAGATCTACCGCGAGCTGGGGAAGCTGGAGCGGGCCGGGCACATCCGGGTCCTGCCGACGGCGCAGCCCGCACGTGGGCAGAGGAAGGAGTACGAGGTGCTGCCCGCGGGCCGCGAGGAGCTGTCGGCCTGGGTGTCGCTCGCCGAGGACCCGAGGCCCGTCCGCGATCCGTTGCTGCTGAGGATGCGGGCAGCCGCCGTGGTCGGTGCGCCGGGGCTGGCCGGAGAACTGCGCAGGCACTTGGTGCTGCACCGGGAGCAACTGGCGGAGTACCTGGAGATCGAGCGGCGTGACTTCCCTCCGGAGCGGACCGCCGACGAGGACCGGCTGCGCCACCTGGTGCTGCGCGGGGGCATCGACCTGGAGACCTTCTGGACGGGCTGGCTGACCAGGGCGATCGACGACCTGACCGGCTCCGGGCCGGGGCCCGGCACCGGGTCCCGCGCCTCCGACGATTCCTAGCCGGGGCCGCTCGCCGTCCCGACCGGCTCCGGGCGCTTTGCCGGCGCCTCCCCGGCGCGCGGGGCGGTCAGGGACGGACCGGCGATGACGACCCTCGACCTCGTGACGGCCGGGGCGGAGCCGGCCTCGGCCGTGGCCGGAAACGCCTCGTCGGTACTCCGTGCCTGCGCGCGGCTGAGCAGGATCACGCCCCGTACGGCGGCAGCGGCACCGATGAGCGCGGGGATCAGACCGAGCACCCCGCCCTGGAGGCGTTCGCCGAGCAGGACCAGACCGATCGCGGCGGCGGCGACCGGGTTGGCGAGGGTGACGACGGCGAGCGGGGCGCCGAGGCCGCCCCTGTAGGCGGTCTGGGAGAGCATCAGCCCGCCCAGGGCGAAGAAGGAGACGAGCACCGCCACGACCACCAGCCGCCAGCTCAGCAGCGGGCCCGAGTGGTCGGTCGCGGCGACCGTCAGTGTCTGTGTGAGGGCGGAGGCCACCCCCGACGTGATGCCCGAGGCAGCGGCATGCCTGAGACCGGGCCGGGCGCCCGGACGGCCGAGCGCGGCGACGAGAGCCATGGTGACGGCCCCGACACCCAGGGCCTCGGGGAGACTCAGCGTGTCGTGCGGCGCGGCACCGCCCGCGGCCAGGAGCAGCGCCGCGAGACCGATGAGGGTGAGGAGCGTGCCGCGCCACTCCGTACGACTGACCCGGCGGCCCGAGGAACGGGCCCCGAGCGGGACGGCGGCGACGAGCGTGAGGGCGCCGAGCGGCTGGACCAGGGTCAGCGGCCCGTACTTCAGCGCGGCGACGTGCAGCAGTGCCCCGCCGGCGTTCAGTCCGACCGCCGACCACCAGGCTCCGCGGCCCAGCAGGCTCAGCGCTCCGGCGGAGGGTTCGGTCCGGCCGGCGAGCCGGGCCTGTGCCACCGCGGCGGCCGCGTAGGCGCCCGCGGAGACGAGGGAGAGGGCGACGGCGACGAGCGTGGCGTTCATCGCCGAACCCCGGACCGTGCGTAAGCGGGGGACGCGTATCGCCGGGCGGGGATGGCCGTCTGCCACGGCAGGTGCGTACGGACCGGTGTGCGCGGCAGCCGCATCGCGGCGTAGGCCACGGAGAGCAGGGCGGAGACCACGATCGCGTCCAGCCAGTAGTGGTTGGCGGTACCCACGACGACGAGCAGGGTGAGCAGCGGGTGCAGCAGCCACAGCAGGCGCCACCGGGAGCGCGTGGCGACGATCAGGCCGACGGCGACCGCCAGGGCCCAGCCGAAGTGCAGTGAGGGCATGGCCGCGAACTGGTTGGCCATCGAGTCGGTCGCCGGGGTCTCCCCGTACACCGTGGGGCCGTAGACCTGCCCGGTGTCGACGAGGCCCGCCGCCTGCAGCATCCGGGGCGGGGCCAGCGGGAAGAGCAGATGCAGGGCGAGCGCGGCGCCGGTGAGTACGGCCAGGATGCGGCGCGACCAGACGTAGTGGCGCGGGCGGCGCCAGTACAGCCAGACCAGGAACGCCAGCGTGGCCGGGAAGTGCACGGTCGCGTAGTAGGTGTTCGCCGCCTGGACGAGCGTGTGGCTGTGCAGCAGCACGCCTTGCACGGCCCCTTCGCCGGGGAGCCCGACGGCCCGCTCGAAGCTCCAGACGTGTCCTGCGTTGCGGAAGGCCTCCTCGACGTGGCCGTTCGCGGCCTGACGGCCGAGTTTGTAGACGAGGAAGAGTCCGGCTACCAGAAGCAGTTCGCGGACGAGGGGCGGTCGGGCAGAGGTGTCCGGCTCCCGCTCCGCAGGCTCACTGCGGGTGTACATCACCCGTGCCCCTTTGCTGACGATGCGCTGTGACGTCGTAGGCATGACCAGTCCACGCCCTATCGATACGCCAGTGTACCGATACGCCGACGTATCGGTACACTGGCGTATCGGTACACTGCGTACCGAGGGTCCCCGCCGCAGAGTCGCAGAGAGGGAAGCAGATGCCGTCGCCCGGTTCAGCACAGGAGTCAGCACCCACGTCACGCCGGTCGAAGATCACACCGGAGCGGGCGCAGGAGCTCTACACCGCGGTGCTGGACCTGCTCCGGGAGAGCGGTTACGACTCCCTCACCATGGAGGGCGTCGCCTCCCGCACCCGCTGCGGGAAGTCCACGCTCTACCGGCAGTGGGGCACCAAGCCGGAGCTGGTGGTCGCGGCCCTGCACGGCACCCGCAGGACCCTGTTCTCGGACATCGACACCGGCAGCCTGAGCGGCGATCTGCACGAGGTGGCACGGGTGGTGGACGCGGCGTCCGGCCAGGACACCGCACTGATGCACGCGCTCAGCCATGCGGCACTCCAGAATCCCGACCTGCTCTGCGCGATGCGCTCCACCCTGATCGAACCGGCCATCGCCGCCTTCGACGCGATGGTCGGACGCGCCGTCCGGCGTGGCGAGATCGACGCCGACAACCCGGCGGCGGAATACGTGGCCGCCCAGATGCTCGGCATCATGCGCGCCCGGCCGCTCCTGGAGGGCCGGTACACGGACCACACCTTCCTCACCCGGTTCATCGAGTGCGCCGTACTCCCGGCACTCGGGCTCCCCACGCCCCCGCCCGCTTCCCGGAGGAGCGGGACCTGATGAACGTGGGCCGTCGCCGGAGCGGATGACGACGGCCCGCCCGCGCGCCGCACCGTGGGGACGGGGACGGCGCACACCCGGCCGGCCGGTGGTTTCCGAGGAGACCGCCGGCCGGCCGCTTCTTCTTGCACCCCCACCTCTTCTCGTCCCCTTGACGATATCTCCGACCCTCGTTATCGTCTTCGTGACGAGAAAGAGGGGCCCGACATGGCCGACATCACCCGGCGCCTCGGCTGGCGCCACCTGCGCTCCGCGCCCACCGCCCACATCCGCCACCACAAGCGCGGCGTGCTCACCCACGACGGCCCCGGTCTGAGCTTCTGGTACCGCTCGCTCTCCGCCGCACTCTCCGAGGTCCCGGTCGACGACCGGGAACTGGCGATGGCGTTCCACGCCCGCACGGCCGACTTCCAGGACGTCACCGTGCAGGCCACGGTCACCTACCGGATCAGCGACCCGGCAGAGGCCGCCGCCAGGCTCGACTTCTCGGTGGACCCCGACACCGGGGCATGGCGGGGTGCGCCCCTGGAGCAGATCGCCACCCTGCTCACCGAGACCGCGCAGCAGCACACGCTGGACGTCCTGGCCCGCACCCCCCTCGCCACCGCACTCGTGGACGGAGTCGCCGCCGTGCGGGAACGGGTCGCCACCGGGCTCGCGGCCGAGCCGCGGCTGCCCGCCACAGGCATCGACGTGGTCGCCGTGCGCGTCGTCGCGATCCGCCCCGAGGCGGAGGTCGAGCGCGCCCTGCGCACACCGGCCAGGGAGCAGATCCAGCAGGAGGCCGACCGGTCGGTGTACGAGCGCCGGGCCGTCGCGGTCGAGCGGGAGCGCACCATCGCCGAGAACGAGCTCGCCAGCAAGATCGAGCTCGCGCGCCGCGAGGAGCAACTGGTCGACCAGCGCGGCACCAACGCCCGCCGTGAGGCCGAGGAGCAGTCGGCGGCCGACGGAGTGCGCGCGGCTGCGGAGGCAGCCCGCACCGTACGCCTGGCCCGCGCCGAGGCGGAGGCCGCACGTGACATCGGGGCCGCCCGTGCCGAGGCGCAGGCGGCCTGGCTGCAGGCGCACGCGGACGTCGACCCGGGGACGCTGCACGCCCTGGCCGCGACGCGGCTGGCCGAGAACCTGCCCCGCATCGACAGCCTCACCCTCTCTCCCGACGTACTGACGGGTCTGCTCGCCAGGCTCGGCAGGCCGGAGCCGGAGGCCCGGGCGTGAGCCTGGCCCCGCGGGCCGTACTGGTGCACCGCACGACCGAGTACGAGGAGCTCCTGGCACGGCACGGCACACACGGGCAGGCCGCGTTCGTGCTCGCCGGACGCGGCCGGTCCATCGACGAGGTGGCCGAGCGCCACCTGCGCAACGAGCGGGCGCTCACCGAGGTGGCCGCCGCCGTGCCGATGCGGTGGCGCCGGACCCGGGTGGAGCGGGCGGACCTGGACCGCTTCCTGTTCGGGCCCGAGGACGTGGTCCTCGTGGTCGGGCAGGACGGACTGGTCGCCAACGCCGCGAAGTACCTGTCGGGCCAGCCCGTGGTGGGCATCGACACCGACCCTGGCCGCAACCCCGGGGTCCTCGTACGCCACCGGGCCGGTGACACGGCGGCGCTGTGCCGGGCCGCCGTGTCGTCCGGCGGCCGGACGGACGCCCTCACGATGACCGAGGCCGTCGCCGACGACACGCAACGGCTCCTCGCCCTGAACGAGATCTACCTCGGACCGCCGGGCCATCAGACCGCCCGCTACCGCATCGGCCCCGACGGCGTCCCGGCCGCCGGCGAGGCCCAGGCGTCCTCGGGCGTGCTCGTCGGCACCGGCACGGGATCCACCGGCTGGCTGCGCTCCCTCTGGCTCGAACGCGGCAGCCCCCTGCGGCTGCCGGGTCCCGCCGATCCGCGACTCGTCTGGTTCGTGCGCGAGGCCTGGCCCTCACCGGCCACCGGAACCTCGATGGTCGCGGGTGAACTGGGACCCCGGGACGGCCTCAGGCTCACCGTCGAGTCGGACCGGATGGTGGTGTTCGGCGACGGTATGGAGTCCGACGCACTGGAGTTGACATGGGGTCAGTCCGTCCGGCTGGGCATCTCGGAGACCACCCTCAATCTGGTGACGTGACCGGCGTGTGAGGATGACGGAGTCCCCGGGACCCCGCACCGACCAGCTGGGAGCAGAGCAGCGACATGACCACCGACTCCGTGAACGTCCCGCCCCGCAACACCCGCCCGCCGCTGGCCCAGGCGTCCTTCGGCGTGGGTGTCGTCGTACAGGACGGGTAGGGCAGGATCCTGCTCGGCCGGCACCGCGGCGGCACCTGGGAGCTGCCCGGCGGCAAGATCGACCCGACCCACGAGTCGGTCGCCGCCGCCGCCGCCCGCGAGCTGCGCGAGGAGACGGGCCTGCGGGTGCCCGTGGACGCCGTGGACGTCTTCGCGATGGTGCACGACGTGGTGGGGGGCCTCAACAAGATCAGCATGGGCGCACTGGTGAGGGTGGAGTCCGCGGTGGCCGAGGTCACCGAACCCCACCTCATCAGCGCGTGGCGGTGGACCGATCCCGAGCGGCTGCCGAGCCCACTCTTCGACCCGTCGGCCCAGATCCTGGCCGCCTGGCGCCCGGACCTCGCCGTCGAGCACCCTGCCGCGCACCACCTGCGGATCGCTCCACCCCGGAGGCCGTCCTAGAGGAATTAATTATTTGCCTAGGCCTCATAGGCAGAGTTAGCGTCGACTCCATGAGAGCCGTCAGTGAGCAGGACATCCGGGCATCGTTCGTCAATTGTTCCAAGGGAGAGGCGAAGCGCCTGCCGCTGCCCCGCGACCTCGAGGAGCGCCGGTGGGACGATCTGGACTTCCTGGGCTGGCGTGACCTGTCCGCTCCGGACCGGAGCTACATCGTCACCGAACTGCGCGGCGAACTCACCGGCATCACGCTCCGCTCCCCGTCCCAGCAGCGCGGCTTCCTGCACCGCAGCATGTGTTCGGTCTGCCTGACCACGCATCCCGGCAGCGGGGTGTCGCTGATGACCGCCCGCAAGCGCGGCCAGGCGGGCAGGGACGGCAACTCGGTGGGCATCTACCTCTGCACCGACCTCGACTGCTCACTGTACGTACGCGGCAGGAAGACCCCCGCCCCGGGCGGACGATTCGAGGAGTCACTGACCGTCGAGCAGCAGATCGAGCGGACCACGAACAAGCTCACCGCGTTCCTCGACCTGCTGTCCGCCTGACCGGAGGCCGGGCCGACGGCCCGGCGGCGCGGGAGCCGAAGCGCGTCACGTCCGTTCCGTGAGCCGGCGGCTCCTCGACACCGACCGGTGAGGCGTCGCCAGGACGACCGCGCTCGCGGCCATGCCGCCGGCGAGCGCCCACACCGGCATCGCGCCCGGGGAGTCGGCGCCGAAGAAGGTGAGCCCCAGGACAACGGCGAAGGCCGCTCCCGAGTTCACGCCCGACAGAGCTGTTTCGGCCAGTGGGTGGCGGCCTGGAGGAGACAGCCGGCCGCGCCGAGGCCGATGCCCACGAGCAGGGCGGCGAGCGTGCGCGGAAGGCGTACGTCCATGACGGCCGGCCGGATCTGCGCGTCGGCGCGGGCGGCGGGGTCACCGAGAAGGAAGTCCCAGGCGCGGCCCACAGGGCTCTCACCGGTACCGATGACGAGGGAGAGCAGCACAAGGACCGCGAGAGGAAGCGGAAGTCCCGTGGCGGGCCGGAGGGTTGAGCACCCCCGGTGCGGGGGACCTTCGGATGGGCGGGATCCGGCTGTTCTCGGCCGACCCCCTTGCGCTATCGGCATAAGGTTAGCCTAACCTAATTACACTCGTCCGGTTCCGGCGGGTCATGGGCCCACCTATGCCCTGAAGTGGCGCGCTGTGTACCGCTTCTCTCCGATGCAGGCTTCGGAGAGCGCCTTGCCGGAACAGGATTCACCGAAGTAAACGGAGATCCCAGGCCATGGCGCCGTATTCGTCCCCCTACCCCCGCGGCATCGCACGCCCCGCTGTGTCGGCAGCCCTGCTCACACTCTGCGCTCCCGCCTTCAGCGCATGCGGGTCGTCCGGGGACGACGCCGAAGCCGGCGGCACGGGCGCCGCGGTGACGTCCCAGGTCACGGAAGCCACGGGGACGCAGGTGAAGATGCCTGCGGCCCCGAAGCGCAGGGTCGCGCCGACGGTGGTCACCCTCGGCGGCACCAAGGACCGGCCCGCCGTCTCGGTGCTCGACGGCATCCGGAAGGCCGTGGTCAAGTGAGCCTCGATCAGGAACTCGCCGGCCGGACCGCCCTGGTGACGGGAGCGGGCCGCGGCATCGGTGAGGCGGTCGTCCACGCCCTCGCCGGACGTGGTGCCGCCGTCCTCGCCACCGACCTGGCCGAGGAGGGAATCGCCGCGCTGGAGAAGACGTACGCCGGCCTGGTGACCGCACGTCTCCTCGACGTCACGGACTCCACGGCCGTGGAGGAACTCGTCGCCGAGGCGGAGCACACGCTCGGCCCGCTGGACATCGCGGTCAACGTGGCCGGCATCCTGCGTGGTTCGCCGGTCGCGGACCTGAAGGACGAGGAGTGGGCGGCCACGTTCGCCGTGAACACCCACGGCGTGTTCCACGTGTCGCGCTCCGTCTCCCGGCGGATGACCGAACGGGGCTCGGGCAGCATCGTCACCGTGGCCTCCAACGCCGCGGGCATCCCCCGCACGAACATGGCGGCGTACGCGGCGTCCAAGGCCGCCGCCGTGATGTTCACCAAGTGCCTCGGCCTCGAAGTGGCGTCCAGGGGCGTCCGGTGCAACACCGTCTCCCCCGGCTCGACCCTGACCGACATGCAACGCGGCATGTGGGCGGTGGGGGACGAGGAGGCCGCTGCCCGCCGCGTCGTCGAGGGCGACCCCGCGACGTACCGCACCGGCATCCCGCTCGGCCGGATCGCGGACCCGTCCGACATCGCCGACGCGGTCGCCTTCCTGGTGTCCGACCGCGCCCGCCACATCACCATGCACGACCTGTACGTCGACGGCGGGGCCACCCTGCGCGCCTGAACCCCCGCCCGCCCCGTCGTCCTGCCGACGCCCGAGCCTTCCCCACCGGAGACCACCCATGTCCGCATCTCTGCGTGTCCCCGCCGCCCCTCCCCCGCTCGACTCCCCCGGTGCGGCGACCGCCCTGCTGGAGGCCTACCGGCCCGGTACCGACCGCTTCCTCGCCACACCCCGGCACACCCTGCTCGGCTCCGGCACCAGGGCGCTGGTCCCGCACGCCTCACGCCCTCTGGCACCGCGGGTGCAGGAGGTCCTGGACGCCGCCCGGCGTGCGGGCGACCCCGCCCCGGTCGTGGTGGGCTCCGTACCGTTCGCGCCCGACGGCGTGGCGTGCCTGGCCGTCCCGGAAACCGTGCGGTGGGCGACCGCTCTGCGCGCGGACCCGCTCATCGCCCTGCACGGCCCTGCCGTGGATCACGGTGACGAGTGGCGGATACGTGAGGTGCCCAGCGCCGAGGAGTACGCGGAGGCCGTCGCCGCCGCCGTGAGGCGGATGCGCGCCGGTGAGTTCGACAAGGTCGTCCTCGCCCGCACGCTGGAACTGACCTCGGCACGTGACCTCGACCTGCCGGCCATGCTGAGCCGACTGGCACGGCGTGACCCGGACGGTTACACCTTCGCCGTCCCCAGCGGGCCCGGCCGCACGCTCGTGGGTGCGAGTCCCGAACTCCTGGTGACCCGGCGGGGGACCCGGCTCGTCGCCAACCCCCTTGCGGGATCCGCCCAGCGCAGCGGCGACCTGGCGGAGGACGTCCGCAGGGCGGCCGCGCTCCTGGACTCGCCGAAGGACCTCCACGAGCACGCGGTCGTGGTCGACGCCATCCGCGAGGCGCTCGCGCCGTTCTGTGTACGCCTGGACGTGCCTGAACGCCCCACCCTCGTACGGACCGCCGCCATGTGGCACCTTTCGACGACCCTGACCGGGGAACTGCGCGACCCCTCGTCCACCGCCCTGGACCTGGCGTCGGCCCTGCACCCCACCCCGGCGGTCTGCGGCACCCCGACCGACGTGGCCCGCCAGGTCATCGCGGACTCCGAGCCCTTCGACCGCGGTGCGTACACCGGCATGGTCGGCTGGCAGAACGCGGACGGCGACGGCGACTGGGTGGTGACCATCCGCTGCGCCGAGGCGGAGGGCCGCACCCTGCGGCTGTTCGCCGGCGCGGGTGTGGTGGCGGAGTCGTCTCCGGCAGCCGAGACGGCGGAGACCGGCGCCAAGTTCCGGACCTTCCTGAGTGCCGTGGGAGCCGCCCTGTGAACACCCCTCGGACAGCTGACGCGCCCACCTGGCCTGCCGAGTTCGCCGAGCGCTACCGTGCGGCGGGCCACTGGCGCGGGGAGACCTTCGGCGGTGTGCTGCGTGAACGTGCCACCGCCCATCCCGACCGCGTCGCGATCGTCGATCCCGCCCCCGTGCGCCGCGAGTGGACCTACGGGGAACTGGACGAGCGGGCCTCGCGGCTGGCCGCCGGGTTCGCGGCGCGCGGCATCTCCCCGGGCGACCGTGTCGTCGTCCAGCTCCCCAACATCGCCGAGTTCACCGAAGTCGTCTTCGCGCTCTTCCGGATCGGCGCACTGCCCGTGTACGCGCTCCCCGCGCACCGGGAGACGGAGATCGCCTACTTCTGCTCCTTCACCGAGGCCGTCGCGTATGTGATCCCGGACCGGCATGCCGGCTTCGACCACCTCGCGCTCGCGTCGAAGGTCAAGGAACGCACACCGAGCCTGAGGCACGTGTTCGTGGTCGGCTCGCCGGGCGAGCACACCGCCCTGTCCGAGGTGCCCTGCGAGCCCACGGCCCCCGCGTACGAGCCCGAGCCGCACGACCTGGCGTTCCTCCAGCTGTCGGGCGGCACGACGGGCGTGCCCAAGCTCATCCCCCGTACGCACGACGACTACATCTACTCGCTGCGGGGATCCAACGAGATCTGCGGCGTCGACGGCGACACCCGCTTCCTCGTCCTGCTCCCCGCCGCGCACAACTTCCCGATGAGCTCGCCCGGCTGGCTCGGGGCGCTGTACGCCGGGGGGACCGTGGTCCTGTGCCCCAGCCCCGATCCGGCGACGGCGTTCCCCCTCGTGGAACGCGAACGCGTCACGATGACCGGGATGGTGCCCCCGCTCGCCCTGGTGTGGACGGAGGCCGCACCCGGCTCCGTGCACGACCTGTCGAGCCTGGAGCTGATCCTCGTCGGCGGGGCGAAGTACAGCGAGGCTGCGGCCCGCCGCCTGGAACCCGCGCTGGGGTGCCGGCTCATGCAGGTCTTCGGCATGGCCGAGGGACTCGTCAACTACACGCGCCTGGACGACGATCACGAGACCGTGGTCACCACCCAGGGCCTGCCGATCTCGGAGGACGACGAGATCCGTGTCGTCGACGACGCGGACGAGGAGGTACCCGAGGGGAGCTTCGGGCACCTGCTGACCCGCGGCCCGTACACGATCCGCGGCTACTGGCGCGCCCCCGAGCACAACGGCAAGGCCTTCACCGAGGACGGCTTCTACCGCACCGGCGACATCGTGCGCCGCACCCCGACGGGCCATCTGATCGTCGAGGGTCGTGCCAAGGACCAGATCAACCGGGGTGGTGAGAAGGTCGCCCCGGAGGAGATCGAGAACATCATCCTCGGCCATCCGTCGGTGCACGACGTGTCCGTCGTGGGAGTGGCCGACGAGTACCTGGGTGAGCGCACCCTGGCCTACGTCATCCTGCGCGAGGGGGCCGAGCCGCTGAAAGCACTGGCGGTCAAACGCCTCGTACGTGAACGCGGTGTGGCCGCGTACAAGATTCCCGACCTCGTCGAATTCGTCGAGGCGTTCCCGCAGACCGGAATCGGCAAGGTCAGCAAGAAGGGGCTGCGCTCCGACTCGTCCCGCGGCCGCACCGGATCAGCTCAGCCCTGAGATCAGTACCGAGTTCCGCCCAGAGCGGTACCGAAAGGTTCCACCCCATGGCTCTTCCCGCCATCCCTTCCTACGCCCTGCCGACCGAAGCCGAACTGCCCGCGAACCGTGTGGACTGGATTGTGGACCCCGCGCGGGCCGTGCTGCTGGTCCACGACCTGCAGAACCACTTCCTCGGCGCCTTCCCTCCCGGTGAGCAGCCGCTCACCGGCATGCTCGCCAACACGTCCCGCGTCATCGAGGAGTACCGCCGCCTCGGCGTGCCCGTCGTCTACTCGGTGCAGCGCGGCGGCCAGACAGCGGAGGAACGCGGCCTCCAGCTGGACTTCTGGGGTCCCGGCGCCGCCGACGACCCGGAGGCGCTGGCGATCCCCGAGGCCGTGGCGCCCGCGGACGGCGACACCGTCCTGACCAAGTGGAAGTACAGCGCGTTCGTGCGCACCGAACTCGATTCCCTGCTGCGCGAGTCCGGCCGCGACCAGTTGGTGATCACCGGCGTGTACGCGCACATCGGGGTGCTCATGAGCGCCTGTGACGCGTGGATGCGTGACATCCAGGCCTTCGTCGTCGCCGACGCCGTGGCGGACTTCTCCCGCGAGGACCACGACATGGCGCTGCGCTGGGCCGCGGGCCGCTGTGCGGTCGTCACCTCGACCGACGCGCTCCTGAAGGAGGTCTGAACACCGTGGCGCTCACCCTTGGACTGATCCGCCACGACGTCGCCGACGCCCTCGGTGAGGTACCCGCGGACATCCCCCTCGACGAGAACCTCCTGGACCACGGGCTGGACTCGGTACGCGTCATGGCGCTGCTGGGACGCAGGCGCCGGGACCAGGGGGTCGAGGCGGACTTCGCGGATCTCGCCGAGCAGCCCGCCACCGACGTATGGGTGCCGCTGCTGGAGGCCTCATGACCGCCCTGCTCACGGATACCGACGGGGCCGGGCCGGTCCCCGGCCCGGACGTCACGCCCGTCGTACTCCCGCTGACCGCGGCCCAGTCGGGCATGTGGTTCGCGCAGTCGCTCGATCCGCTCAGCCCGGCGCACAACACGGCGGAGTGCCTGGAGATCGACGGTCCGCTCGACCCGGAGCTGTTCGCCGCTGCGCTGCGCCGCGTGACCGCCGAGGCCGACGCACTGCGTGTGACCTTCGAGGACTCACCGGACGGCCCGCGTCAGCGGGTCCTGCCCTCGGTCGGGCTGCCGCTGACGACGCACGACCTGAGGGACGCGCCCGACGCGGGCCGGCGGGCCGAGGAGTGGATGCGCGCGGACCTGGCCGAGCCCTTCGGCCTGACGGCCGGTCCGCTGTTCAGGCACGCCCTCTTCCGTGTGGGCGAGAAGCGTTGGCTGTGGTACCAGCGCATCCACCACCTCGTCATGGACGGATTCGGCTACTCGCTTCTCGTGCGCCGGGCCGCCGAGGTCTACACGGCGCTCACCCGGGGAGAGGAACCCGGGTCCCGTGCCTTCGGGACGCTGGCCGACCTCGTCGCCGAGGACTCCGCCTACCGGTCCTCGGACGCCTTCGCCGCCGACCGCGCGCACTGGACGGAGGCGTTCGCCGACCGCCCCGCGGTGCCCCGGCTCGCGGGCCGCGGGGCGCTGCCCTCACGGACGTTTCTCCGGCGCACGGCCCATCTCGGACCCGAGGCCACCGAGGCCGTGCGGGACCTGGCCGCCCGGCTCCGCGCCACCTGGCCGGACGTGCTGATCGCCGCCCAGGCCCTCTACACCTCCCGGGCGACCGGCCACCAGGAGGTCGTGCTCGGCCTGCCGATGACGGGCCGCATGGGGTCCGTCTCCCTACGGGTGCCCGGCATGGTCATGAACGTGCTTCCGCTGCGGCTGGACGTGGCCCCGGACGCCACCTTCGCCGAGCTGGTCCGCCAGGTGGTGCTCGGGGTCCGCGAGGTCCGGCGCCACCAGCGTTACCGCTACGAGGACATCCGCCGGGACCTGCGGCTCCTCCGGGAGAACCGCGGACTGGCCGGCCCTCTCGTCAACGTCATGCCCTACGACCACGACCTGGACTTCGCGGGCTCCCCGGCACGGGCCCGGAACCTGTCCGCCGGCCAGGTCGACGACCTGACGGTGAACGTGTACGACCGGGCCGACGGCCGTGGTCTGCGCATCGACCACGACGGCAATCCCGCGCTGTACGACGACGGTGAACTGGCCGCCCACCAGGAGCGCTTCCTGTACCTGGTGGAGCGGCTCGGCCGAGCCGATCCGCATGTTCCGACTGCCGCGCACGGCATCGCCACTGCTGCCGAACTCGAGCTGATCGCCGGCACGTTCAACGACACGGGTCGCACGCTGCCGCCGACGACACTGATCGGCCCCATCGAGTCGCGCGCCGCACGCACCCCTGACGCGACGGCTCTGGTGTACGGCGAGACCTCACTCACCTACGAGGAGCTCAACACCCGCGCCAACCGGCTCGCCCGGCACCTGCGGACGCTCGGCGCCCGGCCCGGTGCTGTGGTGGGGGTGTCGGTGCCGCGCTCGGTGGAGCTCGTCGTGTCCCTGCTCGCCGTCCTGAAGGCGGGGGCCGCGTATCTGCCGCTGGACCCCGACCACCCGGAGCAGCGGCTCGCGTACATGCTGCGGGACGCCGCGCCGGTGTGCGCGGTGACCGACCGGGCGGGACGGCTCCCCGAGGACACCGGGACTCCGCTGGTCGTCCTGGACGGCCTCGACGTCTCGGAGTACCTCTGGGTGAACCCGTCGCGGCCCCTCACCCCTGCGCACCCGGCGTACGTCATCTACACCTCCGGTTCGGCGGGCCGCCCCAAGGGTGTCGTCGTGTCGCACGGTGCGATCGACAACCGGCTGCGCTGGATGCAGGGCGCCTACGGGCTGACCGCGGACGACCGGGTGCTGCAGAAGACACCGTCGTCGTTCGACGTGTCCGTGTGGGAGTTCTTCTGGCCGCTGCGTCAGGGCGCCGTACTGGTGGTCGCCGAACCGGGTGCGCACGAGGACCCGGCCTGTCTGGTCCGGCTGATCCGGGAACAGGGCGTCACCACCTGCCACTTCGTGCCGTCGATGCTCCAGGTCCTCCTCGCGGAGGCGGACGCGGAGGCGTGCGGAAGCCTCAGGAGGGTCTTCTCCAGCGGTGAGGCCCTGCCCCGCGAGACCGCCGACGCGTTCGGCCGCGGGCTTCCCGGCGTGGAACTGCACCATCTGTACGGCCCCACGGAGGCGGCCGTCGACGTCACCTTCCACACCTGCGCGGCGGACGCGGCCGGCCCGGTGCCGATCGGCCGCCCCGTGTGGAACACCCGCCTGTACGTGCTCGACGCGGCGCTGCAGCCCTGTCCCCCGGGGATTCCCGGCGAGCTCCATCTGGCGGGGCGGCAGCTCGCGGACGGTTATCTGAATTGTCCGGGGCCGACCGCGTCCCGCTTCGTCGCGGACCCCTTCGGCCGCCCGGCGGAGCGCATGTACCGCACGGGGGACCTGGCTCGCTGGACGGCGGAGGGCGAGGTCGTCCACCTCGGCCGCGCGGACGACCGGGTGAAGCTCCCGGGACAGCGCATCGAGCCGGGCGAGACCGAGACGGCGCAGACGACCCGGGGCGGGGTGGACGCCGCCTGTGCCCTCGGTCGACGCACGAGGGCGAAGGGCGGCCCGTTCGACCCCGGCCCCGAGGGCCGCGCCACGCACCTGGTGCTGGAGAACGCCATCGGCCGGCTGTCACTCTGGCCGGTCTGGCGGGAGGTGCCGGAGGGCTGGTCGGTCCGGTTCGGCCCGGCCCCTCACGAGGTGTGCGCCGCCACGCTGGAGCCGGGCCGGTGACCGGCCCGACGTCCGGCCGCCCCTACGACACGGGGGCGGCCGGACCCAGCAGGTCCACAGGACCGTCGGCCGGCTCCGTGCGCCGGCACAGGTAGTCGTGATCCGCCGTCGCACTCCCGGTAGGGGCCGTCGTCGTAGCCCGCCGCCGCCAGAGCCTCTCGCAGACGCCTGGCGGCGGCCAGGGCGACCCATTCCTGCTGGCCGGAGGAGAGCCGGAAGTGGACCGGCAGGCGCGGGGTCAGGCGATCTGCTCGGTGAGCCACTGCGCCTGCGGGCCACGGCGACGGTCGTCGACCCGACAGGTCCGGAGCCGGGCTCGGCGGCGCCGGCCGGATCCACCGCTTCCGCCTCACCCGCTGACACGAGCCCGCCACCCTCCCCCACGTCACACAGCCGGGTGCCCGGTCCACCGCTCCCCCACGGTGGACCGGGCACCCGGCTCCTCTCGTCGTACGCCGGGTCAGACCGTGGCAGGGAAACGGTCCCAGACCCGGTGCATGCCGAGGAGCTGCTTGACCTCTTCCAGTACCTCGCTGCCCGTGGCCCCGGTCACCACGCCCGGCGCGTCCTGCGGCACGCCGGCCGAGGCGAGGACACCGTCACCGCCCGCCCACGTCCCGATCGCCTTGGCATGCCGGTACGCCTCGTTCAGCAGCAGGATCACCCGGGGGTCGGTGGCCGTGCCGGCCGCGCCCGCCTTGGCGTCCCGCGCACCGATCGCGTCGGCGCCCGCGCCGGGGGCACCGGCGAGCAGGACGGCGTCGAACTCGATGGAGCGGGCGGTGGCATAGGTCCGCTGGACGGTGACCGGGTCGCCGTCGGCGTCGAGGACACCTCCGGCGGGAGCGATGACCAGCGGCACCATGCCGGCACCCTCCACGGCGTCGCGTACCGCCCGGACACCGTCGAGGTCGGCGTCCTTGTCGGCGACGATGCCGATGACCCGCCCGTCCAGCGGCCAGACACCGCCGACCTGCGACAGGGCCGGGCTGGGCTCCGGGTCCGCGAGCGGTCCGTCCGGCTCGGGCGCCGGCAGCCCGAGACCGGCGGCGACCTGCTCGCACAACTGGGCGTCGATCCGGGCGAGCACCTTGAGGGCCCGCTCCTTGATCACCTGTTCGTAGCACTTGCCCAGCTCGAAGGTGTACGCGGCGATGATGTGCTCGCGCTCCACGGGAGTCATGCTGAGCCAGAAGAGGCGGGGCTGGCTGAAGTGGTCGTCGAACGACTCGGGTGCCTCGCGCACCTTCCGGCTCGCGGCGACCTCGGCGGGCACCTCGACGAACGCCCCGTTGTCCGCGCCCGCCAGGAACGGGCAGCCTCCGTCGAGGGAGTTGGGCCGGTACGGCGCCACGCCACGGTGGACCGCCGTCTGGTGCATGCCGTCCCGCAGCATGTCGTTGACCGGGGCGTGCGTGCGGTTGATGGGCAGCTGCGGGAAGTTGGGGCCGCCGAGCCGGGTGAGCTGGGTGTCGACGTAACTGAAGAGCCTGCCCTGGAGCAGCGGGTCGTTGGTGACGTCGATGCCCGGCACCATGTTGCCGACGTGGAACGCGACCTGCTCGGTCTCGGCGAAGAAGTTCGACGGGTTGGCGTCGAGTGTCATCAGGCCGATCGGCTGGACCGGGGCGAGTTCCTCCGGAACGATCTTCGTCGGGTCGAGCAGGTCGATGCCCTGGAACATCTGCTCGGGGTTGTCCGGGAACGTCTGGACGCCCAGCTCCCACTGCGGGAAGGCGCCGGCCTCGATGGCGTCGGCAAGGTCCCGGCGGTGGAAGTCCGGATCGACGCCGCTCGCGATCTGGGCCTCCTCCCAGACCTGGGAGTGGACACCCAGCTTGGGCTTCCAGTGGAACTTGACCAGGGTGGAGGCGCCTTCGGCGTCGACCAGCCGGAAGGTGTGGACGCCGAAGCCCTCCATCGTGCGGTACGAGCGCGGGATACCCCGGTCGGACATGTTCCACAGGGTGTGGTGCGTCGCCTCGGAGTGCAGGGTCACGAAGTCCCAGAACGTGTCGTGGGCGCTCTGTGCCTGCGGGATCTCCCGGTCGGGATGCGGCTTGCCGGCGTGGATGACGTCGGGGAACTTGATGGCGTCCTGGATGAAGAACACCGGGATGTTGTTCCCGACGAGGTCGAAGACACCCTCCTCGGTGTAGAACTTCGTGGCGAAGCCCCGGGTGTCGCGCACGGTGTCGGCCGACCCGCGTGAGCCGAGCACGGTGGAGAACCTCACGAAGACCGGGGTCTCCACGTCCTTCGCCAGGAAGGCGGCCTTGGAGATCTTCGCCGCGCTCCCGTATCCGCGGAACACCCCGTGGGCCGCGGCACCACGGGCGTGCACCACACGCTCCGGGATGCGCTCGTGGTCGAAGTGGGTGATCTTCTCCCGCAGATGGTGGTCCTGGAGCAGGACCGGGCCACGGGGGCCGGCCTTCAGGGAATGGTCGGTGTCGTACAGCCGGGCGCCCTGTGCCGTGGTCAGGTAGGCACCGCTCTGGGCGTTGCGTGCCTGGTCCGCTCCGGTCGGCTGACCGGTCGGACTCACCGTCTCGGGGCCGGTCTGGTCGTCCTTGGGGGGCAGCGGCTCGCGGGGGGCGGTCGGCTCGTCCGCCGACGGGGGCATGCTGCTGGGCGCGCCGGGAATCGGCTTGTTTCCCTTGTTCTCCGTCACTTCTTCGTCCTCCTGAGATGTAGCCCGTCGCCGGACCGGCGTGCCGGTGACAAGGCGCGGCAAGCTGCCCGGGCACACGTATACCTGCCGTGGCAGGGCACCCCTGCCACGGCAGGTACAGTGCCGTCACTCGTTCGGCAGCGTCTTTCGGGGATGTGGGTCAGACGTTCTCCCTGGGGATCTGTTCGTTCCAGGTGCGGGAGAACACCCGGCGGCCGCCCTCGTATCCGTCGAGCGTGGCGTCCACGTGGAAGGTGTCCTCGTCCGAGGTCAGCACGGTCCGCGTCTCCACCCGGACGTCCCAGCCGGGACGGCCGAAGCGCATCTCCCAGGCCGACTCACCGCGCACGGATCCGAAGTCCTCGCCGACCCAGCTGTACTTCTCGCAGGCCCTCAGCCCGGTCTCGATCCCGTTGTCCTCGTACCGCTGGAGTCCGCGGTCCTTCACGATGTCGAGAACCGACCGGTAGTTCACGAGGTCCCTGGAGACGGTCCACGCCTGCTCCGGCTCACTCAGCCGGGTCACGGCCGGGGGCGCGCAGCCCTCGGGCTCACCGAAGGGGCGCAGTGCCTTGTCCTCGGGTACGTCGTCCGGGCGGACCGGCAGGGTGAGGGCGCTGCCCTTCTCGTACACGCTGAGCAGTGCGGGTCCGGGCGCCGGCCACACGAGCGGCCAGTACGAGGTGGACAGTGACAGCCGGATGCGGTGCCCGGGAGGGAACGCCTGCGCGACACCGTGGAGTGGTACCCGCACCCGGTAGCGCCTGCCCGGCTCCAGTGCCTCCGGTGCCTCCTCGCGGTCGCGGTGGGTGAGGTTGAGCACCCCGTACGTGACGCGGGTCGAGCGCCCGTCCGGGGCCACGTCGGACAGCCTGACGTTCACCTGCGCGACCGGGGCGTCCGCGGCCACCTCCACGACGACGACGGGTGCGCCGAGGATCTCGATCCGCTCGGGCAGCGGCTCGGTCTGGAAGACGAGCGAGCCGCCGTCCTCCTCGCGCTGGTCGTAGGGCAGGTCCGGCGGAGCGTTGTACGAGGCCCATTTGCCGGCGAACTGACCGACGGACAGCGGCGACTGCACGGTCCGGACCCGGTCCTCCTGCTCCATGCTCCCGTCCGGCATCCCGAGGGCCCCGTCGCGCAGCGGGAAGACGGCTTCGCCGATGTTCGGGGAGGGCCAGGAGGGCTCACCGACCCAGCGGCCCGGCCGTTCCTCGTACGAGGTCGAGGGCGGCACGCTCTCCTGCATCCACGCCTTGAGCATGGGGCCGTCCATCACGCCGTTGTCGACGCCCTTGAGCCAGTGGTCCCACCAGCGGACCACTTCCTGGAGGTATCCGATGGCCGGTCCCGGCTCGCCGAGGTGCGGGAGCTTGTGCGACCAGGGGCCGATCAGTCCCTTGCGGGGCACGTCGACGTTGCTCAGCAGCCGGGTCACCGCGTTGGAGTAGCCGTCCGCCCAGCCGCTGGAGGCGAGCACCGGGCAGCGCAGGGCCGAGTAGTCCTCGCTGAGGCTGGCGTGGCGCCAGTAGTCGTCCCGTTGCTGGTGGCGCAGCCATTCGAGGACCCAGGGGCGTGCGGCGTCGAGCCGTTCCCGCCACATCTCCCGCCAGCGTTCACCGACCACGGCCGGATCGGGCGGGCACGTGGCGTAGGCGAACATCGTCCCGGCCTCGGCCAGGTTGTCGGACAGCATCGCGCCGCCGAGGTAGTGCATGTCGTCCGCGTACCTGTCGTCGGTGAACGACGCGATGCAGATGGCGCGCAGGCTCGGCGGCCTGCGCGCGGCCGTCTGGAGGGCGGCGAAGGCTCCCCAGGAGATGCCCGTCATCCCGGTGTTGCCGTCGCACCAGGGCTGCTCGGCCATCCAGGCCAGCACCGCCTCGGCGTCGCTCTGCTCCTGTTCCAGGTACTCGTCCAGCAGCACCCCCTCCGACTCGCCGGTCCCCCGCAGGTCGACACGCACGCACGCGTAGCCGTGGCCTGCGACGTAGGGATGGTTGATGGCGTCGCGCGTGGAAGTGAGGTCGTTCTTCCGGTACGGGATGTACTCCAGAACGGCCGGTACGGGCTCCGCGTCGGAGGCGGTGGGACGCCAGATCCGTGCGGAGAGCTTGACTCCGTCCTCCATGGGGATCGTGACGTGCTTCTCTTCCTGGATCGCGCAGGGCAGCTGGTCGACGTAGCGCATGCCTGGGCGACCTCCTTTCGTCGTGCCGGACCTGACGGGCTCACCGGGTCTTCGTGCCGCGGCCTCCCGGCTCGGTCTCGTCGAAGGTGAGTCCGAGGGCGGCAACGCACCGGTCGAACTTGCGACGCAGGTCCTCCTCGTCGTCGCCCCCGGTGAAGATGTGTGCCACCTCGTAGCTGTAGCTGTCCTGCTGGGAGACGGTGGAGAGCTTCTGGCCCTCCTCGGGTACGACGTCGATACGCACGCCGGGTATCTCGCGCTCGATGGCGGCGATGCGCTCCGGGGTGGGCACCTCGTGCACCTTCCCGTCACCGAACCAGCGGTAGTACCACTTGGCGGCCACGGCGTACGGGCCCTTGCCGCCCGGGAGTGCCGGGTCGCGGTCCAGCGCGAGGCTGATCATGCGGTGGTGGTTGGGGGCGCCGTCGACGTAGTCGAAGAGTTCGGCGTGGGACTGCGAGTGCCGCGGGTTGATCTCCAGCAGGCTGATGTCCTGGGTCTTCGGGTCGTAGAAGTACTCGATGCTGAAGGTGGCCGACTCCATGCCGATCTGGCGCATGGTCCGCTCGCTGACCTCGTGCAGCTTGCGGATGACCGGGGCGGGGAGGCCGCTCGGGTACTGATGGCGCAGGAAGCACGGGGAGGCCGGGTAGTTGATCGAGTCAAGGACGCCGTACACATGCGCCTCGCCCTTGTACACGTAACCCTCGACGGCCACCTGGATCCCGGTCATCGCCTCCTCCGCCAGGCAGACCTCGCCCCCTACTCCCTCCATCTCCGGGGGGAGTTCCAGCAGGCCGAGTACGGAGTCGAAGGGCCTGCCGACCCGGCTTATGCCTGCCCGGATCTCGTCGACGGCCTTGCGGAACTCCGTCATGTCCGAGACGCCGAAGGCCAGCTCGGACGAATAGGCGAGGGCCGGCTTGAGCCACATGGGGAAGTTCACACCCTCGGGCGGCTCGGGATCCTCCGTGTCGAGGTCCACCCGGCCGAAGCGCGGGTACTCGTCGATGACCTTCTGCTGTTCGAGCCGGCTCCAGTACTTGTGCTCGCACTTGACGACGGATTCGAGACTGGTCGTACGCACTCCGTACTCCTTGCCGAGCATCGGGACGAGGGTGCTCACCGGGAAGTCCCAGTACCCGACGATGGCGTCGATGCTGCCTTCGTGCGCGTCGAGAACGGCTCGGGCACGGTCCATCAGGTCGGGCACGGAAACCTCGCCCTCCTGCAGCTCCCCGACGGTCAGCAGGCGGTGGAACCGGTAGGCGTCGGCGTCCGGTACCGCCTCCAGCATCGGCAGGTTGGAGTCGTCCAGGCCGACGACGAAGATGTTCTTGCGCTGTACCTGCGGCATGTGGGTGTCCCTTCGGTAAGACGTGTTCCGGGCACTCCACAGCGCGTGCCCTGGCAGACGGCGGACATGCGGACCGTCTGCCGGGGCGGCGTCTCCGGGCTGTCGCCCGGCGTCAGCGCACTCCTCGGGGGCGGTACTGGACGCTGATACGCGGCCCCCTGGCGTGCGCGGTCTTGGGGATCGCGTGCTGCCAGGTGCGCTGGCAGGAGCCGCCCATGACGATCAGGTCGCCGTGGCCCAGCGGCCGGCGTACGGTGTCGCCGCCTCGGCACGGACGCAGGAGCAGATCACGAGGGGCCCCGAGGGAGAGGATCGCCACCATGGTGTCCTCGTGCGAGCTGCGTCCGGTCAGGTCACCGTGCCACGCGACGCTGTCGCGCCCGTCCCGGTAGTAGCAGAGCCCGGCCGTGGTGAAGGGTTCGCCCAGTTCGTCACCGTAGTGGGAGGACAGCGCGTCCCGGGCCTCGTCCAGTACGGGGTTCGGCAGGGCGTCCTGGGTGCGGTAGAAGGCGAGCAGCCGGGGCACGTCGACCGTCCGGTCGTACATCTGCCTGCGCTCCGCCCGCCAGGGCACCGCTGCCGCGAGTTCGGCGAAGAGCTCGTCCGCACCGCTCAGCCAGCCCGGCAGCAGGTCGATCCACGCCCCGTCGCCGAGGACGGTCCTGCGCACCCCGGTGAGACGGCCCAGGTGCGGGCGGTCGGCCTGGTCGAACAGCGAACCCTGGAGATGAGCGGTCATGCGGACAAGCCTACCCGGGCATTAGAACAAACGTTCCCTTCGCCGGGTAGGGGCCTGACCCCGGGATCGTCACCGTGCGGGGCCCGGCGCCTCGGGATCGTCACCGCTGAGCTCCGGCTCCAGGCCTTCGGCCACCTCGGTCCGGCCCAGGCCCGCGTCGGCGCGCCAGGCCTCGAAAGCCCAGCCGGTGAGGGCCACCACCGCCAGCCCGAGCGTCCAGCCTCCGAGCACGTCGCTGAACCAGTGGACTCCGAGCGCTATACGGGTGAATCCGACCCCCAGTACCGAGAGGACCGCCACGGCCCAGAACAGGGGACGGAGGCCTCGGCGCACCACCGGCAGGAGGACGAGCAGCAGGATGGCGAACGAGGTGGTGGCGGTCATGGCGTGGCCTGAGGGGAACGAGAACCCGGGGGCGTGCGCCACCGGGTCCGGCAGGTCGGGCCTCGCCCGCTCCACGACGATCTTCACCAGGAGACCTGTCAGCCCTCCGGCCACCGCGGTGACGGCCGACCACGCGGCCAGACGCCAGGCTCGGCGGTGCACCAGCCACAGGGTGAGCACCGCGACCGCTGCGCGCAGGGTCACGGGGTCCCACACCACGTCGGAGAAGAAGCGCAGGGTGCCCGTCCATGCCGGATGGTCGAGAGCCGTCCGGTTCAGCCACCGGGCAGCGCCCGCGTCGACGCGCCGCAGCGGATGCCATCCACTCTCCACGAGGACGAGCAGGAGGCCGAAGAGGACGGCGGCGACCGCGGCCACGGCTGCGGATCCGAAGAGCCGGACCCCGAATCTGCGGTCGGCATCCCGGCGGCTCCGTCGTCGGGCCGGGGCAGCGGGTCGGGCAGTCATTCAGGCTCCTGGGTCGGGTTGTACGGGACCGGGCCGCCTGGCCCGCACCGCCTCCAGCTGGGCGGCGAAGGAGAGGCCGAGGAAGAGGGCTATGGAGGTGAGGTAGGCCCAGAGCAGCAGGGACATGAAGGCCGTGAGCGGGCCGTACACCGTGTCGAACGAACCGCTGACCTCGAGATAGAGGCTGAGCAGCCAGGTCAGCGTGGTCCACAGCACCAGGTACACGGCGGCTCCGAAGGCCAGCCAGGTGTAGCCCGGCTGCCTGCGCCTCGGCGAGCGGCGGAAGATCGCGCTCGCCGAGATGAGGACGAGGACCAACCCCGCGGGCCAGCGCAGCAGGTCCCAGGCGGAGCGGGCGCCGGCGCCGAGGTCGTACACGTCGACCACGGCGGCCACCAGGTCGCCGCCGGCCACCATCGCGACGAAACCGACGCCGAGCGGGATACCGGCGGTCATCGACATCACCAGCCCCCTCAGGTACTTCAGGTGGAAGACCCGGTCACGCTCGACGCCGTAGATGCGGTTGGCGCCGCGCTCTATCTGGCACATCGCCGTCGTCGTGTTGGTCAGGGAGAAGACCAGCCCGAACCACAGGGCGAGCTGGGCACCGTCGTCGGCCCTCTGGCGGCTGCGGTCCAGCGCGTCCTGAACCACCTCGGCGCTCGGCCCCGCCGTGATCCGGTGGATCGTCAGTTCCGCCACCCTGCCCAGGTTCTCCGTGTGCAGGGCGGTGGACAGTCCGACGAAGGCGATGACCAGAGGCACCACGGCCAGGACGGTCTGCAGGGCCAGCGCCCGGGAGTGGCTGAAGCCGTCGGCGTACCGGAAGCGGACGAACGAGTCGCGCAGCAGCGGCCAGCGGCCGTAGCGCCGCAGGGCGGCGAGCGCCTCGTCCCCGGACAGTTCGCTGCCGACCATGTCGCGGGTCTGCGGGACCCTGGTGGCGGTGCCCATCTCACTCTCCTATTTCGGGCATGAGCACGGTCAGCGCCCCGGGCCTGACCTCGGCGGTGAGGCGCCGGCCCGGGATCACGAGGTCGCCGTCCAGCTCACGCTGCTGGGGTGTCTCGAAGCGGATGTCCGCGTGGCGGAAGGTGAAGTACTCCACGGGGCGGGGGCCGCCCGCACGGCCGGAGTGTCCCACGGGCCGGCGGCGCACCAGCGCCGCGACGGCACCCAGCCAGCCGGCGGGTCCGCGTGGGTCGAGGATCATGAGGTCGAGGAGGCCGTCGTCGGGTCTCGCCTCCGGCACCAGGGCTGCCCCGCCCTGCACCTTTCCGGTGTTGGCCACGAGCACCATCCGGGCGGTGCGCCGCAGCGGCCGTGCTCCGTCGATACGGACCGTCAGGCGCATCCGGGGTGCGCGCAGCTCACGCAGGCCGGCCATCGCGTAGGCGGGCCAGCCGAGCACGGCCTTGGCGCGGTCACTGGTGCTCTCCAGCATCGCGGCGTCGAGCCCCGCCCCCGACATCACCGTGAAGTGAGCGGGCGCCATTCCGTCGCCCTCGATCCGCCCGAGGTCGATGCGGTGGGGAGCACCGCGCAGCGCGACGGCCAGCGCCTGCGCCGGCTTCACCGGAAGACCCAGGTTGCGGGCCAGGAGGTTCCCCGTACCGCAGGGCACCACCGCGAGCGCCACGCCCGTGCCGGCCAGCGCCTCCGCGGCCGCGCGGACCGTCCCGTCACCGCCGCAGACCACGACGAGTGACGCTCCTTCCCGCACGGCGCGTGCCGTCTGGCCCTGTCCCGGGTCGTCGGCCGTGGTCGGTACGAAGTCCGCTCCGTGACGCCCGTGCTCCTCGAGGACCCGTCGGAGGCCGGCGCGGGCCGCCTCGTCGGTGACGGTGGGGTTGAAGACCACGGTGGTGCGGCCGGGAGCATCCTCCTCCGGCTTCCGGGGGGCCGGTGTCCGACGGCCGCCCGTGCCCGCGGGCGCACCGGCGGGCACATGCGGTCCGGCCAGCAGGGCGCGGCCGACGATCAGCAGGGAGAGTCCTCCGTTGAGCAGACCTCCAGCGATGTCCGTCGGATGGTGCATCCCCCGGTACGCCCTGGCCACCCCCACCAGCAGGGGCAGGAGCAGCAGCAGCAGCGCAGCCACGGGCCTGCGCCACGGGCCCTTCGTCCGGTGCAGGACCAGGACCGCGAGGCCGGCGTAGAGGGCTGTCGCCGCACCGGTGTGTCCGGAGGTGTAGCTGGAGGTGGGGGGCGAGGCGTCGAGCCGTTCGACATCCGGCCGGGTACGGTCCACCGCTTCGGTGATGACCAGGAAGACCAGGGACTGCAGTGACACGGCCACAGCCAGGAACAGCGCGTCCCGCCACCGGGGAAGCCGGGGGACCACGAGCAGGACGAGGCAGGAGAGGAGGGTGCCGAGGACGACCGTGATCGTGTTGCCGGCCTCGGACACGACGAGGGACACCGTGTCCAGCGTGCCGGTCCGGGCCCGCTCCAGGGCGTCGGTCACCTCGTCCTCGGACGTCAGTGGCCATACCCGGGCGGCGGGCCCGGTGACCAGGAGCCCGAGGCCCACCATCAGGGCGGCCTGGCAGACCGACGTCGACGCGATGATCCCCACCGCCCTGCTCATGCCCCCGGCGGTCTCCGGGGCACCGCCCTGGCGTTCCACGGAGGACCCGGGCGGCGGGGACGGGGCGTCCTCCCTGGCAGGGGGCGGCACGTCCCCTGCGTGCCGCCCCCTGCCAGGGAGGACCGTGCGTCTTTCCGGTGTGTCGGTCGGCATGGCGTTCCCGTCGATTCGATTCGGTGGACCTCGGGCTGAGAGTGCGGCCGGGGCGCACCCCGGCGTTCGCCGTCTGCCCCCTCCTGGCTCCTCCAGACCTGCCACCGGGCACACCGCCTCTGCCGCCCCTCCCACACGGTGTGGCCGGCCCGCCCCGGTCGCAGCGTCCGGGCATCGGTCATAAGCTGCCGGGGCGGACGGGGCAGGACCTCGATGGGCCTGACCAGGACTTCTGCACCGCACGGTGGTCGAACCTGGGTGGCCGGCCGGACGAGCGGCCACCGGGGCGGATCGCATCACTGAGATGCGCGCACGTGGGCAGGAGAGCGGCGACGCCGCACGGCCCTGGTACGGGCGACGGCGGATACGACAGCCTCGAGGGAAGGAGCAGCCCGATGTCGGAAGCAGGACGCGGTGACGACGTCTACCAGCCGGACGGGTCCGACGCGGACAACAGGCCGACGGACGACCTCGATCCGCAGAACGTGATCGACGAGCCCGATATGGACGACACGCTCGACACGGGGTACTCGCCGCCGGAGAAGCCCCTCGGCGTGTCGAAGTACGGCACGACCGGTGAGGAGCAGAGGGAGGGCGAGTCCCTCGAACGCCGCCTCGCGCAGGAGGTCCCCGAGGAGGACCCGCTCGCGGACGGCGCCGACGACGGGCCGGAGGACAACGGTCCGGAGGAGGACGACGCGGGTGACCGGCGCGCCGGACGCGTCGCGGCGGCCGACGAGGAGTCAGGCCTCGAGCGCAACAACAGGGTGCTGGGCCGCGACGTCGGTATCGACGGCGGCGCGGCCTCCGCCGAGGAGGCGGCGGTTCACATCCAGGACGACGACGGGGTCTGAGGGTCCCGGATGCCGCTCGTCCCGGGCCCGGGCCCGGGCCCGGGACGCATACCCCCGCTGATCAGGGGAACGCCACGAACGCGGACCACAACCCGGTGGGCCGCCGGAGGAAAGGTGACAGCCGATGACCGACAACAGCGTGAACCAGCGGAAGGTACTGGCCGTGGTCACCAACTACGGTGTGGAACAGGACGAACTCCTGGTGCCCGTCGATCGCCTCCGCGGCGCCGGAGCCCAGGTCGACGTCGCGGCCGTGTCGATGGACGACATCGTGACGCTGGTCGGCGACAAGGATCCGGGGAAGACCGTCCGGCCCGACCTCACACTGGCCGACGCCGACCCCGCCGCCTACGACCTGCTGCTCATCCCGGGCGGCACCCTGAACGCCGACACCCTGCGCCTCCAGAGCGCCGCCACCGGCATCGTCCGGTCCTTCACGGACTCCGGACGCCCGGTCGCGGCGATCTGCCACGGCCCCTGGGCGCTGGTCGAGGCGGGCGTCGTCGCGGACAAGCGGATGACCTCCTACGCCTCGCTGCGGACCGACATCCGCAACGCGGGAGGCGAGTGGACCGACGAACCGGTCGTGACCGACGGTTCAGGCGGCTGGACTCTGATCACCTCGCGCAATCCGGGTGATCTGGAGCCGTTCGTGCGGGAGATCGACACGGTGCTCGCGGCGGGGACCTGACGTGGTCGTGCCGGGGGCGGTGGCCCCCGGCACGGTCCGCCACGGCGGAGGGGCCTCGAGCGCAGTGAGCGTGCGGGCACCCTCCAGCCGTCCCAGCCGCCTGGAGCCGCCCCCGTGGTCGAGAAGCCGCACCACGCCTTCACCGTTCCAGGCCCGGAGCCCGGTTTCGTACCCCCCTGCCGTCCGCCCGGCGCTCTCACGGGCCATGGGCGTACTGCCGTGACCAGGGGTTCTCGACCATTGCTTTACGCTTTCTTGGTCATCCCTATACCGTGGGCGGCTCACGGGATAGGGAGGGACCGGGGTTGGACGTCTCAACGACCATGTGGGTGCTCACAGTTGGCGGACTGTGTGCACTCGTCGCGGCCGACTTCTTCATAGGCGGCCGCAAGCCGCACGAAGTCTCGATCAAGGAAGCGGGCATCTGGACGATCGTCTGGATCGTTCTCGCCACACTCTTCGGCGTGGGCCTGCTGATCTGGGGCAGTGGACAGGCTTCCGGCGAGTTCTTCGCGGGCTACGTCACCGAGAAGTCGCTCAGTGTCGACAATCTCTTCGTCTTCGTGCTGATCATGGCGAAGTTCGCGGTCCCGACAATCTACCAGCAGCGCGTGCTGATGATCGGCGTACTGATCGCGCTGGCGCTGCGCGCCGTGTTCATCGCCGCTGGCGCCGCCGCGATCGCCTCGTTCGCCTGGGTCTTCTTCATCTTCGGCGCCTTCCTCATCTGGACCGCCTGGAAGCTCATCCAGGAAGCCCGGGCCGGCGAGGAGGACGAGGACTGGGAGGAGGGCCGCCTGATGAAGGCCATCGAGCGGCGCCTGCCCTCCACCGACAAGTGGCACGGCACGAAGATGGTCGTCCGCGAGAACGGCAAGCGGCTGGCCACCCCGATGCTGATCGTCATGCTGGCGATCGGTGTCACGGACGTGCTCTTCGCCGTGGACTCGATCCCGGCGATCTTCGGCCTGACCCAGGACCCGTACATCGTCTTCACGGCCAACGCCTTCGCGCTGATGGGTCTGCGCCAGCTGTACTTCCTCATCGTCGGCCTGCTGAAGAAGCTGGTCCACCTCTCGTACGGCCTGTCGGTCATCCTCGCCTTCATCGGGGTGAAGCTGGTCCTGCACGGCATCCACGAGACGACGAGCCTGCACGTGCCCGAGATATCCCTTCCGGTCTCACTGGGCGTCATCTGCGGCGTGCTGGTGATCACGACGATCACCAGCCTCGCGGCGTCGAAGAAGGCGGAGAAGGCCGCGCAGGCCAGGCAGGCCGAGACGGACGGGCAGGCCGCGCAGGCCAGGCAGGCCGAGACGGACGGGCAGGCCGCGCAGGCCGGGCAGGCCGAGACGGACGGGCCGGGGCCGGCCGAGAAGGCGGACGCCCACGGCTGAGGCACTCCCCCGCGACCGGGCGGCTCCGGGACGGGCATCAGCACGTGCTGCCGGGACCGGTCTCCCCGGCCACGCCCTCGCCGGCCGGCCCGTCCAGCCTGGCAGGGGCCTGGATCCGAGGCGCCGAGGGCGGCCCGGATCCAGGCCACGGAGCACGGGACGGTCACTCCCGGGCCCGGGCCCGGTTCCTCCGGCCTCAGTTCACCTCCTGCCGCAGGCGGGTCACCGAACCCCCGCAGGCCGCAACCGTGTGCGACGGGGTCCGGGCCGAGGGCCCGGACAGCCGCTGTCCGCTCGACACGCGGGTCTCACCCCAGCGGGGGGAGGTCGAGGTGCTCACGCAGGGTGGTGCCCCGGTATTCGGTGCGGTAGACCCCGCGTTCCTGGAGTTCCGGGACGAGCTTGTCGACGATGTCCGTGACGGAGGCCGGAAGCAGGTGCGGCAGGAGGTTGAAGCCGTCCACGGCGCGGGTGGTGACGTAGCGGGTCCACTCGTCGGCGACGGCTGATGGGGTGCCGACGAACGACGGGTGCCCCGGGGCCACCTCGAGCACCAGCTGTCGTATGGAAAGGCTCCGTTCCGCCGCCAGATCTCGCCACTTCCGTATCACGGTCTGCTTGCCGCTGCGCAGCTCGATGGAGATCGTGCCGCGCGAAGGGTCGAGTTCCTGCTCACTGGGCTCGATGTCGGGCAGCGGGCCGTCCGGGTCGTAGGCCGAGAGGTCGGCGCCCCAGTACTGCTCGAGGAAGGCGATGGCCCGCACCCCGTTGACCTGCTCACCTCGCACCCAGCGCGCCTTCTCCTCCGCCTCGGCCGCGGTGTCGCCGAGGACCACGCTCGCGCCCGGCAGGATCCGCAGCGAGTCCGGCGTCCGGCCGTGGCGGGACAGGCGGTCCCGCAGATCGGCGGCGTAGGCCACGGCCTTGCCGTACTCGGTGTTGGCGGAGAAGACCACGTCGGCATGGCGGGCGGCGAGTTCACGGCCGCCGTCGGAGTCACCGGCCTGGAACAGCACCGGGCGGCCCTGGCGGCTGCCCGGCACGGTGGCGGTCGCACGTAGCCGCACGAGATCGCTGTCCCGCTCCACCGGGCTGATCGAGCCGGGCCGCGCCCAGCTCGCGGCGCGGCTGTCGGGCGCGACGCCGTCCGGTTCCCAGGACGCCCACAGCTCCTTGGCCGCTTCGACGAACTGTCCTGCGCGCTCGTAGCGGCGCTCGTGCTCCAGCCAGCCTCCATGGCGGAAGTTGGCTCCGGTCCAGGCGTTGTCGGTGGTGACGATGTTCCATCCCGCCCGGCCGTCCGACAGCAGGTCCAGGCTTGCCAGCCGGCGGGCCAGGTCGGCCGGATAGTTGTAGGTGGTGTTCTGGGTGGCCACCAGGCCGATGCGCTCGGTGACGGCGGCGAGCGCGGCGAGCTGAGTGATCGCGTCCGGCCGGCCGGCCACGTCGAGGTCGAAGACCTTGCCGCGGTTCTCCCGGACTCTCAGGCCCTCCCCGAGGAAGAACGCGTCGAACAGGCCTCGCTCCAGGACCTGTGCGATCTCGACGAACGTCTCGAACGCCGTGTGCGAGGGCGCTTGTGGATCGGCCCAGATCAGTTGGGGCCCGACGCCTGTGAAGAACACGCCCAGGTGGAGCTGCGGGCGGGGATTCTGTTCGGTCATGACATTCACCTCAGGCGCTCGTGGCCGCCGGGGCGGCGAACCGGCTGACGGGACGGGGAAGGCCGAGCACCTCGCGCAGTGTGCTGCCGGCCCGGGGCGCGCGCCGCCTCGCCCCGGCCTGCTTCGGCAGCACTCGCTCGGCCAGAACCGGCAGGTCGACGGCGAGTACGGCCGGGTGCAGCCTGACTCCGTCCACCGACTCCGCGAGCTCACGCAACAGGTCCAGCAGGGAGTCCGGGGACCCCACATGGCGCAGCCGCCCTGACCCCGGCCATTCGGCGGCGCCGTTCAGCTCGGCGAGCCGGTCCGCGGCCGGGACTGCCGCGTCGAGGAGCACCTCCACCTCGGCGAAGACCAGTGGGGCGCCCGCTTCCCTGGCCGTGGCCGCGCGGGCCGCGACCGACGCTGGATCGGGCCGCGCGACCAGGACCACGTCGGCGCGCGCGTCGGCATCGAGCGTGTCCGGAGCCAGGACGACGATCTGGCCCTGCGGCGGACGCGGAGTGATCAGAGGCCCTTTGACGGTGAAGGACTCGCCCTCGAAGTCGATGTGATGAACCCGTCGCGCGTCCAGGAAGCGGCCGGTCGCCACATCCTTGATGACCGCGTCGTCCTCCCACGAGTCCCACAGGGCGCGGGCGGTGTCGATGACATCGGCGGTCTCGCGGACCAGCTCGGCAGCGGAAAGTGCCGTTCTCCCGACGCCGGCGAGGGCGGCCTCGTCCGCCGCCGCGCCGACCACCCAGCCGGCCCTGCCGTGCGAGGCGTGGTCCAGGCTCGCCAGCTGGGTGGCCAGATGGAACGGTTCCGTGGTGGTGAGGTGCAGGGTGGGCGCGAGGCCTGTCCGCTCGGTGAGCGGCGCGGCGTACGAGGCACGGGTGCCGGCTTCCAGCCGACCGGCCGCCCCTGGGCCGGCACCGGGCGGCAGCGGCGAGTCGGCGAAGGTGACGAGGGCGAAGCCCGCGTCCTCGGCTGCGAGGACGACGTCGCGCACCGCACCGGGGGTCAGGACGGCACCCGGTGGGCGCCCCGAGTGCCTCCATGCGGCGGGGTGGGCGCCGTCGCCGTCGGCTTCCAGGGCGAGATGCAGGCCGGCCGGCCCGGCTTCACGGTCGGTCATGGGATGTACCTCCGGTCGAAGTGCGTTCGAGGGAAGAGGGATTGGCGGAGGACGGAGCGGACGGGCGCGCGGGAGCGGGAGTCTGGAGGGCGACAGAGCCGCCTGGTCACGAAGAGCCGACGGCGCTGATGCGCGGCTGCCGGAACAGCAACGGCGCCGCGGCGAGTGCGACGCTCGATCAGGTGGTCATGGACCCGCAGGGCCGCGAACACCTCTGCCGGCGAGGCTCCTGGGCGCGATGGCCCCATCGGTCAGGCGTGCGGCCGGGCCGAAACGCGACACGGGCATCCGAGAGGCGCCGACGCGGGAGGAAAGGGATGCGCGGGGCCCGCCGGTGACTGAGAGGCACGTGTTCGGACGGCGGAACAGAAGGCACGCACAGCGCCCATGCGTTCAGCGGCGCGAAGAGGTCCCCGGACACAGCGCGCTGCTCACCCTGAGCAGGTCGACATGGCGCCGGGCCACCAGCGGTGCGAGGGCCCCGGCGTGGTGCGGCATGCGGTCGTCGCGCTCGCGGAAGGGTCGCGCCTGCACGCCGGTCACCTCACAGCTCTGGGGTCGGTCAGCGGCTCAGGAGTCGCTGCTGATGCGTGTGATCTCACTTCACGTTAACCGTTCGACCACGTATGAACAATGCCGTGCCGTCGGCCGTGGCCGGGCGGACCCCGATCGGCGCGTCGTGCCCGACGGGCTCCGCCCACCGGCCCAAAGCGTCCTTCTCACACCGGTGTTCGAGCTGGTACGTTGCGTGGCGTCGTCCTCGGGGCGATGCCACGTGTTCGAGAGGACCTCGCCACTCATGCCGCACCAGCCGACTGCCGCCGGGGCCACGCCCCCGAGCCGGGCTGCCGGCACGCGCTACACCGGTTTCTTCCGCCCCCGCTTCGCGGCCCGCCGGCACATCGATCTGCACCGCGTCTCCAGCGCCGTCTGTCAGGCCTGACGTCGTCACTGCCTGACCCGCCCGCATCACGGCCGGACCTGCTGCTTCCACACTCCCCCTTGTCTTCTCAGGTCGCCGTCGTGCCGGGCATCCTCCCCCTCGTCCTGGAGACGCCCATGTCCGGACCACGCCCCCAGCACCGCCGCGCGCGCCCCCTCGATACCGACGTCCTCGCATCGGGCGTCGGACCGGCCCGTCTCCAGTCACCGCGAGGCAATCTCGCCGCGGCTCCGCGGGACCGTGCGGACCTGCCCTCGACCGCCCTCAGGACCGAGGCCGCACCCCCGCGCGACGGCACCGTTCGGTGGGTCGCCACCGACTGGGACCACCCCGACGCGCTGGCGCTGCGCCGCCGGATGGATGCCGAACTGCGGCCCCGTTACGCGCCGTTCGACGCCGAGCGTGCGGGTCGGCGGGCCGGGCCGCCGAACGCCCGTGAGATCGCGGTGACCTGGCTGGCCTACGAGGGGGCCGGACCGCTGGCGACGGCCTCCCTGAGGCTGCTCCACCGCAGCGACGGCGCGGACCTCTACGAGGTCAAACGCGTCTACGTGCACGACGAGCACCGTGGGCGTGGCCTGGCCAGGGCGGCGCTCGACGCCGTGGAGACCAGTGCCCGGGCGCTCGGCGTCGCCCGGCTCTTCCTGCAGACCGGCAAGCTGCAGCCGGAGGCCATAGGGCTCTACGAACGGCAGGGATGGCGCCGGATCCCCTGCTACCCGCCCTACGACACCGACCCGTTCGGTGTCTGCTACGGCAAGCGCCTGTGAAACGTCCGGCCGGCGAATCCTTGCCCTGGGAAAGCACGGAAGAAGCCGGCTCGGGCCGGACCGCGAACATCCACACGAAGGAGCGAACATGACCGCCCAAGTCGTCGATCACGCGGATTTCGTCCGGGAATGGGAGCAGTGGCACCGTGAACACGAGGAGGTGCTCGCCGGGCCTCACGGCTTTCTCGCCATCACGAGTCTGCGCTGGCTGGGCGCCGAACCCGAGCGCTTCGAGGACGCCCCGGGAGCGTGGTCGAGCACAGTCGGCGGAGTGGTGGTCGAACTGGCGGAGGGCGAGGAACTCACGGTCGACGGCGTGGCGGTCCACGGACGGTACGACTTCGGCGTCATCGGCGAGCGGGACAGTGTGTATCCCGGCTTCGGCGACGCGGTGATCGAGGTCGCCAAGCGCGGCGGACACGACATCCTGCGTCCCCGCCACCCCGGGAGCGTGCTCCGCACCGCCTTCACCCGGACTCCTGCGTACGCCCCCGACCCCCGATGGCTCCGCACCGGCCGCTTCGTGCCCTTCGGCCTCCCGCGGGCGGTGACGGTCGGCGCGGCGGTCGAGGGACTGGAGCACGTCTACGACTCCCCCGGCCAGGTCGAGTTCGAGCTGGACGGGACGGTCCACCGGCTCACGGCGTTCAACGGCACACGCCCCGGGAGCCTGATGGCACTGTTCACGGACGCGACCTCCGGGGTGACCACGTACGCCGCGAACCGTGCCCTGCAGATCGCGCCCCCCGACGCCGAGGGCAGGGTCAGCCTCGACTTCAACCGCGCGGCGAACCTGCCCTGCGCCTACACGGACCTGGCGACCTGCCCGCTGCCCCCGGCCGAGAACCGGCTGCCGGTCGCGATCGAAGCAGGGGAGAAGATCCCCCTGGAGCGCGGCGGACAACCCTGACCACGTACGGCATCGGCCGGCGGGGAGTAGTGCTTCCCGGCCGGACTCCGCAAAAAAGGGTCAGGGGCCGTGCCAGATTGCTCTGACACGGCCCCTGACCTGCAACTCTCTCGAGTCGGGACGACAGGATTTGAACCTGCGACCCCTTGACCCCCAGTCAAGTGCGCTACCAAGCTGCGCTACGTCCCGATGCGCTTCCCCCCGGTCTTCCCGGGCGGCGGCGCAGGACAAACATTACCTCACTCCGAGGACCGGATCGACGCCCGTACCTGCTGGGCGCGGCTCGCCAGCCCTTCCGCGCCGCAGGCCGTGGCCAGCTTCTGGGCCAGGGCCACCTCCCGATGGGAGCGGATCGCCGTGCCGTACTCGAAGCGCGCCAGAGCGTGCTCGTAGGCGGACGAGGAGGCCTCGAGGTGGCGTACGGACTCGGCAAGCAGGTGGGCCGCCTCCTCCGCGGGCCCGAAGACGGCTACGCAGCGCAGGGCCTCGCCGATCGCCGTGTCGGTACCGAAGCGTTCCGCGTGGACACGCGTCCGGGTGGCCAGATGGGCGGCCCGGGCCGGGTCGGTGTCGGCGAGCGCGCGGGCGAGGTCCCCGGCCCACGGCGCCCAGACGCCGTTGAACCGGCCTCGCGGTTCCAGCGCCGCGCCTGCCGACTCCAGCTCCGCCACTGCCTCCTCCGTGCGCCCCTCGGCCAGCAGCAGTCGCCCGCGTACGCACGGGGCGTCCGGCAGGACCATGGCGCTGGGGTACGGCGGGCCGAAGTCGTACCGGTCGGCGACCAGCCGGGCCTCCGCGGTCCGGCCGCGGGCGAGCAGGGTGTCGACGAGGAGGCAGGTGGCGTCCCAGTGGACGGGCAGCCCGCTGCCGGCCCGGTCGGCGAGGCGCAGCCCTTCGCGCAGGAAGCCCTCGGCCTCGGCGAGACGGCCGCGCCTGCGGTGCGTGAGGCCCAGGAGGGTGTGCGCGAAAGCGAGGTGCGCGCCGCTCCAGCCGGAGATCTCGAAGGCACGCACGGCCTCGCCGAAGAGTGCTTCGGCCCGGTCGAGCTGGTCCGTGAACGCGTAGGTGATGCCGACCATCGCGGGGAGTTCGAAGCCCCATTCCGAGTCGGTCCAGCCCAGGCCGCGCGCGGGCCGCCCGTCGACGAGTGCGCGTTCACAGAAGTCCACGACGAGTTGGGCGTTCTCGCCACGGAGCATGGCGTCGAAGGCCCTCAGGGTGAGCAGGGCGCGCTCGGCGTTGTCGCGGCCCTTGAGGTGGTCCGCGTTGCGGGCGAGGCGGGCAGACCGTCCGGGCCCGTCGTCCTCGGTGGCCTGCATGCCCTCCCACAGGAAGTGGGCGGCCTGGAGACGCATCAAGCCGGGTCCGGGAGCGGTCCGGGACGCCTCGGCCGCCAGCGAGAGCGCCGCGTCCTTGAGCTGGTTGTTGTGGGACAGAGCGGAGGCCAGCCGGAAGGTGGCGTCGATGCGGAGTGTCTCGTCGAGGCCAGGTGTGTCGAGTGCCGCGCGCAGGTGCTGCACCGTGGTGGCCGGTGAGGAGAGCAGTGTGGCGCACCCCAGTTCGTACAGCAGCACCGCCCGGTCGCGGGGACGCGGCGGCGCGTCCAGGGCACGGTCCAGGCAGCGTCTGGCGGCTTCGGGTGCGCCGACCGCGAGGTGTTGCCGTGCGGCCTCCCGGAGCTGCGCGACCAGCTCCTGATCGTCGTCCGGATGGACTTCGAGCAGATGGCGGGAGGCCGCCGCGGCTCCGAGTCCGGCCTGGGTGATCGCCCACGCCGCCCGTCCGTGCATGGCGGTGCGGGTCGCCGGCGGGATGGAGCGGTACACGGCGGTGGCGATGAGCGGATGGACGAATTCCAGCGGGTCGAAGCCGCTGACGATGCGGGCGTCCCGCAGCCGCGCCGTACAGTCGGCGGCCTCCGCCGAGCTCATACCGGCGAGCGTCGCGGCGAGTTCCTGGGAGATCTCGGTACCGAGCACGGCCGCCGCCCAGGCGAAGCGGTTGGCGTTCGTACCCAGGCGTTCGAGGCGGGCGACGAGCCCGCTGCCCCGCGCCGACGCACCGAGTTCACGCAGAAGTCCTGCGGATTCCTCGACCGGCGGCAGTTCGCGGTCCTGCGCCTTGGCGACGAGTTCGACCGCTTCGTACGGATTGCCTCCGGTGACTGCCCAGACCTCGCGGCAGAAGGGGTCGTCCGCGTGCTCCCCCAGGCCGGCGCGCACCAGGTCGGCCGTGGCCTCGGGGGTGAGCGCGCGCAGCGCCACCCGGATCAGGGCGGGGTGGCCCGCCGTGCCGCCGCTGTCGGGCGTTCTCGCGACGGCCCAGTCGGCGTCGCGGTCGGCGAGTTCCTGAGGGCGGTGCGCCTGGACGACGAGTACGGGCAGTTCGGACAGCCGAGCGGTGAAGCCGGCGAGCCAGGCGAGGGACTCGCCGTCCGCCCAGTGCGCGTCGTCCACTATGAGGAGCAGCGGCCGGTGACTGAGGCGGGAAGCGAGCCGGGACACGACGTAGTCGAGGCCGTCCCTGACGCCCTGGGGGTCGGGCTGCGGGCCGCTGGGATCCGCCAGGCCCAGAGCGGGCGCGGCGATCTCGAACCAGTCCCCGAACAGGGCGCGGGTCTCGTCGGCGGGGAACTGGTCCAGTGCGGGCTGGAGGAGTTGGCGTACGACGTGGAACGGCACCGAGGTGACCGTCTCGCCGCCACGTGCGGACCAGACGGTGCAGCGGTCGGCGGCCATGGCCTGGATCTCGCCGAGCAGCGCGGTCTTGCCGATGCCGGCTTCGCCGCTGAAGACCAGCAGCCCGCCGGCTGCTTGCCCGCCGCAGAGGGCGTCCAACGCCTGTGCGGCGGCGGCGAGTTCATGATCGCGCTCGTACAACGGCCGGGACGGCTTCATGCCTCCCCTTCCCAGGGTGGTTGCGGAGAGCCCCGAGCCTATCCGCGCGCGGGTGCCCGCGGACAGGGTTCCCGTGGTTCTCCGCAGGTGCGAGGCACAATCGGAGGGTGGACGAATCTCGCAGGGACCGCGACGAGGAAGGGCGGGCGCGCAACGCGCGCCCCCGGGACGGGCTGGGGCGCCCCCTGCCGTACGGGACTCCGGGGGTGGAGCGGCAGCCCGAGGGTGTGGTGCGTTCCCCCGACGAGACGGTGCGCGAGGCCCAGCGGCTGCTGGACGCGGGCATGCCCTTCCATGCCCACGAGGTGTTCGAGGACGCCTGGAAGTCGGGGCCGGACGCGGAGCGCGAACTGTGGCGCGGCCTCGCGCAGATGGCCGTCGGGCTGACCCATGCCGCTCGCGGCAACGCGGCGGGCGGGGCGCGCCTGTTGAGGCGGGGCGCCACCGCCGCCGAGGGGTTCCGGGCGTCGGATCCGCACGGGATCGGCGTGGAGGGGCTGATCGGCTGGGCGCGGGAGCTGGCGGGCCGGGTGGACCCCTCCGGGCCGGAGGGTACCGAGGGGCACAGCGGGCGTGCGGAAGGAGACGCCGCGGGCGCTCCTGTCGTGGACGCGGCTTCGGAGGCACCCCGGTTGCGGCGGGGGGACCGGGCCGGGGGCTGAGCACATGAGTGCGATAGGTTTTGCTCCTTCTTGACGGTGTGTTGATCACACTCGCCATGTTCATGCTCCATTCTTCGACCACTTGTTCAGGAGACGGACGCCCCGATGACCGACATCATCAACGGCCTCGGCCGTGCCACCGCATACGGGGCCCTCGGCGTCGTACTGCTCGTTCTCGGCATATTCCTCATCGACGCCCTGACGCCGGGCAAGCTCGGCCGCCAGATATGGGAGGAGCGCAACCGCAACGCGGCGATGCTCCTGAGCTCGGCGATGCTGGGTATCGGCGGCATCGTGTTCACGTCGATCTGGACGACCTACGAGGACTTCACCAAGGGCCTCGTCTCGACGGCGGCGTTCGGCCTGCTCGGTCTGATCATGATGGCCGTGGCCTTCCTCGTCGTGGACCTGGTCACGCCCGGAAAGCTGGGGGCCACGCTGGTGGAGCGGGAGCCGCATCCGGCGGTCTGGGTGACGGCTGCCTGCAACCTGGCGGTGTCCGCCATCGTGTCGGCCTCCATCGCCTGATCATCCGGTGATCCCACGGTCCGGCGGCCAGCGCGGTGCGCAGCCACTACGATCCGGCGTCATGAGCACTTCTGACCAGGATCAGGACCAGGACCAACAACAGGGCCCGGAGCAGGACGAGGAGCGGGGCGAGAGCCCTGCGGCGATACCCGGGACCGCCGCACCGGAGCGGAGACTCACGCCCCGTCAGGCGCGGCGGCTGCGGATCGTCCTCTCCTCGGTGGGCATGGCGGCGATGGCCGTGGTCCTGGCGCTGCGGATAGCGAGCCGTTCCTCGGTCCTGGTCGTCGGGGTCTACGGGCTCGCGCTCATCCTGTGCGGTGTGGTGATCGAGCTCAGCCGGAACGGCCGCACCCGGCTCGGCAGCTGGCTGCTGGGCGCCGGACTGGTGGCGGCCGTCTCCGCGGACTGGCTGCTCATTCCCTGAGGCGGCCGCGCCCCCGCGTCACAGCGCGCTGATCCGTACGGACGTGCCGTGCGGATCGACCCGGTCGACCCAGTCGGCCGCGAGGTGGAGCGGCCTGCCGGGGACTGCGGGCAACAGCGACCGCTGCCGGTGGAGTTCGCGCCCGTCCTGCGAGACGACGAGCAGGGGCCGGGGCAGCCGCCGCGCGGTGCGCAGTACGAACCGGTCATCCGGCGGGCGCGCCCCGTCCGGCCCCGTCACGTTCGGGGCGATCCACCTCAGGGGGGCGTCGACGACGAGGCGCCGTCCGTGTCCCGCGGGTTCGTCGGTGCCGGCCAGGCGGTGCAGTACGGGCACCGCCACGGCTCGGCCCTCCTGAGCCGCGAACCCCGCGCGTTCGGCGGCGTGCAGCAGGTTCCCGGCTGCGAAGACGCCCGGCCGCGAGGTGCGGTAGGCGGCGTCGTAGGCGGGTCCGCGGGTGCCGGGATCGAGGAGGATCTCCCCGCGCCTGGCCAGTTCGTGTTCAGGGACGAAGTCGCCGGTCAGGACGACGGTGTCGCAGTGCAGCGTGGTCGTACGGCCGTCGTCGTGGCGCAGCGCCACCCCGGACAGCCGGCTCCGGCCCGTGAGCGCCGTGACGGTGGCGCCGGTGAGCAACGGGGTGCGCCGGCTCCGAGGGCGGACCGGGGAGTCCGGCTGGTCCGTGACCATGGCCACGACGTGGACCCCGGCGGCCCGCAGGGTGGCGGCGGCCGCGTGGCCGACCGGCTCGTTGCCGACGACGACCGCCCTCGTGCCGATCCGCTGCCCGTACCGGTGGACGGCCTGCTGGAGTTCGCCGGTGGTGTAGACGCCCGGTGGCCGGGTGCCGGGGATGAGACGGGCGCTGCGTGGCCGTTCGCGGGCGCCGGTGGCGAGGACGACGGCCCGGGCGGTGATCCGTTCGAGTCCGGCGGGTCCGGTGGTCTCCACGGCGTGGGGCCCCGCCCAGCCGGTGACGGTGACGCCGGTGCGCAGGGCCGCGCCCGCGGCGAGAGCCGCTCTCACGCTCCGCCGGGCGTATTCGGGCCCGCTCGTCCCTGCCGGTGCGTACTCGGATCCGGTCGCCGACGCCCAGGCGTACGCGGTCCGGTCGAGGCGTCCGCCGAATCCGCCGTGGTGGCAGTGGCGGGGCATCCCGCCCGCCTCCTGGTCGCGTTCCAGGATCTCCACCCGCTCCACGCCCGCAGCGGCGAGTTCGGCTCCGGCCGCGAGGCCCGCAGGGCCCGCGCCGACGATCAGGACGTCGACTTCGCGTGCGTTCCGGGTCATGGTCGCGCCTCCTCGAACAGGGCGCGGACGGCGGCGCCGCAGTGGAATCCCTGGCACCGGCCGCCACGGGCACGGGTGCGGCGCCGCAAGCCGTCCAAGGAGTGCGGCGGGATCGTCGCTGACAGCGCGTCCCGGATCTCTCCGAGCGTGACCTGTTCACAGTGACACACGAGAGTGCCGTACGCCGGATCCTCGGCCACGAGGCCTGGACTCAGGCAGGGCCGGGGAAAGGCCTCTCCGAGGTTGGGCATCGTCAGGAGCGGGAGAGCGCGTGGCCCGGCGATTTCCAGGCCGGTGGCGGCGAGCAGCCCCGTGACGTGGCGGCCGATCGCCATGGAGGCGGTGAGACCGGTGGAGCGGATGCCGCCCACGGCGACGTAGCGCAGCTCCGGGTATTCCTGGATGCGGTAGTCCTCCTGCCCGGTGGCGGCGCGCAGGCCCGCGTAGACGGCGGTGACCTCCTCGTCGGCGAGCGCGGGCACGATGCGGCGGCCCTTCTCACGCAGCAGGCGCATGCCCTCGGCGGTGGACCCGGTGGCGGTCTTGTCGTCGAGTTCCTCGGCGGTGGGACCGAGGAGGACGTTGCCGAAGACGGTCGGTGCGACCAGGACACCCTTGCCCTCCGGGCCGGGGACGGGCAGGAGGATGTGACCGACGAGTCCGCGGGCGAGCTTGTCGAAGACCATCAGCTGGCCTCGGCGCGGGGTCACCGTGAACACCTCGTTCCCGAGGAGCCGGTCGATCTCGTCGGCGTACAGTCCGGCCGCGTTGACCAGGTACCGGGTGCGCAGCGGGCCTCGCGACGTGGTGAGCGTATGGCCCTCGGTGTCGCTGTCGACGCCCCGCACCCGGCAGTTCAGGTGCAGGTGGACGCCTGCCCGGACGGCCTGGGTGGCGAAGGCGAGCGGGGTGGTCCAGGGACAGATGATGCTCTCGTCCGGAACCTCCAGGGCGCCGAGCGCGCCGGGTCCCAGGTGGGGCTCACGGGCGCGCAGTTCGCCGGCGTCGATGACGCGGGACGCGTGGTAGCCGTTGCGAGCGGCCTTGTCCCGCAGCCGGGGCAGTGCGGCGAGCTGGTCCTCGTCCCAGGCCACGAGGAGGGCACCGACCCGCTCGACCGGGATTCCGGTCTCGGCGGCGTAGGCGGCGAGGAGTTCCCGCCCCTCTCGTACGAGGCGCGCCTCCAGCGAGCCGGGTACGGCGTCGAAGCCCGTGTGCAGGATGGCGGTGTTCGCCTTCGACGTGCCGTCGCCGATGTCGTCGGCGGCGTCGACCAGGGCGGTGCGCAGGTCGTAGCGGGCCAGTTCGCGGGCGATGGCCGAGCCCACGACGCCCGCTCCGACGACGGTGACGTCGTACGCGCAATCCGCGTCCGTCCCCGGGAGCAGGGGGCCGGTTGTGGTCAGGGTGACGGTCATGCGCGCTCCAGCAGGGTGTCCACCGCGGCACGGAAGTCCGCGAGGCGCTCCGACGCCTCCTCGGGGGCGATCCGGGGTTCGTAGACGGCAAAGGGCCGCCACTCCGGTGTCGCCCGGTCCGGCGGCAGCCGCGGGTCGAGCCCGAGCCTTGCCACCACGCCGGCACCGAGCGCGGTCACGTCGGGCAGCGCGGAGACTTCGACCGGTCGTTGCAGCAGGTCCGCCTGGGTCTGCATGAGCAGGGAGGAGCGGGTCAGGCCGCCGTCGACCCGCAGCACGGTCAGCGGGTCGCCCAGGTCGGACTCCACGGCGTCGGCCAGGGCGACGACCTGTGCGGCGATGCCCTCGCACAGGGCGCGGACCAGGTGGCCCGCGCTGGTGTCGAGCCCCAGGCCGGTGAGGGAGCCGCGCAGGTCGCTGCGCCACCAGGGGGCGGCGAGACCGGCGAGCGCGGGGACGAACGTGACTCCGCCGGTGTCCCGGACGGAGGCGCCCACCGCGTCGAGGTCCGCGGCTCCTGAGATCACCCCGAGGTCGGTGAGCCAGCGCACGGCCGAGGCAGCCGTGAGGACCTGGCCGTCGAGGCAGTAGTCCGTCCGGCCGCCGAGACGCCAGGCGACGCAGCTGACCAGACCTGTGGAGCCGGTGCTGGGCCGGCCGCCGGTCTGGGCGAGGAGGAACGCCCCGGTGCCGTACGTGCATTTCGCCTGGCCGGGTTCCAGGGCGCCCTGGGCCAGCAGGGCGGCCTGCTGGTCGACGAGGAGGCCAGTCAGAGGGACGTCTGCGCCGAAGGCGGTGGTGGTGCCGACCGGTCCCGCGCAGTCGACGACGGCGGGCAGTCGCTCGTCGGACAGACCGAAGATCTCCAGGGCCTCGGGCGCCCAGCCGACCTCGTGGAGCCCGAGCAGCTGGGTGCGTCCCGCGGTGGCGGCATCGGTGACGAAAGCTCCGGTCAGCTGGTGGACGAGCCAGGAGTCGCTGGTGGTGACGACCCCTTCGCGGGTCAGCTCGCGGCGGATCCACGCCATCTTGGGAGCGGCGAAGTACGGATCGAGCGGCAGCCCGGTGAGCCGCTTCAGCTCGTCCCCGCGTTCGGCGAGGTCCCCACAGATGCCTTCCGCACGCCGGTCCTGCCAGACGACGGCGTCGGTGAGCGGCCGGCCGGTCGCGGGGTCCCAGGCGAGCACCGTCTCGCCCTGGTTGGCCAGGCCGACGGCCGCCACGGGTTCGGCGGCGTCCGCCACCGCCTGGCCTCCGGCGTCGAGGACCGACCCGATCAGCTCGCCGGGATCGGCCTCCACCAGGCCTCCGGGACCGTAGCGGGGACGCACGGGCGCTGAACCGGAACCGATCACCCCCCGCTCGGGGCAGATCACCAGCGCCTTGGTTCCGGACGTCCCCTGGTCGATGGCGAGTACCGGTCCTGTCAAGCGACGCTCCAGCCGTGCGGACCGCCCGGACCCGGGCGGAATCGTGATCATCTGGTCCCTGCGCCCACAGTCGTGCAGACCACGCCCTGCGTCAACCCCGTCCAGAACATCCCGTCCTCAGCCCTCTGCGGAGATCAACGTCCGGTTCAGGGCGCCTACTTGAGTAAGATCCGCGGAGTCACCGGAAGGCGGGCGCCCGGCGCTCTACACTCACCGCCGAGTGGACAACCGGACGATGACCACCGGCAGTTCATGACCGAACGACCCAGCCCCCCACGTTCTCTGAGGATTCATGACGAGAAAAATCTGCGCCGTGCCGCTGTGCCCGGCTCACCGCCCCGCCCTCACCGCGCGTTCAGGGGCAGGGCACGTACATGGCTACCGGTGACTTCCGGCCGGTCTACCACCCCGCGGGGCACGACCACGATCTGCGGGTGGCGTTACAGGACCTGCGTACCGGCCGTTGGCTCGCCATGCGGAATCTGCTGGAGAGCACACCGGACTGGGCGCTGTGGACACAGCGCACCCAGGTCCTCGCAGCCGTGGCGGCGGGCAGCGACACGGTGCACGCCTGGCTCGCCGAGGAACCGCGGAGCGTGGCGGCGGCGGTGATGCACGCCCGGGTGACCGTGGAACGGGCCGTACGCGCGCACCGGGAGAAGCGCCCGAGCGCCCAGGAGCTGTGGCAGGAGGCGTGGGAGGGGTGCCGCTCCGCCGCGCACGCTTCGCCCGCCGACCCGGTGCCCTGGGTCTGTCTCCTCGCCCTGTCCCAGCTCGACGAGGGACAGCGCCTGGAGGAGCACCGGCTGCTGCCGCCCGGCCCGATGCTGTTCCCGGGGCCGTGGGGGCTGCTGGCGGAGGCGGACAAGCGCGATCCGTTCAATCGCGAGGCCTACCACCGGATGCTGCAGTTCGTCTACGCGAGGCAGGAGAGCGGCACGCTCTCGGAGGCGGTCAACTTCGTCCAGTGGGCCGCTTCCTCCGCTCCGGAGGGCTCCCCGCTCCATGTCCTGCCGCTGTACGTCCGGGTGGAGCGCTACCGCCGCGAGAACGGCAACGAGCGTGCGCTGGACCTGCACTGGGTCACCGAGGACGGCGAGCGCGACGCCCGGCGCGCCCTGCGCGTCTGGTTCGCCGCTTCCGACCCGGCCGCCCGGTCACTGCTCGATCTCAACCACCTGGCCCACGCCCTGTGGGGTTCGCTCCGGTTCACCGACGCAGCGCCGGTGTTCCGGGCGATGGGCCCGTACTACACATCACTCCCCTGGGCGCACCGCACCCGGACCCCGCGGGATCCGGCAGGAGCCGAGGACGTGTTCCTCCGGGCCCGCAGCCGCTGTCTGGCCGCCGAGCAGGAGCCCGGGAGGGCCCCGCACGGCTGACCGGCGGCCGCCGCCGAGCGGGAGGGAGCCGCACACCTGACCTCCCGGCCCCGCCCCCACGCACCTTTCCGTCCCCCCGTCGCCCACCCGGAGGTCATCTCCATGTCCATATCCGCCTCGACCCCGTCGAGCACGGAGCCCACGCCGCACAAGGACGAGGAACAGCGGCTGCGCGAGCTCGGCTACCAGCCGGTGCTGGCCCGTCGTATGAACGGCTTCGGGAACTTCGCGATCAGCTTCTCCGTGATCTCGATCCTCTCCGGCTGCATGACGCTGTACGGCTTCGGCATGTCCACCGGCGGCCCGGCCGTGATGCTCTGGGGCTGGGCCGGTGTCGGCCTGTTCGTGCTCTGCGTGGGCATGGCCCTCGCCGAGGTGACCAGCGCGTATCCGACCTCCGGGGCGCTCTACTACATGGCCGACCGGCTCGGCGGCCGCAAGTGGGGCTGGTACACCGGGTGGCTCAACCTGCTCGGTCTGCTCGGCGCGATCGCCGGCATCGACTACGGCGCGGCCCTGTTCACGGGCGCCCTGCTCAACCTGCAGTGGGGGTTCGATCCCACCCCCGGCTCCACCATGGTCATCTTCCTCTGCATCCTGCTGCTGCACGCCGTACTGAACCTCTTCGGAGTGCGCCTGGTCAGCGTGCTCAACTCCATCAGCGTCTGGTGGCATCTGGCAGGTGTCGCCGTGATCGTGACGGTGCTGGCGATCGTGCCCTCGAACCACCAGTCGCCGTCGTTCGTCTTCACCGAGTTCGTCAACGGCACGGGCTGGGAGAACCCGATCTACGTGGCGGCGATCGGTCTGCTCCTGGCGCAGTACACCTTCTGCGGCTACGACGCCTCCGTCCACCTGTCCGAGGAGACCTCGAACGCCTCGGTGACGGCGGCGAAGGGCATCGTCCGCGCCATCTGGGTCTCCTGGATCGCGGGTTTCGTCCTGCTGGCCGGACTGACCTTCGCCATCCAGGACTACGCCGGCACCCAGAACAGTGCCACCGGGGTCCCGCCAGCCCAGATCCTGATCGACGCGCTGGGCACGTCGGGTGCCACCGCCATGCTGCTGATCGTCATCGCGGCTCAGCTGTTCTGCGGCAACGCCGAGGTCGCGGCCGCGAGCCGGATGGTCTTCGCCTTCAGCCGTGACAACGCGCTTCCGGGCTCCGCGCTGTGGCGCAAGGTGAGCTCCCGTACCCAGACGCCGGTGCCCGCCGTGTGGCTCTCGGTCGCCGTCGCCGCACTGCTGGCGGTGCCGTCGCTGTACTCCGCGACCGCCTACGGAGCGGTCACGGCGATCAACGTCATCGGGATCACCCCGGCCTACGCCATCCCGATCTACCTGAAGCTGCGCGCCGGTGACCGCTTCCAGCGCGGCCCGTGGCACCTCGGCCGCTGGTCGAAGCCGATCGGCTGGATCGCGGTGGTGTGGGTCGCCATCGTGAGCGTGCTGTTCCTGCTGCCGCAGTCCTCGCCCGTCACCATCGACTCGATGAACTACGCGTCGATCGCCCTGGTAGCCGTTCTGGTCCTGGCCACGGTGTGGTGGTTCGTCGCGCGCCGTTCGTACAGCACTCCGGCCGCGTACGGGAACGCCCGCGAGCAGGCGGAGATCGCCGAGGGCATCGTCTGACCGTCCTCCCCCGGGCGGTCTTCAGCGCACCAGCAGCTGGAGGCCGCCCAGGACGGTCGCCCCGATCACGATCCGGTCGAAGAGCTTCTGGTTGATCCGGCCGACGCAGGCACGGCCGAGGTACGCACCGGGGATGACGAACAGCACGAGGGCCGCGTCCAGCAGGAGCGACCGCGCGTCGATGAGGCCGAGCCCCACACTGAAGGGCACCTTCGAGGTGTTGACGATCAGGAAGAACCACGCGGACGTTCCGAGGAAGCCAAGCTTCCGGAAGCCCGCCGACAGCAGGTAGAGCGACATCACGGGGCCGCCCGCGTTGGCGACCATGGTGGTGAAACCGCCGAGCACCCCGTACGAGCGCGCCTTGAGGCGCCCGCCGCGCGTCGGGCCGTCCTCGTCATCCTGTTCCGGCGCCGGCTCGGGGCGGGCACGCCGGCGCCAGATGGTGACGCCCGCCATGAAGAGCAGGATCGCGCCGATGGAGGTGCGTACGGCGGCGTCGTCGGCCCACAGCATGAAGACGGTGCCCGCGACCACGCCCACGGCGACGGCGGGAAAGAGCTTCAGCAGGGTCGGCCAGTGGGCGTGCCGGCGGTAGACCAGCACGGCGAGGATGTCGCCCGCGATCAGGATCGGGAGCAGCACGCCGGTCGATTCGCGGGCCGGGAGTACGGCCGCGAAGACCGCGAGGCTGATCGTGTTGGCACCGCTGACCGCCGTCTTCGAGAAGCCGACGAGGGTGGATGCCGCCGCGAGCGCGGCCAGTTGCCAGAGTGTGATCGTGTCCATTCCGGATCAGATGTTAGACACATCTTCCCTTCGGCGGATCATCGTTCCCTTCTGTGACCGCCGGTGGCGCCGGTCCCTCGCTATGCTGCGATCGCTCACGGAAACGTTCAAACGAACATCGCACAGCGGTAGGCAAGGGGGCCAGCATGCGGGAGCCGGTTGAGCTGAGGCGCAAGCGCATTCTCGCGGTGGTGCACGCACGCGGCGCCGTCAAGGTGAGTTCGCTCGCCGACGAGCTGGACGTCTCCGCGGTGACGCTCCGGCGGGACGTGGAAGAGCTGGCCAGGGCGGGGATGCTGCGGCGGGGGCACGGGGTGGTACGGCCGGTGGGGGAGGCCACACGCACGACCGGGGTGCCGGCCGCCCGGAACGACGAACCGGCCGGGGACGGGGCCGCGATAGCCCTGGTCGTCCCGGAGCGGCATTCGTATCTCTACGAGACCCTGCACGGCGCGAGGACCGCCCTCGAGGAGGCGGGTATGCGGATCACCCTGCACATCGCCCCGCAGGCGGCCGGGGCCGAACGGCCGCAGGTGGAGCGGGCCCTGGCCGCCGGCGTGAGAGGCCTGCTGATCGCGCCCCGGTGGCGCAGCGCCGCCGGCGAGGAGGCGGACTACGGCTGGCTCGCCGAGGTGGAGGTGCCGACGGTCCTGATGGAGCGGCGTCCCCGCCCGGGCAGCGTGCTGCATGCCATGGACACGGTGTGTTCCGACCATTGGTACGGGATACATCTGGCCGTGGACCACCTGATCTCGCTCGGCCACCGCCGGCTCGTCCTGGCCGCCAGGAACGACAGCCCCACGGCGCGTTCCATCAGGGCCGCGTTCACGGAGATCGCCACCGCCCGGCCCGAGGTGGAGGACTGGTCGGTGGTGCTCAGCTCCCCGAACGCGGGCCCCGGGGAGCCCGGGACACAGGAGGAGGTCCCGGATCTCACGGCGCTGGTGCGGGAGCGCGGTGTGACCGGCGCGGTGCTGCACGGCGACGAGGACGCCCTGATGCTGGTCCAGCGCCTGACGGAGAGCGGGATCCGGGTGCCGCGGGACTGCTCCGTGGTGGCTTACGACGATGTCGTCGCGGCCCTGGGCAGCACCGCCCTCACCGCCGTCGCACCGCCCAGGGCCGAGATCGGGCGGGCGGCGGCCGAGCTCCTCCTGCACCGGCTGGCCCACCCGGCGGGCGCCACCGGCCCGGTGCGACGGGTGGAGCTGCTCCCCTGCCTCGAAGTGCGCGGATCGACCCACGAGTTGCCCGGCCCGGCCAACTGATCGTTTGAACACTTCAAGCTTCTTTTGATCGATCTATTGACCACTATCGATCAGCCGATCAGTATTCCCCGTGTCTCGAATCAGGAGCCGCGGGAGGCGCACATGCCTGGTCGACAGAGCCGTCGATCCGTGCTCGCCACGATCGCCGCACTTCCTCTGACAGGCGCGCTCAGCGCCTGCGGAGGTGGTGGCGGAGACACACGATCGGGCGGTACGAGCAGTACCGGCAGGACAGTGAGCAGCAGGACCGGCAGGAAGACGCGGATCACCTTCTGGTCCGCCCTGCGGGGCAGTCAGGAGGTCGTGGACGCGTTCAACCGGAGCCACGACTCCATCGAGGTCGATTACCAGCAGGTCCCCTCCGGGGCCCAGGGCGGTTACGCCAAGCTCAGCAGCGCGGCTCGGGCCGGCAACGCACCGGACGTCGCCACGATCGAATATCCCCAGGTCCCCGGCTTCGCCATCGACGGGGTCTGCCGCGACATCACGGACCTGGTGGGCGAGGGGCTGCGCGCGAAACTGCTGCCGCAGGCGCTGGGACTGACCACCTTCGAGAAGAGCGTCTTCAGCGTTCCGCTCGACATAGAACCCATGGTGCTGCACTACCGCACCGACCTCTTCGAGCGGTACGGGCTGACCGTTCCCCGTACCTGGGAGGACTTCGAGGAGACGGCGAGGACCGTACGGCGCAAGAGCGGTGACCGCCGGATGGCACTCTTCCCGACGGACGGCGACACCCATCTCGCCGCGTTCGCGTGGCAGGCGGGGGCCCAGTGGTTCGACACGGCCGGCGGGGCCTGGAACGTCTCGCTCGCCGACGCGCCCACCCGCCGTGTGGCCGCCTTCTGGCAGCGGCTGACCGACCAGGACCTGGTCTTCATGAACGCGGTGGAGAGCCGGCACGCCGATGTACAGATCGGCAACGGCCTGGTGGTCAGCCGGCTCAGCGGGGCGTGGGACGCCGGCGCACAGATGAAGGCACGGCCGAAGCAGAAGGGCATGTGGGCACTCGCTCCGCTCCCCCAGTGGGAGCCGGCCGACCCCGGCGTCGGGACCCACGGCGGCTCGACCTTCGCGGTCACCAGCAGCAGCGCGCACCCGGAGGCCGCGATGGAGTTCATCGAGTGGCAGGTCTCGCACCCGGACGCCCTCCGTGCCCGGCTCTCCAGCGGCGCCAGCAGCCAGTACCCCGCCGCGCCCGGGCTCGTCGAGGTGGGCCGCAAGGCCTTCGACCGTGCCTACTACGGCGGCCAGGACATCTACACCCTCTTCGAGCAGGAGGCCCACAAGATCCGCCCGGGCTGGGTCTGGGGCCCCCGGATGACGGCGACCGGCAGGATCATGAAGGACGGCCTGGCGCGGGCGAGCGGCGGACAGGGATCCATCCTCGGAGCGGTCCGGGCGGCCCAGGAGGGCACGATGCCCGATCTCAGGGCTCTTGGACTCTCCACCACCCGGCACTCCACCTGACCGCGGTCCGCATCCCGTTCCCAGCAGCAGAGAGGCAGGTGACACCCATGACCAGCACCACCCCCGTCTCCGTGGCGGCGGACGCCACCGCTCGGCCCTCACCGAAGAGTCCGGCCGCCGCCGCGCCGCCCCCCGCGGCTCGCAGGTCCGCCAGACGTCGTGAACTCGGCGCCTGCGGCGTCCTGATGACACCGTTCTTCGTCCTTCTGGTGACCGTCTTCCTGATCCCGGTCGCCACCGCCGTCTATCTGAGTTTCTTCAGCGACGACCAGCCCGGGCTCGGCTTCGGCCCCGAGCGGACGGTCTTCGCCGGGCTCCGCAACTACACCGCCGTACTGGCAGACCCCACCTTCCTCGCCGGTCTCGGCGTCGTCGCCCTGTACTGCCTGGTCTACATCCCGCTGATGGTGACCGGCGCCCTCGTACTGGCGCTGCTGCTCGACTCCGGCGTGGTACGCCTCAAGGGCACCGTCCAGCTCGCCCTGTTCCTGCCGCACGCCGTGCCGGGCATCATCGCGGCCCTGATCTGGCTGTATCTGTACACACCCGGCATCAGTCCGGTGATCGACCTGCTCGGCAGGGCCGACATCACCATCGACTTCCTCGGGGTGCACACGGTGCTCCCGTCCATCGTGAACATCGCACTGTGGAGCAACCTCGGCTACAACATGGTCGTGTTCTACGCCGCCCTGCAGGCGGTCCCCCGTGAGGTGCTCGAGGCGTCGGTCGTCGACGGCGCGGGCCCCGTCCGCACGGCCCTCCAGATCAAAGCCCCGCTGGTGCGCTCGTCGATCGTGATGGTCGCGATGTTCACCCTCATCTTCGCGCTCCAGCTCTTCACCGAGCCGATGCTGCTCAGTCAGTCGACTCCCATGATCAACTCACGCTTCTCCCCCAGCATGTACATCTACGACGCCGCCTTCACCCGCAACAACTACGGTCTGGCGGCCGCCGCCTCGGTCGTCCTGCTGCTGTGCACGATCGCCCTGTCCTACGGCGTCACCCGGTGGACCAACCGCGCCGACGCCGCCGAGGAGGCCGCCCGATGAGCGCGTCGACCGTATCCCGCACCGCCTCGCCCCTCCGCCCCCGGCTCCTCGGACGCTCCGTCGTCAACCTGGTGGTCCTCGTCTCGGTGCTGTACACGCTGCTGCCGGTGCTGTGGCTGGTGCTCGCCTCGACGAAGGACAGGGACGCCCTGTTCAGCAGCGACATCCTGTCGCTGAGCGGCTTCTCCTTCGTCCAGAACATGAAGGACCTCTTCGCCATGGACGGCGGGCTGTTCGGCCGCTGGTACGGCAACAGCCTGCTGTACGCGGTGCTCGGCGCGGCGCTCGGCGCGCTGATCAGCATCGCGTGCGGCTACGCCTTCGACAAGTACCGCTTCGCCCACAAGGAGAAGCTGTTCGGCCTGGTGCTGGCCGCCGTCATGGTGCCGCAGACGGTGCTCGCCCTGCCGCTCTACCTGATGGCCTCCGGCACGGGGCTCGTGAACACCTTCTGGGCGGTCTTCATCCCCGTCCTGTTCAATCCGTTCGGGGTCTACCTCGGCCGGATCTTCAGCCAGGGGTACGTGCCCGACGAGGTGCTCGAGGCCGCACGGATGGACGGCGCGGGCGAACTGGCCGCCTACTTCAGGGTGGCGCTCCGCATGCTGGGGCCCGGGCTGGTCACCATCTTCCTCTTCCAGCTCACAGCCATCTGGAACAACTTCTTCCTGCCCATGGTGATGCTCTCCGACCAGGACCTGTATCCGGTCAGCCTCGGCCTGTACTCCTGGAACAGCGCCGCCTCCGTATCACCCGAGTACTACCCCGTCGTCATCATGGGCTCGCTGCTCGCGGTGCTGCCCCTGATCCTCGCCTTCGCCCTGCTCCAGCGTTTCTGGCGGTCCGGACTGACGGCGGGCGCCGTCAAGTAGCCGTGCTGCCCCGCCCGGACCATCGCACAGGAGAACCATGCCCAGCACTCCCCCCGCACACCGCCGGCCGCGCGCCGCGCTCGCCATGGGAGCGGACGCCGCAGCAGCGGTGCTCTCCCCCGACTCCCTGGCGGCGCTGGCCGAGGTGTGCGCCCTCGCCCCCGTGCCCGCGATCGACGACTTCACGACCGAAGCGGCGCAGGCCGTGCTCGCGGACACGGAGGTCCTGGTCACCGGCTGGGGCTGCCCGCCGATCCACGCGGGCGTCCTGGCCGCGGCGCCCGCGCTGCGGGCCGTCGTGCACACGGCGGGCACGGTACGCGGCCATGTCACCGACGCCTGCTGGGACCGGGGCATCGAGGTGTCGTCGGCCGCGGCGGCCAACGCGCTGCCCGTGGCGGAGTACACCCTCGCGATGATCCTGCTGTCCGGCAAACGGGTCCTGGAGCGGGCCCGGGACTTCCGGGCCACCCGTCTGCGCGACGCCTGGCTCGCCACACCGCCCGACGTGGGCAACTACCGCCGCACGGTGGGCATTCTGTCCGCCTCTCTGATCGGCCGGCGGGTGATCGAGCTGCTGCGGCCCTATGACCTGCGGGTGCTGCTCCACGATCCGTACGTCACGGACGAGGAGGCCGCCGGGCTCGGGGTCCACCCCGTCACCCTGGCCGGACTCTTCGCCGGGAGCGACGTGGTCAGCGTCCATACCCCGCTGCTTCCCGCGACCACGGGGCTGGTCAGCCGCGGGCTCCTCGCCTCGATGCGGCCGGACGCGGTCCTGATCAACACCTCCCGGGGCGCGGTCGTCGACCAGGACGCCCTCACCGACGTACTGCGGGCGGAGCGGATCCGGGCGGTGCTCGACGTGACCGACCCGGATCCGCTGCCGGCCGACCACCCGCTGTGGGACTGCCCGAACGCCACGATCACCCCCCATCTAGCAGGATCCCAGGGCAACGAGCTGCGGCGGCTGGCCGATCTGGCGGTCGGCGAGGTCGCCCGCTGGGCCGCGGGCGACGGCTTCGCCCATCCCGTACGACGCGAAAGGCTGGCGTTTCTCGCATGACCTCCACTCCCTTTCAACTCCCCTCCGAGGACCGCGGGTCGAGCCCGTACACGGGCTACACCCGGAGCCACTGGGAAGCGGCGGCGGACGGCCTGCTGGGCGCCGCCTGGAGGTGGGCCACCCCCGGCCGGGCCCTCCTCGACCTGCCGGGCCGGCCCTCCCGCTCCGGAGTCCGCTCCGACGGCCTGGAGGGCTATGCCCGTACGTTCCTCACCGCCGCGTTCCGGGTCGCGGGCTCGGACGGCAAGGACCCGCACAACTGGCTGGAGCGGTACGCCGACGGGCTCACCGCCGGTACGCGCACGGCCGGGCGGGACGACGCAGAGTCCTGGCCGCTGATCCTGGACCACACCGTGTTCGGCCAGCCGATGGTGGAGTCGGCGTCGGTGGCGATCGGGCTGCGGCTGACCCGCCCCTGGCTGTGGGACCGGCTGGACGCCGCCACGCAGGACCGGGCGGAGGAATGGCTGCGCGGCGCCCTGCGGCACACGCCCGCACCCAACAACTGGTACCTCTTCCCCTTCTCCGTCGCCGGATTCCTGGAGTCGGTCGGCCGGGGCGACGGAGAGACGGGCCGCGCCCGGCAGCGGGCGCTCGACCTGCTCGAGGGCTGGTACCGCGGCGAGGGCTGGTACGCCGACGGGGACGGGCGCGCCTTCGACCACTACAACGGCTGGGCGCTGCATCTGTACCCCGTGCTGGACGCGTACCTGTCGGGCGACGCGGAACTGTCCGCACACTACGGCGCGCGGCTGAGCGAGCACCTGGAGAGCTTCTCGCTGATGTTCGGTGCGGACGGCGCTCCGCTGCACTTCGGGCGCTCCCTCACCTACCGCTTCGCGGCGGGCGCGGCCGTCGGGATGGGCGCGGTGTCCGGGCACACCCCGCTGACGCCGGGCGTCTCGCGCCGGCTGATCAGCGGCTCGCTGCGGTACTTCCTGGAGCGCGGTTCGGCCGGGGACGACGGCTTGCTGAGTCTGGGCTGGCACGGCCCGCACGACGCGACGCTGCAGGTGTACTCCGGCCCGTCCTCCCCGTACTGGGCGTCGAAGGCCTTCGTGGCCCTGCTCGCCCCGGCGGAGCACCCGTTGTGGACGGCGGAGGAGGAGGCCGCCCCGAGCGAGGGACCGGACCGGGTGCTGTCACTGCCGTCTCCCGGACTGCTGGTGCAGTCGACCCGGGCGGACGGCATCGTGCGGCTGCACAACCACGGCAGCGACCATGTCCGGCCGCACGAGGGCGAGACGGCCGACCTGTCGGACCCGCTCTACGCCCGCCTCGCGTACTCGACGGCCACCGGCCCCACCGCGTCCGCGAACACCGCGGACAACCATCTGTCGGTACGGGTCGCCGGCTCCCGTAGCAGCCGGGTCCGTATCCACCCGCTGGGCGCGGGGCACGGCGAGGGCTGGGGCTGGGCCGCGTCCTGGCACTGCCCGGTCTTCCCCGAGGGCCCGCCGACCGCCCCTGGCCTGCGGGTGGAGAGTGTGACGGTCGTCCGGGGGCGGTACGAACTACGGGTGCACCGGATCGTGGGCGCCCCCGCCGGGACGCGGGCCGAACAGACGGGCTGGGCGACGGATCCGGAGGGCTCGGCCCGTTCCGCGGTGCACGGGCTGCACGGCTGGGCCGAGCAGGAGCAGGTACGGGCTCCGCAGGGCACCGCTTTCACGCGGTGGGCGGTGCTGCCCCGGCTCGCCGCGGACGTGGAGGGGACCGAGGTGCTGGCGGCACTGGCCTCGCTGACCGCCGATCCGGACGCCGGTCCTCTCGCCTCGGCGGTGAGCGGGGTGGACGTGAACGGGGAGACGGTCGCGGTGCGCTGGGCCGACGACGGTACGACGACCCGGGTCGGCTTCGCGCCGCTGGAGGTCACTCACGGGCCCTGAAGTCCGCCACGACCGGGAACGGACGGCCTCCGAAACGTGCGGGTCACGCTTCGGAGGCCGTGTCGTGCACGGTCGGTGCGGGACGCCGGGAGGACCCGCGTGGTGCCGGCCCGGCAGGCGATGAAGGCAGGGGTCGCGCTCGCACCGTGCCTGGTGGAGACGGTCCCGCTCCTCGCCGACGGCCGGTACCGCTGTGGCGGCGGACGTCTCCGCTCTGCCGTCCTCCGCGCCGGCCTCGACGGTGACCCGGAGCTCGGCGAGCAGGTTCCTGTACCGGTCGGGGCGCCTGGGCCCGCCCGCGTGGGTGAATGAGCATCAACGGCCTGGCTGCAGGCTGATGGTGGCACCCACGACGGTCAGTCTGATGGTGGGCGAGTTGAGCCTTACCGACGCCCGGGCGACCGCGAAGGAAACTGAATGCGTCACTTGCCTTAACGGAGAAATGCGGAATCCCTAATGCCGCAGAAGGAGGATCAAGGCTTCACGAATTCCTCTCAAATCCTTTCCGGAAAGCGCGTCTCACGGTTACGCTGAGGCCGCTGCGCCGAGTGGCGCGGTGGCTGCGGAATCGCCCGGAAGGGCGTCGACCTCGGCCTTCTGGGGTTGCGGGGGTTCTGGGGGACAGCTCCGCCTTGCGGTGTAAAGGGTTGACGGCACACGCCCGTCCGCTCGTTCCGTTCGCATGTCGAATGACCCGGCAAGGCGAACAGAAAATCCATCGCGAACCATTCCCCACGACTCCGTAATTGTTCTGACGACAAGCGAGGAAAACCTGTGCGACGCATGACGTCCGTTTTTCTGTCCCTGAGTGCCGTTGTCGCGGTTTCCGCGCTGGCCTCACCCACGGCCGGAGCCGCGCCGGCGGCCGACAGACCGGCCGCCGCACCCAGCGGCTGGGAGGCGGTGGACGGCGCCGAGCTGGCGCGCGTCGCGGAGAAGTCGGACACCCGGCAGGCCCCGCTCGCCGCCGGTGAAGGTGTCTCCGCGACCGCCGCGGAGACCGAGCTCCTGGCCCTGCAGTCCGCCCGCAACGGACAGTTCGTCGCGACCGAGATGAACTACGCCGCCCCGAACACCGGTGTGCTGCGGGCCCGTTCCGCCGACGTCGGCGGCGCCTGGGAGGGCTTCGCCTTCGAGTGGGACGAGACCTCCGAGACGTTCGCCATGAAGTCCCTGGCGAACAATCGCTACGTGGCGGTCGAGAAGAACTTCACCGGCAGCACACAGAACGTACTGCGCGCCCGCTCCGCGACCGCGGGCGGCTGGGAGCGGTTCGTCCTGTACTACAACGAGGGACTGGACCGCTGGGCGCTCCAGTCCACGCTGAACGGACTCTTCGTCACCATGGAGAACGGTTACACCGGGTCGCTCCAGTACGCGTTGCGCGCCCGCTCCACCGAGATCACCGGGTCCTGGGAGGAGTTCGTCCTCTACGACCTGGGCGCCTGACGTACGACCGCTCCCTGGTGTCCGCACGGGGGGCGCGGACACCGGGGGGCGAGCCCCGTCACAGGGTGCGCGGGTGCTCGTTCATGGTTCCGGAGCGATCCGGGCCGTCACTCTGCCCACAGCAGCCACAGATGTTGACCGAAACCTCAACCGGCTTCTCCTGAAACACTGTTGTCGTCGATCTTCCTGGTTGCAAGACTCTTCCCGCTGCCGAAGGAACACCTCGTCGGCGTAGCGCAGACCGTCTTCCCAGGGGGGAACACACATGAAGATCAGCATGCCCGGACGCGTTCTGGCCAGAGGGGCGGCCGTGTTCGCGCTGGCCCTCACCATGGCGACCGGTACGACCGGTCTGCTGTCCGGACCCCAGGCCCACGCCCAACCGGTCACCGACGGTTCGCTGGCCTTCAGCGGCGACGAGGGTGACTGGATCAGCGGTGGCGGGTCCTACGCCTACTCGACGGATGCGCAGGACAAGGTGTCGGTGACCGGGTCGAGCGACAACCGGGTGATCTCGCTGTCCGTCGACGGCGCCAACGGGGACTGGTGGTCCCTGGACCTCGCGGCACCGGAGGGCACCACCCTGACGCCCGGCACCTATGCCGGGGCCACCCGGTACCCGTTCAACGAGGCGGCGCAGCCCGGTCTGGACCTCAGCGGAAACGGGCGCGGCTGCAACACCCTCACCGGCAGCTTCACGATCACGGCCGTCGAGTTCGGCCCGCACGGGTACGTGAAGGAGCTCGACGCCTCCTTCGTACAGCACTGCGAGGGGGGCGACCCCGCCGCGCGCGGTGAGGTCCACATCGACAACCCGGCCCCGCCCGCCGAGCTCGGTCTCGGCCTCGCCGTGGCGCTGGACGGCACGGCGAGCACCCTGAACGGCAAGGCCACCCTGCACGGCACGGTGAGCTGCAACAAGCCGGTCCAGGTGGAGGTGGCCGGCGACGTCACTCAGGTGAAGCGGCAGCAGCTCATCCGGGGCTCCTACGCCGCGTCCGTGGAGTGCGTCCCGGGCGCGCCGGTCGCCTGGACCGCGAAGGCCGTCCCCACCGGGTCCGTGCCGTTCCAGCGCGGTGACGTCGAGGTCGAGGCGCGGGCCACGGCGACGGACCCGGACTACGAGCGGCCGGTGTCCGTCGGCGAGACGGTGGCCGTTCACCTGATCCGGGGCTGAGGGCCACTCGGCGTCCGTCCGTCGGCCCGGCCTCCGCGAGGGGCCGGGCCGACGGGCGGGGAACAGTCACCCCGGGTGGTGGCCGAACGGCGGGACGCGGCGCCCCGCTCCGCCCGAGGGCCGGTACTCCCTCGTTCCTGCCGGGTTTCCGGAGCACCTCTTCGTCGCGCCCTCGCGCAGTGGGGTCCGGGTCGTGGTAGTCGACAGAGATGCCGACGAAGCCTTCGGGCACAGAGAACCGTCCGTCCTGGTTCGGACGGCTGCGCCGTGTGATCAGCCGCTCCGCGGTAGGGCGCGGATGGCGGCGGAGCAGCGACATGGAACTGGGGCAGCGCGCCCTGGGTTTCGCCGCGCTCGGTTTCCTCACTCTGGTCCCGCTTCTGATCAACGTCTCCGCAGGGGGTCAGCGTGGGCAGGGGTTCGCCCAGTGGCTGGGGCAAGGGCTCGGGGTGTCGACGGACTCCAGGGAACGGGTCGAGCGGTTGTTCACCCTGCCCGGCCAGGCTCTGCGGACCACGACCGTGTTCGGCCTCGCCGCTCTCGCCGTGTTCGGTCTGAGCTTCGGGGCCGCTGTGCAGACCGGCTACGAGAAGGTCTGGGACCTGCCGCCGGCTCGCTGGTGGGCGAGGTGGCGGCACCTGGTGTGGCTCGGCGTGTTCACCGGATAACTCTTCGTCTCCGCCACCACCACGCTGCTGCACACGCCGTCCGCGGGTGGGGCCACCGCGTCGCTGAGCGCCGTCCTGTTCTTCTGGTGGTCCCAGCGACTGCTGCTCGGCGGGCGGATCCGCTGGCTCGCCCTTCTGCCCGGCGCCGTCGTCACCGTGATCGGGCTGATCGGCCTGCGCGTCTTCTCCATGCTCGTCTTCTCGCCGTTGATCGCCTCCAGCACCATCAGTTACGGCCCCGTCGGAACCGTACTGGTCGTCCAGTCCTGGCTGGTGGGTGTGGGGATCGTCGTCTTCGGCGGGGCGCTGGTCGGCCAACTGCTGAACGAGGAGCTTCCACGCGTGGCAGCTGCGCTGAGACGACGAAGGTGAGCACGGCTCTCCGCGCACCAGGTCGAAAGAGGTGACCTCGCCACGCCCACCATCGACGGCACGGGGCCGCAGCGGTAAGCCATCGACCGCACACGTCCCTAGGCGTCGGTGCGGATCACCACCGCGAGGGTGCGGGGACCGTGGACGCCCTCCACCCGCTCCAGCTCGATGTCGGACGTGGCCGACGGGCCGCTGATCAGGGTCGTCGGCCTCTCCGGCACCAGGCGGGCCACTGCCTCCGGGACGCCTGCCACGACCGAGGACAGGTCGACGACGCACACGTGGAGGTCGGGGACGAGGGACAGGGCACGCCGGCCCTGGCCCGGCGAGCCGTCCAGGAAGATGGTGCCGGTCTCGGCGCAGCTGACGGCGGAGGCCGTCACCACCCCGTCCAGCGCGTCGAGGCTCGGTGCGGGGATGTCCGCCGAGTCCAGCTGCACCTCGCCGTCGTAGGCCGCGAGCCACTGCTCGTCCAGCCCGTCCGGGACGCCGATCCGCCGGGCGCCGCGCTCGTGCAGGATCCCGGCGATCACTTCGGCCGTGCGGTCGCCCGTGCAGGGGTGGACCTGCGCCTTGTAGTCCGCCAGGCGGTCGGTCAGGAGTGCCAGTCGCTCATCGTCCGGGAGCGTCCGGCCGGTGCGGTAGACGCGGGGGACTTCGCTGTCGGGGGTGGGTGCGAGAGCCAGGGCGGCCCTGATCCGGCCGAGCACCGTGTCGCGTGCGGTGGGGTTGGTGGTCACTGCTCCTCCTCGGGCTCTTCGGCGGTGCGCCCGGCGCCCTCCCCGGCTGCGGCGCGCATCGTCGCCGCGCCCTCGGCCGAGGCCAGCCAGGAGCGGAAGGACTGCTTGGGCGGGGCGGCGGTGTCGCGGCTGTCGCTCCAGCCGCTGAGTGATGCGGGCAGACGCGAGATCGTGCCGTCGCGTCCTCCGGCGGCCCTGCCGAGGGAGGCCGCCTTCTGCGCCGCGGCGAAGAGCTTCGGCCTGCTCATCACGCCGGCCGCGGCCTTCATGGCGAGCTTCTCCGCCGTGGTACCGGACTGCTCGGTGTGCTGGTGACGCAGTTCGACGAGCATCGAGGGGATGTCGATCTTCACCGGGCAGGCGTCGAAACACGCGCCGCAGAGGCTGGAGGCGTACGGCAGAGAGCTGTTCGGGTCGTCCTTCGCCGCGTGCATCCCGGCGAGCTGCGGAGTGAGCACGGCGCCGATCGGACCGGGGTACGTCGATCCGTAGGCGTGGCCGCCGGCCCGTTCGTACACGGGGCAGACGTTGAGACAGGCCGAGCAGCGGATGCAGTTGAGCGCCTCGCGGCCGATCGTGTCGGCCAGCGCGGCGGTGCGGCCGTTGTCGAGGAGGACGAGGTGGAAGTCCTGTGGTCCGTCCCCCGGTGTCACGCCGGTCCACATCGAGGTGTACGGATTCATCCGCTCGCCGGTCGAGGAGCGCGGCAGCAACTGGAGGAAGACCTCCAGGTCCTGGAAGCGCGGCAGGACCTTCTCGATGCCCATCACGGTGATGAGGGTGTCGGGCAGGGTCAGGCACATCCGGCCGTTGCCCTCCGACTCGACCACGGTCAGGGTGCCGGTCTCGGCGATGCCGAAGTTGGCCCCGGAGACGGCCACCTTGGTCGTCATGAACTTCTCGCGCAGGTAGGCGCGGGCCGCCGCGGCGAGGTGCGCGGGCACGTTGTCGAGATCCGGGTCGACGCCGGGGATCTCGTCGAGGAAGATCTGCCGGATCTCGTCGCGGTTGCGGTGGATCGCGGGCACCAGGATGTGCGAGGGCTTGTCGTCGGCGAGCTGCACGATGAGTTCGGCGAGGTCGGTCTCGTACGGAGTGATGCCGGCTGCTTCGAGGTGCTCGTTGAGGCCGATCTCCTGGGTGGCCATCGACTTGACCTTGATGACGTCCCGGCTGCCGGTCGCCCTGATCAGCCGGGTGACGATCTCGTTGGCCTCGACGCCGTCGCGCGCCCAGTGGACCGTGCCGCCTCGCTCGGTGACCTTCCGCTCCAGTTGCTCCAGCAGTTCGGGGAGCCGGTTCATGGTGTCGGTCTTGATGGCTGATCCCGCGTCACGCAGCCGCTCCCAGTCGGGGAGTTCCCCGGTGACGCCGAGGCGCTTGGTCCGGATGGTGCGGGTGGCCCTGCTGAGGTTACGGCGCAGCTGCTCGTTCCGGAGTTCGTCGTGGGCCGCCTCGGGGAACTTACGGTCGCCGCGCAGGTTGCCCGTGCCGTACGGGGAGCGGGGCGGAGCGGCGGGCATGCCGAGGAACGTACTCATCGGGCGGCCTCCATCGGGGCGTACGGAGCGGTACGGGTGGATCCGAGGATCTGGGCGAGGTGCAGGGTGCGCGTGCCGGACTTGATACGGGAGAGTCCGCCGCCGATGTGCATCAGGCAGGAGGAGTCCCCGGCGGAGCACACATCGGCTTTGGTATCGGCGATGTTGCGCATCTTGTCCTGGAGCATCGCGGTGGAGGTCTCGGCGTTCTTCACGGCGAAGGTGCCGCCGAATCCGCAGCAGGAGTCGGCCTCGGGAAGCTCGACCAGGTCGATCCCCTCGACGGCCCGCAGCAGCTTCAGCGGCTTGTCGCCGACCCGGAGCATGCGCAGGGAGTGGCAGGTGGGGTGGTAGGTGACCCGGTGCGGGAAGTACGCGCCGACCTCGGTGACCCCGAGGACGTCGACGAGGAGCTCGGAGAGCTCGTACGTCTTGGCCTTGACCGTCGCGACACCGGCGCGCAGAGCGGCGTCGCCGTACCGCTGGGCGACGATCTCGTGCTGGTGACGGACGGAGCCGGCGCACGACCCGGACGGCATGACGACGGCGTCGATCGAGGCATCGCCGAACTGCTCGGCGAAGTTGCGCACCAGTGGGACGGGTTCGCGCTGGTAGCCGGTGTTGACGTGCATCTGGCCGCAGCAGGTCTGGTCCGGCGGGAAGACCACTTCGTGGCCCAGGCGGGCGAGCAGCACCGCGGTCGATTTCACCGCCTCCGGGAAGAGCGTGTCTCCCAGACAGGTGGCGAAGAGTCCGATACGCATGGGGCCTCCCCGGTCGTTTATGGTCCGACCATACTAGCCTCGGTCCGAATGGGGAAGGCTGCGAGCACACCCACTGGAAGGGAATGCGGAACGGGGGCGGGGCTGCGCGTTGAGGGCACCCGCCGTCGCCGGCCAGTCCTCGGCCTCTTCGAGGGCCCGCAGGATCAGCGGGCGGACGGATTCGCGCACCGCCGAAGTGAGCGTGGAGGTGAGGGCGTTGCCCGAACTCCCGGCGATCAGCACATGGAAGCGGGTGTCGAGGTCGTTGAACTCGGCGACGTCCACGTCCGGCTCCCCCATCAGGCGGACGAGCTCACCGGCCGCCTCGAGGTCCTCGGCCCGGGCGTGCCGGGCGGCGGCCTCCCAGCTCGACCGCTCCAGGACCACGCGCGCCTCCAGGACGTCGTGCAGACCGTAGCTGCCCAGCGCGAAGTGCAGCCGCAGCAGACGGCCGAGGGCGTCGTCCGGGTTGCGCACGATGCGCGCCCCGGAGTCCGGGCCGCGGCCCGGCTGGGCGACCAGGACACCGATGGTCTCCAGCACCCTGAGCGCCTCGCGCAGCGCGGACCGGCTGACGCCGAGCACCGGCGCCAGCTCCCGCTCGGGCGGCAGGCGGTCGCCCGCCTTGAGCTCTCCGGCGAAGACCCGTTCCTCGATGCTCTGGAGCACGAGCTCGTGGGTGCGGGCCTGCCGTACGGGTTGCCACTCGACGGGCATCCGCTACTCCCTGTTCCGGGCGATACGCATACCCCCGACTATGTCACACAGGGCGTGTGGTCGGACCAAAGAGCAGAAAGCGGCTCTCACTCAACGGGAGCCCGGCACACTGTTCTGTGGCCTGCTCCGCTGCGGGTCCAGGAGCTGCCCCGCCATCCCGGCGACCACCAGGCCGGCGGCGATGAGCAGGCCGTGACCGAGGACGATGCCGGCCAGCAGGCCGACGATTCCGGCGGCGAGCCACAGCCATGTCAGGCGGCCGGGGCGGCGCCCGGGTGAGGCGTCCCGTCCCGGGACGTCGGCGTGTGCGTGGTCGTCGGTGCGCGGCAGGTCCTCAAGACCTCGCAGCTTCTCGTCGTAGTGGGGCATCGGTGACTCCCTCCCGGATCAGAACCCGTTGGGCAGGTCTCCATCGTCCGGGAGTGCGGGTGCCCGGAACCATCGGGGATGACACCCATCTTGGAGGGGGTGCGCCATGCAGACGCGGCCGCGGAGGCCGGGCCGCTGCCCCGCGCGGCCCCCGACCGGCGATAGTGGAGGCAGTCGCCCGCCCGTGTACCCGTCCGAAGAAGGAGGCCGTGCGGCCTTGTCCCTGTTCTGGCGCATCTTCCTGCTCAACGCCGCGGTGCTGGTCGCCGCCGGGGCCCTGCTGCTGCTCGGCCCGATCACCGTGTCCGCCCCGGTGGTGCTGACCGAGGCCCTGATCCTGGCCGGCGGCATGGCGCTGATGCTCGGCGCGAACGCGCTGCTCCTGCGCCTGGGCCTCGCGCCGCTGCAACGGGTCACCCGGGCGATGACGACCACCGATCTGCTGAGCCCGCGGCCACGCCCGGAGGTCGCGGGTGAGGGCGAGGTCGCCGCCCTGATCGAGACGTTCAACAGCATGCTCGACCGCCTGGAGGCGGAGCGCGCGACCAGCAGCGCCCGGGCCCTCTGGGCCCAGGAGGCCGAGCGCCGCCGGGTCGCCCAGGAACTGCACGACGAGGTGGGCCAGACCCTGACCGCCGTCCTGCTGGAGCTGAAACGCGTCACCGGCCACGCCCCGGAACCCCTGCGCGGGGAACTGGCTCAGGTCCAGGAGATCACCCGGGGCAGTCTCGACGAGATCCGGAGGATCGCGCGACGGCTGCGCCCCGGGGTACTGGAGGAACTGGGGCTGGTCAGCGCGCTGACGGCCCTGACCACCGAGACACCGACACCCGGAGGGCTCACGATCCGACGGCGGATGGAGAAGGATCTGCCCCCGCTCGGCGAGGAGGCGGAGCTCGTCGTCTACCGCATCGCCCAGGAAGCCGTCACGAACACCGTCCGCCACGCACGGGCCACCCTCCTCGAACTCTCCCTCCGGCGCAGCGCCGACGGAGTGGAGCTGCGGATCCGTGACGACGGCCGAGGCCTCGGGGACGCCCCCGAGGGGGCGGGCCTGCGCGGCATGCGCGAACGCGCCCTGCTCATCGGGGCCACACTCACCCTCGGTGCCGGTGCGACGGGCGGCACCGACGTACGCCTCGACCTGCCCGTACGGAACGGAAGCGCCTGACCATGCCCCACTCCCCCACCGGGTCGGGGAAGACCCGCATCCTGCTCGCCGACGACCACGCCCTGGTCCGCCGCGGCGTGCGGCTGATCCTCGACGGCGAACCGGACCTCGAGGTCGTCGCCGAGGCGGGTGACGGCGCCGAGGCCATCGACATGGCGCGCGCGGAGCTGCCCGACCTGGCCGTCCTCGACATCGCGATGCCACGCCTGACAGGCCTTCAGGCGGCCCGTGAGCTGTCCCGGGTGATGCCGGATCTGCGCATCCTGATGCTCACCATGTACGACAACGAGCAGTACTTCTTCGAGGCGCTGAAGGCCGGGGCCTCGGGTTTCGTGCTGAAGTCCGTCGCCGACCGGGATCTCGTCGAGGCGTGCCGGGCGGCCATGCGCGACGAACCGTTCCTCTACCCGGGCGCGGTCACCGCTCTCATCCGGAACTACCTGGACCGGGTCAGGGACGGCGGCGACGTGCCGGACCGGGCCATCACCGAGCGCGAGGAGGAGATCCTCAAGCTGGTCGCCGAGGGCCACTCCTCGAAGGAGATCGCGGTCATGCTCGTGATCAGCGTCAAGACGGTCGAACGGCACAGGGCCAATCTGCTGCAGAAGCTGGGGCTCCGCGACCGTCTGGAACTCACCCGGTACGCGATCCGGGCCGGGCTGATCGAGCCGTAGGAGTACCGCGCCGGCCGAACTCCGCCGCATCGCTCCGCTCAGGATCCGGGCGGTGCGCGGTGGAGTGGGCGGCTCCCGAGGAAGCCGGCGGCGGCGCTGAGGCGCGGCCCCTCCTTCTGCAGGAGGCGGCGCCGGGCGGCCGCGTGACGGGGCGTCGGACACCCCCTCCACCACTGCGGCCCGAGGCTCGTGCCCCGCACGGGGGCCTGGGACGTGACTACGACCACGCTGTGCGTTTCATACGATTCTCACCCGGTGCGCCTACGGTGCTCCTGTGACCCAGATGACCCCACCCGGCTGGCATCCAGACCCCGGGCACTCAGGAATCGGCCCCCTTCAGGAACGCTGGTGGGACGGGAGCCGCTGGACCGACCAGCTCCGGATACCTCCCGCCACGGTCCGCCGCCGTCGTATACGCATCGGTGCGGGCATCGCCGCAGGCATCGTCGTACTGGCGGGCGTCGGTGGCGGCGCCTACCTGCTGGGCGACAGTTCGGGCGACCGCACCGGAACCTCGGCCACAGCCCCCGCACCGTCGCAGAGCCCTCGCCTCCCGGGTGTGCCGGACGGGGGCGGACAGGACGGCGGCGGGGGCCAGGGCCCCGACCAGCAGATGCCGCAGACGGAGGAGGGGTACGCCACCGACGCGGCCAGCGGGATCAGCATCCCCGTCCCCGAAGGCTGGACGGGTCAGTCCGGGCCGATCGGCGCCGGAGTGACGACCGGTGAGTACGCATGCCCCGGCGACGAGGCCCAGACATGTGTGCGCGGCGGGGTGTTCTCCGCACCGGCTCAGGCCCTGGAGGTCGAGGCGACCACGGCGAAGGCCGCGGCGGAGGCCGACATCGAGACCAACGCCGAGGAGTCGTACGGCGAGAAGATCTACGGCGGCATCACCTCGCACGAGCAGCTCAAGTCGGAGGCGGTCACGGTCGCCGGACAGAAGGGCTACCTGGTGCGCTGGAAGGTGGTGACGAAGAACGGCGACGACGGATACGTCGAATCGCTCGCGTTCCCCTCCCCCAACGTCAAGGGCATGCTGGTGGTCGTCCGCTCGGGCTTCGACATCAACGCCAAGGCACCGAAGCTCTCTGTCCTGGACGACATCACCAAGGGCATCAAGGAGGCGGAGGGGGCGGGCTCCGGTTCCGGCCGGACCGCCTGAGAGTTCCGATCACACCCCGGAGGCCGTACCGGAGGTTCCGGTACGGCCTCCGCTCGCACGGCCGCCGGCGACCGGGCCGGAACGGCGCGCCACGTCTCCCGTCCCTCGAGGCCGGCGTTCCACGCCGCGGGCGGATCGCTGTCGCAGCGGAGGCGGATGAAGCCTGCCTCGCACACGGTGTTGTGCTCCTGGCAGGCGGGACGGTGCCGGGACACCACCTCGTGGACGAGCGAGTCGCCGCTGACCGTGCCCCTGTGCCCCCATGGCCGCCGATCCCGGCACACCCCGGTCCCAGGCCGGGCAGAGGGCGGAGGCCCGCTCACGGCCACTCCGGCAGGACACGCGCGTAGAGCCCGGCCCCGCGGGTCCCGGCACTCAGCCGGACGCGCCCACGACGGGCCGCAACGCGGTAAGCGCTTCGGCGAGGCCTGACGGGTGCGGCAGCCCGGGCACCGTCTGCCCGGCCCATCCCGGACCGAGGGTCAGCACCACCGGCCGCCTGCGGGATCCCCGCACCCCCCACTCCACGGCCGCGATGTGCCGGGCCAGCGGCGCGCTCGCGGTCGTACGGGACTGGGCCCAGAGCCCGACCGCCGCCGGACCGGTTCTGCGCACGGCCTCGGTGAGCGCCTCGGCCGGCAGCGCGGCACCGAACATCCGGATCGGCATGCCACGCTCGACAAGGGCGGCAGCGAGGACCTCGAGGGGCAGTGTGTGGTTCTCCCCCGGCACGCAGGCCAGCAGGGTCGTGGCGTCCGGGCGCCCGGACGGAGCCGGCGGGGCGGACCGGCGCAGAGCGCCGACCACGTGCCAGGACAGGAAGTGCTCGACCTCCGTGTACCTCTCGTCCGCGGCATCCCACTTGCGGCCGACCGCCTGCAGCGTGGGCATGATCACCTCGGTCCAGGCGGCCACCAGTCCGCGCTCGGCGAGCACGGTGGCCAGGAGCTCGTCGAGGGCGCCGGGATCCAGCCGGACGGCGGCACGGGCCAGCCCTCGGCACTCCTGTCGCACGTCCCCCGGCCGTGGACCGCCGCGGACCCCCGGGTGGCCGGCGCGGGCCTGCCGTGTGTCAGGGGCCGCCTGCTCCCGGGCCAGTCTGGCGGCCTCCGAGGGCGGGAGGCCGGTCGTGGTCAGCGCGCACATCCGCTCCAGCCGCGCGAGGTCCGCCGCCGTCCACCTCCGGTGCCTGCCGCGGGAGCGGACCCGGGGGCCGAGCCCGTACCGGCGGTCCCACGAACGCACCGTTGTGGGGGCCACCCCGAGCCGCCTGGCGACCTCGCCGGTCGTCAGACCGCCGTCCTGCAGTCCGGGGCCATCGCTGGGAGCCACGTTTTCACCATACGACGCACAAACGAGGCATGTTGCCTGTGTCGTCCGGGCCTCCAAAACTGAAAGGTACGCGAGCGGGGGCCCACCGCGGCGAACGACCGCCCCCACATCGCTCATAACCGGCTCCGGCAGGAGAACGAGACGATGTACACGATCAACCGCCCCGCCGAGCGCACACCGGTCCCCGCGCGAAGCACCACCGCCGACGAGGAGGAACTCGCGCGGTCCTTCGCGGCCGCCGACGACCGCGCCTTCGCGGCCGTGTTCGCGCGCTGGCGCCCTCTCGTCCACACGCTGGCGAGCCGTTCACTCGGCGACGCGCAGGAAGCGGAGGACGTGACCCAGCAGGTCTTCCTCGCCGCGTGGCTCGGACGGGCCGGTTTCCGGCCCGAGCGCGGGCCGCTCGGTGCGTGGATCGTGGGGATCGCGCGCCGCAAGACCGTCGACGCGCTGGCAGCCAGGACCCGGCGCGCGAAGCTCGTCGAGGCCGCTGCCCGTACCCTCGCCGTGGCCCCGCCGCACAGCGCGCAGTCTCCCCCCGAAACGGCCCTGGACCGTGTGCTTCTGTCCGGGGAGCTGGTACGGCTCCCCGGCCCCCAGCGCCAGGTCCTGCGCATGGCCTTCTACGAGGACCTCACGCAGGCCCAGATCGCGGAGCGCACCGGCATCCCGCTCGGCACCGTCAAGAGTCATGCCCGTCTGGGGCTGCACCGTCTGCGCCACCGGATCGGGGCGGACGCCGTGGTGTGAACCGGACCCGCCCTGGTGATCCACGCACGCCGCCCGCGACTCCCGCGCCGGCGTCTCCCGCCGATCTCGTACCGTTGGTGGTGACGTGACCGATCGCGGAGCGGAAGCCATGCAGAATCCCCAGTTCCCCGGCGACGCCGGCCCGGTCCAGGACGGGCTGTTCGGCGTCGATGACCTGGACGGCCGGCCCGAGGACAGCAGGGCCCCTGGTCCGTCCTTCCGCGACTCCGACCGGGCGCGCCGGATGCTGTCCGTACGGGAGATCCATGCCGAGCCCGGCGCCGCAGCCTCGCAGCGGGGACGTGAGGTCCTCGCACGGTTCCCGGACGCCGAGGTCCTTCCGGTCGATTCCCACTGGCGCATCCCGGAACTGCACGGCAACAGGGGAAACGTCGAACGCTGGGTCAGGATCAAGAGCACGGTCCTGGTGCTCGGCGAGAAGAAGACACTCACCGTCCGGGCCAACGGCCGGTCCGCCGACTGGATCGCCCCAGGTGCCGCCAACGGCTGTGCCATGGCCTGTGCCTACTGCTACGTACCCCGGCGCAAGGGTTACGCCAACCCTGTCACCGTCTTCACCAATATCGACCGCATCATCGCCCGGCTGGCCCGGCACGTCGCCGGGCAGGGACCCAAGAGCGAGCCGAACCAGTGTGACCCGGAGGCATGGGTCTACGACGTCGGGGAGAACAACGACTGTTCCGTCGACGCGCTGATCAGCGAGAACACCGCCGATCTGGTGCGGGCCTTCTCGCGGTGGCGCACGGCCAAGGCCTCGTTCGCGACCAAGTTCGTCAATCCGGATCTTCTTCTGCTCCAGCCACGTGGGCGCACCCGTGTGCGGTTCTCCCTGATGCCACCCGACGACTCCCGCCTGCTGGACATCCGCACCAGTCCCGTCGAGGAGCGCATCGAGGCGGCGGCGGACTTCGTCGAGGCCGGCTACGAGGTGCACTTCAACCTCTCTCCCGTCGTCATCAGACCTGGGTGGGAACAGGCCTGGGGACTGCTGCTCCAGCACATGGACGACGTCCTGCCGGACGCGGTCAAGGCACAGGCCGCGGCCGAGGTGATCATGCTGACGCACAACCGGGATCTCCATGACGTCAACATGTCCTGGCACCCGCGCGCCGAGGACACCATCTGGCGCCCGGAGCTCCAGCAGGCCAAGCTTTCGCAGAACGGCAGCTGGAACGTGCGTTACCGCGACGCCACCAAGGCCTCGGCGGTGGAAACCGTGCGCCGCCTGGTCCACACGCACGCTCCATGGCTGCCGATCCGGTACGCGTTCTGACACCGGACGCGCCGTGACAGTGCCCAGGCGTCTCAGGACTTGGGCATCAGCACCGTGTCGACGAGCTGGACCGTCGCGTTCTTCGTCTCGATGTCACCGCAGACGATCTTCGCCGAGTCGTTCACCGTGAAGTTCTCCCCGGACCCGGACGTCGTGATCTGGCCGCCCTGGAGTGTCTTGAACGTGCCGTCGGGCAGCTTGTCGACGGTCACCTTCTCACCCACCACGTGGTAGTTGAGCAGACTCTTCAGTTGCTGCTCGTCGTTGAGGATCTTGTCGAGGTCCGCCTGGGGAATCTTGTCGAAAGCGTCGTTGGTGGGCGCGAACACGGTGATGTTCTCGGCGCTGTTCAAGGTCTCGGCCAAACCGGCCTTCTGCACGGCGCTGACCAGGGTCGAGAGTTCCGGATTGTTGGACGCCGCGGTCGCGACCGGATCGTCGGCCATGCCTGCGGCGCTCCCCTCGCCGCTGGTCGGCAAGGTGGAGCAGGCGGGCCCGAAGGGCTCCGCCACAGGGCCCGCCTGCGCGGCGGGCGCGGCGGCGACGAGAGCGAGGGGGACGAGGAACGCACCGGCTCCTGCGAGAGCGGCACCTTTGAAGCGGCGGTTGATGGTCATGACCTTCACCTTTGCTGAGAGGGTTGGCGCGCTCGTGGTGCGGGCGCCACACCCATCACTTCGCAGCCGGCCCTCTGTTTGGATGACATTCCTCGCACATCGCCGCAGACTTTCCTGCACCGCCTGCCGCCGACGCAGGCCCCCGCAGAACCACCATGCCCAGAGGCCGGGTGCCGGCCGGGACGCGTGTGACGTCGCCCGTCGCCACGTCGACGACGCTGAGACCGTCCCAGTAACCGTCTCGGGTGAAGCCTCCGGAGACGTAGGCGGTCCGGCCGTCGGCGGCCACCACGACGTCCTCGTGCGGGCCGTCCAGGGGGATGACGCGCTCCGTCCCGCCGGGCGCGCGGATGGTCAGCGAAGGACCTTCGTCGGCCGACGGATCAATGGCACCGGTACCGACGACGTACAGCGTCCCGTCGTCCGTGACCGTGGTTCCGTGCTGGTGGGTGTCGGCCGTCATGCGCTCGATGGCGACACGGCCGCTGTCCGGTTCGACGACGGCGAGACGTTCGCCCTCGAAGGGGAGGAGAAGAGCCCCGTCCGAAGGGCGTACGGCGGCGTAGTGCGGCTTGAGCCAGGAACCGAGGCCTCCCTCCGTGCCGTACGGGGCCACTTCGACGCGGCGGCTCTTCCAGGACGCCGCATCGACGACCGTGACGTCGAAGGAGTCGTGGTTGGTGGTGTAGACCTGCCGTCCGTCACCTGAGACATCGACGTCGAACGGCCTTCTTCCGACCGGGACCGTCTCGACCACCTGGCGCCGCCCCGTGTCGATGGCCTCGAGGGTTCCGGGGGCACCGGGGACGTTGACCCCTACGTAGACGGTGCTTCCGTCAGGGGAGAGCGCGATGCCCATGCCGCCTCCCCGGTACTCACCCGTGGTCACCGGTCCGGTGTCGGTGGTGTACGGGATCAGGGCGGTGCGCTTCCTGGTCGCGGTGTCCACCGCTGCCACCCCTTCGGCCGTGGCCACCCACGCCGTGCCGTCGTCACCGAGCACGATCCCGTACGGGGCCGTACCGACCTCGACCGACTGCCGGCCGGACCGCTCACGCGCCGACGGGTCGACGAAGGTGACGGTGTCGGCTCCGAAATCCGTGACCAGGAGGGTTCCCGCGGGAGTGCGGGCCGGGCCCTCGCCGTCCGTCCGTGCCGCGCCCGGACGCGGCGGCGGTGAGGTGGCCGCCGAGGACGGGGAGGCGCCTCCGTCCGGCGCGCACCCGGCGAGTGCCAGCGTGAGGGCGGCCGGCACCGCCCCCACGAGAGAGGCTGCGCGCCTTCTCCCGGCCCTCGGTCCCGGGCCGGTTCCGGTCGTGCGGCTGCCGGAAGGCTCCGTGGTGTGAAGCTGTTCCGCCCTGGTGGTCATCGGCGACACCCCTCCTGTGGTTCTGCCGCATCGTAGGGTGCGGTGCGAGGCCGCGATCTCCGCTGCCCTCCCCCAGACTCCGTCACGCGTTCGCCCGGACCATCGCCCCGTCGGACGGTCTCGGGAAGCGGAACGGCTGACGGACGGGTCAGCCGATCGAACGACCCCCTCCGCCGCTGTGACCACGCCGTGACGATCGGGCGGCGCGGGTGCGGAAGCGGTGATCTCCCCGGCCCCGCGGGGCGCACGCCTCTCTTGCCCCGGTCGCGGCCGCTCAGGGCTCGGGATGGTCCGCGCAGCGGCGGAGGAAGCCGAGGGTGCGGCTGTAGCAGTCCTCGACCTCCTCGTCGGACAGGCCCACCCACAGGTGGTTTCCGCCGGGCAGGAGGCACAGGTCGGGGCGGTGTCCGGCCGAGCGCAGGGCTTCGGCGAGGCGGATGGACTGCCGGGCGGGGACCCAGGGCGTCGTCGGCACCGTGCAGGATGAGGGTTCCCCTGGGGTCGACCCGGGACATCCTCATCACCTGCCACGTCTCGGCGACAGGCAAGGGCAAGCTCCACGGAAGCCCCGAGTGCCGCACGCTGCGGTCAGCCGCCTCCGTGAACCAGATCGACGTCCTCTTCGGCGAAGCCGTGGCGCGGCTCTGCCCGAGCTGTCGGTGGCCTCTGCCCACAGACAGCCTCATCCTGCCGCTCGGCGCCGCAGTGAGCGAGGTGGATTCACTCGCCATCTGGCTCGACCGGGAGTCCAAGGACGAGGAGGACCTCGAGGCCGAGCGTGACGCCGCCATCGCCCTCGCCGCCGGCGAGTACCCGCCCCGCGCCACCGAATCCGGCGACGAGGAGGAGAAAGACGACGACGAGGCCGGGCGCGACGAGGAATGGGAGCGATACGACCGCGCCCGCAACTTCCGCTCCCGACGTCACGAGCACTGGCGTCGGCTGCACTCCTGCCTCGGTTCCCACACGGGAGTCTCCGGCGGCCGGGGATCGCCCCTTGTTCGATCGCCTGCAACGTTGACGGGCCGCCAGGTTGGGTGGGCCTGTATGCCCGGGCCATTCTCTCCGTGCGGGCTCCTGTGCGGTCCGGCCGCCCGAGTTGTACGGCTCGCGTTCCGCCCGTGGCCCCGCACGCGCTCCCACGGGGCGATGGTTTCGGGCATATCCGCCGGGCCCGGGACCCCCGGTAACCGCTCTCTACGCGGGTGGCGACCGGCATGGCCGGCGCCGCCCACGCGAGTGCGGAATCGTTGCTTCCGGTCACCGGCACCCCACGCCCTCCACCCCGCCCCACGGGCACCGAACAATGAAAAGAACTTCTTCTTATAAATTACCCTCGTGCGCCCCCCTTACCGCGCTGGCCAAAAAGCGCCGCTCACTCATTCACGGCCCCTCACGTCCGCTGCTACTCTGCGAACTCCCTATTCGGATGTGATGGAGATTCTCCGCATGGAAGATCGACCCGATACGGGATCGCTGCCGGCGAATGCGTGGACCACCGGCGCGTCCGCCCGCGAGTGTCTCCGCTATGCCGCGTACCCGATTCTGCTCCTGTCCGCAGTCTGGCTCTTCACCTCGGTTCTGCGCTTCGACTGGGACCGGGGCCGGGCCGTCCAGCTCTTCCTGATCGGCACCATCGTCTATCTCGCGGCGCTGGAGCGGCTGATCCCGCACCGGACCGACTGGCACCCGAGCGGCCGGGAACTCTGCTGGTACGCAGCCTATTTCGGGTTCACCATGGCCGGCGCCGTGCTCGGCCAGTCGGTCGTCGCGGCCGTTCTGGCCGCGACGCCCGTCACGGGACCGGGGCTCGCGCTCGGGGCCGAGGTGCCCCTCGCCCTGCTGGCCTCCTCACTGACCGGCTACCTCGCCCACCGCTGGGCGCATTCCAATCGGTGGCTGTGGAAGGTACACGGAATTCATCACGTCCCGGGAAAAGTGAACGTCGCCAATAACGGCGTCAACCACCTACTGGATGTCGCCTTCAAACAGGGCACGGTCCAATTGACACTGGGATTTCTCGGATTCTCAACCGACTGCCTTTTCGCGGTGGCGCTCTTCACCCTTGTCCAAGGCTATTTCGTGCACGCGAACGTGGACGTCCGACTCGGTCCGCTCCACCACGTCATGGCCAGCCCCGAGCAACACCGGCTGCACCACAGCGCCGACCTGGCCGAGGCCGGTCACTTCGGCGTGGACCTCTCGGTCTGGGACCGCCTCTTCGGCAGTTTCACCTGGCGACCGGACCGCCGCCCGGCGATCGTCGGTGTCAAGGACCCCGCCACCTTCCCGGAGACCGGCTCGATCGTCGCAAGCCTGCTCCACCCCCTGCGCCGCCCGCCCCACCCCGCGTAGTCCCCCGTACCGCGCACACCCGCTCCGTACCGCGACCTCCCCGCCCCGTACCGCGCAGTCCCCGGCCGTACCGGCGTCGTGCCCCCATACGCCCCCGCCCGGCCCGTACCGAGGCGTCGTCTCCACCGGATTGGACCATGACGGACTCACCCAGCGCCGCCCACCGCGACAAGGTCGCCATCATCGGCATCGGCTGCCGGCTCCCCGGACACGCGGGTGACCACCGGTCCTACTGGCGCAATCTGATCGAAGGCCGGGACTGTCTCGTCCCCACCCCGGCGGACCGGTACGACACCACGACCCTCGGCAGCCGCGACCGGGCCAAGCCGGGCCGGCTGACCGGCGGCAGAGGCGGCTACATCGACGGCTTCGACGAGTTCGACCCCCACTTCTTCGGGATCAGCCCGCGCGAGGCCGAGCACATGGACCCGCAGCAGCGGAAGCTCCTGGAGGTGTCCTGGGAGGCGCTGGAGGACGGTGGGCAGCGGCCCGCCGAACTGGCCGGGCGGGACGTCGGCGTCTTCATCGGCGCCTTCACCCTGGACTACAAGATCCTGCAGTTCGCCGACCTCGGCTTCGAGACGCTGGCCGCGCACACCGCGACCGGCACGATGATGACGATGGTCTCGAACCGCATCTCGCACTGCCTCGACTTCCGCGGCCCCAGCGTCTCGATCGACACGGCGTGCAGCTCCTCCCTGGTCGCGGTCCACCTGGCCTGCCAGAGCCTGCAGCGCGGCGAGAGCGAACTCGCCCTGGCCGGAGGTACCCTGCTGCACCTCGCGCCGCAGTACACCATCGCCGAGACCAAGGGCGGCTTCCTCTCCCCCGACGGACGCTCCCGCGCCTTCGACGCCTCCGCCGACGGCTACGTACGGGCCGAGGGCGTCGGCGTCGTGGCGCTCAAGCGCCTCTCGGACGCGCTGCGCGACGGCGACCCGGTGCACGCCGTGGTGATCGGCAGCGGGGTGAACCAGGACGGACGCACCAACGGCATCACCGTGCCCAGCGCTGACGCCCAGGCCACGCTCATCGAGCGGGTCTGCGCCGAGGCGGGAGTGACACCGGGCAGCCTCCAGTACGTCGAGGCGCACGGCACCTCCACCCCCGTCGGCGACCCGATCGAAGCGCGGGCGCTGGGCCGGGTGCTGGCGCAGGGCCGGGCGCCCGGGGCGCGGTGCTACGTCGGCTCGGTCAAGACCAACATCGGGCACACGGAGGCCGCCGCCGGCGTCGCGGGCCTGATCAAGACGGCGCTGGCCCTCCGGCACCGCCGCATCCCACCGCACCTGAACCTCGAACAGCCCAACCCCGCCATCGACTTCGCCGCGCTGCCCTTCGAGATCCCGACCGCACCGGTCGACTGGCCGGAGCACGAGGGGCCCGCGCGGGCAGGCGTCAACTCCTTCGGCTTCGGCGGCACCAACGCCCACGTCCTGCTGGAGGAAGCGCCGCCCCGCCCGCCGGAGGAGCCGCGCGCGACGGCCCGGACGCCCGCCCGCTCGGTCCTCCCGCTGAGCGCCCGGCACGCGTCGGGCCCGGCCGAACTGGCCGCGGGCGTCCGCCGCGAACTTGCCGCCGGAGTGCCCCTCGCGGACCTCGGGCACACCCTGGCCCACCGCCGCCAGCACTTCGAGGAGCGCCTCGCCGTCGTCCACTCCCCCCTCGGCCCGCCCGGCTCCCTCGACGAGGTACTGGCCGCCTGCGAGCGCGGGGAGCATCACCCCCGGGCCGTGCGGGGCCGCCTCCGGGAGCCCGGGGCGCAGCGGCTGGTGTGGGTGTTCACCGGCATGGGGCCGCAGTGGTGGGGCATGGGGCGCGAGCTCCTGGACGCCGAGCCCGTGTTCCGGGAGGCGGTCGAGCGCTGCGACCGGGAGGTCCGGCGCCAGGCGGGCTGGTCGCTGCTCGACGAGCTGACCCGGCCCGAGGCGGAGTCCCGGATGGCCGAGACCTGGCTCGCCCAGCCCGCCAACTTCGCCGTCCAGGCGGGGCTCGCGGCGCTGTGGGAACACCACGGGGTGCGGCCGGACGCCGTCGTCGGGCACAGCACCGGCGAGATCGCCGCCTTCCACCAGGCCGGGGTGTACGGCCTGGAGGACGCCGTCCGGATCGCGCTGGCGCGCAGCGCCCTCCAGCACCGGCTCGCGGGCACCGGCGTGATGCTGGCGGCGAACCTGTCCGAGGAGGAGGCCGAGCGGCTGGTCCGCCCGTACCGGGACCACGTGTCGGTCGCCGCCGTGAACAGCCCGGCGTCGGTGACGCTGTCCGGGGACCGGGACACCCTCGGGGAGCTCGCCGGGCGGCTGGAGCGGGAGCAGGTCTTCGCCCGGTTCCTCGACGTCGAAGTGCCGTACCACAGCGTCCGGATGGACCCGATCGAGGCCGAGCTGCACGAGGCGCTGGCCGGGATCGCGCCGCGCGCCGCCGGTCTCCCGCTGTATCTGACCGCCCGCGAGGGGCGTGCGCGAGGGCCGGAGCTGGACGCCGCGTACTGGTGGGAGAACGTCCGGCGGCCCGTCCGGTTCCGTGCCGCGGTCGACCGGCTGGTCGACGACGGGTACACGCTGTTCCTGGAGATCGGTCCGCACCCGGTGCTCGGCCACTCGATCCGGGAGTGCCTGGAGGGCCGGGCCGTCGAGGGGGTGACGCTGCCGTCGATCCGGCGCCGGGAGGACGAGCCCGAGCGGTTCGCCCGCTCCCTCGCGGAGCTGTACACGCTGGGCGTCGACGTGGACTGGTCGGTGCTCCAGCCCGTGGGGCGGCCGGTGCCGCTGCCGGGCTATCCGTGGCAGCGGGAGCGGTACTGGGTGGAGCCCGCGCCGGTGGAGCAGATCCGGCTCGGCCGGCTGGACCACCCGCTGCTCGGCCGGCGGACCTCCGCGCTGCAGCCGACCTGGGAGAGCCGCCTGGACACCGAGCGGCTGCCGTACCTGGCCGACCACCGGATCGAGGACAGCACGGTCTTCCCGGCCGCCGGGTACCTGGAGATGGCCGCGCAGGCGGTCCGGGCGCTGACCGGCGGCCACACGGCGACCCTGGCCGACGTCGAGTTCTCCCGGGCCCTGTTCCTGCCCGACGGCGAGGCGACGGCCGTCCAGCTGGCCTTCGCGCCGGAGGAGGCCGGGTTCACCATCGCCTCCCTCGCCGGTTCCGGGACCGGGGCTCCGGACCGTACGGTCCACGCGAGCGGGGTCGTCCGCACCGGGCAGCCACGTCGGCTCGCGGAACCGCTGGACACGGACGCGGTACGGGTGCGGGCGGGGCGTCGGCTCGACCGGGAGGCGTGCTACGGCGAGCTGGCGGCGCTCGGCTACCACTACGGCCCGGCGTTCCGGGCGATCGACGAGGTGTGGACGGCGCCCGGCGAGGCGCTGTCGCTGATCCGGCCCACCCCGGGCATGGGCGACGGGGCCGCGGACTGCCATGTGCACCCCGTGCTCCTGGACGCCTGCTTCCAGACCATGCTCACTGCGATGACGCCGGACGACGGCCGGTCCGCCGGGATCCGGCTGCCCGTCGGCATCGCGGAGCTGCGGCTGGACGCGGTCGGCGACCGGGCCCTGTGGGCGCACGCGACGGTGACCGCGGAGAGCGACGAGGAACTGGTCGGCGACCTCGCCCTGTACACCGAGGACGGGACGCCGCTCGGCCGGATCAGCGGCTTCCGCGCGGCGGCGGTGGACCGGGTGGCCTCCTCGGTGAAGCTCGGCACCATCGACGGCTGGCTGGCCGAGGTGGTCTGGGAGGAGACGCCCACCGAGGCGCCGGAGGACGGCGGGACCGCCGAGGGGACCGGGGACGGTCCCGACGGCTCCCCCGCGCCCGACCTGCTGGTCTTCGCCGACGAGGGCGGGCTCGGCGCGCGGATGGCCGAGGCGGTCGTGGCGCGCGGCGGGCGGTGCCGGCTGGTCCGCCCGGGCAGCCGATACCGAAGCGGGGCCCGGCACATGACCGTGCGACCCGATTCGGCGGCCGATCTGCGCATGCTGTTCGACGAACTCGGGCCGGGGTTCGGAGCCGTGGTGCATCTGTGGAACCTCGATCTGCCCCCGCTGGACACGGTCGGCGCGGCGGACCTCGACGGGATCGGCACGGTCGGCGGCTACTCGCTCGTCCTGCTCGCCCAGGTGCTGCCCGAGGCGTGCCCGGAGGGGCGCCTGCACATCGTCACCCGGGGCGCCCAGGCGGTGGTGCCGGGCGAGCCGGTGGAGCCGTTCGGCGCGCCTGCCTGGGGCATCGGCCGGGTGCTGTGGCAGCAGGAACTCACCGGTCACAGCGGCAAACTGATCGATCTCGACCCGGCCGGGGGTCCCGGCGAGGCCGAGGTGCTGCTGCGCGCGCTCACGGCGGACGACGGCGAGGGCGAGATCGCGCTGCGGTCCGGGCGGCGGCACCTCAGCCGGCTGCGTCCGCCCACGGGGTTGACCCGTCCGCTGCCGCTGCGGTTGCGCGCGGACGGCGCCTATCTGGTCACCGGCGCGTTCGGGGCGCTGGGGCGGCTGCTCTGCCGCACCCTGGTACGGCGCGGGGCCCGGCGCCTGGTCCTGCTCGGCCGCACCGGCGTGCCGGAGCGCGGCGCGTGGCGGGGGCTCGATCCGGGCGGCCCCGAGGGGCGGCGGGTCGCGTTCCTGCGCGAGCTCGAAGCGCTCGGCGCAGAGGTGCTGGTCGCCGCGGTGGACGTGACCGACGCGGCGGCCATGGAGGACTGGCTGGCCGGGCGTCGGGCCGCCGGTCTGCCGCCGGTGCGGGGCGTGTTCCACCTCGCGGGACAGGTGCGGGACGTCCTGCTGCCGTCGTTGGACCGCGAAGCGTTCGACGCGGGCTACGGGCCGAAGGTGCACGGCGGGTACCTGCTGCACCAGCTGCTGCGCGACGAGCCGGTCGAGCACTTCGTACTGTTCGCGTCGGTCGCCTCGCTGCTGACCACGGCCGGTCAGGTCAACTACGCGGCCGGGAACGCGTTCCTGGACGCGCTCGCCCATCACCGCCGGGCGCTCGGTCTGCCCGCGCTCAGCCTGGACTGGGGGCCGTGGGCCACCGGCATGATCGAGGAGCTCGGGCTGGTCGCCCACTACCGGGACGCGCGCGGGATGAGCTCGCTGGCGCCGGAGGCGGGCATGGCGGTCCTGGAGCGGGTGATCGGGCAGGACCGGGCCCAGTTGCTGGTGGCCGCGGTGGTGGACTGGCCGGTGTTCCTGTCCTGGTATCCCACCCCGCCGCCGCTGGTGTCGGCGCTCGCCGCCGCGGCGGCGCGGGAGGTCCCGGCGGGGCAGGGCGGCAGTCTGCTCGACGCGTTCCGCGCCGCCGACGAGGCGGCGCGTACGGCGTTGGTGGCCGAGCGGTTCGCGGCCCTCGCGGCGGGTGTGCTGCGGGTGCGGCCGGAGCTGGTCGACGCGGACGCCCGGCTCGGCTCGCTCGGTCTGGACTCGCTGCTCGCCATGGAGCTGCGGGCCCGGACCCACACCGAGCTGGGGGTCTCGCTGCCGGTGGTGGCGCTGCTCAGCAATGGGCCGGTGAGCGAGCTGACCGAGCGGCTGCACGCGGGGCTGACCGAGCTCGCGGAGGCCGGGGATCCGGTGGCGGAGACGGCGGTGGAGTTGTTCACCGACGAGGCGTGCTACCCACTCACCCACAACCAGCAGGCCCTGTGGTTCCTCCGGCAGCTCAACCCGGACGGCTTCGCGTACAACATCGGCGGCGCGGTGGAGGTGCGCGCGGAGCTCGACCCGGAGCTGCTGTTCGATGCCTTCCGGACGCTGATCGCCCGGCATCCGAGCCTGCGCGTCAACATCACCACCGAGGACGGGCGTCCGGTCCAGCGGGTGCGGCCCGAGGCCATCGCCGACACCGGTCTTCTCGATGTGTCCGGGCTGCCCTGGGACGAGGTCCGCGCCCGGCTGGTAACGGAGTACCGCAGGCCGTACGACCTGGAGCGGGATCCTCTGGTGCGGCTGCGGCTGTTCCGGCGGGCCCCGGACCGCTGGGTACTGATGAAGGCGGTCCACCACATCGTCTCGGACGCGATCTCCACCTTCACCTTCGTCGAGGAGCTGTTCGAGGTCTACCACGGGCTGCGCACCGGCCGGCCGGCGGAGCTGGCCCCGGTCCGGGCCCGCTACCTGGACTTCCTCAACCGGCGAAACCGCTTCCTGGCCGGGCCCGAGGCGCGGCGGATGCTGGAGTACTGGCGGGAGCACCTGCCGCGGGAGGTCCCGGCGCTCGAACTGCCCACCGACCGGCCGCGCCCGCCGGTGCAGACCGACAACGGCGCCTCCGAGTTCTTCCAGCTCGACGACGAGCTCAGCGCCCGGGTGCAGACGCTGGCCCGGGAGCACAACGTCACCGTGTTCACGGTGCTGCTCACCGCGTACTACCTGCTGCTGCACCGCTGGTCGGGGCAGGACGAGATCGTGGTCGGCAGCCCCGTCACCGGGCGCACCGAGGAGGAGTTCGCCTCCGTCTACGGCTACTTCGTCAATCCGCTGCCGCTGCACGTGAGCCTGGCCGGGGAGCCGTCGGTGGCCGAGATGCTGGGCCGGGTGCGGGACACGGTCCTCGGGGGCCTCGACAATCAGGAGTACCCGTTCGTGCTGCTCGTGGAGCAGTTGGGCCTCCAGCACGACCCGAGCCGCTCGGCGGTCTTCGAGGCGATGTTCATCCTGCTCAACCACAAGGTGGCCGTGGAGCGCTTCGGGTACACACTGGAGTACATCGAACTTCCCGAGGAAGAGGGGCAGTTCGATGTCACGCTGTCCGCGTACGAGGACCGGTCCGACGGGCGCTTCCACTGCGTGCTGAAGTACAACACCGACCTGTTCGACGCGGCGACGGTGCGTCGGATGGCCGCGCACTACCGGAACCTCCTCGACGGCCTGACCCGCGCGGAGGGCGAGCGCCCGGCGGGACGGCTGCCGATGCTGGGGGCCGGGGAACGGGAGCGGATCGTCACCGGGTTCGGCGGCGTCGGCCGACGGATCGACCACGACGTGCCGGTGCACGAGCTGATCGGGAAGATCGCCGCGCAGTTCCCGGAGGCGGTCGCGGTGTCCGTGCCGGGCGGGCGGCGGCTCGGCTACCGGGAGCTGGACCAGCGCTCGCGGCGCGTGGCGGCCTCGCTGCGCGAACGCGGCGTCGGCGCCGGGACGGTGGTGGCGGTGCGTCTTGCGAAGTCGCCGGAGCTGGTGATCGCGCTGCTCGCGGTGTGGCGGGCCGGGGGCGCGTATCTGCCGCTGGACCCGGACCACCCGGCGGAGCGGCTGGCCGAGCTGATGGAGAACGCCGGGGCCACGCTGGTTCTGACCGACGGGCGGCGGGGCCAGGCGGCCCGGCTGCCGGGACGGCCGGTCACCCTCGACGAGCTGGACCGGCCAGGGACCGAGGCGCGGCCGGAGCCGGCCGTGGGCCTCGACCAGACGGCATACGTGATCCACACCTCGGGTTCCACCGGCCGCCCCAAGGCGGTGCGGGTCAGCCACCGCAACCTGGCCTCGGTGTTCGTCGCCTGGCAGCAGGAGTACCGGCTGGACACCGACGTCCGGGTGCACCTGCAGATGGCGGGCGTCTCCTTCGACGTGTTCACCGGGGACCTGGTCCGGGCGCTGTGTTCGGGCGGGACGCTGGTCCTCGTCGACCGGGACCTCCTTTTCGACACCGCGCGGCTCTACCGGACCATGCGCGCGGAGGGCGTGGACTGCGGCGAGTTCGTGCCGTCGGTGGCGCGCGGGCTGCTGGCGCACTGCGAGCGGGAGGGGCTGGGCCTGGAGTTCATGCGCCTGGTGATCGTCGGCTCGGACGCCTGGCGGGCGGGCGAGCACCGGAGGCTCGTCGCGCTGTGCGGGCCGGGGACCCGGGTGGTCAACTCGTACGGGCTGACCGAGGCCACCATCGACAGCGCCTGCTACGAGGGGCCGGCGGAGGGGCTGGCGCCGGGCCGGATGGTGCCGGTCGGCCGGCCGCTGCCCAACAGCGAGCTGTACGTCCTCGACCGGCACGGCGAGCCGGTGCCGCCGGGGGTGGCCGGTGAGCTGTGGATCGGCGGCGCCGGCGTCGCCGACCGCTACCTGGGTGATCCGGAGCGGACGGCCGAGCGGTTCGTGACCCTCGAACCGGGCGGCGAACCCGTACGGCTGTACCGGACGGGGGACCTCGGGCACTGGGACGCGGAGGGGGTGCTGCACCTCCTCGGGCGGGCCGACGGGCAGGTGAAGGTGCGCGGCCACCGGGTGGAGACCGGGGAGATCGAGGCGCGGCTGGCCGCCCGGCCCGAGCTGGCGCAGGTGTGCGTGACGGTACGGCGGGACGAGACGGGCGAGAACGTGCTGTGCGCCTACTGCGTGCCCGCGCCGGGCGCGGTGGCCGACGCCCGGGAGCTGCGCCGCCACCTCGCGGAGCAGCTGCCGACGTATCTGATCCCGGCGCACTTCACGGAGCTGTCCGCGCTGCCGCTGACCGCGAACGGAAAGGTCGATCTCGGCGCGCTGCCGGAGCCGCACGCGGAGGCGGGACCGGAGAGGTACGAACCGCCGGTGACGCTGTACGAGACGCGGATGGCGGCGCACTGGCGGTCGCTGCTCGGGCTGGAGCGGCCGGGGCTGCGGGACGACTTCTTCGAGGCGGGCGGCAGTTCGATCAAGCTGATCGAGCTGATCCACCACCTGCGGACCGAGTTCAACGCGTCCGTGCCGGTCGGGCGGCTGTTCCAGACCAGCACCCTGCACGGCATGGCCCGCACCCTGGAGGACGTCGTCACCGGGCGGCTGCCCGGCGCCGAGCCGTACCTGTGGTTCAACCCGGGCGCGGACCCGGCGGCGACGGTGTTCTGCCTGCCGCCCGCGGGCGGGCACGGGCTGGTGTACCGGCAGCTCGCGGCGCGGCTGCCCGAGCACCGCTTCGCCGCGTTCAACTACCTGTCGGGTCCGGACAAGGCGGCCCGGTACGCGGATCTGGCCGAGGAGCTGCACCCGGGCGGGCCGTACACGCTCTTCGGTTACTCCCTCGGCGGCAACCTCGCGTTCGAGATCGCCGGGGAGCTGGAGCGGCGGGGCCGCGCGGTGGACCTCGTGCTGATCATGGACTCGTACCGGATCGCCGAGGCCGTCGCCCTCGGCGAGGAGCACCTGGCCGAGTTCGAGGCGGAGCTCGCGGAGCACCTGCGGCGGCACACCGGTTCCGAGATCGTCGCCCGGGAGACCGTGGAGCAGGGCCGCGAGTACCTGGCGCACTGCGGTGCTCACCCGTCGCTCGGTGTGCTCGGCGCGCCGATCGCGGTGATCTCCGACCAGGACAAGCTGCTCCGCTTCGCGGCGGACGAGCCCGGCGGCTGGCACGGGGTCACAGCCGCCGGGTGCACCGTACGCAAGGGGCACGGGCGGCACGCCGAGATGCTCGACGGCTCGTTCCTCGACGGGAACGCGGAGCTGGTCCGGGCGCTGCTGGCGGGAGGTGCCGCGGATGGGCGTGCGTGACGGCGGGCCCCGTTGGGAGGCCCGGCCTCCCGGCGGGCGGCCCCGGGTGATCATCATCGGCGCGGGCATGTCGGGTCTGGCCGCCGGCTGCTACGCGCAGATGAGTGGGCTGGAGAGCCGGATCTTCGAGAAGCACGTGCTGCCAGGGGGCTGCTGCACCGCCTGGGCTCGGCAGGGCTACCTCTTCGACTACTGCATCGACTGGCTGATCGGCACGGCAGCCGGGACCGGGGCGAACGACGTGTGGCGCGAGCTCGGGGCACTGGACGGGAAGCGGATCACCCATTTCGACCAGTTCAACCGGGTGGTGACGGAGGACGGCCGGTCCGTCACGTTCTACAACGACCCGGACCGGCTCCAGAAGCACCTGCTGGAGCTCTCGCCCGGCGACGAGCGCCTGATCCGGGCGTTCTGCCGGGACCTCAGGCGCTTCGCGGGGCTCGCCCCGCACTGGGAGCTGAAGCCGCCACCGCTGAAGTCCCTGACGGAGAAAGCGCGAACTCTGCTCGCGATCCTGCCGGCGTTTCGGCTGTACTGGCGCACCGCGGCCACGCCGATGCGCCGGTTCGCGGACCGCTTCGAGGACCCCCTGCTGCGCCAGGCGTTCCCGAACATGTTCCTCCAGGAGCTGACCGGCTTCCCGCTGCTCCCCTTCCTCTTCACGATGTCCTGCGCCTTCAACGGCAACGCGGGCTTCCCGGAGGGCGGTTCGCTGGGTCTGGCCCGGTCGGTGGAGGAGCGGTACACGGGGCTCGGCGGGCACATCGGCTACCGCGCCCGGGTGGAGCGGATCCTCGTCGAGGACGGGCGGGCGGTCGGCGTACGGCTGCGGGACGGGCAGGAGCACTTCGCCGACCACGTGATCGCCGCCTGCGACGGGCCGACGGTGCTGGACCGGCTGCTGGAGGGGCGGTGGAGCAGCCCGCGCACCGAGCGGCTGTACACGGAGCTGCTGGACCGGCCGGACAACCTGTACCCGGCGGTGGTCTCCGCGTTCGTCGGGATCGACGGCCCGCTGCCCGCCGGTGAGCCACACAGCACCACGTACCTCCTCGGTCCGGAGCGGGGCGCGGCGCTGCCGGGGAGCCTCCAGCACAGTCTGGTGGTGCAGCGGCGGTCCGACTACGCCGACGGCTTCGCGCCGGCCGGGAAGTCGGTGCTGCACTGCACGTACTTCACCGACCACCGGTCCTGGCAGGATCTGCGGAAGGCGGACCGGCGGGCCTACCGGGAGCGCAAGCAGGAGGTCGTCGACTTCCTGCGGGCCTTCCTGGCCGAGCGTCATCCGGGCCTCGAGGAGCGGATCGAGCTGGTGGACGTGGCGACGCCCGCGACGACGGAGCGGTACACCGGCAACACCTACGGCAGCATCCTGGCCTGGAAAGCGTTCTCCGAGGCCGACGACGTGTCGACCGCGCTGGTGGACCGGGACCGGATGCGGCTGCCGGGGCTGAGCGGCTTCTCGATGGCCGGGCAGTGGACCGGGATGGGCGGCCTGATCCGGGCCGCGACCAGCGGCCGGTACGCGGTCCAGTTCCTCTGCGACGAGCTGGGCCGGGAGTTCCGGGCCTGGCCGAGCGAGGGTGCCGGGCCGTGGCATCCCGGGAAGCTGGGCCGGCTGCCACGACTCGAACAGCGGGGCGACGCCGGGAAGGCGGCGGTGGCCGAATGACCAGAAGGACCATGCTGATCGTCGGCGGAGGGCTCGGTGGGCTCTCCACCGGCTGCTACGCCCAGATGAACGGCTATCGCAGCAGGGTGCTGGAGATGCACGAGATCCCGGGCGGCTCCTGCACGGCCTGGGACCGGGGCGACTTCACCCTCGACTGCTGTGTGAGCTGGCTGCTCGGCAGCGGGCCGGGCAACGAGATGCACCAGATCTGGCTGGAGCTCGGCGCGCTCCAGGGCAAGCGGATGCGCAACTTCGACGTGTTCAACACGGTGCGCGGCCGGGACGGGCGGGCGGTCCACTTCTACTCCGATCCGGACCGCCTCGAAGCGCACCTGCTCGCCCTCTCCCCCGGCGACGCCCGGGTGATCCGCGACTTCTGCGCCGGGCTGCGGACCTTCCGCAAGGCACTGGCCCGCTACCCGTTCCTCACCCCGGTCGGGCTCATGGGCCGCGTGGAGCGCTGGCGGATGCTGGCGTCCTTGGTCCCCTACTTCAACGTGATCCGGCGCTCCATCGGCACGCTGATGCGGGACTACTCGCAGCGCTTCCGGGACCCGCTGCTGCGCGAGGCGTTCAACTTCATCCTGTACGAGAAGCATCCCAACTTCCCCGTGCTGCCGTTCTACTTCCAGCTCGCGGCGCACGCCGACGCCTCGGCCGGTGTCCCCGAGGGCGGCTCGCTGGGCCTGGCCCGCTCGGTCGAGGAGCGCTACCGGGGGCTCGGCGGCGAGGTCATGTACAACGCCAGGGTCGTGGAGATCCTGGTGGAGAACGACCGGGCGGCCGGGGTCCGGCTGAGCGACGGCACAGAGCTGCGGGCGGACATCGTGGTCTCCGCCTGCGACGGGCGCACCACGCTCCTCGACCTGCTGAAGGGCCGCTACCTCACCGACACGTACCGGGAGCTGTACACCCGGACCATCACGGAACCCGACATGGTGTTCCCCGGCTACCTCACGGTCTTCCTGGGGCTGCGCCGGCCCTTCCCGGACGGCGAGCCCTGCACCACGTACCTCCTGGAGGACGCGGTCGCGGAACGGCTCACCGGCATCCGGCACCCCAGCGTCAACGTGCAGTTCCGCAGCCGCCACTACCCGGAGCTGTCGCCGCCGGGCACCTCCGTGGTGTACGCCACGTACTTCTGCGACATCGCGCCGTGGCGGGAGCTGAGCACCGGTCCCGAGCAGTTCACCCGGATCCGCCGCGGCGAGGAGCTGCACACGCTGCCGGTCGGGCGCGGGCGCGACTACCAGCGGGCCAAGCGGCAGGTGCGGGACACGATCGTGGACTTCCTCGACGAGCGGCACCCAGGACTGCGGGACGCGATCGTGGTGCGGGACGTGTCCACCCCGCTCACCCAGGTCCGCTACACCGGCAACTACGACGGCACGGTGCTCGGCTGGCAGCCGTTCGTGGACAGCGGCGAGACCGTGGAGCAGGAGGTCAAGCGACACGGTCCGGGACTGCCGGGGCTCGCGGACTTCTATCTGTCCGGCGTCTGGGCCACCACCGGCGGCCTGATCCGGGCCGCGGCCTCGGGACGGCACGTCATGCACTTCGTCTGCCGCGACGACGGGCGGCCGTTCACCGCCTCCGTCGACGACAGCGCCCCTCTCCCCGTACAACTCATCGAACCCGCAGGAGCGACCCCGTGAAGACCGAGAAGTGGATCGTCAGGGAGCACAACGACGGCGTGCCGGACGTGGGCCGGATGTACGTGAAGATGGTGGAGGAGCTCGACACCGACCTGGCCGAGGACGAGATGCTGCTGCGCACGCGGTACGTCTCTGTCGACCCGTACCTCCACGGGATCGCCCTGGACACCCCGGTGGGCGACCACATGGGCGCCGACTCGATCATGGAGGTGCTGGCGGCCGGACCGCGGGCGATGTTCGGCGTCGGGGACCTCGTGCAGGGCTTCGGCGGCTGGCGCACCCACCTGGTCAGTAACGGCGCGGGGGCGCTGTGGCAGACCGGCACGTTCCCGATGGTCTTCCCCGCGTACCGGAAGCTGGACCCGGCCCACTACGACGAGGCGCTGCCGCTGAGCACCGCGCTCGGCATCCTCGGCGGCGCCGGGATGACCGCGTGGGGCGCCCTCACCACCTTCCTGGCCGTACGGCCCGGCGACACGGTCCTGATCAGCGGCGCGTCCGGCGCGATCGGCACGCTGGTCGGGCAGCTGGCGAAGCGGGCGGGCGCGCGGGTGGTGGGCACGACCGGTTCGCCGGAGAAGGCGGCACGGCTGACGGCGCTCGGCTTCGACGCCGTCGTCGTCTTCCGGCACGGCGGGGACCCGGCGCAGCTCCGCGAGGACCTGGTGAAGGCGGCTCCTGGCGGCGTCGACCGGTACTTCGACAACCTCGGCGGGGTCATGACCGATACCGTCTTCACGATGCTCACCGTGGACAGCCGGGTCGCGGTGTGCTGGCAGTGGGCGAGCCAGGTCGGCGGCGAGTGGACCGGGCCCCGGCTGCTGCCGTACATCATGTTCCCGCGCACGACGATCCGCGGGATCTTCGCGCTGGAGTGGTTCACCGAGGACAACTGGGCGGCGCTGCACGCCGAGCTGGGGCCGCTGGTGCGCGCCGGCGAGATCCGCTACCAGCAGACCATGCACCACGGCTTCGACTCCATTCCCGCCGCCTACCGCAGCCTGTACACCGACCGCGCGGCGTCCTTCGGCAAGGTGCTGGTCGAGCTGTGAGGCGCGGCCACACCCGAGCGCTCACCGAGGGCCCGAGCCCGGCCGACGCGCACGAGCCAGTCCTGCCGTACCCCGACGGCTGGTTCTCGGTGGCGTTCTCCTCGGAGGTGGTGCGGGGGGCGCTGCTGACCCGGCCGCTCCAGGGCGAGGACGTGGTGCTCTACCGGCTCCGCGACGGCCAGGTGCGGGCGGTCCGCCCGTACTGCCCGCACCTGGGGGCGCACCTCGGGCTCGGCGCGCTGGAGGGCGACGAACTGCTGTGCCCCTTCCACCGCTTCGCCTTCGGCCCGGACGGCGCCTGCACGCGGACGGGGTACGGCACGCCCCCACCGCCGTCCTCGGACCTGACCCTGCTGCCGGTGCGCGAGGTCGACGGCGCCGTCTTCGTGTGGCGGCACCACGACGGGCGGGCGCCGGACTGGGAGCTCACGCCCTGGCACACGCTCGGGACGCGGGCGCCGCGGTTGGCCGCGTGGGAGATGGCGGGGCACAGCCAGGACGTGGTCGAGAACACGGTGGACATCGGGCACTTCACGCCGCTGCACGGCTGGGGCGCGTCGGAGGTAGCCGAGCCGGCGGTCTTCGAGGGGCGGTCCTTCCGGATCTCGGTGCGCTCCGAGGAGCGGGTGCCGCTGCTGGGCGCGAGTCCGCTGGAGGTGACGCTGGAGGGCAACGGGATCAGCCGGGTGCACGTGTGCACGGCGCTCCCTCGGTTCGGGGTGCGCACCTGTGCCGTATACACGACCACGATGATCGCGCCCGCGGCTTTCCAGCTGCGCCAGACGAGCCGCTTCGAGGTGGCCGAGCCGGCCGCCCTCCCGGCCCCGCTGGCCCGCTGGGTGAGCGGCTCGGTACACCGGCTGCTGGCGGGTGTGATGTTCCGGGGCAACTGCGCTTTCGTGTCCCAGGACTTCCCGGTCTGGACGACGAAGCGGTACGTGTCTCCGCCCCGGCTGGCCCGCGGCGACGGCCCGATCGGCCCGTTCCGCCACTGGGCCCGGCAGTTCTACTCGCCGGACCGGCTGCGGGTGCGGGTGCCGTCGTCGGTGATGCGGGGAGCGGCGGGGGAAGCGGAGAGCAGGGTGACGTAGCGTGGCCGCTCCGAGAAGCCGGGGGGCGGGGGCTTCGCCGGACGGGAGGACGGGGCGGTTCGGATGACGGCGGGGCGTCAGGCGCTCCGCCATGCCTGGTGCTCTTCGAGCGCGAGGACCTGCAGGCACATCTCACCGGCGCGGAGTGGACCGACAACGAAGCCTTCGCCGCCTACGGGCTCGATGACTCCACCATCACCGCGCTTCGCACCTGAGCCCCTGGAATGGGTCGACGACCTGGCAGGCCGTTTACTCGAAGAGACCCACGATCCGGACATCGACTGACCGCGTGAGGTGGTCGAGGGCCGCCGGAGCACGCTGCCCTGACGGCCCCGGCGCACCTGATAGAGCGAGGAAGCCGACCAAGGTCTTCCTGATCGAAGGAGCCCCGTTGCCCGTTCAGTGTTCCACCGTCACGCTCACGTCGTCCATCACTGTCGCCGACGGTGTCTTTGCTCCAGGACATGACTCTGCTGCTCAATTCGTTCAGGCGGAGAGTCGGTAGCTGAGTCGTTCGAGCCGGGTGTGGCGGGTTCGGTCGAGAGGGCCGGCGGTCCAGTGGGCGTCGAGCCTGATCAGGTTGAGTGCGGTGGCGGAGAAGGCGTGTTGGAGGCGGACTTTCGGCAGGCCGCGGTAGCGAGGCCATCCCGACGACTGTCCGGAAGAAGGCGTACGTGATCCTCGACGGCACAGTTCTACCGATCGACCGCATCACCGCAGACCGGCCGTATTACTCCGGGAAGAAGAAGCACCACGGGATGAACGTGCAGATCCATGCCGATGCCGCCGGAGGCCTGATCTGGGTCTCGGACGCACTGCCGGGAGCCACACACGACCTGACCGCCGCCCAGACCCACGGCATTCCCGTCGCCCTCGACGCGAACGACAGCAAGTGCTGGGCCGACAAGGCGTATCAGGGCGCCGGCCCAGCGATTCGAGTCCCGATGCGTGGCAAGCACCTCACCCACAGCAGCGGTGCCATCACGGTCAACTTTGGGATGAACGGATAGCAGCACCGCTCTACGAGGAGAGTCCCCGCCTGGCAGAAACCACGCCGCCGATGGGAATCGCCCCCTCGCTGCTTGAGAGGCGAGGCCAAGCTCGAACGTGGCCCGTCATCCGTCCCAGCAGCCCTGTTAGCCGTTCAGTGGCGCACCAAGCCCGACAACCTTCAGCCGAAGACTCTGCGGGGCGCCTGCGGGTCCTTTGGCGCGCAGACAAGGGAAAATCGCTGGTCACGGACTCTCTAGCGTGCGTGGTGGTCGCGTGTGGTCGCACGCTGAGAATGTCAGGCACTTCCCTGCCTCGTGGAGGCGATCGCCATGCGTACCAGCACCGGCCGAGGCCGCATCTACCGCCGCTGCGGCTGCAGAGACACCCACCGTCACCAGATAGGTGCCCGCTGTCCACACCTGGTCACCGACAGCACCCACGGAACCTGGGGATTCGCCGTCGATGTCCCCGCCCCGGACCACCGCAGAACGACGGTGCGCCGCGGCGGCTTCACCACCCAGGATGCGGCCGATGAAGCCTTGCGACGGTTCCTCGAAGGCGAGGCCGGCGGGTTCGAGGCGGACCCGAACCAGACCGTCGCCGCCTACCTGGACACATGGCTGACTGCGAAGGCGCTCGCGCTGAAGCCGACCACGATGGCCCGCTGCCGCGACTACGTCCGCAACGACCTGGTCCCCGCGTTCGGCACCCTCAAGCTCGACCAGCTCGCCCACCGGCATATCGCGGCCTTCGTCACCGGCCAGCTCGCCTGCGGCCGTGGCCGGACACCCTCTACCGGTGCCTCGCCACCCTGTCCAGCGCGCTCGGCGACGCCGTCCGCCAGCACCGCCTCCCCCACAACCCAGCCTCTCCCCCGGTGCTGCACCGGCCGCCGTCGACGGAACGACGGATTTGGACAGCGGAGGAAGCAGCCCGATTCCTCACCCACTGCCATCAGACCGACCACGAGATGGCCGACCTCTTCGAGGTCCTCATCGGCACCGGCATGCGCAAGGGCGAGGCCCTCGGCCTGCACCGGGACGACGTCCACCTCGACCAGGGCGTGCTCTACATCCGCTGCACGCTCTCCGCCGTCGACAACCAGCGTCTCGTCCTCACGACGCCCAAGACCCGGTCAAGCAGAGACTGGGTCGCCATCTCACCCCGCGTCACCACCGCGCTCCGCCGCCGCGCACGCTCCGCTCCAAGTCTCCGCGGCGACCCCAACAACCCGTTCCCGGGGCTGGTCTTCTGCCAACCCGACGGCCGGCCGCTCGGACCGCACCTGGTACTCGACCGACTCCACCGGCTGTCCGAGGAGGCCGGCGTCCCCCGGGTCACGGTCCACGACCTACGGCATCTCGCCGCCACCATCACCATCACCGCCGGCGTCCCACTCACCGTGGTCTCCAAGACGCTGCGGCACTCCACTCTGTCGACCACCGCGAACCTCTACAGCCACCTCACCCGACAAGCCGCACACCAGGCCGTCGACACCATCGACCACACCCTCACCACGGCCGCACGAGCCGCTGACAGCCCGACCCGACCGGCACGGTTGCGACCACCACGCGACCACCTCCACCGCCTGCGCAAAGCCCTCGGCCGGTTCCGCTCCCCCGCACCGTCCGCCTCGCGAACCAGCCCCGGCCCAGGCGTGCGACCACACTGCGACCACCACGCCCCCAGACGCACGAAAGGCCGCCCTCTCACGGATGAGAGAACGACCTCCGACCTGCGTTTCCGCACAGTCGGGACGACAGGATTTGAACCTGCGACCCCTTGACCCCCAGTCAAGTGCGCTACCAAGCTGCGCTACGTCCCGCTGCCCGCCTGACCTGGGGTTTCCCCCTGGCTGAACGCGCATGAGAACAATACCGCACTTCAAGCGGTGCTCACGAACCCGTTTCCGGTGGGCTTGACCTCAACCTTGGTTGATGTCGAACGCTGGGTCTCATGACCACCACGACACCCCCGCCGGTCCACGGCTACGACGAGCTGGCCCGGCTGATGAGTCTCATGACCGGTGACGAGAAGCACGGCCCCGCCGCGACCTCCACACTCGACGCCCTCTGGGTGCTGTACGACCGGGTGCTGCGGGTCTCACCCGGCACCGTCGACTCCCCGGGCCGTGACCGCTTCCTGCTCTCGAAGGGGCACGGCCCCATGGCCTACTACGCCGTGCTGGCGGCCCGTGGCTTCTTCGGGGAGGAGCTGCTCCCCGGCTTCGGTTCGTACGCCTCCCCGCTCGGACACCATCCCGACCGGCTGCTGGTGCCGGGAGCCGAGATCAGCAGCGGGTCGCTCGGTCACGGGCTCCCGCTCGCCGTGGGCAGCGTGCTGGGCCTGCGGGCGCAAGGGCTGAGGGACCCCCGCGTCTGGGTCCTGACCGGCGACGCCGAACTGGACGAGGGCAGCAACCACGAGGCGATCGCCTACGCCGGCCCCGCGGGGCTCGACCAGCTGCACACCGTGGTGATCGACAACGCGTCGGCGACGTACGCCAGGCCGGGTGGCATCGCGGCGCGGTTCGAGGCCGCGGGATGGTCCGCCCGGACCGTGGACGGACGGGACCACGAGGAGCTGTTCGCCGCGTTCACCGCGCCGCACCCCGGCCGGCCGCACGCCGTGATCGCCCGTGTGGCGCCCGGCCGCTGATCACCCGCACCCGAACAGGACGGAGCACACCCCCATGGACACCATGCGTGACCGTTTCATCACCACGACCACCCGGCTGCTGGACGAGGACCCCCGCATCACCGTCGTACTCGCCGAGATCAGCCGCGACGGCTTCCAGCAGGCCGAGCGAGCCCACCCGGACCGGGTGGTCAACGTCGGGATCAGGGAACAACTGCTCATCGGCGCGGGTGCCGGGATGGCCCTGACCGGGGCGCGGCCGGTCATGCACACCTTCGCGAGCTTTCTCGTGGAGCGTCCCTTCGAGCAGGTGAAGCTGGACCTGGGCCACCAGGGCGTGGGCGGCGTGCTGGTCAGCGCCGGGGCCTCGTACGACTGGCCGGCCGGAGGCTTCACCCACATGTCGCCGGGCGATGTCGCCCTTCTCGACACCCTCGACGACTGGACGGTGCACGTGCCTGGGCATCCCGATGAGGCCGAGGCCCTGGTGCGGCGGGCCGTCAAAGGGGAAGGCCGTGTCTACGTACGGCTTTCCCTCCAGTCGAACAGCACCGGCCGTCCGGTCGGGGGCCCCGGCTTCAGCACCGTGCGGCAGGGGACCGGCGGGGTGGTGATCGCCGTCGGTCCCCTGCTCGACAACGTCCTCGCGGCGACAGAGGGCCTGGACACCACCGTGCTGTACGCGACGACCGTGCGGCCTTTCGACGCGGCGGGGCTCCGTCGCGCGGTAGGAACGGGCAGATCGGCGGACGTCGTGCTCGTCGAGCCGTATCTGGCGGGCACGTCGACGGGGGCCGCCAACGACGCCCTGGCCGACCTGCCCCACCGGGTGCTCGGGCTGGGAGTGGGCCGGGGCGAGCTGCGCAGGTACGGGCAGATGGCGGACCACATCGAGGCGCACGGACTCGACGCGCGCGCACTGCGGCAGCGGATCACCGGCTTCCTGCCGGGATGAGATCCCCTCAGCCGTCCGCCGGCGGCGGGTTCAGCTCCGGATGCGCGGACACGAGCCGGCGCGGGGCGGCCTGTCGCCACGAGTCGGTGAGAACAGCGGTCAGTTCGGCCACGTCGTCGAGCGCGGCGAGCCGCACCCGCAGCCAGGCGTAGTTGTCGTCGTGCCCCTCGCGCACGAAGAACTTCTCCGGCTCCGAGGCGATGAGCCCGGCGCGCTCCTCGACGGGGCACTTGACCCCCACGGTGGCGTCGTCGTCACCCAGCGCGGCGAAGATCTTTCCCGCGACCCGGAAGGCGGGCTGCCCCCAGGCGAGCTTCTCGGCCGTGTCCGGCAGCGACAGCGCGATCGCGCGGACGTCATCGGCGGTGAGGGTCATCCACGGTCTCCGATCCGGGGTGCGGTCGGCCCGACCGTATCCCGGGCGAGCGGCGCTCGCGTCGTCCGCGGAGTCCGCGGAGTCCGCGGAGTCCGCGGAGTCCGCGGAGTCCGCGGACGACGCGAGCCCCAGCGCCCCATTGACCCGACCATGCCAGGAAATTACTCTGAACCAGGCACGCCAGAAAGCGCTTTCTACCCCCATGCCCGGCCCCCACTCCGCACCGGGAGCGCCCTCATGAGCAGCCGCCCGTTACCCAGCGCCTCCGGCCCCCGGGCCCTTCCCCCCGCATCCATCGCCCTCATGGTCCTGTCCGCGCTTCTGGCGCTGATCGCAGGCTCGGTGGTGGCAGCCTCGTTCCCGAGGGCTCCGGCAGCGCCCTTCCGTGTGCTGGTGTACTCCGGGTCGGCGCTCGCCCCCCAGGACGTGGTCCGCGCGGGGGTCGACGCGGTGAGGGAGCTCGGAGCCCGCAACGGATTCGGGGTCGAGGCGAGTGACGACCCCGGGGTCTTCGCCGACGCGGAACTCGCGCGGTTCCACGCGGTCGTCTTCAACAACACCTCGGCCGCGCGGGAGGAGGGCAGCGGCCTCGGCGGGGCCGGGCGGGCCGCCCTGCGGAAGTACATCCGGGCGGGTGGCGGCTGGGTCGGCCTGCACGACGCCTCCGCCGGTGCGCGCGACTGGGACTGGTACGAAGGGCTGGTCGGCGCGGTCCTCGACCGGGGCACCCCGGTGCAGACCGGCAGGATCAAGGTCCTCGACCACGCGCACCCCTCGACGGTGGCGCTTCCCGACCTGTGGGAGCGTACGGAGGAGTGGTACAACTGGCGCACCAATCCGGCCGGCACGGTGCACACCCTCGCGCAGATCAGGGTGCGCGACGGCATCACGGGCCTCGACGAGGGCGTGGACCATCCCTGGTCCTGGTGCCAGCACTACGACGGCGGGCGTTCGTGGTTCACCGCGGGCGGCCATGCCTCCTCGTCCTTCCAGGAGGACGACTTCCTCGACCACCTGCTGGGCGGCATCGAGTGGGCCGCGGGCGCGAAGCCCGGCGACTGCACCGGGACCCGGACCGGTTCGTTCCAGCGGACCCCGCTCACGACCAGCGGTCTCACCGACCCGGTCGACATGGCGGTCGCCCCCGACCGCCGGGTGTTCGTCGCCCAGCGCACCGGAGAACTCAAGGTCGTCGACCAGCGGACGATGAAGGTTTCCACGGCACTCGACCTGGCGTACACGCCGGATACGGCCGCCCGTTCGGACGGACTGATAGGCCTCGCTCTGGATCCGGGCTTCGGGGAGAACAACTGGCTCTACCTGCTGCGTACGGACACGTCGGGGAGGCGGCTGGCCCTCTCCCGCTTCACGGCTGACGGAGACACGGTCGACCCGGCGTCGGAGAAGCGCCTGCTCACACTTCCCGGCAGGCGGTCCACGAGCAGCGGGCACCCCCGGTCATCCGGGTCACTGGCCTTCGACCGGGCCGGCCATCTGTACGCGGCCACGGGTGACGTCACGCTTCCACTCACCTCGGGCGCCCCGAACGACCTGCGGGGCGCGATTCTGCGGATCACCCCGCAGGACGACGGCGGCTACACCGTGCCGGAGGGGAATCTCTTCGGGCCGGGCACCGCCGGCACCCGCCCGGAGATCTACGCGCTGGGCATGCCGAACCCCTACCGCGCCACCGTGGACCCGGTGACCGGCACACTGCTTGCCGCGGACAACGGTGCCGACGGCGCGGTGGGGCACTTCCGGATCACCGAGGCCGGGCAGGCCGGCCGGCCGTACTGCACCGCCGGCGCCACCCGAGGAGCCGCGGACTGCGCCCCGCGGGTCAACGGTGCGCGGGACGGCGCGGGCGAGGGCGGCGGCGGTGGGACGAGCGGAGCCGTCTACGCATACGAGCCGGGGAACCTGTACCGCACCAAGTTCCCCGAATACTTCGCCGGGAAGTGGCTGACCTACGACCCGGCCGGACGGCGGTTCACCACGCTCTCGTTCCAGCGGGAGGACCAGTCGTTCTCCGACCCCCGGTTCGGACCGGTGGAGTCCGGTGAACTCCAGTCCGTCAACGGCGTGTTCGAGGACATGGAGTGGAACCGGCCGACGGCCGCCGTGTTCGGCCCGGACGGCGCCCTGTACGTCATCGACGCGGGGCTCGCCGGCGGTACGGGCCAGGACGGCGGCAACGAGGGCGCCGGGGTCTTCCGGATCGACCACGTCGGCGACGGCCGGCTGCCCGGTGCGGCCGTCACCACCGACCGCGACAACGGCTCCGCGCCGCTGACCGTCGCCTTCACAGGTGCGGGCTCCGGGCTTCCCCGCGACGTGCCGGTCACATACGCCTGGGACTTCGACGGGGACGGCGGCACCGAGTCGACGGATGCGAACCCCTCCTACACCTATCGCACCGAAGGGCAGTTCACCGCACGCCTCACGGTGACCGGGCCCGAAGGTACGACAGCCATGGCCGGCCAGGAGATCACCGTCGGCAACTCCCGCCCCCGGGTCACCGTCCACCGGTTGCCGGACGGAGGCCTGTTCCGCCCCGGCGACACTCTCGCCTTCACGGTGGAGGTGACGGACGACGAGGACGGGGACCGCACCCCGGTCGACTGCTCACGCGTCCTCGTACGCTCAGCGGTCGGCCACCCCGGACCGTTGCGCCCCCTCAAGAACTCACCCGGGTGCCGGGGCTCGATCGTGACGGAGACCGGTGACGCCTCATTGCCCGGCCCTCACCGGATCACCGTGCAGTACACGGACGGTGGGGCCCCGGACGCCCCGGAGCTCACGGGCTCCACCTCACTCACCCTGCGCACCGGCTTCCAGGAGGCGGAACAGTTCGCCTCGACCGGTGGCGCCCACGACGGAGCCGTCGCCGGCAGCCGTGCGGAGGCCTCGGCCGGAAGATCGCTGACGGAGATCGAGGCCGGGGACTGGGTCGCCTTCGACCCGGTACACCTGGGGAGCCTGCGGTCGGTGACCGTCGGTGCGACGCCGTGCGGGATCGGCGGGACGATCGAATTCCGGGCCGGCTCGCCCGACGGCCCTCTCCTCGGCTCGCTCCCGGTCCCCGGCGCGGAGGGCGGGGACGAGGCCGTGTCACCCTCGACCGCCTTGCGGAGCCCCGGTGGTGGAGTGCGGCTGTACGTGGTGTTCACCAACTCGGCGTGGAGCAGCGAGAAGCCGGACCTGTTCACGGTCGACTGGCTGCGCTTCCACGGGCCGGGTGCCGGGCAGGCCGGAGCGCGGTGACGACGGCACGCCACCCCCGCGGTCGGCGGCGCGGTACCTCCCCGCGCTCGATCCGTACGGCCATCTCCCGGCCGGCAGCTCGGTGGCGCCGAGTCCGGCCCGGCCCCGTACGCGCGGCACGGTTCCCCCGGCCCCGTACGCGCGGCACGGTTCGCCCGGCCCCGTACGCGCGGCACGGTTCCCCCGGGGCACCCGCGAACCGCGGGCAGCCGCAGGCATCCTGAGCGACAGGCCCCGCGGCGTACGAGCATCTGCGAGTACCGGCCACCGGTCGGCGAGGGAGTCGAAGCCGTCGGACGTGGGGCCGGCACACTCCCCCGGGCCGAGCCGGCGCAGCCGTGCGCTCCGGCGGGCCCCGGCCGACGGGGTGAGCAGCGGCCGGGCTGTCCCGGCACGGGTCACGGACGGGCTGCGGACCCCGAGAGCGGCGCGGGCGCGGTGGCGTTGATGAGGTGCTGGACGAGGGTGACCAGCGCCCCGGTCCCCGAGCTGGCGATCCTGGCATCACAGAGGACGACCGGCACCTCGGGTCCCAGGTCGAGAGCCGCCCGTACCTCTTCCGGTTCGTAACGGTAGGCGCCGTCGAACTCGTTGACCGCGACGATGAATCCGATGCCCCGTCGCTCGAAGAAGTCGACGGCTGCGAAGCACTCGGCCAGACGGCGCGTGTCCGCCAGCACAACCGCGCCGAGGGCGCCCTTGGACAGCTCGTCCCACATGAACCAGAAGCGCTCCTGTCCCGGGGTGCCGAAGAGGTAGAGGACATGCTGCTCGGACAGCGTGATCCGGCCGAAGTCCATGGCCACGGTGGTCGCCGACTTCGATTCGATGCCTTCCAGGCTGTCGGTCGCCACGCTGACCTGCGTCAGGAGCTCCTCCGTACTGAGTGGCGCGATCTCGCTGACGGCCCCCACGAACGTCGTTTTGCCGACGCCGAAACCGCCCGCGACCAGGACCTTGAGGGCCACGGGAAAGTGTTCGGAGCTGTCAGAGCTGTCGTCGTAGACCATCGAGCACTGCCTCCAGCAGAGATCGGTCGGTTGGCATGTCGTGGAAGGCGGGGGCGTGCGCGGTGACCGCCCCGCAGTCGACCAGGTCGGAAAGGAGGATCTTGGTGATGACCGCGGGCAGCCGGAGATGGGCGGCGACCTCCGCCACGGACGTGGGTCCCTCGCAGAGCTCGAGGGCCACGGTGTGTTCGGGGCCGAGGTGCACCTGCGGTTCACTCCCCGTGGCCATCACCAGGGAGAGCAGGTCGAGCACAGTGGTCGGCCTCGTGCGGCCGTTGCTCACGGTGTACGGGCGGATGAGCCGGCCTGCCGCGTCGTCGAGCAACGGCCCGTCCTGCGGAGCCGGCATCCTCACAGCCCCGGGGTGAACGGCGCTCCGGCCGGCTGCCGGAGCGGCGTCATCAGGTAGGGGCGGACGCTCTTGACCAGCATGGCCATCTCGTACCCCAGTACGGCGGCATCCGCCTCACGGCCCGCGAGGACGGCGAGACAGGTGCCGGAGCCGGCGGTCGACACGAACAGGAGCGTCGAGTCGAGCTCGACCACGACCTGCCGCACGTCGCCGTTGTCCCCGAACCGGGCACCGGCACTTCGGCCGAGTGAGTACAGGCCTGCGGCCAGGGCGGCCATGTGATCGGCGCTGTCGGCGTCCATGCCGTGGACGGACTTCACCAGGCCGTCCGCCGAGAGGAGGACGGCGCTGCGCGTGTAGGGCACGCGTTGGACCAGGCCACTCAGCAGCCAGTCGAGGTCAGCGACCTGGCCGGACGGCATTTCGCTCGTCATGGTGCATCTACTCCTTGAACATGTTCTCGGTTCGTGGATCCGGTTCGGTACTCCGCGGCCCCCGGTGGCCGGGGTCCACGCGCTCCGTACCGGGCGTGGCGGTGGTGCCGGCCGTGCGGAACGGCAGCGGGGCGAGACCGTGGGACCGCTGCGGTCCGACAGTGGTGGCGGGCCCGGTGGCAGCCGTCGCGGCACCCGCTGTCCCGCATGCTCCCGCCGGCTCCGGCTCCTCGGCGGTCTGCGCCTCGGCCAGGTCGACACCCCGCCGGAAGGCGGCCATCAGACCGGGGTCGTGCAGGGCGTTCTCGTCCTCGGTACGCGGTACGGGGGCCTCCCTGAGCTGCGGAACCAGGTGCTCCTGGTTGGTGCGCCTGGGGAGCTGCGGGCGGCCGGGGCCTGCCGGGGAGGGCGCGGTGGCTCCGGCGGGAGCACCGGCGCCCACGACGGGCCGCGCGGGTTCGGCCGGCCCCGCCGAAGGGGCAGTCCGGACCGAGGGCGCGGGCCCGGCCGGCGGGGCAGGTTCGGCGTTCCGGACGGAACGGACGACCGGCGGGGACGTGGCGAGGTTCGGCCGGTCGACCCGCTCGGCACGCAGTGGCAGCGGCGGGCCCTCTCCCCGCCCCCGGTCCTGCCGGGGCGTCCGGTCCAGCGGTGGCGGGTGCTGCGCGACCGCCTGCGGCGAAGCCGGGGGCGGCGCGTCGTGCTCAGGTCGCCGGTGCCCTGCTCCGGGCGGTGGGACCGGCGCCGCGTCGGGTGTCGTCGTGGCCTCGATGTCGATGCCCAGGAGGACTTCGGGCAGTACGAGTACCGCTTGCGTGCCCCCGTAGATGTTGCTCTGCAGGCGTACGGCGATGCCGTGTCTGCGGGCCAGCGAGGCGACCACGAACAGACCGATCCGCCCGTCCTGCAGCAGGTGGGCGACGTTGACCTGGTCGGGGTCGGCGAGCAGGGTGTTCATCCGCTTCTGCTCGGGGCCGGGCATGCCGAGCCCTCGGTCCTCCACCTCCAGGGCGAGCCCGGAGGTGACGCGCTGGGCGCGCAGCAGGACCTGGGTGTGCGGGGCGGAGAACACCGTGGCGTTCTCGACGAGTTCGGCGAGGAGGTGGATCACGTCGGCGACCGCGTGCCCCCGCAGCGTCCCGTCGATCGGCGGTACCAGCTTCACCCGCGGATACTGTTCGACCTCCGCGATCGCCGAGCGCAGCACTTCGGTCATGGTCACGGGGTTGCTCCACTGCCGCCGCGAGACGGCGCCCCCGAGCACGGCGAGGTTCTCGGCGTGCCTGCGGATGCGGGTGGCCAGATGGTCGACGTGGAAGAGGCCCTTGAGCAGGTCGGGATCCTCGACCTCCTGCTCCAGCTCGTCCAGGATCTGGATCTCGCGGTGCACGAGGGACTGCAGCCGCCGGGCGAGGTTGACGAAGACCTCGACCTTCTGTTCGTTCCCGTTGCTGCGGAACAGCTGCGAGGCCTGGACGACGGCCGCCACCGCGTCGTCCTGCGAGCGGCCCATCTCCTGGGCGAGGAGATCGAAGGCGTCCGCGTCGGGGTCGGCTGCGGGCGTCGCCATCCGGGCCGGCAGAGGTTCGCCGTCGCGGAGCTGCTCCACGACGCGCTGGAGCTCGGCGTGGTGCTGGGCCCCGATGCGCCGGAGCGCGAGGGCCCGGTCGAGCACCCCGTTGGCGACACGGCCTGCGCCGAGGAAGGCGGCCGCCACGGCTGCCACGGCCAGTGCCCCGGATCCACCGAGCGCCGCCAGGAGACTGCCGGACGGGCGTACCCCGGAAGCCCGGATGGTGAAGATGACGGCTGCGGCTCCGCTGAGTACGGCGGCCACGGCCGGCAGGACGGCTGTGCGCAGCAGCTGTGGTCGCAGCCGGCCGTCAGGAGCGGGCTGCGCGGCGCGCGGCCGGCTCGCGGCCGAGTGTGAACGGCCACCCGGACGGCCGTGCCGTCCGCCTTCGCGGCGTTCCGGTCGCGCGATGGGTGCGCGAAGTTGAGACATCATCGTCCTCGGTACGTGGGGCACCAGGAATCTGCATTCGTCCGGTGACACCTACGGTGGTCGGTCAGGCCGGGTCAACGGTCGGGGCAGGCTCGACCGATAGGAGCCCACCGTTGATCACCCGCAACACACGGTAGTCGTCAATGGCCCGTGCACGGCGTGCTGTTGTTGAAGTTGCCCGCCAGGCGTCCCGCTCTGGTATGACACCTCGCACGGGCAGCCGAATCCGTCCATCACCGGCTCCGGAACGACATCCGGGCATCGCTCACATGCACGAGGACCACTACGGCCTTCTCGTCAAGGCCCCCATCGGCCGCATGACTTCCTGTCGGCGGTCCGGGGCTCGTGGGTCGCCGCGAACGCCCCCGCCCCCCGATCGGACGGGGTGGCGGGGGCGGACGGACTCGCCGGGCGACGGAAACCCGGAGGCGGGCGTCAGTGCTCGTGGACGACGGCCACCTCCAGGGCGGGCACCGTGAGCCGTCCCGATACGTCCTGGCCACGCAGGAGTTCGCGTCCGGCAGCGGGTACGTCGACGTCACGTTCCGTGTGGTTGACGAGGAAGAGGAAGCCGGTGCCGTCGTCGGCGCGCCGGCGCACGGCCTCGACTCCCTGCGGGAGGCCGGCCACCGCCGGTGCCACGTCCGCCTCGGCGAGCAGGGCGTCGACGAGGCCTGCGACTCCGTCGCCGTCGGGGCGGGTCGCGACGTACCAGGCGTGACCGCTGCCGACGCTGTGGCGGGTGACGGCGGGCAGTCCGGCGAGGGGGCCGTCGGCCCAGGTGCGTACCGCCTCCGCTCCCTCGAGACGGGTCTTCTCACTCCACAGGTCGGCACGGGTACCGTCGTCCAGGGTGAGCACTTCGCCTTCCTGGAGCGGGTGGAACTCCTCGGAACGTACGCCGAGCAGGTCACGGAAGGCGCCGGGGTAGCCGCCGAGCCGTACGTGGTCGTGTTCGTCCACGATGCCGCTGAAGAAGGTGACGAGGACACTGGCGCCCGCGTGTGCGGCCTCCGCGATGCGTGCGGCGTCCTGGTCGTCCACCGTGTACAGAGTGGGCACGATCACGGCCCGGTACCCGGTCAGGTCGTTCCTCGCCGACACGATGTCGACGGTGACGCCGCGCTTCCACAGTGCGCCGTACCAGCGCATGGCCTCGCCCGTGTAGCTGAGGTCATGAGTGGGGTGACCGTCCATCTCGGAGCCCCACCAGGAGGGGTAGTCGAAGACGAGGGCCACGTCCGCCGTGACGCGGCTCCCCCGGACCGGTGCCAGGGACCGGAGGCGCCGCCCGAGCTCCAGGGTGTTGCGCCACACGTCGGAGTCCTGTCCCGCGTGCGGGAGCATCGCGGAGTGGTACTTCTCGGCGCCCGCGGCGGACTGCCGCCACTGGAAGAACATCACGGCGTCCGCCCCTCGCGCCACGTGGGCGAGCGAGTTGCGCAGCATTTCCCCGGCGCGCTTGGCACCGTTCCGGGGCTGCCAGTTGACCGCCGACGTCGAGTGCTCCATCAGCATCCACGGTGCCCCGCCGGCGACCCCCCGGCTCAGGTCGGCGCTGAAGGCGAGACCGATGTGGGCCTCGGGGTCCCGGGAGGTGAGGTAGTGGTCGTTGGCCACCACGTCCATGTCGCCGGACCAGGAGAAGTAGTCCAGCCACTTGTTGGCGGTGGTCATCATGAAGTTCGTCGTGGTCGGCACGTGCGGGGTGACTTCGCGCAGCACGTCGCGCAGAGCGCGGTAGTGCACGAGTTGTTCGTCGGAGGAGAAGCGCGCGAAATCGAGCTGCTGGGTCGGATTGACGAAGGTGGGGGCGGATCTCGGCGGCAGGATCTCCTCGAAGGAGTCGTACCGCTGGGACCAGAAGGCGGTTCCCCAGGCGGTGTTGAGTGCGTCGACGGTGTCGTAACGGGCCTGCAGCCAGATGCGGAAGGCCTCGGCGGCGGCGTCCGAGTAGTCGTGGGGCACATGGCAGCCGAGTTCGTTGTCGACATGCCAGAGGGCGACCGCGGGATGGTCGCGGTAGCGCTCGGCCATCCGGCGGGTCATCCGCAGGGCGTAGTCGCGGAACACCGGTGAGGAGACCGCGTAGGACTGCCTGGAACCCTGGTGGAGGACGGTGCCGTCGGCGAGTTCGGGCAGGATCTCCGGGTGCTTGCGCGTGAGCCACGGCGGCGGCGACGCGGTCGCGGTGGCCAACGCGACGCCTATGCCGGCGGCGTGCAGCCTGTCGAGCACCGCGTCCAGCCAGCCGAAGTCGAACTCTCCCTCACGTGGCTCGAGTTGCGCCCAGGAGAAGATGGCGACGCTGACGAGACCGACACCGGCCTCCTTCATGAGCTCGACGTCTTCCAGCTGGACGTCCAGCGGCCACTGCTCGGGGTTGTAGTCACCCCCGTAGAGGATCCCGTCGGCGTGCAGGGGCCAGGGGCGTTCGGTCGTCATTCTGATCCGTCCTCGTGCGGGCACGCGGGGGTCATCCCCGGTGCCGGTTGGTGTGCCGTGCGTCCAGCGGCCGCCTCACGGGCGGGAAGAGACCTGTTCAGCGGGCCGACTCGGCCTGTCCGCCGCCTTGTCGGCGGACCCGGTGGAGCGAGGCGGAAGAGCGGGAGACGCCGCCGCCCCCCATCCGTCCGAAGCAGGCGACCACGGTGCGGACTTCCAGGGGCGGGAAGCAGCGGGGCCGACCGGGTAGCTTGTAACGTTTCAGGTGGAGACGGACGTGGAACTCACGCATCACTCCTCCTGGCTGTCGGGAGCGTTCCGCGCGGACTCGCCCCTGGAAGTCCGCACCGATGCGAGCCTCACCCCCGCACGGTTCGTACACCACGCGTCCCGGTTGGACAAAGCCCGTCTGCGGAGGGTCTGTTCGGACTGCGCGGAGAACGTTCCGGCAGTGTCCCCGCCGCATGGTTCCCGCTCCACCAGGAGCCTAGGCACTCAAGAATGTTGACGTCAACATCCCTGTACGCGGAAATGCGGAACCGCGCCGGCCTCAGCGAGTGCCCTGACGGCAGCCCATGACCCTGCGGACTCGGCGCACCCCGGGCACACTTCCGCCCCACCGGTTTCGGAGGCGTGTGCTCGCATACCCTGGCGGAGATCACGTCCCACTCGGTGGACGACGCCCGGAGGAGGCCATGGACGGCGTGCGAGCAGAATCCGGGCAGGGGCGGCAGCGAAGGCGTGAGGCGTCCATCGACGACGTGGCACGGCTGGCCGGCGTCTCGGGTCAGACGGTCTCACGCGTCGCCAACGGCCGCAGCAACGTGGGCGCCGCGACCCGGGAGCGGGTGCTGGCCGCCATGAGCGAGCTGGGATACCGCCCCAACAGCGCGGCCCGTGCCCTGCGGTCAGGCCGGTTCCGCAGCATCGGCGTCATCGTGTTCACCCTCCACTCCTACGGGAATCTGCGGACGCTGGAGGCGGTGGCCGCTGCGGCCACCGAGCGGCGTTACACCATCACTCTCATGCCGTTGACGCGGCCCACCCACGCCGATGTGGGTGCGGCCCTCGACCGGCTGGTCGAGCAGGCGGTCGACGGCGTCATCCTGCTCGTCGAGTCACACCTGGCCGGGACGGACGGGGCGGGGCTCCGCCGGGGAATCCCCCTGGTCGTGGTGGACTCCTGGTCGGCCGATCGGCCCGCCGTGGTGGACACCGACCAGTTCACAGGCGCACGCCTGGCGACGGAGCACCTCCTGGATCTGGGCCATGAGACCGTCCGGCACGTTGCCGGGCCCCGGGACTCCTACTCCGCCGGCCTGCGCCTGCAGGGCTGGCGTGACACCCTGCGGGCCCGCGGCCGGCCTGTGCCCGAGCCGATTCACGGTGACTGGTACTCCGACTCCGGCTACGCCGCCGGGCAGCGGCTCGCCGCCGAGCCGGGCCTGACTGCCGTCTTCGCCGCGAACGACCAGATGGCTCTGGGGGTACTGCGCGCGCTGACGGAAGCACGGCTGCGCGTACCTCAGGACGTGAGCGTCGCCGGTTTCGACGACATGCCGGAAGCCAGGAACTTCGTCCCTCCCCTGACGACCGTCCACCAGGACTTCACGGCTGTCGGCGCCACAGCCGTGCACGCGCTCGTCCAGGAGATCGAGGGCGGGCCGCCCGCGGAGTACAAGGAGATCACCCCCAGGCTGACTGTCCGGGCCAGTACGGGCGAACCGGCCGTCCGCCGGCCGGGCACCTCCCTCCCCGCCGCCGGAGGCTGAGTGGACGTCCGCCCTGCCGTGGACGTCCACTCGGCCGCCCTGACGATCACCTGCCACTCGGACTCCGGGATGCAGAACGCCACCCGCGCGCGGATCGGCGCCGCGATCGACGAGCTCGGCTACCGGCCCAACCTCACGGCACGGGCCATGCGCACCCACCGGGCGGGCCTCTGATCACGGAGCTGCGGCGCGACAGACCGGCCGGGGGCGCGCTTCACGAGCGCCGGCCGCCCGGAGCTGTCCGTGGGCGCGGAGTCTGCCGCGGCCACGGCATGCCGGCCTGCTCCGACGCGGCCGACCGGAGCGCCTCCGCCAGGATCCCTCCCGGGTAGGTGCCGAACTCGGGGAACTGTCGGCGGTGGTGGCAGGACCAGTAGCTCACCATGCGCCGTTCGGTCCGGGCGAAGTATGAAGGATTCCGGGCGACGAACTCTCCGTACAGCTTGCGCCGGCACGAACCCGGCACACCGAGGTCGGTCAGCCCATGGAGGATCGTCTCCAGGATCTCCACGACGTACTCGCCCGCCAGTTGCACGACGAACGGAACCACCCACGGCTCGCTCGACCCGACGATCACGCCCAGACGGCGTTGGCGGACCCTGCCGTCGTGGTGCCGGGAGTACAGGCAATGCAGGATCACCTGCTGTGTCCCGGTGAGGGATCGCTCCGGTTCGCCGCCGGGCTCGTCGTGGTGGATCCGTGAGGGGAGAGCGATCCGCACGCCCTCCACTTCGACGGGAAGGGGGCCAGCCCGCAGGACACGCGCATCCGGCATGATCGGCAGAACGGCCCGCACGTCCTCGGCAAGCCGGGCCGGGAACGCCGCGACGAGTGCCTCGGAGGGGGCCGACGAGGCCTGCGGTCGCTGCACGGAACCAGGGTAACGGGGCGCCCTCTCCGCACCCCGCCCCCGCCCGGCGGTGGATGGGCGGCATGAGACGTCCGGGCCCCCACGCGTCACCCCGTGCGGGTTCCCGGTGGGGGAAGAGGTGATCAACCGCGGAGCGACCGGCCCGTCATGCCGCTCCCCGGCCGCAATGCCTGCCCCGTCGGAGCGTGCTCCTCGGAAGCCGGACCGGGCTGAGCGTCGCGTCACCGCGGCTGCGCGGGCTGCAGCCCCGCGTACACACCGCCCGCGTTCAGCAGTTCCTCGTGGGTCCCCACCTCGGCGATCCTGCCGTCCTCCATGGCCACGATGCGGTCGGCACCCCGGATCGTGGAGAGCCGGTGGGCGACGACGAAGACGGTCCGGCCGTGCACGAGCCGGGTGAGTGCCTCCTGGACGAGGGCCTCGGAACGGTTGTCGAGTGCGGAGGTGGCCTCGTCGAGCACCAGGATCCTCGGATCACGGATCAGCGCCCTGGCAATGGCCAGGCGCTGCTTCTGACCGCCCGACAACTGTGCGCCGCGCTCCCCGATGACCGAGTCCAGGCCACGCGGGAGACCGTTCACGAACTCCAGCGCGTTGGCATCCCGGAGGGCGCGCATCAGCGTCTCCTCGTCCGAGTCCCCCATGCCGTACGTGACGTTGTCACGGATGCTGCCCTCGAAGAGGATCGACTCCTGGGGCACCACGGACAGGAAGCGCCGGTAGCTCCGGAGGTCGAGCCCTGCCATGTCGGTGCCGTCGAGGAGGATGCGGCCCGAGGTGGGCCGGATGAAGCCGATGAGCAGGTTGAGCACCGTGGACTTGCCGGCACCCGACGCGCCGACGAGCGCGATGGTCTCCCCCGGCCGTGCGGAGAGGGTGAACCCGTCGACCGCCGGCTCCCCGTTCTCGTAGGCGAATCCGACCTCCTCGAAGTCGATGCGGCCCACGACGCTCTCGACCCGCGCCTTGCCCGCGTTGTTCTCCAGGTCGGGCGCCTGCAGCACCTCACCGGCCGAACGCACCGACTCCAGCCCCTTGGTCAGGATGGGAGCCAGACCCAGCAGGGTCGTCACGGAACCCGTCAGCACCGTGAAGAAGGAGCTGAGCATCACGACGTCCCCGGGGGTGACGGCCATCCACCCGTGGTAGGCAACCAGGGCGGAGCCCGTCAGGCACAGGACGCCGAGCGTGTTGAGGATGACCCAGGCCAGCGATCCGAAGCGGCCGTTGATCACGTCCAGGCGCATCCCGGCCGCGAACACCTGGCGCAGCGACCCGTCGACCCGGCCGAGCGCGGTACGTTCCAGGCCGTGGGCGCGGGTGATGGGGATGAGAGTGGTCATCTCCCCGACCCGGGAGGAGAGTTGCTCGACCTCGCGGCGGAAGGACTCGTTGTGGCTGCGCAGCCGCCCCCGGAGTTTCATCACGAGGAAGCCGGAGGCGGGCACCACGACGAGGAAGACGGGCAGGAACTCGGGCACGCGCACACCGATGACGACGAGCCCGCCGATCAGCGTGACGACCGCGCCGAGGCCCATGTCGGAACTCTGCTGGACCATCTGTTCCACGGCTTCGACGTCGCGGACCACTTTGGCCTGCAGCACGCTCGAACTCACCCGTGAGTGATAGCCGATGGACAGTTGCTGCATCCGGCGGCAGAGTGCCGAGCGCAGAGTCGTGCCCATACGCCGGATGCTGCCCGCGAGGCACCGTACGTACCACTGGTGGAGCGGATAATTGATCAGGAGGATGAACAGCAGGACGCCGCTCGCCTTCCAGATGCCCGACTCGGGACCGTGCTGGACGACCACGTCGAGGACGGTGGCGGTGATCAGCGGCAGGAGCCAGATGGGGCTGTGCTTCACGACGAAGATGGCGACCGCCAGGGCCAGCCGACCACGGTCGGGGCGGAAGAGGTGACCGAGGGTGCGGACCGGGTTCTCACCGCGGTAGCGGTGATCGAGGTGGTCGAAGGGCGCCGGGGGTTCGGCGGAAGAGGGTGAAAGCGCTTTCTTCATGAGATCATCCCACCCGCTCCCGCCGCTGCCGACAACCCCCGTCCACGGGAAGAGACAGGGAGCGGGCGGCGACCGGTACCCGGCCTTTCCGCCCCGCAGCCACCCTCCGGGAACGCGCCATCCGGGCCGCATCCCCGCCGTCGACCGGCCCCGCACATGCCCTCCGCGGGCGCTCCGGGGGCGTTCCGGGGGCGTTCCGGGGGCGCTCCGAGGGCTGAACGTCGAGTCCGGCAGCTCTTCACCGGCCTGCGCTCCGGAACCGCGATCGATATCTTTCCGGGTCACGCTGCGTAATACCTCGTCCACCGGGTATCGGGCCGGGATGTTCAGATATAGGCGCGTACGAGTTCTGACCGTCCTGCTCGGTGGCTGGGTGGCGCTGACCGCCGTGGAACGGTGGGCGGAGCAGGCACCGTGGCCGGACGCCGTCCTGGGCGGACTCCTGTGGGCGTGCGTGGTGGCAGGCGTCTGGTGGTTCGCCGAGTGGACCCAGTCACCGCTGCGCACCGCACGTGAGTACGCCGCGGCACGCCGGACGAAGGACGAGGCACCTCACGGGCGGGTCCCGGACGCCCCGGTCACTCCCGACGCCCCTCGGCCTGATTCCTCCACGCCTTCACGACGCTGACTTCCGCGCCGGCTTCCGGCTCTACGACAGACGTGACCGCCCGCGCGCACCCCGGAAGTGCGCACGGGCGGTCACGTCTGCGGGGAATCAGCCCCCGGCGAACGGGCCGTGGTCACACGCCTCGAGGGCCGTCACCCGCCGCAGTGGACTCGGCGAGCTTCTGGAACTCGCCCAGGTCGTAATTGGCCAGCGCCGAGTCCAGGTTGGTCAGGGCACCCAGGTGTTCGACGAATCCGGTGGGGTCGTACTCGATCTGCAGGGCGACCCGGCTCGAGGTGTCGTCGAGCCGGTGGAAGGTGACCACACCCGCGTGATGCACACCCTCGATGGTCTTCCAGGCGATCCGCTCCTGCGGGACGACCTCGGTGAGCTCCGCGACGAAGCCCTTGTCGGCGCCCGGCAGGGACAACTGCCAGGAGAACCGGCGCTCGTCCATCGGATCGACCCGCCGAACGTGGCTCAGGAACTTCGGCCACTGCGTCACATCACTCCAGAGAGCCCAGGTGACGCTGACGGGCGCCTTGATGTCGACGGTTTCGACGAGGGAGGAGGACATAAGGAAAACAACCCCTTCTTTCACTCGGTTATGCCTTGCGCTGCCGACTACCCGATAGTCGGCAGCGCACGCATGGCCCTTCGCCTCCCGGCCACCGCCGGGCGGCACCCACGGCCGGGACGGTCGCCGCGCGGCTCGGGGCCCGGCTCACGACCGCCGGGCCCCGCCCGCGCTCACGAGGCCTCCAGTGCGGCGCGCCAGACCGCGCTTTCGACGTAGTGGTTGTCGAAGCGCTGGGCGGACTCGGCCATCTCCTGGGGGTCGGCCTCCCCTCGCATGACCCTGCCGAGCAGACGCAGGTACTCGAAGCGGTCCATGTGGCGGTCGAAGACGAACAGGACGTCCGCGGTGGAGCCGGGAGCAGCGGCGAAGGCGTGCGGGGTACGGGGCGGGACCGCGAGGAAGTCTCCCTCCCGCAGGACGGTCACCTCTTCGCCCACGAGCACGCGCAGGGCTCCGCCCAGCACGAAGAACAGCTCCGTCGCCTTCGTGTGGAAGTGGGCCGGTGCCCCCACCGCGCCCTCGGCGAAGGTGGACCGGTAGCTCGTGAAGCCGTCGTCCGTGTGACGGGCCTCGCCGAGCAGACGCATCGTGCTGCTCGGGTCGACACAGGTCTCGGCGTCGGCGTGGCGGGTGAGTACCGGAGGGAACGGAGTGGTCGTGTTCTCGGTCATGGCACGACTCTATGACCGAACCGGCCCAGCTCCGAGAGCCATTCGGACGCCAGGAACCTGGGCCAATCCTGGGTCGAAAGCGCGGCCCTGCGTTCCTTCTTCCTAGGCGGGATCGGCGACGTCAGCTTCTAGTGCCGCATCAGGCAACGTTCGCCCCGTTCACGACCTCGCGGAGGCGTTCGTCGGCGGCGTGCTTGTTTCCCAGATGCTGTAGCGACGGATCATGCTGCCCTGCTCAAGTTGTCGAGCACGATCGCGATGCGGATCTCGGGCGGGTAGAGACTGCGCAGGTAACGGCAGACCTCCAGGAACCTGGTCCGCTTCTTCTTCGGTTTGATGTGCCCCGTAGAGCTCGCCCTTGGCCAGGGCGTAGGCAGCGAACAGGTGCCGGACCCCGTGCGGGCGGGTGTAGGGCGCCCGCCGGCGGGGCCTCGGTTCCCGGGCGGGGTCCTTGTGGCTGCCGCCGCGTTCGGTCCACTGCCGCCCGGGGTGGAGCTGGAGGTTGAGCGGCCCGAACTCGTCGATGCAGAAGACGACTTCGGCTCGCCTTCCTCGGGTATGACCTCACCGTCGGTGATCGCGTAGAGGTGTTTGACCTGGGCCTTCTTGGCCGCGTAGTCGTGTGAGGCCTTCCAGGTCTTTATGCATTGAAATCAGACGCCTTCCTCGCGGAGCAGGGCCCGAAGGCCCTCGTGGCTGATGTCGTCGAATGCCCCCTCGGCTACCAGGAAGTCGGCCAGCTCGGCTGGACTTCAGGTCGAGACCGGCAAGCCGTGCTCGGCTGGCTCGGACTTGGCGATCTTCTTGATCTCCCGGCCGGTCCCGGCGAACAGGGTCTGGTCCATAGAAGATTCAACAGAGGCGAGACGGGTCCGGCGGACCCGGTAAGAAGCACATTCCGCTCGGCCCGGACCAGGTCGCGGTGAGCATCCGCCAGCGCCGCGCGGGTGCGTCGAGGAGATCGCCGTCGCGCCCGCCGGCCGGGAGAGGGTGACGCTCGCCGCGGGCGTGGAGGTGCTGCCGTTGATCACCCAGGGCTGGCAGATATATTTCGTAGCTCGATATATGCTCGATGCATGCGCAGACAGAATCCTCCCTTGACGGAACCGCAGTACTTCATCCTTGCTGCACTCATGGATGGTCCGTTGCACGGTTACGGCATCATCAAGGCTGCCGAGCAGGCCACCGACGGGCGGCTCCGGATCGCTGTCGGCACTCTCTACGGCGCGCTGGAACGGATGAAGCGGGCCGGGCTGGTGGCCGCCGGCCATGAGGAGATCGTGGACGGACGGGCGCGGCGCTACTACCGGCTCACCGAGGACGGCACCGAGGCGCTCGGCCGGGAGGCGCTGCGGATGCAGCAGGCGGCGGCCGTCGTCATCGGACACTCGCGGGATGCCGGACCGGCCCCGGCATGAACCGTCTGCTGCTTGCGGCCCATCCCGAGCCCTACCGTTCCCGGCAGGGAGAGGAGGTGCTGGCCTGCCTGTCCGAGGCGTACCCCGGCCGCTCCTGGCCCCCGCCGCGGGAAGTTGCCGCCCTGGTGCGCGCCGGGGTGCAGGCCCGCGCCCGTGCCGTCGTCGACGACACGGCCCGGCCGTGGTGGCTGGACGGCATCCATCTGGCCGCCCTGGCCCTCGCCGCGCTAGCGCTGGTTCCGTACTTGCAGGATGTGTGGCACTGGGCACTGCACATCGACCCCGGACAGCACGCCATCGCCTTCCACTTCTCCGGCTGGTACCCGTGGGCCGAAGGTCCCACGCGGATACGCCTGCTGCCCTACGGGCTGCTCCCGCTGGGCTGCCTGATCGCCCTGCTGCGCGGCAGAGCGTGGATCGCGCTGCCGGCCGCGGCGGCCATGATCTGGGCCGGCGCCACGTCCCACGGCCGCATCCTCTTCGGCGACGAGGGCAAGGCGGGCCTGAGCTACTACGGTCTTGGCGCCCCGATAACGGCCCGTGACCTGGTGCTCTCGGGGATGCTGTGCGCCGCGTGCGCCGTGCTGGCGCTCTACCGTACCAGCCGTCTGCGACGCCGCTCGTACCGCTGGCTGGTCCCTGTCGTGCTCGCCATGTTCGTGGCCGGGGGCCTGCACATCATCTCCGTCAGTCCGACCTTCCAGCGCGGTCTGTTCGCCCTCGAAGTCGCCGCGCTGATCGCCGCGTGGGCGGCGACGGCCGCCACCGGCGACCGCCGGTGGCTGATCCCCGTCGCGGCGGTCGCGATCGTCCGCACGCAGGCGATCGTCGTCCGTCCGGACGCGTTCATGCAGTCCTTTCCGGACCTGGTCGTCCTCATCCTGCTGATATCACCCCTCCCCGCCCTGGCGATCGCCGCCCAGCGCCGACAGGGGCAGGCACGCGCCGAATAGGAGCGGGCCCCCGGTGGGCCGACCGAGCCCGGAGGCCCACGTCGTGCCGCAACACGTGCGTGACGGAACTCCCCCCCAACAGAGGAAACAGAGCGATGACTCAGCACGATTCTCCGTCCCTGGCCGCGCACCGTCCGGGGGCCTCAAGGCAGGCCCCCGAGGCCCCCGACGACACCAGCCCGTCGTGTACGACGCGGCCGTGGATGCCGGCCCTGCTGTACACCCTGGGGTTCCTGACGGTCTACCTGCTCGCCATCTGCACCCCGTGGGGGCAACGAGCTGAGAACCCGTGGTTCTACCTCGGCATACAGGGTGGCGAAGCAGCATGGATCTACCCCCTGTCAGGATCGGTCTACGGCTCGACGCCCCTGCCGCCGCTGGAACTGAGCGCCAAGCCCACCGTGATGGTGGGCCTGGCCGTCATCGTGCTCCTCACCCTGGTGCGACGGTGCTGGCGGCAGGGGTTCGCGGCGCTGGGGGTCGCCATTCTCGCGATCGGAGCCAAGGAGGTGTTCAAATCGACCGTGCCCCGCCCCGATCTGGTGGGCGCGCCCGAGAATCTCCTTGATCAGGGTTTTCCCAGCGGGCACACGGTCATCCCCGCCGCGCTGACCCTCGCCGCCGTCCTCGTGGTTTCCCCCCGCATCCGCCCCTACGTCGCCACGGCCGGTGTGCTGTGGCTCGCCTGCATCGCCGCCGCCACCGCGACCATGGGCGGCCACCGGCCCAGCGAAGTGCTGGGAGCCACCTTGCTCGCCTGTGCTTGTTACGGCCTCGCAACCTGGCTGCTGCCGTCGGCCGCCGCGCCAGGCGCCACGCGGAGCCCTCGTGCGCTGCATGTCATCGCCCTGGCGCTGGCACTGATCGTCGCCCTCGTTTCCGGCGCACGGCCCGACACCCTCACAAGGTCACTGGTCTCCGCGGCGACGGCCTTCATATGTGCGGCCCTGGTCTGGTACGCCGCAGTCGGGCAGCCCGCACGCACCGCACGCCGCACACGTCCCGCACTGGACTGACCACCCGGCCGGCTCCGGGCGGGAACCGGTTGCATCCTGGCAGAGCGGCGGTCCGACGCCCCCGCCCAGGGTCCTGGCCGAGGAAGGCGAGCCCGAAATCATCTTCTGCATGGACGAGTTCGGCCCGCTCAACCTCATGCCCCACCCCGGGAAGCAGTGGGCCGAGCGCGGCGGCAAGCACAAGGACCCCGACCGTGAGCCGCGCCGCAGGCGGCGGGCGACCTACAACCGCTACAGCGGAGTACGGCACCTGTTCGCCGCCCTAGGCCTGGCCAAGGACAAGCTCTACGGCCACATCAAGCCGGTCAAGCGGCGGACGCAGTTCCTGATGTTCTGCCGCTACCTGCGCACCCTCTACCCGGACAAGGTCCGTATTGCGATCGTCTGCGACAACTCTTCCCCGCACCTGACCACGAAGAAGTGCCAGCGGGTCGGCACCTGGGCCGCGGCGAACAACGTCGAGATCGCCTACACCCCGACGAACTCCTCCTGGCTCAACCGCATCGAGGCCCAGTTCACCGACCTGCGCTACTTCACCCTCGACGGCACCGACCACGCTACCCACAAAGAGCAGGGCAGCATGATCCGCCGCTACATCATCTGGCGAAACCGCCATGCCGACGACCGGCACCTGCGCGCCGTCGTCGACAGGGCGAACGTTGCCTCATGCGGTACTAGACGCGGGAGTTGCCGGAGGCCGGCCTCGCGGAGCGTCACGCGGTGACGGCGGACCGGCCGGGAAGGGGCTGAGGACGGCCGTGCCCCGGCCCGTCGCGGCGCGGCGGCCCGGGCCGGGAGTGAAACCCTGGTCAGTTGGTGCTGCCGGCAGGCACGACACGGGCGAGGTCGCCGATCTCCAGTGCTGTCCAGAGGCCGCCGTCCGGCCCCAGGATGATGCCCTGCGGCTCCGGGGCCGGAGTGGGAGGTCGCGGAGCGCGACGGTCCCGTCGGAGGCGGTCGAGCCGACCCGGTTGCCGCCCCGTTCGGTGAACCACGGAGTACCGCCGGCATCGGCGGTGGCGGTGACGGCATGCGGACGGGCGGAGCGGTCCGGCAGCGGGTACTCCGCGATCCGGCCGTCCCGGTCCGTCCGGCCGGTCCGTCCGACTGCGATCTCGGTGAACCGGACCACTCCGTCCCGGCCGACGGCGATCCCCACAGGTGCGGCGCCCTCGGTGGGCAGGTCGTGGACCGTAATCCGGCCGCGTCCGTGCCGACCTGGCCGACCCGGCCGATGGCGTCGGCCAGGTTCATGGTGAACCACATGGCATCCCGGCCGGCCGCGATCACCGAGGGAAACACCCCGGAGCGAGGCAGCGGAACTCCCTGACCACCCCGCCCGTGGTCAGGCGCCCGATGCGGTCCGCCGCGGTGTCGGTGAACCACAGCGCGCCGTCCGGCCGTTGGGCGATACCGAAGGGCCCGCACTCCGGTGTGGGCACCGAGAACTCCGTCACCCGGCCGTCGGTCGTGATCCGGCCGATCCGGTGCGCGCCGTACTCGGTGAACCGGAGCGCGCCGTCCGGCCCGTTCGTGATGACCGTCGGCCCGCTGTCCGGGCCGAGTTGAGTGAAGTCACCCACCTCGATGTTCGTCCCGTCCACCAGCGGTCCGAAGAGGACGACCCGCCCGTTGGCTGGTATCGGATGGACGGGGCTGGGGTCGGTTGCCGTGCGGGTCGCCATCCGTACGGTCGTCGACGAGGAGCGTGGGACTGCCCTGGGAGCCCGGCAGAGGGGCCCCGGCGATCCCGCCCGGAGCGGTCGGACACGAGCGGCCGGGCACGGTCAGGATCAACCAACGTCGCTCCGGTTCCCGCGAACACCGGTTCACGGAGCGGAAGGCCCTGCGCTGCAGCCGTCCCGCGTACGAGGAGCGAGTGCAGTCCGGCGGCAGGCGTGCTTCAGTGGATCGGGTGAGCTGTATCAGGGACGAGGACGTCCTCCGGCGGAAGGGCCTGTCATGAAGTTCGCGGTGATCGGCGGTACGGGGCTGATCGGATCGAAGGTCGTGAGAAAGCTCGCCGCCGGTGGACACGAGGCGGTGCCCCACTCCCAGTCGACGGGCGTGGACGTCGTGACCGGCGAGGGCGTGGACAAGGCGGTGGCCGGCGTCGACGTCATCGTCAACCTGACGAACTCGCCGACGTTCGACGAGGCCTCGCCGGCCTTCTTCCGTCAGTCGATGGACAATCTGCTGGACGCCGGCCGGAAGGGCGGGGTGCACCACTTCGTGGTGCTGTCCATCGTCGGCGTGGACCAGGTGCCCGAACTGGACTACTACCGCGCCAAGGCTCTTCAGGAACAGCTCCTCACAGAGGGGCCGATCCCCTACTCCATTGTCCGCGCCACACAGTTCATGGAGTTCATCGACTCGGTCCTTAGCTGGACGGCCGACGGTGACACCGTCCGGCTGCCCGCCACCCCCATCCAGCCGATCGCCGCCCAGGACGTCGCCGACGCGGTCGCCGCAGCCGCCGCGGCCCCGCCCCTGCAAGGGATCCACAACATCGCGGGTCCCGAGGTGTTCCCTCTCGACGAGCTCGGCAGGATCGCTCTCGCGGCCCGGTCGGACAGCCGTACGGTCACCACCGACGACACCGCCGGAATGTTCGCCGCCGTTCGCGGAGACGTCCTCACGGGCAAGGGCGAAGCCTCGCTCGCCCCCACCCGTTACGCGGACTGGCTGGCGTCACATTAGTGCCGCATCAAGCACTGGTTGACCTGTGATGAAACGTCAACTGCTTGCTGCGCAGGGCGGCGCCGGCCCATTCCCGGACCACCGGACCAACAGGCGTCGGCCGGCACCCGCCGACCCCGCTGACCACCGCAGTTCCGGACGACCGGGTGGTGGATCCCTGGTCCGGAGTACGTCCTCTGATCGATGGCGCGGACGTCCTGAAGTAAGTCCGCCCGGAAGGAACACCGCAGGGACGGTGGCGCTCGGCGCAGACCGCGCGCCGAACCCCTGGACGGCGGCCGGTTCGGCCGCCGGCACGCGTATCGGGCCGGAGTAGGGTCGCCGCATGGTGCAGAGCAGGGCGAAAGACGTCGACGGGTACCCGGCTGAGGCGCCCGAGGAGCGCAGGGACGCCCTGGGCAGGCTGCGCCGGTTGTGCCTTTCGGAGCTCGCGGGATTCGACGAGGTCATGGCATACGGCATGCCCGAGCGATCACCCCGAACGCGAGTGGTGCAGAGCTGCGTTCACCGCCCACGCCTCCGCGCTGCGCGCCTTGCTGGACGACAGTACATTTCCGGAAGGGCTGATCAGCGAGAACGACCGCGAGTGCCTGCGCAGGGTTGTGGAACCTCAGCGAAGTCTCTCGTAGACACCGCGGGACCGCGCCGGTGAAGTCCGAGTCACCACCTCGCCTGGCTGGCGATCAGCCGCAGGCAACCGCAACGGACCGCCCGAACCCGTCAGCCGTTCACACGACTCCGGCTTCGCACCCGATGACGCCCATCACCGGGCCTACCACCGAAGGTGACTGATCCGCACCGGGCCTGCCCGGCGGATCGGAATGCCGGGCAGGCCCAGGCCGGAAGGCATCAGCGCTCGGCAATGACGGTCGAGCCGGCCGAGAGCTCGCCACTCAGGCGGACTGCGGGGAGGAGGTCTCCGGGACGGCAGGCCCTCGGCCTGCGCTCGCGAAGAGCCGGACCCTTCGGCGTTCAGTCACCCCGACCACGCAGGTAGGCGCGCCACGAAGCGGACCGCGAGCTGGCCGCCCCCGGCACAGCCGCCCACCGGCCGCGGCACGTCCGGTGCGGCGGTGGACCGTACGGCGACTGCCAGGCCGGCCGCGCGGTCCGGCGCGAGACGCCCACCTCGCGGCGCCGCGCGTCCCGGCCCTGGTGGGGTTCACCTGTCGGGCCGGGGTTGAAGTGGCATGGCAGACACAGGAGTTCGGGTAGTACGGAGCGCACCTCCATCCGCTCCGGGACGGTGAGTCCGGTGGCGTCACCGCGTTCGCGGCACAGTGCGAGGAGCCAGGCGTCGACAAGCCCGTGGTTCGAGAGGACGCGGGCTTCGCCGCTCACCACCCGGATGCGCCCGGAGGCACACATGTGACAACGACGGAGAACGATCGGCAGGCGGGTGGGCACGACCACCCGGTTCTTGGACACAGAGATACACCGGTTCCAGTGGGAAGACCGCAGCGAAAAGGAGCGCGGCGCACATGTGCGACGCGCGACGGATCAGCGCTCGGGGTTCTCACTCGGTGTACATCGGCACGTCCTGACAGGGCGAGTGCGGGCGGGAGCAGGGTAGCGGCACACGAGAGTGCGGCTCCACCGATTTCCGGGCGGCGGGTGGCGATGCCTTACGGCGGACGACCGAACCACCGACCCGCCGGACATGCCCTGCCTGCCGTGACGTGGCGCGCAGCCGGCGAGTCGAGCATGGTGGTCGGCGAGCTGAACTCGCCCCCTGCGCACACCGCCTCTCACGGAGCGGATCGAACGGGTCTGCACGGCCCCTCGCTCGTCAGCGGTCAGGCGCGCAGGCAGGCAGGGCCTGCGCGTCGAGGTGTCGTTGAGACTCCGTGTCGGACCGGGCGGAGGACGCAGAGCTCATGTTCCTCCGGGTCGGCAGAGCTCATGGCTCTCCAGCCGAACTGGTGCACTCCGGGCCGGCCAGGCAACCCCAAGGGGTTTCGCCCCGTCCGAAGTCGGTGGCGCCGGGCCCGGGACCGGGCCGCCCCCCGACGTCCATGGCCCGCCTGCGCGGTCTCCGACGACGGGGCCGGACTCCACATGCCCGGACCTTCCTCCGGCCCGCCCGATGATCTGGAGGAGCCCTCAGACGTGATCGGCCGTCATGGCGCGGCGGACACTCTCACGGAGCAGCGTTCGACGCTGCTCGTGCAGCTCGGTGGGCTCCTGCGCCGTCGCCGCGTAGACATTGCTGACCGGTGACCACGCCATGGACATGGCGATCACCATGGCCATGACGTCGAACGGGTCTCCCTGGCGCACCAGACCGGCGGCCTGGGCCTTGGCGATGGCGCGCAGCTTCTGGTCGTCGAGAGGGTCGGGATCGCCCACCAGATGGCCGGCCGGGCGTCGCTCCAGGCGCGCCCAGGTGGCCAGCCGGATGAGGTCGGGTCGGCGAAGATACTCGTCGTAGAGGCGTACGGCCCAGTCCGCGAGGTCGGCGGCGTCGATCGGGACGACGTTCACGATCCGCTCCAGCGAGCCGAAGAAGATGGCGTCGAAGAGCCCTTCCTTGCTGCCGAAGTAGGAGTAGAGCTGCGCCTTGTTCGTGCGCGCCGCTCCCACGATCCGCTCGACGCGCGCACCGGCGATCCCGTACTCGGCGAACTCCTGGGTCGCCACTTCGAGGATGCGCTGGTACGTCGCGGCTCCACGCGCGGTCAGGGGCTGGTCAACCATGCCTCCACGCTAGCAGACAGAGCAGACAGAACAGTTGGTTTGCCTAGCGGGCTGGAAGCGTCAACGTAATAGACCGAACAGTCTGTCTACAAGGAGGCGCCATGAGGAGCACTGTTGGCTGGCAGGTGGACGACTCGTCGTCGGCCCTGCGCCTGACGCGGCTGGAACGACGAGATCTGCGCCCCGACGACCTCGCGGTCCGGGTCGACTATTGCGGTGTCTGCCACACCGATGTGCACGCCGTCAGCGTCAGGTCCGGCGAAGCAGGCCGTCCCCTGGTGCCGGGGCACGAGTTCACGGGTGTGGTGACCGGGGCGGGACCCGCGGTCACACGCTTCACCGTCGGCGACCCCGTCGCGGTGGGCAATATCGTCGATTCGTGCGGCGCGTGCGCCATGTGCCTGGCCGGTCAGGAGAATTTCTGTCACGCCTTCCCGACCCTGACCTACGGCGGCCTCGACCGGCACGACGGATCGACGACCCTGGGGGGTTACTCCCGCGAGTACGTTGTCCGCGACCGCTTCGCCCATCCCCTTCCCGCCGGACTGGATCCGGCCGCCGCCGCCCCGCTGCTCTGTGCCGGCATCACCGTCTGGGAACCGCTGCACGCCCTCGGTGTGGGGCGGGGAACACGGGTCGCCGTGGCCGGGCTGGGCGGCCTGGGCCATCTCGCGGTCAAGATCGCCGTGGCGCTCGGCGCCGACACCTCGGTCATCAGCCGTTCACCGGGCAAGCGGGACGACGCTCGCCGTCTCGGCGCTCACGGTTTCGTCGTCTCCACGGACCCGGAACAGATGGCTGACACCCGCGACCGGTTCGACGTCGTGATCGACACCATCTCCGCCCCGCACGACCTCGGCCCTTACCTGCGCCTGGTCGCGATGGACGGGACACTCAGCCACCTCGGGCACCTCGGACCCGTCACCGTGGAGACGACCGACCTGCTCGTGGGACGGAAGAAACTCAGCTCGGCAGGCAGTGGCGGCAGGCTCGCGACCGCCGCCATGCTCGACTTCTGTGCCCAGCACGGCATCACCGCCGACATCGAGGTGCTCCCCTCGACGCAGGTGAACGAGGCCCTCGACCGTCTCCGGCGCAACGACGTCCGCTACCGCTTCGTACTCGACATGTCCGACCTGGACTTCGCGGCGGGCAGCCGGACGAGCTGAGCGAGCAGCCGGGAACAGCAAGGTACCGGCGCTCCGTGGCCTCGGCTTCCCGGCCGGGGCCACGGGCGCGCAGCCATCGAGGGGCCCGGGGCGACGGCAGCCCGGCCCCACGGCCGGCCGGTCCGGACGAGACCAGCTTCGGCCGTTTCCGGATCGGCCTGAGGAGACAGGACCCGGAAGAGGGAACACGGCTCAGGTCAAGCGCCGGGCCCCGTCGCACCGACTCGTGTGCTCTCGCGGAGCCGCTCCAGGCCCGCCCCCCGGAGGCGGGCGAGGGCGGGCCGCAAGTGGTGGCGGCACACGGGACCGAATAGGGTGGGCCGCTGCCTTCCTCCGTCCGCAGGACCAGACATCGCAGGGGGGTCCAGCAGTGGTCCACCGCCCCGCCGCATCAGGAGAGCACCCGTCTTGTCCCAGCCCACCCCGAACGCTGTCAACCCCGACCTCGAGGCCGACTGCGGGAACTGCTTCGGCCTGTGCTGCGTGGCGCTGCCCTTCGCTCGCTCGGCGGACTTCGCCGCGAACAAGGCCGCCGGCACCCCGTGCGGTAACCTCCGGCAGGATTTCCGCTGCGGTATCCACGAGCGACTGCGAGACAGCGGTTACAACGGCTGCACGGTCTTCGACTGTTTCGGGGCCGGGCAGAAGGTCTCCCAGGTGACCTTCGAGGGCCGCAGCTGGCGCGAGGAGCCGGCGTCGGCCGGCGCGATGTACGACGTCTTCCCGGTCATGCGGCACTTGCACGAACTGCTGCGGTACATCGCCGAGGCCACGGGCCTCCCGGCCGCCCGGCCCGTCCGCCGCGCTCTGCTCCGCGCCTACGACCGGATCGACGCGATGACCCGGGACACGGCCGAATCGCTGCTGGCCGTCGACGTACCTGCGGTACGCGGCGAAGTGAACGAACTGCTGCTGCGGGCCGGCGAGCTTGCCCGCGCCGAGGTGCCCGGCCGCAAGAAGGACCACCGGGGCGCCGATCTCATGGGCAAGCGCATGCGGAACGCCAAGCTGCGCGGGGCCAGCATGCGTGGCGCCCGCCTGATCGCCGCCGACCTGTCCGGCGCGGATCTCCGGGAGGCGGACCTCATCGGTGCGGACCTGCGGGACACGAATCTCTGCGGGGCGGATCTGACGGGAGCTCTGTTCCTCACGCAGCCGCAGCTCAACGCCGCGCGGGGCGACTTGACGACCAAAATCCCGGCGGCGCTCCAGCGGCCCGGACACTGGGGCACTGGAGCCCGGACCGCCGGCCCGGCTTCGTAGGAGGCAGGACTCCCCGTGCACGCCACGCTTGGGAAGCCACGGTTTCCCGGGCCGGCCGGCCGCCGGCGACCCGCTCGGGCTCATCCCTGCGGAACCCGTGAGCGTGGCCGTCCCGGAGGTGATCAGGTCGATCGCTCCGTCGCTGGGCCCGTCACGGCAGGCGCGCCGGGCGTGTGCGTCCGCGGTGGCCGGCGTGACAGCCGCGGCATCCACCAGTTGGCCGCACCGGTGAGGCGCATGGCCGCCGGGACGAGGACCCCGCGGACGATGGTGGCATCGACCAGGACAGCGATGGCGAGGCCGACGCCCAGCACCTTCAGCATGGTGATGCCCGAACTGGCCAGGGCCGTCATGGCGACGGCGACGACGAGCGCCGCCGCGGTGACGAGGCGCCCGGTGCGGGCGATGCCGGTGATGATCGCCTGGATGTGGTCCCCCGTGGCCAGGTACTCCTCCTTGATGCGGGCCATCAGGAAGAGTTCGTAGTCCACCGAGGCGCCGAAGGCGAGGGTGAACATGAGGAGGGGCATCGTGGTCTCCAGGTGGCCGGTGACGGTGAAGTCTCCGACCAGCCCGCGGCCGTGGCCCTCCTGGAAGATCCAGACGAGAGCGCCCAGACTCGCGGTCAAGCTCAGCGCCGCGACGACGACGGCTTTCACGGGCACCAGCAGAGCGCGGGTGAAGGCCAGCAGGACGGTGAGGGTCGCCATGGCTGCGAGCAGTGCGGCCGAGGGCAGCCGTTCGGACATGACCGCGAGGGTGTCAGCGGTCTGCGCGGGACGCCCGCCCACCAGGCGAGGGCCCGGCGCGGGGAGCTGCCGCACTCGGTGCAGTACCTCGTGGGCGGCATCACTCTGCGGAGGCGCGGTCGTCGATACCGCGAGCCAGGTGCCCTGCGGCGCCACCGCTCCCGGCACACCGGCAGGGGCGGTTTCCACGCGCTTCCCGTGCCGGTAGACCCCGGTCGCGGCCTGGACCGCGCCGACACCGGAGAGCTGCGAGAGACGGGCCGCGTAGGCGTCGAGCTGCTCACGGCCGGCCCAGGCGTTCGTCCCGGGCAGTGCGACGGCAAGCGTACGGTCACTGTCGACGGAGAAGGCTTCGTCGATGTGCTGGGCCGTCACCCTCGCCGGTGTGTCCGCCGGCAGGACCCGTGCGTCGACGATCCCGAACCGGGCATGCGCGAAGGGCACCGCCATCAGGACCAGAACGACGATGCTCAGGCACAGGGACAGCACCGGTCGTCCGGTGGTCACCTGGGCGATCGCCCTCCACGTAGCGCTGTCCGACGTGCGCCCGGCACCGGAGCGCCATCGCGACAGGGGGTCCCACCGGTTCACGCGATGTCCGGTCAGGGCCAACAGGGCGGGCAGCGCCGTCACCGTGACAGCGGCTCCCAGAAGTACCACCGTGATCCCGGCGATGGCCAGGGACCGCAGGAACGGCACGGGGAAGACCAGGACCACGGCGAGGACCGCGGCCACCGTGAGGGCGGAGTACAGCGCGGTGCGTCCGGCTGTCCTCATACTTCGCACGACCGCATCGGTGACCGTGTGTCCGCCGGCCAGCTCATCACGGAAACGCGTGACCACGAAGAGGGCATAGTCGACCGCCAGCCCGAAGCCCAGCGCAGCCGCGATGTTCAGTGCGAAGACCGACATGGGAGTGAACTCGTTCACCAGTCTCAGCACCGCGAACGCGCCTGCGACAGCTCCCGCGGCCGTCACGGTCGGCAGCAGGGCTGCGACGAGCGAGCCGAAAGCGAGCACGAGGATCGTGAACGTCAGTGGCAGAACGATGAGTTCAGCACGCAACAGGTCGCGCTGACTCTGCCGGGACGCCTCCGAGTTGACGACGGCCGGACCGGTGAACTCCACCTCGAGGACTCCTGCCTCCCTCGCCAGCCCCGGTGTCAGACGTTCGGCCGTACGCATCGCGGCGAACTCGTCGCCCTCGAGGTCCAGACGCAACAGGGCAGCGCGGCCGTCCACAGAGCGCAACTGCTCCTGGCCGGTGTCCCAGTAGGACACCGCCTGCCGCACCCCCTTGCTGTCGGCCGCCCAGGCACTCAGATGCCGGCCGGCGGCTCGGGCAGCCGCACTGTCGACACCGGCTTCCGTGCGCGCGTGGACCGTCATGTCGGCCGAACCCGCGCCGAGTTGCCGCGCCAGCACCGTCTCCGCGCGGGCCGCCTCGGTGCCGCTCGCGGTGTACCCGCCGGAAGACAGCGTGGTGAACGCGCCCGCGCCCAGGACGCCCAGCAGAACCGCCAGCAGCGCGTGAGCGGCCAACAGGGTCCGTGCGTGCAGCGCGCAGAACGTGGCGAGGGCCGTCAGACCGCCCCTGTCTCCGCTGGGCGGGGCCACCGCGGCGGCATCCGACGGCACGGAACGCTTCGAAGCGTTCACAGAACGGGGCATGCGGAAGTGCCTTTCACGGAGCGGAGGCGGCCTGCGGTCAACGTGCCGCACTCAGCGCGCAGGCACAGGCACATGGCAGGGCAACGGCTGTGAAGGCATGGTGGACGTGACCCCGCGGGAGGTGCTGATCATGCGGTCCTTTTATCGGCGACCTGCTCTGTTGCGACACCGGCTGGGCCGTGACTTCACCCTGACGCCTGAAAAGTCGTACCGGCGCTGTCCCGCTACGGCCGTCGTACCGGCGCTGTCCCGCTACGGCCTCCGCGCGGGGCGACGCTTGGCATCCCTCGGTCCCGGCTGTGAGATGAATCGGTCTTGCTGGCGAGCGGGGTCTTGGCGCAACTCCTGGCATCTCGGTCCGACACCTCTACACGGTGTTGGCCCGTTCAGGCATCAGCCTCGGTGACTGAATCCGCTCGCACCGCTTGGCGGAATGCCGGCGCGAACCGGCAGGCCCGCACACCCCGCTGCGAACCATCGCGGCTACGGGCCGGAGTTGGGGCTTCGTGGATGCGACCCACATCAGCAAAGTCTTCCAACAGGCGTACGGGATTTCACCTCGGTCCTGGCGCGACCAGAATCACCGCCGCCAGTCCAGCCGAGCCGGTGTTCCGCCCTCCGGTGTTTCGGCTGCGGGACGAGCCCCCTGTCCTGAGAGTGCGCCCTCCGTCGACTTTCGCGCCATCGATCACCAGGCCGACCCCATGGGTGAGCACCCCGTTCTTGCGGCCACGGGGAACTCGGTCAGCCGACATCCCCGCACCCGGTCAGCGGCGTCTGATCATCAGATCCGCGTCCCGCCCCAGGGCAGTCACCTGGACCGAGGAACATCCAGGTGGCAAACGCAGCAGGGGCGCCATGTCCGCACTGTGAACCGCCTGGCGCCCCTCCCCGGGTATCCGGGCGAGCTGCTCGAGGTGTCCCCCGCTCCCCGCCTTCCGTCACCGCTCGCCCGCAAGATCGACTTGCTCCCGGTGCACCGGTGCCGCACCCGCTGCCCCCGGGCGACGCCACGGATGCGCGACGGGCGCCGACACCGCACGCCACCAGGGATCCGAGGGAAGCTCACCAGACGGTTCGAACGGCTCACCCGGCCGGGGGAACGCCACCGCCTGCCCTGCCTCGTCGGCGGCGTCCTTCATCCACTCCCCGGGCTCCGACCACGGATGCGGGGCCAGGTTGAACGTGCCCCAGTGGATGGGCAGCAGCGTGCCGTGCGCCCTTCCGCCCTGGAGGTCCAGGTGCGCCCGCATGCCCTCCGCCGGTGTCATGTGGATGTCCGGCCAGTACTCCGAATAGGCACCGACCTGGATCATTGTCACGTCGAAGGGGCCGTGCTCGGCCCCGATGGCCTGGAAGCCGGAGAAATAGCCGGTGTCCCCGCTGTGGTAGACCCGGTGCTCCGGGCCCGCGACGACCCACGACGCCCAGAGCGTGTGCTGCTGATTGCGCAGCCCACGCCCGCAGAAATGCCGCGCGGGAGTGGCGGTCAGGCTGATGCCCGCGATCTGCGCCGTCTCGTTCCAGTCGAGCTCGTGGATGCGGTCCAGCGCCACACCCCACCGCTCCAGGTGGGCGCCGACACCGAGCGGCACCGCGAAGACCGTGTCCGTCCCGGCCAGGGCCCTGATCGTGGGCAGGTCGAGGTGGTCGTAATGGTCGTGGGAGATCACGACGGCGTCGACGGACCCGAGCGAGGCGAGCGGCAGCGGGACAGGGTGCAGCCGCTTGGGCCCGGCGAACGCGAACGGCGAGCATCGCTCGCCCCATACCGGGTCGAACAGCACCCGTCGGCCATCGATCTCGACGAGCACACTGGAGTGGCCCAGCCAGGTCACCCGCAGGCCCGTCGCCGGGGGCGCGGCCAGATCGGCAAGGGTCGTGGCATGGACGGGCACGGTACCGAGCGGGGATCTGCGGGCCCGTTCCTCCTTGCGGAAGTACACCTTGGCGAATTCGATCATGGAGCCGGACGGGCGGGTCCGGGCTCCTTCCGGATTCTGGAACACTCCGTCGGCGAAGTTGGGCGAACGGCGGATCCGCTCCATCCGCGCCCCGGCCGGGTCCGCGCCGAAGGCGTCGGGACGGAGCGAGCGGAGTCGGGTACGGAGCGATGGCTGATGGTCGGCGCCGGTCACAGCATCTCCTGAGGGAGTCGGTCGTCTCATTATGGTCGGGAGGTGCGGCGGAGCGAGAGCTCGGCAGGGGAGGGAGGCCCGTCGAGCGCATTCCGGAGCCGTGCCGTAAGGGGGGTCGCGTCAGGCACGAGGGCGGCCGTAGACATGCTCGATCCGCAGGGTCAGGGCGACTCTGCGGTCCTGGACCATCACCCGCCGGTAGTCGTCCCAGTCGGGATGCTCTCCCCGGACGTCACGGTAGAGGGTGACCAGCTGCTCCACGGTCGCGTCGTGGGGATCAGCGGCAGGCGGGGTCAGCTCGGCCGTGACATCGGCGACGGTCCAGGCCCGCCGGTCTTCGCCGGTCACGTGGTAGCTCGCCCGCGGGTCACGCCGGAGGTTGCGGGTCTTGGCCCGGTCCTCCGTGATGGACACACGGATCACCCCTTCTTCGGGGTAGTAGGCGTGGTTCACGTTGGACAGCTGGGGCCTGCCGTCACGCTTGAGAGTGACGAGCACCCCGCCGTCGTGCTCCCCGAAGAGTCGGAGCAGCGCCTCGCGCCCGGGTTCGAAGTCCGTCATGCCGACTCCAACGTCCGTGCACCCCGCAGGATTCCGCGTCCTGGGTACGACAACGTCACACCCGGAGTCCCGGCCCGCGTTGACAGCCGCGCTCCGCCTGCCGATACTGACTCGCTGTTCAGTACGCCGACACCGGGTTCCAGGAGCCGCCCCATGCCGTCCCCTTCTCCCGCCCCACTGATCTCCCTGACCTGGACGGACCATGTGACCGGCACCGAGGGATACCTCGTCGTCGACCGGCTGGTGCGCGGTGTGTCGAGCGGAGGCCTGCGGATGCGGAAGGGCTGCACACTCGCGGAGGTGGCGGGTCTCGCGCGGGGCATGACCATGAAGGAGGCCCTTCACTTCGATGCCGATGACACACGGGCGCGGTACATCCCTCTGGGCGGTGCCAAAGGAGGTATCGACTGCGACCCGCGGGACCCTGCCGCCTACGGGGTGCTCGTCCGCTTCCTGCGGGCGATGCGCCCGTACATCGAGAATGCCTGGACGACCGGCGAGGATCTCGGGCTCAGCCAGGACCTCGTCGACCGGGCGGCGGCGGAGGCCGGGCTCGTCTCCACGGTCCAGGCGGTCCATCCCCTCCTGGACGACGAGGCGGCGGCGCGGCGGCGGCTGGCGGACGCCTTCGCCGTCACGGTGGACGGGATCGGGCTGGACGCCCTGGTCGGCGGGTGCGGGGTCGCGGAGTCCGCTCTCACCGCGCTGGACCGGGCGGGTGTGGCGCACAGCGCCGCCCGGGTTTCCCTCCAGGGACTCGGCACCATGGGCGGGGCGACAGCACGCTTTCTCTCGCGGGCCGGGCTGACCGTCGTCGCGGTCGCCGATCTCAAGGGCACCATCGCCAATCCGGCCGGTCTGGATGTCGAGGCCCTGCTGGCGGCACGGGACGCACACGGGACGGTGGACCGCGGGGCGCTGCGGGACGGGGACCAGGAACTGCCGGCCGACGCCTGGCTGGCGGCCGATGTGGAGGTGTTGGTCCCGGCCGCCGTGTCCTATGCCGTGGATGCCGAGAACCAGGCCTCGGTCAGGGCCCGCTGGGTGGTCGAGGCGGCGAACATGCCGGTGCTTCCGGAGGCGGAATCCCTGCTGACCGAGCGCGGGATCACGGTGCTGCCCGATGTGGTCGTCAACTCCGGTACGAACGCCTGGTGGTGGTGGACGTTGTTCGGGGACATCGGCCCCGGTGCGGAGGAGGCGTTCGGGCACACCCGCCGCTCGATGCGGGCCCTCGTCGAGCGCGTCCTGGAACGGGCGGCCGCGGACGGCTGCACGCCGCGGGCAGCCGCACACGCGCTCGTCGCGGACCGCCTGCCGGTGATGGCGGAGCGGTTCGGCTGGTACCGCTAGGGTCTTTCGTTCGGATCAGGCTGGATCAGGGAGCGGGGTCCGGTGCCGTGCATCGCAAGGCGGAGGAGGGAGCCGGTCGGGGTCTCCCCTGCTCGAGCGGGGCCGGGAGCTCGGGGAAGTACCGGGCCTCGCGGGCCGGGCAGTCCTTGCGGACCCGGCCCAGGGCGCCGGGGACCGGGGCGGCAGCCCGGACCAGGGCGTTGGTTAAGGTAGCCGCGTGGCGAGAGTGCGGCTGAGCGTGGCGGAGCGTCGTGAGGAGCTCTTGCGCGCTGCCGTCGAGCAGATCGAGGTGCGGGGCGTCTCCTCGGTCAGGATCGCCGATGTGGCCGCTGTCCTCGGAGTGAGCAATGCCCTGGTGCTCTACCACTTCTCGTCCAAGGAGAAACTGGTGGCCGCCGCCTTCGCCTACGCCGCGGAGGCCGATCTCGCCCATCTGCGCAAGCTGCTGACCCGCCGCACCAGCGCGGTCCGACGGCTCCGGGCGGCCGTTCGCTGGTACGCGCCGACCGGGCAGGCCAAGGGGTGGCGGCTGTGGATCGAGGGCTGGGCGGCCTCCCTGCGGGATCCCGTACTGCGCGACGTGGCCGGAGACCTCGACCAGCAGTGGAAGGCGGAGCTGGCCGAGGTCATCGAGGAGGGTGCGGCGGCGGGTGAGTTCCACTGCGAGGATCCGATGTCCGTGGCCTGGCGGCTGACAGCCCTCCTGGACGGACTGGCGGTGCAGATGACGTCGTACGCGGGCCCGCTCTCCCGCGCCACCATGCTGCAGTGGACCGAAGAGGCGCTCGCCCGCGAACTCGGCATCGATCACGCGGTTCTGACCGCCTGAAGCCGCCGGGCGCGGACCGGCCGAGGGTGCCGGCCCGGCACCGGCCGGCCGAGGCCGGCACGCATCCGGTCAGGTCTGGCGCACCGGCGCGTATGCCTCTCCCTCGAGCCCGAAGGTCCAGGCGACGCCCTCCTTGGCGGTCCGGGTCCTGGGCGGCACGCGCAGCCAGTAGGTGCGGTGGGTGCCGTCGGGCTCGGGGGTGGAGTTGACGACTTCCACCATCACGACGTCCTCGTCACCGTCCATGGCGATGCGCCAGAGTATGCCGGTCTCGTCCCGGTGCACCGGCTCCGCGCCCGACTCCGCGAGGTAGCGGTCGTAGCCGTAGTACTCGAGCATCACACGGCGCAGCTCCGCGTTCTCCTCGGCGCGTATCCGGTCCGGAGTCAGGCTCGCCAGCCCGTCCAGGAACTCGGCCGGCACGGTCATCCCGCGCCAGGCGTACAGGGCGAAGCCGTCCGCGTAGGCGAGAGCCGGTCCGTCTCCCCGGTCGAGCCGTCCCGCCTCGTCGCGGTGGAGCACATCGGGCCGCTCGCTGATCACCACGGCGTGCTCGTAGGGCCACCACCAACCGGCGTTCCTGGCGACCTCCGCCAGTCCGGTCAGCCTGTCGCCCCGGCCGTCGAAGGCCGCGAGCCAGGCCGCGTCGTGCTGACCGAGGACCGCGTCGAGCAGCAGGAGGCGGATGCCGGACTCGTCGTCGGGCCGTGTCGCGAGCTCGGCGACGACTCCCGTCCGTATCCGCTCGGCCAGTGCGGCCGTGGTCTCCCACAGCTGGGCCCCGGTGGCGGACCACAGGGCGGACCAGCCGGCAGGGCCCAGCTCGTCGTACATCCGGCGCCGCTCCTCCGCCCAGGGACGGGTGCGGACTTCTTCGCGCACCGGGCGTCCCGCGCCGGACAGCTTCTCCACCACCTCGACGGCCGCCCGGGGCGAGTCCGCCCAGATGATGCGCTCGGGCTCCTCGAGCCCCGCACTCCGGTAGGCGAGCCGCACCCCGTCCTCGGCCGCACCCCGGTCGGCCCTGCCCGTGGCCGCCGCCACGGCCCGCCACGCGTTCACGTACTGCATCGGTATTCCCCGTCCCCTGTTCCTGTTTCCCTGACCGCACATCACCGCACGTCACGGCACGTCCCGCACCACCGCGGTGCGCACAGCGTGCGTCCCGCACCACCGCGCAAGGGTCAGTCCGCGACGATCCGGACCGCGCCCGGCGCGTACTCGCGCTGACGCACGACGCGGAACCAGCCCTTCGGCAGCGCTATCGCCGCGTGCTCCTCGTGGACCACGCGTCCGCCCTCGGGGAGCTGAAGCAGCATCGGCCCGAACGGCCCCGCCTCCCGGTGCAGCCGGCCCGGCCCCTGCACGGCGTGCGCGTGTCCGGTGACCTCCCCCAGCGCCAGGACCAGCCTTCCCCGCCCGTCGCGCGGTTCGCCCGGTGCGTCGAGGAAGTGCGCGGGCACCTCCGACTCCCCCAGCGCCATGATCAGTACGTCGCCCTGCCGGTACACAGGCCTCTCCCCTCCGGGCCGGCACCACCTGCGCCGGCCACAGGTGAAACGCTACGAGGGGGGTCTGACATCGACGGCCGGCCGAGCCCGTTCCGCACGCTCCGCCGGTGGGAGGCAGCGCGCCCTGCGTGCAGGAGGCAGAGTCCGCGCCCCGGCCGCCCGAAGCGGGCCGGCAACCCCCGGCCCCGCTCGCGCCGTTGTCAGTGACGCTTGATAAACCTTGCGGACATCAGTCGTCCCCAGTATCAGGAGCTCAGTGCCATGTCCGACGCGGACCGCCTGCACGAGTTGCTCGGCCTCCCGGCCGTCGATTTCCGGCGCGAGACCGACGGGACGGCCCGTCCAGCGGCCGATGCCGCGGCCTGGCGCATCAGCGTCAACCCGTACGACCCCGACGACGGGGAAGGCACCTGGGCGGAGGAGTTCGACGCCTTCCTGGAAGCCGTCGATCCGTCGGGTGTCGAAGCCCTCATCATCGGGCAGTGGGGCGAGGCCTACGAGGAGACTTCAGCCTGTCCCATCGGCCTCGTCGTCGCCGCGGCCGACCGGCTGACCTCGCTCAGGGCGGTCTTCGTCGGGGACCTGGTGATGGAGGAGGCCGAGATCTCGTGGATCGAGCAGTCGGACGTCACCGTTCTGCTCACCGCGTTCCCGGAACTGACCCACCTCGGCGTGCGCGGCGGCACGGACCTGGAGTTCCCGCCCGTCAAGCACGAGTCCCTGCAGGGGATCGTCGTCGAGAGCGGCGGGCTCCCGGCTGCGGCGCTGCGCGGAATACTGGACAGCGAGCTGCCGGCGCTGGAGCGGCTGGAGCTCTGGCTCGGTGTCTCCGCCTACGGGGGCGATGCGGTGGTCCCGGATCTTGCGCCACTGCTCTCCGGTACCCGCTTCCCCCGACTGCGGCACCTGGGCCTGTGCAACAGCGAGTTGCAGAACGAGATCGCCGCCGCGATCGGTTCGGCGCCGGTCGTCGCACAGCTCCGGACGCTCGATCTGTCGAACGGCACGCTGGGCGACGAGGGCGCCGCCGCGCTGCTCGAGGGCCAGCCTCTCACCCATCTCACCTCGCTCGATCTCCACCACCACTTCCTCACCGAGCCCATGGAACGCCGGATCTCGGAAGCCCTGGAGCCTCACGGGGTGTCCGTCGATCTGTCAGGGCGCTGCGAACCATGGGACGGCCTCGGCGCCGAAGGCCGCTACACCGCGGTCGCGGAGTGAGGGCGCGATGACCGACATCACACACCCCGACGTCTTTCACGGCCTGCCGGTCCTCACCCTTCCCCTGCCCGGCCCCTCGGGGACGGCAGGGGAACTGCCCGCCGCAGGCTCCGTGGCTTGGCGCCTGGACTGCCTCGCGGACGAGCTGCCGTTCGAAGAGGTCTGGCAGCACTTCCTCGCCGTGGTCGACACCACTCAGGTCCGCGCGCTGCTGATCGGACCCTGGTGGGAGGAGGACTACACACCCTTCGCACCGGTCGTCGCCACTGTCGTCTCCGACGCGCACCGTTTCCCTGGACTGCGCGCACTGTTCCTCGCCGATGTGGAGGGTGAGGAGTGTGAGCTGTCCTGGCTGGAGATGTGCGACATCACTCCCGTGGTGGAAGCACTTCCCCTTCTGGAGGAGCTGAGCGTGCGTGGCTGCGGTGACGCGGTGCCCGGGGATGAGAGTCTCCGGCTGCTTCCGTTCCGGCACGGCGCCCTGAAGACACTCCGCTTCGAGTCGGGCGGTCTGCCGGGACATGTCGTCCGTGCGGTCGGCGCGTCCGAACTGCCCGCTCTCGAGCACCTGGAGTTCTGGTTCGGCTCGGAGTGGTACGGCGGTGACACCACGGTCGCGGATCTGGCACCCGTGCTGTCCGGCGCCACCTTCCCGCGCCTGCGCCATCTCGGGCTCCAGAACAGCGAGATCCAGGACGAGATCGCCGCCGCTGTCGCCTCGGCCCCGGTGGTCGCCCGGCTGGAGTCGCTCTCCCTCGCGATGGGCACTCTCGGCGACGCGGGAGCGCAGGCTCTTCTCGACGGCCAGCCGCTCACCCACCTGTCCACGCTGGATCTGCACCATCACTACCTCTCGGACCCGTTCGTGTCCCGCATCGAGGAACTGTGCACCCGGGCAGGCGTCCGGGTCGATCTCGAAGAGGCGCGCGACTGGGACCCCGAGGACGACGAGGCCCGCTATGTCGCCGTCAGCGAGTAGCGGACCGCCGCGCCTCGCGGTCGTCGGCATCCCCGCCAACCGCAGGGTCGGCCTCTTCCAGGACGCCGTGCGCGCCGCGGGACTGCCCGCCGCGCGCACCGTCTCCTGGAGGGAAGTGCTGAGGGGAGAGGCGGTCTTCCTCCCCGGGGAGACCGTGCGCATCGACTCGCCCGGTGAGGACGACGAGGTGGACCGGCTGCTGCGCGGAGGTGACGACCCGTCCAGGGTCGAGGGTTCGGCCCGCTGGTACGCGCGCTTCACCTCGGCCGTGCGGGACGTGGCGCGGGCGGCCGCAGCGGCGGGTGCGGTGCTGCTGGACGACCCGCAGGACATCGCCGTGCTGTTCGACAAGCGGCTCTGCCACGGCGTCCTGGACTCTGCCGGGGTACCGGTGCCGGACTCCCCCACCTCGGGCCCCGACACGTACCCCGTGCGGGGATGGGGGGATGTCCGTCGGCTGATGTCGGACCACCGCATGCCGAGGGTGTTCGTGAAGCCCGCGCACGGCTCCTCCGCCTCGGGGGTGATGGCCCTGGAAACGGCCGGCCCGGGCAGGATACGGGCGGCCACCTCCGTCGAGCGGGACGAGCAAGGCAGGCTGTTCAACTCGCTGCGCGTACGGCACTGCACGACGGAGCGGGAGGTGGCGACGCTCGTCGACGCCCTGGCACCGGACGGGCTGCACATCGAGCGCTGGCTGCCCAAGGCGTCCCAGCGGGGGCGCGTCGCCGACCTCCGGGTCGTGGTGGTGGCCGGGCGGGCGACCCATGCCGTCGTACGGACCAGCCGGTCCCCGATGACCAATCTGCACCTGGGCGGCGCGCGCGGTGATCTGGACGAGGTGCGGGCCGCCGTCGAGGCGGCGGGCGGCAGTTGGAGTGCGGCACTGGCCGTGTGCGAGCGCGCGGCGAGCTGCTTCCCCGGCACGCTCTGCGTGGGTGTCGATCTTCTGCCCGCGACGGGCTGGCGGCGCTTCGCCGTCGGCGAGGTGAACGCCTTCGGGGACCTCCTGCCACGTCTGACCGGCTTGCCGGGCAGCGGTGCGGAGGCCTTGGACACCTACGGCGCGCAGGTCGCAGCCGTACTGGCGGGCGCACCGCGCGGGGGCGGCCGATTCGGGCCCCGGCGCGCTGCCGGCCCGACGAGTGACGAGCGGACAAGGAACGACCATGTCATCGATGCCTCCTGATCTCCCCTCACGGGACGGACACGCCCCGGAACCCGACATGAACGCGGTCGTGGGCAGCCACGACCTCCTGCTCGTCACCCTCGACACCCTTCGCTTCGACGTGGCAGAGGAGCTGGCCGCGGCCGGGCGCATCCCGAATCTCGTCCGGCATCTGCCCGGCGGCGTATGGGAGAGGAGACACGCACCGGGGAGCTTCACGTACGCCTCCCACCAGGCGATCTTCGCCGGCTTCCTGCCGACTCCGGCCGCACCGGGCCCTCACCCGAGACTGTTCGCCGCACGCTTCGCGGGCAGTGAGTCGACGGCGAGCGGCACCTTCGTCCACGAGACGCCCGACCTCCTATCCGGCCTCGCCGCCGTGGGTTATCGCACGGTGTGCGTCGGCGGCGTGGGTTTCTTCAACGGCCGGCCACCGCTCGGCTCGGTGCTGCCCGGCATGTTCCAGGAGAGCCACTGGGAGCCGGAGTTCGGTGTCGCCTCTCCGACGTCCTTCGAGGCACAGGTCTCGCGTGCGGAGCGGGTCGTGGCGGAACTTCCGCAGGAACAGCGGCTGTTCCTCTTCGTCAACGTGTCGGCACTGCACCAGCCCAACTGGTTCCACCTGCCCGGCGCCACCGCCGACGCCGGTGATTCCAAGGCCACCCACGCCGCGGCCCTGGAGTACGTGGACCGGCACATCGGACGCCTCTTCGCGGCGGCGAGCAGCCGCCGCAGGTGTTTCGCCATCGTCTGCTCCGATCACGGCACGGCGTACGGCGACGACGGCTACACCGGCCACCGGATCGGTCACGAAGCCGTGTGGACCGTGCCCTATGCCCATTTCTTCCTCGAACCTGGGGCGACCCGATGACCGGCACCACGCAGAGCACCCGCCCGTACCTCAGCTACGTCTACGCCTACCCGCACAAGACCGCCTACCGGCCGCTCGCCGGCCACCCGGCCGGACGTCCCCTGCTGAGCGATCTCTGGGCGGCGGAGCGCAAGGACGCGCTCTCGCTCTACCTCCACATACCCTTCTGCGAGGTCCGTTGCGGCTTCTGCAATCTCTTCACCCGCCTCGGGGCTCCCGACGAGCTGACGACGCGCTATCTCGACGCGCTCGACCGGCAGGCCACCGCCGTCCGTGACGCGCTCGGCGACGACGAGCCGGTGCGCTTCGCCGCCGCCGCGTTCGGTGGCGGCACCCCCACCTTCCTCACCGCCGGCGAGCTGGAACGCCTCTGCGACATCGCCGAGAAGCGTATGGGCGCCGACCTGGGAGCGATCCCTCTGTCCGTCGAGACCTCGCCGGCGACGGCAACGGCGGACCGGCTGGCCGTGCTGGCCGACCGGGGCGCCACCCGGATCAGCATCGGTGTGCAGAGCTTCGTCGACGCGGAGGCCAGGGCCGCGGTCCGCCCGCAGCGCCGCTCCGAGGTGGAGGCGGCACTCGGCCGGATCCGCGACGCCCGCGTCCCGGTCCTCAACATCGACCTGATCTACGGAATCGAAGGGCAGACCGAGTCCTCCTGGCGGACCTCGCTGGACGCCGCCCTGGCCTGGCGCCCGGAGGAGCTGTATCTCTACCCGCTGTACGTGCGCCCACTGACCGGTCTCGGCCGGCTGGGCACCGGCACGGAGACGGCGGACACCGCCTGGGACGAGCAGCGGCTGCGGCTGTACCGCGTGGGGCGCGACCATCTGCTGTCCCATGGGTACGAGCAGGTGTCCATGCGGATGTTCCGCCGCGCGGACGCCCCGCACGCGGGTCCCGACGACTACGCCTGCCAGACCGACGGCATGATCGGACTCGGCTGCGGGGCACGCTCCTACACCTCCTCCCTGCACTACTCCTTCGACTACGCGGTGGAGATGCGGGAGATCCGGGGCATCATCGACGGCTTCACCACGACCGCCGACTTCTCCCGCGCGGAGGTCGGGCGTTACGTCGACGACGGCGAGGCGCGCCGGCGCCACCTCCTCCAGTCGCTGCTCCAGGCCGAGGGCATGCGGCCCGTCGAGTACCGCGAGCGCTTCGGCACGGATCCGTACGAGGACTTCCCTGCCGAGCTGGCCCTCTTCACCGCGCGCGGCTGGCTGGACGGTACGGAGGGCCCGTCCTTGCTGCGGCTCTCCCCCGAAGGCCTGGCACACTCCGACGCCCTGGGCCCGGAGCTGTTCTCCCCGGCCGTGCGGGCCGCGATGGCCGCGTACGAGGCGAAGTGAGCCGACCGATGAGCATGGACCTGACGATCCTTTACCGGGGCCCGCTGGCCTCCTGCGACTACGACTGCCCCTACTGCCCGTTCGCCAAGCGACGGGACAGCGGGGCGCAGCTCAGGTCCGACCGGGCGGCCCTGGAGCGGTTCACCGGGTGGGCAGCCGCGCAGACCGGCGACAGCTTGTCGGTGCTGTTCACCCCGTGGGGCGAGGGGCTGGTGCGGTCCTGGTACCGGAAGGCTCTCGTCGAGCTGTCACGGCTCGAGCACATCGGCCGGGTCGCGATCCAGACGAATCTCAGCGGCCGTACGGCCTGGCTGGCCGAGGCGGAGCGCGACAAGGTCGCCCTGTGGTGCACGTACCACCCGGGCCAGACACCGTACGAGCGGTTCCTGGGCCGGTGCCGGGAGCTGACGGCGCTCGGGGTGCGCTACAGCGTGGGGGTCGTCGGTCTCGACGAGCACCTGGAGGAGGCCCGCCGCCTGCGCTCCGCGCTGCCGCCCGAGGTGTATCTCTGGGTCAACGCCGCCGAGGGCCACACCTACACCGACGAGCAGGCGGGCCGATGGACGGCCCTCGACCCGCTGTTCCCCTACAGCAGGCACCCGCACCGCACGGCCGGGCTGCCCTGCCGGACCGGCGAGTCGGTCATCTCGGTGGACGGTGACGGGACGGTGCGCCGCTGTCACTTCGTCCGTGCGGAGCTGGGCAATCTCTACGACGGGAGCTACCGGAACTCGCTCGGCCCGCGCGGCTGCCCGCTCGATGTGTGCGACTGCCACATCGGCTACGTGCACCTGGAGACGCTGCCTCTGTACGACGTCTTCGCGGGCGGCGTGCTGGAGCGGATACCCGCCCGTCCGATGCGGCTACCCGCCCCGGACGGGCTCGCGCCCCCCACCTCTGCGAGGCCTCTGCTCCCCCTCGTCATCCGCTGACGACGCGCCGGCAGGCGGTCAGAGCGGCAGCAGGTCGGGGCGCTTGGCCGCGACGTGGTCCCCGGAGGACTCCCCCCGCAGCCGGCGGCCGATCCAGGGGACGAGGTACTCACGCGCCCACTGGATGTCGTCGCGCCGCACCTCGAGCGTCCCGCGCTGCGCCTGCGGGGGCCATACCTGGTCGGGGTCGGCAGGCACATCGAGACCGAGGACCTGGGCGGCGCGCAACGCGACCCGGGTGTGACCCTCCGGCGAGAGGTGCAGCCGGTCGCTGTCCCAGGCCCGCCTGTCCTGCACGGACCGCAGGGACCACAGGTCCAGCACCGGGCAGTCGTAGCGGTCGGCGATGGACCGGACATGCGCGGTGTACATGGCGATCTTGCCCCGCAGGTGTCTGAGTACGGGCATCGTACGGGTGTCGAAGCCGGTGGTGACCATGACGGTGCCGACCGCCTGCGTCAGATCGGCGACGGCGCGTTCGAAGCGTTCCGCCACGGCGTCCGGGTCCGAACCGGGACGGAGGATGTCGTTGCCGCCCGCGCAGAAGCTCACCAGATCAGGTGCCAGCTCCTTGGCGCGGGGTACCTGTTCCTCGACTATCTGGTCGAGGAGACGTCCGCGCACGGCGAGATTGGCATACCGGAAGTTCCCCTGTGTGTCGTCCGGGGGGCCGACCACCGCGTCCGGGACGGGGAGCCGGTCCGCGAGGAGGACCGCCAACCGGTCCGCCCAGCCGATGAGCGTGCCGCCCGGGCCGGGGTCTCCGACCCCTTCGGTGAAGCTGTCGCCGATCGCCGTGTACGACCCGATGATGCCTCGTTGATTTTTTCTCGAATCGTCTGCCACAAGGGCTTATCCTGCACCTTCGAATGTGACCTACGCGACCGTAATAAGGGGTTGACGGGTGGTGAGAAAGACCACCCGGTCAGTTTTTGGTAAAGCAGGAATAAGAAGAGGGGCGGTGCGCCGCCGCGCACCGCCCCTCTTGTTCACCCTCAGGTGGTGGGCCTCAGATCGAGACGCCGTGCGAACGCAGGTAGGCGATCGGGTCGACGTCCGAGCCGTAGCTCGGGCCGGTACGGACCTCGAAGTGGAGGTGCGGGCCGGTGGAGTTGCCGGTGGAGCCGGACAGGCCGATCTGCTGGCCGCCGGTCACGGTCTGACCGGCCGAGACCTCGAGCGACGTCAGGTGCGCGTACTGGGAGTACATGCCGTCGGTGTGCTGGATGACGACCTCGTTCCCGTACGAGCCGCTCCAGCCCGCGGAGACCACGGTGCCCGGGCCGATGGAGCGGACGCTGGTGCCGGAGGCCGCCTGGAAGTCGGACCCGGTGTGGTAGCCGCTGGACCAGCTGGCCCCGGAGGCGCGGTACTGGGTGGTGACGTTGGCGTTCTCGACCGGGGACGCGTAGCCGGAGCTGCTGCTCTCCGACGCGCCGGAGCCGGTGGTCGACGCGGCCTTCTTCTCCGCCGGGGCGGCCGGGGCGGCGGGCTTCTCCGCCGGAGCGGCCTTCTCCACCGGAGCGGCCTTCTCCACCGGAGCGGCCTTCTTCGCCGCCGAGGGGGCGGCCGCGGCGGGCTTCTCGGCGGAGCCGGACGCCTTGGCGCCGAGGGTCAGCTTCATGCCCGGGAAGATCAGGCCAGGGTTCTCGCCGACGACGTCACGGTTGTCCTGGTACAGCTTCTGCCAGCCACCCTTGATCTTCTGGTCGGCCGCGATCTTCGCCAGGTAGTCGCCGGAGACCACGGAGTAGGTCTTCGGGGAGCTCTTGGCCACCGAGGCGGGGGCGCTGTGCGCGGCGGCGGACTTGGCCGCCGGTGCGGCCTGCTCGGCGGCGTGGGCGCCGGTGGCGCCGATCAGCGGAAGGGCGAGAACGGCGCCGCCGGTCCCCGCGGCGAGGACGCCCCGGGAGATCTGGCCGGTCTTCGTACGACGGTGCTTGCCTTTTGCGGGCATGGGGAATTTCCTCTCCGGCGCCTGCGAGGTGAGCTGTCGGGTTCGGGCTGGAGATGCCCGGCCGCGCGGTGCGCGTCTTGACCCCTAGCCGTGCCGGATCCCTCCGGCCGGCGGCTTACCTGGTTCCCCCGCTCCTGCCACACGTGAGTCGGTGCGGATTCCGGGCGGCGGCAGGATTAGGCGTTCCGTCCGGATTGACCGTGACCGTAAGCGAGCCGGGACACCCCGGACAAGCCGCGGATTACGCACCGGAATCCGTGCTTCATTTCCGGCGCGGAATTCCCGTCACACTCCGTGGATTACGGATCTTCGCTTTCCGCGCGGCGTCAGGAATACCCGTCGGCCCCTTCACCACGCACCGTCACGGATATGATCCCGCTCACCCGCTCCACCCCATCTCCCGCACAAGTAGGGCATGTTCCACTAAATACACCAATACGGACACGTCACGGTCACCGCCTCCTCGGCGTCGACGCCGGAGCGACCGAGACTGCTGCCCGATGCATCCATGTCGTATCGTCGCGGGCGTGCCCCGTCGGCGAGCGGCGCCGGCGCCCGACACTCCAGGAGCCCTTGTGACGCAGCTGCCAGAGGTCCCGCCCGCCGGCCCCGAGCCGACGGACGTCGATCTGACCGGGGTCCGCAACTTCCGCGACGTCGGCGGGCTTCCCACCGTGGACGGCCGCGCCGTGCGGTACGGGCGCCTCTACCGCAGCGGCCACCTCGCACACGCCACCGAGGAGGACGCCGCCTTCCTCGCCGGGCTCGGCCTGCACACGATCTTCGACTTCCGCAACGCGGCCGACCACAAGCTCGACGGCCTCGACGTCGAACTGCCCGGCGTCCGGAATGTCAGCATTCCCCTCTCCGACCCGGCCGACGGTGCGGAGTTCTGGCGGCTGGTGCGCGACGGGAACATCCAGCAGCTGCGCTCGATCCTGGCCGACGGCAAGGGAACGGAGCGGATGATCGCCTCCTACCGCTCGATCATCAGGGACCGCACAGCCGAACACAGCCGCGTACTGCACGCGCTGGCGGAGGACAGCGTGCCGGCGCTGATGCACTGTGCGGCGGGCAAGGACCGGGCCGGCCTGTCGATCGCCGTGTCGTTGCTCGCGGTCGGCGTCGAGAAGGAGGCCATCGAGGCCGACTACCTCAAGTCGAACGACGCGCACCGGCGCTACAGGGTGCGGCGCAGCGACACCTCGCCGACGGGAATGTCCGACGAGGTGATGGAGCTGCTCAACCCGCTCTTCGGCGCGCACGCCGAATACCTCGACGCGGCGTTCGCCACCATCGAGGAGATCTGGGGCAGCACGGACCGCTACCTCCTCGAAGGGCTGAAGATCAGCCACGAAACTCGCGAGAAGCTGCGTGAGCGCCTCGTCGAGGACGCGTGACGGCGGGGATCAGCCCTTCCCGGCCACGGTGAAGAGAAGGAAGAGGAAGGCCGCGATGACGTGGCCGGCCACCAGGTAGGCGAAGAGCCGGATCACGACGCCGCGGGGCATCCGCCGCTCCTGTGTGTCCGCACTCTTCGGCCTGCGCGGGGTGAGTGGGTCGTAGTACTCCGGATCGGACATGGCGGTCCTCTCTTCCGGCCGCTCGGGCCGGGGTGACGAAGGATGCGCGGCGACGAGGGTGCGCCGCGACGGGGGGTGCGCGCAAGGGGGGCGCACGCCGGGGAGGGGCGGGCGGCGGTCAGAGCCGGTGGACCCCGCTGCCCAGGCACAGCTCGGCGGCCGGGCTCTGCAGCAGCGTGTGCACGAAGAGCAGCCGCGCCCCACCCACGTCGAGCGCCGCGATCCGGTGCGGGGTGAGTGAGTCGAAGTGCGCGCTGTCACCCGGATCCAGGTCGTGCACGGTCTCCCCGAGCACGACCCGCAGCCGGCCGTCGAGGACGTACAGCCACTCCTCCCCGGGGTGGACACGTACGAGATCACCCTCGGTGCCGTACGGGACGCGGACCCTGAGCGCCTGCATGGCGCGGCCCGATCCGCCCGCCTGCCGGTAGAGCCAGCCACCCGCTCCACCGCCGGGCGCGCCCTCGAGCGGGCCGCCCCGGACGATCGCGTCACGCTCGGGCGGCATTTCGCCCAGGAGCTCGGAGACAGTCGTACCGTAGACACGGGCGAGGCCGAGAAGCATCGGCAGCGAGGGCTGCCTCCGGCCTGTCTCGAGCCTGGAGAGGTGGGCCGGGGAGAGCCCGGCCCGGCCGGCTGCGCTCTCCAGGGTGAAGCCGCGGCTGCGGCGCAGATCGCGCAGGCGCGGTGCGATCCCAGGGAGCTCGTCGGCCACCCCTCCGTCAGGAGGATTCATACCGCCATTGGGCCATAATCTTTCCCCTGAGGCAAATAATTTGCCTCAGGGGCAAAAGTCAGCGGTCGGCGACGGCCTGTCTCACCAGTGTCCGGCCGAAGTCCCACATCAGCCCGCCCCCACTGTGCGCGTCGTCCATGACGGCGGTGAAGGCGGTCACGAAGCGGTCGACCTCCGGCTCTCCGATGACGAGTGGCGGGATCAGCTTGATCACCTCGAGGTGGTCACCCGAGACCTGGGTGAGGATCCGGTGCTTCTGCAGCAGCGGCACCACCACCATCTGCGCGAAGAGACCTCTGCGCGCCGCCTGGAGCATCGTCCACCGGCTGCGGAGCTTGAGGGAGGACGGCCGGCCGAACTCGATGCCGATCATCAGGCCGCGGCCGCGGACCTCGTGCAGCAGCTCGTAGCGGCCGACGAGCCCGGCAAGCCGTTCACGCAGCAGGTCACCGGTGCGACGGGCGTTCGCCACGGTCTCCTCCTGCTCCATCACGGCGAGGACGGCGAGGCCGGCCGCCATGGCCTGGGCATTGGATCCGAAGCTCGCGGAATGGACGAGGACCCGGTCCATGGACGAGTAGACGCGCTTGAAGATCCAGTCCTTGCCGAGCGTCGCACCCACCGGTACGTACCCGCCGGAGAGCGCCTTGGCGACACAGAGCAGGTCGGGTTCGACTCCCTCCTCGTGCTGATACGCGTAGAAGTCGCCGGTCCTGCCGAGCCCTGTCTGCACCTCGTCGGCGATGAGCACGGCCTTGTGCCGGTGCAGCAGTTCCTGCGCCTCGCGCAGGAAGCCGGGCGGTGAGGCATGGACGCCCTTGCCCTGGACCGGTTCCACGACCAGTCCGGCCACATCACCGCGCTTCAGCTCACGTCGCAGCGCGTCGAGGTCGCCGAGCGCGATGGCCGTGTCGGGCAGCAGGGGCGCGAACCCGTCCCGGAAGCTCTTCTCGCCGTTGACGGAGAGCGAGCCGGTCGTCAGTCCGTGGAAGGCGTGGTCGCAGTAGAGGATCCGTGGCCTGCCGGTCGCGTACCGGGCGAATTTGAGTGCGGTCTCGACCGCCTCCGTGCCGCTGTTGCCGAAGAACACCCGGTCCAGATGCGGGCTGTGGGCCAGCAGCTTCTCGGCCAGCAGCCCGGGCAGCGGCTGGCAGTCGAAGCGGGTGAGGTCGGCGAGCGAGGCGTCCAGGACGTCGTGGAGCGCCTTGCGTACGACGGGATGGTGCCTGCCGAGACCCATCACGCCGAAGCCGGCCAGCATGTCGAGGTAGTCGTTGCCCTCCGCGTCCCAGAAGTGCGCGCCCTCGGCCCGCTCGTAGACCTTGTCGAAACCGAGGGTGTGCAGCATCCGCGGCAGCTGGTGGTTGAGGTGCCGGGTGTGCAGCTCGTAGCGTTCGGAGCCTCGTTCCGTGAGGAGCCGCGCCAGATCGAAGCCCGGCTGTTCGTCCTTCATGCCCCGTTCCCCTTCTTCGGCATGTTCCGCTCTCCCACTGCCGTCACCGCGCCCGGCAGGTGCGGTGAACCAGGCAGCCGCTCGTGGGCGCCGCGTCGCGCCGCCCGGATACACCGTGCGGCCACGCGGTCGTCGCCCGCACCGGCACCGGTGTGCCCGCCCGCCGCCACGACGCGCCGCGTTCCGCGAGGGGCGGCCGGCAGCCCGGGAGTCCCGGTGCGGCCGGCTCGCCCGTCGTCAGGACGTCACCGGCTCCCGCCGACGGTCTCCCGGGCCGCTCGCAGGGACTCCTTCAGCGATCCCATGGTGGCGAGCACGGCGGTGGGCTCGTAGCCGCAGTGCGCCATGCAGTTGGCGCAGCGCGGGTCCTTGCCCCGGCCGTACTTGTCCCAGTCGGTGTCCTCGATGAGCTCCCTGTAGGTGGGGACGTACCCGTCGCTCATGAGGTAGCAGGGCCGCTGCCAGCCGAAGAGCGAGTAGTTCGGGATCGCCCAGGCCGTGCACGGGAAATCGGCCTTGCCCTCCAGGAAGTCCAGGAAGAGCGGGGAGTGGTTGAGCCTCCAGCGGCCGCGGTTGCCGCCCGCGAAGGACTTCTTGAAGAGTTCGCGGGTCTGCTCGACGCCCAGGAAGTGTTCCTGGTCGGGTGCCTTCTCGTAGGCGTAGGCGGGCGAGATCATCATCTCGTCGACCTTCAGTTCGTCGTTGAGGTAGTTGAGGACCTCGATGACGGTCTGGGGGGTGTCGGTGTTGAAGAAGGTGGAGTTGGTCGTGACCCGGAAGCCGCGCCGCTTGGCCTCCTTCATCGCCTCCACCGCCTCGTCGAAGACGCCTTCCTTGGCGACCGACTCGTCGTGCCGCTCGCGCAGACCGTCGATGTGCACGGCGAAGGCGAAGTAGGGCGACGGGGTGAACTTGTCGAGCTTCTTGCGCATCAGCATGGCGTTGGTGCAGAGGAAGACATACTTCTTCTTCGCCACCAGCTGGCGCACGATCTCGTCGATCTGCGGGTGCATGAGCGGCTCTCCACCGGCGATGGAGACCATCGGGGCACCTGATTCCAGGACCGCCCCGACCGCCTGCGCCACCGGCATGCGCTGCTTGAGCACGCCGGCCGGGTGCTGGATCTTCCCGCAGCCCTCGCACGCCAGGTTGCAGGCGAACAAGGGCTCCAGCTCGACGATCAGCGGGAACTTCTCACGCCTGCGGAGCTTCTGTTCGAAGAGATACGTCGCAACCTTGATGGACTGACGGAGCGGCATGGCCATCTGGGCTCACCTCCTGGGGAGCAGCAAAGATCGGTGCCATTCATGGAAAGCCGGAAGGACAGCACGGAGAACACGGAATGCCGATATTCCACCGCGGACCGTGCCGATACGGACGAGCTCATGCTCTGGAGCGTCCACGACCACCCGTACGGCCGCAACCGGGCGTGGCCCCGTCCGTACCGCTGTGCGAAGGGTGGCGGCGGATTCCATGTCCACCGCGATGGCGCCGGTGGCCAGGAGCCCGGCCCGCTCCGGGCCCCGGACGACATGTCCGGAGCCGTTCAGCGGGCCGGTGTGGACCGTGCGTCCGGGCACCGCCCTGACCAGTGCGTCGACCAGCAGGCCGGTGCCCGTGCAGGCCGTGGTGCCACCGGTGTCCCGGGTCTCCTCGGCCACCACGAGGTCCCCGGGGTGCATGCCGGGTTCCAGACCGGCGCAGAATCCGGAGGCGATGACCGCGGTGCCTCCGGCTCCGTCCAGTCCCAGCGCGTGCCGGACGGCGCTCTCCGCGGCCCGGGGACCCATCCCGGACCTGATGATGCTCACGGGGCCGGGGCCCGGCACGCCGCTCCTCCTGCCGGTACGCAGGGCGAAACGCTCGATGCCGAGAGCGCAGGCGATCAGCAGTGGTGTGGTGGGACCGGGCGGCTCCTGTGCACCACCCATCGGTTCAGGCCCCCTTGCCTGTGCCCGCGCCGATGCCGGTGGCGGTGGCGAAGGGGTCGCCGTACACGTACCGGCCGAGTGCGGTGAGTGGGAAGACCTGCCGGTAGAGGTGGTAGTTGATGGAGAAGTCCCACGGGAAGCCGGTCCCGGTGAAGTGCGGCTCGTCCCAGGAGCCGTCGGCCTGCTGGGTCTCCGCCAGCCAGGCGACCCCCCGCTCCACGGACCTGCTCTCCCGCTCTCCCGCGGACAGGAGGGCGAGCAGCGCCCACGCGGTCTGGGAGGCGGTCGAACTGCCGTGGCCGATCCACTTCTCCTCACGGTAGGAACGCAGGTCCTCGCCCCAGCCACCGTCGTCGTTCTGGACGGACTTCAGCCAGTCGACGGCCCTTCGCACCGACGGGTGCGCGGCCGGCAGCCCGGCCGCGACGAGAGCGGGCACCACGGAGCCCGTGCCGTAGATGTAGTTGACGCCCCACCGGCCGAACCACGCCCCGTTCGGCTCCTGTTCCGCGAGCAGCCACTCGATGCCCCGCCGGGTACGGGGATGGTTCGCCCGCCCCTCGACGGCGAGCATCTCCACCACGTGTCCGGTGACGTCGGCCGACGGCGGGTCGATGACCTCACCGAAGTCGCAGAACGGCAGCCGGTTGGGGAACGGGCTGGTGTTGTCCGCGTCGAAGGCCCCCCAGGCGCCGTTGCGTGACTGCATGCCGAGGTTCCAGCGCACTCCGCGTTCGATGGCCGCCTCGACCCTCGCGGGGTCGGGGTGGCGCACTCGGCGCAGTGCCAGGACGACTTCTGCCGTGTCGTCGATGTCGGGGTAGTTGTCGTTGTGGAACTCGAAGGCCCAGCCGCCCGGGGCCAGTCCGGGCTTGCGGACGGACCAGTCGCCGGGCCGCACGATCTCCTCGCCGAGCATCCAGTCGGCCGCTCTGACCAGCGCCGGATGGTCGGGGCTCACCCCCGCGTCGGCCAGGGCGATGGTGGCGAGGCAGGTGTCCCAGACCGGGGACTGGCAGGCCTCGACCATGCGGGCCCCGTCCTCACGCCACACGGTGAACCGGTCGAGCGAGTCCAGTCCCGCCCGCATGACAGGGTGGTCCAGGTCGTAGCCGAGCAGGTGCAGGGCGATGACGGAGTACACCGCGGGCGGCTGGATGCCGCCCCAGCAGCCGTCGTTCTCCTGACGTTCGATGATCCAGCGGGCGGCGGCGTTCATGGCGATGCGCCGCAGCCGGCGCGGGGCGATCCTGTGGTAGACGTGCAGCGCCTTGTCGAGCCGCTGGAAGACGCCGTCCCAACTGGCCGCAAAAGCAGCGGGCTTGGACGGACGGGGGCACGCCGGGTCGGTGTGCAGTTCGTCCAGGGGGAAAGGGGCGGGGCGGACGGGCCGCATCGCGGACACGATGGTGAGCGGCACGATGGTCTGGCGGGCCCAGCAGCCGAAGTCGTAGATGTTGAGCGGGACCCACTTCGGGAAGAACATCAGCTCGGGCGGGAGCTCAGGAAGATCGTCCCACTTCCACCAGCCGAAGAGCGCGAGCCAGATCCGGGTGAAGACCCGGGACTCCGCGATGCCACCCTGGTCCCTGACCCAGCCGGCGGCGCGTCTCATGTGGGGGTCGTCCGGCCGGTCTCCGGCCAGCCGCAGGGCCACGTACGCCTCGATGGTGGCGGAGAGGTCGGCCGGCCCCTCGTAGAAGGTGTTCCAGGTGCCGTCGCCGAGCTGCTCGCCCCGGATGAAGCGGGCCGCCGCCTTGACGGTGTCCGGGTCCTGGATCCCGAGGAACTGGCGGAGCAGCAGGTCCTCCGCGTCCATGGTGACGTTGGTGGCGAGGTCTCCCTTCCACCAGCCCTGCTCGTCCTGCCTGCCGAGGAGGTGCTCCACCGAGCGTTCCGCGGCCAGCCGCGCGACGGCGAACAAGTCGTCCGCGGCGATGGTTGATTCGGTCGGATCGCTTGCCGTGGCTGCGCGGAGGTTCGCTGCCCCGGTGCTTCCGTCGGTCGTCGCTGTCATGGCTTCCCCTTCGTGCAGTTTGGTCCTCTGCTGTGCTGGGGTCTCCGTCGGCGGGCGCCCCGTGGGGCGCCCGCCGGCGACTGCGAGTCATATCTGGATGGTGATCATCTCTTTCGTACGACCACGAAGTCGGCGAGCTCGGTGAGCTGCGCCCGCACTCGTTCCGGCATGTCGACGCCGTGCAGCGCCTCGATGGCTACCGCGTGCTGACGGCGGGCCTCCTGGGCGGTCCACTCGCGGCCGCCCGCCTCCTCGATGAGTGCCGCACGAGCGGCGAACTCCTCTTCGGAGAAGCTGTCGAAGTCGCTGCTCTTGGCGTCGGCGGCGAGCAGTTCGCCCAGGCGCTCGGAGGCGGGTCCGCCCGCGGCGAGCGCCGCGACGACGGGCAGGGACTTCTTGCGCTGGCGCAGATCGCTCCAGGTCTGCTTGCCCGTGGACTCCGGGTCGCCCCAGATCCCGAGCAGGTCGTCGACCGCCTGGAAGGCGAGGCCGAGGTGGTAGCCGTACGCCTCGAGGACGTCGGCGGTACGGTCGTCGGCTCCGCCGAGCACGGCGCCGATGGAGACGGCGCAGGCGAGCAGGGCGCCCGTCTTGTTGCCCTCCATCTCCAGGCACTCCTCGACGGTGACCCGCTCGCGGTGCTCGTAGGAGATGTCCTGGGCCTGTCCGTCGATCAGCTTGCGGCTGGCCGTCGTCAGCCGGCGGGCGGCACGCCCGGCCTCGACGGTGCCGAGCTCCAGCAGGATCTCGTTGGCCAGGGCGAAGAGCGCGTCGCCGACGAGGATCGCCTGGGCGGGGCCGTGCACCTTCCAGACCGTGTCGCGGTGGCGGCGCTGCTCGTCGCCGTCCATCAGGTCGTCGTGCAGCAGCGAGAAGTTGTGCACGAGTTCGACCGCCACGGCTCCGGGGATCCCGGCCTCCGCCGGGGCGCCCGCCGCCTCCGCGGACAGAAGGGCCAGCGCGGGACGCACGGCCTTGCCTCCGTCGCCGTCGGCCGGTTGTCCCTGGGCATCGATCCAGCCGAAGTGGTAAGCCGCGACGGTGTCCATGGGCGGCGCCAGCCGGTCCACGGCAGCTCGCAGCACCGGCGCTGACAGGGCCCTTCCGCGCTCCAGAAGCGCGGTGACGTCCGTGGTGTCCGCCACGGTGTCGTAAGCCGGATTCGCCGGGGTCACAGACTCTCCTCTTGTTCCGGTGGTACTGCTCATGCCGCCTCCTGCAGCGGATGTTCGTGTGGCCGGCCGAGGGCCTGGAGCGCGGCGTCCGCGGCGGTGCGGCCACTGCGGACGGCACCCTCCATCGTGGCGGGCCAGCCGGTGGCGGTCCAGGCTCCCGCCAGGTGCAGCCCGGCGGCGCGGGTGTGGGTGCCCGGCCTCAGACGTCCCACCCCCGGTGTGGGTGCGAAGGTCGCGGTGCGTTCCCGGGTGACGAAGAAGTCGCGGATCCCGGCTCCTTCCGCCGCCGGGAGAAGCCGCTCCAGCTCGGGCAGGTAACGGGTGCGCAGTTCCGCGACGGGCAGGTCGATCTCGTCCTGCGCCGCGGACTGGGACACCGCGAGGTACTGGCCGCCGCCCTGGAGACCGGAGGACGCGGTGCGGTCGAAGACCCATTGCACGGGTGACCCGAGCGCGGCGAAGAACGGCCTGCGCAACACCTTGCGGTCGTAGACGACGTGCACGTTCAGGATCGGTGCGTCGGTGAGGTCGAGCAGCCGCCCGGGGTCGTCGAGGGCTCCCTCGGGCAGCAGACGGTGGGTCTCCCCCTGCGGCACGGCCAGGACGACGGTGTCCGCGTCGAAGCTTTCGCCGTCGGTCCCGACGGCCCACCGCCCGTCCTCGGCGCGGGTGAGGGACCCCACCCGGGTGCGCAGGTGGATCGCCACGCCCGCCGATTCGAGCGCCTTGCGGGCGAGGGTGTCGTGGAGGTCCCCGAGCGGCACGGCGGCCCAGCCGATGTCGGCGGCCCCGGGTTCGGAGAGGAGACCCGTCTTGAAGACCTTGGCGGCGAGCGCCATGGAGGCGTTCTCAGCGGTGGCGTTGAGCGTGGCGACGCCCACGAGGTCCCAGAGCGCCTCGATGGTGCGGTGCGACTGCCCCTGGCGGCGGAGCCAGGTGGCGAAGTCGATGCCGTCGAGCGCGGGGTCGGCGGGGTCGAGACGGCCCAGCGCCAGTGCGGCACGGGCGACGCCCGCCTTCTCGGCGAGTGACAGGTGCGGGTAGGCGGCGAGCCCACCCGCGAGGTGCAGCGGCACGGGCAGCCCGGTGCGGCGCAGCCGTCCGAGCCTCGGCCCGGCGGACCGGCCCACGTCGAGTACGGGCACGTCGAGACGGTCCTGCAGCGGGGCGAGGTGGGTCCCTTCGATCCGGTCGAGGAACCAGCGGTAGGCCGTACAGCAGCGCAGGTAGACGTGCTGGCCGTTGTCGACCGACAGGTCGCCGCGCCGGAAGGAGAAGGCGAGCCCGCCGAGCCGGGGGCGGCCTTCGAGCAGGGTCACGCCGAGCCCCGCGTCGGCGAGACGCAGCGCGGCGGTGACGCCTGCGAGCCCGCCGCCGACGACCACCGCGTGGGAGGACCGAGGGCTCCGGCCGGTCATGCCTGCTCCCTTCGCCGTGCCGCCGCGGTCAGCGGTGTACGCCGCGCCGTCGCAGACAGGGACGCACGGAGGTCCCGGGAGGTTGCCCGCCCCGCACGTCGGTTCGCTCCCTTCATCAGACCCTCCCCCTGGCCGTCCGGCGTGAGATGTAGCGCGCGTCGAGGCCCGAAAGGCCGCGCACCGCAACGTACGCCTTCTCGTGGCCGGGCAGCGAGACCCTGCCGCGCAGGACGGCCTCGGGATCGCGTTCGATCCGGTCGAGGAGCCGGCGGTAGATGCCGGCCATGGCGGCCACGCAGGCCCCGCTGCGGCGGTCCAGCATGGGCAGGAGCCGGTAGCCCTCGGCGAAGAGTGCCCGTGCGCGCCGGACCTCGAAGTGCACCAGGCCGGCGAAGTCGGACCCGGGGGGCGGGGTGGCCCGGTGGAATCCGGCGGAGCAGCCGAATTTGGCGAGGTCGTCGGCGGGCAGGTACGTACGCCCGTTGCCGGCGTCCTCACGGACGTCACGCAGGATGTTGGTGAGCTGGAGCGCGAGGCCGAGGGTGTCGGCGTACTCCGCGGCCCGTTCGGCTCCGGGTGCCCCCGCCTCCGTGCCGAAGACGCCCAGGCTGAGGCGCCCGATGGCACCCGCGACACACCGGCAGTACGTCTTCAGGTCGCCCCAGGTCTCGTAGGTCGCGCCGCGCACGTCCATCAGCACGCCGTCGATGAGCTCGTCGAGGCCACCGAGCGGCAGCGGGAACCGGCGCGCGGCGTCGGCCAGGGCGACCGCGACCGGGTCGGTGTCGTCCTCGTCGACCGCCTTGTCCCGGATCCGGCCGAGCAGGAGACGGGTGTCCTCCAGCCGGGCGCGCTTGGTCCCCGGATCCAGTTCGCCGTCGCCGATGTCGTCGACCCGACGGGAGAAGGCGTACAGCGCCGACATGGCCTGCCGCTTCTCGTACGGCAGCAGTCGGATGCCGTACGCGAAATTGCGGGCCTGCTGCCCGGTGACGGCCTCGCAGTAGCTGTATGCGGCCTGTACCGGTGCCGACATGTACGTCGTCTGTCCCTCCACGGTCCGGCTCACCCCTCTCTGTGCGCTCTTCGCAGGACGTCTCCCACTTCGCGCAGCAGTCTGGGCGCGGTGGGCTTGGGCGGTCCGGGCAGTACGTCGAAGCCGGCGGCCGAGATCGCGCCGAGTGCCGCCCGCCCGCCGCCGACGAATCCGGCGAGCAGCAGCTTGAGCCGGCCGTGGACGCTGCCCACCAGGGGGACGCCCTCGTCCAGCAGGCCACGGGCGCGCTCCGCCTCGTACGCGACCAGGGCGCGTACCGCCGCGCCCGCGGACGGTGCGGCCAGGTCCGGTTCGCCGACGTGGAAGCGGGCCATGTCCTCGGCGGGCAGGTAGATCCGGTCGCGACCGAGGTCCTCGGCGACGTCCTGGAGGTGCTCGGCGATCTGCAGGGCGGTGCAGACGGCGTCGGAGCGGCGGATGCGCTCGGGGCTCGCGGTACCGGTGATCTGCAGGACGAGCCGGCCGACGGGGTTGGCGGAGAGCTCGCAGTAGGCGAGCAGGTCCCCGTAGGTCCCGTAGCGGCGGATCTTCTGGTCCTGCCGGTTGGCCTCGACCAGTCCCAGGAACGGTTCGGGGGTGAGCGCGCAGCGCCGCACGGTGGGGCGCAGGGCGCGCATCAGGGGGTGGCGCGGACCGTCGCCGGTGGACGAGAAGACTCGGTGCAGATCGGCTTCGAGGGCGTCCAGCGCGGCGAGCCGGTCCTCGCTCCGTCCGGGTTCGAGGCCGAGGTGACGGGCGTCGGCGCCGCCGGGCGCCAGGTCGCCGTCACCGATGTCGTCGACGAGGCGGGCGAATCCGTAGACGGCCATCAGGTCGTCGCGCCAGGCGCGGGGCAGGAAGAAGGGGGCCACGGGGAAGTTCTCGTCCGCGGCCTTGTCGAGCGTGGCGGTCGCGGTGGCGTCGACGCGCGCCTGATGGGTACGGGTCACTGCGTACCGCCCGACGCGGGGACGGCGAAACCACGTCGAGGCTGGAGATCTTCCATCATTGCCGTCATATCTCCCGTTCTACACTGCCGACCCAAAACATCCCTTTTCGGACACGCCGCTCGTCCGGCCGAGTGCGACACGCACACAACGGGCGATGCGCCGGGGGCGTATCACCCCACATGCCGCGAATCAGCACCGTCACAGCTTACGTTGTACAGCTCAGAGGGCCGCGCCGGGGTGCGGCGCCCCCCTCGGCCGACGTGCCGGCCGCCGTCAACCCTCCCCGGATCGGGGCCGATTGACGTCATCCGCCGGGAGGAGATCCTCCCGGGGCGCGACGGGGTCCTCCCGCCGCGCACACGCACACCGCGAGGCCCCCGCCTCCGTACTCCGGCGGGGGCCACGCACGCGACGGTTACTTGCCCGTCTCCCGCTCGTAGGCCTTCAGCACCTCTTCGGTGGGGCCGTCCATCAGGAGCTCGCCCTTCTCCAGCCACAGCACCCGGTCGCAGGTGTCCCTGATGGTCTTGTTGTTGTGGCTGACCAGGAAGACGGTGCCCGCCTCCTTGCGCAGTTCGCGGATCCGCTCCTCGGAGCGGACCCGGAACTTGCGGTCACCGGTGGCCAGCGCCTCGTCGATCATGAGGACGTCGTGGTTCTTGGCGGCCGCGATCGAGAAGCGGAGCCGGGCCGCCATGCCGGACGAGTACGTCCGCATCGGCAGCGTGATGAAGTCGCCCTTCTCGTTGATCCCGGAGAAGTCCACGATGTCCTGGTACCGCGCCCGGATCTCCTCGCGGCTCATGCCCATCGCGAGGCCGCCGAGCACGACGTTCCGCTCGCCGGTCAGGTCGCTCATGAGGGCCGCGTTGACACCCAGCAAGGACGGCTGACCGTCGGTGTAGACCTTGCCGTGCTCGGTCGGCAGCAGGCCCGCGATGGCCCGCAGCAGGGTGGACTTGCCGGAACCGTTGGTCCCGATGAGGCCGATGGCCTGCCCTCGGTAGGCGGTGAAGGAGACGCCCCGCACCGCGTGCACCTTGCGCACGCCGCGCGGTTCGCCCTTGCCGCGGCGCATGATCCGGCTCAGTGCCGCGGTGGCGCTGCCCTTGCCGCCGCCCGTGCCGCTGACCCGGTACACGATGTGCACGTCGTCCGCGATCACGGTGGGGATGTGTCCCTGGGACGATTCCTCAGCCACGGCCGTACCGTTCCTCTGCCTTCCAGAAGTACACGAAGCCCACGACGCCCACCACGAGCGCCCAGACGAGCCCGACGGCCCAGACGTGGTCCGGCAGGTTCTCGGAGCCGTACCCGTCGATCAGTGCGAAGCGGACCAGGTCCATGTAGATGGCCGCCGGGTTGTACTGCAGCACATCGGCGATCCACTGGGGCTTCCCCTCCAGCATCACGGGGATGGAGAACATGACGCCGGAGCCGTACATCCAGGTGCGCATGATGAACGGCATCAGCTGGGCGAGGTCGGGGGTCTTGCTGCCCAGCCGGGCCATGACCAGGGCCAGCCCGGTGTTGAACACGAACTGCAGGGCCAGTGCCGGGATGATCAGCAGCCAGGACAGCCTGGGATAGCTGCCGAAGCCCATCGCCACCGCGAACAGCACGACCATGGAGTACAGAAGCTGCTGGAGCTGCTGGAGCGAGAACGAGACGGGCAGCGAGGCCCGGGGGAAGTGCAGCGCCCTGACCAGGCCGATGTTCCCGGAGATCGAGCGCACCCCCGCCATGACGGAGCTCTGGGTGAAGGTGAAGACGAAGACCCCGGTCACCAGGAACGGAACGAAGACCTCCTGGCTCATCCCCCTGCTGGTGCCGAGGATCAGGCCGAAGATCAGGAAGTAGACCAGGGCGTTCAGCAGCGGTGTGGCCACCTGCCACAGCTGGCCGAGTTTCGCCTGGCTGTACTGCGCGGTCAGCTTCGCCCTCGAGAACGCCAGGATGAAATGCCGCCGGCCCCAGAGCTGCCGGATGTACGCGAACAGCCCGGGCCGGGCGCCGCTCACCGTCAAGCCGTACTTGTCGGCCAGCTGGGACGCGCTCAGTCCCTCGTCGGCGGACGGCGGGCTGCTCAGCGCAATCCCGCCGTCATGGGTCGTGTCACTCACAGTTAAGAACTCTCGTCTTCACGATGCGCAGCCGGTCGCGGGCGCGGCCAAGGCGGACAGGTACCCCGTACGGAATGGATACGGCTCATGGTCTCAGAGACAGAAGCCTCTCAGATCACCGGTGGCCGGCCCAGTCTGGTCAGCCGCCATACCGTACGCCACCTCATGGGGCGCCGGGGTCCGCAGGGCGTGGTCCAGCCCTCCCGGAAGCCTCCGAACCACGCTTTGAGGGCGGGCGGGGAGGGCCTGCGGACCAGAGTGAGGAGCAGCCACACCCCTACGTAGAGGGGCACCAGCGGTGCGGGCAGGTTCCGGCGGGCGAGCCAGACGCGGTTGCGGGCCACCATGCGGTGGTAGACCGCGTGCCGTGAGGGGGCGGTGGTGGGGTGGTTCAGCACCATGTCGGCGCGGTAGTCGATCATCCAGCCGGCGTCCAGGGCCCGCCAGGCGAGGTCGGTCTCCTCGTGCGCGTAGAAGAACTCGCCGGGGAGCGGGCCGGCCTCGGCGATCACCTGGCTGCGCACGGCGTTCGCACCACCGAGGAACGTGGTGACGCGTGACGAGCGCATCGGGTCGGAGGCCCGCAGCCGCGGCACGTGCCGTCGCTGGGTGACACCGGTGTCCGGGTCCGCGATGCGGAAGGTGATGATGCCGAGCTTCGGGTCCGCCTCGAACGCCTGCCGGCACAGCTCGGCGGTGTCGGTGCGGGGCAGGTGCCCGTCGTCGTCGAGGAAGAGCAGGGCGTCCACATCGGCTCCGGAGGGGCCGAACGCCTCGATGCCGACGTTGCGGCCACCCGGAATACCCAGATTCTCGGGCAGCTCCACGGTCCGTACGCCCGGGGGGACGTCGGGGACCGGGGCGCCGTTGCCGACGACGACCACCTCGATCCGGTCGCCGTCCTGCCCGGCGACCGAATCGAGCAGGGCGCGCAGTTCGTCGGGGCGGTTGCCCATGGTGATGATGACCGCGCCGAGTTTCATGGGTGAGCTCACTTCAGCCTGCTGGACGCCAGGATCGACACCAGGTGCAGGACGGTCTGGAGGAGGGCGATACCTGCCAGGACCGCGACGGCGAGACGGCTGAAGAAGAGGTCGTCCCTGACCGTGTCGAGGACGGCGACCACCAGGATGACCAGCGACGCCTCGATGCCCAGGATCAGCCGGTGGAACTTGAGCGCGCCCGCGGCACGCCGGGCGAACGCCATGCCGGAGGAGCGCGGCTCGGAAGCGGCCTCCTTGACGGGCGGCAGCCCGCCCTGGTGGCGGGCGACGCCGACGAGGTCGGTCTCGGCCTTGATCAGGATGGCGCCGAGCGCGGCGAGGGTGCCCAGGAAGGCCCACAGCCAGTCGATGCGTCCCGGGCCCCACAGGTCGGCGGCACGCAGGCCGAAGCCGACCAGCACCGCCGCGTCGCACAGATAGGCGGCCACCCGGTCCAGGTAGACCCCGCCCAGCGAGTACTGCTTCTTCCAGCGGGCCACTTCGCCGTCGACGCAGTCGAACAGCAGGTAGAGCTGGACCGCGAGCACACCGAGCAGGGCCCCGGGGATACCCGGGATCAGCAGGGCGGGCGCCGCGAGCACACCGGCGACGGTCATCACGTAGGTCAGCTGGTTCGGCGTGACCTTGGTGTTCACCAGGTGCCGGTCGATGCGCAGCGAGATCTCGCGCATGTAGAGCCGACCCGCCCAGTGCTCGCCACTGCGCCGGTCCTTCACACCCGGAGGGTGCACGACCGGGCGGAGTTCAGCTATGGATGGCTTTTGCATAGTCGGCGTACGCGTCCCTGATCTGGTCGGTGGACAGGTTGAGGTGTTCCAGGATCGTGAAGCGCCCCGGGCGCGTCTGCGGGGCGTACTCCACGGCCCGCACGAACTCGTCGGTGGTGAAGCCGATCTCGGCGGGCAGCACCGGCAGTTCGTGGCGCCGCAGTACGGACGCCATGAGGACGGACTCCTCGTGTTCGCCCCGCAGGTGCATGGCGAAGCAGGCGCCGAGGCCGACCTGCTCTCCGTGACTGGCCGCGCGCCTCGGGTACAGCAGGTCGAAGGCGTGGTTGATCTCGTGGCAGGCGCCCGAGGCGGGCCGGGAGTCCCCGGCGATCGACATCGAGATGCCGGTCAGGACGAGGCCTTCGGCAAGCACCTTGAGGAAGGCGTCGTCGCCGACCCCGCCGGGGTGGCGCAGGACCGCTTCGCCGGCCTGCCGGGCCATGGCCGCCGCGAGACCGTCGATGTCCTCGCCGCGCACCGCGTGGGCGAGCTCCCAGTCGGCCACGCACGAGATGTTGGATACCGCGTCGCCGACACCCGAGCGCACATAGCGTGCGGGTGCCTCACGGATCACATCGAGGTCGATGACCACGGCGATCGGGGTGGGGACCCCGTAGGAGCCGCGCCCGTTGTCGTTGTCCAGGGTCGCGACCGGCGAGCAGAGCCCGTCGTGGGACAGGTTCGTGGCGACGGCGACCATGGGCATGCCCACCCGTGCCGCTGCGTACTTCGCCACGTCGATGATCTTGCCGCCGCCGAGACCGACCACTGCGTCGTAGCGGTTGCCCTTGATGCCGTCGGCCAGCCTCACCGCGGAGTCGATCGTGCCGTCGGCGACCGGGTACCAGTCGGCCCCCGGCAACGCCGGAGCGAGCCTCTCGCGCAGGGCACGCCCGGAACCCCCGCTGATCGCGACGGCGAGCTTGCCCGAGGCGGAGATCCGCTGGTCGGCAAGGAGACCGGCCAGATCGTCCATCGCGCCGCGCCGGATGTCGACGACGACCGGGGACGGGATGAGGCGGGTCAGTACCGGCACGCGATCTCCCTGCCCCTGGCGAGGTCGTCGTGGTTGTCGATCTCGACCCAGATCACCTCGCCGATGGGCGCGACGTCGACCGTGAAGCCGCGGTTCACCAGCTCCTGGTAGCCGTCCTCGTAGTACAGGTCGGGGTCGCGCTCGAAGGTGGCCTTCAGGGCGTCCGCGAGCTCCTCGGCGGCCTCGGGCTCGATCAGCGTGACACCGATGTACTCGCCGGTCGCGCCGGCCGGGTCCATCAGCTTGGTGATCCGCCGGACGCCCTTGCCGTCCTCGGTGATGACCTTCATCTCCTCGTCGGCGAGTGTCTTCACCGTGTCGAGGGCGAGGATGATCTTCTGGCCCTTGCCACGCGCGTCCAGGAGGGTCTTCTCGACGGAGACCGGGTGCACGGTGTCACCGTTGGCGAGGATGACACCCTTCTTCAGGACCTCACGCGCGCACCAGAGGGAGTAGGCGTTGTTCCACTCCTCGGCCTTGTCGTTGTCGATGAGGGTCAGCGTCACGCCGTACTTCGCCTCGAACTCGGCCTTGCGGGCGTAGACCGCTTCCTTGCGGTAACCGACGACGACCGCGACCTCGGTGAGTCCGACCGCCGCGAAGTTGGCCAGCGTCAGGTCCAGGACCGTCTTCTCGCCGTCCACCGGCACCAGTGCCTTGGGCAGCGTGTCCGTGTACGGACGCAGGCGGCGTCCGGCACCGGCAGCCAGTACGAGGCCGATCATGCGAGTTCTCCTTCGTCGTGTACGGCGGGGGCGGAGGAGGACACCCAGAAGCGGATGGACTCCACGAGCACCACCAGAGCCACGGCCGCCGCGAGCGCGGTGAGAGCCGTGGTGAAACCTGAACCGTGGGTCAGCAGGGCGGCGAGGACGGCCACGGCCAGCGTGCGGCCCTCGTGGCCACCGACGGCACGCACCAGCCACTGCGGCGGTGCTCCGGTGCCGCCCCGGATGCGGTACACCGTGTCGTAGTGATGGTAGGCGACGGCCGAAACCAGACCGAATGCCGCGGGAACGGCGTGCGGCACGTCGCTGCGGGCGGCCAGCACCAGGATCGTGCAGTACTCGGCGGCCCGGAAGACCGGGGGGACGAGCCAGTCGAGCGCGCCCTTGAGCGGCCGCGAGACGGCCAGCCCGGAGACGACCACGTACACGGCCGCGGCGCCCACGGTCAGCGGGCCGCCGTAGGGGGCGAAGAGGGCCGCTGCGACCATCACCAGCGCTCCGGCGAGTGCCAGGAACGGAGCTGTGAAGCCGCCGCCCGGACGCCGGAGCACGGCCGCGACGGCCTGGGCGAGCGGACCCGAGTCGGCGAGGTCGGCCAGTGCCCGGCCCGCGCGGTCGGTGCGCTGCGCCTTGCGGGTCAGCGAGCGCAGCAGCCGGCCGGCCGTGGTGTAGCAGGCCGCCAGGGCGCAGCCGACGAGCAGGGCGTAGAAGACGATCCGGGGCGTGGTCACTGCGGTGAGCACGGCGATCATGGCCCAGCGTTCCCCGATGGGCAGGACTATCATCCGGCGCAGCCACACCGTCCAGCCGACGCTGTCGAGCTTGTCGGAGAGGGCGGCGGTGGGGCTCGTGTTGGACACCGCGTCGTGATTGGCCTCGTTGAACGAGAAGTCGACCACATGACGACAGGCCTGGAGCACCATGGCGCCGAGCGCGAGCACCCATACGTCGTCGCCGCCGCGGGCGGCGCCGAGGGCGAGACCCGCGTAGTACGCGTACTCCTTGGCCCGGTCGAAGGTGGCGTCCAGCCAGGCGCCCATCGTCGAGTACTGGAGCGAGTACCGGGCGAGCTGCCCGTCGGTGCAGTCCAGGACGAAGGAGAGGAGCAGGAGCACCCCGGCCGCGACGTAGCCGCCGCGGGTGCCGGTCGCCGCGCTGCCCGCCGCGATGAGCGCGGTGATCAGCGAGGCGGTGGTGACCTGGTTCGGGGTGAGGCCCCGGCGGGCGCACCAGCGGGCGATGTGGCGGGAGTACGGGCTGATGAAGAACGTGGTGAAGAAGCCGTCGTGGGCCTTCACCGCGCTGCGCAGCCGTACGGCCTCGTCGTCGACGGCGGCGACGGCGGCCTGCGCGGCGGCGCGCTCCTCGGGTCCGGTGGGCACCTCGGCCGTGAGCGAACCGAGCTCGGGGCGTTGCACGGCGGTGCCTTCGGCGTCCAGGGCCACGGCCAGCCGGCCGGGCACCGTGCGGTCCTCGGTGACGGGCGCGGCATCGGACGGCGCGACGGGGCTCCCGGCGCCGACGGCGGCCACGGCCCGCTGAAGGGCACGGAGCAGCGCGGGGCGGGCCCCGGGCTGCGCGGTGAGCGCTCCGGGGATCGACGCGGCGGTGAAGCGGGGGTCGGTGAGTCCGAGCCTGAGGGCGTGGAGGTGGCCGACGAAGCGGGGGTCCACGAGCGCCACGCGCCTGCTCGCGGGGACTGCGGCCAGCAGCTCGGCGGCCTCGGTGGCGTCGGCTGCGGCAGTCACGTCAAAGCCGAGTGCCCGCAGATCGTCCTCGAGCGACGATCCGGGTACCGGCGCACCGGTGAGGATGGCGGTCGACAGACGAACTCACTCCTTGGTGCTGAACGGGAACGGCGCGCGGCATGGCGGCCCGAAGACGGGCCGGCGGCACGTCGGCTGAGGCTATCGGATGAACGGAAGACCGAGTTCATCGCCCGTTTGTGCTCCGTTCGGGCGAATCGGCCACCATGCGGGGCCGCTCGCGATCACTATCGTCGATCAACGCCTCGACCCACAAACCGCGTCCGGAACAGCGCATAAGCTGACGTGCATGACGTGGTTGATCACAGGCGGGGCCGGTTACATCGGGGCACATGTGGCGAAGGCCATGACGGGAGCCGGCGAACGGGTCGTCGTCCTCGACGACATCTCGACGGGCATCGAGGCGAGACTGCCGGCGGACGTCACGCTGGTGCGTGGATCGGCCTCGGACCGCGATGTGCTCGACCGGGTGCTGGCGGAGCACGCCGTCACGGGGGTGGTGCACCTCGCGGCGAAGAAGCAGGTCGGTGAGTCCGTCGAGAAACCGCTGCTCTACTACCGGGAGAACGTGACCGGGCTCTCCGTCCTGCTGGAGGCCGTGGTCGCGGCAGGGGTGAGGCGCTTCCTCTTCTCCTCCTCGGCAGCCGTCTACGGCGTCCCGGACGTGGAGCTCATCACGGAGGAGACTCCGTGCGCGCCGATCAACCCGTACGGCGAGACCAAGCTCGCCGGGGAGTGGCTGGTGCGCGCGACGGGGCGGGCCCACGGCGTCTCGACGGCCTGCCTGCGGTACTTCAACGTGGCGGGGTCCGCCGCACCCGAGCTGGCCGACACCGGCGTCTTCAACGTCGTACCGATGTTCTTCGACCGGCTGACGCGTGGGGACGCGCCTCGCATCTTCGGCGACGACTACCCGACACCGGACGGCACGGCTGTACGGGACTACATCCATGTCGCCGACCTGGCGGAGGCGCACCTCGCCGTGGCCAGGCATCTGGACGAGGACTCGGGCGGAGGCGACCTCACCGTGAACATCGGCCGGGGCGAAGGCGTGTCCGTGCGCCGGCTCGCCGAGCTGGTGGGTGAGGTCACCGGTCTGCCCACGGAACCCGTGGTCGAGCCGCGCAGGCCGGGAGACGCCGCCCGGGCGGTCGCTTCGGCCGCCCGGATGACCGAGGAGCTGGGCTGGACGGCACGCCGCGGGATGCGCGAGATGGTGGAGTCGGCTTGGGAGGGCTGGTGCCTGCGGCATCCGGAGGCCCGCGCCGCGCGGTGAGGACGCGCATTCCGGCAAGGCTCTGACCTGCAGTCGTTTCCGCAGGTCAGAGCATATGACAACGGTGTTCAGTGCCGTGTTGCCCCCTACCCCGCCCCCGTAGTTCACTGGCCGCGTCGGGCGAGGTGCGCCCGAAGGGCACGACGGGTTCCGGAGGCGTTCGCATGGGGGCTGGCCACGATCACGGGCACGCGCACGGGGCACCGCCGCCCACGGGGACGGCCGCCGCCGCGTACCGGGGCCGGCTCCGGGTCGCCCTGGGCATCACGCTCGGCGTCATGGTCGTGGAGATCGTCGGCGGGCTCCTCGCCGACTCGCTCGCCCTGATCGCGGACGCGGCCCATATGGCGACCGACGCCCTGGGGCTGGGCATGGCCCTGCTGGCCATCCACTTCGCCAACAGGCCCTCAGGCCCCAACCGCACCTTCGGTTTCGCCCGGGCCGAGATCCTCGCCGCGCTCGCCAACTGCCTGCTGCTCCTCGGCGTCGGCGGTTATCTGGTCTTCGAGGCGGTCGACCGCTTCATCACGCCGGCGGAGACCAGGGGAGGCCTGGCCATCACGTTCGCCGCCATCGGCATGGTGGCCAACATGGTCTCCCTCTCCCTGCTGATGCGCGGGCAGCGGGACAGCCTCAACGTGCGGGGGGCCTATCTCGAAGTCGTCGCGGACACGCTCGGCTCGGTGACGGTGCTCGTGTCGGCGGGCATCATCATGGCCACCGGCTGGCAGGCCGCCGACCCCATCGCCTCGCTGCTGATCGGCCTCATGATCGTCCCCCGGACGGTGAAACTCCTGCGGGAGACGCTCGACGTCCTGCTCGAGTCGGCGCCCAAGGGGGTCGACATGGACGAGGTACGCGCCCACATCACGGCCCTGCCCGGCGTGCTGGACGTCCATGACCTGCACGCCTGGACGATCACCTCGGGTATGCCGGTCCTCTCCGCCCACGTGGTCGTGCACCAGGAGATGCTGGACTCGATCGGGCACGAGAAGCTCCTGCACGATCTGCAGGGCTGCCTCGGCGATCACTTCGACGTCGAGCACTGCACCTTCCAGCTGGAGCCCAGCGGGCACGCGGAGCACGAGGCCCGGCTCTGCCACTGAGCCGGGGGACGCCCTTCGGCGACCGGTGTTAAGGTCTGCGTCGATGCCTCCGAGCCCGGAGGCCGGTGACGAGTGAAGGCGCTGAGTTCGATGACTGTCGCGACGAAGGCTGCCCCGCGCAGCAATCGGTCCGTCCGCATCTTCCGGGTCACCGGCTGACCGCTCGGCACTCCGCACGCGGCGTCGGCCGGGACCCTCTCACCCAAGGGTTTCCCGCCTTGACCGACCACACGTACAACGCTTTCTTCGAACTGCACCACCGGCTGCCCCGGCAGAGCCCGGGCTCCGATGCCACGACGCGGCGACTGCTCGCCATGGCGGGCTCGCTGCCGGACCGTCCGCGCGTTCTGGACCTGGGCTGCGGCCCGGGCAGGGCATCCCTGCTGCTCGCCGCCGAGGCGGGCGCGGAGGTGACGGCGGTCGATCTGCACCAGCCGTTCCTCGACGAGCTCACCGAGGCCGCCGGGGCCCGAGGGCTCGGTGACCGGATCCGTACCGTCCGGGCGGACATGGCCGACCTCGTCGGGCCCGGCTTCGACGACGGGTCCTACGACCTGGTCTGGGCCGAGGGTTCGGCGTACATCATCGGGTTCGACACCGCGCTGCGGGACTGGCAGCGGCTGCTCGCCCCCGGCGGCACGATGGTGGTCACCGACTGCGTCTGGACCACGGGCTCCCCGTCGGCCGGTGCGCGCGCCTTCTGGGACCGGCAGGCCCCGCTGCGGCCCGTCGCGGAGAACACCGCGGCGGCCGTGGAGGCGGGCTGCCATGTCCTCGGCGTACTGGTACAGCCCGACAGCGACTGGGACGAGTACTACGTCCCGCTGGCCGACCGGGTCGCCGCGGCGGATCCGTCGGCTCCCGGCATGCCGGAGGCGCTCGCGGCCACCCGCGAGGAGCTTGAGGTGCGTCGCCGCCACGGGTCGGAGTACGGCTACGCCGGCTACGTGCTGCGCCCCTCCGATCCCCGCTGGCGTACCCGCCCTGAGACGGCGGCCGACCGCGACGCGGTGCACGGGGTGGTGGCGGCCGCCTTCCCGACCCGGGCCGAAGCCGATCTGGTCGACGCCCTGCGCACGGACCCCGGCGCGTGGCTGCCCGGCCTGTCGTACGTGGCCGAGGCCCCGGACGGGTCCGTCGCGGCCCACGCCCTGCTGACCCGGTGCCTGGTCGGGAACGCCCCGGCGCTCGCACTGGCTCCGGTGGCCACCGCGCCGCACCACCAGCGGGCGGGCGCCGGGCGGGCGGTGGTCCGGGCGGTGCTGGATGCCGCACGGCTGCGCGGGGAGTCACTCGTCCTGGTGCTCGGTCATCCTGGGTACTACCCGGCCTTCGGGTTCGAACCGGCCTCGCGGTCCGGGATCAGGCCGGGCTTCGAGGTACCCGACGAGGCGATGATGGCGCTGGTCCTCGACGATTCCGTGCCGGTGCCCACGGGCGTGATCCGTTATCCGGCGGCCTTCGGAGTCTGACGCGGTGTCCGTCCCGCCGCGCCTTCCAGGGCGGGGCGGGACGGACATGCCAGGACCCGAAGTGCGGACAAGCGGCTTTTGTACGGCAGACTTGACCGCACTCGAGGGGCCCGGCGCACGAGGCCGGGGACCAAAGCGAAGGATGGGTATGCCGACCACACCAGCCACCGCGGCGCACAGCTCGTCGAACGGCACAGCAGACGCGATCATGCTCGAACTGGTCGACGAGAACGGCACCACCATCGGCACCGCGGAGAAGCTCGCCGCTCACCAGGCCCCCGGCCAGCTTCACCGCGCGTTCTCCGTCTTCCTCTTCGACGAGCAGGGGCGGCTGCTGCTGCAGCGTCGTGCGCTCGGCAAGTACCACTCCCCCGGCGTGTGGTCGAACACCTGTTGTGGCCACCCGTATCCGGGAGAGGCGCCGTTCGCGGCGGCCGCCCGGCGTACGTACGAGGAGCTGGGGGTCTCGCCCTCACTGCTCGCCGCCGCCGGCACGGTCCGCTACAACCATCCCGACCCGGTCTCGGGCCTGGTGGAGCAGGAGTTCAACCACCTGTTCGTCGGGATGGTGCAGGAGCGCCTGCGGCCGGACCAGGAAGAGGTCGGGGAGACGGCCTTCGTGACCTCGGGTGAGCTCGCGGAACGGCATGCCGCCGCGCCGTTCTCGGCGTGGTTCATGACCGTGCTGGACGCCGCGCGTCCCGCGATCAGGGAACTGACGGGGCCGTCCGCGGGCTGGTGAGGCCACGCGCCGGGCAGAGGCGGTCAGAGCTGCGTCTTCAGTGGCAGCGCCGCCCAGATGATCTTTCCGCCGCCCGCGGTGTGCTCCACGTCGCAGGTGCCGCCTGCCTCGGCGGTGATCTCACGCACCAGGAGCAGCCCGCGTCCGCCGGTCTGCGCGTAGTCGGTGACCAGTGCCGTCGGGCGGTAGGGGTGGTTGTCCTCGACGGAGACCCTGATCCATTCCGCTCCGATGGCCACCTCCACCGCCAGCTCGGGCGAGAGGAGCGCGGCGTGCCGGACGGCGTTGGTGACCAGTTCGGACACGATCAGCAGCAGCCCCTGGAGGATGTCGTCCTCGACGGGCACACGCTGCCGGTCGAGCAGGTCGCGTACCGCGTGCCGGGCCTGCGGCACCGATACGTCGACAGCGGGGGCGGTGAAGCGCCACACGCCCTCGTACGGCACGGGATGGGCCGGAACACTCCCACGGCTCTCCATGGACCGCCACCCGCTCTCGACTCGCTGCCACTGACCATCGGGTAACGAGTGTCGGGAACAGGGTGGTCCGGATCGCAGCCTTGACCACAAGTGGTCGCTTACAGGCGCAGATTGACCGAGCGGGTATGACAGCGTCAGGTGATTGGACTACTTCTCACCTTCTTCGGGCGTCATCTGGTCCGTCACCAGACCGACGACCCGTCGTCCGCCCACACCGATCGCGATCAGTCCGAGCCCGTCGAACAGCAGGGCGAGGGAGAAGAAGAAGCCGAGCACGTAGAGACTGCTGTGGGGCCAGTCGAAGAGAACCAGCAGCCCCAGCAGGAGCCCGAACGCCCCTTGGAGCAGCGTCCAGCCGAACTGGGGCCCGCGGACGACGACGCTGCCGACCAGCCGGAACACTCCCCCGGTGAGGAAGAGCAACGCGGCGAACATCGTCAGCGCCTCGGCGGTGCCTTCCGGATGCCGGATGACGACGACGCCGGCGGCGATGTTCAGCGCGGCGACCACGACGCCCAGCCAGAAGTAGGCGGTGCCACGGGCCTGGACCGCGTGGAGGAGGCCGACGAGTCCGCCGACGAGCAGCAGCCAGCCGAACAGGATCATCGAGGTGAGTGTGGCGACCCCGGTGTAGACGAGGCCGACGAGCCCCGCGACGACCAGCAGGACGCCGAGCAGCGCGAGCCCGCCGAAGCTCCGGTTCAGTCTCTTGCCCTCGGTCGTGGGTCCGGCCATCGACAGCTCCTCACGGCGCGTGTCCGCTCTGCGGCCCCTTCCTGATCATAGGTTCGGGCCCTGCGGATAGCATCCGGCGCATGGATCCCAGGGAGCAGACGGCCCGGACCGATCCGCGGCTGGAGCACACGGTCGTGGACGGCATCGCCACCGTCGTCATCAGCAACCCCGCCAAGCGCAACGCCATGACCTCGGACATGTGGCGGGCGCTTCCCGTGCTCCTGGAGGAGCTGGCCGCCGACCCCGCCGTACGCGTCCTCGTGCTCACCGGCGCCGGTGACACCTTCTGCGCGGGTGCGGACATCGCCTCCCTGCTGGATCCGGACGGGTGGCCGCAGGACCTCACCGTGCAGGCCGAGGAGGCTCTGGCGGCCTTCCCCCGGCCGACGCTGGCCGCCGTCCGCGGGTTCTGTGTGGGCGGGGGCAGCCAGCTCGCGGCCGCGTGCGACCTGCGGTTCGCCGAGGAGGGTGCTTCCTTCGGTGTCACCCCGGCGAAGCTCGGGATCGTCTACCCCTCCTCGTCGACGCGTCGGCTGGTCGCGCTCGTCGGCCCGGCCACCACGAAGTTCCTGCTGTTCTCCGGGGAGCTGATCGGGACGGAACGGGCGCTGCGCACGGGGCTGGTGGACGAGGTGCTGCCGGAGGGCGGACTGGAGGACCGGGTACGTACGTTCGCACGGGTTCTGGCGTCGCGTTCGCAACTGACCCAGGCCGCGGCGAAGGAGTTCGCCGACGGGCGGCGGGACCGGGACGCGTACTGGTCGCGGCAGGCACGCGGCAGCGGCGACACCGCCGAGGGGGTCGCCGCCTTCCTGGAGCACCGCACTCCCCGCTTCGCCCGGACGACGGGGCGCTCCGGGCCCGCGCCTACGTCAGGATGAACCGGCTCCTGGCCCGCCACTCCCCGACCATGGCCGCCGGGGCCTTCTCCGGCGATCCGCAGTCGTAGGGCGGCTGGGGGTCGTACTCGGTGAGCAGCTGGACGGTCCTCGCGTGTTCGTCGCCCGCGATCCTGCCGAGCAGGGTGAGGCCCATGTCTATCCCGGCGGAGACACCGGCGGCGGTGACGTACTTGCCGTCGAAGACCACCCGCTCGCCTGTGGGCGCGGCTCCGAAGGTCTCCAGGACGTCGAGTGCGAGCCAGTGCGAGGTGGCACGCCGGCCGGTGAGCAGTCCGGCCGCGGCGAGCAGCAGGGAACCGGTGCACACCGAGGTCGTCCACGTGCTGGTGGCATCGACCGTCCGCAGCCAGCCGAGCAGGGCCTGGTTCTCCATCTGGTCGCTCTGCCCGGGACCTCCCGGCACGATCACCACGTCGGGGGCGGGTGTGTCGGCGAGTGTGCGGTCGGCGACGAGCGAGAGGCTGCCGCTGTCGTTGCGCACCGCCCCGGTCCGCTCGGCGACGAAGACGGGCTCGGCGCCGGGGGCCCGGCTGAGCATCTCGTACGGGCCCACGGCGTCGAGCGCGGTGAAGCGGTCGAAGAGGACGACGGCGATCTGCATGAGGTTCCTTCCGTTGCTGCGCTGTGGCCGGCGGGGCCGCCGTCCCATCAGGCGGGCTGGGCGCGGAAGCGGCGCCGGTATTCGGCGGGCGCCGTTCCGAGGGCCTTGACGAAGGCGCGGCGCATCGCCTCCGGGGTGCCGTAACCGCTGGCACGGGAGATGCCGGTGACGCCGTCGTTCGTGTCCTCCAGAAGCCGTCGGGCCTGTTCCAGGCGTACGCGCTCGACGTACCTGCCGGGGGTCAGGCCCGTCTCGGCCTGGAAGGCGCGGGAGAAGTGGCGGGGAGAGAGTCCGGCTCGGGCCGCGAGTGCCTCCACCGAGAGGTCTGCGTCCGGATGCCCGGTGATCCAGTGCTGGACCTCGCGCAGGGGCTCGCGGACGGCGGTCTGCGCGGTGAGCTGGGCGCTGAACTGTGCCTGGTTGCCCGGCCGCCGCAGGAACACCACCAGGTGGCGGGCGACGGTGAGCGCCACTTCGCGCCCGTGTTCCTCCTCGACCAGGGCGAGCGCGAGGTCGATGCCGGCGGTGACGCCGGCCGACGTCGCCAGCCGCCCGTCGCGTACGAAGATCGGGTCCGGGTCCACGTGCACCGCCGGGTACATCCGGGCGAGCGTCTCGCAGACCGACCAGTGGGTGGTCACCCGGTGGCCGTCCAGCTGGCCCGCCTCGGCGAGGAGGAGGGCGCCGGTGCACACCGACACCAGCTGCCGGGCCCGTGGGGCGTGTGCCCGGAGCCAGCCGATCAGCTCCGGGTCCGGTGTCCTCGTTCCGGCGCCTCCCGGCACGAGGAGCAGATCGGGCGCCGGGGCGTCCGCGAGCGTCCCGTCGGGGACAAGGGTGAGACCACTGGAGCAGCGGACCGGCGCGCCGTCCAGGGAGGCGGTGCGCAGGTCGTACGAGACGCCGGGGAAGCGGGACGCTCCGGCGAACACCTCCGCCGGGCCGCTCACATCGAGGCTCTGCACGCCCTGGAAGAGGACGACGAGCACGGATCGCTGCTTCATGTCCGCCATCCTGGGCGGACGGCCCGATGGCCGCAATGACGAGTTTCCCACCTTTCCTGCCATGCGCTCCTCGCGGCCCGTCGGCGTCCCACCGGGGTCTGGTCTACGTACCAACCAGTCGGTAACGTGCTGCCATGAGTACTCTTCCGCCGCGTGCAGGACGCCGCTGCCACAACGCGCTCAACCCGCTGCACTCCTGTGTCTACTTCTCTCCCGACCTCGGCAAGGAGTTCGGGGAGCTCGGCGTCGACAACGACAGCCGGGTCTACTTCGCCGCGCGCGGCGCGGCCCTGGGCGCGACCGGCGCGGGCGCGGTCACCGCGACCTTCTACAACTTCAACCACGAGCTGGTGGCCCGCCACCTGCCCTCCGTGTGGTCGGACATCTCGCCGCAGGCGGCACTCGACGCACGCCTGAGGGCGGCCGACTCGACGCTGCGCCGGGTGCTCGGCGAGGAGACCATCACCTCCCCCGAGATGGCGGAGGCGGCCGGGCTCGCCCTGCGGGCCGCCGAGGCCTGCACCCGCCACGCCCGTCCGCTGTACGCCGCGCACGCGGATCTGGACGTGCCGGAGCAGCCGCACCTGGCGTACTGGCACGCGGCGACGCTGCTGCGCGAACACCGCGGCGACGGGCACCTGGCCGCCCTGCTCGGGGCCGGTCTCGACCCCCTCGAGGCCCTGGTCAGCCACACCGCCACCGGCAAGGGCATGGCCCCTCGCTGGATCCTCGCCACCCGCGGCTGGCGTCGCGCGGACTGGGACGCGGCGGTGGAGCGGCTGCGCGACCGGGGCGTGCTGGACGGGGAGGGCGAGCTGACGGACGCGGGCACCGCGCTCAGGGCGGAACTGGAGGCGGCGACGGACCGTATGGACGCCGCGCCGTACGAGCACCTGGGCGCCGAGGGCGTGGAGCGGCTCACCGAACTGGGCCGCGGATTCCTGTTCGCGGCGGCCGCCGCCGGGGCGTTCCCCGAGGACCTGGTCGGCAAGGGCTGACTCCGCACACGTTTACGGCGCGCGGGACAGGCCAGGCGGTAGGCACACCCTACGAAGGAGGCACACCGTGTTCCGTGCGATAGCAAACGCCCTGAGTACCGTCGGATCGGCCGTGGCCACCGTGGTGACTCTGCCCTTCCGGCTCCTGGCAGGCCTTTTCGGCGGCGCGTCGCGCAGCGGCAGGACCCGGCGCGCGTAGGACCGTTCGTCCGGATCAGGCCCGCCGGCCCGGAGTGATCCGGACGGGCGGCCGGTTCGAGAGGACGTCGGGGCCGTGATCGGCACCGTGACCGACCAGGTCACGCGACACGGCCCCCGGCCACCCGGCACAATGCAGGCGAAGGGGCCCACCCGGGTGTGGACCACCCCAGTGGCACAGCCAGCACAGCCAGTACGAGAAGGCGAGTCGGGAAAACCGTGACGACGTCCATCGAAGGCAGGATCGCCGAGGAGCTCGGCGTACGTGAGCGTCAGGTGAAGGCGGCCGTCGACTTGCTCGACGGCGGGTCGACCGTGCCGTTCATCGCGCGCTACCGCAAGGAAGCGACCGAGATGCTCGACGATGCGCAACTGCGCACGCTCGAGGAGAGGCTGCGGTATCTGCGGGAACTCGAGGACCGCCGTACGGCGGTCCTCGAGTCCGTACGTGAGCAGGGCAAGCTCGACGCCGCCCTGGAGGCGCAGATCCGGGCGGCCGACACCAAGGCGCGGCTGGAGGACATCTACCTCCCGTTCAAGCCGAAGCGACGCACGAAGGCGCAGATCGCGCGCGAGGCGGGCCTGGAGCCGCTGGCCGACGCGCTGCTCGGCGACCCGTCGGTGGACCCGCTCACCGCCGCCGCGCCGTTCGCGGACACCGAGAAGGGCGTGGCGGACCCGGCGGCGGCACTGGAGGGCGCCCGGGCGATCCTGACCGAGCGCTTCTCGGAGGACGCCGACCTCACCGGCGAGCTGCGCGAGCGCATGTGGTCGCGCGGCAGGGTCGTCGCGAAGGTACGGGAGGGCAAGGAGGAGGCGGGCGCGAAGTTCGCCGACTACTTCGACTTCGCCGAGCCGTTCACCGCGCTGCCCTCGCACCGCGTCCTCGCCATGCTCCGGGGCGAGAAGGAGGACGTGCTCGACCTGGTCCTGGAACCGGAGGAACCGTCGGAGCAGCCGGGCCCGTCGTCGTACGAGAACATGATCGCCCGCCGGTTCGGCGTCGCGGACCGTGGCAGGCCGGGGGACAAATGGCTCGGCGACACGGTGCGCTGGGCCTGGCGCACCCGGATCCTGGTGCACCTCGGGATCGACATGCGGCTGCGGCTGCGTACGGCCGCGGAGGACGAGGCCGTACGTGTGTTCGCGTCGAACCTGCGTGATCTGCTGCTCGCCGCCCCGGCCGGCACCCGGGCGACCCTGGGGCTCGACCCCGGCTTCCGTACGGGCGTGAAGGTCGCCGTCGTGGACGCGACCGGCAAGGTCGTCGCGACGGATGTCATCCACCCGCATGTGCCGGCGAACAAGTGGGACCAGTCGCTGGCCACGCTGGAGCGGCTCGCCAGGGAGCACCGTGTCGATCTGATCGCGATCGGCAACGGTACGGCCTCCCGCGAGACCGACAAGCTCGCGGGCGAGCTGTGCGACAAGCACCCCGAGCTGAAGCTCACGAAGGTGATGGTGTCGGAAGCGGGCGCTTCCGTGTACTCGGCGTCGGCCTTCGCCTCGCAGGAACTCCCGGACATGGACGTCTCGTTGCGCGGCGCGGTCTCGATCGCGCGCCGGCTGCAGGATCCGCTGGCCGAACTGGTGAAGATCGACCCGAAGTCCATCGGCGTCGGCCAGTACCAGCACGACCTGTCCGAGGTGAAGTTGTCCCGCTCCCTGGACGCCGTGGTCGAGGACTGCGTGAACGGCGTCGGGGTCGACGTCAACACCGCGTCGGCGCCGCTGCTCTCCCGTGTGTCCGGCATCGGCTCCGGGCTCGCGGAGAACATCGTGTCCCACCGGGACGCGAACGGCCCCTTCCGCTCCCGCCGCGCGCTCAAGGACGTGGCACGGCTGGGCCCGAAGGCGTACGAGCAGTGTGCGGGCTTCCTCCGGATCCGGGGTGGCGACGACCCTCTGGACGCGTCGAGCGTGCACCCGGAGGCGTATCCCGTGGTCCGCACGATGGTGAAGCGGACAGGCGGCGACGTCGCATCGCTGATCGGCAACACGGACACCCTCCGGTCGTTGCGGCCGGACGAGTTCGTGGACGAGAAGTTCGGTCTGCCGACGGTCACCGACATCCTCAGGGAACTCGAGAAGCCCGGCCGCGACCCGAGGCCCGCCTTCCGGACGGCCACGTTCAAGGAGGGCGTCGAGAAGCTCGGCGACCTGGCCCCCGGGATGGTGCTGGAGGGCGTCGTGACGAACGTGGCGGCCTTCGGCGCGTTCGTGGACGTCGGCGTCCACCAGGACGGTCTCGTCCACGTGTCGGCGATGTCGCGGACGTTCGTCAAGGACCCGAGGGATGTCGTGAAGCCCGGCGACATCGTGAAGGTGAAGGTCATGGACGTCGACATCCCACGCAAGCGTGTCTCCCTGACCTTGCGGCTCGATGACGAGGCCACGGCGGGCCAGGGCGGCGGGCAGGGCCCGAAGCGCGACCGGAACGCGCAGGGTGGCGGTGAGCGACCTCCCCGGCAGAGGCAGGGCCAGGGGCAGGACAGCCGTCAGGGAGGTGCCGGTCAGCGCCGTGACAGGCGCACGGGCGGCGGCAGCGGCGGTGGCGCACCGCGCGCTGCCGCGGCTCCGGCCAACAGCGCGATGGCTGACGCGCTGCGGCGCGCGGGCCTGACGGACGGCTCGGACCGGGGCGGCCGCAAGCGCTGAGGCGGATGCGCGGGCGGACGGGGCGTGGCCCTGTCCGCCCGCTTCCGTTTTCACGGGCCCAGGCCCCGCCGACAGGGCACGACACCGTCACGCGGAACGAGTCCTGCCGGAAGCATTGACATGCTCAGGACTCGCCATCACTCTGAGGGCCAACCCGGGATGCAACCGGTTGCACCGCACCGGTTGCATCCCGGCAGCAAGAAGCGCATGCCGGAGTAGAGGGCTCCCCCCGTCTCCCGCGCACGCACCGACCACCTGGCGGAAAGGACAGCCGATGTCCCGCACGACACGAGCACCCACCTGGACCCCCTTCGCCCTGGCGGCCGGAGCCGGAGTCCTCGGCAACACCCGGGCCTTGTCAGCTCCTTGACGCACCTCCTGTTGTGCAACCGGTTGCAGACCACCGGACCGAGAGGGCGTTCACGCCTCCGCGGTCCCCTGTATGCACCGAGGGCCGGCAGAGGTACGTTCAGGGGCAGGCGGCCGGTGCCGCAGGACGGGCAAGGGGAAACAAGCGTGGCGATGACCATCCGTGATGTCGCGCAGGCCGCGGGGGTTCACGTCTCCACCGTCTCGCGGGCCTTCTCGGCCTCCCACCTCGTGAAGCGGGAGACCCGGGACCGGGTCCTGGCCGTCGCCGCGGAGCTGGGCTACCAGCCCAACGAGACGGCACGGGCGCTGACCACGGGCCGCACCCGGAATCTCGGGCTGATCGTCTCCGACATCGCCAACCCCTTCTACCCGCCGCTCATCAAGGCGGCCCAGGCATACGCGCGCGTCCGTGGCTACCAGGTGTTCGTGGCGGACACCGACGAGGACGTCCACGCCGAGGAGGAGCTGATCCAGACCCTGGCGCGCCAGGTCGACGGCATCGTCCTGGTCAGCCCCCGGCTGGCCAACGACGTGATCGCCCGGCTGGGCGGTGACCTGCCGTTCGTCCTGGTCAACCGTCAGGTGACGGGGCTCTCCGCCGTACTGATGGACGTGGCCCACGGCGCGACCCTCGCGGTGGAACACCTCGCGGGACTGGGCCACGGGCATCTGGCCCTGGTCGGCGGCCCGCGCGGGTCGTGGACCAGCGCGGAGATGCGACGGGCCGCCGGCCGGGCGGCGGCGGAGCAGGGAATCCGGCTGGACGTGCTCGGCCCCAACGCGCCGACGGAGCAGGGCGGGATCAAGGCGACGGCCGCCGTACTGAGGACAGGAGCCACCGGTGTGATCGCCTACAACGACCTGGTCGCCATCGGGCTCATCGAAGGGCTCGACGACCGGGAGGTGCTGGTGCCGCGCGACGTCAGCGTGGTCGGCGTGGACGACACCGTGGCAGGACGGCTGAACCGGCCGCGGCTCACCACGGTAGCCATGCCCACCGCCCCGGCGGGCAGGACGGCCGTCGACCTGCTGATCGAGACGGTCGAAACGGCCGGCACCGCCCGTGCCACGGCGCAGACCACACTGGCCACCTCACTGGTCGTCAGGGATTCCACCGCGACCTCCGGTCCGTCGGCCGGCTGATCGTCCGCACCACCTTGTTGACCGCTCGAAATGGGTGACGTACCGTCACCGCTGTTCGCATACTCGAACCTGGTTCATCATACGGAATCTTGTTCCGGAACCGGGGACGGCCTTCACCACCGCACCAACCACTGACAGGTGCCTGCGGAGGACGCCGCAGGCGGTGAAAGGAATAGCCAGTGCGCACTGATAATCAGCACGTCAGGAGACGTGGCGGCCGCGCGGCCGCCACCTTCGTCGCCGTGGTCTCGCTGCTCGCCGCGGGACTCACCGCTCTCTTCGCGACCGGCTCCGCCTCGGCAGCTCCGGCCGCGGGCTCGTACAGACTGGCGAACGCCGCCAGCGGTCTGTGTCTGGGTGTACCGGGCTCCAGCGCCTCAGCGGGGACGCAGCTCGCTCAGAGTGCCTGCAACGGCGCCGCCAACCAGACCTGGAAGCTCACCGCCTCAGGCAGCGGCTACACCCTGGCCGCCGCGAACAGCGCCAAGTGCGCCGGCGTGCGGGACGCCTCCACCAGTGCCGGCAAGGCCGTCGAGCAGCAGAACTGCAGCGGCGCCGCCACCCAGGTGTGGACCCTGACCGCGGTCAGCGGCAACACCTACCGCGTCGTCAACAGCAACGGCGGCAAGTGCCTCAACGTGAAGGACAGCTCGTCCGCGTCGGGCGCCCTGATCCAGCAGAACTCCTGCGACTCGGTGAGCAGCAAGAGCTGGACCTTCACCGCCTCCGGCACCGTTCCCACGGACCCGCCGACGGATCCGCCGACCGATCCGCCCACCGACCCGCCGACCGACCGGCCGTCCTGGCCGAGCGCCAACGGCAGCCAGGCCGTCTCCTCGACCATCGAGGTCTCGGGCACGTACGACGGTGGCATGAAGCGTCTGTACGGCAGCGGTGACCTGGGCAGCGGTGGTCAGGACGAGGACCAGCCCCCGATGATCAAGCTGGCGGACGGCGCCACCCTGCAGAACGTCATCCTCGGCGCTCCGGCCGCCGACGGTGTGCACTGCGCCGGCACCTGCACGATCAAGAACGTCTGGTGGGAGGACGTGGGCGAGGACGCCGCGACCTTCCGCGGCGGCTCCTCCTCGACGGTCCGCACGATCGACGGCGGCGGGGCGAGGCTGGCCGAGGACAAGGTGTTCCAGCACAACGGCGTCGGCACCCTGGTCGTGAAGAACTTCCAGGTCGACGACTTCGGCAAGCTGGTCCGTTCCTGCGGCAACTGCTCCACGCAGAACGCCCGGCACATCCAGCTGCAGAACATCTGGGCGACGGCCCCCGGCACGAGCCTGGTCGGCATCAACACCAACTACGGTGACACGGCCCGGATCTCGGATGTCACGATCTACGAGGACGGCGACCGTGACATGAAGATCTGCACCAAGTACAGGGGCACGACGAGCGGCGAGCCGAGCGAGATCGGCTCGGGTGCGGACAGCACCAACTGCATCTACTCGTCGTCCGAGATCAGTTACGTCGACTGAGGCACCCGACAGCACGGCACCTGCCCGTCCCGGCATCAGGGGCGGGCAGGTTCTCGTGTCAGCCCGCCTCGGTGACCTTGCCGTCGGAGACCTCGACGCGGCGGGTCGTACGGACCGCCTCCAGCATCCGCCGGTCGTGCGTGACCAGCAGCAGCGTCCCGGAGTAGGCCTCCAGTGCCGACTCCAGCTGTTCGATCGCCGGAAGGTCCAGGTGGTTCGTCGGCTCGTCCAGGACGAGCAGATTGACGCCCCTGCCCTGGAGGAGGGCGAGGCCGGCCCGGGTGCGTTCGCCGGGCGAGAGCGTGGTCGCGGGGCGCAGCACGTGCGCGGCGCGCAGGCCGAATTTGGCGAGCAGGGTGCGCACCTCGGCGGGCTCGGTGTCCGGGACGGCGGCGCAGAAGGCGTCCAGCAGGCTCTCGGTGCCGTGGAACAGCTTGCGCGCCTGGTCGACCTCGCCCACCACGACGCCCGAGCCGAGCGTGGCGTGGCCCGCGTCGAGCGGAAGCCTCCCGAGCAGGGCGGCCAGCAGTGTGGACTTGCCGGCCCCGTTGGCGCCGGTGATGGCGACCCGGTCCGCCCAGTCGATCTGCAGGGTGGCCGGACCGAAGGAGAAACCGCCGCGGACCACGGCGGCGTCGCGCAGGGTGGCCACGACGGAGCCTGAGCGCGGTGCGGAGGCGATCTCCATCCGCAGCTCCCACTCCTTGCGGGGCTCCTCGACGACGTCGAGGCGCTCGATCATCCTCTGCGTCTGCTTGGCCTTCGCGGCCTGCTTCTCGCTGGACTCGCTGCGGAACTTACGGCCGATCTTGTCGTTGTCGGTGGCCTTGCGGCGGGCGTTCTTCACGCCCTTCTCCATCCAGCCGCGCTGCATCTGGGCCCGGCCCTCGAGCGCGGAGCGTTTGTCGGCGTACTCCTCGAACTCCTCGCGGGCGTGCGTACGGGCGCGTTCGCGCTCCTCCAGGTAGGAGGCGTAGCCGCCGCCGTAGAGGTTGATCTCCTGCTGGGCGAGATCGAGCTCCAGGACCTTGGTGACCGTCCGCATCAGGAACTCACGGTCGTGGCTCACGACCACGGTGCCGGCGCGCAGCCCTGACACGAAGCGCTCGAGGCGCTCCAGGCCGTCGAGGTCCAGGTCGTTGGTCGGCTCGTCGAGGAGGAACACGTCGTAGCGCGACAGCAGCAACGAGGCCAGGCCCGCGCGGGCCGCCTGGCCACCGGAGAGAGCGGTCATCGGGAGGTCGAGGCCGATGGTCAGCCCGAGGTCGGCGGCGACCTCCTCGGCACGTTCGTCCAGGTCGGCGCCACCGAGGGACAGCCAGCGCTCCAGCGTCTCGGAGTACGCGTCGTCCGCGCCGGGCGCTCCGTCGACCAGGGCCTGGGTCGCCGCGTCCATGGCGGCCTGGGCGTCGGCGACCCCGGTGCGGCGGGCGAGGAATTCCCGTACGGACTCACCCGCGCGGCGCTCGGGCTCCTGCGGGAGGTGTCCGACGGTGGCGGTGGGCGGAGACAGCCGCAGCTCGCCCTCCTCCGGCCGGTCGAGGCCTGCGAGCAGGCGGAGCAGTGAGGATTTGCCGGCGCCGTTGGCTCCGACGAGACCGATCACGTCACCGGGCGCGACCACGAGGTCGAGTCCTGCGAAGAGTGTGCGGTCGCCGTGTCCGGCGGCGAGTTCCTTGGCGACGAGAGTGGCAGTCATCAGGGTGACGATCCTAACGAACCTCCGGCGGCCGTGTTTCCGCGGAGCGTGGGTGCGACCATGGCCCGTCCCGCTTCTCGGCGGGCACGGGGCGGTGCGCGGACAGGGGTGAGCACGGTGGCGGACGTGATCGTGGTGGGTGGCGGGGTCAGTGGGCTGACCACGGCGCTGTTGCTCGCGGAGCGTGGCCTGCGGGTGCGGGTCTGGTCCAGGGACCCGGCCTCGGCCACGACCTCGGCCGTGGCCGGTGCGCTGTGGTGGCCGTACCGGATCGAGCCCGAGGCGCTGGTGGGCTCGTGGTCGCTGGAGACCCTCCGGGTGTACGAGGAGCTGGCCGCCGCCCCCGTGGAGACCGGTGTGCGCATGGTCGTCGGGGTGCACGGGGGCGAGCGCCTGGACGCGCTGGGGCCGTGGGCCGGCAGCCTGCGGCACGCGTCGGAGGTGGCGGAGGGGCTGCGCGTGACCCTGCCGCTGATCGACATGCCGGCCCATCTGCGCTGGCTGGAGGGCCGGCTGTCCGCTGCGGGCGGCGTGGTCGAGCGGCGTACGGTGCGCGGCTTCACGGAGGCGGCGGCCGAGGCACGGGTGGTCGTCAACTGCACGGGGCTCGGTGCCCGCGCGCTGGTACCCGATCCCGGTGTGCGGCCGGTCAGGGGCCAGCTGGTGGTGGTGGAGAACCCGGGTATCGACGAGTGGTACACCCTGGCGGACCCGGAGTCGAGCGCGACGACGTACTTCTTCCCACAGCCGGGCGGGCTGGTACTGGGCGGAACGGCGGAGGTGGACGATCCGCGTACGGAACCCGACCCGCGTACGGCACGGGAGATCGTGGCGCGCTGCGCGCGGATACGGCCGGAGATCGCCGGGGCGCGGATCATCGGCCACCGGGTGGGGCTGCGGCCGGCCCGGGACTCCGGTGTCCGCATCGAGGCGGAAGAGCTGCCGGGCGGCGTTCTGCTGGTCCACAACTACGGCCACGGCGGCGCCGGGGTGACGGTGGCCCGGGGCTGCGCGCGGGCCGCGGCCCAGCTGGTGGGCTGAGCCGCAGGCCCGCGGTCAGGCCGGTCCTTCCTTGTGGCGCTCGTCGCTGGTGACGTCCGCGGGGCCGGGACCGATCCGGATCTCGAAGTCCCCGTCGTACTTGGCGTGTCCCTGGATGACCGCGGTCTCGACGGCCTCCACGCCGAACTCCCTGCGGACGATCATCGGGTCCTGGCGCAGGTCCCTCATCAGGGACACACACATGCCGATCATGACGAGGGTGAACGGTGCCGCCACCAGGATGGTCAGATTCTGCAGACCTGCCAGCGCGTCGCCCTGGCCGTCGCCGACGAGCAGCATGACCGCCGCCACGGCGCCGGTGACGACGCCCCAGAAGATCACGACCCACTTGGCGGGTTCGAGGACGCCCTTCTGCGAGAGCGTGCCCATCACGATCGACGCGGCGTCGGCCCCGGAGACGAAGAAGATGCCGACGAGCACCATCACCAGGATGCTCATGAGGGTGGCGACCGGGAACTGCTGCAGGACGCCGAAGAGCTGTGCCTCCGGGGTGTCGCCGACGTCCGCGAGCCGGCCCGCGTCCTCCAGCCGGATCGCCGATCCGCCGAAGACGGCGAACCAGACCAGGCTGACCGTGCTGGGGACGAGGATCACGCCGCCGACGAACTGACGGATCGTCCGGCCACGGCTGATCCTGGCGATGAACATGCCGACGAAGGGCGTCCAGGAGATCCACCAGGCCCAGTAGAAGACCGTCCAGCTCGCGAGCCAGTCGGCCACCGCGCCCTGCCCGGTGGCCTCGGTACGGCCGGCCAGCTGGGCGAGGTCACCGAAGTACGCGCCGATGGAGGTGGGCAGCAGGTCGAGCACGATGATGGTGGGCCCCGCGATGAATACGAAGATCACCAGGATCAGGGCGAGCACCATGTTGATGTTGGACAGCCACTGGATGCCCTTCTCGACGCCGGACACGGCGGAGACGACGAACGCGACCGTCAGCACGGCGATGATCGCGACCAGCAGGCCCGTGCCGGTCTTCTCCATCCAGTTGAGCTCCTGGAAACCACTGCCGATCTGGAGCGCGCCGAGCCCGAGCGAGGCCGCGGAGCCGAACAGGGTCGCGAAGATGGCGAGGATGTCGATGATCCGGCCGACCGTTCCGTGGGCCCGCTTCTCTCCGATGAGCGGTACGAAGACGGAGCTGATCGTCTGCCTCCGGTGCCGGCGGTAGGCGCTGTACGCGATGGCGAGCCCGACGACCGCGTAGATCGCCCAGGGGTGCAGAGTCCAGTGGAAGAGGGTGGTGGCCATGGCCGTCTGCATCGCCTCGGCCGCGTCCTCGGGGCGGGTACCGGGCGGCGGACTGGTGAAGTGGGCCAGCGGCTCACTGACGCCGTAGAACATGAGGCCGATTCCCATACCGGCGCTGAACATCATGGCGACCCAGGAGACCGTGCGGAACTCCGGCTTTTCGCCCTCCTGTCCGAGCGAGATCGTCCCGTAACGGCTGATCGCGAGCCAGAGGGCGAAGACCACGAAACCGGAGGCGGCCAGCATGAAGGCCCAGCCACCGTTGTGGATGAGGCCGTTGAGCAGCTTGTTGGAGACGGTTTCCAACGAGTCGGTGGCCGTGGAACCCCAGACCACGAAGGCGACGGTGAGCACCGCCGTGACGCCGAAGACCACCCGGTCGGTCGTGGCGCGCCGGCCATGGTGCGGGTCGGCGGGTAGATCGGCCGTGACGGGGAGATAGTCTCCCCGCCCGCCGGTTCCCTGCTCGTCATGTGACACAGATGGCACCTTTCACGCAGTGCGAAATTTCGCTCTCCGTAGGCAGTACCACACGCTGTGTGCATCTCCCGGGACCAACAAGCCGTTCCTCCCGGACCGCACGCACAGGGGTGTGCCCCGTGCCGCGACGGTGACGAGCTGTGCGGCAGCCCGGATCAGGCGGTCAGGGTGGCCGCGTTCGGGCCGAACCGCAGTCCGGTCGCGACGATCCGGCCGGCTTCCGCCGTTCCCCGGCAGGCGCGCGCATGAGGAGCGGCCTATGCCGACCCCGGACCGGTCCGCCGGGCCTCGGCCTGAGACCCGGCGGCCGGCCGGGCCCGGGAGGGTTCCGCCTCGCGGGGGGCGAGGACCGGGTGCGAGGTGCCGAGGCCGGTCGGCGGCGCGACGCTCCGCCCGGAGTCCGGCCGGCCGCGAGCGGCGGGCTCGCTCCTGGCCGGTGGGTCACACGCCCGGGAGGGTCACGCCCGCCCGCCCGGCCGTCCGCCGCCGGCCCTCCACCCGGCCCGCGCCGACCGGGCGAGCGGGAGATAGCGCAGCCTCTCGGGGAGCAGGGGCACGACGCGCCGCACCACGGCACCGAAGCGCCGCAGGCGGCGCTCCTGCTCCGGCGTCCAGTCGAGCCCGATGGCGTCGCGGGCGTCCGGCGGCATCAGCCCGATGGTGATGAAGCTGCGGAACCGCGCCAGGGGCGGCAGGAGCACCGGCCACAGCGCCTTGAGGAGCAGCCGCGGTACGAGCGGCCCCCGGTCGGGCGGCGGGACGGGAACATCCGTGGCCACCAGTTCGCGTACGACGACGGTCGCCTCCACCTCGTCGGCCAGCATCGTGCGGTAATAGGGCCAGAACTCCTCGATCGTCTGCGGCATGTCCCGGTCGTGGATGCCCAGGATCCGGCCGACCTGGAGCCACTCCCGGTACAGGGCGCGTTCCTGTGCGTCGGTGAGCGGACGGACCAGGTAGCGCGACGCGTGCCGGTAGACGGGGAATCCGGTGGCGTGCACCCACGCGTAGTTCGCGGGCGTGAGCGCGTGGTAAGGGCGGCCCCGGGTGTCGGTCCCCTGGATCGTCCGGTGCAGCTTACGGAGCCGGCGCCCCTCCTCGGCGGCCGCCTCTCCCCCGTACACCCAGAGCTGGAGCGAGCTCAGGGACCGCTCTCCGCGCCCCCAGGGGTCCGTACGGAAGACCGAGTGGTCGTCGACGCCGGCGCCGACGGCCGGGTGCGCGACCTGGAGGGTGAGGGCGGCGGGCAGCATCAGCAGTCCGCGGATGTCGCCCGCGAGGCTCCACAGGACGCCGCCCGGCGGGGGCGGTACGGGCTCTCCTGTGCTGGTCACGCGGGTGCTCCCAAGGGTCGGCGGGTGCTCGGGCCGGTGCCGGGCCCGTGTGTGTTCCAGTATGCGATCGCGAGCGCGCCGGCGACCCGCAGGGGCGGCGGGGCCAGCTTCACGAGCACCCGCACCAGCCGGGTGAAGCGGCGCGGGGCGCGCTCCTCGCGAGGGCGGGCGTCTCCGGAGTAGCGCCGTGCGGCACCGCCCCGGAGTGGCGCCCTGACGGCGGAGGGGGGTGCGGCGCCCTTGCCCATGTCCATGCGGGCTCCCTTCTTCGAATCCGTGTAGCAGTGTTGACGCGCCCCGTGAAACAAGTCAATAGTATTTGTAACTTTGACTCCCAGGGGCGAGGGGACCGGCAAATGACTGGCACGGGAGGCGAGTTGGGGCCGGAGGGTCGCACCCGCCGGAAGAGATCAGCCCTGATGTTCCTCCCGTCGGTGGGCGCGGTCGTCATCGCGCTGACCCAGGGCGCGCTGGCCGCGTCGTTCGCGGTGTCCGGGAAGAACTTCAAGGTTTCGGCCGAGGAGACCAACGGCTCGGGGATCTCGAGCACCGGCCTCACCGCGGGCCCCCGTACCTGAACGGCCGTACCGACAGGAGAGGTTGCACACCATGGGCCGCTACAGCCGACTGCGCGAGATCCGCCGGATGGATCCCGCCCGCGACTGCGCCGAGATTCTCCGGCTGATGTCCCAGTACGAATTCCCGTGGGACTACCGTCAGGGCATCAGCGTCGCCTTCCTGCGCGACTACGGCGTACCGCGGATCTCCGTACTGCTCGACCGCACCCAGGAGTTCGAGCGCAACGGCCAGAAACGCTACGACGACACCGTCCTGTTCGGATACGAGATGGCGGCGGACGGCTTCGACTCCGAGCGCGCCCGGGCCGCGGCCCGCCACCTCAACCGGATCCACGGGAAGTACCGCATACCGAACGAGGACTACCTCTATGTACTGGCGACCACGGTCGTCGGCCCCAAGCGCTGGATCGACCGGTTCGGGTGGCGGCCCCTGTGTGCGCAGGAGGCGGCTGCGCTGGCGGAGGTGGGGCGGCGCATGGCCGCGATGATGGGAATCGAGGGGGCACCGGACACCTACGAGGGGTTCGAGCGGCTGCTCGACTCCTACGAGGACCGGATGTTCGCGTACGACCCCGCGAACCGCCGTGTCGCCAACGCCACCTTCCGGGTCATGGCCGCCTGGTACCCGGCTCCGCTCCGCCCCCTGGTGGCCAGGTTCTCGCTCGCCCTGCTGGACGAGCCGCTGCTGCGGGCGCTGGGCTTCCCGGCGCAGCCCCGGTGGGTGCGGGCGGCGGCCCCACGCCTGGTGCGCGCCCGGTCGCACGGCGTGCGGCTGCTGCCCGCCCGGCCCCGGTGGCTGCCTTCCCGGCCCCGGCCGCGCAGTTACCCCTTCGGATACCAGCTCGACGATCTCGGCCCGCACTGGGCGCAGAGCCGCCCGTTGGAACCCCTGCCCATGGAGAAGTCATGACGACCGGAACCGACCGTGCCGTGCACGGCATCGAGGACATCCGCGCCGCGGTTGCGCGGGCCAGGAGCGCCGGCGGGGCCTGGACCGCGTCCGGGTGGCGGGAACGGCGCGCCGCTCTGCTGCTGTGGAAGCGTGAACTTGCCGGCCGTGCCGACGAGTTCGCCGAGGTGATCGCGGCCGAGACCGGGAAGCCGGTGCAGGACGCCCGCTCCGAGGTGCTGCTGACACTGGTCCATCTGGACTGGGCGGCACGCAACGCCCGCCGGGTGCTGGGCAGGCGGCGGGTGTCGTCCGGACTGCTGTCGATCCACCAGCGGGCGCTGCTGGCCTACCGCCCGCTCGGGGTGATCGGCGTCATCGGACCGTGGAACTACCCGCTCTACACGCCGATGGGCTCGATCGGCTACGCCCTCGCGGCGGGCAACGCCGTGGTGTTCAAGCCGTCGGAACTCACCCCGGGGGTGGGGCTGCTGCTGGCCCGCAGCTTCGGGGAGGCCGTACCGGGCCACGCGGATCTGCTGCAGGCGGTCACCGGCCCGGGTTCCACCGGTGCCGCCCTGGCCGGAGCGGATGGACCTGCCGGTGTGGACAAGGTCGCCTTCACCGGCTCGCCCGGCACCGCCCGCAAGGTCGCGGCGGCCTGCGCCGCCACCCTCACGCCGCTGCTCGCCGAGTGCGGGGGCAAGGACGCGGTGCTGGTCGCGGCGGACGCCGATCTGGACGCGGCGGCCGACGCGATCGTGTGGGGTGCGATGGGCAACGCCGGACAGACCTGCGCCGGCGTGGAGCGGGTGTACGCCGTGGCATCGGTGCACGAGGAGCTGTGCTCCCGCATCGTGAGCCGGGCGCGGGCACTGGCGCCGGGTGACGCCTACGGCCCGCTCACCCTGCCCTCCCAGCTCGGTGTGGTGGAACGCCACGTGAAGCAGGCCCTGGTGGACGGAGGCACGGCCAGACTGGGCGGACCCGACGCCCTGAGGGCGAGTGTGCTCGGGCCGGTGGTGCTGTCGGACGTGCCGGAGGATTCACCGGCCGTGACGGAGGAGACCTTCGGCCCGGTCGTCGTGGTGAACCGGGTACGCGACATGGACGAGGCCGTGGAGCGGGCCAACGCCTCGGCCTACTCGCTGGGCGCCGCCGTGTTCACCCGCTCCCGGGCAGCCGGACTCGCCGTGGCCGGGCGCCTCGGCTCGGGCGCCGTGTCGGTGAACTCGGTGCTGGGCTTCGCGGCGATCCCCTCACTGCCGTTCGGTGGCGCGGGCGAGTCGGGGTACGGGCGGATCCACGGCGAGGAGGGGCTGCGGGCCTTCGCCGCGCCGCACTCGGTCACCGTACGGCGGTTCGCACCGGTGGTGGACCTGACGTCGTTCTCGACGCCCCGGGAGAAGGTCGCCCGGGCCGTCGAGCTGGGCAGGAAGCTGCACGCGCGGTTCTGACGGCGGTCACCCGGCGCTGAGCAGCGGGACCAGATAGCGGCGGGCGAAGGCGCGCACCTGCTCGTCGTCGTCGAGCTCGAAGCAGCTCACCGGGTTGAGGAGGAAGGAGACGGTGATCCGCACCATCAGTTCGGCGACCGGTGTCGGATCCGTCTCCGGCCGCCCTTCGGCACGCTGGGCGTGGCGGAGCCGGTCCGCCAGATATCCCCGCATCGCCAGGAAGGCGGGGCCGCTCTCCAGCGTGAGGAAGGGGAGCATGATCTCCGGCTCCAGCCTCAGCAGTCCGCCCACCAGCGGGTGTTCGCGGATGTGCTTGAGGACGGCGACGAAGCCGGCCACGAGCCGGTCCTCCATGGTGGGCAGCGCGGCCACCGCCTCGTCGACGTCCGAGACGAACCTGCGGTACTCCCGCAGCAGGCAGGCCGAGACGAGGTTGTCCTTGTTGCCGATCCGGCGGTACACGGTGACCCGCGAGACCTTGGCGCGCTTCGCCACGTCGTCGACGGTCGAACGGCGCAGCCCGAAGGTCATGAACTGCTCGCGCGCCGCGTCCAGGATCTGTTCGCTCAGCGCGTCGGAAGGTGGCGTCTCTCCGAGCGCCCTGGCCAGCAGTGTCTCGTCGGTACCCGATGCCGCCATGAGCCCTCCCCGTCCGTTGTCACCACTCAACCATATCGACGACGCAACAGTGTTACCTAGTCCGCTTCTTTGTAACCCCCCTTTCCGGAGGTCCTCCATGTCCACCACCCACGCCCTCCCGCGGTCGCTCTCCTCCGAGCAGAGGGCATTCGTCACGGCCCTGCGCGACTTCGCCCGGCGCGAGTGCGGTACGCGTGAGCAGCGCGACGCACTGGCCGCGGAGGCGGGCGGTCCGCACGCCCCTTCGCTCTACGCCCGGCTCGCGGAGCTCGGCTGGCTCGGTGTGTGCCTGCCCGAGGCCTACGGCGGCTCGGGCGGCGGGATGACGGATGCCTGCCTCTTCCTGCGGGAGACCTCGCGCGGCCTCCTGCCCGCGGGCGGGTTCATCACCTCGGTGATCACGGCGAAGGCGTACGAGCGTTTCGGCAGCGAGGCCCAGTGCAAGGCGGCGATCGGCGGTGCGGTGGCCGGACAGGTGCTGTCGATCGCGATGTCGGAGCCGGACGCGGGATCCGACGTGGCGGCGCTGCGCTGCCGGGCGGAGCGCACGCCGGACGGCGGCTGGCTGGTCAACGGCCACAAGACGTGGATCTCCAACGCGCATCTGGCCGAGCACATCCTGCTGGTGGCCAGGACCGGCGCGAGCGGCGCGAAGCACCAGGGGCTGACCATGTTCCATGTCCCGGCCGCTACGCCCGGGATCGGGATCCGGCCGATCGAGACGATGGGCGGCCATGAGGTCAACGACGTCTTCTTCACCGATCTCAGGCTGCCGGCCGACGCCGTGGTCGGCACGGCCGACCGCGCGTGGACCCAGCTGATGGCCGGGCTGAACGCGGAGCGGCTCTTCCTCGCGGCGAACATGCTGGGTCTGGCGGAGCGGATCCTGGACGACACCGTCGCGTACGTACGCGGACGCGAGCAGTTCGGCCGCCCGGTCGGCTCCTTCCAGGCCCTGCGGCACCGGCTGGCCGACCTGGCGACCGAGATCGAGTGTGCACGGCTCCTGGTCTTCGACGTGGCGGCGGCCTGCGACGCCGAGCCGGGGAAGCTGTTCCCCCGCGAGGCGTCCATGGCGAAGCTCAAGGCCACCGAGACGGCGAGGCACGCGGCGCTGGAGGGCATGCAGATGATGGGCGGCTACGGCTACGCGACCGAGTACGACATGGAGCGCCACCTGCGGGCGGCGGTCGTGTCGACGGTGTACGGCGGCACGAGTGAGATCCAGCGCGACATCATCGGCAAGAGCTACGGCCTCTGAGGCCACCGCACCGGGTGCCCTCCCCTTGCGCGAGGGCACCCCGCCGGGCGGCCCTCATCCGTGGTCGTACACCGTGACCGCGATGCCGCGGCTCACCAGCCGCTCGGTGATCAGAGGTTCGACCCTGGCCCAGGTGCCGCCCGCCAGCCCGCAGCCGATCCGGGGCATGTGGACGGAGGCTCCCAGCTCGGCGGCCCTGGCGGCCACCTTGTCCAGACCGGCGTCGATCGCCTCGTAACGCACCGGCACACCCTTGCTGCCGGTGCGTGTCCCCCGCTGGCCCACGATGTTCGCCACCCAGACGTACGGCTCGACCTGGACGAACTGCGCGGCTCCCAGCCCGAAGTCGTTGCCCGAGCGCTCGCGGTGCCAGCGCCGGTAGGCGGCTTCGGGCCCCGGCCAGCGGCGGGAGACCGCCAGGACGAAGCCCTTGCCCCAGCCGCCCAGGTCGTTGCAGACGTGCACGATCAGCTTGACGCCCTTCGCCTGGGGCGCGGTGGCGTCCCCCCGTACGTACGTGATCCCCGACATGTCCCCACCGTATGTTCCGTCACTGACAACGGGCCGCCGGTCAGGCCCCGTCCTCCCCGTACAGCGCGTCGAGAACCTCGCCGTACTGGTCGCGGATCACCCGGCGGCGGAGCTTCAGGGAGGGGGTCAGTTCACCGGTCTCCGGGCCCCACTCACCGGCCAGCACCCGGTAGCGCTTGATCTGTTCCGTGCGGTTCAGCCGGGCGTTGGCCGCGTCGACGGCGCGCGCGATCTCCTCCAGCACGGCCGGGTGGCCGGCCGGGTCGCCCTCGATGCCGCGGGCCGCCGCCCAGGCCGGTGTCATCTCCGCGTCGAGCACGAGCAGGGCGACCAGGTAGGAACGACCGTCGCCGTGGACGAGGGCCTGTCCGATCAACGGGTGTTCCTTGAGCGTGTTCTCGACGAGGGCCGGCGAGACGTTCTTGCCCGTCGAGGTGATGATCATTTCCTTCTTGCGGTCGGTGAGCCAGAGGTAGCCGTCGTCGTCGACATGGCCGATGTCCCCGGTCGCGAACCAGCCGTCCGCGTCGAGCGCCCCGTCCACCGTGCCGTCGGCCAGCAGGTATCCGGTGAACACCGTCTCGCCCCGGACGAGGATCTCCCCGTCGTCGGCGATCCGGAGCTCCAGGCCCTCCAGCGGGCGCCCCACCGAACCGAGACGGAAGGCCGACGGGCTGTTGGTGGTGAACACGCCGACGGTCTCGGTGAGTCCCCAGGCGTCCATGACGACGATGCCGAAGCCCGCCCAGAAGCGCACCACGTCGAGTGGCATCGGTGCGGAGGCGCTGGCCGTCCACACCAGCCGCTCGAACCCCGCCAGCGTGAGCAGGGGGTCCAGGACGGTCTCCTTGGCCGCCCGGTAGGCGGCCTCCAGGCCGGCGGACGGCCGCTCGCCCCTTTCCCGGCAGGCCACATGCTCACGGGCGGTCGCGCTCGCCTCCTCGATCGCGGTCCGCTGTTCCTCCGGAAGCGTCGCCAGGGCCGCCCGCACGGACGCGGCGAGCTTCTCCCACACCCGGGGTACGCCGAAGAACTGAGCGGGGTGCAGGGCGCGTGCCGTGGCGGCGACGGCGGCGGCGTCCGCGCAGAGGTGGACGTGCGAGGCCCGGAAGACCGGCAGGTAGATTCCCAGCATCCGCTCCGCGATGTGGGCGAACGGGAGGTAGCAGATGTGCTCGACGTGGTCCGGGAGCTCCACCACCCGGTCCAGGGCGAGTGCGTTGACCACCACGCTGCGGTGGGTGATCGGGACGGCCTTCGGGTCGCCGGTCGTGCCCGAGGTGTAGACGACCGTCAGCGGGTCCTGGGCGCGGGTCTCCCGCCAGCCCTTGTCGAAGGCATCCTCGCTCCGCAGACGCTCGCCCGTCCCGCGCAGCGAGCCGTACGACCGGTGCTGCCCGGCGTCGGCCGGCTCCACGACCACGAGCTCCTCCAGCGGTACGGAGGCGTCCGCCAGCAGGGGCTCCCAGCGCTCCCGTTCCCTGGCCCCCTCGACGATCGCGAGCCTGGCGCGGCTGTGCCGGGCGATGTGGGCGATCTGGCCGGGCGCCGCGGTGCCGTACACGCTGACAGGGACGGCGCCGAGATGGGTGAGGGCCAGGTCGCTGAGCCAGTGCTCGGCCCGGTTGCCCATCATCATGAGGACCTGTTCGCCGCGTTCCACCCCGAGTGCGCTGTAGCCGGCGGCGAGCACGGCCGCTTCGTGGCGTACTTCCCGCCAGGTGAGGGTGGTCCATCCGCCGTCGTCCCCGGCGTCCCTCGCGCGCCAGGAGAGGGCCGGGCGGTCCCCGTGGTCCTCGGCGTTGCGCAGCAGCAGGGCTGGGATCGTGAGTCGCTCGGGTTCGGTGGGAAGTCGCAGGATCGTGGTCACGGCCGCCTCCTGTCCGTTCGGCCGGACCCGTGCGGTCCGTACCGGGGGTGGGACTGCGCTTCGATGCTGCCGGACACTTTCACAACAGTGGTGCGACAGCAATACTGTTGCACCTGATTGGTACAACACCCTCGGTGCACGGGGCCGCCCCTGTGCGACGACGCGCCGGGGCCCGCTCAACGGCCTCTCGAGGGCGGAGGGTTCGCAATCGGGACGGTCCACGACCGGCCGGCGGACCACGCCCTCGGCCTCTTCGAGACCGAGCAGGGCCGGTAGGGACGACTCCACGGGGCCAACCCGGCTCCGGGCGAGGAGGCCCTCCCGTCCCGTCCGGCTCTCGTGGCCCCCCGTCCCGCGTCGTCCACGCGGGCCGTCACACTGTCCGCAGACGTGTGGAACGAACCGCGCCCCCGTGCGCAGACTCCTCCTCGCGGTCGTCGGATCCGGCGGCCGTCGGAGCCGGGCACTTTCACAACAGTGGTGCGACAGCAATACTGTTGCACCTGATCGACCCAGGCCCGTCCGGACGGGCCTGTAAGCGACAAGGAGCAGCCATGGCGAGCGGGACGGACGAACCGACGCTGACCGTCGACGAACTGGCGGCGCGCGCGGGAGTCACCGTGCGCACCGTGCGCTTCTACAGCACGAGAGGCCTGCTGCCGCCTCCGGTGATCGGGCCCCGGCGCGTCGGGCACTACGGGCACGACCACCTGTCACGGCTGGCCCTGATCGAGGAACTCCAGCACCAGGGCATGACGCTGGCCGCCATCGAGCGCTACCTCCAGCAGTTGCCGCCCGACCTGAGCGCGCAGGACCTCGCGATCCACCGGGCCCTGGTGGCCTCCTGGGCTCCGGACTCCGCCGAGGACATGGAGCGCGCCGAGCTGGAACGACGTGCGGGCAGGCCTCTCGGCGCGCAGGACGTGGACCGGCTCGCGGCCATGGGGGTCCTGGAGCGCCCCCGGACACCCGGCGGGCCGTTCCGCGTGGACCCCGGTCTGCTGCGGCTCGGCGTGGAGCTCCTGGAGGTGCCCATCGCGCACGAGACGATCCTGGCCGCGCGCACGGTACTGCTGGAGCACACCCGCTCGGCCGCCCACGAGCTGAGCCGGCTGTTCCGGGACGAGGTGTGGCACCCCTACCGGGAGCGCGAGTCCGACCCGGAACACGTCAAGGCGATGAAGTCACTCTCGGCCCACATGCAGCCGATGGTGCTCCAGGCGCTGCTGACCGCCTTCCAGCGGTCGTTGAAGGAGGAGCTGCGGGCCGCGTTCACCACGGGTGAGAAGGAGTGAACACGGCCCGCGGGGCCGCGGTCAGTCGTGGAAGGTCTCGCCCCTGGCCGCCTTCTCCAGCAGGAGCCCGGACGGCAGGAAGCGGTCCCCGTAGCGCTCGGCGAGCTGCCGGGCGCGCGCCACGAAGCCCGGCAGGCCGCCTTCGTACCCGTTGATGTACTGGAGCACGCCACCGGTCCAGGCGGGGAAGCCGATGCCCATGATGGAACCGATGTTGGCGTCGGCGACGGTCATGAGGACGTTCTCCTCCAGGCAGCGGACACTGTCCAGTGCCTCGGAGAAGAGCATCCGCTCCTTCATGTCCTCGAACGGGATCTCGGTGCCGGGCTTCGTGAAGTGCTCACGCAGGCCCGGCCAGAGCGCACCCCGCCTGCCGTCCTCGCCGTACTCGTAGAAGCCCGCTCCCCCGCTGCGGCCGGGCCGCCCGAACTCGTCGACCATCCGGTCGACGACCTCGTCCGCGGGGTGCGTGGCCCAGGTGCCGCCCGCCTCCTCGACGGCGCGCCGGGTCTCGTTGCGGATCTTGCGGGGCAGGGTGAGCGTCAGCTCGTCCATGAGGGACAGCACCTTGGCCGGGTAGCCGGCCTGCGCCGCCGCCTGTTCGACCGACGCGGGTTCCACGCCCTCGCCGACCATCGCGACGCCCTCGTTGATGAAGTGGCCGATGACGCGCGAGGTGAAGAAGCCCCGCGAGTCGTTGACCACGATCGGGGTCTTCTTGATCCGGCGGACCAGGTCGAAGGCGCGGGCCAGCGCCTCGTCGCCGGTCTTCTCGCCCTTGATGATCTCGACGAGCGGCATCTTGTCGACGGGCGAGAAGAAGTGCAGTCCGATGAAGTCGACGGGCCTGCTGACACCTTCGGCCAGCACGGTGATGGGCAGCGTCGAGGTGTTGGAGCAGAGCAGCGCGTCGGGGTCGACGATGTCCTGGATCTCCTGGAACACCTTGTGCTTGAGCGCGGTGTCCTCGAAGACCGCCTCGATCACGGCGTCGCACCCCGCGAGGTCGGCCGGGTCTCCGGTCGGGGTGATGCGGGCCAGCAGCTCGTCCCGCTTCGCCTCGGTCGTGCGGCCCCGGGAGAGTGCCTTGGCGAGGAGCTTCTCGCTGTAGGCCTTGCCCTTGGCCGCAGCCTCGGTGGTGACGTCCTTGAGGACGACGTCGATGCCCGCGCGTGCGCAGGAGTAGGCGATGCCCGCGCCCATCATCCCGGCGCCGAGCACGGCCACCTTGCGGACCTGGCGCTCCTGGACGCCCTCCGGGCGGCTGGCGCCGGAGTTGACGGCCTGGAGGTCGAAGAAGAACGCCTGGATCATGTTCTTCGCGACCTGGCCGGTGACCAGTTCGGTGAAGTAGCGCGCCTCGATGGTCTGCGCGGTCTCGAAGTCGACCTGCGCCCCCTCGACGGCCGCGGCCATGATGTTGCGGGGCGCGGGCATGGGTGCGCCCGCGAGCTGCTTCTTCAGGTTGGCGGGGAAGGCGGGCAGGTTGGCCGCGAACTTCGGGTGCGACGGGGTACCACCGGGGATCCGGTAGCCCTTGACGTCCCAGGGCTGCTGGGATTCGGGGTTGGCGTCGATGAAGGCGCGGGCCTTGTCGAGCATCTCCTCACGGCTGCCGGCGACCTCGTGGACGAGGCCGTTCTCCAGCGCTCGCCGCGGGGTGTACTGGGTCCCCTGGAGGAGCACCTTCAGCAGGGCGTCGGCGATGCCCATCAGGCGTACGGTGCGGGTGACTCCGCCTCCGGCGGGCAGCAGGCCGAGGGTGACCTCGGGCAGGCCGATGCGGGAGCCGGGGGCGTCCAGGGCGATGCGGTGGTGGGCGGCGAGCGCGATCTCGTAACCGCCGCCGAGGGCGGCGCCGTTGATGGCGGCGACGACCGGCTTGCCCAGGGTCTCGATGCGGCGCAGCGACGCCTTGATGGCGGTGCCGGCGTCGAACGCCGCCTGGGCGTTCTCGGGACCGATCTTGATCATGTCCTTGAGGTCGCCGCCCGCGAAGAAGGTCTTCTTGGCGGAGGTGTAGATGATCCCCCGGATGGAGTCCTTCTCGGCCTCTGCGCGTTCGGCGACGGCGGCGATGGACTCCTTGAAGCCCTGGTTCATCGTGTTGGCGGACTGGGCGGGATCGTCGAGTACGAGGGTGACGACGCCGGTCTCGTCCTGTTCCCAGCGAATGGTCGTGCTCTCGGTCATTGCGTGTCTTCTCCGTAAGCAGAAGGGGCCGGGGGCAGGTCAGAGACGCTCGACGACGGTGGCGATGCCCATACCGCCGCCGACGCAGAGGGTGGCGAGACCGTAGCGCTTGTCCTGCCGCTCCAGTTCGTCGATGAGCGTGCCGAGGATCATCGCGCCGGTCGCGCCGAGCGGGTGGCCGAGCGCGATGGCGCCACCGTTGACGTTGACCTTGTCGAGCGAGAGGCCCATGTCCCGGGCGAAGCGCAGGACGACTCCCGCGAAGGCCTCGTTGATCTCGACGAGGTCGATGTCGTCGATGGTGAGTCCTGCCTTGGCCAGCGCCTTGCGGGTGGCGGGGGCGGGGCCGGTGAGCATGATGGTCGGCTCGGAACCGGACACGGCGGCGGAGACGATACGGGCCCGCGGGGTGAGGCCGTAGCGCTCGCCGGTCTCCTTGGAGCCGATCGCGACGAGGGCGGCACCGTCCACGATCCCGGAGGAGTTGCCCGCGTGGTGGACGTGGTCGATCTTCTCGACCCAGTGGTACTTCTGGAGGGCCACGGCGTCGAAGCCGCCCATCTCACCGATCGCGGCGAACGAGGGCTTGAGGGAGGCGAGCGAGTCGGCGGTGGTGCCGGGGCGCATGTGCTCGTCGTGGTCGAGGACGAGCAGGCCGTTCCGGTCCCTGACGGGGACGACGGAACGGGCGAAGCGCTCCTCCTTCCAGGCGATCGCGGCGCGCTCCTGGGACAGGGCGGCGTACTCGTCGACGTCCCTGCGCGAGAAGCCCTCGATGGTGGCGATGAGGTCGGCCCCGATGCCCTGCGGGGCGAAGCCGGTCTCGAAGCTGGTCATCGGGTCCATCGCCCAGGCTCCGCCGTCGGAGCCCATGGGGACCCGGGACATCGATTCGACGCCGCCGGCCAGGACCAGGTCCTCCCAGCCCGAACGGACCTTGGCTGCGGCCAGGTTGACCGCCTCGAGGCCGGAGGCGCAGAAGCGGTTCTCCTGCACACCGGCGACGGTGTCCGGGAGGCCCGCGGCGATCGCGGCGATCCGGGCGATGTCGGAGCCCTGGTCACCGAGCGGGCTGACGACCCCGAGGACGATGTCGTCGACGGCCGCCGGGTCGAGGCCGGGGAAACGGTCACGGATCTCGTGGATGAGGCCGACGACGAGGTCGATCGGCTTGGTGCCGTGCAGGGCGCCGTTGGCCTTGCCGCGGCCGCGCGGGGTGCGGATCGCGTCGTAGACGAATGCTTCGGTACTCAAGGCGGCTGCCTTTCGGGGTCGGTGCGGGCAGGGAGGTCAGGAGAGGAGCGAACGGCCGATGATCTCCTTCATGATCTCGGTCGTCCCGCCGTAGATGGTCTGGATACGGCCGTCGGTGAAGGCCTTCGCGACCCGGTACTCGGTCATGTACCCATATCCGCCGTGGAGTTGGAGACAGCGGTCGGCCACCCGCTTCTGCAGCTCGGTGGCCCACCACTTGGCCATCGAGGCGTGGACGGCATCGAGCGTCCCTTCGGAGTGGTCGACGATGCACCGGTCGAGGAAGGTCCGGGTGACGGCGCACTCGGTGGCCATCTCGGCGATCTCGAAGCGGATGTGCTGGAGCTTGGAGAGCGGGCGCCCGAAGGCCTCGCGCTCCTTGACGTAGCGGGTGGTGATCTCCAGGAGGTACTCGGCGGCGGCGATGCCGGCGACCGCTATGCCCATGCGCTCCTGGGCCAGATTGGTCATGAGGTGCAGGAAGGCCCCGTCGCGCTCGCCGAGGAGGTTCTCCTTGGGGACGCGTACGTCGTTGAAGAACAGTTCGGCGGTGTCCTGGGACTTCTGTCCGATCTTGTCGAGGTTACGGCCCCGCTCGAAGCCTTCGGCTCCGCGCTCGACGACGAGCAGGGAGAGGCCCTTCGCCCCGCCCTCCGGTGAGGTCTTGGCCACGACGATCACCAGGTCGGCCAGGATGCCGTTGGAGATGAAGGTCTTCGAGCCGTTGAGGAGCCAGTGGTCGCCCTTGTCCTCGGCGCTGGTGCGGATGCCCTGGAGATCGGAGCCTGCACCGGGTTCCGTCATGGCGATGGCGGTGATGGTCTCACCACTGCAGAAGCGGGGCAGCCAGCGCCGCTTCTGTTCCTCGGTGCCGAGACCGGTGAGGTAGGGGCCGATGATGTCGTTGTGCAGGCCGAGCGCCAGCCCGGACACCCCGGCCCGGGTGAACTCCTCGGCGATCACGGCGCTGTAGCGGAAGTCGGCGTTGCCGCCGCCCCCGTACTCCTCCGGGACTGCGAGGCCGAGCAGCCCCTGCCGGCCGGCCGCGAGCCAGGCCTCGCGCGAGACGATCCCGTCCTTCTCCCACTGCTCGTAGTGCGGGAGGACCTCCTTGGCAAGGAAGGTCCGGACGGTCTCGCGGAACGCGTCGTGCTCCTCGGTGAAGATCTGCCGCTGCACTTCAAGCCCCCTGGAGCCAGTTCTTGACGGTGGAGATCAGCCGCGCCGGCTCGGGGCCGACGGGCGTGACGTTGAGCATGGTGACCCCGGCCTCACGGAAGGCCTCCAGGCGGTCGCGTACGTAGCCTTCGGGGCCGCAGAGCGTCATGAGCTCGCAGAACTCGTCCGGGACGGCGGCCTCGGCCTCCCTCTTCTTCCCGGAGAGGTAGAGCTCCTGGATGGTGGCAGCCTCCTTCTCGTAGCCGTAGGCGACGGCGAGGTCGTTGTAGAAGTTCTTGCCCGGCGCGCCCATGCCGCCGACGTACAGCGCGATCTGCGGGCGGGCGAGGTCCCTGACGGCGGCCGCGTCGTCGCCGATGGCCAGCAGCCCGCCCGCGACGGTCTGCAGGGGACCGAGCCGCGGATCGCGCTTCGCCGCCCCCTCGGCCAGGGCCGTGCCCCAGACCTGCTGGGCCTTCTCCGGGATGTAGAGGGTGGGCAGCCAGCCGTCGGCGATCTCGGCGGTCAGCCGGACGTTGGCGGGGCCGAGGGAGGCGACGTAGAGAGGGATGGTGTCACGCACCGGCCGGGTCAGGATCTTCAGCGGCTTGCCGAGCTTTCCGCCCTTCTCCTTCGGCAGCGGCATGTCGGTGATGCCGTGGTGGTCGATGACCTCGCGGCGCCAGATACGGCGGCAGAGCTCCACGGTCTCCCGGGTCCGGCCGAGCGGCTTGTCGTAGGGCTTGCCGTGCCAGCCCTCGATCACCTGCGGGCCCGAGGCGCCCAGTCCGAGCAGGGCGCGGCCGCCCGACACCGCGTCCAGTCCGGCGCCGGTCTGGGCGATGAGGGCCGGGGTGCGGGAGTAGACGTTGAGGATCGCCGCGCCGATCTTCAGGCGTTCGGTGCGGGCGGCGAGGTAGCCCATGAGGGTGGGCGAGTCGAAGCCGTACGCCTCGGCGACCCAGACTGCGTCGAGTCCGGCGGACTCGAGTGCGGCGACCTCGTCACAGGCGGCGCGCGGGTCACCCGCGTAGTTCAGCGGCAGGGAGAGTTCCATCAGCCGGTCGTGTCCTTCCCGGTGGTCAGCAGGCCCGGCAGGTCCCAGTCGGCGGCGACGGCCTCGGTGTCCGCTCCGGGCAGGGCGGGCCCGCTGCGTACGGAGACGGGCGTCGCGGAGAAACGGGGTGCGGGGGCGGGCTGGGTGAGGCCGCTGTGCTCCACGTAGGTGGAGCGGGCGGCGAGGTGGGGGTGGCGGGGTGCCTCTCGGAGCGAGAGGACGGGGGCCACACAGGCGTCCGCCCCCTCGAAGATCTCGGTCCACTCGGCTCGCGTACGGGTGCTGAACCGGTCGGCGACCAGGGCGCGCAGTTCCTCCCAGCGTCCGAAGTCGTTGCGGTCGGGGGCCTCGGCCCCGATTCCGAGGAGCTCGGCGAACTCCTCGTAGAAGCGCGGCTCCAGGGCCCCGACCGCCATGTACCGGCCGTCGGAGGTCTCGTACGACCCGTAGAACGGGCAGCCTCCGTCGAGGAGGTTGGTGCCGCGCCGGTCCTGCCAGCTGCCGGCCGCCAGCATGCCGTGGATCATGGTGGCGAGATGGGCCGATCCGTCGACGATGGCCGCGTCGACGACCTGCCCGGTTCCGCCGGGCGTACGGGCGTGCTGGAGGGCTGCGAGCACGCCGACGGCGAGGTAGAGCGAGCCGCCCGCGTAGTCGCCGAGCAGGTTGGCCGGGACGGTGGGCGCCTCGCCGGATCTGCCGATCATGGACAGGGTGCCGCTGAGGGCGATGTAGCCGATGTCGTGTCCCGCGCGCGGGGCCAGCGGCCCGTCCTGGCCCCAGCCGGTCATCCGTCCGTAGACGAGCCGCGGGTTGCGTTCCAGGCAGGCGTCCGGGCCCACACCGAGGCGTTCGGCGACCCCCGGCCGGTAGCCCTCGATCAACACGTCGGCGCGCTCGACGAGGTCGAGGACCTGCCCGGCCCCGCCCTCGGCCTTCAGGTCGACGAGAACCGACCGCTTGTTGCGGTTGGTGAGGTCGAAGGCGGGTTCGATCCCGATCACCGAGCCACCGGGCCGGTCGACGCGCACCACATCGGCCCCGAGGTCGGCGAGGAGCATCGCGGCGAACGGCCCGGGTCCGATACCGGCCAGTTCGACGACGCGCACCCCGGTCAGCGGGCCCTGCGGTCCGTGTCCTGTCGTTGCCATCAAGCCCCCAGCGGTGTGACACAACTGATGTAACATCGATGATGCTAAGAACGGACCGCAATCCGCACAACCCTTTTGGCCGAGCAAGCGCTTAGCACTTTCCCCGGATCCTCTCGCACCGAAGCCCGACCGGCCGTGCGGCACCACCGACACCTCCGCTAGCCTCTGCCTGCTACATCGGCGCCGGCCCCTGCGGAGGCACGCATGAACAGGCAGAACGGGGCAGAACGCCCTTACGACGTCGTCCTTTTCGGAGCCACCGGCTTCGTGGGGGCGCTCACCGCCGGATATCTCGCCGCACACGCGCCGGACGGCTGCCGCTGGGCCCTGGCCGGCCGAAGCCGCCGCAAGCTGGAGCAGCTGCGCGACCGCCTCGCCGCGAGCCACCCGCACTGCGCGGACCTGCCCCTGCTCACGGCCGACGCGGACGACGCCGGCGGACTGCGCGAACTCGCCGAGTCCTCGCACGTGGTGGCGTCGACCGTCGGCCCGTACGTCTGGTACGGGGAGAAGCTGGTCGCCGCCTGCGCCGAGGCCGGGACGGACTACACCGACCTCACCGGGGAGGCCGAGTTCGTCGACCGGATGTACCTGCGGCACGACGGCCGGGCGCGCGAGACCGGGTCCCGCCTCGTGCATGCCTGTGGCTTCGACTCCGTTCCGCACGATCTCGGCGCCTACTTCACCGTCAAGCAGCTTCCCGAGGGCGTCCCGTTGACCGTGGACGGATACGTCCGCACGAACGCCGTCTTCTCCGGCGGCACGTTCGCCTCGGCCCTCACCGCCATGGGCCGCGGCCCACAGATGATGCGGGCCGCGCGGGAACGGCGTCTGCACGAGCCGCGCCTGGTCGGCCGCCGGGCCCGCGCCCCGCAGGGGGCACCGCACTTCAGCCCGGAGACCGGCACCTGGGCCCTGCCTCTGCCGACTCTGGACCCCCGTGTGGTGGAGCGGTCCGCGCGGGGCCTGGAGCGCTACGGTCCCGACTTCCGCTACCGGCACTTCGCCTCGGTGAAACACCTGCCCGTGGCGCTCGGCGGCACGGCCGCCATGGGGCTGCTGGTGGGAGCCGCCCAGGTCCCTGCCGCGCGGCACTGGCTCTCGGCCCGGGTCGAACCCGGTACGGGGCCCGGTGAGCAGCGCAGGAAGCGCAGCTGGTTCACGGTCCGCTTCATCGGGGAGGGCGGCGGCCGGCAGGTCTGGACGGAGGTGTCGGGCGGCGACCCGGGCTACGACGAGACGGCGAAGATGCTGGCCGAGGCGGCGCTGGCCCTCGCACTCGACGACCTCCCGGCGACGTCGGGTCAGGTCACGACGGCCGTGGCGATGGGCGATGCCCTGCTGCAGCGGCTGCAGGCGGCCGGGCTGCGCTTCCGGGTGGCGGCGGTGCGCTGATCACGGAGGGCGGCGGCCGCCCGCGGTCAGAGCATCCAGGACGCCAGCGTGACGACCATGGACACGGTCCAGGCGGTTCCCGCCAGGACGCCCAAGGTCATGCCCACGGCGACGCCGCGCTGGGAAAGACGTACGGTTCCGGTGCTCATCCGAGGTGCGTGGTGGTCGATCATGTGTACCAGCCTGCCCCTGATGTTCGACAACCAACATCCGTATTCGTACTCAGTCGGCAACAGATGCCGGAGCGGGGGGTCCCCGTCAGCCGGTCGCCTCCCGGAGAGCGGACCGGCACAGCGCGTCCGCCCTGCGCGTCGTCTCCGGCTGACGGAAGTCACGTGCCAGCGCGAGCGTGTGGGCGCAGGCGTTGTCCAGGCCCGTGCGGTGCCCGACGGAGACGAAGACGGGCTTGGTGGCGTCCTGCGTACGCAAGGCCCGGCCCACTTCCTCGTTCCCGTCCATCAGCGGGGTGAAGTCGCCCCGCAGGGGCCCGGGTTGCTCGTAGCGGAAGGTGAAGGGGTTCTTCGCGACGCCGATGACCGGCAGGCCGGTGAGGACGCCGAGGTGGCTGGCGAGGCCGAACCTGCGCGGGTGGGCCAGCCCGTAGCCGTCGCAGACGACGAGACCCGGGTCCACCGGCAGGCCTTCCAGCGCGGCCAGGACGGCCGGAATCTCCCGGAAGGCGAGGAGCCCGGGGACGTACGGGAACGTCACACGGCCGTCGGCGGTGGATTCGGCCACCACCTCCAGCGTCGCCGCGTCCAGCACGACAGCCGCCGCGACGACGAGATCCCGCTCGTCGTCGTAGGCGACGTCGACCCCGGTCACCCGGCCGGTCCCCGGCGGCGGCCCGGATTCGTCCAGCACCACCCGTGCGCGCAACGCGTCCTGGACGGCGCGGGCTTCGGCCTCGTCGGCGGGCATCCGGAAAGTCGTCATGACGGGCCAGTCTAGGCAGCCGGGTAGCCTGCGATCATGTTCGTACTCGAGTTGACCTACACCGCACCGGTCGAGCACGTCGACGCCCTCATGCCGGAGCACATCAGCTGGCTGGACGCCCAGTACGCGGCCGGGGTGTTCATCGCCTCCGGACGCAAGAACCCCCGCGACGGCGGTGTGATCCTGGCCGTGGGTGACGACCGTGCCGAGATCGAGAGGATCGCGGCCTCCGACCCCTTCGCGGCCCACGAGGTCTGCGCCTACCGGATCACGGAGTTCCTGGCGACGAAGACCTCGGACGCCCTCGCGCCGTACCGGCAGCAGCTGCCCGGCTAGAGCGCGCCCCGGGTGGTCAGGTCCTCGTCCGTGATGGGGCGGACCACCCGGCAGGGTGCCCCGAGCGCGACGGTCATCGGGGGGATGGTGCGGCTGACGACGCTGCCGGCGCCGATGACCGACCCGTATCCGACACGGACTCCGGGCAGGACCACCACGTTGCTGCCGATCCACACCTTGTCCTCGATCACGATCGGTTCGGAGAACCGGCCGAAGTCGGCGCGTCGCGAGGGGTGCACCGGGTGTCCCGTGGTGGTCAGCGTCACGCTGGGAGCGATCATGACGCCGTCGCCTATGTGGATGTCCACGTCGTCGACGAACGTCAGGTTGACGTTCCCGAAGAAGTCGTCGCCGATGTGGACGTTGCTGCCGAACCCGGCGTGGAACGGCGGCAGCAGCACCGTGCGTTCGCCGACGGAGCCGAGGATCTCGACGAGCAGCGACCGACGCCTGTCCTCCTGGCCCGGGGGTGTCCGGTTGTACTCGAAGATCTGCTCCGCGCGGCGCCGTGGGGCCAGGAAGGCCGCTTCGGACTCGGTGTACACGAGCCCCTTGGCGATCCGGCCGAGAACTTCCTCCTGGTGAGCGTCCGTCACAGCGGATCGGTCCCTTCGTCCGTCTTCCCCGGGCACAGCCGTACCCGGGGCCCCCGTCGGTCGCGGGTGACCGATGTCTCCGGGCCGCTACCGCAGCCGCGCGACCCGTCCCTTCTCGCCCGCCGCCCAGCAGCCGCCGCCCGGTGCGCAGTCGACCGTGTCGTACGAGCCGGTGTCCACGGTCCGCCAGGTGCGCCCGCCGTCCCTTGTGACATCGGTACCGGCCGGACCCACGGCGAGGGCCGAACGCCGGCTGTGCGGCAGCCACGTGACCCCGGAACGGTAGGCGGGTGGCGGGGCGGCCGCGCTCCGCCAGCTCCGGCCGCCGTCCCCGGTGACGGACGCGGCGTCCGGGGACGCCTGGCCCGCGCGGTAGTCGCCGCCGACCGCGATGCCGTGCGTACGGTCCAGGAAGGCCACGCCGAAAACGCCACGCGCCGGATCACCGGCCGGGATCCGCGACGCCGCTTCGGTCCAGGTCAGGCCGCGGTCCTCGGAGTGCAGCACCCGGGCGGTCGCCGCACCGCCGGTGGCGAGCCATACGTCCTTCCTGCCCGCGCTGACCAGGCACTGGCCACTCGCCGCGAAGCCCGCCTCGCCGGGCTGCGCCGCGGGCATCCCCGCGTCCGGCAGCACCCGCCAGTTCCGCCCGCCGTCCGACGTCGACAGGATGCGGAACTTCCCGTCCACCGGGTCGCTCAGCGCGAGGCCGTGACGGCTGTCGAAGAAGGTCAGACAGTCGTAGAACGCCCGCTCGTCGGTGTTACGGAAGGACTCCGTCCAGCTCGCGCCCCCGTCCTCGGTACGGAAGACCCGGGACGCCTCGCCCTCGCCGATGGCGAGGGCGACGGCCCGCCGCCTGTCGAAGGCCTCGATGTCGCGGAACTCCAGTCCGGCCGCACCGGCCGGCGAGACGTCGCGCCAGTGCCTTCCGCCGTCCGTGGTGCGCAGCACCGTGCCCCCGGAGCCCGCGACCCAGGCGGCGTCGCGGCCGACAGCGGCGAGCCCGCGGAAGCGCGCGTCCGTTCCCGTCGCGGCGAGCGCCCATTCCGGGTCACGGCCCTGGTGCCCTTCCGGCACGGCCTGCGCCGACGGTGCGGCCAGGGCCGCTGCCACCGCCGCACCGCAAAGACCCAGCGCCCACAGCCTTCTGGTCTTCCCCATGGCCCTCATGGCGCTGGAAGCTAACCCACCCGTGGACGGACGTCCAGGGTGCGCCGTGCGAAACGGGGCAGTTGATCAGGGGGCGGTGAATGCGGTGACGCAGCTCACGCCACCCGCCAGTGCACGGATGAAGGCGTTCCGTCGTCTACTCCAATGCCGGGAACCGTTCGTCCGAGGCGAGAGGGAGCAGGTCTTGTCCAGCGTTATCGAGCAGTCCGTGCAGGCCCGTATGGTCGCGTCCGCGCCGCGCATGGAGACCCTGCCGGCCACTCTGCACTACGACCGCAAGGACCCCTTCGCCGTCCGCATGGCGTTCCCGGCTCCGGCGACCCTGGAAGGCACCGAGGTCTCGTGGGAGTTCTCCCGCGAGCTGCTCGCCACAGGCATGGACGCGCCGGCCGGGGTCGGCGACGTGCGGGTCCGGCCGTTCGGGTACGACCGCACGGTGCTGGAGTTCCACGCCGTCGAGGGCATCGCGATGGTGCACGTGCGGACGTCCGAGCTGCGCCGTTTCCTGAAACGGGCGCAGGACCTGGTCCCTGTGGGTGACGAGTACCGCTTCATGGACCTGGACACCGATCTGGGCGACCTGTTGGGCGGGGCCTCCTGAGCGGGGCGTCCCGAGCCGGACGGGGCCGGACCCCGGGACAGTGGTCCCGGACAGCACTGCCGGGATCACGGTCGAGGATGCCTCGCTCACCGGCCCGTACACGCCCTCGACCTGCGAGGATGACGGGGGGTGAGCACGCGTCGCGAGGACCGGGCTTGGCTGTGCCCTTACCGCCGCCTTAACCTACGGTCACGTAACCTACGAAGCCGTAGGTAATTCTCCCGTCCCCAGGAGCCCCCGTGACAATCGCCTCTCCCCATCTCGGCAGTTCGAAGGCGTGGACAGACGCCCAGCTGCTGTACGCACTGGAAGAGGTGGTGGAGAAGGAACTCAACCGCCATCTCAAGGTCGCCAAGGACTGGATGCCCCACGAGTACGTGCCGTTCTCCGACGGCCGCAACTTCCCCGGCCTCTTCGAGGACGGGGAGGCCTGGGAGACCAGCCAGTCCAAGGTCACCGACATCGGGCGCATCGCCCTCGTCGTGAACCTGCTGACCGAGGACAACCTCCCCAGTTACCACCACGAGATCGCCTCGCTCTTCGGCCGCGACGGCGCCTGGGGCACCTGGGTGCATCGCTGGACCGCGGAGGAGGGCCGGCACGGCATCGTGATGCGCGACTACCTGCTCACCTCGCGCGCCGTGGACCCGGACAAGCTGGAGCAGTTCCGCATGGCGCACATGGCGGAGGGTTTCGAGTCCGACAACCGTCACTCGATGCTGCACTCCGTGGCCTACGTGGCGTTCCAGGAGCTCGCGACCCGCGTCTCGCACCGCAACACCGGTCACCAGTCGGGCGACCCCGTCTGCGACCGGATGCTGGCCCGGATCGCGACCGACGAGAACCTGCACATGGTCTTCTACCGCAATCTGCTGGGCGCCGCCTTCGAGCTCGCCCCGGACCTCACGATGCAGTCCGTGCGTGACGTGGTCGTCAACTTCCGGATGCCGGGGCACGGCATGCCCGGCTTCGAGCGCGCCGCCGCGCAGATGGCGATCGGCGAGATCTACAACATGCGCATCCACCACGACGACGTGATCCAGCCCGTCCTGCGGTACCTGAAGGTCCTCGACATCGACGGGCTCGGCCCGGAGGGCCTGAAGGCGCAGGAGGAGCTCGGGCTGTACATGAGCGGCCTCGACAGCGAGGCGTCGAAGTTCGACGCGAAGCTGGCGGCCCGCAAGGCCCGCATGGAAGCCAGGGCCGCCCAGGCCTGATCTGTTCACACCCGCCCGGACGGGCTCGGGATCCGCTCCCCGACCCGCCGGACCGAGGCGGCGCGCCCATCCTGCGCGCGTCGCCTCTCCGCGCCAGGCTGACCCCATGGCTTCACTGAACGTACTCTGTGCCGGTGAAACCTGTGACGCGTCTTGTTCTCTTCGGTGCACCGATCGCCATCGTCGCTTCGATCCTGTTCAGTGGCGGCGACTCCGAACCGCCCTCGATCACGCGGACGAGCGGGCCCGAGAAGCCGGGCACGGCAAAGCCGGAAGCGGCCGGACAGGCCGACGAGCACACCGAGGAGATCGACGCGCTGCCGCCCGGCCTCGCGGCTCCGTCGATGAAGGAGACCGCGTCCCGTCTGGTGGCCAGTGCGGAGGCGTCCACCCTGGACTGGCGCAGCCAGTACGGTGCGATCGAGGACGTGGGCGACGGCACCGGCTACACCGCCGGCATAGTCGGTTTCTGTTCCGGGACGAACGACATGCTGCAGCTGGTCGAGGCGTACACCGAGAAGCATCCGGGCAATCCGCTCGCCCCGTTCCTCCCCGCCCTGCGCGCCGTCGACGGCACCGACTCGCACGAGGGTCTGGATCCCGGCTTCACGGACGCCTGGCGCGAGGCGGCGGAGGACCCGGCCTTCCGGGCCGCCCAGGACGCGACCCGCGACCGGCTGTACTTCGAGCCGGCGGTCCGGCTGGCGAAGATGGACGGCCTCGGCACCCTGGGGCAGTTCATCTACTACGACGCGATGGTCCTGCACGGGCCCGGTGTCGGGGCGGACGGCTTCTACGGCATCCGCGACGCCGCGATGGGATCCGCGGACACGGCCGCCGAGGGCGGTGACGAGGCCGCGTACCTGGACGCCTTCCTCGACGAGAGCCGGTCGGCGATCAGGGCCCGGAAGGTGCAGCGGGACACGACCCGGATCGACACCGCGCAGCGCGTGTTCCTGCGCGAGGGCAACCTGGGGCTGAGGAAGCCCCTGGTGTGGCAGGTGTACGGCGAGACCTTCCGGATCACGTGACGGGCCACCTGTCCGGTGAGCACGTGACGGGACCTCCTGCCCGGGAGCACGTGGCGGGCCACCTGTCCGGTGAGCACGTGACGGGACCCCCTGCCCGGGAGCACGTGGCGGAACGCCTGCTCCCGGGCACAGGACGGAACGACCTGGCGGGGTACCGCGACCGGTCTCACGTGCCCCCGTGTCAGCCCCGGCCGGGTCCGCCTCTGCGCAGCCGGTCCCGCTCCTTCTCCGAGAGCCCGCCCCATACGCCGAAGCGCTCGTCGTGAGCGAGTGCGTACTCCAGGCAGGCCACCCGGCCCTCGCAGGCGTTGCACAGCTGCTTGGCCTCGCGGGTGGAGCTGCCCGGCGCCGGGAAGAAGAACTCGGGCCCGGCCTGCGCGCACAACGCGGTCTCCTGCCAGGCGAGCTCGTCGGTCATGGTGTTGATCGGCATGGGGCACACGGTGCCCGGTCGCGATAAACAAGTGATCAACGACGGGTCAACGCCCGGGCCGGCCGGCTGCCCTGCGCTCCGGACCGGCCCCTTCGCGCAGGTCAGCCCTGGGGCATCGGCACGGGCTTGATCACCGCGAAGGATGCGCCCGCCGGGTCGGCGAAGGTGGCGACCCGGCCGACCTCCGGCACATCGGTGGCGGGCATGGTCACCCGGCCGCCCAGCCGCTCCGCGGTGGACACCACGGCATCGGTGTCGTCGACGGCGAAGTACGGCAGCCAGTGCGGCCCGGCCGCGGCCTCGCTGGGCACCTGGTCGAGGGGGACGAGCCCTCCGAACGACGCGTCGTCGTCACCGCGCGCGGGGCGCACGACCGTGTAGGAACCGCCGGGGAAGTTCATCTCGCTGGTCTGCCATCCGAAGACCGTGTGGAAGAAGGCGGCTGCCGAGGGAACGTCCGGGGTGTACAGCTCGGACCAGATCAGTGAGCCCGTTTCCATGATCACTCCGAGGCCGGGGTTCGTACCGGGCTGCCAGACGCCGAAGTACGCGCCGGTGTTGTCCGTGAAGCCGCCCATCCGCCCGTAGTCCAGCACGTCCATCGGCGGGAAGGCCGCGGTGCCGCCGGCCTTCTCGACCGTCCGTGCGGTGGCGTCGGCGTCGGGGGTCTGGAAGTAGACCGACCACGCGGGCTTCCCCTGGTCCTCCGGCACGGTCATGACGCCCGCGACGGTCTCGCCCCGCAGCTGGTACGTCCCGTAGCCGCCGGTCTCGGGGCCGCCGGGCACCAGTTCCCACCCGAACAGGCCGTGGTAGAAGGAGGTGGCCGATTCGACGTCGGGGGTTCCGAGGTCGATCCAGTTGGGGGCGCCGGTAACGAAAGCCGGGTCGGGCATGGTGTGCTCCTTCAGCGAGTCCCGTGGTCCCGCTCGTCTCGTCGGACATGGAGATGCCGCATTTCTCCGAGTCTGGCACCGAGCACCGGCGTCCGCAGTTCGCGCCGTGCGGGACGGCGCGGGCCTCGTGGCACGATGAAGCCGGTCGGTGGTGGGCCCGCGACGACAGCGGACCGCTGAGGCGGGAGCAGAAGGGCGTACATGACTCAGGCCGGACCAACGGGCGACGTCCCCGCGGGAAGATCCGCACGCGAGCTGCTCGGGGACGCCGAGGCGCTCGCCGGATCGGCCCGTGCCGTGCTGGACGACCACCGCGGCGCCGTCGAGAGCGCGCGCGCCGCGCTCGCCCCCCTGCTCGACTCCCTCGTCGACCACGGGCTGGCCGCCATCCCCGTCTCCCGGCTGACGGAGGTCACGGAGGGCCGACTGCGGCTCGGCGCGCTGGAACAGGCGGGGTACGGGACGGTCGGCCGGGTCCACGGAGCCGGGCGTCACGAGCTCCGCCAGATCCCCGGTGTCGGTGCGCAGACGGCGGACCAGGCGCTGGCGGCGGCGCGGCAGATCGCGCACGCGGTCCGTGACACCGTCGCCGTGCGGATAGACGTGGACGCGTCGGACGCGGCCACGACCCCTCTGCTCGTCGCCCTGCACCGGCTTGTCGAGGCCGGCCCCGACGTACGCCGTGCGGTCGATGCCGCCCGGCGTCTGACCGCCGAGCTGGAACCGCTGCTGGCAGCCGCCGCGCCGGCGCGGAGCCGGCTGCGGATGCTCTTCTCCGGGCGGGCGGCCGGCGACCGGGCGCTGGCCGCCCTGGCCGCCGTACGGGCGGTCGTGCGGGACCCGGCCTCGCGTGAACTGCGCACGCTGTTCGGCCAGGTGTCGGTCGATCTGCTGCGCGCACCCGCGTCGCAGGCCGAGGCCTGGGTCGACTTCGAACTGCGCTCGGCGGAGTACTACAGCCTGCTCGCCGAGCTGTCCGGCAGTGGACCCGACCGGGACGCGGCCCAGGGATTCCTGCCTGCCGGGATCGCGGACCGGGTCCGCGGAATGCGGCTGGACGACACCTACCTGCGGGTTTCGTTGCGCGGATACCAGTCCTTCGGCGCGCGCTTCGCGCTGGCCCAGAAGCGGGTGATCCTCGGGGACGAGATGGGGCTCGGCAAGACCGTCCAGGCCATCGCCGCGCTGGCTCACCTCTCGGCCGGCGGCGAGACCCACTTCCTGGTGGTGTGCCCGGCGAGCGTCCTGATCAACTGGCGGCGGGAGATCACCGCCCGCTCCACCCTGCGGGCCGTGCCGGTGCACGGCCCTGAGCGGCAGGGCGCGTTCACCGAGTGGCGTGAGCGGGGCGGGGTCGCCGTCACCACCTTCGACGCGCTGCACTCGCTGCCGGACGGTCCCGGGGGCGGGGTCAGGTCGGGCATGGTGGTGGTCGACGAGGCACACTTCGTGAAGAACCCCGCGACACGCCGCTCCCGCGCCGTGAGCGGCTGGACGCGGCACACCGACCGGGTCCTGTTCCTGACCGGCACCCCGATGGAGAACCGGGTCGAGGAGTTCCGGAGCCTGATGCACCAGCTGCGGCCCGACTCGGCACCGCTGGTCACCTCCACACACGGCGTCGCCGGCTCGCACGCGTTCCGCAGGGCCGTCGCCCCCGCCTACCTGCGCCGGAACCAGGACGACGTCCTGGGGGAACTCCCGGCCCTGGTGCAGGCCGACGAGTGGGAGGAGTTCTCACCCGCCGACCTCGAGGCGTACCGCGAGGCCGTGGGCTCGGGGCACTTCATGCGCATGCGCCGTGCCGCGTACGCCCGTCCCGAGACCTCGGCGAAGCTGGACCGGCTGCGTGAGCTCGTCTCGGAGGCCGAGGGCAACGGACTCAAGGTCGTGGTGTTCTCCTACTTCCGCGAGGTGCTGCGGACCGTCCAGGAGGCCCTGGGCGACGGGGTGTTCGGCCCCGTCTCCGGGAGGATCCCCGCCGCACGCCGACAGGATCTGGTCGACTCCTTCGGCGCGGTGGACGGCCACGCGGTGCTGCTGAGCCAGATACAGGCGGGGGGCGTCGGGCTCAACATCCAGGCCGCGTCGGTCGTCATCCTGTGCGAGCCGCAGATCAAGCCGACGATGGAGCACCAGGCCGTGGCCAGGGCGCACCGCATGGGGCAGATACGGACCGTGCGGGTCCACCGGCTCCTCGCGGCGGACAGTGTGGATCAGCGGATGCTGGACATCCTCGCGCGCAAGGACCGGCTCTTCGACGCGTACGCGCGGCGCAGTGATCTCGCCGAGGCGGCGCCGGACGCCGTCGACGTGTCGGACGGGGCGCTCGCCCGCCGCATCGTCGAGGAGGAGCAGCTGCGGCTGGCCGCCGAGGTCTGACGGCAGCGGTCTCAGTGCTCGTGAGCCTCGGCCGGACCTGCCGCGTGGTGCGGCGGGTCGTACCCCGGCACGGTGCCGTCGGCCTTGGCGACGAGCAGCAGACCGGCCATCCCCATGTCGGAGTGGCTCTGGACGTGGCAGTGGTACATCCACGCCCCGGCGCCCACGTGTTCGCCCGCGATGATCTGGAAGCCGAAGGAGTCGGCCGGTCCGCAGATCTTGGTGTCGACCACGCGGCTGGGGTCGTCGGGGCCCGTGAGCAGCCCCGTCCTGTTGTCCGCCCAGCGGTGCCCGTGGATGTGGAACGTGTGGTAGTACTCGCCGTGCGTGATCATCACGACCTCGACCCGGTCGCCCACGGTGGCCTCGAAGTTCGGGCTCTCGTGGGCCGCCTTGTTGTTGATCGTCATGTCGTTGAAGACGATCGTGATCGTCTTGTCCGGCAGGACATCGCCCTTGCGGCGTACGACGAGTGGCCCGTACAGGCCCTTGCGGATGCCGCCTGTGCCGTGGTCCGTGCCGACGACGTGGTCGTGGTAGTGCCAGTAACCCGCGCTGCCCGCCTGCCAGGTGCCGTCCTTGCGACGGCCGGGGACGTGGGTGCGCCAGGTGTACGTACGGGTTTCTCCGGGTTCGACATGGCTGCGGTTCATCCGCGTGCCGTCGCTCGCGATGTCGTAGTCGACGCCATGGACGTGGAGGCTGACGTCGACGTCGGTGGTGTTCTCGAACTCGATGTGCAGCGTGTCGCCCTCGGTGATCTCGATGAGCGGTCCGGGGATCGACGCCTTGCCTTTCTCGAAGCCGTAGCCGAGCTGACCGTCCGACAGCTTCTCGGCGTACAGCTTGAGATGGCGGACCACTCCGCCCGCGGGGGCCGTCTTGGCCGGGTTCTCCGCGGAGGTGGCCTGCACCGCGCCGAGTGACATCGATGTCACGCCGGTGGCGGCCGCCACTCCGCCGCCCACCAGCACCCTTCGGTTGAAGGTCCTTCGGTCCATGTCGAACTCCCCACTGCGAGAGGAAAACTGACGAGCTGCTCCCCTGGACGGCCCACACGGTAGCCGGGGGGCGTTGGTTTATCCACACTCAGGACAAAGTTCGTTCGATTGCTGCCATACCTATTGGCGAGTCACGAAAAGAGGTCTAGCTTCGTGCGCTGTCGCAGTGACCACAGAGGTGCGGTGACGAGAGAAGTGACCAGAGAAGTGACCAAGAGGGGTGGGTGACCACATGCAGCGCACACCACATCACAGGTCCAGATCGCGCCGCGGTATCGCGGCGGCCGTGGCGGCGGGTGCCCTGACCGCGTCCCTGCTCGGCGGCAACGCGGCCACTGCCAGCCCGTATCCGGACCCCGGGCTCAAGGAACGGGTGGCGACAACGTTGTCCCTTCCCTCGCCACCCGGCGGGACCGATGTCAAGGTGCTGGTGTTCCACGCTTCGGCGGGCGCGGAGCCGCCGACCGTGGACGCGGGCATCGCGGCCATCGAGAAGATCGGGCTCAGCGGCCCGGAGGCCGGACGGTTCAAGACCGTCGCCACCGACGACGCGGGCGTCTTCACCAACGGGAAGAAGCTCGGGAAGTACAACGCGGTCGTCTTCCTGACCGGCGGCGGCGACGTGCTCGACCCGGAGCAGGAAGCCGGTCTCGAGGCGTACATGGAGGCCGGCGGCGGCTTCCTGGGCATCCATGACGCGGCGCGCACCGAACCGTACTCCGACTGGTTCACGGGGCTGGTCGGCGCGCGTCCCGCGGCGGACAGCCCGGCGAACGTCCAGCGCGCCACCGTGGAGATCGGCGACCGGCAGCACCCGGCGACGAAGAGCCTCCCGCTGGAGTGGAAGCGCCCGGACAAGTGGCTGAACTGGAAGGACAACCCGTCCGGAGACGTACACACCGTCGCCCGTGTCCGCGAGCTCACCTACACCCCCGGGAAGAGCGCCAACGGCTGGGACCACCCGGTCTCCTGGTGCCGGGACTACGACGGCGGCCGCTCCTTCTACACCGCCATGGGCGGTACGGCCGACAGCTACGCCGAGACCGACTTCCGCGCCCACCTGCGCGGCGCCCTGGCCTGGACGAGCCGCATCTCGCAGGCCGACTGCAAGGCCACCATCGACACCAACTACTCGGCCGAACGGCTCACGCAGCCCAACCAGCCCGGGCAGAACGACCAGATCGGCGAACCCCACGGTCTGGTGACCGCGAAGGACGGGCGGGTCTTCTACATAGGGCGTGGCGGCGCCGACAGCAGCGCGCCGGTGGTCACGGACTGGAACAACCCGGACATCGGCAAGGGCAACGGCGAGATCCACGTCTACGACCCCGCCACCAAGAAGGTCTCCCTCGCCGGCAAGCTGAGCGTCTTCGGCAACAAGGGCGGCGGCGACGAGCTGGTCAAGGTGGAGGAGGGCCTGCTCGGGATCGAGCTGGACCCGGACTTCGCCACCAACGGCTGGGTGTACCTGCACTACACCCCGCACGCGAAGATCGACCGCGACAAGCGGATGGCGGTGCGCCAGGTCTCACGCTTCACCTTCGACCACGCCACGGACAAGCTGGACCTGGCGTCCGAGAAGGTGCTGCTGAACTGGCCGGTCCAGATCCACAGCTGCTGCCACGCGGGCGGCGGCATGGCCTGGGACTCGAAGGGCAACCTCTACATCGCCACGGGGGACAACAACTCCTCGGGCTTCAGCGACGGCTACTCGGGCAACAACCCGCAGCCGAACTACAAGGGCGTGTCGTTCGCGGACGCCCGCCGTACGTCGGGCAACACCAACAACCTCAACGGCAAGATCCTGCGGATCCACCCCGAGGACGACGGCACCTACACCCTGCCCGAGGGCAACCTCTTCACCGGCAAGGAGCCGGACGAGGGCGGCGGCAAGACCCGGGGCGAGATCTACGTGATGGGCGTGCGCAACCCCGCCCGCATCTCCGTCGACACATCGACCGACACGCTGTACGCGGGCTGGGTCGGCCCCGACGCGGGCGCTCCGAGCACGACCTGGGGTCCCGCGAAGTACGACACGTTCGCGGCGATCACCCAGGCCGGCAACCACGGCTGGCCGTACTGCATGGGCAACAAGCAGCCGTACCGGGACCGCAACCTGCCCGACCCGTCCAAGCCGCTCGGCTGGTACGACTGCGACGCTCCCAAGAACGAGTCGCCCAACAACGACGGCCTGGTCAACCTGCCGCCGGTGACCGGCAACACCATCTGGTACTCGCCCCAGGGCGGAGGCGTCGACTACCCGCGCGACGCGAACGGCGTCCCCAGCTACAAGGTCGAGGACCAGAAGCAGCTCCTGCCCTGGCTCAAGGGCGGCGGCCAGGCCACGATGAACGGCCCGGTCTACCGCTACGACGCGGCGAGCACGAGCGAGGCCAAGTGGCCGGCGTACTGGGACGGCAAGTGGTTCGTCGGTGACTTCTACGACGACACCCAGCCGCGGCACGCCGTGCTGACCGACCCGAAGACGGTCGGCAAGGGCGGACTGCCCACGCACGCCGAGTCCCTGAAGAAGATCATTCCGGTCGGGGCGGACGGCATCCGCAACCTCATGGACTGGAAGTTCGCTCCGGACGGATCGCTCTACGTCCTGGACTACGGGCGCGGGTTCTTCACCTCCGACTCCAAGTCCGCGCTGTGGCGCGTGACGTACAAGGGCGGCGGTCCGACCCCGGCCGCCGCTGATCTGGCCAGGAAGGCGGCAGCGCAGTGAGACACCCTTCACTCCTCGCTCGACGGCGGTACGGGCCCGCCCGGTGGTGGCTCGCCCTGCTCGGTTCGTTCCTGATGGTCCTCGGGCTGGCGTCGACGGCGGCGTACGGCCGTGACGACGACCGGTCGGCAGCGGCGGACCAGGTCCTCACCTGGACCGCGGGCGATCCCATCGACCACTACCTGACGGCTCCCGAGACCGCGGTGGCCGGCGCCGCGACCATCGTCTTCGAGAACAGCGAGGCGACGGGCAACACGACGAGCATGCCGCACACGCTGACGTTCAGCGTCTCGGACCCGGAGTACAACAACGACGTCCAGGTCAACATCCTGGCCAACCCCGGTGACAGCCAGGGCGGCAAGCACAGCGTCGAGGTCAACCTCACCCCGGGCAAGTACTTCTACCACTGCACGATTCCAGGACACGGCTCGATGCAGGGTGTCCTGACGGTGACCGAGGGCGGGGGCGGCGAGGACACCACCGCTCCCGAGACCTCGGCGACGGTCGACGGCGACAAGAACGCCGACGGCGCCTACATCGGCCAGGCCACCGTCACCGTGGCGGCGACCGACGCCGGATCCGGTGTCGACACCGTCGAGTACGCGATCGGCGCGGACGGGTCCTGGCAGCCGTACACCGCACCCGTCGTGGTGAACGAGGTGGGGACGCACACCGTCCGCTACCGCGCCACCGACAAGTCCGGCAACACGGCCGCGGAGAAGAAGACCGACTTCACCGTCGCCGCGCCGCCGACGGACGACAAGACCCCGCCGGAGACGTCGGCGACCGTGGCGGGTGAGAAGGACGACGCGGGCGCCTACCTCGGCATGGCCACGGTCACCGTGACCGCGTCCGACACCGGGTCCGGCGTCAACACCATCGAGTACGCGATCGGCGCCGACGGGGCCTGGCAGCCGTACACCGCACCCGTGATGGTGCACGAGGTCGGCACCCACACCGTCCGCTACCGCGCCACCGACAAGTCCGGCAACACGGCCGCGGAGAAGAAGACCGACTTCACCGTCGTCGAGCCGCCGTCGCAGGACAAGACACCGCCGGTGACCACCGTGGTGGTGACGGGGGACAAGAACTCGGACGGCGCGTTCATCACCAGTGCCGAGGCGACGGTCGGCGCGACCGACGCGGACTCCGGCGTGGACAAGGTCGAGTACTCCCTCGACGGCGGGCCGTACCTGGCCTACGTCTCCCCCGTGATCGTCGACCGCGTCGGCCACCACACCCTCGCCCACCGGGCGACGGACAAGGCCGGCAACACCTCCGAGGCCAAACGGGTCTCGTTCACCGTCGCACAGAGCGGTGGCGTGCCGGCGCCCAACTGCCCCGAATTCGACGAGAGGCTCACCGTCATCGTGGGCACGGTCGACACGGGGGTCCCCAACCGGCTCACGGGCAACCGCTGCACGATCAACGAGCTGATCGAGGACGAGAAGGACTGGTCCTCGCACGCGCTGTTCCTCAAGCACGTCGACAAGGTCCTGGACAAGCTGCTCACCGACGGGGTCCTCGACGCCCGTGAGCACAAGAAGATCTACAGGGCGGCCAAGCAGTCCGGCATCGGCAGGCCGGGCCAGGACGAGGGGTACCGGAAGCTGTTCGACGGCACCGCCGAGTCCCTCGCGAAGTGGCAGCACGTCGGCGGCGGGCAGTTCGGGCTGAACGCGGAGGAGGGCTCGATCACCAGCTCCACCACCGTGGACGGCATGGGGATGCTGTGGTTCCCGGCCCGGCAGTACGGGGACTTCTCGCTGAAGCTCCAGTGGCGCGACGACGCCCCCGGGGCGGGCAACGCCAACGGCGGGGTGTTCGTACGCTTCCCGAACGTCCACGACCACCCGGAGGAGACCCGTCCGGAGTGGGTCGCCATCAAGTACGGCCATGAGATCCAGGTCAACGACCGGCCCGACGGCGACATGTACAAGACCGGGTCCGTCTACGGATTCGACCGGGTCGGTCTCGGCGGCGCCGGGGTCACGCCCAAGGGCACCTGGAACGACTACGAGATCCGGGTGGTGGACCAGCACTACTCGGTCTACCGCAACGGTGTCCTGATCAACGAGTTCGACAACAACGGCGGTCAGCTCTTCGAGCCGCCGCGGGGCGACGACCCGGGCACCGACGGCCGGCGCTACGCCTCCGGCCACATCGGGCTCCAGGTCCACGGCACCACGGACGTGATCTCGTACCGCGACATCCGCATCCAGGAGTTGTAGGACGGGGCACACTCAGGAGGCCGTGGCCGCATGCTCCGGCATGCGGCCACGGCCTCCGGGGTGCCGGTGGCGCCACACCCAGAAGACCGTGCACGAGACCAGCGACCAGGCGGCCAGCACCAGGAACGGGAAGGCGTACTGGTGGCCCTGGTAGTAGACCGCGGTGTGCTGGGCGTTGACCGAGGCACCGGGCGGCAGCCAGCGTCCGATCTGTCCGAGCGCCGAAGGCAGCAGCGGCCAGGAGACCGCGCCGCCGGACGAGGGATTGCCCAGCAGCACCATGAGCCCCCAGGTGGGGATCATCGCCCAGCGCCCCATGATGGTGTTGAACATGGTGAAGACCATGCCCGAGGCGAACATCGTGAACGCCAGGATCAGCCAGGACTCGACGAAGGGCAGATCCAGCGCACCGAGCCACCAGTCCACCACCGCCGCGATGGCGAATCCGCCGAGCAGGGCGTAGGCGACGGTGAAGAGGATACGTTCGAGCGGGTTCAGCGCTCGCGCGTGCACGCTGAGCTGGATGGCTCCGACGAAGCCGATGATGACGGCGGCGAGCGAGATGTAGAAGAGTGCCAGTCCTCGCGGGTCACCTTCCTGGAGCGGTTTGACATCGGTGATCGCGACAGGGACCCCGGTGGCCTCGGCGACCTTCGCGCCCGTCTCGGCGAGCAGCTCGGCGACCGTGGCCCCGCCGGCTCCGGCGATGTCCATCGCCACCCCACGCCGCCCCGGCCGCAGCGTCACGAAGACCTGCTGCTCCTCCATGGCCTGGCGCGCCCCGGCCCGTGTGGCGTAGGGGTGCAACTGGAGCGAGGCGTCGAGGGCCTTCTCCATGCCCGCGATGAACTCCTCACCGCCCTGGGCCTCGACGCCCTCGACCACCGCGGCCGGAATCCGGCGCGGTGTCGGGTCGGCCATGGTGTAGGTGTAGGAACCGGCGAAGAGCCCGGCCGCGGCGGCGAGGATGAAGAGCAGCACGATCGCGGGGACGTACGGGGACTGCTTGTACGACGCCCACTTCTCGGCCCGGGTCGGGGGTCTGCCGTGCGCCCCGTGCGCGGGGTGCTCCGTCCCGTCGTCGCTACTCATGCGCCGCCGTCGTCCTGCCGGGCGCGGCTGGGCTGCACGCGCTTGGGCTCGCCGGGCATCTTCGGGTACTCCGGCGGATACGGCAGGTCGCCGAGCTCGTGCTCGTGCTCGTCCCGCGTCGCCAGCTCCAGCAACTGGTCGAGCCGGAAGGCGTGGTCGTCCATGTCGGCGTGCAGGTCGCCCACCTCGGCGTACCGCACGGGCATGGTCCGGAGGTCGAAGTCGCGCGGCTCGGCGTCGTCGATCTCCTCCCAGCGGAGCGGGGCCGAGACCGGCGCGTGCGGAAAGGGGCGTACGGAGTAGGCGGAGGCGATCGTACGGTCGCGGGCCGTCTGGTTGTAGTCGACGAAGATCCGCTCACCGCGTTCCTCCTTCCACCAGGCGGTGGTCACCCGGTCCGGCATCCTGCGCTCCAGTTCCCGCCCCACCGCGATGGCGGAGCGTCTGACCTGTGTGAACGTCCACTCCGGGACGAGCGGGACGAAGACGTGGATACCGCGCCCGCCGGAGGTCTTGGGCCATCCGCGCAGTCCGTTGTCCTCCAGTACCGAGCGCAGCTCGTGGGCGGCCCTCACCGCGTCGGCGTAATCGGTGCCGGGCTGCGGGTCGAGATCGATGCGCAGCTCGTCGGGGTGGTCGGTGTCCGCCCTGCGCACCGGCCAGGGGTGAAAGGTCAGGGTGCCGAGATTGACCGCCCAGAGAACGGCTCCCAGCTCGGTGGGACACATCTCGTCGGCGTGCCGGCCGCTGGGGAATTCGATCCGGGCGGTGGGGGTCCAGTCCGGGAGGTTCTTCGGTGCCCGCTTCTGGTAGAAGAAGTCGCCCTCCACCCCGTCGACGAACCGCTGCAGGGTGGTGGGCCGCTCGCGCAGGGCGCGCAGGATCCCGGGCCCCACGGCCTGGAAGTAGTCGGCCACGTCCTTCTTGGTGTACCCCTTCTCCGGAAAGTACGTCTTGTCCGGGTTGGACAGCCGGACCGCCCGCCCGTCCACGTCCAGCTCCACCGCTGCTCCTGCTCCCATGTCGGACACCGTAGGCCGGGCCCACATATGCCGCATATCGGAGGACGCGCTCCGTGTGGTGAGCGAGAATCGGGCCATGGACCTGCCGGTGATGCCTCCTGTGAAACCGATGCTCGCCAAGTCCGTGTCCGCGATTCCCCCCGGAATGCAGTACGAGGCGAAGTGGGACGGGTTCCGGGCGATCGTGCACCGGGACGGCGACGAGGTGGTGATCGGCAGCCGGACGGGGAAGCCGCTCACCCGCTACTTCCCCGAAGTGGTCACCGCCGTGCGGGACAATCTGCCGCCGCGCTGTGTGATCGACGGTGAGATCGTCCTGCCGCACGAGGGACGGCTGGACTTCGACCGGCTGAGCGAGCGCATCCATCCGGCCGATTCCCGGGTGCGGATGCTGGCCGAGCGGACGCCGGCGAGTCTCGTGGCCTTCGACATCCTCGCCCTGGACGACACCTCTCTGCTCGCCACCCCGCAGACCGAACGGCGCACGGTCCTGGAGGGGGCCCTGGCCGGTGCCTCGGCACCCGTCCACCTCGCTCCGTCGACCACCGACCCCGCCCTCGCGCGGGAGTGGTTCGAGCACTACGAGGGCGCCGGGCTCGACGGGGTGGTCGCCAAACCGCTCGACCTGCCGTACCGGCCGGACGCGCGCGTCATGTACAAGATCAAGCACGAGCGGACCGCCGACTGCGTGGTGGCGGGCTACCGCTTCCACAAGAGCGGGCCCGTGGTCGGCTCGCTGCTGCTCGGTCTGTACGACTCCGGGGGCGCCCTCCAGCATGTGGGGGTGTGCGCGGCCTTCTCGATGAAGCGGCGCGCCGAACTCCTGGAGGAGCTGGACCCGTTGCGCATCGATCCCGGCGCACACCCGTGGGCGGCCTGGGCGGACGCGGCGGCGCACGAGGGGTCACGGCTGCCGGGCGCGCCGAGCCGCTGGTCCGGCAAGAAGGACCTGTCCTGGGTGGCGCTCGCGCCGGAGCGGGTCTGCGAGGTGGCGTACGACCATATGGAGGGCGACCGGTTCCGCCACACCACCCAGTTCCGGCGGTGGCGGCCGGACCGCACCCCCGCCGGCTGCACCTACGCGCAGCTGGAGGAAGTGGTGCGGTACGACCTGTCCGAGGTACTCGACGGCGGCTGACCCGTCAGGTGGCCGGAGTGGAGCACGGCTCGTCTGCCGGGGCCGCCGGACCTGCCGTCTCCGCGGGGGGCGTGGGGCAGCCGGTGCCCGTGGTACCGGGGTCCGGGTCGGGGGATGCCGTCGGGTCCGGCGTCGTGGTCGGATCGGGTGTCGTGGTCGGGTCCGGCGTCGGGGTCGGGTCCGGCGTCGTGGTGGGGTCCGGAGGGGTCGTGGGATCCGTGGGGCCGCTGTCGGTGGGGTCGGGGCTGGGTCCGGGGCCTGGAGGACTCGGATATCCGCCGGGGTCCGGCTTGCCGGTGTCCGTCGGAGCGGGGGTGGGGGTGGGTGAGGTGGAGGGGCCGGGCGTGCCGCCGGGCTGCGGGCCGACGATGATGCCGCCGCCCTCCTGGCCGGGTCCGCCCGGGCTGCCGGGGCCTCCGACCGGGGCCTTCGGCGCGTGGGGGCTCCCCGCGCCGGGGCTCGTCGGGATCACGCCGCTGCCGTCGGCGACGGGGTGGGCCCCCTTGCGGTAGTACTCCAGCCACGAAAGGACCGTGCGCAGATAGGTGTCCGAGTGGTTGTAGCTGAGGATCGCGCGGTCGAGGTCACCGCGCACCGAGAGGTCGCGTGGTCCGGCACAGAGGTAATGGCCGGCGGCGAGTGCCGCGTCGGCGATGTTGCCGGGGTCCTTGCGGCCGTCGCCGTTGCCGTCCTTCCCCCAGTGCGCCCAGGTGGACGGGATGAACTGCATGGGGCCGACCGCCCGGTCGTAGCGGGTGTCGCCGTCGTACGCGCCGCCGTCCGTGTCCGGGATGTTCGCGAAGCCCGCACCGTTGAGGACGGGGCCGAGGATCGGGGTGAGCGTGGTGCCGGCGGTGTCCACCCGGCCCCCGCTCGCATGGCCCGACTCCACCTTGCCGATGGCCGCGAGCAGCTGCCAGGTGAGCCGGCACCCTGGGTCGGTCCGGCCGAGGGCGCTCTGCGCCTTGCGGTAGGCGGCCAGGACGGTGACGGGTATGCCCGCCTCGGCCCGGGTCTGGACGGCGGCGGGGCCGGGCTTCTTCCCGGTGCTCTTCGGTGGCTCCGGTGACTCCAGCGGCGGAAGCTCGGTGTGGTAGCTGTCGTCGTTGGGAGCCTCGGTCCAGATGACGTCGTCCGATGCGACGTTCTTCATGTCGTCGGCCGTACCGTCGCCGACGAGCCCGGATGCCTGGGACGCGGTGAGCGCCGCCATGGCGGCGACGGCTGTGGCCGTGCCGCTGAGCCCGCGGCGCATACTTCCGTTGAACCTCATGTGTCCTCCCTCTCCCGGGTCAGCGGGTGAACGTGTCGATGGCCGCGATCCGCCAGGTGTCCCCGCGGTGGACGGCGTCCACGGCGAACATGGCCGCCGCGTACGTCGTCTCCTCCTCCTTGCCCGTACGGGTGTTGCTCTGGTCGGCGAAGACCAGCAGCCGGGCCCGGTCGCCGTCGAGCTGTTCGACGCCGCTCTCGGTCACGGTCGTGGTGAGTACGAGTTTCTGTTCCGGCGCCTGGGCCCGTACCTCGGCGAGCATCTCCTTGTGCTGCTGGACCGCCTTGCCGGTCAGGTGTTTCCGCGCGGCCAGGTCGGACTTCGCGGGCGCCGCGTAGTTGTAGGAGAAGACCGCACCGACGGCGTCGGCGATCTGTCCCTTGACCTCGCTGGTCCGGCTGATGTCGGTGAGCGCCGTGTTCTGACGGGTGGGGTCGTCGCGCAGCTCCGCGGCGGAGGTGAACGACCAGGCGGCGAAGGTGCCGAGGAGGACGGTTGCCGCGCAGAGCACGGCGGGGAGACGGATCCGGAGGCGGGGCCACCCTGTGCGGGGGCGTCCGTCATGCGGCTGCTCCTCCGCCGCCGGGGATCCGGCGTCGTCGGGTTCGGCGGCTCGTCCGGCGTCGGGTCCGGCGGTGTGCTCCGGTTCCGCCTCGGTGGGGCCCGTCGGCTGCGGCTCCTCCACCGGGGCCGAGTCCGCGCGCGGCGGTGCGGTCGTCGCGGCGACGACGGCCAGTCGGCGGCGGCGGTTGACGAGGTGTCGGGTCGTCGACATGTGGGGTGGTCCTCTCGGAGCCGGGGTGGCGGGTCGGGTGCGTGCGGTTCAGCCGGCGGTGTTGCCGACGGGCGCCTGTCCGAGGGCGCTGAGCTTCCATCCCTCCGAGGTGCGGGTCAGCTGCCCGAGCATCCGGCTCTCCTTCACCGCGGGCTTCCCCTCCGGAGCGGTCACCGTGACGCGGAGCGCGACCATCACCCCCGCCTTTCCGGCCCTGTCGTCGAGCTCGGTCACCGCGCCCGACAGGATCTCGGCGGTGCTGACGGTCCTGGCCGACTCGATCTGCTTGACGAACGCGGCCCGTCCGTCGACGAGTTGCTCGTGCAGATCGCCGGTGGTCGATTCCTCCCAGCTGTCGAGCCCCTTCTCCACCTGTGCGTGGTCGAGCGTGTTCATGTTCTGCACGGCCTGCTCCCCCGCGGCCAGCGCGTCGTCGCGGGCCTCGGCGTAGGCCGCCGAGTCGTCGTGTGCTGCGCCGTAGTGCGACCAGCCGCCCCAGCCCGCCGCTCCGGCTGCCGCGACCGTCAGTACGATCGCCGCCACCACCAGCGGATTCCTGGTCGTCCGTACCCGTGCCATTGGTGCCTCTCCCCTACCTGGAGGTGATGTCGACGATGATCCAGCGGCCGCCGCGCAGTTCCGCCGTCACCGAGAGCTGGGCCGCCGCCGTGGTGGCGGCCTTTCCTTCGCGCTCGTACACCTGGTCGAGGAAGACGAGGAGGTGGGCGCTGCCGGTGCCGAGCCGGGTGACTCCGGCGCGTACGGCCTGCGAGGTGAGCGTGAGCTTCTGGTCGGCCGCCTGCTTCTCGACCTGACCGAACAGGGCGGCGTACTGCTGGAGCGCCTTGCCCGCGAGGAGGCGTTTCGCCGACTCCTTGGTGGCGGCGGTGCTCTGCGGGCTGTACGAGAAGACCTTGCTCAGCGCGCTGCTGACGTCGCCGGCGACCCGGGTGGTCTCCGCGGTGTCGGTCAGCGCGCGGTTCGAGGTGGCGGGGGTGTCACGCAACTGCTGCGCCTTCACGAAGAGGACGGCACCGGCGGCCAGCAGGGCGACGGCCGTCACCGCCGCGAGGATCCGGCGCCACGCCGTGCGGCGGGGCGCACCCGGTTCCTCGGTGGCTTCGGTGCCCGCGTCCTGGACGTCTGCGTCCGGGTTCGAGGAGGCGTCCTCGACCGTGGTACCTCCGGCCTGTTTCATCCGCCGCTCCCGACCGGTATCGCGTCCAGTGCCTTGATCTTCCAGCCGTCCCCGGTCCGGGCCAGGGCCGCTTCGAAGCGTTTGCGCTCCGTGCCGCCCGCGCCCTTGCGCGGGGTGATCTCGACTTCCACGGTGGCGATCAGCATCGCCGTACCGGCACGGTCGTCGAGTGCCGTGAGCGCCGCGTCGGTCACCTTGCCGCGTGCGGTGGCCCCCGACCCGGTGAGCTCGGCGGTGTCCTTCTTGCGGGTGCTCTCCAGCCGGTCGTGCAGCGGCCCCGTGGACGCGGCGAGCCAGGCCGTGAGACCGGACCTCACGCTCGCGGCACTCCCGCCGTCCATGCTGTTCAGCCGCGCGAGGCGGCTCCTGCCGTCGGCGAGCGCGGCGTCACGCGCCTTGGCGTACGCGAGGGTGTCGTCGCCGCGCGCCTGCGCGTAGGACCAGCCGCCGAGTCCGCAGACCAGCACGGCCGCGAGCATGACGGCCCATCCGCTGAGGCTCTTCGCACGGGGATTCACGCGCCACCGCCCAGGCCGAGCAGGCCGGCCATGCCGCCGGCCCCGGGTGCCTCTCCGGTGGCACCGAGGGCTCCGGGCAGTCCGGCCGAGTCGGTACCGGAGAGCGGGGAGCCGGGCACCGCAGGCTCCGGCACGCCGCCGCCCCCGGGTGCGTTCGCGCTGCCGCGGACGTTGATGCCACTGCCCGGCGAGGAGGCGCAGCGAGCCTTGTCGTTGACCGCGGGGGCGGGTGAGACGTCCTTGCCCGGGCGGTAGGTGGTCGAGCCGTATCCGGCGGTGCAGGGCAGCGGCTCGAAGAAGGTGACGGACATCCCGAACCGGGCGTTCCCGTCCTCGTCGATGATGCTCGCACCGGCCGCCGCGACCGCGGGCACCTTCACCAGCAGCTCCTCCAGGCCCCGTTGCCGGGTGACCGCCACCTCGGAGGTGGTGAGCAGGTTGGCGACGACGACTCCGAAGCCGGGTTCGAGGTCGCGCAGGAGTCCGCTGATCTGGGCGGTGGCACCGGGCGCTGTCGCGATCAGCCGGCGCAGGTCGGTGTCGGATCCCTTGAGTTCGGCGGCGAGTTCCTCGGCGCCGGACGCGAATCCCTTGAGCGCCTCGCCCTGTTCGGCCTGGGTACGCAGGACCGTCTCGCCGTCCGCCATCAGCTTGGTGGTGGTCGGCAGGGCCTCGTCGGCGGCCTCGACGAAGTCGCTGCCGGTGTCGAGCAGGACCTGCAGGTCGTCGCCGCGTCCCTCGAACGCCGCACCGAACTCCTCGACCACGGTACGCAGAGCTTCGGCGTCGACGGAGGCGGTGAGGTCGTTGACACTGGTGAGGACGTCGGTGACGGGCGCCGGAATGGTGGTGTCGGCCTGGTCGATGACCGAGCCGTTCTCCAGGAACGGCCCGTCCTCGCGGGTGGGACGCAGGTCGATGTACTGCTCGCCGACCGCGGAGAGGCTGGCCACGACGGCCTGCAGGCTGTCGGGGATGCGGGGCGCGTCGTTCTCGATGCGCAGCTCGGCCTCGACGCCGTCGTCGGTGAGCTCGATCGGGCCGACCCTGCCGACGGAGACACCTCGATAGGTGATGTTGGAGTGGGTGAACAGACCGCCCGTCTGCGGGAGTTGCACCGTGACGGTGTAGTAGCTGCGCAGGCCCACGTAGTGGCCGAGGTCGGCGTAGCGGGCGCCGAGGTAGCCGAGGACGAGCACCGCGATGATCAGGAAGGCGATGTTCTTGAGCCGGGTGGCGAGGGTGATCATCAGCGGGTGCCCTCCGTGCCGGATGCGGTGACCGACGGAAGCGGCAGGGGCAGTGCCGAGCCGGACTTCTGCTGGGTCCCGGTCGCCGGCGGGGCGTCCGGGGTGAGTGCGGGGATGATCTGGGTGCCGGGCATGGCGGTGACGTCCAGGTAGACGTTGAGGTAGTCGCCCTTCACGCCGCGCAGCACCTCGTCCGTGAACGGGTAGGTGAGCAGCACCTGCAAGGAGTCGGGGAGGTCGTTCCCCGAGTCGGCGAGAGCCGTGAGGGTGGGGGCGAGAGCCTTGAGGTCGGCGACCATGTCCGCCTTGCTCTTGTCGATCGTGTCCACGGCGACGGTGGAGAGCGTGTCGAGCGAGCGCAGCATGGTGAGGAGGGATCCACGCTGCTTCTCCAGGACCTTCAGGCCCGGGCTGAGTCCGGTCAGTACGGTTCCGACGTCCTGTTTCCGGGTGGCGAGCGTGGCGGCGAGCCGGTTGACTCCGTCGAGCGCGTCGGTGATGTCCTCCTTGTGCTCGTCCAGGTTGGTGACCAGCGTGTCGACGCGGCTCAGCATCGAGCGGATCTGGGGTTCCTGTCCGGCCAGTGCTCTGTTGAGCTCGGTGGTGATGGTCTTCAGCTGGGCGACGCCCCCGCCGTTGAGGAGCATGGACAGGGCTCCGAAGACCTCTTCGACCTCGGGGTTGCGGTTGGTGCGTACGAGCGGGATCCGGTCACCGTCGGACAGTGAGCCCTTCGCCGTGCCCTCGGCGGGCGGTGAGAGCTGGACGTACTTCTCGCCGAGGAGGCTGGACTGTTCGAGGTGGGCGTACGCGTTGGCCGGCATCCTGATCTTCCCGTTGACGCGCATGGTCACCTTGGCGGTCCAGCTGCCCGGGGTGAGGGAGATCTTGGTGACCCGTCCGACGGCTACGTCGTTGACCTTGACGGACGACTGCGGCGCGAGGCTGAGGACGTCCCCGAACTCGGCGGTGATCTCGTACGGGTGGTCGCCGAGGTCGGCTCCGCCGGGCAGCGGCAGCTGGTCGATGCCCGAGAACGACGGCAGACCGGTGGTCGTGGCGACGAGCACGAGACCGACGCCTGCGGCGACCAGGGCGCCGAGGCCCGTGACCGTGCGGGTGCCGGGTCTGCGCAGGGCGGGGCTCATCGGTCCGTCTCCTTCTTCTCGCCCTTGCCGGACTTCTTCTTCGCGGCCCCCGTGTCCGCCGGGGTGCCGTAGACGGTGCCGACGGCGGGCAGCGGCAGGACGGGCAGGACCTTCTGCCGGGTGGCGTCCACCGGGGCCAGCCCTTCGAGGCCGGCGGTTCCCGTCCCGGGTTCGAGGAGCGGGCCGCCCATCGACAGCTCGTTGAGGTTCGTGCGCCCGTTGAGGGTGCGGTTCGCCGGGTCGTACGCGTTGAGCACGTTGCCCGCCGCGAGCGGCAGCGTGTCGAGCGACTCGGCGAGCGAGGCACGCTGGTCGACCAGGGTCTGGGTGAGCGGTACCAGGAGGTCGACGTTCTTCTTGAGCGCACCACGGTTCTTCTGGATGAAGCTCTTGACCTGGCCGAGTGCGGTGCCGAGCTCTCTCAGCGCGGCGCTGAGGTTCTCCTTGTCCTCGGCGAGGAAGCCGGTGACGGAGTTGAGCTGCTGCTCCGCGGCCCGCACCTCACCGTCCTTCTCCTTGAGCATGGTGGTGAAGGTCTGGAGGTGGGACAGCGTGCCGAAGAGGTTTCCGCTGCTCCTGTCGAGCGTCTTGGTCGCCTTGCCGAACTGCTCGATGGAGTCCCCGATCGCCTCTCCGTTGCCCTTGAGGTTCTCGGAGCCGGTCTTCAGGAGTTCGGAGAGCGCTCCGTCGGCGTTGGCGCCGTCGGGGCCGAGTGCCGTGGAGAGCTCGGTGATCGACTCGTAGAGCTGGTCGACCTCGATGGGTGTGGCGTTGCCGGCGGCGGGCAGGACGGCACCGCCCTCCAGCCGCGCTCCCCCGGTGTAGGCCGGAGCGAGCTGCACGTACCGGTCGGCGACGAGGCTGGGGGCGACGACGAGGGCGTGCGCGTCCGCGGGAACACTGACTCCCTCGTCGAGCCGCAGCGTGATCCGGACCTCCTCGCCGCGCGGGTCGACCGATTCGACGGTCCCCACCTTCACCCCGAGGACCCGAAGGTCCGACCCCGGGTACACACCGGTGGCCCGGTCGAAGTAGGCGGTGATGGTGGTCGTGCCCTCCTGCTCCATGGCCGTCACGCCCGAGCCGACGGCCACGGCCACGACGGCGAGTCCGGCGCCGATGCCGGTGATGCGGGTGCGTCTCATGTCAGCGGCCCCCCTGCTTCGGCGGCATGCAGTCGTTCTTCGGGGGTGTGCCCTTCGGCAGGTAGTCCTTCGGGACGACCCCGCACACGTAGTTGTCGAACCAGCGGCCGTTGCCGAGGGTGTTGCCGACGAGCCGGTTGTAGGTGCCGGCCATGGAGAGCACCTTGTCGAGGCTCTTGCGGTTCTTCACCAGGACGGTGGTGACCCGCCCCAGCGAATCGAGGGTGGGCTGCAGCTGCTTGTTGTTGTCGGTGACGAGACCGGTGAGCTGTGTGCCGAGGTCCCGGGTGCCGGTGAGCAGCAGGTGGATGGAGTCGCGCCTGGCCTGGATCTCGCCGAGGAGCAGGTTGCCGTCCTCCAGGAGGGTCTCGAAGCTGCTCTTCTTGGTGGCGAGCGTCTTGGTGAGCTGCTTGCTGCCCTTGAGGAGGGTGGCGAGCTGCGCGTCGCGTTCGGAGACCGTCCTGGACAGGGCGGAGAGCCCTTCCGCGGCGCTGCGTACGTCGGGCGGCGAGTCCTTGAAGGTGTCCGAGATGGTCCGGAAGCTCTGGGCGAGCTGGGCCGTGTCGATCTCCTCGATGGTCTCGCCGAGCCCGTTGAACGCCTGGGTGACGTCGTAGGGGGAGGTCGTGCGGCTCGACGTGATGCGGGAGTCCGGGTCCTGCGGGGCGTCGCCGAGCGGGTCCACCGCCAGGTACTTCTCGCCCAGAAGGGTCTTGACGGCGATGCCGACGGTGGAGGAGTTGCCTATCCAGGCGTCCTTCACCTTGAAGTCGACCTTCACCTTGGCGCCGTTGAGTGAGACTCCGGTGACCTCTCCCACCTTCACGCCGGCGATCCGCACCTCGTCGCCGGTGTCCAGACCGGCGGACTCGCTGAAGTCGGCGCTGTAGGCGGTGCCGCCGCCGATGAAGGGCAGTGCGTCGGCCCGGTAGGCGGCGAGGCCGACCAGGGCCAGGACGACGAGCCCGATGACGCCGATGGCGACGGGGTTGCGTTCCCGTACGGGCTTGATCCTCATCCCGTGCACCTCGATCCGCCGATCGTGATGCCGGTGGGCGGGGCGCTGCCGTCCTCGGTCGTCACACCGGTGACCTTCGCCTCGCAGAGGTAGAGGTTGAGCCAGGACCCGTAGGAGGTGAGACGGGTGATCGCCTCCATCTTGGCGGGCGTCTTCTCCAGGAAGCTCTCGATCTTCGGTGCGTTCCTGTCGAGCTGTCCGGTGAGCCGGCCCAGCTGCGCGATGTCCTTCTTGAGCGGTGCACGGCCGTCCTGGAGGAGGTCCGCGGTGACGGTGGTGAGTGCCCCCATCGCCGTGACCGCGTCGCCGAGCGGCTTGCGGTCGCCGGAGAAGCCCTTGACGAGTTTCTCGAGGGTGACGACGAGGTCGTCGAAGCCGGCCTCGCGGTCGTTGACGGTCTTGAGGACCGTGTTGAGGTTCTTGATCACCTCACCGATCACCTTGTCCTTGGCCGCGACGGTGCCGGTCAGTGATCCGACGTGGGAGAGGATGCTGTCGACGGTGCCGCCCTCGCCCTGGAGGACCTGCACGATGGACCCGGCGAGCTGGTTGACGTCCGGCGGGGAGAGTCCTTCGAACAAGGGCTGGAAGCCGTTGAAGAGCTGGGTGAGGTCGAGCGCGGGCGTGGTCCGCGAGAGCGGGATCGTCGCCCCGGATCCGAAGGTCGCCCCCACCGGCCCGGCGCCCTGGTCGAGGTCGATGTAGCGCTGGCCGACCATGTTGAGGTACTTGATCGACGCGGTCACCGAGGCGGGCAGCTCGCGGCCCCTGCGTACGGCGAAGCCGACTTCGGCCTGCCGTCTGTCGGCGACCCGGATGGACTCGACCTGCCCGACCTTGACGCCCGCGATCCTGACGCTGTCACCGACGACCAGTCCGGTGGCGTCGGTGAACCTGGCCTTGTACGAGGTGGTGTCGCCGACGCCGGTGTTGGCGATGGACAGGCCGAGGACGGTGGTGGCCAGTGCGGTCACCACCACGAAGACGAGGGATTTCGCGAGCGGTCCCGCGAGGGAGCGGCGCTTCACTTGAGCTTCACCTCCGCGCCGCGGAAGGCCGGACCGATGAGCACGCTGCTCCAGTCGGGCAGGGACCGCGGCTGGACTTCGAGTGAGGGGGCGACGAGTTCGTTGACGAGCCGGCTCTCCTGGGGAGAGTTCGGCATGCCGAGCGCACTTTCGGTGGCTGCGGGCGCTTCGGCCGGTCCCGCGTCACCTGTGTTCCGCGGCGGGTCGGAGACCTTTCGCGCGTCGGCGGTCGGGACCGCCCTGCCGGTGTACGGCACCGAGTAGCAGTGCGGGCCGCCGGTGGCGTCGTAGACCGGGGTGTCCTTGCCGGCCACGTACTTGCCCTTGGACTCCACCGCCTTGACGGTGACGTGCAGTCCCGGCTTGTCGGTGCCCTTGCCGAGGGCCTTGTCCATGGCGGGGACGAACCCGGCCATCGTGCGCAGGGTGCAGGGGAAGGAGTCGGAGTACTCGGCGAGGAGTTCCAGTGTCGGGCGGCCGGATGCGGAGAGACGGATGAGGTTGTCCTTGTTCTTCCGCAGGAAAGCGGTGACGTCGTTCGCGGAGGCGGTGGTGGATCCGTACAGGTCGGCCAGTTCCGCCTGCTGCTCGGCGATCGTGCCGCTGGTGGTGGTGAAGTCGGTGAGCGCCTCCAGGACGTCGGGGGCGGCGTCGGCGTAGAGATGACTCACCTTGACCAGTTCCTTGATGTCCGCGTTGAGCGTGGGGAGTTGGGGGTTGAACTCCTTCAGGTGCGCGTCGAGGGTGACCAAGGTGTCGCCGAGCTTGTCACCGCGTCCCTCGAGCGCCTGGGACACTGCGCCCAGGGTCGCGGCGAGCTTCTCCGGCTTGACGGCGGTCAGCATCGGCAGGACGTTGTCGAGTACCTCCTCCAGCTCGATCGCGTTGCTGGAGCGGTCCTGCGGTATCACCGCCCCGGCCCGCAGGGTCTCGGCGGAGGGGACCGCGGGAGGCACGAGAGCCACGTACCTCTCCCCGAAGAGGGTGGTGGGCAGCATCTGGGCGGTGACGTCGGCCGGGATCCGGCCGAGCCGGTCCGGCTGGATGGCGAGGGTGAGCCGGGCCCCGTCACCGTCGGCCGCGATGTGGCGCACTTCGCCGATCACGACGCCGCGCAGCTTCACCTCGGCGTTGTCGTGCATCTCGTTACCGACACTTCCGGTGCGCACCGTCACTGTGGCGTCGTCGGCGAAGTCCTTCTCGTACACCGAGACCGACACCCATACGAGGACGGCGGGCACGAGCACGAAGGTCACGCCCGCGAGTCTGCGGCGCACCGTCTGCGCCGTGGAGGAGGACATCAGCCGGCCACCTTCACCGTGGTCGTCGCGCCCCAGATGGCGAGCGAGAGGAAGAAGTCGGTGACGCTGATGAGCACGATGGCGTTCCGCACCGACCGGCCCACGGCCACTCCGACGCCGGCGGGGCCGCCGGTCGCGTGGAAGCCGTAGTAGCAGTGGGCGAGGATCACCAGCACGCTGAAGATCAGCACCTTGAGCACCGACAACAGGACGTCGTCCGGGGAGAGGAAGAGATTGAAGTAGTGGTCGTAGGTGCCCGCCGACTGCCCGTTGAACAGGACCGTTATGTAGCGGGAGGCCAGGTAGGAGGAGAGCAGCCCGATCGCGTAGAGCGGGATGATGGCGACGACGCCGGCGATGATGCGTGTGGTGACGAGGTACGGCATGGAGCGCACACCCATCGCTTCCAGCGCGTCGACCTCCTCGTTGATCCGCATCGCGCCGAGCTGGGCGGTGAAGCCGGCGCCGACGGTTGCGGAGAGGGCGAGGCCCGCGACGAGCGGGGCGATCTCCCGGGTGTTGAAGTAGGCGGAGATGAAGCCGGTGAAGGCGGAGGTGCCGATCTGGTCGAGGGCGGCGTACCCCTGGAGACCGACGACCGAGCCGGTGGCGAGGGTCATCGCGATCATCACGCCGATGGTTCCGCCGATGACCCCGAGACCGCCGCTTCCGAAAGCGACCTCGGCGAGGAGCCGCTGCACCTCCTTGAGGTAGCGGCGCAGGGTCCTCGGGATCCAGATCAGGGCGCGTACGTAGAAGGTGAGCTGTTCGCCGGAGCGGTCCAGCCAGCCGAGCATCGACATCGCTCAGCCCCCCTTCGGGGGGACGATCTGCAGGTAGATCGCCGTGAGGACCATGTTGACGGCGAACAGCAGCATGAAGGTGATGACGACGGACTGGTTGACCGCGTCCCCGACGCCCTTCGGGCCACCGCGCGGGTTCAGTCCCCGGTACGCGGCGACGATGCCCGCGATGAAACCGAAGATCAGCGCCTTGAGTTCACCGATGTACAGGTCGGGCAGCTGGGCCAGGGCGGAGAAGCTCGCGAGGTAGGCGCCGGGGGTCCCGCCCTGCATGATCACGTTGAAGAAGTAGCCGCCGAGGGTGCCGACGACGGAGACCAGGCCGTTGAGCAGGACGGCGACGAGCATGGTGGCCAGCACCCGGGGGACGACGAGTCGCTGGATGGGCGAGACGCCCATGACCTCCATGGCGTCGAGCTCCTCGCGGATCTTGCGGGAACCCAGGTCGGCGCAGATGGCGGAGCCGGCCGCCCCGGCGATCAGCAGCGCCACGATGAGCGGACTGGCCTGCTGGATGACGGCCAGGACGCTGGCCCCACCGGTGAAGGACTGGGCGCCGAGCTGTTCGGTGAGGGAGCCGACCTGGAGCGCTATGACCGCGCCGAACGGGATGGAGACGAGGGCGGCGGGCAGGATGGTGACGCTGGCGACGAACCAGAACTGCTCGATGAACTCCCTTACCTGGAAAGGACGCCGGAAGATGGCCCGGGCGACCGCCAGGGCGAGGGCGAACAGCTGGCCGGTCTGACGCAGCGGCGCGAGGAGCCGCGAGGGCGGCCTCTGCCGCGGTGTCTTCTCCCGTGCCTCCTCGGCGGCCGGCTCGGGCGGCCGTACGGGCAGCGGTGCCGTCATCGGCGCCCACCGTCCAAGGTCGGCGTGTAGCTGTTCATGATGGCCGTACGGGCGGCGTCCGGCAGCTGGCCCATCATGGAGAGGACGCGCTCCCGGCGGCGCAGGGCGCCCTGCCGTACGGGCAGTCCGGGTGAGGGCTCCAGTTGCGGTACGACGGTGCGCGGCCCGGCCGTGTGACCGAAGCCGTTGGTCTGCTCCGCTGCGAGGGTGGCCGCGTCCTTCTCCTCGGACATGCCGATGGGGCCTTCGCGGCGTCCGGCGAGGAACTGCGAGACGACGGGCATGTCGCTGGTGAGCAGAACCTCGCGCGGGCCGAAGGTGACGAGGTTGCGGCAGAACAGCATCCCCATGTTGTCGGGGACGGTGGCCGCGATGTCGAGGTTGTGGGTGACGATGAGCATCGTCGCGTCGATCTGGGCGTTGAGATCGATGAGGAGCTGCGAGAGGTAGGCCGTACGCACCGGGTCGAGCCCGGAGTCCGGCTCGTCGCAGAGGATGATCTGCGGGTCCAGGACGAGGGCACGGGCGAGACCGGCCCGCTTGCGCATGCCGCCGGATATCTCGCCCGGCAGCTTTCCCTCGGCGCCCAGCAGTCCCACGATGTCGATCCGCTCCATGACGATGCGGCGGATCTCGGACTCCTTCTTGCGGGTGTGCTCACGCAGGGGGAAGGCGATGTTGTCGAAGAGCGACATCGAGCCGAAGAGTGCGCCGTCCTGGAACATGAGGCCGAAGAGTTTCCGGGTCTCCATGATTTCGCGCTCGGGGCTGTTCACCATGTCGACGCCGTTGATGAGGACACGGCCCTTTTCCGGTTTCAGCAGTCCGATGATGGACTTCAGGAACACGGTTTTCCCGGTGCCGGAAGGCCCGAGCATGACACTCACCTCACCGGCCGGCAGCGTGAGACTGATGTCCTGCCAGATGTTCTGCTTGCCGAAGGACTTCGTCAGGCCTTCGACGACTACTTCGATACCCATCGGCCCTCCCTCGAAGTGGTGGTGAACGACGTCATCTGTCAGCGCTCCGGCTCCGGTAAAAGCAATGGCGACTCGTCACACATGCACCAGGAGGCGCACGTTAAGTCCGTCGAATCCGCCAGGACAAGCCGTTGAACAGCGGGAATCGGCGGAAGTGGATCTCCGGGTGGATCATTTGTCACCGAATGACAAACCCGCCCGGCGACTTTGTCGGATTCTGCGCAAGCTCTCCGACTGCACCGGGGTCCCGCGGCCCAGGGGGGCCGGAGCCACGAGACCCCAGCAGTTGGGAGCACCCCGCCCCGGCGAGAGGGTTCAGGACCGGGGGAACTCCCGAAGGAATCCCGGGTCAAGGGGGCACGACCAGGACTCCACGTGCGTCGAACGAGCAGGTACGGACGCCTTTCCGATCTGCTCAAGCCGGACGCTACGGGCCGGTAACCTAAGTCCGCAATAGCACTTCACGAACTTTCTCCCAGGTAATTGCACAGCACCGTTTTCTTGTGAAGCAATGAGCAATCAGGACGCGAAACCTATCGAAAAGTGAGGACCTGCGGGCCGAAGCCGCGGGCATCGGAGCCCCGCCCCGGACACGCCGAAGCCCGCCCCGACCAGGGTTCATTCGGTCGGGGCGGGCTCTTGGGCACTCAAGGGCGGGACGCACGGAATGACAAGAAGCCGGCTGCGGCGCCCGCACCGTTCCGTGCGGCTACTTCACCGCGGAGTGCCAGCTCTCGGAGAGCTCCTTGCCGGCGTCGGGCACCGACAGTCCCGGAGCGGTGAGACCTGCCGTGTAGGTCTTGGCGTCGTTGAGAACGAGGTTGCTCGAGCCGGCGGCGGCGGGCAGGCCGACCTTGAGGTCGATCGCCCAGCTGAGAAGTCCGCCGAGGCCGCAGCCGCTCGCCTTCGGCACCGAGAACTGGCTGTCACCCTGGGCCGCCCCGGACAGGGCGATCTGGATCAGCGAGCCCTCGTCCGGGTTCGCCGTGCCGTCAGCGTTGAATCGTGAGGCCGCGAAGCTGGGGGCGCTGATGTTTCCGGGACGCAGAAGCACCGGGTTACTGCTGCTTCCTATGTAGCAGTTGGAGCCGAGCAGCGGGTTCTCCAGGCGGATCTTGACGGGCAGCTTGACGATCGGCCCGGAGGATATGCCCGCGACCAGGCTGAAGTCGGTCGGCGTGCCGGCCGACTCGACCGTCGCGGTCACCTTGTTCAGGGTGGCGTTGGTGATCTGCCCGCAGACGGCCGAGACCACGGGGACGTTGCTGGGGCACATGATGCCGAGCAGCCCGCCGGGGATGGTGGTCTTGCCGGTGATGAGGGATCCGGCCGGCGGCGGGACGACCGTGTAGGTCCCGTCGGCCGGGTGCTGGATGACACCGAACTGCAGGTTCGTCGAGCCGGTCGTCGCCTCGGTCTTGCCCAGCTTGATCGACCCGTTGGGCGAGGTCGACGTCACGCACAGGGGGACGTCCGTGTCGCCGTCCGCCGCGAGCATCGCGGGGGCATCCACCGGACAGCGGTCGAACGGTGCCCAGCTGCCGTTGAGCTGGGTCGCTGCGGCAGGGGCGGCACCGGCCGGCGACGCGGTCAGGGGCATGACCAGCGCGGCGGACGCGGCGACGGCGCCGGTGGCCTTGATCCAGGTCTTCGAGGCAGATCTCATCGTTCCCTCAATTCGTGAGGCGGGTCGGGGGATTGCTGTGTTGGTGCGGTTGGTCGTGCGGATTCGGGTCAACGGCTGGCTTCGGGCGTGTCCGTCGGCTCGTAGGCGTCCGTGCACACGCCACCGGCACCGGGCGTGTGCTGAGAGGGCGCACAAGGAGCCCCCTGCACCTGTTTGACGTAGCCGGGCACTCCGGACAGGGACGCGGTGAAGATGTTGTCCAGGTCCTCGTCGGCACCGCACCCGCTGAAGGGAGGCAGTGTCACCGCTCCGGTCAGCTCGCCCCCGGTCGCCAGGGTGTACCCCACCTGGACTCCGTCCTTCAGCGTCATGTGCCCCTCCAGTCTCAGGGTGAAGGGTTTACTGGTGCGGCAGTTGTCACCCACGTCCAAGGGCACGCCGTTGACCTCGACGTCACGGAGCCTGAGCATCAGCTCGAGAGTCACCGCCGTCACGGCCTTGGTCGAGCCCTCGGCGATGTTGATCGCCAGGTCGGACTTGATGTTCGGGACACGAGTCCCGTCAGGGTTGGTTCTCGGGGGGATCTGCGTCATTTCCAGCGTCGCGGTCGTCGGCATGAATCCGAACGTCAAGAAGGTGCCGGATGCAGGCGGGAGCTGTGGCTTCCCCTCGTGGTCGAGGTCGACCGCCGAGTCCTGGTACACGTGCAGGAACTCACCCTCGGGTACGACCCTGCTTTCGCCCTGCGTGATCCGCGCACAGGCCAACGGGAATTTGGTCGCCCCCTTGAGTTTTGCCACGTTGGCGTAGCCGGTGACAAAGGCGACCATGCCCATGTAGTCACTCGGATCGCCCGCACACGGAGGCGCATCGGCCGCAGCGGGCCGCGCCGGAGTTCCGACCTTCGGGAGGTCCTCGTCTCCGCCTGTTACCTCTTCCTCGGGCCAGGATCCGGTCGGGGTGGGCTCCGCCCCCGGCTCCCCGCCCCCACCGCTCACGGGCACCTCTGCCAGCGTGGCCTCCTGCCCGGCGTCCAACGCGCAGCTCAGGGACAGGGCCGGCGGCTCGGCCGGTGCCCCGTCGGCCTTCTTGAGAGCGAGTTCCACGGAGAGGGCGCCCGCCTCGAATGCCAGGTCACCGGGCGCCTCGGGCTTCACGTAGGGGACGCTCCCCGACGTACTCAGCGCCAGGTCGCCCGCTTCGGGGACCGGTGCCGGATCGGCGGTCTTCCCGATCCACTCCGTCCGGGCGCGCTGATCCCCCTGGACGACGTCTACCGAGAGTTGCGCCTCCGCACTCACGGTCGCCGCTCCGGAGCCGGAAAGTGCGGCCGCCGCGCCCTCGGGCAGCGTCAGGTCCAGCCCCAGGTCCTCGGGCTGGATCGTCTGTCCTGCCTGAGCGGACTCGGGAACCTTGGCGGTGACGACGACCTTCACCGGCTGCTCGCCCTCCGGAAGGCCGCAAGTGTAAGCCAGCTCCGTATCGACATCCTGCACACCGACTGCGGCCTGCGCACCGGGGACCATGCTTCCCAGCAGCACCGCGGTGGCCACCGCCGCGCCCCGCGCCGTGCGCCTGCGTGCTCCCGTCGTACGAGTGCCTCTCACTGACGATGTCCCCTTTCGGACCGGTCGGACGTACATCGCGCGGCGGGTGGACCCGCAACGGGATGCCTGCTCGCTCAGGACTGGTGTGCGGCCGGATCAGGGGGTGTACACGATGCTCGGCCTGGTGCTGCCGCCGCTCGGCGTGGTCACCGAATGGCGGGCTTCGTACACCCAGTTGTCGCCCACCGCGGCGAGCCCGGCACACCCCGCAGTGGTCGTGGCCACCGTGAGCCGGTAGGTGTCGTCGTTGTCGACCTGCAGCTGCCCGGTGGAGTTGGTGTAGGTGGTGGCGAGTCGGCCCGAGACCACCATGGTGCAGGTGAGCATCTGCAACCTGAGCTTCACACCCGAGATGTATCCCCTGGTGACACCGGCGGTGTAGCTGTTCGCCATCAACTTCCACGGGGTGGATGTGTCAGCCACAGGGTTCATTGGGCCGAACGGGCTGGAGCAGTTGCTCCATGTCATCGGGGCAATGGTGCCGATCTGCACGTCTGCGGTGCCGGAGGCTGACGCCAGGTCGCCCCGCGCCGCCGATGACTTGCACGCCAGAGGAATGCCGGCGCTGAGGCCCCATTGGATCCGGACGGCCCCGGAGTCGGCGGAGAAGGTCTGCACCGAGCTCGGGCCGACGGTCCAGGTCGACGCCGCGACGCCCGCCGTGGCGGCGGGTGCCGCGAAGGTGACCGCGGCGACGGCGGCACCCGCCGCCGTGGCGAGAGTCCCGGGAGATCTGTGCACAGCCGGCTCCTCCGTTCCGGTAACGGGCTGGTGGGCACGGGGATCGCACGGCGGGCGGACCCCGCCGTGCGATTCCTGCTCATTCCTGAGTGGCTCGTGACCGGGTCAGGGGGTGTACACGATGCCGGGCTTGATGGTGGTACCCGTCTTGACCGCGTTGTACTTGGCGGTGTAGGTCGGGTGCTGGCCCACGGCCGCGATGCCGGCGCAACCCGGGGTGACGGTGGCGACGGTCAGCTGGTAGGTGGCGTTGTTGCCGATCGTGAGCTGACCGCTGGTGTTGTTGTAGCCGGCGGTGACGTTGCCCGTCACCGTGAAGGTGCACGTGAGGACCGTCAGCGTGGCCTTCACTCCGGAGATGTAACCGGTGGTGGTTCCGGCGCTGTAGCTGTTCGCCTTCAGCTGCCACGCCGGGGAGGTGTTGGCGGTCGGTGTCACCGGTCCGAACGGACTGGTGCACCCGCTCCAGGTCAGCGGAGCGATGGTGCCGACCGTCACGTTCGAGGTACCGGAGGCGGTCGCCAGCACGGCGTTGGCCGCCGATGTCGTACACGTCAGCGGGATGCCGTTGAGGCTGAGAGAGACGGTGCCGGAGTTGGTGGCCGAGACCGCCACCGGCGAGGGCGCGGGGGTGACGGTCCAGGTCGGGGCGGCCACGCCGGCGGTGGCGGTGGTGGCGCCGAGCGTTACAGCGGCTGCGGCGGCACCGGCCGCGATCGCGATCTTTCTGAGGGAGTTGCGCACAGTGAGTTCCTCCGATTCGCCAGTGCGTGTGCACTGTTGCGGGGAAGGCACCCGAATTCCTGCAAAGGCGCAGGGAGTGCCGCGATGAATCGTGTTGCGTGGGGGCCGTGCTGCGCTTTCAGCCACACACGTTCTGTGACAGGGCGTGACGTTACTTGCGGGAAACTTCGAGCACAATCCTGTGCGTCAAGATTGGTCCGGCGATTTTTTTTCCTCGTCAGTAGGTCACTAATTCACCCCGCCCACTTGTCACTTGGTGCGCAATATCCCTCGGAAATGTCGTGTGGGGCAGGGATCGCCCGACTCGGCGCGACCGCGCCCCGGGACGCCTGGACATGATCAAAGGGTGCATGCGAGGGGCATACAGAACCGTCCAGGACGGCCGGCGGTGCGGCTGCCGGAGCGCCGCACGGGCACCCCTGGCACAGCCCACGGCCGAAAACATTGTCCGGAAGTGAGCATTTACCGTCCCACCTGCACCGAAGCCTCACACCGGGGCCATGTTGTGTGCCCCATGCACTTCGATCTTGTCCAGACGGTGTGCACCCTGCCCGACTTGGTCTATCTTCGGCGCCGATGTTGGTATACACCTGTCGGTCCGTGGGAGCGCTTTCCCCCACCTGCTCCACCCACGCCGGGCCCAGGAAAGCGAGGGGACGGTCATGCCGAGACTTATCCAGCCGCTGGACACCGGAGACCCGTTGGGGCCCCTCCCCCAGGAGTTCGCCGCGATCATGCGGCCCGAACTGCCGAGCCTGATCAAAGAGATAGGCATGGAGGTGACCCGTGCCTATCCGGAATACGCGCGTCTGCTCAACGGACCGAACGGCGCCTCGATCCGGCTGGGTGTCGAACAGAGCCTTTCCTCCTTCGTCGATCTCGTCGCCGAACCCACGGCCCCCACGGTCCTGCGCGACGACATGTGCCGGAGGTTCGGCAGGTTCGAGGCGTACGAGGGCCGCACCATGGACGCCCTGCAGGGCGCGTACCGGCTGGGCGCGCGCGTCGCGCTGCGGCGGGCGAAGAAGGTGGGCCGGAGTTACAACTTCTCGCCGGCGCTGATGCTCAGCTTCGCCGACGCGCTGTTCGCGTACGTGGACGAGCTCGAGTCACTGTCCCGCGAGGGCTACCTGGAGGTGCAGGCCCAGTCCGACCAGCAGAGCGAGGCGGTACGCCGCCGGCTGCTGCATCTGATCCTCACGGGCAGACCCGTGCCCCGCAGCGCCATTGCCGAGCTGTGCGAGCAGACCGGATGGACCATGCCCGAGCAGGTCACTCTCGTCGCGGTGCGCGCACCGTCCGGCCTCGACCGGATCAGCGCGGACCACGACGTCCTGATCGACCCCGGCGACCCGCAGCCGCACCTGCTGATACCCGGGCCCATGGACGACGCGCGCAGAGAGATGCTCGACCGGACGATCCCGGGCGGGGGCGCCGCGATCGGGCTGACCGTGCCCACGGCGCTCGCCGCCGACTCGATCCGCTGGGCCCGCCGCGTGCTGGAACTGGTCGACGCGGGGGTCATCGACGACGCGCCCGTCATACTCTGCGAGGAGCACCTCGTGACGCTCTGGCTGCTCTCGGACACCGCGCTCCTGGACCAGCTCGCCGAGCGTGAGCTGTCCGCCGTCTCCGGCATCAGCACCACACGGCGCGAGCGGCTGATCGAGACGCTGCGGATCTGGTTCGACACCCGTGGCACCGCTGCTCAGATGGGTGAACTCCTGGATGTGCACCCGCAGACGGTCCGCTACCGGATGCGCAGCCTCGAAGCCATCTTCGGGGACCAGCTCACCGACCCCGAGAGCCGCTTCTCGACCGAAGCGGTGCTACGCGCCCTGAAGTTACGGGAGCGCAGCGGCCAGTCACTCAACTGAGGGAGCATCACACGCAGCACGCGGAGTCAACTTACCGCCAGGTAACGCGAAATAGACGGTCAGTCCCAAACGGTTGCGACACGGAGACGTTCTCAACGAGAAACCCGGAACTGCGTCCCGTTACATAGGGAGGAGCGGCGGCCCACCGGCCGTCGCGGAGCACCACCTCCTGGCCAACCATCCGAGAGGGAACCCCCCATGACCGCCTCGCACCTCCTCGTCCCCGTGCCGATCCCCGACCGGGTCGCCGCGCTCATCGGCTCCTGCACTCCGCCGCACATCCTGCAGGCGGAGTTCGACGCCGACTGCGCCGCCCGCGAGGTGCGCAGGTTCCGGGGACCGAGGCTCGGCATCGAGGACCAGGCGGACCGCGAGCAGGCGTTGTCCGAGCTCGCCTGGGCCAACAAGGTGCTGTCCGCCCATCACCCGCATCTCGCGGTGCATCCGGACAGCGCCTTCTGACGCTCCTTGCGAAGCGGCTGCGGCCGCCTTACCTTACTCAGAAGTAAGTTTACTCTGGAGTAAGGATTTGGCGTGTCCGACAACAGCAGCGGCAACCTCTCCGACGAACTGTCCGGGCTCGACTTCGCCGCCGTCTCCCCGGAGGAGTTCGCGCGGATCGTCAAGGGCCTGTCCGCCAGGGAGCTCGGCGAGGTCATGCACGGTGACCTGCGTGCCCGGGTGCTGAGCGAGGTCTTCGGCCGGATGAAGCAGCAGTTCCGTCCGGAGGCGGCCGGGCAGCTGAAGGCCCTGATCCGCTGGAAGATCACCGGCGAGAGCGAGGAGGTCTACGAGACCTCCATAGCCGACGGCGCCTGCACGGTGAGCGCCGGCCGCTCCGGAGCCGAGCCCCGCACGACCCTGGTGATGGGTGACGCCGATTTCCTCAAACTGGTCTCCGGCAACGGCAATCCCGTGACGATGTTCATGATGCGCAAGCTGAAGGTCGCCGGTGACGTCGGCCTGGCCTCGGGCCTGACCCGCTACTTCGACATCCCGAAGGCCTGAGCCCATGAGCTACTTCTCCCTCGCCCTGACACCGGAACAGCAGGACCTGCGCGACTGGGTGCACGGTTTCGCCGCCCAGGTGGTGCGCCCCGCGGCGGCCGAATGGGACGCCCGCGAGGAGACCCCGTGGCCGGTCATCCAGGAGGCCGCCAGGATCGGTCTGTACGGGTTCGAGTCGCTCGCCGACATGTACGGGGACCCGAGCGGGCTCTCCCTCCAGATCGCCAACGAGGAGCTCTTCTGGGGCGATGCGGGTATCGGCATGGCTCTCTTCGGCACCTCGCTCGCGGTCGCCGGCATCTTCGCCTCCGGCACGCCCGACCAGCTCGCCGAGTGGGTGCCGCAGTGCTACGGCGACGAGGACGACCCCAAGGTGGCGGCCTTCTGCGTCTCCGAGCCACAGGCCGGTTCCGACGTCTCCGCGATGGCCACCAGGGCCCGTTACGACGAGGCCAAGGACGAGTGGGTGCTCTCCGGCCAGAAGGCGTGGATCACGAACGGCGGGATCGCCGAGATCCATGTGGTGGTCGCCTCGGTCGACCCCTCGCTCGGCGCCCGGGGACAGGCCGCGTTCATCGTGCCGCCCGGCACGAGGGGCCTGGAGGCGGGCCGCACCGTCAAGAAGCTCGGCCTGCGCGCCTCGCACACGGCGGACGTCTTCCTCGACGACGTACGCGTCCCGGGGCACTGTCTGCTCGGCGGAAAGGAGAAGCTGGATTCCCGGCTCGCCCGCGCCCGTGAGGGCGGCAACGCCAAGGGCCAGGCGGCGATGGCGACCTTTGAGGTCAGCCGCCCCACCGTGGGCGCACAGGCGCTGGGCATCGCCCGGGCCGCGTACGAGTACGCGCTGGAGTACGCCGGAGAGCGCGAGGCCTTCGGCCGGCCCGTCATCGAGAACCAGTCGATCGCCTTCGCCCTCGCGGACATCCGTACGGAGATCGAGGCCGTACGCCTGCTGATCTGGCAGGCCGCGTGGATGGCCCGCAACGACCGGACCTTCGACGCCGGCCAGGGTTCCATGTCCAAGCTCCGCGCGGGCGAACTCGCCGTCTCCGCGACGGAGAAGGCGGTCCAGATTCTCGGCGGCGCCGGGTACAGCAGGGAGCACCCGGTGGAGCGGATGTACCGCGACGCCAAGATCTACACGATTTTCGAGGGCACGAGCGAGATCCAGCGACTGGTCATCGCCAGGGCCATTTCGGGGCGTCACATCCGCTGACATTGACGGCCGTACAGGGCACGATCGTGCGATGCGGCGGGCCGTCCGGGGAGGCGGGTCCGCCGTGCCGGACGCGCCTCCCCGGACGGAGGCCCCATGCGACGCGCGAGCCTGGCCGCGGCCGTTCTCGTGACCATGGCCCTGGGGACGGCCCCCGTGTCGGCCTCGTCCGGGCCCGACGGCTGGGAGCCGTCCCCGGCTCCGCCCTACGACCTGCCGGCCGGCGCCCGCTGCGACGTCCCGGTCCACACCGAGCCGGTGGTGGACGAGGTGGTGCAGCGGGTCCTGGCCGACGACCTGTGCGCGCGGATCGGCTGAGATCGCGTCGCGCAGCCGGTTCACCCCGGCCCCGGCCTCGGCCTGGCCGGCAGCGCACCCACGCAGAAGGGCCGGCCCAGCGCGAACGCGAGGTGGCGGTGGCCGCGGAGAACGCCGTGGCGCCGGCGTGGTGGATCAGCGGGGCGCTCTCGCGCATCGCCCGGCAGGCCCCGTAGGGACCGGCGGCGACGGCGGGAGAGAGAATGTCGGGCGGTGACGACGCCTGGGACACGTGTGACACGTGTGACTCCTGCGGGGCAGAGATCAGGGTGCCTCACGGCGGTGGACGGGCAGCACCAGCACGTCGTCGACAGCCGGCCCGATACCGAACCCCCTGGGAGTCTTCTTGATCGCCTCGTCCGGCGCACCACGTCCGTCCGTCCTGTTCGTCACCGATCTCGCCTATGAGGCGCGCGGAAGGCGTTACTGCGACGAGGACATCTTCCTGACGTCCAGGCTCCGCGAGACCTTCGACGTCGCACTCTGTCACCCCCGGGACGCCGCGTCGCTGCTGGACGGGTTCGACGCGGTCGTCGTCCGCAACAGCGGTCCGGTACTGCACTATCAGGAGGCGTACGACGCGTTCCGCACCCGCGCGCGGGAATCGGGGGTCCGCGTCTACAACACGCTCGACGGGCGTGCGGACATGGCCGGCAAGAAGTACCTGGTCGATCTGAGCCGGGCCGGCTTCCCCGTGATCCCGACCGTGGACCGCGCGGCGGATCTCGGGCTGCTCCCCCGGTCGGCCGGGTACGTGGTCAAGCCCAAGCTCGGGGCGGACTCCGTGGGGCTGCGGTTCACCGAGGAGCCGGAGCTTCCCGAGGGCGCCGACGGCACCCTGCTCGTACAGCCCCGGATCGACTTCCGCTACGAGGTGTCCTTCTACTTCGTCGACCACGACTTCCAGTACGCCCTGCACGCACCCCGTCCGGAGAGGCGCTGGGTGCTCGAACCGTACGCACCGGCCTCTGCGGACCTGGACTTCGCGCACCGCTTCGTCGAGTGGAACACCCTCACGCACGGCATCCAGCGGGTGGACGCCTGCCGGACTCCTGAGGGCGACCTGCTGCTGGTGGAGCTGGAGGACCTCAATCCGTATCTGTCGCTCGACCGGATTCCGGAAGAGCTCCGCGAGGCGTTCGTGGACCGGATGAAGGACTCCGTACGGGAACTGCTGGCCTGACCCGTCCGGCCTGCCCCCGCATGCGTGGGGCAGGGACGGGTGTGAGGGTGCGAGGGTGACCACTGCCAGCGAGACCGTCCCCGCCGCGCAGAGTGCCGCAGCGCCACCCGTCCTCGACCCCCGGCGCCGCAACATCGTGTTCGCCACGATCGTGCTGGGGATCCTGCTCGCCGCGCTGGACCAGACGATCGTGGGGACGGCGCTCCCCACGATCGTCTCGGACCTCGGCGGCGCGGAGCACATGTCCTGGGTCGTGACGGCCTATCTGCTGGCGGAGACCGTGGCGACGGTGCTGGTCGGCAAGTTCGGCGACCTCTTCGGCCGGAAGCTGATCTTCCAGATCTCCGCCGTCATCTTCATCACCGGCTCGTTCCTGTGCGGCCTCGCGTCGAACATGCTGCTGCTGATCATCTGGCGCGGTCTTCAGGGCATCGGTGCGGGCGGGCTCATGGTCACCTCGATGGCGCTGATCGCGGACGTCATCCCGCTGCGCGACCGGGGCAAGTACCAGGGGGCGATCGGCGCCGTCTTCGGCGTCGCCACGGTCGTCGGACCGTTGCTGGGCGGCCTGTTCACGGACCATCTGACGTGGCGCTGGGCGTTCTACGTCAATGTGCCGATCGCGATCGTCGTGGTCATCGCCGCCGCCCGCAACATCCCGTCCGTACGCGCGGCCGGGCGCCCGGTCATCGACTACCTGGGCATCGCGCTGGTCGCGCTCGGCGCCAGCGCGCTGATCCTCGGCACGAGCTGGGGTGGCAACGAGTACGCCTGGGGCTCGCCGGTCATCATCGCTCTCTTCGTCGGAGGCCTCGTCGCCCTGGCGCTCTTCTGCCTCGTGGAGACGCGGGCGAAGGAACCGATGCTGCCGATGCGGCTGTTCCGCAACCCGGTGTTCGCGGGCTGCTCGATCCTGAGCTTCATCGTGGGTTTCGCCATGCTCGGCGCGATGATCTATCTGCCGACCTATCTGCAGTACGTGGACGGGGACTCGGCCACCCTGTCCGGGGTGCGGACCCTGCCCCTGGTGCTGGGCCTGCTGGCCGCCTCGATCTTCAGCGGCAACGTGGTGAGCAAGACCGGCCACTACCGGTTCTTCCCCGTCATCGGTTCGCTCGTGATGGCGGCGGGGCTCTATTTGCTGTCCCGCATGGGCCCGGGCAGCGGGGTATGGCTGGAGTCGCTGTACATGCTGGTGCTGGGCATCGGCATCGGCCTCTCGATGCAGGTGCTGACGATCGCCGTGCAGAACACGGTCGACTACTCGGACCTGGGCACCGCCACGTCCGGCGTGACGTTCTTCCGTACGCTCGGCAGCTCGTTCGGCACGGCGGTGTTCGGCACGATCTACGCCAACGCGCTACGGCCGAACCTGGCGCAGGGCGTCGAGCAGGCGGCGCTGGCGGGCGGCGATCCGGCGTCGCTGGCGCGGGCCGCGGAGAGTCCGCAGGCCGTGCACGCCCTGCCCGCCGGACAGACCGCGCCCCTGGCCCAGGCCTACGCGGACACCCTGCACACGGTCTTCCTCTGGACGGTGCCGGTGGCCCTGCTGGGGTTCGTCGTCTCGCTCTTCCTGAAGCAGGTCAAGCTTCGCGACAGCGCCCGGGCCGGCTCGACCGACATGGGCGAGGGCTTCGCCCAGCCGAGCACCGGGGACGCGACGAAGGTGCTCGAAGCCTCGGTGGCCAGGATCCTGCGCCGGGCCGGGCCCGACACGGCCCGGCGCATCGTCGCGGAGTCCGACACCCGGCTCGACACGGCGGGCGCCTGGGCCGTGATGCAGGTCGACTTCTTCACCCGGATGGTCGGCCACGCGGGACTCAGGCTGATCGCTTCCCGGCACCGGATCCCGCCCGAGGTGCTGGTGCCCGTCTTCGACCGGATGATCGAGGAGGGCTACCTCACGGGGAACGGTCACCTCTTCACCCACACGGCGGCGGGCAGCCGTGAGGCGGCCACGATCTCGGCGGCCTGGGGCCGCTGGCTCAACGAACGGCTGGCCGAGGACGGCGCCCGGCCCGACGACCGGCAGCTGCGGGCCGCGGTCGACGTGATCGCCAAACGGCTGCTCGCGGAGGACCTGGCGCAGCAGCTGGCCCCGTCCGAGCGGGCGCCGGCCGCGGTCTGAGGCCGCGCGCCCGGGTTCGGATCCCCGCCGGCCACGAGGGACGGGCGCGGCCGTACGACGGGTTTCAGTCGATGAAGACCGCAGACGCGTAGACCCATGCCCCGTCGTGGCGCACGAACCGGCTCTTCTCATGGAGTGCGTCGGGGCGGCCGTCGTCCGTGTAGTGCGCGCGGAAGGTGACCGTGCCGGTGGTGTGGAAGGCACTGCCCTCCGTCGTGTCCAGGATCTCCAGGCCCGTCCAGCGCATCGCCGGGTCGAAGTCGACCGACGGCGGCCGGGTCCCGGGATGCCAGGTGCGCAGCAGGTAGGCGGCGTCCCGCACGACGAAGGCGGTGTACCGCGAGCGCATCAGCGCCTCGCACGTCGGGGCGGCGGAGCCGGCGTGGAATCGGCCGCAGCATTCCTCGTAGGTGGCCGGGAGCCCGCACGGGCACGGCGAGGCCGGGTCGGTCCGCGGGGAGCGCACCGTGACGGTGTCCGGCCTGCGCGGGCGTGAGGTACGTCGTGACATACGTCCATTGTGGCCTGCGGTCCGGACCGCCCGGCGAACCGGGGAGCGCCGTCGGCGGTACGCGCCGGGGTGAGGCCGGTGCCGCGGCGTAGCCGGTCGCGGGGGCCGGTGGACGCGCCGAGCCCGCCGGTGCGGGCTGTCGCGACGGCCGGGTACCTGAACGCGCCCGCGGGCGGCCGGGGTTGACGTTACGGTTTCCGGCCCGTACGGGCGGCGGCCTGGTTGTTCTCGCTGCTGCTGGCCGGCTCCGTGACGTACGCGACGCACCATCCGCGCGCGTTGAAGGCCGACGAGGCACCGTCGTTCAACCCGCTCTTCTACACCCTGGACCTGCTGCTGCCGATCATCGACTTCGGGCAGGAGAAGGCGTTCAGCCCCCAGGGCTGGTACCAGTGGCTCTCGTACCTGCTGATCGTGACGGGGTGGCTGCTCGCGACCACGATCGCCGCGGGCATCACCCGGTCGGTCAGCCGGCAGTGAGGGCGGGGTGGTCAGCGCTTGCGGGCCACACCCGCGTAACCGGGGATCGGCTCGTGGCCGGGGACCTCGATGGCCTCGCCGAGCTCAGGACGCCAGTCCGCGGAGAGCGAGACGCCCGGCTCCACCAGTTCGAGGCCGTGGAAGAACGCGGTGAGTTCGGCGCGGGACCGGGGCCTCAGCGTCATCCCCCGCGCCTTGTACATGGCACGGGCCTTGGCCGCGCCCTCGGGGTCGAAGTCACCCGTGGTGTGCGAGAGCACGAGGTAGCTGCCCGAGGGAAGCCGCTCGACGAGCCGGTCCACGAGCTCGGCCGCACCGTCCTCGTCGTCGACGAAGTGGAGCAGGGCGAGGAGGGAGAGGGCGATCGGCCGGTCGAAGTCCAGGATCTTGCCGGCCGCCTCCAGGATGGCGTCGGGCCGGAGGGCGTCGGCCTGGATGTACTCGGTCGCGCCCTCGGGGGTGGAGCACAGCAGCGCCGCCGCGTGTGCGAGCACGATGGGGTCGTTGTCGCAGTAGACGACGCGTGCGTCCGGGGCGGCCCGCTGGGCGATCTGGTGGAGATTCGGTTCGGTGGGTATGCCCGAGCCGATGTCGAGGAACTGGCGGACGCCGTTCTCGGCGAGCCAGCGGGTGGCCCGGTGCATGAACGCCCGGTTGACGCGGGCCATGTCCCGGCCCCGGGCGTCCAGGGCGAGCAGCTGCCGGGCCATCTGTTCGTCGACCGGGTAGTTGTCCTTGCCGCCGAGGAACCAGTCGTACATCCGCGCCGGATGCGGTTTGCTGGTGTCGATCTCAGCCGCTCGGGGATCCTGCCCGGTCATGACGCACTCCGTTGGTCGGTGGCTTCGGCGAACAGCGTGTGGTGCGACTGCGTGTGGCTGTGTGTCAGGTGAGGAGGAAATCGGCCTTCCCGGCCTTGGCGCCCTGGATGAAGGCGGCGATCTCTCCGTTGGAGTAGATGAGCGCGGGGCCGTCGGGGTCCTCGGACTGGCGGACCGCCACCCTGCCGTCCGCCAGCTTCATGGCCTCGACGCAGTTGCCCCCGTTACCACCGCTCCACGGCTTGTACCAGCCTTCGGTGCCGAGGTCGGCGGCCGGCATGCCGTTGTATATGTGGTTCATCACAGCTCCTTGCGGAAGTCCCTGAGGATTTCCTTCGTGCGTTGTGCAGTCGCGGCCTGAGCCGCCATGCGGTCCATGACCTCGAGATAGGAAGCCACCTCGGGGCGCGCGTCGAAGTAGACGGCGCCGGTCAGGTACTCGCTGTAGACCATGTCGGGGAGTTCGGGGACCGCGAAGCGGAAGAGGACGAACGGGCCGTACGTGCCCGGGTGATGGCCGGTCGCGAACTCGGCGATCTGGAGGGTCACGTTGGGCAGGTCGGTCGCCTCGAGCAGGCGGTCGACCTGGGCACGCATGGCGTCGGGACTGCCGACGGGGCGGCGCAGGACGGTCTCGTCCATCACCACCCACAGTTTCGGCGCCTCGGCCTTGGTCAGCAGCGACTGCCGTTCCATCCGCAGCGCCACGTGGCGCTCGATGTCCGCGGGCCGGGTCTGGCCGACCGCACCGGTGCGCAGGACGGACCGCGCGTAGTCCTCGGTCTGCAGCAGCCCCGGGACGAAGTGCGGCTCGTAGGTGCGCAGGAGGCTCGCGGCGCCCTCCAGGCTGACGTACATGCTGAACCAGTCGGGGAGCACGTCGTGGAAGCGCTGCCACCAGCCGGGTTTGTTGGCCTCTTCGGCGAGTTCGACGAAGGCGTCCGTCTCGTCGTCGGAGATCCCGTAGGCCTTGAGGAGGAGCTGGACGTACGGGATCTTCAGGCCGACCTCGGCCGTCTCCATCCTGCGTATGGTCCCCGGGGCGACACGGAGCACCTTCGCCGCCTGATCGCGGCTCAGGCCGACGCGCTCCCGCAGGTCCTGCAGACGCTTGCCGAGAACGACCTGGCCCACGGTCGGGGCGGACCGCGGTTCGCTCACTTCAGACCTCCCGATGCGCTGTGTGCCAGCAGTGTGCCATGCGCACGGCTCCAGGGACACAGTCACTCTGAATTTTTCAGAGTGCCTCTTGCCAAGTGTTCTTGTCAGGGGGAGAGTTGGTGACCGAACCAAGTTCGCGTGATCGCGTCCGCCCTTCCGGGGCGTCGCGAGGCGTGACACAGCCCCCACTGTGAGGAATCGGTCGTGGCACCTGGCAGTGCGCTCATCCCCCGGCTCATGGACCTCTGCCCCGGGACGGAAGCGCTCCGTTACTGCTTCGCGCTGCCGGCGCACCCCGAGTCGGTGGCCGGTGCCCGGCGCCTCACACGCGCCCGGCTGGCGGACTGGCAGCTGACCGGGGACGCCTACGACGCGGCGGTGCTGATCGTCTCCGAGCTGGTCACCAACGCGGTGGTGCACACCGCGAGCGCCCGCGTCGTCTGCGAGCTCCGCTGCGACGACGGCCGGCTGCGCGTGTCCGTCCAGGACCAGGGGCACCAGCCCGGCGGTCCGCGGCTGTCCCTCACCGTCGAGGGGGAACACGGGCGCGGACTGCTGCTCGTCGACTCCATGAGCGCCGCCTGGGGCTCCCACGCCGCGGGGAACCACTCGGGACGCATCGTGTGGGCCGAACTCCCCTACGGCCCGGAGCGGACATGCTGAGGAACGCCCTGTCCCAGCTGCTCGGCGGGCGTCGCGCCCGTCCCGAGGAGGAGGACGGCGCCGCCCCTGGCAGGATCCGGCTTCCGCTGCCGCCCGCCCTGTCCGCGAGTCTCGGCTGCGACGCGGTGGGCGTGCCGGCGCGTTACGGCTTCCGGCTGATGTCGCATCTGCCGCGCGCCGGCTGCGTGTTCGCCGACGCCGACCAGTGGTGGTGGATCGTCCCGTCGGGTTCGGATCTCGATCTCGACTGGCCGGAGCAGGCCTCGTACGCCACCGGGGCCTACGTCCCCGCCGGGCGCCCACGGCTGATCCACGCGCCGGACAGCCGTACGCCCTACACACCGCCCATCCCGCTCTTCCTCATGGTGTGCCAGGTCACGGGGGTCGTGCCCTCCTGGGACCCGTCCGGCCGGCCGAGGGCCGTACCCGCTCCCTGACCCGCCGCCGCGGGTGCGGCTCCCCGGGTGCGTTGTCGGACGAGAACACCTTCGTGCTGTCTGCCGGCCGGCAGCGGACACTCCGCCCCCGCGCCCTCGCCGCGGTGGCGAACAGCGGACTGCGCCGTCCTTCCGCTCCGGCCCGCGCAAGTACCGACGTAGCCGCCACGGCCCCGTCACGGACCGGACCGGCGCACGCCGCGGCACTGCTGCGGGCGTTCCCGGCCACATCGGGCACGCTCGACACGGCCGAGGCCGCCGCCCGGCTGGAGGCTCGGCCGCACATCCTGGTCAGCAGCGGACTCCCGGCCGCCGGGAGCGGCCGGCCCCGCTCACGACCGGCCGAGGTACGCGAGCCCCGGGTGGACCCTGGTGTATCCCTCCACCAGCCGACGCGCGACGGACACCGAGTCGACCAGCGGGTGCAGGGCGAACGCACGGACAGCCGCAGCCCGTGATCCGCTCTCCGCCGCCTCGAGCACCGCCCTCTCCACGGCTTTGACCGCAGTGACCAGCCCGACCGCGTGGTAGGGGAGCGGGTCGGCGGCGACGGGATGAGCGCCGTTGGCGTCGACCAGGCACGGCACCTCGACGACGGCGTCCGCGTCGAGCTCCGGGAGGGTGCCCCGGTTACGCACATCGAGGATCAGCGAGGTGCGTTCGTTGCGGGCGACGGCGCGCATCAGGGCGAGCGCCACCTGTTCGTACCCCCCGGACTCCAGATCGCTCTCCTCACGCTCTCCGGCGCCGGCCACGTCACGGTTCTCCGCCATGTACGTCGCCTCACGTTCGGCGCGCGTACGGTCCCAGGTGGCCAGTGGCGGGGCGGCGGGGTCCTTCATCCGGGCGTAGAAGCCCTCCTGCTGTTCACGGAGGAAGGCGCCGCGGGTCTGTTCGGCGTCCTGGTAGGCGCGGACCGCTTCCCGGTTGAAGTAGTAGTAGTGCAGGTACTCGTTGGGGATCGCGCCCAGCGAGCGCAGCCACTCGGATCCGAAGAGCCTGCCCTCCTCGAAGGAGCCGAGCAGTGCCGGGTCCGCCAGCAGGCGCGGGAGTTCGTCGCGGCCTTCGACCCACAGGCCACGGACCCACCCCAGATGGTTGAGTCCGACGTAGTCGATCCGTGCCCGGTCCGGGTCCGCGCCCAGGACGCGGGCGATCCGCCGGCCCAGTCCCACCGGCGAGTCGCAGATTCCGATGACCCGGTCACCGAGGTACCGGGCCATCGCCTCGGTGACCAGACCCGCCGGATTGGTGAAGTTGATGACCCACGCGTCAGGCGCGAGCCGGGCGATGCGGCGGGCGAGGTCCGTCGCGACGGGGACGGTGCGCAGCCCGTAGGCGATGCCGCCGGCCCCGACCGTCTCCTGGCCCAGGACGCCTTCGTCGAGCGCGACACGTTCGTCGGCGGCGCGGCCTTCCAGGCCGCCGACCCGGATCGCGGAGAAGACGAAGTCCGCGCCCCGCAGGGCCTCGTCGAGATCGCCGGTGGCCACGACGACGGGGGCGTCGTCGATGCCGGCCGCCTGTTCGGCGAGGACCCGTGCGACGGCGGTGAGCCGGTCCGCGTCCGTGTCGTACAGGGTCACCCGCGAGACGCGGCCTTCGGCGTGATCGCCGAGCAGCGCCCCGTACACGAGAGGCACCCGGAATCCGCCGCCGCCAAGAATTGTCAGCTTCACGCTGCTCGATGGTACGGGGCGGGAAGCCGGGCGCCCCGGACCCTACGGCCCGGGACACCCGGCATGCCGCACGGCGCAGGTGTCAGTGGCCGCTCCACCACCGGACGACGGCCTGCCAGATCTTCCCCGGCCCGCTCCGCTGCGCCGGGATGACGGCTCCCGCTCCGGGTGCCGTGTGCTGCTCTCCGGCCGGGACCCGGGCCGCCGGGAGCGCGGTACCGCGCCGGGGGGTGGCGGGCGACGACACCTCCCAGTCGGCCTGCGACCGGGACCGGGACACCGCCGGCAGGGGTTCCGCGTCGATCTCCTGTTCCGGACTGGGGGCGAAGTGCGCCGGCAGGTCCACGAGGTGCCGTGACACGAAGTTCCCGGTCCATCGCAACTCGTGCTCCCCGACGCTGAGTTCCAGATCGGGGAGACGCATCAGCAGGGCGTCGACGCCGACGTCGGCGATGGCGCGTCCGATGTCCTGGCCGGGGCACTCGTGAGGGCCGCTGCTGAAGGCCATGTGGGCGCGGTTGCCCTCCATGCTGGCGGTGAGGTCGGGCCGTACGACGGGATCCGTGTTGGCCGGCGCGATGCCGACGATGAGGGCGTCGCCGGCCTTGATCTGCTGCCCGCCCAGCTCGGTGTCGCCCACCGCCCAGCGTCCCAGGACGGAGGTGAACGGCGGCTCGTCCCACAGGGTCTGCTCCACCGCCTCGGGCACGGTCATGTGCCCGCCGCTGAGCCTGGCCCGGAACCTCGGGTCCGTGAGCACCATGCGCAGCACGTTGGCGATCAGGTTGGTGGTCGTCTCGTAGGCGACGATGAGAACCACCCGGAGGTGCTCGCTGACCTCCTTGTCGGTGAGTGCCGCGGGGTGTTCGACCAGCCAGGTGGCGAAATCCTCGGCCGGCGCCTCCCTGCGGCGCTGGACCAGCCGGTCCAGGGCACCGATCACGTAGGCGTTGCTCGCGACCGCGGTCTCCGAGCCTCGCGTCATGTCACGGGCCGCCTGCACCAGACGGTCGTTGTACTCCTCCGGCATGCCGATGATCGCGCACATCACCATCATCGGCAGCCGCTCGGCGAACTGGCTGACCAGTTCGGCCCGGCCTTCCTGGCAGAAGTCGTTGACGAGACGATTGCTGTAGCGGTTGATGTGGCGGCGCACGCCACGGGTGTCGATGCGCGCCATGCTGTCGGTGACCGCGCCGCGCAGCCGTTCGTGGGTGGCGCCTTCCGCGAACGAACACACCGGCTGCCAGGTGAAGACGGGGGCGAGCGGGTGGTCCGGGGCCACACTGCCCTCCTGCAGCGCACGCCACCGGCGTGAGTCGCGGGAGAACTGTGAGGGGGTGCGGGTCATGTGGAGGTTCTCGCTGTGTCCGAGCACCAGCCAGGCCGGGACGTCCCCGTGCATCAGGACAGGTGCCACCGTGCCGTGTTCGGCACGCAGCTTCTCGTAGAGGCCCGCGGGGTCCGCCTCGGCCTCGGGGCCGTACAGCCGGCGCAGCCCGCCGGGGCCGATGCCCATGCCGTGCGCGGGGCACTGCGGGGGCGGCACCGGGCCTGTGGCCGATCCGGGCTCATGGTGGAAGGGGGTTGTCACTGTGGCTCCAGGAATAAGACGTTCCGGGACCGGGCCGGTGGGGACAGGGCCCGTTCAGAGGCAGAGGTGCGTACCGCTGTCAGGCGAGCGGCACGGCAAGGCTGTGCAGGTAGCGCATCAGGGTCATCAGCACATCGCGGCTGGAGGCGCGCAGCCGGGCGTCGCAGTCGATCATCGGAACTTCGTCCGGCAGGTCCAGGGCGTTGCGCAGGGCCTCCACGGGGTGGCGCGGTGCACCGGGGAAGGTGTTGACGGCCACGACGAACGGCACGCCGCGCTCCTCCAGCCTGCCGATGACGTCGAAACTGACCTGGAGCCGCCGGGTGTCGATCAGGACGACGGCTCCGAGCGCTCCTTCGAAGAGTCCGTTCCATAGGAACCAGAAGCGTTCCTGGCCGGGGGTGCCGAACAGGTAGAGGATCAGTTCCTCGCTGAGGCTGATCCGGCCGAAGTCCATGGCCACCGTGGTGGCGGTCTTGGTCTCCACCCCCACGTTGTCGTCCACGCCGACACCGGCCTGGGTCATGGTCTCTTCGGTCGTCAGGGGCCGGATCTCGCTCACCGAGCCGACCATGGTCGTCTTGCCGACCCCGAACCCGCCCACGACGACGACCTTCACCGCGGCTGTGGCCGTACTGGGAAGGACGTCCTCGCTGCGAGGGCCCGCGATCGTGTCAGAGCTTCTGAAGTCCATGCATCACCGCTTCGAGGAGGGACCGGTCCGGGAGCGCGGCGCGGACGATGGGCGCGCGCGACTCGATCAGTTCGGTCGCCAGGAGTTCTGTCAGGAGCGAGGTGACCACGCTGAAGGGGAGACTCAGATAGGCCGAGATCTCGGCGACGGACAACGGCGCCTTGCAGAGCCGCAGGATCGCGGCCTGCTCGGGCTGGACCGTCGGCGACGGCTCCGCCTGTGCCACCACCATGGTCACGAGGTCGAGCTCCGCTCTTTCACCGTCGGGAGCACCGGTGATCACATACAGCCGTTCCGGGTCGCTCACCGCCGGGTCGGCCTTTCGGCGTTCTCGTCGGGGAGGACTCATCCGGACTGCCCGTCGTGGCGCGGAGGGCTCGTCAGATGCGCCCCGATACGGACGACCATGTCGCGCATCCGGGCGCCCACCAGCCCGGCGTCCACCGTCTCGCCGGCCAGGACCGCGAGGTAGGCCCCGGTGCCAGCGGCCATGAGGTAGAAGAACCCTCCGGTCACCTCGATGACGACGAGCTTCATCAGACCGTCGCTGTAGGGGATTTCCGTGGCGACGGCCGCGGCCAGGCTCTGCAGACCGGCGCATGCCGCGGCGAGGCGGTCGGCGACGTCGGGGTCGCCGCCGTGCCGGGCGATGCGAAGGCCGTCGGCGGAGAGCACCACGATCTGGTGGATGCTCGGTACGTCGTCGGCCAGCTCCTTGAGCATCCAGTCCATGTTTCCCCGCTGCTGGATCACTTCTGGTCTCCCTTGTCCCACGCGTCGTCAGAGTCTGGGTCGTTCCTGGGCTCGTCCGGCACACCGTTGACGGCCTGGGTGAATGCCTCCAGCCAGAGACCGGGCGGCGCCGTACCGCCACCGCCGTGTCCGTTGTGCCCGTTGCGCGCGACGGACTCCGCGGCCGACGCGGACTGCTGCGGGAGGTTGTGCGAGCCGAGGGGTGCGCGCCCCCGGCTGCGGCGCTGCGGGAGCCCGCCCTCGGTCCACTCGGTCACGACGATCTCGTCGTCACCCATGGCTGCCGCCGCCGGTGCGGACCGTGCCGCGGAGGCCAGGGGGGCCGGGGACGGGGCGGGGGCGGGGGACGCGAGCGACGGGACGGGCCCGGTCGCGGCCGGGCGCGCCTTGTGCTTGCCGCGCGGGGGGACGACGTGCTGCATCTGCGACATGTCGAGCGAACTCTGGGGCCGCGAGGTGGCGCCGATGCCGTGCGCGATGCCGGGAGCGGGTCCGGTGGTGATCATGTCGCGCGGCACGATGAGGACGGCCCGGACCCCTCCGTACGCGGACTGCCGCAGGGAGACCTGGAGTTGGTACATGCGCGCGAGCCGGCCGACCACGGCCATGCCGAGGCGCGGGGACTCCCCGAGGTCGTTCATGTTGATGCCGGCCTGGGCCTGGGCGAGCATGTTCTCGGCCCTCGCACGGGCCTCTTCGCTGAGGCTGACGCCGCCGTCCTCGATCTCGATGGCGATACCGGTCTGCACCTCGACCGCGGTGACGTGCACCCGGGTCTGGGGTGGCGAGTACCGCGTCGCGTTGTCGAGCAGTTCCGCGCAGGCGTGGATGAGCGGTTCGACCGCGGTGCCGACGATGGCGACCTTGGCGATCGAGTGCAGATCGACACGCTGGTACTCGAGGATCCGGGACATCGCACCGCGCAGCACACTGAAGAGCGGTACGGCCTTGGGCCACTGGCGGCTGGGGCGGGCGCCGCCGAGTACGGCGATGGAGTCGGCCAGCCGCCCGATCAGCGCGGTGCCGTGGTCGATGCGGAGCAGGTCGTCGAAGACGTCGGGGTTGCGGCCGTGGTGGTCCTCCATCTCCCGCAGTTCACTGGCCTGTCGGTGGACGATGGCCTGGACGCGGCGGGCGACGCTGACGAAGGCGCGCTGCGCGGAGTCACGCATCGCTTCCTCGTTGTCGATGATGTCGAGGACCTGGAGGACCAGGGCACGTTGCGCCTTGGGGAGGTTGCGGTACGACTCGTCCGCGTCGACGATGTCGCGCATCACTTCCTGCGGCGAGTTGCTGGCGCGCAGCCGGCGGATCGCGGCGGGCAGGAGTTCCTTGCTGAGCCGTTCGGTCTCCTGGTCGTACACGGCGATCCGGTGTTCCAGGACGGCGATGCGCTGTTCGTACTGGGCGCGTTGGACGCGCATCGCCCGTCGTCGGCGGTTCAGTACGACGGCGAGCGCGGCGACCACCACTGTGGCGATCGCACCGCACCAGACGACTGCGGCCCGCGTGGCGCCGGTGACCGGCACCGCGCCTGCGGCTGTGGCGCCGGCCATCAGCACTACGGGCAGGAGCGCGGCGCGGACTGCGGGGATGTCTCTGTTGGTCGGCGGTGATTCAACACGGACCATCTAAACCCTCTGGCGGTTGATTCGGGAGGTATACGCACTTGCGCGGACAGTTGTGGGCAAGTGCTCGAATTCGTAGCAACTCGACTTCACTGCGCGTGAGCCTAGCCAGATCAGAACAGAGCTTCGGCATATTCACCCAACCCCCTGCGCGAGCGCGACGGCGGTAATACACTCGCCAGTTTTCGCACTCACCGCCGCCGAGCGTGTGCAGGGAGTGACGCAACGAGGGAATCGGGAGAAAGTGGACGCTCATGTCCCGCTGTGCGGGACGGTGCTCTCAGGGAGGCGCACCCGAAGACCCTCGATCTCCAGGACAGACAGAGAATCCTGCATACGTACGAACGGAAATCGTCTACACGTTCACACGCCTACGCACCTCAGAGAGGGACAGGGGCACATGCGATCGAATCGGATCGAAAGGCGCAGTTTCCTGAGCGACGGACAAGTGTACGAATGTTTCGGCACCCAACCCACGGTGCCGCAGCGCGGCGTCACCGGTCGCCGGTCCCCCGAGGGCGCGCCCGATCCCCGCCTCCCGCGTCCCTCACCGTCAGTGAGGCCGCCCCGGCCGAGCGGACCGCCCAGCCGCCGGAAAAGGGTCCGGCGGGCCCTCCGTCCGCCGGAGGGGCGCGTCCTCAGCGACGGCCGCCGCCGAGGCGGCCCTCCAGTTGCACCAGCAGCTCACCGAGCTGTCCGCTGAGCCCGCTGCGCGTCTCCTCGTCGAGCCCGGAGAGCACCGACCGCTCGTAGGCGAGCTGTTCGGGCAGCAGACGGTCCACCAGGTCACGCCCCGCCTCCGTCAGCCCGACGTGGGCGACCCTGCGGTCCCTGGCATCGCTGCGGCGGCCGATCAGGCCGGACTCCTGCAGGGCGCGCAGCCTCTTCGTCACGGCCGCTCCGGACGAGAACGTCTCCCGGGCCAGCTCCCCGGGGGTGAGCTCGCGGTCGGTGCGCCGCATCGCGCCGAGCAGATCGAATTCGGCGCGGTTCAGCCCGGCGGCCCGCAGAGGGGCGTCCTCGGCCTGCTGGAGAAGGGCCGCGCAGCGGTTGATGCGGCCGATGAGTTCCATCGGTCCGGTGTCGAGCCCCGGGTTGACGGCCTGCCACTGCCGTACCACCGAGGCCACGATGTCGTCGGTCACACCGCTCCGTTCGCCGGGGGCAGGGTGATCAGCCCCTGCCGTTGTGCTGTCGCCGCGAGCGTACGGTGTCCCGCCTGTTCGGCCGTCAGCAGCTCTTCCTCGGGCAGGGCGCGCTGCCACCATTCACCCGATGCGACGTCACTGGCGTCGCGCAGCTCGACGAGGGCCGCGGTCAGCCTCCTGCGGGCCGTTTCGAGTGCCAGGGCGCCGGCCTCCGGGTCGGCGACCGCCCGTTCGGCGTGGTCCCGGGCCTCCCCCGCCGAAGCGAGGGCCCGCTCCACACGGCCGGACGCCCTGCGGTTGGTGACGGCGATCGCGGCGAGGAATCCGACCGCGACACCCACGAGGGTGTCCAGGGCGCGGTCGGCGATGAGCTCGCCCGCCGGCTGGAGACCGCCGAATTCCAGGATCAGCAGGGCCATCGGGGTGACGGCGACGGAACCGAGCCAGTAGTTGCGCGTGATCAGGGCCTCGGCGGCGAAGTTGAAGAACAGGACGCACAGGACGAGGACGAGAGGACCGACCCGGGCGAGCGGGATCACGGCCGCGAAGACCAGCACACCGAGAAGGTTGCCGACGGTGCGCTGCAGGGCCCTGCTCCAGGAGAGAGCGAGGTTGGGCTGGTAGACCGAGGCCGCGGTGACGACGGCCCAGTACGGATGGCCGACACCGAGGGCCGAGGACACATAGCCGGCCAGGGCGCACCCGACGAGGGTGCGGAAGGCGACCGGGAGCACCGGGGAGCCGGGGCCGAGTGCGCGCAGCAGCCTGCGCCGGGCCTCGCGCCTGCCCCGCCGCATACGCCGTCCGGCCCGTTCGGCGTCGATCCCGAAGACCTCTTCGACGGTGCCCGGTGCGGGCGCCGGGCCGGGCACCGGGCCGCGGGCGCGCGTAGCCGTCGCCCAGCGGTGCAGTTCGGCAGGATCGGCGCGGGGAACCTGACCGTCCCCCGAGGTGGCGGCGAGGGCCCGCTCGGCGTGGACCACCAGCCGCTCGAGTTCCCGGCGTACGGGGGTGGGGCGTCCGGCGGCCAGCAGTGCCTGCCAGGCCGCCTGGACCGCCGCGGCCGCGGCGTGCCGGGACCGGGGGTCGGGATCCGCCGCGTACACCGCTGCGGCGTCGAGCGCGCGGGCGGTGGCGAGGCGTTCGGGCCCTTCCCTGTGCCACAGGGCCGGGCCGGTGGTGACCAGCCAGGAGAAGGTGCCCGCGGCCAGCATCAGGGCCATGTGCCCCGGTACCTGCCGGAGCTCCTGCGGGGCGAAGAGGGCGGCCGAGGTGACGAAGGCGAAGATCACGTTGCCGGGCGGGCCGATGCGGGTCGCGTCGCAGAAGGTCTTCTGCACGGCCGCGAGCAGCGCGCCGACCGCGATCAGCACGGCGGTCGAGTCGGTGACCGAGGCGGTGGCCAGAGCGACGGCGAGGCCCGCGGCCATCCCCAGGACCACGCGGAGGACGGTGTGGGCCCTGCGGGCGTACGGCAGGTTGTGGCCGTAGAGCGCACAGAGCGAGCCCGCCATCGTGTACATGATGAGGTCGAGGCGGCCGGAGGAGTACAGCAGCAGATTCGGGACGACCGAGGCGACCACCACGCTCAGCGCGGGCTTGTACCAGATCTCCGCGGGGCTCTTGAGCCGCAGGACATCGGTGACCGGCAGTCTGTGGACGGATGGCTTCCGGGGTCGTATGGCTGTATCACTCACTCATTTACTTTAACAGGTGTTACACATGTAAAAGATTCTCCCGTGGACCGGACCGCCCCGGTAGCAGCCACCACGGTCCGGCCCTAGCGTGCTGGACAACAGCGCGGGAACGCGACCGGTGGTACGCCTCGGGAGGAATCAGATGGAGCTCACGAAACCGGTTGCCGGCGGGCCCTGCTGGGTCGAGCTGAGCACCCCGGACGTGCGAACCGCCCAGGCGTTCTACGCGGGACTCTTCGGCTGGCGGTCCGAGACCGATCCGCGGCCCGAGGCCGGCGGGTACACGACGGCGCGCGTCGGCGAGGACGCCGTAGCGGCCTTCACCCCTCTCCACCGACCGGAGCAGCACCCGTCCTGGACCGTCTCGTTCGCCACCGACGACGCGGACGTCTCGGCCGACGCCGTGCGTTCGGCGGGCGGCACGGTGCTGATGGGGCCGACGGACGTCTTCGACCACGGCAGATTCGCGGTGGCCACGGACCCGTCCGGCGCGGTGTTCTCCCTCTGGCAGGCCCGGGCCTTCCCGGGCGCCGGGCGCTTCAACGAGCCGGGGACCCTGGGGTGGACCGAGCTCCGCACCCCGGACCCGCAAGCAGCCCTCGCCTTCTACCCGGCCGTCTTCGGCTGGACGGTCGACGTCTCGGCACACTTCACCCACTGGGGCGTGGGCGGGGCCGACTTCGGCGGCATGAAGGAGCAGGACGACGACGAACAGGCCGATGTACCGCCGCACTGGCTGCCCTACTTCACGGTGCCCGACACCGAGACCACCGCGGCCAGGGCCCTGACCGCGGGCGGCGAGCCCCTCTCACCACCGACCCGCGTCCCGGGCGGGCCATGGGTCGCGACGCTCCGTGACGCCCAGGGTGCGCGGTTCGGCCTCCTCACGCCCTGAGGCCGCCGTCACGGGCCGGCGGGCGACCCGGCGTCCTCCGGCAGACGGAAGGCCTCGGCCGCGTCCGCGACCCTGTGCATCAGGCCGAGGAGCGCCTGCTGCTCGTCCGGGGAGAGCGGCCCCAGGAAGACCCGGTTCATCCCGACCGTGCGCAGGGCGAGCCGCCGGTGGGTGCGGGAACCCTCGTCCGTGAGACGGAGCAGGAAGCGCCTCCCGTCGGCCGGGTCGCGCTCCTTGTCCAGCAGCTCCCGGCGCAGCAGCCGGGTGATCACCTCGGCGACGGTGGACCGGTCGAGGCCGACGCGCTCCCCCACCGTCCGCTGGTCGAGACCCGGTTCGGCGGTGAGGGCGTTGAGGACGGCGAACTGGGGGGAGGTGATCTCCTGGGAGACCATCGCGTTCCACAGCAGGTGGTGTGCCTGCTGAAGACGCCGGGCCAGATGCCCGGGGTGGCTGCTCAGATCGACCGCCTGCACGGCACCGCCCTCTCCGTCCGCCGGCTCCGTCTCTGCCGGGATACCGAAGATACACAGTGTACTGAGGGCCTTGACCCTGACGACGGGGCCTGTATAGCTTCAGGGTCATCGCATTTTACTCAGTGTACTGAGCATTGCCACACTTCACGGAGCCGTGACATGACCGCACGTGACCTTCCCGCACATCCGCTGCCCGACGGCTTGAGCCAGCAGGAGATCGACTCCGAGGTGGCCAGGGCCCAGGCGGCGGCCGAGCCGGGCGCCCACCATCCCCCGCGCGACTATCCCCCGTACCGCAGCAGTCACTTCCGCCATCCGCACCGCTCGCTCATACCCGTGCGCGACCCGGAGGCGGTCGAACTGTCCGGGCCGGCCTTCGGCGTCACGGACGTGACCGCGCTGGACCGCGACCTCACCGCACAGCACGCCGGTGAGCCGCTCGGAGAACGGATCACCGTCACCGGCCGGGTGCTGGACCGGGCCGGCAGGCCGGTGCGGGGGCAGCTCGTCGAGGTGTGGCAGGCCAACGCCTCCGGGCGGTACGCCCACCAGCTCGACCAGCACCCGGCGCCGCTCGACCCGAACTTCACGGGGTTCGGACGATGCCTGACCGACGACGACGGCGGCTACTCGTTCACCACCGTCAAGCCGGGCGCCTATCCGTGGCGCAACCACACCAACGCCTGGCGCCCCGCGCACATCCACTTCTCGCTGTTCGGCACGTCGTTCAGCCAGCGGCTCGTCACCCAGATGTACTTCCCCGGCGATCCGCTCCTCCCCTACGACCCGGTGATCCGCTCGGTCACGGACCAGGCGGCCCGCGAGCGGCTCGTGTCGACGTACGACCACGACCTGTCCGTTCCCGAGTGGTCCCTCGGCTACCGCTGGGACATCGTCCTGGACGGACCGTGCGCCACCTGGACCGAGGAAGAAGGCGACGCCTGATGTCCCACGCCCCCACCCCCTCCCAGACCGTCGGCCCCTTCTACGGCTACGCGCTGCCGTTCCCCGGCGGGAGCGAGGTCGCCCCCGCCGGGCACCCCGACACGGTCACGGTGCACGGATACGTGCTCGACGGCCTGGGCAGTCCCGTGCCGGACGCGATCGTCGAGACGTGGCAGCCCGCGCCCGACGGATCGCGCACCGGCCTGCCGGGGTCGCTGCGCCGCGACCCCTCGTCGGGCAAGGTGATCGGACGCGACGGGGTGGACTTCACCGGGTTCGGCCGTACGCCGACCGACGCGGCGGGGCGCTGGTTCGTGCGTACGCTCCCGCCCGGCGGCGTCCCGTACCTCTGCGCGGCCGTGTTCGCCCGCGGCCTGGTCCACCACCTCTACACCCGCGTGTACCTCCCCGACCTGCTCGACGAGGGCGCGGAGGCAGCCGATCCGCTGTTGCAGTCGCTGGACGCGGAACGGCGCGCCACACTGATCGCGACACGCACCGATCCGCGTACCTACCGCTTCGACATCCGTCTCCAGGGCGACGACGAGACGGTCTTCCTGGAGTTCAGCTGATGCACGAGAGCGATGCCGGGCTCCTCGCCCCCGGGCGGGCCGGTTCCGCCGCCGAGGCCGCCACCGGAGACCACGCCTTCCTGCAGGCGCTGCTGGACGCCGAGGCCGCGCTCACCCGGGCCCAGGCAGCCTCCGGGCTCGCACCCGCCGAGGCCGGTCGGGCGGTCACCGCGGCGGCGGACGCGAGCCGGTTCGACGTGCGTGACCTGGCGCTGCGGGCCCGCTCCGGCGGAAACCCGGTGATCCCACTGGTCTCCGCCCTCTCCGCGGCGGTCGACGACGACGTGCGGCCCTTCGTCCACCAGGGCGCGACCAGCCAGGACATCCTGGACACGGCGGCGATGCTGGTGGCGTCCCGGACCCTGGCGATCCTCCTCGACGACCTGGGACGCTCCGCCGAGGCATGGGAGCGGCTTGCGGCCGGGCATCGCGACACCCCGATGCCCGGCCGTACCTTGACGCAGCACGCCGTGCCGACCACCTTCGGCCTCAAGGCCGCGGGCTGGCGGTCGCTGGCGCTCGACGCGCGGGACCGGCTGCGGGCGGTGCGCGACGCGCTCCCCGTCCAGCTCGGCGGCGCGGCGGGCACGCTGGCCGCCTTCTCGGCCGCCGGCGGGGACGGGGCGGGCCTGGAACTCGTCGGCGCCTACGCCCGGGAGCTGGGACTTGCCGAACCACTGCTGCCCTGGCACGCCCTGCGCACCCCGGTCGCCGACCTGGCCGGTGCGCTCGCCTTCACCGCGGGCGCGCTCGGGAAGGCGGCGGCCGACGTCCTCATCCTGTCCCGTACCGAGATCGCCGAGCTCGCGGAGGGATCCGGTGGCGGCTCCTCCGCGATGCCGCACAAGGCCAATCCGGTCCGCGCCACCCTCATCGCCGCCGCGGCCCGCCGCGCACCCGGGGCGGCTGCCACGCTGTACGGCTCGCTCGTCGCCGGGGACGAACGGCCGGCCGGCGCCTGGCACGCCGAATGGGAGCCGCTGCGTGATCTGTTGCGCCTGGTCGGCGGCGCGGCGCGGGACACGGTGGAGCTGGCCGAGGGGCTCGAGGTGTTCCCGTCGGCCATGCGGAGCCACCTGTCGTCGACCGGCGGGCTGATCGTCTCGGAACGGCTGGCCGCCGTCGCCGCCGACCGGGTCGGCCGTGCCCGTGCCAAGGAGCTTCTCACCGGGGCGGCCGGCCGGGCCCGCGACGAGGGCGGATCCCTCGCGGAGATCCTCGCCGGGGAGCCGGCCTTCGACGGCCTGGATCTCGCGGAACTGACCGACCCCGCCCGGTACACCGGCAGCGCCGGGCCCCTCACCGACCGCGCTCTGGAGCGCCGATGACCACGACACCCGCCCGTCTCCTCCACCACCGCGCCGAAGGGCCGGCGAGCGCTCCCCCGCTCCTGCTCGGCCCGTCGCTCGGCACCTCCACCGCGCTCTGGGACCAGGTGGCCCCCGAACTCTCCGCCGCACACCGGGTCGTACGGTGGGACCTGCCCGGGCACGGCGGCTCGGCGCCCGGCCTGATCGGCCCGGGTGCGGGAATCGCCGATCTCGGCGTCCTGGTCCTGGCGCTCGCCGATTCGCTGTCCCTGGAGCGGTTCTCGTACGCCGGGGTCTCGCTCGGCGGCGCGGTGGGCCTCTGGCTCGCCGTCCATCACCCGGAACGCGTCGACCGGCTGGCCGTCGTCTGTTCGTCCGCCCACTTCGGGGACCCGGGGCCGTGGCGGGAGCGGGCCGCCCTCGTGCGCGCGGAGGGCCTCGGCAGGGTCGCGGAGAGCGCGGCGGGCCGATGGTTCACGCCGGGATTCACCGAGCCCCGGCTGCTCGACGACCTCCTGGGCACCGACCCGTCGGCGTACGCCGCGTGCTGCGACGCTCTCGCCGACTGCGACCTGCGGCCCGGGCTGTCGGAGGTGCGGGCGCCGACGCTGGTCGTCGCGGGCCGCGAGGACCCGGCGACACCGCCCGCGCACGCCCGGGAGATCGCCGACGGGATTCCGGGCGCGGCACTGACCGAGCTGCCGCGCGCCTCACACCTGGCGCCCGCCGAACGTCCGGAGGCCGTACGGGAGGCCCTGCGCGCCCATTTCGCGCCCCGGGAGCGCGGCAGCGGGACGGCGGTGCGCCGCGAGGTTCTCGGCGACGCGCACGTGAACCGGGCACAGGCGAGGACCACGGAGTTCACCGCACCGTTCCAGGACTTCATCTCCCGCTACGCCTGGGGCGAGATCTGGACCGACCCGACCCTGTCCCGGCGCGAGCGCAGCCTGATCACGCTGACCGCCCTGGTCGCCCACGGTCACCACGACGAGCTGGCCATGCACGTACGCGCGGCGGTACGCAACGGTCTCAGCCCGCGCGAGATCGGCGCGGCCCTCCTCCAGACGGGGGTCTACTGCGGGGTCCCGGCGGCGAACTCGGCGTTCGCGGTGGCCGAGCGGGTGCTGGCGGAGCTGGACGGGCCGGCTCAGGCGCCGGACCGGGACGGCGTCCAGCCGGACTGACCGTCACCACGCACCCGGGCGTGGACGTGCATGTCGTGCCATCCGTCGGCGTGCAGGTTTCCGCGCCTGCGGACGCCCTCGAAGGAGAACCCGGGCTTGACCGCGACCCGGCAGGACGCCTCGTTCAGCACCGAGAGCACGAGCTCGAGGCGCTCGAATCCGGGGACGACGAGAGCCGTCCCGGAGGGACGCGAGGAGACACCGGAACCGGCATACGGATCATCCTGCCGGCCGAGGGGGCAGCCTGCCGGAGGATCAGCCGAAGCCTCGGGCGTCCTGTTTGAGGGCGGTGTCGACGGTCAGTGCCGCCGCCACGACGAGGCTCAGCAGCGGTTCGGGGAGCTGGTGGTGGATCTGCAGCACGTAGTTGTCCGCCGTGGTGAACATGGTCTTCGCCAGGCCCTCCCACGTCTTGGTGATCCTCGCGATCTCGGCCCCGTTGTGGTCGACGACGGCGAAGTTCCACGCGCGCCAGTTCTCGGCCCTGATCGCACCGATCCGCTGCCCGTCGGCCACCATGGCGAAGTTGATCTTGCCGATGGCGTTCTGCTGGACGATCTCGCCCACGGGCCGCCCGTCCGGGCGCTGCACGACCACCCGCGACTTGATGAACTTCGCCGGGCGGGTGAGGAGCAGTTGCGGCTGCCCGTAGGCGTCGCGGATCTCCAGTCGGTGCGTGAGGTACTGGTCGATGCTGGAGACGAACCGGAGCGCCTTGCGCAGGCCGCTCTGGCCGACCTGCACGACCGAACCGACGGTGTTGCCCTGCTGGTCGAAGACGCTGTACTCGTTCGTGAGCTCGATCAGCTTGGCCTTCTGGTTCACGACCAGGACCTGTTGACCGAAGAGTGAGCCGGCGCCGGGCGCGCCCTGCTGCGGAACGAACTGCTGAGCGCCTGCCTGCTGCGGAGCGAACTGCTGCCGGGGCGGCACCGCCCCGTGCGGCTGGGCAGTGGGCGGCTGGGCGGTGGGCGGCTGGGCTCCCTGCGGCTGGGCGGCCACCGGCGCCTGTGCCTGAACCGGGTGGGTGTGCTCGGTCCAGTTGACGCCGTCCCAATAGCGCAGCAGCTGAGGCGCCCCGTGGGGATCGGGATGCCAACCCGCAGGTATGTTCGATTGCGTCGTCACCGGGGCACACTATCCTGCCAAGTTGTGGGCTGAACTCATTGAACATTCACACACCATCTACGATGGCGGCGATGACCAGAGCGAGCGGGCGGACGGACCGGCGACGGGGCGGCTTCGCCCTGGCCGCCGCGCCGGTCTGGGCACTGATGCTCGTGGCCGTGTTCCTCTGCTGCTCCCCGGCCGGAACGGCCTCACCCCGCGCCGAGGCCCCTTCCCCGACCGCCGTCAGGGCTTTCACCCCGACGCCGGCGGCAGCTGTGTCGGTCGTCGTGGCCGACGCCCCGGACGAACGAGGGGTCGGCAGTTCCTGTCATGGAACGGCTGACCACTCGACAGCCGTCGTACTGCCCGGCCACCCCGCTCCCCTCGCCCTGCCCTGCCCCTCGGAGGCGTTCCGGGCCGCCCCGCTCACCGGAGCCGCGGCCATCCGGGGCCCCACCAACGACGCCGTGGGCGCCGTCGACCAGCTACGCCTCCAGGTCCAGCGGATCTAGGCCGCACCCGGATCCGCCTCCGAGCCGCCCGAGCGCCGGAGACGGGCCGTCCGTACGCCTTCGCCCCCGCGTGGCGCGCCTTCCGCGCACGCGATTCCGCTGAACCCGAGGACCTGACATGGCTTCCGCCAAGAACCAGAACAGCTCTGCCGCCGCGCGCCGCGCCAAGCTCGAGGAGGCCCGCCGTAAGGAGCGTGCCCGAGAGCGCCGGAGCCGCATCATCACCATCACGGCGGCCGTCGTCGTGGTCGCCGGCCTGGTCGCCGGGGGCGGCTACCTGATGTCGGCCGCCGACGAGCAGGACAAGGCGGAGGAACAGGCCAGGACCTCGCCCGTCACCGGCGAGAAGACCTGGGACGACCTGGCCCAGGAACACGTCCAGACTCCCGTCGACTATCCGATGAACCCGCCCGTCGGGGGCGACCACAACCCGGTCTGGATGAACTGCGACGCCGACGTCTACACCGAGGCGATACCGAACGAGAACGCCGTCCACTCCCTGGAGCACGGCGCCGTCTGGGTCACGTACAACGACAAGGCGAAGGAAGCGGACGTGAAGGCGCTCTCCGAGCGCGTCTCCAAGACGCCCTACTCGCTGATGAGCCCCGTGGCCGACCAGAAGGACCCGCTGATGCTCAGCGCCTGGGGCAAGCAGCTCACCGTGAAGAGCGCCACCGACGCCCGGGTCGCCCAGTTCTTCACCAAGTACGTCCAGGGCGCACAGACCCCGGAGCCGGGAGCCGCCTGCTCCGGCGGGGTCGCCAAGTGACACCGCCCGCGCGCGCCCCCCGTTCGCTGGTGTGGGCGGGGGCAGCCGTGTTCGTCGTCGCCATGGGACTCGTCCTGCTGATGGTCGTCCGGCCCTCCGCGGCCTCCTCGTCGGGGGCGGCCGGTTCCGTCCCCACGGAGAGCTCGGCCGACGTGGGCTTCGCCCGCGACATGTCGGTCCACCATCAGCAGGCGGTGGAGATGGCGTTCCTCGTCCGGGACCGCACCGAGGACGAGGACGTGCGCCGGCTCGCGTACGACATCATCAACACCCAGGCCAACCAGCGGGGCATGATGCTGGGCTGGCTGGAGGTCTGGGACAGGCCCAAGAGCTCGGACCGGCCGCCCATGGAGTGGATGGGCCACCCGGTCACCCCCTCCGACGGCTCCCTCATGCCCGGCATGGCGACGGACACGGAGCTGGACCGGCTGCGTGCGGCGGAGGGCAGGAGCGCCGAGGTGCTGTTCCTGCGGCTGATGACCGTCCACCACCGCGCGGGGGCGGACATGGCCCAGGCCGCGGCCGGCTCGGCGGGCACGGACGAGATCAGGGGTCTGGCGGCGGGGATGGTCCGGGCCCAGGAGTCCGAGATCACGCTCATGGCCGACATGCTGAGGGCCAGGGGCGCGAAGCCCTGACCCCGGTACGGGCCGGCACGGGCGGGTCCGGTGGCACATGCCGCCGGACCCGCCCGCCCTCGCGGCACCGCGAATTCACCTGGCGCCCATGTCCCCCTCATGGGCGCGACACCCCAGCAGCCCTCCAGCGCCCGACACTTCCTGACGAGTCATGGACATGTCCCTCTCACGACAGGAAGCATCCGTGCGCATGCACCGCTCCCCTCGCCTGGCGGCAACCGCCCTCCTCGGCACGGCGCTGATCACTCTCGTCCCGCTGTCCCCCGCCCACGCCCGGTCCCTGCCGTCCGTCGGCCCGACGGCCGAGACGGCAGCGCTGTACGACGACGAGGCGGGCGGCAACGCCAACGCCGACGACCCGGCCATCTGGCGCAACGACGCCGATCCCGGCCGCAGTCTCGTCGTCGCCACCGCCAAGGAGGGCGGGCTGCGCGTCTACGGTCTGGACGCGTCCCTGGTCCAGACGGTCGCACCACCGTCGCCTGCGGCGGAGGACGACGCCCCAGGAAGGTTCAACAACGTCGATCTGGTGACGGGGCTGCGCACCCCGTCCGGCCGCGCCGATGTGGCCGTGGTCAGCGACCGGGGCAACGACCGCCTCCGCATCTACCGTGTCGACCCCTCGCAGCCCGGCGGCCCGCTGAAGGACGTCACGGATCCCGGTGCCGCCCCGGTCTTCTCGTCCGGTCAGGCCGAGATCAACGAGCAGCGGACGGCGTACGGCCTCGCCACCTGGCAGGACCGTTCCACGGGACGTTCGTACGCGCTCGTCAGCCGGCGCAACACGACGGACCTGGCGCTGCTGGAGCTGCGGCCGACCGCCGCGGGCACGGTGGGCTACCGCCTGGTGCGCACCCTCTCGCTCCCCTCGTCCTTCCGGCTCCCGAACGGCACGTCGTGGACGCCGTGCGGTGAGCCCGGTGAGCTTCCCCAGGTCGAGGGCATGGTCGTCGACCCGGAGAACGGCACGCTCTACGCGGGCCAGGAGGACGTCGGCATCTGGCGCCTGCCGGCCGCGCTGAACGGGCGTCCGGTCCTGGTGGACAAGGTCCGGGAGTACGGCGTCCCGGGGACGTACGACCCGGAGACCGAGGAGTGCGCGCCCGGCACGGACCCGGGCTTCGGCGGCAAGCGGCTGGCGGCCGACGTGGAGGGTCTGACCCTCTTCCGCGAGTCCGGTGGCGACGGCTACCTCATGGCGTCCGGCCAGGGCGACAACAGCTTCGCCCTGTACGACCGTGAGGTCTCCGAGGGCAACGAGTACGAGGGCGGCTTCCGCGTCACCGCCGTGTCGGCCGACCTCGACGGCAGCGAGGAGTGCGACGGTGCCGCGGTGCTCAACGAGCCTCTGGGTTCCCGCTATCCGAACGGGCTGCTCGTGGTCCAGGACGGGCACGAGACCTCCGCGTCGGGTGGCGAGGAGGGCCGGGAGGCGACCGGCTTCAAGTTCGTCGACCTGGGCGCGGTGACGGAGGCGGCGGACATGTAGGGCCCGGCCGGGCCCTCCGTGCCGGGGGCGGGGGCCCCAGGGACATCGCATAGGCTCGTCGACGATATGAAGAGCTACCTCACGCCCCTGGGGTCCAAGGCCGACAAGGACACCGTGCGACGCCACAACCTGAGCCTCGTGCTGCGCGCCGTGCGGGACGAGGGCGAGGCGGGCGAGGCGACCCGGGCCGGGGTGTCCGCCCGGGTCGGACTCACCCGGGCCGCGGTCTCCTCACTGGTCGAGCAGTTGCTGGACAGCGGCTTCCTGACGGAGTCGGGCAAGACCTTCAGCGGTCAGGCGGGACGCCCCGGTACGGCCCTCAAGGTGGCGCGCACCGGGCCCGCCGGGCTCGGCGTGGAGATCAACATCGACTACGTGTCGGTGTGTGTCGTGGATCTGGCGGGCACCGGCCGGGTCCGGCAGACCGAGCACCTGGACAACCGCGGTGCCCCGCCGGAGGAGGTCCTGGCCCGCGCGGCGGGGATCGCCGCCCGCACCCTCGACTCGGCGCGGGAACAGGAACTGTGCCCGGTCGGAACCGCGCTCGCGCTGCCGGGACTCGTCTCGGGCGGCTCGGTGCGCCAGGCTCCGAACCTGGGCTGGAACCAGGTACCCGCCGAGGGGCTGTTCGCGGAGGCGCTCGCCGGCCTGCGTCCGAGCACGGCACCGCTGCCCGTGCGCTCCGAGAACGAGGCGAACCTCGCGGCACTGGCCGAGCTGTGGTTCGGCGGGCTCGACACGGTCCGCAGCTTCCTCTACCTGACGGGCGAGATCGGTGTCGGCGGCGCCCTGGTGCTCGACGGCGAACTGCTGCGCGGCGCGCACGGTTTCGCCGGGGAGATCGGGCATGTGGTGGTCGACCCCGCGGGTCCGGAGTGCAGATGCGGCTCGCGCGGCTGCCTGGAGCAGTACGCGGGCCAGTCGGCGCTGCTGCGCGCCGCCGGAATCGGCGGGGCCGGGGGCGGGGCCGCAGGGGTGATGGAGCTGGAGCGTCGTGCGCAGGCGGGTGATCCCGTGACGCTGGCCGCCGTGGCCGACGCCGGCCGGATGCTGGGCCAGGTGCTCTCGGGCGCCGTCAATCTGTTCGACCCCGACGCGGTGGTGCTCGGCGGTATATACCGCGGTCTGATGCCGTGGCTCTCGCCGCCCGCGGACGAGGAGCTGACGGGCCGGGTGGTGTCCGGCCTGTGGTCCCGTGGCGGGGGCAGGCTGCGAGCCTCGTCCGTCGCCGGTGACGCGGCGCGCGGCGCCGCGGCGCTGGTGGTGCAGGACGTGCTGGCCGACCCGGTCGCGTACGCCCCGCCCGTGTCCGTGGACGCCTGACGACCGGTCCTGCTGGAGCCGGGGGCACCCGGCGGTGTCCGCCGGGTGCCCCCGGGCAGGTGTCAGCGGGCGCCGATGAGGTGTTCCATGGCGAGCTGGTCGAGGGCTTCGAAGGCCATGGAGCGTTCGGCTGCCGCGGTGGCGTCGAAGTCCTCGT
>NZ_JNXG01000012.1 GCF_000717025.1 Streptomyces atroolivaceus
GCAGTCCGGCAAATGCCTCGACGCGGCCGGCGTCTCCTCCACCGACGGAACCAAGCTCCACCTGTGGACCTGTCTCTCCGCCGTCAACCAGAAGTGGGTGCTGCCTGGCTGAGCGCCCTGCTCGACTCCGTCGTCACCGCGGGAGGCGGTGACGACGGAACCGGCCGCGCTACCGGGCCGGTGACGGCGGCGGGAGTGCGACGCCGAAGCTCCCGCCGCCGTTCCTGAGCACAGGTGGGGCCGCCAGTTCTTTCATTTCTTCGGTCACGCGGGTCCGAGAGACGAGACCCCACTGCTCCAGCTGGAGGACGGCGACCTCGGCCGAGCGCAGCTGCCGAGCGTCAACCCGCTCTTCGCCGCCTGGTCGGCCTCGTCGTGCTGGACCAGCACCTCGAGGCGGCCGCGTGGACAGCCATCTGGACGATCGTCGACCATGAACACACCGGAGAACGGCGCAGTGCGAGCAGGTCTGCGAGGAACGGCGCCCCCTGCGCGACGCCGAACCCGTCCTCGTCCACCTCATCTGGCGCCGGCGGGACCCCCAAACCGGCCACCCACACCGCCGTCGCTCTCACCATCGACCTCTACCGCGAGAGCCGGCAGGCGCCGGGTACTCGCAAAGATGAACGGCGGTGATCCGCTGCCGCGGCTCGGCCTCCCCAGGGCCTCGACCCAGCAGCCCGCCCACTCGCCGGGCCACACACACGCCTCCGCCGTCCGGCGTCAACCGCGGTACGTCTCCAGCAGCCGCAGCCAGACCTCGCTGATCGTCGGGTAGGCCGGCACCGCGTGCCACAGCCGTTCGACGGGGACCTCACCCGTCACGGCGATGGTCGCCGAGTGCAGCAGTTCACCGATGCCCGGTCCGACGAAGGTGACACCGAGCAGGATTTCGCGGTCCAGGTCGACGACCATCCTGGCCCGTCCTCTGTAGCCCTGTGCGTACAAGCCGGAGCCGGCGACCGAGGCAAGGTCGTAGTCGACTGCGCGGACCCGGTGGCCCGCCGCCTCGGCCTCGGCGAGCGTGAGGCCGACCGAGGCCACCTCCGGGTCCGTGAACACGACCTGGGGGACGGCGGCGTGGTCGGCGGTGGCGGCGTGGGCGCCCCAGCGGTCCGTCTCGAGCAGAGGGGTCTCCTGGGCACGGGCGGCGATCGCGGCTCCCGCGACGCGTGCCTGGTACTTGCCCTGGTGGGTCAGGAGCGCGCGGTGGTTCACGTCGCCGACCCCGTACAGCCAGTCGCTGCCCTCGACGAGGCAGCTGTCGTCGACGGCGAGCCAGGACCCGGGCTCCAGCCCCACCGTGTCCAGCCCGAGATCGTCGGTACGCGGGGCCCGGCCGGTGGCGAAGAGGATCTCGTCGGTCTCCAGCCGTTCCCCGTTGTCCAGCTCGACGGTGACCGGGCCGTCGTGACCTGCCCTGCTCACGGCCTTGGCCGATACTCCGGTAAGGACACGCACTCCGGCTTCTGTCAGGGCCTCGGCGACCAGCTCGCCCGCGAAGGGCTCCATCTTGGGGAGCAGCCCCCTGCCCCGGATCAGCATCGTCACCTGTGCGCCGAGCCCTTGCCAGACGGTCGCCATCTCCACGCCGACCACTCCCCCGCCCACGACGACGAGCCGGCCCGGCACCTCCTTGGCGCTGGTCGCCTCGCGGCTGGTCCAGGGCCGGACGTCCGCGATGCCGGGCAGTGCGGGGACGACCGCCCGGCTCCCGGTGCAGACGGCGACGGCGTGCCGCGCGCCGAGGTGCTGCTCCGTCCCGTCGGCTGCGGTGACGGACACCTGGCGGACTCCGGTCAGCCGGCCCTTGCCCCGGTAGATGTCCGCGCCGATGCTCTCCAGCCAGGCCACCTGGCCGTCGTCCTTCCAGTGGGAGGTCTGCTCGTCGCGGTGGGCGAGGACCGCGTCCACGTCGAGGGGTCCCTGCACCGCGCCGCTCAGTCCCGGTACACGTCGCGCGTCCGCACGCGCGACGACCGGGCGTAGCAGTGCCTTGCTGGGCATGCACGCCCAGTACGAGCACTCACCGCCGATGAGTTCCGACTCGATCACCGCGGTGCTCAGTCCGGCGGCCCTGGCCCGGTCCGCCACGTTCTCTCCCACGGGGCCGGCTCCGATGACGACGACGTCGTATTCCCTGCGCTGCGCACCCTCAACATCAGTCATGGGAACAGTGTCCTCGTGGGTGTGCGCCGCGGCCACACGGGCAGGCGGAATACCGCAAGTGACGTCACCGTTGTGCCGGAACAGGTCGGAACGGTCCCAGGAAGAGGTAAAAGCGTATGAGCACCGTAGAGCTCACCAAGGAAAACTTCGATCAGGTCGTGAGCGACAACGAATTCCTGCTGATCGACTTCTGGGCTTCCTGGTGCGGTCCGTGCCGGCAGTTCGCCCCGGTCTACGACTCGGCCTCCGAGCGCCACCCCGACCTGGTCTTCGCCAAGGTCGACACGGAGGCCCAGCAGGAGCTGGCGGCTGCCTTCGAGATCCGGTCCATTCCCACGCTGATGATCGTCCGCGACAACGTGGCGGTCTTCTCCCAGCCCGGGGCGCTCCCCGAGGCGGCCCTGGAGGATGTCATCGGACAGGCGCGCAACCTGGACATGGACGAGGTGCGCAAGTCCGTCGAGGAACAGCAGCAGGCTCAGCAGCAGGAGCAGCAGTAGTCCCTGAGGACCTTCGGCAGACGTGATGAGGGCCCGGCCGCTCGGCCGGGCCTTCGTCATGGACGGACGGCACGGGCTCAGCTGTTCCCGGGTTCCTCCGGGGCGGGGGCGGAAGGGGCGCCTGGCGCCTGGCCCTCTCCGGTCGGCTCCGGGGCTTCGCCGCCGCCAGCCGGCTCTGCTCGCTCCGTCTCCGGTTCCTCCGTCTCCGGTTCCTCCGTACCGCCGATGTGCTCGGCGACCCTGACCGTGAGGCCGTAGTCCAGCTCCGCGCCGTCCACCAGCAGTGCTTCCACGGTGTGCGAGGCCGGGTCGATGTCCGCCACCATGCCCTCCCCCGCGTAGCGCGGGTACCCGGATGTCCCGGTGTCCCCGGTGGCTGCCACGACCGCGGAGCGGATGGCGGTGCCGGGTGCGGGGGTACCGGCGGCGGACTCCCCCGGTTCCGGGAACAGCAGGATCTCGTAGCTCTGCGGATGGCTCATGCCGAAGACGCTAGACATCCACCGCGTCCCGCGCATGTCGCAACGCCTGGCCGGCCCCCCTTCAGCTGGTTTCGAGGGTCACCACCGCGACATCCAACGGGCTCACGGCGAGGCCGGAGGCGATCTCCGCGTCGGTCTCCCCCGCTGCTACGAGTGTCATGACCTGCCTCTCACGAGCGGGATGGATCCTGAGGGGTTCTGGTATCCCTGGCACTGTTTCCTCTTGGCGGGAGCAAAGGAACCCCTTGATGAGCGCCTTGGCAGCCGCCGGGAGAAGAGGGCGTCGCCGGTTGCGACCGCCAACCGCCCCCAGAATCACACGAGCCCTGAGGCTCACTGCCGGCCCGTTCCGTTGCGCTCGCCCGCGCCGGCCCGGGCCGGCTCCATCCGGTCCCCCGCCGAGGTGCCGGTCAGTTCAAGACCGTCGCAAAGGACCTACCCAACTCGGCCCAGCCTCGCGGTCCGTGTCACTCACATGTTCTTGGCGCCCGTCCTGATGGCGTCCCGGATGCGGAAGTAGGTGCCGCAGCGGCAGATGTTGCGGATGCCGTCAAGGTCGGCTTCGGTGATTTCGCGGCCTTCTTCGACCGTCCGTCGAACGAGTGCGACGGCGGCCATGATCTGGCCGGGCTGGCAGTAGCCGCACTGGGCGACGTCCTGATCGATCCACGCCTGCTGCATCGGGTGCAGGTCCGCCCCCACCGTGGCCGGGAGTCCTTCGATCGTGGTGATCTCGTCGGTGGCTCGGAGGGAGCTGACGGGGACCGCACAGGGGTTGACCGCTTTGCCGTTGAGGTGGCTGGTGCACGCCTTGCAGACGTTGATGCCGCATCCGTACTTCGGACCGGTGACGCCCAGGATGTCGCGCAGCACCCACAGGAGGCGCACGTCGTCCTCGACATCGACGGTGACCAGCTCGCCGTTGAGGCGAAATGTGTGCTCAGGCACGGGTTCTCCTTGCGTCAGCGGACGTGCTCGAGGCCGTCGGTAGGCGACTCGGGGACGGGTGGCACGGTCGGTTTCGGCGCGAAGGACAGCGTGCCGTGGTTGACCGGAAAGCTGGTGGGCATCGTTCCGGTGGCGCGGCCATAGGCACAGGCGACTGCGGCCATCGACGCTGCGACGCCGAGTTCCCCGGCACCCCCGGGTTTTCCTGTCGTCGTCGGCATGATGATGATGTCCAGCTCGGGCGGCGTGTTCCACTGGCGGGTGTAGAAGTAGTTGTCCCAGCTGGCCTCCAGGAAATGCCCGTCGCGCAGGTGCAGGCTGGACGTCAGGGTCAGGGCGATGCCGTCCATGACGCAGCCCATCATCTGCGCTTCCAGACCGCGTGGGTTGACGACGAGGCCGACGTCCACAGCGACGACGGCCCTGGTCACACGCGGTCCGGCCACACCGTTGCGGATGGGGCGGTTGACCGTTTCTGGCCTGCAGTCGATCTCCACCAGCACGGCACTGACAGCGTGGTATTCGGAGTGGAACGCGATTCCCTGAGCCATGCCCGCCGGCATCGTCCGGCCCCAGCGTCCGGCGTCGGCGACCTTCTCCAGCACCGCCCGGGATCGGTCGTCCCGGAGGAAGTCACGCCTGATCTCGAAGGGGTCCTTGCCCATCTTCTCGGCGAGGCGGTCCACGACGAGCTCTCGGGCACAGGTGACGTCCGGGGAATAGACATTGCGCATACTGCCTGTGTTGAAGCTCTTGTCCGTCTCACTCAGAAGCCGGCTGTTCGCACCGAAGTTGTAGGGCATCGACTGGGAGAGCTGGAAGAACGTCTCGGAGAACCCGATGTCGCCCACGGGCAGCTTCGCTGCCAGGGCGGTGAAGATCTCGCCGAGCCCGTGGCTGAGGTCGGTGGCGACACTCGTGTGCCTCTGCTTGTAGCTGAGGACGGTGTTACCGAGATAGGCGATGCGTACGCGTGACGTGGCCATGGGGTGGGCGCGCCCCTGCCGGGAGTCGTCCGCGCGGTGCCACATGAGCTTGACCGGTTTGCCGATCTTCCGGGAGATCTCGACGGCCTCCAGCGCGGCGTCGAAGAACAGCTTCCGGCCGAAGGAACCGCCGCCTTCGGTGACGTGCACGGTGACCGCGCCGAGCGGCAGACCGAGCTTGGCGGCGATCGCCTCCTTCGCGACGATCGGTGCTTTCAGGCTCGACCAGATCTCGGCGCTGCCGGGCCGTACATCGGCTACCGCGCAGTTGGTCTCGAGCGCACTGTTGCTGCGGAAGTAGAAGGTGAACTTGCCCTCCACACTCGGTGTGAGGGGTGGCAGGCCGAGCGGGAGTTCGGCGGCCTGCAACTCCGCGAGCACGGTCTCGTCGGACTTTCCTTCCGCGCTGCCCGGCTTCCACGACACACGCAGTGCGCGTACCGCGTCGATGCACTGGCCGAAGGTCTTCGCACGGACAGCCACCCCGGTCGAGATCGTGACCACGTCGGTGACACCCGGCATACTACGGACCTCGCCGAGGTTGGCCACCGAACCCACCTTGCCGTTGATGGTGGGCGGGCGGCAGACCATGGTCGGTTCGGCGTCCTGGACGGCGAGGTCCATGGCGAACTTCTTACGTCCGGTGACCGCGGCGAGGGCGTCGACGCGGCCCTGCGGCTTGCCGATGACGGTGAACTCCTCGCGCGGTTTGAGAGCGACGGCCACCCGCTGGGTCCGGACACCCGCGGCCTGGGCCGACAGTGCGCCGATACCGACACTCCTGCCCGACGGGCCGGTGACCACCCCGGCCCTCAAGGTCAGCTTGCTGACGGGAGCGCCGAGTTGGCTTGCTGCGGCTTCGAGCAGACGGCTCCGGGCGATGGCCGCGGCGACCCGGACCGGGGTGTAGGTCGAGATCGTCGTGTTGGACGCGCCGGTCAGCTGGTTGAACAGCAGCTCCGGGCGCGCGTCGGCCAGCGTGACACGCACTCGCTCCACGGGCACATCGAGTTCCTCGGCGATCAGCATGGCCGTCGACGTGGTGATGCCCTGTCCCACTTCGGCCCGCGGCAGCGCGAAGGACACGGTGCCGTCGTGGTTGACCTCGACGGTGATCAACCCGGAGGTCGGCAGAGCCGCTACGGTCATCACGTCGTTGAGATCGATCAGTTCTGTGACTTCGGGCGAGGGGATGTCCGCCCGGACCTCCGGTGCGGCGACGAGTTCGGCGGCCGCCATCAGAGTGGGAGCGGCCAGCACGTAGCCGAGGAACCTGCGCCTGCCGACGCTGTGCGGATCCGCTTCCTGCTGAGCCGGGTGGTCGGTGCCGGTCATGTGGTTCCTTCTCCCGGCTCGGCCGCCGCGGTATCGGCGAGGTGCGCGGCGCCGAAGCCGTCATGATGCCGCGAGGTCGGCCGATGCTCGACTCTTCCATGTATGGCTGTCGCGGAACCTGCCCGGGCAGGCGGCAGCGCAGCCTCGGGACCATGCTTGTAGATCGTCTTCATCATTCCATCACCGCACGTCGTCGTCATCGCTTTCGGGATCTCGGCCTGCGGCGGGCAGCACGATCCGCCCGAGGCGACCGAGGCCTGGGGTGCGGCGACGCGGGGTCGCGCCAACGGCCCACCCCGCGCCCCGCCTCGTACGCCTTCGGCTCAGGCCGGGCGGTTGGCGTCAGGGATCTCGAGGTGAATTCCCCTTCCTTCGGAGAGGAAGAGCAGCACGAACTTACGAAGGGCCTCCTCCACGGCCCACGCGCCCGCGGGCACGAGCGGCAGCGGGATCAGCCCCTCACGGAAGGCCACCAGCAACGGCCAGGCGGCGCTGATCAGTGGCTGCCAGAACGGCTCCTTGTCCAGCCCGACCAGGTCACCGGTCCGGTCCCCGAGCGTGTACCTGGCGAAGGCGTTGATCAGGGGGCGGGTCAGGCCGGCGTCGAGTTCGGCGACGATGTCGAGGAGCACGTCGGTCAGCTCCTCGCCCTCGGGTGTGGAGGCCAGAACCGGGTCGAGGGCCTGCTTGGCCTGGGCGTTGGCATCGTCCCAGGTGGCGGGGATGTACTCGTCCCGAATACCCATCAGGTGCGCGGTCACCTGCCACACATGCAGAAAGCCCTCCGACTCCGTGGAGGTGATCGGAACCCTCCAGTCGATTAGCTTGCGCATGACAAACGTAGGCAGGCTGTGCCAGGTGACCATCATGTCGGCCTGGCTGATCGGGATGGTCTGGCCGTCGCCGGACCTGGTCCAGCCCGGGGACTGAGGCAGCAGGTGGCGGACCGCCGCGTGTACCAACCGGGTCTTCACGGCGGTGACGATCATCCCGCCCCGGGGCTGGTAGGCGTCCAGGTCGCCGACGTCGTAGCCCAGCTGGGCCGTTTTGGCGATGCGGTCCTTCATGTCCGCACCGCCCTTGGAGTAATAGACGGCGCGTGCCTCCCTGGGGATGGCCGTGCTCATCATTCCGCTGCCCAGCCCGTACAGAGCGCCGGTGTAGATCCCCTTCTTCGTGGTGAACCGGGCAGCGGCGGCGAGCTTGCTCTTGTTCGCCCAGGCCGGCATCTGCCGGGCCTGCTCCATGAAGTCCCGCAGGTCCGGGGGGAGGCCGGCCGGCAGGGACTGGTCGTTACGGGTCCACTGCCGCAACAACTTGTTGACCTCGGCCACCTCACCACGTTCGATCACCGCGGCGAGTACCGGATCGGCCTCGTCGTCCCACACCCACTCGGGGTCGAGCCCTGCCCCCTTACCTGCGACCGAGCCGCTCGGCGCCCACGTCCACGCGGGGCGCGCCTGGGCGGGTGAGGCCGCTCCCAGGGCACCGAGCGCTCCCAGCGCCCCGCCCGCCATCAACATCCTGCGCCTGCTGAGTCCGTCCATGTCTTTCAACTCCTCCTTGAGGTCTGGCTGATGACACGTCATGCGAGCGAACTGAAGACGTGCCCCTGGGCTCCGGCCTCCGCACCGGGCCCGTGGCCCGGCAGGAGTCCGGTCACTCCGACCATTTCCTTCGCGGCTCGGTGTTCACGGTCAGAACGGCGCGGCGAACATCCTGTCGCGGGCGCCGGAACCGCCCGCGCGCTTCAGCCGGGACGGTTGGTCTCGGGGATGCTGATCTCCGTCCCCTGCCCCTTCGTGAGGTAGAAGAGGATGTACTTCCGGGCCGCCTCGTCGATCGTCCAGGCGAGCGGGGGAACCAGCGGCAGCGGGATCAACTTCTCCCGGAAGGCCACCAGCTTCGGCCAGGCGGTTGCGATCGCCTTCTCCCAGAACGGTTCCTCGGGGATGCCGTCCCAGTCGGCCACCTGGTCTCCGACCAGGTAGCGGCCGAGCGCGTTGACGAGGGGGCGGTCGATGCCGCCGGGGCTGGTCTGCTCCGCGAGCTGTCCCAGCAGGATGTCGGTCAGCTCCACACCTTCGGGCGTCGGGCCGAGGACCGGGTCGAGTACCTGCTTGGACTGCGCGTCGGCCTCGTCCCACGTGGCGGGGATGTACTCGTCGCGGATGCCGAGCATGTGCGCCGTCACCTGCCACACATGCAGATAGCCCTCCGCCTCGGTGGAGGTGATCGGAACCTTCCACTCGAGCATCTTCCGCATGGCGTAGGTGGGCAGGCTGTGCCAGGTGACGAGCATGTCCGCCTGGCTGATCGGGACCGTCTGGCCGCCGCTGGTCCTGGCCCAGGCCGGGGACTGCGGCAGGAGGTGCCGGACCGCCGCGTGCACCAGCCGGGTCTTGACGGCTTGCACGATGACGTCACCGTCGGGCCGGAAGGCGTTCAGGTCTCCGACGGCGAACCCGAGCATGCTCGTCTTGGCGACACGGTCCTCCATGTCGGCGCCGCCCTTGGAGTAGTAGACGCTGCGCGCCTCCCTCGGGATGGCGGTGCTCAGCATGCCGCCGCCCACTCCGTTGAGCAGGTTGAGGTAGAGACCCCGGGACTTGTTGAACTCGGCCGCCACTTCCAGCTTGGCCCGGTCGGCCCAGGCCGGCAGTTGCCGCGCCCTTTCCATGTACTCCCGCAGGTCCGCCGGAAGGGCGGTCGGCAGCGGCTGGTCGTTGCGGGTCCACTGCCGCAACAGCTCGTTGACCCTGGGAACGTCACCCCGGTCGATCACGGCCGCGACCAGCCGGTCCACCTCTTCGTCCCAGACCCAGTCGGGGTCGAGCCCCGCCCCCTTTCCAGCAACCGAACCGCTCGGCGCCCACGTCCACAGGGACCGGGCGTGAGCCGGTGACGCCATGCTCAGCGCCCCGAACGCGCCTAAAGTCCCGCCGGTGAGCAGCACCCTTCGCCTGCTGAGTCCGTCCATCGTTTCGAACTCCTCCTTGAGCCCTGTGTGCAGACCTGTAGCCCTGTGACCCTTTTTGATACGGTGAAACACATCGAGCATCTCTGTATCCCAGGGGAGCACAACAGGAGCCTGGACGCCAGAGGCTCAGCGGAATCAGGGAGGCGATCGTGAAACCTGTCCACACGGTTCTCGGAGAGTTCTCGGACGGCCCGTCGCTGCTCGACATCGCGTTCTCCGACGCCGTCCAGGGGGCCGAACAGGATGACGAGATGGCTGCACGCCTGCTCGACGCCGCTTTCGAGCAGTTCTGTCGCACGGGAATCAAACGCTCCACCATGTCGGACGTGGCGCGACTGGCGGGCGTCTCCCGCATCACCGTCTATCGCCGGTACGCATCCAAGAGTCTGCTGGTCGAGCACGTCGTCCGGCGCGAGTTCCGGCAGTACTTCGACCAGTTCATCGTCGACATCCGAAGTGCTGGAAACATCGCCGACAGGGTCGCCGTGGGTTTCGCGAGCTCCATGCGCGCGATCCGTCACAACCCCCTGATCGGTGGCCTGATGATCGCTGAGCCGGACGCCATCGTGCCGTCCATGACCAGCGACGGGGGGCGCACCTTGGGTGTGGTGCAGCAGTTCGTCGCGGGGCGCCTCCTCCAGGAGCAGTCGGCGGGGAACGTCGCCGACGATGTCGACGTGGGCCTGGTCGCCGAGATGATGGTCCGGATCTCGGCGTCCCTGCTGGTCATCCCCAGCCATGTCGTCAACCTCGACGACGAGGCGCAGATGCGTGCGGTGGCCGTGCAGTTCCTCGTCCCGATGCTCGGACCGGGGCGGGACGCCCACTCCGAGCCGTCCGTCCGCCTCGACTCTGCCGTCGGCACGGCAGGCGACTCGAATCGCTCCTCGCACGGCCGGGCCGCGCGGGCGTGTGCGGCGCGACCGAACGAATACCTGTCGGCTCAGCGTCAATAGCGGACCAAGGCCCAGCAGCCCTGCCCAGCAGGCACTTCGGCAGCTTCACCGCAGAGGGGATCGCCCACTCGACCTCGGCGCGGCATCACTGTTGACACGAAGCCAACAAGGGTCCCACTGTGAGAGCCGCTCAACGAAAGCGCTCGTGGTTCGCAATGGAGGGAGCCCGTCGTGGCTACAGCAGAGCAGCTGCACAAGTCCGTTGAAGGATTGACCATCACTGGGTTGTTGCGCCGAAACGCTCAGTGCTTCGCCGACCGTCCCGCGCTGACCACCGGAATCGACCCGGGAGCGGTCACACTGACCTGGTCGCAGTTACGCGCGGAGGTCGCCGCCCTCACCCGCGGTTTCACCACGCTCGGCCTGGAGCGCGGCCACCGGGTGCTCATCGCGATGTCCAAACGGGCGGAGCACTGGATCGCCGACCTGGCCGCGATTCACGTGGGCGCACTGCCGTGCAGCATCTACGACACTTTGAGCACCGAACAGATCGGCGCCGTGGCCCGGCACAGCGGAGCCACCGTCCTCGTCCTGGAGGGGGAGGAACAGGTGCGGCGCTGGAAGCCGGTTCTGGACGGCTTGCCGGACCTGCGCGCCGTCGTCGTCCTCGACCGGGCAGCCGCTCCCGCCGACGATCCACGCTTCGTCGGCTACGCGGCCCTGCGTGGCGCCGTACCGCCTGACGACGGCGCGTTCGAGGCGCTCACTGATGCCGCCACCGCCGACCAGCCCTTGGCCCTCGTGTACACGTCCGGTACCACCGGCGACCCCAAGGGCGTGGTGCTCTCCCACCGGAACGTGATTCACCAGTCCCTGATGCAAGATCAGCTCGCCCCCGTACCGGAGCATCCCCGATCGGTCGCGTACCTTCCCCTGGCACACGTCGCCGAGCGGGTGCTCGGTATGTACATGCCGATCTGCAACGCCGGCCACGTCACCATCTGCCCGCACCCCGACCAGCTCCTGCCCACTTTGCTCGTGGTGCGCCCCCACAGTTTCTTCGGAGTCCCGCGGGTGTGGGAGAAGCTCGCCGTCAGGCTCAGGGCGAAGCTGGCCGTCTTCACCCAGGAGCAGGCGGAGGCGATCGCCCAGGCGAGGCAGACCGTCCTGGAAGTGTTTCGCCTTCGCTCCGAAGGCAAGCAGCTTCCTGCGGACCTCACCGAGCCGTTGGAACAACTCGACGCGCAGCTGCTGCAGCCCCTCCGCGCCGCCATCGGGTTCGACGACTGCCGCCGGGCTTTCAGCGGTGCGGCGCCCGTCTCCACCACGGTCCTGGAGTTCCTGGCGAGCGTGGGCCTCCCCGTCTACGAGGTGTGGGGCATGAGCGAGACCACCGGAGCGGCGACCGTCAGTACCCCCGAGGTGTTCGCGATCGGCTCGGTCGGGCTGCCAGGACCTGGCATGGAAGTCAAGGAGGCCCAGGACGGTGAGCTCCTCGTTCGAGGTCCCGCTGTCTTCACCGGTTACCTTCGGCCCGACGGACGCGTCGATCCGGCGACCGATGCGGAAGGCTGGCTGTCCACCGGTGACGTCGGGATGGTCGACTGCAGAGGGGTCGTGACGGTCACCGATCGCAAGAGGGAGATCATCATCACCGATGCCGGCAAGTACGTCGCCCCGGCCGGAGTCGAGTCCCGGCTACGGGCCCACCCCTTGGTGGCCCATGCCGTCGCGATCGGAGACAGGCGTAGGTACATCACAGCACTGATGGTGCTCGACGAGGAGACGGCACCGCTCTGGGCGGAGGCGAACGGTATCGCCGCATGCAGCCTGGAGGAGTTGTCCCGCCACCCTGTGGTGCTGGCAGCCGTGGACGAGGCGGTCGCAGAGGCCAACACGGCGCTTTCCCGCTCGGAGCGGGTGAGGCAGCACTGTGTGCTGCCGGGCCCGTGGACAGTGGAGACAGGCGAGCTGACACCGACACTGAGCCTGCGTCGCCGCGCCATCGACGAACTGCACGCCGCCACGATCGAGTCGATGTACACCTGAAGCCCGAACCGCCAGGGCCACGAACGGAAGGACGGCATGAGCGTTCAGCACCAGACCCGGCGGCGCCGAATGGAACCGGAGGCACGCCGTGCCGAGATTCTCGGCGTGGCACGCCGGCTGTTCGGGGCCAGGAGCTATGCCACGGTGTCCGTCTCCGACATCGCCGCGGAGGCCGGAGTGGCCCGTGCTCTGGTCAGTCACTACTTCGGCAGCAAGCGGCAGCTCTACCTGGAGGTGGTGCGGCAGATGATGGTCGTTCCCGCCTCGGTCTCGGAGCTGCTCCCCCCGACGACCCCGGAGGAACGTCTGTCGATCTGCGTGGACAGATGGCTCGAAGTCGTGGAACGCAACCGTGAGATGTGGTTGTCCGCCATCGGTCTGGAAGCACTCGGCAACGACCCGGATATCGACCAGATCATGCTCGAGGCCGACGAGATCGCCACCGACCGCGTGCTGGAGGCGGCGATGATGACCGACGTCGTCGAAGGTCGGCAGAGACTGCGGGCAATGATCCGCGCCCACAGCGGCATGCTCAAGGCCGCCTCACGGGAATGGCTGGTACGCGGCACTCTCAGCCGCAGCGACCTGCACGTCATGCTGACACGCACCATTCTCCATCTGGTGAACACGGTCTTCCCCGCACTGCGGTCAGCCTGACTTCGGGCGACCACGTGCGAGTCGGAACGGTCGGCCGGGCCAGGCGGTGGATCCGACCTGCTGAGCCGTCCCGCGTCACCTTCGCCGCTGGTCGGCGCGCAGCTCGAAGTCGCCGTAGCTGTTGTCGACCGGGTTGACCGCGCCGGGGGCGACGATCTCGTCGATGGCGTCGAGCACGTCCGGCGGCGTGCGAGGTACTGCCGTTACCTGGAAGAGCAGGGACTCCCGCCTGAGGGCCTGGGCGCGGTTCTCTGGAGAAGGCCGGGGTCCCGGCCGTCGACGACCGGGACCGAACCGGAGCCCGACCTGAAGGAGCACCGTGCGCACAGCAGGCCGTGCCATCCCTGAAGCCTGACATCTCGAATGAGTGCCAGTTCCTCGACAGCCAGGCCCGGTCTCCGGGGCCCTGGCGGCTCCCGTCTGCAGGCGTGTCTGTGCGCGTCACCCCCTGATCTCAGCAGCCGCCGGGTCGTCAGCAAATGAGTTCCATGGGCGGTGATCCTGACGCCCGCTCACCTACTCGGCCATCTCTTTGCGCAGCACACCGGGCCCGTTGCGCGTGTATGTCTCGCTTGCGAAGTGACTACGGACCGCGACGGGCGGTGTCTGAGGGGCAGACAGTGGGACCGGCTGGAGGCGCTCCTGGCCGGAGGGGTGAAGCCTGGGCGGACCACGACATGCCTGGCCGCCGCGTGCGGGACGTGACCGAGGTCGGCGGCGGCTTCCCTGACCGTGCGGCGCGTGGGTTCACCGATCCGCACGGTCGTGTTGTCGTTCAGTACGCGGGAGACCGTGGCCAGGGACGCTCCCACGAGCCGCGCCACATCGGCGCTGGTCGGTACGGAGATGCCGGCGGGCTGCTCGGGTCACTGGCTCGTCGCCTCCGGTGCCCGACAGTCAGGACCTGCTGACGGGCCGGGGCATCAACGGGGGACATCCACCCGCGCGTGCGGGCCGGATCCTGATCCGGCCGCGCGACACGCCCGGGTGCCGCGCGCATCGGCGCGTCGGCGGCGCCGTGTGCCGGGCCGCGCGGGTGAGGAGCTCCGCCGGAACACCGGACGTGGCTGCGGCAGTGGGGCTGACACCGCGCCAGAGGCCGGGGCGGCACGTCCGCCGTGAGGAGTCCGGCGACCACGAGGATGCCGGACGGGCGTCGGAGGACGGGGGCCTGAGCTCGAGCCCGCGGCCCCGTTCCGCCGACCCGCTCCACAGGCCGGGCTGTCCAGGTCCTACGGTGTTGCGATGACGTTCCAGCACCACAATCACAGCAGCGACAGCACGACCGACTTCCCCGGCCGCAGCGGCCCGGCCGCGACCACGGAGGCCGAACCACTCGATGTGGGCCCCGTCCGCACCTCGTACGCTCCCGACCGCGACGGCGATCCGGACCCCGGCGAGATCGTCTGGACCTGGGTGCCGTTCGAGGAGAGGGACGGTCGCGGCAAGGACCGGCCGGTCCTCGTCGTCGCCCGGGAGGAGACGGGCACTCTTCTCGCCGTACAGCTGTCCAGCAAGCAGCACGCCGGGGACCACGAGTGGGTCGCGCTCGGCGCGGGCCCGTGGGACAGCTCGGGACGGCCGTCCTGGGTGGACCTGGACCGTGTGCTGCGGGTGCACGAGGACGGAATGCGCCGTGAGGCCTGTGCGCTGGACCGGGTCAGGTACGACCTCGTCGTGGGGCGGCTTCGGGAGCGCTACGGCTGGAGCTGACCGCAGAAGGCCCGGCTGAAGGCCGCGCGGACGGCGGAGTCGGGATCCCGGTCCGGAACGCCGAAGACGATCTGCTCGAAGTGGCCCGCGAACCGCCCGCCGTCGACGAGCAGGCCGCGGAAGGCACCTGCCACCTGAGCCGGATCGTTCATGAAGACGCCGCAGCCCCACGCTCCCAGCACCAGCCGCCGGTAGCCGCGGACGGCGGCGACCTCGAGCACCCGTTCCGCACGGCTCGCCAGCGCGGCGGGTATGCGAGGGACGAGGTCCGGGGCCCGGCTGCGGATGACTCCGGCGTTGGGTGCGGGCGAGGTGAGGAAACCGGCGGCGTACGGGGATTCCAGCAGTCTCCCCCGGTCGTCGCGGAAGACCGGTACTCCGGGTGAGTGGATGACCCGGTCGGTGTAGAAGGCGCTGCGCTCGGCGCGGTGGTGCGCGTAGAACTCGGAGGCCCGCAGCAGCGTGGCGTGGAGCGCTGAGCCGCGGCACAGGGACTCCTCCTGGGCCTGCGCGCCGTTCAGATAGCCGCCGCCCGGATTGCGGGCCGAGGCGTAGTTCAGCACGGCGACCTTGGCCGCCGCCTCGCCCGTCATCCGCCGTGCCGCCCGCAGGCTCGTCTCGTCCGTCACCTCGATGACCGGGCTGCGGTCGGTGTCCAGGGCGGCCACGGGCACGGGCTCGGGGCCGTACAGCCGGGTACCGGACAGCGCGGTGGCCAGGGCGCGCTCGATCGTCACCTCGCACCCCTCGGGCGTGCGGTACCGCCCGGCCCTGACGATGGACTCGGTCTCGCGCGCGATACCGCGCAGTCGTGCGCTCATGGACGCGCCCCCGTGTGGTGCATACGGGGCATGCTGGGCGGCACGGCGGCATGGACGCAACCGGTTTTCCCTCGCCCAGGGGCACCCTTGTGCGAACTCCCGGTAAGGGTTTGGGTGGGAAGGAAGCACCCGAAGAGGAGGCCCAGCATGCCCCCGGACACTCTTGGCCAGCACGGCCTGCCCGTCGACGCCGCACCCCTCGGCGAGGAAGAGGCGGAGGATCTGCTCCGCGGCATATGTTTCAAGACAGGACCGCCCCGGACGGTCGGTGTGGAGCTGGAATGGCTCATTCACGACCGTGAACATCCCCAGGCAGCCGTCTCCCACGACCGCCTGCGTGCCTCGGCGGACGCCGTGCGCGCGACCCCGCTGGACGCGGCACTGACCTTCGAGCCGGGCGGTCAGCTGGAGCTCAGCTCCCAGCCGGCGGGCTCCCTGATGGCGTGCATCGACGCCACGGCCGCCGATCTGGCCTCCGTACGCGACACCCTCGGCCGGGCCGGGCTGGCCCTGGCCGGCATCGGCGTGGATCCGTGGCATCCGCCCCGGCGTCTGCTCCAGGAGCCGCGCTACGACGCCATGGAATCCGCGCTCGACCGGTCGGGTCCCGCCGGCCGCGCGATGATGTGCACCTCCGCGTCCGTCCAGGTCTGCCTGGACGCCGGCGAGGAGGAACCGGGACCGCTCGGCTACGGGCGCCGCTGGCAGCTCGGGCACCTGCTGGGCGCGGTACTGGTGGCCGCCTTCGCCAATTCGCCTTTCCAGCAGGGCCGGCGCACCGGCTGGCGGTCGACCCGTCAGGCGCTGTGGGCCGACCTCGATCCGGCCAGGACACTCGCGCCGCAGGGCCGTCTCGCACCCCGGGACGCGTGGGCCGCGCATGTGCTCTCCACGCCCGTGATGTGCGTCCGGAACGCCGACGGCCCGTGGGACGTGCCCGACGGTCTGACGTTCCGGGAATGGATCCGCGGCGGTGGGCCGCGTCCGCCGCTGCGGGCGGATCTCGACTACCACCTCACCACGCTGTTCCCGCCGGTGCGTCCGCGCGGGCATCTGGAGCTCCGCATGATCGACGCCCAGAGCGGCGCCGACGGCTGGCTGGTGCCGCTGGCCGTCGCCACCGCCCTGTTCGACGACCCGGAGGCGGCTGAGACCGTCTACCGCACCGTGAAACCTCTGGCCGAGACCGCGGGCCTGCCGGCGGCGCCCCGCAACCCGCTCTGGACGGCTGCGGCCCGCGACGGGCTGAGCGATCCGGAGCTGGCGGCGGCAGCGGCGGTCTGCTTCACGGCCGCGCTGGAGGCGCTGCCGAGGATGGGGGCGAGCGACCACGTCCTCAGGACGGTCGCGGCCTTCCATGAGCGCTATGTGGCCCGGGGCCGATGTCCGGCCGACGATCTTCCCGACCCGGCACACGCGCCTTACGGAAAGGGTCCGGTCCGATGACTGACACTCCTGCTCCGCACACCGGCCAGGAGCTCGACGCGGAGACTCTGCGCGAGCGCGCCCTGGCCGCACTCCTCAACGCCCGCGAGCGCACCGCCCTGCTCACCGACAGCGTCGACGACCACGAACTCACCGCGCAGCACTCCCCCTTGATGTCGCCCCTGGTCTGGGACCTGGCACATATCGGGAACCAGGAGGAGCTGTGGCTGCTCCGGGCCGTGGGCGGACGCGAGGCGCTGCGCCCCGAGATCGACGGGCTGTACGACGCCTTCGAGCATTCCCGGGCCAGCCGGCCCTCGCTGCCCCTGCTGGCACCGGCGGAGGCACGGACGTACGCCGCCGACGTACGCGGCCGCGCCCTGGACATCCTCGGTGGCGCGCCGCTGCACGGCGAGGGCCGCCCGCTCGAGCGGGCGGGCTTCGCCTTCGGCATGGTCGCCCAGCACGAACAGCAGCACGACGAAACGATGCTGATTACCCATCAGCTGCGGTCGGGTCCGGCGGTGCTCAGCGCTCCGGAGCCTCCCGGGCCTGCCGGTGCCGTCACGCTGCCTGCCGAAGTCCTGGTACCGGGAGGCCCGTTCACCATGGGAACCTCGACCGAGCCCTGGGCACTGGACAACGAGCGGCCCGCGCACCGGCGTGAAGTGGCGGCGTTCCACATCGACACCGCCCCGGTCACGTGCGGCGCGTACCAGCGCTTCATCGAGGACGGCGGCTACACCGAGGAACGCTGGTGGGCACCCGCGGGCTGGGCGATGGTCCGCGAACACAGCCTGACCGCACCACTGTTCTGGCGCCGGGACGCCGGGCAGTGGCTGCGGCGACGCTTCGGGGTGACCGAGCCCGTCCAGGCGGACGAACCGGTCCTCCACGTCAGCTGGTACGAGGCGGACGCGTACGCACGCTGGGCGGGGCGTCGCCTGCCGACCGAGCCCGAGTGGGAGAAGGCGGCGCGGCACGACCCGGCCTCGGGGCGTTCACTGCGCTACCCCTGGGGCGACGAGGACCCGACACCCGAGCGGGCCAACCTGGGCCAGCGGCATCTGCGGCCCGCCGCCGCCGGTGCCTACGCCGCCGGGCGTTCACCGGCGGGCGCGGGCCAGCTGATCGGCGATGTGTGGGAGTGGACGTCGAGCGATTTCCTGCCCTATCCCGGCTTCGTCGCGTTCCCCTACCGCGAGTACTCGGAGGTCTTCTTCGGCCCCGGCCACAAGGTGCTGCGCGGCGGCTCGTTCGCCGTGGACGCGGTCGCCTGCCGCGGCACGTTCCGCAACTGGGACCTCCCCGTCCGGCGCCAGATCTTCTCCGGATTCCGTACGGCGAGGGATGCCTGATGTGCCGTCATATCGCTTACGTCGGGCTGCCCGCAGCTCTGGGTGAGGTTCTCGTCTCCCCTCCTCACGCGCTCGTGCGCCAGTCCTGGGAGCCCCGGCGTCAGCGGTACGGCACCGTCAACGCCGACGGGTTCGGGGTCGGCTGGTACGCGGACGGTGATCCCCTGCCGGGCCGCTACCGCCGCTCCGGGCCCGTGTGGGGCGACGAGACCTTCGCTGACCTGGCCCGCGTGGTGCGCAGCACGGCGCTGCTCGCCGCGGTCCGTGACGCGACGTTCGCCGGGGCGGACGGGGAGGCGGCCGCTGCTCCCTTCGCCGAGGGACGTCTGCTGTTCAGCCACAACGGTGCGGTGCGGGGCTGGCCCGGCACCCTGGCACCGCTGGCCGGCGCCCTGCCCCCCGAGCGGCTGCTCAGCCTGACGGCGCGGAGCGATTCGGCACTGATCTGGGCGCTGGTGCTGCACCGGGTCACGCAGGGCGACGAGATAGCTCGGGCGGTCACCGACACCGTTCTCGACGTCGGCGCCGCCGCCCCCGGTTCACGGCTCAATCTCCTGCTCACCGACGGCTCCACCATCGTGGCGACCACGTGGGGCGACTCCCTCTGGTTTCTCCACGAACCTGGCCGCCGCACGGTGGTGGCCTCGGAGCCGTACGACGACGACCCGTCCTGGCGCGAGGTCCCGGACCGCACGCTGCTGACCGCGACACGTACCGATGTCCTGCTGACCCCGCTCAAGGAGCCCACCGCGTGAGTCCCTTCCTGCTGACCCGCACCCTGCCTGCGGACGCGACGGACGCGGCGCTGCGCGCCGATGTGCTGAGTGGTCTGACACAGCACCCGAAGACGCTGCCGCCCAAGTGGTTCTACGACGCTCGCGGCAGTGAACTCTTCGAGGAGATCACCCGGCTCGCCGAGTACTACCCGACGCGTGCCGAGCGGGAGATCCTGGTCGCCCGTTCCGGTGAGATCGCCGCCGCGTCCGGAGCCCGGACCCTGATCGAGCTGGGATCGGGCTCCTCGGAGAAGACGCGGCACCTGCTGGACGCCCTTCCGGACCTGCACACCTACGTGCCGGTCGATGTCAGTGAGAGCGCCCTCGCGGGCGCGGCGCGGGCTCTGCTGGCCGAACGCCCGGGGCTCTCGGTGCACGCGCTCGTGGCCGATTTCACGCATGCCCTGGAACTGCCCGAGAGCCCGGGCCCGCGGCTGGTGGTGTTCCTCGGCGGAACGCTGGGAAACCTGCTTCCGGAGGAGCGCGCTGACTTCCTGCGTTCCGTGCGGGCGCGGCTCGCGCCCGGGGACGGCCTGCTGCTCGGGACCGATCTGGTCAAGGACGAGGGAACCCTCGTCGCGGCGTACGACGACGCGGCCGGGGTGACGGCTGCCTTCAACAAGAACGTGCTGGCGGTGGTGAACCGTGAGCTGGGTGCGGACTTCCCGCCCGGCGACTTCGGTCATGTGGCGCTCTGGGACCCGGACCACGAATGGATCGAGATGCGGTTGCGCGCCCGCCGGGCGTTGACGGTCAAGATCCGGGAGCTGGATCTCGTCGTGCAGTTCGAGGAGGGCGAGGATCTGCGTACGGAGATCTCCGCGAAGTTCCGTGAGGAGAGCGTGCGCGGCGAGCTTTCCGCGGCGGGGCTGCGGCTGGATCAGTGGTGGACGGACGCGGCGGGCAGGTTCGCTCTGTCGCTGGCGACGGTGGACTGAACCGTCCTCGCCAGTGCCCGCCGGTCGGGACCGGCGTCCGCCGGGACGGGTGGGAGGACCCGGATCTCGGCGGTGAGCCCGGCGGCGGTCACCACGCGCCACAGGGAGGCGACGAGCGGATCGTCCCCGACGAACGCGGCGGCTCCCGCCGCGTTCGTCCCCGTCGTCCGGTAGCTGATGCGGACCGGGCGGACGGCGGCGCCCGCGTCGATCGCGGCCTGGAAGGCCGCGGGCCGGAACCTGCCGCCGCCGTCCCTGCCGCACCAGGTGCTGGCCTGCGGGAACACCGCGACCCGTGATCCGGAGGCCAGCGCCCCGGCGAGGGCCTTCACCGCGTGCGGCAGGGACCGCAGGCGGTCCCGCTCGATGAAGAGGGTGCCGCCGAGGGCGGCGACCGGTCCCAGCAGCGGCCAGTTCCGTATCTCGCTCTTGGCGACCATCCGGGCGGGGAACACGGCCGCCACGAGCGGGATGTCCAGCCACGAGACGTGGTTGGCGACCACGAGCTCGCCCGACGCCGGACGGGCCCGCCCGGCCGGGCTCCCGGTGATCCGTATGCGTACGCCGAAGGCCCGGACCACCGCGTACGCCCACCTCCGGGTCAGCCGGTCGCGGTGCGAGGGCCGCAGGAGCAGCACCGCGGGCACGCACAGCACCCCGAGCAGCGTGAGGGCACAACCGGCGAACAGCAGAGCCGCGGCGGGCAGCGCCGCACGCGCCGCGCCCTCGTGGTGCGCGCAGTCGCGCGGGGTGCACGGGGCGACGGGCAGCCAGGCGCTCATCGCAGCGGCGCCAGCGAGAGGAAGTGGCGCAGGTAGCGCGGGTCCGTACGGTGCATCGAGAGCAGGACGTAGAGGTCCGCGACGTTGAAGTCCGGGTCGTGCGCGGGGGCTCCGCAGACCCATGCGCCGAGGCGCAGATAGCCACGCAGCAGCGGCGGCAGTCCGGCGCGGCCGCCCGCGCCGCCGCCGGGGTGACCTGTGGTGTCCCACAGGCGGTGGGGCGTGACCCAGTACTCCTCGGGCGCCATGTGGTGGGTCCGTACGGTGTCCCAGCTCCTGGCGGCGAGCGCTCCGCCGTCGGCAAGGGGTACGGAGCAGCAGCCGGCCAGCCAGGTGTGGCCGGTGCGCTCCATGTAGCGGGCGAGTCCGGCCCAGATCAGGGCGATGACGGCACCGTCCCGGTGCGCGGGGTGGACACAGGACCTGCCCACTTCGACGAGGTCGTCGCGGATCGGGCCGAGCCGCCCGAGGTCGAACTCGCTCTCCGCGTAGAGGCCGCCTGCCCGCCTGGCTCCCTCGGGCGGCAGCATCCGGTAGGTGGCGACCACCTCTCCGGTGGCCACCTCGCGCACCAGCAGATGGTCGCAGTACGCGTCGAAGGCGTCGCTGTCCAGACCGGGTTCGGCGCTGTCGAGCCTGGCGCCGAGCTCTCCGGCGAAGACCAGGTGACGCAGGCGCTGGGCGGCGCGTACGTCCTCCTCGCAGGTGGCCAGCGAGACCCGGTACTCCGGGGGGACGGCGGCAGCGGCCGGACGCGGCGCGGGGACGCCGACGGGGGTGGGAGTGGGAGAAGTGAGGGGCAGCACGGTCATGGCAGTCTCCGGGGACGGATCAGCGGGGCGGCTGCCGGGCTGTCGCGGGAGTGCGACAACCCGGCCCCCTACTTCTTCCGTCACCGGCTGGATTCGACATGACCGCTGTGGAGCGCGGGGATGTGCGACGGCTGAATCCCCGGATAGAGGGGCGTGCCCTTCGCGGGGCCGTCAGCCGGTGATCAGCTTGGACGTGATGCGATCGGACGCCTTCTTCGCCTCTTCCGCCGGATCGCCGCCCTCCAGCACCGCCGTCATGTAGGGCTTGATCGGGTTGTCCGCCTCGACAGCCGGCCAGTTGGGCGAGTTGGGGGTGGCGCGGCCCTCGGTGGCGCCTTCCGCCATCGCGGAGGTTCCTTCCTGGCCTTCCACCACGCTCGCGAGCGCCGGCTTGTTGGGCACGTAGCTCATGGCACGTGCCAGCTCCGTCTGCCACTTCGCCCCGGCGAGGGCCTTGACGACCTCGATGCCCTCGCCCCGGTGGTCGGCGCCTTCCGGCACGATCAGGTCGGATCCTCCGGTGAAGACGGCGCCCGGCTTGGCCACGCTCTTGCCCGGTATGGGGAAGTAGCCCAGCTTCCCCTTCAGCGCGGGGTTCTGCTGCTCGATGAGTGCGGCGCTGCCGGGCACGGAGATGATCTGGGCGACCTTGCCCCCGGCGAACACATCGGTCTCCGGGGGCGACTGCTCGTCGGCGTCCTTGGGTCCGCTGCCGAGCGCCTGAAGCGTCTTGTAGAAGTCCATGCCCCGCAGGGCGGCGGGCGAGTCGAGTGCACCCTGCCAGTCGCCTCCGGTGTCGTCGGCCAGCTCACCGCCCTCGTCCCAGATGAACCCGGCGAGTACGTACCAGTTCTGCCCGGCGAGGTAGATGCCCTGCCGGTCGGCGGTGTCCAGTCTCTCGCTGACGTCCACCCACTCCTCCCGGGTCCTGGGGAGTTCGGTTATCCCCGCCTCCGCGAAGAGGTCCTTGTTGTAGATCACGACGCGGTTGGCCGCGTACCACGGAATTCCGTACTGCGCGCCGTTGACCTTGCCCGGTTCCGCGAGTCCCGGCAGCCAGTCCTCGGCGCCGAGGTCGCGGATCGACTCCAGGGTGAGATCGCGCAGTTCACCGCTCTCCGCGTACTGGGCGACCTGGGTGTTGCCGACCTCGATGACGTCCGGCGCGTCGTCGCCCTCGAGCGCCTTGAGGACCTTGGGGCCGATGCCGCCCCACTCCTGGATGACGAACTCCAGTTCGACAGAGGGGTGCTCGGCCTCGTACGACTTCTTGAAGCGGTCCACGAAACCCTGGGAGGCGCTGCCCTTCATGAGCCATACCGTCACCGTGCTGCTCTCGGCATCTGAGCCTGGGATATGACCGCAGCCGCTCAGCGCGACGGAGGAAACGAGCGCGACGGCTCCGGCCAGTCTGCGGATCTTCACGGGGGTCACCTTCTGCGAAACGGCACAACGGCACGACAGGACCCGGATGGGGGGACTGCGGGCGGCGCTCGCACGGGCGTATGGCCCGGAGTTTGGTATGTACCAATCCGCAGGTCAAGCCCCTGCCTGCCACCGGCCGGCGATCGGGACACCTCGCGCGCCGACGCGGAGTGAGGCACCGTGGAACCACGAAAGGAGACATTTGATGTCTAATCACACCTACCGGGTCACCGAGATCGTAGGAACCTCCGAGGAGGGACTGGACGCGGCGATCCGGAACGGCGTCGCAAGAGCCTCCGAAACGTTGCACAATCTCGACTGGTTCGAGATGACTCAGGTCCGCGGCCATATCGAGAACGGGCGCATCGCCCACTACCAGGTGGGGCTCAAGGTCGGTTTCCGGCTCGACGAGACCCCCTGAGCGGCCCTGCGCGCGCAACAGGGCCGCGGCCGTTCCTCTCGTACGCCTCTCCCGCTCCGGGCTTCCTTCAGCGACGGCGGGCGAAGGCCCACCGGGCACCACGTGATGAACGTGAACGCGGCGCGCCCGGGGGCGTCGCGCACCGGCACGTCATGGACGAGGACGCGGGCCTCGCCTACCGGCCGGTCGTTCCAGCGCTCTCCCGCTCGGTACGGCGGGCCGGCCGGCGCACTCCCCCGGAACTCGCCCGCACCGGGCTCACGCCTTCCTTCGGCCCCAAAAGCCGTGGTGGAACGCCGTCCCCACCGTCAGGCCGGAGTCTCCCGGCGGGGCACGCCGACCGCCAGCAGGGCGATGTCGTCGTCCAGTCCTTCTCCGAACGAGTCCAGCAGCCCGGTGACGGCCTGGACGGCGCGGGGAGCCGAGACGGGTGCGAGGGCCCGCACGAAGTCGAGGAGCGCCTCGTCGCCGTAGCGTTCACCCGTGGCCAGGTCACGTGCCTCGGTGAGACCGTCGGTGTAGAGCAGCATCGTGTCACCGGGGCGCAGCTCGACGACCGCCGTGGTGAACTGCGCGTCCTGTACGACGCCGACCAGCTGGCCGCCTGGCGTGGGCAGGTAGTCCGCGGTGCCGTCGGCCCGCAGCAGCACGGCAGGGGGATGTCCGCCGCCGGCCAGGACGACATGGAATCCCCTGTCACCGCCCTCGGGTTCGAGCAGACCGAAGATCACGGTGCAGAAGCGTGGCTCGTCGTCCTGGAACTGCTGGTTGAGCGCCGTGTTGAGGTTGGCCAGGACCGTGGCCGGAACCGGATCGGAGACCGCCGCGGCCCTCAGGGTGTAGCGCGCCAACGACGTCACCACGGCCGCGTCCGCGCCCTTGCCCCGTACGTCCCCCATGAAGAACCCCCATCGGCCGGCGGCCAGAGGGAACAGGTCGTAGAAGTCCCCGCCCACCTCGTCGGAGGAGGCGAAGTGGTAGTGCGCGGTGACGTCCAGCCCCGGCACCGGCTCGAGGGCCGGCGGGATCAGCGTGCGCTGCAGCGTCGTGGCGAGGCGGCGCAGACGTTCGCGTTCGCGTTCGGCCTCCTGCCTGGCCCGCAGCAGTTCCTGCTCGTAGGCGCGCCTGTCCCGGGCGTCCAGGAGGGTGGTCCGGATGAGCAACGGCTCGCCGCTGCTGTCCCGCTTGACGACCGAGGTGACCAGGACGGGCAGCCGGCTGCCGTCCGCGGCCCTGAGCTCCAGGGCGACACCGTTGACCTCGCCCTGCATCCGCAGCAGGGGCGAGAAGTGCGTCTCGTGGTACAGCCTGCCGCCGACGGTCAGCAGGTCGGAGAACTGTTCGCGGCCGACCAGTTCCTCGCGGTCGCGACCCAGCCATCTCAGCAGGGTTCCGTTGACCTTGGCGATCCGCCCGTCCATCAGCGTGGAGAGGTAGCCGCACGGAGCGTTCTCGTAGAGGTCCTCCGCGCTGTCGTCCAGCAGCGCGGAGAACGACAGCTGTTCCTGGTCGCGGTCTCCCGCGGCCCACGACCCGTCGGCCTCCTCGCCGCCCGGGCGTGCCATCAAGGCCCCTGCACGAAGGCGATGATCGCTTCGGTCGTCTCCTCGGGGGCGCTCAACTGGGGGCAGTGGCCGGTCGCGTCCAGAGTGACCAGTTCGCTGCCCGGGATCTGCGCGTGGACGAAGTCGCCCACCTCGCGCGGGGCGATCGAGTCGCGCGCGCTCTGGGCGATGAACGTCGGGACGGTCACCTTGGCGAGATCCGCCCGATTGTCGGACAGGAAGGTCGCTCTCGCGAACACCCGGGCGATCTCGGGATCCGTGCGGCAGAAGCTGTTGGTCAGCTCATCGCCCAGCTCGGGGCGATCGGGGTTCCCCATGATCACCGGTGCCATCACCGCGGACCAGCCGAGGTAGTTGCTGTCCAGCGACTCGAGCAGTTCGTCGATGTCCTGGGCGCTGAACCCGCCCCGGTAGTCACCGTCGTCGATGTAGGACGGCGACGGGGTGAGGAGGATCAGTCTGTCGAAGAGGCCGGGCTCCTGGTTGGCGGCGAGAACACCGATCATGGAACTGACCGAATGCCCGACGAAGGTCACGGGCCCGAGTCCGAGTGCACGGCAGATCTCGATCACGTCCTCCGCGTAGCCGTCCAGGGAGGAGTACCGCTCAGGACTCCACGCGGACGCGTCCGAGCGCCCCGCACCCACGTGATCGAAGAGGACCACCCGGAAGCGTTTCTCCAGCTCGGGAGCCACGAGGCGCCACAGGTTCTGATCGCAACCGAAGCCGTGCGCGAGCATCACCACCGGGCCGTCGTCCCGGCCCGTCACCGTCACGCGGTTTCTCCGCAGAACGTCCATGAGAACATCCTGCCACTCCCCGCACCTGACGGCCTGGCCTGCGGGACGAGGGACTGAGCAGGGCGGATAGCGCTGGGTGACCGGCCGAGATGCACCTGCGCCGGAGCCCTGGTTCGCTGATGCTGTCCGCTACCCCACAGATCCAGGAGTGATCATGAGCGTTGCAGGCGAATCCGGCGGCCGTGCCCAGCAGATGCGCGCCAAGGCCCAGGAGCTGAAGGAGGCCGCCGAGCGCGCCACCGATCCGGAGCAGCGGCAGCGGCTCCAGGACAAGGCCCGCCGTCTGCGGGAGCAGAGCGAGAAGGAGAGCTCCATGACCGACCGGGGCATGGACCCGATGGTGTAGGACCGGGGCCCGCCCTGCCGGTGGTCCTCCCGCTGCGGAAGGATCACCGGCAGAGGCATGCCCACCCCGCCGATCCCTCACGGAGCCGTACCTTGTCCACCCCCCATGATCCGTACGTCCGGGTGCGCGGCGCGCGCGAGCACAATCTCCGCGATGTGGACGTCGACATCCCGCGCGACACCCTCACTGTCTTCACCGGCGTCTCGGGTTCGGGGAAGTCCTCCCTGGCATTCGGGACGATCTACGCGGAGGCCCAGCGCCGCTACTTCGAGTCCGTCGCCCCGTACGCCCGCCGGCTGATCCACCAGGTCGGCGCTCCCGACGTCGGTGAGATCACCGGTCTGCCGCCCGCCGTGTCCCTGGAGCAGCGCCGGTCGGCCCCCGGGTCACGCTCGTCGGTGGGTACGGTCACCACGCTGTCCAACTCCCTGCGCATGCTCTTTTCACGGGCCGGTGACTATCCACCGGGTGCCGAGCGGCTCGACTCCGACTCCTTCTCCCCGAACACGGCGGCCGGCGCGTGCCCCGAGTGCCACGGCCTGGGGCGGATCCACCGCACCACCGAGGAACTGCTCGTACCGGACCCCTCGTTGTCGATCCGGGAAGGGGCGGTCGCGGCCTGGCCGGGAGCCTGGCAGGGGAAGAACCTGCGCGATGTGCTGGATGCCCTCGGGTACGACATCGAGCGCCCCTGGCGGGAGTTGGCGGATACGGACCGCGAATGGATCCTGTTCACCGACGAGCAGCCGGTCGTCACGGTCCATCCGGTGCGTGACGCGGGCCGTATCCAACGCCCCTACCAGGGTACGTACATGAGCGCACGCCGCTATGTGATGCACACCTTCGCGGATTCCAGGAGCCGGACGCTGCGGGCGAAGGCGGAGCGCTTCCTGACGAGCGCGCCGTGTCCGCTGTGCGGCGGCAGCCGGCTGCGGCCGGAGGCCATGGCGGTCACGTTCGCCGGCCGGACGATCGCCGACTTCGTCGCGCTCCCCCTCACGGTCCTCACCGAGGTGCTGCTGGAGGCGGGCGGTGGGAGCGACACGGCACGGGTGCTGACCGCCGACCTGCTTGCCAGGATCGGACCGGTCACCGAGCTGGGTCTCGGCTATCTCAGCCTCGACCGTACGGCGCCGACCCTGTCCTCGGGCGAGCTGCAGCGGCTGCGGCTCGCCACACAGCTGCGGTCGGGGCTGTTCGGCGTCGTCTACGTGCTGGACGAGCCTTCGGCAGGCCTCCACCCCGCCGACACGGAATCGCTGCTCGGGGTGCTCGGCAGGCTCAAGGAGGCGGGGAACTCGGTGTTCGTGGTGGAGCACCAGATGGACGTGGTGCGGCAGGCCGACTGGCTGGTGGATGTCGGCCCGTCGGCGGGCGAGCACGGGGGCCGGGTCCTGCACAGCGGCCCTCCGGCGGGTCTCGCCGGGGTGCCGGGGTCCGCGACCCGGCGCTTCCTCTTCGACGAGGACCCGGCACCGGTGCGTGAGCCGCGCGTCCCGTCCGGGTGGATCACGCTGCGCGGGGTGGACCTGCACAACGTGCGGGGCGTCGATGCCGCTTTCCCCCTCGGTGTGCTGACCGCCGTCACCGGTGTGTCGGGCTCGGGGAAGTCGACCCTCGTCGGGCAGGTCCTGGCAGGGGTGCTCGCCGACCGGCGGCCGAAGGAGACGTCGGGGGACGCGGCGGCGACGGTGGCGTGGGGCTGTGCGTCGGCGGAGGGCCTGGACGCGGTGGACCGGCTCGTGCAGGTCGACCAGAGGCCCATCGGCCGTACGCCCCGGTCCAACCTGGCCACCTATACAGGGCTGTTCGACGTCGTGCGGAAACTGTTCGCGGACACGGAGACGGCGCGGGCCAGGAAGTACCGGGCCGGCCGCTTCTCGTTCAATGTGGCGGGCGGCCGGTGCGAGACCTGTCAGGGCGAGGGGTTCGTCTCGGTCGAGCTGCTCTTCCTGCCCAGTACGTACGCACCCTGTCCGGACTGTCACGGCGCACGCTACGACCCGCAGACCCTCGAGGTCACTCTGCGCGGGCTCACGATCGCCGGAGTACTGGACCTGACGGTGGAGGCGGCGGCCGGCTTCCTCGCCGGGACCCCCGCGGCCGAGCGCAGTCTGCGGGCGCTGCTCGACGTGGGGCTCGGCTATCTGCGCCTCGGCCAGCCGGCGACGGAACTGTCGGGTGGTGAGGCGCAGCGGATCAAGCTAGCCACGGAGCTCCAGCGGGCCCGGCGTGGGCACACCCTCTATCTGCTGGACGAACCGACGACGGGCCTGCACCCGGCCGATGTGGAAGTGCTCATGCGGCAGCTGCACGGCCTGGTGGACGCGGGGAACACGGTGGTGGTCGTGGAGCACGACATGGCGGTGGTGGCCGGTGCGGACCGGGTGATCGACCTGGGGCCCGGCGGCGGGGACCGGGGCGGCCGGATCGTCGCCACCGGCACGCCTCGGGAGGTCGCCCGCGCGGCGGGGAGCCGTACGGCCGCGTACCTGGCGAGGGCGCTGCGGACCGGCTGACTCCCCGCGGGGGGGCTGGATCAGCGGCGCACCTTGCGGTTGGCGCGCAGCCACTCCTTGTTCATGGCCGTGATCGAGGGCAGCGGGATGCCCTTGGGGCAGGCCGTGGCGCATTCGCCGGTGAGGGTGCAGCCGCCGAAGCCCTCGTCGTCCATGGTGGCGACCATGTCGAGCACCCGGGTCTCCCGCTCGGGCGCGCCCTGCGGGAGCACGTTGAGGTGGTTGACCTTGGCGGAGGTGAAGAGCATCGCCGAGCCGTTCGGGCAGGCGGCGACGCAGGCGCCGCAGCCGATGCACTCGGCGTGTTCGAAGGCCGAGTCGGCGTCCGGCTTGGGCACCGGGGTGGCGTGTGCGTCGGGCGCCGTGCCGGTGGGGGCGGAGATGTACCCTCCGGCCTGGATGATCCGGTCGAAGGAGGACCGGTCGACGACGAGGTCCTTGACGACGGGGAAGGCCGAGGCGCGCCACGGTTCGACGTCGATCGTGTCCCCGTCCTCGAAGGACCGCATGTGGAGCTGGCAGGTGGTGGTCCGCTCAGGGCCGTGGGCATCCCCGTTGATGACGAGGCTGCAGGCGCCGCAGATGCCTTCGCGGCAGTCGTGGTCGAAGGCGACGGGCTCGTCCCCGCTGAGGATGAGCTCCTCGTTGAGGGTGTCGAGCATCTCCAGGAACGACATGTCCTGGGAGATGCCGTCGACTTCGTACGTGGCCATGGCGCCGGGCGCCTCGGCGTTCTGCTGGCGCCAGACGCGCAGGGTGAGCTTCATGCGTAGCTCCGCTGAGTGGGGTGGACGTACTCGAAGACGAGGTCTTCCTTGTGCAGGACGGGGGCGTCACCGGTCGCGCTGAACTCCCAGGCCGCGGCGTAGGAGAACTCCTCGTCCCGGCGGGCGGCTTCGCCGTCCGGGGTCTGCGATTCCTCGCGGAAGTGGCCGCCGCAGGATTCCGCGCGGTGCAGGGCGTCGAGGCACATGAGCTCGGCGAGCTCCAGGTAGTCGACGACGCGGTTGGCCTTCTCCAGCGACTGGTTGAACTGCTCGCCGGTGCCGGGCACCTTGATGCGGCGCCAGAACTCCTCGCGGATCCGAGGGATCCGGTCGAGGGCCTCGCGGAGCCCCTGCTCGGTGCGGGCCATCCCGCAGAACTCCCACATGAGTTCGCCGATCTCGCGGTGGAAGGAGTCCGGGGTGCGGTCCCCGTCGACGGCGAGGAGGAGGTTGAGCCTGTCCTCGGTCTCGGCGACGGCTTCGGTGACCGCCGGGTGGCCTGCGTCGATCTCCTCGGTGTGCGGGTTGCGGGCCAGGTAGTCGTTGATCGTCGACGGCAGGACAAAGTAGCCGTCGGCGAGGCCCTGCATCAGCGCGGAGGCGCCGAGGCGGTTGGCACCGTGGTCGGAGAAGTTGGCCTCACCGATGGCGAAGAGACCGGGGATCGTGGTCTGGAGGTCGTAGTCGACCCAGAGGCCGCCCATCGTGTAGTGCACGGCGGGGTAGATGCGCATCGGCGTCTCGTACGGGTTCTCCGCGGTGATCCGCGCGTACATGTCGAAGAGGTTGCCGTACTTCTCCTCGACCTTCTTCCTGCCCATGCGCGCGATGGCCTCGGCGAAGTCGAGGTAGACGCCCTGGCCGCCGGGGCCGACGCCCCTGCCCTCGTCGCAGACGTTCTTCGCGGCGCGCGAGGCGATGTCGCGGGGCACGAGGTTGCCGAAGGCGGGGTAGATGCGCTCCAGGTAGTAGTCCCGCTCGTCCTCCGGGATCCGGTTGGCGGGGCGGTCGTCGCCCTTGGCCTTCGGGACCCAGATGCGTCCGTCGTTGCGCAGCGATTCGCTCATCAGCGTCAGCTTCGACTGGTGGTCGCCGGTGCGCGGGATGCACGTGGGGTGGATCTGGGTGAAGCACGGGTTCGCGAAGTAGGCGCCCCTGCGGTGGGCGCGCCAGATCGCGGTGGCGTTGGAGTTCATGGCGTTCGTCGACAGGTAGAAGACGTTGCCGTAACCGCCCGTGGCCAGGACGACGGCATCGGCGAAGTACGTGTCGGTCTTACCGGTGACGAGATCGCGGGCGACGATGCCACGGGCCTTGCCGTCGACGACGATCAGGTCGAGCATCTCGGTGCGGGCGTGCAGTTCCACGTTGCCGGCGGCGATCTGGCGGGACAGCGCCTGGTAGGCGCCGAGGAGCAGTTGCTGCCCCGTCTGGCCCCGGGCGTAGAAGGTGCGGGAGACCTGCACGCCGCCGAAGGAGCGGTTGTCGAGGAGGCCGCCGTACTCGCGGGCGAAGGGGACACCCTGGGCGACGCACTGGTCGATGATCTCCACGGAGATCTCGGCCAGCCGGTGGACGTTGGACTCGCGGGCGCGGAAGTCGCCGCCCTTGACCGTGTCGTAGAAGAGGCGGTGCACCGAGTCGCCGTCGTTGCGGTAGTTCTTGGCCGCGTTGATGCCGCCCTGTGCCGCGACGGAGTGGGCGCGCCTGGGTGAGTCCTGGAAGCAGAACTGGACGACGTGGTAGCCCTGTTCCGCGAGCGTCGCACCTGCCGAGCCTCCGGCCAGGCCGGTCCCGACGACGATCACGGTGTGCTTGCGGCGGTTGGCCGGGTTGACGAGCTTCGCCTGGAAGCGGCGGGTGTCCCACCGCTCGGCGACCGGTCCCGTGGGCGCCTTGGCGTCGACGAGGGGTTCGCCGGTGCGGTAGTTCGTGTAGTCGCTCATGTCAGCTCACCACTCCGGTCATCACGGCGACGGGCACGGAGACGAAGCCGGCCGTCAGCACCACTGCGAGGACATTGGCGAGCGTCTTCAGGACGCGGTCCCGGGTCGCGCTGCCCACGCCCAGAGTCTGCGCCGCACTCCAGAAACCGTGCTGGACGTGCAGTCCCAGGGCGAGCACGGCAACGATGTAGATGACGTTGCCGTACCAGGTCGAGAAGGTGTCGAGCACGTTCTGGTAGGGGTGTCCGGACTGGAATCCGCCGGTGTGCACGGTGCCGGTCGTGAGGTCCAGGATGTGCCAGACGATGAACAGCGCGAGGATGATGCCGCCGTAGCGCATGGTGCGTGTGGCGTAGCTCGAACGCGCCTTCTTGTGGACGTACGCCGTGGGGCGCGCCCTGAGGTCACGGCGGCTCAGCTGGTACGCGGATACGGCGTGCAGGACCACGGCCGCGACGAGCACCACACGGACGATCCACAGCGCCCACTCGTAGTGCAGGAAGGGCTCGCCGAGGGTCCGGAGCCAGTGCGCGTAGTGGTTGAACTCGTCGGATCCGAAGAAGATCTTCAGGTTGCCCAGCATGTGGACCGCCAGGTAGCCCAGCATGATCAGGCCACTCACAGCCATGATCGTCTTCTTGCCGACGGACGAGTCCCAGAGCGTACGCGTCATGGACGGCCGTCGGTCCGCCCGCGTTGCCAATGCCATGGACACGACGCTAGAGGCGAGGGGCATCATCAGTCCAAGACATGAAACCAGTCATCTCCATAGGCAAGGGCTATGCAGGTGGTTATCCTCGAACGTATGCACTTCCAGCAGCTCGCCTACTTCGTGGCCGTGGCCGAGGCCAGGCACTTCACCCGGGCCGCCGAGGAGGTGCACGTGTCGCAGCCCTCGCTCTCCCAGCAGATCAAGGCCCTGGAGAACGAGCTGGGCGCCGAGCTGTTCAGCCGGGCACGGGGCAACATCGCGCTGACCGACGCGGGCGAGGCACTCCTGCCGCTCGCCCGCAGGATCCTGGCGGACGCGGACACCGCGCGCCACGAGGTGCAGGAGCTGGTGCAGCTGCGGCGGGGGCGGATCAGGCTCGGAGCCACGCCGAGTGTCTGCACCGGCCTGCTGCCCGAGGTGCTGCGCGCCTTCCACAACGCGCATCCGGGGATCCAGCTCCTGATCGAGGAGGGCGGCTCCCACGATCTCGTACGGCAGCTGGCCCGGGGCGCTCTGGATCTCGCGCTGCTCGTGCTGCCTCTGCCGGCCGCCTCCCCCGCGCTCACCACGGTGGAGCTCTTGCACGAGGACCTGGTGGTGGTGTCGTCGGCATCCCGGCCCGCGCCCGGGCGGCAGGGCTCCCTGTGCGTCGCCGATCTGGAGAACGAGCCACTGGTGATGTTCCGGCACGGTTACGACCTGCGGGAGCTGACCGTCGCCGCATGCCGGGCCGAGGGCTTCGAACCGTCCTTCACGGTGGAAGGCGGCGAGATGGACGCCGTGCTCGGCTTCGTCCGGGCGGGGCTCGGCATCGCTGTGGTCCCCCACATGGTCGCCGTTCGGGTAGGCCAGGGTCTCCGGACGACACCGCTGGCCCCGCCGGGCCTGCGGCGCACGATCGCACTGGCGCACCGCAGCGACGTCGAGCCGCCACGGGCGGCGCGCGAACTGCAGCGCATGCTGCTGGGGGCGGGGCCGCCCGCCGTGCCCCCGGCCGCCGGCGGGCAGGGCCCGGCCGGCGGCTGAGGGCGCTCCTCAGACCGCGTCCGCCAGCAGCAGCGAGTGGATCCGGTCCGGGGCTCCCGGACGCGCGTAGTACCAGCCCTGAGCTGTGTCGCAGCCGAGCTGCCGCAACTGCTCGGCCTGGGCACCGGTCTCGACCCCCTCCACCGTGACCGCGAGGTCCAGGCTGTGCGCGAGCGAGACGATGCCCTCGACGATCTTGAGATCTACGGGATCGGCCGGGTGGTGCTGCATGCCCTGGGTGAAGGAACGGTCCAGCTTGAGCACGCTCACCGGGAGACGGCGCAGGTTCGCCAGGTTCGAGTAGCCGGTGCCGAAGTCGTCGAGCGCGATGTCGACACCCATCTCCGCCAGCTGACGCAGTGGCTTGAGCAGATCGTCGTCCGCTCCGATCAGCGCGGACTCGGTGACCTCCAGGCAGAGGGCTCCGGGCTCCAGACCCGAGCGCTCCAGCACGTCGACGGTCTCGGCTACCAGCCTCGGGTGGTGCAACTGGGTCGGAGAGAGGTTGACGTTGATGCGCAGAGGGCCGCCGTCGGTGTGGCGTTCCTGCCAGAAGTTCGCCTGTCTGACGGACTCCTCCAGGACCCAGCGGCCGAGCGGCACGATCAGACCGGTGTGTTCGGCGAGCGGGATGAAGCGGTCCGGGCCGAGCACTCCGTGCTGCGGATGGCACCAGCGCACCAGCGCCTCGGCGCCGTGCACACTGCCGTCCCCGAGGTGCACCAGCGGCTGGTACTCGATGAAGAACTCACCGCGGTCCAGCGCCGTGGGCAACGCCGTGGTCAGCCCGTGGCGGGTGATGGCGCGGGCGTCGGCCTCGGCGTCGGCGAGAGCGAAACGGTTCCCGCCCGCCGCCTTGGCCCGGTACATCGTGATGTCGGCGCTGCGGAGCACCTCGGCCGCGGTCCGTTCGCCCGACGGGCCTTCGACGAGGCCGATGGATCCGCGTACGGTCAGCTCCCGGCCGTCGAGACGGATGGGCGTCGCCAGAGCCGAGAGGATGCGTCCCGCGAGCTCGTGGACCTCGTCCTGGGTACGCGGTCCGGTCGTGAGGGCCACGAACTCGTCACCACCGAGCCTCGCGACCATTTCGCCGGGGGCGGTCGCACAGCTCTGCAGCCGGTCGGCGACCTCGACCAGGAGCCGGTCCCCCGCCGCGTGGCCCAGGCTGTCGTTGATCGCCTTGAAGCCGTCCAGGTCGAGATAACAGAGCCCGAAGCGCATGCCCTCCCTGGGTGCGAGAGCCTTCTCCAGACGCTCGAAGAACAGCGTCCTGTTGGGCAGGCCGGTGAGCGCGTCGTGGGTGGCCTCGTAGCGCAGCCGCAGATTGAGCAGCCGCCGCTCGGTGGTGTCCTCCAGGAGGGCCAGCTGGTACTCGGGCCGCCCCTCCGAGTCCCGCAGCAGTGACACGGTGAGGTTGGTCCACAGCACGGTGCCGTCGTTGCGGTAGTACGGCTTCTCGACGCTGTAGTGCTCCCGCTCACCACGCACCAGCTCTTCGTAGTACTTCCATACGTACGGCGAGTCCTCGGGGTGCACCCACTCGTTCACCTTGTGGCTGCGGACGTGGTTCTCCAGACCGCCGAACATCCGGGTGAGGGTGTCGTTGATCTCCAGGATGTTCCCGTCGAGGTCGGCGATGCCGATCCCGACGGCGGCGTCCTTGAACACGGCGCGGAAGCGTGCCTCGGTCGCGTGGAGCGCCTGCTCGGCATGTGAGCGGGCGGTGAGGGCGGAGCGGGCGATCGCCTCCTGCTCGGCGAGTGTCCGTTCACGCAGCGCCTGGCTGAACCCGCCGGCGAGCGCGTGCTGGATCCGCGCACACCGGGCCCGGCTGTCCTCCGTCGACAGCTCCACCGGCCCGTTGCCACCGCAGTAGAGGACCAGGTAGGAGTCGACGACGCCGAGCGTCGAGCTCAGGGCGTCAGGATCCGTGCAGTGCGCGGCGACCAGTGCGGCCCCCACGCCGTGCGCGGGCGACGCGTCGAAGACCCGTTGGTGCAGTATCTCGTTGAGCTCCCGCGCGAGCGGCAGCAGGTGTTCCTCGAACTCCGGCCGGGTCATGGAGGTGGCTGTGGACGGAAAGATCGCCCTGCTCCAGATGGTGGCGAATCTTCGGAGCCGGCCCTCGGGACCGTCGGGTTCCGCGTCCGGCGCGCCGGACGACTGGGCGGGAATGCTCACGCCTTGCGCCCAACCCCGGCGAAGCCCGAGTAGGTGAACGGGTCTTCCTGTGCGAGCGCTTCGGGGGACTCGGGCCGCCATTCGGGCATGGCGACGAGCCCGGGCTCGACCATCTCGAATCCCTCGAAGAAGCGGCTGATCTCCGTGCGCGAACGCATGATCAGCGGATTGCGGATGGTGCGGTAGACGCCGACCGTACCGCCGGCCTCCTCCTGACTGAGCGGAATTCCCTCGTACGAGGCATGGGTCACGACCAGCAGGCTGCCCGGAGCCAGGGCGTCGCGGAGCTCGGCGACCGCCGCGTACGGATCGTCCGCGTCCTCGAGGAAGTGGAGCACCGCCACCAGGAGGAGCGCCACCGGCTTGTCCAGGTCGAGGAGGCCGGTGATCTCCGGGTGCGCCAGGATCTCCTGGGGCTTGCGAAGGTCAGCGGCGGCGATGACGGCCCGCTCGTTGCCCTCGAGCACCGCCTGACTGTGTGCGACCGCGACGGAGTCGTGGTCGACGTAGGCGACGCGGGCCTCGGGGTCGGCCGCCTGGGCGACTTCATGAACATTGCCGAAGGTCGGTATACCGGAACCTATGTCCAGGAACTGAGTGACGCCCGATGTGGTGGCGTAGTGCACGGCCCGCCGCATAAAGGCGCGATTCGCCTGCATGACCTTGGGCAGGCCCGGCATGAACTCCATGGCCTTGCGGGCCGCTTCCCTGTCCACCTCGAAATTGTGCGAACCGCCCAGATAGAAGTCGTACATGCGAGACACGCTCGGCACCGAGATGTCAATGCCTTGCGGTGCCCAGGCGGGACGCTCCATCGATGTCTCCAACAAGTCGCCACGGCGATCCGGCCATGTTCATGGTCAGTGTTGACCAGAGGCTACTGATCGACCGCCAAGAGGGCGAGTGGAAACGGAAATTAGAGATCCGTTATTGGTCACACACCGGAGGCATGTGCGGCCGGCCCGTCGCTGCGTGTACGCATTCGACGACGGACCGGTACCGCCGGGCGTCTCCTGAGGGCTACTTGGGGGCTCCGACGAGTTTCGCGTCGGGCGACACTGCGTACCATGTGCCGCCGACACCCTGCCCGTTGGTGTCACCCGGCTCCGCGTCACCCGAGAAGGTGTAGAGGGGCCAGCAGTCGAGCGACTGCTGCTGGATGCCGTCCGGACGGTCGAAGGTGGCATACCCCTTCGTGGTGACACCTTCGACGTCGTTCTTCGGCACGGGACCGACGACCGGCCATTTCTCGAGGCAGTCGCCCGTGCACGCGGACTTCATCGGCCAGGCCGAGTCCTTCTTGAAGCGGTAGACCGTCATGCCACGCCGGTCGACGACGATGTCTCCGAGTTCCGGATCCTTACGGACAGAGAGTCCGGCGAGTCCGGCCTCCGGCCCACCGACGGGCCCGTCCGCGTTCACCGCCGCCTTCTTTCCGTCCGGAGCGGCGGCGAACCACGTCCCTCCGACCCCCTGCCCGTTGGCGTCACCGGGCCCGGTGTCCTCGGCATAGCGGTACATCGGCCAGCCCGCCACGGTCAGCTGCTTGGTTCCGTCGGTCCTCGTGACCTCACCGATCAGTGACGCGTCGGCCCCGGCGGCGGCCTTGGCGTTCTGCGCGGGCACCGCAGGCCATGCCTTCGCACAGTCGCCCTCGCAATTCGACGCGGGCGGTTCCGCGGTGTCCTTGTCGAACCGGTAGAGCGTGAAGCCCTCGCTGTCGGTCAGCACCTTGCCCAGCTTCTTGCTGTCCCACACGGCGAGCTGTCCGGCCCCCTTCGGCGCCTCACCTGCGGCCGCGTCGGAGCCGTAGCCACTGCCCGAGCCGTAACCGCCCTCGGCCGGCTGCTGTGCGGGAGCCGCGTTTCCCACGGCCTGGCCGTTGGGGGACACGGTGCCCTTCTCCTGACCGCACGCCGTCGTCAGCGCCAACAGGGCCACCGCCGTCACCGTGAGCGAGGCGTTCCGCCAGGTATTCATGTCGACTCCCGTTGTCCTTCTGCCGTCCGGGACGCGAGTGCGCGTCTTTCGTGGCCCTAGGTACGGCCGGCCCGGGGCCCGGTGTTCAACAGCGCCCGAAAAAGTTTCGACGGGCGCAAACGCGAATCGCCGAATGTCCGCTCCATCGGGCGAATCAAGTCCAAGCTCCGCGTGTCCGACGGCTGCGGGGACCATGCTCCCCGCCGTGTACGGATCACGCATATGGCGGCTGACCGCCGCCACCCTGCTTCTGCTGCTCGCCGTGCCGCTGCCTGCGGCCGGTGACGACTGCGCGGTCGCCTCCATCGGGCAGGGGGGCGGCGGCTCGTCCGTCGCCGTGGCAGGCGAAGGGAGGTGCGGGGCGGTCATCACCGAACCCGAACCCGAACCCGAACCCGAGCCCGAACCTGCGCCACCGCCACCGCCGCCTCCACCTCCACCGCCTCCACCGCCCCCGCCGCCACCACCGCCGCCTCCGCCACCCCCTCCTCCCCCACCTCCACCGCCTGCCCCCGCACCACCGGAACCGGAACCGGAACCCGCGCCACTACCGCCCACCGTGGGCCCCACGCCACCCGCCCCGTCGACCGTCGCCCTTCCCACTTACAGGAAACCGCCCCGCAAGACAGCCCGGACCGGGCCGTCACTGGTCTCGCTCACCCTCGTGATCACCGCACCCGCGGTTTTCGCCGTGGCTGTGCTGCGGCCCCGCTCGTCCCGCTGACCGAAGAAGGGGTACCCATGTCGGAATGGCTTGTTCTGACCATTGCGATGGCGTCGGCATGTGCTGTCGTCCTGACCATCGCCGTTCTCAGCAACCGCCGCCTCGCCGATGACGACGATCCGTCCGAGACGCCCGACGTCATCGAGTACATGACGATGATGATCGGCGTGGTCTACGCGATCGTGCTCGGCCTGGCCATCGCGGGCGTCTGGGAGGGCCGTAGCGCCGCCCAGGAATCGGTACGCCTGGAGGCACAGGCACTGCACGAGGTGAGCGCGCGGTCGGCCGTCTACCCGGCCGAGGTCCGCGACCGCATCCGCACCGACGTCGAGGCCTACGTGGCTCATGTCATCGGCGACGAATGGAGGTCGATGACGGACCACGGGAGCCTCACCGAGGAGGGCACCAGACTCCTCGACCGCGTCCGGGCCGACGTGACGGAGTACAAGCCACGGACGGACCACGAAGGGCAGGCGTACCAGCCGCTGGTGGACCAGGTGGCCGCCGTCGACGACGCGCGGGGGGCCCGGGGGCAGAACGCGGGCGCGACCATGCCGGGAGTGGTCTGGTTCGGCCTGATCACCGGGGCCGTGGTCACCGTCGGGCTGATCTTCACGCTGCAGATCCGGAGAACGTTCCGTGAACTGCTGCTGGCCGGTCTTTTCAGCGTGCTGATCGCGTTCCTGCTGTTCCTCATCTGGGATTTCGACGCACCCTTCGGCCGGGGTATCTCGGCGACCACGGCTCCCTTCGTCGACCTGTTCCCTCACGCCGCGGAGCGGTAGGAGCGCGCCCGCCCGACGCTTGCTCCCCCGGCTGCGCCCCCTGCCGGTCGGGGGACAAGACTGCCCCATTCGCCTGACACCGATCGCGGGTGATATGCGGTACTTCTAGCGTTTCGGGCATCGAGGGGCAGGTCTCCTGTCTCGCGGAAACCCGTTCCGCGGCTGCTCCTCGGGACCCGGAGGATTCACCATGCGCGCGATACGTGTCGCACCCGTCGCCCTGCTGGGCGCCGCCGCCTGCCTATGGACGGCACCGGCCGCATCGGCCGATGTCTTCAACGGCGGCACGTCCACATCGTTCACCCCGACCATCACTCCGTCGACGGTCGCGCCGGGGGGCCGGGTCACTCTCGGCGCCATGGGGTGCACCAGTGACGCGACCGCGTTCTCGGGCGTGTTCGACACCACCACCATCCCGAGCGGAAGGTCGGCCACGGCCACGGTCGACCGCGACGCGAGGCGGGGCGCGGTCTACGAGGTGACCTTCCGCTGCGGCACCACCACGCGGTCGGCCGACCTGACCATCACGAGCGCTGCCACCAGCTCCCCCACGACCACTCCCACCACGGCCCCCACAACCAGCTCCACCGCCACTCCCAGTGGCGTCCTGGGCGGCCTCGGCGGCAGCGTCGACACGATGGACCCCGCGGAGATCGCGGCCGGTTCCGCACTCGTGGCGGCCGCTTCGGCCGGCGCCTTCTATGTTCTGCGCAAGCGTCGCACCAGCCGTCAGCACTGACGGCCGGGCACCGCGTACAAGCGCACGACAGTCGCCCCGGGTCCTGATCGCAGGACTCGGGGCGACGGGCGTATCGGGCCGGGCGGGAGGTTCGACGCGTCAGACCGCCGCATTGCTCATCCGGCGACGGACGACGAAGACGGCGCCGCCGACGGCAGCCGCCGCGGCAAGACCGCCGCCGACCTGCATCTCGACCGAGCTGGGGCCCATCGAGCCGCCGAGGCCGCCCTGCGCGCCCCGCGACGGCAGCACGGTGAAGCGCGCGGTCGCCACCCGGTCGCCGTTGCCGCCCTGGCCGCCGTTGCCGCCCTGGCCGCCGTTGCCGCCCTGGCCGCCGTTGCCACCCTGGCCGCCGTTGCCACCCTGGCCGCCGTTGCCGCCCTGGCCGCCGTTGCCACCATCAGCACCCTGACCGCGGTCACCTCCGTTGCCGCCCTGGCCGCCGTTGCCGCCGTGGCCGTTGTCACCTCCGTTGCCGCCGCCGAAGTTGTTGTTGCTGTCGTTGCACCTCACGGACAGGCTGTACTGGCCTGGCGTCGCGTTGTCCCGGATGCGCGCCGTGGCGTAGCCGACCCGGCCCGGCGAGAGGTTCACCGTCGGGAACGCGTTCGACCACACCCTGCCGCCGGACCGGCCGCAGCCCTCCGCGCTGACCTGCATCGTGGCGCCCTGGTGGACCGAGGACGGATTGACGGTGACATTGGTCGGAAAGTTGCTCGGGGTGCTGCCCGGGCCGCCACCGGCGGCGGCCAGCGGGGCGGCGAGCCCGACCGCGGCGAATGCGGTCGCGGTCACCGCGAGAGCGCGTGAAGCACGCATCTTCGAACCTCCAGCGGGAAGCGCCCCGGAGTCACGTCCTCCGGGATCTGTCGACACATACGCATCCCATGACGAACCCTCACCAAATACCTCACATGTCGCACTTCGGCACTGCTCCACCCCGGTGAGCCGACACGCCGCGGCCGGCCTCAGAAACCTGACGGAGCCGCAGGTCACGAACCGTCAGAATTTTTATCCGCTGATTACTCCGAAGAGCAGGGGCGTGACGCCGGCGCCCGGTCGGCCGCCACCCGTTCGCCCTTCCCTGATCGCCGACTTGCGGACCCGCGCCTAGCGTGGCGGTGTCGCGACGAAGGGAGAACCATGGGCCGGGACCAGTGGGGCACCGAGCGGAGCAGACGCACACCGTGGGGCGCGATCGCCCTGGTGATGCTGACCGGACTCGCTCTGATGCGCAACGGCGCGGAGACGTCCCCCGGTCCGCCGCAGCCCGCCGCCGCGGCATCGGTCACAGGCCCCCGGGACGCCGCGCTTTCCGTACCGGCCGACGGCGAGCCCGTACAGCCACTCGCGTACGCCCCCGCCGCACGCATCCGAATTCCTTCGATCCAGGTCGACGCGCCTGTCGTCGATGTGAATCTGGACCCGGCCGGCTGGATCGAGGCCCCGCCCGCCCAGGACCCGAACCTCGCCGGCTGGTACCAGAACGGCATCGCGCCGGGTCAGCGCGGCACCGCCGTGATGGTCGGCCACGTGGACAACCTCGCGGGCCCGGCGGTCTTCTACGGACTGGGCTCCCTCAGCAAGGGCCAGCAGGTCGAGGTGGACCGCTACGACAACCGGGTCGCGGTGTTCGAGATCTACGGCGTCGAAGTCTTCTCCAAGAACGACTTCCCCGGAGCCCGGGTGTACGGCGACACCGGGTATGCCGAACTCCGGGTCATCACCTGCGGCGGAGGCTATTCGAAGGCCGACGGGTACGACGGGAACGTGGTGGTCTTCGCGCGGCTGATCGAGACGCGATAGCCAGGAACCGACAGCCTGCGCGCGCGTCCTCAGCTGCGGTACGGGACGGTCGGCCGGTATCCCCTCCCGATGAGCCCGGGCAGGTACCGACGAAGGGCCGCAACGCTCTGGGACCTGTTCCCGCCGGCGTCGTGCGACAGCACCACGGCGCCGGGTGCCGCACCGTTCTCGACCCGGCGGACGATGGTGTCGGTGCCCGGCGAGGTCCAGTCCAGCGTGTCGACGGTCCAGGCCATGGGTTCCATGCCCAGCGAGGCGCCGATCTCGAAGGAATTGCGGTTCCAGGCTCCGTACGGGGCCCGGTACCAGAGCGGCGGGGCCCCGAGCGTCTTCTCGATCACCTCGCTGGTGCGGCCCAGTTCGTCGCGGATCGCGCCTCGGGAGAGCCCCGGGATCAGGGGGTGCGACCAGGAGTGGTTGCCGACCGGATGCCCGTCGTCGGCCATCTCGCGCAGCAGGTCAGGGTGCTCGGCCGCCATCTCGCCGCAGACGAAGAACATCGCGCGGGCGCCGTATCTGCGCAGCGTGGCCAGGATGTCCGGGGTGTACCGCGGGTCGGGCCCGTCGTCGAAGGTGAGCACCAGGGCGTCGTCGCCCAGTTCGGGCAGTTCCTCGAACGGCCGGGTACGGACGGGCGGCGCGGCGGGCCGGAAGCGGGGCGGTGTGGTGGAGGTCATCGGGCGCAGCCGGTAGGCCCCGGGTCTCGCCCGGGCCTCCGCCGGGGGCCCCGCGGCCGGAGCCGGTGGCTCGCCGCCCGGCCGGGCAGGGGTCCCGGCCGGATCGGCCGAAACCAGGTGCACCACCGTGGCGGCCCCCAGCGCGAGGGCGAGGCGCAGCACGGTGCGCCGTTCCGCTGCAATCTGATCATGCTTCATGACCAACTGCTCGCACGGACTTACGCCCGTGCCCGCCGCCGACACCGGACACGGGGTGTTTTGCACCCGATGGATGGAGCCTCGGGGTACCGCGCGGGGATGTCCCGGTCCCGGGGAGGTCCCCGGGGCGCCGCCGGCGGGAGCAGCTACCCTCAGGGCCGTGACAGAGCAGCGACACGACCGGTTCGAGCGCGGCACGGACGGCCCCAAGGTGATCGTCGCGGGCATCGACGGATCCGAGTCCTCGATGCGGGCCGCGGCGTATGCGGCGGGCCTCGCCCGCCGGCAGAACGCGATGCTCGCCCTCGTCTACGTCCAGCCGCTGATGACCGCGGGCGCCGCCCTCGGTGCGCCGGTCGCGGACACGACCGAGGAGGTCGCCGAGGGGCTGGTGCACGAGATCAGGACGGCGGCGGAACGGCTCAAGGACATATGGAACGTCCGGTGGGAGTTCCACACCTTCCGCGGCGACCCGTACAACGGACTCGTGACGGCGGCCGACGACCTGAAGGCGGACGCCGTGGTCGTCGGGGCGTCGGAGTCCGCCGGGCACCGCTTCATCGGCTCGGTGGCGGTCCGGCTCGTGAAGGCCGGGCGCTGGCCGGTCACCGTCGTACCGTGACGCGACGGCCGTCGCCGGGCGTCACTTCCCGGCGACGAGACCGTCCTGGGCCGCGCCACGGCTGAGGACGACGCCCTGGATGCGGTCGCGGATCTCCCGCAGACGGCCCCGGGCCGGAGCGGACGCCCCGTGGTCCAGGCCGACGACGCGCCCCGCCTCCGGGTCGAACCACTGCGGGATGAACTCGGCCTTCCTGACGGCCCATCGCTGACCGGGCTTCGCCGGCGGCCCGAAGGTGAAGCGGCCCATCGAGCTCTCGTTGGCGCGCGGGTCCTGGACCCCCTCGTGGTTGACCATGGCCCCGGCTACCTGGTCCCCCATGCCGTACACGATCCAGGTTCCGTTGACCTTCTCGTACGCCTGCGGGACATGGGCGTGGGTGCCGAGGATGAGGTCGATGTCGGGGCGCCCACCGCTGGCGGAGGCCGTGAGTTCGCGGCCCAGCCCGAGCTGGACGTCGTCGGGGGTTTCCTGCCACTCGGTGCCCCAGTGCAGGGAGACGACGACCACGTCGGCGCCCGTCCTGCGGGCCGCCCGGGCGTCCGCGACGATCCGGTCCTTCTCGATCAGGTTGACGGCCCAGGGCTGCCCGGCGGGCAGGGGGATGTCGTTGGTGCCGTAGGTGTAGGCGAGGTGGGCGACCTTTGCCGCGTTCTTGCCCTTGCCGGCCGTGAGCAGGGCCGGGCGGGACGCCTCGTCGGCCGAGCGTGCGGACCCGGCGTGGGCGACTCCCGCACGGTCCAGGGCGTCGAGTGTGCGTCCCACTCCCTGGGCTCCGTCGTCCAGGGTGTGGTTGGAGGCGGTGGAGCAGGAGTCGAAACCGGTGGCGCGCAACGCGGTCGCCACCTCGGGCGGCGACTTGAAGGACGGATAGCCGGTGTAGGGGCCGCCGTTCTGGCCGTACACCGTCTCCATGTGGCAGATGGCCAGATCCGCACCGGTCACCGTGGCAGCGGCGCCCTTGAGCATCGGGCGGAAGTCGTAGCCTCTGCCTCCCGCGTCGGCGGCAGCCCTGTCGATGATCGAGGAGTGAGGCAGGATGTCGCCCGAGGCCAGCAGCGTGAAGGTCCGCGAGCCCTCCGCGCCTTCGGCGCCGGCTCCGCTCACACCCCGCTCGGCGGAGAGGTGCCGCCCGGCGAATCCGGGGGGCGGCGACTGCTGGCCGGTACAGGCTGTTGCGGTGGCGAGCAGACCGGCGACGGCGACGGCCGCGCCCTGTCGGATGCGCTTCGTCATCTGCGCGACTCCCAGTTCGGATGATTTCGGCCATCTGAATACACATATATTCATACCGGTGAGTCAAGGGCAAAGACCCCCAAGTACCTGAATCGGCCGTATCGCCGCCTGCCGACCGTTCACCGCACCACTCGCCGCTCCGTGCGACCGCTCGGCGCACGCCTCGGTGCACCGCCTGTTCCCGCGTGCCCCGATGCGTTCGTATACGCCAGGCGGGAGCGAGGCATCTGGGGCCTCTTCAGGGAAAGGACGTTCACGATGACCACGGCGACAACCGATGAGCGGGCCCTCACGGAGCTGCAGCGGGAACACGGGCCCGCACTGTTCCACTTCCTGCTGGGGCTGACGTTCGGCGACCGGCAGCGGGCGGAGGACCTGTTGCAGGAGACACTGGTACGCGCCTGGCAGCACCCGGAGGCGTTCGACGCTCCCTACGACTCGATGCGCCCGTGGCTGTTCACGGTCGCCCGGCGGCTGGCCATAGACGCCCGCAGGTCCCGCCAGGCCCGGCCGACGGAGGTCAGCGACGCGGTGCTGGAGAGCACCCCCGCCCAGGACGACACCGCCGACTCGGCGGTGCACGCCCTCGATGTGCGCGAGGCCGTGAGCACCCTGAGCCCCGAGCACCGCGCGGTGCTCGTGCAGATCTACTTCCGGGGACTCAGCGTGGGCGAGACCGCGCAGGCCCTCGGCATACCGGCGGGAACCGTCAAATCCCGCTCGTACTACGCCCTTCGGCTGCTGAGCCGCAATCTCCCGGGCTACTCGAGCAGGTCGTCCACGTTGAGCAGCGCGAGCAGGGACACCGCGTCCGCGACCTCGACGTAGGCCGCGGCGCACGCCTCGCACTGCTGGAGATGCCCGGCGACCGGACCGCACTCCTCCGCTTCAAGGGCATCAAGCACGTAGGCGCCCAGCAGGTGCCGTACATGCGGGTCGTCACCGCGGTCCGCGGTCATCACACCTCGAATCTCCCGACGGATCCTGCCCTTCTGCCCACGCGGGGCGCGCGCCCCCGGTTCAATGCTGCGTGTAGCCCGGTGCCGAGTCGACGAAAGAGGCGAGACGGGATGCGTCCCGAACATCACGAGGGAACCGGCGGAGGCGGGCTGCTGGTCCCGATGGCCTGGATGTACTCCGAGTACCTCGCCGACGAGGTACTGGTGACCGGCGACCTGATGGAGCCCACCACCCTGGAGTACCGGGCGGGACGCGACGCGCTCGCCCTGACCATCTTCCTCTCCGACGGGGCGGTCGCCGAGGAGCTCCCCGTGGCGCGGGTGGACGAGCTGCGGCTGCTCACGGCGTACGGCGCAGCCTGGAGACGGTGGGTCTGCGCCCGGCTGGAGGCACTGGAGCGACCGACCGCCCCGGCCGGGGTCCAGGATCCCGATCTCGCGCTGGCACGGTCCGCCTGGCGGTGGCTGGAGGAGACCGAGCTGCTGGCCGCGGACCTCGACGCCATCGGCCCGCCGCCGTGGGAGCCGGTCGGCGAGGACGAGGAGGAGGGCGAGACGCGGGTGTGGACGCCGGCGTGGCAACTGGGGCTGCCGCTGAGCCATCTGGCCGTCCATCTGTACTGAGCGGCCGGCCGCCGCCCGATCACGAGCCGTGGACGCCCGCACGGTACTTGGGAAGCCTCAGGGTGATCTTCATGCCCGCTCCGACCCCCGTCTCGATGACGAGTCCGTAGTCGTCCCCGTACACCTGACGCAGCCGTTCGTCCACGTTGACCAGGCCGATGCCGGTGGAGGTGCCGCCCTCGCCGCGCAGGATCTGCCGGAGACGCTCCGGCTCCATCCCGGTGCCGTCGTCCTCGATCACGACCTCCGCCTCGGCGCCCGCGTCCAGTGCACTGATCGTGATGCGGATCGGTTCGTTCCCCGCGCGGACGGAGTCGTACGGCCGGGGGCCCGCTGCGCCTTCCAGGCCGTGCTTGACGGCGTTCTCGACCAACGGCTGGAGACAGAGGAACGGAAGCGAGACGGGAAGGACCTCCGGGGCGACCTGGAGGGTCACGGACAGCCGTTCACCGAAACGCGCCCGCACGAGCGCCAGGTACTGGTCGATGGAGTGGAGTTCGTCGGCCAGAGTGGTGAACTCACCGTGCCTGCGGAACGAGTACCGGGTGAAGTCGGCGAACTCGAGCAGCAGCTCGCGCGCCCGTTCGGGGTCCGTCCTGACGAACGAGGCGATGGCGGCCAGTGAGTTGAAGATGAAGTGCGGCGAGATCTGGGCCCGCAGCGCCTTGATCTCGGCCTCGATGAGCTGCGTACGGGACCGGTCGAGCTCCGCGAGCTCCAGCTGTACGCAGACCCAGCGGGCCACCTCCCCCGCCGCCCTGGCCAGCACCGCCGATTCGCGGGGAGCGTAGGCGACGAGAGTGCCGAGCACCCGGTGGTCGACCGTCAGCGGGACGGCGACGGCCCAGCGGAGCGGGCAGTCGAGGTCGCCGCAGTCACTGTGGAAGGCGGTGTCCCTGCCGCTGGCGAGCAGTCCCTGCACATCTCGCATCACGTCCGCGCCGTGGTGGTCGCCTTCACCGTCCCACACCAGCACCCGGTCGCGGTCGGTGAGGCACAGGGCGTCGGTCCCGAGCAGTGAGCGCAATCGGCGCGCCGACCTGCGCGCGCTCTCCTCGGTGAGGCCGGCGCGCAGCGGAGGCGCTGCGAGGGAGGCCGTGTGCAGGGTCTCGAAGGTGGCGTGTTCCACGGGTGTGCCCACGTCGCTGGTGCGTACGGGACGGGCGGTGCGGCCCAGGAGGAAACCCGTGCCGAACAGCAGCAGGACGAGCACGGCGATGACGGCGACCCCGGCCCCGGTCACCGCACGCGTCCTGAGGTCAGAGCTTCCGGCAGATGGAAGCGGGTCATGGCCGCGTTGGTGCCTGGCGGTATCCGGCCCGGAGTGGCCAGGGAGACCAGAACCATGGCGAGGAAGCCTACCGGCACGGACCAGACCGCGGGCCAGGCCAGCAGGGCGTGCGGCCAGCCCGGCGGACGCACGGCTCCGCTGACGGTGATGGCCACGGACAGCAGCGCCGAGCCGCCGCCCAGCAGCAGCCCGGCGATCGCGCCCGGCGGGGTGAGCCTCCGCCACCAGATGCCGAGGACGAGCAGCGGGCAGAAGGACGACGCGGAGACGGCGAAGGCCATCCCGACGGCGTCGGCCACGGGCACCCGGCTGACCACGAGCGAACCGGCCAGCGGCACGGCGATGGCGAGCACGGTGGCCAGCCGGAAGTGACGTACGCCCCTCGACGGCAGGACGTCCTGGGTGATCACTCCGGCGACGGCCATGGTGAGCCCGGACGCCGTGGACAGGAACGCGGCGAAGGCGCCGCCCGCGAGGAGCGCGCCGAGCAGATCCCCGCCGAGGCCGCCGATCACCCGGGCGGGCAGCAGCAGGACGGCGGCGTCGGCGGCGTCACCGTGCATGAGTTCGGGCGCGTACAGACGGCCCAGGGCGCCGTACACCGGGGGCAGCAGGTAGAACAGGCCGACGAGGGCGAGGACGGCGACAGTGGTGCGGCGGGCGTCGCGGCCGTTGGGGCTGGTGTAGAAGCGGACCACCACATGGGGCAGGCCCATGGTGCCGAGGAAGGTCGCCACGATCAGTCCGTACGTCGCGTAGAGCGGATGGTCGGCGCGGAAGACGGAGATCTGTTCGTCGAAGCTGACCCGGGGGCGCCCGTCCCCCTGCCAGGCCAGCACCAGGAAGATCGCGGGCACCAGCAGTGCGGTCAGCTTCAGCCAGTACTGGAACACCTGCACGAAGGTGATCGAGCGCATGCCGCCCGCGGCGACGGCGACCACCACGACGGAGGCGACGAGGACGTCACCGAGCCAGCCGGGCGCGCCGGTGAGGATCCTCAGGGTGAGACCGGCCCCCTGCAGCTGCGGCACGAGGTACACCCAGCCCGCACCTACGACGAACACGCTGACCAGCCGGCGCACCTGCCGTGACTCGAGCCGCCCCTCGGCGAAGTCGGGAAGGGTGTACGCCCCCGAGCGGCGCAGCGGGGCGGCGACGAACACGAGCAGCACGAGATATCCGGCGGTGTAGCCGACGGGGTACCAGAGCATGTCGGGGCCGTGCACGAGCACCAGGCCCGCGATGCCGAGGAAGGAGGCCGCGGACAGGTACTCCCCGCTGATCGCGGCGGCGTTGAGCCTCGGGCGTACCGTGCGCGAGGCGACGTAGAAGTCGGAGGTCGTCCGTGAGATGCGCAGCCCGAAGCCGCCGACGAGGACGGTGGCCAGGACGACCAGGGCGACCGCCGCCACCGCCGCCGGGTGACCGGGTGTGCTCACGGTGCGGGAAGGCCTTCCACGAGTCGGGCGAAGTCGCGCTCGTTGCGCTCGGCCCTGCGTACGTACCACCAGGCGGCCAGGGTGAGCGGCGGATAGGTGGAGAAGCCGAGCACCGCCCAGACGACGGCGTTGCTGTGCAGTGCCTCGAAGACCAGGGGCAGGGTCCCGGCGACGAGGGCGAGCACGGCGAAGACGGTGAGCCCTGCGCGGAGCTGGCTGCGCATCAGTGAGCGGACGTAGGCACCGCCGAGGGCGGTCTGCTCGTCGATCTCCGACTGGGCACGGTAGCGGGGCAGGGGACGCACCCGCCGGGGCTCGCCCATGACCACTTCGCGCCGGGGCGTGCTCTCTGCGGACATGGGCCCGGAGTGTAGGCGGCGCGGTGCCCGGCTGGGAAGAGGCCGCCGCCGGTAGCGCCAGGTCAGCGGCCGGTCTGGCGCATCAGAAGATCGCGGAGGGCACGCGTGTGGCGCCGGCTGACCGCGAGTTCCGCGTCCCCGATGCGGACACTCATGCTGCCGGCGTCGAGCCGGAGTTCGTCGATCCGGTTCAACGCCACGAGATGGCGTCGGTGGATGCGTACGAACCCCCGGGAGCGCCAGCGCTCCTCCAGGGTGGTCAGCGGTATCCGCACGAGATGGCTTCCGGCCTCGGTGTGCAGTCTGGCGTAATCCCCCTGCGCCTCGGCGTACGCGATGTCGTCGACCGGGACGAAACGGATGACCCCGGCCAGTTCCACCGCGACCTGGTCGGCGGACGCGTCGTGGACGGACGCGGAGCGTTCACCGACCTGCTCGGCGACACGTCGGACGGCCTCGGCCAGGCGCTCACGGCGTACGGGCTTGAGTACGTAGTCCACGGCCTTGAGGTCGAAGGCGTGTACGGCGAAGCCTTCGTGTGCCGTGACGAAGACGATGAGCGGCGGCGCGGCGAAGCCGGCCAGGAGCTGGGCGACGTCGAGTCCGGTCAGCCCGGCCATGTGGATGTCCAGGAACACGACGTCGATCGCCGAGGGGTCCTCGGGTCCGGCGTCGACAGCACCGCCGATGCGGCGCAGCGCCTCCGTGGCGCCCGTGGCGCCTTCGGCACTCAGGATGCGGGGATCGGCGCGCAGGAGGTAGAGAAGCTCCTCCAGGGCGGGTTCTTCGTCGTCGACGGCGAGTACGCGCAGCATGAGGCCGGAGTTTAGGTGCTTCGCAGCGTGATGGCGTGAGTGGTTCATCTGACGAAGGGTGCCGCCTGCGTGGTCCAGGTACGCCGGTTCGGCGTGGTGGTGCACCATCTCGCCGCCTGCGCACACCGCCCGCCGCCGTCGTCTCCGCCGCGCGCCCCGTGACCGTGGCCGCTACTTGAGCAGGCGGGACAGCCGCCGGTCGGCCAAGGGCTTCCCGCCGGTCTGGCAGGTGGGGCAGTACTGCAGCGACGAGTCGCTGAACGACACCTCCAGCACGGTGTCGCCGCAGACGGGGCAGGGCTGTCCGGTGCGGCCGTGGACGCGCATGCTGCTCTTCTTCTCGGCCTTGAGCCGGCCCGCCGCGACGCCCCGGGAACGCTCGACGGCATCCTGGAGTGTGGTGCGCATCGCGTCGTAGAGGTGGGTGATGTCGTCGTCGCCGAGGGCGGTGGTGAGCTTGAACGGTGACATCTTCGCGACATGCAGGATCTCGTCGCTGTAGGCGTTGCCGATGCCCGCGATCAGCGACTGGTCGCGCAGCGCTCCCTTGACCTGCCGGCGTACGCCGCCGAGCACCGTCGCGAACGCGTCCCGGTCGAAGGATTCGGCGAGCGGATCGGGCCCGAGGCGGGCGACCGCGGGCACGTCCGCCGGATCGTGCACCAGGTGGACGGCGAGGCGCTTGGTGGTGCCCATCTCGGTCAGGTCGAAGCCGTCACCGCCGGTGAGCACCGTCCGCAGGGCGAGCGGCCCCTTGCCCGGCCGCGGCGGGGTCGCGGGGAAGCTGTCCTTCCACTGCAGCCAGCCGGCCCGCGCGAGGTGGATGAGCAGGTGGAGCCGCCCGGCCGTGATGTCGAGGAACTTGCCGCGCCGGGCCACGGAGGTGACCGTCGTGCCTTCCAGCTCGGTGGGCGGCGGATCGTACGTCTTCAGGACGCTGATCGCGAGCGGCAGGACGCGGGCGATCTCCCTGCCGACCAGGTGGTCGTCGAGGAAGTCCCGCAGGGCTTCGACTTCCGGCAGTTCGGGCATGCACCCAGCCTGCCGCAACGGTCCGGCGAATGCCTCCCGGATGCACGGCGCGGGCTCAGGGGGCGGGGTCCCTCAGTCCGTAGACCCGCTGCGCGGTGCCCGCGAGGACGGAACGCTGTTCGTCCTCCCCCAGCCCGCCGGTCAGCTCGCGTGCCGCATCCAGGACATCGGCGTACCCGGCCGCGAGCCGGCACACCGGCCAGTCGGATCCGAACATCAGGCGGCCGGGCCCGAAGGCCTCGATCGCGGTGTCCGCGTAAGGGCGCAGGTCCTCGACGGTCCAGGCCAGCGGATCTGCCTCGGTGACAAGGCCGGAGAGTTTGCAGACGGTGTTGGGCAGCGCGGAGAGCGCCCGCAGGTGGTCGGCCCAGGGGTGTGTCTCCCGTCGCGCCACCGGCGGCTTGCCCGCGTGGTCGAGTACGAAGGTGAGTCCCGGCAGCAGGGCGGCGGCACGGACCGCGGCGGGTATCTGGTGGGGCCGGATGATCAGGTCGTAGACGAGTCCGGCGGCGGCGACGGCCCTCAGCCCGCGCTGGACGTCGGGGCGGAGCAGCCACTCCGGGTCGGTCTCGCCCTGGACCTGGTGGCGGATGCCGACGAGCCGGCTGCCGCCGGGCAGGGCCCGGAGCGCGGCGAGGGTGTCCGCGATGTCCGGCGCGGTCAGGTCGGTCCAGCCGACGACGCCCGCGATGAGCGTGCTCCCGTCGGCGAGCGCGAGGAATTCGGGGGTCTCGTCGGCGAGGGTGACCGTCTGGACGAGGACGGTGGCGGTCACCCCGGCGGCGCGGGCCTCGGGCTCGAGGTCGGTGAGGGTGAAGGTGCGGCGCAGGGGGGCGAGTTCCTCACCGGTGATCCATTCCTGGTCGCGCACCGTGAGGTCCCACACATGGTGGTGGGCGTCGATGACCGGCAGGCGCGTCATGTCAGAGCAGCCCTTCCGTGCGCAGGTCGTCCCAGAGCGCGTCCGGGACCGGTGTCCGGAGCTGGGCCGCGGCGTCCCTCACCTCGTCCGCCGAGCGGGTGCCGACAAGGACTCCGGCGACGGCCGGGTGGCCGAGCGGGTAACGCAGGGCCGCCGCGCGCAGGGGGACGCCGTGCCCTTCGGCGACGGTGCGCATGCGCAGGGCCCGGTCCAGCAGGGTCGCGGGTGCCGCCGCGTAGTCGTACGTCGCACCGGGGCGGGGATCGGCGAGGAGCCCGGAGTTGAAGACACCTCCGACGACTACGCTGCGGCCCCGGGCGGCAGCCTCCGGCAGCAGCGCGTCGAGGGCGCTCTGGTCGAGGAGGGTGAGACGTCCCGCGCACAGGACGGCGTCGACGTCGGTCTCACGCACGAAGCGGGTGAGCATCGCGGTCTGGTTCATGCCGGCGCCGATGGCGCCGACCATGCCCTCCGCGCGCAGCCTCTCCAGCGCCGGGTAGCCCTCACGGAAGGCCGCTTCCCCGTGGTCGTCGGGGTCGTGCAGATAGACGATGTCGACCCGGTCGAGGCCGAGACGTCCCAGGCTGTCCTCGACGCTGCGCCGGATGCCGTCGGCGCTGAAGTCCCAACGGCGCCGGTGGGTGTGCGGTACGGCGAAGCCGTCGGACAGACCGTGGCGGGCCGCCGCCTCCGCGGGGGTGAGCGGGTCGAGCAGGCGCCCGGCCTTGGTCGACACCGTGTACGCGTCCCTCGGCCGATGGCGCAGGGCCTCGCCCAGGCGGCGTTCGGAGAGCCCGAGGCCGTAGTGCGGTGCGGTGTCGAAGTAGCGGATGCCCTCGTCCCACGCCGCGTCGACGGCCGCGGCGGCCTGCTCCGGATCGACCTCGGTGAAGAGGTTGCCGATGGCCGCCGCCCCGAAGGCGAGTTCCGTTATCTCGACCGCGCTCCGTCCGAGCCTGATCTGCCGCATGTCCCTGCCGCCCCCCGCAAGTGATCCTTGGTGGTCCGTCCAGGACTATTCATCGGATCAATCGGTCACGTCAACAGGGCCCGGCATTCGGCTGTCACGCCGGCGCGGGCACCGTGGGCACGAGTGCGTGCAGGTCGTGCAGCTCGTCGTGGACCGCCGAGGCCAGCCGGCCGAGATCGGGCAGCGCCTTCCCGTCGGCGACCAGTCCGACCTGCACCCGGCCTCCGTAGGTGGACAGTGCGACGGCCAGCGACTGCCCGCGGGCCAGCGGCGCCATGGGGTAGACGGCGCGCAGCGGGCAGCCTCCAAGCGAGAGTGCCGAACGGGGCAGGGGAACGCTGGTGACCAGGATGTCGAAGAGCATCCGGGCCGCGTTGCCGGCCAGCGGTGCTCCGAACCGGTGGGCCAGCGCGGGCAGCTGGTCGGCCAGCACGGCCACGGCGCCCGCGCCGCGCATCGGCCCGGCCGCCTTGTTGCGGTCCATGGCCGTACGCACGAGGCGTAGCCGTTCCCGGGCGTCGGGTTCGCCGACGGGCAGTCCGAGCAGGTAGGCGGAGAGCCTGTTGCCGTCGGTCGCTCCCCCGGGCCGGCGCCGGGAGACGGGGACCAGGGCACGCGGGTCGGCACCGGGGAGCGGCTCGCCGCGTTCGAGCATCCAGCGGCGCAGCGCACCGGCCACCACGGCGAGCAGGACGTCGTTGGCCGTGCCGCCTTCGGCGCGCCGGACCCGCTGCACCGCTTCGGCGTCGAGCTCGGCGGTGGCCAGCCGGCGCGTACCGCTGGAGCGCGCGGTCAGAGCCGTGGTGGAGCGCAGGTCCAGGCGGCTCGCGCGCACGACGGAGGCGCCGACCCCCAGCGCCCGGCCGACGTCCCCGAGCCGGTCCATCGCCATGCCCGCAGCCTCGTACGGGCCGGGCAGCCAGGAGCGGGGCGGTACGGGCGTCCGGCGGCGCACCGCGCCACGGCCGGCGCCGGCGGAGGCGATCTGATCGAAGATGCCGGCGCCGATGGCGACGGCCCGCAGACCGTCGGCGAGTGCGTGGTGCAGCTTCACGAGTACGGCGAACGGTCCGCCACCCGGGCTGTCGAGGAGGTACATCCGCCAGGGCGGCAGTCCCCGCCCGAGCGGCCTCTCCATGAGTTCACCGGCGAGCCGGGTCACCTCCGCCATGAAGTCGTTCACGGGAAGCACGACCCGTTCGACGTGCCGGTGCACGTCGAAGTCCTTGTCGGTGAACCAGGCGGCGCCGCCCACCGGAAGCAGGACGTCACGCACCCGCATCCGCAGCCGGGGAATGGCGGCAGCGCGGGCGCCGAGCAGCTCGAGCAGGTCCCGTGCGGCCACGCCGGGCACCGGGTCGAAGACGGCTAGTGCGCCGAGGTGCATCGGGTGGGCGTCGGATTCGAGGTGCCAGAAAGCCAGATCAAGAGGTGCCAGGAGCTCGGTACTCAACGGGGCCTCGCGTCTTCGACAGCGGAACGGCGGTATCGCAGTCAATCCCGCAGGGTCGGTTACGGTCAATAATGGACATGTTACGTACTGTTACAGTCTCGTGGTGTCACGGCGCCGGCGCTACCGGCGCTCCGGGATACGGAACTCGCACCACACGCATTTGCCGTTGCCCCGGGACTCCACTCCCCAGATGTCGGCCAGCCGGTCGACGAGCATGAGCCCGCGGCCCGAGACTCCGGACTCCCCCGCGTCCCTGCGGCGCGGGAGCGCGCTGGAGCGGTCCTCGACGTCGACCCGGAGACGGCGTTCGGGGCCGGTGAGCACTCGGATGGTGAGGATGGCTCCGCCGTCGGTGTGCATCAGCGCGTTGGTGATGAGCTCGTCGGCCGCGAGCTCGACCTCGTCCGCCCGGCTCTTCGCCCCCCACGCGCGCACCGCCGCCCGGATCATGTGGCGGGCGGAGGTCAGCGCCTCCGGGTCGTTCTGCGCCACGTGCTGCTGGAGCCGGCCCCCCGGGTGAGGGGCGTGCGCCGCGTCGCGACCCAGCAGCAGTACCGCCATGTCGTCCTCACCTCCGCGCTCGTCGACCACCTCGCAGAGCCGGTCGGCCAGCTGCTCGAGATCCTGCGGACCGTCGCTCACCGTCGAGGCCAGCAGGCGCATGCCTTCGTCGAGGTCGGTGCCGGGGAGCTCCACCATCCCGTCGGTGTAGAGGATCAGCGTCTGACCAGGGTCCAGATCGACGGTGCTGACCGGATATTCGAGCTGCCCGAACTCCGCGGAGAGCCCCAGCGGAAGGCCCCCGTCCACCGGCAGCTTGCGGCAGCTCCCGTCGACGTCCCGCAGAGCCGGGTCCACGTGCCCGGCCCTGACCAGTTGCACGACTCCGGTGGTCAGGTCGACCTCGGCGTAGGTGCACGTGGCGAAGCGGTCGGTGTCGAGCTCGTGCAGGAAGACGGACGCCCGCGCCATGACCGTGGCCGGGCTGTGCCCCTCCGCCGCGTAGGCGCGCAGCACGATCCTGAGCTGCCCCATGACGGCTGCCGCGTGCGTGTCATGCCCCTGAACGTCACCGATGACGGCGCCGACCCGTCCGCCGGGCAGCGAGATGATGTCGTACCAGTCCCCGCCGATGTCCCGGCCGAGCCGTGCCGAGCGGTAGCGGACGGCGACCTGGGCCCCGCGCACGTCGGGGATCCGGCGCGGCAGCATCGCCTGCTGGAGCCCTTCGGCGAGATCGTGCTCCTGCTCGTAGAGCATGGCCCGCTGGAGACTCTGGGCGATGGAGCTGCCGAGGGCCACCAGCAGGTTCCGCTCGTCACTGGTGAAGCCCGCCTTGTTGCCGTAGAGGAGCCCCAGCGCGCCGATCGGACGGGCCTGGGCGATGAGCGGCATGTAGGCGGCGGCGGTGATGCCGAGGTCGCTGATGTACGGCCACAGGATGGGGTACGAGGCCGCGAAGTCCTCGGGCGTCTCGATGAATCGCGGCGTGAGCGTGCGGATCACTTCACTCATCGGATAGGGCTCGTCGGTCCGGGTGTAGCGGGTGCCCTGCACGTAGGCCCCTTCAGGGCCGTCCGCCACCAGATGGATGCGCCCGGACTCGAGCAGCCCCATGACGAGGCTGGTGGCGCCGAGGTTGGCCAGTCCCTGGGAACTCTTCAGCACGTCGGTGACGTCCTTGACCGTCCTGGCGTGGGCAAGGGCCGCCGTCGTCCCCTCGACGAGGCTCGTACGGCGCCGCCGTTCCTCGTCGACGGTCCGGCGGGCGGTGGATTCGGCCAGTTCCTGGGTGGCGTCACGGATGATCCCGATGATCCGGCGGGGCCGCCCCGTGCCGTCGCGGCGAATGAACCCCTGGGTATGGGTCCAGCAGAGTGAACCGTCGCGCTGTGTCCTGCGGAAGTAGGCACCGTAGTTGCTGCGGCCGCTCTTGAGAGCCTGCGAAACCATGCCGTCGAGCCGGATCGCCTCGTCGGCGGGGACGCGCTGCGCGAGCGCCGCCGGGTGACCGTCGTATTCCTCGGGGTGCAGGTCGAACACATCGAGCGCGGGCTCGTCCATGTGCATGAGTCCGCTGTCCAGGTCCCAGTCGAAGCTGCCCATTCGGTTCAGGGCGAGGCTGAGGTCCGGGTGGGCGGGCCAGTCATCCGGGAGTGACAGGGCACCCGCTACCCGATCATCCATGTGCGCCACTCTGCCATCATTTGTCCGATTTTTCGACCGACCAGCCTCCTTGAACACGTTCAAGTCAGCATCTATGCTCGGCACCCATAGAGTTGAACATGTTCAATTCGAGCTCTGCTGAGCGTCTCGACGTGGGGGTGGCGCAATGTCCGTGCTGGTCGGGCTGATCGTGATGCTGGGAATGCTGGTGATCGTCCCGTTGGGCCTGGGGCTCGTCGGCGATCCCGCGCTCGACCGGATACGGCGCCTGTGGCCGCTCTTCGCCGTTCCCGGCGCCGTATCCCTGTGGCTGCCACGAGGCTTCGCCGCCACCGCGCTCGCCCTCGGCTACGCGCTCGGAACACTGATCCTCGCCACACACGCACCCCGGCGCCTCGCGCGTACGCGCAGCGCGCGCCCCGTGGAGGCCGCCCTGCTCACCGCGCTGGTCGCCCCGTCGGTCGCCGCGCTCGCCCTCGTCGCCGAACGGTCCGGCCACGAACTGTTCGGTTTCGGTCTCGGCATCCTGGCGCTGACCGTGCCGCACTTCCACTTCGCGGGTTTCGCCGCCGCCCTCGTCGCCGGTCTCGCCTGCCGGGCGCAGGACGGCACGGCAGGGCGGTTCGCCGCCCTGAGCGTGCCGCTCGGCACCCTGCTCGTCCTCGTCGGCTACTTCACCGGCGACTGGACGGAGCTGGCCGGGGCGGTCGTGCTCACCGCCGGGATGTGGACGGTCGCCCTCCTGACGTGGCGCACGGTCCGCGTCGCCGGACGGGACCGCGTCACCCGCGTCCTGCTCGGCGTATCGGCCGGCGTACTCGCGGTGACCATGGTGCTCGCGCTGAGCTGGGCGCTCGGCGAGGCCACCGGACTGCCCCACCCCACCCTGACCTGGATGGCGGCCACGCACGGGCTCGGCAACGCGCTGGGCTTCGCGCTCTGCGCCCTGCTCGCCCGGCGCCGGCTCCAGAACCTCACCCACCCGGAAGGCAGCACAGCATGAGCACTCTGACGTACCCCGAGGTCGGAGCCACCCGGCTCGGGCCACTCCCGGACGGCTACAACCATCTGCACCACCGTGCCGAGGTCGGCAGGGGCCGGGCGGCCTTCGAGGCCGCGGGCGCCGCCGTCACCGAGTGGCGGATGCACCGGGCCGCCGGAGCCGGGGTGAACGCCTCCGCCCCACGGGCGGCCGACGGAGTCACCGTCGACGTGTCGGCGGGGCTCGGGCCGCTGCGCATCACCGCTCCCTGCGAGATCGTCTGGACCGCCTACGAGAGGGACCGCACCGGCTTCGCGTACGGCACCCGGCCGGGGCACCCGGAACGCGGGGAGGAGTGCTTCGTGGTGGAGCTGGCGGACGACGGGACGGTGTGGTTCACCGTGATGGCGTTCTCGCGGCCCGCGTCCTGGTACGCCCGGCTGGCTGGCCCGCTCGTCCCGGTGGCCCAGCGGTGGTACGCACGCCGGCTCGGAAACGTCCTGCGCCGGACCGTGTCGGCCGCCTGACGGGCAGGGCGCGCCGGATACTGGAGGCGATGGAGTGGTTCACCGCTGACGGCTACTGGCTGAGCAGGCTGATCTTCCAACGGTCGCTCGCCGCCGTCTACCTGGTCGCGTTCGTCGCCGCGGCGCTGCAGTTCCGGGCGCTGATCGGCTCCCGGGGCATGCTCCCCGTGCCCGACCTCCTGAGCCGCACCTCGTGGCGGGCAGCGCCCGGCCTGTTCCGGCTGCACTACTCCGACCGCTTCTTCGCGCTGGTCGCGTGGACGGGCGCGGCGGTGTCCCTCGCCCTCCTGGCCGGCGCCGACGCGCACGTCCCGCTGGGCGCGGCGATGGCCCTGTGGGCGGTGCCGTGGGTGCTGTATCTGTCGATCGTCCAGGTCGGCCAGGTCTGGTACGGCTTCGGGTGGGAGTCGCTGCTGCTGGAGACGGGCTTCCTCGCCGTGTTCCTCGGCAACGGCGACACGGCGGCCCCCGTGCTGGTCCTGTGGCTGCTGCGCTGGCTGCTCTTCCGTGTGGAGTTCGGCGCCGGCCTCATCAAGATCCGGGGGGACGAGTGCTGGCGGCGGCTGACCTGTCTGGACTTCCACCACGAGACCCAGCCGATGCCGGGACCGCTGAGCTGGTTCTTCCACCGGCTCCCTAAGCCGGCGCACCGGATGGAGGTCGCCGCCAACCACCTGACCCAGCTCGTGGTGCCGTTCCTGCTGTTCACCCCGCAGCCGGTGGCGAGCTTCGCGGCCGGGCTGATGGTGGTCACCCAGCTGTGGCTGGTGCTGTCGGGGAACTTCGCCTGGCTGAACTGGCTGACCGTCGTCCTCGCCCTCGCCGCCATCGACTGGTCCCTGATCGCCGGTCCGGCGCCGGCACAGCCGGGGTCACCGCTCTGGTACGAGGTGGTCGTCATCGCCGTCACGGTTCTCGTCCTCGCGCTCAGCTACCGTCCGGCAAGAAATCTCGTCTCCCGCCGGCAGGTGATGAACCGGTCCTTCGACCCACTGCACCTGGTCAACACCTACGGAGCCTTCGGGAGCATCAGCAGGATGCGGCTGGAAGTGGTGGTCGAGGGCACCGGAGAAGCCGTGATCCACGAGGGGACCCGCTGGATCGAGTACGGCTTCCGGGGCAAGCCGGGTGACCCGCGCAGGCTGCCGCGCCAGTTCGCTCCGTACCATCTGCGGCTGGACTGGCTGATGTGGTTCGCGGCCCTCTCCCCCGCGTACGCCCGGCCCTGGTTCGGACCGTTCGTCGAGCGGCTGCTGCGCAACGACCGGGACACCCTGCGCCTCCTGAGGCACAACCCGTTCCCCGACGGTCCGCCCGCCCACATCCGGGCCAGGGTCTTCCACTACCGCTACACCGACTGGCGGGAACTGCGGGCCACCGGATGCTGGTGGGACCGGACCTATGTGCGGGACTTCATGAGGCCCGTGGCCCGGCCCGTACCGCTCCGCCCCGGACCCACCCCGGAGAAGGGGGACGGGCGACGGTGAGGGCGGGTGCCCGGGTTGTCCTGGCGGGGATCGCGGAGCGCCGTCCCGCCCGGGGCCTGCCAGGGGCCTGCCAGGGGCGGGACGGCGTTCCCACGGATCGGTTCAGTCCGCCCGGCCGCCGGGCACCACACAGGAGCGGTTGTTCTCCCAGCCCCAGCCGTCACCGTCCGGGTCGGTCGAGCCGCCGTGGGCGCAGTAGGGATAGCCGTTCGGCGCGGTGCCGGAACCGGAACCCCCGCCGCCGCCGTACACGGTTGCCTCCCGGGCGGTCGAGGCAATGCCGTCGGCCCCGTTGAACAGACGGTTGCCCCAGCTGGTCAGCGAGCCCGGGTCGAAGCCGGTGACCATGTCGAGGTACTCGACACCGCTGCCGTTACCGCTCCAGGACCAGCCCAGGTATCCCAGCCTCAGCGATTGCGCGGTGGCCATGATCGCGCCCTCGTCCGGGTTTCCGTCGCTGTGGTTGTCACCGAACTCGCCCACGACGACGGGCAGACCCGCGTTGACGAAGGCGCCCAAATACCCCTGCACCTCGGCGGCCGTGTCGTAGACCCCGTACATGTGGATCGAGAACACCGTGTTGCGGTCGGGGTCCGCGGCGAACACCGAGGCGGCGTTGTTCTTCATCGTTCCGGACCAGTCCTGGCCCCAGTTGGGCGCGTCCACCATGAGGGCGTGGTCGAATCCGGCGTCGCGCATCCGGCCGATGGCCGCCTTGGTGTCGGGCGTCCACCGCTCGTAGCCGGTGTTGCCGTACGGCTCGTTGCCGAGGTTGATGACGACGTAGTTCTCCTGACCGGCGAGCGCGCTCCTGATGCCGATCCAGTAGTCGACGGCCTTCGACAGGGTGGTGGCGGCACCGTCCTCCCCGAACCCCGTGGTGTCGTGCACCTCGAGCACGCAGATCAGCTTGTTCTGCTTGCAGCGGTCGACGATGCCCGTGACCTCGGACGCGCTGGTCCTCGTCCAGCGGTCACCGCTGCTGAGCACGACCCGGACGGTGTTGGCCCCCTTCGCCTTGATGTCTCCGATCGAGCTGGTCCGGCCTGGGTACCAGGCATGGGCGTGATTCACGCCTCGCATCACGAAGTCGTTGCCGTTGCCCTCCACCAGCCGGCCGTTGCTCACATGCAGACCGGTGGCCGCGACGGCAGACCCGCCCATACCTGCCAGGGACAGCAGCAGTCCCGCCGTGGCGGCCAGAGCCATGGCGACGACTCCGCTCTTCTTCCGGCTTGAACGCTTTCTCATCGTTCTCCTTCGTTACGCCACTGACAACGCCACTTCAGGATTGACAACGTTGTCAGAATGCGGTCGGTGTCCGACGCCCGCCATGCGCCGGGCCACATTCCTGTGCCTGACCCTCCGGCGCGGACGACGCGTCGCTGCCCCACATGACGCCCGATTGTTTCCGCCATGTCAATAGTTCGCGCATCACCCACAGGCCCTCGCCTCTTCGGGCGGAGGAGTGGCGTGAAAAGACTCCTGCCCCCGTCCGATGACGGGGGCAGGAGTCGAGGCGCTGCTCGATCCGGTACGGGCGATCAGTCGATTCCGGGAAGGATGTGCGGCTCGGCCAGATCATCCTCGTAGCCGGCCAGCCTGATCGGTGCCGACCTGGCCCAGACCTCGATGTTCCGGAGCTTCTCGGGCCGGCGAGCCCGCTGAGCGGCCGTCTCGGCCGGGCGCGTCTCGGTCTTCGTCATTTCAGGTGTCACCGCGGACTCCTTCGTGTCGCGACACCCCGGGCGGTGGCGACGCTGCGGCTGTGGGAACCGTGTCGACCACCCTCTGCGGGGCAGGGGCAGAAACAGTTCGGTCGCGGTGGCGCCGGTACGGGGTGGGACGGCGGACTGCTTACAGACCTGTCCCAGGACGGCCGAGGAAGTTTCGTGGATCCCTTGGTGGCGTCCGTTCACCCCAGACTAACCAAATGAGCGCCATCCCGCTCGACAGAACGTGTGGCCTAGGTCACTTTGAGCCAACAGAACGAACGGCGGCCCGTTGTCCACGGACCGCCGCGTTCGCCTGTCACCGCAGGTGGCGGGAGAGGCGGGAGGGGTGAAAGGAGAGCGAGAGCGAAGCCGGAGGGGGCGGGCCCGGCCGGGCGGTCACCAGCCCGAGGGGGCGTAGTCCTTCAGGAAGCAGCCGTACAGTTCCTCACCCTGTTCGCCGCGCACGACGGGGTCGTAGACGCGGGCCGCTCCGTCGACGAGGTCGAGCGGGGCGTGGAAACCCTCCTCGGCGAGGCGGATCTTGTCGGGGTGCGGCCGCTCGTCCGTGATCCAGCCGGTGTCGACGGCCGTCATGAGGATGCGGTCCTTCTCGAACATCTCCTGGGCGCTGGTCCGGGTCAGCATGTTCAGCGCGGCCTTCGCCATGTTGGTGTGCGGGTGCCCCGCTCCCTTGTAGCCGCGGCCGAACACACCCTCCATCGCGGAGACGTTCACCACGTAGGCACGCTTCGCCGCGGTCGCGGCCATCGCCGGGCGGAGCCGGCTGATCAGGATGAAGGGTGCCGTGGAGTTGCAGAGCTGCACCTCGAGGAGTTCGATCGGCTCGACCTCCTCGACGGTCTGGATCCAGCTGTTCGTGTCGTGCAGGTCGGGCACCAGGCCGCCGGCGTCGATCGCGGTGCCCGCGGCGATGCGGGCCGGCGAGGCGGAACCCGTGACCAGGGCGAGATCCGTGACGTCCTGCGCGCTCAGCCCCTGGCCCTCCCTGCGGGCGGCGGGCAGAGCGGCGACGCGGTCGACGGTGCCGCTGCCGAACGTGCCGATCACGTGGGCGGCCGGCAGCTCGCCCGAGGGCAGCGGGGCGGACTCGGCGGCGAGCAGCTCGCTGTAGGCCTGCGGTGAGCGGCGGACGGTCTGTGCGGCGTTGTTGATCAGGATGTCCAGCGGCCCCTCGGCGGCGACCGAGTCCGCGAGCGCGACGACCTGGGCGGGATCGCGCAGGTCGATGCCGACGATCTTGAGGCGGTGGATCCACTCGTCACTGTCCGGCATCGCCTTGAAGCGGCGGATGGCGTCGTTGGGGAAGCGGGTGGTGATGGTGGTGTGGGCGCCGTCACGCAGCAGGCGCAGCGCGATGTACATGCCGATCTTGGCGCGGCCACCGGTGAGCAGGGCGCGGCGTCCGGTCAGGTCGGTGCGCGCGTCCCGCCGGCTGCGGTTCTCCTTGGCGCACTCCTGGCACAGCTGGTGGTAGAAGGCGTCCACCTCGACGTACCTGGTCTTGCAGATGTAGCAGGACCTGGGGCGCTGGAGTATGCCCGCGATCTCTGCGGTGGCCGAGGAGGACGGGAGGACGCCCTGCGTCTCGTCGTCGATGCGCTCGGCGGAGCCGGTCGCCGTGGCCTCGGTGACGGCCTTGTCGTGCGCGGTCTTGGCGGCACGGCGCTCCTGGCGGCGGCGCTGCTTCACGGTGCGGTAGATACCGGCGGTGGCCCTGCGCACGGCGATGGCGTCCGGGTGGTCCACCTCGATGGTGTCCAGCTCGTCGAGCACGCTCAGGCAGACGGCCAACCGCTCCGGGTCGATACCGGGACCGAACTCGTCGATACCGGGAGCGAACTCCTGGCTGTCCTCTGTCACCGTCATTGCCGTTCCTCTGTCACTCGTCACTCATGCCACTGCCGGGCTTCGGTGGGGAGTGATCCGGCCGGGAGCCGGCGAGGGCAGGCGCGCGCGGGCCGAATGCCCCGGTCAAGTCTGCCACGAGTCGGACGTTGCTCAGTTCGGCTGTGCGCCCCCGCTCCCGGTGACCGAGAGGGGGGTCGCGATGTCCTCGAGGGACTTCTGCTCGGCCGCCACCGCGAAGAAGGACGCGACCAGACCGGCGGCCACCATGAGGGCGGCTCCGATGCAGAAGGCCAGCACGGTGTCGCCCACCACCCCGCTCGCGGTCAGGTCAGCGAAGACCAGTGGCCCCGTGATGCCACCTGCCGCGGTACCCACGGCGTAGAAGAAGGCGATCGCCATCGCCCGGGTCTCCATGGGGAAGATCTCGCTCACCGTCAGATAGGCGGAGCTGGCCCCGGCGGAGGCGACGAAGAGGACCAGGCACCAGCAGCCGGTCATGGTGACGGCGGTCAGCGCCCCGGCGTCGAAGAGCCACGCGGTGCCGAAGAGGAGAAGGCCGGAGAGGATGTATGTCCCCGCGATCATCGGCTTGCGCCCCACGGTGTCGAAGAGGCGGCCCAGGAGGAGCGGTCCCAGGAAGTTGCAGAAGGCGATGACGGCGAAGTAGTAGCCGGTGGCGCCGCTGGAGACGTCGAAGAACTTCACGAGGATCGAGCCGAAGCCGAAGGTGATGGCGTTGTAGAGGAACGCCTGCCCGATGAACAGAGCCAGCCCGAGAACGGCCCGTTTGGGATACGAGCGGAAGACGGTCCGGGCGATCAGTCCGAAGCCGATGCTCTTGCGCTGCTGGACGGTGATCGCCGGCTCCGCGGGCGGCAGCCTCCTTCCGGCCTCCGCCTCCACCTCGCGCTCCACCCCGTCGACCAGCCGTTCCGCCTCCGCGTCGCGCCCGTGGATGAACATCCAGCGCGGACTCTCCGGCACGTGGCGGCGTACCAGAAGGATGACGAGCCCGAGGACCACGCCCAGCGCGAAGGTGAGCCGCCAGCCGATGTCCTTGGGGAAGATGTCGGTGTTCAGCGCGAGGACGGAGAGCAGGGAGCCCGCCACGGCTCCGAGCCAGAAGCTGCCGTTGATGATGAGGTCGACACGGCCCCGGTACTTGCTGGGGATCAGCTCGTCGATGGCCGAGTTGATCGCCGCGTACTCCCCTCCGATTCCGAAGCCCGTGAGGAAGCGGAAGACGAAGAACCACCACGCCGAGAACGAGATCGCGGTGAGCGCGGTGGCCGCCAGATAGACGGCGAGGGTGATCAGGAAGAGCTTCTTGCGCCCGTAGCGGTCGGTGAGCCACCCGAAGACCAGGGCACCCGAACAGGCGCCCGCGACGTAGATCGCGGCGGCGATGCCCGTGACCTGGGCGTCGGTGATGGCCAGTCCGCTGCCGTCCTCGGACAGCCGGCTGGCGATGTTGCCGACGACCGTGACTTCGAGGCCGTCCAGGATCCAGACCGTGCCCAGTCCGATCACGATCATCCAGTGCCAACGTGACCAGGGCAGCCGGTCGAGCCGTGCCGGGATCCTGGTGGTGACGGCCGGTCCGCCTGTGGTTCCGGTGTCGCTCATGAGCCCCTCCTCCGCTTCCGGAACCACAGGTGCCCTGAACGAGGCAGGACTCACACCCCGGCCGGTACGAGTAACGAAAACCACCCGACCGGTCACCGATCGTTACGTTCGAGGGCTTCGTCCGGCCCTCCTGCGGATCTCTTCGAAAAACTTCGGTATTCGGTGGCATTACTTCCGGATGACGGGGCAGACGCCCGTCACTGCAAGGAGAACTCCAGGGAGGGCGACACCATGACGGCCATGTCAGTGCGAACCACCGAAGCTGTTGGTACGGCGGCGACGCGGGCCGACGAGGCGGGTGCGGTTTCGGACGCGGCCGCGCTTCCGTGGATCGAGGACGCCGGCAAGGTGGCACCCCAGGATGCCCGGGCCATGTCGAAGCTCTTCTTCGACCGGCTCCAGGTCCTCGAAGAGGGGACGCACGAGTACCAGTACGCGCGTAACACCCTGATCGAGATGAATCTCTCCCTGGTGCGCTTCGCCGCCTCGCGGTTCCGCAACCGGGGCGGTGACGACACCGAGGACATCATCCAGGTCGGGACCATCGGCCTGATCAAGGCGATCGACCGCTTCGACCTGTCGCGCGAGGTCGAGTTCGCGACCTTCGCCGTGCCGTACATCGTCGGTGAGATCAAGCGGTTCTTCCGCGACACCACCTGGTCCGTGCACGTGCCGCGACGGCTCCAGGAGCTGCGGGTCGAGCTGGCCAAGGCCAAGGAGCAGCTGTCGGCGGAGCTCGACCGCGACCCGACGGTCGCAGAGCTCGCCGTCCACCTCGATCTCCCCGAGGAGGAGATCATCGAAGGTCTCGTCGCCGCCAACGGCTACTCGGCGGGTTCGCTGGACACCCCGAACGCCGACAGCGAATCGGGCAGTGAACAGCGCGCCTACGCCGACCTCCTGGGCGAGGACGACCCGGGAATGGAAAGCGTCGAGAACCTCCACACCCTCGCCCCGCTGCTGCGTCAGCTGGACGACCGGGAGCGGAAGATCGTCCGCATGCGCTTCGGTCAGGAGATGACACAGGCGCAGATCGGCGCTGAGCTGGGCGTCTCCCAGATGCATGTGTCGCGCCTGCTGAGCAGGATCGTCCAGCGCCTGCGCGAGGGCATGAGCGTCGAGGCCTGATCCAACCGCATACGCACGGAATGACCGAGGCCCGGCCGAGTGCCGGGCCTCAGTCACATATGCTTCCTGCCGATACGGCCGTGGGTCTCCCGTGCCGTCCGTCGGAGGGGGTGGAGGAGTGTGACCGAGTCGCCGTTGGACACCTCTGCGCGTGTGAAGCAGCCCAGCGTGATCCCGGAGCAGCAGAGGGTGCTGACCTCCGCCGACGCGTCCGTCTGGGACGTCGACGCCGCACTGCTCCTGGTCGAGGACGACTCCGGGGACGCGCTCCTCGTCGAGGAGATGCTCACCGACAGCGAGCTGGACGCCCCGCTCACGTGGTGCAAGACGATGGCGGAGGCGCGGCGGTTCCTGCTCGGCTGCCGCACGCCGGTCTGTGTGCTGCTGGATCTGCACCTGCCCGATGTGAACGGCCTCGACGCCGTACGCCAGCTCGTCGAGTCCGCCCCTGACGCGGCCGTCATCGTGCTGACGGGTCTGGACGAGTCGGAGACCGGGCTGTCCGCGGTGGCCCAGGGCGCCCAGGACTACCTCGTCAAGGGCAGGATCGATCCCGAGGTGCTGGGCCGCGCCGTCCGCTACGCCCTCCAGCGCAAGCACGCCGAACGCTCGGCCGCCGCGATGCGGACCAGTCGCCTGATCGCCCAGGAGAACGCCCGTCTGGAGCGCGCGCTGCTGCCGATTCCGCTGCTCCTGGACGACAGCTTCGAGGTGGCCGCGCGCTACGAGGCCGGCCGCGCGCACGGACTTCTGAGCGGCGACTTCTACGACGTGGTGCAGACCGCCGACGGCGCGGTGCACGCGGTGATCGGCGATGTGTCGGGGCATGGGGCCGCGGAGGCGGCTCTGGGGGTCTGTCTGCGGGTCGCCTGGCGGACAGCCGTACTGACCGGTGTCAGTCAGCTGGAGACGATCGGTCTCCTGGAGGAGATACTCGTCGCCGAACGGTCGGATCCCCATGTGTTCGCCACCGTGACCACACTCGTCTTCCCACCGGGCAGGGACAGGGTTCTCGTCGTGCGGGCCGGGCACCCCGGGCTGCTGCTGCGGCGAGGGACGGAGGTCGACTGGTCGGAGCCCGAAGCGGGCATGGCCCTCGGGTTGTTGCCCGGTGCCGGCCGCTGGACGATCACGGAGCTGGAGCTCCTCCCCGGGAGCGAGCTCGTCCTGTTCACCGACGGCCTCTTCGAGGGACGTACGGGCCCCAGCTCCCGGCTGGGCGAGGAGGGTCTGCTGGCCATGGCCGGCAAGTACGGCGCGCTGGGGCCCCGCGCTTTCGTCGACGCACTGGTGGCGGAGGCCACCGAGAGCGCCTCTCCCTACGGCGGCCTGGCCGATGACGTGGCCGTCCTGCACCTCGGCTGGAAGGCGGCCTCATGAACACCACGGCACAAGCGGCAGGCGGCCCCGGCCGGATAGCCCGGCTGTCGGTCCAGAACTGGGTCCATCTGATTCTCGCCGGCTTCGTGCTGGTGGTCTGCGGTTGCCTCGTCGTGGGCGGGATCGTCCTCTCCCGCATCTCGGACCGGACCATGGACCTGGTGGACCGCATCCAGCCCGCCCGCTCCGCCTCGTTCCAGCTGCAGAACGCGCTCCTCGACCAGGAGACCGGGGTACGTGGTTTCGCCCTCACCGGCGACACCACCTTCCTGGAGCCCTACGAGAGCGGCATGCGCGCCGAGCGGCAGCATCTGGCCCGGGTGCGCTCGCTGACCGGGAACGAGCAGCCGTACGTCGAGGATCTGGGCCGGATCCAGAAGGCCGCCCAGCAGTGGCGGACCCAGCGGGCCGAGCCACTGATCGCCGCCGTCCGGGCGAGCGGGCCCACCGGTGCGTCCTCTGCCCCGATCATGCGGAGCAAGGCGGAGTTCGACGCCCTGCGTCTGCTCTACACCGTCCAGCAGAGCCATCTCGACGACGCACGTGACCACGCCCGCGCCGAGCTCGATGACGCCCGCGTCACGCGCGACCGCGTACTCATCGCCCTGGTGATCGGTTTCGTGCTCGCGGTCGTGTCGCTCAGCATGCTGCTGCAGCGCATGGTGGGCCGGCCGCTGGGCGCGCTGACCGCGGCCTCGAACAAGGTCAGGTCGGGCGCCTTCACCGGCAGGATCGACGTCCGGGGCCCCTCCGACGTGAGGGCGGTGGCCGCGGCGGCCGAGGACATGCGCCGGCGCCTGGTCGCCGAGCTGGCCGAGTCCCAGGAGCGGGAGACCCTGCTGGCCGAGCAGACCACGGAGCTGCGCCGGTCCAACTCCGAGCTGGAACAGTTCGCCTACGTCGCCTCGCACGACCTCCAGGAACCGCTCCGGAAGGTGGCCTCCTTCTGCCAGCTGCTGGACAAGCGCTACAGCTCGGAGCTGGACGAACGCGGCCGGCAGTACATCGACTTCGCGGTCGACGGCGCCAAGCGGATGCAGGTGCTCATCAACGACCTGCTGACCTTCTCCCGGGTGGGACGGGTGCAGCAGAGCTGGAAACCGGTCGACCTCGACGCGGCCCTGGACCGGGCCCTGTCCAACCTCACCCTGGCCGTCGAGGAGTCCGGAGCCGTCGTCGTACGCGAGGATCCCCTGCCGGAGCTGCTCGGTGACTCGACCTCGCTCACCATGGTGTGGCAGAACCTCCTCGGGAACGCGGTCAAGTTCCGCCGGACCGATGTGCCGTGCCGGATCACCGTAGGGTGTGTCCGGGAGGGCGGCGACTGGCATCTGACGGTCGCCGACAACGGCATCGGGATCGCGCCGGAATTCGCCGACAAGGTCTTCGTCATCTTCCAGCGCCTGCACGCCCGCGACGAGTACGAGGGAACCGGGATCGGGCTCTCCCTCTGCCGCAAGATCATCGAATTCCACGGTGGCCGGATCTGGCTGGACCCGAAGCCGGCCGAGGGCACACTGATTCACTTCACCCTGCCCGTCCTTCCTGAAGCACCCACGCACACCACGGCGGAGCTGCTCGCCCCCGCCCCGCTCACCCCCAGGTCGGGAGACACCCCGTGAACGACGCCGTCAAGCCCATCGAGGTCCTGCTGGTCGAGGACGACCCCGGCGACGAGCTGATGACCCGCGAGGCCTTCGAGGACAACAAGATCCAGAACACCCTCCACGTGGTGCGCGACGGGCAGGAGGCGCTCGACTTCCTCTACCGCCAGGGCGAGTACGCGGATGCGCCGCGCCCGGACCTGGTTCTTCTCGACCTGAACCTGCCGAGGTACGACGGCCGGCAGGTGCTCGAGCGGATCAAGACCGACCCGGAACTGGCGCTCATCCCGGTGGTGGTCCTCACCACGTCCTCGGCCGAGGAGGACATCCTGCGCAGTTACAAGCTGCACGCCAACGCCTACGTCACCAAGCCGGTCGACCTGGAGCAGTTCATCGGGGCCGTGCGCCAGATCGACGACTTCTTCGTCAGCGTGGTCCGGCTGCCTCCGCGTGCGTAAGATCTGGAGGGATCCCCCCGAGTGGGATCTCTCGGCGCGGGTAGACGAACGGCGAGAAGAGGTCGACGACCTCCCCTGCGGCGCCCTGGCTGGAGCACATGAACGAACAGGCAACCTCACGGCCGGACGACCCCTTCTCAGGGTCCCCGTCCTCTGAGGTTCTGCTCACCGCCGAGGTGTTCGACGGCGAGCCCGGGTGCATCGCGCAGGCCCGCGCGCTCGCCGACCGCTTTCTGGCGCGGCTCGTGGCTGAGTGGCTCGCGGTGCTCGGTGAGCACACCCGCAGCGATCTGATGCTGGCGGTGAGCGAGCTCATCACCAATGCGGACCGCTACAGTCACGGTCCGTATCTCCTGGAGCTCGAGGGCGACGCGCGCCGCATCAGCGTCACGGTGTACGACAGCAGCACGGCACTTCCGGTGCTCTACTCCCCCGACCCGGCCCGTCTCGGCGGTCACGGCATGGAGATCGTCGTCGCCCTCTGCGACCGGGTCACGGCCGAGCGCGTGCCCGTGGGCAAACGCATCCGGGCCGAGTTCATGCTCAGCACCTGAACGACCGCGGTGTCCGCCCACGGCCTGTGGGACACGCTTCCGGGCACGCCTGTGCGAAGGAAGCCGGAGCGGGGTCGCCTCCCGACGAACTTCTGAGCCCTCGGGCGAGGAGGACTACCGTCGAGAGTAGGACCCAGGAGTGATGGACGTACTACCGGAGCAGTACGCCGAATCGCCGCCTCAGGGACGACGACGTGGCGGCTCCGACGGGACATCGTGGTGTACATGAGTTCCCTCGCGCTTTCCGTGCTGTTGTCGCTGGTCTCCGCAATCGCCTATGCGGCCGGCGCGATCGTTCAGGAGCGCGTGGCCGCGGCCGGTGACAGCCGCCCGTACGCACCGCTGCGCAACGGCGCCTGGTGGGTGGCGGTGGCGCTCAACGGGGTGGGAGCGGTGTTGCACGTAGTGGCGCTGGCCTACGGGCCGCTCAGCCTCGTACAGCCCCTCGGGGCCCTGACGATCGTCTTCGCCCTGCCGATGGCAGCGGTCTTCGTCCGCCGCCGGGCGGGGCGGACGGCGTGGCGCGGCGCCGTGATGGCCACGGTCGGCCTTGCCGGGCTGCTGGCGCTCACAGGGAGCGCGGGATCCCACACGCTGGCCGGACCGGAGCAGATGATGCTTGCGACCGGGACCTTCGGTGCCGTGGTCGTCCTGCTGGTCCTCGCCAGGGGACTGCACCGGCCGATGCTGCGCAGCGTGGTGCTGGCCACCGGCGCCGGCGTCGCCTTCGGCATGGCGTCGGTGTTCACGAAGATCGTTGCGGTGGAGTGGACCTCCGGCTCGGTGACTTCCGGGCTGCCGACCCTCCTGGTGATCGCGGGGCTCGCATCCGCGGGGCTTCTGCTCTCCCAGGCCGCCTACCGGGGCGCGGGGCTGACGGCGCCCCTCGCGACGGTCACCGTGGTCAACCCGGTTCTGGCGGCCGCCGTGGGCATCACCATGTTCGGGGAGCAGTTCCGCTACGGCATGACCGGCACCGTGCTCGCTCTCTGCTGCGGTGCGCTGGCCGCGGCCGGCCTGGTGCTGCTGACCACGGAGCGGGTGGGCGCCCAGCCACGTACACCGGAGCGGACGGCACCCCGGGAGCGCACGGCGGAGAGCGAGGCCTCCACCGCGGCCGAGGCCTCTGGCGCACCTCACAGCGTGGTACTGCCCGAGCCGTCGAAGCCCGCTCTTCCCCAGGGGGCGGCGGTACTGCCGGACCCTTTTCCGGGGCCCACCGCACTCTCCCTTCCGCTCACCCTGCCGCTGGACCACAGCGGCGGGCGCGTCGAGTTCGGTGGCAGGCGGCCTGCTGCCGGCCAGGCTCGCCGGAGTGACTTAGAGGGCGGGGCGGGGACCGTTCACACGCTGACGCCGCCGGCCCTGAGGTAGGCGAGGGGATCGATGTCGGATCCGTAGCCGGGGCCGGTACGGATCTCGAAGTGCAGGTGCGGGCCGCTGCTGTTACCGGTGGATCCCGAGCGTGCGATCCGCTGACCGCTGCCGACCTGCTGGCCCTCGCGCACGTGGAGCGAGGAGAGGTGGGCGTACTGGCTGTACCTTCCGTCGTCGTGCCGGATGACGACCTCGTAGCCGTACGCGCCTGCCCATCCGGCCGAGACGACCTTGCCGGACGCCACGGCCTTGACGGAGGTGCCGGTGGGTACCGGGAAGTCGACGCCCGTGTGGTAGCCGCTGGACCAGGATCCGGCCTGGTGGTAGGGAGTTCCGGTGCGGGCCGCCACGGGGGCGGTGAGGCCGGACCGCGGCTTGGCCGTCTTCTTCTCGGCGGCGGGCTTCGCCGTCTTCTTCTCGGCCGCGGGCTTCGCCGTCCTCTTCTCGGCGGCAGGCTTGGCCGCCTGCTCGCGAGCGGCCGGCTTCGTCTTCTCCGTGGCCTTCGGGGTGGCGGTCCTGGGGGCAGCCTTCTCCGTGTCCTTCGGGGTGGCGGTCCTGGGAGCAGCCTTCTCCGTGGCCTTGGGTGCGGCGGTCCTGGGGGCCGCCGACTTCTGCTTCGGGGCCGTCGGCGGCGTCCCGGCCACGTCGAGGGTCAGCTTCTGTCCGGGAAGAATGAGGTCGGGGTCGGAGCCCACCACGGCACGGTTGGCCGTGTACAGCTGCTGCCAGCCGCCCTGCACGCGCTCGGACGAGGCGATGCCGGAGAGGGAGTCGCCGCGCGCGACGGTGTACGACTCGCGCTGACCGGGAACGGCCGTCGGTGAGGCCTTCGCCGCCCCGGCGTCGTCCGTCTTCCTCTGTGAAGGTCCGGGCGTCTTCCTCTGTGAAGGGCCGGACTGCGACGCCTTGTCCTGCTCGGTCTGCGCCGCCACCTGCCGCTCAGGCTTCGGGGCGAGGTCGGGCGCGTCCCCGCCCTGCTTCAGGCCGGCCCGAACGGAACACGTCGGCCAGGCGCCCGGGCCCTGCCCGTCCAGCACCTTCTCGGCCACGGCTATCTGCTGGTCCTTGGTAGCCAGATCGGCCCGTGCGGCGTAGGCCGTGCCACCGTAGGCCGCCCAGGTAGACCGGGTGAACTGCAGGCCCCCGTAGTGGCCGTTGCCCGTGTTGATGTTCCAGTCGCCGGTCGACTCGCAGGCGGCGACCTTCTCCCACACATCGGTCGAGGCAGCCCCTGCCGAGCCGGCAGTGAGAAGCGGGAGCGCGATGCCCGCGCCTCCCGCCGTCACCGCGAGCGATGCGCGGTTGATCCGGCTGGGCTGGTATCTACGGTGCCGTCCGGTCGCGGCCATGATCGGGCTCCCCCACTGTAGGACACGTCGCAAGCGGCCAACTTATGGGCATACTACGGGTGGTGACAAGTGAACATTTGGCGCCAGCCGCCCACGCGCCCCGGCGCACGACCCCCCTGGGGACGAGGCCTGCGCCCCGGCCCGAGCGCTTCGCCGGCATCGGGAGAGCGCTCTATCCCCCGTCCCGTCGGTGCTGTGAATGCGGTTGCGAAGGATGCTCTGCGGCCGGTCGGCGCGGCCCCCGCACTGGAGGACGTGGCACGAGCCGCCGGTGTCTCGCGCGCGAAGGTCTCGTGAGTGATCAACGGGGTGCGCAACGTCGACCCGGCGATCCAGGAGCCGGACTGCCCGCCGTGCTGTACGCGCGCCCCGCCCTGCCCGTACGGATCAGCTACGTCGATCTGGACCCACCGCGAGGGTGCCCGGCTGGCCGCCGGGCCCCTGCTGGCGCGCAGCCGGCGGCAGATCGTCACCATCAGTGGACCGCTGGACATACCCGCGGGCCAGGAGAGGCTGGCGGGTTTCCAGGACGCGCCGGCGCAGCACGGTCTGACCGGTCCCCCGGTCGCCGAGGGGCAGTTCACCCAGGAGAGCGGCGAGGCCGCCATGAAGCGCCTCCTGTCCGAACACCCGGACCTGGACGGGGTGTTCGCGGCGGATGACCTGATGGCGACAGGGGCCTGCCATGTGCTGCGGGAACACGGCAGGCGCGTCCCCGAGGACGTGGCCGTGACCGGCTTCGACGACAGTGGCGCCGCCTCGGCCTTGTCGGCCGCCGCTCACCCCGGTGCGGCAGCCGGTGGAGGACATGGCCGCGGAGATGGCCGCACTGCTGCTGGGCCGCTTGCCGTGCCGGACCGGCCAGTTAGGTCGGTGATCCTCGAACCGGAGCTGGTGGTACGCGATTCCACCTGAGGGGTCGGCTCCGTAGACCCGTCGGGCGTCGACCGAGGGTACTGGCATCCGCTGAGGCACCGGGGCGGCGAGGACGGAGAGGACAGGCGCAGTTGAGGGTGAGCGCCGCCGGTCGGCAGAGGACGCGGATCAGCCCCTGGCGGGACGCGGTGAGGGTGTTCGGCCGCAACGGGCCCACCACCGGCAACAGCGCCTTCATGAACCTGGCCGCCCAGGTCGCGAGCAACGGAGTGCTCGGTGGTCATGTCCTCGTGAGCCCGGGAACCCTTGAGTACCGGGCCGACGACCGCCGGGTCGGCCGTGGCACGCACGACGAAGGATTCGTAGGTGAGGGGGCCCGCGTCAGGCGGGGCGCCCGCACCGTCTGCGCCGGCACTCGGTCACCGCCCGGAAGGCCGACGCACGAACGGAGCGTCCCTCCTGGGCGGCAGCGGCATGGGCACGGGACGAGGGGCGCCGCGCACCAGGGAGGGCGGCGGAAGGTCCGTCCCGGGAGCCAGGCCACGCGAGGGGCCCTTCTCCGGATGACGGCGCGGGCCCCCGGCCGGGTGGCCCCACCTGCGGGCGTCCAGGACATCGGGTCCGTTCGGCACACCGCCGGAGGGCGCTCAGACGTGGGAGGCCGGGCGCTTATGCTCACCGTATGGAGCAGAGTGAAGTCCTCAAGCGAGTGATCGGCATTCTCACGGAGGCGGGCGAGATGCAGCGCCATGCCGAGGAGGACACGGACGGCGGCGACCCGGATGCGGGCGGGAACATGGTGACGACCCTTCTCAACGAGACGATGCCGCACATCGCCATCCCCTCCGACGCCACCGTCGAGGAAATGGCCGCCCTGGTGGGGCGCGAGGTCGGCGGCGCCGTCGAGCAGTTGGTCGGAGCCTTCACTCTGGCCTTCATCGCGCTGGCGCAGATCCACGACTCCGGGCAGGAGGACGTGACCTCTGCCGATGTGCTGCAGGATCTGGCGCTGCGGGCAGAGGAGCTGAGCTCCGGGGACGAGGGCCCGGAGGGGCCTCTCTAGCCAAGCCTGTCCGGCGAATCACGAGATCCGGAACGCCCGCCGGTAGGCGCCCGGCGTCGTGCCCACCTGGTCGCGGAAGCGGCGGCGCAGGTTGACCGCCGAGGTGAGACCGACGCGAGCCGCGATCGCCTCGACCGGCAGGTCCGTCTCTTCCAGCAGGGCGCGCGCCGCGGCCACACGGCGGGAGAGCAACCACGTACCCGGGCTCGTACCGAGGCGGTCGGCGAAGCGCCGGGCCAGGGTGCGGGGCGAAACACCGAGGTGAGCGGCCAGGTCGTCCACCGACAACGGCTTCTCCAACCGTTCGACGGCCCACTCGAGCAGGCCGTCGAGCACGTCCCCCGGTGGGGTGGGCGTCGCGTACTGGCGCCGGCCGCTCTCGCGGTGCGGCGGCAGCACCATGTGGCGCGCGACCAGGGCGGCGTGGGTGGCCCCGTGGTCCTGTCCGACGAGGTGCAGACACAGGTCGATCCCCGCGCCCGCGCCCGCGCTGGTGGCGACGTCGCCGTGATCCACGTAGAGCCGGTCCGGCTCCACGCGCACCCGGGGGAACTCCCGCCGCAGCTGCTCGGCACGTGCCCAGTGCGTGGTGGCGGAGCGGCCGTCCAGCAGCCCTGTTCGGGCCAGCGCGAACACCCCGGAGCAGATCGTGACCAGCCGCGCCCCACGCGTGTGCGCCGCCAGTAACGCGCGGCACACACCATCGGAGAGCGGCTCCTCCACCGGCAGCCATCCGGGGATGATCACGGTGTCCGCGGAATCGAGCGCGGCCAGGCCCTGGGACACGTGGATCGCGTACCCGGCCGTGGTCTGCACTCGACCGGGCGTCTCCGTGCACACCTCGAACTCGTAGTGCTGCGGCACCCGGGCCCGCTCTGTGCCGAACACCTCGACGGCGCAGCCGAGTTCGAAGGTCGACTGCACCGGCCGTACCAGGGCCACCACGCGATGCACGGCAGAAAAGTACCTCATGGTGTCGTCCCGGACTCTGTCCGGCTGTACCCCGGGCAAGGCACGGTAAGAAACATGCATTCCGAGATCCTTGCCCAGGAGGGCTACGTCTCCGTCTCCGCCGACGCGTCCCCGGTCCGCGAACTCTTTCCCGGAATCCGGCTACGCCCCTTGTGGAAGGGGCCGACCGGCGCGCACGCCAACGTGCTGGAGATGGACCCGGGCACCTCCTGGCCGCACCGCGACGTCCACGAACCCGGTCCCGAAGAGGTGTACGTCGCCACCGGCACCTTCAACGACGGAGCACGCGACTACCCGGCCGGAACCTTCTTGCACGCCCCGGCCGGGTCATGGCACGTGCCCTCGACCACTAGCGGCTGCACGCTGTTCCTCTTCTATCCGGAGGGCTGGCCAGGTGGTGTCCGACTGCGGTGCGCGCACCCGGAGCGGCCCGCCACGGGCCGAGGTCTGCCGCGGCAGGGGGCCACCCTGCTGCCGCGGCAGACCGGTCGCGTTTCCGCCGGGGCCGACAGGCCCCGGCGGGTCATCCGTCAGGCCGTGTGGAGGGTCAGCCCGTAGCGGTTGAGGATCTCGTTGACGGGCTGGTGCCAGGTTTGACCGCCGCCGCTGCAGTTGCCCCAGCCGCCCGACGTGACGCCCTGGGCCTGGTCGCCGCTGATGAACGAGCCACCGGAGTCGCCCGGTTCGGCGCAGACACTGGTCTTGGTCATCTGGTGGACGGCGCCCTGGCTGTAGTTCACGGTCTCGTTCTTGGCGAGGACGTTGCCGCAGTGCCAGTGGGTGGTGGAACCGGAGCGGCAGACCGAGGCACCGATCGGGGCCTCGTTGGAGCCGCGGACCAGCTGGTCGGAGACCGTGCCCCAGCCAAGGACCACCGGGACGGTCCACCAGCCACTGCCCACGTTCACCCAGGCGTAGTCGTTGCCGGGGAAGGACGAGCCCTGGAAGTTGCCGATGGCCGAACCGTCCCAGCCCCGCACCGCTCCGCCGGCCTGGCCGCAGTGGCCTGCCGTGACGAAGCCGCCGTGCACCGAGAAGCCTATGGAGCAGCGGACGTTGCCGGTGTAGTACGGGTCGCCGCCGACCGTGCCCGCGGCGAAGGTCTTCGGCGCCTCGGCGGTCTGCTTCACCGTGACGGGGCCGGCCTTGCGCGCCTTCGCGACGAACGCGCGGACATCGTTGTCACCCTGTTCGGAGGCGACGACGTTCACCACGACGCTGTTCGCCCGGGGGTCGACGTGCCAGCTGCTGACCCCGTCAGGGGCGGAGAGGGCGTCCAGCTTGCTCTTGACGGCGTCGAGCTCGCGCGCCGTGTGGGCGACCACGCGGGTCTGCGCACCGGTTGCGCGGACGGCCCCGGCCTTGGCGCTGTCCGTGACGGCCACCGTCAGCTTGCCGCTGCCCTCGTCGAACCAGGAGCCGCCGAACGAGGCCCCGGCCGCGCTGTGCGCCTTTCCCTGCAGTGCTGTTGCCCTCTTCTCCGCGGTGAGCCGCGCCTCTGCCTGGCTCTTCGTCAGTCCGAGGTCGCGCTGCATGGCCGTGATGATCCCGGCGGACGCCTGAGGTTCGGCGGAGGAGGGGGAGTCGGCGGCTGAGGCCTGGGTGAGCCCGGCGGTCGCCCAGGTACCGATGATGAGCAGTGCGGAGAGACCGGTCCGCACCATCGTCGTATGTCTCAAGGGATTGCCCCTTCTGTTGTTCCAGCATCGTGGGGGTGGAACAGGAAGCGTCCGAGAGCCGTCTGAGAGCGCTCTCAGAGGTGTCGCCTACGGACTGTAGTCCAGTTCTTCGGACAGGTCCATGCCAATCACGTCGCCCGATTCCCGGCGCGGTCCCGGAGGATCAGGGAGTGATCAGGGGCAGCCCCGAGGCGCGCCACGGCGCACGGAACGCGTCCCACCGGCCGACGGGTACGTCCGGGGAAGTGGTGTCCCAGATCCGCACGGGGCCGTCCGCGGTGGCGAGCGGTGGCCACCCGGGGTCCCCGGTGGCCGCGAAGTCCGCCCACGCGCGCGTCATGCGCGACGAGAGTTCGCGGTCCGCGGCGCCGGGAGGCCCGCCGATGAGGAAGTGGACGTTCTCGTCGTCCAAGGTGCCGAAGGCGAACGGGATGTCCGCGCAGTGCCAGGCCCTGACGGGCCTCCCCCGGCCGTCGCGCCTGCGGACGAAGCGTGAGAGGCGGGTCCGGCCGCCTCCCCGCGCGTGGGCCTCGGCGAGTCTGCAGCTGTACTCGCCGAACTGGAGGTCCCCGTACACGGCCAGATAGGTGTCGTGCACGGAGGCATCCGGTGCGAGCCCCCGGTAGGCGTCCAGTACCCCTTCCTGGATCCGGAAGTCCGCGGCGAAGGCGGCGAACCGCCCCTCCTCGGTGACCCTCGCGCAGCTGCCCACCGCGTCCAGCAGCCAGAGTTCGTCCGCCGTGTGACACACCAGCAGGTCGGCCTCCCGGCCGGCGCCACGGGCGAACGCCGTGAGCGGGTCGAGGGGCAGGGCGGCGCCCCCCGCCACCGGTCCGTAGATCGCCGGATCGTAGTGGCGGGCTCCGGATGCGGGGTCGCGCCGGTACCCGTCGGTCACCCGGTCGGAGGCATCGACCAGTACCTTCGGCGAGGCGGACACCAGCCCGTCGAACGTGGCCGGCACACCGGCCTCCGCGGCCACCTCCGCCGTGGTGCGGGCGGCGGACCCGGGCGAGGCACAGGCGTTCACGGGGCTGTGGGCGATGGCGCGCCGGAACAGGCCGCGCGCCCCGTCCATCGCCATCAGGCAGGCGACCGAGGTCGCCCCGGAGGACTGTCCGGCCACGGTGACGCGGCCGGGGTCGCCGCCGAAGGCGGTGATGTTGTCCCGCACCCATTCGAGGGCGGCGATCTGGTCGAGCAGACCCCGGTTGTCCGGGCAGGCGCCGGCGCCGGGGGCGGGCGGGACATGCCCGAATCCCTCGAAGCCCAGCCGGTAGTTGAGCGTGACGACCACGAGCCCGTGGCCGGCCAGGGCGGCACCGTCGAAGTCCGGCTGCGCGGAGGAGCCGAACACGTAGGCACCCCCGTGTATCCAGACGAGCACCGGCAGCGCGTCGCCGTCGTAGCCAGGCGTCCAGATGTTGAGGCTGAGGACGTCCTCGTCGCCCGGGGACCAGGCGGGCGACCCCGGCAGTTGCGCGGACTGCGGTGCCACGGGGCCGAAGACGGCACAGTCCCTGGTCCCGTCCCAGGCCGCTGCCCGGCGCGGGGCCCGGAACCTGTCGGCGCCGAACGGTGGCGCGGCGTAAGGGATCCCGCGCAGCACGACCACTCCTGGCGTGGACACGAACGCTGTACCCGCGACCGTCCCGCTCTCCGTCGTGAACACCCTCATGCGCGCTTCCTTCCACCGTTGCCCCGCCGACGGCCGGGCGGGAACGGTGATCAGCCTCGCACCGGACGGGCGGACTGGGCCAACACCACAATCGCGTCGATCCACGCGGTCGCGATGTGGATCGCGGCCGGAGCGACGCCTCTGGGCCCGAGGCCGAGGGCTCTGTCCGGATCTGTGGGATGTACGGCGCTTCGGCCATGGCGGCACATCGCCGCGGCGCGGATCCTGGAGTGGCGGGGCCGGAGCGCCCGGCCCGCCTACGAGACCTCGGGTGGCACCATGACGACCGACTACTCACCGACGGCCGGTGTGCGGGTACCGGATACGGAACTCGCTGCCGAGGCGACCGCGCTGGTGCGGGACGTGACCGACGACCTCGTCTACCACCACTCGCGCCGGGTGTACTTCTTCGGCGCGTTGCAGGGACGGGTACGCGATCTCTCCTGGGACCCGGAACTGCTCTACGTCGGGGCCATGTTCCACGACCTCGGGCTCGGCGAGCGCTTCCGCACCAGCGGCAGGCGCTTCGAGGTGGACGGTGCGGACGAGGCGCGCCGGTTCCTTCGGTCGCACGGCGTGCCCGAGGACAGCGTGCGGCGGGTGTGGACGGCCATCGCCCTGCACACCACGCCGGGCATCCCCGCCTTCATGGAGCCCGAGGTGGCGCTGGTGACGGCGGGTGTGGAGTACGACGTGCTCGGCCTCGGCTACGAGGACGTCCCCGAGACGGACCGTGCCGCGATCGTCGCGCTCCATCCGCGGCCGGACTTCAAACGGCGGATCCTGGCCGCTTTCACCGACGGAATCCGCCCGAAACCGGAGACGGCCTTCGGCAACGTCAAGGCCGATGTGCTCCAGCACTACGTTCCGGGCTTCGAGCGCGGGGACTTCGTCCGCACGATTCTGGACTCGCCGTGGCCGGAGTGACGCCCTCACCGGGGCGCCGCGCTCACGTGGTCGCGGTGCTCGCGTTCGACGGCGTACAGCTGCTGGACGTCACCGGGCCCGCCGAGGTGTTCACCACGGCCAATGCGTACGGGGCCCGTTACGTGGTCCGGACCGTCTCCCTGACGGGTGAGGACGTCCGGACGTCCGCGGGAGTCAGGATCGGGGTGGACGGTCCGCCGGAGAGCCTTCCTCCTCGTCCCGGGACACTGCTCGTTCCCGGCCGCCGTGAGTGGCGCCGGGTGGTGGCCGACCGGCAGCTGGTGGCCCGGGTGCAGGAGCTGGCCGGTCGTGCCGGCCGGACGGCCTCGGTCTGCGCAGGCGCGTTCCTCCTGGCGGAGGCCGGGCTGCTCGACGGGCGCCGGGCAGCGACGCACTGGCGGCTGGCCGGCGAACTGGCCGCCGCCTACCCCGCGGTGTCGGTCGAGGGCGACCCCGTCTTCGTACGCGACGGGGACGTCATCACCTCGGCAGGGGTCACGGCCGGCATGGATCTCGCGCTGGCCCTGGTGGAGGAGGACCACGGCGCGGACGTCGCCCGCTCCGTGGCCCGGGAGCTGGTCGTGTTCATGGCACGGCCGGGCGGTCAGTCCCAGTTCAGCGCGCGGCTCGCCCCGCGTGAACCCGGCCATCCCGTCGTCCGCCGGGTGATGGACGCCGTGGGAGCCGATCCCGGAGCGCGGCACGATGTGGAGACCCTTGCCCGTGACGCGGGGGTCAGCGCCCGTCACCTCGGTCGGCTCTTCCGGGCGGAGACGGGGATGACTCCCGGCCGGTACGTCGAGTCCGTGCGCCTGGAGGCCGCACAGGCACTGCTCGCCGGAGGCAGCGACCCGGTGGACTCGGTGGCCGAGGGAGCGGGGTTCGGCTCGGCGGAGACGATGCGGCGGACGTTCCAGCACGTACTGGGTGTGTCGCCCACCGTCTACCGCGCACGGTTCCGTACGACGATGGCCTCCGGCAGGGGCGCCCACACGTGACGGGTGCCCCGGACACGGAACGGGGCACGGGTCCGCTCCCCTGCCTCAGCTCCCGGCGAGTTCCCGCACGGTGGCCATGTCGCTGAAGGGCAGGAGCGCGTCACCGACGATCTGGAACGGCTCGCTGCCCTTGCCCGCGATGAGGACGATGTCCTCGGGGCCTGCCGCCGAGAGGGCGAACGCGATGGCCCGGCGGCGGTCGGTGAAGCGTTCGTACGGGGTGCCGGTCTCCGCGATGCCCGGGGCAACCTGGTCCAGGATCGCCTCCGGGTCCTCGTGGCGCGGGTTGTCCGACGTCAGCACACACAGGTCCGAGTGCGTTCCGGCGATCGTCCCCATCTCGGCACGCTTGGTGGTGTCCCGGTCCCCGCCGCAGCCGAACACGGTGATGACCTTGGAACGGGCGAAGCCGCGGATGGTGCTCAGCACCTTGTCCAGCGAGTCCGGGGAGTGTGCGTAGTCCACGATGACCGAGGTGCCTCCGGCGGTCGTCATGCGCTCGAACCGGCCCGGGACCTGCGGCATCCGCTCGAGCGCGGCGACGAGGCCCGGCAGGGCGTGCCCCAGGGTGTGGCAGGCCGCCACCGTGGCGAGCGCGTTGGACACGGAGAACCTGCCGGGCGCGGGAATGGCCGCCGGGTACTTACGGCCGTCGTGGTGCAGCGTGAAGCGGGTGCCCGAGGCGTCGACGACCAGATCGGTGGCCCGGTAGTCGGCCTCGGTGTCGAGGGCGTACGTGGTCACCGCGCCGGGCATCATCGCCCCGATACGGGCGCTCACCGGGTCGTCCGCGTTGACCACGGCGTGCCCGCACAGCCCCTGGAAGAGCCGGAGTTTGGCGTCCCGGTAGTTGTCCATGGTCCCGTGGTCGTCCAGGTGGTCCTGGCTCAGGTTGGTGAAGACCCCGACGTCGACGAAGGTCCGGTCGACCCGGTGCGTCAGCAGGCCCATGGACGTGGCCTCCAGTACCACGGTGCCTGCCCCCCGGTCCCTCATGCACCCCAGCAGGTACTGCAGGTCGGGGGATTCCGGCGTGGTCAGCACCGACCGGGGCATCGGGATCAGTTCGTCGCCGATACGGCTTCCGGAGGTCCCGATGACCCCGGCCTTCGCACCCTCGGCGATCCGCAGCACGGACTCGACCATGTAGGAGACCGAGGTCTTCCCGTTGGTACCGGTGATCGCCACCATGTTCATCCGCCGGCCCGGCTCGCCGTGGTAGCGCGAGGCGACGACGGCCGCCGCCGTCCGGGCGTCCGGCACCCGCACGACGCAGACGTCCCCCACTGTCGCGGGCAGCACGCAGCCGTCCTCCACGAGGACCGCCGCGGCGCCCCGGGCGACGGCGGGGGCGACCGCGTCCGGACCGCCCTCCAGATGGCCGGGCACGGCGATGAACAGCGAACCCGGCGCCACGCGGTCCGCGTCGAAAGCCGTCCCGGCGGTGATGTGCGTCTTCTCCGGGTCACCCTGGAGGATGTGGTGGTTCTGTCCGGCCAGCAGCTCGCTCAGCTTCAAGGTGGTCCCTTCGAGGGTGGCTCGAGCCGGGGGGCGGCCGTCGCCGGAACGCCGCTACGGCGGTGCGCCGAAGCAGCGGTGGTGAGGTCGGGCGCGTGCGATGTGGAACCGGTGCTCGCGTGGTCGCGGAGCACGCGGGAGCGGGGCGCGGCGTCGCCCCTGGAGCGGTGGCCGCTGAAGGTCGCTAGCCGTGTCCGTGGAGGGCGGTACGGCAGCGTGCGGGCACACCGAGGGCGGCCTGGTGCAGGCACTTCCCTGTGACACCGGTGCGGACCATGGGCCGAGTGTACGTCCGGACGGGTGGTCCGGATTCCGCTTCAGGGGCGCGCTGCGGCCCCCCGCCCCCTCGACGCACCGAGCAGCGCGGCCGTGAACGGGTGCTGGGGAGCCGTCAGGATCCGTTCCCGGGGCCCTTCCTCGACCACCTGTCCGCCGTCCAGCACGGCCACCCGGGTGGCCGGCGCCGCGGTGTCGAGGTCGTGCGTGATCAGGACCACGCTCGGTCCGTTCGGCCGGCGCATCAGGACGGCCAGCAGGTCCAGCAGGGAGCGTCTGGTCACGGGGTCCAGTCCTGAGGTGATCTCGTCGCAGACCAGCACCCGGGGCCGTGCGAGGAGCGCTCTGGCGAGGGCCGCACGCTGGAGTTCGCCGCCGGACAGGCGGCCGGGCAGCCGGCGGGCCAGGATTTCGTCCAGTCCGAGGTCCGTCAGCACCTGACGGGCCTCCGCCGTCGCCTCCCGGTGGCCGGTGCCGTGCAGGCGTACCGCTGTGCGGGCGACCTGGTCCAGGACCGGCCGGTGTTCGTCGAAGGCGGCCCGCGCGTCCTGGAAGACGTACTGCACGGCGGCGAGCTGCTCCCGGCTGCGGTCGCGCAGGCTGCGCGGCAGCGCCTTCCCTTCGAGCAGGACCGTCCCCGTGTGGTCGCGGTGGAGGCCGGCGAGACAGCGGGCGAGGGTGGTCTTGCCGCTGCCGGAGCGCCCGACGACGGCGAGGCATTCGCCGCTGCGGAGGGTGAGCCGGTCCACGCTGAGCACCGTGACTCGGGAACCACCGGTCCGGTGGCGGGCGGTGAGTCCGCCGACCGTCAGCAGCTCCGCACCGGTGAGTTCGGGGTCGGCGTACGGCAGCGTCCTCGGCTCGGCGAGCAGTTCCTTGGTCCACGGGTGCGTGGGGGCGTCCAGGACCCGGTGGACCGGGCCCTGCTCCACCACGCGGCCACCGCGCATCACCAGCACCTCGTCGGCGAGTTCGCGTACGACGTCGAGGTCGTGGCTGAGCAGCAGTACGGCGATGCCCCGCGCCGCCACCGCCGCGAGCTGGCCGACGACCCGACGCTTGGTCAGGGCGTCCTGCCCGGTGGTGGGTTCGTCCGCGACGATGACGCGGGCGCCGAGAAGAAGGGCCTGGGCCAGGACGACGCGCTGCTGCTGGCCGCCGGACAACTGGTGCGGGTAGCGGTCCAGCACCTCCTCGGAGCCGGTGAGCTGGGCATCGGCGAGAGCTTCGGTGACGCGCTGTCGCGCCGCGTCTCGACGCCGCGACCGGGGCAGGTCCCGGACCTGTCGGCGCGCCATGTCGCGCAGGAGGGATCCGGTGCGGCGGGCCGGGTTGAGGACGGCGGCGGGGTGCTGGGGGACGTAGCCGATCCGGGCGCCTCGGACGTCCACCTCACCCGTCACCCGCGCGCCCGCGGGGTACTCGCCGAGCAGGGCCAGGCCGGTGGTCGTCTTGCCGCTGCCGGACGCGCCGACCAGTGCGGTGACGGTGCCGGGCCGGATCCGCAGCGAGACCCGGTCGACGAGCGCCCGGCCGTCGACCTCGACGGTCAGACCGGAGACGGTGGCGATCACAGGGTTCTCGTTCATGGGCGGCTTCCCGGGCGACGGCCCTTCGGGGGCGGGGTGTGTTTCTCCATGGCGGCGTCGACGAGCAGGTTGCTGCCCATGGTCAGCGCGACGATGAGCAGGGCTGGCACGACGACCGCCCAGGGCTGGATGAGCAGGCCGGTGCGGTTGCGGTCCACCATCACGGCCCAGTCGGCGGCGTCCGGGGCGACTCCGATGCCCAGGAAGGCCGCGGTGGCGACCAGGTAGAGGACCCCGGTCAGCCGGATCCCGGCGTCGGCGGCGAGTGTGCGCAGGATGGACCGCCCGACGTATCCGACCGCGAGTCGCCACCAGCTCTCCCCCTGCATGCGCAGCGCCTCCACGGCCGGCCGGGACGCCGCCTCCGCCGCGGCGGCGCGCACGATCCGGGCGGCGTCCGGGATCGAGACGAAGGCCACCAGCAGAGCGAGCCCGGCGGCTCCGGGTGGAAACGCGGCGGCGACCAGCAGGATCATGAGCAACGAGGGGACGGCCAGCAGCACGTCCAGGGGACGCATCAGCACTTCTTCCAGCCACCTTCGGTGGGTGAGCGCGCTGATCAGCCCGAGCGGCAGGGCGACGAGGTACGCGAGCGCCGTCGCCGCGAGGGCGACGAGGACGACAGGCCGTCCTCCGAGCAGCACCTGTTGCACGACGTCCCGGCCGACAAAGTCCGTGCCCAGCCAGTGACCTCCCCCGACGGTGAAGGAGGCGCCACGGGCCGAGGGCTCCCCGACGAGCAGCGGTCCCGCCAGTGCGAGGCCGAGCGGGACCGCGGCGACGGCCGCCCCGGGGCCGTATCTGCGGAGCCGCTTCACGCCGCCACCCCCGACCGTGGTGCGAGCCGGTGGGTGACGAGGTCGGCGCCGAGGTTCAGCACGACGGTGGCGATGCCGAAGACCACGGCGAGTCCCTGGACGACGGGGATGTCGCGGTCGGCCACCGCGTTCATGAGGACGGTGCCGAGTCCGGGGATCACGTAGAGGGCCTCCACGACGATGACGCCGCACAGCAGCCAGTCGATGGTGCGCGCGAGCTGCTGGGTGGCGGGAGCGAGGGCGTTGGGCAGGGCGTGCCCGTAGCGGATGCGGGCCCCGGAGATTCCGTACCGCGTGGCGTGCGCGGTGTACGGGGCTGCGAGCGCCTCGATCATGCCGGCCCTGACCAGCCGGGCCAGCGAGCAGACGGGCCGGGAGAGCAGGACCAGGACGGGCAGGACGAGCACGGCGGGATGCGCGAGCAGACCGGTGCCGTAACCGACGGCTGTCGGCGGGAGCCAGCCGAGCCGCAGGGCGAAGACGCTCACCAGGAGCACTCCGAGGGCGAACTCGGGTACGGCGTAGACGCCGAGGGTGGTGGAACTGATCAGCCGGTCGGTGAACCGCCCCTCGTGGCGGGCGGCGAGAACGCCGAGGCCCACCCCTGCCGGGACCAGGAGCACGACCGTGACCGAGGCGAGGAGCAGGGTGGGGCCGAAGCCGTCCGCGAGGTATCCGGCCACGGGCCGTCCGGAGGTGAGCGAGGTGCCGAAGTCGCCGTGCAGCAGCCCCATGACCCAGTCGGCCAGCCGTTCGTGGGCGGGCCGGTCGAGGCCCATCGCCTCGCGGACGGCCGCGATGCGCTGGGGGTCCGGCTGGTCCCCGGCGAAGGCCACCGCGGCGTCGCCCGGCAGCGCCTCGGTCAGCGCGAAGACCAGCAGCACGACGGCCGCGGTCTGCAGGACACCGAGGAGCAGCCGCCGGGCGATCCAGGAACGGAGTCCGTTCACGCCAGCCAGACCTTGTCGAAGCGCGCCCAGTCCAGCGTGTTGGCGGGTGCTTCACGGGCGACGCCCCGCAGGGACCGCGCGGTGCCGAGGATCCAGTCACCGAAACCCCAGACGAGGAAGCCTCCTTCGGCGTGCAGTTGTCGCTGCATCCGTCCGTAGAGGGCGGCCCGTGCCGTGTTGTCCTTGGTGGACTGGGCCTGCTGGTACAGCGCGTCGAAGTTCTTGTCCTGCCACTTGGTGGCGTTGGTGGTGGAGTCGGTGAGCAGCCGCTGGGAGATGTGGGACTCGATGGGCATGGCTCCGGACCGGTAGCAGCACAGCGTCCCGGAGTCGAGGATGTCCTTCCAGTAGGAGTCCTTGCTGCCCATCCGTACGTCGACGGTGACCCCGGCGCGTGCTGCCTGGTCCCGGAAGATTCCGGCGGCCTCGGTGAAACCGGCGGCGACGGCGGAGGTGTCGAGGGTGACCTTCAGGCCTTCCGCGCCCGCCTGCGCGAGGAGGCGGCGGGCCCGGCCGATGTCCTGTTCGCGCTGCGGGAGTTCGTCCGCGTAGTACTCGTACCCCTTTCCGAAGAGGTCGTTGCCGGTCTCGCCCGCGCCGGACAGGGCGCCGTCCACGAGTTCCTGACGGTCGGCGATGAGGAAGAAGGCCTCGCGGACCCGGGGGTCGTCGAAGGGCGGGCGGTCGGTCTTCATGGCGAAGGCCTGCATCGCGCTGTTCCGCAGCCGGACGATCTCGATGCCGCCCGCCTTCTCGTGGGCGCGTCCGGTGGCGGGGTTGAGCTCGTGCGCGTACTCGACCTGGCCGCCCAGGAGCGCGTTGATCCGTGCGGACTCCTCGTTGGCGACGATGAACTCGAGCTCGTCCAGGTGCGGGGCCCCCTCCCAGTGGGCGTCGTTGCGCCGAAGGACGGTGGAGCGCCCGGGGGTGAAGGAGACGAACCGGAAGGGGCCGGAACCGACCGGCGCGCTGTCGAAGGCGGTGGCGCCGTCTGGGACGACGTAGGTGCCGAAGGCGGCCAGTACGTTGGGGAATTCGGCCGTCGGCCGCTTGAGCACGAACTCGACGGTCCGCTCCCCCGTCGCGCGGCTCGCCTTCAGATCGATGGGTTCGAGGGATGCACGGGCGCGGTACGCCTTCTCCGGGTCGGCGATGCGGCGGTAGCTGTACAGGACGTCGGCGGCGGTCACGGGCTTCCCGTCGTGGAACTCCGCCTGCCTCAAGGTGATGGTCCAGCGGTCCAGGCCGGCGTTGGGCTCCCACTTCTCGGCCAGGCGCGGCACCGCGGACAGGTCGGCGCCGTAGTCGGCCAGTTTGTCGAAGAGCGCCTTGCTCCGGGCGGCATCGGCGAAGAGGTTTCCCAGATGCGGGTCGAGGGTCTCGCTCGCGCCTCCTCCTGCGAAGGCGGCGCGCAGCCGGCCGCCGCGCCGAGGGGTCCCGTCCCCCTTGCCGGCGGCGGTCCCGGTGCCGTCGGATCCGGAGCATCCTGCGAGGGCGAGTGCGCCGAGACCGGCCGCGCCCCCGGCCGCGGCGAGGAAACCGCGCCTGCGCAGGCCGGGGAAGCGTTCGTGTCTGTCGGCTGATGCGGTCATGACTGTTCTCCTGTTGCTGGGTGTGCTGAATGGCCGGCGGACGGCACAGCCGGCGCGGTGACGGCTTGTTGCCGGATCACCCGGCGGACCGCGTGACGGATCTCCTCGCCGACTTCCTGGCGACGAGGTGGATCCGGTCGCCGTCGGCGGCGGTACCCGGTACGGCGCCCGGCTGCCAGGCCGGTTCGGTGCGTGGCCCGGGGCCGTCGTACAGGGCGAGGACGTCGAAGCCGTGGACGGTGAGGAAGTGGCGCAGTTCCTGGGGCAGGAGCAGCCGCCACGCGGAGTGCTCCTCGACGGGCGGGCCGCCGTCGTCGGCGGTCCAGCCGCGGGTACGCCGCAGGAGCTGGGCGGCGCGGTCGATGTGCAGTGCGGTGGTCGAGCGGTACGTCGTGCCCTGCCAGGTGAAGCACGAGACCGCGGGCGCGGCGGGGGGTTCGTCCCGGCCGAGGAAGTACGCGCCGTTGCGCATCTCCGCGACCAGCAGACCGCCGGGCACCAGCGTCCGGCGGCACGACGCCAGGAATCCGTCGAGCTGCTCGTTCGTGTGGCAGTACAGCAGTGAACTGTCCAGGCACACCACGGCGTCGAAGACACGCTGACCGAAATCGAACCGGCTGAGATCGGCCTGTTCGTACACCGGTCCCGGGTGGTGGGTGCGCGCGTGGGCGAGCATGGTGCCCGAGAGGTCGGCGGCCGTGACCCGCCGGCCGGCTCCGTGCAGGAACGCGGCGTCACGGCCGGTCCCGCAGCCGAGGTCGAGAACGGCCGGGCCGGCGCCGTACCGTCCCAGGAGGTCCTCGGCCCAGCGCCCGGCAAGGCGGTCGGGGTCGGGGAACCTGGCCTCGTACAGGTCCGGGCGGTCGGTGAGCAGGTTTCCCGTCCGGCGCTTCATGCCGTCACCGCCACGGGGGCGGGCTGTGTCCGGGGCAGGGTGCCGTTGCGGTGCAGCCAGGTCACGCCTGCCGCCGAGGCGAGCCCGGCCACGAGGCAGCAGGCCCAGGGGAGCAGCGTTGCCAGGCTGTCGGCGCCCCCTCGCCGGGCGGCGTCCATCGTCCAGCCGACAGCCGCGTTGCCGACGGCGGCGGCGATACCGGAGACCGCGTAGAAGATCCCGAAGTACGTACCCGTGAGCGCCTGCCTCCCGAAGCCGGGGATCAGCTCCATGACGAAGGGCTGGGCGGTCATCACCCCGAGGTGCAGGAGGAGGGCTCCGACGATCACGGGCAGGGCGCGAACGGCCGCGTCCAGGGCGCCGGCCGGTTGCGCGCCCGTGCCCGCGACGAGCATCGGCGGTACGAAGGCGAGCCCCATCAGCACCAGACCCGTGGCGATCCAGCGCCCCCTGCTGCCTCGCCCCTTCAGCGCGCGGGTGATCCGCAGCTGGAAGGCGATGCCGGCGATCGTGCCCACGAGGAAGACGAGTCCGGCGGCGCCGTCCCATCCGGTGGCCTGCCGGGCACCGGCGGGCAGCAGCAGATAGAGCTGGTTCTCCAGGGTGAACATGCCGACCATGGCCAGCGCGAAGGCGAGGAAGGCGCGGTTGCCGACGACTTCACGCCAGTCGGCGGCGACGCTGCCCGTGGCCGGTGGCACGTCCCGGGCGGGGAGCACCAGAGCCTGGGCCACGGTGAGGAGGGCGAAGATTCCGGCGGCGGTGAGCGCGGAGGCCCGGAAGTCGACGAGCAGCAAGGCACTGCCGAGGAGGGGGCCGACGAGGGCGCCGGTCGTCGCGAAGACGTTGAACAGGGCGAACGCCTCGGCCTTGCGCTCCCCCGCCTCCTGGGCGAGGTAGGTGCGGACGGCCGGGTTGAACAGGGCGCCGGCCACCCCGCTGAGCACGGAGGCGGCGAGCAGTACGGGCAGTCCGTCGCCGAGCGCGAAGAGGGCGAAGCCCACGGTGCGTATCGCGCAGCCGGCGATGATGACGCCGCGGGCGCCCAGCCGGTCGGCGGCGGAACCGCCTATGAGGAAGAGGCCCTGCTGGCTGAGGTTGCGTACGCCGAGGACGATGCCGACGACGGCCGTTGACATGCCGAGGTTGTCGCCGAGGTGGGTGGCGAGGAAGGGGACGAGCAGATAGAAGCCGGTGTTGACACCGAGTTGGTTGACGAGCAACAGGCGTATGGCGAGCGGAAACTCGCGGATCTCGCGCAAGGTCCTCATGAGGCGGCGCTCCGTGTCCCGGCTTCGGCGCGGGGCCGTACGCCGAGTCCCGGGCTCCCGTCGGCTGCGACGAATCCGTCCTCGCCGCCGATGCCCGTCCAGGGGTCGTGGGCGAGCAGGAGATGTCCGTCGAGGTCGGTCCAGCGGGCGTGGTCGGCGATGTGCACCGCGGGGGCGATACCGAGCGTGCTGGCGGTCAGGCAGCCGAGCATCAGATCTGTGCCACTGTCCTTGATCAGGGCGGCGATGCGGAGCGCGGCGTGGACACCTCCGCATTTGGCGAGTTTGACGTTGATCCCGTGGACGCGTCCGGCGAGCCGTCGCGCGTCCTCGTAGGTGACCGCGTCCTCGTCCGCGATGACGGGAACGGGCGAGCGGGCGGCGAGCCGCGCGAGCGCTTCCGGGTCGCCGGGGGGCAGGGGCTGTTCCACGGCCTCGATGCCGAGATCGGCGAACCGGGACAGGAGCGTGCGCGCCTGTCCCTCCGGCCAGGCCCCGTTGGGATCGAGGAGGAGCCGTGCTGCCGGGGCCGCGGCGCGGATCGCGCGTACCCGCTCCAGGTCGGCTTCCTCGTCCCGGTCACCCGCCTTGATCTTGATCACGGAGAACCCTGCCCCGGCGAGCCTGCGGGCCTGGGCGGCCGCCTCTCCGGGGGAGGTGAGGGAGATCGTCCGGGCGGTGGCCGCCCTCGGCGCCACTGAGGACCCGAGGAGGTGGTGGACGGCCGTTCCGGTGCGCTTGCCCACCAGGTCGAGGAGGGCCGCCTCGGTGGCGGCGGTCACCGCGGCCGGGGTGTCCGCGGCCGTGAGATCACCGGTGCGCAGGGCGTGCAGCGCGGTCTCCGGTCCGGCGGAGCGGGCGAGCCTCTCGCCGGTCCGGGCGGCGAGACGCTGCAAGGTGGCCCTGTCCAAGCCGTAGAAGACGCTGGTGACGGCCTCTCCGTGGCCGCTGAGCCCTTCGTGCTCGACGGTGAACCGCACCGCGTCGCGGGCGGTCATGGTCGACCGGGAGATGCGCAGCGGCTCGGCGAGGACGAGCCGCACGGTGTGCTGGGTGAGTTTCACGGCTGCCTCTCCCGTCGTTCCGCCAGCGGATCGGTGACGGTGGTGCATCTGGCCCATCCCCCGGTCTGCGGGACGCGGGGGTGCGTGACATCGACCGGAGACCCGGCCGCGAGGCCGGTGTCCAGGTGGTGGGCGGCCAGGAAGTCGTCGGCGTAGACGCTGCCGAGATAGCGGTGGGGCCCGTCGGGAAAGACGGTGGCGACCGCCGCCCCGGGGTGGGTGCGGGCGGCCCAGGCGGCGACGCGTGCGACGGCTCCGGTGCTCCAGCCACCGCTCACGAAGTTGCCCCGGGCCAGACGCCGGCAGGCGTCGGCGGCCTCGGCCGGGCCGATCCAGTGGACCTCGTCGAATGCGTCGTAGGCGACGTTGCGCGGGTGGATGCTGCTGCCGAGACCGCGCATCAACCGGGGGGCGGCGGCCTGCCCGAAGATGGTGGAACCCGCGGAGTCGACGGCGATGAGACGCAGGTCCGGCCAGTGCCTGCGGAGCGGTCCCGCGATCCCGGCGCTGTGACCTCCCGTGCCGACGCTGCAGACGAGGATGTCGAGGTGGTCGAGCTGGGTGGCCAGTTCGGCCGCGAGCGAGGCGTAACCCGCGGTGTTGTCGGGGTTGTTGTACTGGTCGGGCCAGTAGGCGCCAGGCAGCCGGGTGAGCAGGTCGCGCAGCCTCTCCAGACGGGCGCCCTGCCAGCCGCCGCGTGCGGCAGGACGGTCCACGAGCTCCAGGCGCACGCCGTACGAGTGGAGCAACTGCCGCATGGAAGGCTCCAGTTCGCTGTCACCGACGAGGACCACGGGATGTCCGAGGGCCTGTCCGGCGAAGGCGAGTCCTATGCCGAGCGTTCCGGAGGTCGACTCCACGACCGGTGCGCCGGGAAGCAGTTCGCCGCGTTCTTCGGCGCCCAGGAGCATGGAGACGGCGGCCCGGGCCTTCATTCCGCCGACGGCGTGCCCTTCGAGCTTGGCCCAGAAGCCGGGGTGCGGCAGCGGCAGCCCGGTGGTGATCCGGGCCAGCGGGGTGCGGCCGAGGAGGGCGAGGAGCTCGCGGTTGGGCGAGAGGGCGGGCAGGGATGCCGTGGTCACGTGGTGCCTCCGTCGTCCGCGCGGTAGCGGTGGATGGTGCCGGGTCCGCCGTCGAGCCAGAAGAAGGGGTATGGCTCCGCGCACACCGCTGCCACTCCGTCGCCGAGGAAGCGGGGCAGGACCGCGCTTCCCGTCTGGGCGAACATGACCAGTGGCCTGGCGTGCTCCCGGGCGCTCCGGCGCAGCGCGTCGAAGGTTCCGTTGCCGAGCGTCATGCCGGAGGCCAGTACCGCGTCACAGCGGCCGACCTCCCTGAGGGCATCCGTCCCGATGGGCTCTCCCCACTCGGTGGTGCCGCCTTTCAGGTCACATGGGATTGCGCTGATTCCGCGTGAACGCAGCTCTACCAGAAGGGAGTTGACCACCCCGACGACCAGGACCGTGCCGCCGTGTGACACGTCCAGCAGGTCGACCACGGCGGCGGCCCGTGCCTGCGAGCGCTCCAGCGAGCTTCCGGCGGGGATGGTCACGGGCTGCGCGCCGTGGAGCGGGGTGTGCGGCAGGACGTCCATCAGGTAGGCGTCCAGTGCGGCGACACGGACCGGCAGCAGCGGGTGGGCGAGGAGCGCGGCCACGTCGGCGCCGGCGCAGTCCTCGACGGTCCCGGGGGGAAGCTCTCCCGGTTCGACCGCGCACGATCCGACGGCCCGGTCGAGGCGGAGGCTGAGGACCTCGTTGCGGTATCCGCCGTGCCGCCCGTCGTGCCGTACGGCCTGGGACGTCGTGAAGGCCACGGCGATCCTGCGGGACCGGGGGGCCGGCCCCAGCTGACCGCGAAGGGCCTGGTCGAGGAGGGTGTCGAGACACCGGGCGGGGGTGCGCGAGGCCGTCGTCATGAGCGCACCAGCAGAGGGCGCACTCCCGCGAGCAGCGCCTCGACGCGGTTGCGGGCGCCCAGCCCTGTGGGGTCGCCCGCCATGACGTGCCCGAGATACGCGTTGTTGCTGTCCGCCACCTCGACCGTGCGGCCCGCCTCGGCGACCTGGACCTCCAGCACTCCCTCGGCACCCCGCACAGCGTCGGCGCCTTCCACGGAGGCGAGCGTTCCCGCGACGTCGGGTACGAGGAATCCGATGGCGGCACTGCGCAGTCCGGTGTCGCGGCGGACGAGGTCGGGCTCCCGCCCGAGCGCGACGTCGATGCAGGCGGCCGCGAGGTCGATCCCCGTGACGTGGCGGACCAGCTCGGTGATGCGGTTGCCCGCGGGGCGGGGGTTGACCTCCACGACCCGGGGGCCGTCGGCCGTCAGCTTGATCTCGGTGTGCGCCACGACGTCGTCGAGGCCCAGCGCCGCCCCGGCGCGGAGTGCGGTGCCGGTGACGTCGGCCAGGTCGTCCGGGGCGAGGGCGGCAGGGAACATGTGGCCGGTCTCGACGAAGGCGGGCGCCCCGCCGACGCTCTTGTCCGTCACACCGACGACGTGCGCGACGCCGCGGCACGTCACGGTCTCGACGCTCACCTCGGGGCCGCGGAGGAACTCCTCGAGCAGGATGTGGGGCGTGCGCCGCTGGCCCCTGGCGTTGTGCGGGAAGGCCGCCAGTGCCCGGCAGGCCTCGGCCAGCTGTTCCGGGCCGTCGACCCGGCGGACGAGCATGCCCGCACAGAGGTCCACCGGCTTGACAACCAGCGGATAACCGATGTCGCGGGCGGCCGCGGTGGCCTCCGCCCCGTCGGCGCACACCGCGAAACGAGGGCCGGGCACCCCTGCGGCGGCCAGGACGCGGCGGGTGGTGTCCTTGCGGCAGGCGCTCTCCACGGCTGCGGCCGAGGGACCGGGCAGGCCCAGCAGCGTGGCGATCCGAGCGGCGGCCGGCAGGTAGTAGTCACAGGACGTGACCACCCCGTCGAAGCGCAGGGCATGGTGCAGTCGCTCGACCTGGGGAAGCAGCGTGCCGATGTCGTTGGTGGGCGCCGTGACCACATTACGGGCGGTGAGCAGCGGGTGCCCCGCTCCCTCCGGCGCCGAACGGAGGTAGTGGTGCAGGTCGCGGGTGAGAAATGTGAAGTGGTGTGCTCCCTCCTCCAGCGCTCGCGGCAGCAGCCTGCTCATCGATCCCACCCAGCTCTCGACCACCAACAGATGAGCCACGAACTCGCCTCTTCTCACAGTGCCGTTGGGATTGCGGGCAGGCAGAGTTCATCCCCGAACAGGGACTTCCCGCCCAACCGCACACACGCTATCGATAATCGTTTTCATTGTCATCTGAAACAGCCTCAGTGCCGGGGAGACACCGGCTTCCGTTGCGCCCCTCGCCGGACCGGAGTGGAATTGCGTACAGGGGACCCGGAGGAAGGGGTACGCCATGACCGACAGCGACCGGGGGGACGACGTCTACCAGCCGCAGGAGCCCGAGGCCTCGGACCCCGCTGACCTGCTGGATGTGGAGGACACCCTGGACATGTCCGGGGCCGCCGACGTCCTGGACGAGGGCTACTCCCCGCCGGACCGGCCCTGGGCGGTCGACGACGAGGGCACCACCGCCTCCGAACAGCACACGGGCGAATCCCTCGACAGCCGTCTGACCAGGGAGGTTCCCGAGGACGCCGACCCTGTCCAGGGGTGGCCCGGCGATCCGGCGGACAACGACGGGGAGGTCGACGACACGGGACTGGGGGCGAACCGCGCGGGCAGGCTCACGCAGGAGGGAGACGGGCACGTGCCCTCCACACTTACGGCCCAGGACGTCGGCATCGACGGTGCGGCGGCGTCCGCCGAGGAAGCGGCGATGCACCTGATCCCCGAGGAACAGGATCTCTTCGAAACCGAGCAGACGCTCTGAGGAAGACCCCCCTCGGTGGCAGGTCCCCCTCCGGCCCTCCTCCTCCGGCCTTCCTCCTCCGCGGACTCGATTCCCCCTGGAGGCGCACAGCATCAGCGCTGCACCGGCCTCCTCGTTCACGCGTGCGAGCCCGGCACGACGCGGAACAGCAGGTCGAGGGACTCGTGAGGGTGGCAGCCGCTGCGGGAGCGTTCGCCGATGAGGTCGCGGGTGACGGGGCCCTCTCGTGCGCCGGTGCGAGAGCGCGTTCGCGTTCAGCCTCCCCGGCAGGCTGAACCCGCCGGCGCGTTTGGTGGCCGGCAGCCCATGCCTCAGTGGACAGATGTGAGCCCGTGGCGACAGGTGCACGGACGCGCAGGCCGAAACGCGCCCGTGTGCTGCCCGCGCCCCTGAAAACGCTTGGACGCCGACCGCCCGGCCACGGAAGACTCTTCTCCCCCGGACCACTTGCCACGAAGGCGCGTCGGGCGTCTCCGGCCGGTGCGGTGCCGTGCCCTTCCGGGGCGGGGATCTCCCACCGGGAGCGAAGTCCGGAGCAACTGCCCGCGAAACGACATGAGGTCGGCATGGGATCGCAGCAGTCTCAGAGCGCCGGACCGGGAAGAGGCCCGGTCCGGCTCGCACTCCGCCACTACCTGCGGGAGCTGTCCCGCCAGCGCAGGCTTTCCGTACCCGCACTCACGCTCCCGGCCCTCGGCAACATAGGAATCACGTACGTCGCGCCGCTGGTCGTCGCCAAGCTCGTCGGCCGGATCTCCGAGGACGGGGGGACAGGCGTCCGCGAGGCGCTCCCCTACGTCGGCGTGTTCGCCGGAGTCCTGCTTTTCGCCGAAGCGATGTGGCGGGTCGGGTTCCACTGCCTCAACCGCGTCGACGCCCGTGGCATCGAGCACCTGTACGTCGTCGGCATGGACGAACTCTTCGCGAAGGACGCCGCGTTCTTCCAGGACAACTTCGCCGGATCGCTGACCAAGCGGGTGCTGAGTTTCGCCTCCCGCTTCGAGGAGTTCGTCGACACCCTCACGTTCAGCGTCGTCGGCAGCCTGGCCCCGCTGTTGTTCGGCACGGTGATCCTGTGGACCTACGACCCCCTGTTGGTGGCCGGCCTGCTGGTGATGATCACATTGACCGCCGCGTGCGTCGCACCACTCATCCGCCGCCGCCAGAAACTCGTCGACCTGCGCGAGGAGGCGATCGCCCGGGTGTCCGGCCACGTCTCGGACGCGCTGATCAACATGGACACCGTGCGCGCGTTCGCGGCCGAGGAACGCGAGGCCGCCGAACACCGGGCACGGGTCGCTGAGTCCCGGCGGCTGACACTGCGCTCGTGGGACTACGGCAATCTCCGCATCGACACCCTGGTCGCGCCGCTGTCGGTGCTCACCAACGGGCTGGGACTGCTCCTCGCCGTCGGGATCGGTGCCGGTGGCGGCGGCGTGGAGGCCGTCGTGGTCGCCTTCGCCTACTACACGGGGTCGACCCGCGTCATGTTCGAGTTCAATCAGATCTACCGCCGTCTGGAGAGCTCGATGACCGAGGCCGCCCAGTTCACCGAACTGCTCCTCGTGCCCCCTACGGTGCTCGACCCCGCGACACCCGAGCCACTGGGTCCACGGGGCTCCGACGTCCGGTTCGAGAACGTCACCTTCGCCCACGGCGGGGGCGATCCGATCTTCGAAGGACTCGAACTGAACGTGCCGAGCGGGGCGAGGATCGGTCTGGTCGGGCGGTCCGGCGGCGGCAAGACCACGCTCACCCGGCTGCTGCTGCGGATGGCCGATGTCCGGTCAGGCCGCATCCTGATCGGAGGTCAGGACATCAGTCGGTTACGCCAGTCCGATCTGCGGAGCCTGATCGCGTACGTCCCGCAGGAACCGGCCATGTTCCACCGCACCCTGCGCGAGAACATCCTCTTCGCCCGCCCCGACGCGACCGACGCCGAGATCCGCGCCGCCGCCGACGCGGCCCACGTCACCGAGTTCGCCGGGCAACTCCCCGCGGGCTTCGACACCATGGTCGGGGAGCGCGGCGTCAAGCTCTCCGGCGGCCAGCGTCAACGGGTCGCCCTCGCCCGGGCGATCCTGCGCGACGCGCCTGTCCTGCTGTTGGACGAGGCGACGAGCGCACTGGACTCCGAGAGCGAGACCCTGGTACAGCAGGCGCTGTGGCGGCTCATGGAGGGCCGGACCGCGCTTGTCGTGGCGCACCGCCTGAGTACGGTCGCGGCCATGGACCAGCTCATCGTGCTCGACCACGGCCGCATCGTCGAGCAGGGCACGCACCAGGAGCTCCTGCACACCGACGGCGCCTACGCCAAGCTCTGGCACCACCAGTCCGGCGGCTTCCTCGTCGACACAGCCACCGGTGGGTCCTCCGCCCCGGCCGATCAGGTGCGGTGACGGGTGCGGTCCCCTGATCGCGATGACGACGCGCGTCAGGGGATCGCGTGCCCCCGCCGCTCCGCACGGGCCATGTCCCGCCCCCGGTGCCACGCCGCTCCGCACGCGTACTCGGCAGTTGTCGCACGGACCTGCCGTGACGGCCTCGACGCCTGACTCGAAGACCACCTGCATCCCGGCCTCTCCGCGGCGGCATCACGCGAGGGAGGGGCGTCAGCGACCGTCACGCAACCCGAGAACGTAGGCCGCGGTGAGAGCGACAGCACGGTCCTCGTCATCTGACAGCTCCACGAGCGCACGCGAAGCCGTGGCTCCGGGGATATCCGCGAGCGCTTCCGTCAGCCGTCGGCGTACGGATGACACCGCGGTGCGGTGGGCCAGGCGATCGACGAGCCTGCCGGCGATCTCCTCCGCCAGCGCGGGACGGCTCGCCAGTGCGCTCAGCGCATCGGCCGCATCGACGTCGTTGGTCTGCTCGACGACCATGTCGATGAGCGTCGGGACCGCGTCGGCCACTCCGCGTGCCCCCAGTGCCAGAGCCGCATACCTGCGCACCACGAGGTCCGGATTCCCCAGGGCGTCCCTCAGCAGGGCGGTCGCCTCACCGTCCGGAATCTCGGCGATCGACCGGACGGCACGTTTCCGCACCTCCGCCGCCGGCGAACCGAGGCCCTCCGCCAGCAGAGCCGGTCCTGCGTCGCCCGATTGCGCCAGAGCCCACCGAAGGGCTCCGGCGACATTCGGGTCCGTCTCGCTCAGCACCGCCTCGACCAGCGCCTCCACCGGCACCGGTACCTCGTCGACCGAGGCCATGGCCGCGCGCTGGCGCCTTCCGGCGCTCTTCGACCCCAGCGCCTGGAGGAGGGCCACGGTCTGGAGGACGTCCTCCCAGCCGGCGGGTTCGGCGGCACCGATCCGGCGGAGCCGCGTGAGCAGCTCCGTCTCCCCCGCGATGCGTTCCCGCGTCTGGCGGATGAGATCGCCGACGAGCTCCGAAGGCGTGAAGCCGGGCTCCTCGAGCGCCCGCCGGACATCACGCAACGACAGCCCGAGGGACCGCAGGCTCTCGATGTGGAAGATCCGCCGGATGTCCTCGCCGGAGTACTCACGATAACCGGCGTCGGTCCGACCCGTCGGGCTCACCAGACCGAGCGAGTCGTAATGCCTGAGCATGCGTGCACTGACCCCGGACCGTCGCGCGACGTCACCGATCAACACTTATCGTCGCTCCTCACGGCCGGTCGTGCCGAGGGCTACGACACGCTTCGCCTCCTCGAGCGCGAACTCGAATCCGGCATCCGGGTCGTGCAACAGCCGTTCCGTGGCGATCGCGTGGGCGCGCACTCGGGGGTCGAGATCCGCCGTCGCAGCGCGCAGAATCGGCAGAATCACCTCACCCAGCGCGATCAACGCCCTGCTGAGGCTTAGCTGCGTCTCCCGTTCACCGCGCCCGAACTGTGCCGACATTACTGCGGCCAGCGCGCGCTCTTCGCCTTCGGGCACGAGCACCACCGCTGCCCGCCAGGCACTCCGCGCCACCTCGTCGTCGGCGTCGGACAGAAGCGCTCGTGTGATCGCCGGCCACGCCTGCCGGTCCCCGATCTTGGACAGCGTGTGCAGAGCCTGGCTTCGTGCCTGCGCACGCTCCGAGCGGACGGCCTCGAGCAGTCCCGGGACCGTCGTCGACGCGGAGTGGCGGGTGAGCGCCCACGTGAGCATCTCGCGCACATGGAAATCGGGTTCGATCGCGCACCGCTCGATGAGCGTGTCGACGAACCGTGGGTCAGGGCTCGTACCGACCGCCAGCGCCGCCCGCAGCCGTACCGACGAACGGTTGTCCTCCAGGCCCTGGAGCGTTCGCAGCGTATTCGTGTCGTGTCCCGGCATGGTCATAGGGCCACCTCCTCGGCCACAGTGAAGACCTTGTCACGGTGTCAAGGTCAAGCGGGACGCGGCCGGTGACACCCGCATCCGGCGCGGCGACGACCGATGCGGATACGGGCGTGCAGCGCGCGGGGAGACCGGGCCCGTGACCTCCCGCTGACGAGCCGGCCGGAGACCACTCCAGGCCCCGCCCCCAGGTGTTCGGTCATGCGGCCCCGCGGCATCGAGGGGCTCATTGACTTTACGGACGATCACGCTGAGACTCGATCACATGCACGAGGTCCAGCCCCTTCCCAGCGAGCGCTGTCCCCACCTCGTCCGCGCGTCAAGCGCCGGGTGTTGATCTTCACCCTTCCCTCCCGCCGCTGCTCCTGATCACCCGCACCTGATCCGACTTCGTCGTCATGTGCTGTCCGGGCGCGGCGGACTGCCGACCGGCGTATACCGGCTTCGCCCGCCCGGTCCCGTGCGGGTGTCCTGACCGGCCCGGTGCACACGGACCGACTCGCCCTGCTCCGGCCCTGACCCCGGCAGGGACGATCCCCCTGACCTCGGCAGGGACGATCCGGCGCCGCACGGCACCCCCTCCTCACCACCGGCCCGGCCCGCCGCGCTCCGGCGCGCGGCCGATCAGCGATCGGAAGACATGATGAGCCCGAAGTTCCTCTGGTACATCCCCAACACCGTCGAGCCCGGCCACCGCGGCGATGACACCACGAACGGCTGGGGATCCATCGAGTACTCGACCGACCTCGCCCGCACGGCGGAGGAACACGGCTGGAGCGGCGCGCTGCTCGGGACCGGTTGGGGGCGCCCCGACACCTTCACCGTGGCCACGGCACTGGCCGCGCGCACCACGACGTTCCAGCCCCTGGTCGCGGTCCGTCCCGGATACTGGCAGCCGGCGCACCTGGCAGGTGCGGCGGCCACCCTCGACCAACTCAGTCGCGGACGGGCCCTGTTCAACATCGTCAGCGGAGCGGACAACCTCGGCGCGTACGGTGACACCCACGTCGATCCGGCTCGACGCTATGCCCGCACCCAGGAGTTCCTGCATCTCCTCCGGCGCCTGTGGACCGAGGAGGACGTCACGTTCAGTGGCGAGTACTACCAGGTGACAGGATCCACGGTCGCACCACGCCCGTACCTGACCGGTGCGAGGTCGCATCCCACGCTCTACTTCGGCGGCGCCTCCCCGGCCGCCGAACGGGTCTCGGCGTCCGAAGCGGACGTCCAGCTCTTCTGGGGCGAGCCACTGGCCGGTGTCGCCGAACGCATCGACCGGCTCAAGACGTTGAGCGACCGGGTGGGCCGCCGGCACAAGCCCCTGGAGTTCGGGCTGCGGATCACCACCGTGGTGCGCGACACCACCGAGGAGGCGTGGCAGGCGGCGGAGGAGAAGGTCGCCGCGATGGCAGCCGCCGACCGAGCCGTCTGGGCAGGCAACGGCCGGACGGCGGTGGGACAGCAGCGGCTCTTCGACCTCGCCGCCCGGGGCGAGGTACTCGACACCTGCCTGTACACCTCTCCGGCCAGGTACGGGGCCGGCGGGGCGGCGAGCACCTGGCTGGTCGGCTCGCCCGACGACGTCGCCACCGCGCTGGAGAACTACCGCGAGCTCGGCATCACTCACTTCGTCCTGTCCGACACCCCCTACAAGCAGGAGATCATCCGCATCGGCGACCGACTGCTTCCCCTGCTGCGCGGGACCTCCGACTGACGGGTACCCGCGCCACCGGCGCCCGCCCCACGGCCCCTAGGGCCGACGGCCTGTCACGAATGACGGTCGCCGGGCCTGGCATGCGAGCACGGCCGTGCCGCCTGCGGACACCGTGCCGGGGCGCCGGGCGTACGCCCCGGCACGGGCCCACCCGGTGCAAGAGCTCGCAGGAGTACCTGGAGATCCCGGACGTCGGGACTCTTCGATACATCCAGCGTTCCGCCATGTCGAGGTAGATCGCGGTATCCGCGACTCCGACATAGCGACGCTCCACGTCACGCCTCCTTCAGTACGCCCGGTCCGAGGAACGGTCTACACGTCACCTACGGCCGCATTAACCCAAAGCCTCGCTGAGAGCCGGACGGGGCGTCCGGGGAACTTCCCGACACCAAGGCGGTCCCAAAGGCCGAGATCGGCTGAGCGTCGTAGGCTCGAATCCGGTATCAGCACGAAAGTCCGTCAATGTGCCGGACACGACACAACCGAAGGCAGGGTCATCATGAGTAGCACAGCTCAGATCGGTGTCACCGGACTCGCGGTGATGGGCCGCAACCTGGCCCGCAACTTCGCCCGCAACGGGTACACCGTGGCCCTCCACAACCGCACCACTGCGAAGACACGCGCCCTCGTCGAGGAATTCGGCGACGAGGGGGACTTCGTCGCCACCGAGTCCGCGGAGGACTTCGTCGCGGCACTGGAGCGCCCTCGGCGCTTGGTGGTCATGGTGAAGGCCGGCGACCCGACGGACGCGGTGATCGCGGAGTTCGCCCCGTTGCTCGAACCCGGCGACATGATCATCGACGGCGGCAACGCCCACTTCGCCGACACCCGCCGCCGCGAGAGGGATCTGCGCGACCAGGGCATTCACTTCGTCGGCACCGGCGTCTCCGGCGGCGAGGAGGGCGCCCTCAACGGGCCCAGCATCATGCCAGGCGGCAGCAAGGAGTCCTACGCCTCCCTGGGCCCAATGCTGGAAAAGATCTCCGCGAAGGCCAAGGACGGCGCCCCCTGCGTCACCCACATCGGCCCCGACGGAGCTGGCCACTTCGTAAAAATGGTACATAACGGGATCGAATATGCGGATATGCAACTGATCGCCGAGGCCTACCAGTTGCTGCGTGACGTGGCGGGCTACTCCCCCGCCGAGATCGCTGACATCTTCCGCACCTGGAACACCGGTCGCCTGGACTCCTACCTCATCGAGATCACCGCCGAGGTCCTCTCCCACACCGATGCGGCCACGGACAAGCCCTTCGTGGATGTCGTCCTGGACCAGGCGGAACAGAAGGGCACCGGCCGCTGGACCGTGCAGATCGCCCTCGACCTGGGCGTCCCCGTCTCCGGCATCGCCGAGGCCGTCTTCGCTCGGTCCGTCTCAGGACACGCCGCCCTCCGCGAGGCCTCCCGCCACCTGGCCGGCCCCACGGCCAGCACCTTGGGCAAGGACGAGGCTGCAGCCTTCGCCGACCAGGTCGAACAGGCCCTTTACGCCTCGAAGATCGTCGCCTACACCCAGGGCTTCCACCAGATCGCCGCCGGCAGCGAGCAGTACGACTGGAACATCAACCTCGGCGAGGTCGCCGCCATCTGGCGTGGCGGATGCATCATCCGCGCCGCGTTCCTCGACCGCATCAGCAGCGCCTACGAGGCGCAGCCCCAACTCCCCAGCCTCCTCGCCGACAAGAGCTTCGCCAAAGAGATCGCCGCCGCCCAGGACGACTGGCGCACCGTGATCGCCACCGCCGTCACCCAGGGCGTCCCCACCCCCGCCTTCGCCGCCACCCTCGCCTATTACGACTCCCTGCGCGCCGAACGCCTCCCCGCCGCCCTCACCCAGGGCCAACGCGACTACTTCGGCGCACACACCTACCACCGCTCCGACCGCGAGGGCACCTTCCACACCCTCTGGGGTGGCGACAAGACCGAGACCGAAAGCTGACCGACCATCGCGACGCAAAAGGACGCAAGGGCGCGAGGGAGAAGAACGCCCCGATCCACAGCCGGCACTCATGTCCTCTTGTACGCGGAGTACAAGGAACCGCTGCACGCCGCTCCCCCGCCGATGGCCAGGAAATCGAGCTCCTCCAGTATCAGGGCGATCACGTCGTCGGTCTTTCCCGCCCCCGTCACTTCATCCGCCCCCCGATCGAGAGAGCGCTCTCCAAGCTTTCGTCCGCGAGGGGCCCACGTCATGTCTCCTGCTGATCAACCGTCACCTGCGCACACGGAAGGCCCGGTCGCCCCGAGTACGGGAGAGGGCGACCGGGCCGGTGCGCATCGCCGACCGGCTCAGGGCAGTCGGTGGTCCGCGTTCAGCACGGTCCCGCGTTCGGGGCGGTAGAGGTCGAAGCCCCGTGTGTCGCACTGCAGGCCGCCGACGATGCAGTGGTCGACCAGGGCCTTGAGGGTGCGCTCCTCCCACGCGTTGAAGAAGTCGTAGTGGAAGGAGTAGCCGCGGCCGCTGGCCAGGCGGACCTGGGACATGTCGCCGTTGACCGGCCACGCCATCTTGAACTCGATCATCGGCAGGGCGACGGGGTGGGAGGCCGGGCACATGTTGTCGTTGGTGCCGGGCCTGACCACCGGGTAGGCCATGTGGCTCTTGTGGTCGGGGGTATCGAGGTACAGGCCGTTCCAGCAGCTGGGTGCCTGCATGCGCAGGTTGAGCTGCACGTCGGGCCGGTTCGGACAGCTTGCCGGGATGTCGGTGTTGAAGAAGCTGTCACCGCATTCCCAGCCCTCGACGAAGCCCTTGTGGCTGCGGAACTCCTGGGCGCTCTGCATCGGGTTGCCGACGACGAACCGCAGCCCCTTGGGGAAGGGACGGACGCTCCGGTAGTCGGTGACGCCGGCCTTGTAGTAGATGACCTGCGGGCCGGCGGGCAGGATCTTCTGGTCGCCCTTGTACAGCGAGGGCATCCAGTACGCGGAGGCGTCCGCGGGCGCCTTGCAGGTGGTGTTCCCTCCGTAGAGCGAGCCGGTGGTGCTGGCGGCGTTGGTGGAGGTGTTGCCCATGAACGTGTGGTCGTGCGACTTGCCGAACTGGCCCGGGTAGACGATCGGGTCGTCCGGGGCGGTGTGGGTGACGGCGCAGCCGGCCTGGAACTCGTGGTGGTAGGCCGGCGGCGGGGTGGCTGTGGACGGAATGACTCCGGTGACCTGGGGTACGGCCGGTATGTAGCCGTCTCCGTCGGCGTCGTCGCCCGAGGCCTGGGTGGACGCGGCCATGACGTGTCCGCTGTGGGCGTCGGCCGCGACGGCGGAGGGCGGGGCGCTGTTGTCCGTGTCCGCGGCGGAGGCCATGGTGCCGATGCCGAGGACGCTGGCGACAAGGGCCGTACCGAGGAGGAGTGCGGGGAGCCTTTTCGGACTCGATCTCATGGGGATCTCCTGCCCATGGGGGGGCGCGTGGACGCGAACACGCCACGCGACTGATGTGATGGGTTCCCGTGCGGTGGTGCCGGGGTGGCGGGGCCGAGCGGCGGGCCCCGCCACCCGTCGTGGGGTCCGGCTCGTCAGCTGTAGACGCCGAACTCGTGGAGCGAGTAGCCCCAGCCGGTGCCGCGGGCCGTCAGCTGGAGCTTGACGTACCGGGCGGTGGTGGCGGCCTCGATGGTGTCGATGTCACCGTTGCCGGAGGTGGTGGTGTGGACGGTCCGCCAGGTCGTGCCGTTGTCGGAGACCTGGACCTCGTAGGACTTGGCGTAGGCGGGGTCCCAGACGAGCTGGAGCGTGCGGATGGGTTTGGCCGAGCCGAGGTCGACCTGGATCCACTGCGGGTCGCTCCAGTCGCTGGCCCAGCGCGTCCCGGTGTTGCCGTCGAAGGCGTTGGAGGCGGGGCAGGGGCAGTCGCCGTAGGAGGCCTGGGCGGAGGAGGCGGTGGCGGGCCTGTTCAGGGCGATGTTCGTGCCGGTGACGGGCGGGGCGACGACCTTGACGGACTTCGTCTCGATGCCGGCGTTGCCGCGGCCGTCCTCGGCCTGGATGTAGACCTTCCACACGCCGAGCTTCTCGGGCGCGGTGACGGCGAAGGTGTTGTTGCCCAGGGAGCGGTACTGCGCGTCGACGAGACGCTTGTCGCCGTTGGCGTAGTTTCCGCTCAGGTAGATCTTGGGTGTGATCGGGTCGCCGTCGGGGTCGCGGATGTCGGCGCGCACCGTGAACTCGCGTCCCGCCGGGGCCGCGGTGGCCGGGGTGACGGTCATGTTGGTGATGACGGGAGGGGTGTTGTCGCCCGTGGTGGAGCCGGCGTACGCCTTCTTCACCGCGTAGTACGACAAGCGCTTGAGGCCATCCGGGAGGAGGTTGAACCAGACGCCGCCGAAGTCGTGCTCGAGGCCGTAGTGGAACATCGTCGCGCCCAGCGCGACGCCCCGGTGCCCGGTGATGCAGTCCCAGGCCTTGGTGTAGCCCTCGGCCTTCTGGACGTCGGTGGGCTCGTCGGGGACGCCGTTGACGTCGTCGGGCACCTCCCACTCACCGGCGTTCCCCGTCTCGGTGATGATGTAGGGCTTGTTGTACCCACCGTCGATCCAGTCCTGGCGCACACCGCAGATGTCGCCGTAGGCGTTCATCGAGTACAGGTCGAGGTCCGGGGCGTTGCGCTTGTAGTACGGCCAGGCTCCGGTCCACGCGTCCGTCGAGGTCACGGGGTGGTCGGGGTCGATGGAGTGGATCTTCTTGGCGACGTCGTTGACGAACGTCGTGTAGGCGTTGCGCTGGGCCTCGAGCTCGGTGCCGCTGTAACAGTTCTGCAGGCCGAGGACGGACTCGTTGCCGACGTTCCACATCAGCGTCGCCGGGTGGGACTTGTAGGTGTCGACCCACTTGGCGAACTCGGTGAGCATGGTGCTCTTGTACGTCGTGTCGGTGACGTAGTTGACGCAGCCACCGGAGCCGGGGCCGCCGCCGGGCTGGAGCCAGAAGCCGTTGACGACCTTCAGCCCTTGGGCGGCCGCGGAGTCGAGCAGCGGTTTGGTGCCACCGTCCGTGCCCCAGGTGCGGATGGTGTTGACGCCCATGGACTTCAGGTCCGGCATGTACTTCGGGGCGTCTGCGATGGCCGGGCCCCAGGTGAGACCCTTGACGGTGTACGGCTGTCCGCCGACGGTCAGCTGCCAGTTGCCCTGCGAGCCGGTCACCTTGACCGCGCCGCCCGGCGGAGGGTTGGTTCCGCCGTCGGCGCCGTAGACCTGGAACTCCCACAGGGAGTAGCCGTAGCCGCCGGAGCGGGCGAGGCCGTTCATGCGCACGTACCGGCCGGAGCCGGAGATCGCGAGGTCGTCGGTGCCGCCGTCGCTGCCGGTGACGGTCTTCGCCGTACGCCAGTCGGTGCCGTTGTCCGAGACCTGGATCTCGTAGTCCTTGCCGTACGCGCCCTCCCAGGTCAGGACGACGCGACTCAGGCTCTTGCTCGCGCCGAGGTCGACCCGGAACCACTGGGCGTCGCTCCACTGGCTCGCCCACCGGGTACCGGTCAGGTTGCCGTCGACCGCGGCGGCGGCGGAGAAGGCCTCGCCTTCCTGCGAGGAGGCCGTGGCCGGCTTGCCCTGGGACAGCAGGGACTCGGCAGCGCTCGCGCCGGGGGCGGTGGCGAGGGTGGTGAGGGAGGAGGCGAGAAGCGCTCCGAGGGTGAGGGCAGCCGCCGCGCCGCGCTTGCGGCGGGCTGGTGCGGTCATGGAGGGGGGATGGAACATTGCGGCTCCTGAGGTGAAGGGCGGTGACGTGCGACCAGCTTCCGGAAGGGCTCACCCGCCGATGCAGCGCTCTCTCGGGCCCGACGGGAATGTCATGCCCCTGTCACCTTGGGTGACGTGCCTGGGTCAGGACGCCCTGGCTGGTGGGGTGGTGCGGGAAGTGCCCCGGGCCGGGGCGCGGGGACTGTTCACCCGGCCCGGGGAGTTGCGGTCGGCTCCGTCGCGTTACCGAAGTCCGGCGGAGAGGCGATGGTCCGTCAGGGGAAGGAGACGACGGTGGACGGCACGGTCGAGGTGCCGGCGGGGATGGTGGACGCCCCGGTGTTGTTGATGACGTGGTTGTAGTGGCCCATCCCGCCGAGGGACACCACCAGGAGGCTGTGGAACTTCACGCCCGGTTTGACGGGCGCCTTGAAGCCGTGGTCCTGGACGATGGTCGGGTCCACGTTGTAGTTGCAGTAGCTGCCAAGCCCCCACGCCTCGTGGGTGTTCACCGAGTCGTCCACGCGGTAGGCGGCGTACCCCTTCGTGGTGCCGTTCTGGATGGCGGCCTGGTTGGGGGCGTCGTAGGCCTTCTCGTTCTGGTAGAAGATGGTGCGGCCGCGCTCGCCGTACCACTCGACGTCGTACTTGTTGAAGTGCTCGACGAACAGGCCGGTGGCGAGCACGTCGTCACCGTTGACCCGGACGCCGTAGTCGGCGCGGTTGGTCTCCCAGCCCCAGCCATCGCCGTGGTCGGCGCGCCAGACCCAGGTGTGGTCGATGATCGCGTCGTCACTGTTCACGACCATGCTGGTGGTGGCCTTGCCGACGTGGGCCCCGCCGATGCGGATGTACACGTCCTGCACGGTGGTGGGGTTGGCGGCGTGGTCTGCGGCTGCGCCCTGCGGCCCGATCTCCAGCAGGGTCGGGGAGTTGACCGGCCCCGCGTCGATCAGGAAGCCGGCCAGCCGGACGCCGTCGACGTCGGCGACCCGCATCGCGGTTACGCCGTTGTCCGGGATGATGGTGGCGAGTCCGAGGCCGAGCACGATGGTGTTCGCGCGGTTCACGTTGATGGTCCGGTCGACGTGGTAGACGCCGGGCGTGAACAGCAGGTGCAGGCCCTGGTCGAGCGCCTGGTTGATGGTGGCGGCGGTGGCGCCGGGTTTGACCACGTAGAACTGGCTCAGGGGGATGGACTCGCCCTGTGGGGTGCCATTCGCCCAGCTGGTGCCACGCGCGTTGACGCGCTTGGCGGGCGCGAACACCTTGTACTCGTTGCCGTCCAGGTAGAGGTACGGCTTCTCGCGGGAGATCGGGGTCGTGTCGAGCGTCGTGTAGCGGGGCTCGGGGAAGGAGGTGGCCGGAGCACCCTCGACGCCGGAGAAGGTCTGGTTCCAGACGCTGTTGGACCAGCTGCCGATGGAGCTGTCCCGGGTGTACCACTGCTGCTGCGAGTAGTTGCCGATCTGCCCGTCGACCTTGGAGTCGGCGATGTAGCCGCCGCTGGCCCAGCCGTAGCCGTTCGGCGCCAGGTTGAGGCCGCCCTTGACATGCATCCGACGGAACGAGGACGCCTGCGAGACCGCCCACCGGTTCGTGCCGTTGACCGGGTTGAGGGTCAGACCCTCCGCACCGCGCCAGAAGTTCTGGGTGGCGTTGCCGTTGAACCAGCCGGCGTCCACGGTCACGTCACCGTTGATGGTGGTGTCACCGGGACGCAGACCGAGGCCGGCGATCTGGGTGTAGAAGCCGATCTGCGCGTTGAGGTTGTTGTACGTGCCCGGCTTGAAGAGGAAGGCGTGCCGGCCGGAGCCGAACTGGGCCGACTCCTGCTGCTGGAAGACCTGGTCCAGCTTGGTCTGGATGCCGGGTGTGGACGGGTCGAAGACGTGCACGTTGGGACCGAGGTCACCGCCGCCGGGCAGCGTCGGGCCGCTGCCGTCGGTGCTGCCGTAGACCTGGAACTCCCAGAGCGAGAAGCCGTATGCGGTGGCCCGGGTGAGGCCGTTCATACGGATGTAGCGGCCGGTCCCGGACAAGGTGACGTCGTCCGTGCCCCCGTCGCCGGCACTGACGGCGGTGACGGTCCGCCAGTCGGTGCCGTTCTCCGAGGACTGGATCTGGTAGCTCTTGCCGTAGGCGCCTTCCCAGGTCAGGACGGCGCGGCTGAGCGTGGCGCTCTTGCCGAGGTCGACCTGGAGCCACTGGGCGTCCTGCCAGGAGCTGGCCCAGCGGGTGCCGGTGACGTTGCCGTCCACCGCGGCGCTCGCGGCGAACGCGGGGCCCTCGGTGGAGGAGGCGGTGGCCGTCCTCCCCTGCGAGAGCAGGGTGGGAGCGGCGGGAGCGGCATGTGCCGTCGTGGCGGGGGCCAGTGCGAGCAGGCTGCCCACAACGGCGGCGGCGAGTGCCCCGGCGATGCCCTTACGGGCCGGAAGAGGAGGGCGTCTGCGGGATGGTGCTGCGACCGGTATGCCAACAGGCATGAAAGGGCTCCTTAACAAACCTGGAACGGGAGAGCGCTCTCCAGACCTTGGCCTGTTCCTGCGGGTGCGGTCAAGGACTCGGACCGACTTTTCTTTAGTCTTCCATTAAGTGCAAGACTGCATGCGGTCGGATGACTCCGCGATGAGCAACAGATGCCCTGTTGCGACCCAGTTGGCGCCGACGGGCCGGTACGGACTGTGCCGGGCCACGGCATACCGCAGCGGCCTGCCGGGTGGGAGGGCCCGAATCCCCCCCCGCATATGCGTCAGCTCGGCTGCTTCGCGAGCGGAACGGCACGCTAGGGTTCCGCGTATGAGCAGAAAGGGCCCGACGCTGGAGGATGTCGCACGGCAGGCGGGAGTGTCGCGGGCAACGGTGTCCCGGGTCGTGAACGGGATCCGCAATGTGGACCCCGACATCCAGGAACTCGTCCGCCACACGATCGAGCAGACGGGATACAGGCCCAACCGCGCTGCCAGGTCGCTCGTCACCCAGCGGACCGAGACGGTCGCGCTGATCATCTCCGGGGCGGGCGACGCCTACACCTCACGCGTCTTCGCCGACCCGTTCTTCGGCCGGGTGGTCAGCGGCGTGGTCGGGTATCTGCGGTCGCACGCGATGCATCCGGTACTCCTGGTCGCCGAGTCCGATGCCGCCAGGGAACAGGTCGTCGAGTATCTGAGCCAGGGCACCGCGGATGGTGCGCTGGTCGTGTCCATCCAGGCCGCCGACCCCTTGCCGGAGATGCTGACCGCCGCCCGGATTCCCGTGGTGCTCTTCGCCCGCCCCGAACATCCGCACACCGTCAGCCATGTCGACCTCGCGCACGCCGAAGGAGCCCGGCTGGCAGCCGAGCATCTTCTGGCCAGGGGGTGCCGGCAGATCGCGACGATCTCGGCCCCCCAGTCGATCCCCGCCGCCCGTGACCGTCTCGACGGCTTCCGCGCGGCGCTGGCCTCCGCCGGGGTGGTCGACGTTCCTGTGGTGGAAGGCAACTTCACGCTCGACAGCGGTGCGGCGGCCATGGCGGAACTGTTGAGTGACCACCCGGACGTCGACGGCGTGTTCGCCGCGAACGATCTGATGGCTCAGGGGGCGTGCCAGTTCCTGCGTGAGCGGGGCAAGCGGATCCCCCAGGATGTGGCTGTCATCGGCTTCGACGACTCGAGCGTGGCGGTGACGTGCCGCCCTCCTCTGACCACGGTGCGCCAACCGGTGGAGAAGATGGCCGTCGCGATGGCTCGACTTCTCTCGGAGCACATCCAAGGGATGCACACCGAGCCCGTATCGGTGCTTTTCGACGCCGAGCTCGTGGTGCGCGAGTCGGCCTGAGCCGCCGCGGACGGCGTACGCCGGACACGACGGGCCGCGCCGTGCGCCCAGGTACGGCTGCGGCCCCTCGGCCTGGGGGCGGACGGGCTCGGAGCCGGAGCGCCCGGAAGGACGTCTGCTTCCTCCTACTGCGCACGAGCGACCCTGGTCACCGGGGTCACTCGGCTACGAGGCCCCGTTACGCGCGGATCTGACGGGTGGCTGCGGATGATCTCCGGGTAGCGCCGGCCGCTCGTCTTCACGGTCCGCTTCTGGGTGGCGTGGTCGACGTGGACGAGCCCCAAGCGCTTGGTCGCCGCCCACGCCTGGGACTGCGCGGAGCGCAGAGCGTCGGCCTGCGCACCGCCTGCGTCACCCGCCCTGTGGGCGATCCACCCACCTCCTCGGACGAGTTCGAACTGCGCGCCTGGTCGCAATGCAGGGCCACCGGCTTGCCCGCCTCGGCGCGGACGACCGTGACGGCCGCCCGGCACAGCGCGAGACCCCCGGTCGCCCGTGCCCTCTCACTCCTGGCGTCCCGTTGGCTGCGCCGGGTGGGTTCCGTGGCATCGCGGGCCTCGGCGGGACGGTGGGCCCTGCCGGGCGGCCCCTTCTGCTGTGCGGGCCCCTACGACTGAGCGGAGGGGGCCCGAACCTCATTGTCACTGGGTCCGCCTAGAGTCTCTCCCACTCGTCACGGTGCGTTGCCGTTGACGGGTTTCATCAGCGTGCCGCCGTCCGGCGGCCGTCCGGAACGACGGGGAGAACAGCGCATGGGGTGGGTTCCGGCGGGCGACTACGAAGTCGCCCTCGAGGCGGGCGAGGTGGTCTGCCGCAACGGGAAGGGCCGGCGGCTGAAGTCCGTTCCGGCCAGATTGAAGGACGACCCGGCGGTCGTCGGTCTACGGCAGTTGACCGAGTGGCTGGAGCGGCACGAACGCCAGTGCCTGACCGACGTCGAGCAGTGGATGGTGCGTTCGTTGCCCGTCCCCACAGCCGTGCTCGCCCGGGTCTGGCCCGACCCGGCGTGGCAGGAGGCCCTGCGGGACGTGGTGGTCACCGGCGCGGACGGTGGGGTTGCCGGGTTCCTGCGCGATGTCGACCCCGACCGCGGTCTCGGCCTCGTCGACCTGGACGGCGACTCCGTCCGCATCACCCCGGACGTCGTCAGCGTGCCCCACCCCGTCCTCCTCGACGACCTCGACGAGCTGCGGGAGTTCGCGGTCGAACTGGGGGTGCGCCAGAACGTGGAGCAGCTGTTCCGCGAAGTCTGGCGCCGCACGCCGGACCTCGCCCCGGACACCACCTCCGTGGACACCTACGCCGGCGGCGAGTTCAAGGAACTGCGCTTCCTGCACGGCCGTGTCACCCAACTCGGGTACCGGTCGCGCGGCGGATACGCGGTCTGCCCGGTCGTCGAGGACGGAGCCACCGCCGAGGCACGCATCTGGATCGGCGAACACGACGGATACGACGAGTACGGCACCGAGACGGGCCCTCTGGGCTGGACCGACCCTGCGGGGCGCGCGCTGACGGCCGCCGAGGTCGGCCCCGTCGCGTGGTCCGAGGGCATGCGCATGGCGGCGGCGCTGTACGCCGGCCGCGACGTGCAGGACGAGGAGCGAGCGGCATGAGCACCACGACGACGAACACGAACGCGAAGACGACGGCAGCGGGCGCGGCGTTCCTCCCCGCCCGGACCCAGGGCGAGAGCACCTCCGTCCCTGCCGCCGAGACACGCGCGGCGGCCATGCTGAACGCGGGCGCGATCCTCCCGGCCGGCACCACCGACCGGGACGACGCCGACGCGCTGACCGCCCGTACCTACACGCACACCGCCCTCGGCGACCGCCCCGTGGTCCGGCTCGTGCCCGGCACCCTCGGCGAAGCCGAGGACCTGGCCCTGGACTTCCTCGGGCTGGCCCGGACCGCCGAAGCCCCCGTCGTGGGCCAGGTGCGCCGCGAGACGCTGGGCTTCCCGGCCTGGGCACTGGTCAACGACCCGGCCAACGGGCACCACGCCCTGGCCCTGGTCAAGGACATCGAGCGGCTGGGCAGGCAGGCCAGGACCCGCGCCGGAGCGGCCAAGGAGGGCTTCGACGCACTCGGCACCCGGCTCGGCCGGGCCGTGCCCCACTTTCTCCCCACCTACTACGAGCAGGTGGCACGCCTCTTCCTCCAGGCCGAGAACACCACCTACGCCGCCTCCTTCTTCGGCAAGGCACGCGAGGCCGAGCGGGTGCACGGGCTGGTCGTGGACGAGGACCGGCAGCGGGCCGTCTTCCTGGAGTTCGCCTTCGCCGGCGCGCTGACGGTCAAGGCGCTGCGACAGTACGTGCGGGACCTGGTGGCCCGGCTCGCACCGGCGGACGCCTGGGCGCAGTTCCGCCGTCTGCTGGTCGAGCGCTGCGCTGCCGGCATGCCCCCGTACGCGGCGCTGCCGCAGGACGTGCGCGCGCTGGTCAAGGCCGCCGGGCTGGACCGCGAGGCCGCCGAACGCGACCTGGTGGCCGATCTGATCGGCTCCCCGGGGATCGTCCGCGCCCCCGCCTCGTTCTGGGCGGCCTACCGTGCCGCGCTCATCGCCCTCGCCCGGCGGGACGCTGCCGTGCGGGCGAGGCTCCTCGGATTCTTCCCGGAGACCTTCAGCGAGAGCGGCCAGGGCACGGACGGTGAATCCGGCTGGCTCACGCTGCTGGCCGAGGCCGAGGCCGAGGACCTGCTGACCGGTCTCCCGGGCGCCTCCCAGACCGACAGCTCCTCCGATGCCTCCGTCTCCCCGGCGGACTGGCTCGCCCGCTGGGAGGCACACCGCCGGCGCAACCGGGCCACCGCGGCCCGCAGCCCGCAGACGCTCGACCTGGCCGCTCGGATGGCGGACCGGCTGCGCGCCGACGGACGCCCCGTCGAGCTCTTCCAGGGGCGCTGGCAGCGCACCGCCGACCTGGACCTTCTCGACCTCTGCCTGGCGTCCGGCGTCCCCGTCGCCGAACCGGACGACCATGAGGACACCGTCGCACGCTCCCTCCAGCTCTCTTGCGGCCCGTGGCTCACCGACACCGCGCCCGGTGCGCGGGATCTCACCGCCGTCGCCGAACGGCCGGCCTTCCGTGCCCTTCTGAAACGGAACATCGGCGGTCTCGGCGGCCGGCACGGCCAGGGGTTGGGTGACATCGGCATGGCGAGGCTGGCGGAACACCCGGTGCTCTCCGGAATCCTGCGGGAGTGGCTGACCGCCTGCGCGGAGGAGTACACAGGCGCGCGCGGGCTCCCCGGGCTGCACACCGCCCTCCAGAAGCTCTCGGCGTTCCGCTCCGTGGTCGCGGACGTCGCTCCGGAGGCCGTGCGACTCCTCGAGGGCCACGACGTCGTGCCGCTGCTCGCCTCCACGCTGCGCACCGGCGTCCTCGACGAACTGGGCTGGTCCGCACTGGACGAGGCTTACGCCGAGCTGGCCGCCGAGGCCGCAGAGGCCGCCGCCGCGGGTCCGCGGCACCGGCGCTCGGAGGGCGTCGGCGTCACCGGCGCCTGGCCCGCGCTGATCCTGAACACGCTCGAACGGGCCGTCGTCGTCGGCCCGGACGGCGTTCTGCTGCGGCACACCCTGCGGCTGCCCGCCACCGCCGACCAATGGCGGACGCTCTCCTTCCGGTACGCCGACGGCGAGTTGCTGGTCATCTGGTGGGAGGACGGCAAGCAGCGCGGCTACTGGTCGCACCGCCCTTCCGAGGTGTTCACCGTCGGCGGCGAGCAGACTCCCCGCTGGAGCGGTTCCGGCCCCTGGGACGAGGTCTGCCTGCCGCTGCCCGGTGGCGGCCGCGCCACCGGCGGCAAGGCCCTGCACGCGGGCGACACCTCCCTTCCGCCCCAGCGCGCCGTCATCTCCGACGGCACCGGTCACTGGCGGGAAGGCCACCAGGGCACGCAGCGGGTGTGGCTGGAGTACGACCCGGCCGTCGGCACGCACGGCCGTGCCTCCCTCCCCGCCTTCCTCCGCTCCGGGGTGCGGGAAGGCACCCGGCTGCTCGCCGAGCACTGCCAGGTGCTGCCCCTCCAGCCCGGTCTGGAGACCACCCCGTTCGGCACGGACGGCACGGTCCTCGGCCGTTGGGTCCGCCGCACCGTGACCGAGGCCGGCACGGCCGCCCCCGCGGAGGGGCACCGGACCGCCGCCGGCACCCCCGACGGCCACACGGTCACCCTGCCGCACCCGATGCCCGACGGTGGCTCACCGGTGCCGCTCGGCGCCCTCACCCTGCCCGGTGGATCGCGGCCGGTCGTGGCCCTGCGCCACCGCTCGGTCGAGGCGCACCCAGCGGACACGGACGGTATCGGGGGCAGTCTGTGGTCCGTCATCCCCGGTTCCTCCGGCGGGAACAACGCTGCGGGAACCCCCTACCTGCCTCCCGTTGCCTACTGGCACGCCCTGCGCCCGAGGGACGAGCGGGGCTCCGCCGCCCTGCGCGCCATGACGGACTCCCGCGCGGACGAGCTGTTCAAGGAGGTCGTCGACGCGGTCGCCCAGCACGCGGAGGCGTTCCGGGCCGTCGAGGAGTACACCGGGCCCTCGGCGCGGGAACTGAGCGAGGAGGCTGTCGCCCGGGCGCTGCCCGAGGTGTCCGACACACGGTTCCTCGCGGGCGTCACCGCGATCGTCCGGAACGCCGTGGACCGGGCTGTCGCAGTCTTCCGTTACCTGGAACCACCCCAGCCCGCGCAGCCGGCCACCCCCCGGAACACCGCACGCGTCCAGGGCATGTTCTTCGACCACTCGCCCGAGCACGGCGACGACGCGACCTTGCGGAACGCCTCTGCCTGGGGCTCCGAGCGGATGCACGGCCACTGGGGCGGAGTCGGGAACCGGTGGACCGTGATCCGGCAGATCCTCGCCGTCAATCACGTCCTGGGCGGCGAGCCGGCGTTCGGCCCGGCCATACCCTCCAAGGCCCCGTTCACCGCCGTGGACGGCTGGCAGCGGGACGAGTACACCGTGCCGGCCGACGCCCTGGCCTGGACCTTCCTCCTCGACGAGCTGCCCGAACTGGCCTACCGGGCCGCCTCGGAAGCCACCTCCCCCGAGCACCGCGCCGGCCTTCTCGTGCTGCTGGACACCCTCGCCGCAGGTCCGCTGGCCGACCCGGCGGGCACGGTCCGGCAGGTGGAGCTCGTCGAGCCGTTCGTCGGAGGGGCAGCCGGGCCGGGACGACCCGAGGCCGTGCACCGCCTCGGCCAGGTGCTGCGCAAGGGCGCCCGCACCGTCGTCATCGTCGCCCACCGCGGCCGGAACTACCGGAACGACGCGGCGTGCTGGCTCGCCCTGGACCATGACCCGACCGGTGCCTTCGGCCCCGTCCCCGGCTTCACCCTGGACCGCGAGCACGTGTACCGGCAGGGCATCGCCCGCGACCGGCTCACCCGGCTCACCGCCCTGGTACGGAAGCAGGGCCCGGCACCCTGGCGCCCGGAGGCCGTCGAGGCGTTCCACACGGCCACCGGGATCGGTCCTCTCCAGGCCGCCGCCCTGCTGTCGGCAGCCGTCGAGGAGCCCGGCGCCGACGCGCTCGCGCTGCTCGGGGCGAAGACACGTGCCTTCGAGGCGACCCGGGCCAGGCTGGCCGCCCTGCCCCGTGACGACCGGCACGCCGTTCTCCGGGCTCTGCTGCCCGCGGACCCGGCCGAGCTGTGGTCCACGGGCCCCGACGTCCAGGCCGCCGCCGAGGTCTGGCAGAAGCGCCTGGCCTCCCTCGTCCGTGTCCCCGAAGAGCTGGACCTCGACCTCTCGGGCACCACCCCGGGCGCCGTCGACCTGGTCCTCAACGCGGGCCACCGGACCTGGCTCGCCCACGGCACCGACATGCGGGACGGAACCGGTCGCCCGGGCCTGCGCCGGGTGAGCGCACGCGGTGCCGTCCACACGGCCCTGACCGCCCTGCGCACCCTCGCCTACACGCTGCCGTACGGACACCCCCTGCGGGCGCACCTGCCCGTCGGGCTCGCGACCCTGCGTGGCCGCCTCGCCGACCAGGACCTGGTGCTGGACCTCGGTCTGGACTGGAGCGACTCGGGGGACTCCATCGGCGCCGCCATCCGCGCCGCCCACGGGCTCCCCGAGTCCGGCGGCGCCGACGCCGACGGTCTGGTCCGGGCCGGCACGGCGCTGCTCCTCGTCCCAGGCCACGGCAGCAACGAGAAGCTGCTGATTCGCCCGGCCGGCCTGACAGGCCCCGACGACCCGGCCTTCGGCCTCGTCGAAGGCATCGTCAGCCCTTACAGCACCGGCGATGTGCTCGCTCTGCGCGCGCTGCTGGGTGAGGAGACCGACGCGTTGGTCTCGGCGGGCGCAACCGACGGTTCCCCGCACCACCCGGCCCAGGACCCGACACGTGCGGTGCCCGACCTGGTGGCGGAGGTCGTCGACGTCCTCGGCCTGAGCGCGGACACCGCCGCCCTCTACCTGATGCTGCTCGCCCTGCCCGACCCGACGGACCGCAACTGCGTCCGCTGGACCGGGTGGAAGCCGGCACGGGTCAAGAAGGCCAGGGCTGAGCTCGCCGCCACCGACCTCGTGGTGGAGGCGAAGCGCTCCCGCGCCGGCCGCACCCTGTTCCTCCCCTGCGGCTGGCTCGAACGCGGCGCCCCCGGGCTGCCGCTGGAGACCTGGAAGGAACGCCTGTACCCCGTGGCCGGGTCCACCCGGATCCTGCCCCACCTCCCCGTGCCCGCACTGTTCGCAGCCGCCTGGGCACGGGCCCGGGGCGGCGACGCCCCCGCCTTCGAAGAACTCGACACCCGCGCAACCCGGAAGGGCCGCCGCCGATGACCGACGACACCACGACCACCCTGGACGGCACCACCACGGGCGGCATCCCGGACCAGGCGACGGCGCCCGGCCGGGAGCACCGCCAGATCACGCCGCCCGAGGACCGGTACGCCACCGAGCTGGCCTTCCTCGCCGCCCACGACTCCGGGCCCCGCCCTCCCGGCTGGCTGCTCACCCCGCGCGCCGTCGTCACCTTCGTGATGGGCAGCGCGGGCGAGGCACTGAGCCTGCCGAAGGGCGCCCTGCCCGGAGAGGGGGTGCCGCGCCGCCTGGCGATCGAGCAGAAGTTCGTCGGCGAGCGCGCACTGGTCGAACGGTGCGTGGTCACCCTTGCCGGAGAGCGCGGACTCCTCCTCGTGGGCGAACCCGGCACCGCCAAGTCCATGCTCTCCGAGCTGTTGTCGGCGGGCGTCTGCGGGACCAGCGCGCTCACCGTGCAGGGCACCGCGGGCACCACCGAGGACCAGCTCAAGTACGGCTGGAACTACGCACTGCTGCTCGCCCAGGGCCCCTCCGAGCAGGCCCTGGTGCCCTCCCCGGTACTCACCGCCATGACGCGGGGCGCCGTCGCCCGCGTCGAGGAGGTCACCCGCTGCCTGCCGGAGGTCCAGGACGCCCTCGTGTCGCTGCTCTCCGAGCGGCGGATCGCGGTTCCCGAACTCGCGGGCGGCGAGGGTGCCCAGGTGCACGCGGCCCCAGGGTTCACCCTCATCGCCACCGCCAACCTGCGGGACAAGGGCGTCTCCGAGATGTCGGCGGCGCTGAAGCGGCGCTTCAACTTCGAGACCGTGGGCCCCATCGGGGACGTGGACGCCGAGACCGCGCTGGTCCGGCGCCAGTCGCGGGCAGCCGTCGAACGCGTGGGCGCCGCCTACCAGGTGGACGACGCGGTCCTCGAAGCCCTGGTCACGGCCTTCCGGGACCTGCGCGAGGGCCGCTCAGTGGAGGGCTGGGAGGTCGAGCGCCCCTCCACGGTGATGAGCACGGCGGAGGCGGTCTCCGTCGCCGGCTCCCTGGGCCTGGCCGCCGCCTACTTCCCTGGCGACCGGGACGTGCTCTCCCTCCTGCCCGGCCATCTGCTCGGCGTCGTGCGGAAGGACGACCCCACCGACGCGGCACGGCTGCTGGGGTACTGGGACGGGCCGGTGCGCAGGCGCGCGGAACAGGGGTCGGCTACCTGGCGTGCTCTGTGGGACCTGCGCGCGGCGCTGGAGAACTGACGGATGAGCGAGCCGACCACCCCCGAGACGCGGTCCACTGCCGAGACTCGGTCCACTCCCGAGACTCGGTCCACCGCCAAGACGCGATCCACCCCCGGGACACGGTCCACCCTCGAGACGCCGTCCACACCCGAGGTGTCGCCCACCGCCGGTGCGCCGGCCGCTTCCCCGGCGCAGGGCCCGCCGGCCGAGGAGGCCACCCCGGAAGCCGCGGTGGCGGCCCTCGCGGCGACCGGACCCGGGGCACCGTTCCTGATCGGGGTGCGCCACCACGCGCCCTCGCTGGCGGCCGCCCTCCCGGCGCTGCTGGACGCGGCGGCCCCCGACGTCCTCCTCGTCGAGCTGCCCGCCGAGTTCCAGCCCTGGCTGGGCTGGCTCGCTCACGAGGAGACCGAGGCCCCGGTGGCACTGGCCGCCGTGCCCGCCGACGGGCCCGGCTCGGCAGGCGAACGGGGGCCTGCCTTCTACCCGTTCGCGGACTTCTCACCCGAACTGGTCGCCCTGCGCTGGGCAGCAGAGAACGGGGTCCCGGCCGTGGCCTGCGATCTGCCGCTGGCCGACCGCGCGTGGGCCGGGGGCGGCCCGGACACCCCCGCCCCTGCCCCGGGCGCCGACTCCGCGCCCGTGCCAGGAGAGGGGCGCGGGCTGTCCGCCGCGCTCCGGTCACGGCTCACCGGCCGGGACGGCGACGACCTGTGGGACCGGCTGGTCGAGGCACGCGCGCCCGCTTCGACACCCGAGGCGCTCCGCCGTGCCGCCCTGCTCACCGGCTGGGCGCTGCGGCACGAGGCCGAGGCACGGGGCGGGGTGAGCGGCACGGACCTGGCGCGCGAGGCGTGTATGCGCGGACATGTCGCCGAGACCCTGGCGGGCGGACGGCGGCCCGCCGTGGTGGTGGGAGCCTTCCACACCCCGGCACTGCTGCCGTCCGCCTCCGGGGACCCGGCACCGGACGCGCGCTCCGCGTCCGGAACCACGCCCGAGCCGGGCACGGACGCCCACGCGAACGGCGCTGCCGGGACGGCCGCGTGCACGGTCTCCCTGGTCCCGTACACGTACCCGCTGCTCGACTCACGGTCCGGCTACCCGGCCGGCATCCGGGACCCGGAGTGGCAGCACACCGTCCTGGACGCCGCCGGGGACCCGGCCGCGCTGCACGAGGCGCTGATCCGCACCGCGGTACGCGTCTGCGCCGCCCTGCGGGAACAGGGTCATCCCTACGGCCCGGCGGACGGCCGGGAGGTCGTCCGGGTGGCCGGCGACCTGGCCCGCCTGCGCGACCTGCCCGCCCCCGGCCGCGGTGAACTCCTGGAAGCCGTGCAGACGGTGCTGGGGCGCGGCGAGACCTACGGGACGGGCCGCGCCGTCGCCCAGGCCCTCGAACACGTACTCGTCGGAGCCCGCACCGGGCGGCCCGCGCCCGCCGCTCCGCGCGGCGGACTGGGCCCCGCCGTCGAGGCCGAGACCGCGGCGCTCTCCCTCCCCGGCCCGGAGGACGCGTACGAGAAGACACCGCGCGACCTCCGGCTCGACCCGGCCCGCTCCACGCTGGACCGGCGCCGCGAGCTGCTGCTGCGCAGGCTGACGGTGTGCGGCATCCCTTACGCGAGGGAACAGGCGGTGACCGGCGCGGCGGGCTCGGAAGGACTCACCACGCGATGGCAGGTGCGGTGGACCCCGGCAACGGCCGCGATGCTCACCGCGGCGGGGGCCCGCGGCGTCACGTCGGCCCAGGCGGCCGAGGGCGTGCTGCGGCAGCGGCGCGCGGCCGAGCGCGCGGAGGGCGGTCCGACGGCCGCCCAGGTCGTCGGCGGCCTCACGGAGGCCGCCGAGTGCGGGCTCCCCGCCCTGGCCGACGAACGGCTGACGGAGCTGGCGGCCGTACTCCCCGCGAGTGGCACCCTTCCCGAACTCCTCGCCGGGCTCGACCTGCTGGATCGCATCGACGCCGGCCACCTGCCGGGCCCCGCCGCGCCCGACGGCCCCTCGGCCCCGCACGCCACCGCCGCCGTATCCGCCCATGCCGCCCGCACCGCGCGCGCCGCCGAACTCCTGACCTCGGCTGCGGTCCGCCAGGTCGACGGCCTGACCGGCTCCGAGGAGACCGAGGACGCCCGGGCGCTGCTCGAACTGGCCCAGCGGGCCGACCGGGTGGGCGGCATCCGGCTCACCGACGCCCTCGCCCGGCTGGCCGCCGACGGCACCCCGTTGATCGCCGCGGCCGCCGGAGCAGTCAGGGTACTCACGGGCCACGAAGAGGCCGAGACCTTCGGGGGACGCGTCGCCTCCTGGGTGGACGGGGCCGTGGACAGCGCCTCCCGGGCCAGGCTCACCGCCCGCCTCACCGGCGTCCTGACGGTGGCGGGCCCGCTCCTGGCCGTCGGCGTCGGCGCCCTGGACCCGTTGCTGCACCGGGTCGTCGAGCTGGAGGACAACGCGTTCCTGGCCCGGCTGCCGGCCCTGCGCGGTGGCTTCGACACCCTGAGCCCGGCCGCCCGGGACCGGCTGCTGGATACCGTCGAGGAGCGGCTGGGCGAACGGGTGGACACCCTCGACGCGGACGATCCGGCCGAGCTGGCCCACCGCGCGGCCGCCGACCTCGCGGCCCGCGAGCTTCTGACCGGCCTCGGTCTGCCCCTCCCACCACTCGCGCACGACGACCCACCGCTGTCCGACGCCCCCGCAGGAACGCCCCCCGCCCTCGCACCCTCCACCGAGGCCGGCCCCGCGCGGACCCTCGCGCCCGCCGACCGGTGGCGGCTCGTGCTCGGGCGACGAACCGACCGGCTGCCGTCCGGCGCCGCCCGCCTGGCGACCGCTCTGGACGAGCTCTACGGCGCTGGACACGGCGAGGGATCCCGCAGCGGCCTGCCCGACCACGGTGGCGGCCCCGGACCGCGCGGCGGCCGGGAACCGTCGTTCCCCGGCGTCCGTGAGTGGTCCGAGGAACTCGCCGCGCTGTTCGGCCCGGGCGTACGCGAGGAGGTCCTCGCCGCCGCAGCCGCGACAGGGCGGCAGGACGTCCTCGCCGAACTCGACCCGGCGGCCACCACCCCCTCGGTGGATCTGCTCCGGACGATCCTGCGGTACGCCGGCGGCCTGCCCGAAGCCCGCCTCGCGGCGCTCCGGCCTCTGGTCCGCCACCTGGTCGACGAACTGACCCGGCAGCTCGCCACACGGCTGCGACCCGCCCTCACCGGCACCATGCTGGCCAGGCCGACCCGCCGGCCCGGCGGTCGGCTGGACCTGCCGCGCACGCTGCGCGCCAACCTGGCCACCGCCCGCCGGACGGCCGAAGGAACGGTTCAGGTGATCCCCGAGAGGCCGGTGTTCCGCAGTCGCGGCCGGCGGTCGGCCGACTGGCGTCTGATCCTGGTCACCGACGTCTCCGGATCCATGGAGGCGTCCACGATCTGGTCCGCGCTGACCGCCTCCGTGCTCGCCGGGGTGCCGACCCTGAGCACCCATTTCCTGGCTTTCTCCACGGAGGTCGTCGACCTCACCGGCCATGTGCGCGATCCCCTCTCCCTCCTGCTGGAGGTGAGCGTGGGCGGGGGCACGCACATCGCCGCCGGGCTGCGGCACGCCCGCAGCCTGGTCGCGGTGCCCTCCCGCACCCTCGTCGTCGTCATCAGCGACTTCGAGGAGGGCGCGCCGCTCGGCGGCCTGTTGGCCGAGGTGCGGGCTCTGGTAGCCACCGGCTGCCACGTCCTGGGGTGCGCGAGTCTCGACGACGCCGGCCGTCCCCGCTACTCGACGGGCGTCGCCGGGCAGCTCGTGGCCGCCGGCATGCCCGTGGCCGCCCTCAGCCCACTCGAACTGGCCCGCTGGATAGGGGAGAAGACCGCATGAACGCCGCCCCACTGCCACCCGTCGCGCCGGAGGTCACGGCCACGCTGGTGGAGCACCTCTCGCCCCGGTTGCGCAAGCGGCTGGACGCGGCAGTCACCAAGCTCGGCGCCCGCCCGGCGCACCGCGACGGGGACACGGTGACGATCGTGGTCGACGACGAGACCGAGTTGCGCCTGCACGCCCCGGGCGGCGTGGTGGCGACGGTGGACGACGTCGTCTGCGGTTGCCTCCTCGCCCCGGCATGCGTCCACCGCGCGGCCGCCGCCTGCGCCGCCCCCACAGCGGTCCCGGCGCCGGAACTCGCCGACCAGCCCACCCGGGCGGTCCCCGAACCCGCCTCCGCAACGGACTCCGCCCCTCCCCCCGACTCCGTCTCCTCGCCCGAGGTGGCGAGTCCGGCCCAGCGTGCCGCGGCCGATGCCCTGTGGTCGGCGGGCGCCGCCGTGCTGGAGGCCGGCGTCGACGGGGCAGGCGCCGTCGCCCAGTCGGCCCTTCTCCGCGCCGCGCACACCGCCCGGCTCCGGCACCTGCCGCGCGCCGCGGGCGCCGCGCTGTCCGTCGTCACACTGCTGCGCGCGGCCCGCGCCGGGGACCCGTCCTACCGCACCGCCGACCTCGTCACGGCCCTGGCCGAACTCCTGGGCACCGCACACCGAGTGGGGACGGCGTACGGGGCGGAGCTGGCCGCCGTCAGAGGCCGCGCGCGCCGCCCGTACAGCCCGGACGGGTCGCTGCGCCTGTACGGCCTGTTCACGGAACCCGTGGTCACCGACTCGGGGCACGGCGGCGTCCGCACCTGGGTCGCCACATCCGAGGGCCGCCTCTGCACGGTCGGCGACGTGGCCCCCGGGGGCGCCGGGCGTGCCCTGGGCGTGGCCGACCGGGCCGTGCGCCTGGGAGACAGCGCGCTCACCCACCGGGAGCTGGGCCGGGCCGGCCTGGCGGTCTCGGGGGCGACGGTCTCGCCGGACGGCAGGCTGGGCGCCGGGAAGGGTGTCAGGGCCGTCAGCGCCAGGGGCGCGGCATGGACGGAGCAGCCGCTCGCCTCCCTGTGGGAGACACCGCCGTCCGAACAGGCCGTTCGCGCCCTGCGGTCCACCTCCCGCTATGCGGACCCGGACGGCGGCGGCAGCGACCTGTTGTTCCTGGACGTCGAACTCCTCGGTGCCGTGCGGGAGTCGGGTGGCGCCTGCCTGCTCGCGCGGTGCGAGGGGGACTTTCCCGTCCGGCTCGCCGTCGCCGACGACAACCCCGCGCTGGCCCACCGCGACAACCTGATGCTGCTGGCCACGGCGCCGGGGACACGGCTGAGGATCATCGGCCGCCTGGTGCCCGCCCCTCACCCCCGGCTCATCCTCCTCGCCTGCTCGCACCCCACCGGCGAGGGCACGATCGACCTCGGCCTCGACCGCCTGCGCCGCGCCGACCTCCCGGACCCGGCTGCCCCCGTGTACCCGGCCCCACCACAGCCCGGAGGGACCGGCGCGCACTCGCCCCTGTACCTCCTGGAGCGCCGGGTCGAACAGACGGTCCCGGCGGGCCGCGCCGCCCTCGGCATGCTCGGCGACGTCACCACCGAGGCCCGCCGCATCCGCCGCGCGGGCCTCCCCACCGCCGCCGGACTCCTCACCGCCCTGGTCACCTCAGCGGCCCGACGCGATCGCGACCTCTTCGGCCGCCTCCTCCCTGTCGACACAGACGGCTTCGCCACCTCCTGGCTCACCGCAGCCCGTTACACAGCCGCCGTGGCCGAGTCCCTGTGCGCGGCGGCCTGGGAACCGACGCGGGAGGGTCCGGCCGCGGCGCCACCCGCCCCGGACCAGTGGCCGGAACGGGCCATGGCGAAAACCGTGCAGGGCTGAAGAGGCGCAGCGCAGGTCCAGTTCCCGCCCGCCCTGTCCGTATGGGGGCACCGGGGACTCTCAGCCGCCCCCTTCGGAGCGGGCTCGGGCGGCGGGTTCGGGGCGGCGGCACGTCGGCCCCTCGCAGAAGGCCGGATCCGCACCTGGGACCACGAGCGGATGTCCGAGGGACCGAACCCACTGCCCGACCTGTGGCCGCTCGTGCCGTCCGGGGCCACCGACTGGCTGCTGGACCTGTGTGGCGACGGTCCTACCGGGTTCATGCCCCCGGCGATGCCTGACGCGGTCTGGGTGCTCAACGCCATGTACGAGCACGAGCACGGGCCGGTCGACGTGTCGTACGACGAGTACCACCAGGCACGTCCTGCCGAGGGGAGCACCCAGCTCCACATGGTCGGGAGCAACGGCCTCGACGACGTGAGCATCGCCACGGGGGGGGGGGAGGTCTGGGCCGTGCCCGGCATCCCGGCCCTGGCTGGCGGCGGCTGCGTCGGGCCGAGCTTGCCCGGCGGACCGGCGACCCGATGGTGCCCGTCGGGCTGATGCCGTCCTACCGCTGCTTCCCCTCGGGCGAGAAGGAGGGCAGCCGGCCACTGAGCATGATCCCGCCCCGACCGAAGGAAGCCTGGACCGTGAGACCTGGAACCGGCTGATCGCCGTCCTCGTCCAGTACAGCCCCGCAGGCCCGGAAACCCGCTGTCTGGCCTACTACCACCCGCTGACGCTCGGAGCCACCGACTTCGACGACCTGCACGTGCGTGCGGGCCGGCTCGGCGACACCGGACTCCTGTACGACCAGTCCGACGCGGACTTCAGTCCGTCCAATCTCTGGGCCGCCGACCGCTCATGGGTCCTGTGCACGGATTACGACCTGTGGGCCACCAAGGTCGCCGGTTCACCCGCCCTCATCACAGCATTGCTGAACGACTCCGAAATCGAGGCGGTTCGTCTGCCCTGGGCACACTGATGACGAGCCGCGTGCCTCCTTTCCCAGCCCTGGAGCGCGTGCGCCTTCCATCTTCGTGTCCGCCTGGGCCTGACGGCCCCCTACGGTCCCGTGCACGGCGTCAGAGCCCTCCTGCGCTCAGGGTTTCGGGCCTGGGCCGAGGCGGCCCGTGGTGCGGGTGACCGAGTCGTAGTACCGCGCTTCGGTCCAAAGGCCCGTCGCGGCTGCCGTGCCGTCCGCCCTTGCGGGGAGCAGTCGGTCGTCGGGGACGGCCCACGCCGTGTCCCGCCCCCGGCCGAGTGTGATGTGCGGGACCCATCGGACAGGGTCGAGGAGGGGGTTTGGCCGGCCGCTGCGCGGTGCCTCGCGCACGACGCGCCACACGGTCTCCTGCAGGTGGACCAGTACGTCGTCGGGCTGGACCGCCCAGGCCAGCACCTGCGTGCGGCCGGAGAAGCGCAGGAGCCCGCCGAGACGCAGCGGAACGGGAAGACCTGCGAACGTCTGTCTCAGCCGGGCATGGACTCCGGCAGAGAGGGCGTCCGCCGTGGCGAGGGTGAGGTGCGGCCGGTTGGTCGGATGCCGGTGTGCGGCCTGGCTGGGCAGGCCCTCGTCTGCCAGACGGCGCCAGACGTCCCGGACGGCCCGGTCGGTCGCCTCGTCGGGCAGCAGTTCCACACTGTGCACGCGGGCAGCTTACGACCTCGTGTCGCCACGTGCGCGAAGGGCGCGGCGATGCCGGGTGAGCGGCGTCGTGCGGACCCGGGGCAGCCGGCCGGCGCAGGCCTTCACCGTCGGCAAGGGACGTGTCCCCGGAGGTCGCGTCGATGGACGCGTTCGCGCGCAGGACGATCGGCAACGGTGCACGGCAGACCGAGCCGCCGGCAGGCTCCCCTGCACGTACGGCCCGTCCGAGCGAACGTGCCTCGCCCGGCCGGGCCGGCCCGGCGTGCGGCCGGGGGTCGGGTGTGGATGGATAGCGGGGTCCCTGTCCGCCGGCCACGGAGTCCGCGTATGTCCGACGCCCTGCCGGAACCCGTTGCGGAACAGCCCGTCGGGGCGCCGCTGCCCGGTGCCGCCGTGGCTCAGGTCGCGCCCGCCGGACCGGGCGGCGAAGCCGCCGTACGCGGCGTATCGCTCGATCTCGCTGCGCCCGCGGTCGCCCGGCATCCGGGCCCCGACCGTATGCTGATACCCGAGGCCGTGGTCCTGCTCATCGCCTGAAGGCGCCTACCTGCGAGGCTCCCATCAACGACACCAGCCGTACGCCACCGCCGGATTCCCCGGCAGCTCCGGGCTCCCCGCGTGCTGGGCGTTCAGTGAGGTATGCCGAGGCGCTCCGCCTCGCGGTGGCGGAGGGGCTGCTCGGTGAGGAGCGCCCACTTGCGGGCTTCCTGGACGCGGACGGGATACGCGACTCCGTGGACGCACTACGGGACGCCTTCGCCGCCGAGCCGGGTGTACGGGTACTGCACACCTTCGCCGCGAAGGCCGCCTCACTGATCCCGGTGCTGCGGCTGCTCGCCGACTGCGGCATGGGCTGCGAGGTGGCCGGTCCGGGCGAACTGAGGCTCGCGGTCGAGGCGGGTTTCGCCCCGGAACACATCGTCCTGGACTCCCCCGCCAAGACCCGCGACGAGCTACGGCTGGCGCTGGCGCTCGGTGTCGCCGTGAACGCGGACAGTCTCGGTGAGGTCCGGCGTATCGACGAACTGCGCCCGCCCGGCTCGGCATCCGTCCTCGGACTGCGGGTGAACCCGCAGGTGGGGGGCGGTTCCATCGGAGCCATGAGTACGGCGACGGCGACCTCGAAGTTCGGCGTTGCCCTGCGCGACCCGGGCGCCCGTGAGCAGGTCGTCCAGGCGTTCGCCGAGCGTCCCTGGCTGACCCGGCTGCACGCTCACGTCGGCTCGCAGGGCTGCTCGCTGGAACTCATCGCCGCGGGCGTCGCGGAGACGTACCGGCTCGCCGAGGAGATCAACGAGGTGCTGGGCGAACGCCGGGTCACCGGGATCGACATCGGGGGCGGGCTGCCGGTCAACTTCAACGACGACGAGACCCGCCCCACCTTCGCGGAGTACGTGACGGCCCTCCGGACCGCGGTTCCTGGCATCTTCGACGGGCGCTACGACCTCGTGACCGAGTTCGGCAGGTCCCTGCTCGCCAAGAACGGCTTCATCGGAGCGCGCGTCGAGTACACGAAAGATGCGGGCGGGCGCCGCGTGGCGCTCACCCACGCCGGAGCGCAGGTCGCCACCCGCACCGTCTTCATGCCCGACGCGTGGCCGCTCCGGGTCGGGGCCTTCGACGGGCAGGGCCGCGCGAGGAGCGGTCCGCCGATGGTCCAGGACATCGCGGGGCCGTGCTGCTTCGCCGGCGACATCGTGGCCCACGCCCGCGAGCTGCCCGAACTGCGGGAGGGCGACTTCGTGGTCCTGTACGACACCGGGGCGTACTACTTCTCCACCCCATGGGCCTACAACAGTCTGCCCCGGCCCGCGGTGTACGGCTTCGCGGGGGTCTCCGGCGGCCTGCGCTTCGCCCCGGTGCGCGAGGCGCAGTCACTGGATTCGGTGGCGGCGGAGAGCGGACTGCGCTTCGCCGACGGGCTGACGGGACTCCGCGGGCGCCCCTAGGGACTCCGGATCACCCCGCCGGCTGGGGCGACGGTTCCGGCTCGGGGACCGGGTCGGGACTGGGGTTCGGCGGCTGCGGGATCGGGTCGGGAGCGGGACCGGGCGGCACGGGACCCGGCGGTACGGGGGGCGGCGAAGGCACCGGTGTCGGCGGTCCCGGAACGGGCGGGGGCGTCGGCGCGGGCGGTACGGGGTCGGGATTCGGGTGCGTCATCTCGGTCCTCCATCTGCGACGTACGGGGCCGGTGGATCTCATTTCCACCGTCTCCCCGTGCGGCTGCCCTCGCCTGCCGAGTCCACACGTACACACCGTGGCTCCCGTGCCGGGATGCCCCGGTCGGCCTCAGAACAGCTCGGGATGCGACGCGAGCTGCCGCTCGGCCCCACGCACCAGTTCCTCCGGAGCCTCCGGAGCCTGCTCGGGATGACGCCGGGCCCACATGGCGAGGTACGGGCAGAGGGGCACGACGGGAACTCCCTCACGGGCCGCCATGGCGTAGAAGTCCCGCGCGAGGGCTCCGGCGACACCCTTGCCCTCGTACTCCGGCGCGACGACGGTGTGCACGGCGACGAGGGCGCCGGGCTCGGGGTACATCGCGAAGTACGCGATGTACCCCGCGGCAGAACCGCCGTCGTACGCCACCAGCTTGCCGTTCTCGCGGTCGTCGCGGATGTCCACTGCGGTGCTCTCCGCTGCCATGGCGGTTGCTCCCTCGTACGGCGGACGCGCGGGCGGATCAGGTCCGCGCGGGTACGGCCTGCGGGCTGCGCTCGGTAGGGCTGCCCGGCACGGGGGCCGACGCGTCGGCGCCCAGAGCAATGATGCGGTTCCGCGCGTCGACATGCACGACGCTCGGCACCAAAGCACGAGCCTCGGCGTCGTCGACCTGGGCGTAACTGATGAGAATGACCAGGTCACCGGGGTGTACGAGATGGGCCGCGGCGCCGTTGATCCCGATGACGCCGGAGCCGCGCTCACCCTCGATGACGTAGGTCTCGAGGCGGGCGCCGTTGTCGATGTCCACGATGTGGACCAGCTCGCCGGGTAGCAGATCCGCGGCGTCCATCAGGTCGGCGTCGACCGTCACGGAACCCACATAGTGCAGGTCAGCCTGGGTCACGGTGGCTCGGTGGATCTTGGACTTGAACATGGTGCGCATCATCGGGGCACTCCTGGCCGTAGGCTCCCTGCCTGCGTTTTTGCAGGTCAAGTGCTGTTTCCTTACCTTACAACGAGTCGTGGGCCCCGTCAGCTGTCCCCGGGTTCTCGAGGAATGACACTGACCACTTCGGCGGCTTCCCGGAGGCACCGTCAGGCCGGCCGGAGGCCGTCCGCGGTGTCGCTGCCGTTCGGAGGCGCTCGGGCCGGTCCGGGGTCGGCATCGCTTCAGGTTCAGGCCGGGCAGATCACCTCTGGCAGCCCCGAGGGCAGGCCGAGGCGTTCGTCCCAGGTGAGGTCGTGGCCGACGACGTCGCACAGGTGGTGCTTCCAGAGTCCGGGATCGAGATGGATCAGGTCCAGGCGGCCTCGGTCTCCGTTGCCTCCTCCGAAGCCGCCCCCGGACAGGGTTCGCAACAAGGTCTTCCCGTCTTCGGTGGCCGCCACGAAGTACTGGTTCGCCGCAAAGTCGTACGTCTCGAAGCTGCTGGAGTCCGACAGTTGCTGGAAGCGCACGGAGCTCCCGTTGGCCACGTAGAACTCTCCGTCCCTTCCGGTGAAGCTGAAGGTGAACCCGTCGCCGGTGAACCTGTCGTTCGAGCCCAGCGGCCCGAGTGGGCCCACCATCCGGCTCGGCCGTCGTCCGGTCGCCGCCGACCACAGCTCGAGCATGCCGCCCGGCGTTTTCGCGACTGCGTAGCGGCCGCTGGTGTCGAGAAAGGCAGTTTCGACGTCCCGGCCGAGACGGACACGTCGTGCCTTGTCCTCCTCGCCCGTGCCCAGATCGATGGTGTACAGCACAGGGTCGCCGTAGACCGTGATCTGCGCGCGGCCGGCATGAGGGGGGCTGTTCAGTACGAATTCCGGGCCCGGGTCTCCCCCTGGCGAGTGGGAACGGGCCGGACGTCCTACGCCGAGCTCGAGGTCGCGGGCGTCGACGGTCTCGGACAGCCGGCTTCCGGACCGGGCATTCCAGTGCTCGATCCTGCTACCGGAGAGCGTCAGCAGTTCATCACCGCTCCGGAAGAAGGTGAGCGTCATCGGGTCCCCGATTCCCCGCTCGTCGACGGGAGGCATGAGCGTGGTGATCTCAGCCACCTTCCTCAAGGACGGGATCTGCCGGATCAGGATCTTGTTCCGGCCGACCACGTCCGCCACGAGGGTTCCCGCGTCGTTGACCGTCAACGAGTTCTTCGCCGCGGGGTCGAGTGCCGCGAGGCTTTCGGGTCGCTTCACCGAGGAGGTGATCTGGCCGGAGGCCGCGTCGATGAGCGCCAAGGTCTCCCCGCTGTCAGGCTCGTCCCAGCGTCTGACATGGGCCAGCAGGGTCTTCCCACCGTCGATCAGCCGGGGCGAGCTGACGACGATGTCGGAATTGTCGACATCGCTCGGAGTCAGAGACAGAGCGGTCAGCGCGACGTTGCCTTCAGCGACCGCCAGAACGAGTGGCTGGTGCGCGCCCTCAAGGAGACGGCCGATGGTCTTCTCGTGTACCGGGGTCTCGGTCACCTGCAGGCGGCGGCCCTGACGGGCGTCGACGACCGTCCACGTGTTGAACTCGTTCGCCGCGAAGCGCTCACCCTCCTCGTCGACGGCTATGGTTTCGCAACCGGAGGTTTCCCTCTTCTCGGTGTAGCTGCTCAGCACTCGCCCGTCCGTCACGCGCAGAGCCTGGTAGACCTTGGTCTCCTCGTTCTCACCTTCGCGGCAGACAACCAGCACGCCGCCGTCTCCCGACAGGCCGATGCCCGCACCGTACGACGAACCGTTCTCGACGTCATCCGCCAGCTTGCGAACCGTCCCCGTCTCGACGTCCACGGTCGTCAACGAGGTTCGGGTCGGGTCGGGGCTGCTCTGAACGATGAGCGTGTTCTTGTCCTGCCCGTACCAGACGGATTCGTCGTTCCTGGACGCTCGGCGGGGCACTTCATGGTGACGTTTCGTCACCAGATCCCACACCCACAGCCGTCCGTCCGCCATCGTGGCCACGTGTCCTGCGTCCGGGGAGAAAGCCATGAGGCTGCTGTCCGTGCTCGTCAGCTTCATCAGGCCGGCAATTTCCTCGAACGGACCGGCCCGCAGGGTGTGTGGCGCTCCGAGCAACTCCTCCGGTCCGTCAGCAGTGCGGTCGACGTCGTGCCAGACGAACGCCCCTGTCGCCGAGACGTAGGCGATCCGCCGCCCGTCCCGGCTGACGAGTGGATGGAAGGCCATCTCGTCGAGCCCCAGTTGGAGCCGTTGTGTCTTTCCGGCCCTGCGTACGAACAGAGTGGCGCGCCCGTTGTCGGACGTCGCCAGCGTCACCGCGCCGTCCACGCTCGTGGCCGCGCTTCGGATCTTCCCCTCGGTCCCGGTCAGCACCCACGCGGCTTCCTTGAACTGGTCGTACCTGCGGAGCACGGCGTTGCGGGCTTCGTCCGTCGGCGCGATCTCATAGGCCCCCATGGCGATCAGCGCAGCCTGCCCGGGATCCTGCTTCGCCACTTCGGCGGAGAAGTTGGCCAGCAGACGCGATCGTCCCTCCGCCTGTCGTTGGGTACTGATGTGGTGCTGAAGGACGAGAAAGGTGCCGAGGCCCGCGATCAGGGCAAGCACCAAGGCGGCTGCGATCCAGGCGGCGCGGATGCGCGCCCGGCGTCCGCGCTGACGCTGTCGTGCGCGAGACAGAAAATCACGCTCCTCCGCCCCGAGTTCGCCCTCACGATCCTTCAACCAGACCTCAATGGAGCCTAGTTGTTTCGCACCAGGCAGCAGATCCGGCGATCTGTCTTCCTTCGTCCAGCGTTTGTGGTCGTGGTTCAGCTCGGCCCGGCCGGCCAGGAACCTGCTGTCCTCCTTCACCTGCTCCTTCAGCGCCGGCCAGACGTTGATCAACGTCTCATGGGCCAGTTCGGCGGTTTCCGGTTCGTTCTTGGCACCACGCAGCACGAGCAGCCGCCGCGCGGCGAACGACCTGGCGAGTTCCCACCCGGACTCGCCCGCCTCTTCCCGGGTGAGCCTGCGGCGCAGTGGTGTCCCGCTTCCGGGCAGCACCCTGACGAGGCCCCTGAGCAGTCGCGCGGCGTCGGCCTTGTCGTCGTCCCCGACGCACTGCTTCCAGGCCTCGTTGCAGTGCTTCTCCAGTGCACCCTGCATGCCGTGCATGGCCTCGTACGCCGTCGTGCGTAGTCGCCCGGCGAACTGCTCGTCCCACAGCTGCTTCAGCACGAAGCCGAGGAGGGACATGCCTTCCGGCTCCTGGCACGCGTCGTCCAGGATGCGCTGAGCCAGTCCTGGGTCATAGGTCACCGCCGGGGCCTTCTCCAGCGGCTTGGTGATCACTTCTCTGAGCTGCTCGCGGGTCATCGGCGTCAGCGGGAGTGTCCTGCTGCTTCGCACCAGGGGGCCGAGCCTGGGGTGTTTGAGCGCCGCGTCCATGAAGTCGGACCGAAGCGTGACCAGCAACCGTGAGCCGGCACCCGCACCACCTCTTGGGAAAAGCAGTCCGGCGGCTTCTTCGACCTCTGCCTCGTCACGGTCCAGGAGCGCCTCGGCCTGGTCGAGAACGACGAGGTACCTGCCGCCCGCCCTGCCTCGCAGGCGGTTCAGTGTGTTCACAAGGCCCTTGTCCGCGAGCCACCCCTCCACCTGATCGACGCTTTCCGCCCGCGGGTCCCCGTACCGCCCCTTGCGAACGGCCTCGTAGAGATCGGTGGCCAGCCCGGACGACAAGGACCCTTCGGTCCCCGCGTTCACCACCACCGCGTCGTAGTTCTCCCGGTTCTCCCGCCGCATCCTGGGCACCACGCCGGCCAACGCCAGCGAGGACTTCCCGCAGCCCGACGGCCCGCAGAGGATGACGGCGGGGTGGTCCCCCTTCAGCGCTGTGACCACTTCGTCTACATCGGCGCTCCGCCCGAAGAAGATCTCCTCGTCGCTCTCCTGATATGTGGCCAGGCCGGGGAAGGGATCCCGGGTCAGGGCGCGAGCAAGGTCGGGCAGTTTCTGCAGTACCGCTTTCACACTGATCGCGAAGGCCTGTTGGGTGTCGTCCTGCTTCCTCTGGGCCGCGACGACGATGCCGACCACCGCACCCCGCTGATCGTCCCAGACAGGGCTGCCGCTGTAGCCCCCCGTGACATGAGCCGTCCGTGTGTCGGCTCGGGAGAGCTGGATCCAGTCGCCCGATGATTTCCCGCTGAGTTCCCCGCGGTGCCAGAGCATGCCCAGCTCACCTTCCGGAAAGCCGACCACGCGCACCGGGCTGCGTGAGAGCGCATCAGAACCGGCCAGAGGCAGCGGCCGTGTGCCGGGGACAGGTTCACGCAGCCTCAGGACCGCCAGGTCACCACAGTGCCTGGGCTGCTCCGGAATCCACTGCTCGACCTCGGCGGTGAAGCGCTCCCCGCCGGCCCCCTCGGCGAGGGGGAAGTCGAGCCGCACCGTGGTTCCGACGGCTACCTCGAGGTCCCGCTCCTTGCCCTGCGCGTCCGATACGACATGTGCGCAGGTCAACACACGGTCCCGGGTGACAAGGACTCCTCCACCGGCGATCGTGCCGTTCTCTCCCCTGACCCGGACGACAGCCGCGTTCAGAGTCTCGTCGGCACTCCGTGCGTCTTCCCCCGCCACTGCGACCTCCCCGTTCCCCAGTGAGCCGGTCAGGCCAACCTAGCTGGCCGCAGGACCACTTGGGTTCTCCGTGTCACTTCCGTGCCACGTCAGGCTCACGGAGAAGTTTGCCGCCGTAGCGGTGCTGGCGATGACCACGTCCGCCTCGGCCGAGAGTGACACGCCGAACTCCAGCGTGATCTCATCCGGTGCGTTCGCCATCCCCCGGAACCTGCCCACGAAGCTCTCCGCCACTGGCCGCACGGTGTCCAGCATCTGTCCGAACGACCGCTCCGCCCGGGCTACGGAGCGGCCCCCGCGGCCCACTCGCACGAGGGCTTCGTCCACCTCACGGATCTGGACGCGGATCGCTTCGCCGCTGCCGTCCCCCAAAGGCACCTCGACCGTGTGGACATGGTGTTCAGTCACCGCAACCTCCAGCAGTAGGAGCCGGGATCATAGCGAAGTCAACGATGTCCGTGCCGTGTTGAGGGCACCGCACACAGGCTGACAGGGCAGCGGGACCGGACGGGATCGCTGCCTCTCGCTGCTGGTGACACCGCCGCTGACCGGCACGCTGTGGTGGTCGACAGGGTGAGGGTGTCGTCGGCCGGTCGGTCCGTTCCGGAGTTCGCTCGGGCCGGCGGCGAGGACGTCACGGGCCCTGCCGACGAGCTCCCTGCCCGGACCGAGCGCACGTCCTGCGCGAGCTGCCCCTCGGGCGGTGATGCCCGCCCTCGAGGATCCGCAGCGGGTCCGGCGGTCGGCAGCCACCGGGGCGGCGGGCGGGAAGTGGGTCGAGGTCTCCCCCGGCCCACCGGCCTTCCGCACCACTCACCGGGCGAGTTCATGGCGTGAGGCGCGCAGTCCGGTCCTCCTCGTCGAAGTCGAAGGCGGAACCGCCGATGTAGGCGTCCCGCCCGTCGGCGACCCCTTGCCAGTAGCCGGTGCCCTTGAACTTCGCGGGGCGGGGCTTGTTGAGCTTCGGGTACTGGTCGGAGAGCCGAGCCTCGACCACCGTGGTCCGGTCGGCGAGGACCAGAGCGACACTGCGACTGCTCGTCCCCTCCGCTTCGCTGCCCTCCTCCGCGGCTGCACTCGCGGTCCGCTGGGCGGCACTGATCCGCACGGTCACCTCGCGGATGAAGCCGAGCATCCAGGAACGCTTGTAGGCGCGGGCGTCCTCGCCCGCGGGGCGGTGCAGGCGGTCCGCGCGGTCCGCACCCTCCAGCATCTGCAGGCGCAGGCTCGCGAACAGCACCTCGGTGGCCTGGAGATCGGTCTCGAACCCGAAGAGGTGGACGCGGTGACGGTTGTCCTTGCCACCGGGGTACACCGATCGGCACCGCATCTCGTAGCCGATCCTGGCGAGCAGCCGACGCCCCTCCTTGACGTAGGGCGGGTACAGATCGACGATCCGGTCCACCGGCCGCTCCCACTCGGTCACGTCGTCGCCGAGCATGGCCTGCTCGATGCCGTACTTGGCCATGAGCTCATAGGCCTTGTCCCGGTAGACGCGGGCCTCGTCCTCCGTGGCCCCCGGGTTCTCCGCCTTCCGCAGCAGCGCCCTGACTTTGCCTAGCAGCGCCTCGGGCAGCCCGTCGCGCACCGGCCGGGGACCGGGCCCGGGCCTGTCGGAACCGGAGGACGTCGTAGGGTCGTCGAAGCGCGTCCACGCGTCCGCCGGGTCACTCTCGTCAGTCCCGTCGTCCGCTTCCCGGGCGATCACATCAGCCAGGTCCTCCGGGTCCGGGACCAGCTCCGACAGGACCCCGAGGGCCCAGCGCCGCCAGGCGACGGTGTCGTCCTCACGCACCCGGGCCCTGACCGAGCGCAGCCGCTGGAAACTCCCGTCGGCGCGCCGCATCAGGAACTCCATGCGCGCGTGGCCGAGTTGGACGACCGCCAGCAGCGCGCACAGGTCGAAGGCGCTGTCCGCCGTGTAGTCGATCTCGATGCCGGGTGCGGGATACCACTCCTCATGCTCGTCGCCCGCGCCCCCGAGCCCGAACAGGTCGGACGACACGTCCTGGAGCACCGCGCCGGTCCTCACCCGGACGACGGACGTCGACGGCTTCCCGGAGTAGGCGAGGGCCGCTGCCCGCTCCTCCCGGGAGGTGACGATGCGGTACCAGACGGGAACCGTCCCCAGCATGCCGTGCCAGGTGGTCTCGCCCACTTTCACGCGTTCCCGCGCCTGCTGTTCGACGTCCGCGCTCAGCCGCTCGTCCCGCCAGGAGTCCTCGCCGGGTTGTTCCTGCGCGTCGAGGAACGCGTCCAGGTAATCGGCGGCGGAGCGCCGCGCGCCGTGCCTGCTGTCGCCGAGCAGGGCCCGCTCGCACGCGGAGAGGGCGTCGACCACCGGCTGGAGTACGAGCGACATGTATCTCTTGACCGCTTCGGACAACTCCGCCAGGAACGCCTGGGTGGCTTCCGATCCTGTGGCCTGATGTCTGCGACGCCACCCTTCGAGCTGTTCGACGCAGGCCTGCTGCTCGACCAGCCACACCAGGTGGCTCGCGCCCTGGAGATGCTCCCCCCGCAGCAGCACCGCGTCCTGGGCGGCGGCGGCTGTGCCGGGCGCGTCCAGCACGGCCTGCGCCAGAAGCCTGAGCGGCTCCGGCTCACCGGCGAAGAACCGGGCAGGTGTGAGGAGCTGCCTGCCGTGTCGGCGTGGCGTCGACTCCGGGCTGTCGATGTCACCGTTCCACGGGATCTCCGCCGACCACCGGGCCCGCCACCCCGCGAAGTCACCGGCCGGGTCGCCGGTTCGCGGCTGTACGCGCCTCCATCGCCAGAGCAGCAGTTCTTCCCAGCCCTCGGCGTTCCAGGACCAGAGGGCAGGTTCGCCGCTGAGCGCGAGCCGGGAGCGGAGTTCTCGCACCGCTCCCGCCAGGTCATGGCGGTGCCCCCCCGGGGATCAGCCGCTCCAGCCAGCCGACGCTCTCGGCCACCGGCTGGGCCCGCGCCTCGTCCGCAGCCAACCGCGCCACCGTCACCGCCGCCACGAGTGTCCGGTCTCCGAGATCGCCCGGCAGCAACTCGTACAGCCGGGGTCCCGCGGTCTCCAACACGCCGGCGAGGTCCCCGGCCCTGGTCGCCAGCCAGTGCGCGCGCCCCTGCCGGAACACCTCTTCCGGCAGTCCGTCCGTACCGCTCACTGACACGTGATCCCCTCCCGGATACATGAGGACATCGTAGAAAGCCGAGCCGGGGGCGTAGGGACCTGGGGTTCCGACGGGCGCCGGTGCGCCGCGGCGGGATCGGACCGAGGGATGCCGAGGAGGATGTCCACCGCCGACGTGTCTCCGGAGTTCGGCTGAGGTCGGTGGACGCGGGTGGGTGAGGACCCGTCGGCCGAAGCGAGCACGGAGCGTTGTCAGAGGCGGGTGGCAGCATCGGGCGCATGACAGACATCACCGCATTCGACTGGCGGGCCTTCCTCCTCGGCTGGAGCGGGGAGTGGGCCGATTCCCTCCCGGACCAAGGGACACGGGGCGAGGACGACGCGGCCGCCCAGCGGGCACGGTGGCTGGGGTTCCCGCCCGCGTCCGAGGAGCGAATCGCAGCCCTGGAGAAGCGTCTCGGCCGGCGAATGCCCCCGTCGTACCGCGAGTTCCTCGAGGTCAGCGACGGGTGGCGGCATGCGGGCGGGTTCGTGTGGCTGCTGGCGGGAACCACGGACGCGCGCTGGCACAACGACGAGTCCGGCCTGTCGGACATGTTCGAGGAGTACCTGGACGAGGACGCCGGGCCCGAGGAGCGCCAGGAGGCAGGCGTCTGGCGGCGCGGGCTCCAGCTCGACATCGACTCCGACGCCACCTTTGTCGTCATGGATCCCGAGGACGTGGACGAGAACGGCGAGTGGGCCGTGTACACGTGGGCGAGCTGGCGGGCCGCGCCACCCGAGCGGCACGCCAACTTCCGCGAGTTCATGCGGGAGATGCACCGGGAGTTCCACAACCTTCGGGCGCGCCCGGGCGACGGGGAGCCGGTGTTCGCCAACGACACGACGCGGGAACTGGACGCCTCGGTGGAGGACGCCCGGACGGAGGCACTGCGCGGCGGGTGGGAACGCGCCCAGGAGGCACTGGACGAGGCCAAGAGGTACGGCAGGCCGCGGGCCGCCGGGCTGGGCGACCAGATACGCCGCCTGCTCGGACAGACCTACATGGTGTACTTCGCGGACCTGGTGACGGACCCGCGGTACGCACCCGAGTTGCTGCCACTGCTGGTGGCCGAACACGCTGAGCACTCGTACCGGGACGACTCCACGCTGACGTTCCAGCTGCGGGGTGCCGACGAGAGTCTGGTGGCTCTGGCCTACGCGACGCTGGAGCGGGTGAGGAACGGCACGTACCGGTACACGCCGGCCGGACCGTTCGGGGAGGCGGTCGCGCGGGCGCGGGAGCTGGCCCGGTGGGGAGACACCGACGGGGCATGGCGGTTGCTGAGGGACGCGTTGCCCCTGTGGGAGCCCCTCGGACCGGACCACCTGGCGCCACTGGGATGGATGGCAGACCCCGTGCTCGGGCCATTGCTGACCCCGGAGCGGGGCCGCGAGCTGCTGTCCACGCCGAGGGCCGGCCTTGCGGGCGGGGAACCGCAGCCGACGGTCGGGCTGGACCCGGCCGGCCTGGCGTGGCTCGCGGAACCCGGCCCGGGTAACCACCTCACGTCCTACCGGTTCGTCCTGGTGGAGGGGGTGGAGCCGGAGGACTTGCCCGGACGGCTCGCGGGCGGGCACGGCACCGCGCTGGACGAACCCATGACCCGCGGGGAAGCACGCCGCAGGTCGCTGGAGAACCGAACGGAGTTCTCGTCCTACGACGACAGGGCTCTCATGGCGGTCGGCCGGGCCGGCACCGGCTGGAGCTTCGCCTTCGACGGCGACCCCGCCCCGTTCAACGGGCACCGGTTCGTCTCCCCCGCCGCGTCCGCCGGTGCGGGCACCCGTGCGGTGGTGGTGTGGAGCGGCCTGAGGACGCACCTCGGGGACCCCTTCTTCCACCTCTCGGTGGCGCGGGACGGTGTCGAGGAGTACGCGTTCACGTACACGGATGGAAAGGTCCGATCCAGCGGCGAGATACCAGGTGCGCTGACGCCGAGCCGGTTCCTCGGCGACCTGGAGGACGCCGCTGATGCGGAACGGTCGCTGCTGGAGGCGGTGACCGAGGAGTTCGGTGTTTGCCTGCCGCGTCACGCGATCGTGAACGGCCGGTTGCACACGTTCGTCAGCAGCTCATGGACGCGCCCGCCCGGGGACGGCGAGTCGTACGCGGTGATCCGCATGCACTGGGACGGCGCGCGCCAGGCGGGCGACGAGCGGACGGGAGACGACGGGCGGGGAAGCAGGTAACGAGCGGCAGGCCGCAGGGCTTCGCGGAGTGACGCCTGCTGAGCTCCGAAGATTGACGCATCCTCAGGCAGCAGAACACCGTCCAAGGACCGGCGAGCCCGCCTGGACGGGCCGCCGGCTGACCACCGTACGGCGCATCCCGGGAGCCGCCCCCCTCGCCGATCCCCACCGCACCGACACTTCCCTCTCCCCTGGACCCGGCTGGTGCGTCACCCGTACGCACGGGTGGCTTGAGGGCCCGGCATGGCGCTGGTGCCGGTAGACAGAGAAGGTCATCAATCGGTGGTTTGTGGGCACGGCACGTGCTCGAACTGCTGCCCCATGGGATGCAAAGGAAGCCCCGCACATGAGTGTGTCCACCACCGAGCCACCCACGCTCGTCCCTGTCGAAGGTCGTGGGGCCGGAAGTGTTTTGATCAGCTGGCTGACCACGACGGATCACAAGAAGATCGGTCACCTCTATCTGGGTGCGTCGTTCTTCTTCTTCATCGTCGGCGGCGTGATGGCCCTGCTGCTGCGTGCGGAGCTGGCCCGCCCCGGGTTGCAGATCCTGTCGAGTGAGCAGTACAACCAGACGTTCACACTGCACGGCACGATCATGCTGCTGCTTTTCGCGACTCCGACGTTCGCCGGCTTCGCCAACGCGATCATGCCGCTGCAGATCGGGGCTCCCGATGTGGCTTTCCCCCGGTTGAACATGCTTTCGTTCTGGCTCTTCCTCTTCGGTGGGCTGATCGTGCTGTGCAGCCTCCTGACCACACAGGGTGCGGCCGACTTCGGCTGGACCGCCTACACGCCGCTCAGCGGGGGTGAGCGCACCCCGTATGTCGGAGGCGACATGTGGATCATGGGACTGGCGCTGGCCGGGTTCGGAACCATTCTCGGCGCGGTCAACTTCATCACCACGATCATCTGCATGCGCGGTCCGGGCATGACGATGTTCCGGATGCCGATCTTCACCTGGAACATTCTCCTGACGTCCGTCCTGGTCCTGCTGGCCTTCCCCGTGCTGGCCGCGGCGCTCCTGGTGCTGGAGGCCGACCGGCGCTTCGGAGCGCAGGTCTTCGACCCGGGTAACGGTGGCGCACTTCTGTGGCAGCACCTGTTCTGGTTCTTCGGGCACCCGGAGGTCTACATCATCGCCCTGCCCTTCTTCGGCATCATCACGGAGATCCTCCCCGTCTTCTCCCGGAAGCCGGTCTTCGGATACGTGGGGCTGGTCGGGGCCACGATCGCCATCGCAGGTCTCTCCGTGACCGTGTGGGCCCATCACATGTTCGCCACCGGAGCGGTGCTGCTGCCGTTCTTCTCCTTCATGACCTTCCTCATCGCCGTTCCGACCGGGGTGAAGTTCTTCAACTGGATCGGCACCATGTGGAAAGGGTCGCTGTCCTTCGAGACACCCATGCTCTGGTCGATCGGCTTTCTCGTGACGTTCCTCTTCGGCGGGCTGACCGGCATCATCCTGGCCTCGCCGCCCTTGGACTTCCACGTCACCGACAGCTACTTCGTCGTGGCCCACTTCCACTACGTCGTCTTCGGCACGGTCGTTTTCGCGACATTCGCCGGATTCCACTTCTGGTGGCCCAAGATGACGGGCACGATGCTCGACGAGCGTCTCGGAAAGATCCACTTCTGGACCTTGTTCGTCGGCTTCCACACCACCTTCCTCGTCATGCACTGGCTCGGCGCCGAAGGCATGCCCCGTCGCTACGCCGACTACCTCGCCGCCGACGGCTTCACCGCCCTGAACACTCTCTCCTCCATCGGTGCGTTTCTTCTGGGTGCCTCCACGCTTCCGTTCCTCTACAACGTGTGGAAGACCGCCAGGACCGGCAAGCGCATCGACGTCGACGACCCGTGGGGCTACGGCCGCTCCCTGGAGTGGGCCACCTCCTGCCCGCCCCCGCGGCACAACTTCGTGACCCTGCCCAAGGTCCGCTCCGAATCACCCGCCTTCGACCTGCACTACCCGACCGTCGCGAAGCTGGACGAGGGCCGGCAGGCAGGCCGGCGGGACGTCTTCGAACCTGACGAAGGAGTCGCGCATCCGCTGGGCAAGGACCGTGACGACACATGAAGCCCGAACCCTTCGACGCCCCACCCCGTCGCCGCCGGGGCAGCGCAGGCCGGCACCACCCGTGCGAGGCCGGAGCACCGGAACCTCCCCGGCCGGCGAGGACCGCAGGGGTTCGACAGGTCGGGTTACTTTTTCCCGGCCGGCACCTGGTTTCCGACGTGGCGCCGGGTCGGGGAGGAGCGGCTTGGGTACCGTTCGTTTCCAGCTGTCATGGTTCCGGGACAACGGCACGCGGTCGCGGTCGTCGGCTGTTCAGGAGTCGCGCGGACCAGGGCGGCCATCTCCGGTGCCTCAATGCGGCGGCACCGAAACTCTCGTCTTGGAGGGCCAAGAATGGCTAGTGGGACCGTGAAGTGGTTCAACGCGGAAAAGGGCTTCGGCTTCATCGAGCAGGACGGCGGCGGGCCGGACGTGTTCGCGCACTACTCGAACATCGCCGCTCAGGGTTTCCGTGAGCTTCAGGAAGGTCAGCGGGTGAACTTCGATGTCACCCAGGGGCAGAAGGGCCCGCAGGCGGAGAACATCACCCCTGCCTGACGCGAGCATCGCATGGCGCCCGCCCGCGCCTGTGCCGTCGTCATGCACTCCGCGCGGGCACTCCCCCACGGCCGGGCCCACCGGCCTCGCTGTTCCGTCCGAGACGAGGCGGCTTCGCCGATCACCCGTTGTCGAGTGATCACGACGGCGGGGCGCTGACCTCACCGCCGTCGGCGAGCAATCATCACCACGAGAGCGGTCGCGGTCCGGCCCGGATCATGCCCGCTGCCGTCGAGTGGCCGGACAGCAGCCGCCACGAAGGCCGGCCCTGGACGGCCAGGCAGCTCCAGTCCCGCAGGGGGCACGTGTGCTGCCACGACGGGCTCGGCGCCCACCGTCGGCCCGCTGCTGCCACCAGGCCGCCGGACCTGCAGGTTGGTCAGCGGTGTTCGCTCGCGGGAGAGACGCCGGCCGCGCGAGGGCTCTAAAGCACCCATGTCCGCCCTCCTCGCGTTCCTGCGGTCCGCATCGCCGGCTTTCTGCGCCCGGGTGGACGAGGCGATCACCGTCCTCCCGGCGCACCTGGGCCGGGCATGTCAGCTGTCCCGATGCGACAAGCGCGCTCACAGCTTCCACGGCACCGTTACCGTCGCTTCAGACCGACTCCGGCTCCGCTCGTGAGCCACCGGGCCCACGGCCGTGACAGGAACCTGCGGCGCGTGGCCTGCCGTCAGCCGGCTACGCGGCCTCGACGCACTCCCCACCAGGACACGTACCGCCTCACCCTCATGCGCACGGTCGTGAGGAGCATGCTCGGACGGCTCGGTCCCCACTTGTTGATGGCGCACCGCGGGCGTGTTCTCGAAGCGCGGACGAGAGTGCGTCACGCGGGGGTGCGCGCCCTCGCCCACGCCGCCGGCCCGGTCATCGGTTGGTGGTCCCCTCGTCAAATCTTCCGGGCGGCGTGCCGCCACACCAACCCTTTACCCCCCTCAGCATTTCACGTCAACGAATGAACCCTATTAAGATGATCACCTTTCCGACGGTGCCCGATAGCGGTGACGTTGGGTCAGTTCTACCGACATGACGCCTGATAGTTTCTGGCGACATCGCAGGAAGCGGGCTGCAATCGTTGATGCCGGGACGGTCTCGTCGCCAGGGGGGCGACCGTGCCTGTTCGGGATTCGACTCCGCCTGTCGTGCGTTCCAGTCAGACGTTCATGCCTTGGGGGGCATCCATGATCGCCAGCCGTTCCGCTCGCGCCTCGATGACAGCCGACGCGGACTTCGCCACCTGATCGGCGCGCCGCTGCGGCCGTGGGCTGCCTGGCTCCGTCTCCTCGCTTAACCTCACCGGTGGCACCCGGCAGGCCTTCTCCGTAGTCCTGGCCACTTCTCCGGTCCGGGACTCGCCGGCCGAGGGGTTAGCGGGGGCGTAAGCCTCCGGCGTACACGCAGAGGGGCCACTCCGCGTCAGCCACACATCCAGATCTCGCTGGCGTGCGGCAGCACTTCGAGTGGGTTCCGCGCCGCTCCCGTCAGGGCCTGAACCAGCGCGTCCGACACCTCTGTGCCGCCCCCGGCCAAAAGGACGGAGGGAACGACTGTTGACGGGCACGGGCCATCCTGTCGCCCCACGGTGCGTGAGCGCGGAGGGCGGGCGTTCTCCGCACCCGGGTCCTGAACCTTCGTCACGGCTGCCTCAGCAGGGGCCGCCAGGAACAGTCGGCGAGCAGTCCGGGGTCCGGTTCGCTGCCGGCCCCTTCCCAGCATGACGGCACAGGTGCGGGTCGAGCCTCGTGCGCGGTTCACAAATGTCGAGGCAGGGACGGGTCTCCTCATGGAATTCCCGAGCTCTAGGGCAGGGAGTGCCATGAGGATATCCATATCCGCCTTGTTCCGTTTTTTCGATGAAAGGAAGTCTGATGAACATCAAGCGCCTCGCCGTGGCCGGCAGCCTTGCTCTGGCTGTCACCGGATCGGCTCTCGTCTTCGCGGCTCCGGCCAGTGCCATCATCTCGTGCAGTGACTACCACGCCTGCCTTCACTACAACTCCGACTACAAGGGCGCGCTCTACGATCAGCTGTACGACACCCCGGACTACGCCGGCCGCACCTTCGAAGCGAGCCTCGGCGGCAGCAACGGGGCGGGGCAGCAGGTCAAGAACAACGCAGCCTCCGTGGACAACTGGGACCAGGTGAGCCGGGTGCGGATCTACTACAACTCGAACTACGACGGCTCCTACGCCTACCAGACCATTGCGAAGTACGGAAAGGCGAACCTCAACGCGACGATGAAGAACAACAACGCCTCCGGAGAGTTCATCGACTACGGATCGGCTGCGCGGTAGTCACCTCGATGCTGCGGGACTCGTACCGACGGGTCTCCGGAACGGCATCGGAGAGCATTTCATGACGGAGGGCGCTCCGCCTGGCGGCATCTGGCGGAGCGCTCCTCACACGTCCCACCACCGCACCGAAGTCCTGAAGGAAAACGCCAATGGGAATCTCCCTTCCCCGCACTCTCTCGGTTGTTGTTCCGGTCTCGCTGGTAGCAGCACTGCTCGCCGGCTGCGGCAACCCACTCGCCGATCGGACAGGCGGGGATGCGAAAGGCTCCGGCCAGGGCGTTCCTCCTGAGATCGAGATCCCGACGATAACCACGGCAGTGCTAGACCCCGTCCCCGTCGAGGCATACCTGCTCACCGAGGAGCAGTGGACAGAACTCGGGAAGGCCGAGTCCGTGCTGCGCGCGCGGTGCATGAAGAGTTTCGGCATCGCGTACGAGGAGCCTGCCTTTGCCGTGCCGTCCGCCGGCCAGACCATCTCGCAGTACCGTTACGGCAAGCTCGATCCTGCAAAGACCGCTGTCTACGGTTACAAGAATCCCGAAACCCAGTCCCCCGGTGCTCTGTCCGATGCCGAAAGCAGAGCTGCCAAGGAAAGGCAGATGAGGACCCACGCCAATATGCGTAGGGTCCTCCACGGCACCGACAACCCTGCGGAGAAGACCGGCGCGGGCGGCCAGGATGTGAACGGCCGGAAGGTGCCCGCGGGGGGCTGCATCGGTGAGGCGCAGCAGAAAATGGGCAACTACGGGGACGCGAAAGTCGCCAACGACGTGAATCTGGACAGTTTCGGTAAGTCGCTCCAGGACGAGCGGGTACTGGCCGTCTTCGCCAAGTGGTCTCGCTGCATGGAGGAGAAGGGGTACAACTACAGGACCCCGATAGAAGCCTCCGGCGACAAGAGGTGGTTCGGCGAGAGGGCCACCGCCCAGGAGAAGACCGTCGCCACCGCGGACGCCGAGTGCAAGATCGAGAACAACGTCGCGGGTGTCTGGTACGCGGTCGACGTCGCCTACCAGAAAGAGGCGATCGAGGGGAACGCCGAGGAGCTCGACCAGGTGCAGAAGGCAGTGGAGGACCAGCTGAAGGTCGCTGCCGAAGTCCTGGGAGGCTGACGGTGACCGTCACGAGGAGCGTGGGCGACGACGTCGGTGAGGAGCCGAGCCGGGACGACGGACCGGCGGTCTCCGGGACGGTCCTGTCGCGGCGGCGGTGGGTGGTGACGGCGGCGGCAGGTGCCGTGCTGCTGGCAGGGGCGGGCGTCGGGGCCTCGACTCTGATCAAGTCACCGGCACAGGCCGCGGCGGACGCGGCGGCGCCCGAGCCCGATGTCCTCAGTGCGGTGGTGGACGAGCGGGTGCTGAAGGATTCCGTGATCCTGCGCGGGACCGTGACTGCGGGGCAGTCCGTCGAGGTCACACCCGTGTTGGCGGAGACCGGGGACAGCGGGACGCGGACCGTGGTGACCAAGTTGCCGGTAGGGGCTGGGGACAGGGTCTCCGAAGGCCAGGTCGTGCTGGAGGTCTCCGGTCGGCCGGTGTTCGTGATGAAGGGGACTCTGCCGGTGTACCGGGACCTCAAGCCCGGCAGTGTGGGCGACGACGTCAGGCAACTGCAGAAGGCCCTCGCGTCCCTCGGACACCACACCGGGCGCGACGCCCCAGGAACGTTCGGAGCCGGTACGAAGACCGCGTTGAGCGCGTTCTACCGGGACATCGGTTACGACGCGCTGCCCGCCTCGCCGGACGAGGAAGACAAGATCGGGGCGGCCCGGGAGGCGGAGACCACCGCCCGACGCGCTTACCAGGACGCCCGGAAGGCGCTCGAATCCACCTCCGGCCCCTCTCGCACGGCTGCTGCTTCCGACGGTGCGGAGGACGGTAAGGGAGGCACTGATCCGGAGACGATCCTGGCGAGGGCCGCCGAGGACCTGCAGAAGGCCGAGGATCTGCTCGCCGAGGCGGAGGCCGCCGCGGGGCCGATGCTGCCTTCCGGAGAGGTGGTGTTCCTGCGCGGGTTTCCGGCACACGTCGCGAAGGTGTCCTCTGCCATCGGGTCGCCGGCAGACGGAGCGGCGCTGACCCTCGCCGCAGGGGAACTGGTGGTGCACGGTTATGTACAGGAGACCCAGAAGGGGCTGATCAGGGCCGGACACCCCGTCGAGATCCTCTCCGAACTGTCGGGAGCGGTGGTGAAGGGTGAGGTCAGCTCGGTCGCTGACTCCCTCTCCCTCTCCGCCGGCACCGACCCGGCATCCGCCGGCGGGGAGGAGGGGACGGCGTCGGGCGCCGTACCCGCCACGCCCGACGGGTATCTGATCGTGGTCAAGCCGGGCGAGGCCTTGTCCTCGAAGGTACTCGGCGAGGACATGCGACTCACCATCGAGACGGGGTCCACCGAGGGGAAGGCGCTGGTGGTCCCGGTCACCGCTGTCTCTTCGGGTGCGGACGGCAGGAGCACGGTCACCGTGCTGGAGGAGAGCGGCAAGCAGCGCCGCGTAGCAGTGAGGGCCGGCACCAGCGCAGACGGCTTCCTGGCCGTGAACCCGGCCGACGACGGTGCTCTGGCCGCAGGTGACAGGGTGATCACGGGCGTGAAGGGCACTACGGGGATGCAGAGGTGACGGCACGGCACCATCACGTCCCGCCGGTGATCGAGTTCAGGAGCACGGCGCTGACCTATCCCGGCCCACCACCGGTGGAGGCCTTCAAGCCCTGCACACTGCGCGTCGGGCGCGGCGACTTCGTGAGTGTGGTCGGGCCTTCCGGATCGGGTAAGTCGACGTTCCTGAACATCGCGGGGTTGCTGGACGCGCCCACCGGCGGCACCTATCTCCTCGACGGCATGGACACCGGGGCGCTGAAGGACGCGGAGCGCACCGCCCTGCGCGGCCGAAGGATCGGTTTCGTGTTCCAGTCCTTCCATCTGCTGCCGCACCGCACCGCGTTGGAGAACGTGATCCTTGGCATGACCTACAACGGCGTCCCGCGCACCGAACGCGCCGCCCGCGCCCGGCAGACGCTGGTACGGGTCGGGCTCTCCGGCCGGCTGGACGCTCTTCCCACCCGTCTGTCCGGCGGTGAGCGTCAGCGCGTGGCGATCGCACGAGCCGTGGCGGGCCGGCCGTCGTTGCTTCTCTGTGACGAGCCCACCGGAAACCTGGACACCCGGAACGCCGAGTCCGTGCTGACGCTGCTCGAGGAGTTGCACGCGGACGGCATGACGGTACTCGTGATCACTCATGACCCGGCCGTCGCCGCCCGTGGGAGGCGGACCATCACCATCCGGGACGGGGTACTGGACGAGCAGGGACCGGGAGTGGCCGCGTCATGAGTGAACGACTCGACGAGGTACCCGACGCGTCTCAGCGAGCAGGCCGTGAGGCCGGCGGGGAGTCGGCACACCCGCGTCCGGCCCTGCAGAAGCGGCGGTTCGGCCGACGCATGCGCAGAAGCCGCAGCGCCGCTGTTGCACCCTCCACCTTCGACATCCGCGATCTGCTGTCGGAGTCGCTGGCCGGGCTGCTGCAACGTCCGGCCCGCTCGGCGCTCACAGCCATGGGTACGGTGCTCGGGGTCGGCACCTTCGTCGCCATTCTTGGGCTGACTTCGACCACGTCCTCCCAGATCGACGCCCGCTTCTCGGTCCTCACCGCCACCGAGGTGAACGTCGAGGACGTCGCGAGTGACCGGAACCCGTATGCCGGCCTGGCGTTCCCGAAGGATGCCGACCGACGCATCGAGGCACTGAACGGGGTCAAGGACGCCGGCGTCTACTGGACGGTGCGACTGGACGAGGCGAACTCCGTGAGATCTTCGCCGGCCTCGAAGGAGGGAGAGCGGTCCACGGTGGTCGCCGCCTCTCCTGGTGTCCTGCGAGCCGCGGACCCGACGATGGCTCAGGGCCGCACTTTCGACGCCTTCCACGAGGAGCACGCCGAGCAAGTGGCGGTCATCGGTGCGGGGCTCGCCTCCCGGATGGGCATCACCACCCTGGAGACCCACCCGGCAATCTTCATCGGTGACACACCTTTCACGGTGATAGGCATCGTCGCCGATGTCGAACGCAAGGCCAACCTGCTGCTGTCGGTCGTGGTTCCCCGCTCCACCGGGCTCGCGCTCTGGGGGGAACCCACCGATGAACCCGCGAAGATGCTGATCTCCACCCAGATCGGCGCGGCCCGGCAGATCGCTCACGAGGCACCCACGGCGCTACGCCCGGACCACCCCGAATACCTCCGGTCCATACCTCCGCCCGACCCGAAGACACTGCGGGCCGACGTCACCAGCGACCTGAGCCAGCTCTTCCTCCTCATGGCCGCCGTCTGTCTGGCCATCGGCGCAGTCGGCATCGCCAACACCACCCTGGTCGCCGTCCTGGAACGCACGGGCGAGATCGGCCTCCGCCGCGCGCTGGGCGCACGGGGTCGGCACATCACACTCCAATTCCTCGCCGAATCGGCTGCCCTCGGCTCGTGGGGAGGGCTCTTCGGCACCAGTCTGGGCACCCTCACCGTCCTTCTGGTGGCCGTCCTGCGCGACTGGACCCCTGTGATCCACCCCGGCACCGTCGCCGCCGCGCCGCTCATCGGCCTGTGCACCGGGCTGCTCGCCGGTCTCTACCCGGCGCTGCGTGCGTCCCGCGTCCAACCGGCAGAGGCCCTGCGCCGATAGGCGAGGGCCTTCCGCCGCACAGGACATCACGCCCCTCGAGGTGGCCCGGGCACTGCCCACACGCGCCCGGGCCGAGGGCTGGCCGCCCCTCAGCTTCTACGGCACGCCGCCTCCCGTCGCTCTGAACCGACGCCGAGGGACGCCGGGCGGTTCAACCAGCCGGAATTCCGGAGAGTGGCCCCGTGTGCCAGGGGTGGTGGCGCCGGTCGGCCGTGCACCGAGAACGGCCGCGCACGAACGGGGCTGCGGGGGTGGGTCGTCCACTGAACCCACCTGAGGTGACTGCCGGTTGCCCCGTCGAGGCACAGGCCCGAAGGACGCCGCGTGGCAGGCGTGCTGTCTTCGGTGGTGGCGAGAGAGGCGAGCAGAAGCAGGCCCTCTTCCGAGGGGCAGCCTGGCGCGGCGGTGCAGGCGGTCATGTGGAGGCCGGTTCCACGGCCAGGTCGAGGGACTCGTAGGCCAGGGCGAGTACGCCGATGGCGGGGTGCTGGAACCGCTTGGTGCCGGTGCCGTGCCGACGGACGTCGTGTGCTCCCCAGCGGGTGCGGAGTTCCACGGGCCCCGGCCGGCGTGGGCCCGCAGATGGATCCCAGGATGGGGGGTCCCGTGCTCGATCGGAGCCGAGAGCTTGGGAAGGAGGCGTGACCCAGGTTCCCACCCCGGGACCCGGGCCCCCCGGGGAGGATGCCAGGATCGGTTGCCATGTCGATGGGGTGGCAGTTACGCGCTCTGCGGTCCGCGCTGTTCGCGGCCGTGTGCGTGGCCCTGGCATCATCCGGCCACGTCCTCATGTCGGGACGACCGGTCCCCTGGTGGGCCCTGGCCGTGTGCGCGGGCGGTGTCGGGGCGCTGGGGTGGCTCGTGGCGGGCAGAGAACGGGGGCCCGCCGGCGTCGTCGGTCTCACCCTCGCGGTGCAGGCGGCCCTGCACGGTGTCTTCGTACTGATCCAGACGGAACAGCAACCGGCCCGGGCCGGCAGTCCCGTCCTGGCACTGCGATGGGCGGATGCTCTCCTGTGCGGTCCGCACCAGGACCCGGCGGCGGCGGCACGCGCCTACGACATCGCTGAACAGGCCGGCCTCATCGACAGCATGCGGCTCCCTCCGCTCGAGGGCGGATCCTCCGCCATACTCGCCCTCGGCCACGCGTCACACGGCGTTCAAGCGGGGCAGCACCTGCACGACATGGACACGATGACCGGGGCCATGTCCTGGGGCATGCTCGCCGCGCACGCCATCGCGGCCCTGCTGTGCGGGCTGTGGCTCGCCTGCGGCGAGCGCGCGGCGTTCCAGATCCTGAGGGCCGTGGCGGACCGGTTCCACATCCCCCTGTCACTCCTCAGTGCGCTCAGGCCCCTGCCGACGCCTCCACCGGCGCCTCCTGTGGACCGTCCGGGAAGCCGACCGCGCCTCCTTCCGCTCGTGCACACACTCGTCACGCGGGGACCCCCGCGGGAGACCGCTGTCTGCTGACAGCCGGATCACGTCGACCGCGGACCACGCCGTCGGCGTACGCCCGTGCGCGCAGCGCGGGCGATTCTCCCTGCCCCGGCTCCGAGGTGTGCCCGATCGATGCGCCCTCGTCCGGGTTTCCCGGAAGGAACCGTTCCGATGATCCATGCACTGCTCCACCACGCGGTGACCGAGGACGATGTCACCGCGTGGGCCATCGACGCCGCGGCCGGCGACGGTGATGCCTTCGGGCGCGTCTTTGTCGCGCTCCACAGTGACGTGCGGCGCTACGTGGCCTGCCTCGCGGACGACGCCCAAGCAGCTGACGACCTCGTGCAGGAGACGTTCCTGCGCGCCGTGAGCAACGTCCACCTCTTCGAAGGCCGTGGTTCAGCACGGTCCTGGCTGCTGACCATCGCCCGGCGGGCCGTCGTCGACAGCCTCAGGCGCGCCGCCTCCCGGCCGCGGCCGGCCGACACCTCCGACTGGCAGACAGCCGCGGAGCGCAGTCAGCCCCGCAACCTGCCCGGCTTCGACGAGGGAATCGTCTTGATGGCGCTGATCGAATCGCTGCCGGGCGAACGCCGTGAGGCGTTCTTCCTGACACAGGTGCTGGACCTGCCCTACGACGAAGCCGCCCGCACCAGCGCGTGCCCGGTGGGCACGGTCAGATCGAGGGTCTCGCGCGCCCGCTCGATGCTCACCGCAATGCTCGACGAGAAGGCGGAGCCCGCACCGGCCTGCTGACCGAGGAGGGTGGTCACCTCGGCTGCTCGGGACCCGCACCGGAAGCAGCCTGGTCGTGGACGGCCTCGACCAGCCGCTCCCGCCTCTCGCCGACCCCGGGAAGCATCTCGGGTCGGCGAGGGGCGGGGCGCCACGGCCGGGCGGCCTGCCGGCCGGCCCCGCCCCATGGCACGCCTCGTCTCCTTCTCCCCGCGGGGGTGCTTGATCACTGGTGGACCGTTGCGGTGAGGCGTCGCAGGGCGGCCTGGGCGGGCGGGCCCCAGGTGGGTTTGCCTCCGGGGCGGCCGTGGACGCCGGCGTCCCCGATGTGGATGCCGCCGAGGGCGCGCAGCACCGCCCAGCCGCGGGCGCGGCGCAGGGTCGCGGTGTCCGGGCTCGGCCGGTAGGCCGCGTGGAAAAGGTCGACGGCGCCGTCCGGCAGCAGGACCCAGGCGGCGGCGAGGTCGCAGGCGGGGTCACCGGCGAACAGGTCACCGAAGTCGATCACACCGCAGAAGGTGCCGTCGCGGTGAGGATGTTGGCTGGATGGAGGTCCCCGTGGAGCCACACTGCCGGGCCTGCCCATGCGGGCGCGGCGGCGGCGTCCTCCCAGACCGCGCGGACGGCGTCCGGGTCGCGGACCAGCCCTCGTCCGGCGGCCGAGGCCAGCCCTCGGGTGAAGGATTCGGCGGTGTCGGCCAGCGGGCCCCCGCGGTCTCGTCCTGCGGGCGCCCCGTCGGGGGCGGGGCGGTGAAGGGCTGTCAGGAAGGTGGCCAGGGTGACGGCCGATTCCTCGGCGCGCGTCGCGGGGGCGCGGTCGGCGGGCTCGCCCGGCACCCAGGTGGTGACGAGCCAGGGCCGCGGAAGCCTTCCGGAGGGCTCGCCGAGACGCTGGGGAACGGGGATCTGCAGGGGAAGGTGCGGGGCGAGGACGGGCAGCCAGGCATGTTCCCCTGGTCAGGGGGCGTCAGGACTGCCCGGCCCGACAGCTGCACCGTGGGCGCCGGGGCACGGCATCGTCGCGGACCGAGGAGGGGGCAGCCGGATCAGGGTGCGTCGTGATGCGAACATCCTCGGCATGCCCGTCAGTTGTGCCACACCGCACATCAGGGGTTCCGGGCGTGCCACCCGTCATCCGCCCCCCGCGCCGGTCGAGCCGCGGAGCGGCAGCCCGGCCTACTCCCCGGGCGCGGCCCGCACCGCCTCGGAGGGGGGAGCGTCCCGCAGTCCCAGTCGCAGGTGCTCCACGTGGAAGAGCGCTTGCTCCAGGAGCTCGGCGACGTGGTGGTCGTAGAGGGCGTAGACGATGGAACGGCCATGGCGCTCGCCCGTGACCAGTCCGAGGTTGCGTAGCAGGCGGAGTTGGTGAGAGCAGGCGGATGCCTCCATTCCGACCGCTTCGGCGAGGTCTCCGACCGCGCACGGGCCTTCCTGGAGGCGGGCGAGGATGTACAGCCGTGACGGCGTGGCCAGCGCCTGAAGGGTGGAGGCGACGTCGGTGGCACCCGCGGCGTCCAGGCGTTCGCGGGGGGTGGCGTCGTTCCTGCTGTCGGCTCCGTGACCCATGAGGGTCATCTTACCGACAACACATGAAGACCTGTTCATATGTTCCTGTACGGTGGTCGTGTTGCCCCCGTCCGCCCGTGAAGGGTTGTCCCGTCATGCCTCCTGCCCTGCGCCAACGCCCCGAGAGGACGGCGCCGGCCTCCCCCGGCGCGGCTCCACGGCGTCGCACCCGGGTCTTCGCCCTGGCCGAGGCCCGCTGGGCCGCGGCCGCCCTCCTGTTGTTCCTGACCGCTCTGCCGCTCCAGCTGACCGGCGCGCCGGCCTGGCTCTGGGGGCCGCTGTATGCGGCGGCCTACATCACGGGCGGCTGGGAGCCCGCCTGGGCGGGGCTTGCGGCGCTGCGGGAGAAAACGCTGGATGTGGACCTGCTGATGATCGTGGCGGCGATCGGCGCGGCGTCGATCGGGCAGGTGATGGACGGCGCACTGCTGATCGTCATCTTCGCCACCTCCGGCGCTCTGGAGGCACTGGCCACCGCGCGCACGCAGGATGCCGTGCGCGGGCTGCTCGACCTGGCCCCGGCCACGGCCGCCCGTCTGGCCGACGACGGAACGGAGGAGACGGTCGCCATCGCGGAACTCGCGGTCGGTGACACGGTCCTCGTCCGGCCGGGCGAGCGGGTCGGCGCTGACGGACGGGTGCTTGCGGGAGCCAGCGAGATCGACCAGGCGACCATCACCGGAGAGCCGCTGCCGGTGCCCAAGGAACGCGGTGACGACGTCTTCGCGGGCACTCTCAACGGAACCGGCGCTCTGCGGGTCAGGGTGGAACGGGACGCCTCCGAGTCCGTGATCGCCCGGATCGTCGCCATGGTCGAGGAGGCCTCCGGGACCAAGGCGCCTACGCAGTTGTTCATCGAGAAGGTCGAGCAGCGCTACAGCATCGGCATGGTCTTCGCGACCCTGGCCGTCTTCGCGATTCCTCTGGGCTTCGGCGCCGACCTCACCGGCTCGCTGCTGCGGGCGATGACCTTCATGATCGTGGCCTCGCCGTGTGCGGTGGTGCTGGCCACCATGCCACCGCTGTTGTCCGCGATCGCCAACGCGGGGCGGCACGGCGTGCTGGTGAAGTCCGCCGTGGTGATGGAACGACTCGGGCAGGTCGACACGGTCGCCCTGGACAAGACCGGCACGCTGACCGAGGGCACCCCGCGCGTCACCGACATCCACCCCCTGGCCGGCTCAGGCCTGGACGAGGACGCCCTGCTGAGCCTCGCCGCGGCGGCCGAGCGCCCCAGCGAGCACCCCCTCGCGCGTGCCGTGGTCGACGCCGCACGCAGCCGCGACCTGAGTGTCCCGGAGATGCGGGACTTCACCTCGACGCCGGGCGTGGGCGTCACCGCCAGCGTCCATGGCGCCTCCATCGCCATCGGCGCCCCGTCCCGCCTGTCTGACGCCCGGGACGATCCGGCCGCGGTTCACGCCTCGGCTGTGGCAGCCGCCCTGGAGGACGGCGGGCGCACCGCTGTGATCGTCCGACGCGACGGCCTGCCTGTCGGCGTCCTCGGCGTCTCCGACCGACTGCGTCCCGACGCCGCCACCACTGTTGCCGGCCTGGCCGCACTGACCGGCAGGGGGCCGGTCCTGCTCACCGGCGACAACCCGCGCGCCGCCGCCCGCCTGGCCGCGGAGGTCGGTATCAGCGACGTCCGCGCCGAACTGCTGCCGCAGCACAAGGTGAGCGCCGTCAAGGAGCTCGAGAAGGCCGGACGCAGGGTTCTGGTCGTCGGAGACGGGGTCAACGACGCTCCCGCGCTCGCCGCCGCTCACACCGGCATCGCGATGGGCCGCGCAGGCTCCGACCTCGCCCTGGAGACCGCGGACGCAGTCATCGTCCGTGACGAACTGGCCACCGTCCCCGCCGTGGTGAACCTGTCGAGGGCCGCCCGCCGTCTGGTGGTGCAGAACCTGGTCATCGCCGGAGTGTTCATCTCGGGTCTGGTCCTCTGGGACCTGGTCGGCCATCTGCCGCTCCCGCTCGGAGTGCTGGGCCACGAGGGCTCCACCGTGATCGTGGGACTCAACGGCCTGCGCCTGCTGCGCGATGCGGCCTGGGACCGGGCCTGCGCACCCGTAGGGGCCGAGCGCTGAGCCGTCGCGGCCGGGAGACGGCAGCAGCCCCGGTAGGCGGGCTGCGGTCGCCGCCTACCGGGGCAGCTGCCGTACGGAGGTGATGGTCGCCCCGCCACCCACCGGCGAGGCCCGCCCCGACACCCGGCTCCCCCGCGAGCAGCGGGTACGGGGCAGGGGGCAGAGGCCCATGCCCCCTCCCCGCCCCCGCGCCGGCTTCCGGCCGGTCGGCAGGACTGCCTCCAGAGCGTGCCGGACGGCCTGCTCGTGGAGCCGCACTCCGGTGAGGACGCTCTCGGTCCGCCATCCCCGCAGCAGTCGTGCCGGAGCCACGACGCGAGGGTGCGCCTCTGCGCGTGGCACTCGACGATGCCCGCCCGCGGGCCCCTCAGGAGGATGGCCGGTGCCGGGGAGGAGGAGCCCGGCACCGGCCCGAGGAGAGCGCCGGCGGCTCCGGCGGCCGCCCGGCACTCGCTCAGGGCCCGGGCGGCCAGGGGAGACAGACGGTGACCGGCGGCGTCACGGCCCGCCACCGCACTCCCACCCGCCACCGGCCCCGAGGTGTCACCAGGAGGACTTGGTCACTCCTGGAAGGAATCCGGCGTGCGCCTGTTCGCGCATCCGGACCCGGGACAGGCCGAACTTCCGCAGGTGGCCGCGGGGGCGGCCGTCGACGCTGTCCCTGTTGCGCACCCGGGTGGCACTGGCGTCACGCGGCTGGCGGCGCAGTTCCTCGACCGCCGCGACCCGCTCGGCCTCCGTGGCGCCGGGCCGGCGGATGATCTTCTTCAACCGCGCACGCCGTGCGGCGTACCGCTCGACGGTCGCCCTGCGCTTCTCGTTCTGCGCGATCTTGCTCTTCTTGGCCATCAGACGTTCACCCCCCGCGCCCGGATGCGGGCGACGGCCGCCTCGATGCCGATGGTGTCGATCGTCTTGATCGCCTTGGCGCTCAGCACCAGGCGTACGTGCCGTCCTTCACCGGGCAGCCAGTAGCGCTTGCGCTGGATGTTCGGATCGAACCGGCGCGATGTGCGCCGGTGCGAGTGGGAGATGTTGTTGCCGAAGCCCGGCTGCGCGCCGGTCAGTTGACAGTGGGCGGACATGAAGTTACCTGCCTCTCATCGACCTGGGCCATATTGAAAATGGAAACCATTGTCATATAGTAGCGGCATGGCTCGCAACGAACTACGCCCGATCATCAAGCTCCGCTCCACCGCGGGAACCGGCTACACCTACGTCACCCGCAAGAACCGCCGGAACGACCCCGACCGGCTGGTGCTGCGGAAGTTCGATCCGCTCGTCCGCCGTCACGTCGACTTCCGCGAGGAACGCTGACACCGCGACTCCCCCGCCCCACACCCTCCGCCCCCGACCCCCAGGGAACCGCCGTGAAGCAAGGAATCCACCCCGCCTACCGTCCCGTCGTCTTCCGCGACAGGGCCGCCGACTTCGCCTTCCTGACCCGCTCCACCCTGACCAGCGACCGGACCGTCGAGTGGGAGGACGGCAACACCTACCCGGTCGTCGACGTGGAGATCTCCTCCGCGAGCCACCCCTTCTACACCGGAACCGCCCGCGTCATGGACACCGCTGGACGCGTCGAACGCTTCGAGCGACGCTACGGCCGTGAGGGCCGGTGATGGAGGACAAGCGCAAGCTCCCCGTCGTCCTCGTCGACGGGCTGCACTCGGACGCACGCCACGAGGTCGTGGAGGGGCTGCTGCGGGAGGTGCCTCACAGCGTCGCACTGCACCACGACCTGGCGACGGCGGAGACCGGCACGGTGCACCGGACCGTAAGGGACACCTCCGGGGTCGTCTCCAGCGGCGAGGCCCCATTGGTGAACGACTGCGCCTGCTGCGCCCTGCGTGAGGACCTGTTGCCCGAGCTGGCACGCCTGGCGGCCGACGGGGTGACCCGGATGGCCGTCGTAGAGCTCTGGGACTCCGTCGAACCCCGGGCGATGGCCGAGGTCGTCGCCGCACACGGCAAGGGCGTGCTCCAACTGACCGGCGTGATCACCGCCGTCGATCCAGCCCTCGTCCTGCCCTACCTCGCCAACGGCGACGACCTCGCCGAAGCAGGTCTCGCAGCCGCGGCCACCGACCGGCGGACCGTCGGCGACACCTGGGCCCGGCAGTTGGAGTACGCGTCGGCGATCGCCCTCGTCGACGACGGCCAGGCGGACGAGGCGGACCGCGCGCTGATCAGCCAGTTGCACCCGACGGCACCTCAGGCTTCGGCGGGATCGGCCGAGTTGACGGAACTGGCTCTCGCCGGGTTCGACGTGGACGCTGCCGGCGCCGGCCAGCATCCGGCCTGCGCCCTGCTGCCCCAGGACGCCGAGGAGGCCGGCGTCAGCACTCTCGTGTGGCGCAAGCACCGTCCGTTCCATCCGGAGCGCCTGTACGACGCACTGGAGGACCTGAGTTGTGCGGCCGCCCGCAGTCGGGGCCGGTTCTGGCTCGCCGACCGCCCCGACACCCTCCTGTCCTGGGACGCCGCAGGCGGCGCGCTCTGCGTCGAGGACAACGGCCCCTGGCTCGCGTCCCTGCCGGACGCCGCCTGGGACATGGTTCCACCGGTCCGACGGGCGGCCGCCGCCCTGGACTGGCATCCGGAGCACGGAGACTGCTGCCAGCACCTGGTCTTCATCTCTCCCGGCCTGGACCGGGACGGGCTGACCGCTCTACTCGATTCCTGCCTTCTGACCGACGCCGAGTACACAGCGGGCCGTGCGGCGTGGAAGAACCTGCCGGCCGCCTTCGACGAGTTCCTCGACCCGGTTCGCTGACCGCCTCGCCCAACCACACCCAGCCCCATGAGGAAGGACCCATGGCTCGCCACCAGGAACCCCGTAAGCCCGCCAAGGACCGCCCGAACCCGATCGACACGGCGAAGATCACCTACATCGACTACAAGGACACCGACCTCCTGCGCAAGTTCATCTCCGACCGGGGCAAGATCCGCAGCCGCAGGGTCACCCGCATCAGCGCCCAGCAGCAGCGACAGGTCTCCACCGCGATCAAGAACGCCCGCGAGATGGCGCTGCTGCCCTACTCCGGCTCCAGCTCCGGCAAGTGATCCGAGGCCCGGGGGCTGCCGCTCCGGAATGACACGGAGTGGTGCCCGAAGACCCTTGGTGACCGGACGGAGCCCCGGCGGCGCGCCCGGAGGTGTCGCGGCGGCCCGACAGGCTTACGCTGCCAGATATGCCGGAAATATCCGCCAATTCTCCTCCGGCGGACCAATCCGGGTTCTTCAGACAGCGAGACCACGAAGGAGTCAGCGAGATGTCCACGACCACGGCGCACCACCCCCACCCCGCGCACGCTCACCAGCACGCCCCAGGATGCGGCCACGTGGCGATCCCGCACTACGACCACGTCGACTACGCGCACGACAATCACCTGCACCGCGCCCACGAAGACCATGTGGACGAGTGCGTGAGCCCGGCACACACGATGCACGAGGGGCACGAGCACGCGCACGGACGGGACTGCGGCCATGTGGCCGTGCCGCACGAGGACCACGTCGACTACGTCCACGACGGCCATCGGCACGCCTCACACGACGGGCATTGGGACGATCACTGACCGGCCTTCACGACTGAAAGCCGGCCGGCATCGTCCGATCGGGTGGCATGCGCGGACATGACAGGCGCCGGTGCGGAGACATCGCACCGGCGCCTGTCGCTGTACACGTTCATGCATGCAGCAGGCATAGAGGCCGCTCGGCCTGGACATCATGGATACGACAATCGTCCCGATGAGCTGACCCATCACTTGCGGCGGCGCCACCAGTGCCACCGGCAGTCGAGTCGTCGCTGCCCCACTGAGAGGCGAGTGCCGCTGTTGGCTGTCCCCTTGTTCCTGGACCCGAAGCTCGAACAACCACTGACGTCCTTACTGACCTCACCCCGCTTCCTGCACGACCTCGTCGACGGGCTGGGGTCCCCCCTCAATGTGGTGCTCCCGGATCGGATCGTCGAGAACGTCTCCCGGTTCCGCTCCGTGTACCGCCGCCACCGTCTGGAGGGGGAGATCTGCTTCGCCCACAAGGCCAACAGGTCGAGCGCACTGGTACGCCGTCTGGCGGCCACCGAGGCGGCCATGGATGTGGCGTCGCTCGGCGAACTGCAGCACGCGCTGGCCTCCGGGTTCACCCCGGAGCGCATCGGCGCGACGGGGCCGAAGGAACCGGAGTTCCTCTGGCTGGCCGCACGCACCGGCGTCACGGTGAACATCGAGGGACACGCCGAGCTGGAGTCCCTCGCCACGCTGGTGCGCCACCACGGCCTGCCACGGGTGCGGGTGCTGCTGCGGCTGTCGGACTTCTCCGGCACCGGGGTGAAGTTCCTGAGCCGCCGCAGCAGGTTCGGCTCCCCGGCATCGGAGTTGACCGGGCTGCTGGACGCCTGCGGGCAGCACCACGACGCGGTGGAGGTCATCGGCGTCTCCTACCACCTGGACACCACCAGCCTCGAGGAGAAGGCCCTGGCCCTGGAGGGGTGCGTACGGGCCATGGACGAATGCCGTGCGCGGGGAATGCGTCCGCGGGTGATCGACATCGGCGGCGGATTCGGGGTCAGCTATCTCGCCGACGGAGCGCAGTGGGAGCGCTACACCAGCCAGCTGACCTCGGCTGCCATGGGCAGACGCGAGGCTCTCGCCTGGCGCAGCCACTCGTACGGGCTGAGCAGTGAAGGAGGAACCCTCCGTGGAAGCCTGGAGCTCTACCCCTCCCATCGCTCGCTCGCCGGGGCCGACTACCTGGACGAGCTCCTGCGCACCCCCGCCCCCACGCTCGGGCGCCCACTGGCGACCTTGCTGCTGGAGAACCTGTACGACCTGTGCGTCGAGCCCGGCCGGGCGCTGCTGGACCAATGCGGGCTGACCCTGGCACGCGTGCTGGAGACGCGGCGCGAGTCGGACGGCACGCACGCGGTGAGCCTGGCGATGAACTCCGACGACTGCGCCCTGGAGGAACACGGCATCCTTCTGGATCCGATCGTCCTTCACCGCGACAAGCCGTGGGAGGCGGCAGAGGACACCGCGGAGCCCTTCGGGGTCCACCTGCACGGGAATCTGTGCCTCGAGTCCGATCTCATCACACGCAGGACGGTTTTCCTCCGCCGCCTGCCGGCCCGGGGCGACCTCCTGGCGTTTCCCAACACAGCCGGATACTGCATGGACTTCAGCGCCCAGCACGCCCAGCGACGGCCGCTCGCCCGGAAGGTGGCGGCCTACCGGGACGCCGACGGCTGGCAGTGGCGTCTGGACGACCAGTACTGGCCCATACATTCCGCGGGGGACGCACATGAGGTTTGAGAGCATCATCGAGACGGTCGGCGACACACCCTTGGTGCGCATCGCCCCTCACGTCCACGGCCTGCAGAACATCGACCTCTACGCGAAGCTCGAGTTCTGCAACCCCTTCGGTTCGCTGAAGGACCGGGCAGCCTGGAACATGGTCCGCCCGGGCCTCTCCGCGGCCGTCGAACGGGGAAGTCAGATCGTCGAGCTGTCCAGCGGAAACACGGCGAAGGCACTCGCCGCCATAGCCGGGATGCACGGCATCGGCTTCAAGAGCGTCACCAACCGGATGAAGATTCCGGAGATGAGGGAGATGCTCCTTCTCCTGGGAGCCGAGATCGAGGAGCTGCCGGGCCAGAGCGAATGCCTCGACCCCACGAACCCGGAGGACCCCCTCACCCTGTTCCACCGGAGCCTCGACGAACCTGGGAACACGTACCTCCACACCGATCAGTACTACAACGCACGCAATGCGGAGGCCCACGAAACCGGCACCGGACCCGAGATCGTGGCCGACCTCGACGGCCGGGCGCCGGACTGGTTCATCTCCGGTGTCGGGACCGCCGGGTCCTCCACCGGGGTGGCACGGGCGTTACGGGACCGGAACCCGAAGGTCGGTGTGGTCGGACTGGTCGCGGACAAGTCGGACTTCGTTCCGGGGATCAGGAACATCGACGAAGTACAGGAAGTCGGCATCTTCGATCCCCTCACCTACGACACCATCGAGAAGGTCACGTCCGCCGAAGCCATAGACGGACTTCTGACGCTCGTCCGGCGATGCGGGATCCTTGCCGGACCGACCGGCGGAGCCGCGTACTTCGGAGCGGTCCGGTACCTCCGGGACATAGGACCGCAGCTCACCGAACCCGCGACAGCCGTCTTCATCGTCTGCGACCGTGTCGAGAGTTATCTGAGTTACATCAGGAAGCGCCGTCCCGAACTCCTCGGCCTGCGACCGCGGAACGACTCGGCCGCGTCCGTCACCCCCGAGGAGCTGAGCGGAACGGCCGCCGTGGGAGTGGCCGAGGCCCGGGAGTGGATGGCGAAGGAGAGGCCACTCGTCGTGGACATGCGCAGTCCCTACGCCTACGCGGCGCTGCACATCGAGGGGTCGATCAACATCGTCGACGAACTCTTCGCGGATCTCGTGCGTGGCGGGCTGCCGTTCAGCAAGGCCCGGCCGGTGCTGCTCGCATGTCCCGTCGGCGAGCAGTCCCTGAGATACGCGGCCCTGCTCACCCGGATGGGCCATCCGAACGTGCGCAGCCTGGACGGTGGCATCATCGCCTGGCGCGACGCGGGCGCACCGCTGGTACGGGAGTGACTCCCGCGCACGGTGAGGCGGCGGACAGGAACGCGGACGATCTGACCGCCTGGAACAGCGCCCTCCGCGCGCAGTTCCCGATCGTCACCGGTCACCCCGAACTCGCCTATCTGGACAGCGCCGCGACCACACAGAAGCCGCAGGCGGTCCTGGACACGGTCCAGGAGTACCTGACGACGTCCAACGCCAACGCGGGACGCGGCACCTACCCGTGGGCCAACAGGACCACGAGTCTGATCGAGGAGACACGCGAGCGGGTCAAGGCCTTCCTCGACGACCCGGATCCGGACACCTCGGCAGTCCACTTCGTCAGCGGCACCACCGAAGGGCTGCGCCGTGTGGCCCTGGACTGGCTCACCCGCGAACTCCGCGACGGGGACGAGATCGTGGTCCCCTTCGCCGATCACGAGGCGAACGCCTCACCCTGGCTGGAGGCTGTGGAGTCGCTGGCCCGGCAGGGGACCCGGATCACCGTCCAGGAGATGCCCTACCAGGCCTCCTCCGGTGACTACGACACGGACGGGCTCGCCGGGCTCGTCTCCCCCCGCACGCGGTTCGTGGCGGCCACCCACGTCCATCACGTCTATGGCGGGGACATGAACGTGCACCGGATCCGGCGGGTGGTGGGGCCTGACGCGGTGATCTGCCTGGACGCCGCCCAGAGCGTCGGCCACCTTCCCGTCTCCGTGAAGGAGCTGGACGTCGACTTCGCCGTCTTCTCCGGGCACAAGGCACTGGCCCTGCCAGGCTCCGGGGCCGTGTGGTCCCGCGGCGTGCGCGGGACGCCGTTCGCGCCGCGCGGCTGGAGCGGCACGCCGAACACCGTGGGCGTCGCGAGCCTGGGTGCCGCCCTGGACTGGCTCGACCGGGCCGGGCTGGAGCGGATCGAACGGTGGACCGTCGGGCTGGCCGCGCGGCTGACGGAGGGGCTGAGGGCGCTGGCGCCGTACGAAGTGGTGGGGTGCCAGCTGAGCCTGGCAGAGCACTCTCCCGTGCAGCAGCGGCACGGCATCGTGACGTTCAGACACCGGGACGTCCATGCGGTCGACCTGGGGTTCATCCTCTTCAGCCACGGCTTCATGGTGCGGGCGGACGGTCTCTGCCAGGGCCGGGCCGGTGAGAACCGCAGCTCCGTCCGGGTCAGTGTGCACGCCTACAACACCCGGCACGAGGTAGACCGGTTGTTGGAGGTCCTCGCCGGGTTGACCTAGTGCCGATGACAATCGTTTTCACCTGTAGATTCGGAGGCACACAGCGGAACGAACGCGTAGAGGTGGTACTGCAAGATGAGCGTGAGCACGTCGACGGCCCGGCTGTGGGTGGACCGCTGGGAGCAACAGCAGCAGCGTTACGCGATCGACCGGGAGGAACGCTTCACCGTGGTCGCGGACGTCGTGGAACACGTGACGTCCGGTCACCCCAGCCCCCGCGTGCTGGACCTGGGGTGCGGCCCCGGCTCGCTGCCCGCACGACTGACCGAGCGCCTGCCGCAGGCGGAGATCGTCGCCGTCGACATGGACCCGCTGCTGCTGGCGCTCGCCCGCGCCCGCCATCCGGACGCCGCCCGGTACGTCGAGGCGGTGATCGGCGACGAGGGCTGGACCCGGGCCCTCGGACTCCAGGGGACGGTCGACGCGGTCGTGTCGACCACGGCGCTCCACTACCTCCCCGAGAGTGTGCTGCGTACCACCTACGCGGAGCTGACCGCACTGCTGCGGCCCGGTGGCGTACTGATCAACGCCGACCACCTGTCGCAGGAAGAGGCCGGCTTCGCCGAGATCGCCGAGTTCGTCGGGGTCCGCCGGGCCGAGCGCCGGCACGCCTTCGATCATGAGGACTGGGAGGCATGGTGGTCCGCCGTCGAGAACGAGCCCGAGCTGAGGGAGCTGTGTGCCGAACGCCGTAAGCCGGGACCCGTCCATGCCGACTGCGCCGTCACGCTCGGCAGACACGTCGAGCTGCTGGCCGAGGCAGGTTTCGGCCATGCCAGCCCGGTCTGGCAGGTGGGCAACAGTTACGTCCTCGTCGCCATCCGTCAGTAGCGGCGGAGCGCGGTCGCACAGAGCGGGGAACGCCTCCGGGGCGGCGCCTCCGTGCCCGCGAGCACCGGGGCAGCAGGCCCGGCACCCGACCCGGCCGGTGGTACCTCCGAGGCCCGCCGGCGTGCGGAGAGCCCCGCGAGCACGTCCCGTGACCGGAGCCACGGCCTCCGTCGCCGTGCGCGGGGAGCGCACAGCCGCGATCCTGGCTGTGCCGGGCCGCGAACGCCGGCCCGGGTCCGGCCACGGCCGACCGGCGGAAGGGCCTCACCATGGCGGAGCAGGACAGGAACGCGGTCCACGAGCCGGAGTCGCCGCACAGGAAGGGCTGGGGGTCATGAGCGACGGAGACGACGAGGAGCGGCAGGAGACCCTCGACCGCTTCGGCGAGGCCGTGAACATGACCGCCGGCGAGCTGGAGAAGTGGCTCGACACCGAGCAGTCGCGGCAGGCCGGTCAGAAGAACGGCGGTGGGGAGTCCACCGGGCATGCTTCCGGCCGCCGGATCGTGGCGCTGCTGCGTACCCGGAAGGGTGACCTGACCGAGAGCGATCTCTCCCATATGCGCAAGGTCACCGGCTATGTGCGGCGGCACGTCCAGCAGCGTCCCGAAGGTGACGTCAGCGACACCCGCTGGCGCTACTCCCTGATGAACTGGGGCCACGACCCCGAGAAGTGACCTCTTGTTCTCCACGCGGATCCGCGTGAGCGCCATGGGTCACTCGTCGGAACGACGCGTCGCACGCCCTGTCGGCTCTCACCGGTTCTCGGCGTCCTTCGCCACTCCCCCGTCGGACGTCGCCGTGAGCCCGGATGCGCTGTCCGTCTGCGTGCTCGAGGCCTGCGGTGCTGCGGGCTCCCCCTGGTCCGGCCCGTCGGCCCCGGGAGCGGGAGCCTCGGTGGCCGGGGTCCCGCGGTGTGCCCCTGCCTCGCCCCCCGCCTCCCCCGCGGCCTCCCGCAGCACCTGTGCGAGCCCGTCCGCGCCCAGCACCATGCTGACCTGGGCCGAGCTGTTGATGCACAGGCCGTGGTCCGGAGGGATGCGGGCGATCAGGTCCGCGACCGGCAGGCGTTCGAACCCCAGCCGCCCGGCGGCCTGGAGGTAGCGCGGGGACGTGTAGACCGGGACCACCGCCGTGCCGTCGGGCGCCGACGCGCTCACCGGTTCACCCCCCGCCGTGACCAGCACCGCGACCTCGGCCCTGGCCAGGGCCGCCGTGACGTCCTCCGCCGGGCCGTACCCGGTGGTGGCGAGCTGGACGGCGCGGTCCACGTCGTCGGCGGGCTCGGGCCACCCCATCGCCTCGGGGGACGGCCTGTAGTCCTCGTTGTCCTCCCACTCGACGATCTCGCCCTCGGAGTCGGAACGCCACTGCCCGACCACGGCCCACTCCGGCGGCGGGCCCTCCCCCTGCCAGGCGGGATCGGGCAGGTAGAGCCAGTGGTCGGGTGCGAGCCTGGCGGCCTGGAGAAACTCCTCGGGAGGGGCGGGGTCCAGGGGGGCGGCGGGGGTTCCGGTGCCGAGCTCACTCATCATGTCCTCGCTTGCTGGGGGTACCTGAGTCGGTGTGGGGGCGCCCGGCGGCCCGGGCCGGGGCGTCGGGTCCGGATCCGCCGGTCACCTCCGCCCACCGTGCCCGCAGATCGTCCGCCGGGACGAGCAGTGCGGCCGGAGCGGAGGCGCTGAGGAACATCACGTCCCGGCCGGCCGGCAGCCGGTCGAGGAGGTCGGGGAGCGCCATCAGCACGTGCACGGGAAGGCGGTCCGCCGACGCCTGCGGCGCCACAGGGAAGACGGGCGCCGCGAGGGCGCCGCCGGGTGCCCGCGTCCACGCCGGCTCCCCGTCGTCGGCCACGCACACCGCCACGGTGCCGGCCTCCGCGAGAGCCTCGGCGACATCCGCGTCCGGACCGTAACCGGTGGCAGCCAGGTGCACGGCGGCGTCGGCGTCGCTGACCGGTGGGGCCCACCCGAGTGCGGCGGGTGAGGGGCGGTAGTCCGGGTTGGCCTCCCACTCGGCGATCTCGCCGTGGGCGTCGCTGCGCCAGCGGCCGAGCACGGCCCAGGGGGGCGGGGGCTCGTCGTCCGTCTCGCCGAGCCAGTGCCGGTCGGTCACCGACAGCCAGTGGTCGGGAGCGGTGCGGGCCGCCGCGACGATCTCCTCGGGCGGCGCCGGGAAGTGCGCGTGTTCCCGCCCTACGGGTACGGACGGACGCACGGACACGCCCGCGGGCGCCGCGCCGGGAGGAGGTATCGGCCCGCGGACGGCGTCCGGCCGTCCGTCAGAAGTCGGCATGGGGGTCGCTCCATACAGTCACGCCGCGCGGATGCCCGGCTGGCAGAGGAAGACACGAGGACATCTCATCACCCGTGCGCACGGTCGTCGCTCCCCGCCCCCGCTCCGGCGGCCTTCCCGGACTCCTCCGCCCGCCCGGCCTCCAACTCGGCCAGCAGCGCGCGGGCGTGCTCGTCCGGGAACAGCCCTTCGCGGGCGACGTAGGCCCGCAGTTCCTCCTCGGACAGCGGGTGGACGTCCCAGTACCGGCCCCAGTTGTTCACGTAGACCGACGCCGCCGAGCGGTCGAACTCGTCCAGGGCGTGCTGGGCTCCGGTCATCACCTCGTGGAAGCTGTGGTGGCCCACACCCACCAGGATGCTCACCAGTCCGGACCTGATGAGACCGAGGTCCACGGGCACGCCCGCGAGCCGGGTGAGCCGGGCCACGTGCGTGATGATCCGGTAGGCGCTGCCCGAAGTGCCGGTCAGCACGAGGCCACCGGAGTCCTCGGAACGCGCCTGGAAGTCCGCGGCCATCGGCAGCGTGTGCGTCAGCCCGGCGGGCGACCAGAGCAGCGTCCCCTCCCGGACCGCCAGGCGCCGCTCGGCCGGGCTCAGCGCGGGCCAGACCTCGTGGGGCCGCAGGGGTGTCCGCAGAAGCGCGTCCAGCTCGTCCATCTCCTGTTCCTCGTCCTCGGGGTCCAGGCCCGCCGCGAGGAGTTCGGCACGCTCGCGCTCGTAACGCCTGAGCTGCTCGCTCCGGTGCCGGTCACGGCGCTCCAGCCCGATCACCGGATGCTGCGGCTCTACACCTCCCATCAGGTACGGGACGAGGTCCCTCGCCACGCCGTTGAACAGGAACGTCACCCGTTCACGCAGGTTGCCGGACTCCACGACTCTCGCGAGTTTCTCGTACGAGGTCCCGACGGCTCCGGCGTCCTCGCCGCTTCTGCTGCCGAACTGCCGGTAGTCCGTGCGGTTGTGCAGGGCGATCGCCCAGAACGCCCGCACGACCTTGCCGAACTCGTCGTTGACCTGCTGGTCGTCTCCCAGGTACGCGGCGAGCCGCTGCTCGAAGTACAGGGCCTCCTGCGCGTAGCGGACGCGGGCCAGGGCCCAGGAGGGCGCGTCGAGTTGCCCGGCCTGCTCGTCGGGCTCCGAGGAGTCATCCCGCTCGGTGCCTCCTCGGGAGTTCCCGGGCACCGGGGTGCCCTCACGGTCCGTGGACGGTTCCCGCCTTCGCGGCAACGGCGCCGGGTCGTCGTCCGAGTCGGAGTGGTCGTCCCTCGACAACAACGGCCGCGGATCGTCGTCCGGGTCCGAATCCAGGGACAGGGCCGGGAACGATTCGAGCACCGGGCCGGCGAAGTCCGCGTCCACGACGGACGCCCCGCCGCTTCCGGTGTGCGGCGCGAAGTACGGGTTGGGGACGTACGGCCCGACCGGCATGCCGTACGCCATCGGTTGCACGCCACGGATGTACCGGCGGTGGATGCCCCCGGGGAAGAGCACCTCCTCCTGGTCGGGGAAGGGCGAGGCCAGCCCCAGAGTGGCGTTCACGTCGATGCCGCCGGGGACCTGCATGTCGTAGCGCCAGCGGTAACGGCGGTGCAGCGCGTCCGCCCCCATCGGGTTCGCGCGGGCGCTGTCGCGCACGTAGTCACGGTTCGCGGTCGCGCTCGCGAAGACGGTGTTCGGAACCAGGGCGCTGCCGCCGTAGACGTGGTCGACGAGGTGCACCATCTCGGGCCCGTACGGCTTGAGCCCTTCGCGGAAGACCTGCTCGGGACCGTCAGGACTGAAGCGGAACAGCGGGCCCTCGTGGTCACGCCACAGCGCGTCGGGGAGCGTGCTGCCTGCCAGCGCGGCCGGGTCGGCCGCGACGACGGCCGGGTCGACGGGCGGGGTCGGGCTCACCGGCCCGGTGGCGGGCCAGCCGACAGGTACGGGCTCGGCGCCCTGGTCCGTCAACAGACGGGAAGAGGCGACGAGTCCACGACCGGGCAGGTACCAGTCCCAGGCCGGACCCTTGGAGTACACCCGCCCGGCCATGTCCGTGACACCACCGGCGGACGGGCCGTCGGGGTTGTACTCGCCGCGCAGTCCGAGCGACGGAATCTCGGCCACGAACACGTGGAGGTCCGGATCGTCCTGGCCGTAGCCCCACACGGTGTGCCGGTCGGTCGCGACGGCCACGGGGAACGCCTCCAGCGTCTCCTCGTACCGCCCGTCGAACTGCCCGTCCGCCGAATAGGGCAGGGCCTGCTGCCCCGCCGAGGCCGTGTCGGCGGCGGGCGCGGTGCCGGCGCTCCACTCAGCGGTCCCCGCGGTGTTCACCGTGCCCGGAGCGACGGACGGATCGGCGGACGGCATCCGCGGGACGGTCCGGTGCCAGACGCCGGGCCGCCCCGCGTCCGCAGCGAGAGCCGTCACGACGCCCGGCCGCGTCGTGCCTCCCTCGGACACCGTGAGCGCGCCGTCGTAGCTCCATACGGTCCGGTCGTTCGTGAGGGAGAAGCCCTGCTGTGCGCGCAGCTGCCCCGTTCCGATACCGGGCACCAGCAGGGCAAGGGGGCGGTGATGGTCGATCAGCGGCAGCTCCGGGTCGGATTCCAGCAGTGCGAAGAACTCCTGCGAGGTGACCTGCACGGTGCCGCCCGGCAGTCGCAGGACCACCGCACCGGCGTCCGTCGTGTCCGCGTACACGAAGTACGGAGCGGCGGCGCCCTGCTGGGTCCACGGGGCGAACTCCAGCGAGCCGGTGTTCCCGGCGGTGCCGGTCCTGTCGGCGTACAGGCGGGAGGGCTCCAGCCCTCCGGGGGTCGGCGTGGGCCCCCAGTTGCGGCCCTGGAGGAGGCCGCCGGGCGTGCGGATGCGGCCCTCGTCGGCGAACGCCCCCAGCGTCTCCAGGTGGAAGACGGCGAGTTCACCCGGGTGGCCGGAGTTCCGCCCGGTGGCGAAGGCCTGTTCGGTCAGCTCCCTCAGCCGGGCCTCCGTGGACGCGTCCCACCCGGCCTCGGCGGGCAGGTGGAGCGCCGCACGCCCCAGTTCCTCCCGTCGCGCGGGTGTCCTGGCGTCCAGCAGCTGTGAGGCGCCGGTCATCGCCCACAGTGCGCGGGCGTACTCACGCGGCGTGAGTGGACCGGCGGGCATCCGCAGCACCGCCCGCACTGCGGCGTCGCCACCTGAGGCGATCCTGTCCAGCGCGTCCCGCAGCGCGGGCGCGTCCCATACGTCGGTGAGCGCCACGTCCCGTGGTGCGGCCAGGGCGCTGTCGAGCACGGCCTCGAAGTCGGCCGGTCCCGGGTCGTTCCCGTCGGGAGGCGACGCGAGGAGCTGCCACAGCTCCATGCGCAGCGGGGTGAGCGCGCTCAGCGCCGGGTCGTTCGCCCGCAGCGTCTCCAGTGCGCCGATCCCGCGCAGCAGCCGCTCGTAACGGCCGCCAGGCACACCCCGGTCGGCCTCCACCTCGTTGCCGAAGACCTGCTTCAGCGCCCGTACCAGCCTCAGGGCGCGCGGCCCCTCGTCGTCCCAGGCGGGAAGGCCCGTGGGATGCGGGAGGGGGCGCAGGCCGGCGGCCTCGCTCAACTCCGCCGTCGAGAGCACCGGTTCGGGCAGGAACGTCTCCATGCGTGCCAGGGTGCCGTCGGGCGTCGCCGCGAGCAGCCGCGTGGTGTCGTTGTAGCCGGTCCTTCCGGTGGCGGCGGTGGTGGTGCGCCCGCTGCTGTTGGCGGCGTGCTGCGCGAGCGCGACCTCCTCCAGGGGGTCCTCGACGAGCGGCGCGGGCCTGATGAGGGACTGGGGGCGCAGCGGGTCACCCGCCACGGCGCCGTAGCAGCTGGCGACGTGCAGTTCGTCCCCGGCCGCCCGCTCGACCACCTCGGGCAGCCCGCCGATGTAGCGTCCGCCGTCCTCGGCTCCGAGCAGCAGCACCCGGCCGTCCTTGCCGGCCAGCTTCAGCCCGCCGGGTACGCCGTGGGCGTGGAAGGTGTAGACCGAGGCCTCGGGGTCCGGGGCGGTCTCCTCGGTGCCGACCGTGTGGAAGGTGTCGCCGAGGCGGAGGACGTGCGCGCGCTCCCGCATGCCCCGGTACAGTCTCAGCCGCCGCTCCCGCAGCCGCCTGCGGCCGTCGTCGGGCATCGACTCCCGGCCCTCGAAGCGGTGGTCCGCCCCGACCAGCGGGCGGGTGTCCACATCGCTGTCCCGGAACCGGATTCCGTCCACGGTGACCCATTCGCGGTCCACGGACTGCCCGTTCGCGGCCGACGGCGGGTCGAAGAGCACCCAGTCGCCGTACGCGTCGCCGGGGTCGGAGTCGACGAGCGACAGCACGTGGACGGCCGGCCCGGCGGCCGTGTGGGGCTCGGTCTCGGGCCCCATGAGGCGTCCGTCGCCGCTGGGCGCCCAGACCCTGCGGCCCAGCCGCTCCGCCACGGCCCGTGCCAACTGGCCGTACTGGGCGCCCGCGTACGGGCTCGCCAGCACGACCGGGACGTCGAGCGGCAGCGACGCGAGTACGGGATCGGCTGCCAGCAGGTCGGCCACCGCCTGCGGGCCCAGGTCCCTGCCGTCGGCGAACAGCGCCTCGTCGTAGCCGCCCTCGGCCGCCACCACGTAGGCGCCTTCCCCCCAAGGGGCGGCCTCCTCGGAGACCCTCCGCAGCTCACCGACCCGCTGTTCGTGAAGCTGGATCCGCGTGGCGTCGACGCTGCTGATGCCGGATCCGGTCCAGTCGCGCCCGCGCGGAGCGCCCTGGGTGTCGCTCATCAGCGTGTCGCCGGACAACAGCGGGTCCACGGCCGCATCGACGGCTCCCACGGGCGGAAGCGAGTCCGTGGACCACGACCCGGACGTGTCCGAGGAGGAGACGGGTGAGGCCGGGGCCGACGCCGTGTCGGTCCCCGGGGCGAAGGCCCAGTCGGGGCCGGACGGCGACGTGAGTGGCGTCAGGGAGCCCCGGGGCCCGCTGTCCGCAGCCGGGTCCGGGTGCGTGGCGCCCCGTCCCGTGGACCGGGGCACCGGCGCGGGCAGCGGGCGGGGCGCGTCCTTGGGCGCGGCGTACTGGACCGGGCGCGCCTCGTGCCAGACACCGCCCCCCGGCACACCCCCCATGACGGCCGAGTGGTGCATGGTCAGCACCGGCTGCCCGGAGTCCCCGGTGCCGGACAGGTCCGCCGGGAAGTCGGTCCACCACACGGTGCGGCCCAGCCGCTGGGCGAGCCGCTCGGCCACGTCGCCCGCGTCGGCGGGCGGTCCGGTGAACGCCAGGACGACGGGGGTGGTCAGTTCCCTGCGCGTCAGCATGGGGTCGTGCGCGAGCAGCTCCACGAACTCGCGGGGGGACACGGCGGCCGTCTCCCCGTCGTAGGTCAGCCGGAGGAGCTCCGGGTCGTACGCGTCGGGGGCGACCCGCACCAGGTACGGGACCCGCGTGCGCCCGCCCTGCGTCCACGGCGCGTCCGCCACCACGGCGAAGGTGCGGAACTGTGCCAGATCCACGTACGACTGCGGCTGTCCGCCGGTGAAGTCGCGGCCGAGCCCGCGGGCGCCGCCCTGCACCGTGCGCAGACCGGACGTGGCGTACACCCCGGACTCCTCCAGCTCGTACACCGCCGCCACGTCCGGGTCGGACGCCTGGCGGCCCACCGCGAAGGCGCGGGTGAGCAGATCGAGCGCTTCCCCGAGTTCGTCGGGGCCCGGCCGTGCGCCGGGCGTCAGGTGGAGGACCTGCGCGACGAACGCGTCCTGGTCCGGGCCCCGGGTGTCCAGCGTCTCCTCGGCCTTGACCCGGGCCCAGAAGATGCGCGACAGCTCGGTCTCCCCGACCGCGTCCTCGTCGATGTCCAGGGCGGTGGCCGCCTCCTCCTCGGGGTCGGCGTCCCGCATCCACCGGGCGGCCGCCTCCACGGCGGGGAGGTCCACGAAGCCCACCAGCTGGTCGCCCGGCCACATCGACCACTGCTCGGCGGCGGCGGCCAGTACACGTCGGGTGACGTCCTGGTTCACACCGGACGCGGCGTCGGGGTGCGCCTCGACCACCCGGCGCAGGAGGTCCAGCGTGAACGGGCCGGCGGTGTCGAAGTCGGAGTCCGCACGCCACATCTGGTCGACCGCCGCCGCGCCGCGCAGCAGGCCGTCGTAGTCGGGCGCGTCGTCCACGTCGTGCCCGAAGGTGAGCCGCAGTGCCCGCACCAGGCGCAGCGTCCTCTCGCGCGTCTCCTCCGTGAGGGGTCCGTCGGCCGGGCCGAACCCGGCGGCCCCGGCGAGGCGGTCGAGTCCGGGGCCCGCGGGCTCCGGCCGGAACAGGTCCCAGGCCCTGTGGCGCCCCTGCGCGTCGGCGAACAGCGTGCGGGTGTAACGGCCGTTGTCCGACCTCGTCCCCTGCGAGCTGTAGGCCAGGCGAACGGTGCGTCCCGTGGAGTTCGCCACGTGCTGTCCCATGGACACGTCGCGCAGCGGGTCGGGAACGAACGGGCCGGGGAAGGCGTCGCCCGCGGTGTTCGGGGCCGGCACCGCACTGTCCTTGGGCGCTCCGCTCCAGCAGACCACCAGGTCGACCCAGTGGTCCTCGGGCAGGTTCGCCAGGCTCTTGCGGCGCTTGAGCCACGGCCCGGCCTCCCGCTCGTCGACCAGCCGGACGGTGCCGTCCCGCAGCGCCAGCTGGAGGACGCCGGGTTCGCCGTGCATGTCCAGGCGGTAGGCGGTGTCCTCGGGGCCCGGACGCGGCAGGTCGTACTCCTGGGACATACCGTCCGTGGCCGGGTAGTGGTGCACGAACGTCGTCATCCGGTCGAGCTGGCGGCCCTCGTCCTCGAAGTGCTTCGCGTACTCGGCGGGGTGGTGCGAGGCACGGCCGATCTGCTTCCCGCTCAGCGAGCTGACGATGGGCCGGGTGACCACGTCGCGGTGCCAGTCCGGTGCCTCGTCGTCGGGGTCGGGCGCCAGGCCGGGCTCGCTCGCGATCCAGTCGCCCTGGGGGACGCCGGAACGGCGGACGGTGTCGATGGTGCTCGCCGCGCCGGGGGCCGAGCTGAGCATCGCCTCGCCGCTGTGTGCCCAGACCGTCAGGCCGGTGCGGTCGGCCAGCTTGCGCGGCAGGTCGAGGTAGCCGTCCCCGGCGAAGGGGATCGCCAGCACGATCGGTGTGCCCCGCGTGAGCCCTTCCCGTGCCACGTCGGCCGCGACCAGTTCCACGAACTCCTCGACGTCCAGCTCAAGCGTCGAGTCGTCCGGCAGCCGTGCGTCCACCCGGTCGTGCCCTCCGTCGGCGGCCACGACGTACGGGGTCGTGCCCTGCGGCCAGGGGGCCGGGGCCGTGTCGAGGACGTCGTACGTGCCGGACGGCGCGTCCTCCAGTACGTCGCCCTGGGCGGTGTCCAGCTCCGCGACGGCGTCGTCCTCCCAGTTGAGGCCCGGTACGCGACGTCCCTGGACGGTGAAGTGGCGGGCGCGGCCCGGCGCCAGCACGCCCAGCTCGGCGAGGTGGAAGGCCCCCAGTGCGGCGAGGCTCGTCGCCGCGCCCGCCGCCGTGGCCCGTTCCACCAGCGCGAACAGTTCCGCGCGAACGTCCGGCCCGGCGCTCGCGTCGGAGTCCAGGTGCAGTACGCGGCGGGCGAGCGCGTCCACGTCCAGCGGACGGTCGCGCAGCGAGGGCTCCCGGCGGCGCAGGGTGTCCAGCGTCTGCACGGCTGCCGCGTCCGGCGACTGGGAGACGCCGATCGTGGCCTGCCGGCCGAGTGCGGCCCGGGTCACACCCTCGAGCGCCCCCGTGCCCACCCAGTCACCGGGGACCCGTGTCAGGCTCTTCGCCCCGATCGAGAAGTCCCCGGCGGTCAGACGCGGTTCGCCGGCCGGGCCGTCCTTCTGGAGGTCGTCGAGCGCACGGGCCAGCAGCCGCTCGAACAGGGTGCGGGCGGCCTGCGCGCGCCGCCTGGCCGCCGAGGCCTGCTCGCTGACGTGCGACGAGTTGTCCGTCCGGCGCGCGTCGGCGCCGTAGCCGGTGACGGTCATGCGCGGCAGCGCCGCGCCGGCCCGCCGGTTGCGCAGCCCGGCGGCGGCCACCTGGGACGCCAGCCGGCGCAGGGTGTCCGCTCCCTGCGCCGACGGGGCCGTCTCCCCGGGCCCGTACGCCACCAGGGCGCGCGTCGGCAGGACCGGCAGCGGCCGGGCCGCCTGCGGAGCGGCCGGGGCCGTGTACACCGGTGTGGTGGGCGTCGGCACCGAGGTCATCTCCACGCCCTGCATGGGGTCTCCGGCCGAGGAGCGGGCCTTCACGGTGGAGGTCGCTGCTGCCGTGGAGCTCTCCCCGGACGAGGGCGCCGCGGGCAGCGGCCGCTCGACGTCACGCGGGCCCTCCTGGGTCCCGGCCCGGTCGACGGGCCGGGCCTCCCGCCAGTCGGCGACCGTCGGGCTGGTCAGGGTCAGCAGGGAGTCGACGAGCGTGGGCACCGCGACGCCTGCGTCGTCCCTGCCGGACAGATCCGCCGGGAACGGGCTCCACCACACTCCGCGGCCCAGCCGCTGGGCGATCACCTCCGCGACACCGGGCGCCGGGCCGCCGAGTCCGGTCAGCATCAGAAGGACGGGGACGGCCAGCCCTTTTCGCCTCAACTCCACGTCTGCGGCGAGCAGTTCGGCGAACTCCGCGGCAGTCACCTCGTAGGTGGCACCGTCGAAGCCCACCTGGACGCGGCCGTCGTCCTGGAAGCCCACGTCCGCCAGGACCAGGTGCGGGACGGGCTTGTCCTTGCCGTACACGTCCTGTCCGGCCCACGGGGCGTCGGTGAGTCCGCCCGGTGTCCGGAATTCGGCCAGTGCGGGCTGGGGTGCCGACAGGTCCGCCCAGTTGCGGCCGCCGCCCGTGGCGGACCCCATGGCCGTGGACACCGAGGACCGGTCGAAGGCGCCACGCGCCTCCAGGTCGTACGCGGCGGCCACGTTCGGGTCCGACATGTTCCGGCCCGCGGCGAACCCGCGAGTCAGCACCGTCAGTGTCTCCTCGTGCAGTGTGCCGTTCACCTCGGTGCCGGGGTCGAGGTGCCGGATTCTCGCGGTGAGGGCGTCGGCGTCGGGGCCGGCCAGGGTCTCCTCGGCCTTGACGCGCGCCCAGAACATCCGCGCCCGCTCGGCGTCGCCCACGTCGTCGGGACCGGAGAGCCCCAGGGCGGCGACGGCCGCCTCGTCCACCGCCACGGTGTCCTGCAGCCACCGGGCGGCGGAGTGCAGCACCGGCAGGGCGACGAACCCGCTGACCGGCAGGGAGGGGCCGTCCTTCCATGCCTGTGCGGCCGCGGCCAGTACGCGGCGGGTGACCTGACGGTCCACACCGGAAGCGGCCTCCGGGTGGGCGGCGATCACCCGGCGCAGCAGGTCCGGGGAGAACGGGCCGGTCCCGCCGAGACGCGGATCGATGTGCCACATGTTGGTGAGCGCACCGGCTCCGCGGATGAGGGTCGCGAAGTCGGCGTCGTCCTCCACGTCGTGGCCCAGGACCAGCTTCAGGGCCCGCACCAGACGCAGCAGTTCGGCCCGGCTTCCCGGCGACGGGTCACCCGTGAACCCGGCCGTCGCCGCCAGCCGGTCCAGCTCGGCCTCGTCGGGCTCCGGACGGCTGGTGTCCCACCACCACTGCTGCCCGCTCGCGTCGGTGAACAGCACCCGCACGGGGTCGTCCTGGTAGGTGAAGACCCCCTGCAGGGCGTGGGACAGCCGGACGGTGCGCCTGGTGACGTTCGCCAGGTGCTGCCCCAGGGACAGGGCGTCGTCCGAGAGCGGATCGGCGGCGAACGGTACGGGGAAGGAATCACCGACCTGCGAGAGGTCCTGCACGGCGCTGTCCTGCTGGGCCGACGAGTAGCAGACCACCATGTCGATCCAGTGGTCGTCGGGCAGGCTCGACAGGCTCTTGCGGCGTCGCAGCCACTCCCCCGCCTCGTGCCGGCCGGCCATCCTCGACCCGCCGCCGGCCAGGGGCAGCATCAGGTGGCCGGGCAGCCCGTGGCCCGCCAGGTGGTACGCCTTGTCCTTCGGTCCGGGGTCGGCCAGCGGGAGCTTGGCGGAGTACGTACCGGTGGCGCGGTTGAAGTGGACGTACAGCGTCATCTGGTCGAGACGGTTGAAGTTGTCCTCGCGCGACGACTCGGTGAGCTCGCCGGGGTGGTGCAGACTGCGGCCGATCTGCTGCCCGGTCCGCGCGCTCACGATGGGCTGGGACAGCACGTCGCGATGCCAGTCCGGGGCGCTGTCGTCCACGTCGGGCACCAGGCCGGGCCGGACCGGGACCCACGAACCGTGGGGCATCCCGTCCCGCTGGATCACGGCGACGGCGTTCACCGCCGCCGGATCGGGGGTGCGCCGCGCCAGGCCGCTGTGCGCCCACACCGTGCGGCCGGTGCGCTCCGCGAGCTTGCGCGGCAGTTCCAGATACCGGTCGCCCGTGAACGGGACGGCCAGCACGATCGGGGCCGTGGCCGGCAGGCCCCGCAGCCCCGGGTCGGCCGCGACCAGTTCGACGAAATCGTCGACATCGAGATCCCGCGTCGTTCCGTCGGGCAGCAGCGCCGTCACCGTGTCGTGGCCGCCCTCGGCGAGGACGGTGTACGGGGTCACGTCCCATCCCCAGGGGACGAAGTCCGTCATCCCGGTCGGAGCGAGCCCGCCCGCCCGGTCCTCCTGGAGGTCGTCCACGAAGAGGCTCGCCATGTCGGCGACCTCGGACCCGGCCCAGTTCAGGCCCGCCACCCGGTCGGCTCCCATGGTGACGTACCGGGCACGGTCGGCGGCGAGTACGCCCTCCTCCTCCAGGGCGAACGCCGTGAGGGAAGCCAGTCCGCCGGCCCGCCCGGCCGCGATCGCCCGCTCGACCGTCGTGTACAGGGCCCGGTGCATCTCCGGGTCGACGAGCACGGACGGGCCGAGGCGGCGGACGCGCCGGGTGACCGCGTCCATGTCGAACTCCCCGGCGCGCAGCGCGCTGTCGTCGCGGCGCAGCGCGTCCAGGGTCTCGGCCGCCGCCGCGTGCCCCGGCGAGGTGAGGGCGATGGTGGCCTGCCGGCCGAGGTCCGGGCGGCTCACCGCGTCGGACATCGCAGCGGTGCCGTTCCGGCCGGGCAGACGCGCACGGCCGCGCGACGTGATCTTGAAGTCCCTCGCGGACAGTCGCGTCCGCCCTTCCGGCAGGTTCGTCTGGAGGGTGCTCAGCGCGTCGTCGAGCTTCCGGACGAACAGGTCACGCGCGGTCCGCGCGCGCCGGTCACCCCTCTGCCGGGCGGCCTGTTCCCGCTGCTGCGCGGTGCCGGCCTGGCGGGCGTCGGCACCGTACCCGGCGATGTCGATCTTCGGCAGCGGCACCCGCGTACGCAGATTACGCAGACCGGCAGCCGCCACCTGGAACGCCAGCCGTTCGACGCTCTCCTCCGCGCCGGCCGAGGGACGTGTCTCCCCTTGGGCGTACGTCACGAGGCTCAGCCGGGGCAGGGGAGCGAGCGGCCGCGCGGTCGCGGCGGTCACCGGCGCGGCGAACACCGGCCGGCCGGGAACCGTGTCCAGCGTGGTCATGTCCGGGCCGGTGGGTTCGAGACCGGTCATGTCGACGTCGGTCGCGTCCGGACCCGTCAGGTCCGGGTCGGCAAGGCCTGTTCCGGTCGGACCGAAGTCGAAGTCGAAGTCGAAGTGGCCGGAGTCGAGGTCGTCCCAGGCCGACATGTCGAAGTCACCGAAATCGATCGGGCCCAGATCGATGGCGTCCACCATCGACAGGTCGAAGTCGGTCATGGCGGCGTCGGTCCCCGACTGCGCCGCCGGCACCGGATCCGTGGCGGGCGCGGTGGCCTGGCCCGGTTCGGCGGCGGGCGCGGTCCATCGCTGCCGCAGGCCCAGGCCGGAACGGAGGGTGTCGGCCAGTTCCGTGGCGGAGGCCGGTGCGGCCCCTGGGCCGACCCCTTCTTCCAGCAGGTGACCTGCGACCCGGCGTACCGCGTCGCGGAAACCGTCACCGGCGTACCGGGAGTCGGCGAGGACCTCGTGCGGCTCCGCCGGCAGCACGAGGGATACCGCGGCGTCCCAGGCACGGGTGATGACGGTCCCGTCCGTCCCCTCGGGTGCCGAGTCCGCGAAGCGGGCGTACGCCTGCGCCCACAGCCGCCGCGACGCGCTCGCGGCCACCGCGTCCAGGGTGTCCGTCCAGGGGCCGGGCCGCGCCATCCGCACCCGGGCCAGGTCCAGCGGCGACAGCGCGCCCGCGGGCAGCCGGTCGTCGCCGCGCAGCATCATCTCGGTCCGCTGGCCGACGGAGGGTGTGACGCCCGCGGCGCCCATCTCCTGCAGGCCGACGGTCTCCTCCGCGGCGGGCCGCGCCGGGACGGGCGGCAGGTCGGCCTCGGTCACCTGCTCCGAGATCCAACGCCGTTCTCCGGCGTCCCTCGGGACGGCCGGGCCCGTGGCAGCGGCGTCGGCCCCTTCGCCCCGCGCCACGCCCAGAGCCTCCGGAGCCACGCCCAGGGTCCACAGCCGGGCCTCGGCGTCCTCCAGCCGGCGGCGGGCCTCGTCGACCCCGGCCCAGGCGTCCGCCACCGCCGTCTCGTCACCGCTGACCCGCTCCGTGGTCGTGGCTTCGGCGGCGGCCTCGCCGAGCGCGGTCAGCGCCTGTGCGTGTGCGTCCCAGGCGGCGTCGAGGTCCGTGGTGGGGTCGGCCGCAACGGCCGTACGGGAGGACCGCGCGTTGGACGCCGTGGCCGTGGTGCCGGAGCTGTCGCCCTGGGAGGCCATGGTCCTCCCCCAGCCGCCCGCCGTGGCCGGCTGTCCGTCCGGTCCAGGCAGCACCGCGACGGTGTAGGTGCCGGTCGCCGGGTCGTGATGGAGCGTGGTGGCGCTGTCGGTGGCCCACCAGTTCCGGGCCGAGTTCCGGGCGCCCTCACCCGGGATGCTGCCCTCGACAGGCATGCCGCCGGAAGGCCTGCCGTGCGGCACCACCGCGATGACCTCGGCGTACCCGTCCTCGTTCAGCAACTCCGGGTCCCTGAAGACCAGTTCACCGAACTCGCCGGGCGGCACCGGTCCCTGCATCCGCAGTCCGCCGGCGTCACCGTCGGCGACGTACACGAAGGGCCTGGGGCGGTACTGATCGGCCGCCCAGGGCGCGGGCTCGGTGCCCACGGGCACGAGTGAGCCGTCGGGCGCGTACCCGAGCAGGGTCACGACACTGTGGTCGAACGTGCCCTGCGGTCGGGACGTGCCGTCCAGCGCCCTGCCCCAGGCGTCGCCGTCGTCGTCCGCCAGGAGCCGGTCGGACTCCAGCGCGCCCTGCTGCTCCAGTTGGTAGGCGGCCACCTCACTCAGTTGCCACGGGTCGCGGCCGGCTGCGACCGCCTGCCGTGCCACGAGGACCGCTTCGCCGAACCGCGCCGCGTCGGGGGCGGGCAGGTGCAGCACGGCGGCTGCGAACGTGCCCGGGTCCACATGGCTGGTCGCCATGGCGACCTTGAGCGAGGCCCACAGCAGCCGCGACCACTCGGTCTCGCCCACCGGCGCCGAGACGTCGAGTCCCAGGACGCTGCGGGCGACGCTCTCGCGGTGGGGTGTGGCGGCGAGGTCCGTCAGCATGTGGACCAGGTGCGGCAGCGCGATCCAGTCGGTCAGGGGGCCGCGCGGCCCCGTCTCCCAGCGACGTGCCGCCTCGGCCAGCAGGCTCCGGTGTCCGTCCGGCGTGAACCGCGGGCTCTGCCCCGGCGGGAGCCCGTCCGCGAGGTACCGGGTCAGGAGCTGCCCGTACAGGTCCAGGGTGAACGCGCGTGCACCGTCGAGGTTCAGACCCGGATCGGCCTCGTGCATCAGGTCGAGCGCACCGATGCCGCGCAGCAGCACCGGGTACTCCGGGCTGTCGTCCACCGTGGAGCCGAAGATCTGGCGCAGCGCCCGGACCAGGCGCAGGGTCCGCTCCCGCACCGCCTCGGGGGCGGATCCGGGGCCGTGGTGCAGCCCGGCGTCGCGGGCCCTCCGGTCCAGCGCGTCCCCGGCCGGCTCGGGCGTGAACATGACCCACGGGTAGGCGCGGCCCCGCGCGTCGGTATGGAGGGTGATGTACGCGTCCTGGCCGGCGTCCGCGGGCTGGACGGCGGCGTTCACCAGGGTGGTGGCGAACACCGTGCGGCCCGTCTCGTTGGCCGTGTGCTGGCCGACCGCGACGGTCGACAGCGGGTCGGGCACGAACGGCGGAGCACCGACGATGTGGAGCCCGGGCGTCTCACCGATGCCCGGCGGCGCCGCCGCGTAGCAGATGAGCAGCGCGACGGGGTGCTCGGGAGCCAGCGAGGCCAGGCTGCGGCGGCGGGCGAGCCTGCGGGCGAACTGCGGCCCGTCGTCGGTCAGCTCCCCCTCGGGGGTGTGCCAGGTGACGGAGCCCGGCAGACCGTGGTTGTTGGGGAAGTACGGTGCCGGCAGGTTGAGTGCGGTCCACGGCGTGGGGGCGGTGGGGCCCTTGGGGTCGTAGGCGGTGCGCTGGTGGGTGTAGGTCGTGACCGTCCCCAGCCGGCTGTGCGTCATCGTCCGCCGCCAGCCACCGTCGTCCGAATCGGCGAGGTCCATCGAGATGTAGCCCGTGGACCGGTTGCCGTGATGGGCGATGGAGAGGGCGCTGACCTGGCCGTCGACCGCGTCGACGGGCGGGGTGGACGCCGTGGCGGGCGTGTTGGCGAACCACTGGCCCCGGGGTGCCTTCCGCTCCTCGTCCAGCAGCAGGACCGCCGAACGGTCCGGTGCGCCGGGGAGGCGCCCTATCCCCGACCGGCCGGTGGTGGCCCACACCTCCCGGCCGAGCCGGTCGGCGAGCCCGCGCGGCAGGTCGAGGGAGGCGGCGGTGGGCCGGGCGACGTGGAGCAGCAGCGGCCCGGGCCGGCCCGTCAGGTTCCGGTCGAGGGCCATCAACTCGTGGAAGACCTCGGGCGGTACGGCGCGCGCGAAACCGCCGAGCCCACGGACCACGACCGTGTCGGACCGGCCGCCGAGCATCACGAGGTACGGGTCGGGGTCGCCCTGCGCGGGAAGCCAGGGTGCGGTCTCGGGCGCACTGTGACCGGTTGTGCCGTCGGGGGTGCGCGAGATCCGGCCGGTGGTCCCGGCGTCGAAGTCGGCCGGCAGGGGCTGTCCGAGCCAGTTCCAGCCACGCGGGCGGCCCTGGGCGTCATCGATCCTGAAGTCGGCGTGGAACGCGCCGCGCTGCGCCAGGTAGGAGGCGGACAGCGCGGGAAGTGTGGCGGCTCCGGCGGTGGACGGGGCCGTCACCAGCCGTACCAGGGCGCCACGCGCCGCGGCGCTCACCGTGTCGGAGGGGTCGAGCAGCAGCACCCGGCGTACCAGTGCGTCCAGGTCCAGGAAGCCGCCGCGCAGCTGCGGGTCCGCGGACCGTAGCCGGTCCAGACGTTCCAGCGCCTCGGCGGTCCGGTCCCGGTCGACGGCGTTGAGGGCGCCCAGGCCGTGCAGTGCGTCGAGGACCGCTTCGCGGTGCCGCTCCGCGTCGTCGGGCGAGACGTCCTGGGGCATGGCGGCGGTGCCCTGACCGGTGGCGGGGGCGCCGGGCGCGTTCGGCATCTGCGGGACCGGGCGGTTCGGCTCGGTGGCGACGGGCCGCGTGTGGACCGGGCGGTGCGGGAGCACGGTGCGGCTGCTGCTCCCGCCCTCACGCGTCACGGTGCCCGTGACGCGCCCCGGCTCCAGCTCGTCCAGCAGCGCCTGGGCGTGCTCGTCGGGGAAGAGCCCGTCCCTCGCGACGTTCTCCCGCAACTCCTGCTCGTCGAGGGGGTAGACGTTCCAGTACCGGCCCCAGTTGTCCGTGTAGTCGAGGGCCGGGTCATGACCGGGAACGTCGTTCAGCGCCAGCTGGGCGCCGCGCATCACCTCGTGGGCGGTGTGGTGGCCCACCGTCAGTGAGATGGCCATCATCCCCGCCCGGATCAGGCCGAGGTCCAGGTCGACGCCCCACTGGTCCCGCATGCGGGCTGCGTGCAGCATGAAGCGGTACGTGGACCCGGCGGTGCCGGTCGCCACCAGACCGCCTGAATCCTCGGAGAGCCCCTGGAAGGCGGCGTTCATCGCGATGTCGTACACGGACGTCGCCGGCATCCAGGTCAGTCCGGCCTCGTCGACGGCGAACCGGCGCTCCGCCTCGCTCAGCGGCGGACGCGCCTCGTCCGGGCGTGCCGGGTTCGTCACGGGCGGCGGCAGCTCCTTGAGCGCGGCCTGCTTCTCCGCGGGGGTCATGTCCGACGCCTGGATCTCCGTGGCGCGCCGCATGTACTCGGTGTAGGTCTCGAGCTGCCGTCTGCTCGGCCGCTCGGCCGCGATCTCCGGGTGCTGTTCCTCGGCGCCGCCGAGCATCTCCGGCACGAGATCGTTGGAGATCCCCTCGTACAGGAACGCCACGAGCTCCCGCAGGTTCCCGCTCCTCAGTACCCGCTGGAGCGCCTCGCGGGATGTGCCGACGACGCCCGCCTTGAACTTGCTGGTTTCGCCGAACGTCGCCAGCGCGCGCGGGTACCGCTTGCGCGTCTCCGCCCACGCGGCGCTCGCCATCTTCCGGAACTCGGCGGTGACCGCCTCGTGTTCGGCCAGGTACTCGCCCAGCCTCTTGTCGAAGGCGACGGACTCCTCGGCGTAGCGGATGCGCGCCAGGACCCACGGGGGCGCGTCGCTGTTCCTGCGCTCCGGGCTCGGCTGGACGGAGCCGCCCGGCGGCCGGGACCTGGCGCGCCCGGGGGTGGGCGCGGTCTCTGTGGCCTCGGGCCGGGTGGTCGCGGGTCCGGCGGTCTCGGGCCGTGTGACCGGCGGCTCGGTGGTCGTCGTGGGTCCGGCGGGCGTCGGCCGTGTGGGTGCGGGTTCCTCCGATCGGACCGCTTCTCCGACAGGGACGGTGCGCCCGTCGGGCCCCGCCGGGACCAGGCGGTGATCGTCGATCTCGATGGTCACCACGCGTCCCTGGGCGGGGTCGGTGGCGCTCCGCACCCGCTTGGCGGCCTTGACCAGGCCGAAGTCCCGTACGCCGACGCGCGGCCCGCTCAGGCCGGTCTGGAAGGTGTCCAGAACCTGGCCCAGCCTGGCCCCGAGCGCCTTGGCGACGGCGTCGGCCCGCTCCTGGCCGCTGGCCTGCGAGCGGTTGCCGTGCCCGGTGAGGGTGACCGAGGGCAACGGAAGGCCGTGGGCCCGGTTCCACAGGCCCGCGCGTGCCAGCGAGAGGGCAAGGCCGTCGATCGTGCCGTCCGCGTCGGCCGGGACGCCGCGCTCCCCCTCCTCGAAGTGGACGGCCTGCTGGTACCAGCGCGGCGCGTGGCCGTGCAGCACCACTGTCGTCAGCGGGTTGGCCACCGCGGGCGAGGAGTCGGACAGCAGCGCCGCGTTGACCTCGTGTGCCGACTCGCCGGGGCGTTTGCTGTACGCCCGGAAGGACCACAGGTCCTTGCTGTCCATGACCGGCGCGGCGGCGCGGATCAGATCCTTCGCGCGGGAGCGGGCCTGGGACGCCTCGCGCAGTGCCAGCGCGTGCTCGGGCCGGTCCTCGTCGAAGTACCACGGCAGTTGTTCCGCCTGGTGGACGTCTGCGAGGGCCCTGGCCACGCGTGCGAAGCCGTCCAGCCGGTCGGTCTCCGCCTCGTCCGCACCGCGTTGCCGTGCCTCGGCGGCGCGCCGCTCGGCTTCACCGGCGAACCTGGTGAGTTCGTCCTCGCCGTAACGGTCGAGGTTCTCGTCGACGACGTCGTCGAGGAGCCCGGCCGGGATCTCGCTCCGGGAGTGTGTCTCGTTCTCCAGCGTGATCTGGTGGGTGCCGTCCTCGCTGGCCAGCACCACCTGCGCGAAGTGGTAGGAGGCGTGCGGGCCCACCCGGTCGCCGGGTTTGGCGTGGTTGTGCGTGAACAACTGCGCGCCGCCGTCGTTCGTGGTGCTGACCGACTGGATCAGGTAGCCCTCGCCGACCCCCGCCCACGCGTACTCGTTGACGCCGATGCGTTGTGCGGCCGAGGCCAGCGGGGTACGCAGCGGGTTGTCCTGCGGCTCGTAGCTCAGGGCACGGCCGTAGCGCTCGCCCGGCGTGGGGGCGCCCACCACGCCGCCGGTGAAGCGGTTGTCCCGGCCCGCCTGACGGGCGGCCCAGCGAGGGGAGACGTCGGCGGCGGAGCGCGTGCCCTCGGCGACCTCCGTCAGCGCCTGGGCCAAGTGGTGGGTTCCGGTGACCTCCCGGCCGTGCTGCCCGTTCACCGGTGCCGTCGACACCACCTCGCCGGTGGGGCCCCGGAAGGCGATGTGGGACAGGGGCGCGCTCGCCGCGCCGGCCACCATCTGGGCGAAGTCCCGTGTGAACGCGTGCTCCGAACCGCCGGAAGCGGTCAGGAACTCCGGCTCCACCCGGAACAGCGGCTCGCCGTACGACCCGTCCTCCGCCGGCAGCAGCACACCGGTCGACTCGTCGGCCTTGAGACGGACCCCCGCCCCGGCCGCGGCCAGCCGCGCCGACGAGCGCTCGATCGCCGCGCGGGTGGCGTACACCTGCCGGCTGCGGCCGGTCGTTCCGTCGTCGCCCGCGAGCGTCGCCAGCGTCCGGTCCTCGGAGATGTGCAGCGGCGGCCGGCCGGCCATGGGGATGGTGCCGTGGTCCTGGCGCGGCAGGACCAGCGCGTCGGGGCCGGTGCCGGCCCGGACTTCCCCTACGGACAGCGGGAGCGGCCGGGTGAACAGGACTCCGGTGCCTCGCTTGTCGATGACGCCGTAGTCGCGTGTGGTCAGCGGCCGGGCGCGGCGCCCCTCGATCTGCCGTTCGAGGACGGCCTGGTCGACCATGCGGTCGAACTCCGCGTCCCCGTCGCTGCTGGACCGCTCGTCGTCACTGTCCGGGTCGGCCTCGCTGTCGGTGTCGTTCCCACTGCTCAGGTCGCGGGCGCCCGGCAGTCCGCCGTCGGCGGCCGGGTCGGCCGAGGCCCAGCCGGCACCGGTGTTGCCTTCGCTGAGCTCGAGCATGAGGTGGCGGGTCCCGGCCGTCGGATGCGTGGCCAGCCCGACGGGCGCCTCCGGGTACCAGACGCGGCGGCCTGTCGTCCCCGCGACGAGGGAGGCCACGGTGGCGGCGTACTCCGGAGGAAGTGCGAGGACGATGTCGGCGCCGGCCGGCCGCTGGGAGTCGTAGGAGATGAGCATCGCCAGCTCTTCGGCACTGTCCACCCGGAAGGTCCGTCCCGGCATGGCGATCCCGACACCGCGTCCGTCCGCGTCCGCCGCGATCAGGTACGGGTTCTTCCACGGAGCGGGCCGCGGGATGACCCTGCCCCGGCCCCGGACGGCGTAGGACGCCAGCTCCGGGGTGGGCTGCCCCGGTCGGGTGTAGTCGCGGCCGGTGGCGTTCCCCTCCTCGTCGCGCAGCAGCGTGCCCTCGTCCAGGGCGCCCCGGCCGGTCTCGATCTGCCGCTCGACGAAGTACAGGGCGAGGTCGTCGACGCTCGCGAGGTCGTCGGAAGAGGCGTCGAGCGCCAGCGAGCCGAGCAGCAGGAAGTCCGCGGGACCCGGCCGGGTCCTGCCCCCCATGTGCAGCACCTGACGGGTGACGCGCTTCAGGCCGTCTCGCAGCGTCTGTGCCGTCGGGTGCGCGTCCGCCTCCGCCCGGACGAGGTCGTACAGCGCCTCGGAGGTCTCCCGGAGGCGGGCGCGCGCAATCGTGCCGCGCTGAGGGCCGAACAGCGTGTCCAGCCATGCCGGTTCGGCCCAGAACGGCCGCTCGTCGTCGTCCTCGTCGTCGGAGTCCGACTCGTCGGACGCCTCCGCCAGGGTGGGCAGAGCGGCTGCGGGGGGCAGCGGTGGCGGCACCGCACCATCAGGGCCGGTCTGCGGGGAGGCCTCCGGGAGCGATACCGGGTCGACCCATGCCGGCTCCCGGATCTCCGCCGGCGCGCTCTTCCGCGCGTCCGCCCAGGTCGTCCCCTCCGGAGGGGTGTGCGGCTCGATGTCTCCGGCCAGCGCCGCCCAGAGCTGGAGGTGGCGCGGGCGCAGACCGCTCTGCGCGAGGCCGTCGGGGGCCTGCTCGCGGAACGGCCCGAGCAGGCTGCCCGGCGCGTGGAGCCGGTCGGCGTTGCTCGCGTCGCGTGTCTCGTCCCGCAGGAACAGCTGGTGACCCAGCTCGTGCGCGAACTCCACCGGATCGGCGTCGGCCCACCACGCCCGCTGGTTCATCTGCTGGTCCCGGCCGACGAGATCCACCGTCAGGTGGGGGCTTCCGTCCGCTCGGACCGCCTCCACGGTGACGTGCAGCCGGTCGCCGTTGGGCAGCTCGTGTCCCGGACCGTTGTAGAACTCCTCCACGCCTTCGAGTACCCGCGCCATGACGGCGTCGGTGTCGGTCTGCCCGTCTCCCGGGCGGAAGGCGATCCGCACGGTCAGGTCGGTGACGGTCTCACCGCCGTGGGTGAAGCGCCGGACGTCGAAGGCCGAGCGCACGACGTACCGGGGCCGGGCGTCGAGGGCGGCGCGGGGCGGCTCGGTGGAATCGGTGGTCTCCCGGAGCGGGATGCGCAGGGCCGTGTCGCCGCCGTCCTCCGGCACCAGGTACAGGGCCGAAGCGTCCGCCGCGATCCGGTGGGGGGCCGAGTCCTGGTCCAGGTCGGCCATGACGACCGAGAGGGTGTCCATGTTGGCGACGCGTCCGATCCAGCCGCTGTCTCCCCGCAGGATCGCGCCAGTCGCCTCGTGGACGAAGTCGTGGCCGAATCGCGTCCAACCGGTCGGCGGGATCTCCGCCCCGTCCGGGAGCCTTATGTGCCCGGTGTCGGCGACCTCGTAGCGGAAGGGCTCCGAGCGGGACTCGGCCGGGCGCGTGTACGTGAACCACCGGTTCGGCTGAGGGTCCGTGGTGGCCGTGGCGTCGTCCGCGGTCGCCGCAGCCGGGGCCTTGCCCTTCCCGGTCCCGGTGCCGGCCGGCGCGTCGGTCGCGGGCGCGGCAGTGGCTGGGACGTCGGCGGCGGGCACGACGGAGGCCGGGTCGACGCCGCCGAAGCGGGGCCGCATGACGGTGACCGGGCGGCCGATCGGCCACTGCTCCGTCACCGGGTCGAGTCCGTCGTCGGGCGAGCCGCCCGGCAGGCCTCCGGACCGGGAGCCGCCCGGACCCCGGGTGGCGACCTTCCGCAGTCCGCCGCGGTGGTCGTCGACCGTGATGTCCACGGTGCCGGTGCCCGCGTCGGCGGTGGCGGAGCCGCGGCCGCGCTCCGAAGCCGGGACGACGGTGATCACGTCGGCGGTGAGGTGCGGTCGCGGTGTTCCGTCCTGGAGCGCCGTGAGCGCCTCGGCCAGCTCCTGCCGGAACGAGGCCGCGACCGCCTCGGCACGAGCCTTCGCGAGGTCCCGGCCCGTCAGGCGCCCGCTGCGCAGACCGGTGACCTTGACGTCCGGAAGCCGTAGCCCGTTGGCGGCGTTCCACATCGCCGTCCTGGCCACGATCTTGGCCAGGTACTGCATAGGGGGCTTCGCAGCGTCGGGCGGCTGCTGGTCGCCCTTCTCGAAGGAAATGGTCATCGGCAGTGCCTGCTGGCCGCGGAGCACGACGGCGGTGAGCGGGTTCGCCTCGGCGGCCGGCCTGTCCTCCAGCAGTTCCGCGTTGGTGTCGTGGGCCGACTCGCCCGGCCGCTGGGAGTACATCCGCATGTACCACTGGCTCTTGCCGGGAATGACCTGTTCGAGCTGTCCGATGCGCTGCGCGGCGGTGCGGGTGGCACCCTCCAGCGTCCGCTCGGCTGCGGCGCGCTCCGGTGAGCCGGCGGGCGCCGCGCGCATCTCCGCCTGGGCCTGCTTCGCCCGTGCCAGGGCCAGCGTCAGATCGAGATGGCCGCGCAACTCGGTGAGATGTTCGTCCTCGCCGGCCTCCTGCCGCCGCTCGATCTCCCCGCGAAGTCGCTCCGCGGCCTCCCGCAGGACGTCCAGGTTGTGCCCCCTCAGATTCGCCCTCGCCTCACCGCGGTGCCGGGCGTTCCGCTGCGAGGACCGCGCGTGGTTCTCCAGGGAGATCTGGTGACTGCCGTCCTCGCTGGCCAGGACCACGGTGGCGAAGTGGTAACCGAAGTGCGAGCGACTGCTGCCGGACTGCGGCTTTGCGTAGTTGTGTTCCAGACTCGGCTGGCCCTCGGCGCCGGCCGTCGCGACGGACTGGACGACGTATCCCTCGCCGACGCCGGCCCACGCGTGCTCGTTGACCCCGATCCGTTTCGCGGCGTCCGACAGTGCGTCACGGCGCGGGTCCACCGGCTGGTCGAGGCTGAGCGCGCTGCCGTAGGCATGGCCGGGCAGCGGTCCGTCGCCACCACCGGTGGGCCGGTCGTCCCGGCGGACGTACGAGGAGGCCCACGCGGGATCCACCCTGTCGGGCGCCACGTCGCCGTCCGCGACGTGGCTCAGGGCGTCGGCGAGGTGGTGCGTGCCGGTGACCTCCGCCCCGTCGGAGGCGTTGACCGGCGCGGTGACCACCAGGCCGGTGCGGGGATCGCGGAAGACCATGTGCGACGTGCGGGAGTTGTCGGCCAGCATGTCGGCGAAGTCCCGGCAGACCTCCTCCGAGGACTGCCCGGAGCGGGTCAGGAAGTCGGGCGTCACGCGGAACAGCCGCTTCATGCCCCCGTCGGGGGTGGGCAGCAGGATGCTCAGGTCCTCGTCGGTCCGCAGACGCACCGCGAGGTCCGCACGCGCCAGACCGACCGACGCGCGGGCGACGGCTTCCGCCGTCGCGAAGACCTGCTGTCCGTACGCACCGTTCTCGACCGCGAGCGTACGGTCCGAGGAGATCCGCAGCTCGGGCCGCTGGGTGGCGAGTGTCTCGTGGTAGCCCTGTACGGACATGGCCAGGCTCGGGGCGCCCTCCAGGTTCGCCAGCGCCTGCGGGGGCCGCCAGACGCCCTCGAGGATGCCGGGCTTGCGGAAGAGCACGCCGTCACCGCTGTGGTCCACGACGCCGTAGTCCGTGGTGGTCAGCGGCTTGGGCCGGCGTGCCTCGACTCCCTCAGCGGCCTCGGACCCGTTCTCGTACAGGTCGACGATGTCCGCGACGTCCGCTTCGCCGGTGTCGTCCGCGCCCGGTCCGGTGGAGGCCCATGCCGTGCGGGCGCCGCCGGGGACCGGCCCCAGGGTGATGTGGTCGGTGCCGGACCGCCAGTCCGTCGACGGTCGGGGGCCGTGCTCCGAGTACCAGACCTTGGAGCCCGTCAGGTCGGCCACGTGCCGTGCCAGGGACGCGATGTCACCGTGGGGGAAGGCCAGGACGACATCGGCTCCCGCGGGCCGCGCCGGGTCCCGTGCGACGAGCCGTGCGAACTCACCGGGGTCGTCCAGGGTGAGCCTTCCGTGCGGCGTCATCAGGTGAACGGCGTCCGCGCCCTCCTGGGCGAGGACCACGTACGACTCCGGCCAGGGTGCGGTCCAGGTGACCTGGCCCCCGTCCTCGCCCTCCACCGCGTACGAGTTCAAGGGCGGCGCCTGGTTCCCGGTGCCGGTCCAGTTCCTCCCGGTACCGGCCTCCGACACCAACCGGGTGTCCTCGCCCAGGACGGAGTCGTGCTGTGTCAGGTAGTCGGCGAGGGCGTCGGCGTCGGACAGTTCGTCAGGGGAGGCGCTCAGGGCCAGAGATCCGAGGAGCAGCAGGTGCTGTCCGTGCACCGGGGCGTCCGGGCCGAGGTCCAGCACGCGCCTGGTCAGGTCGTGCAACGCGTCCAGCTCGCCGGTGGCGACGGACGACGGCGCCGCCTCCCCCAGGGCGAGTTCCCGCAGCGACGACACCGTGTCGACCAGTGTCTCGGGCGAGTGGTCGTGCCTGGCGGCTGCTCCGAAGAGGAGGTCGAGCCACGCCTCCTGGGCGGCGTCCGGGGAACCGTCCTCGCTGTCGGTGTCACTGCTGTCGTCGACGAAGCGGAACTGCGCCAGATCGACGTCCGGGGGCCCGCTCTCGCTGTCGGTGTCGGTGTCGTTGCTGCCGTCGGTGTCGCTGCCATCGGCGAAGTGGAACTGCCCCAGCGCATCGGCTCCGGAGCGCCGGGTGGGCGCGGACGGCGGCAGGGGGAACGGCCCGTCCTCGGTGTCTGCCGCCTCCGGCGTCTTGGCGGCTTCGGCGCCGGACAGGGTGCTCAGCTCGTACGCCTCCTCCTCACCCGGGAGCCCCGGGAGCCCAGGCAGGTCGCTGCCGGCCGGAGACGGAGGCAGGGGAACGGCGGCCGGGTCCTGATGCGACACGGGCGGGGCGGGCTGTGGAGCGGGCGGGGCGGGGGTGCGCTCGACCAGCGGTACGAAGTCACCGCCCCGGCGCCGGAGTCGGAGGTGTGGGCCGTCGGCGGACGGACCCGGGTAGGTGTGGGCCGTGCCGTTCTCCTCCACCAGGGTGACGGTGGCACCGGTCACCGCGGAGGCCCACTCGGCCACCGCCCGGTCGGCCCCGGGGCCCCAGGGCGCGTGTGTGAGGTGGCGGCGCAGGTGGCCGTCAAGGGCCTCACGGCTCGGCGCGGGCGCTCCCGGGCGCAGGTTCATGGGCGGAGGGCCGAACAGGGCGTCGCGCCCGGCGACGTCGCCGGGAAGGCCGTTCAGGCGCAGCAGCTGGGCGGGCGACGCTCCGGCGCGCATGCGCAGCCGTGCCGCCTCCCGGCGGTCGAGTCCGGGCTGTCCGGCGGCGTGGCGCAGGGCCGAGGAGAGCGCGCCGAAGAAGCCGTTGCCGCGTCCGGTGGGCGTCCCCTGGGTGTAGGTGGCGCCGTCGGGTGCGGTGAGGACGCCGTCGCGGGCGAGGCGGTAGCGCGGGTGGCTGCTGTCGGCGGGCGGCAGCCAGGGCGCGGTGGTGTGACTGCGGTGCACGGGCGGCTCAGCCGGCTGCCCGGTCGTGGTCTCGCCCGCGGTCGCGGCGGTCGCCGCGGCCGGCAGCGCGGCGGTGACCGGGGCCGGGGTGCCCGGCGGGAGGGCGGCGTGGAAGAAGCCGTCGGAGGCGAACAGCACGGGGTCGGCGGCCGGGTCGACGGCGGCCGGGTCGACGCCGTGCGGGAGGAACAGCTGATCGCGGCCCTCACCGGTCACCACGGTCAGCGGGGTGCCGAGGACCCGTGCGGCGAGGGCCGGCAGCAGGTCCGCGCCGCCGTGGTCCCCGGCGCGGCGCCCGGGCGGGGCCCCTACGCCGTCCTGCTGCCCGGCGGGGGCCGGGCCGGGCTCGCTCGCGAACGGACGGGCCAGGGCCGCGGTCGCCAGCGCGACCCGCTGGTCGGGCGTCCCCCAGAACGTCAGCGGAAGACGGCCGAAGGCGTCGAACTCGGCCTGCTGGGCCGGAGTCAGCACCACGCCGGCGGTGTCCAGTTCGTCCTGCGTGAAGGTGTCGGCGACGTCGAGGGCGAGGCCGTCGAGCAGATCCTCGTTGGCGTCCTCGCCCAGTGCCCAGGCGAGTCGGTCCCGGGCGGCACCGATGGCTTCGGCGGTGACCTCCGGGTCGCCGGGAGCGGCCGTGAACCGGGCGGCGAGGTCGCTGCCGAGCAGGTGGGGCAGCCGGCCCCGGACCTCGGCCGCGGCGAGCAGCGCGTGGAAGAACGAGGCGCCGTCGTGCGGCACGTCGTGCACCTCGCGCACCGTGGCGCCGTCCGGCGAGGTGAGGGTGCGGGGGGCGGAGCCGGCGCCGTCGTCGATCCCGTACGGCTCCGGCGCCTCGGAGCGCCATTCCGGTGCGGCGTACTCCTGAGGCCGGTCGGGCACCGGTACTGACGCCGAGCCCTGGTGATGGGCGGTGAGGCGGGAGGCGGCGAGGTGCAGCCGGTGATGGTCGGCGGCGGCCTCGTCGGTGCGCGCCTCCCACAGCCGTACCTGTTCGCGGGCCGCCTGCCAGGTGGCGACCGCCGGGGCCTGGGCGAGGTCCCGCGGCAGCGCGGTCGCGAGGCGGGGGTCGTCGTCGCCGAGCGCGGTCCGCTCCGCCTGGCTCAGCGAGAGCCACGCCTCGCGGGCCCGGGCACGGGCCTCGTAGTACTCCTTCTCGGCCGTGGCGAGGTCGGCGGCCGCCTTGGCCATGTCGTCCCAGGCCGCGCCCACCTCGTCCGGGAACGTGCCGTCGTCCAGGAGGCCGTAGTCGCGGGCTATGTCCTCACGCAGCCAGACCAGCGCCGTGGTCCCGGCCTCGGCGGCGCGTGGTCCGCGCGGGGGCGCACCGAGCGCTCGCATGGCGCGGCTGTGGGTGATCCGGTGGTCCACCTCGGCCACCGCGAGCCAGGTCACCGGCACCGCGAACAGCATGCTGCGGTCGGTGACGACCTTGACGTGGGTGCCGAGGGTGGTGTCCGCCGCGCCCTTGAGCGCGGTGCTGTCGTTCGTGCCGGCGATCGGGACCGTGGCTCCGGGGTTGGTCACACCCGCGTTGCTGTTGCCGGCCAGCGGGGCGGTGCCCGCCGCGCCCTCGACGTTGTCGGTGGTGCCTGCTTCCAGCGCGTCGGAGGTCTTACGCCGCTGCATGGCCTCCATGCGGGGCTTGCTCTCCACGGCGAGCAGCCGTGCGCCCCGGCGGTGCATCTTCGCGTAGAGGCGGGAGTCGGCGGTGTGCGACTGCCCGAACAAGTGGGCGGAGGACTGGGTGGGCAGCCGGGAGCCCTCCGCGCCGAGCGCCTCGCGGAAGCCGGCGGTCAGACCACCCTGCGACGCGGCCTCCTGCTGCGCCTGCCCGGGAGCGGTGCCGAGCCCGGTGAGCGGGGTGAGGCGGGCCATGCGCACGCGTCCGGCGAGGATCTGGCCGGTGTGCCGCCGGCCGAGGTCGCCGTCCCCGAGGCCGTCGGCGCGGGCGGTGGCGAGGGTCAGCGCGTCGTGCACCCCGGCCGCGCCCCGGATGTCCACGGCGAGGATCCCGGAGCCGATCCGGTCGTCGAAGGGCAGGATGTCGGCGTCCGCGTCGCTCGTGCCGTCTTGGGAGGTCCGCCAGGCGGAGACGGCCTCCGGCCGGGCCTGGTCGGCCGTGAGCAGGCGTACGGCACGCTCCGGTGCCGGCACGTCCTGCTCGGTGACCGCGCCGTCGTCACCGTCGCCCACCGGGGTGAGCAGACCCGCGGGGGCGATCTCGTTGAGGGTGCCGACCTGCGCGACGGCTCGGGGCGCGAGCGGGTCACCGGCGGTGTCCGTCATGGTGACGGTCAGGATGTAACTGGTGACGATCTCCGCGTGGGCCTGCGTCGTGGCGATGTTCGGCATCGCCGTACTGCCGTCGGTCTCGGTCCGGTTGCTCGCCCGCTGCTTGGCCGCCGTGCCCTGCAGCGAGGGGTTGGCGACGAGGACACCATCGCCCGCCGCGCGCTGACCGCCGCTCAGGGTGAGGTCGGCGCCCCGGTCCTGGGAGGAGCTGGAGGCGCCGTCGCGGGCGGTGTTCCGGTAGTCCTCCAGCTCCAGGCCCGTACGCAGCCGCTGCACGGTCGTGGTGACCGGCGTCAGTTTGAAGCGGATCTGCCCCGGGCTGCCTCCGACCGGGAGGTGGTGCGGCCTGGACCACGCGCGGTAGCGGACCGGCAGGCTCATTCCGTCGGTGGTCAGCTCGTGCAGATGGGCGCGCAGGAAGTCCGGCGACAGCCGCTGCAGGACCTGCTCCCGGTCGTGCGAGGGCACGCCGATCTTCTCCAGGCGTGGCAGCAGCTGCTGTGCCGCCCGGCTCGCGTCGAGCTGACCGCTGGGATGGGTGGGGAAGCGGCGCCCGCGCAGGAAGGCCGGCACGCGGTAGCCGCCGCCGAGGTTGCTCGGTGTGGTGGTGCCCATCCCGTCCGGGGCGAGCCCGGCCTCGATGACGTCCTGCATGGGCAGGTGGAACATCACCGCGTCACGGATCCGCTGGAGCGCGGCGGCGGCCCCGCGCGGTGACAGACCGCGCCCGAGGCGCTCCGACAGCCGACCGGCGGCGGAGCTGACGCGGGACCCGGCACGGGTGCCGACCGTGCCCATCGCGGCCGTCCAGCGGTCCCGCACCGCCACGGTCTCGGCGGCGTCGGCGACCACCAGGTACATCCGCCCGGCGAAGGTCAGGGTGGTGTTGCGTCCTCGGGTCAGGGCCTGCGAGACTCCGCGGCCCTTGCCCCAGGCGTACTGGAGCGCGGTCGAGTACGAGCCGACCACCGCCTGCTTGCCGGGGAGCTGCTGCAACGGCATGAGGCCGCCCTGGACGCCCAGCGTGGTGCGCGAGACGGTGCTCCCGCTGCCGACGACCCGGTGCTCGTTGCCGATGGTGGCTTCCAGGCTGGCCGGCTTCGGATCGCTCCTGACCCGTACGTTGTCCAGCTCGCCGCGGATCGCCGCCTTCAGGTAGTGCGTCCGGAACGGCCCCGCGCCGTTGAGCCCGGCGACCCGTGAGCCGAACGGGCCGAGGTACTGACCGAGTTGCCCGGCCACACCGAGATTGGCCATCGCCCGGCGCAGCGCGGTGCGGACCGGCGCCCCGGGCGCGCTGACGTGCCAGGAGGTGCCCGAGGCGCGGTCGGCCGTGTCCTGCATCAGCTGCTGGCGCTGCGGGCCGCCCTCGGCGCTGAGCACCACGTGCGGAGCGCTCAGCAGCCGCCGGACGAGCTTCCGGTCGTCCGAGTCGGCCCTGGGCAGCGGGCGGGTGCCGTCGAGGAGCTGGTCGGCCTCGACGGCGGAGAGGCGCTGCGGCACGGGCGTGGGGGCGGGCACGGGTGCCGAGCCGTCGGCGGGCGGGTCGGCGGGGGCATGGCGGTCCGAGCCGTGCGCCGCGGGCACGGCCAGCTCCACCCGTCCCACGGTCTCGGTGCCCCTGCTGAACAGCGGGCGCTCCTCGACCTTGCTGACGAAGACGCCCGCGCCGAGCAGTCCGACCGACAGCAGCCGGGCCCAGCCGCGCGGGCGGCGGTGGCCCTCGAAGGACGCTCCCAGTTCCACCTCGTAGCTGTACAGGTCGGCGCCGTTCTGGAACGTCAGGTGGTCGTGGGCGACCGTGACGGTGTTCCGGGTGCCCTTCTGGTAGGCGCGGGCGTAGCGGGCGCCTACCGAGACGTTGCCGGTCCGGCGCGGCAGGTTGGCCTCGGGCACCTTGTCGTGGTCGCGGGGCGAGACGCCCACCTCGACACCGGCGGAGTAGGTGCTGGACTCCTGCTGTCCCTGGCCGGAGACCTCGTTCCCGATCACCGCGTTACGCAGCGACCGCTCGCTCATGGTGGTCTCGAACCGGCGGTCGGCCAGCCGCGCCCGCAGGATCAGTGTGTGGTGGCCGCGGCGCACCTTGCCGTCCTCGGTGAGCGTGACCGGGACCCCGGTGGTCGTCAGCTCGTCCAGACTCTGCGTCAGGGTGGGCCGGTTCAGGGCCTCGCGCACCTGCCGGTCGTTGTGCAGCGCGGTCCGCATCCGCCCGTCGCCGTACCAGAGCCGGGCCAGCCGGGGGTGCCGCAGCATCAGCGGCGGCACGAACAGCGACGGGTACGAGCGGTGCAGGGTGTCCAGGACGGCGTCCGTGAAGACCCGCATCGGGTCCTGGGGGGCGGTGCCGTCCTGCGGCGGGACCGGCTGCTGGGGCGTCGGCGGCGTCTGCTGCTGGGTCGCGGGCGGCTGCTGGGTCGGCGGCGGTGTCTGCTGCGCGGCCGGCGGCGATGTCTGCTGCTGGGTCGCGGGCGGCTGCGCCTGGGCGCGTGCCTGCGGACGGAAGCCCTCCGCGCGGACCTGGCCGCCCAGGTGCACCGGGTCCTCACGGGTGAGGTACCACGGCACCGGCGGCTCGGCGTCCGGGTTCGGTCCCGTGCGGCCGGGCGTACGGCCGTCCCAGCCCGCGAGCCGGCGGGCGTCCTGGGTGGAGATCCAGTCGAGGCTGACCACTCGCACCGGCCGGGCCGCGGACGCCGGTTCACCGGCCTTGCGGACCATCAGGGTGCGCTCCACCTGGTAGAGCGCCGTCGGATGGTTGCGGATCCGGCCGGTGACCTTGCGGGCCGCGTCGGTGCCCAGGTAGTGGCCCCGCCCGGCGGCGAGGTCCGCGCGTACCAGCGGGCCGCCCTGGAGACGTACGTCGGTCTCCGGCCCGAGAAGGGTGTAATTCGGCCCGGCGGTGACCTGGAACCCGAACCGCGTGTCGCGGACGTGGCCGCGCTGGTTCTGGTAGGTGGTCTGGGTGAGGTCGCGCACCTCCGCCTTGACGGACTCGGTGACCAGCACGGCGCGGTGCGGCACCGACCGCTCCACGACCAGGTGACCCAGCGGGTGCTGACCGCTGCCACGGGTCAGCTCGGGCCCGCTGACCGGCCCGGTGAGCCGCCCGAACAGCCCGAGCAGCCTCCCCGGGCGGACGTAGGAGACCGTCGTGCGGTGCGCCGAACTGCCTGGCCGCGCCCCGGAGACGGCCAGCGCGACGTCCTCCGGCGGGGCCGTCAGGTACAGACCGGTGGAGTCGGTGAGCCGTGGCTCCACCCCGTCCGGGAAGGTCAGTGTCTCCGGCGCCCGGCGGGGGCCGGTGAACGGCACGGTGAGGTCGTCCGGCAGCCGCCAGCTCAGCCCGTCCCGCATGCCGAACTCAGCGTGGTGCACCTGGGTGCGCTGCCAGCGCGGCCCCTGCGCGGGCGGGGCGGTGGTGCCGGTCGGCGGGCTGTCCGTTCCGGACGTGCCCGGTGCCTCGGTGACCCGCTCGACCCGCACCTTGTAGTAGACGTCGTCCAGGTGCAGGTGCGAGCCCTCGTGGGCGCGGTGCTCCCCCTGGTGGTACGCCGCGGTGCCCTGGGAGTAGTCCGTCCTGCGGCTCCAGCCCAGGGAGGTACCGATCTTCAGGAGCCAGTTGAGCGGCGGTCCCATGCCGACACCGGCAGCGATCCGCCGCCCGAAGCCCACACTGCGCCCGCCGCCCGTGCCTGCCTGCCCGCGGCGCATCGTGTCCACGCGGACCGTGGCACCACCCACGTCGGAGAAGCGTTCCCAGCGGTGGTACGGGATGGCTTCGACCGTCATCTCCAGCCCGACCCCGGACTTCTCCCGGCCCACGACGCGGGCGCCGCGCGGGGCGGTGAAGGCCGAGGGCTGGTCGGTCAGCAGACGCAGCAGCTCCGCCTCGTCGAACCGTGCCCGCACCTTCGGGGGAACCTTGTCGAGGATCTCGCGCGCCACCGCCTCGGGCGAGCGCAGGGTGAGCACGCCGGGCCCGGCGAGCAGGCCGGTGGGCGAGCCCTGCGCAGCCCCGTCCGGGGCGCTGTCGCGTGGATCGGCGCCCGGCCTGATGAGGACCGCGGGCAGCCTGCTGCCGTCCTCGAAGGTGACCGTGCGCGGTGCGGGCGCCGGCGGGCGGGCGTCCTCGCCGGTCAGCAGACGCGCCGGGCGGTGCCGTTCGAGCTGGGTCTCCAGCGGTACCGGGTCGCCCCGGTCGGGAGCCTCGGCGTCATCGGGACCGGTGATGCCGGCCATGCTGCGCAGCCACTCCCCGAACGGGTCGGAACCGTCCGGCTCCTGGGAGACCGACGGCACGATGGGCGTGACCGGGTCCGGCGCCGGCTCCGGGGTAGGCACCAGGGCGTCGTAGTGGTCCGATCCGTTGTACGCCACGTACAGGGGGCTGCCGATGCCACCCGGATGCAGCCCGGTGACGAGGAGTGCGCCCGTCACCTGCGGGTCGGGCCGTACGAGGCGCAGATCGAGGTCGAGGGTGTGCGCCAGCGCGTCGGGGAGCAGGTCGGCGAAGGGGGACGACCACAGCCCGGGGCGCTCGGCGGCGGCGGCGAGCAGGCCGCGGCCGCCGAGGCGCCGCGCGTCGGCGGGGGTGGGTGCGATCTCGGCGAGTTGCGGGAAGTCGCTGTCGGCGAGGATCTGCTGCCATCTGCCGGCGTCCCCGTCGGTGACGACCTCTCGCGCGATGCGGTTCCAGGAGTCGGCGATCCGGCGCTGGTCGTCCGCGTCGTCGACCCCGGCCAGGGCGCGTATCCGCAGGTCGTCCACCACGGTGAACACCGGGTCCGGTACGGCGGCGTCGGCGACGGTGCCCAGCTCGGACCCGGCGACGCGGTCACGCACCAGACCACGCAGTCCGGCGATGCTCCGCGAGGCCCAGGCCGGGGGCACGTCCCGGCTGCGCGCGCTGTCGAGCACCGCCCGGAAGAGGCAGTCCCCGTCGCCCCGGGCGGCCACCCGGTGGAAGGCGAGACCGTCCGCCCGGACGACTTCCGCCGACGGCCCGCGCACGTCCTCCTGCGAGACCGGCGTGGCCGGAGACAGGGAGGGCGTCCGCGTGAGCGGCGCGGGCCGGGTGAGCTGGGCGTACTCGTTCCCGGGACTGAACCGGAGCAGCGGTTCACCGTCAGGACCCTGATGCGCGCCGACGATCTTGTCGAAGAGCGACTTGTCGAAGGCGGTCGGCGGATTCCAGAACATG
>NZ_JNXG01000013.1 GCF_000717025.1 Streptomyces atroolivaceus
GTGGGGGGCGGTGCGGGGGTGGGGGCGGGGCGGGGGTGCAGGGCCGTGCGGGACGGCTCAGACGTTCTGGAAGTCGACGGCGGCCTTGCGGATCGCGTCACGGTCCAGCAGGGGCGCGCCCTCGGCTTCCTGTCGGGCTACGAGCCAGGGGGTGAAGGCGTCGATGTCGACGACGACCCCGGAGTCGTCGAGCGCCCAGCGCACCAGCGCGCCGGTGAGCCGGGTCCTGACCTTCAACTCGCGCGTGTTGCCGACGAGTTCGGCGGGGAGCGTCTCGTAGGCCTCCGGGTGGAGCAGTTGGCCGGGCAGCTCGTACGCGAAGGCGTGCGGGGTGGTCGGGCCGGACTGGAAGGCCTCGCCCAGGCCCGCGCCGCGCAGGGCGATGCGGGAGAGCTCGGTCAGGTGGGTCAGGTCGAAGCGCCGGTCGTCGTGGATCACGCGCAGGGCGGTGAGCAGTTCGGCGAGCGGCGCGTTGCCGCCGCGCTCGCCTATACCGCCGACGGTCGCGGAGATCCAGCGGGCACCGGCGCGGACCGCGGCCAGGGAGTTGGCCACGGCCATGCCGAGCATGTTGTGCGAGTGGATCTCGATCTCCGAGCCGTCGATGACGGTGATGTCGGAGATGACCTCCTCCATCTGCCAGGGCGAGAGGTACGCCACGGTCTCGGCGAGCCGGAACCGGTCCGCACCGGCCTCGAAGCCGGCCTCGACGTACGGGACCAGGCGTTCCCTGGGCGTGCGCGCACCGTCCTCACCGCTGAACGTGACGTGGAAGCCACGGTCCTTGGCCTGGGAGATCGCCGAACGGGCCACTACGTGGAGGAACTTGGCGCTGGGCGAGTCCAGCTTGAGCTTCGCGTGCTGCTCGGAGGTGGGGATGGAGTACATGATGTGGCGCACGCCCAGACGTGCGGCCTCGTCGAGGGCGGTGGCCACCTGATGGCGGTCGCGGACCACGACGAGCGTCATACTGCGCTCGGGGCCGATGGCCTCGTGGGTGGCCTCGATCAGGGCGGCGTCCTTGGAGCCGGGGCCCGAGACCATGCCGACCTCGACGAGGTCGATGCCGGTCCTGACCAGGAGCCGGGCGATCTCGGCCGCGTCGCGGGGCCCGAACTCGACGCCCGCCATGTGCGCGGAGTCGCGCAGGGTCGCGTCGGACAGATGGGGCGGTACGGGAAGACTTGTCTCTGCGGGGGTGACTGCCATGGCGCGTTCCCTCTCTTTCAGGCTTTCTGGAACGGCTTTCCGACGGACCGTCCCTGGCGTGATGCTGAATTGGCGGCCACTGGAACCCGTGCGGACGATCCCGCTGGAGCGGCACGCCGTGGAGCGCTGAAAAAATGATGCAAGGGTCCGGTGGGCTGGGGCAATGCACGTCGTGTCAAGTCCCGCCAAGGAACGTCAGGTCAGGTCGGCACCACTGGAACCTGGATGACACAGAGTCGAGTTGCGTAAAACTTCGCTCATTCGTCCGATAAATCGGCGTCCTGGACCAGAGAAGCCCGCTACCACCCGACTATGGTGACCGCATTCCCCGGTGGCCCGTCTTCATGACCCGTATTCATGAATCCTCTGCCGGCCGGGAATGCCACGTACGCGAATTCAAGGACGTCCTTTTCGAAACCCGTGCACGCCGGGGCCGGGAAGGCCCCGTGAACGAGGGGAGATCCAATGGTGCTCGCACAGCCCGAACTCCGTACGGACCCGGAGGCGGCCACCGGTCTCGGCGCCGGCCCGCTCGAACGCTCCCGTGAGCTGGCCGGCCGGCTCGCCTGGCCGACCACGGCCGAACGCGACCGTGACCGGAGCTGGGACCCCGCACTCTTCGCCGAACTGGCACGCGCGGAACCCGGGCCCTCTCTGGCCGGACCCCTGGTGCCCGCGTCCCTGGGCGGCGGCGGCAGCACCGCGGCCGAGGGACTGGCCCTGCTCGAAGGGCTCGCCGAGGGCTCCCGCGATCCCGGGCTGGCCCTGGCCGTGGCCGTTCACGCGGTCCTGGCCACCGTCCCTCTGCGCGCCCATGGCACCCCGCGCCAGCGCGAGCGCTACCTGCCGCGCATGGCCTCCGGCGAGTGGTTCGGCGCGCTGTCGCTGCGCCAGACGCACGGCGGCGCCGTCGCCCCCGCCGTCACCGCGCGCCCCGCACCCGCCGGGCAGGGCGGCTGGCTCCTGACCGGACGCCTGGATCTGGTGGCCGGCGCACCCGTCGCCCACCACTTCCTGGTCGTCGCCGCACACCAGGGCGGCGGCCGCACCACCTTCCTGGTGGACAGGGCCACGCCGGGCCTGCTGGTCACCGAGGGCGGCCCGGCGGCCATGCACACCTGCCCCTGGGGACATCTCCTGCTCGACGGCGCCCACGTGGACGACGGGTCGGTCCTGGGCACGGTCGAGGGCGCGGCAGCCGAGGTGGAGCCGTTGCTCGCGGTCCTGGACTGGGTGTACTGCAGCGCGCCCTGGCTCGGCGTCATGCGCGCCCTGGCCCGGGACGCCCTGGAGGCCGCGCGGGGCCGGGAGCTGTTCGGCCGCCCGCTCACCCACGACCAGGCCACCCGCTTCGCGCTCGCCGACCTCGCCACCCAGGTCGAACTCGCCGAGGGCCTGTTACGCCGGACCGCCTCCCGTCTCGATGACGGCGGCGCTCTCCCGCTCCAGGACGCGGCCGCGGCACGGCTGTTCGTCGCCGACGCGGCGGACCGGGTCACCCGGGCGGCGGCCGGCCTGACCGGACCACTCGCCGGGACCGGTGACGGCCTCGCCGAACGCGCGCACCGCGACGCACTGTTCCTCTCCCGCACCGGCGGCGGCGCGCAGGTGCTGCGCCCCGTCGTCGCGGCTTCCATGCTCGGACTCGGCTGAAGGTGAGGACCATGAACGACCGACCCCGCTCCGAAGAAAGCACGCCGGCCTTCCCGGGCATCGCGTCCCGGGCCGCGGCCACCGACGCCGAAGGCCGGATACCGGCCGCGAACTGGGACGAACTGATCGACAGCGGGTATCTGCGGCTGTTCCACCCGGCCGAGGCCGGCGGCTCCGGCGCCGACGCCGACGCCCAGTTCGACGCCATGGAGGCGCTGGCCAGGGCCTGTTCGGGCACGTACTGGTCCGCGACGGTGTCCGCACTGCTGTGCGGCAGCCTCATCGCCACGTACGGCAGCCTCCGCGACCACGAGCAGCTGCTGCGCCCGCTGCTGTCCGGCGAGCGGACGGCCTGCTTCGGCATCGTCGAGCCGACGGCCGGCAGCGACGCGAGCACCTACCGCACCACGGTCCGCCCGTCGGGCCGGCCCGGCGGCGGGTACGTCATCCGGGGCGAGAAGTCCCGTATCACCAACGCGCCGACCGCGGACCTGTCCGTGACCCTGGCGCGCCGCGACAAGGGCCCCGGGGACAACGGCCCCGACTGGTGCCTGGCCTTCGTGAACCTGCGCCAGCCGGGGGTGCAGCGCTACGAGACCCCGCACATGGGCCTGCGCGCGATGCCGTGGGGCGGGCTGGTCCTCTCGGACGCGTACGTCCCTGAGGCGGACGTCGTCCCGGTCCCGTTCCAGGCGCTGTCGGACGGCATGACGTGGGGCTGGCTGCTGGTGTCGATCGCGGCGATCGCGACCGCCGAGGCGGCGCTGACCGCGTCGGTGCGCCACGCCCAGGCACGGGTGTCCTTCGGACGCGCACTCGCGCACATGGAGGGAGTTCAGGCGCAACTGGCGGACTCCCGGGCACAGTTGGACGCGGCCCGGGTACTTGCGCGCCGGGCTCTGCGTGAGCGTGCTTCGGGCAGTCCGGCGCGCCAGCTGATCGGCATGCTGAAGGTGTACGCCACCGAGCTCGCCGTGGAGATCACCCAGCGGGCGGTACAGATCCACGGCGCGTTCGGCGTCACCCAGGGCCACGAGGTGGAGCGCCACTACCGGGACGCCCAGATGAACGTCATCGGCGCCTTCGCCTCCAACCGCCTGCGCGAGCAGCTGGCCGAGGGCCTGGGTCTGGGCCCGGCGGTCTACCAGCCGTTCGACTGGCTGGCCCCGACGGGGCTGCGCCACCACCCGGTGAGCCTGGACGGCGGGACGCGCGCGGTGCAGGCGGTGGCGTGACGGAGAGGTGAGGACGCCCCGCGCCGGGAGGTTTCCTCCCGGCGCGGGGCCAGGCCCGGGTCCGCGCCGGCGGGATGGACAGCGGGCCGGGCTCACGCCGGTGGGGGCGGGGAGGAGCCCGCCGGGTCATCCCCGGGGGTGCCAGTCGCCCAGCCAGTCGGCCGTGGTGTGCGCGCGGGCCTCGGACCTGGTCAGCTGCGGCCGGTTGCCGGGGACGGTGACGCGCGCGCCGGGACCGGTGTTGCGGTACTCGGCGAAGCGCTGTTCCTGCCAGGGGAAGCCCGAGGACATCGTGCCGTACGGGGTGACCGCGTCGATGCCCGCGCCGAGGTGACTGTCGCGGACGGTGAGCATCGGGTGGGCGGTGAGGTCCGAGGAGGGCACCCAGGGGCGGGCCAGCTTGTAGTGGGCGTCGGGGGCTGTGCTGGTGATCCGGGAGCGCAGGACCAGGTAGCCGCGCGGGTTGGCCCCGGCGGTGCTGGGTGCGAAGACGAAGCCGTACGGCGCCGAGGCCAGGTCGGTGCGCGTCAGGGTGCGGAAGTGGCAGCGGTCGTAGACGGCCGTGGCGCGGCCGAAGACGAAGTCGACGTCCCCCTCCACGTAGCAGTCGCGGTAGTACTGCCGGGCGAACGCGGTGAGGGCGAGGCTGTCGGCGTACAGGGTGTCCTGGTGGCCGAGGAAGCGGCAGCCGTAGAACGCCGAACGGTCGCCCTGCACCTTGATCGCGACGGCCTGGGTGCCGGTGTACTCCGGGTTGTCGGAGCGCAGCCAGTCGTTGGCGAAGGTCACGTCGCGGGCGGTGAAACCGGCGGCCTGGACGGTGACGGTGGCCGAACCGCTCGTGCCGTGGGTGCCGGACCCGTCGGGCTTGGGCGTACCGGCCGCGTTGTCGTACACGATGACCGTGTCACGGGGGTCACCGCTCGCGCCGATCAGGGTGAGTTCCGCCCTGGCCGCGGTGACGAGGACCGTCCCGCGGTAGGTGCCGGGAGCGAGCACCAGGGTGTGACCGGTGCCGGACGCGGCGTCCACGGCGGCCTGTACGCCGGTGTGGTCGCCCCTGCCCTGCGGGTCGACGTACAGCGTCCGGGCGTCGAGCCGGCGGGCCGGCGAACCGTAACGGCCGAAGGGGCGGGAGCGCGCGGGCCTGGCGTGGGTGGCGGGCGCGCCGAGGGCGAGGGCGGTGCCCGCTCCCGCGAGCAGGGTCAGCGCATGGCGTCTGCTGAGCATGGCGGTACTCCTTGCGAAGAGGGGCGAGCCGGAGCGGCGCCTTCCGGGGTGGTGGAAGGGTGCGGTGCCGCTCCGGCCGGTTCGGGGGTGGGTCAGCGGAGCGTCGGCCTGCCGGCGCCGGCGCCCAGGCCCACCAGCAGCGGGACGGCCAGCGGGTGGTTGACCTTCGTACGCAGTTCCGGGGTCCAGCCGGCGCCCTCGGTGAGCTGCTCGGCGGGCACGCCCGCGTTGTGCACGGCGATGAGGTCGGTCTTCCGCCCGTTGACGTAGTTGTTCTCCGCCGTGAGGGAGGACTCGGACCACTTCTTGAGGATGGCCGCCTTGTCGAAGCCCTTGGGGACGGTGAACGCGTTGTGTTCGGCCACGAGCTCGGACTCGGCGCCGATGCCGTACGTGTAGCCGTAGGCGGAGCCCTTGGTGGCGACGAAGTGGTTGTTGTACGAGTCGACCTGGCCGAAGCGGACGCGGGGCGCGCGCTCCTTCACGTCCTTGAAGAGGTTGTGGTGCAGGGTGACGCGGAGTTTGCCCCGGTCGCTGGCCCCGGCGCCGTCGCTGTTGCCGATGAGCATGGTCTTGTCGTGGTCCTTGAGGACGTTCCACGACACGGTGACGAGGTCGGCGCCGCGCACGATGTCGAAGAGGCCGTCGTGCTGCTGGTAGACCTGGCCGAAGTAGTGGGGCTGGCCGGCGTCGGGGCGGTCCCCGTCGCTGAAGGTGTTGTGGTCGACCCAGACGTGGCGGGACCCGTAGACGACGAGGTTGTCGTACTCGGAGTTCCAGGCGCCCTGGTCACCGTCGGTGGGGTCCCACTGGGGGAAGCAGTCGTAGGTGTCCTCGAAGGAGATGTTGCGGACGATGACGTTGGAGACGTTCTTCACCTGGAGGCTGGCGCCGATGATCGTGGCGTCCTTGCCGACGCCGACGAGCGTGGTGTTGGACGGGACGTTCACGTTGACGGCGGCGGCCTGCAGCTTCGCGGACGCGGCGCGTGCCTCCTCCAGCGGTCCCGACGGGACCTCGGCCGTACCCCAGACCGCCGGGTCGTAGGCGGCGAGGTACTTCTCCAGGGTGTAGCCGTCCTGCTGGTACGCCTCGCAGCCGATCGGGGTGCCGGCGGCGTCGGAGTTGCCGTGGACGGTGCCGGCGATCCTGACGATCTTCGGCGCGTCCCCCGCGTCCTCGAAGGCGGCGATGAGCTCGGCCCGGTTGGTCACGGTGTAGACGTGCTCGGGGGTGGCCGCGGCGCCGCCCGTGGTGGAGCCGTCGGCCGAGGCCCAGCCGTCGCCTGCCGGGAGTACGGAGCGTTCGATGCCCTTGCCGTGGTGCTTCGGGGCTGCCTGGGCGGGGAGCGACACGGCGAGGGCCAGCGAGGCGCAGCCCGTCACCACGGCGGTGGCGCGGACATGTCTCATGCGTGCGGGCATGGCGAATCCTTAACTGTCGTACGCGGAAGGGTGCGGGTGAACAGCGCGAGAACGCGCGGAGGGAAGCAGCGGCGAACGGATCAGGCCTGCGGCCAGGTGATCCACGCCGCGGGCACCGGGTCGTCGAGGCGGCGCAGGTCGCGCGGGGCGAGCACCCGCTCGTCCAGCAGCGCGCGGGCGGTCGCCCTGGCGACGTCGACGGCGCCGTCGGGCCGGAAGTGGGTGTTGTCCTGCTTGCCGTCGGGGTAGTTCGGCGACTCGCCGGGCTCCAGCCAGTTGAAGTACGCCTCGGTGCCGACGGGGCCGAGCTCCTGCCAGCGGGCGAGGGAGAGCGCCTGCATGTCGATCAGGGTCACGCCCTCCTCGGCCGCCAGGGCGCGCATCGCGGCGGGGTACTCCCCGTGGGTGGGCTTCGCGGTGCCGTCCTCGGCGAAACGCCGGCGCTCGACCGGGGTGATCAGGACGGGCTCCGCGCGCCGGGCGCGGGCGCCCTTGACGTACTGCCGCAGGTACTCCTGGTACGTGGTGTACGGGTCGGTGCCGCGGGCGGGGTCCTCGGTCTTCTCGTCGTTGTGCCCGAACTGGATGAGCACGAGGTCGCCCGGGCGGACGCCGTCCAGGAGGGCGGTGAGGCGGCCCTCGTCGATGAAGCTCTTGGAACTCCGGCCGTTCACCGCGTGGTTGGCGACGGTGAGCGCGCGGCCGAGGAAGAAGGGCAGGGCCATGCCCCAGGCGGTCTCGGGCGCGGCGCCGGCGTACTTCTGGGCCGCCGTGGAGTCGCCCGCGATGTGGAGTGTCCGGGGCCGGGGCCTGCCCCCGCCGCCACCGCCGTGCGCGAGCGCGGGGGTGGCGCTGAGGGCGAGGGGCAGCGCGAGGAGCGCGGCTGCCGTCTGTCTGCGGGTGAGTGACACAGGAGGACTGCCTCTCGGAGGACAAACGTGAGGTGGAGCCCGGGGAGAGGGACCGGCGGCGGGGTGCGACCCGGACCGCCGCCGGTCCCCCGGTCACCGGGGTGCCGACCGTGGCGTACTACCGGGTCAGCCGTTGCCGAGTTCCTTCCACTCCTTCTGGGAGGCGTTCAGCTCCTCGGCCATCTTGTCCAGGAAGTCCTTGGCCGTGACCTTGCCGAGCAGCAGCTTCTGGAACTCGGGCTCGTTGTCGGCCTTGCTGATGTTGTTCCAGTCGGGCAGGTAGTACGGCAGGTCGACGATCTTGGTGGAGCCGTCGGTGAGGGCCTTCGCGGCGAGCGAGGTCGACTCCGACTCGTCGATCCACGGGTCCTTGGCCGCCTCGGTGTTGGCCGGGATGGCGCCCGCGGACTGGTTCCACTTGCTGTTGGACTCGTGCGAGGCCGCGAACTCGATGAACTTCCAGGCCGCGTTCTTGTTCTTGCTGGACCGGAACAGGCCGAGACCGTCGACGGGGTTCGAGACCTGGACGCGCGTGCCGCCGTCCCCGATGGGGGCGGGTATCCCGGCGAACTTGTCCTCGCCGAGCGCCTTCAGGTGGTCCTGGTAGGAGCCCAGGTTGTGGCTGAGCATCCCGATGGTGCCGGTGTCCCACTGGGCGACCATCTTGGTGAAGTCGTTGTTGACGTCGGCGGCCGGCGTCGTCTTCTTGAAGAGGGCGGCGTACTTCTCCAGCGCCGCGACGTTCTTCGGGTCGTTAAGGGTCGTCTTCTCGCCGTCCCAGAACTCCGTGATGCCGCTCTGGCCGTAGATCGCGTCCAGGGCCTGGGCGATGGAGCCCGCACCGCCGCGGATGGTGTAGCCGAACTTGTTGTTCTTCGCGTCGGTGAGCTTGTCGGCGGACTCGTAGAACTTCGCCCAGGTGGTGGGAGCCTCCAGGCCGGCCTGCTTGAACAGGTCGGTGCGGTACCAGAGCACGCCGTTGTTCGCGGAGGTCGGCACGGTGTACATGTCCTCGCCCCGGCCGGCCGCGGCCCTGACGCTCTCGACCATGCTCTCGACGAGCTTGCCCTTCAGCGGCGACTTCTCCAGCCGGCCGCTGATCGGCTCCAGGGCTTCCTGGGACACGATGTTGGCCAGGTAGGCCGTGCCGACGCCGCCCACGTCGGGCAGACCGCCGCCCGCGATGGCCGTGTCGTACTTGGACTGGACGTCGGCGATCGGGATCGGGACGTACTTGACCTTGATGTCCGGGTTCTTCTTCTCGAAGTCCTTGATGATCTCGGTCCAGATGGCGGTGCGTGGACCACCGTTGTTGTCCCAGAAGGTGATCTCGCCCTTCCCGCTGCCCTCCGTGCCCGTGTCGCTGCCGTCGTCACCACAACCGGTGGCGGCGAGGGCCAGGACCGCGGTCAGGGACACCGCGGTCGCGGCACGCCCCCGGAGCGTCTTCGAGATGTTCATGTCGGCTCTTCTCTCTCGGATCTGTACGCGTGCGTGGGGGGAGGTCAGTGGTGTGTGCGGTGCGGCGCGGCGCCGATGTGCCTCTGCGGACCCGCGTCACGGGTCACGAGCTTCGGTACGTCGGCCGCGCGGTCCAGCGTGTACGGGTAGAAGTCACGCGGTTCGAAGGCGGCGCCCCAGGCGTCGGTGCGGCCGGTGGTGTTCTCCAGGATCGATCCGCGCTGGACCAGCTCGGCCGTGGCGTCGGCCTGGTAGGGGTGCTGGACGTCCCGGTAGTAGCTGTTCTCGATGACCATCTTCGTGGCGCCGCGCGCCCAGTTCCCGTACGTCCACAACGGGTCACCGTCCGCGACCTGCGCGGAGAGGTAGTTGTTGTAGAGGTGGGCGTAGGCGCAGTTGTCGGCGGACGGGTTGCGCTGCTTCGTGCCGCTGAACCAGTTGTGGTCGATCGTGATCTGCGTGGTGACGTTCTCGGTCCAGCCGATGCCGAGCGCCTTGTTGTGGCTGTCGAAGTGGTTGTACGACACGGTGACGTACTGGCTGTCCTTGCGGATGTCCAGCAGCCCGTCGCCCATGTGCGTCAGCCGGTTGTGGTCGATCCAGACGTGGTCGGCCGAGTCCATCTGGATCGCGTCGAAGTCGGTCGTCTTGCCGTCCCAGTCGCCCTCGACGTAGGAGTCGCGGATGGTGAGGTTACGGATGATGACGTTGCTCGTGCCGGGGTTCAGGTGGAGTTCGCCGTGGACGATCTCACCGGTGTCACCGGCCCCGACGATGGTCTTGTCCGACGCGACGTCGATGTCGGCGCCGAAGGGTTCGACGGCGATCGAACCGGCCACCCGGATGATGTAGGGCTCCTCCGCACCGGCGTACTTCTCCAGCCCCGCCTGGTCGGTGACGGTGACCACCTCGCCGCCACGGCCCCCGGTGGTGCCGCCCGCCAGCGAGGCGAAGCCGTGCGGGGTGCCGGAGCCGCCGTGGTGCGCGGCGGGCTGCGCCCCGGTGGCGGCCGACGCCCCGCCCGGGGCGGTGGGCAGGAGGAAGGCGGCTGCGAGGGCGCAGGCCGTGATCAGTGTTCTCGCTCTGGTGCGCTCGGTACGGAGGTGCGTCATTGCGGCTCCCTACAGCGGTGCTGGGTCAGGTGGTGCTCGGTCTTCCGGTGGTGCGGTGCGCGGTGGTGCGGAATGCGGTGAAGCCGGCCGTCCCGGACGGCGCGTCACCGGCGGGTGCGGTGGCGAAGAGGCCCAGCAGCGCGCCGACCCAGCGCCAGGGGGTGGCGGCGAAGACCTGCCCGGATTCCTGGAAGCCGGCTCCGTCGCCGGTGTCGGCGGAGAAGCGGCAGCGGGCGCCGCGGGTGACCTCGATACGGACGCGGACGGCGGCGCCGGGCGCGGGGCGGGGGTGTTCGGCGTCCCGTTCGTGCTCGGCGACGGATTCGGCGTAGCGGTGCACGAGCCGGGCCGTCCCGTCCGCCCCGTTCTCCAGGCCGATCCACGAGAAGGCGTCCCCGAGCACGGCGAGCCCGGCCTTGGCCCCGGGTTCGCCGGTGTCCAGCGTGATGCCGACCTCGACGGTGAACTCCTCGGCGGGCAACCGCTGCACCAGGACACTGGGGAGCGCGCGCAGATCGTGCGCGTAGGCGGTCCTCACACAGCTGAGGCGCAGGCCGTCACCGTCGTGCCCGGCCGTCCAGCCGGGCCTCGGGTTGGCCGTCCACTGCCACTGCGGGCCGTACCGCCCGCCGGGGAAGTCGTCGCTGGAGGCCGGAGCCTCGGGGGTCTGCTGAGGGGCCTCGGGGCGGCGGTGCGTGAGGACGGGTTCGCCCTCGTCCCCGATGACCGGCCAGCCCCCCTCCCAGCGCATCGGCTGGAGGTGCACCACACGGCCGTACGCCCCGCGGGACTGGAAGTGCAGGAACCAGTCCTCACCGGCGGCGGTGCGGACCCAGCCGCCCTGGTGGGGGCCGTTGACCTCGGTGCTGCCCTGGGCGAGGACGACCCGCTGTTCGTAGGGGCCGTCGAACGTCCGCGAGCGGAAGGCGCCCTGCCAGCCCGTCTCCACTCCCCCGGCGGGGGCGAAGATCCAGAAGTAGCCGTCGTGCCGGTAGAGCTTCGGGCCCTCCAGGGTGAACCAGCCCGGGATGGTGTCGGCGTCGACGAGGATCGTGCCCTCGTCGAGGAGCTCCCGTCCGTCGGGGCTCATCCGGTGGCCGGTCAGCCGGTTCTTGACGCCGGAGCGGGACTTCGCCCAGGCGTGCACCAGGTAGGCCTCGCCGGTCTCCTCGTCCCACAGCGGGCAGGCGTCGATCAGGCCCTTGCCCGCCTTGACGAGGTGCGGGGTGCTCCAGGGGCCGCGGATGTCCTCGGCGTTGATCTGCTGGATGCCGTGGTCGGGGTCGCCCCAGAAGATCCAGAAGCGCCCGGCGTGGTGGCGCAGCGACGGCGCCCAGACCCCGCAGTCGTGGCGGGGCACGGCGAAGTCGGCGCCCGGTTTGAGCCGGTCGAGTGCGTGGCCGACGAGGGTCCAGTTGACGAGGTCGCGGGAGTGCAGCAGGGGCAGCCCCGGGACACGGCCGAAGCTGGACGCGGTGAGGTAGTGGTCGTCGCCGACGCGTACGACGTCCGGGTCGGACCAGTCGGCGTTCAGGACAGGGTTGCGGTAGGTGCCGTCACCGAGGTCGGCGGTCCAGGGCATCGTCACGCCGCGACCGCCTTGCGGACGTGGGCTGCCGCGGCGTCCCGGTCGAGGCGTCCGTCGGCGACGACGGTGACGACGCGGCGCACGACGGTGGCTCCGGCGGCCACGGGAAGCCGCCGGTCCGCGGCGAGGGACGAGCCGACCCCGGGGTATTCGGTGGTCCGCACGAACCACGGGTCGCGCCGGGTCTCGTCGGTCGCACCGGCGAAGACGAGCGTCCAGCCGTCCCCGACGAGTGCCAGCCAGTCGGCGGCCTTGCCGTGCACGGCTTCCTCGCCGTCGAGCGTTCCGCTGAACACGGCGGGCGCCGCGCTCTCCTTGGGGGCGCGCCAGAAGAAGCCGCCGTATCCGGCGCCGGGGCGGCCGTTGGTGGCGGGGCTGCCGATGGAGAGGTCCTTGGAGCCGCGGTTGGTGAGGGAGAAGGAGAAGTCCAGCGCCCAGGCGGTGTCCGAGAGCTCGCTCGCGGCGACGGTGCGGTGCTCGCGCAGCAGCTCGGTGCCTCCGGCCTCCCAGCTGAGTTCCTCCACGAAGCCGTCCGGGTCACGGAGCTTCCAGCCGAGGTGGCGTTGCGTCCCGTGGTTGTCGAGCTCGGTGGGGCCCTGCCCGCGGACGTAGGTGCGCCCGCCCCAGAAGTTGTGTCCGGCCACGTCGGGAACCGCGACGGAGGCGCCCAGGTGGTGGATGTGGTCGGCCGGGCGCTCCTCGGTGACGGGGGTGCCGGCGAGAGTGGTGACGGGGTGCAGATAGGGCCTGCCCGCCGTCCCGGGCCGGTAGCTGTAGCGGCCGACGGGGCGTCCGGCACAGCTGAGGAGTGCGGTGGTCATGGTGTGCTCACCTCGCTGGGTCGCGCCCAGGAGGCGCCTAGTTCGGAGAAGAGGGTGAGGGTGTCGGCCGCGGCGGCGACGGTGCCGTCGATGCCGCGCACGATGCGCCGTACGCCGTCGCCCTTGTCGGCGGGCCGGGTGTGCCAGGCGGTGGCCGGCAGCGCGGTGGGCTCGGGGGCGGTGCGTACGGCCTCGAGGACCCGCATGAACGCGCCGGTGTGTGCGGGCGGTACGAGGAGCGCGGTGCCGTGTTCCAGGTGGTCGACGAGGTTCTCCAGGAGGTCCGTCCGTCCGTGCACGGCCTCCTCGGGGCCGTGTCCGGCCCGCTGGACGAGGACCCGGTCCTGCTTGTACCAGAAGGTGATGCGGCCGCGGTCGCCGTGGACGATCACGTACGGCTCTCCGGCCTCCTCCGCGCAGAGGGTGACCGCGACGGTCACCGGAAGCCCGCCGGTGGTGGTGATCCGGACGCAGCTGGTGTCGTCGGACTCGATGTCGTGGGCCCGGAACAGCTCGGTCTCGATGGACGCCACGTCCTCGGCCGTCCCCCGGCCGGCCAGTTCGAGCGCGGTGGCGACGGCGTGCGCCAGCGGGTTGGTGAGCACCCCGTCGACCACGTCGGTCCCGCCCATCCTGCGGCGTCCTGCCCACGGTGCCCGCCGGAAGTAGGCGTCGTCGCGGACCCAGGCACCGGCGGCTCCGATGCCCCGGACGGTGCCGATCGCTCCGGAGCGCACGAGTTCCTTGATGGCCGGCACGGCGTGCGAGCCGAAGGACTGGAAGCCGATCTGGCAGGCGATGCCCGCCTCCCGTACCCCGTCGGCCATGCGGGCGTAGTCGGCCCAGGTCGCGGCGGGCGGCTTCTCCAGGAGGAGGTGGACGCCCCTGGCGGCGGCGGTGAGGGCGAGCGTGGTGTGCGTCGGGATGGGGGTGCAGATGACGGCGGCACGCGCGCCGGTGGAGTCCAGGAGGGCCCCGAAGTCGGCGGACTGTTCGGGCATCTCGTCGGCGAACATGTCGAGTTCGCCGTCGGTCAGCGGGTTCAGCTCGCAGATCCCGGCCAGTCTGACCAGGCCCTGGTGCTGGAGCCGGCGGATGTTGGCGAGGTGCCAGCGGCCGTGGCCGCGGGCTCCGGCCAGGACGAGGGGCACGGGGGTGGTCGCGCTCATCGGGCGGCCCTCCCCGCTCCGGCCTTGCGGGCGACCTCGGCGGCGGCCTTCGCGGCGCTGTCCACCGGCCCGTGCAGTGCGGGTGTCCAGCCGGTGTCGGTGGCCAGGTCGGTCTCGCTGCCCGAGTTGTAGGCGTTGTAGATGGAGACCAGGTCGACCGGGAAGCCGTTGAAGACGGTTCCGCGCTGGGTGAGGGCGCTGCCGTTCCAGCTCTTCAGCAGGTCGGCGACCTCGACGTGCCCCGGGGCCTCGAACGCGTTGTTCTCGGCGACGATGCGGGACTCGGTGGAGATGCCCAGGGAGTAGCGGTGGTCACCGTCCTCGGGGATGACGTAGCGGTTGTTGTAGAGGTGGACCTGGCCGAAGCGGACCCGGGGCGCGCGCTGCACGACGGAGTGGAACTCGTTGTGGTGCAGGGTGACGCGGAGCTTGCCCCGGTCGGTGGTCACGCCGTCGCCGTTGCCGATCAGCATCGCCTTGTCGTGGTCGGCGAACCGGCTCCACGAGACGGTGACGAGGTCCGAGCCGTTGGTGATGTCGAGGAGCCCGTCGTGGCGCAGGTAGTTGCGCCCGAAGTGGGTGGGCTCCCGGTCGTCCGGGTGGCCCTTGTCGCTCGCGGTGACGTGGTCGACCCAGACGTGGGTGGCGCCGCGCAGCCACAGTGTGTCGTACGCCGTCTTCCAGTCGCCGAGGCCACCGGTGTTGGGCTGCCAGGCCGGGAAGCAGTCGTAGGCGTCACGGAGTTCGATGTTGCGGATGATGACGTTGTCGGCGTCCTTGACCTGGAGGCTCGCGCCCTTGAGCACGGCGCCGGCACCGATGCCGACGATCGTGGTGTTCGACCCGACCAGCATCTCGACGCGTTCGGCCTGGCGTGCGGCGGACGCCTTGCGGGCGTCCTCCTGCGGCCCGGCGGGCTTGGCCCCGCCCCACGTGCGGGGGTCGTAGGCGGCCAGGTACGCGTCGAGGTCGTACCCGTCGGTGGCGTAGTCGGCGCAGTCCAGCCGCCGCCCCCGGTCGTCGGTGTTGGCGTCGATCGTGCCCGCCACACGGATGATCTTGGGGACGGAGCTGCCGCCGTCGAGCGCCGCGACGAGCTGGGCGCGGTTGCGCACGGTGAGGACGTGGTCCTCGTCGGCGGCCGCGCCTCCGGTCGTTCCCGTGCCTTCCGCGGCCCACCCGTCGTTGTCGGCGAGCACCTCCCGGCCGAGGTCCCGGCCCGGCGAGGAGGCCTCCGGCGCCGTGTCGGGCGACGTGGTGGCCGCCCGGGCGCCCGGCTGGAGGGCCAGGCTGCCCAGCAGCAGGGCGAGCGCGGCGGCGGCGCGGCGCGCGGTACGGGGGCGGAGCTTCCAGGTCATGTACGTCATCCCTTCACGGCGCCGGCGCTGAAGCCGGTGATGAGCCACTTCTGGATGAAGGCGAAGACGATCACCACGGGGACGGCGGCGATGACACCGCCCGCGGCGAGCGCCCCCAGGTCGACGCTGTCGGCGCCGATGAGGGTGTTGAGGCCGACGGGGATCGTCTGCTTGTCCTGTTCGCTGAGGAACATCAGGGCGAACAGGAAGTGGTTCCAGCTGTGGACGAAGGCGAACGACCCGACCGCGATCAGTCCGGGGCGCAGCAGCGGCAGGACGACGGTGCGGAAGGCCTTGAAGCGCGAGCAGCCGTCCACCCAGGCGGCCTCCTCGAGGGAGATCGGGACGTTCTTGATGAAGCCGCTGATCAGGATGATCGACAGGGGCAGCTGGAAGACGGTCTCCGCGATGACGACGCTCCCGAGGGAGTTGATCATCTGGAGGTTCTTGAAGATCTCGAAGAGCGGCACGAGCATCAGGGCGCCCGGGATGAACTGCGAGCAGAGCAGCGCCAGCATGAAGGCGCCCTTGATCCTGAAGTTGAACCGGGCCAGGGCGTAGCCGCCGGCCAGCGCGACGAGGGTCGTCGCGATCAGCGTCGCGACGCCGACGAGCATGCTGTTCTGGAAGAAGATCGCGAAGCTGCGCTCGTTCCAGACCTTGTTGAAGTGCTCCCCCGTCATGGGCCAGGGCACCAGCGAGGTGGAGCCGGCGGGCCGTACGGCGAAGAGGAACATCCAGTAGAACGGGATGAGGGTGAAGAGCAGGTAGATGCCGAGCGGCAGGTAGATCTGCCAGCGCGGTACGTCGTCGAAAGCACGCTCGCGCTTGGTGCGGCGGTGCGAGGAGGGCGGCGGGAGGTCGTTCCCCCCGGACGGTCCCGGCGTGCGGGCGTCCTTCTTCTCCACGAGTGCGGCAGTCACTTGTTGTCGCCTCCGAACTTGCTCAGGCGCAGATAGACGATCGAGCAGAAGAGGAGGATCACGAAGGCGACGGTGGTGAGCGCGGAGGCGTATCCGAAGTCGTGGCCCTCGATGCCTGTATTGGCGACGTAGAGGGGCAGGGTGGTGGTCTCACCCGCGGGCCCGCCGCCGGTGAGGGTGTAGAGCAGGTCGACGTTGTTGAACTCCCAGACCCCGCGCAGCAGGGTGGCCAGGATGATCGCGTCGCGCAGGTGCGGGAGTGTGATGTGGAAGAACTGCCGCATCCGTCCGGCGCCGTCCACCGAGGCCGCCTCGTACAGCTCCTTGGAGACGGACTGCAGGTCGGCGAGGATGAGGATGGCGAAGAAGGGCACTCCGCGCCAGAGTTCGGCGAGGGTCGCCGCCCAGAAGACGGTGCCCGTGTCGGAGAGGACCGAGGTGCCGTACTCACCGATCCCGGCGTCCGCGAGGTAGCGGCTGAAGCCGGTCGAGGAGTTGTAGAGCAGGATCCAGATGGTGCTGGTCAGCACACCGGAGACGGCCCAGGGCGAGAAGACCATGGCGCGGGATATGCCGCGGCCGATGAAGGTCTGGTTGACGATCAGCGCGAGTGCGAGACCGAGCGCGAGCTGCAGGGTCACCTGGACGATGACCCACTGGGCGCTGAAACCGAGCGAAGGCCAGAACAGCTCGTCCTCGGTGAAGATCCTGGTGAAGTTGTCGAACCCTGCGAAGCCGTTCCGCCACGGCTTGGTGACGTTGTAGTTCTGCAGGCTGTAGTAGAAGACGCTGATCACCGGGTAGGCGATGAAGCCCAGCATCAGCAGGCCCGCCGGCGCGATCAGCAGATACGGCAGGCGGCGGGGTGTGGCCGAGCGGCGCTTTGACGCCTTCCCCTTGGGGGGCGGTGTGGCCACGGCTGCGGAATGGGCCATGACGCGTCTCCGATCTCTGGAAAGTGCTGGATGTGCCGTGCTTTCGATGCATGGTGCAAGCGCTTACCGCATGGCGTTCGATATTCCGGACGGGGCGGTGCGCGGAATTCTCTTCGCCCGGTTCAGCCCGCGTACGGGTCGGGCACCTCTCCCTGCCGGGCCAGGAACGTGAAGTCGCAGCCGGTGTCGGCCTGGGTGATCTGGTCCTGGTAGAGCGCCCCGTAACCGCGCCCGTACCGGGCGGGCGGCTCGGTCCACTCGGACCTGCGGAGCTCCAGCTCCTCGTCGGACACGTCGAGGTGGAGCAGGCGCGCCTCGACGTCCAGCGTGATCTGGTCACCGGTGCGGACCAGGGCGAGCGGTCCGCCCACGAAGGACTCGGGTGCGATGTGCAGGACGCAGGCGCCGTAACTCGTGCCGCTCATCCGGGCGTCGGAGAGCCGCACCATGTCCCGTACGCCCTGCTTCAGCAGGTAGTCCGGGATCGGCAGCATGCCGTACTCGGGCATGCCGGGGCCGCCCTTGGGGCCGGCGTTGCGGAGCACCAGCACATGGTCCGGGGTGAGGGCCAGTGCCGGGTCGTTGATGGTGCGCTGCATCTCCTTGTAGTCGTCGAAGACGACCGCGGGCCCGGTGTGACGCAGCAGGTGCGGTTCTGCGGCGATGTGCTTGATGACCGCGCCGTCGGGGCAGAGGTTGCCGCGCAGGACCGCCACACCGCCCTCCTCCGCCAGCGGGTTGTCCCGCTCACGGATGACGTCGGCGTTGTGGACGAGAGCCCCGTCGAGCTGTTCGCGCATCGTGCCGTGCGCGACGGTGGGCCGGTCCAGGTGGAGCACGTCGGTGAGCCGCGCCAGGAATCCGGGCAGCCCTCCGGCGAAGTGGAAGTCCTCCATCAGGTACTTCCCGCCGGGGCGGAGGTTGGCGAGGACCGGTACGGTGCGGGCGATGCGGTCGAAGTCGTCCAGGGTGAGCTTCACCCCGGAGCGGCCCGCCATCGCGATCAGGTGGATGACGGCGTTGGTGGAGCCGCCGAGCGCGAGGACGGTGGCGACCGCGTCCTCGTAGGCGTCGGCCGTGAGGATCTGCGACAGCTTCAGCTGTTGCCACACCAGTTCGACGATCCGGATTCCGGACTGTGCCGCCATCCGGTCGTGACCGGAGTCCACGGCCGGTATGGACGAGGCACCCGGCACCGTGACGCCCAGCGCCTCGGCGGCGGCCGTCAGGGTCGAGGCGGTGCCCATCGTCATGCAGTGGCCCGGCGAACGGGCGAGCCCGTTCTCCAGCTCGGCCATCTCGCAGTCGCCGATCAGGCCGGCCCGCTTGTCGTCCCAGTACTTCCACATGTCCGTGCCGGAGCCCAGGACCTCGTTGCGCCAGTGGCCCGGCAGCATCGGCCCGGCGGGCACGAAGACCGTGGGCAGGTCGACGGACGCGGCGCCCATCAGCAGCGCGGGCGTCGACTTGTCGCAGCCGCCCAGCAGCACGGTGCCGTCGACGGGGTAGGAGCGCAGCAGCTCCTCCGTCTCCATCGCCAGCATGTTGCGGTAGAGCATCGGGGTGGGCTTCTGGAAGGTCTCGGAGAGCGTGGAGACCGGGAACTCGAGCGGGAAGCCGCCCGCCTGCCAGACGCCCCGCTTGACCGCCTGCGCGCGTTCGCGCAGATGGACGTGGCAGGGGTTGATGTCGGACCAGGTGTTGAGGATCGCGATGACCGGCTTGCCCAGGTGCTCCTCGGGGAGGTAGCCGAGCTGCCGGGTGCGCGCGCGGTGGCTGAACGAGCGGAGCCCGTCCGTGCCGTACCACTGGTGGCTGCGCAGCTCCTCGGGAGCGATGCGGCGGCCCGCCGTGCCGGTGTCGCTCATACGGACCACCCGGCGACCAGGCCGGCGACCTCGGCGCGCTGCTCCTCGGGCAGTGCCCGGCTCGGCGCGCGCACGTCGCGGCGGCAGAGCCCGAGCGAGGCCAGGGCCTCCTTGACGACCGTCACGTTGTTGGCGGACTGCCGGTCGGCGCGCAGGTCCTCGAAGCGGCGGATCTGCTCCCAGACCTTCATCGCCGCGACGTAGTCGCCCGCCCGCAGCGCCTCCAGCATGGCGAGCGAGACACCGGGGGCGACGTTGACGAGTCCGGAGGTGAACCCGGTGGCGCCGGTGGCGAAGTAGGAGGGGGCGTACAGCTCGGCGAGCCCGGCGACCCAGACGAACCGCTCCAGGCCGGCGTCCCGGGCGAACGCGCCGAAGCGGGCGGCGTCCGGGACGGCGTACTTCACGCCGATGACGTTGGGGCAGCTGTCGGCGAGCTCTGCCAGGCGCTCACCGGCGAGCAGCGGGTTGCGGACGTAGGGGACGACCCCGAGCCCGGGAACGGCCTCGGCGATCGCCCGGTGGTAGTCGATCCAGCCGTCCTGCGAGACGTAGGGGTGCACCGGCTGGTGCACCATCACCATCTCGGCCCCGGCGTCCCTGGCGTGCTCGGCGGCGGCCACGGCGGTCGGCACGTCGTGGCCGACCCCCACCAGCACGGTGGCCCGGCCGCCCGCCTCCTCGATGGTGAGCTCGGTGACGGTACGCCGCTCGTCGGGGGTGAGCGCGTAGAACTCACCGGTGTTGCCGTTCGGGGTGACGATGCGGACACCGCCGTCGAGGAGCCGTCGCAGCAGGGCGCGGTGCGCCGGGACGTCGATGCTGCCGTCCTCGGCGAACGGGGTCACCGGGATCGCCACAACGTCTGCGAGGGCCGCCTTCAGCGGGGAGAGGTCCATGCGGACTGGCCTTTCGTCGAGGTGCTGGTGATACACGTCCAGCTGGTGGTTCACGCCGTGTCACCCCCGTCTTCGTCGTCGGGGAAGGCACGGCGTACGAAGGATGCGATGTGGTCGTGCAGAGCCCCGGCGGCGGCTTCCGCGTCCTCGGCGAGGGCGAGCCGCAGGATCTCCCGGTGCTCGGCCGCCTCGCGCTCCCAGGACGGGATGGCCGACCAGGCCACGGTCGACACGAGTGCGGCCTGGTCGCGGACCTCGTCGAGCATCCGGGCGAGCAGCGGATTGCCGCAGGGCAGGTAGAGGGCCCGGTGGAAGTCCCGGTTGGCGAGCGACCTGTCCGCCTTGTCGATCGCCGAGTCGGACCGCTCCAGGGCCTCCTGGGCCGCTTCCAGCGAGCTCTTGCGGGTGATGGAGCGGCGCAGCGCCTCCGGCTCGAGGAGCAGGCGCACGTCGTACACCTCCCTCGCCATGGCCGCGTCGACGAGCCGCACCGTGGCACCCTTGTACTGGCTCATGACGACGAGCCCGGTGCCGGCGAGCGTCTTGAGCGCCTCGCGCACGGGGGTCTTCGACACCCCGAACTGCGCGGCGAGTTCGGTCTCCACGAGCGCCTGTCCCGGTGTCAGCTGTGCGGTCAGGATGGCGTGCTTGATCGCCTCCAGCACGTACTGGGTCCTGGACGGAATCGGGGCAGGCGCAAAGGTCATGGGTGAAGAGCTCTCGCATCTCGCGTATCGCGTCTCATATATGACGTACGAAGTACGACGCGATGAAGCTAGAGCGGTGGGAATGTTTCGTCAACGCTTCTGGCAAAAGAAGTTCGGCGAACACGGAACTCGGGTACTCAGGGGTCCGCCCGCCCGGTCCGGCGCGCCAGGCGCGGAAACGCCGCAGGCCCCCGGCTGCACGCCGGGGACCTGCGGTTTCGTGGGAGACGCTCCGGGATCAGCCGCCGCGGACCGCGGAGAGGGCCTTCGTGACGGCGCTCAGGTCCGGTCCGGAGGCCAGGCCCGCGTGGTAGAGGCGCAGTTCGTTCGCGCCGAGCGAGGCCGCGTGCGCGGCGTCCCGCTCCAGCGTGCCGGGGCTGCCGCCCATGCCGCTCACCACGTTGAAGTTGGCCGCCAGCACGCCGGACAGCCCCGCGAACGGCCCGAGCACGGACTCGCGCGCCGCGTCACCGCCGGTGCAGGGCAGCACGACGCCGTCCGCCGTGGACATGATGTGGGCGGGGTCCGTCCCCACGTTGGCGCCGGTGCGGTAGGAGGCGGGGTCGGCGTGCAGGAGGACCTGGAAGTCCGGCCCCGGCGCCGCGGCCCGCACGGCGGCTACGGACGCCTCCTGCAGGCGCCTGGCGACCTGGCTGCGCCATCGCAGGGTGGCCTCGGCCAGGCCTGCGCCGAGCAGCTTCTCCACGCCCGTCCAGCCCTGCTCGCCGGATCCGGATCCGGCCCAGACCGGTTCCAGGGCGCGGCGCACGGCGTCGCGCAGCTCCTCCGCGTCCAGCCCCACGGAGCCGTAGCCGGCCCGGCAGTCGACGCAGAAGCAGAGGGACATCAGGTACTGCGCCGCGTCCCCGAGGGCCACCCCCGAAATCTTGTCATGGGCGTGCAGATGGGCGAAGCCGTACCAGCCGCACGACTCCAGCTCGGTGCCGTACGCCCCGGGGCGTACGGCCGCCTCGGCCGCCAGGTCCACGAGGTACGCGTGGACGGCGGGCTGCGCGATGCACGGCGCCCAGGGGTAGCGGTCGCCGTAGGCGTTGACCACGGAGGTCTCCGGATGCTCCGCGCCCATGCGGGAGCTGTGGGCGAGGACCACCCAGGAGTGCACCTGGAGTCCGGCGCCGGCCAGGGCCTCGGCCGCCTCGGCGTACGGATCCTCCCCCGCCACCCAGGACTGCGCGTAGGGGCGCAGGAGGCGCCCCGTCCAGCGGGTGGCGTCCGGGGGGTAGAGCACGGCCGCGTGTTCGGCGGTGACGATCCGGCGGCCGGGGTGGCGCGGGGTCAGGGCGCGGGTGGAGTGGTAGGCGGAGGCGAGCGTCACCTGCTGGACGCCGAGACCGGCCAGGCGGGCGGCGGCGTCGGGGTCCCCCACGACGTCCCAGGGGTACAGGAAGGCTGAGGCCTTCACTTCGCCTCCCCCGCGGGGTACTTCTCCAGCAGCGCGCGGCCGTTCGTGATGATCGAGGTCAGCTCCTCGATGTGCGCGGCCGGGGGCTCGGTGAGCGGGGTGCGCACCGGGCCGACGTCCAGGCCCTCGAGCCGGACGGCCGCCTTCACGAGCGACACGGCGTAACCGCGGCCCTTGGCCCGCAGTTCGACGAGCGGCCGGTAGAAGTGGTCGAGCAGCGCGTTCACCAGGCTGTCGTCCCCGGAATCCAGCGCCCGGTAGAAGGCGAGGGCGATGTCGGGGGCGAAGGCGAAGACGGCGGAGGAGTAGAGCGTGACGCCGATGCCCCGGTAGGCGAGGCCGGTGAGCTCGGCGGTGGGCAGCCCGTTGAAGTAGAGGAAGTCCTCGCCGGGCAGCCCTGTGCGCACGGCGCTGACGATGCGCTGCATCAGGTCGAGGTCGCCGTGGCCGTCCTTGAGGCCGATGATCCCGGGGGTCCGGGCCAGGGCGACGACGGTCTCCGGGGTGAAGAGCGCGTTGTCCCGCTGGTAGACGATCGTCTCCAGGGAGGTGGCGGCGGCGAGGGCGGTGTAGTGGGCCAGCAGCCCTTCCTGGCCGGCGACGACGAGGTAGGGCGGCATGGCGAGCAGGCCGTCCGCGCCCGCTTCCTCGGCGAGCTTCGCGTACTGGACCGCGAGCGCCGTGCCGTAGCCGGCACCGGCGACGACGGGCACCGCTCCCGCGGTCTCCTCGACCGCCGCCCGGACGACGAGCCCGAACTCCTCGGGGGCCAGCGCGTGGAACTCGCCCGTGCCGCAGCAGGCGAAGACGGCCGCCGCACCGGCGTCGACCCCCTTGCGCACGTGCGCGCGGAAGACGTCGAGATCGACGGCACCGTCCGGCCCGTAGGCCGTGACGGGGAAGAAGAGCGGCCCGGCGACATCGGTGAGTCGGGCGGCAAGGGGGGCTGAGGTCACGGGCGCTCCCTGAGCAGGTCCAGGCGTGCACAATTATGATCGGTGTCCATATTTCTGAACGTCGCCACGCTAAAGCAGCCCCGCGGCGCCGGTCAAGACGTGGACAGCCGGTCCGAACCGAACCTGTCCATGCCGGGCGGTACTTGACGTGATCAGCCGCAAGTTCTTAGCGTGTCCACGCATGTGAATGCCGTCCATGGATTTGAGGCATCCGGGCGGTTACGTGACATCTGCGTGCCACGCGTACCTTGCTGTCCGTACGTCCGGCCCCCCGCAGCACAGCACCGCACCGTCCGCGCACCACGCGCCCGCGCCCTGCGCCCGCACCGAGGAGATCCCCGTATGCCAGCTCCCCGCACCGTCCTTCTCACCGGCGCCGCCGGCGGCCTCGGCACCCTGATGCGGGGACTGCTTCCCGCGTACGGCTACGACCTCCGGCTCTTCGACGTCGCCCCCATCGAGGGCGAACCCGACGCCATCACCGCCGACCTCGGCGACAGGGCCGCGCTGCGGGAAGCCGTGCGGGGCGTCGACGCGGTCATCCACCTCGCGGGCATCTCCCTCGAAGCCTCGTTCGACAAGATCCTGCGCTCCAACATCGAGGGCACGTACAACCTCTACGAGGCGGCCCGCGAGGAGGGTGTCGGGCGCATCGTGTTCGCCTCCTCCAACCACGCCGTCGGCTACACCCCGCGCCCGCTCGACGGGGACCCGCTGATCCCGGTCGACACCCCCCGCCGCCCCGACACCTTCTACGGCCTGTCGAAGTCCTTCGGCGAGGACCTCGCCCAGTTCTACTGGGACAAGCACGGCGTGGAGACCGTCTCCGTGCGCATCGGCTCCTGCTTCACGGAGCCGACGTCGGTGCGGATGCTGTCCGTCTGGATGAGCCCGGGTGACGGAGCGCGCCTCTTCCACGCGGCCCTCACCGCCGAGGACGTGCGGCACACCGTGGTCTACGGCTCCTCCGGGAACACCCGCCTGTGGTGGGACCTGACGACGGCCCGCGCCCTCGGCTACGACCCGCAGGACGACTCCGAGCAGTACGCGGAGAAGCTCGTCGCCGAGCACGGCGAGCTGGACCCGGAGAACCCCGACCACGCCCACATCGGCGGCCACTTCGTCACGAACCCGCCGATCTGGCCCTACTGATCGCACCACCCGGGCCGGGGGCGCGGTCCTGTGCGGAACCAGCACGTTCCCGTGCCCGGCCGGGAGCGGAACGGGCGGCGGCCGATGAGTTTCCCCGTGGTCCGCAGTCATGGATGACGATCGGCGCACCGCGGCCGCGGGAGCGGTCGCAGCGTGCACCGGCCGAATCGGCGGGACCCGGACACGAGACACGAGGAACTTCGATGCGCACTCTGATCAGCTCGGCCTTCATCTCGCTCGACGGCGTCGTGGAAGGACCGGGCGGTGAGCCCGGGTACCGGAACTCCGGATGGACCGTCAAGGACGTCGAGTTCCTCCCCGAGGCATTCGAGATCAAGGGCCGGGAGCAGAAGGAGGCCACCGCGATGCTGCTGGGCCGCACCAGCTACGAGGCCTTCAGCCAGGTGTGGCCCGGCATGGAGGACTTCGCCGACTACAAGCTGATGCCGAAGTACGTCGTCTCCACCACGCTCGGCGACGGCGACCTGGTGCCGGACTGGGGCGAGACCACCATCCTGCGCTCACTGGAAGACGTCGCCGCACTGAAGGAGACCGAGGGCGGGCCGGTCATCGTCCACGGCAGCGCCACCCTCAACCGGAACCTCTCCGACGCCGGCCTCGTCGACCGCTACCACCTGCTCGTCTTCCCCCTCCTCCTCGGAGCGGGCAAGCGCCTCTTCAGCAACACGGACAAGGACACCCAGAAGCTGAAGCTCGTCGAGCACGAGACCTACGCCAACGGCCTCCAGAAGCAGGTGTTCGACGTCGTCCGCTGACGACGCTCCCACGCGCACGGGCTGTCGGACGTGTGCGGCCCCGCGGCCTCCGGGACTCCGCCCGGGCCGTTCTGCCGAAAGGAGAGCACCAGCTCACCTCCCGTCTCCCGGGGCAGAGTCGTGATCACCGGGTTTCACGACGTAGGAGGTCCCAGTGTTCCTGGCCCTGAGCCGCGCCGTGCGCGCGTCGCCGTACCGGCCGGTGATGAGCCATACGACGCTGCGGCGGATCCTTCCCGGATTCGCCGTCTCGTCGCTGGGCGACGGGATGGCCGTCGTGGCGGTGAGCTGGCTGGCGATCGAGCTGGCACCGGCGGCGGACCGCAGCGTCTGGGTCGCGTCGGCGGCAGCCGCGTACACCCTGTCCGGGGCCGCGGGCGCCCTCCTCCTGGGCCGCTTCCTGCGTCACCGCCGGCCGGCACTCCTGGCCGGGTGGGACGCGGCGTTACGGGCCGTCATGCTGGGCGCCATCCCCGTGCTGCATGCCTTCGACGCCCTGGGGATCAAGGGATACGTCGTGCTCCTCGCGCTCTCCTCCGTCCTCCACTCCTGGGGACAGGCGGGCATATACACGCTGATCGCCCGCGTCCTGCCGGCACGCGACCATCTGGCGGGGAACGCCGTGCTCTCGGGCGTGGGATCGGTCGCCACCGTGGCCGGTCCGCCGCTGGCCACGCTTCTCATCGTCCTCGGCGGCCCCGCGACGGTGCTCGCCGTCGACGCGGCGACCTTCCTGGTGCTCGCGGTCACCTTTCTGCTCCTCGTACCGGGGGAAGGCGTTCCGGAGCCGCAGGAGGAGCAGGCGTCCCGGGCCGCGGGCTTCTCCGTGATCAGGCAGACCCCCGCCCTGTCCGGCCTGCTCGCCCTGAGTTTCGCGTTCTTCTTCCTCTTCGGCCCCGTGTACGTGGCACTGCCCCTCCACGTCTCGGAGGGCCTGGGCGCCCCGGCGGGCGTGCTGGCGGCCTTCTACACCGCCTTCGGCGCGGGTGCCGTGCTGGGGTCGTTCCTCACGGGGTTCCTGAGCCGGTGGCGCATGTGGCCCACGACGCTCGGCATCGTCACCCTGTTCGGGCTGCTGATGCTGCCGTTGGGCCTGGGGGCGCCGACCACGGTGTCGGTCCCTGCTTCGGGCTCGCGGGACTGCTCTGGCCGCCCTACTCGACGCTGTCGACCACGCTCTTCCAGCGCTCCACCACCGGCGCGCTGCTGCCGCAGGCCCTGGCCGCGAGTTCCGCGGTCCGGGTGCTGTCGGTCCCTCTGGGCACCGCGCTCGGGGGGCCGCTGGTGGCCGCCCTCGGCGCGGTCGGGACCCTGCGCCTGTCGGGCGGAGCCATCGCGGCTCTCGGGCTGGCCGCCGCGGGATGCCTCGCGCTGCGGGCACGCGGCTTCGTGACGCCCCGTAAGGAGCCGACCGCGGAGGACCGCGCGCCCGTGTGACAGCCGAGGAGCCACGCGCCCGGGCGGCGGCCCAGGAGCCGGCCGACGGGAAATCCACGCGACACGACACCGTGGGGCGGACACCATACGGCCATGCCGAAACCATCCGGATTCCAGTACGAACAGCACGGCGACGAGAGCGTCACCCTCACCCACCACGGCCGCTCCGCGGGCACCCTGCGGGGCGGCCGGGCGGCGAAGTTCCTGGCGGAGGTGACCTCGGGCGACGCCCAGCTCGTGATGGCGCGGTGGACGGGCGCGTACAGGCACGGCAACGAGCGCACCGCCCGCGAGCACCCCCGCAACCGGGCCCGGGGCGGGCACTGAGCCGTACGGAGCAAGGCCGCGAAGGTAAGGGAACGGCAAAGCCGGGTCGTTCGTTACCCCGTGCATGACCGCAATGACCTCCGGCTCGAACATCCCTCTCTCCGCCGCCCGCGTGGCGGTGGACGTCGCCGCCCCCGTGCGGCTCGACGTCTCGGGCCTGCTGCTCACCGCCGACGGCAAGGTGCGCTCCGACGACGACTTCATCTTCTACAACCAGCCCTCGGGCCCCGGCGTGACCTATCGCTCGGGCGGCGGTTCCTCGCCCGACGCGATCGTGGTGGACACCGCGGCCGTCCCCCCGGGCATCGAGAAGATCGTGGTCACAGCGAGCCCCGACGCCGCCGGCCAGACCTTCCAGGGCGTCGAGCCCACCGCCACCGTGCGTAACGCGGACGACGGCAGCGCGCTCGCCACCTTCACCCCGCCGCAGCTGGGCAACGAGACGGCGCTGGTGGTCATCGAGATCTACCTGCGCAACGGCGCCTGGAAGGCCCGCGCGGTCGGCCAGGGCTACGCGAACGGGCTGGCCGGCATCGCCACGGACTTCGGTGTCTCGGTGGAGGAGCCCGCCGCGGCAGCGCCGCCCGCGCCCGTGGCACCGCCCGTCGCGCCGCAGGCAGCCGCACCCGTGGACCCCCGGATCACCCCGCCGGCCCCCGCGGCACCGCCCGCTCCGCCCGCCCCCGCCGGCTCCGGCAAGATCAACCTCGACAAGGGCCGGGTCAGCCTCCAGAAGAACCAGACGGTGTCACTGGTCAAGGGCGGCAGGCCGCTGCTCTCGCAGGTCAAGATGGGGCTGGGCTGGGAGCCGGCGTTCCGCGGCAAGGACATCGACCTCGACGCCTCGGTGATCGCCTACGGCCCCAACCGCAATCACCTGGACAGCTGCTACTTCGGCAAGCTCTCCATCCTGAACGGCGCGATCAAGCACTCCGGCGACAACCTCACGGGCGAAGGCGCGGGCGACGACGAGGTGATCGTCGTGGACCTCGGCCGCATCCCGGCGGAGGCGACGGGCCTGGTCTTCACGGTCAACTCCTTCACCGGTCAGAAGTTCACCGAGGTCGCCAAGGCCTACTGCCGGCTGATCGACGCGGCCACGGGCGAGGAGCTGGTCCGCTTCGACCTGACCGGCGCGGAGCCGCAGACCGGCGTGATGATGGCCAAGCTGATCAAGCAGTTCTCCGGCGAGTGGGAAATGACCGGAATGGGCGAGTTCGTCAAGTCGCGGACCGTCCGAGGCATGGTGAAGCCCGCCTCGAAGGCCCTGTAGCGCCGCCACCCGCCCCCGGAAACGGCTTCCGGGGCACCCGACGGGGTTTCCCCCTCAGGTGCCCCGGGTCCGGAGTGTCTCCGGTGGGACGCTGTGCGTGCTCGTCCGCTCTCTCAGAGCTTGGTCAGCTTGGAATACGGGCTCAGGATCCTCCCCTGTCGCCCCGAGAAGTCGATGAGCACTGCGTCGTTGTCGCCCTCGACAGCAAGGACTCGGCCGAGTCCGAACTGGTCGTGCGACACCCTGTCGCCCACATCGAAGCATTCGACCGGTGGGGCCGCCTGGGCCGGGCGGTTGAAGGGACTGGAAGGCAGGTGACGCCGGGAACCGGCTGACTGTTTCATTACGGTCGAGTATGCGCCCTGTAAGCGCCCGACGCCATGCCCGACCGCTCCGGAGCGGGCAGTAGTGCCGGATTCGTAATCAGCGGTTCCAGGGCCGGCCCGCGCTCCTGCCCGCTTCCGGCAAGGGCTCCGAGCGGAACGCGGCGTCGGAAAGACCCCCGAAGGTGTGGCGGTTCTCGCTTCCCGACGGCCCGCGCCCCGCCCGGTTCGGCCTCCCGCCGGTGACGATCAGCACCCGTACGGGCGCGCGGTGCTCGCACACCGACGCGAGGTGGCCGGCGCCGCCCGGAACGGCCGCGCGGCACGCGAAGAGGGTCGCGCACCGCACATCCGGGTGTCAGTGCTTGTTCGGCTGGCGCTTCCACGGCCCGGTGATGGCGAGCATGATGCCGGGGTTCTGGATGTTGGCGAACAGCGTCCTGCCGTCCGGGGAGAAGGTGACCCCGGCGATCTCGCTGTAGGAGGGGTCGTCCTCCGTGCCGGCGTTGAGGTCGTTGCGCGCGATCGGATAGGTGCGTCCGCTGTCGGTCGCCCCGAAGAGGTGCTGGATCCCTTCGCCGTCCTCGGAGATGACGATGCCGCCGTAGGGCGACACCGTGATGTTGTCCGGGCCGTCGAAGGCACCGTCCGCCGACGGGTCGGCGTTGACGCCGAGCAGCACCTTCAGGGTCACGGTGCGGCGCTTGGGGTCGTAGAACCAGACCTGGCCGTCGTGCGCGGCCCCCGGGCTCTCGCCACGGGCGTACGAGGAGACGAAGTAGGCGCCGCCGTCACCCCACCACATGCCCTCGAGCTTGCGGGCGCGGGTGACCTCACTGTCGGTGAACTGCTTGCGCACGGAGACGGTCCTCGCGTCGCGGTCGGGTACGTCGACCCAGTCCACGCCGTAGACGGTGCCGATCTCCGTCGCGCGGGACAGGTCGTCCACGAACGCGCCCTTCTTGTCGAAGCACCTGGTGGCCTGGAGGACACCGGCGTCATCGGCGAGGGTGCGCAGCTTGCCGCGGCCGTGCTCGAAGCCGCGCGGCGGGACCCAGCGGTAGAGCAGGCCGTTGGGGCCGGACGCGTCCTCGGTGAGGTAGGCGTGTCCCCGCTTCGGGTCGATGACGACGGCTTCGTGGGCGAAGCGGCCGAAGGCCTTGACGGGGCGGGGGTCGCGGTTGGCGCGCTTGTCGTAGGGGTCGACCTCGAAGACGTAGCCGTGGTCCTTGAGGAGGCCGTTCTTGCCGGCCCTGTCCTCGGTCTCCTCGCAGGTGAGCCAGGTGCCCCACTCCGTGCTGCCGCCGGCGCAGTTCGTCGACGTACCGGCGATCCCGACCCACTCGGCGGTGCGGCCGTCGCGGCGGGTCTCCACGACGGTGCAGCCGCCGGCCGCGACCGGGTCGTAGACGAGGCCCTCGGTGAGCGGCACGGGGTACTTCCAGCCGGCCCGGGTGCCGCTCAGCTCGTGGTTGTTGACCAGGAGGGTGACACCGCGGGGGCCTTCGAAAGCGGCCGTGCCGTCGTGGTTGGAGGGGGTGAACTCGCCGCTCTCCAGCTTGGTGACGCCGCTGTGCGTGAGGATCCGGTACGAGAACCCGGCGGGCAGAGCGAGGACACCCTTCGGGTCGTCGATCAGCGGGCCGTAGCCCAGCTCCTTGCCGTGCCCGTGGCCCTTGCCGTCGTCATCGTGCCCGCCTCCGTGCCCGTGCCGCGCGTCGTCGGCGGCCAGCGCGCCGGGGGCGGTCGCCAGCGCCCCGACGGCGCCGGTGAGGGCGATGCCCGCGCCGGTGAGCGCGGACGATCTGGTGAATTCCCTGCGGGTGAAGGACATGGCGGACTCCTGGTGCAACATGACCGAGTGGTTGGCGCGATCACGTTCTCTCTCCCGCACCAACTCCAGCTGAACGCCACCCGGCGCCCCGGGGGCCTGTACCTCAACCCACTCCCCGTATCAGGTGAAACCCGCCCACACATCCACCCGGAACCAGCCACGCCCGGCCGGAAAACGCCGCATCCGGCGCGGGCCGGACGCGGCGGGGCCGCTTCCACGGAGCGGTGGAGGCGGCCGTCTCCAGGGTGGTCAGTCGCGGCCGAGGACCTTGCGGGCGGTCCCGAGGTCGAGGAGGACCGTCTCACCGGTGGAGTCGTCCAGGCCGTCGTTGTCCGTGACGGCGTAGACGTGGCCGTTGCCGGCCACGGTGAGGCCTTCCAGCTTCTCCTGCGTCCAGCCCTTCGTGGCCCGCAGCTCCGGCAGCACGTCGTGGGCGAGGGTCTTCGGCAGGACGGTGAGCGCGCCCCCGGGCGAAGCGCCCTTCGGCAGGTCGACCGTGTAGATCCGCTTGACCCTGGCGGCCGGGCCGTTCAGCTTGTCGCGTTCGATGACGGCGAGCCTGTCGCCGACCACCGTGATCTCGGACAGGCCGATCCAGTCGCCGGCCGTGGCGGTGGTGCCGAGCCGGTAGCCGTACCAGCTCCAGGTGCCCGCCCTGACGTCGTAGCGGCCGAGCCGGACCACGCCGGCCGGGTCGGCGGCGGCCCGGCGCTGGAGGGTCGCCCATACGATCTCGCGGCCCCGGCGGTCCGTGGTGGCGGTGACACCTTCGAAGCCCTGCGGGCCGAGGCCGGCGGCGACGTCGGACGGGACCGGGACGACCTGCTGGGTGACGCCGTGGCGGTCCAGGCGCACCAGCTGGTTGCCTGGGCCCGTTCCGCCCTCGACGGCCAGCCAGAAGCCGCCCTGCGGGCGTGCGTGGATGCCCTCGGCGTCGTAACCGACGGGCTCGCCGGCCGCGTCCCTGACGGTCAGCTCGCGCCTGATGACGGCGGGCTCGCGGGCCGCGTCCACCGTGAGGATGCGGGTGGTGGAGTACGCGGCGTCGGTGACGGTGTACAGCTCGTCGGCGCGCCCCGGCACGGCCGACAGGGCACCGAGCGCGCCCCAGCCGATGGGGGCGCCCGCGGAGTCTGCGCCGGAGACGAGCGAGGGGTGGGCGGGCGCGCCCTTCCCGAGACGGAAGAGGCTCACCGAGGCGCGCACACCCGCCTCCGCGTCGTCCTCCTCGCTGGAGACCGCGAGCAGTCCGCGGGAGGGAATCGGCAGCAGCCCCTCGGGGCCGTTGGTGGCCGGCAGCACCTGCTCGAAGACCGGACGGGTGGGCTTGCTGACGTCGTAGACGGCAACGAAGTTGCTGCGCTCGGAGCCGACGAAGGCGTAGCGCACACCGTCGTACGTGGCGACCGCCAGCCCCTCGGGCTCGGTGCCCTTGTTCTCGGAGCGGTCGTCGTTCAGCAGGCCGTGGCGCGCCGCCGTGTGCTCGAAGGTGTTGCCTGCGTCCCAGGCCACCTTGCCGGTGCGGCTGTCGAAGACGGTCCAGCCACGGGTGCCGCCCTTCCAGTCGCCCTCGTTGGCGGTGGCCAGGTAGCGGTCGTCGATCCAGCCGAGTGCGTCGGGCTCGCGGGGCACGTCGCTGAGGGACCCGGTCTGGTCGATGACACCGTCCTCGACGGTGTCGATGCCCTCGACGGAGGCCGTGCCGGCGGTGAACGCCTTGGTGAGACGCCCCGACGCGAGGTCGATCATGACGACGCCGTTGTTCTCCTGAAGGGTCACGGCGAGCTGGCCCCGGCTGTTGACGGACACGTACTCCGGCTCCGGGTCGGTGGGCTCGGTGATCCCGGCGGCCACCAGTGCGGGCAGCGCGGAACCGTCCTCCCGGGTCAGCGGCACCGCGCGCGTGGTCCACCGGGCGGGCGAGGCCTCCTCGAGGTCGACGATCTGCACGAATCCGGCGGGAGCCTGCGGGAGGTCGCCCTCCTCGCCGCCCGCCGGGGTGGCCTCCTCGTCGCGCTCGTTCTCGATGGCGACGGCGGCGTACCGCTGGTCCTTGCTGATCGCGACCGAGTCCGGCTGGCCGCCCAGGTCGTGGCTGGCCACCCGCTCGCGGGTACGCAGCGAGATGACGTCGAGGCGGCCGGACGGCCGGGAGTGGCTCGCGCTGGTGTTCACGACGACCAGCACGTACCGGCCGACGACCGACACCGAGGTCGGCTCGTCCTCGGCGTCGCCCAGTTCGGCCAGGGAGAGCGTGCCGAGCCCCTGGGGCCGGCCGGCGTCGCTGATGTCGAGGAAGCCGATCCGCCTGGCGGCGGCGTCGGTGTAGACGAGGGTGCGGCCGTCCTCGCTGGTCGCGGAGATCTCGGCGACCGTCTGCGCCGCGGCGTCCTCGCCGGCCGGCCGGTTCTGGAACACCGGGTAGGTGGCGGTGCGTTCGAAGGCCACCGGCTTCGGTCCGCGGTCGCCGCCGTGCGGCTGGCCCGCGTTCGCCGCACCTGCGCCCGCCAGGGTGCCCGCGGTCACGGCCAGGACCGCGAGCGCGGCACAGGTTCTCTTCGGGAGCATCGTTCCTCCGGATCGGTTCAGTGAGGAACCGGATGCTCGCAGCCGTGGACCATGGCCGATGGGCGCCCCGGTGAACGGACGGCGAAGAGCAGGAACACCGCCGGAGACCGACGGGGCCACGGCAGCCCCTCTGCCGTGACCCCGTGCCCGCGTCTCAGCCCTTCTGCCGCGACCGCGCCTTGTACGCCGCCTTGCGGGCGGCCTTCGCGGCGCCACGGTCACCGTGGAGGCGGCTCATCGCCTCCAGGACCTCGGCGGTCGCGGGGTGTTCCACCCGCCAGGCCTCGTCGAAGAAACCACTGTGCTGCCCGGTGAGCCCCTCGACCAGCTCCTGGAGCTCGTCCAGGTCGCCGTCGGCGTCCAGTTGGGCGGCGATGGTGTCCACGGCGAGCCAGAAGATCATCGCTTCCGGAGGCGCCGGCACGTCCGCCGCGCCGCGCTCCGCGAGCCAGACCCGCGCCAGCCCTCCGAGCTCCGGGTCGCCGAGCACCGCCCGCACCGCGGGCTCGGCCTCCGGACCGACCAGGGCGAGGGCCTGCTGGCAGTGGAGCCTGCGCAGCGGTGCGCGCCGGTCGGCGCCCCGCGCCGCGCCGAGGAGTTCCGCCGCGGCGGCCACCGCCCCCTCCGCCCCGCGCCTGCCGAGCCAGAGACCGACCTCGGTGCGCGCGGCCTCCTCGGGGTAGTACGCGATCCCGTCGAGGAGTGCGTCGGCCCCCTTGTCGGCGAGGTCACCGACGGCCGGCGCGTCCACACCGGCCTCCAGCATCCGCTCCCGGATGCCGTAGAGCCCGAGCGGGGTCAGCTTCACCATGCCGTAGCGGGTGACGTCCTCGTCGTCGGCGGGCGGTGTCGCCTCCTCGCCCTCCTCGGTCAGCAACGTCTCGTCCACGGGCCGGTATTCGACGATCCCGATGGGTTCGAGGACCCGGAACTGGTCGTCCAGCCGCATCATGGCCTCGGACACCTGTTCCAGGACGTCGTCGGTGGGCTCCCCCATGTCCTCGGGCACCACCATCGACGCGGCGAGGGCGGGCAGCGGCACGGGGGCGTCGGCGGGGCCGGCCTCGGCGAGGGTCAGCAGGTACAGGTTGCCGAGCACTCCGTCGAGGAATTCGGCCTCCTCCTCCGGATCCCAGTCCAGGGCGTCGAAGTCGACGCTGCCGTCCTCGCCGATGAGGTCGGCGAAGTCGTCGAAGGCCGGGGCGGTGGCGTCCGCGTGCACGGCCTCCAGGCCGTCGAGCCAGATCGCGAGGACGTCCTGCGGGGAGCCGGAGGTCAGCAGGGCCAGGTTCTCGCCGGCCGTGACGGTGCCCTCCGCGTCGCCGCCCGCGGCTTCATCGGCGTCCTGCGGGTCCTCGACGTCGACGAGCCCTGTGTCGACGGCGAGACGCCATGCCTCGCTGGCGTACGCCGCGGCGTCCTCGTCGTCACCGAGCCCGAGGTGCCGGGCGGCGTCGGGCAGCTGCGCGTCGACGAGCTCGCCACCGGCGCCGACGCGGGTGGCGGGGCCCGCCCAGCGGGCCAGTCGGACAGCGCGGGCGAGCAGCGGAGCGGCCAGCGCGTCCCGTGCCAGCTCGGCCTCGGTGTGCAGCCGCACCGGCGGCAGGGAGGGGCGCTCTGCGGACATCAGGGGGGTCTCCTCGGGGCGTGCGCGGGCTCTGTGCAAGGGGCCGGCCCGGTGCGTACGGGGCCTTGGCCGCGGCTCCAGCCTAGACGCATTTCGTCCCGTCCCGCCCGGTTCTCCTGGAGGCCGGTACGAGGCTGAGCGCCGGGGTGTAACGGTGTACGCCGCCCCCGGTCACACCCGGGTAGCTCTGGACGCGCTTCCACTGCGGCGTAGGGGTTCCGATGCCCTCGCCGTCCCCCGCGAGCGCGTCGATGTGCGCCTGCGCGGACTCCCACTCGGCGTAGTTGAGCACCCGGTCCCCTGCCGTGCCGACGTGGAAGTGTGCGGCGATGCCGCCGGGCACCGGTTCCGGATCGGACTCCATCGCCTCGAACACGGCGTCCACCCAGTCCCGTTGGCGTGCGGGGTCCGGCCCCGCGAACTCGACGTCGACGATCACGACGCAGCCCGGCTCACCGGCGCCGCCTCCCCGGAGCCCCGAGCGGTACAGCTCGTAGGTGTGCGGCCCGGTCCGCTCGATGCAGGGAACGGCCCTGTCGATCTCCGCGTCGCGGGCGTCACGGCCGCTGCGTGCGAACTCCTGGTACGCCTCCTCGCCGGACCACTGCGAGTAGTGGAGCAGCGTCTTCCCGTCCTCCCCCGTGAGCACGCTGTAGGAGAGGAGCCCGGGAAGCGGCCGGTCGCGACCGCCCCACGCCTCGCCGAGGGCCTCGACCGTCCGCCGCTGCCGTTGCGGGGTGCCGACGTCCCAGGTGCTGACCTTGACGATGCCCGCATCCGGACGGGCCGGGCCGGGGCGGGAGTTGTACCGCACGGACACCATGGTGTGCTCCTCTCCGGGCGCGCCCCTGCGGTGCGCCTGCGACCACGACCCTCGTACCTCGAGCGCGCTCGAGGTCAAGGCCGGTCATCGGGTAGGCCCCGCCCGCCAGGCCGTCGTGTTGAGCTCGTCCATCAGGCGGATGTCGTGGCCCTCCAACGGGAAGACCCGGGCCCCCGTGTCCGGGGCGGCGGCGATCTCCAGGGCGTCACCCTCGATGAGGTCACCGCCCTCCTTGGTGGAGACCCAGGCCAGCGTCGATCCGACGCTTGCGCCGGGCTTCAGCATGACCTCCTCCGGCCCCTCGTCGTTGCCGAACATCGATCCGCCCGCGTTCACCGGGACGGGGATGCGCCCGCCGTCCTCGCCCAGCGCCCGGACGGACGGGTAGCCGTGGACGCGGTAGGGCCGCTTCCCGCAGTTGGTGAGCGTGAGCGTGACGGCGCGGTGGAACATCGCCGTCTGGACGGGGCCCATGTCCACGACCACGCCGGAGGCGGGGCAGCCGGCGGCCGAGGCCGCAGGGCGGGTCGCGCCCCGCGCGGGCGCGTTCGTCGTGGCCCCGGCCTCCGGGCCGGGCACGGGCCGGGCGGGCACGGACGGGGCCGGCCGTGACGCTCCGGTGGGGCCCGGATCCCGGTCCGGCTCCCCCTCGCCCGCGGGGACGAGGAAACCGGCACAGCCCGACAGCGTCAGAATGACCACCGTGACCACGGCGGCCGAGAACTTCCTCCGTACGCGCATGCCGTACACCCCACCCCGGAACGGTTCGTCGCCACTCTGTTCGATCCTGTCAGACCGCGCCCCCACCGTTCAGCGTCTCTTGCCCGTCACCCCAAGCAGATCTAAGTGGACCCACACGGTCCGTACGCCGAGACTGCGGAGATGACATCCCACACGGCCAGGCCCTTCGGCCGCGCCCTCTGCGCCATGATCACGCCGTTCACCGCCGCAGGTGAACTGGACCTGGACGCCGCCCGCCGTCACGCCGCGGGTCTCGTGGCGGACGGCTGCGACGGCCTGGTGCTCAGCGGCACCACCGGCGAGTCACCGACCACGACGGACGAGGAGAAGACCGCGCTGCTGCGGGCCGTCCGGGAGGCGGTCGGCGGCACGGTCCCGCTCGTCGCGGGGGTCGGCAGTTCCGACACCCGGCACACGGTCCGGCTCGCGCAGGAGGCGGAGGCCGCGGGCGCCGACGGCCTGCTGGTGGTGACCCCGTACTACAGCCGCCCCCCGCAGGCCGCCGTGGAGGCGCATTTCCTCCGGGTCGCGGAGGCCACGGGCATCGGGCTGATGCTGTACGACATCCCGGGACGCACCGGCACGCGGATCGAACCGGCGACCCTGCTGCGTCTGGCGGAACACCCACGCGTCCTGGCGGTCAAGGACTGCTCGTACGACCTGCTCGCGGCCACCCGGGTGATGGCGCGGACCTCGCTGGCGTACTACTCGGGATGCGAGGAACTCAATCTCCCTCTGTACGCACTCGGCGGGGCGGGCTACGTCAGTACGGTCGCCAACGCCGCCCCGCGCCAGATGCGGGCCGTCCTGGACGCGTTCGACGCCGGGGACACCGACGGGGCCGCCCGGCTCAACGGGCTCACCGCCCCGCTGATCGAGGCCATGATGGCCGCCGGCCTGCCGGGCACGGTCACGGCGAAGGCGCTCCTGGACGCGGGCCCGGTCCGTGAACCGCTGCAGCCCGCCGGCCGCGAGGCGACCGGCGGGCTGCGTGAGGTGTACGAGGAACTCCTCGCCGCGACCGCTTAGTTGTGGCTGTGGAGTACGTCGTTGAGTCCGCCCCATACCGCGTTGTTCGGGCGGGCCTCGACGGCGCCGGTGACCGAGTTGCGGCGGAAGAGGATGTTCGAGGCGCCGGACAGCTCCCGGGCCTTGACGACCTGGCCGTCCGGCATCGTGACCCGGGTGCCGGCCGTGACGTACAGCCCGGCCTCGACGACGCACTCGTCACCGAGCGCGATCCCGATGCCGGCCTCGGCGCCGATCAGGCAGCGCTGCCCGATGGCGATGCGCTCCTTGCCGCCGCCGGACAGCGTGCCCATGGTGGACGCGCCGCCGCCGATGTCGGAGCCGTCGCCGACGACGACGCCCGCGGAGATGCGGCCCTCGACCATGGAGGTGCCGAGGGTGCCCGCGTTGAAGTTGACGAAGCCCTCGTGCATCACGGTCGTGCCCGACGCCAGGTGCGCCCCGAGCCGGACCCGGTCGGCGTCGGCGATCCGTACGCCCTTGGGGGCGACGTAGTCCGTCATCCGGGGGAACTTGTCCACCGAGGTGACCTGGAGGTGCAGGCCCTCGGCACGGGCGTTGAGCCGGACCTTCTCCAGGTCGTCGACGGCGACCGGGCCCAGTGAGGTCCAGGCGACGTTGGCGAGGAAGCCGAAGATGCCGTCGAGGTTCTGCCCGTGGGGCTGGACGAGACGGTGCGAGAGCAGGTGCAGCCGCAGGTAGGTGTCGTGCGCGTCGAGCGGCTTGTCGTCGAGCGAGGAGATGACCGTGGACACGGCGACGACCTCCACCCCGCGGCGCGCGTCCACACCGATGGCCCTGGCCGCGCCCTCACCGAGACGGTTCACCGCCTCTTCGGGACTCAGACGCTGCGTGCCGGCCGGACCGGGCTCGGCCGCGAGCTCGGGGGCGGGGAACCAGGTGTCGAGGACGGTGCCGTCCCCGGCGACGGTGGCGAGGCCGGCGGCGACGGCGCCGGTGGTGCGGGCGGAGCCCTGGGAAGTCGTGTCGGTCATGAACAGAACCTAACCGTCCGAGCCCCGCGCGGGCGAACCGGTCTCAGGTGCCGGAGGCTTCCGGCACACGTCCGGCGCGTCGGGTACCGGGCGGTGACGGACGCACCGCCGTCCGCCCGGGCATCGTCCGAACGGTCTCAGCGCCCGGCCCGGCCCGCCACCCTGGCCAGCATCTCCCGGGCGTACTCCGGGTCGAACTCGCCCCCGGTGAGCAGCACCTGGAGGCTGATCCCGTCCAGCAGGGCCGCGAGCGCCCGCGCGGTGGCCCGGTCGGTGCGGTCGGCGATCAGGACGGCCAGGGCGTCGGCCCACTCGGCGGCGACCGGCCGCAGGGCGGGCCGGCGCAGCGCGGCGAGGTACAGCTCGTACTCCAGCGCCAGCGGCCCTCGCCCCGCGGTGAACCACTCCCCCATCAGCCGGGCCAGCCCGTCGGCCAGCGGGACCGCGGGATCGGAGAGGTACCGGCTCTCCCGCACCGCCCGCGCGAAGCTGTCGTTGCACCGGCGCAGGGCGGCGACCAGCAGCTCGTCGAGCGAGGCGAAGTGATACGTCGTCGAGCCGAGCGGCACGTCGGCCTCGGCGGCCACGGCGCGGTGGCTGAGCCCTCCGATACCCCGGTCCGCGACGACGCGGACGGCGGCGTCGATGATGCGCTCGCGACGCTCCGGGTCGTACCGCCGGACCATCAGTGGGCTCCTCCGAGATTGAGGACGACGACCCCCGCGATGATCAGCGCGATGCCGGCCAGCTTGACGAGGCCGGCGGACTCGCCCATCCAGAGGATGCCGATGGCGGCCACGGCCGCGGTGCCCGCCCCCGCCCAGATGGCGTAGGCGGTGCCGATCGAGAGCGTCTTGAGGGTCTGGGCCAGCAGGGCGAAGGCCAGCACGTAGCCCACGACCGTGATGAGCGAGGGCCACAGCCGGGTGAATCCCTCGCTGTACTTCATGGCCGTCGTCCCGGCCACCTCCGCCGCGATGGCCGCGGCCAGCATTCCGTATCCCATGTGTACGACCGTACACAAGGTTGCGTACGGCCGTACACAACGCGTGAGCCCCCGTCGTGACGGTCAGGACGGGATTCGGGGGCGCCGGGGGACGCTACGGTGTCCGCACCGGTAGGACCGGATGACAAGCCGACAGAACGAACAAGCGGAGCAGTGGTGGCGCAGGACGCAGGGTGGGGCGGGGGCGCCTACGGGGGCGCGTACGGCGGAAGCCCGTATGGGGGACCGCCCGGGTGGGGCGGCTGGGTGCCGCCGCCGAAGCCGGGGGTGATACCGCTCGCCCCGCTGCGACTGGGGGACGTGCTCGGCGGTGCCTTCTCGACGATGGGCAGGTACTGGAAGCAGTTGTTCGGGATGGCAGCCGTCCTCTACGGCGGCGCCGCGCTCCTGATGGCGACGGCGGTGGCCGTCGCCTACTCCGCCGTCTCCGGCCATCTGGAACGGGTGGTCTCCCTCGACTACGACGAGAGTGCCTCGTCGGCTGACATCGTGCCGCTCGTCACCGCGGGCAGCGCCCTCGCGTTGCTGGGCATCGTCATCATGGCGATCGTCTCCGGCCTGATGTACGCGGCCGTCCCGACCGTGCTGCAGGAGGCGGTCCTGGGCAGGCCCATCGCCTTCGCGGCGGTGTGGCGCAGGGCCTGGTCCCGCGTCGTTCCCGTGATCGGCGCTCTGATCCTCACCGCCCTGTTCGCCGTGGTGCCGGTACTGCTCCTCATGGCGGCCTTCGTCGCGATGATCGTCAGCCTCGTCACCATGGACAGTGGCAGCGGCGCCGGCGTCGCCGTCTCCCTGGGTGTCGTCGGCGCCCTGATCACCGGGCCGCTGGCGGTCTGGCTCTGGATAAAGGTCTGCCTGGCACCGGCGGTCGTGGTCTTCGAGCGCCAGCGGCCCGTCGCCGCACTGCGCCGCTCGTCGCAGCTGGTGCGCGGCGACTGGTGGCGGATCTTCGGCATCACACTCCTGGCCGGTCTGATGGCAGCAGTGGCCGGCTACGTCATCCAGATGCCGTTCTCGATCCTCGGCCTCTTCCCCGGCATGATCGGGACCGCGTCGCTGGACGAGGACCCGAGCGCCGCGGCGGTGATGGTCGCGATGAGCGGCTATCTGATCGCGACCCTGCTGGGGCAGATGGTGAGCCAGATCATCTCGACGACGTTCCCGCAGCTGGTGACCGGCCTGCTCTACGTCGACCGGCGGATACGGACGGAGGACCTGGGCCCGGTACTGGCCGAGGCCGCCGGCGTCCCCGCCCAGGGCCCCTACCCGCCCCCGCCGTACGGGGGCGGCGCCCCTCGGTGGTGACGTCCCGTCACCCGGAGCCTCCCCCGTGCGGCGGAGGCCCGGAGGGGGTCAGACGGCGCCGAACTCCTCCGTCTTGACGCCCGCCACGAACGAGGTGAACGCCCGGCAGGTGACCGTCAGAACCGGACCGCCCGGGTTCTTCGAGTCGCGCACCGGGACGACGCCGCGCGATGCCACGAACTCGGCGGCGACCTCGACGCAGTTACCGCCGTTGTTGCTGTAAGAGGACTTGAACCAACGGGGAGAGCCGGTCGTCACAGGGTGCCCTTTCGTACCTCATCGATCATGACCACGGATGCAGCCTGGGAGAGCGCTTCGGCCTGGAGCTGATGGTAGGCGGTCAGCATGGGCAGGACTTTCACGCCCTCCCGTTCCAGGTGCCCCTGTGCCTGGGATTCGGCATAGGCGACCACGGACCAGTCAGGCAACGTCAGCAGGTTCACCGGCAGGTCGAACGGGCGGCGCTCCCCTATCGTGAAAGGCGCGATCTGAAGCACGGTGTTGGGCAGCCCGGCGCATTCGACCAGCTTCTGTAGTTGGGCACTCATGACCTCAGGGCCACCGACAAAGCGGCGGATACAGCTTTCGTCCATCACCACGAGCATCATGGGGGGTTGCGAGCGAGCGAGCGCCGCCTGGCGCTCCGCCAAAAAGACAACGCGCTCGTTCGCCAGCTCAGGCGTGATGGCACCTCGCCGGACGGCACTGTCCGCCAGGACGCGAGCGTACTCCTGCGTCTGCAGCAGCCCCGGAACGATCCCGATCTCGTACAGGCGGATCTCCACCGCGCGGCCTTCGTGCTCGACGTACTCCGGAAAGCCTTCCAGCAGACTGCCGTGGCGCATCTCGCGCCACTCACGTTCAAAGGTGTCCCCGACCCCCAGCACCTCGTCCACACGTCGCACGAGACGCAAGGTCGGCATCTTGCGACCAGTTTCGACGGAGGAAAGATGCGTACTGGAGTACCCCGTGCGGGTACCCAACTCATCCTGCGTCCACTGACGTTCCACACGCAGCCGCAGTCGTGCCCCAAAGGCCGCTTGCGGAGAGCTCTCTGGATCCAACTCCTTGATGTTCATCGGGCAGACGCGACCTTTCGTCCTTGCGTGACACGTTGCTCGCCTTTCCGACAGCAAGCCACCCTGATGCCCTCACGTAGCGGAATGACTACAGAGAGGTGCGGCGCCATGTGTGCAGCCAGAGGCTTTCCCGGGCAGGAACCGGCGCAAGGTCCGGCCGCCGGATTGCCCCGCAGATGCCGGGAATGCGGTCGGCTCCGCCTGGCCGAGGCCGAAGCGGCGGCACGGCACGACTACAGCGAGGCGACGGACTGCCGCGTGCTGCTCCGCCGCCACCGGCTCACCGCGGACTGCCCGGAGCGGGGGGAAGGAATGACGGAGCTGGATCCGCCGCCCCTCCCCGAGTTCGATCCGCTGCGCTTCCCGCCGTGCGTGTGCCCTCGCTGCCGCGCAACTGAGGGCGGCAGTGAAGGCCAGGACTCCCCAGCCATAAGGGAGTTGCGCGCGAGGGTCGCCAAGGAGAACGGGCTGCGCAGCTCGATCCGGCGAACCACCTGACGGGCGGGCTCCGGTCCGTGTGGCGGTGAAGACACGACCAGGATCCCGCACGTCGGGTACCTGGTTCGTCAAGAACCTGTCACCGGGACGTGAACCAGGCCGCAAGCCCGCTTCCCGTGGCCGTGGCGAGAGCTGCCACCAGCCATCCGGGAATGCGCTGGACGACTAAGTACAGTCCGCCGCACCGGAGTTCGAAGGCTGCTGGTGGCTTGGTCTCCGCTCTGCGGCTCATCTCGGTGTCCTCACGTAGGTCTCTGCTCGGCTTGGACTGCATGTCCTCTTGTCTCCTGTCGCGCGCCGTTGCGCGGCGTAGGTGAGAAAAACGACGTACCGCCGCGACGCCGGCCAGCTCAGGATGACGCTATGCCGCTGGGTGTGGCGCCCGGTCAGTTAGCGGCCGTTTCGTTCCACAACTCCGAGGTCAGGCAGCTGCGATCAGGGCCTTTTGTGGAGCACAGGTGCATGTAGTGCAGATCAGGGGGCTGCACTGCCCCCGTGGCGTATGGCGCTGATCGGTGCTCAAGGCTATCGCTGCCCACCGGGGTACCGTCATCAGCCGCATGTGTACAAAGGCCGCGCAGGAACTTTGACACTCCGTACATGCACTCCAGAGACTGCTCCGCCGCACGTCAGACGCGTATGTGCCGGGGGAAGACCAGGAGGCCCCAGGAGTCCGTCCCCCGGGGGAGGCGAGCGACCCCGCTACGCGGTGTGCAGGTAGTAACGCTGGAGTCATCGCAGGGTCAGCGGTACGCACACGGGCATGCTGCACGCCGGCCGAGCGTCGGACTTGGCGACGGAGCGGATGTGCCCGGCGAGCCGGAGGCTGCGGGAGCCCTCTCGGGCTCCCGGCCGGGTCATGCCCTCACCGCCGGCGACCTGCGGGTGGATCACGACGGGGATGCGGCGTCCTTGCCGGGACAGCTCGTTCGCCACGGAGTCCGCCAGGAATCGCACGCCGTCGGTGACCACCTCGACGACGGAGTGATCGCAGGTCCCCCGTTTTCTCTCCACCGCCAGGGGCGTGCGCCCGCACGTTCGCCGTAGTCCGAAGCCGCTGTCCCTCCCCCCGCCCCCTGCTTCGGCACCGGTCAGGGTCAGGGGACGTACACACGCATGCTAAGAGCTTTCGCCCCTCCCCCGCGGACCCTGGGCCCGGCCTTCCTCCACGGCCCTGCCCGGCTCTTCGCCACCGTTGCGATCCCCGACACGAGGGACGACATCCACGACGAAGCCGAGGTGGAAGCCCGATGACCGTGATGGACGCCGCCCTGATCAGTACGGCGCCGAGCTGACCCGAGCGCTGACCACATCTACCTCGTGACTGTCTGCCGTGTGGGCGCTTCCCCGCACGGTGGGCCAGACCAGACTGATCACGTGGCTGGAGGTGTACAGGTTGGTGGGATCTGCGCCGGTCACCAGGAACGGGCGGGCGACGGAACGTCACGGGTGACGGCGGCGGGCCGGAACACACGAACGGCCATGCCCCGGAATTTCTGGGGCATGGCCGTTCGACGTGCGGGGACGAGGTGTGGCCGAAGCGGCCGACCCCGCCGGAGCGGTGACTCGGACGCTCAGACGTTGAAGCCGAGCGCGCGAAGCTGCTCACGGCCGTCGTCGGTGATCTTGTCCGGGCCCCACGGCGGCATCCAGACCCAGTTGATCCGCAGCTCGCTGACGATGCCGTCGGTGGCGGACTTCGCCTGGTCCTCGATGACGTCGGTCAGCGGACAGGCCGCGGACGTCAGCGTCATGTCGAGCGTCGCGATGTTCGCGTCGTCGACGTGGATCCCGTAGATCAGGCCCAGGTTGACGACGTCGATACCCAGCTCGGGGTCGACCACGTCGTACAGCGCCTCGCGGACCTCCTCCTCGGAGGCCGGCTTGGTCGTGAGGGTCTCGTTCTCGCTCATGCCGTCTTCCCTTCGGACAGCGCCTGCGCCGTCGCGTCTTTCCACGCCATCCAGCTGAGCAGCGCGCACTTGACCCGGGCCGGGTACTTGGAGACACCGGCGAACGCGACCGCGTCCTCCAGCACCTCCTCCATCGCGTCGTCCGGCTCCAGCTGCCCCTTGGACTGCATCAGTTCCAGGAAGGTCTCCTGGATCTTCCGCGCCTGACCGAGCTCCTTGCCGACGAGCAGCTCGTTGAGCACGGAGGCGCTGGCCTGGCTGATGGAGCAGCCCTGGCCCTCGTAACTGACGTCGGCGATGGTCTCGCCTTCGTATCTCACGCGGAGCGTGATCTCGTCGCCGCACGTCGGGTTGACGTGGTGCACCTCGGCGTCGCCGTCCCGCAGGCCACGCCCGTGGGGGTGCTTGTAGTGGTCCAGGATCACTTCCTGGTACATGGAATCAAGCTTCACCAGTCAACCCTCTGCCGTCTAACCGAAAAAGTTCCGCACGTGCTCCAGCCCGTCCACCAGGGCGTCGACCTCGGCAGGCGTGGAGTACAGGTAGAACGACGCTCGCGTCGTCGCAGGAATTCCGTACCGCAGGCAGACCGGGCGTGCGCAGTGGTGTCCGACCCGGACGGCGATGCCCAGTTCGTCGAGCACCTGACCGACGTCGTGGGGGTGGATGTCGCCGAGCGTGAAGGAGATCGTCGCACCGCGGTCCTCGGCCGTCGCAGGACCGATGATCCTGAGGTCGGGGACCTCCAGGAGCCGCTTCACCGCGTACTCGGTGATGGCCTGCTCATGGCGGTGGATGTTCTCCATGCCGATCGCGGAGAGGTAGTCCACGGCCGCGCCGAGGCCTACGGCCTGCGCGATCGGAGGCGTACCCGCCTCGAACTTGTGCGGAGCGGGGGCGTACGTCGAGGAGTGCATCGACACGGTCTCGATCATCTCGCCACCGCCGAGGAAGGGCGGGAGGTCCTCCAGGAGCTCCTGCCGTCCCCAGAGCACACCGATGCCCGTCGGGCCGACCATCTTGTGGCCGGTGAAGGCCACGAAGTCGGCCTGCAGCGCCTGCACGTCGAGCACCATGTGCGGGGCGGCCTGCGAGGCGTCGATGCAGACCAGCGCGCCGACCTGCTGGGCCCGGCGGATGATCTTCTCGACCGGGTTGATCGTGCCCATGATGTTGGAGACCAGCGTGAAGGAGACGATCTTCGTCTTCTCCGTGATGATCTCGTCGATGTCCGACAGGTCGAGCCGGCCGTCGTCGGTGATGCCGAACCACTTCAGCTTCGCGCCGGTGCGCTGCGAGAGCAGCTGCCACGGGACGATGTTGGAGTGGTGCTCCATCTCCGTGGTGACGATCTCGGTGTCGCTGTCGACCCGGTAGGGCTCATCCGCCCAGCCGAGCATGTTGGCCACGAGGTTGAGCGACTCCGAGGCGTTCTTGGTGAAGATCACCTCGTTGCGGCTGGGTGCGTTGATGAAGGCCGCGACCTTGTCGCGGGCACCTTCGTACAGCGCGGTGGCCTCCTCCGCGATCGTGTACACACCGCGGTGGACGTTGGCGTTGTGCCGCTCGTAGTACTCGTTGAGAGCATCGAGCACCTGGCGCGGCTTCTGCGAGGTCGCCGCGCTGTCCAGGTAAACGATCTTCTTGCCGTCGTGGACCGTGCGGTCCAGGATCGGGAAGTCCTTGCGGATCGCCTCGGTGTCGAGGAGGCCGGAGAGCCCCTGTCGGGCGTCAGTCACGCGGAAGCGCCACCCTTCGTGTAGGCCTCGTAGCCCTCGTTCTCCAGCGTGTCCGCGAGCTCGGCGCCGCCCGAGGCGGCGATGCGGCCGTTGGCGAAGACATGCACGTAGTCGGGCTTGATGTACTTGAGGATGCGGGTGTAGTGCGTGATCAGCAGGGTGCCGACCTCGCCGCTCTCGCGCACCCGGTTGACGCCTTCGGAGACGGTCTTCAGCGCGTCGACGTCGAGGCCGGAGTCGGTCTCGTCGAGGATCGCGATCTTCGGCTTGAGGAGCTCCAGCTGCAGGATCTCGTGGCGCTTCTTCTCACCGCCGGAGAAGCCCTCGTTGACGTTGCGCTCGGCGAAGGCGGGGTCCATCTGGAGCTCGGCCATCGCCTCCTTGACCTCCTTCACCCACGTCCGCAGCTTGGGGGCCTCACCGCGGACGGCGGTGGCGGAGGTGCGCAGGAAGTTGGAGACCGAGACACCGGGGATCTCGACCGGGTACTGCATCGCGAGGAACAGGCCGGCGCGGGCCCGCTCGTCGACGGACATCTCCAGGACGTCCTCGCCGTCCAGGGTCACCGTGCCACTCGTGATCGTGTACTTGGGGTGACCCGCGAGCGAGTAGGCGAGGGTGGACTTGCCGGACCCGTTCGGGCCCATGATGGCGTGGGTCTCGCCCTGCTTCACGGTCAGGTCGACGCCCTTGAGGATCTCCTTCGTGGCGTTGTCGGCCTCGACGGAGACGTGCAGGTCGCGGATTTCAAGCGTTGCCATGGGTGACTCAGGACTCCTGGGTGACGGAGACGAGCACATCGTCCCCTTCGATCTTTACGGGGTATACGGGGACGGGGCGCGTCGCGGGAAGACCGGACGGCTTGCCGGTGCGGAGGTCGAAGCTCGATCCGTGCAGCCAGCACTCGATCGCGCAGTCCTCCACCTCGCCCTCCGACAGCGAGACGTTCGCGTGCGAGCAGACGTCGTTGATCGCGAACACCTCGCCCTCGGTGCGGACGACGGAGACCGGCGTGCCGTCGAGCTCCACCCTCTTGGGGGTGTCGTCCTCCAGCTCGCTCAGCGCACAGGCTTTGACGAAGGCCATCTCAGACCGACGCCTTCAGCTCGGCCTCGATCTTGTCGAGGAGCCGGGCCTCGACGTCGGGCAGGCCGATCTGCTGGACCAGCTCGGCGAAGAAGCCGCGCACGACGAGCCGGCGGGCCTCCTCGGCCGGGATGCCGCGGGACTGCAGGTAGAACAGCTGCTCGTCGTCGAACCGGCCGGTCGCCGATGCGTGGCCGGCGCCGACGATCTCGCCGGTCTCGATCTCCAGGTTCGGTACGGAGTCGACACGGGCACCGTCGGTGAGAACCAGGTTGCGGTTCATCTCGTAGGTGTCGGTGCCCTCGGCGGCGGCCTGGATGAGCACGTCGCCGATCCATACGGCGTGGGCGTCGTCGCCCTGGAGCGCACCCTTGTACACCGCGTTGGACTTGCAGTGCGGGGTGTTGTGGTCGACCAGGAGACGGTGCTCCTGGTGCTGGCCCTTGTCGGTGAAGTACAGACCGAAGAGCTCGGCCTCGCCGCCGGGGGCGGCGTAGGCGACCCGCGGGTGGAGACGGACCAGGTCCCCGCCGAACGTCACGATGATCGACTTGAAGGAGGCGTCACGGCCGACCAGCGCGTTGTGCTGACCGACGTGGACGGCCGTGTCGTCCCAGTCCTGGACGGAGACGACGGTCAGCTTCGCACCGTCGCCCAGGACGTAGTCGACATTGGCCGCGAGCACCGCGTCACCGGTGTGGTCGATGACGACGACCGCCTCGGCGAAGGCGCCCAGCTCGATGAGCTGGTGTCCGTAGGCCACACCGCCCTCGCCGTGCACGGTGATCCGGACCGGCTCGGTGAGCACGGCCTCCTTGGCGACCGTGACGACCGAGGCGTGCTGGAAGGACGAGTACGCCTGGGCGGCGACCCGGTCCACCGGGGTGCCGGCCCTGCCGAGCCGCGCGTCGTCACGGCCGACGGTCTCGACCGTGACGCCGGACGGCGCCTCGACGACGACCTTGACGCCGTCACCGGTGGCGACGGCGGTGCCGTCGTGCAGGCCGCGCAGCCGCTCCAGCGGCGTGAACCGCCACTCCTCCTCGCGGCCGTGCGGGACCGGGAAGTCCGCGACGTCGAAGGACGGGGGGGCGCTCATGCGCGTGGCGACGGTGGACTCGGCCGCCACCGCGATGGACCCGGCGGTGGTGGAGCCCGCAGGGATGTTCTGAGCCTCAGCCATGGCTGTCGTAGTGCTCGCTTTCTCAGTCAAGAACTCTTCGGGACGCGGTCGGCGGGCGTGCTAGCCGACCGAGCCCTCCATCTGCAGCTCGATCAGCCGGTTGAGCTCCAGGGCGTACTCCATGGGCAGCTCCTTGGCGATCGGCTCGACGAAGCCGCGCACGATCATCGCCATGGCCTCGAACTCCGTCATGCCGCGGCTCATCAGGTAGAAGAGCTGGTCCTCGGAGACCTTGGAGACGGTCGCCTCGTGACCCATCGACACGTCGTCCTCGCGGACGTCCACGTACGGGTAGGTGTCCGAGCGGGAGATGGTGTCCACGAGCAGTGCGTCGCACAGCACGTTGGACTTGGCGCCCGGCGCACCCTCGCCGATCTCGATGAGACCGCGGTAGGAGGTGCGGCCACCGCCTCGCGCCACCGACTTGGAGACGATGTTGGAGGAGGTGTTCGGTGCCATGTGGACCATCTTGGCGCCGGCGTCCTGGTGCTGGCCCTCGCCCGCGAAGGCGATGGACAGGGTCTCGCCCTTGGCGTGCTCGCCCATCAGGTAGACGGCCGGGTACTTCATGGTGACCTTGGAGCCGATGTTGCCGTCGACCCACTCCATGGTCGCGCCCTCGTACGCCACGGCGCGCTTGGTGACGAGGTTGTAGACGTTGTTCGACCAGTTCTGGATCGTCGTGTAGCGGCAGCGGCCGCCCTTCTTCACGATGATCTCGACGACCGCGGAGTGCAGGGAGTCCGAGGAGTAGATCGGCGCGGTGCAGCCCTCGACGTAGTGGACGTAGGCGTCCTCGTCGACGATGATCAGCGTCCGCTCGAACTGGCCCATGTTCTCCGTGTTGATACGGAAGTAGGCCTGGAGCGGGATCTCCACGTGCACGCCCTTCGGCACGTAGATGAAGGAGCCGCCGGACCACACGGCCGAGTTCAGCGAGGCGAACTTGTTGTCACCGACGGGGATGACGGTGCCGAAGTACTCCTTGAAGAGCTCCGGGTGCTCCTTCAGCGCGGTGTCGGTGTCCATGAAGATGACACCCTGCGCCTCCAGCTCCTCGTTGATCTGGTGGTAGACGACCTCGGACTCGTACTGCGCGGCGACGCCGGCGACGAGGCGCTGCTTCTCCGCCTCGGGGATGCCGAGCTTGTCGTACGTGTTCTTGATGTCCTCGGGCAGGTCCTCCCAGGACTCCGCCTGCTTCTCCGTGGACCGCACGAAGTACTTGATGTTGTCGAAGTCGATGCCCGACAGGTCCGAGCCCCAGTTCGGCATGGGCTTCTTGCCGAACAGCTTCAGGCCCTTGAGACGGAGCTTCAGCATCCACTCCGGCTCGTTCTTCTTCTCCGAGATGTCGCGGACGACAGCTTCGGACAGGCCGCGCTTCGCCGCCGCGCCTGCCGCGTCGGAGTCGGCCCAGCCGAATTCGTACGTGCCCAGACCCTCGAGCTCAGGGTGGGCAGTCTCCGTGGGGAGCGTCATGCGGGGTTCCTCCCGGCCGTACTTGCAGATGCTGAATGGGTGGTCTGTGGTGCTGTGGGGCTGCTGCGCGGAACGAACGTCGTGCACACACCGTCGCCGTGGGCGAGAGTGGCGAGACGCTGCACATGGGTCCCGAGCAGGCTGGAGAAGAATTCCGTCTCCGCCTCGCACAGCTGCGGGAACTGCTCGGCTACGTGCGCGACCGGGCAGTGGTGCTGGCACAGTTGCTCGCCCTGCTGAGCGCCCGGCGCGCTACGCGCCGTAGCAGCGTACCCGTCGGCGGACAAGGCCTTGGCCAAGGCCTCGGTCCGCGCCTCGGGGTCCGCGGCCTCGATCACGGCACGGTACGCGTCGGACTGGGCGGCCATCCTGGCGCGGGCGAAAGCGACGAGCGCCTCGTCCCCCGCCGTGTCGGCGATCCAGCGCAGCGCGTCGACGGCGAGCTTGTCGTAGGACTGGTCGAACGCGTCCCGGCCGCAGTCGGTGAGGGCGAAGACCTTGGCGGGACGGCCACGGGTCCGCGCCCCGTACACCCGCTGCTCGCGGGCCTCGACGACGTCGTCGGACACGAGGGCGTCCAGATGGCGGCGAACCGCCGCCTGTGTCAGGCCGACGCGCTGGGCGATGTCGGCGGCGGTGGACGGGCCGTGGTCCAGGATGGAGCGCGCGACCCGGTTGCGCGTCGAGCGCTCACCGGTCGCGAGTTCCTCCTGAGGAGCCTCGCCAACGTATTTCACAACGCCATTGTTGCGTAATTCCTCCGGGCGTGACAACCCGCCTCGGAGCCGGACACGGTGCCCTTCATCACTTAGGTAGACCTAAGTTGACCTGCGGAAACAGGCGATCACAGCAGGCCGTCGCAGGTGGCCGCCCTCCGGGCCGGTCCACGGCCGGGCCGGCGGGAGGGCTCGGAAGAGCTGGGGGAACCCGGCGCGCCGGACCCCTCACCTGCCAGCCTAGACTTGCCCGCCATGAGCAGCGAGCCCGTCGTACAGGCCAGGGGTCTGGTCAAGCGGTACGGCACCAGAACGGCGGTCGACGGCCTCGATCTGGAGGTCGCGGCGGGCGCGGTGACCGCGGTCCTCGGCCCCAACGGCGCAGGCAAGACCACCACGGTCGAGACCTGCGAGGGATACCGCCGTCCGGACGAGGGGACCGTACGGGTCCTCGGCCTGGACCCGGTCGCGGATGCCGCCGCGCTCCGTCCCCGCATCGGCGTGATGCTGCAGTCCGGCGGGGTCTACTCCGGCGCCCGCGCCGACGAGATGCTCCGCCACATGGCGAAGCTCCACGCCCATCCGCTGGACGTCGGCGCGCTCGTCGAGCGGCTCGGACTCGGCAGCTGCGGCCGCACCACCTACCGGCGGCTCTCGGGCGGCCAGCAGCAGCGGCTCGCGCTGGCGATGGCCGTCGTCGGCCGCCCCGAGCTGGTCTTCCTCGACGAGCCGACGGCGGGGCTCGACCCGCAGGCCCGCCGCTCGACCTGGGACCTGATCAGGGAGCTGCGCACCGACGGGGTGTCGGTCGTCCTCACCACCCACTTCATGGACGAGGCCGAGGCACTCGCCGACGACGTCGCCGTCATCGACGCGGGACGGGTCATCGCCCAGGGCAGCCCGGAGCAGCTGTGCCGAGGCGGCGCCGAGAACACCCTGCGCTTCACCGGCCGCCCCGGTCTGGACCTCGGCTCCCTGCTGAAGGCACTGCCCGACGGCAGCCAGGCCGACGAGCTGACCACCGGCGCCTACCGCATCGCCGGGCAGATCGACCCCGAGCTGCTGGCGACCGTGACGTCCTGGTGCGCCCAGCACGGCGTGATGCCGGAGGGCATCGCGGTGGAGCGGCACACCCTCGAGGACGTCTTCCTGGAACTGACCGGCAAGGAGCTGCGCGCATGAGCGCCGGTACGTACACCCCGCGCCCCGGCGCCGCCCCCCTCCCCCGCATGATCGCCGCGCAGGCAGCCCTGGAGACCAGGATGCTCCTGCGCAACGGCGAGCAGCTCCTGCTGACCGTGGTCATCCCGGCACTGCTGCTCGTGCTGTTCAGCGCGGTCGACATCATCGACACGGGCGCGGGCGAGCCGGTCGACTTCCTGGCGCCGGGCGTCCTCGCGCTCGCGGTGATGTCCACGGCCTTCACGGGCCAGGCCATCGCGACCGGTTTCGAGCGGCGCTACGGGGTGCTCAAGCGGCTCGGCGCCTCGCCCCTGCCCCGCTGGGGCCTGATGGCGGCGAAGACCCTCTCGGTGCTGGTCACGGAGGTACTGCAGGTCGCCCTTCTCACCGTGATCGCGTTCGCCCTGGGCTGGGCGCCCGAGGGCAACCCGCTCGCGGTGCTGCTGCTCCTCCTGCTGGGCACCGTGGCGTTCTCCGGGCTCGGGCTGCTGATGGCGGGGACGCTGAAGGCGGAGGCGACGCTGGCCGCGGCCAACCTGGTCTTCCTGCTGCTCCTGGTCGGCGGCGGGGTGATCGTGCCGCTGGACAGGTTCCCGGACGCGGCGCAGTCGGTCCTGGGTCTGCTTCCGATCTCGGCACTCTCCGACGGGCTCAGGGACGTCCTGCAGCACGGCACGGCGATGCCCTGGGCCGACGCGGCGGTCCTGGCCGTCTGGGCGGTGCTGGGGCTGGGCGCCGCGGCCAGGTTCTTCCGCTGGGAGTAGGGCACGGGAGCAGGACAGGCGGGACATACCGCCGGTGTCCCGGCGCATCCGGGATCGGCACCCCCTCGTGAAAACATGCACAAGCCGTTGCCTACGATGGTCCGCGTGGAAACCCCCATCTCCTACATCGCCAAGCGCTGGACACCGTCGGTGAAGACGGCCAGGCGCGCCGCACTCGTCGCGGTCGCGATGACCGTGTTCATCATCGTCACCGGCGGCGCGGTCCGGCTGACCGGTTCCGGTCTGGGCTGCGACACCTGGCCCAAGTGCACCGACGACAGCCTCTTCGCCACGCCTGAGCAGGGTCTGCACGGCGCCATCGAGTTCGGCAACCGGATGCTGACCTACGTCCTGTCGGCCGCGGTCGGCTGGGCGATCATCGCGGCGCGCTCCGTGAAGCCCCGCCGACGCGGTCTCACCCGCCTGGCGTGGTCGCAGTTCTGGCTGGTGCTGGGGAACGCCGTCATCGGCGGGATCACGGTCTGGGCCGGCCTCAACCCGTGGTCGGTGGCCGGGCACTTCCTGCTCGCCAACTGCCTGCTCACGGTGGCCGTGATCACCTGGGTGCGGATCGGCGAGGGCGACGGCGCACCGCGGCCGCGCGCACCGCGCCCCGTGCGGCAGCTGTCCTGGGCCGTCGTCGCGACCACGGTCGTCCTGATCGTGCTCGGCACCACCGTGACCGGCTCCGGCAAGCACGCGGGCGACAGCAGCGACGTACCGCGCATGCCGTGGGACTGGAGCGCCGCCGCACACATCCACGCCATCGCCGCCTGGGTCGTCTGTGCCCTGGCCGTCGCGATGTGGTTCGCCCTGCGCGTCGTCGACGCCCCCGCCGACACCCGCGCCCGGGCCCGGGACCTGCTGATCGTGCTGCTGGCGCAGGGCGCCATCGGATACGTCCAGTACTTCAGCGACGTACCGGAGCTCCTGGTCGGCATCCACATGCTCGGCTCGGCCCTGCTGTGGATCGCGGTGCTGCGTCTGCACCTGTCGCTCCGCGAGCGCCCGGTGGCCGGCGCCGGCATTCCCGCGCCGGTGGCCGGGGACCTGCCGGAGCACGCCGCCGCGCACTGAGCGGGAGCCGCACCCCGGCTCGTCCGCCCGGCCCTGCGGCCAGGGTGCGTCCGCCCCTGGACCGGTGCCGCCCCGCCCTCCCCCGGACGATTACCGGTCACCGACCGCGCGTCGTCCGGGGGAGGGCGGGGCGATGGGCATGTGCTCAGGGGTCCACCGCATGGCCTGTTCCCACGAGAAGGGCGGGGACGTGGGGGCTTCGCGGACCGGCCCGGCCCCTGCGCCGCGCCCGGCTTCCCGCGGTACCGACCGCTGCGCCCTTGCCGATACCCGTGGCCGCGGGAGGCCTGGGCCCACGTGCCACGGACGCCGTGCCCGCACCGTGAAGCCCCCGGGCCCGGGCCCGGAGAAGTCCTGGCCAGGGCCCTTCGTCCGGATCGGGCTGGATCAGGGGGCGTGGTCCGGTGGTGGGGCTAGGCGTTGTCGTTGGACGGGCCGCCCACCTGGATGCCCGCCATGCGCGACCACTCGTACGGGCCGGTGCGGACCTTGGCGGCGAACTCGCCGTCGAAGTCCTCGTGCACGGTGATGCCCGCCTTCTGTGCGGCGCTCTCCGCGACGGCGTAGGAGGGCGCGACCAGGTCGCCCCATCCGCCGTCCTCGCCGACCAGGACGATGCGGGTACCCGTCTGGCCGAGATAGGCGAGCTGCCCCTCGGCACCACCGTGCGCCTTGGCGAAGGCACCGATCTGCTTGGCGAGCTTCGCAGCCCTGCGCTCGGCGCGGGCCGCCTGCTTGCTGTCGTCCGTCTGCTGGGTCCGGGGCTCTGCCGTCTCTGCCATGGACAGGATGCTACCGACGGGTAGATCGACTGGCGACGGGCGGGGGGCGTGGCGTCGGCCACGTCCCCCGCCCGTCGGCGGAGCTGCTTGCGTGCGGGACTACCTCAGGAAGGGGTCCACCGCGACGGCGACGAAGAGAAGCGAGACGTAGGTGATGGACCAGTGGAACAGCCGCATCTCCTTGAGTTTCACGCCCGTGACGCCGGCCTTCGCGCGATTCTGCAGACCGTGTGCCTCCCAGAGCCAGAAACCACCGGTCAGCACCGCCACCAGTGTGTAGAACCACCCTGTGTAGCCCAGCGGGGTGAGCAGCAGCGAGACGCCGACCATCACCCAGCTGTAGACGACGATCTGGCGGGCCACCACCTGGTTGGAGGCGACGACCGGGAGCATCGGGACGCCGACCCGGGCGTAGTCCTCCTTGACCTTCATCGACAGCGGCCAGTAGTGCGGCGGCGTCCAGAAGAAGATGACGGCGAAAAGAATGACGGCGGCCCAGCTCATCGAATTGGTCACGGCGGACCAGCCGATGAGTACCGGCATGCAGCCGGCGATTCCGCCCCAGACGATGTTCTGCGAGGTGCGGCGCTTCAGCAGCATCGTGTAGACGACGACATAGAACAGAAGTGCGCCGAGCGCGAGGGCCGCGGAGAGCCAGTTGACGAACAGTCCGAACCAGACCGTGGAAATCACCCCGAGGGCGATTCCGAAGGCAAGGCACTCACGTGGGCTCACCATGCCGGTGACCAGCGGACGCTGCGACGTGCGGTCCATCAGCGCGTCGATGTCGCGGTCGATATACATGTTGAGCGCATTGGCACCGCCTGCGGAGAGATATCCGCCGATGGTGGTGGTAACTACGAGCCAAAGATCGGGCACGCCCTGAGCGGCGAGGAACATCACCGGAACGGTGGTGATCAGCAGCAGCTCGATGATGCGCGGCTTGGTAAGCGCCACGAATGCCTTGATGCGGGCCCCGAACGGGCGATGGCCCCCTGGGCTCGGAGTCAAGGCGACCCCTGCGGGTCGGGACTCGACGGCCGTCACGCACACCCCTGACAGAGAAATCCCAGCAAGCTCCGGGCCTGAAGACCCGGTAAAGACTTGCGCGAACCAGACCACTGTAGACGTTGGGCATACGCCGCTCTTCGCGGGGGTGGGGTCGTGTTGGGGTGGCGCAGAAGTGAACGGCGGCGCTCATACGGGAGGCGAACTCCGCAGGTCGCCCGCACTGTGGAAAGGGCAGAAGTGCGGCCTTCCGACGGGGGTAGGCTCGACAATGCCCGGTGCGGTAACCAGTCACCGGTTTACGAACAGTGGAGAGGAGCCCTGACTCAGGGTGAGCACCAAGCCGACCACCACAGACCTCCAGTGGACCGAATTGGACCAGCGGGCCGTGGACACCGTCCGCGTCCTCGCCGCGGACGCCGTACAGAAGGTCGGAAACGGCCACCCGGGTACGGCGATGAGCCTCGCTCCTGCCGCGTACACCCTCTTCCAGAAGGTGATGCGCCACGACCCGGCGGACGCGGACTGGACCGGACGCGACCGGTTCGTACTGTCCGCCGGCCACTCCAGCCTGACGCTGTACATCCAGCTCTACCTCGCCGGGTACGGCCTGGAGCTGGACGACCTCAAGGCGTTCCGCACCTGGGGCTCCAGGACGCCGGGCCACCCGGAGTACGGCCACACCACCGGGGTCGAGACGACGACCGGCCCGCTGGGCCAGGGTGTCGCCAACGCCGTGGGCATGGCGATGGCCGCCCGCTACGAGCGCGGCCTCTTCGACCCGCAGGCGGCCCCCGGCACCTCCCCCTTCGACCACACCATCTGGGTCATCGCCGGTGACGGCTGTCTCCAGGAGGGCATCTCGGCCGAGGCGTCCTCGCTGGCCGGCCACCAGAAGCTCGGCAACCTGGTGCTGCTGTGGGACGACAACCACATCTCCATCGAGGGCGACACGGAGACCGCGGTCTCCGAGGACACCCTGAAGCGCTACGAGTCCTACGGCTGGCACGTCCAGCGCGTGGACCAGCTGCCCAGCGGCGACCTGGACCCCGAGGGTCTCCACCGCGCGCTGCTGGCCGCCAAGGCCGAGACGGAGCGCCCGTCGTTCATCGCGGCCCGCTCGATCATCGCCTGGCCCGCCCCGAACGCCCAGAACACCGAGGCCTCGCACGGCTCGGCGCTCGGCGACGAGGAGATCGCGGCCACCAAGCGGGTGCTCGGCTTCGACCCGGAGAAGACCTTCGAGGTCTCCGACGAGGTCATCGCGCACACCCGCGAGGCGCTGGACCGCGGCCGCGAGGCCAAGGCCGAGTGGGAGAAGTCCTTCGCCGCGTGGCGCACCGCCAACCCGGAGCGCGCCGCCGGCTTCGACCGGATCGCCGCGGGCGAGCTGCCCGCGGGCTGGAAGGACAAGCTTCCGGTCTTCGAGGCCGGCCACGCCGTCGCCACCCGTGCGGCCTCCGGCAAGGTCCTGCAGGCGCTCGGCGGTGTCATCCCCGAGCTTTGGGGCGGCTCCGCCGACCTGGCGGGCTCGAACAACACCACGATCGACAAGACGTCGTCCTTCCTCCCGGCCGGCAACCCGCTGCCCGAGGCCGACCCGTACGGCCGGACGATCCACTTCGGCATCCGCGAGCACGCCATGGCCGCGGCCATGAACGGCATCGCGCTGCACGGCAACACCCGCATCTACGGCGGCACCTTCCTGGTGTTCTCCGACTACATGCGCAACGCCGTCCGTCTCTCCGCGCTGATGCACCTGCCGGTGACGTACGTGTGGACGCACGACTCGGTCGGTCTCGGCGAGGACGGTCCGACCCACCAGCCGGTCGAGCACCTCGCCTCGCTGCGGGCCATCCCGGGTCTGAACGTCGTCCGCCCGGCCGACGCCAACGAGACGGCCATCGCCTGGCGCGAGATCCTCGAGCGCGGCAAGAAGGACTTCGGCAAGAGCGCCCCGCACGGCCTGGCGCTGTCGCGCCAGGGGCTGCCCACCTACCCGGCGGACGAGAACGCCGCCAAGGGCGGGTACGTGCTCTTCGACGCCGAGGGCGGCGAGGCACAAGCCGTCCTGATCGCCACGGGCTCCGAGGTCCAGCTGGCCGTCGAGGCCCGCGACGAACTCCAGGCGGCCGGCGTGCCGACCCGTGTGGTCTCGATGCCGTGTGTCGAGTGGTTCGAGGAGCAGGACCAGGCGTACAAGGACAGCGTGCTGCCGCCGTCCGTCAAGGCCCGGGTCGCCGTCGAGGCGGGCATCGGCCTCACCTGGCACCGGTACGTGGGCGACGCGGGCCGGATCGTCTCGCTGGAGCACTTCGGTGCGTCCGCGGACGCCAAGGTCCTCTTCCGCGAGTTCGGCTTCACCGCCGCGCACGTGGCGGAAGCCGCCCGGGAATCTCTCGCCGCCGCTGCGCGCTGACGCGGTTACACGACAAGTAGGAGATGTAATTCTCATGACAGACGCACTCAAGCGCCTCTCCGACGAGGGTGTGGCGATCTGGCTGGACGACCTGTCCCGTAAGCGGATCACGTCCGGCAACCTGGCCGAGCTGATCGACCAGAGCCACGTCGTGGGTGTCACGACCAACCCGTCGATCTTCCAGAAGGCCATCTCCTCGGGCGACGGTTACGAGCAGCAGCTCACCGATCTCGCCGCCCGTAAGGTCACCGTCGAGGAAGCCATCCGCATGATCACGACGGCGGACGTCCGTGACGCCGCCGACATCCTGCGTCCGGTCTTCGACGCGACGGACGGCCAGGACGGCCGGGTCTCCATCGAGGTCGACCCGCGACTGGCCCACAACACCCTGGCCACGGTCGCCGAGGCCAAGCAGCTGGCCTGGCTGGTGGACCGGCCGAACACGCTCATCAAGATCCCGGCGACGAAGGCCGGCCTGCCGGCCATCACCGAGACCATCGGGCGGGGCATCAGCGTCAACGTGACCCTGATCTTCTCGCTGGAGCGCTACCGCGAGGTCATGGACGCCTACCTGGCGGGCCTGGAGAAGGCCAAGGCCGCGGGCCTGGACCTCTCCAAGATCCACTCGGTCGCCTCGTTCTTCGTGTCCCGTGTGGACACCGAGATCGACAAGCGGCTGGACGCGGTCGGCAGCGACGAGGCGAAGGCCGCGAAGGGCAAGTCCGCCCTCGCCAACGCCCGTCTCGCCTACGAGGCGTACGAGGAGGTCTTCGCGGGCGACCGCTGGGCCGCCCTCGACAAGGCGCACGCGAACAAGCAGCGTCCGCTGTGGGCCTCCACCGGCGTCAAGGACCCGTCCCTCAAGGACACCCTGTACGTCGACGACCTCGTCGCCCCGAACACGGTGAACACCATGCCGGAGGCGACGCTGGAGGCCGTGGCCGACCACGGCGACATCACCGGCAACACCGTCGCCGGGGGCTACGACCAGGCACGCGCGGACCTCGACACGATCAAGGAACTCGGAGTCAGCTACGACGAGGTCGTCCAGCTGCTCGAGGACGAGGGTGTCGACAAGTTCGAGGCCGCCTGGAACGACCTGCTCAAGTCGACCGAGGCCGAGCTCGAGCGCCTCGCTCCTTCGGAGGGCTGACCACTTGTCTGGTGTTCCCGGAGCCAACCCGCTCCGTGACGCCCAGGACCGACGGCTCCCGCGTATCGCGGGGCCGTCGGGCCTGGTGATCTTTGGCGTCACGGGCGATTTGTCCCGTAAAAAGCTGATGCCCGCCGTCTACGACCTGGCCAACCGCGGCCTGCTGCCACCGGGCTTCTCGCTCATCGGCTTCGCGCGCCGCGACTGGGAGGACGAGGACTTCGCCCAGGTCGTCCACGACGCCGTCAAGGAGCATTCCCGCACCCCGTTCCGCGAAGAGGTCTGGCAGCAGCTCAGCCAGGGCATGCGCTTCGTCCAGGGCAACTTCGACGACGACGACGCGTTCGAGACCCTCAAGGCCACGATCGAGGAGCTCGACAAGGCGCAGGGCACGGGCGGCAACTTCGCCTTCTACCTCTCCGTGCCGCCGAAGTTCTTCCCCAAGGTCGTCCAGCAGCTCAAGAAGCACGGGCTGGCCGACCAGAAGGAGGGCAGCTGGCGGCGGGCCGTCATCGAGAAGCCGTTCGGTCACGACCTGGAGAGCGCGCAAGAGCTGAACCAGCTCGTGCACGACGTCTTCCCGCCGAACGAGGTCTTCCGGATCGACCACTACCTCGGCAAGGAGACGGTCCAGAACATCCTGGCGCTCCGCTTCGCCAACACCATGTGGGAGCCGATCTGGAACAGGTCGTACGTCGACCACGTCCAGATCACGATGGCCGAGGACATCGGCATCGGCGGCCGGGCCGGTTACTACGACGGCATCGGCGCGGCCCGCGACGTCATCCAGAACCACCTGCTCCAGCTGCTGGCGCTCACGGCGATGGAGGAGCCCGGCTCCTTCCACCCCAAGGCCCTGGTCGCCGAGAAGCTGAAGGTGCTCACCGCGGTGGAGCTGCCCGAGGACCTGGGCAAGCACACGGTGCGCGGGCAGTACACGCACGCGTGGCAGGGCGGCCAGGAGGTGCCCGGCTATCTGGAGGAGGACGGTATCGACCCCAAGTCGAAGACCGACACCTTCGCCGCGATCAAGCTGACGATCAACAACCGGCGCTGGGCGGGCGTGCCGTTCTACCTCCGTACCGGCAAGCGTCTGGGCCGGCGCGTCACCGAGATCGCGGTCGTCTTCAAGCGCGCCCCGTACCTGCCCTTCGAGTCCGGTGCGACGGAGGAGCTCGGCGGCAACGCCCTGGTCATCCGGGTGCAGCCCGACGAGGGGGTCACGGTCCGGTTCGGCTCCAAGGTGCCCGGCACGTCCATGGAGGTGCGGGACGTCACGATGGACTTCGCCTACGGCGAGTCCTTCACGGAGTCCAGCCCGGAGGCGTACGAGCGGCTCATCCTCGATGTCCTGCTCGGTGACGCCAACCTCTTCCCGCGCCACCAGGAGGTCGAGCTCTCCTGGAACATCCTCGACCCGATCGAGGAGTACTGGGACAAGCACGGCAAGCCCGCCCAGTACGCGGCCGGCACCTGGGGTCCGGCCGAGGCCGACGACATGCTCGCACGCGACGGACGGAGCTGGCGCCGGCCATGAAGATCGATCTCACGGAAACCACGTCCAGCAAGATCAACCAGGCCCTCATCTCGGCCCGCCGGTCCATCGGCTCCCCCGCCGTCGGCATGGTCCTCACCCTCGTCATCGTCACGGACGAGGAGAACGCCTACGACTCCCTCAAGGCGGCGAGCGACTCCTCGCGCGAGCACCCCTCGCGGATCATCGTGGTGATCAAGAGGGTCAGCCGTTCGCCGCGTGCGCGGCGCGACGCCCGGCTCGACGCCGAGATCCGGGTCGGCTCCGACGCCGGCTCGGGTGAGACCGTCGTCCTGCGTCTGCACGGCGAGCTGGCCAACCACGCCCAGTCCGTCGTCCTGCCGCTGCTGCTGCCGGACGCCCCGGTGGTGGCGTGGTGGCCCGAGGACGCTCCCGCGGATCCGGCGAAGGACCCTCTGGGCGCACTCGCCCAGCGCCGTATCACCGACACCTACTCCGCCGAGCACCCGCTCGACGAGCTGTCGGTGCGCGCGGCGACGTACCGGCCCGGGGACACCGACCTGGCCTGGACGCGCATCACGCCGTGGCGCTCGATGCTGGCGGCGGCGCTCGACCAACAGCCCGCGCAGGTCGTCTCGGCGACGGTCGAGGGCGAGTCCGACAACCCGAGTTGCGAACTGCTGGCCATGTGGCTCGCGGACCGGCTCGGGGTGCCGGTGGAGCGCACCCACTCCGGCGGCCCCGGCCTCACGGCCGTGCGGCTGGAGACCAAGAACGGCTCGATCGTCCTGGACCGGCCGGACGGCTCGCTGGCGACACTCTGCATGGTCGGCCAGCCGGACCGCGCGGTCGCGCTGAAGCGGCGGGAGACGGCCGAGCTCCTCGCGGAGGAGCTTCGCCGTCTGGACCCGGACAACATCTACGAGGCCACGGTGAAGTTCGGCGTGGAGCGCCTCGGCGGGCCCACGGAGCCGTCCTCCGTCGGTTCGGGGCAGAAGCGGCCGGAGCCGGCGGGCTCCGCCGCGCCTGCGGCGAAGAAGACGGCGGCCAAGAAGGCGGCGTCGAAGTGAGTGCTCCGCAGCTCGTCGTGCACCGCGACAAGGAGCTGATGGCTCAGGCCGCGGCGGCCAGGCTGATCACGAAGATCGTGGACGCCCAGGCCGCCCGCGGTTCCGCCTCGGTGGTCCTCACCGGCGGGCGCAACGGCAACGGCCTGCTGGCCGCGCTCGCCGCCTCGCCCGCCCGGGACGCGATCGACTGGTCGCGGCTCGACCTGTGGTGGGGCGACGAGCGGTTCCTCCCCGAGGGGGATCCGGAGCGCAATGTCACTCAGGCCCGCGAGGCCCTGCTGGACAAGGTGGAGCTGGACCCCTCGCGGGTCCACGCGATGCCCGCGTCCGACGGGCCGTACGGCGACGACGCCGACTCCGCCGCCGCCGGTTACGCGGCGGAGCTCGCCGCCGCGGCGGGTCCGGAGGACCACGGGCCCGTGCCGACGTTCGACGTGCTGATGCTGGGCGTCGGCCCGGACACCCATGTCGCGTCGCTCTTCCCCGAGCTGCCCGCGGTGCGCGAGACCGAGCGCACCGTCGTCGGTGTGCACGGTGCCCCCAAGCCGCCGCCGACCCGCGTCTCGCTCACGCTGCCCGCCATCCGGGCCGCGCGTGAGGTGTGGCTGCTGGCCGCCGGTGAGGACAAGGCGGAGGCGGCGGAGATCGCGTTGTCCGGTGCGGGAGAGATCCAGGCACCGGCCGCGGGAGCGTACGGCCGCAGCCGCACGCTGTGGCTGCTGGACGCCGCGGCGGCCTCGAAGCTGCCGCGCGCCCTGTACCCGCCCGCCTCGGCGTAGCGAAGCACCTCGGAAGGCCCGTCACCGCTCCCAGGAGCGGGGGCGGGCCTTCGCCGTGCGGCAACGGGGAGTCCGGGCCGCTCGGCCGTCCGGGGAGGTGTTCACGCCCAGGCCGACAAGGGCACCGCAGGGGCGCCGCATGGGGCAGCGCATGGCGTCAGGACTGCCGCGGCTGCTCGGGCACCGCTGGCGTCAGACCTGTCCGCCGGGAGTCAGGCACCGGCGGACGAAGTCCGCGGCGGCCTGCGGGGAGCCGCCGGAGGCCGGCCGGAGCCCTCGCCCGGCGGCCGGCTGCCGGGCACCGACGGGAGGGACGCGGGAACCGCCCGGGGGAACGCCCTCCGGTAGCTGCCCGGCGACACCCCGATCTGTCTGAGGAAGTGATGGCGGAAGTTGTTCGCCGTGCCGAGGCCGCTCAGCTCCCCGACCTTCTCGATGGGCAGGTCCGTGGATTCCAGCAGGCTCTGTGCCCTTGCCAGGCGCTGGTTCAGGAGCCACTGGAGCGGAGTCGCCCCGGTGGCTGCCCGGAGCCGCCGGTGGAGGGTCCGCGGGCTCATCGCCGCGCGCCGTGCCAGGTCCTCGACGGTCAGGGGCTGGTCCAGGTGTGCCCGGGCCCAGTCCAGCACGGGCGCCAGGCTCCCGTCGTCGGTGGTGGGCACGGACAGGTCGACGAACTGCGCCTGGCCGCCGGGCCGGTGTGCCGGCACCACCATCCGGCGGGCCAGCTGATTCGCCACGTGTGCGCCCAGGTCACGGCGGACCAGGTGGAGGCAGAGGTCGAGTCCGGCGGTCAGTCCGGCGCTGGTGAGCACGTCGCCGTCGTCGACGTACAGCACCGAGTCGTCGACCCGCACCTTCGGGAAGCGCTCGGCCAGTTGGGCGGTGTGCATCCAGTGGGCGGTGGCGCGCCGTCCGTCGAGCAGCCCGGCCTCGGCGAGCGCGAAGGCCCCGGTGCACAGGGAGACCATGCGGGCGCCTCCCTCGTAGGCGCGTCGCAGCGCGGTGATCAGTGCCGGCGGCAGCGGTCTGCCCTCGTCGACACAGGGGTCGGGCACGGAGGGCACGATGACGGTGTCGGCGCCGACGAGGTCGTCGAGCCCGTAGGGAGTCGACAGGGACAGTCCGGCCCCGGGCGGAGAACCGTCCTGCTGTAGCTCCCCCGTGCTGCACAGCCGCAGGTCGTACCAGGGGTCCGCCAGGTCGGGCTGCGCCTTCCCGAAGACGGTGCAGGGGATGCTCAACTCGTACAGATCCCACGAGGGGACCCCGAAGCCCTCGGGCACGACCACGGCGACCGAACCAGCGTTCATGCCCGAAGGGTATGGCAGGAATTTGGTGGTTGCCGTCATCCACGTCACTGTTCCCGGCCGCGGCCTGCTGCGATCTTGGTCCTCAGTCGACCGACCGCCGCAGGCGGACGTACAGGGAGTTGTGACATGCATGCTGATCGCCCCGCGGTAACCGTCATCGGACTGGGCTCGATGGGGTCGGCGCTGGCCACCGTGTTGATGGAACGGGGGCACCCGACCACGGTCTGGAACCGCTCGGCGCACAAGGCCCGGTCGCTGGCCGACCGGGGCGCCCTCCTCGCCACGAGCCCCGAGGAGGCGATCGCGGCGAGCCCGCTGACCATCACCTGCGTACTGGATCACGAGGCGCTGCACGCCCTTCTCGACCCCGTGGCGGGCGCTCTCGCGGGCAAGGTCCTGGTCAACCTCACCTCGGGCTCCCCCGAACAGGCCCACGAGGCCGAGGCATGGGCCCGGTCGCACGCCTTCGACTACCTCGACGGAGCGATCATGACCACCCCGCCGGGGGTCGGCAGCGCTGAGACGATGTTCCTCTACAGCGGTTCCCACGCCGCCTTCGAGGCCCACCGTCCGACTCTGGCGTCCCTGGGCGACCCCCTGCACCTGGGCACCGACCCGGGCCTGGCTTCCCTCTACGACGCCGCCCTGCTCGGCCTGATGTGGTCGACCATGACCGGCTGGCTGCACGGCACCGCGCTGGTCGGCGCGGAGAAGACACGGGCCACGGACTTCACCCCTGTCGCGATCCGCTGGCTGACCGCGGTGACCGGCTTCCTGACCACCTACGCGCCCCAGGTGGACGCCGGCCGCTACCCGGGTGACGACGCGACCGTCGACGTCCAGATCGCGGCCGTCGGCCACCTCATCCACGCCGCAGCGGCCCGCGGCATCGACAACGCGCTGCCCGAACTCCTGAAGTCCGCCATGGAACGGGCCAGGGCCGCGGGCCATGGCTCCGACAGCTACGCGAGCGTGATCGAAATCCTGAGGAACCCGGCGGACCACGGATGACCCCGACACCGACAACTGTCCCCGTTGCCGCCGCGCAGTGGACGGACCTTCTGACCGCTGCCGCCGACACCTGCCTCGCCGCCCTCCTCGACGGAGCCGGCCAGGACTGGTCACGTCCGGCCCACGGCCTCGACTGGTCCTGCCGCCGGACACTCGACCATCTCGCGCTCGGTCTGACGGGCTACACCGGCCTGCTCGTCGCCCGCCCCGACGACCGCTACATCACCCTCTTCGCGTCACTCGACCCCCAGGCCGGGATCCCCGACTGCCTGGACGGCCTCCGGATCGCCACGTCACTCCTCGCCTCCACCGTCGGCGTCACGACTGCCGACGTACGTGCCTGGCATCCATGGGGCCATTCCGACGCCGGCGGCTTCGCCGCCATGGGAATCACCGAACTGGCCGTCCACACCTACGACATCACCCGCGCCCTCGGCCTGCCCTGGACCCCGCCGGACAGCCTCAGCGCCGCCGTCCTCGCCCGTCTCTTCCCCACCGCTCCGTCCGGGCACAGCCCGTCCGACACCCTGCTGTGGTGTACGGGCCGCATCCCGCTCCCCGGGCTGTCCCGGCGCACGGACTGGCAGTGGGACGGCACAGTGCGCTGACCGCCACCACCGCCGCCGTCCCCCGCCCGGCCCCGGCCCCGGCGGCCCTGACGGCTCCGGCGGCCCTGACGGCTCCGGCTGCCCTGACGGCCCTGACGGGCCTGACGGGCCTGACGGGCCTGACGGGCCTGACGGGCCTGACGGGCCTGACGGCGTCACCGTCCGGACCGGCCACGCTCCAGGAAGGGCTCCAGCAGTCCCGGGACGGCGTCGGCGGCGAAGGCGAGTCCCTCGGAGGCGTCGGTGTCGTGGGCCGTGTACGCGCCGCCTCCCGCCGCCGTCGTGGCGGTGACGCTCAGCAGCCCGGCCCGGCTCTGGAACCACGACTGCTTCACCGTCCAGCCGATCACCCCGGCCCTCTCCAGTGCCGCTGTGGAGCGCCGGACCGACCCGGAACGGGTCACGAGGTACGCGCCGCTCAGCGCGTGCCCCAGGGACCGGTAGGCGTCGAGCGCCAGCGCCACGGCGACGGGCAGGAGCACCACCGCGCAGCCGAGCGCGGTCCACAGCAGTACGGGCGTCAGCAGGACGCCCAGGAGGACCTGGATCAGTACGGGCGCCAGGGCCGCCACCAGGGCCCGGCGCAGCCGTCGCCCACGGGCGGCCCGGGGGTGTGCCGTGAGCGGAGCGCCGGTGGGGGTCGCCGGCTCCCGCAGCACTTCCGCGGCGATCGTGTCGGCCAAGGCGCGGGGAGCGGCCGGCAACAGGGTGTTGTGGTCGGCCGCCCGTTCCTCGTCCTTGGTCAGGCCGGTGGCGATCGCGTCCACCCGTGCGGCGCCCGCGAGGCGGATGCCGAGGGGTTCCACCAGGTCCACCCCGCGCAGCCGCCGTTCCTCGACGGACAGGGAGCGCGAGGTGAAGAGTCCGCGCCGCACCCGCAGGGTGCCGCCCGGTTCGCGCTCCAGGCGGTAGTTCCACCACATCTCGATCCACAGCCCGAGCGCGCCGATCACACCGGCGACCAGGGCCGCCCCGGCCAGAACGACGATCGTCCAGACCAGCGGGGTGTCCCGGAGGCGGTCGGCGATCCAGTGGATCACCTCGGCCTGCGCCCCGACCCAGTCGCTGACCTGCATCACACCACCGGCGGCAGCGCCCCCGAGCAGGGGCGTGGCGAAGGAGAGGGGTGCGTAGCGGATCCACCGGGGGTCGAGCGTGGCCAGTTGGCCGTCGCGGTGCGTCCCGGGGACGTCGGCGACGGCACGGTCGAGGAGGTCACGGCGCAGCCGCTCGCCCTCGGCCCGGGAGACGGGGTCGAGCTCCAGCGTGGAGTCGCCGCCGGTGTGTTCACCGGTGCCGATGCGGACCGAGACCAGCCCCAGGATCCGCAGCAGCGGGTGGGCGGTGAGGTCGACGCTGCGGATCCGCTCGCGCGCCAGCGAGCGGCGCTTCACCAGGAGGAGCCCTGTGTGCAGGTCCACCCGCTCGGCGCCGACGCGGTAACGGGTGCGCCGCCACCGTACGTGGTCACCGGCGGCCGCACAGCCGATCAGCAGGACCGCTCCGGCCAGCGCCCAGCCGACGGCTGTCGCGTACCCGAAGCGGCCGGACAGAGCGACCGTGACCGGCACCGCGGCTCCCACGGCGACTCCCGCCGTGACCAGCGCGGTGACCAGGACCGTACGGCGATGGAGCCGCCGCCAGTCGGCGCCGCTGTCCGCGGCCGTGCTCACGTGGCGTCCCCGGGTGTGTCCTGGGTGATACGGGTCAGCCGCTCGGCGAGCTCGGCGGCGGCCTCATGGGTGAGCCCCTCGATCTCCACGGCGCCCTTGGCCGAGGCCGTGGTGACGGTGACCGTGGCCAGCCCGAAGAGCTGTTCCAGGGGGCCCCGCACGGTGTCCACGGTCTGGATGCGGGACATCGGCGCGATCCGCCACTCCCGCAGGAAGGCCCCGGTGCTCACGTACACCGCTTCGTCGGTGACCTCCCAGCGGTGGGTGCGGAACCACCAGAGGGGGAAGAGGACGGCGCACAGCAGGCCGCCGGCCGCGAGCACCGCGGCGGGCGTCAGCAGCCAGAACCTGGCGGGAGCGATGAGCCCGCCCAGGATGCCGAGGACCGCCACCGGAGCCGCTGTCAGCAGCAGCCACTGGACCCGCCACCACCCGACCGCCCGGCGGTCCGGTGCGTTGCGCGGTGGCCTGAGCCGTATCGTCCCCTCCCCCGTGGTCATGGCTCAGCGACCGCGCAGCGAGCGATACGTCGAGACGAGCGCCGCGGTGGAGCTGTCCAGCTGTTCGCCGCCGGTGCCTTCGGTCAGGACCGGCTCGATCTTCTTGGCGAGCACCTTGCCCAGCTCGACGCCCCACTGGTCGAAGGAGTCGATGTTCCAGACGGCGCCCTGGACGAACACCTTGTGCTCGTACAGCGCGATCAGCTGGCCGAGCACCGACGGGGTGAGCCGCTCGGCGAGGATCGTGGTCGTCGGGTGGTTGCCCTGGAAGGTCTTGTGCGGCACGAGCTCCTCGGCCACACCTTCCTCACGGACCTCGTCGGGGGTCTTCCCGAAGGCGAGGGCCTGGGTCTGGGCGAAGAAGTTGGCCATCAGCAGGTCGTGCTGGGCGATCAGCCCGGGCAGCAGGTCCTGGACCGGCGACGCGAAGCCGATGAAGTCGGCCGGGATGACCTTCGTGCCCTGGTGGATCAGCTGGTAGTAGGCGTGCTGCCCGTTCGTGCCGGGGGTACCCCAGACGACCGGCCCGGTCTGCCACTCGACCGGATTCCCGTCCCGGTCGACGGACTTGCCGTTGGACTCCATGTCCAGCTGCTGCAAGTACGCGGTGAACTTGGACAGATAGTGGCTGTAGGGCAGGACCGCGTGGGACTGCGCGTCGAAGAACTGGCCGTACCAGACGCCCAGCAGGCCCAGCAGCAGCGGGGCGTTCTCCTCGGCGGGGGCGGTGCGGAAGTGCTCGTCGACGAGGTGGAATCCGTCGAGCATCTCGCGGAACCGGTCCGGGCCGATGGCGATCATCAGCGAGAGGCCGATCGCCGAGTCGTACGAGTAACGGCCACCGACCCAGTCCCAGAACTCGAACATGTTGGCCGTGTCGACACCGAAGTCCGTGACCTTGTCCGCGTTGGTCGACAGCGCCACGAAGTGCTTGGCGACGGCTTCCTGACCGGCCCTCAGCCCGGTGAGGAGCCAGTCGCGGGCGGAGGTGGCGTTGGTGATGGTCTCGATCGTCGTGAAGGTCTTGGACGCGACGATGAACAGGGTCTCGGCCGGGTCCAGGTCGTGGACGGCCTCGTGGAGGTCGGCCCCGTCGACGTTCGACACGAAGCGGACGGTGAGCGAGCGGTCCGTGAAGGAGCGCAGCACCTCGTAGGCCATGGCCGGTCCGAGGTCGGAGCCGCCGATGCCGATGTTCACGATGTTCTTGACCGGCTTGCCGGTGTGACCGGTCCACTCCCCGGCCCTGACCCGCTCGGCGAAGGACGCCATCCTGTCCAGGACGGCGTGCACGGCGGGCACCACGTTCTCGCCGTCGACCTCGATCACGGCGTCGCGCGGGGCGCGCAGCGCGGTGTGCAGGACGGCCCGGTCCTCGGTGGTGTTGATCTTCTCGCCGCGGAACATCGCGTCCCGCAGGGCGGCCACTCCCGTGGCGCCGGCGAGGTCCCGCAGCAGACGGAGCGTCTCGTCGGTGACCAGGTGCTTGGAGTAGTCGATGTGGAGGTCGCCGACCCGGAGGGTGTACGCGGCCCCGCGGTCCGGCGCATCCGCGAACAGCCGGCGCAGATGGGTGTCGCCGAACTCCTCACGGTGCTTGCCGAGAGCCGCCCACTCGGGCGTCTGGTTGAGCTTGGTTCGGCTTTGTGCGTTCATCCCGGAAATCGCCCACTTCTTCTCGTACCTGCAACCTTCCCCGCTGCCCCTCCAACCTAATTGATCTGAGGGGTGCGGCGGGGCAACGGCGGGCCACGGGGCGGCATACGGATTCCGGCCGGGCACCCAGGGGGTGACCGGCCGGTGAACAACTTCTAGATCTCGCCGCGGAGTTTCGCCAGGGCTTCGGCGAGGATGGCTTCGCCGTCCGCGTCGCTGCGCCGCTCACGCACGTACGCCAGGTGCGTCTTGTACGGCTCGGTGCGGGGCGGAGCCGGCGGGCTGTCCCGGTCCTGTCCGGCCGGGAAGCCGCAGCGCGGGCAGTCCCAGGTCTCCGGTACCTGCGCGTCATGGGCGAAGCTCGGCTGCGTCTCGTGCCCGTTCGAGCACCAGAAGGAGATGCGGAGGCGCGGCGCTGACTCGCCTCGCTCGGCCTCCCCCATCGGCCCCGCTCCGACCCGGCTTCCCCGGATCGCGTTGCCACTTGCCACGGTCGTAACTCCCTGCGTGATGGTGCTCGAAGATGCCCCAGTCTACGTAAGGCCCAACGCGCGTCCAGTGAAAGGAGTTACACCCTCACCGGGAATCGCGAACGACGGGTCAGCCGTCCAGCTTGATGAGCAGACCGAGAACGACGATGCACGCGAACCAGATCAGACCGACCACGACGGTGATGCGGTCGAGGTTCCGCTCGGCGACCGACGAGCCACCCACGGAGGACTGCATCCCGCCACCGAACATGTCGGAGAGGCCGCCGCCCTTTCCCTTGTGCATCAGCACCAGCAGCATCAGCAGCAGGCTGAAGACGATCAGGGCGATCTCGAACGCCAAAACCACGGCTGGTCCCTACTTTCCGGAATTCATAGGACTGCATGTACGAACAGCGGGGGCCCGGGGGTACACCCCCCTCGGCCCCCGCAAGGGTACGACGGATCCGCGTCACCGCATACTCACCGGTTGCGGAGGCGGACGATTCTACTGGTCGCGGAAGCGAACGATCTTGACGAACTCGTCGGCGTCGAGCGCGGCGCCGCCGATCAGGGCACCGTCCACATCGGGCTGCGCCATGATGGCCGCGACGTTGCCGGACTTCACCGAGCCGCCGTACTGGATGCGGACGGCGTCGGCCAGCTCCTGCGAGTACAGCTCGGCGAGCCGGCGGCGGATCGCGCCGCAGACCTCCTGGGCGTCCTCGGGGGTGGCGACCTCGCCGGTTCCGATGGCCCAGACCGGCTCGTAGGCGATCACGATGGACTCGGCGTGCTCGGCCGGGACGTCCTTCAGCGCGCCGTCGAGCTGCGCCAGCGTGTAGGAGACCTGGTCACCGGCCTTGCGGATGTCCAGCCCCTCGCCGACACAGAGGATCGGGGTCAGGCCGTGCTTGAACGCGGCCTTGACCTTGGCGTTGCAGATCTCGTCGTTCTCGCCGTGGTACTGGCGGCGCTCGCTGTGGCCGACGGCCACGAACGTGCACTTCAGCTTGGCGAGCATGGGGCCGGAGATCTCACCGGTGTAGGCGCCGGAGTCCTGGGCCGAGATGTCCTGGGCGCCGTACTTGATCTTCAGCTTGTCGCCGTCGACCAGGGTCTGCACGGAGCGCAGGTCCGTGAAGGGCGGCAGGACGGCGACCTCGACGGCGTCGTAGTCCTTGTCGGCCAGGGCGAAGGCGAGCTTCTGGACGTGGGCGATGGCCTCGAGGTGGTTGAGGTTCATCTTCCAGTTGCCCGCCATGAGCGGGGTACGGCCTTGTGCGGGAGCAGTCATTGAGGGTCAGTCCTCCAGTGCGGCGAGTCCGGGAAGCGTCTTGCCCTCGAGGTATTCGAGGCTGGCGCCGCCACCGGTCGAGATATGGCCGAAAGCGTTCTCGTCGAAGCCCAGGATGCGGACGGCGGCGGCGGAGTCCCCGCCACCGACGACGCTGAAGGCCTGGGAGTCGACGAGTGCCTGGGCGACCGCCTTGGTGCCCTCGGCGTAGTCGGGGTGCTCGAAGACGCCCATCGGGCCGTTCCAGAAGACGGTGGCCGCGTCGGCGAGCTTCGCTGCGTACAGCTTGCGGGTCCCGGGCCCGATGTCCAGGCCCTCCTGGTCCGCCGGGATGGCGTCGGCGGCGACCGTGGTGGGGTCGGCCGGGGCCTTGGTCTTCAGGTCCGGGAACTCACGGGCGACGAGGACGTCGACGGGGAGCACGAACTCCACACCGAGCTCCTCGGCCCGCTTGAGGTACCCCTGGACGGCCGGGACCTGGTCCTCCTGGAGCAGCGAGGTCCCCACCTCGTGGCCCTTGGCCTTGAGGAAGGTGTACGCCATGCCGCCGCCGATCAGGATGCGGTCGGCCTTCTCCAGCAGGTGGTCGATGACTCCGAGCTTGTCGGAGACCTTGGCACCGCCGAGGACCACGGCGTACGGGCGCGCGACGTCCTCGGTGAGCTTCTTCAGGACGCCGACCTCGGTCGCGATCAGGCCGCCGGCCGCGTGCGGAAGCCGGGCCGGGAGGTCGAAGACCGAGGCGTGCTTGCGGTGGACGGCGCCGAAGCCGTCACCCACGTACACGTCGGCGAGCTCTGCGAGCCGGTCGGCGAAGGCACCGCGCTCGGCGTCGTCCTTCGACGTCTCGCCGGCGTTGAAGCGGAGGTTCTCGATGACGGCCACCTGACCGTCGGCGAGGGCGGCGACCGTCGCGCGGGCGGACTCACCGACCGTGTCGGTCGCGAAGGCGACCTCGGCACCGAGCAGCTCGCCCAGACGTGCCGCGGCGGGTGCCAGCGAGAAGGCCGGGTCAGGGACGCCCTTCGGGCGGCCGAGGTGCGAGGCGACGACGACCCGCGCACCGGCTGCGGCGAGTTCGGCGACCGTGGGCAGGACGGCGCGGATGCGGCCGTCGTCGGTGATCGTGGTGCCGTCCAGCGGCACGTTGAGGTCGGCGCGGACGAATACCCGCTTGCCCGCGACCCCTTCGGCGAGAAGTTCGTCGATCGTCTTCATCTGTTCCCATACTCCTTGGAAGGACTGATGAGCATGCAAGGGGGCTCGAACGGCGCCGCGTCGCGCCGTCCGAGCCCCTCACATCACACCTGGATGCCTGCCGATCCTAGGATCAGAGCTGGCCGCCGACGAAGACGGTCAGGTCGACGAGGCGGTTGGAGTAACCCCACTCGTTGTCGTACCAGCCGAGGATCTTCACCGAGTTGCCCTCCTGGACCATGGTCAGGGAGGAGTCGAAGGTGCAGGACGACGGGTCGCCGACGATGTCCGAGGAGACGATCGGGTCCTCGGTGTAGGTCAGGAAGCCCTTGAGGTCGCCGTCGTCGGAAGCCTTCTTGAACGCGGCGTTGACCTCGTCCTTGGTGACCTCGCGCTGCAGGGTCACGACGAGGTCGGTGGCGGAACCGGTCGGGACCGGGACACGCATCGCGATGCCGTCGAGCTTGCCCTTGAGCTGCGGGAGGACCAGGGCGGTCGCCTTGGCGGCGCCCGTCGTGGTCGGGATGATGTTCTCGGCGGCGGCGCGGGCGCGACGCAGGTCCGAGTGCGGGAAGTCCAGGATGCGCTGGTCGTTCGTGTACGCGTGGACCGTCGTCATCAGGCCCTTGACGATGCCGAAGTTCTCGTCGAGAACCTTGGCCATCGGCGCCACACAGTTGGTGGTGCAGGAGGCGTTGGAGATGACGTGGTGGTTGGCCGCGTCGTACTTGTCCTGGTTGACGCCCATCACGATGGTGATGTCCTCGTCCTTGGCCGGAGCCGAGATGAGGACCTTCTTGGCGCCACCGGCGATGTGCTTCTCGGCGTCGGCCTTCTTGGTGAAGATGCCGGTCGACTCGATGACGATGTCGACGCCCAGCTCACCCCAGGGGATGTCGGCCGGGTTGCGCTCGGAGAGCACCTTGATGGTGTGACCGTCGACGGTGATGGTGTCGGCGGTGTGGCTGACCTCTGCCTTGAGACGACCCAGGATGGTGTCGTACTTCAGCAGGTGAGCCGTGGTCGCAGTGTCACCCAGGTCGTTGACAGCCACGATCTCGATGTCCGCACCCTGCTCCAGCAGCGCGCGGAAGTAGTTACGACCGATGCGGCCAAAGCCGTTGATGCCTACGCGGATCGTCACGAACCGATCTCCTCGTTAGGAACGCCGGTTTCGATGCCGGCGAGTTTTATAGGGATGTCCCCGACCGCCTCCGACCCTACCTCTCCGAAGGCTCCGAAGTGACATCGAGAGCGCCGCTGCGAAGAGGGATCTCCTTACCGTCGAGTAGGAGCAGGGGATTCCGGCCGCGGACGCCGGCATGGGCGGCCCCGGCCCGCCCCCGGTCACCAAGCGTCAACAGCCGCCGGAACCGGGCCCCTTACGGCGCGAGGGCGGGCGGCGCCACCCGGTGGCGCGTTATCACCGGGAGTCACCGACGTGGGTCCGCCCCTCTCGGTGCGGCCCGCCGCCTGCGGCGGCATTGGCCCGATCCGGCGCCCTTCCGGAAGTACGCCACGGCGGACCGGGAGTTTCGCGCTCAATCGTGCAGCTCGGCACTCAATCGATGAATTTTCCAGGCCACCTGCGGGCTTTCGGGCGCGCGGGCGACAGAACTGCGCGAATCTTCCCGCTCAATCGTGCAGAGGCGCACTCGAATGCATTCCGAAAAAGGTCCTGCCCCATTCGGATCACTTCCCGCACCTGGCCGGTAAATGCCGTCGGCCCCACCTTCCGGGGCTCTGGCGGAGGGCCCCGGCCGCGCGAGGAAGGCGGCCGGTGCTCCCTGCGCCGCTCTCAGCCCACGAGGCCGTCGGCCAGCTCCTCGCTGAGGGTCGATTCCGTGCCCGGGATACCCAGGTCCTGGGCCCGCTTGTCGGCCATGGCCAGCAGCCGCCTGATCCGGCCCGCGACCGCGTCCTTGGTCAGCGGCGGGTCGGCGAGCGCTCCCAGCTCCTCCAGGGAGGCCTGCTTGTGCTCCATACGCAGCCGTCCGGCGGCCGCGAGGTGCTCCGGCACCTCCTCGCCCAGGATCTCCAGCGCGCGCCCCACACGGGCGCCCGCCGCGACCGCGGCGCGGGCGGAGCGGCGGAGGTTGGCGTCGTCGAAGTTGGCGAGCCGGTTGGCCGTGGCGCGGACCTCGCGCCGCATCCGGCGCTCCTCCCAGGCCAGCACCGCCTCATGGGCGCCGAGGCGGGTCAGCAGGGCACCGATCGCGTCACCGTCCCGGACGACGACGCGGTCGACCCCCCGCACCTCCCGGGCCTTGGCCGCGATGGACAGCCTTCGGGCCGCACCGACCAGCGCGAGCGCGGCCTCCGGGCCGGGGCAGGTCACCTCGAGCGAGGACGACCGGCCGGGCTCGGTGAGTGACCCGTGGGCCAGGAAGGCGCCCCGCCAGGCCGCCTCCGCGTCGCAGGTGGCCCCCGAGACCACCTGCGGGGGCAGGCCGCGGATGGGGCGGCCACGGCCGTCCACCAGACCGGTCTGGCGCGCCAGCTGGTCGCCGCCGGCCACCACCCGGACCACGTAGCGGGAGCCCCGGCGCAGTCCGCCGGGAGCCATCACGATCAGCTCCGAGCTGTGCCCGAAGATCTCGAGGATGTCCCGCTTGAGCCGGCGGGCCGCCATGGCCGTGTCCAGTTCGGCCTCGATCACGATCCGGCCGCTCACCAGGTGCAGCCCGCCCGCGAACCGAAGAATCGCCGAGACCTCCGCCTTTCTGCAGCAGGTCCGGGTCACGGGAAGCCGAGAGACTTCGTCCTTCACCGCTGGCGTCATCGCCATGGGCCGATCCTTCCATGCATCCGAAAAATACGGTCGTACGCGGCGGCCAACAGCTCCGGATCATGAATCGGAACGCCGTCGGGTGAGGCCACGGGGGCCAGCTCGACCGCGGCTCCGAGCCGCTGGGCGGCGTCGGCGAGGGACTCGCGGTCGGGCACGGCGGCCTCGTCGGCCAGCACCACGTCCATGGCGAGTTTAGGGGCGTGTCGTCCCAAAACCTCCAAATGACGCTGCGGTGAGAAGCCTTCTGTTTCACCGGGCTGTGGTGCGAGGTTCAGCGAGAGGACCTTACGGGCCTTCGTGGTCACCAGCGCGTCGAGCAGTTCGGGTACCAGCAGATGCGGAATCACGGAGGAGAACCAGGATCCGGGACCGAGCACCACCCAGTCGGCGTCGAGCACCGCGGCCACCGCTTCGGGCACCGCCGGCGGGTCGGCCGGCACGACGTGGACGGACTGCACCTCCCCGGGGGTGAGCGCCACCGTCGCCTGCCCGCGCACGACGACCGTGCTGTCGGGGCGCTCCGGGTCGTGCCCCCGTACGAGCGCCTGGAGCTCCAGGGGGACGGCGGACATCGGCAGCACCCTGCCGTGTGCTCCGAGGAGCTTGCCGACCAGGTCGAGGGCCTGGACGTGGTCGCCCAGCTGTTCCCAGAGGGCGACGATGAGCAGATTGCCCACCGCGTGCTCGTGGAGTTCCCCCTTGGACTCGAAGCGGTGCTGGATGACCTGGGCCCAGGTCTGGCCCCATTCGTCGTCCCCGCACAGCGCCGCGAGCGCCTTGCGCAGGTCGCCCGGCGGGAGGACGCCGAGCTCCTCGCGGAGCCGGCCGCTGGAACCGCCGTCGTCGGCGACGGTCACCACGGCCGTGAGGTCGCCGGTGATCCGGCGGAGAGCCGTGAGCGAGGCCGACAGCCCCATGCCGCCGCCGAGAGCGACGACCTTGGGCTGGGCGCCGCGCTTGCGGCCGGAGAGCGCGGCCGTGGCCCTGCTCAGCCGGCGCTGACGCAGATGGCGACTGCTCACTCTCGCCCCATGTCCCGGTGGACGAGGACGGTCTCGATCCCTTCGGTGGCCAGCCGGGCGGACAGCTTCTCCGACATGGCGACGGAACGGTGCTTGCCGCCCGTGCACCCGACCGCGATGGTCACGTAACGCTTGCCCTCGCGGCGGTAACCGGCGGCGATGAGCTGCAGCAGCTCCGTGTACTGGTTGAGGAATTCCTTGGCGCCCGGCTGGTCGAAGACGTAGTCGGACACCTCCTCGTTGAGCCCGGTGAAGGGACGGAGCTCGGGGACCCAGTGGGGGTTCGGCAGGAAGCGGCAGTCGACGACCAGGTCGGCGTCGACCGGCAGCCCGTACTTGAAGCCGAACGACATCACCGTCGCCCGCAGCTCCGGCTCCTCGTCGCCGGCGAACTGGGCGTCCATCTTGGCCCGCAGCTCGTGCACGTTGAGGCTGGAGGTGTCGATGACGAGGTCCGCGTCGCCACGCAGCTCACGCAGCAGGTCACGCTCGGCGGCGATGCCGTCGACGATGCGGCCGTCGCCCTGGAGCGGGTGCGGGCGGCGGACCGATTCGAAACGGCGTACGAGGGCGTCGTCGGACGACTCCAGGAAGACGATCCGCCGGGTGACGTGCTTGGCCTCCAGGTCCGCCAGGGACTCCCGGAGGTTGTCGAAGAAGCGTCGGCCGCGTACGTCGACGACGACGGCGATGCGGGCGACGTTGCCCTGGGACCGGGCGCCGAGCTCCACCATCGTGGGGATCAGCGCGGGCGGCAGGTTGTCGACGACGAACCAGCCGAGGTCCTCCAGACACTTGGCGGCGGTGCTGCGCCCGGCGCCCGACATTCCGGAGATGATCACCAGCTCGGGGATGGCGGGCGTGACGGCCTCTGCCTTCTCCGTGGTGCTTCCCGTACTCACGTGTGCTGCTCCGTCTGCTCGGCCGCGTTCGTCCTGGCGTTCATGCGCGTGCTCGGTCATGTCCTGCTGCCCCCGTCGTCGTCTTCGATGATCTCGCCCGTCGCGGTGTTCACGGCGGGCGCGGCCGGGGCGGCCGCGGCGAAGGCTGCGGCCACGGACTCCGCGGTCCTGCGCCCTATCCCCGGCACCTCGCAGACCTCTTCGATTGTCGCCTGCCGCAGCTTCTTGACGGAACCGAAATGCTTGATCAGCGCCTGCTTGCGGGTCTCGCCGAGGCCTGGCACGTCGTCCAGAGGGCTGCTGCGGATGCGCTTGGCACGCTTGGCCCGCTGGTAGGTGATGGCGAAGCGGTGGGCCTCGTCGCGGATGCGCTGCAGGAGGTAGAGGCCCTCGCTGGAACGCGGAAGGACCACCGGATCGTCGTCGTCGGGCAGCCAGACCTCCTCGAGCCGCTTGGCCAGACCGCAGACGGCGATGTCGTCGATACCCAGCTCGTCCAGGGCGCGCTTGGCGGCGGCGACCTGGGGCTGCCCTCCGTCGACGACGACGAGCTGGGGCGGGTAGGCGAAGCGCTTGGGGCGGCCGTCGTCCTCCCGGGGCTCCTCCCCGGGGCCGGTGTCCGGCCCCGGGGGCGCCACCGCGCCGGGCACGGGCCCACCCGGTGCGGGCTCCGGGGGCGCGGGGGCGGGGCCTGCCGGGCCCACCGGGGCGGGGGCCGCGGGATCCGCGGGTGCCGGGACGGGGCCTGTGGGTGCCGGGGTCTCCTCCCACTCCCCCGTCCGCTCCTTCTCGTGGAGGTAGCGCTTGAAGCGGCGGCCGATGACCTCGTGCATCGACCGGACGTCGTCCTGGCCCTCGAAGCCCTTGATCTGGAAGCGGCGGTACTCGCTCTTGCGGGCGAGGCCGTCCTCGAAGACCACCATGGACGCGACCACGTCGTCCCCCTGGAGGTGCGAGATGTCGAAGCACTCGACGCGCAGCGGCGCGGTGTCGAGGCCGAGTGCCTCGGCGATCTCCTCCAGGGCCCGGGAGCGCGTCGTGAGATCGGACGCGCGCTTGGTCTTATGCAGCCCGAGCGCCTGCTGTGCGTTCCGCTGGACCGTGATCATCAGGTCCTTCTTGTCGCCCCGCTGAGGGATCCGCAGACTGACCTGCGACCCCCTGCGGCCCGCGAGCCACTGGGACACGGCCTCGGGGTCCTCGGGAAGCGCCGGGACCAGTACCTCCTTGGGAACGGAGTCGCCCGTCTCCTCCCCGTACAGCTGCTGGAGCGCGTGTTCGACCAGGCCCGCCGTGTCGACGGCCTCGACCTTGTCGGTGACCCAGCCGCGCTGACCACGCACGCGTCCGCCGCGGACGTGGAAGATCTGGACCGCCGCCTCGAGCTCGTCCTCGGCGACGGCGATCAGGTCGGCGTCGGTGGCGTCGGCGAGGACGACCGCGCTCTTCTCCATGGCGCGCTTGAGCGCCCCCGCGTCGTCACGCAGCCGGGCCGCCCGCTCGTACTCCATCTCCTCGGCCGCCAGCATCATGTCCTTCTCGAGGCGGCGGATGTACGTCCCGGTGCGGCCGGCCATGAAGTCGCAGAACTCCTCGGCCAGATCCCGGTGTTCCTCGGGGGTGACCCGGCCCACACACGGGGCGGAGCACTTGCCGATGTAGCCGAGGAGGCAGGGGCGACCGGTCCGCTCGGCGTTCTTGAAGACACCCGCGGAGCACGTACGCACGGGGAAGACCCGGAGCATCAGGTCGACGGTCTCGCGGATCGCCCAGGCGTGCCCGTACGGGCCGAAGTAGCGCACGCCCTTCTTCTTGGCGCCGCGCATCACCTGGACGCGCGGGAACTCCTCGTTGAGCGTGACCGCGAGGTAGGGGTAGCTCTTGTCGTCGCGGTACTTGACGTTGAACCTGGGGTCGAACTCCTTGATCCAGGAGTACTCCAGCTGAAGCGCCTCGACCTCGGTGGAGACCACGGTCCACTCCACGGATGCCGCCGTGGTGACCATCGTGCGGGTGCGCGGGTGCAGACCGGCCAGGTCCTGGAAGTAGTTGGCCAGGCGCTGGCGCAGGTTCTTGGCCTTCCCGACGTAGATCACCCGGCGGTGCTCGTCGCGGAACTTGTAGACCCCCGGGGAGTCGGGGATCTGTCCCGGCCTGGGGCGGTAGCTGGAGGGGTCTGCCATGTCTCACACCCTACTGGCGGGCAGTGACAGAGCGGCATCTCCGGGAGCCCGGGGGCTCGCGAGGAGCTGCCGGGCCGGTCAGGCCCCGGGTCCCGCGACGAGCTTTCCGCCCTCGAGCTTCACGGGGACGGAGGGCAGCGGCACCGTGGCGGGCCCCTGCAGCGCCTTGCCCGTGGTCATGTCGAAGCGGCTGCCGTGGCAGGGGCAGTTGCCCTCGTTTCCCTCGACCTTGTCCAGGAGGCAGCCCGCGTGGGTGCACTGCGCGCTGAAGGCCCTGTACTGGCCGGCGGCCGGGCAGCTGACGACGACCCGCTGCTCCCGGTAGAGCTTCGCGCCGCCGACCGGGACCTCGTCCGCGGCACCGAGCTCGACGGGCGCGGTGGGAGTGGGCGTCTGCGCGTGGCCGAGCTTCGAGTCGGTGGAACAGGCCGCCGCTCCCAGGCCGGCGGCACCGGCGAGAGCGGCGCCCTTCAGTACGGTACGGCGGGCGGCGGGCAGGCCGGACATGCGGTCTCCACTGGTCGGGGGGACAGAGAGCCACCGCACCGTCCGGGGCACCGGGTGCCGGGGACCATGGGCACGGGCCGCACCTGATGGCATGGGCGACAGACCCGACGATACCGACAGAGAACGCCGGACCTTCGACCGGCCCCGGGGAGCGCCGGGCGGGCGGACGGGAAGGCCCTGCCGGCGGACGGGCGGCACCCCTTGTGCAGGGTGCCGCCCGTCCGCCGGCCGGTGTCAGGCCTTCCGCGCGCGGGCGGCCTTCTTCGGCGCGGGCTGCTCGGCCGTCGCCTTGCCGGCCGTCGCCTTGCCGGCCGTCCTGGCCGTGGCCGTCCTGCGGGCCGTGGTCGCCTTGGCGGCGACGGCCTTCTTCACGGGCGACTTACGGGCCTTGCGTGCCGGGGGCACCGCGGCCTCTCCGATCCGGTCCGCCCCCAGGACCTCCTGGAGGAACTTCCCGGTGTGGCTGGCCGGCACCGAGGCGATCTCCTCCGGGGTGCCCTCGGCCACGACCAGGCCGCCGCCGTTGCCACCCTCGGGGCCCATGTCGACGACCCAGTCGGCGGTCTTGATGACATCGAGGTTGTGCTCGATGACGATCACCGTGTTGCCCTTGTCGACCAGGCCGGACAGCACCGAGATGAGCTTGCTGATGTCCTCGAAGTGCAGACCGGTCGTCGGCTCGTCCAGGACGTAGACCGTGCGGCCGGTGGAGCGCTTCTGCAGCTCGCTCGCCAGCTTCACCCGCTGTGCCTCACCTCCGGAGAGCGTCGGAGCGGACTGGCCGAGCCTGACGTAGCCGAGACCCACCTCGTTGAGCGTGCGGAGGTGGCGCGCGATCGTCGGGACCGCCTCGAAGAACTCCAGGCCCTCCTCGATCGGCATGTCCAGGACCTCGGCGATGGACTTGCCCTTGTAGTGGACCTCCAGAGTCTCCCGGTTGTAGCGCGCACCGTGACAGACCTCGCACGGAACGTACACGTCGGGCAGGAAGTTCATCTCGATCTTGATCGTGCCGTCGCCGGAGCAGTTCTCGCAGCGGCCGCCCTTGACGTTGAAGGAGAAACGGCCCGGCAGATAGCCGCGCACCTTCGCCTCCATCGTCTCCGCGAACAGCCTGCGGACATGGTCGAAGACTCCGGTGTACGTCGCCGGGTTGGACCGGGGAGTGCGGCCGATCGGCGACTGGTCGACATGGACGACCTTGTCGACGAGGTCGTCGCCGTCGACCCGGGTGTGCCGCCCGGGGACCGACTTGGCGCCGTTGAGCTCGCGCGCCAGGTGGGTGTAGAGGATGTCGTTGACCAGGGTCGACTTCCCCGAACCGGAGACGCCGGTGACGGCCGTGAGCACACCGAGCGGGAACGAGACGTCGATGTCCTGGAGGTTGTTCTCCCGGGCTCCGTGCACCGTGAGCCGGCGCTCCGGGTCGACGGGACGCCGGATGTCCGGCATCTCGATGGCCCTCTTGCCCGCGAGGTACTGGCCGGTGATCGACTCCTTGTTGGCCAGCAGTTCCTCGAGCGAGCCGGAGTGCACGACCTTTCCGCCGTGCTCGCCGGCACCGGGGCCGATGTCGACGACCCAGTCGGCGACCTTGATGGTGTCCTCGTCGTGCTCGACGACGATGAGCGTGTTGCCCATGTCCCGGAGCCGGACCAGGGTCTCGATCAGCCGGTGGTTGTCGCGCTGGTGCAGGCCGATGGACGGCTCGTCCAGCACGTACAGCACGCCGACGAGTCCGGAGCCGATCTGGGTGGCGAGCCGGATGCGCTGGGCCTCGCCGCCGGACAGGGTGCCCGCGGCGCGGTTCAGCGAGAGGTAGTCGAGGCCGACGTCCACGAGGAACTTCAGCCGCTCGTTGACCTCCTTGAGGACCCGCTCGGCGATCTTCTTGTCGCGGGCGTTCAGCTTGAGACGGCCGAGGAACTCGGCGCACTCGCTGATCGACATCGCGGCGACCTCGGCGATGGACTTCTCCATCACCGTCACCGCGAGGACCAGCGGCTTGAGCCGGGTGCCCTCACAGGTCGGACAGGCGACCTCACGCATGTAGCCCTCGAAGCGCTCCCGGCTGGAGTCGCTCTCGGCCTCGGAGTGGCGCCGCTTGACGTACTGGACCGCGCCCTCGAAGCGGGGGGTGGTGTAGGCGCGCTCGCGCCCGTACCTGTTGCGGTAGCGGACCTCGGTCTGGATCTTGTGGCCGTGCAGCAGCGCCTTCTTGGCGCGCTGCGGCAGCCCGGCCCAGGGGATGTCCGTACGGAATCCGAGGGCGTCGGACAGCGCGGTGATCTGGCGGCCGAAGTACTCCTTGGTGTGGCCGTGCGACCACGGATGGATCGCACCCTCGTCGAGGGACTTGTCCTCGTCCGGGACGATCAGCTCCGGGTCGACCTCCATCCGCGTACCGATGCCCGTGCAGTCGGGGCAGGCGCCGAAGGGGGAGTTGAAGGAGAAGGAGCGGGGCTCCAGCTCCTCGAAGGAGAGGTCGTCGTACGGGCAGTAGAGGTGCTCGGAGTACATCCGCTCACGCTCGGGGTCGTCCGCCTCGAGGTCGACGAAGTCGAGCACGACCATGCCGCCGGAGAGGCCCAGCGCCGTCTCGACGGAGTCGGTCAGCCGGCGCTTGGCGCTCTCCTTCACCGTCAGGCGGTCGATGACCACCTCGATGGTGTGCTTCTCCTGCTTCTTCAGCTTGGGCGGCTCGGAGAGCTGGATCGTCTCGCCGTCGACCCTGGCCCTGCTGTATCCCTTGGTCTGGAGATCGGAGAAGAGATCGACGAACTCGCCCTTGCGCTCGCGCACCAGGGGCGAGAGCACCTGGAAGCGGCTGCCCTCGGGCAGGCCGAGCACCTTGTCGACGATGGCCTGCGGCGACTGGCGCGAGATGGGCCTGGCGCACTCGGGACAGTGCGGCTTGCCGATCCTGGCGAAGAGCAGCCGGAGGTAGTCGTAGACCTCGGTGATGGTGCCGACCGTGGAGCGCGGGTTGCGCGAGGTCGACTTCTGGTCGATGGAGACGGCGGGCGAGAGGCCTTCGATGAAGTCCACGTCCGGCTTGTCCATCTGGCCGAGGAACTGCCGGGCGTACGAGGAGAGGGACTCCACGTAGCGCCGCTGCCCCTCGGCGAAGATCGTGTCGAACGCGAGCGAGGACTTGCCCGATCCGGAGAGCCCGGTGAAGACGATGAGGGAGTCACGGGGGAGATCGAGCGAGACGTTCTTCAGGTTGTGCTCGCGCGCGCCACGGACGATGAGACGGTCGGCCACGCCGGTCCGCACCTTTCTGGAGAGAAGTGGGGGAACTGAGCCCCTGTCCCAGGGTATGGGGGGCGCCACAGCGATGTACGAAGCTTTCGACTCCGAGCGTATAGCACGCGCATTCGATTTACGGACGTCCGAAGACTCCATCACCCGAATGAGTGGTGGGGTCTACGCTCGGCCCATGACTGATCATGCGCGCGACCTGGAAGCTGTACGTGAAGCGACCGATCGGCTGCTCAGCGCCACGGGCAAGATGGACGACGGCGCCGTTGCCGAGCCGTCGCGTCTGCCGGGCTGGAGCCGCGGCCATGTACTTGCCCACCTGTCACGTAACGCCGACGCCCTCGTGAATGTTCTCCAGGGACGCCCGATGTACGCGAACAGCGAAACCCGGGACGCGGAGATCGAACGTGACGCCCCGCGGCCGCTGGCCGAACACCTCTCCGACCTGCGCACGAGCGGTGCACGCTTCCTGGCGGCGGCCGACGCACCGGCCGACTGGTCACGGACGGTCACCCTGCGCAACGGTGTGACGGACTCGGCCTCCCGGGTCCCCTTCCGCCGGTGGGTCGAGATCGAGCTGCACCACGTCGATCTGGGGGTGGGTCACGAGCTGGAGGACCTGCCGGAGGAGTTCGTCACCCGGGAGAACGACTTCCTGGCAGAACGCTTCGCCGGGCACCCCGGCGTCGTCCCCACGACCGCCTTCACCGAGGACGGCCAACTGTGGACGACGGGCGGCGGGGCCGAGGGCGCTCCGGTCACCGTGCGGGGCACGGCCGCCGACATCCTGGGCTGGCTCTGCGGGCGTCGTGACGGCTCCGCACTCACCGTGACGGACGGCAGCCTTCCGGCCCTGCCCCCGCTATAGGCTGCGTCCCATGACGTACAGCGGAACGGTCAAGGTCGGCGGACCTGCGGATGTGCACGAACTGACGGACCTGATGATCTCCAAGGTCGCCGTCGGGCCGATGAACAACAACGCGTACCTCCTGCGCTGCCGGGCCACCGGCGAGCAGCTGCTGATCGACGCGGCCGCCGAGGCGGGGACCCTGCTGCGGCTGATCGGTGAGGACGGGATCGCGTCCGTGGTCACGACACACCGGCACGGTGACCACTGGCAGGCACTCGGGGAGGTCGTCGCGGCCACCGGGGCGCGGACCTTCGCCGGGAGGTACGACGCCGAGGGCATCCCGGTCCCGACCGACGAGCTCGTCGAGGACGACGGCACGATCCGGGTGGGCCGGGTCACGCTGACCGCCAGGCATCTGACCGGCCACACCCCCGGGTCCATCGCCCTGGTCTACGACGACCCGCACGGGGCGCCGCACGTGTTCACCGGGGACTGCCTCTTCCCCGGCGGCCTGGGCAACACGCACAAGGACCCGGAGGCCTTCGCGAGCCTGTTCCACGACGTGCGGACCAAGCTCTTCGACCGTCTGCCGGACGAGTCGTGGATCTATCCCGGCCACGGTCACGACACCACGCTCGGCGCCGAGCGCCCGCACCTGCCGGAGTGGCGCGAGCGCGGCTGGTGACCGGGTAGGAACGCCCGACGGCCGGGTGCCCCTCGGGGCCCCGGCCGTCGGTGTGTCCGCCCGGCGCGCTACTTCTCCGCGCCGACGTTCTCGCTGTCGTCCTTCTTCTCGCCCTTCTCCGCCGCTTCCTGCTTCTTGGAGGCGATGAGGCTGGTGATCGTAGTGATCACCAGGACGCCGCAGATGACGGCGAGGGAGAACGGGATGGAGATCTCCGGGACGTGCACCCCGGACTCGTGCAGGGCGTGCAGCACGAGCTTGACGCCGATGAATCCCAGGATCACCGAGAGCCCGTAGCTGAGGTGGACCAGCTTCTTCAGCAGACCGCCGATGAGGAAGTACAGCTGACGCAGGCCCATCAGGGCGAAGGCGTTGGCGGTGAAGACGATGTACGGGTCCTGGGTCAGGCCGAAGATCGCCGGGATGGAGTCCAGCGCGAACAGCACATCGGTGGTGCCGATGGCGAGCATGACCACCATCAGGGGGGTCATGACGCGCTTGCCGTTGTTCCGGATGAAGAGCTTGGTGCCGTGGTACTTGTCGGCGACACCGAAACGGTGCTCGATCGACTTCAGGAGACGGTTCTCCTCGAACTCGTCCTCCTCGTCGTCGGACCGCGCCTCCTGGATCAGCTTCCAGGCGGTGTAGATCAGGAACGCGCCGAAGATGTAGAAGACCCACGAGAAGTTGGCGATGACCGCGGCACCGGCGGCGATGAAGATCGCACGCAGCACCAGTGCGATCAGCACACCGATGAGCAGAACCCGCTGCTGCAGGTGGGAGGGCACCGAGAACTTCGCCATGATCAGGACGAAGACGAAGAGGTTGTCGACACTGAGCGACTTCTCGGTGATGAAGCCGGCGAAGAACTCGCCCGAGGCCTGGCTCTCTCCGAAGACCAACAGGCCCAGTCCGAAGAGGGCGGCCAGGGCGATCCAGACGATGGTCCAGATCCCGGCTTCCTTGGTCGACACGTCATGGGGCTTGCGCCCGATGAAGAAGTCGACGGCGATGAGGGCGCTCAGACCAAAGATGGTCAGCGCCCAGAGGGTCCATGAAACGTCCACTGCGCCTCCGGCAGTTCGCTACGGGCTATAGATCAGCGTCGTCGCTGCCGGAGGTCTCTTCCACCCGGGAGCGCGGGGTGCGCGCCGGGCCGACGCCCCGGGACCGGTCACAGTCCGTATTGACGGGAACGCCGCGATCGGGAGTACTCCCCTCCGCATCAAGAACAGTACATGAAGCACCAAGAAACGGTAAAGTCCGGACCAAGGTGCAGCCAAAACGCCAGCTCAGGGATCACACGAGGCGTACCCGGCCAGCCTCACCGGTTGCGTACGGCCCGCCCCCACCGGTGTTCAGCGGTAACCCGCGCCCCGCGCCGCGGCGACCAGCGCGAGCACCTGGTCCAGGACGCGGCTGCCCTCCGGCACCCTCAGCGGCTCATAGGTCCACGCGTGGCCCACCCACGGGTCGGCGAGGTGGTCGTCGGCCACGGGGGTGATCCGCAACTGGGACCGCCACAGGGGGTCGAGCACGGGGCCGTAGGCGCGGGCGTCCTCGCGGTCGGCCACCATCAGCAGGTGCACGCCGACCGAGGGCCCCTCGTCGGCCAGATAGCGCAGCTGGGTGACGGCCCTGTCGTCGAAGCCGTGCGGGAAGTCGTTGACGATCAGCAGCTGCTCCCCCGTGTCCAGGTCCGGGGGCAGCGCGTCCGCGGCACCCGCCCTGAGCGCCATCTGCACCAGGTCGACGCGCCGGGTGAGGTGCGCGAGGACCGAGGAAACCCCCTCCGCCCCGGCCGCGGGCGGCCCGGCGAGGACACCGGCGCGGATCAGGGGGGACAGCTGGGCGGCGGCGGAACCGGCCGGATCGATGACGTGCACGGAGAACTCGTCCGACGGGTGGACCGCGAGCAGCCTCGCCGCCAGGGCCACCGCGGTCTCCATCGCCAGCCTCCGGAGCTGGTCCCCGGAAGTCGCCGCGGCCGCCTCGGAGCCCGTACGTCCGCTGTCGATCCAGATCCCTCGCTCCAGGGGCAGCCGCACCAGCAGCGGGATGCGCAGTCCGTTGCCCTCGGGCAGACGGAGGTCGCCGATGCGCATGGCCATCGGGATCTCCATCGGGACGCGGTAGCCGTGCCAGACGGGGTTGTCCCAGCCCGCGTACGCGGCGGGGAGGGCCGGCTCGACGACGGCCGACTCGGCGGCGAGCTGCGCGAGATCACGATCGAGGGCCTCGCGTGCCCGGCCGGTGAGTTCGTCGCGCTTGGCCCTGGCCTGCTCGCGGGCGCGGTCGCCCGCGCCACCGATGCGGCTGCGCGGGTCGGAAAGGGTCCGGTCGAGCTCCTGGTCCATCCGGGACTCGGCGAAGTCGACCGCACTGCGGTACGCGGCGACGGCGCGGGCGAGATCTTCGAACATCCCCCAGATCTGGTTGTAGAGGCGCTCGTCCATGGACCATCCGCCGGCGTCACCGGCGACGGGCTGCGCGGGCTGCCCGGGCGCGGTGGGCGGAGCCGCCGGGGGCGGCGGGGGCGGAGCCGAGGTCTGGCGCCGAGGGTGCGCGTAGTTGATGGGACCGCCCGGAAGGTCCGTGTGCGAGGACGCGGGGTCCGCCAGCGGCTCGGGGGCCTGCGCCGGTGCAGCCGGCCGTCCGTCGTCCGGGGAGGCGGCAGGGCCCGCGGGGTGACGGACCCGCTCGCCGTCGGGCGAGCGGGGCGGCGGCGTCACGGAGCGGGCGAGCCCGGAGGCGACGGCCTCCTGGATGGATGCGGCCAGCTCCGCCGCTCCCGCCACGCCCTGGTCGGCGAGCATCTCGGCGAGCCCGGCGGCATAGCCCTGGCCGACGGCGCGGACCTTCCAGCCGCCCTGGCGGCGGTAGAGCTCCACGGCCGACACCGCGGACTCGGTGTCCAGGCCGGTGAGGGTGAACGTGGCTATCTCGGCACCGTCGAGTCCGGTGACGGCGACGAAGGGCGCGGCGACCGCACCGAATCTGCCAGGCCGCCCGGCCCCCATGGGCAGCGCGAGGAGCACCGTGACGCGGTGCACCTCGTCGGGCAGGGCGTCCAGGTCCACGGCCAGCCGGTGGTCGGCCGCCGCCTGCCTGGACACCTCGAGTCCGGGCACCCGGTGCGACGCCGGATGGGCGACCCACTCGGCGCCACGGACCGTACCCCGCTCGTCCCCGAGCGTGGCCCCGGCCACCACGGGTGAGCCCGCCGAAACCCTGATCTCCAGACGGGTCTGGGGCAAGGTGTGGTTCTGCCCCCGGACCAGCTCGGCCGTCATTGCCCAGTCCCCCTCGACGTTCGGAGTGGTGCCCTGCCATGGGCGCAGCTCCCGGCGGCGGGGCCTCCGGGAGCTGCTCGTACACAAATCTGGGGGCCAGGTGTCGCCCGTGCCCCGGCCGCGCCTACAGGTGCGGCAGGATCGACGGCATCAGGTCCTGGAAGGTCCGGCCGTTGGCCGGGTTGCCGAGGGCGGTCATCTGCCATCCGCTGCCCGCACGGTGCACCTTCGCCATGATCTGCGCCGTGTACTGGCCGCCGCCGTCCAGCGTGTAGCGGGCGAGCTCCTGGCCGTTGGTCTCGTCGACGATGCGGCAGAAGGCGTTCTGCACCTCCTGGAACGTCTGGCCGGTGAACGAGTTCACCGTGAAGACGATCTGGTCGATGTGGACCGGGATCCGCTGCAGATCGACGAGGATGGCCTCGTCGTCGCCGCCCGAGCCCGCGCCGCCGACCAGGTTGTCGCCGGTGTGCTTGACCGATCCATCGTCGCTGACCAGGTGGCGGAAGAACACGACGTCCACGGGCTGCTTGTCGGCGAAGAGCACCGCGGAGGCGTCCAGGTCGATCTCCCGGGTGCGCGAGCCGAACAGTCCGCGGCGCGGGGCCGCCTGCCAGCCGAGCCCCATCCGTACCGCGGTCAGGGTCCCCCCGTCGCTCTTCTGCAGGCTGATGGCCTGACCCTTGGTCATGTTGACCGTCACGCGCTGTCCCCTCTCCGCTTGCCCCGCAACCATCCGTGTGCGGTTTCCCCGCACCCTACGCAGTCCCGGGATACGGGAAGGAGTGGTGGGCCATTTTTGTGTCGGTCCTGCAACATCGCGGGCCCCACGGGTCAGGCCAGCCCCGCCTCCCTCATCTGACGCAGCTCCTTCTTCAGCTCGCCCACCTCGTCCCGGAGCCGGGCGGCCACCTCGAACTGCAGGTCGGCCGCCGCCGCCCGCATGCGGTCCGTCATCTCCTCGATGATCCCCGCGAGCTCCGCGGCGGGCCGGTCGGTGACCACCGCGCCGCCCTTCTTCGCCTTGCCACCGGCGGCCTTGCCCCCTGCGGCGGCCTTGCCTCCGAGCGAGGGGACAGGCGCCTTGGTCTCCTTGCCCTGCCGGTAGCCGGTGCCGAGCAGCTGCTCCGTGTCGACCTCCTCACGGGCGATGGACGCGACGATGTCGTTGATCTTCTTGCGGAGCGGCTGTGGGTCGACCCCGCGCTCGGTGTTGTAGGCGATCTGCTTCTCGCGCCGGCGGTTGGTCTCGTCGATGGCCTGCGCCATCGCGGGGGTGATCTTGTCGGCGTACATGTGGACCTGCCCCGAGACGTTACGGGCGGCACGCCCGATGGTCTGGATCAGGGACGTACCGGACCGCAGGAAGCCCTGCTTGTCCGCGTCCAGGATGGCCACGAGTGACACCTCGGGCAGGTCGAGGCCCTCGCGCAGGAGGTTGATGCCGACCAGGACGTCGTACTCGCCGGAGCGCAGCTCGCGCAGCAGCTCGATGCGGCGCAGGGTGTCGACGTCGCTGTGGAGGTAGCGGACCTGGATGCCCAGCTCGAGGAAGTAGTCCGTGAGGTCCTCGGACATCTTCTTGGTGAGGGTGGTGACCAGGACGCGCTCGTCCTTCTCGGTCCGCTTGCGGATCTCGTGGACCAGGTCGTCGATCTGGCCCTCGGTGGGCTTGACGACGACCTCCGGGTCGACGAGTCCGGTGGGCCGGATGATCTGCTCGACGAAACCGTCGCCCCGGGACATCTCGTACTTCCCGGGTGTGGCGGAGAGGTAGACCGTCTGATTGATGCGGCCCAGGAACTCCTCCCATTTCAGCGGGCGGTTGTCCAGGGCGGACGGCAGCCTGAAGCCGTGGTCGACGAGGGTCCGCTTGCGGGAGGCGTCCCCCTCGTACATCGCGCCGATCTGCGGCACGGTGACGTGCGACTCGTCCAGGACGAGGAGGAAGTCCTCGGGGAAGTAGTCGAGGAGGGTGTGGGGTGCTGTTCCGGGGTCGCGGTCGTCGAAGTGCATCGAGTAGTTCTCGACGCCGGAGCAGGTGCCGATCTGACGGAGCATCTCGATGTCGTACGTCGTGCGCATGCGCAGCCGCTGGGCCTCCAGCATCTTGCCCTGCTTCTCCAGCTCGGCGAGGCGCTGCTCCAGCTCCCTCTCGATGCGGCCGACCGCCCTCTCCATGCGCTCGGGGCCCGCGACGTAGTGGCTGGCGGGGAAGACGTGGAGCGACCGGTCCTCGCTGATGATCTCGCCGGTGAGCGGGTGGAGTGTGGAGAGGGCCTCGATCTCGTCACCGAACATCTCGATGCGGACGGCGAGCTCCTCGTAGACCGGGAAGATCTCGATGGTGTCGCCGCGCACCCGGAAGGTGCCGCGGGTGAACGCCAGGTCGTTGCGGGTGTACTGCATCTCGACGAAGCGGCGCAGCAGCTGGTCGCGATCGATCTCGTCGCCGACCTTGAGCTGGACCATCCGGTCCACGTACTCCTGCGGGGTACCCAGGCCGTAGATGCAGGAGACGGACGCGACCACGACGACGTCGCGGCGGGTGAGCAGCGAATTCGTGGCGGAGTGCCGCAGCCGCTCGACCTCCTCGTTGATCGAGGAGTCCTTCTCGATGTAGGTGTCCGACTGCGGGACGTACGCCTCGGGCTGGTAGTAGTCGTAGTACGAGACGAAGTACTCCACCGCGTTGTTCGGGAGGAGCTCACGGAACTCGTTGGCCAGCTGGGCGGCGAGCGTCTTGTTCGGCGCCATCACCAGGGTGGGGCGCTGCAGCTTCTCGATCATCCAGGCGGTCGTCGCCGACTTGCCCGTGCCGGTCGCGCCGAGCAGGACGACGTCTTTCTCACCTGCGCGGACGCGGCGGTCCAGCTCGGCGATGGCCGCCGGCTGGTCACCGCTGGGCTGATAGGGACTGACGACCTCGAAAGGCGCCACCGAACGTTCGATCTTCGAGACTGGCCGCATGCAACCACCGTACGACCCCCCACTGACAACGGCGGGAGATCAGCGGCTCCGCGACTGCCGGTACGCCTTGCGCGAGGTGGACTCGTGGGGCGGCACGGGGCGGCGCTGGACGGGTATCGAGGTCACCGGGCCACCGCGCGCCGGAGCGCGGCCGGGCACCCGCCCGGCCCCTTCGGGGGTACCGGTCACCACGAGGGGGTCGATCATCACGACCACCGCGGCGAGCAGCAGGAAGACGCCCGGCCCGATCATCATCGGCAGGAGGAGCGAGGTGGGGGCCTCGCCCGGCCCCGACGGCGCCGCGTCCGGGTGCAGGTGGACCTGGAGCGCGGCCATTCCCGTGTAGTGCATCCCGCTCACCGCCACTCCCATGACCACGCTGGCGCCGAGGCTGGGGAGGAAGCCGTGGATCGAGACGGCCGCCCACAGCGAGGCGGTCGCGGCCACCACCGCGATGACGACCGAGAGCGAGACGGTGAGCGTGTCGTACTCGAACGCTCCCTCGAAGTTCATTCCGGCCATGCCGAGGTAGTGCATGGAGGCGACCCCGAGGCCGGTGATCGTCCCGCCGGTGACGAGTGCCATGCGGGTGGCGCCCCGGTAGCCGACGAGGAAGATGCCGATCCCCACCATGCCGACCCCCACGGCGAGGCTGGCGTAGGTGAGAGGCCTGTCGTAGCTCACCGGCGCCTCCCGGACGGTGAAGCCCAGCATCGCGATGAAGTGCATCGTCCATATGCCGGATCCGATGGAGGTCGCGCCGAGGGCCAGCCAGCCGGCTCTGGACGCACCCCTGGTGCGCAGGGACCGCGTGGTGCACCGGAGACCGAGTGCGGCGCCGAGGCATGCCATGAGGAAGGCCGTGACCGGGGTCACGAGGCCGTAGGTGAATCCGTCAACTGTGCCCTGCATGCTGGTACGCCCTTCGCGGTGTGCCCGGGTTCGGGGTGACCCTAAAGGGCAAGGCCCGGCAAGCAAACATAAGAACGGCATTTTATCCGCCTCCGGCCCTCCGCGGATTCGGTGCCTGACATTCCGTTCACAACATGGCCATCATCGCCCTCCCGCCCGTTCGGGAACGGATGCGAGTCTCTCCCTGTCCGCACCCCGACGCGAGGAGTACACGTGTCCGTACGCACAGCAACCACCTCCGGCGCCGTAGCCGCCCTGCTCGGCGGCTGCGTCCTGCTGCCCGCCGCCCAGGCGCAGGCGTCCGGCGCCCAGGACAGCCCGGTCGTCTACGCCCACCGGGGCGCTTCCGCCTACGCCCCGGAGAACACCCTCGCGGCTGTGGACGCGGCCGACGATCTGGGCATCGCCTGGGTGGAGAACGACGTGCAGCGCACCAAGGACGGTGTGCTGGTCGTCGTGCACGACACCACGCTGAGCAGGACCACCGACGCCGAGGAGGTCTTCCCCGGCCGTGCGCCCTGGGCGGTCAAGGACTTCACCGCGGCGGAGATCGCGGAACTGGACGCGGGCAGCTGGTTCGGGGCCGGCTTCGCGGGGGCCCGGGTGCCGACGCTCTCGCAGTACCTGGACCGCGTCGAGCGCAACCGCCAGAAGCTGCTCCTGGAGATCAAGAGCCCTCAGACGTACCCGGGGATCGAGAGGGAGATCCTGCGCGTACTGCGTCAGGAGGGCTGGCTCGACCGCGGTCACGTCAAGCACAGGCTGGTCATCCAGAGCTTCGGTGCAGAGAGTGTGAAAAATGTTCACGTTCTGCGTCCGGACGTCGTCACGGGCTTCCTGGGCACCCCGGCGGTGGCCGATCTGCCCTCGTACGCGGCGTTCACCGACCAGATCAATCCGTCGCACACCACCCTCAGTGCCGGCTACGTCGCCGCGGTGCAGAAGCTGAAGGGCGCGCACGGCAAGCCGCTCCGGGTGAACACCTGGACGGTGAACGACGCGGCGAAGGCGGCCCAGGTGGCCGGCTTCGGAGTGGACGGCATCATCACCGACAAGCCCGACACGGTCCGGGACGCCACCCGCTGAGCATCCCGGCGGGCCGGCGTTGTCGGTGGGCGGTCGTACGGTGGGCTGCGTGGAGAGCAACGAGCAGGTCGTGGAGTGGTCCGTCGTGCCGAGCGGTATCGGCCCCCTCCTGCTCGCCGCGACCCCTGCGGGTCTGGTGACCGTGGTGTTCCACGCGCGCCCCGCGGTCCGGGACGGAGCACTCGCACAGCTGCGGACACGGCTGGGCGCGGAGCCGGTGGAAGCACCGGACTCCGCGCTGCTGGCCGAGCCCGTGCGCCAGCTCGCGGCGTATTTCGCCGGGGAGCTGCGGGGGTTCTCACTCGCTCTGGACTGGTCCCTGAGCTCCGGCTTCCACCGCGAGGTGCTCCGCGAGCTCGCCGCCCACGTGCCCTTCGGGACGGTCGTGGGCTACGGGGACCTGGCGCGCAGGGTCGGTCAGCCGGGCGCAGCCCAGGCGGTGGGGGCGGCCATGGGTTCCAACCCGCTGCCGGTGGTGGTCCCGTGCCACCGGGTGGTGGAGAGCGACGGAGGGCTCGGCGGGTTCGGCGGCGGGCTGGAGACGAAGCGGCGACTGCTGGCGCTCGAGGGGATACTCCCGCAGCCGCTGTTCTGAACACCGGCCGTCCGACGCCGTGGGCGCGTCACCACCCGGAACCGCGCCCCGGCGCAGCACCGCCGTGTCCCGTCGCTCCATGTCGCCCGGCCGTACGAGCTGGCACACTGCGGCGGTGACGTCAGCGTTCCCCCCATCCCGGATCACATCCGCCGAACTCCCGGCCCTCCGGCGCCGGATATCCGCCGTACTCATCGGCAGCCAGGTACTCGGCGGCCTGGGCGTGGCCGTCGGTATCGCCCTCGCCCCGGTCCTGGCGGCCGAGGTGAGTGGTTCCGAAGCCCTCTCGGGGCTCGGTCCGACCTCCTCCGTGGCGGGCACCGCACTGCTGTCGCTGCCGCTGGCCGCCCTGATGACCTCGCGGGGCCGGCGTGCCGGCCTCGTACTGGCCTACCTGGTCGGGGCCATCGGGGCGTTCCTCGTGGTGACCGCTTCCGTCCTGGGCAGTTTCCCGCTGCTGCTGCTCGGTATGGCCGGATTCGGTGCGGGCTCGTCGGCCAATCTCCAGGCACGCTTCGCTGCGGCCGACCTCGCGGAGCCGGAGCGGCGCGCCCGGGCGATCTCCACCGTCATCTGGGCCACCACCTTCGGTTCGGTGCTCGGCCCCAACGTCGCCGCCCCCGCGAGCCGCGTGTTCCAGGGCACCTCAGTGCCGGAGACGGCGGGGCCCTTCGCATGGTCCTGTGTCATCTTCCTGCTCACCGGTGCCCTGGTCGCCGTGCTGCTCCGCCCCGATCCGCTGCTGACCGCCCGGGCGCTCGCCTCCGAGGACACGACAGCCGTCGCCGGCCGCTCGCTGCGGGCGGGGATCGCGGTGGTGCGTGCTGCCCCGATGGCACGGCTGGCACTCGTGACCGTCGCCGTGTCCCACACCGTGATGGTGTCCATCATGGTCATGACCCCTGTCCATCTGGGGCACCACGGCGCGGACATCCAGCTGATCGGCCTGGTCATCAGCGGACACATCGCGGGCATGTACGCGTTCTCCCCCGTCATGGGCTGGCTCGCCGACCGGGTCGGCCGGCTCTCCGTCATCGGACTGGCCGCCGGACTGCTGTGCTGCGCGGCACTGTTGGCCGGGACGTCGGGCGAAGGACACGTCCGGACGGCCGCAGGCCTGTTCGTCCTGGGTCTCGGCTGGTCGGCGGGCCTGGTCGCCGGCTCGGCGCTGCTCACCGACTCCGTACCGCAGGAAGCGCGGGCCGCCGTGCAGGGACTCTCCGACCTGACGATGAACACGGCGGCCGGCATCGGCGGCGCCGTCGCCGGAGTGATCGTCTCCCGGCTCGGCTACGGATGGCTCAACGCGGTCGCCGCCTGCCTCCTCCTGCCGATGTCCGCGCTCGCCCTGCGCAGGGCCGTGGCCCGTACGGCCCCGGATTCCGCGAAGGCCTGACCGGCCGGGCTTCGACGGCCCGGCCGCCGGGGGTTTGCGGCCCCCCTGCCGGCGACAGAGATGGGGGCATGCCTCAGAATCCACCGGCACCCCTGTCGCAGGAAACCGGACGCAGCGCCTTCGTGCTCTCCGAAGAGGTGCGGGAGGCCCTCGACGAAGGGCGGCCCGTGGTCGCCCTGGAGTCGACGATCATCGCGCACGGACTTCCGCGGCCCCGCAATCTCCAGGTGGCCAGGGAGCTGGAGGACCTCGTGCGGAAGGCCGGCGCGGTGCCGGCCACGGTCGCCGTGCTGGACGGCCGGGCCCATGTGGGCCTGGACGGCACCCGGTTGGAGCGGATCGCAGGGGACCCCGGTGTCCGCAAGCTGGGACACCGCGATCTCGCCCCCGCGCTGGCCCTGGGCGCGAGCGGGGCCACCACCGTGTCCGCGACGGCCTTCCTCGCCGCGCGGGCCGGTCTGGGCGTCTTCGCGACCGGCGGGCTCGGCGGCGTACACCGCGAGTGGACGCAGACGCAGGACGAGTCCGCGGACCTCCGGCTGCTCGCCGGGACCGGGATCACGGTGGTGTGCGCGGGTGTGAAGTCGATCCTGGACGTGCCCGCCACGCTGCAGCGCCTGGAGACGCTGGGTGTCGGCGTGCTGGGATTCCGGACGGAGCACTTCCCCGGCTTCTACCTGAGCAGCTCCGGCGAGCGGGTCGACTGGACGGTCGGCACGCCGGAGGACGTCGCGGAGGTCATGCGGGCCCGGGAGCTGCTGGGCGGCCCGCCCACGGCACTGATCGTCGCCAACCCCGTGCCGGAGGCGGAGCAGCTGGACCCGGCGACGCACGACCGGGTGCTCGCCGGGGCCCTGGAGGCGTGCCGGAGGCGGGGGATCACGGGGCAGGCCGTCACCCCGTTCCTGCTGGAGTACCTGATGCGGGAGACCGGGGGCGCGTCCCTGGAGGCCAACCTCGCCGCCGTGCGCGGGAATGTGCGACTGGCCGCGCGGATCGCCGTGGCGGCGGCCGCGCGGTGAGCGCGAGCGGTGGCACGCCCGGCGGGAACGGCCGCGCGGTGGGCGGAGGCGGCCTGCTCGTGGTCGGGGAGGTGGTGACCGATGTGGTCGTACGGCATACCTCGGCACCGCTGCACGGTACGGACACGCCCGCGCGCATCACCACGCTGCCGGGGGGTGCGGGAGCCAACGTGGCGTGCTGGGCCGCGCGTTCGGGATGCCGGGATGTCCGGCTGCTCGCCCGGGCCGGGGCCGATTCCGCGGCCTGGCACCGGGCCGCGCTGCGACGGGCGGGCGTGCGTCCGCTGCTGGGCGTGGACGAGGACGCCCCGACCGGCACGGTGGTGGCTCTGGTCGACCCCTCTTCGGAGCGCACCTTCCTCACCGACAGCGGGGCGGTCCTGCGCCTCTCCCCCGGTGAGTGGTCGCCCTCGCTGCTCGACGGTGCCGCCCGGCTCCACGTGTCCGGCTATCTCCTCTTCGCACCGACGAGCCGGGCGACGGCGGCGCTCGCGCTGCGGGACGCCCGGCGGCGGGGCGTCCCGGTGAGTGTGGATCCGGCTTCGGCCGGGTTCCTCGCGGGAGCGGGCGCGCCGGCGTTCCTGGATCTGGTCGAGGGGGTCGATCTGTTGCTGCCCAACGCGGACGAGGCCCGCGAGCTCACCGGTCTGCCGGACCCCTCGGACGCGGCGGCCAAGCTGAGCCGTCATGCGGGCCGGGTCGCCGTCACACTCGGGGACCGGGGTGTCCTGCTGGCGGCCGGCGGCACGGTCACCGCGCGCGTGCCCGCCGCGCCGGTCGGAGCACCGGTCGACTCGACCGGCGCGGGGGACGCCTTCACCGGGGGTTTTCTGGCGGCGCTCATCGCCGGGGCCGACGACGTGTCGGCGGCCGCGGCGGGATGCCGGGCAGGCGCGGAAGCGGTCGCCCTGGTCGGGGGCCGGCCGGTGTGAGCCGTCGCTTCGGAGCCGCGAGGGGTGCAGCTGTCCGGGCCCATGACACGCAGGGTGTGCAGGCCGTCCCGGGTGGCCGGCGGCATGGGCCGGCCACCCGGGCGCGACGGCGGTACCCCTCGGCAGGAGGCCGCCCCTCGGGGATCCGTGCGATGCCGGTCCTGGGCGGGCCGGCGGGACATGACGGCCCGGGACGTCCGATTCCTTGCGGCAGCGATCCGCACAGGAACGGCCTGACCGCGCCCTGCCTCCCCGATCCCGGGAAGGCAGGGACGGCGTCCGAGGCTCCGGCCACCGATGCGGGCGTGGACACACTCGCCACACGCGTCGTCGACACCCTGCTGCACGGAGTCGGCAGGGCGGACACACCCTGAGGGAACCGGTGCGGCGGGCGGGCCGGGCCGAACGCGCCCGGTGGCGGCGGTCCTAGGCGCCGAGCCCCGTCCAGGCGGGACGGCGGGGGTCGTCGGCCCGTACGACCGCGTCCGCCCGTCCGGCCGGGGCGACCTCGTCCTCGTACCGGGCGAAGGCGGGCAGCGTCCACCGCTCGCCCTCCTCCGTACGCCGTCGCAGCGCGCCCGGCGAGAGGCTCAGGTGGATTCCGAGGTCGAACGGGAACCACTGCCCGAGGAGCAGCGGCCCGTGCAGGATCAGCACCCCGCCCTCGGGCAGCACCTGGTACGGGCTGCGGGTCGCCCGGTCCGTCCCGGGGTCCCAGAGATCGGGCAGGACCCGTCCACTGCCGCCCGCTTCGAGCGGGCGGAACACCTCGCGCCACAGCGCCCCGGTGTCGAACCAGCTGTCGGCGTACGAGTCCGGGTCCTCCTTGCCGTACTCGTAGCGCAGGCTGGCAGGGCGCAGGAAACCACCCGTGGAGACGGTGAGCACCGGGCGCCCGCGGGCGCGCAGCGCCTCGGCGAGGTGCGCCGCGGCTTCTTCGGGACGGGCGGCAGGAGCGCCGTCGACGCCCACCCTCAGCCAGGCCCCGCCGTCGGCCGGTTCGAGTCCGTCGGCGTGAGCGGCGAGGGTGCGGGCCAGCCGCTCCCAGGTGATGGGTTCGAAGTGCACGCATCCATCATGGACCTGTCGCGCCACCATCCGCCTGGACCTCCCCTTCGGGGCGGCCCGGTCGTGGCGGGTTTCGGCGGCGTGAGGCGAGACGCCCGCCGGCCGGCCGGGTTCCGCACCCACGTCGCCCCGGACCGCCGTGACGGTGCCGTGGAGGTCCGCCCCGGCCCCGATGAACCACTCATCGGCACGAGCCGGTGAACGCACCTGCGTCACCGCCGAGTTGTGCCGAAGGTGTCAGGCTCCGGGGTGCCCACCGCCGCGGAGCTCATCGGCGAGCGGTCCTTCACCGAGCACCTTCGCCCGGCCCTCCTCGACCGCCTCCGCGAGGGTGCACCCACCGCGTCCGAGCTCCAGGACGACTTCCGCGTCCAGCACGAGGCACGCGTCCGGGCGGTCCGCCGGGCCGTAGCCGTACGCATCGCCTCCCCCCGCCTCCGCGCCGGTACGGATATGGAACTCGCCCTCCGCGAGCCTGACTTCGACCACTCCCCCGTGGGTGAGGCGATCGAGGGCACGCAGCAGCGGCAGCGCGAACCAGTGGGCCCTGACCGCGTCCGTGGGGCGGCGTTCACCGAGCGCCGGCGCGCCCCACCGGTCGAGCGCGGCCAGGACCGGGAGCAGACCACGGCCACGCTCGGTCAGTTCGTAGACCGCCGCGGCCGCGGGGGGCGGCAGGCGGCGGCGCACGGCCAGGCCACCCTGCTCCATGTCCTTGAGCCGGGAGGCGAGCACATCCGTGCTGACCCCGGGCAGATCGGCGTGCAGATCCGTGTACCGGCGCGGACCGGCCAGCAGTTCACGGACGATCAGCAGGGTCCACCGGTCACCGACGGAGTCGAGGGCGCGGGCGGTGGCGCAGAACTGGTCGTAGCTCCGGCGGCGGGCGGGGCGGGCGGGCTGCTGCTGACGTGGCATGCGACGCAGTCTAGACATGTTGTTGGACTTTCCAAGCCCGAACTTGGTAAAACCAAGTATCGCAATTCAGGCTCGGGGAGGCACCGCATGGAGTTCCGGCAGTCCAGCAAGCTCAACGAGGTCTGTTACGAGATCCGGGGCCCGGTCATCGAGCAGGCCAACGCCCTGGAGGAGGCGGGCCACAGTGTGCTCCGGCTCAACACGGGCAACCCGGCCCTCTTCGGCTTCGAGGCGCCGGAGGAGATCGTCCAGGACATGATCCGGATGCTCCCGCAGGCACACGGCTACACCGATTCGCGCGGCATCCTGTCCGCACGCCGCGCCGTCGCGCAGCGCTATCAGGCGATGGGGCTGACCGATGTCGACGTCGACGACATCTTCCTCGGCAACGGGGTCTCCGAGCTGATCTCCATGGCCGTGCAAGGGCTCCTGGAGGACGGCGACGAGATCCTGATCCCGAGCCCCGACTATCCGCTGTGGACCGCCGTCACCACGCTCGCGGGCGGGAAGGCGGTGCACTACACGTGCGACGAGGGGGCGGACTGGAACCCGGACCTCGCCGACATGGCCTCCAAGATCACCGACCGCACCCGGGCGATGGTGATCATCAACCCGAACAACCCGACGGGCGCCGTCTACCCCCGCGAAGTCCTCGACGGCATGCTCGACCTGGCGCGCCGGCACGGGCTGATGGTCTTCGCCGACGAGATCTACGACCAGATCCTGTACGACGACGCCGAGCACCACAGCGTGGCGGTCCTGGCGCCGGATCTGCTCTGCCTCACCTTCAGCGGACTGTCCAAGACGTACCGCGTCGCGGGCTTCCGCTCGGGCTGGATGGTGGTGTCGGGCCCTCAGCAGCACGCCCGCAGCTACCTGGAGGGGCTCACCATGCTCGCCTCCATGCGGCTGTGCCCCAACGCCCCCGCGCAGTACGCCATCCAGGCCGCACTCGGTGGCCGGCAGACGATCCGGGACCTCGTCGCCCCGGGTGGCAGGCTCCACGAGCAGCGCAACCGGGCTTGGGAGCGGCTCAACGAGATCCCCGGGGTGTCGTGCGTGAAGCCGAAGGGCGCCCTGTACGCCTTCCCGCGTATCGATCCCAAGGTGCACGACATCGTCGATGACGAACGGTTCGTCCTGGATCTGCTGCTGCGGGAGAAGATCCAGGTGGTGCAGGGCACCGGCTTCAACTGGCCGCGTCCGGACCACTTCCGCATCCTCACCCTGCCGCACGCCGACGACCTGGACGCGGCGATCAGCCGCATCGGCCGCTTCCTGAACGGATACCGCCAGTGACCTGCCCGGCCTGCCGCACCCCTGTGCACACACAGTTCGCCTCGCCCGGCCTGGTGCAGGCGATCGTGGAGGGCGGGCTCGATCCCGCGGAGGACCCCCGCTGGCCGGACTCGGGTGCGGCGTCACCCGCCGAGTACGCGCGCTGGGCAGGCCATCTGTGCGGTATGGCCTGCCTGCGGATGGCTCTCGGCACCGGCGCGCCGTCCCAGTTCGCCCTGCGGGACGGGGCGTTGAGGTACGACGCGTACACCGAGGACGCCGACGGGGTGATCAAGGGACTGGTCTACGCCCCCTTCGCCCGGTACGTGTCCGAGGTCCACGGCCTCGACGCGGTCGTCCACCGGCACCTCTCCCCCGCCGGAATCCTGGACCTCCTGGACGAGGGGCGACGGGTGATGACGTCCGTGCACTTCGGGATCCGGCACCCGGACCAGCCCGCTCCGGGGCGCGGTGGCCATCTGGTGCTGCTGACCTCCCGGACGGCGGACGGGGCCGGTGTCCACTTCCACAACCCGTCGGGGACGACGGCCACGACGCGCGCGGCCGATCTTCCGCTGTCTGTCTTCGAGCGGTTCTTCGCCGGCCGCGGGGTCTCCCTTCCCGGCCTCCCGGCAACAGGCGCGTAGCAGCTCGGCGTCACGGGTGGCCCGGCCGGGATCCTCAGGTTCCCTCCGGTGGGTGTGGGACACCCCCGGCTGGACGAGGAACGCGCCCTCGCCGACTTCCGCGGCACCGGCGCTCCCGGGCCGTGCACCGGACGGGCCGCCCCCGCGCGGATGTTCAGCCCCGCAGGGCCGTGAGGGCGGCGACCGGGTCGGGGTCCGGCGTGGCCCTGGGCCACCAGTCGTCCTGGCCCGGGTCGGATTCGTAGCCGTACCAGCGGCTGTCGTGGCCGAAGCGGAGCTGGAGGGTGCCCCCGGCGTTGGTCAGATGGTTGCGCCAGGGCTGGAAGCGCGGGAAGTCGGCCGCGGCGAGGGCGGGTCTGGCCCGGTCGAACGGGCCCGCCGGCGGGTCCCACGGGCTTTCCAGCACCTCCAGCCCCTCCGCGCCGCCCTGCCGCCAGGCGGCGACGGCCCGGGCCAGGTCCGTCGTGCTGCGACCTGTGGCGAAGGCCAGCTCGCGGTAGAGCGCCCGGGTCGTGGCGGTGAGCCCTGCGGTGGGGCGGGACGCGGCGATCCGTACGGCGTCCTGCCAGGTGCTGAGCCCGGCGAGCGGGTCGTCGCCGGTGGTGAGCAGCGCGTGGGCGCGGGCCGCCGCGTCCGCGGCGAGGTGGTCGAGGCCGAGCGGATCGCGCGCGCCGGGCAGCTCCGGGTAGGACGGCGGCACGCCGGGGTACGGCGGCACCGGCAGGGGCGCGGGCAGCGGCGGCAGGAACCGGCCGGCAAGGGCGTCACCGGCCGCGACGGAGGGCATGGCGGGGGTCTCCGGGCGCTCACGCGCGGAGTGCTCGGCGTTGCGGCGGCCCAGCTCGTCGAGGAGCTCACGCTCGCCCCGGCCGCGCATCAGCAGGAGGACGAACGGGTCACTGTCCAGGAGCCGGGCCGTCTGGAAACAGAGCGCCGCCACGTGCTTGCAGGGCCAGCCCCGGTCCGGGCAGGAGCAGTCCGGGTCAAGGTCACCGGCGGCGGGCAGCAGGCGGATGCCGGCCTCGCCGGCCGTGTCGACCAGGGAGTGCGGCATCTCCTTGTCGAGGAGCGCGGACAGATGCCCCGGCCGGGCCGCGACGGCGTCCAGGAACGTGTCCCAGTCCGAGGCCGGCAACGTGCGCAGGCGCAGCTCCGCGCGGTAGGGGCGGGGGCGGCTGCCGTGGACGTAGGCGATGACCCGGCCGGGGGTAACGGTGACCGCTGCGACATGACCGCCGTCGGCGTACGTACGGCCGCGGGCGAGGCGTCCCTCGTCCATCGACAGGGATTCCAGGGCCTCCACCCAGGCCCGGCCCCACCAGCTTTCCGCGAAGGGCCCGTCGGCGTCGGAGACACGGGCGGGCACGGCTTCAAAGGTACGCCGCAGATCGTCGGGGCCCGGGCGGGCCGCGGGGCTCCCACCGGGCCTCATGGCGTCCGCCGGAGTGACACGAGGTCGGCCAGATCACGGTCGCTGAGCTCTGTCAGGGCGGCCTCGCCGGTACCGAGCACCGCGTCGGCGAGTGCCCGCTTGGACTCCAGCAGTTCGCCGATCCGGTCCTCGACGGTGCCCTCGGCGATCAGCCGGTGCACCTGCACGGGCTGCGTCTGGCCGATGCGGTACGCACGGTCGGTGGCCTGCTCCTCGACCGCCGGGTTCCACCACCGGTCGTAGTGGATGACATGGGCGGCCCGGGTGAGGTTCAGTCCCGTGCCCGCCGCCTTGAGGGAGAGCAGGAAGACGGGCACCTCACCTGACTGGAAGCTGTCCACCATCCGTTCGCGCTCGGGCACCGGCGTGCCGCCGTGCAACAGCTGGGAGGGGATCGCGCGGGAGCCGAGGTGGGCGGAGAGGAGCCGGGCCATCGACACGTACTGGGTGAAGATCAGGACGGAGCCGTCCTCGGAGAGGATGGTGTCGAGGAGCTCGTCGAGCAGGGCGAGCTTGCCGGAACGTCCCGGGAGCCGGGTCGGCTCCTCCTTCAGATACTGCGCGGGGTGATTGCAGATCTGCTTGAGCGAGCCCAGCAGCTTCATGATCAGCCCGCGCCGCGCGATGCCCTCCGACTGCTCGATGTACGCCATCGTCTCCCGGACGGCCGCCTCGTAGAGCGTGGCCTGTTCCCGGGTGAGGAAGACGGGGTGGTCGGTCTCGGTCTTGGGCGGCAGTTCGGGCGCGATGCCCGGGTCGGACTTCTTGCGGCGCAGCAGGAAGGGGCGGACCAGCCGGGAGAGCCGCTCGACCGCCTCCTCGTTGCCCAGGCCCGCGGCGGTGCCGGTGTTCTCGACGATCCTGGCGTGCCGGGAACGGAACGCCTTGAGCGGACCGAGCAGGCCGGGGGTGGTCCAGTCGAGCAGCGCCCACAGCTCGGAGAGGTTGTTCTCGACGGGGGTGCCGGTCAGGGCGACGCGGGCCGGGGCGGGGATGGTGCGCAGCGCTCTGGCCGTCGAGGAGTGCGGATTCTTGACGTGCTGCGCCTCGTCGGCGACGACCAGCCCCCAGGTGTGTCCGGCGAGCTGCTCCGCACCGGAGCGCATCGTGCCGTAGGTCGTGAGGACGAAGCCGCCGTCGGAGCCGCCGAGGGTGCGGTCGGTGCCGTGGAAACGGCGCACGGGGACGCCCGGCGCGAAGCGGTTGATCTCACGGTGCCAGTTGCCGAGAAGGGACGCGGGACAGACGACGAGGGTGGGGGCGGCATGGGCGCGGTGCAGATGGAGCGCGATGACGGTGATCGTCTTGCCCAGGCCCATGTCGTCGGCGAGGCAGCCGCCGAGTCCGAGCGAGGTCATGCGGTCAAGCCAGGCCAGGCCACGGAGCTGGTAGTCGCGGAGGGTGGCGTCGAGGCCGGGCGGCGCCGGGAGGGTGGCGTCCTCGTCCAGGATGCGCGCGCGGAGCGCGGCGAGGGCTCCGGCGGGGACGGCCTCGACCTGTTCGCCGTCGACCTCGGCGCTGCCGGTGAGGGCGACGGCGAGCGCGTCCACCGGGTCCAGGAGGCCCAGCTCCCGCTTCCGTGCCTTGCGCACGAGCGCGGGATCCACGACGACCCACTGGTCGCGCAGCCGCACCACCGGCCGGTGTGCCTCGGCGAGGGTGTCCATCTCCGCCTCGGTGAGGTGGTCGTCGCCCAGGGAGAGCTGCCAGTTGAACGAGAAGAGCTGTTCGGCGTCGAAGAACGAGGTGCCGTCGGTGGCCGAGCCCGGTGCGGGCCGGACGACGGCTGCCGCGGTGAGCGAGCGGGCGAGCTCACGGGGCCAGTGGAGCGCCACCCCTGCCGCCGCGAGCCGCGCTCCGGCCGCGCCGATCAGCTCGTAGAGCTCGTCCTCGGTGACGGCGAGCACGTCGGGGACGGGCTGGTCGAGCAGCCGCTCCAGCGGCGGCCAGACACGGGCGGCGCGGCGCAGGGCGAGCACGGCGTCGATCCGGGCCCTCGGCCCGAAGGGCTCGCCCGCCCCGCCGTTCCACAGCGTGGCCGCGTCGGTGACGTAGGTCGGGTCGGCCAGGCTGTGCACCTGGGTGACGGCCGCCGCGGCATGGCGTGTGGCCGCGGGGGTGCCGGGCGCGTCCTCGTCCGCCGCTCCCCCGGTGGAGCCGCCGTCCGCCGCCTCTTCGGCGGCGCCACCGTCCGCCGCTTCCCCGGTGGAGCCGGAGGAGTCGAAGAGGTCGTACGCGGAGAGGTCGAGCCGGAGCGAGACGCGCACCCCCGCGTCGAGTCCGGCGGCCACCTCCACAGCCCAGGCCCGGGCGTCCGGGAGGTGCTGTGCCTCGCGGGCGGCGAACGGCGCTCCCATGGCGTGGGCCGCGGCGGGGGTCCGGGGCAGGGTGTCGGCGACGGCGTCGAGGAAGGCGCCGAGCAGCGCGCGCGGTTCCGGGACCCGCAGGGGTGTGCCGTCCAGCGGGACCGCGTGGCCCTCGGGCGGCATCGAGGCGGCGACGGCCCTCAGATGGGCGATGTCCTCCGCGTCACGCGGTCCGGCCCGCCAGGCGTCGTTGTCACCGGCCGTCAGGCCGGGCAGGAGCCTGCCGCGCGCCACGAGGGTGAGGGCGTGCAGGGCGGCCGCTCCCCACGCGCGGGTGGCGGGATGGGCCACGGCACGGTGCCGGGCGCGCGCGAGCAAGGGCACCGCGTCCGCGACGGGAAGCGCCACGGCGGGCACGGTGCGGGTGCGGACACCGTCCGTGTCGTGGCGGCCGACGACCGTGAGCTCGGTGAGGGTGAGGTCCGGGCGGGCGGCGGGAGACAGAGCGTCGTGGCGGGAGGGCTCGGTGACGGGGAACGCCCCGCCGGAACCCGTGAGGCCGACGCTTCCTTCCGGGTCCCAGAACGCGATCCGGCCGTCCCGGGGAAGCTCCGACGGCAGGAAGACCGCGGCGCACCTCAGCAGCCGGTCGGCGGTGACGTCCTGCGTCTGCCGTGCCATGTCCGCCGCCCCCTCCTGCCTCGGTCCGGTCGCGCTTCTCCTGTTCTCGTGAGTCTAGGCGGGGGGTGTGACAGCGCCCGCCCCGGCCGTGTCTCCACAGGTGGAGCGGGCGGGCAGCCGTCTCAGTGACGGTTGAAAGGCTTGCTGCGGGGGCGCTCGGACGGCTGTTCCGGACCGAGGCCCTGAGGTGCTTCCGGACCGAGGTCCGGAAGCACGTCCGGGCCGGGCTCCGGCACCGGGTCCGGCGCCGGCCCCCGACGGGCGGGAGGCCCGTCCGGCAGCGGCCGGTCCGTGAAGGTCTGCTCCGTGACGGGGTCCCCGAAGGGCGGGCTCACGACCGACGGATCCACAGCCGACATGCCCACGACCGAGGGATCCACAGCGGACGGGTACGCCTCCGAGGGCCTCCCGCCGGACGTCGTGTCCACGGGCCCGTCGTCCGTCACCGGCTGCTCGGGCCCGCTCCGCGACTGCCCGGAGCCGACTGGCGGCTGCGGCCCCTGCTGCGCCCGTTCCAGGAAGCGGAGCAGCTCCACCGGGAAGGGCAGGACCAGCGTGGAGTTCTTCTCCGCCGCGACCGCGACCACCGTCTGCAGCAGCCGAAGCTGCAGTGCCGCCGGCTGGGTCGACATCTGCTGCGCCGCCTGGGCGAGCTTCTTCGACGCCTGCAGCTCCGCATCGGCGTTGATGACCCTCGCGCGCCGCTCACGGTCCGCCTCGGCCTGGCGGGCCATGGACCGTTTCATCGTCTCCGGCAGCGAGACGTCCTTGATCTCCACCCGGTCGATCTGCACACCCCAGCCCACCGCAGGACTGTCGATCATCAGTTCCAGTCCCTGGTTCAGCTTCTCGCGGTCGGACAGCAGATCGTCCAGGTCGCTCTTACCGATGATCGACCGCAGCGAGGTCTGCGCCATCTGGGAGACCGCGAACCGGTAGTCCTCCACCTGGATCACCGCGCTCGCCGGGTCCACCACCTTGAAGTAGATGACTGCGTCCACCCGCACCGTGACGTTGTCGCGGGTGATTCCGTCCTGGGCGGGGACGGGCATCGTCACGATCTGCATGTTCACCTTGCGGAGCCGGTCGATGCCCGGGACGATCATGGTGAAGCCCGGAGGGCGCAGCGCGTCGTGGAGCCTGCCGAGCCGGAGCACCACGCCCCGCTCGTACTGCTTGACCACCCGGGCCGCGGCCATGGCGTACACCAGGCCGGCCGAGAGCACCGCCACCAATGCGATCAACAGCTCCTGGACCATCACGGCCCCCTGCCTCCGGGGTGCGTTCCCACACCCACCCATCACGCCCTATTAACACGATATGCCCGATATGTACATCATCGAACCCCCGTCCGGGTGTCAGCGGCCCCGGCCGGCCGCGCACCGGATGCCGTCGCCCGGGGGGCCGGGCAGGGTGGCCAGCGCCAGCACGTCTCCGTGACGTACCGATGAGCCGGACGAGCAGACGAGGACCCGCCCATGTCCGTCACCGCGCCCCCCACCGTTCTCCGCCGACGTTCCGGCATCGCCGCCGGAGCGGCCCTGCTCACCCTGGCCGTCGCGGGCTGTTCAGGACTCGGACGTACGGCGGTGGGGCCTGTGGCCTACACCACCGGGCGGGACGAGGTCGTCACCCTGCACAGCCCCTCGGTGAAGGGCTGCCACGAGCTGGCTCCCGACGGTGCGGAGAAGGTCGAGAACCGGACCCTGGTCGACATCATCCTGTACACCTCGCGCGACTGCACCGGCCGGCAGAGTGCCTACGTGGCCACCACCTTCACCGATGCCAACGCCGCGCGCGCCCTTCCCTGGCGCAGCTACCGGTTCGTTCACTGACCGGCGTGGGGCACACGCCCCCGTCCGCGGAGCAGGGCGTACAGCTCCCGGGTCCGCTCCCGCCGGTCCCGGGCGATGAGGACGACCAGGACGATGAGCAGGGCGGGCATGACCGCGTTCGGCGGATCGAGCAGCGTCAGCTGGACGACGGACGCACCGGCGAACAGCCCGACGAGGGCGACGGCGGCCACCCCTGCCAGCAGCGGGATCAGCAGGGCCAGCGCACCGGCCAGCTCCAGCCCGCCGATGGCGTACATCGCAGCGCTGCCCCAGCCCATCCGCTCGAAGGACTCGACGGCCGACGCATGGGCGACAAGCTTGGCCACCGCGCTGAAACCGAGGAACAGTGCGAGGGCGACGCGGGCTCCGGTCAGGGCGGCGGAGGCCACGCGTCGGCGCGGCGAGGAGGGGACGCGCGGCACGGTGAGCGCGGCGGGTACGACGGTTTCGGACATGGAGGTCTCCTCGGAGGGCGTGACGGGTGACGTGCGCCGGCGCGGGGTCGCGGTTCCTGCCACCTCGCCGCCTGGCGCTTACAGAGAGACAGACCGCGCCGGGCACCGGAACTCATCGCCCCGCGAGCCCCCGGTCCGAATTTCCTCGGATCTGCCCGGGCCGGGCCAGTACCCAGACCCCGTCCGGGGTGGGACGACGGTCGACGGCGAGCCCGGCCTCCTCCGGATACGCCTCGAACCGCTCCTCGGTCAGCTCCCGTGACCGGAAGGTCTGGGTCCACCGGGCGTCCTCGAAGACGTACTCCGCCCGGACCTCGTCCACACCGTCACCGACGGGCTCCGCCGAGAGGATCCGGATCGTGCGACCCGCCGCGTGATCCTCCCTCTCCCGGGGCAGACCGGAGTGGTGGCCGGGGCCTTCCCTCTGGATGAGCACGACGCCGTCGTCCCTGACGTACCGACGGCAGGTCCCCAACAGCCCTTCCCTGAGCCGGTGATCGCCGGGGTGCACCAGGAACGACCCCAGCACCACCGCGTCGGACCGCTCCTCGCCGAGGTCCAGCGTCTCGATGGGGCTGCGCACCGTGCGGGCTCCGCGGACGCGCTCCAACATCTGCGCCGACTCGTCCAACCCGGTCACGGCGAAGCCCAGTTCGACCGTTCGACCAGGGGATGCGTCACCCCGCCCGCCCCGCAGCCCAGTTCGAGCACGCTCGCCCCCGGCCGCAGCACCTAGCCGATCACCTCCGGCTCACTGCCGGCGGACAGGCGTACGCACAGCTCGGCCGCACAGCCGTCCGGCGTGATCGGTCCCGGCCACGCCCCGTGTGTCCTCCACGTACCGGTGGTCCGCTCATACCCGCCGGAACGGACAGGCGCGGAGCGGCGTTCCCCTGTCGGTGGCGCTGCCGGCCGCCCTCAGTACGGTGGGTAGTGGCCGTCCGGCCACGCCACCGGCTGCTCAAGTTCCATGCTCAGATCGTCGGCGAGTCCGGCGATCACGGACCGTCCTTCGGTGAGGGCCAGCCAGGAGGCAGGCAGCGGCACGTCACCGTGGTGCGCGCCGAGCAGGTTGCCGCAGACCGAGCCCGTGGAGTCGCTGTCGCCTGAGTGGTTGACCGAGAGCAGCAGCGCCTCGGCGATGTCGTCGGCGCCCGGGAGCACCAGCGCGCAGTACACGGCGATGGCGAGGGCCTCCTCTGCGACCCAGCCGGCGCCCAGGGATTCGACCCGCTCGGCGGTGGGCCGCCCCAGGGCCGCGAGGTCGACCGCCGCACGCAGCGCGGCCGTCGTCTCCTCGTGGCCGTGATGGCGGCTCAACAGGTCCATGGCGCGCAGCACGGCGCCCGCCGGTGAGTCGCCCTCCAGCAGATGTGTGACGACCGCGGCGAGCGCACCCGCCGCGTACGCCCCGGTCGGGTGTCCATGGGTGATCAGCGCGCACCTGGCGGCCAGGGCGAAGGCCGTCGCCCCGTCCGAGCCCAGCAGCCCGAAGGGGGCCGACCTCATCACCGTGCCGCAGCCCTTGGAGTGCGGATTGACGGGGCCGGGCAGGGCGAGAGGTGCGCCGGGCGCCGGGACGTGGCGTGACGCCAGTCCCGTCAGGCACGCGTTGCCGGGAGCGCGGCGTGCGTACAGCCAGCCCTCCTGCCTGAGCCGACCGGTCCGCACCTGGTCGTCCCCGCCACGCCGAGGCGGGGAGGGGTGGTTCTGGGTGTCCAGCCAGCGCAGGTAGGCGTTGCGGACGAGCTCCGCCTCCGCACCTCCGACGCCCTTGGCTGATGCCCGGACGTGGGCCCTGATCAGCCCTTCGACCGTGAAGAGCGTCATCTGGGTGTCGTCCGTGATCCGTCCCACGACTCCGTCGGAGTCCGCGACGGGTCCGCGTATCCCCCGCTCCCCGTGGGCACGACGGATCCCGTCGAGGGAGAGGAACTCGACCGGGTTGCCGAGCGCGTCCCCGACCGCACCGCCCAGCAGGGTGCCCCGCACCCTGGACCGGCGGACGGCGCCGGCACCCCACGCCGTTCCCCTGCCCGCGCATCCCTGCCCCGTCGTCACAGCCTGCTCCCCCGTCGTCCGCCGTCGGTTTCCGTACGCCGCACCTCCGGGGCATGCTGGAGAAGAGGCGATGGTGATGCGTACCGGAAGTGAACCGTCCACCGCACGCAGCCCCCTGCGGATGCGGCTCTGGCTGAGTGTATGGGGCATGGTCTGGGCCGTGTTCGGACTGGTGGCCTTCGTGGCGACCGGACGCGCCGGCTGGGCGACCGCCTGCGGCGTGCTGCTGCTGGTCACGGTCACGGACCTCTGCGTCGTCGTCCGTCATCTGCGGCAGGGCCCGCACTACCAGCCGGGCCGGGACATCCCGCCGTACGAACCCGACCGGGGCGGCCGGAGCCGGCCGGGTCGCTGAGGTGCGTCGGCCACCGGTGCGAATCCCGCCGACACGCCCCGGAGACGCTGCCCGGCCGTCGGCACCCTCAGGGGGCCGACATCTCAGGATGCCCATGTCTCAGGGGGCCTGCGCTCCCAGGGGGCCTGCGCTCTCAGGGGGCCTGCGCTCTCAGGGGCGGTCGTCGAAGCGGGCGGCCTGCAGGTACTCAGGCTTCGGGTCGAGCGCGGCGGCCAGCCGGAAGTGGCGGGTGGCCTGCTCGGGACGCCCTGCGCGCTGGAAGGTGCGGGCCAGCGCGAAATGCGCGAAGGCGTTGTCCGGCTCACGCTCCAGAACCAGCTCGAACTCAAGCTCCGCGGGGCGGAGTTGGGCAGCGGCGAAGAAGGCACGGGCTCGCAGCAACCGGGCCGCCGTGTTCTCCGGGTGGGCGGCTATCACCGAGTCGAGCAGCTTGACCGCACCGCGCGGGTCCCGTGCGGCGAGCAGCTGCTCGGCCGCGCGGAAGTCGATGACATGAGTTTCCGGGTTCCTCTCGGGCACGTCCGTATCCTTCCCTTCGCCTTCCGCTTTCCAACATCCGGACCTGGGTACGTATTCCGGCCCGGCGCCGGATCAGCCGGTGGCGGCCCGCGCGGTGAGCTCCGACCAGACCGTGCGGACCTGGGGCTCCAGGTCCGCCAGCGGACCGTCGTTGTCGACGACGAGATCGGCGACAGCAAGCCGCTCCTCGCGTGTGGCCTGCGCCGCCATCCTGGCGCGCGCATCGGACTCCGTCATGCCGCGCAGCCGGACGAGCCGGTCGAGCTGGGTCCCGGGCTTCGCGTCGACCACCACCACCAGGTCGTACAGCGGGGCGAGGCCGTTCTCGGTGAGCAGTGGGACGTCGTGGACGACGATCGCGCCGGGCCCGGCGGCACGCTCCAGTTCGGCGGAACGGGCCCCGACCAGCGGATGGACGATGGCGTTGAGCGTGGCCAGGCGCGCGGGATCGGCGAAGACGATCGAGCCGAGCGCCGGACGGTTCAGGGAGCCGTCGGTCCCCAGGACGCCGGGGCCGAACGCCTCGACGACGGCCGTGAGCCCGGGAGTACCGGGCTCGACGACCTCGCGGGCGATCCGGTCGGCGTCGATCAGTACGGCTCCGTAGCGTGCGAGCAGCCGTGACACTTCGCTCTTGCCGGCGCCGATCCCGCCGGTCAGGCCCACTTTCAGCATGCGTCGAGCCTAGCCTCCGGCCGGGGAGCAGCCGGAGACCACCTCAGGAATCGCCCTCACGTTCCGCGAGGAAACGCTCGAATTCGCGGCCGATCTCATCCGCGGACGGCAGATCGACCGGCTCGGCGACGAGGTTGCCCCGGGTCTCGGACCCCGCCACCGCGTCGTACTGGTGCTCCAGTCCTTCGACGAGGGAGACCAGCTCCTCGTCACCCTGGCGGACCTGCCGGTCGATCTCGTTCTGGGTGCGGTGCGCCTCTGTGCGCAGCGTGTGCGCGATGCTCGGCAGGACCAGTCCGGTCGCCGCGGTGACCGCCTCGAGCGCGGTGAGCGCGGCGTCCGGGTAGGCCGACCTGGCGACGTAGTGCGGCACGTGGGCGGCGACACCGAGGACGTCGTGCCCGGCTTCCATCAGCCGGTACTCCACGAGCGCCTCCGCCGAACCGGGGACCTGCGCCTCGTCGAAGGGGCTGCGGTGTCCGGGCATCAGGTCGGTGCGGTTGCCGTGCGGGGTGAGCCCGACCGGGCGGGTGTGCGGGACGCCCATGGGGATGCCGTGGAAACTGACCGCGAGCCGGACCCCGAGCCGCTCCACGATCTGTTCCACGGCGGCGGCGAACCTCTCCCACTCGACGTCGGGTTCCGGTCCGGAGAGCAGCAGGAACGGCGCGCCGGTGGCGTCCTGGACGACCTTCACGTCCAGGGTGGGCGACTCGAAGCCCGTGTACCGGTCGCGCTTGAAGGTCAGCAGCGGGCGTCGCGCCCGGTAGTCGACGAGCCGGTCGTGGTCGAAGCGGACCACGGTCTGGTGCGGCAGCGTCTCGAGCAGGCCGTCGACGATCTGCTCGCCCGTCTCGCCCGCGTCGATGTACCCGTCGAAGTGGTAGAGCATGACCAGGCCGGCCGACTCCTGGGCGAGCGCCATGTCGACGACGGCCAGGCCCTTCGGCTCCCATTCGTACAAACTCTGCGGTTCAGGCACGGTTACCGCTCCTCCTCGTGTTCCTCGACAAGAACACCCCGCCCGGCCATGGCATTCCCGCCCGCACCCATTCACTCGCGGTCACGCGAGGGCACGGCTGTTCGGTGCCGGCCCGCCTTCCGTGCCGAGGCGGACGCTCGATGCTTCCGTGCGCCGGTGCGGCCGGGGTGTGCACCGGCGAAGTGCTGGTGTCCGGCGGGCCGTCGAGCGGGAGCGAGGGCGTCCGGGTCCGCCGTCCAGGGAGTGCGCGCGGTCCCCGAGGACGTACCGCTCGCCGGGGCACCGGGGACGGCCACCGGCCGGGGACGGCTCCGTGCCCGTCCGAGTGCCGCCGCCTCCGGTCGCGCGGGCGGGCGTTGGCGTCCTCCTCGGTGAACACCTCGACGGAGGTGCCGGGTTCTTGACGCCGCCCGGGGTGTCCGCCGGGATCCTGGCGCGCCGGAGTTCGTGTCCCGTCGTCATCGAGGCCGACGGCCTGATGGTCGCCACAGGTGCCGGTGGCCGGAGCGAGACCGCCGGACGGTCGAGCCGCGCCCGCCGGCACGGCCGCGCGCCTCCAGGACCGCACATGCGCGCCGCGCCACGCCCATTTCGTACGGGCCGACGAGACCGGCGATGTCTCCGCCGACGGGTACGGCCTTCGCCGCCGCGCCCCTTCGGGGCGTGACCCGGAACTCGGCGCCCGGGGGCGATTGCCGGGCGGGGGCGATGCCGAGCGCCCCCGGGGAGGCGAGAACGGGAAGCCGCCGGCCGTGACCGCGTCGTGCGAGCGCCACGGTCGTGCGCGACGAGTCCCGGACCTGCCCGGCGCCACCGGCTGCGGACTGTGCTCCGTCGGTGTCGCTCACCCGGAGCGCGAACCGCCCCACCACCGCGCCCGCCACCGCGCCCACCACCGTCACGGCCTCCGGAGGTCGGACCGGCCGACGGAGGCGGGACCCTCCGACGGAGGCGGGACCCTCCGACGGACATCGCCGTGACGCCCTGAGGCCCCTCCGGACACGGGTGAGGCCCGCCCCCCGGAGGGGACGGGCCTCACCTACAGCTCTACAGCTACTGCAGCCGATGAGCGACTGGGGTCAGAGCGTCAGCTCTGGCCGCCGGCCAGCTTCTCGCGCAGGGCGGCCAGGGCCTCGTCCGACGCCAGGGCGCCGGAGTTGTCCGCGGACTCCGAGGAGTACGAACCGCCGCCGCCACCACCGCTGCCGCCGGAGGCAGCCGGGGCAGCGCCGGCCGGGGCAGCAGCGCCCTCGGCAGCGGCAGCCTCGTCGGCCTCGCGGGACTTGATGACCTGGGCCTGGTGCTGCTCGAAGCGCTGCTGCGCCTCGGCGTACTGCGTCTCCCAGACCTCGCGCTGCGACTCGAAGCCCTCGAGCCAGTCGTTGGTCTCGGGGTCGAAGCCCTCGGGGTAGATGTAGTTGCCCTGGTCGTCGTACGACGCGGCCATGCCGTACAGCGTCGGGTCGAACTCGACCGAGGCCGGGTCGCCGCCGAAGGCCTCGTTGGCCTGCTTCAGCGAGAGGCTGATGCGACGGCGCTCGAGGTCGATGTCGATGACCTTGACGAAGATCTCGTCGTTGACCTGGACGACCTGCTCCGGGATCTCCACGTGGCGCTCGGCCAGCTCGGAGATGTGGACCAGGCCCTCGATGCCCTCGTCGACGCGCACGAACGCACCGAACGGAACGAGCTTGGTGACCTTACCGGGAACGACCTGCCCGATCTGGTGCGTACGGGCGAACTGCTGCCACGGGTCTTCCTGCGTCGCCTTGAGCGACAGCGAGACGCGCTCGCGGTCCATGTCGACGTCGAGGACCTCGACGGTGACTTCCTGACCGACCTCGACGACCTCGGAGGGGTGGTCGATGTGCTTCCAGGAGAGCTCGGAGACGTGCACGAGACCGTCGACGCCACCCAGGTCCACGAAGGCACCGAAGTTGACGATCGAGGAGACGACGCCGGAGCGGACCTGACCCTTCTGCAGGGTCGTGAGGAACGTCTGGCGGACCTCGGACTGCGTCTGCTCGAGCCAGGCACGGCGGGACAGGACCACGTTGTTGCGGTTCTTGTCCAGCTCGATGATCTTGGCCTCGAGCTCCTTGCCCACGTAGGGCTGGAGGTCGCGGACGCGACGCATCTCGACGAGCGACGCCGGGAGGAAGCCACGGAGGCCGATGTCGAGGATGAGACCACCCTTGACGACCTCGATGACGGTACCGGTGACGATGCCGTCTTCTTCCTTGATCTTCTCGATGGTGCCCCAGGCACGCTCGTACTGAGCGCGCTTCTTCGAGAGGATCAGGCGGCCTTCCTTGTCCTCCTTCTGGAGAACCAGGGCCTCGATCTCGTCGCCGACCTTGACGACCTCGTTCGGGTCGACGTCGTGCTTGATCGAGAGCTCGCGGCTCGGGATGACGCCTTCGGTCTTGTAACCGATGTCGAGGAGAACCTCGTCCCGGTCAACCTTGACGATGACACCGTCAACGATGTCGCCGTCGTTGAAGTACTTGATCGTCTCGTCGATCGCCGCGAGGAACGCGTCCGCGTCGCCGATGTCGTTGACCGCAACCTGCGGAGTGGTGGCGGTGGTCTCGGTGCTGCTCGTCATGTGGGAAAGGGCTCCGGTACGGACAGTGAGTCGTAGGTACTGCTACGCCGAAAGCCCGTATCGCCTCTGCAGAAGCCGGACAGCCTGGAAAGCACCGATCCGATGATCCGGAAGGCGCCTCGACAACCGAGGGGACATGCAACAGACGCGAGCGCGGCCTGCTAGGTCTGAAGCGCGCAGGCTCGCAGCGCAACTTGTAGCATACGGGGGCAGCCGGACAGGGTCAATGCGCGAAGGCGCACACCCGGGGCACACCACCCCAATCCCGGCACAACTCACGTTCGCCGAGGCCACATCGGCGTCCGCGGTGTGTTGCGCGCATACGGGCGTACTCACCCGTACGGCCCGCGGCGGCACCCGTGCGAGGCCGGTGAAGGCAAACTACAACGACGGGCACCATGAGCCAAGAGATCCACGAGTCCGAACCCGAGGCGACCCGGCGGCAGGCCGGCGAAGCCGAGAGCAGCCGGGCGAGCCGCGGCTGGTGGGACCGGAACGCCGACGAGTACCAGAGCGACCACGGGGCCTTCCTCGGGGACGACCGCTTCGTCTGGGGCCCCGAAGGGCTGGACGAGGCCGACGCCGCCCTGCTGGGCCCGGCTGCGGACCTGGAGGGCCGGGACGTACTGGAGATCGGGGCGGGCGCCGCCCAGTGCTCGCGCTGGCTCGCCGCCCGTGGCGCCCGCCCGGTGGCCCTGGACCTCTCCCACCGCCAGCTCCAGCACGCCCTGCGCATCGGCGGGGGCGTCCCTCTCGTCGAGGCCGACGCCGGACGGCTCCCCTTCCGCGACGGCTCCTTCGACCTGGCCTGCTCCGCCTACGGCGCGGTGCCGTTCGTCGCCGACCCGGTCCAGGTGTTCCGCGAGGTGCACCGGGTGCTGCGGCCCGGGGGCCGATGGGTCTTCTCGGTGACGCACCCGGTCCGCTGGGCCTTCCCCGACGAGCCCGGGCCGGAGGGGCTCTCCGTCTCCGCCTCCTACTTCGACCGCGTGCCCTACGTGGAACAGGACGAGCACGGCGACGCGGTGTACGTGGAGCATCACAGGACGCTGGGCGACCGGGTCCGGGACGTGGTGGCGGGCGGCTTCCGGCTGATCGACCTCGTGGAGCCGGAGTGGCCGGCCTGGAACGACCAGGAGTGGGGCGGCTGGTCCCCGCTGCGCGGCCACCTGATCCCGGGCACCGCGATCTTCGTCTGCGAACGGGACCGGCCGGCGGGCTGAGGCACGGCGGGCACCGGGCCGCCCCGGGGGCACCGGCGGCCCCCGCCCCGGGCACCGCCGGTCCGGCGCACGAGGCGGCGTACGACACTGGGGGCGTGATCCGTACCGACGCCCTGGAGCAGTTGCCCGTACGCACCGCCGTGCCCGCCCTGGAGCGTGCGCTCGACGAGCGGGGCGCCGCGGTGCTCTGCGCACCGCCCGGAACCGGCAAGACGACCCTCGTCCCCCTGGTGCTCGCCGGACTGACCGGCGACGGCCCTGCGCGCCGGGTACTCGTCGCGGAGCCCCGCCGGATCGCCGCCCGGGCCGCGGCACGGCGGATGGCGTGGCTCCTCGGCGAGCGGACCGGCGGCCGGGTCGGCTTCACGGTGCGCGGCGAGCGTGCGGTGGGACCGGACACGGTGGTGGAAGTCGTGACCACCGGGGTGCTGCTCCAGCGCCTGCAGCGCGACCAGGAACTGGCCGGCGTCGACGTGGTGATCATCGACGAGTGCCACGAGCGTCACCTGGACGCGGACACGGCCGCGGCGTTCCTGCTCGACGTACGCGGCACGATCAGGCCCGACCTCCGCCTGGTGGCGGCGTCGGCGACGACGGACGCCGCGGGCTGGGCGCGGCTGCTCGGCGATGCTCCGGTGGTCGAGGCGCACGGCGTGTCCCATCCGGTCGAGGTGGTGTGGGCCCCGCCGGCCGGTCCCGTACGGCCGCCGCACGGGATGAGGGTGGACCCGGCCCTGCTGGCGCACGTCGCCGCCGTGGTGCGCCGCGCGCTCGCCGAGCGCGACGGCGACGTCCTGTGCTTCCTGCCCGGTGTCGGCGAGATCGGCCGGGTGGCCGCACAGCTCGCGGGCGTGACCGCCGAGGTGCTCCAGGTGCACGGGCGCGCCCCTGCGGCAGTGCAGGACGCGGTGCTTGCCGGGCCGTCCGGCGGCCGCCGGGTGGTACTGGCCACATCCGTGGCGGAGTCGTCCCTGACGGTGCCGGGGGTGCGGGTCGTCGTGGACTCCGGTCTCGCCCGGGAGCCGCGCACCGACCACGCCCGGGGGCTGAGCGCCCTGACGACCGTGCGGGCGTCCCGGGCGGCGGGACGCCAGCGTGCGGGCCGTGCGGGCCGTGAGGCTCCGGGAGCGGTGTACCGGTGCTGGGAACAGGCCGAGGACGGGCGGCTGGCCGCGTTCCCCTCCCCCGAGATCAAGGTCGCCGACCTCGCGGCGTTCGCGCTTCAGGCCGCCTGCTGGGGCGATCCGGACGCCGCCGGGCTCGCGCTGCTGGATCCGCCGCCCGCCGGTGCGATGGGCGCGGCCCGGGAGGTGCTGACGGCGGTCGGCGCGGTGGACGCCACGGGGCGCGCGACGAGCCGGGGTGTGCGGATGTCCCGGCTCGGCCTGCACCCCCGGCTGGCCCGCGCGCTCCTGGACGGCGCGGACGAGGTGGGCGGGCGCCGGGCCGCGGAGGTGGTGGCACTGCTCAGCGAGGAACCCCCACGGGAGTACGGCGACGACCTGGCGCACGCGCTGCGCACGGCACGGCGCGGCGGGGACGGGTACGCGGCGCGCTGGCGGCAGGAGGTACGGCGGCTCTCGCAGTCCCTCGGGACGTCGAAGGAGCCGAAGGACTCGACGGCCGGCCCGGACGACGCGGCCGCGGGGCTGGTGGCGGCGCTGGCGTTCCCGGAGCGGGTGGCACGGGCCCGGGGCGAGGGTGCCTTCCTCATGGCGTCGGGCACGGGCGCGGAGCTGAGGGAGGGCTCACGCCTGCGCAGCGCCCCGTGGCTCGCGGTCGCGGTCGCCGACCGGCCCGCCCATGCCCCGTCCGCCCGGGTGCGGCTGGCGGCCGTCGTCGACGAGGGCACGGCACGGCTGGCCGCCGGACACCTGCGGTTCTCCGGCGAGGAGGTCCGCTGGACGGACGGCGACGTGGTGGCGCGTTCCGTGGAGCGCCTCGGGGCCGTCGAACTGTCGGTACGCGTGCTGCGGAAGCCTGCTCCGGACCTGGTGCGCCGGGCGCTCCTGGAGGGGCTGTGCCGCGAGGGCCCCGGGCTGCTGCGGTGGACGCGGGACAGCGAGCAGTTGCGGCTGCGGCTCGCGTTCCTGCACCGGGTGCTGGGGGCGCCGTGGCCCGACGTGTCGGACGGCGCGCTGCTGGCGCGCGCCGACGAGTGGCTGGAGCCCGAGCTGTCACGGGCCGGCCGCCGCGCGGATCTGGCGCGGATCGATGCCGGGCAGGCGGTGCGGCGGCTGCTGCCGTGGGCGACGGGCGACGCCGCCCGGCTCGACGAGCTCGCCCCGGAGCGGATCGAGGTGCCGAGCGGGTCCAGGGTCCGGGTGGAGTACGGCGGCGAGCAGCCCGTGCTCGCGGTGAAGCTCCAGGAGCTCTTCGGGCTGGGCGAGACGCCCCGGGTGGCCGGGGTGCCCGTTCTGGTCCACCTGCTGTCCCCCGCCGGGCGCCCGGCGGCGGTGACGGCGGACCTGGCGTCGTTCTGGCGGGAGGGGTACAGGGACGTGCGCGCGGAACTGCGCGGCCGCTACCCGAAGCACCCGTGGCCCGAGGACCCGGCGACGGTGGCGGCGACCCGCTTCACCTCGGCACGGCTGCGCCGGGAGCCGGGCGGCTCGTCGAGGTCCGGCGGGGCCGGGGGGTAGGCCGGGCCCCCCGGCGGACGCGCCGGGACCGCGGCGTCCGGCCCGGGAGCCGGACGCCGGGGTCCCGTACGGCTCAGGCTGCCGGTGCCTCGACCTTCAGCTCGACGGTCAGCGTGGCGCCGCTCGCGGTGGTGAGCCGCAGCGTGTAGATGCCCGCCGTGTCGTCGGCGTGGATCTCCGGGAGCGTCAGGAGGCCGTCGGCGCCGGTCGTCAGGTTCAGCGTGCGGACGGGCTCTCCGTCCGCACCCTTGAAGTACGGACCCTTGTCGTTCTCGGCGGGCGTCTCCGCGTCGGTGATCATCGTGGCGGTGACGGCGGTGTCCGCCACGCCCGTCCCCTTGTAGGTCGTCCTGACCTCGACGCGGTCGGCGAACGCGGCGCCGGGGGCGGCCGTCAGTGCCTTGTCCTCGGTCCGGGCGACGGTGTCCGCCACCCGGGCCGTGACACGGGCCGTGTAGGTGAGGATGCGCGGCTTGCCGGTGCCCGCGACCGCTGTCACCTTGAACGCGCCCGTCCTCTCACCGGCCGTCAGGGCGGGGGCGGTGACCGTGCCGTCGGCTCCGGTGGTCAGGGTCACGGTGCTCTTCCCGCCGGCGAAGCGGGTGTCCGTCTCGCCGACGAGGGTGAAGGTGACCGGGGTCCTGGCGAGCGGGGCGCCGAGCATGTTCCTCGCCCGCACCTTGACGCGCTCGGCGAAGGCCTCGCCTGCCGTGGCGGTGAGCGGTCCGGTGCCCGCGTTCTCGAGGCTGCCGAAGGTCTCGGCGGGCGACGGGGTGACCGGCGGAGTCGTGGTCGGCGGCGGAGTGGTCGGCGGCGGCGTCGGCTTGGCGGGCGGAGGCGTCGTCGCCGGCGGGGAGGTGGCCGGAGGAGTGGCCGGCGGGGAGGCGGCCGGCGGCGTGGTCCCGGTGGAGGGCGGCGTGGGTGAGGGGGAGGACGTGCCGGTGCCCGTGCCGGTGCCTGCACCCGCGCCTGTACCCGTACCCGTGTCCGCCGGGAGGACGCCCGTGCCGTCCGGGACCTCGTGGGTGCCCCGGTTGTAGTAGTCGAACCAGGAGCGCACCGTGCGCAGGTACTCCGTCGAGTGGTTGTAGCTCAGCACCGCCCGGTCGAGGTCGGTGGCGAGCGACAGGTCGCGGGAGCCCGCGCAGAGGTAGCGGCCGGCGGCCAGCGCCGCGTCGTAGATGTTGTTCGGGTCCTTGCGCCCGTCGCCGTTGCCGTCCTGGCCCCAGGTGGCCCAGGTGGACGGGATGAACTGCATCGGGCCGACCGCGCGGTCGTGGGTCGAATCCCCGTCGTACGCCCCGCCGTCGGTGTCCCTGATGAGCGCGAAGCCCTGGCCGTTGAGTGCCGGGCCGAGGATCGGGGAGAAGGTGGTGCCGTTGGCGTCCACCTTGCCGCCGCGGGCCTGGCCGGACTCCACCTTGCCGATCGCGGCGAGGAGCTGCCACGGCAGACGGCACGCGGCGTCGGTGCCCGCGACCGCCTGCTCCGCCTTCTTGTACGCGGCCAGGACCGAGGCGGGTATGCCCGCTTCGGCGCTGCCGGTCACGGGCAGATTCACGGACGCGCCGGGCTTGTTGGGCGTGTTGAGCGGCGGAAGGTCCGTGTGGTAGGGCGAGTTGCCGGTGGCCGCGCTGTCGCCGGGCGGTGTCGCACCGGCCGCCGCCTGGTCACCGGGGTGCGGTGCGGCGGGAGCCTGGGAGGCGGAAAGTGCCGCTACGGCAGCCGCCGCCACCGCGGTGGTGGTGGCCCCCCTGCGCAGCCTGCGGCCGAATTGCGCTGCCATACGTGTCGGTCCCTCCCCGTCGACGGCTGCCCGCGCTCCCCGCGCGAGAACTCAGGCGACCCTACGACAACTCCCGCCGCCCGAACACCGGCCCCCGACCGGTTCTTACCGATTTCTCAGCTTCGCTGCCGTCAAGTCACTTGATGGATCCGGGGGCGGAACGGGCTCACGCATACTTGCCGCCATGCCCTTCACGCTCAGCCATGCCGCAGCCGTGCTCCCGGGAATCCGCAGGTCCGGCACCGGTCGTGGCCCTCTCGTGGCCTCCGCGCTCGTCGCCGGATCGTTCGCACCCGACATCACCTACTACGCGGACACGGCCGTCCCCGGGGCGATGGAGTTCGGCGAGGTGACACACGCCGTGTGGGGAGTGTTCACCCTGGACGTCCTCATCGCGGGGGCCCTGGTGGCGCTCTGGCTGATGCTGCGTGAACCGCTCGTCGCGTTGCTGCCGGAGGCGGCTCGGGGGCGCGTGCACGCCTTCGTGCGGGGGCGGCGCCGGGAGCCCGGTGCTCCGGCCTTCACGGAGGCGGTGTGGTTCGTCCTGTCCGCCGTCATCGGCGCGGGCACCCACGTCGTGTGGGACTCCTTCACCCACCACGACCGGTGGGGCACGGAGCTGATCCCCCTCCTCGACCGGAGCGTCGGCGGATACCCGGTGTTCCAGGTCGTCCAGTACGGCAGTTCCGCCGTGGCCGCCGTGTTCCTCGTGTGGTTCACGCACACGGCTCTGCGGCGCGTCGGGCCCGTCCCGGCCCCGGAGGCCGTACCGGTGCTGGGCCGCACCGAACGCAGGTGGGCCCTCTCGCTCATCGCCCTGTGCGTCCTGCTGGGCGTCGTCCACCGCTGTGCCCGCTGGTACGCCCACTTCGGGCACGTCGCCACGCCCCTCGACCTCATCCCGACCGCCTGCTTCGGCGCCGGGGCGGGTCTGGCGGCCGGCCTGGTCCTGTACGGGGTGTGGATGCGGCTGCTGCGGAAGCCCTCGGCGCCCCGGCCTCCGGACGGGCCCCGTGCGCACACCGCACGGACCCGCCCGGCCGGCCGGGACGCCGGCTGAGGCGTCACCGACAAGCTGCGGGCCCGTGCGGGCCGCCTTCCTCAGTGCGCGGCCGTCTCCCAGTCCGTACCGACACCGACCGAGACGTCCAGCGGCGCGCGGAGCTCGACCGCCGTGGACATCTCGCGGCGCAGGATCTCCTCGACCTGTTCCCGCTCGCCCTTCGCGATCTCCAGGACGATTTCGTCGTGGACCTGGAGCAGCATCCGCGACGTCAGCTTCGCCTCCGTCAGCGCCCGGTCCACATGCAGCATCGCGACCTTCACGATGTCGGCGGCCGTGCCCTGGATCGGCGCGTTCAGCGCCATCCGCTCGGCGGCCTCGCGCCGCTGGCGATTGTCGCTGTTCAGGTCCGGGAGGTAGCGGCGGCGGCCGAGGATCGTCTCCGTGTACCCGGTGGCCCTGGCTTCCTCCACGACCCGGTGCAGATAGTCGCGCACTCCGCCGAACCGCAGGAAGTAGGTGTCCATCAGCCCGCGGGCCTCGCCGGCCTCGATGTTCAGCTGCTGGGAGAGACCGAACGCGGAGAGCCCGTAGGCCAGTCCGTAGGACATCGCCTTGATCTTGCGGCGCATCTCGGCGTCGACGGCCGACTTCTCGACGCCGAACACCTGTGAGGCGACCGTCGTGTGCAGGTCCTCCCCGGAGGTGAACGCCTCGATCAGACCGGCGTCCTCGGAGAGGTGGGCCATCACCCGCAGCTCGATCTGGCTGTAGTCGGCCGTCATCAGCGTCTCGAAGCCCTCGCCGACGACGAAGCCCCGGCGGATCGCCCGCCCCTCGTCCGTGCGGACGGGGATGTTCTGCAGGTTGGGGTCGGTCGAGGAGAGCCGGCCGGTCGCCGCGACGGTCTGGTTGAACGTGGTGTGGATGCGGCCGTCCGCACCGATCGTCTTGATCAGGCCCTCGACGGTGACCCGCAGCTTCGCCTGCTCCCGGTGGCGCAGCATGATGACCGGCAGCTCGTGCTCCGTCTGCGCGGCCAGCCAGGCGAGCGCGTCCGCGTCGGTCGTGTAGCCCGTCTTCGTCTTCTTCGTCTTCGGCAGGGCCAGCTCGCCGAAGAGCACTTCCTGGAGCTGCTTGGGCGAGCCGAGGTTGAACTCACGGCCCACCGCGGCATGCGCCTCCTTCACCGCCTGCTGCACCGCGCCGGCGAACTGCTGCTCCATGCCTTCGAGATGCGCCCGGTCGGCGGCGATGCCGTGCCGCTCCAGACGGGCCAGCATGATCGACGTCGGCAGCTCCATGTCGTGCAGCAGCTCCGTGGCGCCGACCTCCTTCAGGCGCGTCGTGAACGCGTCCCCGAGGTCCAGCACCGCACGGGCCTGCGCCATCAGGGCGTCGGCCTCCGCGCGGTCCTCCGCGCCGAAGGCCAGCTGCCCGTCCGAGGCGGGGGCCGGGGCCAGCTCACGGCCGAGGTACTCCACGGCCAGTGCGTCCAGGGCGAAGGAACGGCGTCCCGGCTTGACGAGATACGCGGCGAGCGCGGTGTCCATGGTGATGCCGTCCAGCCGCCAGCCCTGCTCGGGGAAGACCCGCAGGGCGTTCTTGGCGTTGTGCAGGACCTTGGGGCGCTCCGGGTCCGCGAGCCAGGCGGCGAGGGCCCGCTCGTCGGCCTCGTCGAGCTCGGCCGGGTCCAGCCAGGCGGCGGCCCCGTCGGCGGCGGCGAGCGCGATCTCCGTGACCGTGCCCGTCCCCAGCGACCAGGTGTCGACGGTCATCACCCCGAGCGGCTGCCCGCCGTGGGCCTCCAGCCACGGAGCGACCTCGCCCGACCCCAGCACCGCGCCGTCCAGCTCGATACCGGCCAGGGGCTCCGGCGGACCGGCCTCCTGCGCACCCGGGTCGACGGCGAGCAGCCGCTCGCGCAGGCTCGGATTGCGGATCTCCAGGACGTCCAGCACACCGGTGACCGCCGTGCGGTCGTACGGAGCGCGCTCCAGCTCGGCCGGACCCTTCGGCAGCTCCACGTCACGGACCATCTCGGTCAGCACCCGGTTCATCTTCACCGCGTCCAGGTGGTCCCGGAAATTCTGCCCGGCCTTGCCCTTGACCTCGTCGGCACGCTCGACCAGATCCGCGAACGAACCGAACTGGTTGATCCACTTCGCCGCCGTCTTCTCACCCACACCGGGGATCCCCGGAAGATTGTCCGACGGGTCACCGCGCAGCGCCGCGAAGTCCGGGTACTGCGAAGGCGTGAGCCCGTACTTCTCCTGGACCTTCTCCGGGGTGAAGCGCGTCAGCTCCGAGACGCCCTTCGTCGGATAGAGCACCGTCACGTTCTCCGTGATCAGCTGGAACGAGTCCCGGTCGCCCGTGACGATCAGCACCTCGAAGCCCGCCGCCTCGGCCTGCGTGGCCAGCGTCGCGATGACGTCGTCCGCCTCGAAGCCGTCCACGGCGAACCGGTCCGCGTGCATCGCGTCCAGGAGCTCGCCGATGAGCTCGACCTGCCCCTTGAACTCGTCCGGGGTCTTGGAACGATTCGCCTTGTACTCCGGGAACTCCTGCGCACGCCACGTCTTGCGGGACACGTCGAACGCCACCGCGAAATGCGTGGGCGCCTCGTCGCGCAGCGTGTTCGCCAGCATCGACATGAAGCCGTACACGGCATTCGTCGGCTGCCCCGTCGCCGTCGTGAAATTCTCCGCGGGCAGGGCGAAGAACGCCCGGTACGCCAGGGAGTGCCCGTCCATGAGGAGCAGGCGCGGTCGGTTGTCTGCCGTCTTCTTCGATGCCGTCTCAGCCACGCCCCCGATCCTGCCACGGACCACCGACAATCCGGACCGGCCGTCGCACCGCCCCGGCCCACGGACACCACACCCCGGGGCCCGCCCCCGCCCCACCGCTTCCCGCAGAGCACCCCGGCACGCGTGCATGACAGGATCGAAGGACTGTGAAGGCGTAAGAAGACGCGACAGGACGCCACGACACGCACGGACGCGACGCGCGCGCCCGCACGCGCTCGGAGGCGGCCGAAGGCTCGAAGGGGAGCACCATGGCCACCAAGCCCCCGACCGGTGACCCGGTCCAGGACGCGCCGCGGATCGACGCGGTCCAGCACGCCGCCGCCGGACTGCCCGCCGTCGCCCACACCCTGCGCGTGGCCCAGCAGCAGATGGGCGTCCGGCGCACCGCGCAGACCCTCCTCAAGGTCAACCAGAAGGACGGATTCGACTGTCCCGGCTGTGCCTGGCCCGAGGGCGACAAGCGCCACGCGGCCGAATTCTGCGAGAACGGCGCCAAGGCCGTCGCCGAGGAGGCGACCCTGCGCCGCGTCACCCCCGACTTCTTCGCCGCCCACCCCGTCGCCGACCTGGCCACCCGCAGCGGCTACTGGCTCGGCCAGCAGGGACGCATCACGCAACCCGTGTACCTGCCCGAGGGCGCCGACCGGTACGAGGCCGTGACCTGGGAGCGCGCCTTCGAGATCATCGCCGAGGAGCTGACCGCGCTCTCCTCCCCCGACGAGGCGCTCTTCTACACCTCCGGCCGCACCAGCAACGAGGCGGCGTTCCTCCTCCAGCTCTTCGCCCGCGAGTTCGGCACCAACAACCTGCCCGACTGCTCCAACATGTGCCACGAGTCGTCCGGCTCCGCCCTCACCGAGACCATCGGGATCGGCAAGGGCAGCGTCAGCCTCGACGACCTCCACCAGGCAGACCTGATCATCGTCGCCGGACAGAACCCCGGCACCAACCACCCCCGGATGCTCTCCGCCCTCGAACAGGCCAAGGCCGCCGGAGCGAAGATCATCTCGGTGAACCCGCTGCCCGAAGCCGGCCTCGAACGGTTCAAGAACCCCCAGACCGCCCGAGGCATGCTGAAGGGCGCCGCCCTCACCGACCTCTTCCTCCAGATCCGCATCGGCGGCGACCAGGCACTCTTCCGCCTCCTGAACAAAATGATCATCGAGGCCGACGGAGCCCTCGACACCCACTTCATCGCCGAACACACCCACGGCTACGAAGCATTCGCCCAGGCCGCCCGCGCCGCCGACTGGGACGAGACCCTCACCGCCACCGGCCTCGACCGCGACGCCATCGAGCAGGCGCTCGCCATGATCCTCGCGTCGAAACGCACCATCGTCTGCTGGGCCATGGGCCTCACCCAGCACAAGCACTCCGTGCCGACCATCCGCGAAGTGGTCAACCTCCTCCTCCTGCGCGGCAACATCGGCAGGCCCGGCGCCGGCGTCTGCCCCGTCCGCGGCCACTCCAACGTCCAGGGCGACCGCACCATGGGCATCTTCGAACGGCCCTCCACCGCCTTCCTCGACGCCCTCGACCAGGAATTCGGCATCACCTCACCACGCCACCACGGCTACGACGTCGTACGGTCCATCCAGGCACTCCGCGACGGCGACGCCAAGGTCTTCTTCGCCATGGGCGGCAACTTCGTCGGCGCCACCCCCGACACCGCCGTCACCGAAGCCGCCATGCGCCGCGCCCGGCTCACCGTCCACGTCTCGACCAAACTCAACCGCTCGCACGCCGTCACCGGCACCCGCGCCCTGATCCTGCCCACCCTCGGACGCACCGACAAGGACACCCAGGCCGGCGGGAAGCAGTTCGTCACCGTCGAGGACTCCATGGGCATGGTCCACTCCTCACGCGGCAACCTCACCCCCGCGAGCCCGCACCTGCTCTCCGAACCCGCGATCGTCGCCCGCCTGGCCCGCGCGGTACTCGGCCCCGCCTCCACCACACCCTGGGAGGACTTCGAGAAGGACTACGGGACGATCCGCGACCGCATCTCCCGCATCATCCCCGGATTCGAGGACTTCAACGCCCGGGTCGCACGGCCCGGCGGCTTCACCCTCCCCCACGCCCCACGCGACGAACGCCGCTTCCCCACCACCACGGGCAAGGCCAACTTCACCGCCGCACCCGTCGAACACCCCGAACTCCCCGAGGGCCGGCTGCTGCTGCAGACCCTGCGCTCCCACGACCAGTACAACACCACGATCTACGGCCTCGACGACCGCTACCGCGGCATCAAGGGCGGCCGCCGCATCGTCATGGTCAACCCCGAGGACGCCCGCGCCCTCGGCCTCGCCGACGGCTCCTACACCGACCTCGTCAGCGAGTGGAAGGACGGCGTCGAGCGCCGCGCCCCCGGCTTCCGCGTCGTGCACTACCCCACCGCCCGCGGCTGCGCCGCCGCGTACTACCCGGAGACGAACGTGCTCGTCCCCCTGGACGCCACCGCCGACACCAGCAACACCCCGGCCAGCAAGTCGGTCGTCGTCCGTTTCGAGCCGAACTGAGCCATCCGCAGCCCTAAGCGCACGCTCAGCCGTCTGATAAGAACAGTGCACACAGCAACGAACGACCGCACACGATCGGAGCCGGACCCCATGGGCGAGCACACCGCACCCACGTTCCCCCAGGAGATCATCGACGAGTACGCGGCACTCGGCGTCGACCTCCCCGCACTCTTCTCCGCCGGCCACCTCGGCGAGCGCATGGGCGTCACGATCGTCGAAGCCTCCGCCGAACGCGTCGTGGGCACCATGCCCGTCGAAGGCAACACCCAGCCCTACGGGCTCCTCCACGGCGGTGCGTCGGCCGTCCTGGCCGAGACCCTCGGCTCCATCGGCAGCATGCTCCACGGCGGCGCGACCAAGATCGCCGTCGGTGTGGACCTGAACTGCACCCACCACCGCGGCGCCCGCAGCGGCCTCGTCACGGGCACCGCCACCCCCGTCCACCGCGGCCGCTCCACCGCCACGTACGAGATCGTCATCACCGACGAGCACGACAAGCGGGTCTGCACCGCCCGCCTCACCTGCCTCCTCCGCGACGCGTCCGGCCTCTCGGCGGGCTGACCCCTCACCGCACGCGTGACGGCCTGCCGGCCTCGGCCGGCAGGCCGTCACGCACCCGGCGGTGCCCCGGAAGGGCAGGACGCCGGGAGCCACCCGACTCCCGACGCGCGGCCGGACCACCGGGACGAGCAGGCCGCGCACCACCACGACCGAAGACCCGCCACAGCTCACCGCTCCCGCCGACGGGCCGAGCCGCAGCGGCACTCCCGGCAAGCGGCGCCCGCACCGGTCGCGCGAACACCCCCACCCGGTCCGCAAGCGCGAGCCCCTCCGCCCGCCACCGCGACAGAGGACAGCCGGGGCACCGTCCGGCAAGGTCCGCCCCGGGAAGAACCGCACGCCGCGGAACCGCCGCCGAACGCGCACACAGCCGCAGCACGACGCGCCCACCGCCCCGGCCCACCACCTCGACGGCACCACATTCCGGAGTGTCAGCACCCATTTCCGGTGCGCCGCACGGGAGCTGACGCACACGTACGGTCAACTCCCCCCGTCGCGCACGGCCGTTCGATGCGCCACCTCAACAGCGACGTCGCGATCGCCGGACACCCCGCACATCCCGCAGATGTAACACTGCGTAACAATTGCGCAATACACGAATCACCTCCGACCCCACCCGAGGCACCTCCGGGCCGATCACCCCACGCCCCATGCGCCCCGATAAGGGCGACTCCGCGCGACAGCACCAAGATCATCCCAAGCCCCTTAGTGGAGCTGGGTGTTCTCACCATGCGGTCATTTCACCGCGAGAGAAAAAGCCCCACATGTCCACACTGCGACCACCAAGCCTTCCCCACGGCATAACAAGACAGTCACATCCTCAGCCGACCTGTCCCGCACCCCCTCACCTGCCCATAGAGTCACGGCCAGTCACCGCGCCGCCGGGCGTGTCTGCTGCACGGCCCTGTACCGCCCAGTACAGCCCGGCGTAGTCACGGCACCTCATGCAGAGGAGGCCGCGCCAGGGAAAGGACCTTTCGTGCGACACCGTTCTTTGATCATCCTCACCACAGTGCTCACCACCGGTGCACTCACACTCACCGCCTGCGGGTCGCGCGACGACAACAGCAAGGGCAACAGCGACAGCGACAGCAAGACCACCGTCGTCATCGGTGTCGACGCCCCGCTGACCGGATCCCTCTCCGCACTCGGCCAGGGCATCAAGAACTCCGTGGACCTCGCGGCCAAGACCGCGAACAAGAACAACGAGGTCCCCGGCATCGAGTTCAAGATCGAAGCCCTCGACGACCAGGCCGTCCCCGCCTCCGGACAGGCCAACGCCACCAAACTCGTCGGCAACAAGGAAGTCCTCGGAGCCGTCGGCCCTCTGAACTCCGGCGTCGCCCAGTCCATGCAGGGCGTCTTCGAGAAGGCCGGCCTCACCCAGGTCTCGCCCGCCAACACCAACCCCGCCCTCAGCCAGGGCGACAACTGGGGCAAGGGCGACTCCAAGCGCGTCTTCAAGACCTACTTCCGCACCTGCGCCACCGACGTCGTCCAGGGCAAGTTCGCCGCCCAGTACCTGTACAACGACGCCAAGAAGAAGAAGGTCTACGTCGTCGACGACAAGCAGACCTACGGCGCCGGCCTCGCAGCCATCTTCTCCACCGAGTTCAAGCGCCTCGGCGGCAAGGTCGTCGGCACCGACCACGTCACCGTCAAGGAGACCGACTTCTCCAGCACCGCCGACAAGGTCAAGAGCTCCGGCGCCGACTCCGTCTACTACGGCGGCCAGTACCCCGAGGGCGGCCTCCTCTCCGACCAGATCAAGAAGACCGGCGCCAAGATCCCCACCATGGGCGGCGACGGCATCTACGACCCCGCCTTCATCAGCGCCTCCGGTGAAGCCAACGACGGCGACTTCGCCACCTCCGTCGGCTACCCCGTCGAGGCCCTCCCGACCGCCAAGCAGTTCATCGCCGACTACAACGCCGGCGGCTACAAGGACCCCTTCGCGGCCTACGGCGGCTACTCCTACGACGCCGGATGGGCCATCATCCAGGCCGTCAAGGCCGTCGTCGCCGAGAACGACGGCAAGCTCCCCGAGGACGCCCGCGCCAAGGTCACCGAGGCCATGGCCAAGGTCTCCTTCGACGGCGTGACCGGCAAGGTCTCCTTCGACGAGTTCGGTGACACCACCAACAAGCAGCTCACCGTCTACGAGGTCCAGAAGGGTGCTTGGAAGGACGTCAAGAGCGCCACGTTCGAAGACTGATCACCCAGCACACCCACAGCACATGCTCCTGACCGCGCGAGGGCGCAAACAGCGCCCTCGCGCGGTGTCATATCCGACAAGCTCATCGGAGGCACTGCGGTGAACGAACTGCCGCAACAGCTGGCCAACGGTCTCGCACTCGGCGCGCTCTATGGCCTCATAGCCATCGGGTACACCATGGTGTACGGCATCGTCCAGCTCATCAATTTCGCCCACGGCGAGATATTCATGATCGGGGGCTTCGGCGCCCTCACCACCTACCTGGCACTCCCCAGCGGAACCTCGCTCATGGTGGTCATACCCCTCATGATCGTCGGCGGCGCCATCGCCTCCGTCGCCGTGGCCACGGCCGCGGAACGCTTCGCCTACCGCCCCCTGCGAGGCGCCCCCCGACTGGCACCCCTCATCACCGCGATCGGCCTCTCGATCGTCCTCCAGCAGCTTGTCTGGGGCTTCTACCCCGAAGCGAAGAAGCCGCGCAGCTTCCCCGAGTTCCAGGGCGAGTCGTTCAAGATCCTCGACAACCTCTACCTCCAGCGCGCCGACGCCTTCATCCTCGTCCTCGCCCCCCTGTGCATGCTCGCCCTCGGCCTCTTCGTCGCCAAGAGCCGCAGCGGCCGCGCCATGCAGGCCACCGCACAGGACCCCGACACAGCCAAGCTCATGGGCATCAACACCGACCGCATCATCGTGATGGCCTTCGCCATCGGAGCCGCGTTCGCCGCCGTCGCCTCCGTCGCCTACGGACTCGACAAGGGCCAGATCAACTTCGAGATGGGCTTCATCCTCGGCCTCAAGGCCTTCACCGCCGCAGTACTCGGCGGCATCGGCAACATCTACGGAGCCATGGTCGGCGGAGTCGTCCTCGGCCTCGCCGAAGCCCTCTCCATCGCCTACATCGAAGAAATACCCGGCATGCAGCAGCTCGGCGGCGGCGCCTGGGCCAACGTATGGGCATTCGTACTTCTCATCGTCGTCCTCCTCGTCAGGCCACAAGGCCTGCTCGGCGAGCGCGTCGCGGATCGGGCGTGAGAGCCATGACAACCGACACCACGAAAACCGCCGTCACCACCCCGGCCGACACCGGCTCCCGCACCACCACCCTGCGATGGGCCACCGCCCTCGGTGGCATCGCCACCATCGCCAGCACCTTCCTGTCCTGGACCTACACCGACGAATTCCCCGGCGACCTCACCGTCTACGGCTACCCCGGCGGCCTCCAGGTCCTCACCCTCGTGGCAGGCGCCCTCGTACTCCTGTACGCACTCGCCGCCCTCAACATCCGCGGCCTCCGCTGGCTCGCACCCACCGGCACCACCAAAGCCCTCCAGTTCCTGGCCCTCGGCGCCTTCGGCACCACCTGGTTCACCGTCATCGCCATCGCCGTCGAACTCGGCGGCGTCGTCAACCTCGAACCCGGCGGCTTCGTCGCAGCGGTCACCTCAGCCATACCGCTCCTCGCATTCCTCCTCCCCGACGACACCCGCAAAGCACCCCGCCCCAAGAACATCCCCTCCTGGGCCGAAATCCTCATCATCGTCGCCGCCTTCGGAACCGGCCTCTTCGTCGTCACCTACGGCATCGACACCGAATACGCCGAACTCTTCACCGGCTACATGATCACCACGGGCTTCGCCATCGGCGCCCTCTTCAAATCCGGCATCATGGCCCGGCTCTCGGCACTCACCACCAAATACCGCTCCATCGCCGTAGCCGCCGCCTTCGTAGCCGCCGCAGCATTCCCCTTCACCCAGAGCACCGACCAGTACACCCTCATCGCGGTCAACATCCTCATCTTCGCGACCGTCGCACTCGGGCTGAACATCGTCGTCGGCCTCGCCGGACTCCTCGACCTCGGATACGTCGCCTTCCTCGGCGTCGGCGCCTACACCGCCGCCCTCGTCTCAGGCACCACCGCATCCGCCTTCGACGTCCAATTCCCCTTCTGGGCATCCGTCCTCACCGGCGCCGCCGTCTCCCTCATCTTCGGCGTCGTCATCGGAGCACCCACCCTCCGCCTCCGCGGCGACTACCTCGCCATCGTCACCCTCGGCTTCGGCGAGATCTTCCGCATCACCGTCGGCAACCTCGACGGCGTATCCGGACCCCAGATCACCAACGGCCCCAACGGCGTACCCAACATCCCCGACCTCGTCTTCTTCGGATACGACTTCGGCGAATCCCACACGATCCTGGGCATCGAACTCGGCGGATACGCCAACTACTACCTGCTCATGCTCCTCGCGATGATCCTCGTGGTCCTCGTCTTCAGCCGAGCAGGCAGCTCCCGCATCGGCCGCGCCTGGGTCGCCATCCGCGAGGACGAGACCGCCGCCACCGCCATGGGCATCAACGGCTTCCGCGTCAAACTCATCGCCTTCGCCCTCGGCGCCACCCTCGCCGGCCTCGCCGGCACCGTCCAGGCACACGTACAGAGCACCGTCGTCCCCGAGATGTACGTCTTCGCCGGCCCCGTGCCGCCCAACTCCGCCTTCCTCCTCGCCGCAGTCATCCTCGGCGGCATGGGAACGATCAGCGGACCCCTCATCGGCGCCACACTCCTCTACATGATCCCCGCGAAGCTGCAGTTCCTCCAGGACTACCAGCTCCTCGGCTTCGGCCTCGCGCTCATCCTCCTGATGCGCTTCCGCCCCGAAGGCCTCATCGCCAACCGGCGGGCCCAACTCGAATACCACGAGACCGGCCAACTCGACACACCCGAGGGCACACTGCCCGAATCCGGCGTCGGCACCGTGAAGGCGGGGGCGTGAACAACATGACGACCACCACCGAAACCACCACGCCCGTCCTGGACGCCGGCGGCGTCACCATGCGCTTCGGCGGACTCACCGCCGTACGCGACGTCGACCTCAAGGTCAACGCAGGCGAGATCGTCGGCCTCATCGGCCCCAACGGCGCAGGCAAGACCACCTTCTTCAACTGCCTCACCGGCCTCTACGTCCCCACCGAGGGCACGGTCCGCTACAAGGGCACCGTCCTGCCCCCCAAACCCCACCTCGTCACCCAGGCAGGCATCGCCCGCACCTTCCAGAACATCCGGCTCTTCGCCAACATGACCGTCCTGGAAAACGTCCTCGTCGGACGCCACACCAGGACCAAGGAAGGCCTCTGGTCCGCCCTCCTGCGCGGCCCCGGATTCAAGAAGGCCGAAGCCGCCTCCCACACACGCGCCATGGAACTCCTCGAGTTCATCGGCCTGCAGGACAAGGCCGACCACCTCGCGCGCAACCTCCCCTACGGAGACCAGCGCAAGCTGGAAATCGCACGCGCCCTCGCCAGCGACCCCGGCCTCCTCCTCCTGGACGAGCCCACCGCCGGCATGAACCCGCAGGAAACCCGCGTCACCGAAGAACTCATCTTCGCCATCCGGGACATGGGCATCGCCGTACTCGTCATCGAGCACGACATGCGCTTCATCTTCAACCTCTGCGACCGCGTCGCCTGCCTCGTCCAAGGCGAGAAACTCGTCGAAGGCACCCCCGACGTCGTCCAGAGCGACGAACGCGTCGTCGCCGCCTACCTCGGCACGCCCTTCGAGGCCGACACCCCCGGGAAGGCCGACGCACCCGCACCCGCCGGGACACCCGAAGCCCCCGAGCCGGACAAGGCGGAGCGCACCACCAGCACAGAAGGGGAAGGCCAGTGACCGCACTGCTCGAGGTCGAGGACCTCAGGGTCGCCTACGGCAAGATCGAAGCCGTCAAGGGAATCTCCTTCACCGTCGAAGCCGGCCAGGTCGTCACCCTCATCGGCACCAACGGTGCGGGCAAGACCACCACCCTGCGCACACTCTCCGGCCTCCTCAAGCCCTCCGGCGGCCGCATCCTCTTCGAGGGGAAGCCCCTCGCCGGCATCCCCGCCCACAAGATCGTGGCACTGGGCCTCGCCCACTCCCCCGAAGGCCGCCACATCTTCCCCCGCCTCACCATCACGGAGAACCTCCAGCTCGGCGCCTTCCTCCGCACCGACAAGGCAGGCATCGAGAAGGACGTCCAGCGCGCCTACGACCTCTTCCCCATCCTCGGGGAACGCCGGAAGCAAGCCGCCGGAACCCTCTCCGGAGGCGAACAGCAGATGCTCGCCATGGGACGCGCGCTCATGTCCCAGCCCAAACTGCTCATGCTCGACGAACCCTCCATGGGCCTCTCGCCGATCATGATGCAGAAGATCATGGAAACCATCGTCGAACTCAAGGCGGCGGGCACCACGATCCTGCTCGTCGAGCAGAACGCGCAGGCGGCCCTCTCCCTCGCGGACCAGGGCCACGTCATGGAGGTCGGCAAGGTCGTCCTCTCCGGCACCGGCGCCGACCTCCTCCACGACGAGTCGGTCCGCAAGGCCTACCTCGGCGAGGACTGAACACCCACACACGAGAAGGGCCTGTTCCCCGGACGACCGGGGAACAGGCCCTTCTCGCACACCCGCACGGCGCTACTCGGCAGCCTTCTTCTTCTCCTCGGCGTCCTCGATCAACGCCTCCGCCAGCTGCTGCATCGACATACGGCGATCCATCGACGTCTTCTGGATCCAGCGGAACGCCGCCGGCTCGGAGAGCCCGTAATCCGTCTGCAGAATGCTCTTCGCCCGGTCCACCAGCTTCCGCGTCTCCAGCCGCTGCGAAAGATCCGCGATCTCGCTCTCCAGCGCCTTCAGCTCCGCGAACCGGGACACCGCCATCTCGATGGCAGGGACCACGTCGCTCTTGCTGAACGGCTTCACCAGGTACGCCATCGCCCCGGCGTCCCGGGCCCGCTCGACCAGGTCGCGCTGCGAGAACGCGGTGAGCATCAGCACGGGGGCGATGGACTCCTCCGTGATCTTCTCGGCGGCGGAGATCCCGTCCAGGACGGGCATCTTCACATCGAGAATCACCAGGTCCGGCCGGTGCTCCCGGGCCAGCTCGACGGCCTGCTGCCCGTCCCCGGCCTCGCCGACGACCGAGTAGCCCTCTTCCTCCAGCATCTCTTTGAGGTCGAGGCGGATGAGCGCCTCGTCCTCGGCGATGACGACGCGGGTCGTCAGCGGCGGGACGTGCGACTTGTCGTCGTCGGCGGCGTCTACGGGCTGGGGTGACTCGGGCGTGGTCACGGGGCTCCTCGGTATGGGGCAGGAACTGCTGCGGAGCAGCCTACCTACCTGCCACACCTCGTGGTCACCAGGTACACTGCTGACCGGATAGCAAGCCGGGTTGGCGCAATTGGCTGACGCGGAGGTCTCAAACACCTCTGCCCGAAAGGGCATGTGGGTTCGAATCCCATACCCGGCACCCATCACCAGATTGCGGATGCTCACGTTCTCGTGAAAATCCGCATTCTGCTACGCACCGCATCATGACATCACACAGAGTGGTGGCATGATCTTCCACGGAATGACAGTTCGCCAAAAGGCGCTGGACCTACTCGATTCCGGCGCCAATGGCGCGGATGTCGCCCGCCGGTTGAATGTGCCGCGCGGCACGGTTTCCTACTGGCTGCACATGGAGCGCTCCAAGCGGAACATCTGCCCTGGCACCAGGACCCCTTCTTGCCACCGGTGCGACGGCGTCGGGCTCGCCGGAGCCGACTACGTCTATCTCCTCGGCCTTTACCTGGGGGATGGCCACATCAGCCAGCCCACTCAGCACCGGGTGCCGAGCATGATGATCACACTGGACGACTGCTGGCCGGGCATCCAGGACGAGGCAGGGGCGGCAATCCACAAAGTGTTCCCGGACAACGCCACATGCCGGGTCCGTAAACCCGGCTGCCGTAACATCAAGGTCTACTCGAAGCACCTTCTCTGCCTGTTCCCCCAACATGGCCCACGCAGGAAACACGAACGTGAGATCGCGCTGGAGGTCTGGCAACAAGAACTCGTCGACGCGAACCCTTGGCCATTCGTCCGTGGACTCGTCCATTCCGACGGTTGCCGCATCATCAACTGGACCACTCGCATGGTCGGCGGCGTCCGCAAGCGGTACGAATACCCGCGGTACTGGTTCACGAATGTCTCCGACGACATCCGGCAGCTCTACACCGACACCCTGGACAAGCTCGGCATCAAGTGGACCCACTGCACCCGCGCGGGCAAGGAGTACAACATCTCCGTAGCCCGACGGGCGTCCGTAGCCCTCATGGACGCTCACGTCGGGCCGAAGTACTGACGACCGTCACTTCGGGCTGTCGTCCTCGCCGATGTGGTGCACCCGCACCAGGTTCGTGGAGCCGGCGACCCCGGGCGGGGACCCTGCCGTGATGACCACGACGTCGCCCTTCTGGCAGCGGCCGATCCGCAGCAGTTCCTCGTCCACCTGCGCCACCATCGCGTCCGTGGAGTCCACGTGCGGCCCGAGGAACGTCTCCACGCCCCACGTCAGGTTCAGCTGCGCGCGGGTGGCCGGGTCCGGGGTGAAGGCCAGGAGCGGGATCGGGGAACGGTAGCGGGAGAGGCGCTTGACCGTGTCGCCGCTCTGGGTGAAGGCCACCAGGAACTTGGCGCCGAGGAAGTCGCCCATCTCGGCTGCCGCGCGGGCGACCGCGCCGCCCTGGGTGCGGGGCTTGTTGCGGTCGGTGAGGGGCGGCAGGCCCTTGGCGAGGATGTCCTCCTCGGCCGCCTCGACGATGCGCGCCATGGTGCGGACGGTCTCGACGGGGTATTTGCCGACGCTGGTCTCGCCGGAGAGCATCACGGCGTCCGTTCCGTCGATGACGGCGTTGGCGACGTCGGAGGCTTCGGCGCGGGTGGGGCGGGAGTTGTCGATCATCGAGTCGAGCATCTGGGTGGCGACGATGACCGGCTTGGCGTTGCGCTTGGCGAGTTTGATGGCGCGCTTCTGGACGATCGGGACCTGTTCCAGGGGCATTTCGACGCCGAGGTCTCCGCGGGCGACCATGATGCCGTCGAAGGCGGCGACGATGTCGTCGATGTTGTCGACGGCCTGGGGCTTCTCGATCTTGGCGATGACGGGGAGGCGGCGGTTCTCCTCGTCCATGATGCGGTGGACGTCGTCGATGTCGCGTCCGGTGCGTACGAAGGAGAGGGCGATGATGTCGGCGCCGGTGCGGAGTGCCCAGCGGAGGTCGTCGATGTCTTTTTCGGAGAGTGCGGGGACGGAGACGGCGACGCCGGGGAGGTTGAGTCCCTTGTGGTCGGAGACCATGCCGCCTTCGATGACGGTGGTGTGGACGCGGGGTCCGTCGACTTCGGTGACTTCGAGGGTGACGCGGCCGTCGTCGATGAGGATGCGTTCGCCGGTGGTGACGTCGGCGGCGAGGCCGTCGTAGGTGGTGCCGCAGGTGGTGCGGTCGCCTTCGACGGGTTCGACGGTGATGGTGAAGTCGTCGCCGCGTTCAAGGAGTACGGGGCCTTCGGTGAAGCGGCCGAGGCGGATCTTCGGGCCTTGAAGGTCGGCGAGGATTCCTACGCTGCGGCCGGTTTCTTCGGATGCCTTGCGTACGCGGTGGTAGCGCTCTTCGTGTTCGGCGTAGGTGCCGTGGCTGAGGTTGAGGCGGGCGATGTCCATTCCCGCTTCGACGAGTGCCTTGATCTGCTCGTATGTGTCGGTTGCGGGTCCCAGGGTACAAACGATTTTTGCTCGGCGCATGGTTCGAGCCTAGACCTTACCTGCGGGTAGGTAATTGTCTCTGCGTGACTGTCCAACAGCCTTTCGATGAAAGGTTATTGACAACTGTTGAATTGTGCGGCGGGGTGCTCCGATGAGCGTCGCGGGACGTGTTCCGGTGGGGTGCCGGGGGTGCGGGTGGTGCTGCTGGTCACCAGATCGCAACCTGTCGGGGGTGTTGCGCGTGGTGGTGGCTGGGTCAGAATCTACGCGCGTTGTTCGCTCGGAAGAGGAGTCAGGGATGCCGTTGAACCGTAGGACGTTTGTGGGCCGTTCGGCTGTCGCCGGTGTGGGTGTGGCGCTGGCGGGAGGGGTCGGTGCCGGGCCTGCGGCGGCCTCGGAGGCGAGGGGGCACGGGCATGGGCGCCCGCCGAAGCGGTACTCGTTCACGGTGATGGGGACGACGGACCTGCACGGCAATGTCTTCAACTGGGACTACTTCACGGATCAGGAGTTCGACGACAAGGCGCACAACGATGTGGGGCTGGCGAAGATCTCGACGCTGGTGGATCAGATCCGTGAGGAGCGGGGCCGCCGGAACACGTTGCTGATCGATGCGGGTGACACGATCCAGGGCACTCAGTTGTCGTACTACTACGCGAAGATCGATCCGATCACGGCGAGGCGTGGGCCCGTGCATCCGATGGCGCAGGCGATGAACAAGATCGGTTATGACGCGGCGGCGCTCGGTAATCATGAGTTCAACTACGGCATTCCGGTGTTGCGGAAGTTCGAGGAGCAGTGTGATTTTCCGCTGCTGGGTGCGAATGCGCTGGATGCGAAGACGTTGCGGCCGGCGTTCGCTCCGTATGTGATCAAGCGGTTGCGTACGCCGCACGGTCGTGATGTGCGGGTTGCGGTTCTGGGGTTGACGAATCCTGGTATCGCGATCTGGGACAAGGCGAACGTGGGCGGGAAGATGGTGTTCCCGGGCCTCGAGGAGCAGGCGGCGAAGTGGGTGCCGAAGCTTCGTTCGATGGGTGCGGATGTGGTGGTTGTCTCGGCGCATTCGGGTTCGTCGGGCACGTCGTCGTACGGGGATCAGTTGCCGTACGTGGAGAATGCGGCGGGTCTGGTGGCGGAGCAGGTGCCGGGGATCGATGCGATTCTGGTGGGTCACGCGCACTCGGAGATTCCTGAGTATTTCGTGACGAACAAGGAGACGGGGAAGCGGGTTGTTCTTTCGGAGCCGTTGAAGTGGGGGCAGCGGTTGACGCTGTTCGATTTCGATGTGGTGTGGGAGAAGGGCCGGTGGGTGGTCGAGAAGGTCGGTGCTTCGGTGCTGAACTCGAACGCGGTGGAGGAGGATCCGCAGATCACGTCGTTGCTCGGTGATGAGCACTCGAGGGTGGTGGCGTATGTGAACCAGGTGATCGGTACGTCGGTGGCGGCGATGTCGACGGCGGATGCGCCGTGGAAGGACGAGCCGGTCATCGATCTGATCAATCTGGTGCAGGCCGAGACGGTGGGGGCGGCGCTGGCGGGGGGCGAGTACGCGGCGTTGCCGGTTCTGTCGCAGGCGGCGTGTTTCTCGCGTACGGCGGCGATCCCTGCGGGTGAGGTGACGATCAGGGATGCCGCGGGTCTGTATCCGTTCGAGAACACGCTGGAGGCGCGGCTTCTGACGGGTGCGCAGCTGAAGGATTATCTGGAGTATTCGGCGAGGTATTACGTGCGGACGGCGGCGGGGTCGCCGGTGGATACGTCGAAGTTGACGAATGCGGAGGGTATTCCGGATTACAATTACGATGTGGTGTCGGGTGTGACGTATGACGTCGACATTGCGCAGCCGGTGGGTTCGCGGATTGTGGGGTTGTCGTTCGAGGGGGTGCCGGTGGATCCGGCGGCGCGGTTCGTGTTCGCGGTGAACAATTATCGGGCGAGTGGTGGCGGTAATTTCCCGCATGTGCCGGGTGCGAAGCAGTTGTGGGCGAATTCGGATGAGATCCGGAACACGATCATCGGGTGGGTTCAGGCGAAGGGTTCGGTGGATCCGGCGGAGTTCGCTTCGGTGGGCTGGCGTCTGACGCGGGACGGTGTGCCGGTTTTCTAGTTGTCGGTGTGTGGCGGCCGTTCCTCTTCGGGAGGGGCGGCCGCTTTCGTGTGGTCAGTGGTCGTGTGTGAGGGGGGTGAGTGGGTTGTTCTGTCCGGGGATGGCGGGGGTGTGGTGGGGGGTGAGGCCGAAGGTGGTGAAGGCGGTGCGTTGTGGGAGGGGGTAGGGAGTGGTGCCGGTGACGTTGTTGAGGATGGTGGCGCTGCGCCAGGCGGCGAGGCCGAGGTCGGGGGCGCCGACTCCGTGGGTGTGGCGTTCGGCGTTCTGTACGTAGATGTTGCCGGTGAGGGCGGGGTCGAGGTCGAGGCGGAAGTCGGTGTGGATGCGGGGGCGTCCTTGGGTGTCGCGGCGGATGTGGGGGGCGATGCCGGTGAGGAGGGTGTCGAGGGGGCGTTCGCGGTAGCCGGTGGCGAGGACGACGGCGTCGGTGGTGAGGCGGCTTCGGGTGGCTTGCTGGGTGTGTTCGAGGTGGAGTTCGATGCGGGTGCCGCTGCCGGAGAGGCGGCCTGCGGTGCGGACGCTGACGCCGGGGGTGAGGGTGGCGTCGGGCCAGCCGCCGTGGAGGGTGCGTCGGTAGAGCTCGTCGTGGATGGCGGAGATGGTGTCGGTGTCGATGCCTTTGTGGAGTTGCCATTGTTGGGGGACGAGGGTGTCGCGTACGTGTTCGGGGAGTGCGTGGAAGTAGTGGGTGTAGTCGGGGGTGAAGTGTTCGAGGCCGAGTTTTGAGTACTCCATGGGCGCGAAGGCCTGGGTGCGGGCGAGCCAGTGGATCTTTTCGATGCCGACGGGGCGGGCGCGGAGGAGGTCGAGGAAGATTTCGGCGCCTGACTGGCCGGAGCCGATGACGGTGATGTGGTCGGCTCGGAGGAGTTCTTCGCGGTGGTGGAGGTAGTCGGCGGAGTGGATGACGGGGATGCCGGGGGCTTCTGCGAGGGGGCGTAGGGGTTCGGGGATGAAGGGTGCGGTGCCGACGCCGAGGGCGATGTGGCGGGTGTGGGTGCGGCCGGGGGCTTGGGCTTTGCCGTCGGGGTCGAGTCGGGTGTAGTCGACGTCGAAGTGGGAGCGGTCGGTGTTCCAGCGGATGGCGTCGACCTGGTGGTTGAAGTGGATGGTGGGGAGTTGTTCGCTGACCCATCGGCAGTAGGCGTCGTATTCGGCGCGGTGGATGTGGAATTGCTCGGCGAAGTAGAAGGGGTAGAGGCGGTCGCGGGTGCGGAGGTAGTTGAGGAAGGTCCAGGGGCTGGTGGGGTCGGCGAGGGTGGTGAGGTCGGCGAGGAAGGGGACTTGGAGGGTGGCGCCGTCGATGAGGAGGCCGGGGTGCCAGTGGAAGGCGGGGCGTTGTTCGTAGAAGGCGGTGGTGAGGGGGTGGTTGCCGGGGGTGGTGGGGATGCCGTGGGCGAGGGCGGCGAGGGAGAGGTTGAAGGGGCCGAGGCCGATGCCGATGAGGTCGTGGGTCCGGTCGCCTTCGGGGGTGGTCCGGTCGGTCATCGGGGGGTGCTGCCTTCCATGGTGGCGCCGGTGTGGGCGTGGGTGACGAGGGTGAGGAGCTGCTGGAGGTCGGCGGGGGTGGTGTGGGGGTTGAGGAGGGTGGCTTTGAGCCAGAGGCGGTTGTCGGCTCGGGCGCGGCCGAGTACGGCGTGTCCTTGGTGGAGGAGGGTGCGGCGGATGGTGGCGACTGTGGTGTCGTCGGTGTGGGTGGGGCGGAAGAGGACGGTGCTGATGGTGGGGCGGTCGTGGAGCTGGAGTGCGGGGTTGTCGTCGATGAGGTCGGCGAGGTGGTGGGCGGTGGTGATGGTGCGGTCGATGAGGTCGGCGAGTCCGTCGCGGCCGAGTGCTTGGAGGGTGACGGCGATTTTCAGGGCGTCGGGCCGGCGGGTGGTGCGGAGGGAGCGGCCGAGGAGGTCGGGGAGGCCTGCGTCGGTGTCGTCGTCGGCGTTGAGGTAGGGGGCGTGGTGGTGGAGGGGGGTGAGGTCGTGGTGGTGGGGGACGGCGAGGATGCCGGCGGAGGCGGGTTGCCAGCCGAGTTTGTGCAGGTCGAGGGTGACGCTGTGGGCGCGGTGGAGGCTGCGGAGGGTGTGGCGGTGGGTGGGGCTGAAGAGGAGGGGGCCGCCGTATGCGGCGTCGATGTGGAGGTCGGCGCCGTGGGTGGTGGTGAGGTCGGCGATGTCGGTGAGGGGGTCGATCTGGCCGGTGTCGGTGGTGCCTGCGGTGGCGGTGACGAGGAGGGGGCCTTGGTGGTGGGTGAGGGCGTCGTGGAGTGCGGTGGGGTTCATGACGCCGGTGGGGGCGGGGATGACGACGGGTCGGGGGAGGCCGAGGAGCCAGGCGGCGCGGGTGATGCTGTGGTGGGCGTTGGCGGCGCAGATGGTCTGTACGGGGCCGTGGCGTTCGCGGGCGAGGAGGAGGGCGAGTTGGTTGGCTTCGGTGCCGCCGGTGGTGATGAGGGCGTCGGGGCTGGGGCGGTGGGGGTAGATCTCGGCGGCGAGTGCGGTGGTGAGGGCGTGTTCGAGGGCGGAGGCGGCGGGGGCCTGGTCCCAGGAGTCCATGGAGGGGTTGAGGGCTGAGGCGGCGAGGTCGGCTGCTGCGGCGAGTGCGAGGGGTGGGGTGTGGAGGTGGGCGGCGCAGTGGGGGTGTGCGGGGTCGGCGGCGCCTTCGGTGAGTGCGGTGACGAGGGTGCGGAGGGCGTGGTGGGCGCCGGTGCCGTGGTCGGGGATGAGGGGGCCGGTGGTGTGGTGGAGGTGGTCGGTGACGGTGTCGGGGCCGCCGGCGGGGAGGGGGCCGTTGCGTCGGGTGGCGCCGTCGTGGAGTGCGGTGAGGACGGTGTCGATGAGGGGGCGCAGGTGGGCGGGGCCTGCGGTGCCTCCGGCGAGGGGCGGGGTGGGCATGGGTGGTGTGGTCCTTCGGGTGCGCGGGGGCGGTCGTGCCAGCTTGTCCGGGTTGCGGAGGAGGCGGCCGAAGAGCCCAACGATCTCAACCCGAAAGGGGTACTGCGGTTGGTTGTGGGGGTGTTGGGGACGGAGACCTGGTATAAGCGTTCGTTGTTCGTACGTCTGTGCCCGGCCGCTCTGGGTGAGGGGCCGGGCACGGGGGCGGTGGGGGTGTCGTCGGGTCGGGGGCGTCGCGGCGGGGGTTCGTCCGGGTCAGGGGCGTGTCGTCATGGTGTGGGTGTGCGCGGGGTCAGTGGGCGTCGCGTACGGCGAGGGCGCGGCGGAGGTCGTCGAGCTGGTCGGTGAGTTTGCGGCGGAGGGCCGGTGTGAGGGCGGGGTCGGTGAGGGCCTTGTCGCCGAGGTGGATGCTGTCGGGGTCGATGGCGTGGGCGGGGAAGGCGTGACGTCCGGCGGCTTCGGCGATGGCGGGGCCGCGGCGCGCGGCGAGTGCGATGGCGTCGGGGTAGTAGCGGGCGACGTAGGGGTGGAGGAGTTCGCTCTGTTCGGGCTGCCAGAAGCCCTGTGCGGTGGCGGTGAAGAGGTAGTTGGACAGGGTGTCGTCGCTGAACATGGAGTGCCAGGCGGCTGCTTTGGCCTCGGGTGTGGGGAGTGCGGCGCGGCAGCGTGCGGCGCCTTCCTGGCCGGTGGCGCTGGGGTCCGTGTCGAGTTCGCGGGCGATGGCGGTCTCGTCGGTGGCGCCGAGGACGGCGAGGCGGGTGAGGATGCGCCAGCGGAGTTCGGGGTCGAGTTCGGGTCCGCCGGGGACGGTGCCTTCGCGGAGCCAGTCCTGGATGGTGTCGGGCTGGGTGGCGGCGTCGATGAAGTGGCGTACGGCGGTCAGGCGGAGGCCGGGGCCGGGGCTGCCGGGTGTGGTGGTGCCGGGGCCTTGTTCCCAGTCCTTGGCGGTGAGTCCTTCGGTGCGGCGCAGGAGGTCGCGGCAGAGGGCGGTGATGGTGGCGAGGGCGGTGGCGCGGTCCTGGGGCGGGAGGTAACGGTCGGCGATGTGGGTGGACGCGAAGCCGAGGACGCCGTGGACGAGGGCGAGGTCGGTTTCGTAGGGGAGGTGGGTGCGTGCCGCGGTGAGGTGGACGTTGGGGTGGAGTTCGCCGTCGCGGACCATGTCGCGGGCGGTGTTCCAGAGGAGGGCGCGGGTGAGGGCGTCGGGGATGCCGGAGAGGTGGGTGAGGGCGGTGTTCCAGGAGTCGGGGTCGAGTCGGATCTTGGCGTAGGTGAGGTCGTTGTCGTTGGGGACGACGAGGTCGGGGCGGCGGCCGGGCTGGGTGGTGGGGGCGCCGTCCTGGGGGATGTCGAGTTCGAAGCGGTTGCGCAGGGTGAGCTGTTCGGAGCCGGTGTGGGTGTCGAGGCTGTGGTCGTAGGTGCCGACGGTGATGCGGTGGGGGCGGTTGCCGTCGCGGTCGACGGTGAGGTTCCAGCTGTTTCCGGTGTTCTCGACGTGGGCGGTGAGGGTGTCGATGCCGGTGGTGCGGAGCCAGGTGGCGGCCCAGGTGTGGACGTCGCGGTCGGTGGCGGTGGCGAGGTTGTCGATGAAGTCGGCGAGGGTGGCGTTGGCGAACTTGTGCCGTGCGATGTGGGTGTTGATGCCGGCGAGGAAGTCTTTTTCGCCGAGCCAGGCGACGAGTTGGCGGAGCGCGGAGGCGCCCTTGGCGTAGGAGATGCCGTCGAAGTTGAGGAGGGCGGAGGCGGTGTCGGGGACGGCGTCGGGGTCGGGGGCGACGGGGTGGGTGGTGGGGCGTTGGTCGGCGTCGTAGCCCCAGCCCTTGCGGGAGACACCGAATTCGACCCAGGTGTCGGGGAATAGAGTCTCCCCTGCTCGGACGGAGTTGAGGGCTTGGGGAAGGGTGGCTTCGGTGAGGGTCTGGTAGCCCATGTATTCGGCGAAGGACTCGTTGAGCCAGATGTCGTCCCACCAGGTGAGGGTGACGAGGTCGCCGAACCACATGTGGGCCATTTCGTGGGCGATGACCATGGCGCGGGTCTGGCGTTCGGTGTCGGTGACGGCGGAGCGGTAGAGGAATTCGTCGCGGAAGGTGACGAGTCCGGGGTTCTCCATGGCGCCGGCGTTGAATTCCGGGACGAAGGCCTGGTCGTAGGAGTCGAAGGGGTAGGGCTCGTCGAACTTCTCGTGGTAGCGGTCGTAGCAGGCGCGGGTGATGCCGAGGATTTCGTCGGCGTCGTTGTCGAGGTGGGGGGCGAGGGAGCGGCGGCAGTGGATGCCGAAGGGGAGGCCGGCGTGGTGCGTGGTGACCGAGTGCCAGGGGCCTGCGGCTACGGCGACGAGGTAGGTGGAGATGGGTGGGGTGGGGGCGATGGTCCAGCGGCCTTCGGTGGCCTGGGTGGTGGTGCCGTTGCCGAGGACGGTCCAGCCGGTGGGGGCGGTGACGGTGAGGTCGAACACGGATTTGAGGTCGGGCTGGTCGAAGGCGGCGAAGACGCGCTGGACGTCATCCATGAACAGCTGGGTGTAGACGTACGTCTCGCCGTCGGCGGGGTCGGTGAAGCGGTGCATGCCTTCGCCGGTGCGGGAGTAGCGCATGGTGGCGTCGACGGTGAGTTCGTGGGGGCCTGCGGTGAGCTGGTCGAGGGGGTAGCGGTTGCCGTCGAGGCGCTCGGGGTCGAGGGGGTGTCCGTCGAGGCTGAGTGAGCGCAGGCTTTCCGGCTTGATCTCGACGAAGGTGTCCCCGGCCGTGTGGGCGGTGAACCGGATGGCGGTCCTGGAGTCGAAGGTCTCCTCGCCTGTGGTGAGGTCGAGGCCGACCGTGTACCGGTGTACGTCGAGGAGCTGGGCGCGGGTCTGCGCTTCGTTGCGCGTCAGTACGGACATGGGCCCATGCTGCCGTACGGGTCCGGGGCTGTGCAGTGGGGTTCTCGCAGGGCTGACGGTGCGCGGCGGAGGCCGGCCGGCCGGGGGGTGCGCGGCACACCGGGTGCGCCGGGGGTTGCGGGGTCCGGGACGGGGGTTCCGCGGTGTACGGGGCGGTCCGGGTGTGCGGGGCGGTGTGCGGGGCGGTCCGGGTGTGCGGGGCCGGGACGCGGAGCCGGCGGGCGCAGGCGCGGAGCCGCATCGGGAACGGGGCCCGCACCGAGCCGCTCGCACGAGGCCGGACCCGCGCGGGCCGGGGAGCGGCGGCGGGGTGGTGGGCCGCGTGGCCCTTCGGAGTCCCGGGCGGCCGGCCGTGGGCTCAGGCGTCGGGGGTGGCGGATTCCTCGGCGATGCGCTCGTGGTGGCGGATGACCTCGGCCACGATGAAGTTGAGCAGTTTCTCGGCGAAGGCGGGGTCCAGCCTGGCGCTCTCGGCGAGCTGCCGCAGCCGGGTGATCTGGCGGGCCTCGCGGGCGGGGTCGGCGGGCGGCAGGTGGTGCTCGGCCTTGAGGTGGCCCACCTGCTGGGTGGCCTTGAAACGTTCGGCGAGCATGTGGACGACTGCGGCATCGATGTTGTCGATGCTCTCGCGCAGCCGGTTCAGTTCGGCGGTGACGTACGCGTCGGTGTCGCTCGTGGTCATGGTCAGCGAGCTTAGACGCACCGGTCGTGGCGTGACGGACGGCGGGGTGCGGGCTGTGTCCCGTCGCCGGGTGCCGTCGCGGAGGAGATGGCCCGGCCGATGACGGCGTGGAGGCCCTCCGCAGGCGGTGGCGAGGTCCGTGCGGCCGGTGGGCGTGGGGTCGGCCGGCCCGCCCCGGCGTCGGTCGGCCTGTTGTGGCGCAGCCGCAGTGCCCGCTCCGTGCGGGGGGATGGACCGGGGGGCGCCGGGACGCGATGCTGAGGGCTGTTCATGGATCTTGCACACGGCTTTGGATCTCGCACACAGGAGCGTACGGGCACGATGACTGACTTCAGCGTGGGGGACGACCACTTCCTGCTCGACGGAAGGCCGGTGCGGTTGCTTTCGGGGGCGTTGCACTACTTCCGGGTGCACGAGGCGCAGTGGGAGCACCGCTTGTCGATGTTGCGGGCGATGGGTCTCACCTGCGTGGAGACGTATGTGCCGTGGAATCTGCATGAGCCGCGGCCGGGTGTGTTCCGGGACGTGGGTGCGCTGGGCCGGTTCCTGGACGCGGTGCACGGGGCGGGGCTCCTGGCGATCGTGCGGCCGGGGCCGTACATCTGTGCCGAGTGGGAGAACGGTGGGCTGCCGGCGTGGGTGACGGGGCGGTTCGGCCGGCGGGTGCGGACCAGGGACGTGGGGTACGGGGCGGCGGTGGAGCGCTGGTTCGGTGAGCTGCTGCCGCAGGTGGTGCAGCGCCAGATCACCCGGGGCGGTCCGGTGATCATGGTGCAGGCGGAGAACGAGTACGGGAGTTACGGCTCGGACCGGGTGCATCTCGAAGAGCTGGCGGGGTTGTTGCGGCGGTGTGGGGTGACGGTGCCGCTGTTCACGTCGGACGGGCCGGAGGACCACATGCTGACCGGGGGTTCGGTGCCGGGTCTGCTCGCGACGGCGAATTTCGGTGCGGGGGCGCGGGAGGCGTTCGAGGTGATGCGGCGTCATCGGCCGAGGGGGCCGTTGATGTGCATGGAGTTCTGGTGCGGCTGGTTCGGGCAGTGGGGTGGTGAGCCCGTGGTGCGTGATCCGGCGGAGACGGCGGAGGCGCTGCGGGAGATCCTGGAGTGCGGTGCTTCGGTGAATGTGTACATGGCTCATGGGGGGACGAATTTCGCCGGGTGGTCGGGGGCCAACCGTTCCGGGCCGCTGCAGGACCAGGCGCTGGTGCCGACGGTGACGTCGTACGACTACGACGCGCCCGTCGACGAGTACGGGCGGCCCACGGAGAAGTTCTGGCTGATGCGGAAGGTGCTGGAGGAGTACGGCGACGGGCCGCTGCCCGCGCTGCCTCCGGAACCGGTGGGCCTGCGCGGTCCGGTGCGGGTCGAGTTGACGCAGGGTGCGCCGCTGGCGGCTGTGCTGGAGGCGCTGGGCGATCCGGAGACGGTGGAGTCGGGGGTGCCGCCCACGTTCGAGGAGCTGGGTGTGGATCGTGGCCTGGTGCGTTACCGGGTGGGGGTTCCGGGGCCGCGGCAGGCGTATCCGCTGGGTGCGGCTGGTCTGCGGGACCGGGCGGTGGTGTACGTGGACGGGGTGCGGGCGGGGGTGCTCACCGAGGAGGACCACACGCTGGAGGAGCCGGTGGCTGGTCCGGCCGAGGTGGAGTTGTGGGTGGAGTCGCTGGGCCGGGTGAACTACGGGCCCCGGCTCGGCGAGTCGAAGGGCATCACGGGTGGGGTGCTGCACGAGCGGCAGTTCCTGCACGGGGTGCGGGCGCGGGCGCTGCGCCTGGATGCGTTCGACGAGCCGGGGGCGGTGGCCCGGGTGCGGTTCGGGGACGCCGGTGAGGCGGGGCGGACGGGCCTGTTCCGGGGTTCCTTCGAGGTGGAGGACGCGGCGGGGACGGATCACGCGGGGCTGGAACTGCCGGGCTGGGAGCGCGGGTTCGTCTGGGTGAACGGTTTCTGCCTGGGCCGCTACTGGTCGGTGGGGCCCGAGCGGACGCTGTATGTCCCGGGGCCCGTGCTCCGTGAGGGTGCCAACGAGGTGTGGGTGCTGGAGCTGGAGGAGGCCGGGGAGCCGTTCGTGGAGCTGGGCCCGGGGGCGCCGGTCAGGACGGGCGCCCCCGGGGGTGCGGTGGGGTGAGTGCGGGTCAGAGGGTCGCGGCGGCCGACGCGATGGCGGAGGCGAAGGTCGACACCTGGGTGTACACGCCGGGGTAGCCGGGCCGTGCGCAGCCCTCGCCCCAGCTGACGATGCCGACCTGGATCCAGGCTCCGGCGTTGTCCTTGCGGAACATGGGGCCGCCGGAGTCACCCTGGCAGGTGTCCACACCGCCGGCGCTGACGTAGCCGGCGCAGATCTCCTGGCTGGGTACGAGGTCGCTGCCGTAGGCCTGTTGGCAGGTGGCGTCGGAGACGTAGGGGACGTTGGCCTTGAGGAGGTAGCGCTGCTGGCCGCCGCCCTCGGTGGCGGCGCCCCAGCCGGCGACGGTGAAGGTTCCGGTGTCGTAGGCGGTGGTGGTGGCGATCTTCAGCGTGGGCTGGTTGATGGGCTGGGCGAGCTTGATCAGTGCCCAGTCCTTGCCGACGCCGTTGTAGCCGGGTGCCTGGAGGACCTTGGTGGAGCGGACCTTGACGGCGGAGGACGACTGGAGGTCGACGACTCCGGCGGTGGCGGTGATGGAGGTGTTGTTGCCGGATCGGCTGACGCAGTGGGCGGCGGTGAGGACGACGGTCGGGCTGTAGAGGGCGCCGCCGCAGCCCATGGAGAGCCGGACCATGAAGGGGAATTCACCCTGGGCGGCGCGGGTGCCGCCGACGACGGGTGCGGGGGCGGCGGAGGCGGTCGACGGCTGGAGGCTGAGGGTGGCGAGGGCGACCGCGGCGATGACGGAGCATCTCTTGAGGGTGCGCAGAAGCTGTTTCACGGGCTGTGCCTGCTTTCGGTGGGGGGTCGATGTGGGTTGCTCATGCAGGCGTGCGGGCGTGCGTGTCCTGGTCAGGGGCAGGTCGAGGCGATTCTCGCCATGCCCCCGACAAGAGCCATCCGATTATCGGGAAGCGGTCACCGCTGTCACAAGGCAGGGTTTCCGGCCAAGATCCTCTGCCGCTTCCAGGCCGGTTCCTCCGGGACCGGCCTAGAGTGAAGGTCCGTTGAGCGCCATTGATGGGGGTTCGGACGTGAGCGACGGCAGCGATGGGGACGGCGGTCCGGTCGCCCACGGGTTCCCGCATCTCGACGCGGTCCGGTCCGCGATCACCGCGCTCTACCGGCGGATCTCCCCCGACGGCGTGCACGCCTACGACACGAGCCTCGTCCCGGCGGACGCCGCCTTCTCCGACGTGGACGATCTGCACCTGGGCGCTCAGCGGGTTGCGGGCGCCCTGGTGCGGCACCTGCGTCTGCCGCAGGCCCGTGTCGTCGTCGGCTTCCGCCGGATGGAACACGCCGCGAGCGTCGAACTCACCGCGGGACCCGAGTACTTCATCGAGCTGAACGACCGGTTCCGCACACACCGCAGGGACATCGGGGCGGCGCTGGCGCACGAGATCACGCATGTGCTGCTGCACCGGCTGGGGCTGGAGCTGCCCGGCACCCGCGACAACGAGATCCTGACGGACACCGTGACGGCCTATCTCGGCGCGGGCTGGCTCCTGCTGGACGCCTTCCGTCAGGACGCGGTCTCCAGCCAGAAGCTCGGCTACCTCACGCCCGAGGAGTTCGGTTACGTACTCGCCAAGCGCGCGCTGGTCTTCGGTGAGGACCCCTCCGTGTGGTTCACCAGCCCTCAGGCGTACACGGCGTACACCAGGGGCCGGGCCGAGGCCCTGCGTGATCTGCAGCGGCCCCCGCTGACGGCCGCGGGATGGGCGGGCAGGCGCCGCTACGCCAAGGACCGCCGTCACGCTGGGGGGAACCCGGGCACCGCACCGGACCCGTCCGTTCCCTACTCCTTCGAGGGCGGGCCCGAAGGGCTCCGGGTCTGCTTCCCCTGCCCCACCTGCCACCAGCGCGTCCGGGTTCCGGTCCGGGGCCGGACGCGGGCCCGGTGCGGACTGTGCCGCACGGTGCTGGAGTGCGACACCTGAAAGATCGTCCGGGACCGGGGTGGCCGTAGGGTCGGTGTATGACGAATGGTCCGGTTGGGGGCGCGAGCAGCCTATTCGAGGCGTTGTACGACGGTGAGGACGCCGTCGTACGGGTGCTTCGCGCGGGCGCGTCCGCCGAGTCGAGCGACGAGGAGGGGACGACCGCGCTGTACCTGGCGTCGGTGGAGGACCTGCCCGGCACGGTCCGGCTGCTGCTGGCCGCGGGTGCGGACCCGAACCGGGCTAGCGGTCCGGAGGCGGGTGATCTGCCGCTGTGCGGGGCGGCGTGCGGAGGCCATACCGAGGTCGTCGGCGCACTCCTGTCCGCGGGGGCGGCACCGGACCTGCCCGAGGAGTTCGGCTTCACCGCGCTGCGCTGGGCGGCGGGGCTCGGCCACGCGCGGGTCGCGGAGGCCCTCCTCGCCCATGGTGCGGACCCGGACCTGCCCGGCCCGCAGGGGGAGGTCCCGCTGGTGGTCGCGGCCCGCCGGGGATCGGTGCCCACCGTGCGGGCCCTGCTCCGGCACGGCGCCCGCGGCCTGTCCCCCGCGCTGGACGAGGCCCGGCGCATGCTCACCCTGGACGTGGAGCAGGAGCTGCGCAGCGGGCTGCGGCGCGCGTACGGGGACGAGGGCGGCCAGGGTGCGGTGCGCCGCGCGCCGGTGGACGGCGGGGTGACCGTCACGGTCGAACTCCTGCGGGACGGGGAGCCGTTCGCGTCCCAGGACCTGCAGACCGGGCACGGGGCGATCGCGACGCTCCTGGAGAACGAGCTGGGGCTGCGGGCCCCGTTCGAGGAACTGGCCGACCGGGCGCTGCGGGGCGGGGGCCCCGGCGTGGACAACTGGCTGGTGGCGGTCGGGACGCTGTGGCTGCGCGGCGACGAGGAGACGTTCCGGGCGGCGGCCGCCTGGACGGCGAGCGAGGATCCGCTGCGGCAGGCGTTCGGTGTGGACGTGCTGGCGCGGCTCGGCTTCCACACCGGCGGCAAACCGTTCGCCGCGCGGGCGGTTCCGCTGCTGCGGGAGCTGGCCGACGCCGCCGGCCCGGCACCGGCCGACGCGGCGGCGCGGGCGCTCGACCGGTACGAGAAGAAGGACCCGGACAGCCTGACGCCCGCCACGGAGTGAGCTCGGCCGTCCGACGGGTCGTCCACGGCCCTGGGGTCGCGGCGGTCTGTACGTCGTGACGCGCGGCGGCCGCGTGACGGCCGGGGGGGGCGAGGGGCCGGCAGCGGCAGGGGTCGTGCCGGTCAGGTGAGGCGGTCGGCCTCGTCGAGCAGGTAACGGCGCTCGACCTGGTTGCCGGTCAGCGCGGCCGCCTCGCGGTACAGCGTCGTCGCGGCTGCCGCGTCGCCGGTCATCTGCAGCAGGTGGGCGCGCACCGCGCGTTCCCGCTGCCGGGTGAGTGGGTCCTGAGCCAGTCCGTGGCGCCGGTCGAGGTCGTCGAGCAGTGCCATCCCCCGGGCCGGCCCGTAGGCCTGGGCGACCGCGACCACCCGGCTCAGCCGCACCGGCGCGGTCGGGGTGAGGCGTTCGAGCCACAGGTACAGCATCGCGATCTGCGGCCAGTCCGTCCGCTCCGGCGTCGCGGCCGCCGCGTGCAGGGCCGCGATCGCCGCCTGCAGCTGGTACGGGCCCGTCGCGCGCCGGCTCCAGACGCCGTCGATCAGCCGGGTGCCCTCGCGGATCAGATCGCGGTTCCAGAGCGTGCGGTCCTGCTCGTCGAGCGGCACCAGCGCGCCGTCGTCGCCGATGCGGGCCGCGCGGCGCGACTCGGTGAGCAGCATCAGTGCCAGCAGTCCGGTCACCTCGGCGTCGTCCGGAGCCGTGTCGCCGAGCATTCGGGTCAGCCTGATCGCCTCGCCGGTCAGGTCGACGCGGGCGAGTTCGTCGCCGGCGGAGGCCGTGTAGCCCTCGTTGAAAATCAGGTAGAGGACCCGCATGACGGCGGTCATGCGGCTGTGCCGGTCGTCGGCGGTCGGCGCGGTGAAGCGGGCGCCGGCGCGGGCCAGCTGCTGTTTGGCGCGGCTGATCCGCGTCCCCAGAGTGGCCTCGGCCGTTCCATGGGCGTGCGCGATCTCGGCGGTCGTCAGACCGCCGACCGCGCGCAGGGTGAGCGCCACCTGGGAGGCGGGGCTCAGCGCGGGGTGGCAGCAGAGCAGCAGCAGGGTGAGTCCGTCGTCGGCCTCCTGCACCGGACCTCGCCGGCGGTCCGGTTCCCGCATGGCCAGTTCGGCCATGCAGGCTTCCCGCTCGCGGCGGCGCCGTGCCTGGTCGGAGCGGAGCAGGTCGACCATCCGCCGGTAGCCGACCCGGATCAGCCAGCTGCGCGGGTTCTCCGGCACGCCGTCGGCCGGCCACGTCCGGCTCGCCGCCAGCAGCGCCTCCTGTACGGCGTCCTCGGCGATGTCGAAGCGCCCGAAGCGCCGTACCAACGCGCCGAGCACCTGCGGCGCTTCGGCACGGAGCAGGGACTCGACGTCCGTGGCCGTGTCCGGTCCGCCGTTCACCGGCCGGTGCGGGGCGCTGCCGGCGACGGGCCTCGTGGGGGCCGGCCGGTCATGCCGTGAAGTCCTCTCCCATGATCGGCCGGACCTCGATCGGTTCACCCAGTACCTCCACGATCCGCGAGGCGATCTCCAGGGCCCGCTCCCGGCCGGCCACGTCGATGACGGCGAAGCTGGCCAGGACCTCCTTGAGCTCGGCGAACGGTCCGTCGGTCAGCATCACGCCGTCCGGTGTCCGGTTCACCGTGGTGCTGACCGCCGGGTGCCCCAGACCCTCGGTGCCGACGAGCTCTCCGGTTTCGAGCAGTTCCTTCTCGAACCTCTGGTACACGGCGAAGGCGGCCAGCGCCTCCTCCGTCGGGGCGTCGGCGGTCGCGGCGTCCCAGGCGGCGGCTGACGTGTATCCGAGCAGCAGGTACTTCACGGGTCCCCTCTCCGTTCGTGCTTGGCGATGGTAGGTCAGCGCGTGCGGCACGGGGAGAGTGCGGGGAGAGTCGCCCTGGAGAAGGCGACCGGCCTGTCCTCGGCGGTCCGGATGCTCATGCGGCGGGGTGACCCGGGCACTACCGGCACCAGCACGGTGGCACCGTCGGGCACGTCCGGAAGGACGGACCGGCGGCGCACGCACCGCACGGTGATCAGCGGCCGGTCCGAGCCGCGGACGGCGGGGGCGGCAGTGGTCTCTGTCATGACTTCCTCCCTGTGGGTCTGCCCGCTACCTCGTGGCCGGATCAGGGATCTCGACATCCCCTCATTGTGATCCACATCACACGCGAGGAGTGTCGAGAACCGGTGGGCGGTCTCGAGGTAGCCGCGAGAACCCACCAAGGAGGACGAGATGTCTGAGATCCGGGAACCGAGCGCCGAACTGAAGGCCCTGGACCGCCTGGTCGGCACCTGGGCGGTGACCGGCGGCGCCGAGGGGACCGTGAGGTACGAGTGGATGCCCGGCCGGTTCTTCCTGAGCCAGCACGTCGAGCTCACCCAGTTCGGCGAGCCGGTCAACGGCCTGGAGCTGATCGGGAACCTGCGCCCGTTCGGCGAGCCGGCCGGCGCGGACGTGGTGTCGCGGTACTACGACTCGAACGGAAACACGTTCGACTACGTCTACGAGCTGAACGGCGACAAGCTCACCATCTGGGCCGGGGCGAAGGGCAGCCCTGCCTACTACGCGGGCACGTTCAGCTCCGACGGCGCCACGATGACCGGCGACTGGGTCTACCCCGGCGGGGGTGGATACACGTCGACGATGACCAGGATCTGAACCCGGCCCTCGCGACCGAGTTCACGCGCGGCCGAGGTCAGGCTCGGCCGAGGTCCCGGGGGCGGGCGCGGGGTGCGGTGGCCGGCAGGACCGGCCACCGCACCCGGTGATCACGCCGCCCGGCGGCCACGGGCGGGAGCGCTTCCGCGCCCCGCGCCGCCGGCCCGGCCGGCACCGGCGGTACGGGCGGCTCCGCCACCACCGCCGGATCCACCGCGAGCCGCACCGCCGCCGGCGCCGCCCCGCGCGCCACCGCCCGCACCACCGCGAGCCGAGCCTCCGGTTCCGCCCTGTGCGGCGCCCGAGCCCGCGCCCGTTCCACCGCGCCGGCCACGGCCGCGGCTGCCCGAGCGGAAGGAGCCGCCGGCCGCCTGGCCGGCGCCCTGGCTCGCGCCGCGCGTACGCGGCTTGGGCTGCGTCGGCTGCGGCACCTCGATGACGATGGCCACGCCGGACGGCTCACGGGCACCCGTGATCCTGCTGAGCTCCTCGTCGCTGGACTTGATCCGGGTGGTGCGCGGCGCGATGCCCGCGTCCTGCATCAGCCGGGTCATCTCGCGCTTCTCCTCGGGCAGCACGAGCGTGACGACGCTGCCCGACTCCCCGGCGCGCGCGGTGCGCCCGCCACGGTGGAGGTAGTCCTTGTGGTCGGTCGGCGGGTCCACGTTGACGACCAGGTCCAGGTCGTCGACGTGGATGCCCCGGGCTGCCACGTTCGTCGCCACGAGCGCGGTGACCTGGCCGTTCTTGAACTGGTCCAGCGTCCGGTTGCGCTGCGGCTGGGACCGGCCGCCGTGCAGGGCCGCGGCCCGCACACCACTGGCGAGGAGCCGCTTGGCGAAGCGGTCCGCGGCACGCTTGGTGTCCACGAACATGATCACCCGTCCGTCGCGGGCGGCGATCCGGGTGGCGACGGCCTTCTTGTCCGTCTCGTCCGCCACGTGCAGCACATGGTGCTCCATCGTGGTGACGGCACCGGCCGACGGGTCGACCGAGTGCACGACCGGATCGGTGAGGAACATCTTGACCAGCCGGTCGATGTTCTTGTCGAGGGTCGCGGAGAACAGCATGCGCTGCCCGTCCGTCTCCACCTGCTTGAGGAGCGCGACGACCTGCGGCATGAAGCCCATGTCGGCCATCTGGTCGGCCTCGTCGAGGACGGTGATCGACACCTGGTCGAGCCGGCAGTCGCCGCGCTCGATGAGGTCCTTGAGGCGGCCCGGCGTGGCGACGAGCACCTCGGCGCCCCGGCGCAGCGCGCCGGACTGCCTGCTGATCGACATGCCGCCGACGACGGTGGCGACGCGCAGGTTCACAGAGGTGGCGTACGGCGTCAGCGCGTCCGTGACCTGCTGGGCGAGCTCACGGGTGGGGACGAGGACGAGCGCCAGCGGGGCGTGCGGCTCGGAGCGGCGGCCCGCGGTACGGGCGAGCAGCGCCAGGCCGAAGGCCAGGGTCTTGCCGGAGCCCGTGCGGCCACGGCCGAGGATGTCCCGGCCTGCCAGCGAGTTCGGCAGGGTGGCGCCCTGGATGGGGAAGGGGTCGGTGACGCCCTGTGCGGCGAGGGTCTTCAGCAGCGCGGCGGGCATGTCCAGCTCGGCGAACGCGTCGACGGCGGGCAGCGCGGGGGTCAGCGTCTCCGGCAGGGCGAACTCGCCGCCCTGGGCGGGCGCGGTCCTGCGGCGGGCCGGTGCCTTGCCGGATCCTCGGGGGTTCGCCTGTGCCCGGTCCGGGCCACGCCCCTTTATCGGGCGGGTGCGGGTCGGTCGGTCCTGGCGTTCGGAGCGGGTCATACGGAATTGCCCTCCTGGGGGATTCCTGGGGTTACTGCCGACTGCTGCGGACTGCTTGATGTGCGCCCCAGGATGCAAGCACAGAGCAGGTGTCCCGGTTGCGGAACCGAACCGGGAAAAAGGGTGAGCCGGAAACAGCACAAACCGGGGCCCGCACCTTCACGGTGCGGGCCCCGGCTGCGAGGTACGCGTCCGGCAATTAGGCCGGGACGATGTTCTCCGCCTGCGGGCCCTTCTGGCCCTGCGTGACGTCGAAGGAGACCTTCTGGCCCTCCTGGAGCTCACGGAAGCCCTGGGTGGCGATGTTGGAGTAGTGGGCGAAGACGTCGGCGCCGCCGCCGTCCTGCTCGATGAAGCCGAAGCCCTTTTCCGAGTTGAACCACTTCACGGTTCCAGTAGCCATGTCATTCTCCTAAAAGAGGTGCAGTGCCGGAAATCCGCACTTTACGAATTCCAAGTCGCCGCATTGAGCCCCATCCGGAGAAAGCCGGAAAACAATAAAGCGCCTGAGGAGGGTTCCCGTCAGGCGCACATAAAGTTCATGGGTACCAAAACTGCAACTCGGCAACCGTAGCACGTTCTGTCGGCGAGCGGCAGATCGGACTGCCCCGGCGCGCCGGGAATCCGGCTGACCAGCGCGGCGGCGGAGACCGTTCACGGCGGGTTCCGAAAGCGTTCGCGGATGCTTCCCGCTCTGTTCCCCCAAGGGCCGAGGGCCCTTCGCCGCGTCGCGGAACCTCTCGTTCCGCAGAGGGGTCCCGACGAGGCGCCGGGCCCTCGCGCGGGAGGCCGGTTCACCTGAATGCCACACCGGCTGGCCCCCGGACCTCGCACCGCGGGCAGGCGGAACCGTGGCGGGGCTTACGCCGAACGGGCACCGCCCGGCGGCGTCAGGGTCGCGGCGCGAGGCCGTCCAGCAGGAGTGCGAGGTAGGGGCGGGCGAGTTCGTCGGGTGCGTCGGTGGCGCCCGTCGGGCCCCAGGCAGCCGCGCCCCAGACGGCGTCGCGCACGAAGCGGCCCGTGAGCCGGGTGTCGAGACCGGCCCGGAACACCCCGTCGGCGACACCGCGCTCCAGCGTGCGGCGCAGAGCCCGCTCGAGCACCGGCCGCGCCTCGGCGAGGTACTGGAAGCCGGGCCGGGTGGCGAGGTGCGCTGCTTCCGTCCGGTAGATGGCGGCGGCGGCGAGGTTCCGCCCGATGTGGCGGAAGGACTCGGTGACCAGCGCTTCGAGCGTCTCCCTGGGGCCGAGCCCGGCGTCGAGTACGGCGTCGTACGTGGTCCGCAGACCGGCCAGGAAGGTGGAGAGGATCTCGTCCACCATCGATTCCTTCGAGTCGAAGTGGTGGTAGAGGCTGCCGGCGAGCATCCCGGCCTCGTCCGCGATCCGGCGGACGGTGGTGGCGTCGTATCCCTGTGCGGCGAAGACCTCTGCTGCGATGGCCAGCAGTTCGGGGCGGCGCTCGGGCCGGGAGGTCGCCGTGGGCTTCTTCTTGGTAGGCACTCCCCCATTGTCCGCCCGGCCACGCGGCGCTCCGCACCGCATGGCCGCAGGTCAGGACGTCACGACTCCCGGACGGGACTGTCGTCGGCGCCCCTGCGCAGGGTGCGCAGGGGGTGTCCGGGGCGCCAGACCTGTACGACGAGGTCGTCGCCGTCGAGGCCGGTGCGGACCACCTCGGCGAGCTCGGCACGGAAGAGGAGGAAGGGCTCCGGTGGGGTGACCTCCTCGATGAAGCGGGCCAGCACGGCGGCGTCGGTGACCTCCACGGCCCGTCCGGAGACACGGATGTCCCCGTCGGCCATCTCCGCGTCGGGTCCCGGGTTGGCCTGGACGGCGAAGCGGGGGTCGCGCCGCAGGTCCAGCGCCTTGCGGGAGTTCGGCATCATGCCGAACCACAGCGCGTCCATCCGGAACTCCACCTCCAGACCGGTGACCCGGGGCGAGCCGTCCGCGCGCAGCGTCGCGAGGACGTGGTGCTTGTACTGCTGGAACCGTTTCTGGGCCGCGTCGGCGAAGGCGGGCTCGGCCGCGCGGAAGTCCTGCCACGAACTCGGTGTCACGCTCGATGTCATGGGCGTCATCAAACCCGGTCAACCGGACATCTTCTGTCGTGTTTCGCGGCGCCTCACCGGATCGGACGCCGCACCCTCGTGCTCCCCGTGCCCCCGGATCGGGCGGGACGCCGCACCCTCGTGCTCCCCGTGCCCCCGGATCGGACACCGCCTCCTCGCGATCGCCGCGCGCCCTGGGCGGGAGCCCCGGGTTCACCTCACGAGTCCCTGGGCGCGGGCCGCCGCGAGCCAGCGCGGGAATTCGGCGACCAGCCGGTCGTACAGCTCGGGGTCCGGGAGGGCGCGGGGGTCGGATCCCGCGTGGAAGAAACCCGCGTTGTCGACGGGCCGCTTGGCCGGCACGGCGAGTTCGTCGAGCCTGCGCAGGAAGTCGAACTGCGAGCTCCGCTTGTTCCCGAAGCCGATGAACTGCCAGAACAGCGGCAGTTTCGCCGCCTTGCAGAGGTAGCGTTCCGCCGCGTGTTTGCTGAGCGGGCCGCCGTCCGTCTGGAAGACGACGAGGGCGGGCGCGGTCGAGCCGCTGTCGAGGTAGTGGTCGATGACGGCGTCCATGGCCAGGTGGTAGCTGGTCTTCCCCATGTGCCCGAGCCCGGCCACGATCGTGTCGATGCGGCCGTGGTGGTTGTCGAGGGATATGCCCGTGACGGCGTCGATGTCCGTGGAGAACAGGACGACGGGCACCTGTCCGTCGTCGTCCAGATGGGCCGAGAGCCCGAGCACCCGGTCGGCCAGGGCCTGGACACTGCCGTCCTTGTAGTACTCCCTCATCGAACCGGAGTAGTCGAGCACCAGGTAGACGGCGGCCCGTACTCCGCTCATCCCGTGCTTCTCCAGGGACAGTCCGGCGTTCTCGTAGAGGCCGGCGAGCGCCGGTGCCCGGTCCCGTACCTTCTGCAGACTGATGGCCGCACCTGCGGAGTCGGGGGAGCCGGTCACGTGGGTCTCCGATCGGGCGCGGGCTCGTGCCCTGGCGGCTGCGGGAGTTCCGAGCGTATGGCACCCCGGCACCCAGGTGCGCCGCTGTTCACCGGCGTTCGCTATCTTGAGCGCCGCCGCCCCCTGCGGCCCTCCGTCCACGAATGAAGGAGCCGGCCATGGAGGCCGCCGCCACCACGTGTTATCGCCACCCGTCGTACGAGACGTATGTGCGCTGCACGCGCTGCGACCGGTACATCTGCCCCGACTGCATGCGTGAGGCGTCGGTCGGGCATCACTGCGTGGAGTGCGTGGAGGAGGGGCAGCGCTCGGTGCGCCAGGCCCGCTCGTTGTTCGGTGGCGCGGTGCCGAGCGCGGCGACACCGGTCGTGACGTACGTGCTGATGGCGCTGAACATCGTCGCGTACGTCGTCGAGGTGGCCCGGGACGAGACGGTGGACCGGTTCGGGATGCTCGGTGCGGTGCTGGTCGATCCGTCGGGCGGGCAGTACTACTACAAGGGCGAGACGTATCCCGGCTTCGAGTTGACCGGGGTGGCCGACGGGGAGTGGTACCGGCTGCTGACGGGCGCCTTCCTGCATCTGCCGCCCGACGCCTCGTTCGGGGTGATGCACCTGGTCTTCAACATGCTCGCGCTGTGGAATCTCGGCCGGGTCGTGGAGGGGCAGCTCGGCCGGGCGCGGTATCTGGCGCTGTACCTGCTGTCCGCGCTGGGCGGTGCGGTGCTGGTGTACCTGGTGTCGCCGGAGACGACCGCGGTGGGTGCCTCGGGCGCGGTCTTCGGCCTGGCGGCGTCCTTCTACGTCATCAGCCGGCGCCTGGGGCGGGACATGCGGGCGGTCAACCGCTTCATGGCGGGGTTCCTGATCTGGATGGTCGTCTCCGCCGCGTTCACCTCGTGGGAGGGGCACCTCGGCGGTCTGCTGACCGGCGGTCTGGTGACCTACTGGCTCGCGTACGCGCCGGCGAAGCTGCGGACGTCCGCGACGCAGCTGGCCGGCGGGGTGGTCCTGGTCGTGCTGCTGGCCGCCGTCGTCGCGGTACGGACGGCCGCGCTGACGGGGGCCTGACGGCGAACCGGCCGTTCCGTGACCCGGGTCTGCTTCTGAGACCATCGTCCCATGGTGAGAGATGTGTCAGCGGGCCGTCCGGTGGCCGGGAGCCAGGGGGACGACGGGCCCGGTGAGCGGCCCGCCGGGCTGGTCCGGCGGCTGCATCCACTCGACTGGCTCGCGGGCGCCCTGCTGGTCCTGGGGCTGCTCGCGGTGGTGACCGGGCTGCTGCCCTCGGGCCCGGCCGCGGACGAGATGCGCCGCGTCGGGCCGCTGGTGGTGTTCCTGGGCACCGTGATCGTGATGGCCGAACTGACGGGCCGGGCCCAGGTCTTCGACGTGGTGGCGGCCTGGGTGGCGCGGGCGGGGCGGGGGCGCTATCCGCTGCTCTTCGGGCTGTGCGTGCTCTTCGCCTCGCTCACCACGATCACGCTGAACCTGGACACCACGGCGGTGCTGCTCACTCCCGTGATGCTGGCGCTGGCGACCCGGCTGGGGATCGCGGCGCTGCCCCTGGCGATGACGACGGTGTGGCTGGCCAACACCGCGAGTCTGCTCCTGCCGGTCTCGAACCTGACGAACCTGCTGGCCGCGGACCGGGTGGCGCTCTCTCCGTCCGGATACGCCGCGGTGATGTGGCTGCCCCAGCTCGCGTCGGTCGCCGTGACGGCCGCATGCCTGTGGGTCTTCTACTGGCGCCGTGGCCGGCGCGGCGAGGGACAGGACCGGTACACCCCGCCGGGCGCGCCGGTGGCCGGGGATCCCGTCCTGCTGCGCATCTGTTCGGTGGCCTGCGCGGGCTTCCTGCTGGCGATTCTGGTGGCGGACGTGCCGCTGTGGTCGGCGTCGCTGGCCGCGATGGTGGTCGTCGTGGCCGCCTTCGCCGTTCGGCGCAGGCAGGAGCTGCGGCTGTCGCTGGTGCCGTGGCGGCTGCTGGTGCTGGTCCCGGGGATGTTCCTGGTCGTGCAGACGGTCAACGCGCACGGGCTCCACGAACTGCTGGAGTCCGCGCTCGGCTCGGACGACGGCTTCCTGGGTCTGCTGCGGTCGGCGGCGGTGGGCGCGGGACTGTCGAACGTCCTGAACAACCTGCCGGCCTACCTGGCGGGTGAGGCGGTCGTCCCGGTGGCGAACCGCGAGCAGTTGCTGGCGCTGCTGATCGGCGTCAATGTGGGGCCGCTCGTCACCCCGTGGGCGTCGTTGGCGACGCTGCTGTGGTTCGAGCGCTGCCGCCTGCACGGGACGCGGATCGGCATGGGCCGGTTCCTCGGCACCGGGCTGGTGCTGTCGGTGGCGGGCACCCTGGCCGCGGTGTCGGCGCTGTGGCTGGTCAGCTGAACCGAACCGTGCCCGGCACGCCGGTGCGCGGGAGAACGCGCCGCGGCGCCCTCCCTTGTCCGGTCGGGGACGGGGCGGGCGCCGCGTTCAGTTCCGTACGCCGTTGTACGGGACGTCTGTGTGCCGTGGTCAGACCGTCAGGGAACGGTCCGTCGGGCGGATCGGGGCGTGCAGGGCGCTCGTCCCGGTCAGGAAGCGGTCCACGCCGCGTGCCGCGGAGCGGCCCTCGGCGATGGCCCAGACGATGAGGGACTGGCCGCGGCCGGCGTCACCGGCGACGTAGACGCCGTCGACGTTGGTCGCGTAGTTCTCGTCGCGCGCGACGTTGCCGCGCTCGTCGAGCTCCAGGCCGAACTGCTGGACGAGGCCGTTGGCCTGGTCGGTGCCGGTGAACCCCATGGCCAGGGTGACGAGCTGGGCCGGGATGACACGCTCGGTGCCGGCCTTCTGCTCCAGCTTGCCGTCCTTGAACTCCACCTCGATGAGGTGCAGCGACTGGACGTTGCCGTCCTCGTCGCCCTCGAAGTGGGTGGTGGAGACGGAGTAGAGCCGCTCGCCGCCCTCCTCGTGCGCGGAGGTGACCTTGTAGAGCATCGGGAAGGTCGGCCAGGGCTGGTTGGCGTTACGCTCCTCGCCCGGCTGCGGCATGATCTCCAGCTGGGTGACGGAGGCCGCGCCCTGGCGGTGGGCGGTGCCGACGCAGTCGGCGCCGGTGTCGCCGCCGCCGATGACGACGACGTGCTTGCCCTCGGCGGTGATCGGGGAGACGGTCAGGTCGCCCTCCTGCACCTTGTTGGCGAGCGGGAGGTACTCCATCGCGAAGTGCACGCCCTTGAGGTCGCGGCCCGGGACGGGCAGGTCGCGGGAGACGGTGGCACCGGCCGCGATGACGACGGCGTCGTAGCGGCGGCGGAGCTTGGCGGCGTCGATGTCCTTGCCGATCTCCACCTCCGTGCGGAACTTGGTGCCTTCCGCGCGCATCTGCTCGATGCGGCGGTTGATGTGCGACTTCTCCATCTTGAACTCGGGGATGCCGTAGCGGAGGAGTCCCCCGATGCGGTCCGCGCGCTCGAAGACGGCGACCGTGTGCCCGGCCCGCGTCAGCTGCTGGGCGGCGGCGAGTCCCGCCGGGCCCGAGCCGATGACGGCGACGGTCTTGCCGGAGAGGCGCTCGGGCGGCTGCGGGGTGACGTCGCCGCTGTCCCACGCCTTGTCGATGATGCTGACTTCGACGTTCTTGATGGTGACGGCCGGCTGGTTGATCCCGAGGACGCACGCCGACTCGCACGGAGCGGGGCACAGGCGGCCCGTGAACTCCGGGAAGTTGTTCGTGGCGTGCAGGCGCTCGGACGCCGCCGACCAGTCCTCGCGGTAGGCGTAGTCGTTCCACTCGGGGATGAGGTTTCCGAGCGGACAGCCGTTGTGGCAGAACGGGATGCCGCAGTCCATGCAGCGGCCGGCCTGCTTGCTGATGATCGGGAGCAGCGATCCCGGAACGTAGACCTCGTTCCAGTCCTTGACACGCTCGCCGACGGGGCGGGTCTCGGCGACCTCGCGTCCGGTGGTCAGGAAGCCCTTGGGGTCAGCCATTGGTCGCCGCCTCCATCATCTTCTCGGTGGTCTCCTGCTCGGAGAGACCGGCGAGCTCAGCGGCGTCCTTGGCGGCGAGCACTGCCTTGTAGGTGGACGGGATGATCTTGCTGAAGCGGGCGGCCGACGTGTCCCAGTCGGCCAGCAGCTTCTCGGCGACCGTGGAGCCGGTCTCCTCCTGGTGGCGGCGCACGACGTCGTGCAGCCACTGCCTGTCGGTGTCGTCGAGCAGCTCGACGGCGCCGACGTTGCCGGTGTTGACGTTGTCGAGGTCGAGGTCGATGACGTACGCGATACCGCCGGACATGCCCGCGGCGAAGTTGCGCCCGGTCTCGCCGAGGACGACCGCGTGACCGCCGGTCATGTACTCGCAGCCGTGGTCGCCCACACCTTCCGAGACGACCGTGGCACCGGAGTTGCGGACGCAGAAGCGCTCGCCGGTCCGGCCGCGGAGGAACAGCTCGCCACCGGTCGCACCGTAGCCGATGGTGTTGCCGGCGATGGTGGAGTACTCGGCGAGGTGGTCGGCACCGCGGTCCGGGCGGACGATGACGCGGCCGCCGGAGAGGCCCTTGCCGACGTAGTCGTTGGCGTCGCCCTCCAGGCGCAGCGTCACACCGCGCGGTACGAACGCGCCGAAGGACTGGCCCGCGGAACCGGTGAAGGTGATGTCGATGGTGTCGTCGGGCAGGCCCGCACCGCCGAACTTCTTGGTCACCTCGTGGCCCAGCATGGTGCCGACGGTGCGGTTGATGTTGCGGATCGCGACCTGGGCCCGGACGGGCTGGGCGGTCTCGGGGCTGTCGGCGCCCAGGGCGTCGGCCGCGAGCTTGATCAGCTCGTTGTCGAGGGCCTTGGCCAGGCCGTGGTCCTGCTCGGCGATCTGGTGGCGCACCGCGCCCTCGGGCAGCTCGGGCACGTAGAAGAGGGGCTCGAGGTCGAGACCCTGTGCCTTCCAGTGCGTGACGGCCCGCTCGGTGTCGAGGAGTTCGGCGTGGCCGACGGCCTCCTCGATCGTGCGGAAGCCGAGCTCGGCGAGGATCTCGCGGACCTCTTCGGCGATGAACTCGAAGAAGTTGACGATGTACTCGGCCTTGCCGGAGAACCGGTCGCGCAGGACGGGGTTCTGGGTGGCGATGCCGACCGGGCAGGTGTCGAGGTGACAGACGCGCATCATGACGCAGCCGGAGACGACGAGCGGCGCGGTCGCGAAACCGAACTCCTCGGCGCCCAGCAGCGCGGCGATGACGACGTCGCGGCCCGTCTTGAGCTGGCCGTCGGTCTGGACGACGATGCGGTCGCGCAGGCCGTTGAGCAGCAGGGTCTGCTGGGTCTCGGCGAGGCCGAGCTCCCAGGGGCCGCCCGCGTGCTTGAGCGAGGTGAGCGGCGAGGCGCCCGTGCCGCCGTCGTGGCCGGAGATGAGGACGACGTCCGCGTGGGCCTTGGAGACACCCGCGGCGACCGTTCCGACGCCGACCTCGGAGACCAGCTTCACGTGGATGCGGGCCGCCGGGTTGGCGTTCTTGAGGTCGTGGATCAGCTGAGCCAGGTCCTCGATGGAGTAGATGTCGTGGTGCGGCGGGGGCGAGATCAGGCCGACGCCCGGGGTGGAGTGCCGGGTCTTGGCGACCCACGGGTAGACCTTGTGGCCGGGCAGCTGGCCGCCCTCGCCGGGCTTGGCGCCCTGCGCCATCTTGATCTGGATGTCGTCCGCGTTGACCAGGTACTCGCTGGTGACACCGAAGCGGCCGGAGGCGACCTGCTTGATGGACGAGCGGCGCGCCGGGTCGTAGAGACGCTCGGCGTCCTCGCCGCCCTCACCGGTGTTGGACTTGCCGCCCAGCTGGTTCATGGCGACGGCGAGCGTCTCGTGCGCCTCCTGGGAGATGGAGCCGTACGACATGGCGCCGGTGGAGAAGCGCTTGACGATCTCGGCGGCGGACTCGACCTCGTCGATGGAGATCGGCTCGCGGCCGCTCTTGAAGCCGAACAGGCCGCGGAGCGTCATGAGGCGCTCGGACTGCTCGTTGACCCGGCCGGTGTACTTCTTGAAGATGTCGTACCGGCGGTTGCGGGTGGCGTGCTGGAGGCGGAAGACCGTCTCCGGGTCGAACAGGTGCGGCTCGCCCTCGCGGCGCCACTGGTACTCGCCGCCGATCTCCAGCGCACGGTGCGACGCGGCGATGCCGGAGGCCGGGTACGCCTTGGTGTGCCGGGCGGCGACCTCCTTGGCGACGACGTCGAGTCCGGCGCCGCCGATCTTGGTGGCGGTGCCGTTGAAGTACTGGGCGACGAAGGCCTCGTCGAGGCCGACGGCCTCGAAGACCTGGGCGCCGCGGTAGGAGGCGACGGTCGAGATGCCCATCTTGGACATGACCTTCAGGACGCCCTTGCCGAGGGCGTAGATCAGGTTGCGGATGGCCAGCTCGGGCTCGATGCCCTCGATGAACGTACCGGCGCGGACGAGGTCCTCGACGGACTCCATCGCGAGGTACGGGTTGACGGCGGCGGCGCCGTATCCGATGAGGAGCGCGACGTGGTGGACCTCGCGGACGTCGCCGGCCTCGACCAGCAGGCCCACCTGGGTGCGCTGCTTGGTGCGGATGAGGTGGTGGTGGACGGCCGAGGTGAGCAGCAGCGAGGGGATCGGCGCGTGCTCGGCGTCGGAGTGCCGGTCGGACAGGACGATGAGGCGGGCGCCGTCCTCTATGGCGGCGTCGACCTCGGCGGTGATCTGCTCGATCCGGGCGGCGAGGGCCTCGCCGCCACCGCTGACGCGGTAGAGACCGGAGAGGGTGGCGGCCTTCATGCCCGGCATGTCGCCGTCGGCGTTGATGTGTATGAGCTTGGCCAGCTCGTCGTTGTCGATCACCGGGAAGGGCAGCGTGACCGCCCGGCACGCGGCGGCGGACGGCTCCAGGATGTTCCCCTGGGGTCCGAGCGTGGAGCGCAGCGAGGTGACGAGCTCTTCGCGGATGGCGTCCAGCGGCGGGTTGGTGACCTGGGCGAACAGCTGGGTGAAGTAGTCGAAGAGCAGCCGGGGGCGCTCGGAGAGCGCGGCGATCGGCGAGTCGGTGCCCATGGAGCCGAGGGGTTCGCCTGCGGTGCGGGCCATCGGGGCGAGGAGGACGCGGAGCTCCTCCTCGGTGTAGCCGAAGGTCTGCTGGCGGCGGGTGACCGAGGCGTGGGTGTGGACGATGTGCTCGCGCTCGGGGAGGTCCTCGAGCTCGATCTCGCCGGTTTCCAGCCACTCCTGGTACGGGTTCTCGGCGGCCAGGGACGCCTTGATCTCGTCGTCCTCGATGATGCGGTGCTCGGCGGTGTCGACGAGGAACATCTTGCCGGGCTGGAGGCGGCCCTTGCGGACGACCTTGGCCGGGTCGATGTCCAGGACGCCGACCTCGGAGGAGAGGACGACGAGGCCGTCGTCGGTGACCCAGTAGCGGCCGGGGCGCAGACCGTTGCGGTCGAGGACCGCACCGACCTGGGTGCCGTCGGTGAAGGTGACGCAGGCCGGGCCGTCCCAGGGCTCCATCATCGTGGAGTGGTACTGGTAGAAGGCGCGGCGGGCCGGGTCCATGGACGCGTGGTTCTCCCACGCCTCGGGGACCATCATCAGCACCGAGTGCGGCAGCGAGCGTCCGCCCAGGTGGAGCAGCTCCAGGACCTCGTCGAAGGAGGCGGAGTCGGAGGCGTCCGGGGTGCAGACGGGGAAGATCCGGTCGAGCTGCGCCTCGCCGAAGAGGCTGGAGGCGAGCTGGGACTCGCGGGCCTTCATCCAGTTGCGGTTGCCCTTGACCGTGTTGATCTCGCCGTTGTGCGCGACGAAGCGGTACGGGTGGGCGAGCGGCCAGCTGGGGAAGGTGTTGGTGGAGAAGCGGGAGTGGACGAGCGCGACCGTGGTGGCGAAGCGGCGGTCGGAGAGGTCCGGGAAGAACGGCTCCAGCTGCCCGGTGGTGAGCATGCCCTTGTAGACGATCGTGCGTGCGGAGAGCGAGGGGAAGTACACCCCGGCCTCACGCTCGGCGCGCTTGCGCAGGACGAAGGCCTTGCGGTCCAGCGCGATGCCGGCGCTCGTACCGTCGCCGACGACCAGCTGGCGGAACTCCGGCATGACGGCGCGGGCGCCGTTGCCGAGGATGTCCGGCGTGACCGGGACCTGGCGCCAGCCGAGGACGTCGAGGCCCTCTTCGGCGGCGATCTTCTCGATCTGCTTCACGGAGTCGGTGGCGTCGTCCGCGGGCAGGAAGGCGATGCCGACGGCGTAGGAGCCGGCCTCGGGGAGCTCGAACGCGACCTCTTCACGGAGGAAGGCGTCCGGGACCTGAAGGAGAATGCCGGCACCGTCACCCGAGTCGGGCTCGGATCCTGTGGCGCCGCGGTGTTCGAGGTTGCGCAATACGGTCAGCGCCTGCTCGACCAGCTCATGGCTGGCCACACCGGTCAGAGTGGCCACGAACCCGACGCCACAGGCGTCGTGCTCGTTACGGGGGTCATACATCCCCTGCTGGACAGGGCGACCGTCCATGGGCGACCAGGCGTCGGAACGCATCGGCTCTCCCGTCGTCGTCGTGGCATGTGCTGTGCCGAGGGACGACGCTGGCCCTCTGCGAAATTTCGTGCAGGTTACATGATGGAACGCTTCTCAAAAAGCGGAAAGAGTGTTCCAGCATGCGGACACCACGGAGTCGTGGTGCGGGTGGGTCATGATCGGAAGGATCCTTGTGGATCACCGTCCGGGGAGACCGCAGAGAGCAGGCGTCGTTGCCCGCGAGTGTCTACGGCTATTTCCCAGCGGTCATGGATTCGAAACCGCCGAGTAACGGCTACTTATGTGTAGCACTGCATAGCGTCTCATTTTAAGGCCGCCTCACCCCATCCGCCCAGAGGCGTGTGCCACGACGTACGTCACACCAGGTCACCCCCGGAGCCACCGACGGGGCCTTGAACCGCCGCAGCGGGGGCCCGGCAGGAAAAGCCGAGAAGGCCGCCTCCCCGCGTCCACACACGGCCGAAGCGACTTGAAACCGCTGGTGAGGCCCGGTACCCCCTGTTAACTTCAAGGTCGTTTATCCATACGACTGGGGGGATACGCATGCGTAGAACCAAGATCATCGGAATGGGGCTCATACCCGTGCTGATGTGCGGGGCGATCGGCGCGAGTGTGACGGCAGCACTCGTCCTGACGGCTCCGGCGGCTTCGGCCTCCGACCGGGCGTGGGGGCCGCCCACAGCTCTGACCAGCACGAGCAGCGCGAACACCAGCCCGGGCGTGAAGGTGACGCCGGACGGCACCGCCGTGACCGTGTGGACCCGTGGCACCGCGGACGGTCCGCAGGAACTCTGGGGGGCGACCCGGCCGGCCGAAGCCACCTCATGGGGTGCTCCGGTCCGTATCGCGTCCGCCCAGCACTACGTGCGCGACGTGCACCTGGTCACCGAGGCGGACGGCTCGGTAACCGTCGGCTGGGGGCACGCCAGGACGGACGACTCGGGCCCGTACAGCACGTCGAGGCTCACGGCCGGAGCGGCGGCGTGGACGGCGCCCGCACCTTTCACACCCGCCGCCTACGTGTACGACCTCGTACTGGTGAGTGGACCCGGCGGCCGCCTCACCGCTGTCTGGAACGGCGAGCCGGCTCCAGGGGGGGACCAGCAGGAAGACGGACTGTACGCCTCCGACCTGGCCGCACCGGGAGGCACATGGTCCGAGGCGGTCCCGATCAGCAGCGGTTATTCCTACGCACTGAAGGCGGCGGCGGCGGACGACGGTGCGGTGACCGTCGCCTGGCAGGCGGACCTCGACGGGCCGGAGCTGGTGCGGGTGGCGAGCCGGGCGGCGGGCTCGGCCGACTGGAGCGCCCCCGAGGCGCTGAAGACCGGTGACGACCTGCTCGAACTGGACGTGCGGGTGGCTGCCGGCGGCGCGTCCCTGGTCAGCTGGTGGGGGGCCGGTCTCACCCGCTCGCTCGTCTACCGCCCGGCCGGCAGCACGACATGGGGTGGTACGGAAGACCTGCCCGCAGACACGCACCGGGGTACCACCTCACCGCCGCAGCTCGAACCCGACGGCCGGGTGACCGCGTTGTGGTCCAGTGACAGCACCCTGCTGCGGACGGCCACCCGTGCGCTGGACGGCACGTGGTCACAGCCCCGCACGGTTGCCGGGGCGGAGGTGTTCAAGCTCTGGGGCCCGGCCATGGGCCTCGACGGCTCACTCACCGCCATGTGGACGACGCTCGACGGCGAACTGTGGGCCGTGGTGCGCTCCGACGGCGCCTGGGGCCCGGCCGTGCACGTGGGGCAGGTCAACCTCCACGCGCAGGGCTCCGTCGCCACCGGCGCGGACGGCCGTGCCGTGGCCGTGTGGAACAAGCAGCTCGGACTGACGGAGGACTACCACTCGATCGAGCAGGTCTGGACGACGGCGACGGGAGCCACGAAGCCGGCCGCACCGCCCGCGCACCGGGACCACGTGGGTGACGACGGCTTCCCGGACCTGTACGCACGCGGGACGAACGGCTCGCTGCTCGTGTACCAGGGCAACGCGGCCGGCAGGGTGTCGGTGACCGCCGACGGCGGGACCTGGCCCACGACGTCCACGCTCATTCCCTTCGGCGACCTCAACGGTGACGGAGCGAACGACACCCTGGTCACCGACGCGACGGGCTCTCTTCACCGCTACAGCCCGCCGCGGGGCACCGTCGTCACGCCCCAGTCCCCGTCGCTGCGGGTGAACAGCGGCTGGTCGGGCTTCGACGGTCTGACCTACTCCGGCGACTTCACCTCGGACGGCCTGCCCGACCTGGTGGCCCGCGAGACCGCGACCGGCGACCTGCACCTGTTCGCGGGCACCAGCGGCGGCGTCCTCACCCCCGCCGGCCGGATCGGTACCAGTTGGAACGGCCTGACCATCGTCGGCGCCGGTGACCTCAACGGTGACAAGCACGCGGACCTTGTCGCCCGCACCGCCAACGGCGACCTGTACCGCTACAACGGCACGGGCCGGAGCACCATCTCCTCCGGCACGAAGATCGGTTCCGGGTGGGGAGGCATGGCCGACTTCGTCGGCATCGGTGACCTCACCGGCGACGGCAAGGACGACATCCTCGGCCGCACCAGTACCGGTGACCTGTACCGCTATGCAGGCAACGGCGCCGGCGGCATCGGCTCCGGCGTCAAGATCGGCACCGGCTGGAAGAACTTCGCCGGCATCCGGTAGCGGTTGCACGAAGGCAGGCTCCGGCACGGGGCCTGTCTTCGTCCCATCGGCGCTGCCACCGGTGATGCCCCGTATTCCCCCGCGGTCGCGCCCGCCCCGAAGCCCGTCAGCCGACCGCCACGCCGAACAGCGTGCCCAGGCCGTAGGTGATCGCCGCGGCGGTCCCGCCGAGCACGAGCTGGCGCAGTCCGCTGAACCACCAGGTCCGCGCCGTCACCCTGGCCACCACCGCTCCGCAGCCGAACAGGCCGGCCAGGGCGAGCAGCACGGCGGGCCACAGCTGGGTGGCGCCGAGCAGGTAGGGCAGGACGGGCAGCAGGGCGCCCAGGGCGAAGGCGCCGAAGGAGGACACGGCGGCCACGAGCGGCGAGGGCAGGTCGCCCGGGTCGATGCCCAGCTCCTCGCGGGCGTGTATCTCGAGAGCCTGCTCCGGGTCCCTGGAGAGCTGCCGCGCGACCTCCTGGGCGAGCGCGGGTTCGACTCCCCGGGACTCGTAGAGCGCGGCGAGCTCCCGCATCTCGTCCTTGGGGTGCTTGCGCAGCTCGCGCCGCTCGACGGCGAGCTCGGCCTCGACGAGCTCGCGCTGCGAGGCGACGGAGGTGTACTCCCCCGCGGCCATCGAGAACGCGCCCGCGGCGAGCCCCGCCAGGCCCGTGATGACGATGGTCTGCTGGGAGACCGCCCCTCCGGCGACGCCCGTCATCAGGGCGAGGTTGGAGACGAGACCGTCCATGGCGCCGAACACCGCGGGCCGCAGCCAGCCGCCGTTGACGTCACGGTGGGTGTGGTTGTCCCGGTGGGCCTCGTGCAGTACGGCGTCGGTCTCGATGATGGACACAGCTCTCCCCTTTTCCGGGAGCGGACCCCGTGTTCCATTCCGCTCCGCACCGTCGAAAGTACGCACGAAAAAGGCCTCCCGCCAGCAAGGAAGGCCGAACTTACCTGCCACCGAGGCGTCACCCGTGCAGCCGATTTGTACGAAATACGCGCCTCCTCTCGGCGCGAGCGGGGAAACCTCGCGTATCCGGTCTGTTCCGGTTGCGAGCGAAGGGTCGACACGATGGGGCTCATGGCGGACGGTCCGGTGGCGGGCACGGGTGACCGGGCGCGGGGAGCGTTGCTGGGGCTCGCGGTGGGGGACGCGCTCGGCGCACCTGCGGAGAACATGCGTCCGTCCGAGATCCGCCGCCGCTGGGGCCGCATCGAGGGTTTCGTCAGCGACGACCCTGCCGGGACCGACGACACCGAGTACGCGATCTTCTCCGGGCTCCTGCTGGCCCGGCACGGCTCGGCGCTCACCGTCCCGCACGTCGAGCGGGCCTGGCACCACTGGATCGCCGATCTCGACGAGGGCCCCTTCCGGGGTGCCGGATTCAGCGAGCGCGGAACGCTGGAGAACCTGCGGCGCGGCCTCGCCGCCCCGATCTCGGCCCAGCACCGGCACGCCTGGAGCGACGGTCTCGCGATGCGGGCGGCGCCGTTCGGGGTCTTCGCGGCGGGCCGGCCGGCCGAGGCGGCGCGCCTGGTGGCGGTGGACGGGTCGGTCAGCCATGACGGGGAGGGCATCTACGGAGGGCAGGCGGTCGCGGCGGGGGTGGCCGCCGCGATGGTCGGGGCGGGCCTCGCCTCGGTGATCGCCGCCGCACTCTCGGTCGTACCGATGGACTCCTGGACGGCCCGCTCGCTGCGCCGCGCGGTCACGGCCGCGCAGCGCTCGTACCCGGACCGGCTGACGGGGGAGCGTGCGGTGCGCTCCGCCGTGGTGATCGGCGGGTACCCGTGGACGGACCTGGCGCCTGAGGCGGTGGGCCTGGCCTTCGGCGCCCTCACGGCGGCGCGCGGCGACTTCCGTACGGCGGTGCTCACGGCCGTGAACATGGGCCGCGACGCCGACACCACGGCCGCCGTGGCGGGCGCGCTGGCGGGCGCGCTGCACGGGGCGTCCGCCATCCCCCGTGACTGGGCGGCGGCGATCGGCCCGGTGCGGGGCAGTTGCCTGCCGTCGATGCGGGGCTATCACGTCTTGGACATCGCGGAGCTGCTCACCCCGGACGACGGGGAGGATCAGCCCGGGGCGCCGCCCACCCTGAACCGGGAGCCCGACACGGCGGCCCGGGAGCCCGCCCGGAGCGGGGAACCCGTCCCGTGCCCGGAGCCCGGCGCCGTGCCCGTGTCCCCGCGCGCGGAGATGTCCGGCGCCCCCTGCTCCGGCGCACATCCGGCAGACGCCCCGTGGCACACGCCCGTACGCACCGGACCGGGCTCTCCGGCCTCCGGCGCCCTGCGGGACGCGCGGTGACCGCCGCCCGTCGCGCCCCACGGGGGACGCCGCCCGTACCGGTGGAGCCCGCTCCGCACGTGGCCATCCGGATCACCGCCGGACCGGCGGCCCCGAGCGGCGCCGCGGAGCAGGGCGCACCGGCCAGGCAGGTCAGGATCGAGGGGCTGCTGCTCGGGCTGGCCGCCGGCGACGCCGCCGGGTGGCCCGCCGCGCGCCACCGGGCGGCGCGGATGCCGGAGTGGACGAGGCGGCTCACCCGGGAGCTGGACACCTTCGCGGAGCAGAACGCCACGACGACGCTCCCCGTGCCGATCGCCCTCAACCAGCCGCCGGAACCGCTGCGGCTCGGCCCGTCCGACGACGCCGAGTGGGCCGCCTTCACCGCGCGGACCGTGCTGGCCGCCGCCGCCGACCACGCACCGGACCTCTCCCCCGGCCACCGGATGCGGGACGCGGTCGACCGCTCGTGGAACGCGCTGGCGGCGAAGGTCGCCGCCGCGAGTGCCCGGGCGCCCGAGGTCGAGTCGGCCGTCCTTCCGCTGCGTGCCCGGATCTCCGTACGGGCCGGGCTCGGCAATCTGGCCGCCGGGCTGCGCCCGCCCGCCACCGGCCACGACAATCCGCACTACTTCGACGACGCGGCCTGCGTGCGGGCCGCCGTCCTCGCGGTCGTGCACCCCGGCGACCCCGCGGCGGCGGCCGGCCTCGCCGAGTTCGACGCCCGGTACACCCAGGACGGTGACGGGGTGCACGGCGCACGTGCCATCGCCGCCGCGATCGCCGAGGCCCTCGCCGGGGCGGACGTCGACACGGTGGTGAACGCCGCGCTCGACCAGCTTCCCGACGGCACCGAGATCGCCCGTAACGCCGTCCACGCCGTACGGCTGGCACGGGAGTTCGCGGGCGAGGCGGCGGGTGCCTTCGCCCTCGTCCCCGTGCTGGAGCATCAGATCGTCGACCACGTCTACAGCTACGGGATCGCCGCGGCCGAGACCGTGCCGGTCGCCCTCGCGCTGACGACCGCGGCCCGGGGCGAGCTCGCCCAGGCCGTCCCCGCCGCGGCCTGCCTGTCCCGGGTCGCCGATTCGGCGCCCGCGCTCGCGGGGACCCTGACCGGGGCGCTGGGCGGGGCGGCGACCGTGCCCGCGGGCTGGCGGGAGGCCTGCCGGACGCTGGCGGGGTGTGCGCTGCCCCGGCTCGCCGGCACGGACCTCATCGAACTCGCCGGGCAGCTGGCAGCCACGGAACCGGCCACCCCGGGTGGACAATTCCGGCATGGCACACAAAACATCCGAACCGCTCGCGGCCGGCACCACCACGACGCTCACCCTGGATGAACGCATCACCGGAGCCCTCGTCGGCGCGGCCGTCGGGGACGCGCTCGGCGGCCCCGTCGAGGGCTGGACACCCGAGCAGATCGCCGAGCGTCACGGCGGCCGGGTGACGGGCGTCGTCGGGCCCTGGTACGGCGACGACTGGCGCACGGCACGCCCCATCGCCCCGTACCACAAGGGGGACGGACACGTCACCGACGACACCTTGATGACCCATGCGCTGGTCCGGGTGTACGAGAAGGTGCGCGGCCACCTCGACGCGTACGCCGTCGCCGACCACCTCGTACCGGACCTGATGTCACGGCCCCGCTGGATCCCGGAGCTGGAGGCCGAGGCGCTCCCCCTCCAGCGGATCTTCCTCGCCGAGAAGTGGATCGTCACGCGGCTGCACTACGGGCACGCCGACCCCCGCGAGGCCGGATCGGGGAACATCGTCAACTGCGGGGCGGCGATGTACATGGCCCCGGTCGGCCTCGTGAACGCCGCCCACCCGGAAGCGGCGTACGCGGAGGCGCTCGACGTCGCCGGCGCCCACCAGTCCTCGTACGGGAGGGAGGCGGCCGGGGTCCTGGCCGCCGCCGTCGCCGCCGCGTGCGCCCCGGAGGCCAGCCCCGCCTCCGTCGTCGAGACGGCACTGGCGCTCGCCAAGGACGGCACCCGGTCGGCGATCGAGTCGGCGTGCGAAGTCGCCTCCCGCTACACGGACTTCGAGTCCGCGCTGGTGCCGTTGCGCGCCGCCGTCGCCCCGTTCGACACGGTGGGGCCCCACTACCGCGACCCCTCTCTCGGCGCCCGGCGGCCCTCGCGGCTGCACTCCGTCGAGGAACTGCCGGTGGCGCTCGGAATGCTGCTCGTCGGTGACGGCGACTACCGGCACACGGTGCTCGGCTCGGTCAACTACGGCCGCGACTGCGACTCGATCGCCACGATGAGCGGCGCGCTCGCGGGCGCGCTCCACGGCGAACAGGCGATCCCCGCGACATGGGTGAAGACGGTCGCCGAGGCCAGCCGCCTCGATCTGCACGCCCCGGCGCGGGCCCTCGCGGAGGTGGCCCGCGAGATCTTCGTACGGGACACGAAGCGGCGCCGCGCGCACGAGGCGGCTTTCGCCGCACTGACGGGCCCCGGCCGGTGACCGTACGCCTGACCTGGGTCCAGCCCGAGGACCTGGTGGGTCACGAGCTGCGCCAGGCCGCACAGGACGGCCGGGACGTCGGGGACGTCAGGGACGTCGAACAGCGCTGGTACGCGGCGGGCGGCGCCCCCGCCCCGGAGCGTGCGGGGGCTTCGGAGCCCCCCGCGCCGCGCGGCCTGCGGGCGCTCGCCGAACAGCTGCTGGACGAACTCGCGCTCATCGAGAGCCCGTTGGCCGAGGACGAGCCGACCGGGCTCTCCGGGATCCGGGCCGCCTGCACCCGATGGCCCGCCCCGCGCACGCGCCCCGTGACCCTCGGGCCCGACCGTCTGCACGCGGCCTGGCTGGGCCGGGCCGCGGGCTGCCTGCTGGGCAAACCGGTCGAGAAGCTTCCGCTGGCCGGCATCCGCGCCCTGGCCCGCGCCACCGGCAACTGGCCGCTCACCACATGGTTCACCGCCCGGGGCCTGCCCGGTGAACTGGCCGCAGCCCACCCCTGGAACCGCCGCTCGGCGCCCACCTCCCTGGCGGAGAACATCGACGGGATGCCGGAGGACGACGATCTCAACTACGCGTTGCTGACCGTGCTGTTGCTCCAGAGGCACGGACGCGGTTTCAGCACGTCCGACCTCGCCCGGCTGTGGCTCGACGAGCTCCCGGCGGGCCGCGTCTTCACCGCCGAGCGCGTCGCGTACCGCAATCTGCTCGACGGCGTCGAGCCGCCGGACACGGCGCGTCACCGCAACCCGTTCCGGGAGTGGATCGGCGCCCAGATCCGGGCCGACGTGCACGGCTGGACCCACCCCGGCGACCCGGGCGCCGCCGCGGAACAGGCCCACCGGGACGCGGTCCTGACCCACACGGCCAACGGGGTCTACGGCGCGATGTTCACCGCCGCCGCCCTGGCGGAGGCGGCGGGCGGGGAGACGGATGTGCACGGCTGCCTGGCGGCGGGGCTGCGCGTGGTGCCGCCCCGCTCCCGGTACGCCCGCGCGGTGCGCCTGGGTGTCCAGGCGGCGCGCGCGGAACGGGACTTCGACACGGTCGTGGACCGTCTCCACGACACCTACGGATCCACCCACCACTGGGTGCACGTCCTGCCCAACGCGGCGCTCCTCGCCGCCGCCCTCACCCACGCGGACGGGGACTTCGGCCGCTCCATCGGCTGCGCGGTGTCCGGTGGCTGGGACACCGACTCGAACGGTGCGACGGCCGGCTCGCTCGCGGGGCTGCTGGCCGGGCGGGCCGCCGCACTGCCCGACCACTGGACCGCCCCGCTCAAGAACCGCCTCGCCACGTCCGTGCCCGGATTCGACTCCGTCGGCTTCGACACCCTCGCGGAACTGACCTACCAGGAGGTACGCCGCTCATGACAGCGATCGCGGTGCTCGGAAGCACCAACATGGACCTGGTCGCCTACGTCGCCCGGGCACCCGGGCGCGGGGAGACCGTCACCGGGCGGGAGTTCCGGACCGTCCCCGGCGGCAAGGGGGCGAACCAGGCCGTCGCCGCGGCCCGCGCGGGAGGGGAGGTGGTGATGATCGGCGCGGTCGGGACCGACGAGTACGGTTCGCTGCTCCGCACGAACCTGGAGCACGCAGGCGTGGACACGGAACTGCTGCACACCGTGGCGGGGCCCAGCGGCACCGCGCACATCGTCGTCGACGACGAGGGGGCCAACGCGATCGTGGTGATCCCCGGCGCGAACGGCTCGGTGACCGCCCTCGGCCCCGGAGGGCAGGCAGCCGTCGCCGCGGCGGGCCTGCTGCTCCTGCAGCTGGAACTCCCGATGGCCGCCGTGACCGAAGCGGCGCGCACGGCGAAGACCCACGGTGTGAGGACGATCCTCACCCCCTCCCCCGTGCAGCCGCTGCCGTCCGGGCTGCTGGACGCCGTCGACCTGCTGATCCCCAACGAGCACGAAGCGGCGGCACTGACCGGCTACGAGGAACCGCACGCCGCGGCGCAGATCCTGCTCCGCGAGGTCCCCGAGGTGGTGATCACGCTCGGCCGAAAGGGCTGCCTGTACGCGGCCCGGGGCAGCGAACCGGTCCTCTTCCCGGCCCCGGAGGTGACCGCGGTCGACACGACGGGCGCCGGGGACACCTTCGTCGGCACGCTCGCCGTGGCGCTCGGCGAGGGCCGGGCCGTGCCCGAGGCGGTGGCCTGGGCGTCCTCGGCCGCGGCGCTCTGTGTGCAGAGACCCGGCGCCTCGACGTCCATGCCCTACCGCAGTGAGATCGGTGCGGCATGACTGCTGCTCCGACGACGCCGCCGCTCGCCGGCCTGCGGGTCCTGGATCTCGCCACACTCTTCGCCGGGCCGCTCGCGGCCACCATGCTCGGGGACTTCGGGGCCGAGGTCATCAAGGTCGAGCACCCTCGCAAACCCGATCCCTCGCGTGGTCACGGCCCCGCCAAGGACGGCATCGGCCTGTGGTGGAAGCTGCTCGGCCGGAACAAGCGCACACTGACCCTCGATCTCTCCGCCCCCGGCGGCCGGGACGTCCTGCTGCGGCTCGCCGCGGACACCGACGTGATCATCGAGAACTTCCGGCCGGGCACCCTGGAACGCTGGGGACTGGGCTGGGAGGAGCTGCGTGCCGTCAACCCCCGGCTGGTGCTGGCCAGGGTCACGGGCTTCGGGCAGAAGGGCCCGTACGCCCACCGGCCGGGCTTCGGCACGCTCGCCGAGGCGATGAGCGGCTTCGCCGCCGTCACCGGGGAGCCGGACGGGCCGCCGACCCTGCCGCCGTTCGGGCTCGCCGATTCGATCGCGGCGCTGGCCACGGCGTACGCGGTGATGACGGCGCTGGCCGGGCGTGACCGCACCGGAGCCGGGCAGGTCGTGGACATGGCGATCATCGAGCCGATCCTGACCGTGCTGGGGCCGCAGCCTCTCTGGTACGACCAGCTCGGCTACGTCCAGCCGCGCACCGGCAACCGCTCCCGCAACAACGCGCCGCGCAACACCTACCGCACCGCCGACGGCCACTGGGTCGCCGTCTCGACCTCGGCCCAGTCGGTCGCGGAACGCGTGATGCGACTGGTGGGGCGCCCGGAACTGATCGAGGAGCCGTGGTTCTCCGCGGGGAGCACACGCGCCGAGCACGCGGACGAACTCGACGAGGCGGTGGGCCACTGGATCGCGCGGCGCACCCGGGAGGAGGCGGTGGACGCGTTCGAGAAGGCCGAGGCGGCGATCGCGCCGATCCACGACGTGCGGGATGTGATGGAGGATCCCCAGTACCGGGCGCTGGGCACGATCACCGAGGTCGACGATCCGGAGCTGGGACCGCTGCGGATGCAGAACGTGCTGTTCCGGCTCTCGGAGACCCCGGGGGCGGTCCGCTGGGCCGGCCGGCCGCACGGAGCGGACACGGACGAGATCCTGGCGGAGGCCGGCCTCTCCGCGCCGGCGATCGCGGAGCTGCGGGACGAGGGCACGCTGTGAGCAGCCCGGAGGTGGCGCTGACCTGGCTGTACGTTCCCGGGGACCGTCCCGGGGTGGTGCGCAAGGCGCTCGGCTCGGGCGCGGACGTGGTGATCGTCGACCTGGAGGACGCGGTCGCCCCGGACCGCAAGGAGTACGCGCGGAAGGCGACGGCGGAGCTCCTCTCGGATCCGGTCACGGTGGACCCGCTGTCCGTGCCGGTCCATGTCCGGGTGCACGGCGAGGACGACGTGAAGGCACTGGCGGGGCTGCCGGGGCTGGCCGGGATGCGGCTTCCCAAGATCACACACGCGGCGTCCGTGCACCATGTCGCGGCTCTTGCGCCGGGCGTACCGCTGTATCCGCTGCTGGAGTCCGCACTGGCCATCGAGCACGCGTACTCGATCGCCGGGGCACATCACGCCGTACGGGGGGTCGCACTGGGCGAGGCGGATCTCCGGGCGGACCTGGGGGTCCAGGGCGATCCCGGTCTCGACTGGCCGCGCAGCCGTGTGGTGACCGCCGCACGGGCCGCCGGTCTCGACCCGCCCGTGATGTCGGTGTACCCCGATGTCCGGGACCTGTCCGGGCTGCGGTCGTCCTGTGCGCACGGGAGGGACCTCGGTCTGCTCGGACGGACGGCGATCCATCCCCGCCAGCTGCCGGTCATCGAGCGGGCGTTCCGGCCCACGGCGCGCGAGGTCGAGGCGGCGGAACAGATCCTGGAGGCGTCCCGGACCGAGGCGGGGGCGCAGGCCCTGCCGGACGGGAGGTTCGTCGACGCCGCGGTGGTCGCGACCGCGGAACGGACACTCTCGCTGGCGCGGCGGCGTTGAGGCCGTGGCATGCGCGAAGGGGCCGCCGGACCTCTACGGTCCGGCGGCCCCTTCGGCGGTCTGCGGAGCGTCAGCTCCTGTCGGCCTTCTGCGGAGTTTCGCCGGCCTCCGACCCCGTCGCCTGCGACTCGGGATCATCGGCGTCGGCGTCCGGGGAGGAGCCCGCGCCGGAGGAGGCGTCGGCGGCCGGGGAGGAGCCTGCGCCGGAGGAGGCGTCGGCGGCCTTCTCGCCGTCCTTGGTGAGGTCCACCGCGGCCGGCTCGACGATCTCCTCGCGGCCGGGGCGCGTCCTCGCCGAGATCACGATGTACGTCACGGCGAGCGCGAACACGATGATCGCGGTCCACACGTTGAGCCGGAGGCCCAGCACGTGGTGCGCCTCGTCGACACGCAGGTACTCGATCCAGGCGCGTCCCGCGCAGTACGCCGCGACGTACAGCGCGAAGGCCCGGCCGTGTCCGAGCTTGAAGCGGCGGTCCGCCCAGACGACCAGGAGCGCGACGCCGACGCACCACAGCGACTCGTACAGGAACGTCGGGTGGTAGGTGCCCTCGACCCGGTTCGCGCCCTCGCTGATCTTCAGCGCCCAGGGCACGTCCGTCGGCTTGCCGTACAGCTCCTGGTTGAACCAGTTGCCCCAGCGGCCGATCGCCTGGGCGAGGGCGATGCCGGGGGCCAGCGCGTCCGCCCAGGCGGGAAGCGGGATCCCACGGCGGCGGCAGCCGATCCAGGCACCGACCGCGCCGAGCGCGATCGCGCCCCAGATCCCGAGGCCGCCCTCCCAGATCTTGAAGGCGTCCACCCAGTTCTCACCGTCGCTGAAGTACAGCTGGTAGTCGGTGATCACGTGGTAGAGCCTGCCGCCGACCAGGCCGAAGGGCACGGCCCAGACGGCGATGTCGGCGACGGTGCCGGCTTTGCCGCCTCTGGCGATCCAGCGCTTGTTGCCGAACCAGACGGCGACGAAGACACCGATGATGATGCAGAACGCGTAGCCGCGGAGCGGGATCGGGCCGAGCTCGATCACCCCGGTCGACGGGCTGGGAATGAAGGCAAGGTTCATGACGAGGTCGACGCTACCCTGCCGGACGGGACGTACGGCAAGCCGTCCGGCAACTTCTGGATAACGGGACCCCCGGCGGAGTATCCGCCGGGACGCCCTCCCGGCCTACGGCGTGGCCCCGACGGTGCCCGGTTTCTTGCCCTTGTTCGCCTCTTCGACCCACTTCTTGAGGTTGGCCACGGAGATCTGCTCGTCCCCCTTCTTCGGGAAGACCGACTCGCCGTTGAGCAGCGCGGTCGGCGTGCCCTCGAACCCGCCCTCGGTGAAGGCCTTGTTGGACTTCTCGACCCAGCCGTCGTGCGTGCCGTCCTCCACACAGCTGCGGAAGGCGGGGGTGTCCAGGCCGTCCACCTTGCCGGCCAGCTCGATCAGCTTGGCGTTGTCGCCGAAGGCGTCGTCGGTCTCCGCGGGCTGATTGCGGTAGAGGACGTCGTGGTACGGGGCGAACTTGCCGACGTCCTGGGCGCAGGCGGCCGCGTTGGCCGCGCGCAGCGACCCGCTGCCGCCGAGATTGCCGTCGATGATCGTGGCCAGGTGGTACTCCACCTTGAGCTGTCCGCTGTCCGTGAGCTCCGTGATCGTGTCGCGGAAGGCGTTCTCGAACTGGGCACAGACCGGGCAGCGGAAGTCCTCCCAGATCGTGAGCGTGGACGGCGCGTCGTCGGCTCCGACCTGGAGGGCGAGTCCGTCCTCCCCCATCGCGCCGGACGGGGTGACGGCGGGCCCCGCTTCGCCGTCCTTCCCGCTCTTGCCGGCGTTGGCGGCGATCACGCCGATCACGGCGGCGAGCGCCAGCACTCCCACCACGGCGGTCGAGACGATCAGCGTGCGGCGGCGGCGGTCCCGCGCCCGGTCCTGCTCACGCTGCTGGACGAGCCGGTCACGCGCGGCTCTTCTTCGGTCTTGGTTCTTCTCGCTCACACCGCGTGAACGAACCGGGGAGGCACGTCAGCGCCTCCCCGGTCCCAGGTCCACCCGTACGGATGACGAGTGCTGTCAGCGCTTTCGAACGCCTTCGGCCAGTTCGCCCGCCAGCGCACGGACGGCGGCGAGGCCCGCGGCCTCGTCCGGGGCGTCCAGCATCCGCTTGACGAAGGCCGAGCCGACGATCACCCCGTCGGCGAAGCCCGCGACCTGCCGGGCGTGCTCGGCGGTGGATACGCCGATGCCCACGCAGACCGGCAGGTCGGTGGTGGCGCGGGTGCGCCGCACCAGGTCCTGGGCCTGCTCGCCTACCGATTCGCGGGTGCCGGTGACACCCATCAGCGAGGAGGCGTACACGAAACCGGAGCCCGCCGCCGTGATGGTGGCGAGGCGCGCGTCCTTGCTGCTCGGGGCGACGACGAAGACGGTGGCGAGACCGTGCTTCTCGGCGTGCTCCCTCCACAGTCCGGACTCCTGGACCGGCAGGTCGGGCAGGATGCACCCGGCGCCGCCCGCGTCGGCGAGTTCGGCGGTGAAGCGCTCCACGCCGTAGCGGTCGATCGGGTTCCAGTACGTCATGACGAGGATCGGCGCGCCCGTCGCCTCGTGCGCCTCGCGGACCGTGCGCATGATGTCGGCGATCTTGACCCCGCCGCGCAGGGCGATGTCGTCGGCGGTCTGGATGACGGGCCCGTCGAGCACCGGGTCGCTGTGCGGGAGTCCCACCTCGATGACGTCGGCGCCGCCCGCGACGGCGGCCTTGACGGCGGCGATGCCGCCGTCGACGGTCGGGAAGCCGCCGGGCAGGTAGGCGATGAGCGCCGCCCGGTCCTCGGACGCCGCCCCGGCCAGCGTCGCTTCGAGAAGCTCTCGGTTGCCGCTCACTTGGTGACCTCTTCCTCTCCGTCGGCCACATCGGCCTCGACGACCGCGTCGGCACCGCCGTACAGCCCGAAGTACCGCGCTGCCGTGTCCATGTCCTTGTCGCCGCGGCCGGACAGGTTGATCAGGATCAGCCCGTCCTCGCCGAGCTCCCGCCCGACCTCCAGGGCCCCGGCCAGCGCGTGCGCGCTCTCGATGGCCGGGATGATCCCCTCGGTCCGGGAGAGGAGGCGCAGCGCCTGCATGGCGGCGTCGTCGGTGACCGCGCGGTACTCGCCGCGGCCGACGTCCTTGAGGTAGGCGTGCTCGGGGCCGATTCCCGGGTAGTCGAGCCCGGCCGAGATCGAGTACGGCTCGGTGATCTGGCCTTCCTCGTCCTGGAGGACGTAGGAGCGGGAGCCGTGCAGGATCCCGGGTTCGCCCGCGGTCAGGGTCGCCGCGTGCTCGCCGGTCTCCACGCCGTGTCCTGCGGGTTCGCAGCCGATCAGCCGGACGCCCGCGTCCGGGATGAAGGCGTGGAAGAGGCCGATGGCGTTGGAGCCGCCGCCGACGCAGGCGACGGCGGCGTCCGGCAGCCGGCCGGTGCGCTCCAGGATCTGGCGGCGGGCCTCGACGCCGATGACGCGGTGGAAGTCGCGGACCATCGCCGGGAAGGGGTGCGGCCCGGCGACGGTGCCGAAGAGGTAGTGGGTGCGGTCCACATTGGCGACCCAGTCGCGGAACGCCTCGTTGATGGCGTCCTTGAGGGTCCGGGAGCCGGACTTCACGGCGACGACCTCGGCGCCGAGCATGCGCATCCGGGCCACGTTCAGCGCCTGGCGCTCGGTGTCGATCTCGCCCATGTAGATGGTGCACTCGAGCCCGAAGAGGGCGCAGGCGGTCGCGGTGGCGACACCGTGCTGGCCCGCTCCGGTCTCCGCGATGATGCGGGTCTTTCCCATGCGCTTGGTGAGCAGGGCCTGGCCCAGCACATTGTTGATCTTGTGCGAACCGGTGTGGTTGAGGTCCTCGCGCTTGAGGAAGACGCGGGCCCCACCCGCGTGCTCGGCGAAGCGGGCGACCTCGGTCAGCGCGCTGGGGCGGCCCGTGTAGTCGACCATGAGCGCGTTGAGCTCGGCGGCGAAGGCCGGGTCCGCCTTGGCCTTGTCGTATTCCACGGCCACCTCGTCCACGGCGGCGACCAGCGCCTCCGGGATGAACTTGCCACCGAACGCGCCGAAGTACCCCTCGGCGCTGGGGATCAGACCCTCGGGGTCCGGGATGAAGAAGTCGGACGACATGCGACGTGCTCCTCGAATCGCAACGGGTGATGTCACCGTATGCGCCATGAGCGGAGCGCCACGCCGGCCGGTGGACGGTCGGTGCGGTGGGGCGTGCGGATCCCCCTGTACGGCGGGGGGCGACGGCCGGGGCTCGCTACGGCGCGGACCCCGTGCGCCATCGCATGCCGTTGACCTGACCGGGCTCGTCGCCGATCACGTAGCGCACACGCCGGCCGTGCACCCGCCGGGCCGGCGCGCGGCAGCCGCGGTGCCAGAAGGGCGGCGCGCAGCGCCTCGGTTGAGGGTGGCGGAGGGAGACGGCCGGGCGGCAGCCGCGCGCCGGCGGCGCGTGCGGGTCCCGGGCGCTCGCGGCGGCGGGGCGCAGGCCCGGCCGGATGCGGGCGGCGGGACGGTCGGCGGGCACGGGTGGGTTCAGTTCCGTCCGTGCCGGAGGGCCGGGTGGGCGCCGGCGGCGACCAGGTCGGCGACGGCGGCCCGGGGGTCGCGGCCGGTGACCAGGGACTCTCCGACGAGCACCGAGTCCGCGCCGGCGTTGGCGTAGGCGATGAGGTCGTGCGGGCCCCGGACGCCGGACTCGGCGACCTTGACGATGTGGTCGGGGATCTCGGGGGCGACGCGGTCGAAGGTGGAGCGGTCGACCTTGAGGTCCTTGAGGTTGCGGGCGTTGACGCCGATGATCTTCGCCCCGGCGTCCACGGCGCGCTCCGCCTCCTCCTCGTCGTGTGCCTCGACGAGCGGTGTCAGGCCGATCGACTCGGCGCGCTCGATCAGGGAGACGAGCGCCTCCTGGTCGAGGGCGGCGACGATCAGCAGGGCGAGGTCGGCCCCGTAGGCCCGCGCCTCCCACAGCTGGTACGAGGTGACGATGAAGTCCTTGCGCAGGACCGGGATGTCGACCTTGGCGCGGACGGCCTCCAGGTCGGCGAGCGACCCGCCGAAGCGGCGCTCCTCGGTGAGGACCGAGATGACGGATGCCCCGCCGGCCTCGTAGTCCGCGGCGAGCGCGGCCGGGTCGGCGATGGCGGCAAGGGCCCCCTTGGAGGGGCTGGAGCGCTTGACCTCGCAGATGACGGTCACGCCCTCGCCGCGCAGGGCGGCGACTCCGTCCTTGGCCCGGGGAGCGCGCGCTGCGCGTTCCTTGAGCTCGTCGAGGCTGACACGCGCCTGCCGCTCCGCGAGGTCGGCGCGGACGCCGTCGATGATCTCGTCGAGCACACTCACGCGAGCGGCCCCCTTCCGAAGCGGTGATGGGTACAGGATCAGCCATCTCGATGGTATCCGCAGGAGGGCTCAGGGCCCGCATCCGACGGTCCCACGTCCCACTGACTGGTCATTCACGGCGCGAGTGCCGAGCCGAAGGGCAGGTTCCTGACCACGGAGAACGCCAGCAGCAGCGCGCCGATGCCCCACCAGTAGCCGGGTGCGAGACCGATCCGCAGGTTCCGGCCCCGGCCGGCCCGGAACATCCACAGCAGCCAGACCACCGCGAAGACGGCGTAGCCGACGACGGCCAGGGCGTTGGCGCCGAGGGCCGCGGCGAGGTCACCGTGGGCGAAGGCGTGGGCGCTGCGCAGCCCGCCGCAGCCGGGGCAGAACACTCCGGTGAACCGGAGCATGGGGCACACCGGGTAGTGGCCGGGCTCGTTGGGGTCGACCGCGGCGACGAAACCGAAGGCGCCGACGACGGCTGCCATGACCCCCACGGGGGCGGCGAGCCGCCGCAGCCGGGAGGCCGGGGCGGGGGGCGTGTGAAGCTCCGGGCCGGGCACGGGGGCCGGGTCGGGGGCGGCGGCTGCGGGAGAGGCTGAGGCGTCCACGCGCCGATTGTCCCTGGTGTCGCGGAGAGGCGCAGCCCGGTCCGGGCTGCGCCTCGCGTCGTGTCCTGGAACCGGCGCCCTGCCGGAGGACGGTGTCAGGCCGTGATCTGGGCCTGGGAGGCGCGGGCCCTGGCGGCCGCCATCTCGGGGGACTCCTTCGGCATGCCGAGGCCGGCCATCTTCATGGCGAGACCGACGACTCCGCCGAGGATGGCGACGGCGACGCCGGCCCAGAAGCCGAGCGTGTTCGCCGCGACCATGAAGAGGCCCGCGATGCAGAAGCCGATGAAGGAGATGATGACACCGGTCCAGGCGGCCGGGGTGTGTCCGTGGCTGCTGCCCGCCATGAGTTGCTCCTTGTTGGTGGTGCGCTGAAGGTGATCGCTGCTGCGAAAGCTCACTGCCATTGTCCCGCACGTGCCGGGCGACGTGAGGCTGGGGGTCATGCCTCGCGCGTCGGGTCCTCGCCGCGGTCCAGGGCCTTCCACAGTTCCTCGGGCCGGTCGGGGTCGGGGGCGGTGCGGGCCGCCTTGCGGGGGCGGGGGGTGCCGTCGCGTTCGTACCGTCCCGACATGGCCGGCCAGCGGCTGCCGTAGCGCAGGGCCAGCAGTCCGGCGAGCAGGATGAGCAGCCCGCCGGCCGCGGTGACGTAGGGCCAGGCGGTGTGGCTGAGCGCGTGGACGGTGGCCGCGGTGTTGCCCGTGGTCTGCGCCGCCTGCTCGTCCAGGGCCCCTCTGTCCGAGGCGCCGGCGTAGGCGCTCAGACCGGCGCCGAGGCCGCTGAGGGCCAGGAGACCGGCGACGAGCCACCGGCCGGCGCCGCGGACGGCGAACACGGCGACGAGGGCGGCCAGGCCGACGACGGCCAGGGCCGCCGGGAGGCCGGTGACGTCCTGGCCGTCGGCACTGAGCGGCAGGGCGCCGCCGCCGACGGCGGCCTCGCCCTCGGCCCAGGTCTGTCCGGAGGCAAGGAGTACGACGGTGGCACCGGCCGCCCCGAGGAGCAGGCCGGCGGCCAGACTCCGGCGGTTTCCCGCGCTGTCGGGCGCGGAGGCGGCTCGGGCACGGGGCTGGGGTACGGGGACAGCACTCACGTACCCCACTATCCCCTACCGGCTCACCGCGCCCCGAGCCGGTTCGCCGTATGCACGGCCCGCAGGACCGCGGCGGCCTTGTTCCGGCACTCCGTGTCCTCGGCGGCCGGGTCGGAGTCCGCGACGACGCCCGCACCGGCCTGGACGTACGCGGTGCCGTCACGGAGCAGGGCGGTCCGGATGGCGATGGCGGTGTCGGAGTCCCCGGCGAAGTCGAGGTAGCCGACGCAGCCCCCGTACAGACCTCGGCGGCTGGGTTCGAGCTCCTCGATGATCTGCAGGGCGCGTGGCTTGGGGGCGCCGGAGAGGGTGCCCGCGGGGAAGCAGGCGGTGAGGACGTCGAAGGCGGTGCGGCCCTCGGCCACGCGTCCGGTGACGGTGGACACGATGTGCATGACGTGCGAGTACCGCTCGACCGACATGAAGTCGACGACCTCGACGCTGCCGGGGGCGCAGACCCGTCCCAGGTCGTTGCGGCCGAGGTCGACGAGCATCAGGTGCTCGGCGCGCTCCTTCGGGTCGGCGAGCAGTTCGTCGGCCAGCGCCTGGTCCTCCTGCGGTGTGGCGCCGCGGTGCCTGGTTCCGGCGATCGGATGAACCATCGCCCGGCCGTCCTCGACCTTGACGAGCGCCTCGGGGCTGGAGCCGACGACGTCGAAGCCGTCGAATCGGAAGAGGTACATGTACGGGGACGGGTTGGTGGCGCGCAGGACCCGGTAGACGTCCAGCGCGCTCGCCGTGCACGGCGTCTCGAAGCGCTGCGAGGGGACGACCTGGAAGGCCTCGCCGGCCCTGATGCGTTCCTTGACGTCCTCGACGGCGTCCATGAACGCCTGGCCGCCCCACAGCGCGGTGTAGGGCGGGAGTTCGGAGGGCGGCAGCGCGGCGGGAGCGTTCTCCACGGGCCGGGACAGGTCGCGCTCCATGGCGTCGAGCCGGGCCACCGCGTCGGCGTACGCCTCGTCTACCCCGGTCTCCAGGTCGTTGTGGTTGATCGCGTTGGCGATCAGCAGGACGGTGCCGTCACCGTGGTCGAGCACGGCGAGGTCCGAGGTGAGCAGCATCGTGAGCTCGGGGAGCTTCAGGTCGTCGCCGCCGTGCTCGGTGATCCGCTCCAGCCGGCGTACGACGTCGTAGCCGAGGTAGCCGACCATGCCGCCGGTGAACGGCGGCAGACCGTCGCCGCCGACCAGGTCGCGGGGGGTGTGCAGGGTCTCGACGGTGGCCCGCAGCGCCTGCAGGGGGTCCCCGTCGACGGGGACGCCCACGGGCGGGGTACCGAGCCAGTGGGCCTGTCCGTCGAGGGCGGTCAGGGTGGCGGCGCTGCGCACCCCGATGAAGGAGTAGCGGGACCAGGTGCGGCCGTTCTCCGCGGATTCGAGGAGGAACGTGCCGGTGCGCTCGGCCGCGAGCTTGCGGTAGAGCCCGACCGGGGTGTCACCGTCCGCGAGGAGCCGGCGGCTGACGGGGATGACACGCCGGTCGACGGCGAGCTTTCGGAAGGTCTCGAGATCCATGGCGGCTGACCTTATCGGGGCGCGGTGAGCGGAAGGACGTCCTTGTCGAAGCAGGTGCGGTCGCCCGTGTGGCAGGCGGCACCGGTCTGGTCGACCTTCACCAGGACCGTGTCGGCGTCGCAGTCCAGCGCGACGGACCTGACCTGCTGGACGTGGCCGGAGGTGTCCCCCTTGACCCAGTACTCCTGGCGGCTGCGGGACCAGTAGGTGCAGCGGCCCGTGGTGAGGGTGCGGTGCAGCGCCTCGTCGTCCATCCAGCCGAGCATGAGCACCTCTCCGGTGTCGTACTGCTGGGCGATGGCCGGGACCAGTCCGTCGGGTCCGCGCTTGAGGCGGGCGGCGACGGCCGGGTCGAGATTGCTGGCAGGCGTGGTGCCGGGCGTGCTGGTCATGCGCCCCATTGTGCCGCGCCCGGCGGCGCCTTCCGGCAGTGCGTCCACTGGGCGGACCGAGGTCGGCGGTCGTACGCTGGCGGGCATGTCGACCCATGCGAAGCGTGAACGTCTTCTGCTCGCCGACCTGTTGGAAGCGGCGGGTCCCGAGGCTCTGACCCTGTGCAACGGCTGGAAGACCCGTGACCTGGCCGCCCATGTCGTGGTGCGTGAACGCCGTGCTGACGCGGCGGGCGGGATCATGCTGGGGCCCCTGAAGAACCGGCTGGAGCGGGTGCAGGCCGAATTCGCCGCCAAGCCGTACGAGGAACTGATCCAGCTCATCCGTACGGGTCCGCCGCGCTTCTCGCCCTTCGGCCTGAAGCAGCTGGACGAGGCTGCCAACACCGTCGAGTTCTACATCCACGCGGAGGACGTGCGCCGCGCCCAGCCCGACTGGTCGCAGCGCGAACTCGATCCGGTGTTCGCCGACGTGCTGTGGTCCCGCACCGAGCGGACGGCCCGGATGCTGGGCCGCCGGGCCCCGGTGGGCCTGGTGCTGCGCCGCCCGGACGGCCAGACGGTGGTCGCCCACAAGGGCACCCCGGTGGTGACGGTCACCGGGGAACCGGGTGAGCTGCTGCTGTTCGCGGCGGGACGGCAGGACGCGGCGCGGGTGGAGCTGGACGGCGACAAGGACGCGCTGGCCCGGTTGCACACGGCCGAGCTCGGCCTGTAGCCCGGGGCCCGCGGCGGGCGGGCCCCGGGAAGCGCACCCGTGCCGGCCTCTCAGGCGCCGTCACGGGCGCGTACGGGCACCCAGCGTGCCCGGTGGCGGTGCCGCTCGTCCGGGGGTGCCGCGCCGGGATCCCGGCCCGACCCCAGCAGCCCCAGGAGGAATCCCGCCGGGATGGTGACCAGGCCCGGGGTCTGGAGCGGGAAGACGTCGAAGTCCCACTCCGGGAAGAGCGCGACCGGTGTGCCGGAGAAGGCCGGTGACAGGATCATCAGGATCCCGATCAGCGGAAGCGTCCCGTACACGGTCCACCGCACCCCGCGGGCGTTGAAGCGCGGTCGGAACAGGGCGTACAGCAGGACGGGCGGCAGGATGGAGGCCGCTGCCGCGAACGACAGGGAGAGCAGCACCTGCGGGTTGCGGTCGTGGGTGTAGGCCGAGAGGAGTACCGCGAGCGCCCCGATGCCGACGACGGCCCAGCGGGCGTGCCGGATCTCCCTGCTGGAGGCCTTGCCCTCTCCCTGCGCACCCGACTTGACCGTGAAGTCGCGGGCCAGGGACGAGGCCGCGGCGAGGGTTATCCCGGCGACCGCGGCCAGGGTGGTGGCGAACGCGGCGCAGGCCACGAGCGCGAACAGGGGGCTGTCGCGCGGCCCGGCCGCCCCGGGGTCGAGGGCGCTGGTCACCATCAGAAGGGCGGTGCCTCCGGCCGGATCGGCGGCGTGCAGCAGGTCCCGGCCCACGAGGGCGGAGGCGCCGAGTCCGACGACGACGATGCCGGCGCACAGCAGGGCGACGGGGCCCACGGCCCAGATGCCGGCCCGCCGGGCGGTCCAGGCGTCACGGATCGGATGGAGCCGCATCATGATGTGCGGCATGCAGGCGGCGCCGAGTACGAGGGTGGTCTGGAAGCCGATCAGGTCGAGTCCTCCCGCGAGTCCGTGGCCGAACTGCAGCCCGGGGCGCGCGTAGTCGCCACCCGCCTTGCTGCCCGCCTGCGCGGCGTCGAAGAGGGCGAACGGGGACCAGTCGAAGCGTGCGAGGACGAGTCCCGCGAGGAACGTGACCGCTCCCAGGACGACGGCCACCTTGAGGATCTGGATGTAGCCGGTGCCCCGCATCCCGCCGAACGCCGAGTAGCAGACCATCAGCGCGCCGCTGGCGACGGTGCAGCCGGTGAGCGCGCCTTCGGGCAGCCCGAACATGGAGGTCATGACGCGGCCGGCGGTGGTGAGCTGGACGAGCAGCAGCGGGGCCAGTACGACGAGGGTCGCCACGCCGAGCGCACGGCGTACGGATCCGTCGCCGAGCCGGTCGGCGAGGAAGTCGCCCATGGTGAACACGCCCTTGCGGCGCAGGCGTTCCGCGAAGAGGCGCATGACCAGGGCCAGTGAGGCGACGGTCGCCAGGGCGAAGAGCAGACCGTCGAAGCCGGCGAGTGCGACGGATCCGGTGGTGGAGAGCAGCGTGGCCGCGGAGACGTAGTCCCCGGCGATGGCCAGTCCGGCGCCGACGGGGCCCAGGGTGGCACCGCCCGCGTAGAAGTGCTCCGGATCGTCCTGGTCGGCCGCGGCGAGGCCGCACAGCAGCAGGGACACGGCGACGAAGCCGAGGAAGATGACCACGGCCAGGGACCGGGCGTCGATCGCGCCGCTCACCGGGTTCGCTCCCGGGGTACGGCTCTGCAAGGGGCAGCTGAAGGCATGCGGGCCATGGCACCAGCCGGGGCCCGGGCGGCACAGGGTGCGGCGGCGGGGCGCGGCGCCGGAACAGCCCGCCCGGCGCAGGAGTGTGCAGCCGCACAGTCACGGGGCCGCAGCGGCCCGGACGCGGCGGGCAGCCCGTCGAGCCCGCGCGGAGCCGGACGGAGTCCGGGGGAGATCGCGCGCCGGGGCCACGTGCGGGGAGCGGCGGAAAAGGGCGGGGAGAAGGCCCGCGCGGCAGCCGTCACCCGCGGGCCGGACCCCTCCGCCGCCAGCAGCCGCCGCGGACCGTCCCGCTCAGCCCGCCAGCAGCCGCCGCGCCGCCAGGGCCAGGGACACCTCGACCGCGTCCGACGGCCGGGTCAGGCAGCGCCCCGTCAGCTGCTCGAAGCGCCGCAGCCGGTTGAGCACGGTGTTGCGGTGGCAGTACAGCTTCGCCCCCGCCCGCTGTGCCGAGCCGTCCGAGTCCAGCCATGCGGTGAGCGTCTCGATGATCACGTCCCGGTCCGCGGGGTCGAGCCGGTCCAGCGGCCCGAGTACACGGTCGGCGAGTGCCGTTCCGAGGCCGGGTGAGGACACGACGAGCGCGGTGGGCAGGTGCTCGTCGAGCAGGATGGTGCCGCCTGACGCCGGGCAGGCCCGCAGCGCCGTCCCGGCGAGGCGCCGTGCGTCCCCGACGGAGGCGAGCCCGTCGACCACGGAGCTGATGCCGACGCGGGTTCCCGGAGGCGCCGTCAGGTCGTCGGCGAGTGCGGCGAGTTCGGTGGCGGAGGCCGCGGCGGGGCCGGGGGCGGGTGCGTTCTCCGTCTCGCCGTCGGCCCGTGGTTCCGCCTCGGCCGCCACCGGGGCCGCCCCCAGCGGCAGGATGGCGAGTTCGACGTCCCCCGCCGAGTGCCAGAGCGCGGCCGTGCCCTCGGGCAGGGCGAGCGGCGGGCGTCCGGTGCCGTGCGGGACGCGGCGGGCGCCGGCGACCGCGAGCACCGCGTACCGCCCCTGCACCGGAAGGCCCAGCATCACCGCGGCGTCCGGCAGGTCCGCGATCCGGGCGGTGCCGTCCAGGAGGGCCGCCGTCATCAGGCGCTGCTGGTTCTCACGGCGCCAGGAGAGCCGCCGCTCGGCCTGCCGGTAGGCCTCGGCCACCACGCCGCAGTGTTCGTCGACGAAGTTCCAGACGTCCGCAGCGACATGGACGAGGAGCCGGGTGTCCTCGGGGTGGCGGCGGGCCGTGTCGTCGACCAGGTCCTGCCAGACCATCGCCCCGCCCATCCGGAAGGCGTGCATGACCGCGTCGAGCGGTACGCCCTGCTCGGCCCGGCTCTCGCCGATCCACCGGGAGGTGCGGTGGGCGGCCTCCCGGAACTCCCGGGGCTGGATGAGGGAGGCGACGTTGTGCCGCAGTGAGTGGTGGACCTCCTGCCAGATCTCGGAAGGCTCGGTCTCCATCGCGGCGCGGTAGGCGGGTTCCTGCTCCCGCAGCGCCTCGACCAGCCGGTCCGTGAGCTCCGGCAGGGCCTCCAGCAGCCCGCGGGCCGCCCGGTGGAGCACCGCTACGGCCTCGCGGTCGGCCAGGGAGCGGGCGCGGTGCGGCAACGGTGATACGGGGGGCGGTCCGTGCAGCGCCCTGATCCGTGAACGTACGACCTGTGGCATGGCGGCCTCCACCGGGAATCGGCCGGCTGCGGTGTGGCCGGCCCCGGTGCGCGCCCGGCCCGGAATTGGGCGGGCGCACACCGATCGATCCTGACGACCGCAGAATGGCATACCGCCCGGTCGGTACCTAGAGGTCTGCGCGGTTCTTATCATCACGGTCCTGCAACCTCGCCCCGCCCCCGCGGTCCAGCAGCCTCGCGAGTTCGGTCCGGGACCGGACACCGAGTGCGGCGAAGACGTTGCGGAGATGGTGGTCGACCGTCCGCGGACTCACCGAGAGCCGCACCGCCACCTCGCGGTTGGTGGCGCCCTCCGCGACGCAGCGGGCGATCCGCTGCTGCTGCGGGGTCAGCCCGGCCAACGGGCCGGGGCCGCTCTGGTCCGGTACGTCCACCGCTTCCCCGGCGGCCCGCAGCTCCCCTCCCGCCCGCTCGGCCCAGACGCGCGCGGAGCAGCGTTCGAACGCCACCAGCGCGTCCCGCAGCGGGCCGCGGGCCTCACGGGTGCGGCGCAGACGGCGCAGCAGCTGGCCGTGGAGCAGCTGCGTACGGGCGCGCTCGAAGTCGCCGCCCGCACGGTCGTGGTGGGCGAGCGCCTCCTCGTACCGGGCCGCCGCCTCCTCGGGCGACGCCAGCAGGGCGCGGCAGCGGGCCAGCTGGGCGGGGACCTGGGGGTCGGTCGTCCTGGCGGTCCACAGGGTGAACTCCCTCAAAGCCGTGAGGAGTTCACCGGCTCCTTCGTCCGCGCGGCCGGACAGCACCATCGCCTCGATGTAGCACGGCACGGCGAGCATCCGGGTGGCGAAGTGTCCGGTCCCGGGGCCCGGCCTGACCAGCGGACGGAGCCGGGCCGCCGCCTCGCCCGGCCTCCCGGCCGCCAGGTCGGCACGGGCGACCGCCCAGGTGGCGAGCATGGCGGCCTGGGCCAGGCCGTGCGGTCCGGCCCCGGCCAGTGCGGCGTCGGCGTGGGCGGCGCACGCCTCCGCGGGCCCCTCCACCGAGGCGGCGAGCGCGAGCACGGCGTGCAGATGGGTGGCGGAGTTCCGCTGCCCGGTACGGCGGGCCGCGTGCAGCCCTTCCAGCGCGTGCGCCCGGGCCCTGGCGTGCTGACCGGCACGCAGTTCGGCGTAGGCGAGCTGTTCCAGGGCGTGCGGCAGCAGTGCCTCCGGCCCCCGCGTGCGTACGACGGCGAGTGCGCGGGCCCCCGCCCGGCAGGCCGCGTCGACCTCACCGAGCACCAGGGCCGAGGCTCCCGCCCGCAGGAGCTCGCCGGCGTCCTCGGCGCGGTCGGCGGAGTCCAGGCAGCACCTCAGGAGGGCGTGGCCACGGTCGGGGTGCCCGGCGAGCACGGCGCACATGCCGGCCCGGTACTGCGCCATGGACCGGTCGGCGGCGGCGACGGGGACACGGTTCATGGCGTCCAGGTACGCGATGGCGTCCCCCATGTCCCACGCCGCCTCCGCGGCGCCGAAGAGGGCGTCGAGCGTGCGGCGCGGGTCGTGCGGGGCGAGCAGCTCCGCCGCGGTCAGAAGGGCTTCACGGGCGTCGGCGGCGGGACCGTCGCGCAGGGCGAGCATGCCCCGCACGTAGGGCGTGGCGCCTCCGGCGAGGTGGGGGCCGACCCGGGCAAGCATGGCGCGGGCCCTGCCGGTGTCACCTGCCAGCCGCGCGTGCTCGGCGGCCGCGGTGAACCGTGCGGCGCGCAGGGCCTCGTCGGTGGAGAGCGCGGCGGCCCTGGCCAGTGCGGCCGAGCGTTCGCCGTGCGGGCGGGGGGCGACGGCCGCCGCCTCCAGTTGCCCGGCGAGGACGGCGTCCGGCCCGGGTGCGGCACAGGCCCGCTGGACGAGCGCCGGCAGGGGGGCCGGACCGGGCCCGGTGAGCAGCCCGGCGAGAAGCTCGTGCACGGCCCGGCGGCGGCCCGGGGCCGCCCGGTGCAGCACCGCGCGGCGGAGCAGCGGGTGGCTGAAGTGCACGCGGCTGCCCGCACGCTGGAGGGCTCCGGCGGTGCCGGCGGGCGCGAAGAGCACCCGGTCGAGGTGGGCGGTGGCCAGCCCGGCACGGGCGCCGGCCCGGAGCAGCAGGGCCGCGTCGGCACCGGCCCCGTCCGGCTCGTGCTCCTCCGCGGCCGCGGCCAGCAGGAGCAGGGTGTGGGTCTCGGGGGACAGACCGTCCAGATGCCCGGCGTGGGCGTCGAGGACGCTTTCGGCCCCGGGAAGCGGGTACGGCAGCGCGATGCGCCCCGCCAGCTGGCCGGGGGTGAGACGGCCGACCAGTCCGGCCAGCAGCCGGGGGTTCCCGGCCGCCTCGCGCAGGAGTTCGCTGCGTACGACGGGGTCGACGTCGGCGGTGCCGTCGGTGAGCCGGTCCAGGAGCGCGGTCGCCGCGTCGTCGTCGAGCGGGCCGAGTCGCAGCGCGGGCAGTCCGCCGAAGGCGGTCTCGTCGGCTGCGCCGATGACCACCGCGACCCGGCTGCCCGCGCCGAGTCTGCGGGCGGCGAACCCGAGGGCGGCACGGGAGTCGGGGTCCCAGGCGTGCGCGTCGTCCACGCAGACCAGCAGGGGCTGTTCGGCCCCCAGGTCCCGCAGCAGACCGAGCAGCCCGCCCGGGGAGATCCCGGAGCGCAGGATCGTGTCGGGGGCGACGGGCAGGGGGCCGGGCGCGGAGCAGAGCAGGGCGTGCAGTCCGCTGTAGGGCAGGCGCTGTTCGGCGGGGGCCGCGGCGGCGTACAGCACGGGGCCGCCGTGCCCTCCGAGGTAGTGGGCGGCGGCCTGCCGCAGCAGGGCGGTACGGCCGAGGCCGGGCGGCGAGGTCAGCACGAGCGCTCCGCCGTCCCCTGCTCGCAGCCGCGCCAACAAGGTTTCCAGGATGGCCAGTTCACCGCTGCGGCCGTACAGCCGGAGCGGACTGTGCACGGTCGTCGATGGGGTCACACTCTCACGTTACTTCCGCGTAAACAGCGTCGGAAGGCTCGCGTCCGCTCCCTGTTCCCGGCCGCCCCCGAGCGGTGCGGGCTCCCAACGGAACGGCGTCGGCGCTGTGCCGGGGCACAGTCCCGGCCCGTTCCGCAGCGGTCGCCCCTAACTTCGGTGCATGACTGGTGAATTGCGTACACACGACGGTTTGACCCTGCGTTACTGGTCCTGGTCGCGGGATCCGGACGACGCCCTGCCCCCGGTGGTGCTGCTGCACGGCTTCGCCGCGCACGCCCGGCTGAACTGGGAGGGCCCCGGCGTCGTCGAGGCGCTGGTGGCGCGGGGCCGGCGTGTGTACGCCCTGGACGCGCGGGGCCACGGCGAGTCGGACCGGCCGCACGACGACACGCACTACGGCGAGTCGCTGATGGCCCGTGACGTACGGCTGCTCATCGACCGCACCGGCGCGGACCACGTGCACGTCGCGGGCTATTCCATGGGCGCCGTGGTGGCGGTCCTGGCCGCGGCGCAGGACACGCGGATCAGCCGCCTCGTGGTGGGCGGGATAGGTGCCGGCGCGGTGGAGGTGGGAGGCCTGGACACCCGGGCGATGCCACCGGAGCTGGTCTCGGCCGCGCTGACGGCCGACGACGCGGCGGACGTGCCCGAACGGGCCCGGGGATTCAGGCTGCTGGCCGACGCCTCGGGCGCCGACCGTCACGCGCTGGCCGCGCAGATCCGGGCGGTGCACCGGGACGCGCTGCCGCTGGACCGGATCACGGTGCCCACGATGGTGCTGGCCGGCGAGAGCGATCCCCTGGCCGTGCGGCCCCGCGTACTGGCCGACGCGATCAGGGGTGCGGAGCTGGTCATGGTGCCCGGGGATCATCTGACGGCCGTGCGCGACCCGGGCTTCGCCGGGTCCCTCACCCGTTTCTTCGCCGAGGACTGAACGGCCCCGGCGGCACGAAGGGGCCGGACCGCGGTACGCGCGGTCCGGCCCCGGTCGCCCCCCGGATCAGTGCGGGCAGTTGCCCCGGTACTCCGCGATCGTCAGGCTGGCCGACGGGATCGGGCAGAGGAACTGCTCGTAGCGGGTGTCGTTGTCGATGAAGTCCGCGCCGACGATCAGCGTGGGGGTCCTCACCTCCGGCCACGTCTTGTCGAGGTTCCAGCCGGTCAGCGGGATCGCCGCCTTCAGCGAAGGCCGGTCCTTCGCGGCCTCGAGCGTGCCTCCGCCGCCCATGGAGTGGCCCATCACACCGAGCCGGGAGGAGTCGACCCGGCTCCGCACCGAACTGTCCTCGGTCAGGTAGTCCAGCGCGGCGAGCAACCGGCCCCAGCCAGGCGATGCTCGACTCGTAGGCGGTGAAGCCGGGCGAGATCACGACCGCGCCGAACGTGCCGTCCGAGGTGGACGTCGGGTAGTAGATCGTGCCGCCGCCGAAGCCTCTGACGAGCAGCGAGGACACGGACGTCTGTGACGTCGCGTACGAGCCACGGCTCGCCTCGATGCTCGAGTTGCTCGGCGCCGGGCCGCGCTCGTACGGGTTGTCGGCGGCCTGGGCTCCGCCGGGGACGAGCGCGGTGAGCAGACCGGCGGTCGCCACCGCGGCGGCCAGGGCGCCCTTGAAGGTGCGGGAGCGGCTCTTCGACATCCGGTGGCGGCGCGGGGAGATGTCGCCGGAGGGGAGGTGCGTCTGCACGGGGGTTCCTCTCGGTTGTGGCGGGACGGCATCGCGGCAGCCGGCGGCCCCGTCGTCCGGGGGCCTTCGGGTCGCACCGCGTCGGTTGCTCCGTCGTTCGTTGGCCTGCCGTCACTTTCGCGGTGCTTCCCCTGTGCGGGCATCGGCGAGATCGCCGGTCTTCGCTCCGGGCCGCGACCGTCCGGGACCGGCCCGCGTCAGCACGAGGTGGCCGGCCCGCGTCAGCACGAAGGGCCGGACCGCGTCAGCACGAAGGGCCGGACCGCGGTACGCGCGGTCCGGCCCCTGGTCCTCCCGGCAAGGATCAGTGCGGGCAGTTGCCCCGGTACTCCGCGATCGTCAGGCTGGCCGACGGGATCGGGCAGAGGAACTGCTCGTAGCGGGTGTCGTTGTCGATGAATTGTCGAGGTTCCAGCCGGTCAGCGGGATCGCCGCCTTCAGCGAGGGACGGTCCTTCGCGGCCTCGAGCGAGCCGCCGCCGCCCATGGAGTGGCCCATCACACCGAGCCGGGAGGAGTCGACCCGGCTCCGCACCGAACTGTCCTCGGTCAGGTAGTCCAGCGCGGCGAGCAACAGCCAGGCGATGCTCGACTGGTAGGCGGTGAAGCCGGGCGAGATCACGACCGCGCCGAACGTGCCGTCCGAGGTGGACGTCGGGTAGTAGATCGTGCCGCCGCCGAAGCCGCGGACGCTCAGTGAGGAGACGGAGGTCTGGGAGGTGGCGTACGAGCCGCGGCTCGCCTCGATGCTCGAGTTGCTCGGCGCCGGGCCGCGCTCGTACGGGTTGTCGGCGGCCTGGGCTCCGCCCGGGATCAGCGCCGTGACGAGACCGGCCGTCGCGGCCGCCGCGGCGACTGCGAGCTTGACGGTGCGGGAGCGGCTCTTCGACATCCGGTGGCGGCGCGGGGAGATGTCGCCGGAGGGGAGGTGCGTCTGCACGAGGGGGGATCCTCTCGGTTGTGGCGAACCACACCCGCGGCAGCCGGGGCCCGTCGTCCGGGGGCCTTCGGGGGAGCACCGCGTGGGGTGGCGCCGTCATTCGTTGACGGCGCCACTCTGGCGGCGCGCCCACCGCGCGGACATCGGCGAGATCGCCGGTCTTGGGGACCGGCGGTCTCCCTGACCGGGGTCAGCGAACGGGGTGTCCGGCCTCGCGCAGAGCGCCCTTGACCTCGGAGATCCGCAGGTCACCGAAGTGGAAGACGGACGCGGCGAGTACCGCGTCCGCGCCCGCACCGATGGCCGGTGGGAAGTCCGAAAGCCTGCCCGCACCGCCGGAGGCGATGACGGGGACGGTGACGTGGGCCCGTACCGCCTTGATCATCTCGGTGTCGTAGCCGTCCTTCGTGCCATCGGCGTCCATCGAGTTGAGCAGGATCTCGCCCGCGCCGAGCTCGGCGGCCCGGTGCGCCCACTCGACGGCGTCGATGCCGGTGCCCTTGCGTCCGCCGTGGGTCGTCACCTCGAAGGTGCCCTCGGGGGTGCGCCGGGCGTCGACGGAGAGCACGAGCACCTGGCGCCCGAACCGTTCGGCGATCTCGCGGATGAGGTCGGGGCGGGCGATGGCCGCGGTGTTGACCCCGACCTTGTCGGCCCCGGCGCGCAGCAGCTTGTCGACGTCGTCGGGGGTGCGGACCCCTCCCCCGACGGTGAGCGGGATGAAGACCTGCTCGGCGGTGCGGCGCACCACGTCGTACGTCGTCTCGCGGTCACCGCTGGAGGCGGTGATGTCGAGGAACGTCAGCTCGTCGGCGCCCTCGGCGTCGTACAGCTTCGCCATCTCGACCGGGTCGCCCGCGTCGCGCAGGTTCTGGAAGTTGACGCCCTTGACGACGCGGCCCTTGTCGACGTCCAGGCACGGGATGACCCGTACGGCGAGCGTCATCGTTCACCTGCCCGGTAGGCCTCGATCTCGACCTCGACGACCAGGGAGGGGTCGACGAGGCCGGACACGATGATCATGGAAGCGGCGGGGCGGACGTCGTCGAACAGCTCCTTGTGGGCACGGCCCACGTCGTCCACGTCCCGGGCGTGCGTGAGGTACATCCGGGTGCGGACGACGTCCTCACGGCCGAGCCCGACCTGCTTGAGGGCGTCGAACGCGACCTGGAAGGAGGCGACGGCCTGCTCGTACGGCCCGCCCGCGGAGATCTGGCCGTTGACCACCGACGTACAGCCGGAGACCAGGACGAGTCCGCCGGGGAGTTCCACCGCACGGGAGTAGCCGAACTTCTCCTCCCACGGGGCGCCCGAGGAGACGCGGCGTACGGAGTCCGTCATGCGGCGACCGCCTTCAGGGCCTCTTCGAGGGTGAACGCCTTCGCGTACAGCGCCTTGCCCACGATTGCTCCCTCGACGCCCTCCGGGACGAGCAGGGAGATCGCGCGCAGGTCGGCGAGCGAGGAGACGCCGCCGGAGGCCACGACGGGCTTGTCGGTGGCGGCGCAGACGTCCCGCAGGAGCGCGAGGTTGGGGCCCTGCAGAGTGCCGTCCTTGGCGATGTCGGTCACGACGTAGCGGGCGCAGCCCTCGGAGTCGAGGCGGGCGAGCGTCTCGTAGAGGTCGCCGCCGTCGCGGGTCCAGCCGCGGCCCCGCAGCGTGGTGCCCCGGACGTCGAGGCCGACGGCGATCTTGTCGCCGTGTTCGGCGATGACCTTGGCGACCCACTCGGGGGTCTCGAGGGCGGCGGTGCCGAGGTTGACCCGGCGGCAGCCGGTGGCGAGGGCGGCGGCGAGCGAGGCGTCGTCGCGGATGCCGCCGGAGAGCTCGACCTTGATGTCCATGGCGCCGGCCACTTCGGCGATCAGCGCGCGGTTGTCGCCGGTGCCGAACGCGGCGTCCAGGTCGACGAGGTGCAGCCACTCGGCGCCGGAGCTCTGCCAGGCGAGAGCCGCCTCGAGCGGGGAGCCGTAGGAGGTCTCGGAGCCGGATTCGCCGTGCACGAGGCGGACGGCCTGTCCGTCGCGGACGTCTACGGCGGGGAGCAGTTCAAGCTTCGGCATTACAGCGTCTCGATCCAGTTGGTCAGCAGCTGGGCGCCGGCATCGCCGGACTTCTCGGGGTGGAACTGGGTGGCCCACAGCGCGCCGTTCTCGACGGCGGCCACGAACCGCTCTCCGTGCGTGGACCAGGTGACCTTGGGGGCACGGATCTTGTCGTTGGTCACTTCGAGGGACCAGTCGTGCGCCGCGTAGGAGTGCACGAAGTAGTAGCGGGCCTCGGCGTCCAGGCCCGCGAAGAGCTGGGACCCCTCGGGGGCTTCGACGGTGTTCCAGCCCATGTGCGGCACGACGTCGGCCTTCAGCGGTCCGACGGTGCCGGGCCACTCGTCGAGGCCCTCCGTCTCGACGCCGTGCTCGATGCCGCGCTCGAACAGGATCTGCATGCCCACGCAGATGCCCATGACGGGACGGCCGCCCGAGAGCCTGCGGCCGATGATCCATTCGCCGCGTGCCTGCCTGAGACCCGCCATGCAGGCGGAGAAGGCGCCGACGCCGGGGACGAGCAGCCCGTCGGCGTTCATCGCGCGGTCGAAGTCGCGGGTGATCTCCACGTCCGCGCCGACGTGGGCGAGGGCCCGCTCGGCGGAACGCACGTTGCCGAAGCCGTAGTCGAAGACGACGACCTTCTTGCTTTCGCTCACAGTCCTGCCCTCAGTCCCAGATTCCCTGGATCCGCATGATGCCCGCTACCAGGCACATCACGGATCCGATCCCGAGAAGCACGACGACGCCCTTGGGCATCCCCTGCTTCCAGAAGGAGTAGACGCCGCCGGCCAGGAAGAGGCCGACGACGATCAGCACGGTGTTGAGGCCGGTCACAGGGCGCCCTTCGTGGACGGAAGGATCCCGGCTGCGCGCGGGTCGTGCTCGCTGGCGTAGCGCAGGGCGCGCGCGAGCGCCTTGAACTGGCACTCCACGATGTGGTGGGCGTTGCGGCCGTACGGGACGTGGACGTGCAGGGCGATCTGCGCCTGTGCGACGAAGGACTCCAGGATGTGCCGGGTCATCGTCGTGTCGTACTCGCCGATCATCGGCGCCATCTTCTCGGGCTCGGTGTGCACCAGGTACGGGCGGCCGGAGAGGTCGACGGTGACCTGGGCGAGCGACTCGTCCAGCGGGACGGTGCAGTTGCCGAAGCGGTAGATGCCGACCTTGTCGCCGAGCGCCTGCTTGAAGGCGGCGCCGAGCGCGAGGGCGGTGTCCTCGATCGTGTGGTGCGAGTCGATGTGCAGGTCGCCCTCGGTCTTGACCGTGAGGTCGAACAGGCCGTGGCGGCCGAGCTGGTCGAGCATGTGGTCGTAGAAGCCGACCCCGGTCGCGACATCGACCTTGCCGGTGCCGTCGAGGTTGATCTCGACGAGCACGGAGGTCTCCTTGGTGGTCCGCTCCACCCTGCCTACGCGGCTCATGCGTCGTGCTCCTTCTTCAGTTCGCGCACCGCATCGAGGAACGCGTCGTTCTCTTCCGGGGTTCCTGCGGAGACCCGCAGCCACCCCGGTACGCCGTTGTCCCGGACCAGGACGCCCCGGTCGAGGATCTGCTGCCAGGCGGTGTGGCTGTCGGCGAAGCGGCCGAACTGGACGAAGTTGGCGTCCGAGTCGGTGACGGCGAAGCCGAGCTCCCGCAGGCCGCCGACCAGCCGGTCGCGCTCACGCTTGAGCTGCGCGACGTACCCGAGCAGCGTATCGGTGTGTTCCAGGGCGGCGAGCGCGGTGGCCTGGGTGACGGAGGACAGGTGGTACGGCAGGCGCACCAGCTGGACGGCGTCGACGACCGCCGGATCGGCGGCGAGGTAGCCCAGGCGCAGGCCCGCGGCGCCGAACGCCTTGGACATGGTGCGCGAGAGCACCAGGTTGGGGCGGCCCTCGATCAGCGGGAGCAGCGAGGGGTGGTGGCTGAACTCGCCGTACGCCTCGTCGACGACGACCATCGACGGCCGGGCGGCCTGGGCGGCGTCGTACAGCGCGAGGACGGTGTCCGCGTCGACGGCGGTGCCGGTGGGGTTGTTGGGCGAGGTGATGAAGACCACCTCGGGACGGTGCTCGGCGATGGCCTTCCTCGCGGCCTCCACGTCGATCGTGAAGTCCTCGTTGCGCGGCCCGGAGATCCAGCCGGTGCCGGTGCCGCGTGCGATGAGGGCGTGCATCGAGTACGAGGGCTCGAAGCCGATCGCGGTGCGCCCGGGGCCGCCGAAGGTCTGCAGCAGCTGCTGGAGGACCTCGTTGGATCCGTTGGCCGCCCAGACGTTGGTGTACCCGACTCCGTGCCCGGCGGTGCGGGTGAGGTAGCGGGCGAGTTCGGTGCGGAGCTCCACGGCGTCGCGGTCGGGGTAACGGTTGAGGTTCCGGGCGGCCTCGCGGACACGCTCGGCGATGCGGTCGACGAGCGCGTCGGGGAGCGGGTAGGGGTTCTCGTTGGTGTTCAGCCGGACCGGTACGTCGAGCTGGGGCGCACCGTACGGGGACTGGCCACGCAACTCGTCGCGGATCGGGAGGTCGTCCCAGGCGTTGCGCGTGGTGCTGTCGTTGCTCACTGCTGCGGAACCTTCCAGCCGAACCTGGCCTTGAGCGCGGCGCCGTGGGCGGGGAGGTCCTCCGCCTCGGCCAGGGTCACCACGTGGTGGGTGACCTCGGCGAGCGCGTCGCGGGTGTAGTCGACGATGTGGATGCCGCGCAGGAAGGACTGCACCGACAGGCCCGAGGAGTGGCAGGCGCAGCCGCCGGTGGGCAGGACGTGGTTGGAGCCGGCGCAGTAGTCGCCGAGGGAGACCGGCGACCAGGGGCCGACGAAGACCGCACCCGCGTTGCGGACCCGGCCGGCGACGGCGGCGGCGTTCTCCGTCTGGATCTCCAGGTGCTCGGCGGCGTACGCGTCGACGACCTTGAGGCCGTCCTCCAGGTCGTTGACCAGGACGATCGCGGACTGACGGCCGGACAGCGCGGGCTCGATCCGGTCGGTGACGTGCCGGGTCGCGGCGACCTGCGGCTTCAGCTCGGCCTCGGTGGCGGCGGCCAGCTCCTCGGAGTCGGTGACGAGCACCGCGGCGGCCATCGGGTCGTGCTCGGCCTGGCTGATCAGGTCGGCGGCGACGTGCACCGGGTCGGCGCTCGCGTCGGCGAGGATCGCGATCTCGGTGGGCCCCGCCTCGGCGTCGATGCCGATGCGGCCCTTGAGGAGGCGCTTGGCCGCGGCGACGTAGATGTTTCCGGGTCCGGTGACGAGGTTGACGGGCAGGCAGTCCTCGGTTCCGTACGCGAACATCGCGACGGCCTGGGCGCCACCGGCGGCGTACACCTCGTCGACGCCGAGGAGGGCGCAGGCGGCCAGGATCGTGGGGTGCGGCAGTCCGCCGAACTCCTTCTGCGGCGGGGAGGAGACGGCGATGCCCTCGACGCCGGCCTCCTGGGCGGGGACGACGTTCATGACCACGGACGAGGGGTAGACCGAGCGTCCGCCGGGGACGTAGAGGCCGACGCGCTCGACCGGCACCCACTTCTCGGTGACGGTGCCGCCCGGGACGACCTGGGTCGTGTGCGTGGTGCGGCGCTGCTCACGGTGGACGAGGCGGGCGCGGCGGATCGACTCCTCCAGGGCGGCGCGCACGGCGGGATCGAGCGCCTCCAGGGCCTCGGTGATCGCACGGGCGGGAACCCGGATGGAGTCCAGCCGCACCCCGTCGAACTTCTCTCCCCAGTCGATCACTGCCGCGGAGCCACGATGGCGTACGTCCTCGCAGATGGGCCGCACCGTCTCCAGGGCGGCTTCCACGTCGAACTCGGCACGGGGCAGCAGGTCGCGAAGGTCGCCGCCCTCGGGGAGGGCGGTGCCGCGCAGATCGATTCGAGAGATCACACCGCAATTCTCTCAGACCGTTTCCGGCCTCCGGTCGTCCGTATCACTGGCTGATACATGTCCCGGCTGTCACTGCTGACCGTTAGCTTTCACACGGTCACACAGAGGGAAGAACGACTGTACGAAGCGCGGGACAGAACGCGCAGGCGGAGGTGAGGCAGTGACCGAACCGCACGACGGCGAGATCCCCGACGGGCTCAGTGCCGCGGAGCTGGGTATGTGGCAGTCCTTCCGGAACGGCACCACCTACGATCTGCGCTCCCACGATCCGGTCCGCGACGACCCGTTCGCCCCGCACGGCTGGGGGCCGGAGCGGAGCGTCGGCGCCCGGACGGTGGCGCGGCTGCTGCTCAGCGGTCCGCCGGCGCGGCCGGGCCGGGTGGCCGCGCTGAAGCTCAGGGGCGTCCGCATCACGGGGAAGCTGGATCTGGCGGGCGGGCGCGTCTCGCCCTACGTGGAGCTGACGGGCTGCCGCTTCGAGCAGGAGGTGGTGCTGCCCGAATGCCATTTCACGACGCTGCGGATGGTGGGCTGCGCGGTGCCGAGGCTGGACGCGGCCCGGCTGCACACGGAGGGCGACCTCCATCTGCCGCGCTGCCGGATCGAGCGCGGTATCCGGCTGACCGACGCACAGATCGGCACGGACCTGCTGATCAACCAGCTCCGCGTCGGCCCCGACCGGCGCGGCCGTGCCTTCGTGGGCGACGGGATGTCGGTGGCGCAGGACCTGCAGGCCGAGATGATCGAGACGCTCGGCGAGCTGAGTCTGCGCGGGGCGAAGGTCGGCGGCTCGCTCAGCCTGCGCGGCAGCCGGCTGCGCGCCACGGACGGACGGCGGGCGCTGAACGCCCCGCAGCTGAGCGTGGAGCGCACGCTGTACATGACGGAGGCCTGGGTGAGCATCGACACGGGGAACCAGGGCACCACTCCCCCGTTCGGTGTGGCGCGCGGCGGCGGTCCGGCGCGCGGGACGCGGGCGCAGGTCTTCGAGTGCCGTGGCGCGGTGCGGCTCGACGACGGGCGGTTCGGGGACGCGGTGGACCTGCACAAGGCCCGGTTCGTGCTCGCCGACCGTGAGGAGCTGTCGCTGCGCCGGATCGTCACCCCCGAGCTGCGGTTCAACGCGGAGCGCCCCCGGGAGGGCCGGGTCGTGCTGAACGGCGCGAAGGTCGTCACCCTGATCGACGTGTCGAGCAGCTGGCCGGGCCCTGGCGGCCTGGCGATGGGCGGCTTCGTCTACGAGAACCTCGTCCCGTACGGACACTTCCCGCTGTCCCGGCGCCTGGAGTGGGTGCTGGCCGCGACCCCCGAGTACGTGCCGGAGCCGTACGAGCGCCTCGCGGCGGTGCTCCGCAGCTGCGGGGAGGACGCGGACGCCCGGGAGGTGCTGCTGGCCAAGCAGAGGCGCCGGCGCGAGACGCTGCCGCCCGCGGGACGGATCTGGGGCTACCTGCAGGACTGGACCGTCGCGTACGGCTACCGGCCGGGGCGCGCCCTGGTCTGGATGGCGGTGCTCTGGGCGGCGGGCGCGGTGGCCTTCTCCCAGTACCGCCCGGAGTCGATCAAGGGGGACGAGCATCCGCAGTGGAATCCCGCGCTGTACGCGCTGGACCTGCTGGTGCCGGTGATCAATCTCGGGCAGGACGGTTACTGGCTCCTGGAGGGGGGCTGGCAGTGGACGGCGGCGGCCCTGGTTCTGGTGGGATGGATACTGGCCACGACGGTGGCGGCGGGCGCGTCCCGGCTGCTGCGGCGCGGCTGACCGGCGCGCGGGGTCCCGCCCCGCCGGATCCCGCGCGGGCACAGCGATCGAATGGCTGGCCGAGCCCCGGCAGGACGGGCGGTAATCGGCAACGGAAAGGTCGGGAACGAGCCACCTACGGGCGTTTCCTTTGCCCTTTCTTGACCTCGCCGAGGGCAACCCTCCCACTCGCTACAGAAGCTTCACAGAGACCCTCTGGCGCGGCCCCCACCAGGGCTTTTCAATGGTCTGCACCATGGCTTTCCTCCGCGCACTGCTGAGCTCCGCGCGCACGTTCCGATACGGCCCCGGGCTGTCGGCCGGGCTGCCGGCGGACGACGCGGTGATGCTCGACGCCCCCGACGAGCGGCTCTCCCCCGCGTTGGTGGCGGCAGCCCTGGGCGACTTCGAACCCGCGGCCAAGCTCCTCGCCACCACGCGGGACGCCGCGGACTGGGAGACCCGCGACCGCACCCTGGCCCGGCTGGTCGCCTTCGCGCGCGGCCGGGACGACTGGCTCACCGGCTGGCTGGCCGCCGCCCCGCGCGACCCGGACGCCCTGCTCGTCAAGGCCGCCCTGGCGGTGCGCCGCGCGTGGGAGTCCCCCGCACACGCCGAGCTGCTGCGCGAGGTGGGCCCGCTGATCACCGCTGCGGCCGAGGCCGATCCCCGCGACCCGGTGCCGTGGCGGCTCGCGCTCGACCACGCCCGTGGCACGCACGCCACGCACACGGTCTTCGAATCGCTGTGGGAGCAGGCCGTACGCCGCTCCCCGCACCACTACGGCAGCCATGTCGCCGCCCTCCGGTACCTCTCGGCCGAGTGGTACGGATCCCACCGCGAATGCTTCGACTTCGCCGAGCGGGCGGCCGAGGACGCGGCCGGCGACTCCCTCGTGCAGGCTCTCCCCGTGCGCGCGGCCTTCGCACTGCTGCGGGACGAGAGGGCGGCCGCGCGGGCGAACTCCGTGCAAGGTGACCGGATCGACGCCGCCGCCGACCTCGCGATCAGGTTCTCCGCCGGTTTCCCGGCCGGTGATCCCTGGCCGGCGGAGGTCCGCAACCTCCTCGCCTACGTCCTGGTCGCACGGGGCCGCGCGGCCGAGGCGCTGGAGCAGTTCCGGCTGATCGGCCCGTACGCGACCTCGTTCCCTTGGGCGGTCGTCACCGGGGAGGCGCTCGGCGGCTTCCTCGACGCGCGGGCGGATGTCCGGCTCCGGGTGGCCTCTTCGACACCCCTGTGCGGGAGGCCGGAACACAGCGGGCTCCGCGGCCATTAGGCTTGGCCGTTGTGACCACCGCTCGCCTGCCCCTCTTCCCGCTGAACGCGGTGCTGTTCCCCGGCCTCGTGCTGCCGCTCAACGTCTTCGAGGAGCGTTATCGCGCCATGATGCGCGAGCTGCTCGAGATCGACGAGGACGAACCGCGCCGCTTCGTGGTGGTCGCGATCCGCGACGGCCGCGAGACCGCTCCGACGGCCACCGGGATGCCGGACACCCTCGCGGTCGCGCCTCCCGCGGAGCGGGCCCCGGCGGACGGCTTCGGACCCGATCCCCTCCAGACCTTCCACCGGGTCGGCTGCGTCGCGGAGGCGGCCAAGATCCGCGAGCGCGCCGACGGGAGCTACGAGGTCCTGGCGACCGGCACCACGCGGGTCAGGCTTCTCTCCGTCGACGCGAGCGGCCCGTTCCTCACGGCCGAGGTCGAGGAACTGCCCGAGGATCCGGGTGCCGCCGTGGGTGAGGACTCGCCCACGGACGAGGCGGGGGCTCTGGCGGAAGGTGTCCTGCGCGCCTTCCGCAGCTACCAGAAGCGGCTGGCCGGCGCGAGCGAGCGTTCCCTGACGACCGGTGCGGACCTGCCGGACGACCCGTCCGTCGTCTCCTACCTGGTGGCGGCCGCCGCCGTGCTCGACATCCCGTCGAAGCAGCGGCTGCTCCAGGCCCCGGACACCGCCACCCGGCTGCGTGAGGAACTGGCGCTCCTGCGCAAGGAGACCGCGGTCATCCGGCACCTCCCGTCGCTGCCGGCGATCGACCTCACCCGCGACCCCACGTACCCCAACTGACCCGAGGACCTGCCCGGTGGCGAAGAAGTCCAGGAAGCAGCAGCCCGGCGGCACCCCGGCCACGGTGGCTCTCACCGCGGCCGGCACGGACTTCACGGTCCACGCGTACGACCACGATCCCTCCTCCCCGTCCTACGGCGAGGAGGCGGCGGAAGCCCTCGGGGTCCGTGCCGACCGGGTGTTCAAGACCCTGGTCGCCGATGTCGACGGCGAACTGGTCGTCGCCGTCGTCCCCGTCGCCGGATCGCTCGACCTGAAGGCGCTGGCGTCGGCGGTGGGCGGCAAGCGGGCGGCCATGGCGGACCCGGCGGCCGCGGAACGCACCACGGGCTACGTGCGGGGCGGCATCTCTCCCCTGGGCCAGCGCAAGCGTCTGCGCACGGTGCTGGACGCGTCGGCCGCGTCGCACCCCACCATCTGCGTCTCGGCGGGCCGCCGCGGCCTGGAGGTCGAGCTGGCCGCCTCGGACCTGGCCACCCTCACCGGCGCGACCCTGGCCGAGATCGGCCGGGCGTAGCGGGAGGCGTCCGCGCGCGGCAGCGGTCGGGGAGGACGCGCGGAATGGGGATCCGGGCGCGACCGTTGTGTCACAGGTGAACGCGTTCTCTTCCCATGTGCCCGCCGGAGCGGACGGCCGCGCGGCCGTCCGCGAACGGCTGTTGGCGGAACGCGGGGGGACGGAGGCCCGGATCTCGGCCCTGCTCGGTGACTTCGACGGGATCGTCGAGGCGAACGCGCTGGTGGCGGTCGACGACGAGCACGACCCGGAGGGAGCCAGCACCGCCTTCGAGCGAGCCCATGTCGCCTCGCTGCTGGCTCAGGCCCGCAGCCACCTGGGTGAGGTGGACCGGGCGCTGGAGCGCCTGCGGCGAGGCGACTACGGGCGCTGCGAGGGCTGCGGTGAGCCGATCCCTCCGGGCCGTCTGGAGGTACGTCCGGCGGCGACGACCTGTGTGAGCTGCGCCGCGGGCGCACCGCACTGAACAGGTCCGGGCCGTTCCGGGGAGACGCGGTCAGCGCTTGAAGGCGTCCTTGGACTTCTCCTTGGTGCCCCGGCCCTTGCCACGGGCCTCCAGAGCCGCTCCCTTGGCCGCGGTGGTGTCGTCACCGGCCGCGTGGGCCACCTTGCGTACGGCCTTACCGACGACCTGCTCGGCCTTTGCCTTGGTCTTCTCTCCGGCGCTCATGTCGGTCCTTTCGTAGAGGTGCTCACCCGGTCGCCTGCCCCTCACCCCGGAGCGGAAACGGCCTGGAAGCAGAAAGGCGCCGGGAGGGACCGGACGGGGCCCGCGGGCCTGCGGCCGGAGGTTCCGGCCGCCCGGCCGTCGGCCCGGAGGCGGCGGACCGGGCGAACCGCTACGACCGGCCCGGCCCGGCCGGCGGCGTGCCGTCCCCGGCCCCGGGGCCCTCGGCCATGCCGGGTGACGGGCCGGACGCCTTCCCCGATCCCGGTGCGTCGTGGGGCGTCCCGTACGGGAACTCCCACTCGGGCTCGGGGTCCCGGGGCCCGAACAGAGCCGTCAGCCCCAGGTGGACGAGCATCGCCGCGACGGGCCAGGCGAGCACTGCCGCGCCCACGGCGTGCAGTTCCAGCGGCGCGTCGAAGGTGACCCCCTCGCCGACCTCCTTGGCATGGGCCACCACATCGGACGTCGGCCCGAACCAGGTGCCGATCCCCCATGCCAGCAGGGAGCCGAGCAGCCCGCCCAGGGCGAGCCCCACCACCAGAGGGATGCCTCCGCGCCTGCGGAAGAGGAAGACGGCGACGGCCGACACCAGTCCGAAGGCGAGCGCCAGCAGCACGAAGGTGCCGTCGGCCCCCATGGCCTCCTCGCCCTCACTGTTCTTGAGGAACACGGCGGTCTCGTCGGAGACGAGCGGCACCCGCGGCGCGAGCCAGAGCCAGAGCAGACCGAGGCCCACGCCCGCCACCGTGAGCACCGCTGCGATCGCCGCGCCCTGCCGGAGCTCCGCGCGTCGCTCGTCCGCGTCCGGCTGCTCACCGGGCAGGAGGTGTGACCCGGACGGCGGGGCCTGCCACGGGTCGTTCGGCTGGGGCTGGTGCGGCGGCGTCAACGGTGCGGTCACGGTGCCATCGTGCCAGGCCGACGTGCGCACCGCCTCACCGGACCGCCGCCCGCCGGTACGCCCACGTGGCCACGGCGAGCGAGAGCACACCGACCGCCGCGCACACCGCGAGGTCGAGTGCGACGACGGCCCAGTCGGGGTGGGCGTCGAAGGACCGGGACAGCGCCTCGACCCCGTAGGTCGAGGGAAGCAGATCACGCGCCCAGCCGATCGGCCCGGGAAGCCGCTCCGCCGGCAGCACGCCGAGAAGCAGCGCGGCCGACATGCCCAGCTGGCCGAGCAGCGTCGCCAGCTCCTGCCTCGGCGCCAGCAGCCCCAGCGCCGCGCCCAGCCCGGAAAGAGCGGCCCCGGAGAGCGGGACGACGGCGACGAGCACCCACAGATGCGTCATCGGGAGCCCGAACAGCACGCTGCCCGTCACGGCCGTGACGATGGTGCCGGGCACGGTGAACGAGGCGTAGGCCCCGGCCGCCCCCAGCACCACGGCGGCGGGCGGAACCGGCAGCGTGGCGTAGTGGTCGAGCCCGCCGCCGGCCCGGAGCTGGCCGAAGTACTGGGCGAGGAGATTCAGCGCCACGAAGGCCACGACCAGCACGCTGGACCCGGCGACGACGGCCCGTGCCTCCGACCCGCCGTCGACGACCCCGCGCATCAGGACCATGATCCCGACGGACTGGAAGGTCGCGACGAAGAGCAGGGGGATCCGCGCGACCCTCGCCCGCGACAGCTGCGCCCGGTAGACGGCGGCAAGCGACGGAAGCAGTCCGGCCCGCGGCGCGAGGGCCGCGGGGACGGTGCGGGCGGGCCGGCCGGTGCCCGCCGCGGGGGTCCTCACCTCCGGCCCGGTCACCTGCGCGGACTCCGTGGGAACGATGCTCGTCACTTGGCAGTGCTCCCGTTCGACTCCGTCACGTATCCCGACACCCTCACCGTCCTGATCACGCTTTCACCAGCCCCTCGCCGGCCCTGGCGGCGTCCCCGCCGAGCGCCAGGTAGACGTCCTCCAGACTGGGCGTGGCCAGCGTGAAGTCGTCGAGCGAGGAGAAGGCCGCCCCGCCGGTCACCGCGGCCACCGCGGCCCGCGCCTCGTCCGGTCCGAGCCGCAGCACCCATGTGCGCCCCGACTCCTGGGCGGACTCACGGAGCGCGGCCACCTCCGGGACGTCGAGGGGCGCGCGCTCGCGCCACACCAGCTCGACCCGGACATCGCCGGCGACCCGCTCCTTGAGCCCGGCCGGTGTGTCACAGGCGATGACCTTGCCGCGTTCCATGACGGCCACCCGGTCCAGGACCGTCTCGGCCTCGATGACGTTGTGGGTCACCAGCAGCACGGTCGCCCCGTTCTCGGCCCTCCGCCGGTCGACGGCGGACCATACGGAGCGCCTGGCCACGGGGTCCATTCCGGTCGTCGGCTCGTCCAGCACCAGGACGGACCGCTCGCCGACCAGCGTCGCGGCGAAACAGGCGAGCCGCCGCTGCCCGCCGGACAGCTTCTTCAGCGGGCGCCCGGCGAGCCCGGTGATGCCGAGCTCCTCCAGCACCTCGTCGCGCGCCGCGCGAGCCGCCCGTGCCGGCAGACCCCTGAGCCGTCCGGTGGTCTCCGCGGCGAGCGACACCGTCAGTTCGTCGAGGGCGGTCGACTCCTGGCCGAGATAGCCGATGAGCCGCGAGGCCCGTTCGGGGTGGCGCACGAGATCGTGTCCCAGCACCTCGACGCTCCCGGAGTCGGGGCGCATCAGTCCGGTGAGCTGGCGGACGAGCGTGGACTTGCCCGCGCCGTTGGGTCCGAGCAGTCCGAAGATCTCTCCGCGCCGGACATCGAGGCACACCCCGTCGGTGGCGCGCACCTCGGGGGTGGCGGCGCGGCCGCGTCGGCCGCGGACGGCGGGGTAGGTCTTGACCAGATCACGCACCGCGCACACGGTCCCGGTCCCGGTCTGTGCCTGTGCTGTGCCCGTACTCACGAGGAATGAGCCTACGGGGTCGGATGCCCCGGATCGCGTCCGGGGCCGGACAGTGCCGCCCCGCTCACTCCCCCACGGGAGTGCGCTCGGCGGCGGCCCGTACGTCGATCTCGCGCCAGAACCCCGCGCGGATGGCGTAGCGGTCGTGCTCGTCGATCTGGTCGTCCTTGTGCGCGAGCAGCCCGAAGCGTGCCGCGTACCGCAGCAGTTCGCCGTCGATGCGGTGCGGGATGCGGGGGTACATCGTGGACAGCTTCTGCAGGTGGACGGTCTCCGGCAGCCTCTCCATCCAGCGCCGGGCGAAGACCTGGCCGACCTCGAAGGGGTCACCGCCGACGGTGGTGATGTCCTCCTCCCGGTCCGCCCAGCGCTGTTCCGCGCTGGTGACCTGGGCCAGGGTCGGCAGGGACGCGGTCTCGGCCGGCTCACCGAGAGGGCCGCCGCGCTCGACCCAGCCCTTGTCCGACGACCAGCGCAGCGTCGCGTTGGCGGCGGGCGGCTGTGGTGCGTGCTGCACCGTCTGCGTCCCGGGTGCGCGCAGAGCGGCCAGGTCCTTGGGGGTGGGGACGCCCTTGGGTCCGGGCGCCGGCTGGGCGTGCGGGGCCGCGGACCCGGCGGGTGCGGCCGTGCCGTTGCGGGCGGCGGCCTGGGCCTCCGACGCCCGCTCGGCGGAGGCCGCGAGGGCGGCCTCCGGCAGCGGCGCGGACAGGATCGCGGCGATCTCGGGGCGCGGGACGGGCGGCGGCGCGCACACGCCTCCCGTCTCCTTGGCCCGTACGGCCTTGGTGATCCAGGCGCGGTCGAGCACCCGTCGCTCGTCGGCCTCGGCGACCAGGTCCTCGGACTGGTTGTAGTCGCCGTCGGCGGCCTGCACGGCCCAGAGATGGACGGCGACACCGTGCTCCTTGGCGGACATGAGACCGGGCAGCAGATCACCGTCCCCGGTCACGAGCACCACATCTGAACAGGCCCGGTTCCTGGCCAGCTCGGTCAGTTCGGCGTGCATGGCCGCGTCGACGCCCTTCTGGGCCCAGCGTCCGTCACTGCGGGTGAGGGCGCCCAGCCGAACGGTCACCCGTGGCATGACCCGCAGCCTGCGGTGCTCGGGCTGGGGTACGCGGTCGGGGGCGCCGTCGAACCAGTAGATGCGCAGCAGGGGCTGTTCCGTATCGGCCTCGGCGCGCTCGCGCAGGCCCTGGATCAAGGCCGAGTGGTCGACGGTGATGCGGGAACGGGCGGGCTCTCCGGCCAGCAGACTCGCGGCTGCGCCCAGCAAGTAGCCGGCGTCCACCAGGACGACGCAACGGTCCACGCGTTCCACCCTCTTCCAGTTCGGGAGCGGGTCAGCGGGACCGGGCATGGGGGTGGGTCCGCCGACCCGGGGTTTGCTTACTCAGGGTTTCCTTCGAGTTTGCCCGACGGCACCGGGCTTAAGGTCCGGAACCTCGATCATCGGCGTGGCGGATCGGGAAACGGCGCATGATACCGCCTGAACTACGCTCCGTAATGATCCAACATGCGGCCTATCTGGTGATATGTGAGTCTGACAGCGGTTCTGGACCCCCAGATCTCCCACAGGAGGCATCACGATGGCGAAGAACAAGAACCGCAAGCAGGGCAGCCAGCACGACCGCGCGTCCGCCGCCGAGCGTGGCACGGAGGAGGCCAGGTCGACGGCTTACGAGTCGCAGACCCAGGACCGGTCGCAGGCTCAGGGGAGCCCGGCCGACGTCGCCCGCAAGCACCAGAAGCGTTTCGGCCACAACTGACGGCCCGGACCGGCGGCCGGCAGGCCGAGAGGGGCGCCCCGCCTGCTGGCGGGGCGCCCCTCTCGCGTCGGGCAGGGCCGTCAGCCGGCCAGGCAGGACGGGCCGAGCAGCACCTTGAGGTCGCCGAAGAGAGCGGGGTCCGGCTTGACGCGGTGCCGGTCGAGCCGGAGCACGGTGGTCTTGCGGGGGCCCTGGAGCCTGATGCGCACCTCGGTGTCGCCCCGGTGGTTGCTGAGGACCTCGCCGAGCCGGGAGACCATGGGCGGGGTGACCCTCACCGTGGGGATCGTCAGGATGACGGGTGCGTTGGACCCGGCGTTGGAGATGTCGGGGACCTGCATCTCCATGGCGACGAGGCGCGGCACGTCCTCGCGCTTGTCGAGGCGTCCCTTGACGAAGACGACGGTGTCCTCGACGAGCTGGGTGGAGACCAGCTGGTAGGTCGCGGGGAAGAACATGCACTCGATGGAGCCCGCGAGGTCCTCCACGGTCGCGATGGCCCACGCGTTGCCCTGCTTGGTCATCTTGCGCTGGAGACCGGAGATGATGCCTCCCACGGTGACGATCGCGCCGTCGGAGTGCTCACCTCCGGTGAGCTGCGAGATCGCCGCGTCCGACTTGTCGGACAGGACGTGCTCCAGGCCGAAGAGCGGGTGGTCGGAGACGTACAGGCCGAGCATCTCGCGTTCCTGCGCGAGCAGGTAGGACTTCTCCCACTCGATGTCGGAGAACTCGACGTCGAGCCCGAAGCCCGGTTCGCCGCTGTCCTCCTCGCCGCCGCCGAAGAGGTCGAACTGCCCCTCGGCCTCCTTGCGCTTGACCTGCACCACGTTGTCGATCATCGGCTCGTGGTGGGCGACGAGCCCCTTGCGGGTGTGCCCCATCTCGTCGAAGGCGCCGGCCTTGATCAGCGATTCGACGGTGCGCTTGTTGCAGACGACCGCTTCGACCTTGTCGAGGAAGTCGGGGAACGTGGAGTACTTCCCCTTCGCCTTGCGGCACCTGATGATCGAGTCGACCACGTTCTGCCCGACGTTGCGGATGGCGGTCAGCCCGAAGAGGATCACGTCGTCACCCTGGGCGGCGAAGTTCGACTCGGACTCGTTGACGTTCGGCGGGAGCACCTTGATGCCCATGCGGCGGCACTCGTTGAGGTAGACCGCGGACTTGTCCTTGTCGTCCTTGACGGAGGTCAGCAGGGCCGCCATGTACTCGGCGGGGTAGTTCGCCTTGAGGTAGGCGGTCCAGTAGGTGACCAGCCCGTACGCCGAGGAGTGCGCCTTGTTGAACGCGTATCCGGCGAAGGGCACCAGGACGTCCCACAGCGCCTTGATCGCCGCGTCGGAGAAGCCGTTCTTCTTGGCGCCCGCCTCGAAGAGCACGAAGTTCTTCGCGAGCTCGTCGGCCTTCTTCTTGCCCATCACGCGGCGCAGGATGTCGGCCTCGCCGAGCGAGTAGCCGGCGACGATCTGGGCGGCCTTCTGCACCTGCTCCTGGTAGACGATCAGGCCGTAGGTGAGGCCGAGGACCTCCTTGAGCGGCTCCTCCAGCTCCGGGTGGATCGGGGTGATCTCCTGGCGGCCGTTCTTGCGCTCCGCGTAGTTCGTGTGCGAGTTCATTCCCATCGGGCCCGGCCGGTAGAGGGCCGAGACGGCGGAGATGTCCTCGAAGTTGTCGGGCTGCATCTGGCGCAGCAGCGAACGCATGGGGCCGCCGTCGAACTGGAACACCCCGAGCGTGTCACCGCGGCAGAGCAGCTCGTACGTCTTGGGGTCGTCCAGGGGCAGGGAGAGCATCTCCAGGTCGATGCCCTTGTTGGCCTTCACCATCTTGATGGCGTCGTCCATGATCGTCAGGTTGCGCAGGCCGAGGAAGTCCATCTTCAGCAGGCCGAGCGACTCGCACTGGGGGTAGTCCCACTGCGTGATGGTGACGCCGTCGGTGTGCCGGACCCAGATCGGCGCGTGGTCGACGATCGGTTCGCTGGACATGATCACGCCGGCCGCGTGCACACCCATCTGCCGCACCAGGCCCTCGACACCCTTCGCGGTGTCGATGACCTTCTGCACGTCCGGCTCGTTCTCGTACATGCCCCGGATCTCGCCCGCCTCGCTGTAGCGGGGGTGCTTCGGGTCGGTGATGCCGTTGAGGTCGATGCCCTTGCCGAGGACGTCGGCGGGCATGGCCTTGGTCAGCCGGTCGCCCATGGCGTACGGGTAACCGAGGACGCGGGCGGAGTCCTTGATCGCGTTCTTGGCCTTGATCTTGCCGTAGGTGCCGATCATGGCGACCTTGTCGGCGCCGTACTTCTCGGTCACGTACCGGATCACCTCGACGCGCCTGCGCTCGTCGAAGTCGATGTCGACATCGGGCATGGACACGCGCTCGGGGTTGAGGAAGCGCTCGAAGATCAGCCCGTGGGTGATCGGGTCGAGGTCGGTGATGCCCATGGCGTACGCGACGATCGAACCGGCGGCGGAACCACGGCCGGGACCCACGGCGATGCCGTTGTTCTTGGCCCACATGATGAAGTCGGCGACGACGAGGAAGTACCCCGGGAACCCCATCTGGATGATGATGTCCATCTCGTACTCGGCCTGCTTCTGCCGGTCCTCGGGGACGCCTCCGGGGTAGCGGCGGTTCATGCCGACCCGGACCTCCTCCTGGAACCAGGTGATCTCGGTGAAGCCCTCCGGGATGTCGAACTTCGGCATCAGGTCGCGCTTCTCGAACATGCCGGTCGTGTCGATCTGCTGCGCGACCAGGAGCGTGTTGGCGCAGCCCTGCTGCCAGGCGTCGGAGGAGTCGACGCCGTACATCTCGTCCGTCGTCTTGAGGTAGTAGCCCGTGCCGTCGAAGCGGAAGCGGTCGGGGTCCGAGAGGTTCTTGCCGGTCTGGATGCAGAGCAGGGCGTCGTGCGCGGTCGCCTCGTTGGCGTAGGTGTAGTGGGAGTCGTTCGTGACGAGCGGCGGGATGTCCAGCTTGCGGCCGATCTCCAGGAGCCCGTCGCGGACCCGGCGCTCGATCTCGATGCCGTGGTCCATCAGCTCCAGGAAGTACTTGCCCTCTCCGAAGATGTCCTTGTAGTCGGAGGCCGCCTGGACCGCTTCGTCGAACTGTCCGAGCCGCAGCCTGGTCTGCACCTCACCGGAGGGACAGCCGGTGGAGGCGATCAGGCCCTCGGACCACTGGGAGATCGTCTCCTTGTCCATGCGCGGCCACTTCTGCAGCCAGCCCTCGGCGTACGCGTCCGAGGAGAGCTTGAAGAGGTTGTGCAGTCCGGTGCTGTTCGCCGCCCAGATGGTCTTGTGCGTGTAACCACCGGAACCCGAGACGTCGTCCCGCTTCTGGTGCGGCTGGCCCCACTGGATCTTGCGCTTGTGCTTGCGCGACTCGGGGGCGACGTACGCCTCGATCCCGATGATCGGTGTCACCCCGGCCTTCTGGGCCGAGTGGAAGAAGTCGTACGCCCCGTGGAGGTTGCCGTGGTCGGTCATCGCGATGTGCGACATGCCCATGTCGTTGCACGCCTCGAACATGTCCTTGAGCCGCGCGGCACCGTCCAGCAGCGAGTACTGGGTGTGGACGTGCAGGTGCGTGAATGGCGGCTTGCTCACGGCGCTGTGCCTCCGGGAAAACTGGGGATGACGGTCGGGGGGGACAGCGTGGAAGTCTACGTCTCCGAGGTGACGGGCGACGGGCACTCCGGGGTACGGTCGCGCGTTGGAAGACCGGGGACGCCCGTCCCTTTTGTCATGAACGCCATGTACCAGGAGGCACCCAGCGATGTCGGACACGCAGACCGGCGCAGAGCAGCGCGGGGAGCAGATTCTCACCGTTTTCGACACCGCTTTCGGGCAGCTCCTGGCTGCCGATCCCGCAGCCTTCCGGGTGAAGTTCCGCAAGATGGCGGGCTCGGCCTTCGCGTTCTACCGGGGCTCGGCCGGCCTGTTCTACGCCGACCTGGACCGCGAGCAGCACACCGGTGCCTATCTGGACGAGCGCACGAGCAGGGTGTGGATCCACGGTGACCTGCACGCCGAGAACTTCGGCACGTACATGGACGCCAACGGCCGGCTCGTGTTCAACGTCAACGACTTCGACGAGGCCTACGTGGGCCCCTTCACCTGGGACCTCAAGCGCTTCGCCGCCTCCGTCGCCCTGATCGGTTACGCGAAGGCGCTGGGCGACGACCAGATCACCGAGCTCGTCCGGGTCTACGCCACCGCCTACCGGGAGCGCATCCACGCCCTGGCGACGGGCGCCAAGAACGACGAGGTGCCGCCCTTCACCCTGGACACCGCCGAGGGCCCGCTGCTCGGCGCGCTGCGGGACGCCCGCGCACTGACCCGGTTCGGGCTGCTGGACTCGATGACGGAGATCCGGGACTTCGAACGCCGGTTCACCGCCGACGGGGGCGCGATCGACCTGGACGCGGCCACCCGCTACAAGGTGCTCGCCGCGTTCGACGGCTACCTGGAGACGCTGCCCGAGTCGAGCCTCACCCGGCCCGATTCGTACCGGGTGAAGGACGTCGTCGGCCGCAGGGGCATCGGCATCGGGTCGGCGGGCCTGCCCTCGTACAACATCCTTCTGGAGGGCAACAGCGACGCCCTGGAGAACGACGTGGTGATCTACCTCAAGCAGGCGCAGACCCCGGCGGTGTCCCGGCACATCACCGACGCGGCCGTGCGGGAGTACTTCCAGCACGAGGGGCACCGCACGGTGATCTCGCAGCGCGCGCTCCAGGCACACGCCGACCCGTGGCTGGGCTGGACCGAGCTGGACGGGTCCGGTCAGCTGGTCGCCGAGGTCTCCCCGTACGCCGTCGATCTGGACTGGTCCGACATCGACGAGCCGGACGAGATCGCGGCGGTGGTCGCCGATCTCGGCCGGGCCACGGCGACGATGCACTCGGCGGCGGACGACGAGAGCGGGCACTCGCTGGTCCCGTTCTCCACGGAGCGCGCCATCGACGCGGCCATCGCGGCCGACGAGGAGGGCTTCGCCGAGCTGCTGGTCGACTTCGCGCACAGCTACGGCGCCCGCGCCCGTGCCGACCACCAGATCTTCGTCGACCTCTTCCGCAACGGCCGCATCCCGGGCCTGTAGGACCTCTCAGGGATCCTTAGAGCTCGCTTACAGGAACGCATGGCACACTCTCCGGCGATGGACGTATCAGGGACGCAGATCAGAGCGGTACGCGCGGCGCTGTTCACCGCGCTCGTCGTCACGCTCTCGTCCGCGTCCCATGTGCTGCTCTCCCGGGTCCCGCTGCCGCTGACGGCTGTCGCCCTGCTGGCGGGGGCCGTCTTCTCCGTGGCGTTCGCTCTGGCGGGCCGGGAGCGCGGCTTCGGTGCGATCGCGGGCCTGCTGATTCCGCTGGAGCTCGCCGCCGACACGGTGTTCACCACCGGCCAGCACCTCTGTTACGGGGCGGCGGGCGGCCCCGTCGCGGGCCCGCTGCGCTCCGTGGGCGTCGACGTGCTCTGCGGCGGTGAGTCCGGACGCGGTGCGGACGGACTCACCGGTGTGGCCTCGGTCGGCACACCGCTGGCCGGGGTGACCTCCGAGAGCGGCCACGCAGCCGCCCTGCTGGCCTCGCCGGGACCCGCTGTCCCCTGGCTGCTGCTGGCCGCCCACGTGTCGGTGGGCCTGCTGGCCGCCGCCTGGCTGCGGCACGGCGAGTCGGCGCTCGCCGGGCTGCTGCGCGCGGCGGCCGCCGTGGCCTTCCGGCCGCTGCTCACGGCGGTCGCGGTGGCCGGCACGGCGCGGCACCGCACACGGCCGGGCGCCCGGCGCGCCGGGCGCCCGCACCCGCTCGCCCCCACCCGCCTCCTGGTGCACTCCGTGGGACGGAGGGGCCCTCCGCGCTCGGCGTTCGCCCCTGCCTGAGTCGCGGTAAGACCCCTTTCGAGCCACCCACACCTCTACGGAGCACCCCCATGAGCAAGCGCAACAGCCAGGCCAACAAGTCCGCCGCCCGCGAGCGGCTGCGCGTGGAGCGCGAGCGCCAGGCGAAGAAGGACAAGGCACGCAAGCAGATCGTCGTCGGTGTGTCGGTCGTCGCCGTGCTGGCGATCGCCGGAGGCGTCAGCTACGGCGTGATGCAGCTGAACAAGCCCTCCGCCTGGGAGGCCGCGGCGGACGCGAAGAACGTCACCGCGCCCAAGAACACGTCGGGCGACGACGGCACGACCGTCGTGATCGGCGAGGCGAGCGCCAAGAAGACCCTGGAGCTGTACGAGGACTCGCGCTGCCCGGTATGCGCCACGTTCGAGCAGGCGGTCGGCGAGACCGTCGACAAGGACGTCGAAGCCGGCAAGTACAAGATCAAGTACGTCGGCGCGACCTTCATCGACAACGCGGCCGGCGGCGAGGGCTCGAAGAACGCCCTGAGCGCGCTGGGCGCGGCCCTCGACGTGAGCCCCGAGGCCTTCCTGGAGTACAAGACCGCCCTGTACTCCGCGAAGTACCACCCCGAGGAGACCGACGACAAGTTCGCTAAGGACAGCTACCTGATCGAGGCGGCGGAGTCGGTGGACGCGCTGAAGGGCAACAAGGCCTTCCAGAAGAACGTCGAGGACGGCACGTTCGACGCCTGGGCGATCAAGATGTCCAAGGCGTTCGACAAGAGCGGGGTCCAGGGCACGCCGACCCTCAAGATGGACGGCAAGACGCTCACCGCCGAGGGCAGCAAGAACGCTCCCATGACCGTGGCCGACTTCAACACGGCGATCACCAAGGCACTGAAGGGCTGATCCGCCCGCGGACCGACGGCCGGACAGGAGAACCCACGGCCGGTCGGGGACGACGGGCGCAACTCCTGGCGACATCCGGCCAACAGGCGGGGGGAAATTCTCCCTTTTCCCCCCCCTTTTCTCTTTCCCCCCCCCAAGGGGTGGCCCCCGGCCAGCACAAACTCCGGCGATCCGCTGCCCGACGGCATACTCCTGTGGACCCGCGTCACCCCCGCCCCCGACGCCGTGCCCGGCTCGGGCCTCGGCGCCGACACGCCGGTCGCCTGGGAGATCGCCGAGGACAGGGACTTCACCCGGATCGCCGCCCGGGGCACGGCCGTCGCGCGGGCCGCCTCCGACCACACCGTCAAGGCCGACGTCCGAGGGCTCCGGCCGGCGACGGCGTACTGGTTCCGCTTCTCCGCGGGCAGCACGGTCCTCTCCCCCGTCGGCCGCACCCGCACGGCGCCCGCCGCCGGGGCGGCCGTCCCCGGCATCCGCTTCGGAGTGGTGTCCTGCGCCAACTGGGAGGCCGGCTGGTTCTCCCCGTACCGCCATCTCGCGGCCCGCGCCGACCTGGACGCCGTCCTGCACCTGGGCGACTACATATACGAGTACGCGTCGGGCAGTTACCCGACCCAGGACACCGTCGTACGCCCCCACGCCCCGCTCCACGAGATCCGCACCCTCGCCGACTACCGGCTCCGGCACGCCACGTACAAGACGGACACCGACCTCCAGGCGCTGCACGCCGCCCACCCGGTGATCGCGATCTGGGACGACCACGAGTTCGCCAACGACGCCTGGTCGGGGGGAGCCGAGAACCACACCCCCGGCACGGAGGGCTCCTGGGCCGCCCGGGTGGCCGCGGCGAAGCAGGCGTACTTCGAGTGGATGCCGGTCCGTGCCTCCACCGAGGGCACCGTGTACCGGCGCCTGAGCTTCGGCGGCCTGGCCGAGCTGCACCTGCTCGACCTGCGCAGCTTCCGCTCCGAGCAGGCGTCGATCGGGAACGGCGCGGTCGACGACCCGGAGCGCTCGATCACGGGGCGGGCACAGCTGGACTGGCTCAAGGCCGGGCTGACCGCGTCGGACGCGCGCTGGAAGCTGGTGGGCACCTCGGTGATGATCTCGCCGGTCGCCTTCGGGGCGCTTCCGGCCCACCTGCTGACGCCGCTCGCGGAGCTGCTCGGGCTGCCCGGTGAGGGGCTGGCGGTCAACGTGGACCAATGGGACGGCTACACGGACGACCGCAAGGAGCTGATCTCCCATCTGCGGGACCACGCCGTCACCGACACGGTCTTCCTGACCGGCGACATCCACATGGCGTGGGCCAACGACGTACCCGTGAGAGCGGCGACGTATCCGCTGTCCGCGTCGGCGGCCACGGAGTTCGTGGTGACGTCGGTCACCTCGGACAACCTGGACGACATCCTGCGGGCGGCTCCCGGAACCGTCTCGGCGGTCGCGGCGACCGCGGTCAGGGCCGCCAACCGCCATGTGAAGTGGATCGACATGGACTCGCACGGCTACGGCGTCCTGGACGTGACGGCCGAGCGCTCGCAGATGGACTACTACGTGGTCTCCGACAAGACCAGCAGAGAGGCGACGGCGTCATGGGTCCGCTCCTACCGCACGCGCAGCGGCACCCAGCGGATCGAGAGGGCCGACGCCCCGGTGCGGTGACCGGCCCGGGCCGCGCACCCCGGTGCGCGGCCCGTTCCCGCTACAGCGTGGCGAGGAAGCCGAGCGAGACCTTCCACGTCAGGTCGGCGGCGGCCTGGTCGTAGTCGGGGAGGTCCGGGTCGGTGTACAGGTGCCCGGCGCCGGGGTAGCGGTAGACCTCGACGTCCGCGCCGGTCCGCTGCATCTGCAGGTACCAGCTGTTCAGCCAGTCCGGCGACTCGAACGCGTCGGGGTCGGCGACGTGCAGCTGTACGGGCAGCTCGTCCACCGAGGCGTTCTCGGCGATGTCCGACGTGCCGTGGAGCAGCAGCAGCCCGCGCGCCTTCGCATCGCCGAGTGCCAGGGTCTGCGCGACGGACGCCCCGAACGAGAATCCCGCGTAGACGAGGCCCTGGTCGGAGTAGGGCGCGGCGGCCAGGACGGCGCGCTTGAGCAGCTCGTCCTTGCCCACCTGCTCCTTGAAGGCCATTCCGTCCTCGACGGTGTCAAAGGTGTGCCCCTCGAAGAGATCGGGCACGCGCACCTCGTGCCCGGCCGCACGCAGCCGGTCGGCAGCCGCGTGCACAGCGGGCCGCAGACCAAAGGTCGAGTGGAAAAGCATGATGTTCATGAGGCCCATGGTGCCAGCTGTGCCCCGACGCTTGGAGGACGAGGGAATGGAGAACGTACTGCGACCGATGCTGGTCGTGGGTGGATCGCTGGTGGTCACACTGGCGCTGGGCTGGCTGGTGGACCTGCTGCTCCGGCGCGCCGACAGCCGTCACCACGAGACTCCGGTCTGGGGACTGCTCCGGCTCTGCCGCCCTCCCTTGCAGGTGGTGATCTGTACCGCGTTGCTGAGGGCGAGCTTCGACCAGCTCCGGATCGACGTGGTACGGGACAACCGGGCTGCGATCGGTCAGGTCCTGACCCTGGTGCTGATCGCGGCGTCGGCCTGGCTGGTGATCCGCGTCGCGGCCACGATCGTGCAGTCCTCGTACGCCCGCTACGCGACGTCCACCCGCGACCCGGCCCGGGTCCGCCGGGTCCGCACACAGGTCACGCTGATCCAGCGTGTGGTCACCGCCGTGGTGGCGACGGTCGCCGTCGCGGCGATGCTGCTGACCTTCCCGGCGATGCGGACGGTCGGCACCTCGATGCTGGCCTCCGCCGGTGTGCTCGGCATCGTCGCCGGTGTCGCGGCCCAGTCGACCCTCGGCAATCTCTTCGCCGGCTTCCAGATCGCCTTCGGCGACATGGTCCGGATCGGCGACACGGTGGTGGTGGACGGTGAGTGGGGCACCGTGGAGGAGATCACTCTCACCTTCCTCGCGGTCCGGACCTGGGACGAGCGGCGGATCACGATGCCCGTGTCGTACTTCACCAGCAAGCCGTTCGAGAACTGGTCGCGCGGCGGGGTGCAGATGACGGGCACGGTCTTCTTCCAGCTCGACCACTCGGCCCCGATCGCCGCGATGCGGGACAGGCTGCGTGACATCCTCGGCGAGTGCGCCGCCTGGGACGGGCGCGACTGGTCCCTGGCCGTCACGGACAGCACTCCCACGACGATCGAGGTACGGGCGGTGGTCACCGCGAAGGACGCGGACGACATCTGGACGGTGCGCTGCGCGGTGCGGGAGCAGATGATCGGCTGGCTCCGGGACCACCACCCGTACGCGCTGCCCCGGGTCGTGACGTCGCCCGCGGCGCTGCCGCCGGGCGACCACTGGCGGGAGCTGACGGGCGCGGACACCGGCCGGCCTTCGGCCAACGGCAGGGTGCCGACTCCGGAGAAGGCCCCCCGCACGGGACGCGGCTGATCAGCCGCGCTGCGGGCGGGCCGCGTCAGCGCAGGCTGCGTACGTCCAGGTAGCGCAGCACCCGGTCCACCACCTCCGGGTCCGAGCCGGGCTCGCTGCGGGCGGCGAGCACCGCGTGGCGGGCGGCCGACATCATCTCGCGCTGGATCCGGTTGACCTCCTTGAACCGCTGGGCGCGCTGCGCGTATGCCTCGCGGCGCTCCTCGTCGACGATGTCGGGGCTGATCCGTGCCCCGATGTCGTACGCCGCGCGCAGCAGCCGCTCCAGGACCTCCTCCGGGAGGTCCTCGGTGCTCTGGACCTCCTTGAGACGGGTCTTGGCCGCCGCTGCGGCACGGAGCGCGAGGTCACGCTCCAGGGCCTGCTCGGCGTCGGTGTCCGCGCGGACGCCGAGCTTGCGCACCAGCCACGGCAGGGTGAGGCCCTGGAGGACGAGGGTGGCCATGATGACGGCGAAGGCGATGAACACGATCTCGTCCCGGCCGGGGAACGGCCTGCCGTCGTCCGTCTCCAGCGGGATCGCGAGCGCCAGCGCGACGGAGGCCACTCCCCGCATGCCGGCCCACCACATGATGACGGTCTCGCGCCAGCTGGTCGGGATCTCCTCGCTGTAGTCGCGGCGGGTGTGCAGCCGCTTGGCGAGCCACGTGGCGGGCAGCAGCCACAGCAGCCGTACGCCGACGACGACCGCGACGACGGCGAGCCCCCAGCCCGCGAGGCGCAGTTCGCGTCCGTCGGCGGTGCCGAAGACGTTCTGGAGTTCGAGGCCGATCAGGCCGAAGGCGACACCGGTCACGAGGGTGTCGACGATCTCCCAGAAGGACCGGCCGGTGAGCCGCCCGAGGACGTCGTCGGCGTCCGCGGTGTGCTCGGCCAGGAAGAGCGCGGTGGTGAGGACGGCGAGCACACCGGAGCCCATCAGCTCCTCGGCGAGTACGTAGCTGACGAACGGCACGAGCAGCGTCAGGCCGACCTGGAGGGTGGCGTCACCCAGGAAGCCCATCAGTTTGATGGTGAGCCAGCCGAGCACCAGGCCGACCACCACGGCGACCACCGCGGAGAGGACGAGCAGCCCGAAGGCGGCGGGCAGGGAGAAGGTGCCGCTGACCGCGGCGGCGATCGCGACGTGGTACAGGACGATGGCCGTGACGTCGTTGAACAGGCCCTCGCCCTCCAGGATCGACACGAGCCGTCGCGGCAGTCCCACCGAACCGGCCACGGCCGTCGCCGCGACCGGGTCGGGCGGGGCGACGAGCGCGCCCAGGGCCACGGCGGCGGCGATGGGCAGGCCGGGCACCATCGCGTGGGCGACCGTGGCCACGGCAGCCGTCGTGACGAAGACGAGGGCGACGGCCAGCAGGAAGATCGGCCGCCGGTTGGCGGCGAACTGCCGCCAGGAGGTGCGCTGCACGGAGGCGTAGAGCAGCGGCGGCAGGACGGCGGGCAGGATGAACTCCGGCGGGATGTCCACGTCGGGGACGAAGCTGGCGAAGGCCATGACGATCCCGGCGAGGGTCATCAGGATCGGCGCCGGCAGGCGCAGGCGCTCCCCGAGCGGCACCGTGACCACCGCTCCGAGGAGGAGCAGGAGCAGGAGCGCCATCTGGTCCACGTTGTGCCTTCCGCAGCGCGCCGGACCCCCGGGGGCCCGTTGATCAGCCGGTCAGACCTCCCAGCGTGCCACGCGGGACCGGCGGACCTGTGGCATCCCCCGCGAGGTCAGAGCGCGCGGCGCATGGCCCGGTGCGGTATCCCGGCGTCCGGGAATTCAGGGCCGTACGCCGTGTAGCCGAGCCGCTCGTAGAAGCCGAGCGCGTGCGTCTGGGCGTGCAGGTCCACGGCGGTCAGGCCCAGCGCGCGGGCCTCCGCCTCTACGGCGCGTACCAGTGCGGCCCCGACGCCCAGGCCACGGGCCGCGCGGGCCACGGCGAGGCGGCCGAGGGACCCGACGGTGTGGTCGCCGCCGGTCTTCCCCGCCGCGTCCGCACCGTGCAGCAGCCGTCCCGTGCCCAGCGGGGAGCCGTCCGCGGCCACGGCGAGGACATGCACCGCCGAAGCGTCGTGTTCGTCGTACTCGATCTCCTCGGGCACCTGCTGCTCACCGACGAAGACCTCTTTGCGGACCTGGAAGCATGCCGCGAGGTCGCTCTCGTCGAGAGCCCTGCGGGTGCTGTACGGGCCGGCCCCGGGGTTCATTCGCTCTCCGCCGCGATCGTGTCGAGGGCGTGACGCAGGTCGTCCGGGTAGCTGCTCTCGAATTCGACCCAGCTGCCGTCGGCCGGGTGCTCGAAGCCGAGCCGGACCGCGTGGAGCCACTGCCGGGTCAGCCCGAGGCGCTTCGACAGCGTGGGGTCGGCCCCGTACGTCAGGTCGCCGACGCACGGGTGGCGGTGCGCGGACATGTGCACGCGGATCTGGTGCGTGCGCCCGGTCTCCAGCTTGATGTCGAGCAGGCTGGCGGCGCGGTAGGCCTCGATGAGGTCGTAGTGGGTCACGGAGGGCTTGCCCTCGGCGGTGACGGCCCACTTGTAGTCGTGCTGCGGGTGACGGCCGATGGGGGCGTCGATCGTGCCGCTCATCGGGTCCGGGTGGCCCTGGACCAGCGCGTGGTACTTCTTCTCGACGACCCGGTCGCGGAACTGGGCCTTGAGCAGGGTGTAGGCCCGCTCGGACTTGGCCACGACCATCAGGCCGGAGGTGCCGACGTCCAGCCGGTGCACGACGCCCTGGCGTTCGGAGGCGCCCGACGTCGAGATGCGGTAGCCGGCAGCGGCGAGGCCGCCGATGACCGTGGTACCGGTCCAGCCGGGACTGGGGTGGGCGGCGACGCCCACCGGCTTCATGATGACGACTATGTCGTCGTCGTCGTGGACGATCTCCATGCCCTCGACGGGCTCGGCGACGATCTGGACGGGAGCGGGCGCCTGGGGCATCTCCACTTCCAGCCAGGCGCCGCCGTGCACCCGCTCCGACTTCCCGGCCACCGCCCCGTCCACCTGGACCTTCCCGGCAGCGGCCAGCTCGGCGGCCTTGGTGCGGGAGAAACCGAACATCCGGGAGATGGCGGCGTCTACACGCTCGCCCTCCAGGCCGTCGGGTACGGGCAGGGTGCGGACCTCGGGATACGTACTCACCAGTCGAGTATGCCTTGCGCCCACTAGTCCTTGTGCACGGTGCCGTCCGGGTCCAGGCCCTTGAAGGAGAGGATCACGATCAGGATGCCTCCGCAGACGATCGCGGAGTCGGCGAGGTTGAAGACGGCGAAGTGGGCGGGGGCGATGAAGTCGACCACCGCGCCCTTGAACACGCCGGGCGCGCGGAAGATGCGGTCGGTCAGGTTGCCGAGCGCTCCTCCGAGCAGCAGGCCGAGGGCGATGGCCCAGGGCAGGCTGTAGAGCTTGCGCGCGAGCCGGATGATCACGACGATCACGACGGCCGCGATGGCCGTGAAGATCACGGTGAACGCCTCGCCGATCCCGAAGGCGGCGCCCGCGTTCCGGATCGCGTCGAACTTCAGCCACTCGCCGAAGATCTCGATCGGTTCCTCGTGCTCCAGCTTGGCGACCACGATCATCTTGCTGACCAGGTCCAGGAGGTAGGCCAGGACGGCCACGCAGAGGAGGACGAGGATCCGCTTCCTGCCCCGGCCGCTGCCGGGCTCGTCGGCCCCCGCCGGGGCCGGGCCCTCCGAGGCCTGCTGGGGCTCAGCCCCGTCGGCCCCCTCGGCATCAGGGATATCCGGCGTACCGATGATGCGCTCCGCCTCTGCCACGTGAGTCCCTCAACCTAGGTGCCTGACTGAGGACGAGGGTACGACACACCCGGGCGATCAGGGGCCTCAGGCTCCGGAACGTCCGCGCCCGACCGCTCCCCCCACGCCTTCGGCCGGATCCGGCCGGTTCGAACCGGCCGGGCGGGGACGAACCGGCCTCGCCGGCGGCCCCGCCCCCGGCCGCCCCGCCCCGCCCGGCCCTCCCCCGCCTCCCGGGCTTCCGGGCTTCCGGTTCCGCCCGGACGGCTCCGCCTCGCGCTCGTACGCACGGAACCGCTCGTACGCACGGGACCGCTCGCACGAGGTCCCCCGGGTCACGCGGCCGTGCTAGCCGCGCCGCTCCTGCTTCTGCTTGTCCTCCACGCAGAGCGTGGCGCGGGGGAAGGCCTGCATCCGCGCCTTGCCGATCGGCTTGCCGCAGACCTCGCAGAGCCCGTAGGTCCCCGCGTCGAGCCTGGCGAGGGCTCGCTCCGTCTGGCTCAGGGTCTCCTGGGCGTGGGCCGCCAGGGACAGCTCGTGCTCCCTGGTGATGTTCTTCGTGCCGGTGTCCGCGTCGTCGTCACCGGCCCCGTCCCCGGAGTCGCGCATCAGTCCGGCCAGGGCCGCGCCCGACGCCTCCAGTTCGGTGCGCAGTCGGGTGACCTCGCCGGTCAGCTCGGTCCGCGCCGCGTCGACCTCCTCAGGAGTCCAGGGGTCCTCCCCCGGCCTGACCGCCAGGTCTCCGGGCGCCGCGCCGGCCCTGGCCGGGGGGACCGCTGTCGCGACGCCCTCTCCTGCAGCCGTGGTCCGGGCCGCGCTCTTCTTGGCTACCACCGTGTGGGCTCCTGTCTCCTCGGCGGCCCGGGCCGCCCCCGTGGCCTTCTTCGACGCCTTCTTGGCGGCGCTCTTCTTCGACGTGCTGCTCTCCGCCGGCCCGCCGTGCGCCGGGTCCTGACCGCTCTGTTCCCGCTCCGGCGGGAGTGCCGCCGCCTTCTTCCCGGCGGCCGCCCTCCCCGCCGCTCTCTTCGCCGTCTTCCCGACCGGCTTCTCCTGGCCCGCCTCCGGGCCGGCCTCCTCGCCCGCGCTCCCGGTCTCCTCCTCGGCAGCCGCAGCCGTGGATCTCGCGGACGCCGTTCTCGATGCGGCGGTCTTCTTCGCCACCATGGCCGCGGCCCCTTCACATATTGTGATCTTGCACGCGAATCGTGCTGGGACGATAAATCGACCCCGGCTCCGCGGCAACGGGGCACGCCGCCGGTTGGCCCTGCCCGCGGGCGGGCGGTGGCCCCGCCTGCAACCGTTGTGCCCAGCTCCCCGCGCGGTAATCCGTCCCCGCGCGCTCTCCGGGGCTCCGTCCGTCCCGTCTGGCCATTCGGGTCAAGACCGCCCCGCGGATCAACCGGTCGGCGGTCGTCCGTACGGGCCCGTACACTGGCCGCAGCGAGAGGCATGGATGGGACGAGTAGCGTCGTACGCAGCCAGGAGCGACCCGGGGACGGTGGGAGCCCGGGGGCGAGCGCGCCGTGAAGATCACCCCGGAGCCGCCGGAAGAAAGCTTTGGACAGTGGGTCCCGCCCACGGGTCCGAGGCAGGTAGACCCGGCATCGCGACCCCAATGAGGGGGCCACGGGTGCATGCCCGCGGCCAAGGAGGGTGGTACCGCGGGAGCTGATCCGGCTCTCGTCCCTCCGACGGAAGTGGAAGACGTCCGCCGGAGGAAGCCCGCACATGACATCGCCGCAGTACCGCCAGGTACCCGCCCAGGTCGACCTGCCCGCCCTCGAGCACGCCGTGCTCGACTTCTGGCGCGACAGCAAGGTCTTCGCCAAGAGCCTCGAACAGTCCGAGGGCCGCCCCGAGTGGGTCTTCTACGAGGGCCCCCCGACGGCCAACGGCATGCCCGGGGCCCACCATATCGAGGCCCGCGTCTTCAAGGACGTCTTCCCGCGCTTCCGCACCATGCAGGGCTACCACGTGGGCCGCAAGGCCGGCTGGGACTGTCACGGGCTGCCGGTCGAGCTCGCGGTGGAGAAGGAGCTGGGCTTCAACGGCAAGAAGGACATCGAGGCCTACGGCATCGCCGAGTTCAACGCGAAGTGCCGCGAGTCCGTCACCCGCCACACCGACGCGTTCACCGAGCTCACGACCCGTATGGGTTACTGGGTCGACCTCGAGGACGCCTACCGCACGATGGACCCGGAGTACGTCGACTCCGTGTGGTGGTCGCTGAAGGAGATCTTCAACAAGGACCTGCTGGTCCAGGACCACCGCGTCGCCCCCTGGTGCCCGCGCTGCGGCACCGGCCTCTCGGACCACGAGCTCGCCCAGGGCTACGAGACGGTCGTCGACCCCTCGGTCTTCGTGCGCTTCCCGCTGACGAGCGGGCCGCTGGCGGGCGAGGCCGCGCTGCTCGTCTGGACGACGACCCCCTGGACCCTGGTCTCCAACACCGCCGTCGCCGCGCACCCCGACGTCACCTACGTCGTCGCGACCGACGGCGCGGAGAAGCTGGTCGTCGCGCAGCCGCTGGTCGAGAAGGCGCTCGGCGAAGGCTGGGAGCCGACCGGCGAGACCTTCACCGGCCGCGACATGGAGCGCTGGACGTACGAACGCCCGTTCCAGCTCGTCGAGTTCCCGAGCGAGGCGCACTACGTCGTCAACGCCGAGTACGTCACGACGGAGGACGGCACGGGTCTGGTCCACCAGTCCCCCGCGTTCGGCGCCGACGACCTCCTCGTCTGCCGCTCGTACGGCCTTCCGGTGGTGAACCCGGTCCGCCCCGACGGCACCTTCGAGGAGGATCTCCCGCTGGTCGGCGGGGTCTTCTTCAAGAAGGCCGACGAAGCCCTGACCGAGGACCTGGCGTCACGAGGCAAGCTCTTCCGCCACGTCCCGTACGAGCACAGCTACCCGCACTGCTGGCGCTGCCACACGGCCCTGCTGTACTACGCGCAGCCGTCCTGGTACATCCGCACCACGGCGGTCAAGGACCGGCTGCTCCAGGAGAACGAGAAGACCAACTGGTTCCCGGACTCCGTCAAGAACGGGCGCTTCGGCGACTGGCTGAACAACAACGTCGACTGGGCGCTGTCCCGCAACCGCTACTGGGGCACCCCGCTGCCGATCTGGCGCTGCGAGGACGACCACCTGACCTGTGTCGGCTCCCGCGCCGAGCTCTCCGAGCTCACCGGCCGCGACCAGTCGGACCTGGACCCGCACCGCCCGTTCATCGACGAGATCACGTTCACCTGCTCGCACGAGAACTGCCAACTGGAGGCGTACCGCGTCCCGGAGGTCATCGACGCCTGGTACGACTCCGGTTCCATGCCGTTCGCGCAGTGGGGCTACCCGTACAAGAACAAGGAGATCTTCGAGAGCCGCTACCCGGCGCAGTTCATCTCGGAGGCCATCGACCAGACGCGCGGCTGGTTCTACACGCTGATGGCCGTGGGCACCCTCGTCTTCGACAAGTCCAGCTACGAGAACGTCGTCTGCCTGGGCCACATCCTCGCCGAGGACGGCCGGAAGATGTCCAAGCACCTGGGCAACATCCTCCAGCCGATCCCGCTGATGGACCAGCACGGCGCCGACGCGGTCCGCTGGTTCATGGCGGCGGGCGGCTCCCCCTGGGCGGCGCGCCGCGTGGGTCACGGCACGATCCAGGAGGTCGTCCGCAAGACGCTCCTCACGTACTGGAACACGGTGGCCTTCCAGGCCCTGTACGCCCGTACGTCGAAGTGGGCCCCGTCCGCCGCCGATCCGGCACCCGCCGACCGCACGGTCCTGGACCGCTGGCTGCTGAGCGAGCTCGGCACCCTGGTGGACGAGGTCACCAAGGCTCTGGAGGGGTACGACACGCAGCGCGCCGGCAAGCTGCTCTCCGCGTTCGTCGACGACCTGTCCAACTGGTACGTCCGCCGCTCGCGCCGCCGCTTCTGGCAGGGCGACAAGGCCGCGCTGCGCACGCTCCACGAGGTCGTGGAGACCGTGACCCGGCTGATGGCCCCGCTGACCCCGTTCATCACGGAGCGGGTCTGGCAGGACCTGATCGTCCCCGTCGCCCCGGACGCCCCGGAGTCGGTGCACCTGTCCGACTGGCCGAAGGCGGACCCGGCGTCGATCGACCCGTCGCTCTCCTCGCAGATGGCTCTGGTGCGCCGCCTGGTGGAGCTCGGCCGGGCCACGCGCGCCGAGTCCGGGGTCAAGACCCGGCAGCCGCTGTCGCGCGCCCTGGTCGCGGCGTCGGGCTTCGAGTCGCTCACGCCCGAGCTGCGCGACCAGATCACCGAGGAGCTGAACGTCACCTCCCTGGCCTCCCTCTCCGAGGTCGGCGGCTCGCTGGTCGACACCACGGCGAAGGCGAACTTCCGCGCGCTGGGCAAGCGCTTCGGCAAGGGCGTGCAGGCGGTGGCCAAGGCCGTCGCGGACACCGACGCCGCCGCGCTCAGCCTGGCGCTGCGCGAGGGCACGGCCTCGGTGGAGGTCGACGGTGAGCAGGTCACCCTCGCCCCCGACGAGGTCATCATCACGGAGACCCCCCGTGAGGGCTGGTCGGTGGCCTCCGACTCCGGCGCGACGGTCGCCCTGGACCTGGAGATCACCCCGGAGCTGCGGGCCGCGGGGCTCGCCCGTGACGCGATCCGGCTGATCCAGGAGGCACGCAAGAACAGCGGCCTGGACGTGGCGGACAGGATCGCGGTCCGCTGGACGTCGACGTCACCCGCGACGGCCGAGGCCCTGACGGCGCACGCGACCCTGATCGCGGACGAGGTCCTGGCCCTGGAGTACGCGCAGGGTGAGGCGGACGACACGTACGGCACGCCGTTCGAGGACGAGGGCCTGTCCCTGACGTTCCGCCTCCGCAAGACGGCCGAGTAGCCGCCACCGCACACGGAGGGGCCCCGTCGGCGCGAGACCAGCCGGCGGGGCCTTTCCCTGTTTCCGCTCCCGGCGGGACCCCGGGGTCCCGCTCCTGCCGGGGTCCCGCCCCCCTGTGGGGAGGCTCACTTCCAGCCCTGCCGGCGATCGGGGAGCGGAGCTCCGTCTCCGTGCTCGGGGACGAGCCCCTCGCTGTGTGCCCGCACGCCCACGCCACGCCGCGAGGGCACGCAAAAGGGCCGGGCCCCGGGAAAACCCCGGGGCCCGGCCCTCTGCCTGCCGACGGCTACGCGCTCAGCGAGCGCGAACCGCTCAGTTGTCGTCCTCGTCGATCAGGAACCCGCGCATCGGCGACGGCGCCTGCTGCATCGGCTGCGGCGCCTGCGGCCGCACCGGCGCCATCGGCTGAGTCATCGCGGGCGACATCTGCTGCTGACCGCCGCCGTACGACGGTCCACCGCCCATCGACTGGTTGCCGGCGCCCATCTGCTGGTTGCCGTGGCCACCGTGGTTACCGCCCATGGTGTGTCCCATCGCACCCGCACCGGCCGGAGCCAGCGAAGGCGACGGCGGCAGCGAAGCGGCGGCCGGGGTCCGCGGCGGAGCAAGCGAGTCGTCGGCCTGGGTCTCCAGCTGACGCAGCTGGCTCTCCAGGTAGGACTTCAGGCGGGTCCGGTACTCGCGCTCGAAGCCACGCAGGTCCTCGACCTTGCGCTCCAGCGTCGCGCGGGCCGACTCCAGCGAGCCCATCGCCACGCGGTGCTTCTCCTGCGCGTCCCGCTCCAGGGCATCCGCCTTGGCGCGGGCGTCGCGCTCGAGGCCCTCGGCACGGCTGCGCGCCTCACCGACGATCTTGTTGGCCTCGGAACGGGCCTCCGCGATCGCCTGGTCAGCGGTCTGCTGGGCAAGGGAGAGGACTCGGGCGGCGCTGTCGCCGCCGGGGCCCTGACCGGGCTGCTGCATCTGCTGCTGCTGCATCTGCTGCTGCTGCTGCTGCATCTGCTGCTGCGGGGCGTGACCGCCCATGGGACCGCCCATCGGGCCACCCATGGGACCGCCCTGCATCGGGCCGGGGCCGTGCGGGCCCTGCGGACCGGGGCCATGGCCACCCTGCGGGCCGTGGCCGCTGGGACCGGCAGGCAGCTGCGGAGCGCCACCGGGCAGCTGGGGGGGACCCATCTGCGGGGGCTGCTGCTGCACCGGCGGACCCGATATGGCGGCGGGCACCGGAGCCCCTGGCCGTTCCTGCTGCTCCGGCGGTTTACGCATTCCCTGCTGCTGCTGGTTCTGCGCGGCCGCACGCGTGGCGGCGGCCAGCTTGGCGCGCAGGTCCTCGTTCTCACGGAGCAGACGGGTCAGTTCCGACTCGACCTCGTCGAGGAAGGCATCGACCTCGTCCTCGTCATAGCCTTCTCGGAGGCGGACGGTCGTGAACTGCTTGTTCCGCACGTCCTCGGGGGTCAGCGGCATCTCTTCTTCACCTCTACGTAGTCGTCGGCAGTCGGCAAGACCGTATCGTTCACACGCCGCTCGCAAGCTTGCCCACAAGGCTGAGCAGAATGTAGACGATGATCATCAGAACGAAGAAGGACAGGTCAAGTGCCACGCCCCCGAGACGCAACGGCGGTATGAACCGCCGCAGAAGCTTCAACGGTGGATCCGTGACAGTGTAAGTGCCCTCGAGAACGACCACCATCGCCTTGCCTGGCTGCCATGAACGTGCGAACTGGAAGACGTAGTCCATGACCAGCCGGAAGATCAGCACGATGAGGAAACACATCAGCGCGATATAGACCACATCCAGTGCGACGCCCATTTCCCGCGCTTCCCTCTCCCCTGGCTCTCGTAGCCCCGGCCTTCCGGCCGGGTTTGTTCCCGGTGTTCTCAGCTCTGGTTGAAGAACCCGCCCTCTGCGATGCGGGCCTTGTCCTCCGCCGTGACATCGACGTTAGCAGGCGACAACAGGAACACCTTCTGTGTCACACGCTCAATGCTGCCATGGAGACCGAAGACGAGTCCCGCGGCAAAGTCGACAAGTCGCTTCGCGTCCGTGTCGTCCATCTCCGTGAGATTCATGATCACCGGCGTGCCCTCGCGGAAGTGTTCCCCGATGGTACGGGCCTCGTTATAGGTCCTGGGGTGCAGCGTGGTGATCCGGTAGGGCTCCCGCTCGGACACGACCTTGGGCATGATCACCGGTGCGTTCTTCTCCATGTTCGGGCGGTCAGGTGTGATGGATGCCACGGGGGCGATTCGGGCGGGTCGTCCGCTTTCCGCCGGGAGCTGAACCGGTTCCCGGGGTGCGGGTGGCTGCACCGCTCGTACCGGTTCGTCCCGTTCCCGCTCCACCGGATGCGCGGGCTGGTGTCGCCGCCGGTCCCGCTCGGGCTCCGGCTCGGGTTCGAATTCGTCGTCGGGGTCGAACCCCGGACCGTCGTACCCATCGTCCTCCACGAGGCCGAGGTAGACCGCCATCTTGCGCATCGCGCCGGCCATGCTCCGAGTCCTCCGCTCTGTGGTGGATCGGCATTCGTGTCACCAAGTGCCCGAGATCCACTCCGGCCTGCCCGCTTCGAGCGGGAATGACCATATTTTCTGCTGTGGTCCGACTTGCTTCGCGACGTTACCCGAGCCGGGGTCGGACTCCGAGCACCGCCGTACCGACGCGTACATGTGTCGCCCCGGCCGCGATCGCGTCCTCGAGATCCGCGCTCATCCCAGCAGAGACCATGTTCGCAGCCGGATGGTCCCCGCGCAGGCGGGATGAGAATTCCATCAGGCGGCCGAACGCGGCCCGTTGCCGGCCGGCGTAGGGGCCTGCGAGCGGGGCGACGGTCATCAGACCGTCGAGCCTGAGCCCTTCCGCCGCTTCCACCGAGGCGGCCAACTCCTCGATCGCGTCCGGTGCGACCCCACCCCGGTCCCCGCGCTCACCGCTCTCCGCGTCGAGCGCGACCTGGATGAGACAGCCGAGTTCACGCTCACCCCTGACCGCCGCCGCCGAGAGTGCGGTGACGAGCTTCACGCGGTCGACCGACTGCACCACATCGGCATAACCGGCCACGGAGCGGACCTTGTTGGTCTGCAACTGTCCGACAAAGTGCCATGTGAGCGACAGATCCGCACAAGCGGCGGCTTTTGGCGCCGCGTCCTGGTCACGGTTCTCCGCGACGTGCCGGACACCGAGTTCGTGCAGGATGCGCACATCGCTCGCGGGATACGTCTTCGTGACCACGATGAGGGTCACTTCCTCCCGCTCGCGGCCTGCCGCCGCGCAGGCGGAAGCAATACGTTCCTCCACCTGTGCCAGGTTCGCCGCGAGTTGGGTCCTGCGATCCGTCATGCCCTATCAGTCCAACCAGACATATCCCGCGAGCCGCCCCGTGGTGCGGTCCCGGCGGTACGAGAAATGGTCACCGGATTCCCGTGTGCAGACCGGCGAGCTGTGCCGGTCGCCGACACCGAGCTCTTCGAGCTGGGCGTGGACTCCGGCCGTGACGTCCACCGCGGGCGTTCCCCAGCCGGTCTCCGACCAGGACGCCGGGACGGCCCCGGCGACGTCCGCGCGCATCTGCTCCGGAACCTCGTAACACCGTCCGCAGACGGCCGGCCCGGTGTGCGCGACGATCCGGGACGGCTCGGCGCCGAGCGCGATCATCGCCTCGACCGCCGCCGGGACGACTCCCGCGACCAGACCCGGCCGCCCCGCGTGGGCGGCCGCCACGACACCGGCCACCGGATCGGCGAGCAGTACCGGTGTGCAGTCGGCGGTGAGCACCGCGAGCGGGAGTCCGCGCCGCGCCGTCACCACCGCGTCCACGGCGGGGACGTCCGGGGAACCGCCCCAGGGACCGTCGACCACGGCCACGTCGCGCCCGTGCACCTGGTTCATCCAGACCACCAGGTCCGGATCCAGGCCGAGGGAACGGGCGGCGCGCGCACGGTTCGCACGGACGGCGGCGGGGTCGTCGCCGACCGCGCCGCCGAGGTTGAGCTCCTCGTACGGAACGGCGCTCACTCCGCCCCACCTGTCGGTGAAGGCGAAATGGGCGCCGCCCGCCGAAGACTCCGCGGCTCTCACCGCGCGCTGCGGACCTATCACTTCAAGAAGTCCGGTACGTCCAGCTCTTCGGCCTGGGTGTCCTGGTAGGGACGGGCCGTCGGGACGTGCGGCGGGGAGACCGGCGGCAGCGAGGACTCGTTCGCCACCGGCGCCGGCTCGGCCGGCGCCTGGGGCTCCTCACGCGGGGGCACGGAGCCCAGTCCGCCGCTCTGGCGCGCCGGCTCGGCCGCCCGGGCCGGCGGAGCCGGCTCCTCACGCTTGCCGGCACTCGCTCCGAGGACGTTCTCCCGACGGGCCGGCGGCTGTCCGCCGTCGAAGCCCGCGGCGATCACGGTGACCCGGACCTCGTCGCCCAGCGCGTCGTCGATGACCGCGCCGAAGATGATGTTCGCCTCCGGGTGTGCGGCCTCGCTCACCAGCTGGGCGGCCTCGTTGATCTCGAAGAGACCGAGGTCGCTGCCGCCGGAGATGGAGAGCAGGACACCGCGGGCGCCGTCGATGGAAGCCTCCAGGAGCGGCGAGGAGATCGCCATCTCCGCGGCGGCCACCGCGCGGTCGTCCCCGCGGGCGGAGCCGATGCCCATGAGCGCCGATCCGGCCTCGGACATGACCGACTTGACGTCGGCGAAGTCGAGGTTGATCAGCCCCGGGGTCGTGATGAGGTCGGTGATGCCCTGGACGCCCGAGAGCAGCACCTGGTCGGCCGACTTGAACGCGTCGAGCACGCTGACCTGGCGGTCCGAGATGGACAGCAGCCGGTCGTTGGGGATGACGATGAGGGTGTCGACCTCTTCGCGGAGCTCGGCGATGCCGTCCTCCGCCTGGTTCGCGCGTCGCCGGCCCTCGAACGTGAACGGGCGGGTGACCACACCGATCGTCAGGGCGCCCAGCGAGCGCGCGATGTTGGCGACGACGGGTGCGCCGCCGGTGCCGGTGCCGCCGCCCTCACCGGCAGTGACGAAGACCATGTCGGCCCCCTTGAGGACCTCCTCGATCTCCTCACGGTGGTCCTCTGCCGCCTTACGACCGACGGCCGGGTTCGCCCCGGCGCCGAGGCCACGGGTGAGTTCACGGCCGACGTCGAGCTTGACGTCGGCGTCGCTCATCAACAGTGCTTGCGCATCGGTGTTGATCGCGATGAACTCGACGCCCTTGAGACCGACCTCGATCATTCGGTTGATGGCATTGACACCACCGCCGCCGACACCGATGACCTTGATGACTGCGAGGTAGTTCTGCGGTGCTGCCACGTCGAAGGCCTCTCGCCTCGAGTTACGTGTCGTCGCTTGGCGGTAGTCCCGCCGCGACGACGGATGCCGATTGGGTCGGTCCGGACGCCGACCCAAACCCTAACGTTGAAGTTTAGGGTTACCAGTGTGTCTGCTTCTTGGACTCTTCCGAACAGGACACTAAGTCGACAAGTGGCGCACGTTCAACGAACACGCCGAACCTCCCGTTTTTCTTTTCACCCTATGTGATCACCCGTAGCGCTGACCAACCAGGGGGCTGGCCAGGCCAAACGTGCGTCAACTCTCCGACGACGCAGGGGCCGTGGGGGCACTCACGTCGAAGTGTCCCGCTTTGGGAGACGCTTTCATGAGAGCGGTGAGCACCCGCGCCTTCACGGGCCCCTGCTCACTGCTGCCCCACATCACGGTGCGCCCCCGGGTCAGTTCCAGGACGGCGGAGTCGTACGAGGTGACCCGTACGGCCTCGGTCTCCCCGGCCACCTTCCCCGGGAGATCTCCCGCGACACGGACCGCTTCCCGCAGCAGCCGGTCACTGCCGAACCGGCGCATGCTCGCCGACTGATCAGGCGTCAATTCCAGAAGCGGGACATGCGGGGGCGCTTTGTCCACGGTTGCGAAGCGAACGCCCTTTGCGTCCACTTCAATAAATTTTTTGCCCTTTTCGACCAACAGGACCGGCTTTCGTTCGGTCACTTTAAAACTGACCTCGTGCGGCCATGACCGTACGACATCCACGGAGTCGATACGAGGCAACTTCTGGCGCAACCGGTCCGCGATCGCTCCGGTGTCGACGGAGATCAGCGGGGATCCCACGGGGGCCGCCGCGGCGGCCTCCACCTCACTCCGGGTCAGGACGTCCGTGCCGGTGGTCGTCACGCGCTCCAGCCTCAGCCAGGACGAGCCGTAGAGCACCCAGGCCGTGGCCGCGGCGGTCAGCACGAGACCAACCGCGGCCAGGACCAGCCTGGTACGGCCCGTCAGGCGTCGCCCCTCGGGGCCGATGTGCGGCGGGCGGGCCGGGGTGTCGGCCCGCCCGGCCTCGCCGCGCTGGGCGGTCGTCGGTCCGGCCACGCTCGCTCCTTCGCCGGACCCGGGGCGCCCGCCCCGGGTCCGCACCGCCTCACGCCTGGCGGCGTGCGGCAATCGCCTCGTACACCATGCCGACGAGCAGGTCGTCGGCGTCCCGTCGCCCGAACTCCGCGGCGGCACGGGACATCTCGTACAGCCGGTGCGGATCCGAGAGCACCGGAAGGACGTTGCCCTGCACCCATTCCGGGGTGAGCGCCGCGTCGTCCACCAGCAGACCACCGCCGGCGTTGACCACCGGCTGGGCGTTGAGCCGCTGTTCGCCGTTGCCGATCGGCAACGGGACGTAGGCGGCGGGCAGCCCGACGGCGGAGAGTTCGGCGACGGTCATCGCGCCCGCGCGGCAGAGCATCATGTCGGCCGCGGCGTACGCGAGATCCATCCGGTCCACGTACGGTACCGGGATGTAGGGCGGCATCCCGGGCATGTTGTCGATGCGCGGCAATTCGTTCTTCGGGCCGACCACGTGCAGGATCTGGATTCCGGACCGCTGGAGCAGCGGTGCGATCCGCGTGACCACCTCGTTGAGGTGACGGGCGCCCTGGGATCCGCCGGAGACGAGCAGGGTCGGCAGATTGGGATCGAGCCCGAACGCGGCACGCGCCTCCGGGCGGACCCGGGCGCGGTCGAGGGTGGCGATGGTCCGGCGCAGCGGGATGCCGATGTAGCGGGCGCCGCGCAGCTTGCTGTCGGGGGTGGAGACGGCGACCCCGTGGGCGTACCGCGAACCGATCTTGTTGGCCAGGCCCGGCCGTGCGTTGGCCTCGTGGACGACGATCGGGACCCCGACGCGCTTGGCCGCGAGGTAGCCGGGCAGGGCCACGTAGCCCCCGAAGCCGACCACGCAGTCAGCCTTGGTGCGCTCCAGCACCTGCTCGGCGGCCTTGATGGTGCCGCGCAGCCTTCCCGGGACGGTGATCAGCTCGGGTGTGGGCTTGCGCGGCAGCGGTACCGCAGGGATCAGTGCCAGCTCGTACCCCCGCTCGGGTACGAGCCTGGTCTCGAGTCCGCGCTCCGTGCCGAGGGCAGTGATTCCCACGGTCGGGTCCTGCCTCCGCAGGGCGTCTGCGAGGGCAAGCGCGGGCTCGATGTGCCCGGCGGTCCCCCCGCCGGCGAGTACGACATGCACCGAAATTCACCGCTCTCCGGACGGACGCTTCATGACGCGCCGTCTCATCGTCTTCCATCTGACCCCGGGCCTCCGCATGGCCAGGGCCGCTTTCGCCGCAGGGTCCTCCCGCGCGAACGCGATCATGAGCCCGACTGCGAACATGGTCGGCAGCAGAGCCGAGCCCCCGTAGGAGAACAGCGGAAGGGGGACACCGGCGATCGGCAACAGGCCGAGCACCGCACCGATGTTGATCACGGCCTGCGCCGTGATCCAGGTGGTCACGCCTCCCGCTGCGTACCTCACGAAGGGGTCCTCCGTGCGTCCGGCCACGCGGATACCCGCATAGCCTAGAGCCGCGAAGAGGGCCAGCACCGACAGCGTCCCCGCCAGGCCCAGTTCCTCCCCGGTGATCGCGAAGATGAAGTCGGTGTGTGGTTCGGGCAGTTGACCCCATTTTTCCACACTCGCGCCGAGCCCGGAACCGAACCATCCGCCGGACGCCAGAGCGTAGATTCCGTGCACCGCCTGCCAGCACGAGTCGCCGGGGCCCGGCTCGGACGCGCCGATGCAGCTGAGCCGCGACATCCGGTTGGGGCTGGTCTTGATGAGGGCGAATCCGATCAGGCCGGCGACGGCGAGCACCCCCGCGAAGAGCCTGGTGGGGGCGCCTGCCAGCCAGAGCAGGCCGAAAAGGATCGCAGTGAGGATGATCGCGGTGCCCATGTCGCCGCCGAGCATGATCAGTCCGAGCAGCATGAAGGCGACCGGTACGAGCGGCACCAGCATGTGCTTCCACTGGGTGAGCAGCCGCTTGTCCTGCTTCCGGGCCAGCAGATCCGCGCCCCACAGGATGAGGGCCAGCTTGCCGAACTCACTGGGCTGCAGCTGGAAGGGGCCGCCGAGATAGATCCAGTTCTGGTTGCCGTTGACCGACATCCCTATCCCCGGCACCTGCACCAGGACCATGAGGAAGACCGTACCCGCGAGCAGCGGGTAGGCCAGGGCCCGGTGGAGTCTGATGGGCACCCTGGAGGCCAGCAGCATCAGGCCGGCCCCGATCACGGCGGCCAGGAACTGCTTGCGGAAGAAGTACGTGCCGGGCCGTGCCAGCTCCAGCGCCTTGATCATCGAGGCGGAGTAGACCATCACGAGGCCGAGCACGGTGATCAGCAGGCTCGACCCGAGGATCAGGTAGTACGCCGTCAGAGGGCGGTCCCAGGCCCGTCGTGCCCGCTCGTACGTCCGCCGGATCCCGGCTCCCCGGGGCGGCCGGGGCGGCGTACCCGGGCTACGGGCCCCACTCCGCGGTGCGGCGGGCCGTCGGGGGCCGGTGGCGGGCCGGCTCCGCAGGGCGAGACCCGCGAGGGCCCCGGCGCCCGCGGACAGCGGTCCGGGGAGCGGGGACGGGGTGAGCGCCCGCCTGATCGCCTCCGTCACCCGTGAGCGGTCGGCTCCGCGCGCGGCTGAACTCTCGTCGGCCGGCATTGTCGCTGTCCCCTCCACTGCTCGTGCCCGGGGCTGTCGCCGGGGGCCGGGCCCCCGGCGGTCGTGCTCGTGACCGGGCCCCCGGACCCTCCCGGCCCTCCGGGACGGTACGACGCGGGAGCGGGCCCGTCAGGCGCTCTCGTCGGCGAGTTCGCGGACCGCGTCCGCGAACGCCTCGCCCCGCTTGTTGTAGTTGACGAACATGTCCATCGAGGCGCAGGCCGGGGCCAGCAGGACGGTGTCACCCGGCCGGGCCAGCAGCGCCGCTTCGCGTACCGCTGCGGACATCGCCCCAGTGTCGGTCCGGTCGAGGTCGACCACCGGCACTTCGGGGGCGTGTCGCGCCAGGGCTTCGCGGATCAGCGCCCGGTCGGCACCCATCAGCACGGCGCCTCGCAGGCGCTTCGCGGCACCGGTGACCAGTTCGTCGAAGGTGGCGCCCTTGGCGAGGCCTCCGGCGATCCAGACGATCGGTTCGTAGGCCGCGAGGGAGGCTTCGGCGGCGTGGGTGTTGGTGGCCTTGGAGTCGTCGATGTAGGTGACGCCGGCGACGTCGGCGACGTGTTCGATGCGGTGGGCGTCGGGGTGGAAGGCCCGCAGCCCGTCGCGTACGGCGGCCGGCTGCACGCCGAAGGCACGGGCCAGCGCCGCCGCGGCCAGGGCGTTGGCGATGTTGTGCGGGGCCGGCGGGTTGATGTCACCGACCTCGGCGAGCTCCTGGGCCTGCTTCTGACGGTTGGCCACGAAGGCCCGGTCGACGAGGATGCCGTCGACCACCCCGAGCTGCGAGGGGCCCGGCGTACCGAGGGTGAAGCCGATGGCCCGGCAGCCCTCCTCGACGTCGGCCTCGCGCACGAGGTCCTCCGTGGCTCCGTCCTGCGCGTTGTAGACGCAGGCGACGCTGTTGCCCTCGTAGATCCGGCCCTTGTCGGCGGCGTAGCCGGCCATGGAACCGTGCCAGTCGAGGTGGTCCGGGGCCAGGTTGAGCACGGCCCCGGAGTGCGCCCGCAGCGAGGGCGCCCAGTGGAGCTGGTAGCTGGAGAGCTCGACGGCGAGCACGTCGTACGCCTCGTCGTCGAGCACCGCGTCCAGCAGGGACACCCCGATGTTCCCGACGGCTGCCGTGCGCAGGCCGGCCGCTTCGAGGATCGAGGCGAGCATGCGCACGGTCGTGGTCTTGCCGTTGGTACCGGTGACCGCGAGCCAGGGTGCGGCGCCGGGTCCCCGCAGCCGCCATGCGAGTTCGACGTCGCCCCAGACGGGGACGTCCGCCTCGGCGGCTGCGAGGAAGAGGGGCTTGTCCGGCTTCCAGCCGGGAGCCGTGACGATCAGCTCCGTGGACTCGGGCAGGGTCGCGCCGTCGCCCAGGCGCACGGTGATCCCGAGCGCCTCCAGCTCGGCCGCCTGGGCGCGGGAGCGCTCGTCGTCGCCGTCGTTGACGACGGTGACGAGGGCCCCCCGCTCGTGCAGGGCGCGGGCGGCGGGGACACCGCTGACCCCGAGCCCGGCGACCGTGACGTGCTTGCCCTGCCAGTCCACGTTGCTCACTTCTTGGCTGCCCATCCCGCGTAGAAGAGGCCGAGTCCGACGATCACGCACATGCCCTGGATGATCCAGAAGCGGACCACGACAAGGACTTCGGACCACCCCTTGAGTTCGAAGTGGTGCTGGAGCGGCGCCATCCGGAAGACCCGCTTGCCGGTCATCTTGAAGGAGCCGACCTGGATGACCACGGACATGGTGATCATCACGAAGAGGCCGCCGAGGATGGCCATCAGGAACTCCGTGCGGGAGCAGATGGCCAGGCCCGCGAGCGCGCCGCCGAGGGCGAGCGAACCGGTGTCACCCATGAAGATCTTCGCGGGCGAGGTGTTCCACCACAGGAAGCCGAAGCAGGCGCCCATCAGCGCGGAGGCCACGACCGCGAGATCGAGCGGGTCGCGTACCTCGAAACACGCCTGGGGGTTGGTGAGGGTGGTCGCGTTGGCGCAGGACTCCTGGAACTGCCACAGCCCGATGAAGGTGTACGCGCCGAAGACCATCACCGACGCGCCGGTGGCCAGGCCGTCCAGACCGTCCGTCAGGTTCACGCCGTTCGACATCGCCAGAATCATGAACAGCGCCCAGACACAGAACAGCACCGGGCCGATCGACCAGCCGAAGTCCTCGACGAACGAGAGCCGGGTGGAGGCCGGGGTGTTGCCGCGGGCGTCCGCGAACTGGAGGGAGAGCACCGCGAAGGCGATGCCGACGATCAGCTGGCCGGCCATCTTGGCCTTGGCCCGCAGACCCAGCGAGCGCTGCTTCACGATCTTGATGTAGTCGTCGAGGAATCCGACGAGGCCCATGCCGGCCATCAGGAACAGGACGAGGACGCCGGAGAACCGCATCGGCTCGCCGGTGATCACCTTGGCCAGGACGTACGCGATGATCGTCGCCAGGATGAAGGCGATACCACCCATGGTGGGCGTGCCCTTTTTACTGCCGTGGGTACGCGGGCCGTCGTCCCGGATGAACTGCCCGTAGCCCTTGCGGGCCAGAAGTTTGATCAGCAGCGGAGTGCCGACCAGGGTCAGGAAGAGCCCTATGGCCCCTGCGAAGAGGATCTGCCTCATCGGACGGCGACCTCGCCCTCGGTCGTCTCCAGCAGTGCCAGGGCGACCTTCTCCAGGCCGACCGACCGGGACGCCTTCACCAGCACGACGTCTCCCGGGCGCAGTTCACTGCGCAACAGGTCGACGGCCGCCTGTGCGTCGGACACGTGCACCGACTCCTCACCCCACGAACCCTCGTTATATGCGCCCAGTTGCAGCCAGGAGGCTTCTCTTCCTCCGACAGCGACGAGCTTGCTGACGTTGAGCCGGACGGCGAGCCGTCCGACCGCGTCGTGCTCGGCGAGCGACGCGTCACCGAGCTCGGCCATCTGACCGAGCACCGCCCACGTGCGCCCCCCGTCTGCCCGTCGGGCCTTGCCCATGGCGGCCAGCGCACGGAGTGCGGCCTTCATGGATTCGGGGTTCGCGTTGTAGGCGTCATTGACGACCGTCACACCGTCCGGACGCTCGGTGACCTCCATGCGCCAGCGGGAGAGGGTGCCCGCCCCGGAGAGCGCATCGGCGATCTCGGTCACGGACATGCCCAACTCATGGGCGACGGCGGCCGCGGCGAGCGCGTTCGACACGTGGTGCTCACCGTACAGGCGCAAGGTCACGTCGCTGCACCCGGTAGGTGTGTGGAGCGCGAAAGCGGGGCGGCCGTCGTCCGTGAGCCGCACGTTCTCTCCCCGTACGTCCGCATCCGGGGCCTCTCCGAAGAGGACCACCCGGGCTTTTGTGCGGGATGCCATCGCCCTCACGAGAGGGTCGTCGGCGTTGAGGATCGCGGCGCCGTCCTCCGGAAGGACCTCGACGAGCTCGCCCTTGGCCTGGGCGATCGCCTCGCGGCTGCCGAACTCCCCGATGTGGGCGCTGCCCACGTTGAGTACCAGGCCGATCCGCGGAGGCGTCAGGTCCGCGAGGTAGTGGATGTGACCGATGCCCCGAGCGCCCATCTCCAGCACGAGATGGCGGGTTTCCGCCGTCGCGCGCAGCGCGGTCAGCGGCAGACCGATCTCGTTGTTGAGGGACCCGGGCGTCCAGACCGTCGGCGCCTTGCGCTCCAGGAGCTGGGCGATCAGGTCCTTCGTGGACGTCTTGCCCGCCGATCCGGTCAGCGCGACGACCGTGGTGCCGAGGCGTTCGACGACGGCGCGGGCGAGCGCGCCGAGCGCGGCCACGACGTCGTCGACGACGATCGCCGGGACACCGACGGGGCGGGCGGCCAGCACGGCCACCGCACCCGCCTCGGCGGCGCGCTGCGCGTAGTCGTGGCCGTCGACCCGCTCGCCCGCGAACGCGGCGAACAGCGAGCCCTGCCGCACCTCCCGGGAGTCGATGACGACGGGGCCGGTGACGACGGCGGAACCGTCCGGTACGTCGTACGGCTGCCCGCCGACGATTCCGGCGATCTCGGCGAGGGAAAGGGCGATCACTTGGTCATCCCTGACTGTTGTTCTCATGGGTGTGTGCGCGCCCCTCGGGGGCGCGCGCGGCGCCGGTGCGCCCGAGGGAGCCCTCGATGGCCTCGCGCAGGACCTTCCGGTCGTCGAAGGGGCGTACGACTCCGTGGATGTCCTGGCCCTGCTCGTGTCCCTTTCCGGCCACCAGTACGGTGTCGCCGGGCTCGGCACGGGCGACCGCGGCGGCGATGGCCGCCGCCCGGTCGGCGTCGACGAGCACGTCGCCACGCTCGTGGACGGGCACCTCGGCCGCGCCGGAGAGCATCGCGGCGAGGATCGCGAGGGGGTCCTCGGAGCGGGGGTTGTCCGAGGTCAGTACGGCGGTGTCGGCGAGCCGGGCCGCGGCGGCGCCCATCGGGCCGCGCTTCGTCGTGTCGCGGTCTCCGCCGCAGCCGAGCACGATGTGCACCCGGCCCTCGGTGACCTTCTGCAGGGAGCGCAGGACGGATTCGACGGCGTCGGTCTTGTGCGCGTAGTCGACGACCGCGAGGTACGGCTGTCCGGCGTCGACCCGTTCCAGCCGGCCGGGGACGCCGGGGACGGCCGCGATGCCGTCGGCGGCGGTCTGCGGGTCGACCCCCGCGACAGCCAGGGTCACGACGGCGGCGAGGGTGTTGGCGACGTTGAACGGGCCGGGAAGGGGCGCCCTGGCGGTGATGCGCTCGCCCTTGGGGCCGATCACCGTGAAGCTGCTGTCCTGGGGGCCGACCTCGACGTCCTCGGCCCGCCAGTCGGCGTCCGGGTGGCCCTCCGCGGAGAAGGTGACGACCGGAATGGTCGCCTCCTCCACCAGCCTGCGGCCGTACTCGTCGTCGAAGTTGACGACCCCGAGCTTGCTGCGCCGCGGGGTGAACAGCTGCGCCTTGGCCTGGAAGTAGTCCTCCATCCCGGAGTGGAACTCCATGTGCTCCGGGCTGAGGTTGTTGAACACGGCGACGTCGAAGACACAGCCGTCGACCCGGCCGAGCACCAGGGCGTGGCTGGAGACCTCCATGGCGACCGCCTCGACACCGCGTTCACGCATGACGGCGAAGAGGGCCTGGAGGTCCGTGGCTTCAGGGGTGGTCCGCTCCGACTTGATGCGCTCGTCACCGATCCGCATCTCGACGGTGCCGATCAGCCCGGTGCTGCGTCCGGCGCCGCGCAGTCCGCCTTCGACGAGGTACGCCGTGGTGGTCTTGCCCGACGTGCCGGTGATGCCGATCTGGAGGAGGCCTACGCCCGGCCGGCCGTAGATCTCGGCCGCGATCTCACCCATCCGGCCACGGGGGTCGTCGGTGACGAGGACCGGGAGGCCGGTGGCGGTGGCGCGCTCGGCGCCCGCCGGGTCGGTGAGGATCGCGGCCGCGCCGAGACCCGCGGCCTGGGCGGAGAAGTCGGCACCGTGGAAGCGGGCACCGGGCAGGGCCGCGTACACGTCTCCGGGGCGCACGGCCCGGGAGTCGTGGGTGATGCCGGTGACCTCACCGGAATCCTGCGGTCCGGCTCCGAGCCTGGCGGCCAGGTCTCCGAGGGACGTCGGCAGCAGCCGGTCCGGCCGGGGCGCTCCCGGGTAGGTCACAGGCGCGTCCTTCTGAGTGGTTTGACACTGATCAGCGTGGGGCACGGCGGTGAGCGTACCGGGCGGACCGGGCCTCTCGCGAAGTGAGGGGCCGGGGTTGCGGTACTTCTCGTTCCGGTTCCCGGGATCAGGCGTGATGGTCGTCACTGAGGGTTCTCCCGTGTTACTCGCCGGGCTTGAAGGACACGGGCAGTCGGGCGGGAGCGCTGCCGGAGGGAGGCGTCTGGAGGGTCTTCAGGGCGAACTCCATGACCTTCTTGTAGATCGGGCCGCAGATCTGACCGCCGAAGTAGCTGCCCTTGGTGGGGTTCTGGATGGCGCAGTAGACGGTGATCTGCGGATCGTCGGCCGGGGCGAAGCCCGCGAAGGAGGCGGTGTAACCCTTGTAGACGCCACGCACGGGGTCGACGCGGTTGGCCGTGCCCGTCTTGCCGGCGACCCGGTAGCCCTGGATGTGGGCCTTGGTCCCGGTGCCCTCCTCGTCGTCCACCACCGACTCCAGCATCTTCGCCAGGGTCTTGGCCGTCTTCTCACTGACGACCCGGGTGCGTTCGGGGGCCTCGGACGCCGTGTAGCGGTCGCCCGCGTCCTTGGTCCCGCGGACCAGGGTCGGCTCGATCCGGACCCCGCCGTTGGCGATGGTCTGGTAGACCGACGCGGCCTGCATCGCGTTGAGCGAGAGGCCCTGGCCGAACGGGATCGTGTACTGCTGCGAGGTCGACCAATCCTGGGGCTTCGCGATGATGCCGGGCGACTCGCCCGGGTAGTCGAGCCCTGTGGTGCTGCCGATCCCGAATTTACGCAGGTACGAGTAGAGGACCTTGTTGGCCTCGGCCTGGGTCTTCCCGAGCTGGCCGGTCGCCAGGATGGTGCCGATGTTGCTCGATTTGGCGAGGACGCCGTTGAGCGTGAGGTACCAGGTGGGGTGGTCGATGTCGTCCCTGAACAGCCGGTCGCCCCGGTGCAGCCGGTTGGGGACGGTGACGTGCGTGCCGGGCGTGGCCACGCCTTCCTCCAGCACCGCGGCCATGGACATGACCTTGCTGGTGGAGCCGGGTTCGTACACGTCCTGGAGGGCGGCGTTACCGAGGGCGGCCGAGTTGCTCTGCGTGAGGTCGTTCGGGTCGTAACCGGGAGCGTTGGCCATGGCCAGCACCTCACCGGTCCTCGTGTTCTGGACGACCACGTAGCCGCGGTCCGCCTCGGACTTCTCCACCTGGTCGGCGATGGCTCGCTGGGCGGCCCACTGGATGTCGCGGTCGATGGTCAGCTCGACGTCGGTACCGGCGACGGCCGGGATCTCCGTGGAGCCGGCGGTCGGTACGGGACGGCCGCCCGCCTGGGCGTAGCGGATCTTGCCGTCCTCGCCCTGAAGACGCTTGTTCAGCTGCGCTTCCAGCCCGCCGCCGCCCTTGCCCTCGGAGTTGACGAATCCCAGTATTCCGGCGGCGAGGTCGCCGTTGGGGTACACACGCCTGGTGGTGGGCTCCTGGAGCACCCCGGCCAGCACGTCGGCTCCGGGACCGCCGTTCACCCTGTCCTCGGCCGCCTTGTCCGCGAAGACGGATTTGAGGTCCTTGATCTGTTTCCAGACCTGCGGGGTCTGCCGCCGCGCCAGCACCGTGTAGCGGCTCTCCGGGGTGGAGAGCTTCTTCGCCAGCTCCGCCTCGTCCTTGCCGAGGATCGGGGCGAGCAGCGCCGCCGCCTGCTGCGGTGCGTCAGGGACCTTGCTGTCCTCGGGTGTGAAGAGCTTCGGGTCGGCGGTGATGTCGTGCGCGTCGACGCTGGTCGCCAGGGCGATGCCGCTGCGGTCGGTGATCTCGCCGCGTTCGGCGGCGATCGTGTACTCGAGGTAGCGGTTCTTCTGGGCCTTGGCGGCGTACGTGTCGGCGTCGACCGCCTGCACCTGGAGGAGCCGGACGACGAACGCCAGCATGACGAGGGTCAGGCAGAGGCTGATCAGACGCAGCCGGGGGCGGGGGCTGCCCAGGCGGATGGGCTGCGGGGAGCCGCCGCGCCTCTTGCCGGCCGCCGGTCGCCGGGCCTCGGGGCGCGCTGTGGAACGTGGGCGCCTCGACCCGCCGGCCGCGTTACGGGAGCGTGCGGGGCCGGGCACGCGGCGGCGCGGCGGTTCCTTGGTCGGCACTGCGTCACCTGCCGGAGCTCGTCGGGGGCGGTGTGGTCGGCGTCGTGGACGGCGTCGCCGGGGAAGCGGAGGGCGTCGGCGACGCGGGCCCGGGAGCGGAGGCCGATCCGGCGGGCCCGGCCGCGCTCGTCCCCGGCTCGGGGCCCTCACTCGGGTAGGGCTGCGCGGTGGCCGGCTCGGGCACTCCTCGAACCGTGCCGTCCGGGTCGAGGAAGGCGGGGCTGCCGCCGGGCACCATGCCGAGCTGCCTGGCCCGGCGTTCCAGCGCGTCGGGTTCGGAGTAACCGTCGACATCCTGCTGGAGGGCCTGCTGCTCGTCGGTGAGCTCGGTGGTCTGCCTCTTCAGCTTGCTCAGCTTGAACGATCCTTCGTTGAGCGCCGAGTTCAGGAGCAGGAGCGAGATCAGGCCACCCGCGAGCAGCAGGACGACCAGCAGGACGAAGGGCGTGCGGGCGGCGGTGCTCGGCCCCGACGGCATCAGCCGGGTGAGCCGGCCGGCCCGCCCCTTCATCTGCTCAGCCGTCCTGGTCACCGCGGTGCCACCGGCCTGTTCCGCGTCCGGCCTGACCGGCGGGATCCGCTCACCGCTCCTCCTCGCGGATCCGCTGGGCGCCGCGCAGCCTGGCGGGGGCGGCCCGCCGGTTCTCGGCGACCTCTTCCTCGGTCGGCAGTTCGGCACCGCGGGTCAGCAGCTTCAGCCGGGGCTGGTAACGCTCGGGGACGACGGGCAGTCCGGGTGGCGCCGTGTTGGCCGCACCGGCCGCGAAGACCTGCTTGACCAGGCGGTCCTCCAGCGAGTGGTACGAGAGGACGGCGATCCGGCCACCGACGGCGAGGCTCTGCACCGCGGCCGGGACGGCCCGCTCCAGGACGGTGAGTTCACCGTTGACCTCGATGCGCAGGGCCTGGAAGGTGCGCTTGGCCGGATTGCCGCCGGTCCGCTTGGCGGCCTGCGGCAGGGAGTCGCGGATCAGCTCGACGAGGCGGGCACTGTTGGTGAAGGGTTCCCTCTCGCGTTCGCGCACCACGGCCGAGACGATGCGCTTGGCCTGCTTCTCCTCGCCGTAGGCCCTCAGGATCCGCACGAGTTCGCCCGGCGGGTAGGTGTTGAGCACCTCGGCCGCGCCGATACCGGTCGTCTGGTCCATGCGCATGTCGAGCGGCGCGTCCTGGGCGTACGCGAAGCCGCGGTCGGCCTCGTCCAGCTGCATGGAGGAGACACCGAGGTCGAACAGCACGCCCTGGACCTTGGGGATGCCCAGCCGGTCGAGGACCTCGGGAAGTTCGTCGTAGACGGCGTGCACCAGGGTGGCCCGGTCGCCGTACGGGGCGAGGCGCTCGCCGGAGAGCCTCAGGGCTTCCTTGTCCCGGTCCAGCGCGACCAGCCGGACAGCGGGGAAGGCCGCGAGGAGCGCCTCGCTGTGCCCACCGAGCCCGAGGGTGCAGTCGACCACGACCGGGGGCTGCGGTCCCGTCGCCTCCAGAGCCGGGGCCAACAGGTCCAGGCATCGCTGGAGCATCACCGGGACGTGTCGGGTCTGGCTCAAAGCGCCCTCTCAGGCTCTGTCCCGTGTGGCCGCACATACGGTCTGGTCCCCACCCGCCCGGAAGGGGAGGTCGGCCGGCGCCGGGGAAGGGACGTCGGTCGGCCGGCGGGCGGGAGAGGGCCGGGCCGCATGTACGCCGCACATCACGGGAGCTCGAAACATATAAAAAATGTGCAGAATGTGCAGGCGTGTCGGTAACTTCGCGTCACTTTAGTCCACCCTGCCATCCGATCCATTCCCGATCAACGAACCGCGCAGCGCGTCGGTCCGCCGCGGCGGCCCGGACAGCTCACCCGGCCGGGCGCCTGGACGTGAGGCTTGTGGGTTACGTCACAACAAGCCACGTTGACGTTCTTTGTCCCCTTCCACAGCACGCCAGGAGCGGTCGGGAAGGTTAACGTCATAGCTATGTCGACTTCTGCGCACCCTTCCGCCGAGACCGATTCCGCCACCGCCTCCGCAGCCCGCTCCGGAGGGACAGTCACCGACCGCCTGGTCGAGCTGAACACGCGTTACTCGGAGGCCTTCACCGATCCCGGCATGGACGCACGGCCCGTACTGCACGTCGCCGTGGTCGCCTGCATGGACGCCCGTCTCGACCTCCACGCCGCGCTCGGCCTGGAGCTCGGCGACTGCCACACCATCCGTAACGCGGGCGGCGTCGTCACGGACGACGTCATCCGGTCGCTGACCATCAGCCAGCGGGCGCTCGGTACGCGCAGCGTCATACTCATCCACCACACGAACTGTGGCCTGGAGTCGCTGACCGAGGGCTTCCGCCAGGAGCTCGAACTCGAGGTCGGCCAGCGCCCCGTCTGGGCGGTGGAGGCCTATTCGGACGCCGACCAGGACGTACGGCAGTCGATGCAGCGGGTGCGCACCTCGCCGTTCCTCCTGCACACGGACGACATCCGCGGCTTCGTCTTCGACGTGACCACGGGCAAGCTGCGCGAGATTCTCCCCACCTCCTGAACCCCCTCGACATACGGGCCACATCCGGCATATCGCGCCCACTTGTCCACAGGCGAGTGACACGAAGCGGTAACGGCAACAAGAATGCGGGTGTGACATCTCTCCGGGTCCTCCGGAGAGTGTCCGTATTTCGGGGCGGCCGGGCAGCTTTGTGCGCCGGCCCGTGCACAAAGGGCCGAGGAGGGCCGGGTGACGACCTATGACGATCGAGCGAGCCTCACAGATCTGACCACCACCGCCGAGCGGGTACGCAAGTCGGTCGAGGGTGTGATCGAGGGCAAGCCTGAGGTCGTACGGCTTTCGCTGACCGTGCTGCTCGCCGAGGGACACCTCCTCATCGAGGATGTGCCCGGGGTCGGCAAGACGATGCTGGCCAAGGCGCTGGCGCGGTCCATCGACTGCTCGGTGCGACGCATCCAGTTCACACCGGACCTACTGCCCTCGGACATCACCGGGGTCTCGATCTTCGACCAGCAGCGCAGGGACTTCGAGTTCAAGCCGGGCGCGATCTTCGCGCAGATCGTGATCGGCGACGAGATCAACCGCGCGTCCCCCAAGACCCAGTCGGCGCTGCTGGAGTCGATGGAGGAACGCCAGGTCACGATCGACGGGCAGACCTACGAGCTTCCCGATCCGTTCATGGTCGTGGCCACCCAGAACCCGGTGGAGATGGAGGGCACCTACCCCCTCCCCGAGGCGCAGCGCGACCGCTTCATGGCCCGTGTGTCGATCGGCTACCCGAGCGCCGAGGCCGAGCTCCAGATGCTCGACGTGCACGGCGGAGCCTCACCGCTGGACGACCTCCAGCCGGTGGCGCACGCCCACGACATCGTGAAACTCATCGACGCGGTGCGCATGGTCCACGTGGCCGAGTCCGTCCGTCGGTACGCCGTGGACCTGGTGGCCGCCACCCGCCAGCACCCTGATCTCAGACTCGGGGCCTCGCCCCGCGCGACCCTGCACCTGCTGCGGGCCGCCAAGGCGTCGGCCGCACTGGCGGGGCGGGACTACGCCCTGCCGGACGACGTACAGGCCCTCGCGGTCGCCGTGCTCGCCCACCGGCTGCTGCCCACGGCACAGGCACAGCTCAACCGCCGTACGGCCGAACAGGTCGTGCTGGACATCATGCAGCGCACACCCGTGCCGACGTCGGGCGGCGGGGGCGCCCCGGCGCACCCCCAGCACCGTCCCGGCAGCCCGGTGTACGACCGGCAGCCCGGCGCACGGCGGCTGTGATGGCGGCCGGGGCACCCGGCCCTGTGGACGACAGTGACGACAAGGGCGGCCTGCGAGCGGCTCTGAGCGGACTGACCACGCGGGGGCGTTCGTTCCTGGCCGCCGGTGTGGCGGCGGCGGTCTGCGCCTATGTGCTGGGCCAGGGCGACCTGCTCCGGGTCGGCCTGCTGCTCGCGGTGCTTCCTCTGGTCTGCGTCACCGTGCTGTACCGCACCCGCTACAGGGTGGCCGGAAGCCGCCGGCTGTCGCCGTCCCGGGTGCCGACGGGCTCGGAGGCACGGGTCCATCTGCGCATGGACAACGTGTCCCGGCTGCCCACGGGCCTGCTCATGCTCCAGGACCGCGTGCCCTACGTTCTGGGGCCCCGCCCCCGGTTCGTGCTGGACCGGGTGGAACCGGGCGGCGTGCGGGAGGTGTCCTACCGGGTCCGCTCCGACCTGCGCGGGCGCTATCCGCTGGGGCCGCTGCAGCTTCAGCTGAGCGATCCGTTCGGGATGTGTGAGCTGACGCGTTCCTTCAGCGCCTACGACACCCTCGTCGTCATCCCGCGCACCGAGCCGCTTCCGGTGTTGCGGCTGGCCGGGGAGGCTTCCGGATACGGCGACGGCCGCCAGCGTTCGCTGGCCCTGGCCGGCGAGGACGACATCATTCCGCGCGGCTACCGCCACGGTGACGACCTGCGACGGGTCCACTGGCGCTCCACCGCACGCTACGGCGAACTGATGGTGCGGCGGGAGGAGCAGCCGCAGCGGGCCAGGTGCACGGTGCTGCTGGACACCCGGCGGATCGCCTACCAGGGCGCCGGCCCCGGATCGGCGTTCGAGTGGGCGGTTTCCGGGGCGGCGTCCGCACTGGTGCACATGCTGGAGCGCGGCTTCGCGGTGCGGCTGCTCACGGACGAAGGAAGTGCCGTGCCGGGTGAGAGCGCCGACGGCTTCGCCGGTTCCACCCAGGAGTCGGCGGACTCGGCGGGTCTGATGATGGACACCCTCGCGGTCGTCGACCACTCCGACGGCGGCGGTCTCTCCCGTGCGTACGACGTGCTGCGCGGGAGCAACGAAGGGCTGTTGGTGGCGTTCTTCGGCGATCTCGACGAGGAACAGACGGCGGTCGCGGCCAGAATGCGGCAGCGCAGCCGCGGGGCTGTCGCTTTCGTGCTGGAGGGCGACGACTGGGCGCGGGGCGGAGACGCCTCGCCTCCCGCGCCGGTCTCCGAGCGCCTGCGGCTGCTGCGCGAAGCAGGATGGACGGCGATGGCGGTGCCACCGGGGGCGGAGCTCGCCCGGCTGTGGCAGCAGGCGGCCCGGGAGGGCTCAGGAGCGCAGTCCTCCGTGGCCGGGACGACGACGGGGCTCTCCGGGGGATGGTCATGAGCGGACGTACCCGACTGGCGCTCTGCGCGTTCTCGGCCACGATGATGGCTGCGGGTGCCCTGCTGCCCCTGGTCGAGACGTCGAAGTGGGTCCTGCAGGCCGCTTTCCTGCTGGCCGTCCAGAGCGGTGTGGGTGTGCTCGCCCGCCGGATGCGCCTGGCACGGATCCTGACGGTCTCCCTCCAGGTGCTCGTCACCCTGCTGACGCTGACCGTGGCGTTCGCCAGGGAACACGCCCTGTTCGGTGTGCTGCCCGGCCCTCAGGCGGTCCAGCGGCTCGCCGAGCTGCTGACCACGGGCGCCGACGACGTCAGCAGGTACGCCATTCCCGCACCGGCGACGGACGGCATCCAGCTGATGCTGATCGGCGGAGTGCTGCTGATCGGGCTCGCCGTGGACGTCCTCGCGGTGACCTTCCGCGCTGCGGCGCCGGCCGGCCTGCCACTGCTCGCGCTCTACTCGGTCGCCGCCGGGCTCTCCGACGGCGGGGCGGGCTGGCTCTGGTTCCTGCTCGCGGCGTGCGGTTATCTGCTTCTCCTGCTGGCCGAGGGCCGGGACCGGCTCTCCCAGTGGGGCCGGGTCTTCGGCGGAGTGTCCCGGACGTCGGGCGGCCTGGCAGCCGGAATGGAGGGGTCGGGGCGTGCCCTGGCCCCGGTCCGTACGGGCAGGCGCATCGGCGTGGTGGCGCTGGGTATAGCCCTGGTGGTACCCGCTGCCCTGCCCGCTCTCGACGGTGGGCTGCTCGACGGCACGGGCGGCGGATCGGGCGGAGGACGCGGCGGCGGCACGATCTCCGCGGTGAACCCGCTGGTTTCGCTTCAGAACAATCTGAATCAGCCGGAGAACCGGGAGGTGATGACGTACCGCACGAACTCCGGGAGCCCGCAGGACTTCTATCTGCGCATCATGGCTCTGGATCAGTTCAGCGGCGGCGAGTGGCGTCCGTCGACCCGGCGTCTGAAGGACGTCCCGGACAGGTTGCCGCAGCCGGCCGGACTGGGCGGGGACGTGGCCGTCACCGAGATCCGGACGAACATCTCGGCCTCGCGCTCCTACCAGCAGACGTATCTGCCGCTCCCCTACCCGGCGAGCGAGGTGGACGTCCAGGGCCGCTGGCGGTACGAGCCCGCGGGGCGCACCCTCGTCGGCGACGACGGGCAGACGACGCGCGGTGCCCGGTACGAGGTCAGCAGTCTGGTCGTGGAGCCGACGGCCGCGCAGCTCGCCGCGTCGATGGAACCGCCTTCGGACCTGGCCCGTGAGTACACACGGGTTCCGCCGTCGCTGCCCGATGTGGTCGAGGAGACAGCCGAGCGGGTGACCCGCGATGCCGCCACCGACTACGAACGCGCGGTGAAGCTGCAGGACTGGTTCGCCTCGGAGGGTGAGTTCCGGTACGACACGACGGTGACGTCGGGTACCGGCACGGCGGCGATCGAGCGCTTCCTGAGGGACAAGGAGGGATTCTGCGTCCACTTCTCCTTCTCGATGGCCGCGATGGCCAGGACGTTGGGCATTCCGGCCCGGGTCGCCGTGGGCTTCACGCCCGGCACGGTCCAGGCGGACGGATCGGTCTCGGTCGGGCTGCGGGATGCGCACGCATGGCCCGAGCTGTATTTCGAGGGCGTGGGCTGGACCCGCTTCGAGCCGACGCCGTCCCGGGGCAGTACCCCCGCGTACACCCTGCCGGACACGCCCTCGCAGGACCCCAGTGATCCCGCACAGCCGACGGACGGCGCGTCCGCGGTGCCCACGGCCGTCCCCTCCGCCACGGAGTCCTGCCCCGCGCAGATGCGTCAGCAGGGTGAGTGCGGCGCGTCCACGGCTCCCGGTGCGCTGGATTCGACCGATTCGGGGACGCCGGCGGGCACGGTGGTGCTGTGGGTGCTCGGTTCCCTGCTGGTACTGACACTCCCGCTGGCACCGATGCTCTGGCGGATGCGGGCGCGGGGCCTGCGGCTCGCCTCCTCGGGAGGGCGTACGGCCGCTGATGCCGCGGCCCGTGTGATGGCGGCGTGGCGGGAGATCACCGATACGGCGTGGGATCACGGAATCCCGCCGGACGATTCGCAGACCCCTCGCAAGGCCGCAGCGCGTGTCGTACGGCTGGGGGGTCTCGACGGGCCGGCGGCCGCCGCTGTCCACCGGGTGGCGGGGGCGGTGGAGCAGGTTCTGTACGCGCCCGATCCGGGATTGGTGTCCTCGTCGGCCGAGGACGTGCGAGAGGTCCGGGCGGGGCTGTGGGCCTCGGCGGGCCCCTGGAGCAGGCTGCGGGCGACACTCGCACCCCGTTCGGCCGTCCGGGTGATCTGGGCCGTCTCGGAACGCAGGGCGGAGCTCGGCCGCAGGTGGTCGGACCTGGCCGGCCGCGCCCGTCGGACGGCGCGGCTGCGCCGCCCGTCACGGCAGCAGGGTTGAGCCAGGGGGCCGGCCGGCAGGCCGGCCGCCTGGCTCAACCCCCGCACTCAGGTTCCGGCCGATGCTCGGTGCGGGGCCGGATCGCGGGGGGGGGGCGGCAGGTCCACGGGCCCAGGCACCCCGCAGCCCGCAGCCCGCAGCCCGCAGCCCGGTCCACGGGCCCAGGCCGCCGCAGGTTCAGGGCAGGTCTCCCGGATTCCTGGGGTCGGCCCACAGATTCAGGCCCCTCACAGGCCTCGGCCGGGGCTCAGGACTGCGGGCGAGCCTCGGGGGCGGGCTTACGGGCTCCTCGGCGGCTCCGGAGGCAGGCAGCGGGTCCACGACCGCCAGGCTCACGACAGGCGGGATCCACGACCGACGGGATTCACCACCGGCCGGATCCACCACCGGCGGGTCAGACTGCAGAGACGGCGTGATCATGCGTGCCCGGTACCGGACCGGGTGCAGGACGGGTGCGGGGCAGCCCCGGACGGGTACGGGGCAGCCCCGGACGGGTGCGGGGCAGCCCCGGACGGGTGCGGGGCAGCCCCGGACGGGCGCGGGGCAGCCCCGGACGGGCGCAGGACGTACGGAAAACGCGTGAGGGGCGGTCGCTGCGATGCGACCGCCCCTCACGTGTGAGGCCTGGCGTCAAGCTCTCGGCCTGCGCCTTCCGCGTCCGGGGCCCGGCGCTGGGGCTACCCACCGCCGGCCGGGAAGCGGAAAGCTCACTGGCCCTGTTCGTCGCGGCGGCGTTGCCACCGCTGTTCGATCCGGTTCATCATCGACCGGCGCTGCCTGGGGTGTCGGCGTTCGCCTCCGCCCCCGCTCGCACTCCCCGCCGGCTGCTGCTCACCGGGCTTCGGCGCTTTGCGCCATCCGGTGACCGCCAGCACGGCACAGCCCAGCATGACGAGGAATCCCGCCACGCTGACCCAGGTCTGCTGGAAAACCATTCCGGCCATGAGGAGCGCGATACCCACCAGAAAACCGGCCACCGCCTGGTAGACCCGTCGCCGGGTGTACCTGCGCAGCCCGCTTCCCTCAAGCGCTGTAGCGAACTTGGGATCTTCGGCGTACAGCGCTCGCTCCATCTGCTCGAGCATTCGCTGCTCGTGCTCCGAGAGCGGCACGGAGTCCTCCTCGTCGTCGGCCGCGGGGGCGACCGGTATGCGGCCCTTCCAGGATAGGCAGGGATTCGCCCCCGTGAAACCCGCCCTCTAGCCATAGCCAGTCCGGACCGCCATTTCGGCTCGGCTGCTGAGGCGTAGATTCCCCGACCTCCGATCCGTCATGCCGGATGGTGTCACCCGATCATACGGGGCTCGCGGCGCGATCGGGTGTTCTAGGCCGTACTCCGTCTGCAGCTGCGTTGCTGATCAGCCGTGCTGCTGCAGCTTTCGCGGCCGTACTCCGGCAGTGTCGCCGTCGCGGCTCAGGCGCGCTTCTCTCCCAGAACGTGCAGCTGGGTCGCCACCGCGTGGAAGGCGGGCAGTTCCGCGACGGCCGCTTCGAGCCTGAGGAGCTCCTCCGTCGCGCCCGGTTCGGTGTCCACGAGGACGCCCGGCACGAGGTCGGCGAAGACCCTGACCCCATGGACCGCGCCGACCTCGATGCCGGCGTCGTCGACCAGACCGGTCAGCTGATCGGCAGTGAACCTGCGGGGCACGGGGTCGCCGTCCCCCCAGCGTCCGGTGGGGTCCGCCAGTGCCTGCCGGGCCTCGGCGAAGTGCCCTGCGAGCGCCCTGGCCAGGACGGCACCACCGAGGCCCGCACCGAGCAGACTGAGCGCTCCGGCCGGGCGGAGCGCCTCGACCGCGTTCCGTACGCCCTCGGCGGGGTCGTCCACGTACTCCAGGACGCCGTGGCACAGGACCGCGTCGTAACCGACACGGTCCACCACCTCGAACAGGCCGAGGATGTCTCCCTGGACACCTCGGACCCGGTCGGCGACGCCGGCCTCCTCGGCACGGCGCTCCAGCGCGAACAGGGCGTTCGGGCTGGGGTCGACGACGGTCACCCGGTGGCCGAGCCGGGCGACGGGCACGGCGAAGTTGCCGGTGCCGCCGCCGGTGTCCAGAACGTCCAGGGCTTCCCTGCCGGTCGCCTTGACCCTGCGCTCGAGAGCGTCCTTGAGGACCTCCCAGACCACGGCGGTACGGAGGGAGGCGCGGGGGCGCAGCTGGTCCGACACGGCAGTTGACTCCTCGGCACGGTGCCGCCACGGACGGCGGAGCGTGAACAGTGCAGGTGGTACGGGTGCTCTCCACCCTATTGCCTCGCACCGCCCCCGAGGTCACTCCGCGTCGGTCTGCCGCCCGGGGCCGTCCCGCCGGGGCTGTGGGAGGACGGGCTGGAGGACCAGCATCCGCTCGACCAGGCGCAGGAACATGGCCGCGTCGCGCAGCAGGTCGTCGGCGGCGCGGCTGGTGGCCGCGCCGGGTATGCCCGCCTCCGCCCGTGCCCTGCGTCCGGCACCTGAGGCGAACAGCGCGCTCCATTCGGCGAGTTCCGGCGCGATGTCCGGAAGGACCTCCCAGGCGCTGCGGATCCGCTCCCTGCGGCGCCTGCTGGTTTCGGGCCTGCCGCGAGCGGCGAGCACGGCGGCCGCAGTCCGCAGCGCGGCGAGGTGTGCGGTGGCGTACCGCTCGTTGGGGACGTCGAGGACGGCGGCCTCGTCCAGGCCCGCGTGGGCCTGGGCGAGCAGATCGAGAGCGGCGGGCGGCGCCGTGGTGCGGCGCAGTACGGGGTGGACGTCGGTTGCCGGACCGGTCAGTGAGGGGGCAGGGCTGCCTGCGCGGCGCCGCGGGGCGGCGGCTGCGGACGAGCTGGCCATGACGAACCTCCTGTCGTCGTGTGACGGCTCCGTGGCCGTATGCATCCATGGTGAAGCCCCCCACTGACAATCCCTCAGAACTCGCCCCTGACCAGGCGCTTTGCTTCGAGCGCGAGTTCGGGCTAGCTTTTTTGCACTGACTGGTCAGTTCAAAAGATTGAGGTGGGATCGTGGAGAGCCCGCACGGGGCGGCCCTGAGCGCCGAGGACTTCGGACTGAAGGGTCCACGCGGCTGGGCCTTTCGCGGGGTGGAGTTCACCGCCGGCCCCGGATCGCTGGTCGCGGTGGAGGGCCCGTCCGGATCGGGCCGTACGTGTCTGCTGCTCGCGCTCACCGGACGGATGCGTTCCACGCAGGGCCGCGCCGAGGTCGGCGGTGAGCGCCTGCCCGGCCGGCTCGCCGCCGTACGAGGGTTCAGCGCGCTGGGCCCGGTCCCCGGGGTCAGCGAGCTGGACCCCTCCTTCACCGTCGCCGAGCACCTGCGGGAACGGGCCCTGCTGCGGCGACGCTTCGACGGGTCGCTGCGCTCCCTGTTGCGCCCCCGCGCCGAACGCGCGGCGACGGCGCGGGCGACGATCGACACCGCGCTGGAGTCCGCGGGGCTCGACCCCGCGACCCTGCCCAAAGCCGAACGGACCTCCGTGCGGGACCTGGAGCGTCTGGAGGCACTGCGTCTGTCCGTCGCACTCGCCCTGATGGGCCGCCCGCGGCTCCTCGCCCTGGACGACACCGACCTCAAACTCTCCACCGCGGACCGTGCCCTGGCCTGGGAGCTGCTGCGTTCCCTCGCGGCCGACGGGACCACCGTGCTGGCCGTGTGCAGTGAGGCTCCGGAGGACGCGCTCACCGTACGAACCCGCCCGGCGGCCGGGACGGATGCGCCCGCCGACGACACGACGACCGGAAAGGGGACGGCCGATGCGATCGCCGAAACTGGCCGCGCTTGAGCTGCGGCGCTTCGGCAGGGGCCGGATGCCGCGTGCCGCGCTCGTGGCGCTCCTCCTGCTGCCCCTGCTGTACGGGGCGCTGTACCTCTGGTCGTTCTGGGACCCGTACGGGCGCCTCGACCGCATCCCCGTGGCGCTCGTCAATGACGACAAGGGCGCGGCCACCGGGGGCGAACACCTCGCGGCCGGTGACGAGATAGCGGACCGGCTGCTCGATTCCAAGGTCTTCGACTGGCACGAGGTCGGCTCCGCCGAGGCCGAACGGGGTGTCGAGGACGGGACGTACTACCTCTCGCTGACCATGCCGAGAGACTTCAGCGAGCGGATCGCTTCGAGCGCCGGGGACTCCCCCGCCACCGGCGCCCTGCGGGTGCGTACCAACGACGCCAACAACTACATCGTGGGGCAGATCTCCAGGACCGTCTTCGCCGAGGTCCGGAGTGCCGCGTCCGCGAAGGCGTCGCGCGGCTTCCTGGACCGGATCTTCATCGACTTCTCGGGCCTGCACGACGCGACCGCGAAAGCGGCCAAGGGCGCCGACGACCTGGAGAGCGGCCTCACGAAGGCGAAGAAGGGCTCGAAAGACCTGGCGGACGGGCTCAAGGACGCCAAGTCGGGCAGCGGGACGCTCTCCACGGGCATCACCAAGCTGGACAAGGGAGCCGGCGACCTCGAGACGGGGTCCCGGCAGGTCGCCGGCGGCACCCAGCTGCTCGCCGACAAGGTCAACGCGGTCGCGGCGGACGTACGCCCCTTCCTGAAGGACAACGGCAAGGCCATCGGGGACACCTCCCGGCTGGTCGCCGACTCCTCGAAGGCCGTGCGGGACAACCTGGACCTGCTGGCAGAAGCGGCGCCCACAGCCTCGACCGCCGCTCATGCGGCATCGGACGACCTGGCCGAGGTCTACCGCGTGCGCTGCGAGGAGCAGCCGGTGCCGGACCCGGGGGTCTGCCCGCAGCTGAAGCGTGCCAGGTCCGCGGCGCAGGATGTCGCCAAGGTGTCCGACGACGTGAGCGCGCTGGTCACGAACCAGAAGGGTGACCTGACGAAGCTGCGCACCCAGCTGACCACCCTGGAGAAGCAGGCCGACGCCCTGGCGAAGCGCTCGCCGAACCTGGACACGGACCTGGAGTCCGCCGTGTCGAGGATCAACGCCCTCAACACCGGCGCGCACAAGGTCGCCAAGGGCGCCGACACACTCCACACCGGCCTCGGCACCGCCAGGACGGGGGCCGGCGATCTGGACACCGGCGTCAAGAAGCTCAAGTCCGGCGCGAAGACTCTGAAGAGCGGGCTGTACCGGCTGGGCGACGGCTCGGCCACGCTCGCCCAGGGGCTGAACGACGGCGTCGGCAAGATCCCCGACTACGACAAGAAGGACCGCGACGCCCGTACCGGTGTCATGGCCGACCCCGTGCAGCTGGCCTCCTCCTCCCTGCACGCGGCGCCCAACTACGGCACCGGCTTCGCCCCGTACTTCATCCCGCTGTCGCTGTGGGTGGGCGCGATGGTGGCGTACATGCTGATCCAGCCGCTCAACCGGCGGGCGCTCGCGGCCGGAGCCCCGGCCTGGCGTATCGCCTTCGCGGGCTGGCTGCCCGTCGCGGCGATCGGCCTGCTGCAGGTCGCCGCCCTGATGTCGGTGCTGCACTGGCGCCTCGGTCTGCAGATGACGCACGCCGCCGGCACCATCGGCTTCCTGGCACTCGTGACCTGCTGCTTCGCGGCGATCGTGCAGTGGCTCAACGCACGCTTCGGCGCGGCGGGCCGGATCCTCGTCCTGGCGGTGCTGATGCTCCAGCTGACCTCGGCCGGTGGTACCTATCCCGTCCAGACCAGCCCGGGCTTCTTCGGAGCGATCCACCCGTTCCTGCCCATGACGTACGTCGTGGACGGGCTGCGGCGGCTGATCACGGGCGGCGGCCTCGGTCCGGTCTGGCAGGGCTCCGCCGTGCTCCTGGCCTTCACCGCGGGCGCACTGGCGCTCACCGCCCTCTCCGCCCGCCGCAAGCAGGTGTGGACCCTCGACCGGCTGCACCCGGAGCTGAGTCTGTGACCACGGCGGGACCTGTGAGAATCGACGGCATGGACAGCAGTAGCACCACGCGCCGCCAGATCACCCGGCAGAAGCTCTACGAGGCGGCGGTGACCCTCATCGCGGAGAAGGGGTTCTCCGCGACGACGGTGGACGAGATCGCCGAGCGCGCCGGGGTCGCCAAGGGCACGGTCTACTACAACTTCAAGAGCAAGTCAGAGCTGTTCGAAGAGCTGCTCCGGCACGGCGTCGGGCTGCTCACGCAGTCGTTGCAGTCCGCCGCCGACTCGACCGACGCCCGCGGCGGCACCCGTGTGGAAGCGCTCGACGCGATGATCAGGGCCGGTCTGGTCTTCATCGACCGCTACCCTGCCTTCACCCAGCTGTACGTCGCCGAACTGTGGCGGACCAACCGCGCCTGGCAGTCGACCCTCATGGTGCTGCGTCAGGAGGCCGTCGCCGTCGTCGAGAAGGTGCTCCGGGAAGGCGTCGCGGGCGGCGAGCTCAGCGAGGAGATCGACATCCAGCTGACGGCCGCGGCACTCGTCGGAATGGTCCTGGTCGCGGCCCTCGACTGGCAGGCGTTCCAGCCCGAGCGGACGATAGACGACGTTCACTCCGCCCTGTCCCTGCTGCTGCACGGCCGGGTCAGCGGACGCTGATCCCCCGGCCCCGCACGAAAGCGCCGGCCCGGTGGAATTCGATCCCCCCGAATTCCACCGGACCGGCGTCCCGTGCTGCCGCGAAGCCCTCCCCCGTGACCCCGTGTCCCCCGTGGTCCCGGAACTCCGCGTCGTGCGCCCCCGTTGCCGTCCGGGGTGCCGCCCCGTTCCGCCGCCCCGTGTCGGCGGTCCGGTGCCGCGCCCCTTCCGTGGTCTCCACTCTTCCGTCCGCGCAGGTGAGGGCCCATCCGCATCCCTACTCATCTCTCGCACTAGGTAGGGATACTCAGGCCTGTGCGGCAGGGCCCACCCGGGCGCCCCGCCCACTGGCTACGATCGCGTCCGTGTCCGTACTCCCCCTGGTGTTCACGAGCGGCTGGGCGAGCGGGATCAACGCCTACGCGGTGGTCCTCCTCTTCGGAATATTCGGTGCGACCGGCCTGAGCGACGAGATACCCGAGTCCCTCCAGCGCACCGACGTGCTCGTGACCGCCGGTGTGCTGTTCCTGTGCGAGGCGGTGGCCGACAAGATCCCGTACGTGGACTCGGCCTGGGACACGGCGCACACGGTGATCCGGCCCGTGTCCGGCGCGGTCGTCGCGGCGTTGCTGGCCGGCGAGAGCGGGTCGCTGCCGGAGCTCGCGGCGGGTGCCGTGGGCGGCTCCACCGCCCTGATGAGCCATCTGGTCAAGGCCGGGACGAGAATGGCGGTCAACACCTCGCCCGAACCTTTCAGCAACATCGGGGTCAGCGTCGCGGAGGATCTCGGCGTCGCCGGGGTCGTCACCTTCGCCGTCTTCAACCCGGTGGCAGCGGCCGTCGTCGCCGGAAGCCTGCTGCTGCTCGGCCTCGTGGTACTCCTCTTCCTGGCCTCCCGCATCCGACGGTTCCTGCGCCGAAGGGCCCAGCGGCGCGAGGAGGAACGTATGGCCCGGCCGGGCGGGCAAGGGCCTCACGGATGAACTGTCGGCGGCACCCCTTAGGGTCTCTGACATGGCACGAATTGCGGTGATCGGCGCCGGAGCGGGCGCGATGGCGGCGGCCGCCCGGCTCTCCGTGGCAGGCCACCGGGTGACGGTGTACGAGCGGTCGCGGACCTACGGCGGCTCGCTCGGCCGGTACGCCCGTGACGGCTTCGTCTTCGACACCGGTCCCGGGCTGCTGCATCTGCCCGCGGTCTACCGCGACCTGTTCGTGAAGACGGGCAAGGAGAGCCTGGAGCAGTGCCTCACACTCACCCAGGTCGACCCGGCGAGCCGCCATCTCTTCGCGGACGGCACCGGGGTGTCGCTGCCCAACGCCTCACGGGCCGGGGTGGTCCGCGCGCTGGACCGGGCGCTCGGCGAGGGGGCCGGGGCACGGTGGGGCGAGTTCCTGGACCGGGCGGGCGCCGCCTGGAACCGGTCGCGCAGGCCGCTGCTGGAGGAGCCGCTGCCCGAGGACCCTCGGATGCTGAGCCGGGATCCCTACCCCGCGGTGCGCCGCCGCAGGCTGCTGCGCGCCGCCCGGCAGGCGCGGACGTCGGCGGAGGTGGGCGCCTGGGAGCTGGAGGACCCGCGCCTGGCGGCCCTGCTCGACGGGTACGCCCTGTCGTACGGGCTCGACCCGCGCCACGCCCCGGCCGCCGCCGCCCTCCTGCCGTACATGGAGGAGACCTTCGGCAGCTGGTACGTCGCCGGGGGAATGCGCGCGCTGGCCGACGCGGTGTACGAACGCTGTCTGGCCCGCCGGGTGGAGTTCGTCTTCGGTGCGGAGGTGGTCCGGGTGTCCGAGAAGGACGGCCGGGCTGCGGGGATCGAGCTGGCGGACGGCGGGAGCGTGGAGGCCGACCATGTGGTCCTGGGCGCGCAGCCGGCGCCGGGGCTCCTGCCGGTCCGGGAGGAGGGGCCCTCCGGGGCGCCGCACAGGGGTCCGGTGCCGGGCCGCTTCCTCGTCCTGCTGTCGCTGCGCGGTACCCGGGAGGCCGGCGCCGTGCACCGGACCGTGGTGCACACCGGAGACCCCGGCGCGGAGCTGGAGGCGGTGTTCGGCGGCCGGGCGGCGGAGCTGCCCACCGTGACGGTGCTCCGCCCTGACGATCCCGCCACCCGCCCCGACGAGGAGCACGAGGCGGTGAGCCTGATGGCCACGGTGCCGCCTCACGGCCCGGTGGACTGGGAGGACGCGGCGCTGCGCGAGCGGTTCGCGGACGCGGTCATCGGCCGGGCCGAGGAGGCCGTTCCCGGCCTCCGCGATCGGATACTCCACGCCGAGGTGCGTACACCCGCCGAGACCGCGGCCGACACGGGCGCCGAGGGCGGCTCGGTGCCTGCTCCGGCCCTCGCCGGGGCGGGGGGCGCGTATCTGCATGCGGGGAGCCGCACCCCGCTGCACGGTCTGTATCGGGCGGGCGGCTGGTCGCATCCGGGCGGCGGGATGGCCCACGCCGGGATGTCGGGAGCCCTGGTCGCCGGACTCGTCGTGGAGGGGGACGGCTTCCGCGGCTCGCAGTGAGCCCGCGGGCGCCGCACCGAGCCGGCCGTAGGGTGCCGACGGCCGGCCCTGCGGGTCAGTAGCGGTACTGGTCGTTCTGACCGGTGTCGTACCCGTTGCCGTACGGGGCGGGCTGGACGGGAGCCTCCGGAGGCATCGGGGGGTACTGCTCGCTCTCCCGCTGCTGCGGGACCCAGACCCCGCCCGGCGGGGTGTCGGTGTACTGCCCGGAGTACGGGTCCGCGGGCTGCTGCCCGGCGCCGTAGGCGGGGTCGTTGCCGTAACCGTCGTATGCGGCGTACTGCCCGGTGCCCGTGTCGGTGCCGGCGTAGGAGTCGGGGTATGCCGAGTCGGGGTAGGCGGCGTAACCCGCCTGGTCGGTGCCGTAGTCGTACTGGCCCGCGTAGATCCCCTGGTCCTGGTACGTGTCCTGACCCGCGTGCCCGCCCTGACCGCCGGAGGGGTCCTGGGCCGGCCGGCCGTAGCCGGTGTACGGGTCGTAGGCCGCGTACTGCGCCTGTTCGTCCTGCCGGTCTCCGCGGCCGGCAGGCGCGGGATCGGTGTAGATGCCGTACTGCCCGGTGTCGTCCGGCAGCGGCTCGGGTTCGTAGACCGCCGAGGGGCCGGCCTCCGCCTGCTGAGGGGCTCCCTCGTACTCCACGCCGGATACCTCCAGGGTGGGCTTCTGCGGGCCCGTGCCGCCCGCCCCGCGACGCCGGCGGCTCTCACCGGGGCTACCGCCTATGGCCCACCCCGTGGAGAAGCCACGCCTGAAGGAGAGCGTCACATACGTCTGGCCCGTCGCGAAGGCGATCGCCCCGAGGGCGATCACCAGCACGGAGGGGATCAGGACACCCAGGACCACACCGAGGAAGCCGGCGAAGGCGAGCAGCCGCCAGCGCAGGCGCGCCTTGTACTGCAGGAGCACCTCGCCCAGCAGCCACAGCGCCACTATGCCGAATGCGATGTAGAGGACCGTCCAGCCCACGCCCGCCCCCTCCTACGGCCACCGCCCCGGTTGGTGGCGGGTACGGCCGGTCACGACTGCTTGTGCAGTCCGAGATTCTCGTAGATCTCGAGTGTCGCCGTCGAGTTGTTGAGCGTGATGAAGTGCAGCCCCGGGACACCCTCGGAGAGCAGTTTCGCGCAGAACTCCGTGGCGAACTCGATGCCAATGGAGCGTACAGCGGCCGGGTCGTCCTTTGCCGCGAGGATGCGCTCTTTCAGCGAGGAAGGCAGAGAAGCGTTGCTGAGCTGCGCGAATCTCTCCAGCTGTTTGACGCTGGTGAGAGGCATCACCTCGGGAATGACCGGGGTGTCGCAACCCGCTGCGACGACACGGTCACGCATCTGCAGATAGCTCTCCGGGTGGAAGAACATCTGGGTGATCGCGTAGTCGGCACCGGCGCGGCACTTGTCCACGAAATGACCGATGTCGGAGTCCCAGTCGGCGGACCGCGGATGCATTTCGGGAAAAGCCGCGACGCCGACGCAGAAATCACCGGCTTCCTTGATCAGCCGGACGAGGTCCGCCGCGTACCGCACACCCTGCGGGTGCTCGACCCACTCACCCATCGGATCGCCGGGCGGATCTCCGCGCACGGCGAGGATGTTCCGGATACCGGCGTCGGCGTACTGCCCGACCATGTTGCGCAGTTCGGCGACCGAGTGGTCCACCGCGGTGAGGTGCGCCACCGGGGTGAGCGTGGAGTCCGCGGCGATCTGCTGGGTCGCCCGGACCGTCCCGGCGCGGGTCGAACCGCCGGCCCCGTACGTCACGGAGACGAAGCTCGGCGCCACGGCCTCGACGCGGCGCAGGGCGTTCCAGAGATTCCGCTCGCCCTTCTCCGTCTTGGGCGCCCAGAATTCGAACGAGAACGACGTCTCGCCCGTCGCGAGCAGATCACGCACGGTGCGCGCGTGATCCGTCCTGGTGGAAGGTGTACCAAGGGCCATACTGGGAGGTTAACCAGGGCCCGGCGGTCCCCCAACCAGAGGGGAGAAAATGCCCGGAATGAGGCAGGTTTTGTCCACCCCTCGGACACGCCACTCCGTACCGTTCAGACGGCGCGCGCCCGGATGCGCCCCGCGAGGGAGGCGGCCGCCGCGGCAGGATCCTCCGCCTCGGTGATCGCCCGTACGACGACGACGCGACGCGCGCCGGCGTCCAGCACCTCGTCCAGATTGCCCGCGTCGATCCCTCCGATGGCGAACCACGGCCGCGTCGTGCCGAGCGAGGCGGCGTAGCGCACGAGGTCCAGGCCCGGAGCGTGCCGGCCCGGCTTGGTCGGCGTGGGCCAGCAGGGGCCCGTGCAGAAGTAGTCGACACCCGCCTCGCCGACAGCCGCGTCGACCTCGGCCTCGGCGTGGGTGGAGCGGCCGATCAGCACGTCGCCGCCTATGACGGCGCGTGCTGCGGGGACCGGCAGATCGCCCTGCCCGAGGTGCAGCACGTCGGTGCCGATCGCGTGGGCGACATCGGCCCGGTCGTTCACCGCGAGGAGCGCGCCGTGACGCTTGCAGGCGTCGGCGAACACCGCCAGGTGTTCGAGCTCCTCGGCCGCCTCCATGCCCTTGTCCCGCAGCTGCACGATGTCCACGCCACCGGCCAGCACGGCGTCGAGGAACTCGGGAAGATCACCCTGCCGCTTGCGGGCGTCCGTGCACAGGTAGAGCCGGGCGTCGGAGAGCTGGGTGCGAGGCGTGGACATGCTGATTTCCCCCGTCGGTGCTTCTGTGGATCGTCGGTGCTGCTGTGGATCGTCCGTGCTGCTGTGGATCACTGATGCGGCGACGAATCGCCCGTACGTCGATGGATCGCCGTGCCGGCAAGCCCGATGAAGACGGGGTGCGGACCGTGTGTGCCACGGCCCGCACCCCGCTCACGGTCGTCCGGTCAGACGGCGAGCGCCTGGGCCCGGCGCTTCACCTCCGTACCGCGATTCTCGCTCAGGGCCTGCGCGGGGGTGCCGGGCAGGGTCGGGTCGGGGGTGAAGAGCCAGTCCAGCATCTCTTCGTCGTTGTAGCCGTCGTCCCTCAGGAGCGTCAGGGTCCCTGCGAGACCCTTGACCACCTTGTCGCCGTCGATGAAGGCGGCAGGCACCTGGAGCGTCCGGTTCTCACCACGTCGTACGGCGATCAGCTGGCCCTCCTTGACCAGCTGCCGTACGCGCGTCACCTCGACATCGAGCATTTCCGCGATGTCGGGAAGGTGGAGCCAGGCGGGGACGAGAGCATCGATCTTTGCGTCAATCTCGGTCACAAGGACAAGCGTGCCATCCCGGACCGACAGCCGGTACCCGGGCCGACCGTACGGGGCTGTCACCACCCCCGGAGCGCCGTCGATTTCAGCGGTACGGAGGAGTCGGCGGCCCGCGCCGCATCGATCCGCGCCCCGGCTTCGACGAGTTTGCGCCCCTGCGCCAGGTCGCGGGGCCTGCTGACGGCCAGCACCGCGACCAGGACCCCGCTCCGCAGCCAGCAGACCGTCCAGGACGGGTCGGCGGGGTCGCCCCGCCACAGCAGGGTGTCGGCGCCGGCGTGATGGCCTGCGTACTGCACGAAGCGCCCGAACTGCTCGGACCAGAAGTAGGGCACCGGGTCGTACGTCCTGGCCACGCCGTCCGCGAGGGCGGCGGCGACCGTCCTGGGCCCCTGGAGCGCGTTGTCCCAGTGGTGGACCGACAGCCGCTCCCCGTAGCGGGCGGACGGGAAGGACGCGCAGTCGCCCACCGCGTGGACATCGGGCAGCGAGGTGCGGAGGGAGCTGTCCGCGGTGACCGAGCCGTCCGGGCCGAGCGCGATGCCCGAACCCGCGAGCCACGCGGTCGCGGGCCGGGCACCGATGCCCACGACCACCGCTCCCGCGGGGATCATCCGGCCGTCCGCCAGGTGGACGGCGCCCTGTTCCACTCGTGCGACCCGCGCGCCGGTGAGGAGCTCGGCTCCGCTCTCGGCGTACCAGCCGGCCATCGGCGCGGCGACCTCGGCGGGCATCGTGCCCGCGAGGGGGCGGCCCGCGGCCTCGACGACGGTGACCGCGCAGCCGGCCGCGCGGGCCGCGGTGGCGAACTCGGCACCGATCCAGCCCGCTCCGACGACGACCACGTCGTGCTGCCGCTCCAGGACGGGCCGCAGGCGCGCGGCGTCGTCCAGGGTGCGCAGCAGGTGGACGCCGGGAACGCCTTCGGAACCGGGGAGCGCGACGGGTTCCGCTCCGGTGGCGAGGACCAGCGAGTCGTAGGCGACGGGCCCCTCCGGTGTGTCCAGCTCATGGGCCGCGGCACGCAGGCCCGTCACGTCGAGCCCCAGACGCAGCGTGATGTCCAGGGCCTCGAAGTCGACGTCGAAGGCGGAGTCCTCGGCCTTGCCGAGCAGGACCGCCTTGGACAGCGGCGGCCTGTCGTACGGCTGGTGCGGCTCGGCACCGATCAGGGTCACGGGACCCGTGAAGCCCTGTTCACGCAGGGCCACGGCCGTCTGTACACCGGCCATGCCGGCGCCCACGATCACGACTCCCCGTGGGCGGTGTCCCGCTGCCAGGTCCTGCGTCCGCTCGCTCACCCGCCCACCCTAACGAAGGGCTGTCCCGTCACTCCTCGAGCTCCTCCACCACGCTCGTCCCGCTGCCCTCCTGGGACTCCCATTCCCATGTCTCGTCCAGGCGGACCCGGCCGTCGGGAAGGTCCGTGACGGTCGAGACGCAGTGCCCGGACGACGTCGTTCCGTCGTGCTTCAGCTGGACGTAGCGGAAGTCCAGGGTGTCCGCGTCGCGGGTGCCGACGAGATGCCCGCGGACGACGTCGCCGCCCGCGTACTCGGCCCATATCCGGCCGTCACGCTCGTGGTACGTGAAACGGGTCCGGGTCCCGACCTGGCCGGGGGCCTGGTCGGCGACCGGCGAGAGGACGATTCCGTCGAGTGAACGGGCCACGGGTACGGCTCCCTTACTGGCTGCGACCGGTGGGGTCTAGGCTGGCCACCGTAAGACACTCGCGGGAGTCCGGACGCACCGGGCTGAGAGGGAGGCTGACCGGCCTCCGACCGTACGAACCTGATCCGGGTCATGCCGGCGAAGGGAGGGGCTGGACGCCCATGCGCACATCCGCGGAGACTTCCGACGTTCTCGTCGTCGGCGGGGGCATCATCGGTCTGGTGACCGCCTGGAGATCGGCCCAGCAGGGTCTGAGCACCACGCTGGCCGACCCCGACCCGGGCGGCGGGGCCGCCCAGGTGGCGGCCGGGATGCTCGCCGCCGTCACCGAACTCCACTACGGCGAGCAGATGCTGCTCGGCCTCAACGTGGCCTCGGCGGCGCGCTATCCGGCGTTCGTGGCCGAGCTGGAGGAGGCGAGCGGGCAGGAGACCGGCTTCCGCGCCTGCGGCACCCTGTCCGTCGCGCTGGACTCCGACGACCGGGCGCATCTGCGGGAGCTGCACGCTCTGCAGCAGCGTTCGGGGCTCGTCTCCGAGTGGCTCAGCGGCCGTGAGTGCCGCCGCCTGGAACCGATGCTCGCCCCCGGAGTGCGCGGCGGGCTGCGCGTCGACGGTGACCACCAGGTGGACCCCAGGCGGCTGGCCTCGGCGCTGGTCACCGCGTGCGAGCGTGCGGGGGTGGTCCTCCGCCGCACCTGGGCCCAGCGGCTCACCGTCACGGGCGGCAGGGCGACGGGAGCCGTCCTGGCGGACGGTACGGAGCTCGCCGCAGGTCAGGTGGTACTCGCCGGCGGGAGCCTCAGCGGCCGGCTCCAAGGGGTCCCCGAGGCGGTGGTGCCGCCTGTCCGCCCGGTCAAGGGCCAGGTGCTCCGGCTGACGGTGCCTCCCGCCTACGCCCCCTTCCTCAGCAGGACGGTGCGGGCCGTCGTGCGCGGCGGCCAGGTCTACCTCGTCCCGCGTGCGAACGGTGAGCTGGTGGTCGGAGCCACCTCTGAGGAGCTGGGCTGGGACACCACGGTCACCGCGGGCGGGGTGTACGAGCTGCTGCGTGACGCCCACGAGCTGATGCCCGGCATCACCGAACTGCCGCTGACCGAGACCCGGGCCGGTCTGCGGCCCGCCTCACCGGACAACGCTCCGCTGCTGGGCCCCACCGCACTGCCCGGCCTGCTTCTCGCCACCGGGCACCACCGCAACGGGGTACTGCTGACTCCCGTCACCGGCGAGGTGATGGCCCACGTGCTGACCACCGGCGAAGTGCCCGAGCTGGGCCGCCCCTTCTCTCCGCGCCGCTTCGCCCCCGTGACCGGCTCTCCGGAGACCTCCCGGACGGCCTCCCCCGAATACACCACCCCCGCGCCGCTGGAGCAGCCCGTATGACACAGCCCGTCCCCGCCTCAGCCCCCGTCCCCCCTGCCGTCACCGTGTCCGTCAACGGGGAGGACCGTTCCGTTCCCGTCGGCACCGCGCTGGACACCCTGGTCGCGGCGCTGACCACCGCACCCGGCGGGGTCGCCGCCGCGGTCAACGAGGCCGTGGTCCCGCGCGGCCGGTGGGCAGCCACCACGCTCGCCGACGGCGACCGCGTCGAGGTCCTCACAGCGGTCCAGGGAGGCTGACGATGTCCGACGATCTCTTCACACTCGGTACGGCCACGTTCTCGTCCCGGCTGATCATGGGGACGGGCGGGGCGCCCAGCCTCGACGTCCTGGAACGCTCCCTGATCGCATCGGGCACCGAGCTGACCACCGTGGCGATGCGCCGGCTCGATCCGACCGTGCAGGGTTCGGTGCTCTCCGTCCTGGAGCGCCTCTCCATCCAGGTCCTGCCGAACACCGCCGGCTGTTTCACCGCCGGCGAGGCCGTGCTGACGGCCCGGCTGGCCAGGGAGGCCCTGGGCACCGACTGGATCAAGCTGGAGGTCGTGGCGGACGAGCGGACCCTGCTGCCCGACCCGATCGAGCTGCTCGACGCCGCCGAGCTCCTGGTGGACGACGGCTTCACGGTCCTGCCGTACACCAACGACGACCCCGTCCTGGCCCGCAAGCTCCAGGACGTGGGGTGCGCGGCGATCATGCCGCTGGGCTCCCCCATCGGCTCAGGCCTGGGAATCCGCAATCCGCACAACTTCCAGCTGATCGTCGAGCAGGCCGGGGTGCCGGTGATCCTGGACGCCGGGGCGGGGACGGCGTCCGACGCGGCGCTGGCGATGGAGCTGGGTTGTGACGCTGTGATGCTCGCCTCGGCGGTGACCCGGGCGCAGGAGCCGGAGCTGATGGCGGCGGCGATGCGGCACGCGGTGGACGGCGGGCGCCTGGCGTACCGGGCGGGACGCATCCCGCGCCGCCATTTCGCCGAGGCGTCCTCCCCCACGGAGGGCCGCGCGGTGCTGGATCCGGAGCGCCCGGCCTTCTGAGGTCCGGGCACCGACGGCGGCCTTCCGGTCACAGCAGGTGCATGCCCCTGTCACGGCTCCGCACCGGAACGGCCCCCGGGAGACCCTGGGCCCTCCGTCGTGTCCGTGGCAGCTCGTAGACTCGCCCCGTGGACACGACCCTCCAGGACCCCCTTGTCGGGCAGCTGCTCGACGGCCGCTATCGCATCGATGCGCGCATCGCCGTCGGCGGTATGGCCACGGTCTACCGGGCCATGGACACCCGGCTGGACCGTGTGCTCGCCCTCAAGGTGATGCACCCGGCTCTGGCGACCGACGCCGCGTTCGTCGAGCGCTTCATCCGCGAGGCCAAGTCCGTCGCCCGGCTCGCCCACCCCAACGTCGTGGGCGTCTTCGACCAGGGCGCCCAGGGGGCGTACGTGTACCTGGCGATGGAGTACGTCGCCGGCTGCACCCTGCGGGACGTCCTGCGGGAGCGCGGAGCGCTGCAGCCCCGGGCCGCACTGGACATCCTCGAACCGGTGCTGGCCGCCCTGGGGGCCGCGCACCGCGCGGGATTCGTCCACCGCGACATGAAGCCGGAGAACGTCCTGATAGGGGACGACGGCCGGGTGAAGGTCGCCGACTTCGGTCTCGTACGCGCCGTGGGGACCGCCACCGACACCACCGGCTCGCTCCTGGGCACGGTCTCGTATCTCGCCCCGGAGCAGATCGAGCAGGGCACGGCCGACACCCGGTCCGACGTGTACGCCTGCGGTGTGGTGCTCTACGAGATGCTGACCGGCGGCAAGCCCCATGCCGGAGACACCGCCGCCCAGGTCATCTACCAGCATCTGAACACCGACGTCCCGGCACCGTCCGGGGCCGTTCCCGGTCTGGCCGCAGGGCTGGACGAGCTGGTGGCCGCGGCGACCGCGCGGGACCCCGATGTCCGGCCCCCCGACGCCGTGGCCCTGCTCGCGAGGTCCCGAGACGTCCGGGCGGCCCTCACCCAGGAGCAGCTCGACACGATGCCGCCGCAGGCCATCGCGGAGGTGCACGACGGCGCCGAGGACCGTACGAGCGTGATCCCCAGGGTCATCCCGGCCGGACAGGGCACCGCGCACCACACCAGCCGGCTGGAGATGCCCGCCCCCGCGGAGACGGGGAGCGGGCGACGCCTGCCCTTCGCAGGCCGCGGCCGGCGGGGGTTGGTCGCCGTGATCGCCGCCGTGCTGCTGGTACTGGGGGCGGGGGCGGGTGTCTGGTACATCAACTCGGGACAGTTCACCCGGGTTCCCTCCATCCTGGGCCAGACCCAGAGCGCTGCCGAGAAGCGGCTCGCGGACGAGGGTCTCGATCTCAAGGGCGTCGAGCGCGCCTACAGCGACACGGTGAAGCGCGGCACGGTGATCAGCAGCGATCCGGACCCGGGAGAGCGGATCCGGGGCAACGACGCCGTGAAGCTGGTGATCTCGCGCGGCCCCGAGATCGTCGAGGTGCCCGATGTCGAGAGTCTCGCGCTCGCCGATGCCCGGCGTGAGCTGAAGAAGTCGGGCTTCGCGCCCGGGATGGTCACCCGGGAGTTCAGCGAGGAGATCGACCGGGGCAAGGTGATCCGTACGGAGCCGCGGGCCGGCACCGAGCGCCGTCCTGACTCGGCGGTCGCCCTGGTCGTCAGCAAGGGCAGCCCCGTCGACGTGCCCGACGTCACCGGCCTGCCGGCCGAGGAGGCCACGGCCGCGCTGGACAAGGCGGGTCTCAAGGCGAAGGTGCTGCCCGACCGGGTCAACTCCCCCGAGGCGGCGGGCGAGATCGCCCGGCAGACGCCCGGCAGCGGCGCGGAGGCCGCCGAGGGCGACACGGTGGAGCTGACGGTCTCCGAGGGGCCGCGCATGCTCCAGGTCCCCGATGTCACGGGCAAGGACGTCGACCAGGCCCGGAGCACACTGGAGGAGGCGGGGTTCGAGGTCAAGGTCGACCGCCCGTTCCTCTCCTTCAGCGACACGGTCGGCAGTCAGTCGGTCGAGGGCGGCGAGAAGGCCGCCGAAGGCTCCACGATCACCATCAGGACCAAGGCCCTGTAGACCAACCGAGGACTGACAGCACATGCGCAACCCCATCGGCGGTCACGTCCCCGTGGCCGGCGGACTCGCCAAGATCGGCCTCGGCTACGCGCGTGAACTGGTGGCGGAGACCGTGCAGGTCTTCGTCGCCAATCCGCGCGGCTGGGCGACACCGCCCGGGAACCCGGCACAGGACGAGCTGTTCCGCTCGGAGTGCGCGGCCGGGTCGGTCCCGGCGTACGTCCATGCCCCCTATCTGATCAACTTCGGCTCGCACACCGAGGCCACGGTCGAGCGGTCGGTCCTGTCCCTGCGCCATTCCCTGCGCCGGGCGAGAGAGATCGGCGCCCTCGGTGTGGTGGTGCACACCGGCTCGGCGACCGGCGGGCGCCCGCGCGAGGAGGCCCTCGCTCAGGTGCGTACGCACATGCTCCCGCTGCTGGACGAGCTGACCCATGACGACGATCCCTTCCTCCTGCTGGAGTCGACCGCCGGTCAGGGCTCCTCGCTCTGCTCGCGGACCTGGGACTTCGGCCCCTACTTCGAGGCCCTGGACTCCCACCCGAAGCTGGGCGTCTGCCTGGACACCTGCCACATCTACGCGGCCGGCCACGATCTGGCCGGCCCCGGCGGCATGCGGCAGACCCTGGACCTGCTGGTGGGCACGGTCGGCGAGGGTCGGCTGAAGCTCATCCACGCCAATGACTCCAAGGACGTGGCGGGCGCCCACAAGGACCGGCACGAGAACATCGGCGCGGGCCACATCGGCTCCGAGCCGTTCCGCGAGCTGTTCTCCCATCCGGCGACCGAAGGCGTGCCGCTGATCATCGAGACGCCCGGCGGCAAGGAGGGGCACGCGGCCGATGTGGCTCGGCTGAAGGAGCTCCGGGACTCCCGCTGACCGTCCGCCGGCCGAGGGAATACCCCAGGGGGGGTACATGCGTTCTCCTTGCCGTAAGTCAACCGTGACCAGCTTCGGGGCTTCTCATGCAGCACGACGCACCTCACGCGCACGACACACACCGGACGCACCACGGCGCCCTCCGCACACGGCGTGACGGGGTGGGCGGCGGCTCGGCCTGGAGCGTCGCCGCACGCGCGACCCTGCACTGTCTGACCGGCTGCGCGATCGGCGAGATCCTCGGCATGGTGGTCGGTACCGCACTCGGCTGGGGCGACGTACAGACACTGCTGCTCGCCGTCGTCCTGGCGTTCCTCTTCGGCTACGCGCTGACCCTGCGCTCGGTCATCGGGAACGGCCTGGGTCTCCGCGCGGCCGTGCGGGTCGCACTCGCCGCCGACACCGCGTCCATCGCCGTGATGGAACTCGTCGACAACGGGGTCATCGCGCTCTGGCCGGGGGCCATGGACGCCGGGCTCACGGACGGGCTCTTCTGGACCGTCCTCGCCCTCGCGCTGGCAACGGCCTTCGTCGCCACGACGCCGCTCAACAAGTGGATGATCGGCCGCGGCAAGGGACATGCCGTGGCGCACCGCCACCACCACTGACCGGCCGCCGCGGGAGCGTCAGAGTTCGGGGCCGTCCCCGGGCTCCTCCTGGTAGGAGTAGCGCTGCTCGTCCCACGGGTCGCCGATGTTGTGGTAGCCGCGTTCCTCCCAGAACCCACGGCGGTCGGCCGTCATGTACTCGATACCGCGGACCCATTTGGGCCCCTTCCAGGCGTACAGGTGCGGTACGACCAGGCGCAACGGGAATCCGTGTTCCGCGGTGAGCAGTTCGCCGTCCTTATGGGTGGCGAAGAGCGTCCGGTCCGATACGAAGTCGGCGATCCGGAGATTCGAGCTGAATCCGTATTCGGCCCAGACCATCACATGGGTGACGTGGGGCGCGGGCGGCGCCAGTTCCACCACCTCGCGGGCCAGGATTCCGCCCCATTCGGCTCCGAGCATGCTGAATTTCGTCACGCAGTGGAGGTCTGCGACGACCGAGGAGAAGGGGAGTGCGCTGAATTCCTGGTGATTCCAGCAGTGTTTGTCGCCGTCGGCCGTGGCCCCGAAGACCCGGAACTCCCAGCGGTCCGGTTTGAACTTGGGCACCGGCCCGTAATGCGTGACCGGCCAGCCTCGCTGCAGCCGCTGCCCCGGTGGAAGCCCGGACTGCTCTGCTGTGCCGCGTTCCCGGCTCTCCGGCTGACCCATGCCTCCATGGTGACAGACAGGCAGGGGTGGTCATGACCAGGGGAGACTCGATTCGGGCAACTCATACTAAGCGTGCACTTACTGGACGGCCGCCCGGCGCGATGCGAAGATGCGCGCAAACATGCCCAGTTCACCGGTTGGAAGGAGCCTCTGCGATGCAGGGCGACCCCGAGGTCCTCGAGTTCCTGAACGAACAGCTGACCGCCGAATTGACTGCCATCAATCAGTACTTCCTGCACGCCAAGATGCAGGAGAACTTCGGCTGGACGAAGCTCGCCAAGTACACCCGGGCCGAATCGTTCGACGAGATGAAGCACGCGGAGATCCTCACCGACCGGATCCTCTTCCTCGACGGTCTGCCCAACTATCAGCGTCTCTTCCACGTGCGGGTCGGCCAGACGGTCACCGAGATGTTCCAGGCCGACCGCCAGGTGGAGGTGGAGGCGATCGACCGCCTCAGGCGTGGCATCGAGGTAATGCGAGGCAAGGGCGACATCACCTCGGCGAACATCTTCGAGGCCATCCTGGCGGACGAAGAACACCACATCGACTATCTCGACACCCAGCTGGATCTGATCGAGAAGCTCGGCGAGCCGCTCTACATCGCCCAGGTGATCGAGCAGCCGGAGAGCTGATCCGCCGGAGGCACCGGTACGACTCCGCCCCGGTCCGGGGCGGGCTCCTCAGGCGGCGTCGGAGAGCCTGACATCCGGAGTTGCTCCGAGGGCGGCGGGCGCACCGGCCTGGGCACCCGTCGGCGCCGTACGTCCCCCGACGAGATCACGGCGCGGACAGTCGCCGCGGCCGAGCAGCGCCTGGATCCTGCGGACGCAGCCGCCGCAGTCGGTGCCGGCCTTGCAGGCGGAGGCGATCTGGCGAGGCGTGCACGCTCCGCCATCCGCATGCTGCTTGACCTGGGCCTCCGTGATGCCGAAGCAGGAACAGACGTACATGCGGTTCACCTCCCGACGGGTCGATCGCTGTGCCGTCCCGAATTTTCGGTGAGGCTAACCTAACCTTACCCGCGAGCCCTCTCACGCAAAAGCCCCGGTACGCCCGTGGGGCACGGATCACATCGATCCGTGCCCCACAGGTGTCACCGAGGGTGCTTCTTACTGGTCGCGGTACATCTCGGCCACCAGGAAGGCCAGGTCGAGGGACTGGCTGCGGTTGAGGCGCGGGTCGCAGGCCGTCTCGTAGCGCTGGTGCAGATCGTCCACGAAGATCTCGTGGCCGCCGCCGACGCACTCGGTGACGTCGTCGCCCGTGAGCTCGACGTGGATGCCCCCGGGATGCGTCCCGAGCTGCTTGTGCACCTCGAAGAAGCCCTTGACCTCGTCCAGGACGTCGTCGAAGCGACGCGTCTTGTGGCCGGAGGCGGCCTCGAAGGTGTTCCCGTGCATCGGGTCGGTCACCCACACCACCGTGGCACCGGAGGCGGTGACCTTCTCGACCAGCTCGGGGAGCTTGTCGCGGACCTTGTCGGCGCCCATGCGGACGATGAAGGTCAGCCTGCCCGGCTCGCGGTCGGGGTCGAGGCGGTCGACGTAGCCGAGCGCCTCGTCGACGGTGGTCGTCGGGCCGAGCTTGATTCCGATGGGGTTGCGGATCTTCGAGGCGAACTCGATGTGCGCGCCGTCCATCTGCCGCGTGCGCTCACCGACCCAGACCATGTGGCCCGAGGTGTCGTAGAGCCGGCCCGTGCGCGAGTCGGTGCGGGTCAGCGACGACTCGTAGTCGAGCAGCAGCGCCTCGTGCGAGGCGTAGAACTCGACCGCCTTGAATTCGGCCGGGTCCGTGCCGCACGCCTTCATGAAGTTCAGCGCGTTGTCGATCTCGCGGGCCAGGGCCTCGTAACGCTGCCCGGACGGTGAGGACTTCACGAAGTCCTGGTTCCAGGCGTGCACCTGGCGCAGGTCCGCGTAACCCCCGGTGGTGAAGGCGCGCACCAGGTTCAGCGTGGAAGCGGATGCGTGGTACATCTGCTTCAGCCGCTCGGGGTTCGGGATGCGGGCGGCCTCGGTGAATTCGAAGCCGTTGACGGAGTCGCCGCGGTAGGTCGGCAGGGTCACGCCGTCGCGGGTCTCGGTGGGCTTGGAGCGCGGCTTGGAGTACTGCCCGGCGATCCGGCCGATCTTGACCACCGGCACGGAGGCCGCGTAGGTCAGGACGGCGCTCATCTGGAGCAGCGTCTTGAGCTTGGCCCGGATGTGCTCTGCGGACACGGCGTCGAAGGCCTCGGCACAGTCGCCGCCCTGCAGCAGGAACGCCTCGCCCTTGGCGACGGCTCCCAGGCGGGCGCGCAGCTGGTCGCACTCGCCCGCGAAGACGAGCGGAGGATACGACTCGAGGTCCGCGAGTACGTCGCGCAGAGCCTCGGCATCGGGGTACTCGGGCTGCTGCGCCGCGGGAAGGTCTCGCCAGGTGTGGCCACCGGCGACGGAGGTATTGGCGTTCACGGTCACCTTGACAACATTACGGGGTCGGCGAGTGCGCCCCATCCGCCCGCTCAACAAATGAGACGAGCGCTCGTTTGTCCATCGCTTCCGCTAGGGTACGTGGCATGTTCGCGCAGACGACTCAGAACTGGTGGTGGACCGCTCATCCGGCGGCCCACTGACTCATCGCGCGCACAGACTCCGCGAAGGCCGCCCGAGGGGCGGCCTTCTCTGCGTTTCGGAGCCGGGAGCCGTTCCTCCACCAGGAAGGAACGCCCATGCCCGAGCGCAAGCCCGAGCCCATGCCCGGCCGCACCGCCGCCCTCTTGTCCGCCCTCCTCCGTGCCGACGCCCCGCCGTTCGCCCTGCTGCGCAGGCGCACGCCCGGCCGGAACCACGACACCGTCGAGGTCATGGTCGGCGAGGTGCGGGAGGTGGACCGGCTCGCGGACATCCCGGTGGGTGAGCTGCCCTCACTGGCCCTGGTGCCCTTCCGGCAGATCGCCGAGCGCGGTTTCGACGTGCGGGACGACGGCACTCCCCTCTCCGTACTGGTCGCCGAGGAAGCGTACGAGCTTCCGCTGGCGGAGGTGCTCGCGCAGCTGCCGGCCCACGACGTGCGGGTCGAGGACGGGGCCTTCGACGTCCCTGACGAGGAGTACGCGGACATCGTCCGAAGAGTCATCGAGGACGAGATCGGGCAGGGCGAGGGCGCGAACTTCGTGATCCGGCGGACCTTCGCCGGCGAGATCCCCGGATTCTGCCGGGCCGACGCCCTGGCGCTGTTCCGCCGTCTGCTGGCCGGCGAACGCGGCGCGTACTGGACGTTCGTCGTGCACACGGGGGACGGACGGACCGACGGAACCGCCCCGTCGGGGCTGCGGGTGGCGACGGGCGGGCGGACGCTGGTCGGCGCCAGCCCGGAGGTCCATGTCCGGATGTCCGGAGGGACCGTCGTCATGAATCCGATCAGCGGGACCTACCGCTACCCGGCCGGTGGGCCGACCGCCGAGAGCCTGCTGACCTTCCTCGGTGACCGCAAGGAGACCGAGGAGCTCTCCATGGTCGTCGACGAGGAACTCAAGATGATGTGCACGGTCGGCGACATGGGCGGTGTGGTGGTCGGGCCCCGGCTGAAGGAGATGGCCCATCTGGCGCATACGGAGTACGAGCTGCGCGGGCGTTCCTCACTCGATGTGCGCGAGGTCCTGAAGGAGACCATGTTCGCCGCGACGGTCACCGGCTCCCCCGTACAGAACGCCTGCCGGGTCATCGAGCGGTACGAGCAGGGGGGCCGCGGCTACTACGCGGGCGCCCTGGCACTGGTGGGCCGGGAGCCCGGCGGGGCACAGACACTGGATTCGCCGATCCTGATCCGCACCGCCGACATCTCGTCGGCCGGCCGGCTGCGGGTGCCGGTGGGGGCGACCCTCGTACGCCACTCCGATCCGGCGGGAGAGGTCGCCGAGACCCACGCGAAGGCGGCCGGCGTGCTCGCGGCGCTGGGCGCCGGGCCGGGCCGGCCCGAGTCGGAGGCGAACCGTCCGCGGCTGGCCTCCGATCCGCGGGTGCAGGCGGCCCTGGAGGACCGGCGCGGCGGGCTCGCCCCCTTCTGGCTGCGGATGCAGGAGCGTACGCGGGACCTGTCCGGCCACGCGCTGGTGGTGGACGGCGAGGACACCTTCACGGCGATGCTGGCGCATCTGCTGCGCTCCTCGGGCCTCACGGTTTCGGTGCGCCGCTACGACGAGCCCGGGCTGCGCGAGACCCTGGGGGTGCACGAGGGGCCCGTGGTCCTGGGGCCGGGGCCGGGCGATCCTGGAGACACGGCCGATCCGAAGATGCGGCTGCTGAGAGGGCTGGCCGCCGAGCTGGTGCGGGAACACCGCCACGGGCTGCTCGGCGTCTGCCTCGGCCATGAACTGATCGCGGCGGAGCTGGGCATGGAGATCGCGCGGAAGGCCGTGCCGTACCAGGGTGCGCAGACCCGGATCGACCTGTTCGGCCGGCCGGAGACCGTCGGCTTCTACAACAGCTTCACCGCGCTCTGCGACGACCCGGCGGCCATGGAACTGGGTGCGCACGGGATCGAGGTGAGCCGGGACGCGGCCACCGGCGAGGTGCACGCGCTGCGGGGCCGGGGCTTCGCGTCCGTCCAGTTCCATCCGGAGTCGGTACTGACGCTGCGCGGCACCACGATCCTGACCGCACTGCTGGCGGCGCTGCCCGTGGCCGGCTGAAGCACGGAACCGGCATATGCCAGTCGACAACTTTCGTTGCCAAACCGCTCTACGGTAACTAAAGTTGTCGGCATGGCAGCGAATGAGGTCCCCCCTACCGAACTGACCGCCCTCGAACAGTCCCTCTGCGACGCCCTCGCCCCCCTCGCATCGGCCCTGCGCGCCCGTGACACGGAGCTTCCCGAAGACCAGATGTGGGCGGCGGACCCCGTCGAGGTGTCACTGTCGGTCCTCGCCGGCTGGAAGGTGGTGGACTCGGCGGTCACCCGGCTGACGGCACGGGCAGCTCGTACCGCCGGCTCGTACGGGGCGAGTTACGAGCAGCTGGGGACGGCCTGGGGCATAACGCGGCAGGGAGCCCGTAAGAAGTGGCCGGACGCGGTCAACCGGCCGACGGGGGCTGCGGAGCCGGGGACCGTCGAACTGTTCGGGGGGACGGCCGAGCTCTTCCGGGAACCCGCGTCGGGCGGCTGGCGGTGGAGGGGGCGGGGCGCGGACGGCATACACGGCGGGGCGGACGGGAGTCCCGCCTGCGGCACGAAGGAGGAGGCGGCGGCTTACGCGGGCGCGTTCCTGAAGGAACACGCCCGCGACCCGGCCTGATCCGAGCGGCGGACGCTAACGGGCGGGCAGCGCCGGGACGAGGAAGTTGTCGCTGCGGCGGTCCGCCAGGTAGTCGGTGACGTTCTGCACGGTGGCATCGATGATCTGCCCCACGGCGTCACGCGTGTAGTACGCCTGGTGCGAGGTCACGATGACGTTGGGAAAGGTGACCAGCCGGGCGAGGGTGTCGTCGTCGATGCCCTCCACGGACTTGTCGACGTAGAAGAGCCCCGCCTCCGCCTCGTAGACGTCGAGCCCGACACCGGTGAAACGGCCGGCCCGCAGCTCGGTGACGAGCGCGCGGGTGTCGATGAGGCCGCCCCGGCTCGAGTTGACCAGGATCGCGTCGTCCTTCATCACGGACAGGGCGTCGGTGTCGATGATGTGCTGCGTGGCGGGCAGCAGCGGCACGTGGAGGCTGATCAGGTCGGACTCGGCGAAGAGCTGCTCCTTGTCCACGTACGTCATGCCCAGCGCCGTGCAGGCGGGGTTCTCGGCGACGTCCCAGCCGAGCAGATCCATCCCGAAGCCGTGGGCGATCCGGGTGAACGCCTCACCGATCTTCCCTGTGCCGACCACACCGGCCGTGCGGCCGTGCATGTCCCGGCCCAGGAGGCCGTCGAGCCGGAAATCGAAGTCTCTGGTGCGGCTCACCGCGCGGACGATACGGCGGTTCACGGCCATGGCAAGGGTCCAGGCGAACTCGGCCACCGAGTGGGGTGAGTAGTACGAGACCCGCGCGACGCGCAGGGCGAGCCGTTCGGCGACGTCGAGGTCGATGTTGTTGAAGCCCGTGGAGCGCTGGGCGATCATCTGTGTCCCGCCCGCCGCGAGGGCCTGCAGGACACGGCTGCCGAGGTCGGCGTTGACGCTGGTGGAGACGATCTCGTAGCCCGCGGCGATCGGAGCGGTGTCCTCGGTGAGGAAGACGTCGAGGCACCGGACATCGTGCAGGCCGGCGAAGGCCTTCTCGAGCAGCGGCTTCTCGTCGGACTGCACGCCGAATGCCAGGATTTCCACGACGTCTCCCGGGTGAGGGTGCGGGGCCGGTCCTCGCGAATATACGGCCCGCGATCCCGGGGCGCCGCCCGGCAGACGGGTCTTGGCCGAATAGGTGTCAGCAGGTGTCAGCCCGAGCAGACCTCCGCTCCGCGCCGCTTCCTGCGAACGGCCGGCGCCGTCCTCAGCCGCACGACGTCCGGCTCACGGAGAGTGGGAGGGCCCCTTCCGAGGGCGGCCCGGCAGGGGGCGGCCCTCGGCAGGGAGGGCGTCCCGGCAGAGGGGCGGCCCGTCAGGGAGCCGTCTCGACAGGGGGCGGCCCTGTCAGACGTCGTCGAGGCCGGCTTCGATGGCGTACCGCACGAGTTCCACCCGGTTGTGCAGCTGGAGCTTGCCCAGGGTGTTCTGGACGTGGTTCTGGACGGTGCGGTGGGAGATGACCAGGCGCTCGGCGATCTGCTTGTACGAAAGTCCCTTGGCGACCAGCCGCAGCACCTCTGTCTCACGGTCGGTGAGCTGCGGGACCTTCGGCCGGTCGGGAGCCGCGGGGGCGGGGTCGGAGGCGAGCCGGCGGTACTCGCCGAGGACCAGTCCGGCGAGGCCCGGCGTGAAGACCGGGTCGCCGGCCGCTGTGGCGCGTACCGCCTCGGTCAGTTCCTGGGTGCTGGCCGACTTGAGCAGGTAGCCGGTGGCGCCCGACTTCACGGCTTCCAGGACGTCGGCGTGCTCGCCGCTGGCGGAGAGCACCAGGACGCGCAGCCCTGGGTGGGAACCGACGAGCTCCTTGCAGACCTGGACGCCGGGCATCCCCGGCAGATTCAGGTCGAGCACCAGGACGTCGGGGCCGGCCGCCCTGGCCCGCCGCACGGCTCCCGGGCCGTCGCCGGCGGTCGCGACCACGTCGAAACCGGACTCGGCCAGATCGCGGGCGACGGCATCGCGCCACATCGGGTGGTCGTCGACGACCATCACCTTGATGGCGCGCTCCTCGGATGCCTGCGTGTTCGGTGTACTCATCGGGCCGGTCCTGCCTTCCCCCGTGAAACCTTCGGAACCTTCAACTCGACCTCGGCGCCCTGGCCGGGCACCGAGATCAGCTCTGCTGTGCCGCCCAGATCGCGCAGCCGCCCGCGGATCGACAGGGCGACGCCGAGCCGGCCCTCCCCTTCCGCCTGGTCGAGCCTGCCCTCCGGGATGCCCGGGCCGTCGTCCCGGACCGTGACGATCACCGCGTCCGGCTCGTCCTCGACCAGGATCCATGCCTGGGCGTCCGGCCCCGCGTGAACCCGGACGTTGTCCAGCGCGGCACTCACCGCGGCGGCGAGTTCACGCGCCGCGCCGGCGGCGAGCAGCACCGGGGCGCCGGGCTCCGCGAAGGTGACCCGGGAGCCCGCGTGCGGAGCGAGCAGGGCGCGCAGATCGGATTCGGCGCTCTCCGCCGCGACGTCGTCGACCACGCGGACCACCGCGCCGTCGGCACTGTCCTCGGAGACCCGTGTCGTGGGCACCAGGCCGCTGGAGACCAGGGTCCGCAGGGCGACCTCCTGCTCGCCGGCCATCCGGCCGAGCTCCGCGGCCTCGCCGCCCAGGGCCGTGCCGCGCCGCTGGACCATGGCCAGGACCTGGAGGACGCTGTCGTGGATGTCCCGCGCGAGCCGCTCCCGCTCCCGGGTGGCGGCCTCGATCTCCAGGGCACGTGCCAGGGTGCGCTCACTGGCACGGGCCACCTCGACGACGTAGCCGATGGCGATGGAGGCGACCCAGACGAGCACCACGTTGTGGAAGGTGTCCTCGCTCGGTTCGCCGCGCTCGATGATGTTGGCGACGGCGACGAGGGTGGAGGCGAAGGCCGCCCAGCGCCAGCCGCCCTTGAGCGCGAACGCGAGGACGGACCCCGCGGTCCAGATCGACGGGAGCGTCGGGCCGTCCATGTGCCGGGCGTCGAAGTCGGCGAGGGGGGTCAGGAGGATTCCGGTCAGGGCGACGGTGAGGTCCAGGCCGAGGAAACGCTTGGTGCAGCTGGCCGCGTTGGCCACCCTGGGAAGGGTGACGAGTGTCCAGAGGGCGAGGACCACCAGGAAGACGAAGGTCACCCAGGGCCGCTCGTACTTCCCGTGGCCGAAGCCCGCGAGCAGCGCGGCGTAGATCAGCGTCAGTACGCGGTACGCGGTCAGCGCCCGCCACAGCGGCTGCTCGACCGACATCCGCACGACCCGTTCACGACCTGCCATGTCCCCTCCCCCGGTTCCCGCCCCTGCCATGCTGCCCGCCCCGGACGGTCGACGGCGCGTCCACGCGCCGGACCGCTCCGTCCCCTACTTCTTCGCCGCCTCGGCGATCTGCCGCTTGGCCGCGGTCGCGTAGATGTCCACGTACTCCTGGCCCGACAGCTTCATGATCTCGTACATGACCTCGTCGGTCACCGAACGCAGGATGAAGCGGTCGCCGTCCATGCCCTGGTAGCGGCGGAAGTCCAGCGGCTCGCCGATCCTGATGCCCGGTCGCATCAGCCTGGGCACCACCTGGCCGGGCGGCTGGATCTTCTCCGTGTCGATCATCGCCACGGGGATGACGGGCGCGCCTGTGGCGAGGGCGACCCGGGCGAGGCCGCCGGGCTTGCCTCGGTAGAGCCGTCCGTCGGGTGACCGGGTGCCCTCCGGGTAGATACCGAAGAGCCCGCCGCTCTCGATCACCTGGATGCCCGCCTTGATCGCCGCCTCCCCCGCACCGCGGCCACCGGAGCGGTCCACCGGGAGCTGTCCCACGCCCTTGAAGAACGCGGCGGTGAGCTTGCCCTTCACCCCGGGAGCCGTGAAGTACTCCGCCTTGGCGATGAAGGTCACCTTGCGGTCGAGGACGGCCGGCAGGAAGAAGGAGTCGGAGAACGACAGATGGTTGCTCGCGAGGATCGCCGGCCCGTGTGCGGGAATGTTCTCCAGGCCTTCCACCCATGGCCTGAAGGCGAGCTTCAGAGACCCGCCGATGGAGAACTTCATTGCGCCGTAGATCAACTCGGGTGCCTCCTGTGTGCCGTCCGACAGACCTTAACCTGTGGGGACCGGGGGCATTCCCGCCCGCTCGGGGCGGTGTCCTCGCAGGCGTTCCCCGCCGGTCCCCCGCAGGTGGCGGCCGCTCGGCCGGTGACGGCCCTGGTCGGTGTCGGCCCGGTCGCGTACGGTGAGGTAATCCTTTCGCACACCCCCCGCACCCCGCCCCGCTTCATGAACAGGAGACCCTGGTGCCGGTCCTCCCCGGAGCCGAGCCGTTCCGCCACGAGGGCGGAGAGGTCGGCGTCCTCCTCTGTCACGGATTCACGGGCTCGCCGCAGTCGCTGCGTCCCTGGGCCGGCTATCTGGCGGAGCGCGGACTGACCGTGTCCCTCCCGCTGCTGCCCGGTCACGGCACACGCTGGGAGGACATGGCGGTCACGGGCTGGCAGGACTGGTACGCGGAGGTCGACCGGGAGCTGCGGGCGCTGCGGGCGCGGTGCGAGCAGGTCTTCGTCTTCGGCCTCTCCATGGGCGGGGCCCTGGCGCTGCGCCTCGCCGCGAAGCACGGGGACGAGATCACGGGTCTGGTGCTGGTGAATCCGGCGAACAAGGTGCACGGCCTGTCGGCGTACGCCCTGCCGGTGGCCCGGCATGTGGTGCGGACGACGAAGGGGCTGACCAGCGACATCGCGCTGGAGGGCTCCGAGGAGATCGGCTACGACCGGGTCCCGCTGCACGCCGCGCACTCCGTGCGGACGTTCTTCCGTCTGGTGGACGCCGATCTGCCCCAGGTCACCCAGCCGATCGTGCTGCTGCACAGTCCGCAGGACCATGTCGTGCCGCCGGCCGACTCGGCGCGGATCCTCAGCCGGGTCTCGTCCAGGGACGTAGACGAGATCCTCCTGGAACAGAGCTACCACGTGGCGACGTTGGACCACGATGCGGAGCGGATCTTCGACGAGAGCTACCGGTTCATCGACCGCCTCGCACCCAACGCTGGCAAGAAGGGGAGCACGTCCGGTGGCTGAGCACGACGCGGAGCGCGCGGGCAGTGACGAGGAGCGCGAACCGCGCCCCACGGAGGGAACGGCCGCGCCCGAGGGCACGGAGGCGGCCAGGCCGCTCGACGAGGCCGCGGCCTGGGAGGCGATCGTGGCGGGGTACGGCGAGGAGCCGCCGGACCCGCCGGGCGCCAAGCCGTTCAAGTCGATCGAGGACCTGGCCCTGCTGGAGGACGACCAGCTCAACGTCCTGGACCCCTCGCCGGAGTCCGGGGCGGGCGGTGACACGGACAAGGGCGTCGGCGACAAGGCGCCTGGCGGCCCCCCGGAGAAGAAGCCGCTCGGCGGTTCGGTCGTCTTCGCCCCCGGGGTCGCCGGCCCGCGCGACTACGGCCTGGAGGAGCCCAAGGACGGTGACGTCGACGATCCGGACGACGGCGAGGAGGGACACTTCGTCCCGCCGGAACCGCCGCCGCTGCCCGAGGCCGATGTGACGGCGAAGTTCGCCTGGCTCGCGGTCGTCGGCGGCCCCGTGCTGATGCTGCTCGCGGTACTGATGCAGTGGGAGATGACGTGGTGGCTGACCACTCTCTCCATCGGCGGTTTCCTGGGCGGCTTCGCCACCCTGGTGGCGCGCATGCCCCACGACGACGAAGAGGACGACGATCCGGGGCGCGGCGCCGTCGTCTGAGCCGGGAGAGCCGCACGGCTGTCCGTACCAGGGCACGGCAGGACCCTGTCCTGGCATCGGCGCCGTGCCCCGGCCTGTCCCGGCATCGGGCGCCGTGCCCAGGCTCAGCCGCCTGCCGGCACCCTCAGGGCGGCCAGGACGGGCAGATGGTCCGTGGCCGCCCTCAGGTCCGCACCGGTGAGTCCGGGCAGGTCCGCGGGGACGCCGCAGCCGAGCACCTCGATGCCGTCGGTCGCGAACACGGCATCGATCCGCTTGCGCGGTGCGTCCGGCGGGAAGGTGAGCTCACCTCCCCAGGGCCGCACGGCCCGGCAGTCCTGGAGCCGCCCGGCCAGCCGCCGGAAGGCGCCCCCCTCCGGTACGTCGTTGAGGTCGCCGGCCACGACGGCGTGCGGGACGTCCATCGCGTCGATCCGTTCCAGCAGCATTCCCGCCTGCGCCTGCCGTTCCTCCCGTTGCAGGCTCAGGTGGCAGCTCACGACGCCGAGCCGGGCCCCGGCGATCCGCACGACCGCCGTGGCCAGGCCCCGCCGGTGCAGCCCCGGTGTGAGCGGCAGCAGGACGTCCTCGGTGCGTTCCACGGTCGCGCGCAGGGAGCAGAGCAGCAGGGGCCCCGCGGCCGTGGCCCCGCCGCTGAGGATCACCAGATCGGTCATGGCCGCGAGCCGCGCCGCCGCCTTGCGCCAGCGGAAGAAGCGCGGAGCCTCCTGGACGCACACCAGGTCGGGTGCGCAGGCGCGGATGACACGGGCCAGCGCTTCGGTGTCGTCGCGCAGTGAGCGGACGTTGTAACTGAGCACCCTGATGACGGCCGAACCGTCCGGCTCGGTACGGGAGTCGGGCAGCGGCATCGGCATCGTGACCATGGGAGGCACGATACGACGGACGCCCGCCGCTCCCCGGAGGGCGCGACGGGCGTCGGAGGTGCCGTGGTGGTGAGGTCAGCCCTGGCGCGCCAGGTCGGCGGCGCCCACCAGCCCCGCCTTGCCGCCCAGTTGGGCCGCGAGGACCTGCGCGTGCGGACGCCACTCGCCGCCGATCAGCCAGCGCCGGAAGGACTTGCGGATCGGGTCGAGGACCAGCTCGCCCTCGTCCGAGACTCCGCCGCCGACGATGAAGGCCGACGGGTCGAAGAGCGAGGCGAGGTCGGCCAGTCCGGCGCCGGCCCAGCGGGCCAGCTCACGGAAGGAGTCGACGGCCACCGGGCAGCCCTGCCGGGCGGCCTGGCTGATGTGCTTGCCCTCGATGCCCTCCACCGTGCCGTCGCCGAGCCCCAGCAGGATCGTGGCGTTCTCCGGGGTGGCGTTGGCGCGCTGCTTCGCGTACCGCACGAGCGCACGCCCGGAGGCGTACTGCTCCCAGCAGCCCTGGCTGCCGCAGCCGCAGAGCAGCCCGTCCGGGACGACCCGGATGTGACCGAACTCCGCCGCGACGCCGAAGCGTCCGCGACGCAGCTTGTTGCCGATGATGATGCCGCCGCCGAGGCCGGTGCCGAGCGTGATGCAGATGACGTCGTCGTGCCCCTGGCCGGCGCCGAAGCGGTATTCGCCCCAGGCCGCCGCGTTGGCGTCGTTCTCCACGACGACGGGCAGGCCGACGCGCTGCTCGACCTTGTCCTTGAGCGGCTCGTGGCGCCAGTTGATGTTGGGAGCGAACAGCACGGTGGCGCGCTTGTCGTCGACGTATCCGGCCGCGCCGATGCCCACGGCCTCGACGTCGTGTCCCTCGCTCGCTCCGGACACGGCGGAGCTGATCGCGTCCACGATGCCTTCGGCGGTCGGCGGGGTCGATACCTTGAACGTCGAGAGGATCCGGCCCTCTTCGTCGACCACTCCAGCCGCGATCTTCGTGCCGCCGATATCGACGCCGATGGTGAGTCCCATGAATCCCTCAGTTTCGGTCGAGCCCCGCTACGGCCAACCGTACCCGAGCCGGGGACGGGTATTTCCTGCCCAGGGTCAGTCCAGGTCGATGTGTTCGCTGCCGCCGGTGCCCTCGTCACGCGGGTCCGAGGGGTCCTCGGCCGCCTTCTTCCCGGGGCCGGAGGCGCCTCCGGTGGCGCCCGGGGTACCTCCCGCGCCTTCGGTGCCCTGCGTCCAGCGGCCCTCCTGGCCCTCGACTGCGGAGCGGTAGGCGGCGAGGAGTTCGTTCCCCGCGGCGGCGAGATGGTCGAACAGTTCCGGATTGCGCTCGATGACGGGCTCGACCGCGGACTTGGCCTGCCGGATCACCTGCTGGACGGTTCCCTGCGCGGCCATGCCGAGCAGCGGCGACTGGAGCGAGGAGACCTTGTCGGCCACCGCGTCGATCAGTTTGCGCAGCTCGTCGGCAGCGGATCCCGGCTGCTGTCCGTACTGGGCCCGGCGGCGGGCCTTCTCCCCTTCGAGGTCCTCGGCGCAGGCCTCCGCCCACGCGTCGTCGTCGACGGGACGATCGGTGGCTTCACTCATGGCGGACTCCTGCGACGCGGTTGCCTGCGTGGCCGTGCGAGCCACGTACTACCGACGTTACCCGACCGGTGGTACGCCGTTCATTGTGTCCGAGGCCAGAGCCCGGGGTCAGGTGTGAACCGGACACGCAGGACGCCGTCGGTCAGCGCGGCCCCTGACACGGTGCAGCGACGCAGCGCGGACTCCAGACGCACGATGCGGTGGAACGGTCCTGCGGTGAGGAGCAGTTCGTCCCCGCGCCGGACGAGCGTGAGGTCCTCCTTGACGGCTCCGGGCAGCGGCAGGCACCAGGCGATGACGCCGTCCCCCGCGTCCTCGGTCCACCAGGGGTCCCCGGCGCGTCCCGGAGTCCGGTCGTCGGGTGCGCAGGACCCGGCGAGCAGGGCCAGGTCCTCGACGGTGCGCGGCTCACGGCCGAGGTGGGCGGTCTCACGCACGGTGGTCCCGGACGCCCACTCCTGGTGCCAGGTGTCCAGGCACTTCTCCTGCCGGGCGGCGAGATCGGCGAACCACGGATCGCCGGAGTGGCGGGGCAGGACCCGGGAGGCCACGACGGAGTCGACGCGCAGTCCGTGCAGGGCGAGTCCGGTACGGGCGGTGCTCAACGCCTCGACGGCGGAGGGCCCTGGTTCGGCCACCAGCCTCACGGTGGTCGCGTTGTCCTCGATCAGCGCTTCGACGGCAGCCAGCTCGGCGTCCTTGCGGGCGGCCGCCTCGTACAGCCACTGGGCGGGCATGGGGACACCGGCGAGCTGGGCGAGCACCGGGCGCAGGGCGCGGGCGGCCTGCCGTTCCCTGGGCAGGAGGCGGCGCAGATAGCGGCGCAGCTGCCCGGGCAGGGCGAGCAGCGCGAGGGCTTCGGTGAGCGGGGGCAGGTCGACGACGAGGGCCTCGTAGCCCTCGTCCGCCCAGTCGCCCTCGGCCGCGCGGCGCAGGGTGTGCAGGACGGCGAGCTGTGCGCTGCCGGGCAGTTCGGTGAGTTCCTCACCGTCGAGCCGGTTGGCACCGAGCAGGTCGAGCACCCCGGACGCCCGGTCCTGGAGGTCGAGGAGCTCTCCGCGGAAGTGTGCGGCGGAGTCGATCCGGACGCAGGCGAGCCGCACGGCGACCTCGGTGGGCGCGGCGCCCACGGGGAAGGCGGGCACGGCGTCGGCGGAGACCAGGAGGGTGCGCCGGCCACTGCGGGCCGAGGCGAGCGCGGTCGCCGCCGCGACGGTGGTACGGCCCGCGCCGCCGGGGCCGGTGACGAGGACCGTACGCACGTGATCAGACCTTCGGGACGGACTCGACGCGCTTCTTCAGCCCGGCGAGGGCCCGGTCGATGATGACCTTCTCGGCCTTGCGCTTGATCATGCCCAGGAGCGGGATCTTGACGTCGACGGCGAGCCGGTAGGTGACCTCGGTACGGTCGCCGTCCCCCAGGGGTGCCAGCGCGTAGCTGCCGTCGAGCGCGCGGAGCATCTGGGACTTGACGAGGGTCCAGCCCACCTCGTAGGGGCTGTTCCAGGTGTAGGCGAGGACGTGGTCGTCCTTGATCGCTCCGGCGTCCAGGACGAGGCGGACCTGCTCGGCGCGTCCCAGGTCGTCGGTGGCCAGGATCTCGGCCTCCTTCACCTCTCCGGTCCATTCCGGATAGCGGGCGAAGTCGGCGATCACTCCCATGACGTCGGCCGGTGCCGCCTCGATCGTGATGCTCGAGCTGGTGTGTTCAGCCATCGCAGTGGCCCTCCAGTGCGGTGTACCGGTCGCGTTCGGCAGAGGCCTGCCATGTGCAGGCTATCGCGTGCCGACGGCCCTCCCGTCCGCGCCCCGGCCCGCGGCCGGTTGCCGTGTCGCTCACCACTCCAGGGCCCATGGGCGCCCGCTGGAGGCGAAGTGGCCGACGTTGACGCACTCGGTGGCGCCTATCCGCATCCGGCGCACCAGCGGCTGGTGCACATGGCCGAAAAGGGCGTAGCGGGGGCGGGTGCGGTGGATGGCGTCGAGGAGTGCGCGGCTGCCGCGCTCGAAGCGCCGGGCCACGGTGTCGTACGTCAGCTCGGGGACGTCCGGCGGGATGTGCGAGCACAGGACGTCCACGGGCCCGAGCGCCTCGACCTTGGCGGCGTACTCCTCGTCGCTGATCTCGTACGGGGTGTTCATGGGGGTCCTGAGGCCGCCCCCGACGAAGCCGAACACCCGGCCACCGATCTCGACACGTTCACCGTCCAGCACGGTGGTACCGGAATTGGCGTACTCGGGCCAGAGCGCCGGCACGTCGACGTTGCCGTAGGTGGCGTACGTCGGGGTGGGCATCACCGCGAACATCTCGGCGTACTGCTTGCGTACGGCCGACAGGATCGCCGCGTTGCGGTCCCGGCCGGCCCACAGTTCGCGGCCGAAGGCGCGTGCCTCCTCGAAGCGGCGTGCGGTGCGCAGCTCCACGATGCGGTCGGCGTTGGCGACCCCGAAGAGGTCGGGGAAGATGCCGCGCGAGTGGTCTGCGTAGTCGAGGAAGAGGACCAGGTCACCCAGGCAGATCAGGGCGTCCGCGCCGTCACCGGCCCGTGCCAGCGCCTCCGCGTTCCCGTGCACGTCACTGACCACGTGTACGCGTGTCCGTCGGGTGGGGGTTGTGTGCTGATCGTGCGGTGTGCCGGCTCGCATGGAGATCACCCTAGGTCGCCGCGCGCTGCTCTGGGTAGAGGCCGCCGGACCTGCGATTACTTCCGGATCGGGACACGGGTGGACTAATGTGCGCCGAAGGACCACGGATATGTGTGATGCATAAGACATATGGCCGGATCCCCCTTTCCGGAACCGAGTACCGGTGGGTAACGTCCCGCCAGTCCAGTCGTGCTCACCCCACTGAGCATCTGCCAGGCTTGGACCGATCCGGTGCGTCGCACAGAGCCGTGGAACCGGAGCCCGATGAGGAGCAGCAGTCTTGCGCGAGTTCAGCCTTCCGGCCCTGTACGAGGTCCCTACGGACGGCAACCTGACGGATCTCATCCGCCGCAACGCCGCTCAGCATCCCGATGTCGCGGTGATGAGCCGGAAGGTGGCCGGTGTCTGGACGGACGTCACGGCGACCCAGTTCCTCGCCGAGGTCAGAGACACCGCAAGAGGCCTGATCGCCGCCGGTATCGAGCCGGGTGACCGTGTCGCGCTGATGTCGCGCACCCGCTTCGAGTGGGTCCTGCTGGACTTCGCCATCTGGTGCGCGGGCGCCGTCACGGTGCCGGTGTACGAGACCAGCTCCGCCGAACAGGTCCAGTGGATACTCGGCGACTCGGGCGCCGTCGCGGTCGTCGTGGAGAGCGGCGCCCACGCGGAGTCCGTCGCCGCCGTGCGGGACGGGCTCCCCGGTCTGGACCACGTCTGGGAGATCGACCGGGGCGCCGTCGGCGAGCTGGTGGCCGCCGGTGCCGGCGTCTCCGACGAGACGCTGGACCTGCGCATGGTGAGCGCCAAGGCCGACGACCCGGCGACGATCGTCTACACCTCGGGCACCACCGGCCGCCCCAAGGGCTGTGTGCTGACGCACCGCAGCTTCTTCGCGGAGTGCGGCAACATCGTGGAGCGGCTCAAGCCCCTCTTCCGTACCGGCGAGTGCTCCGTCCTGCTCTTCCTGCCCACCGCGCACGTCTTCGGCCGCCTGGTCGAGGTCGCCTCGGTGATGGCCCCGATCAAGCTCGGCTGCGTGCCGGACATCAAGAACCTCACCGATGAGCTGGCCTCCTTCCGGCCCACGCTGATCCTCGGTGTGCCGCGCGTGTTCGAGAAGGTCTACAACTCGGCGCGGGCCAAGGCGCAGGCCGACGGGAAGGGCAAGATCTTCGACCGGGCCGCCGACACGGCGATCGCGTACAGCCGCGCGCTGGGCACGCCGGAGGGCCCCTCGATGGGCCTGAAGATCAAGCACAAGGTCTTCGACAAGCTGGTGTTCGGCAAGCTGCGGGCCGTGCTCGGCGGCCGGGGCGAGTTCGCCATCTCCGGCGGCGCACCCCTGGGCGAGCGGCTCGGCCACTTCTTCCGGGGTATCGGCTTCACCGTGCTGGAGGGCTACGGCCTCACCGAGACCTGCGCCGCCACGGCCTTCAACCCGTGGGACAGGCAGAAGATCGGTACGGTCGGCCAGCCGCTGCCGGGCTCGGTCGTGCGGATCGCCGACGACGGTGAGGTGCTGCTGCACGGCGAGCACCTGTTCACCGGCTACTGGAGGAACGAGGCGGCGACGGCCGAGGCGCTGGCAGACGGCTGGTTCCACACGGGGGACATCGGCACGCTCGACGAGGACGGTTATCTCGCGATCACGGGCCGCAAGAAGGAGATCATCGTGACGGCGGGCGGCAAGAACGTCGCCCCCGCGGTGATCGAGGACCGGATCCGCGCGCACGCCCTCGTCGCCGAGTGCATGGTGGTCGGCGACGGACGGCCGTTCGTCGGCGCCCTGCTCACCCTCGACGAGGAGTTCCTCTCCCGCTGGGCCGAGGAGAACGGCAAGCCGGCCGGGTCGACGGCGGTCTCGCTGCGCGAGGACCCCGAGCTGCTGGCCGAGGTGCAGCGGGCGGTGGACGACGGCAACGCGGCGGTGTCCAAGGCCGAGTCGGTGCGCAAGTTCCGCATCCTGGCGGCGCAGTTCACCGAGGAGGCGGGGCACATCACGCCGTCGCTGAAGCTGAAGCGCAACGTCGTGGCGAAGGAGTTCGCGGACGAGGTCGAGTCGATCTACCGGGGCTGAGCCGGCCACACGCACGGAGAGGGGCCCGCACCGGACGCGACCGGTGCGGGCCCCTCTCGTTCTCCGTCCGCTCAGAGCAGCGTCTTCAGCTCGCCGGCGAGCAGGTCCCAGCGCCACTTCTCCTCGACCCACGCCCTGCCCCGCTCCCCCATGCGCCGGCGCAGCTCCGGGTCGCCGAGCAGGGTGACGATCCGGTCGGCGGACTCCTCCGCGGAGCCGCCCCTCACCACCCACCCGGTCTCGCCGTCGAGTACGGCGTCCGGGGCGCCCCCCGAGTCACCGGCCACGACCGGCAGCCCGGTCGCGGACGCCTCCAGGTAGACGATGCCGAGGCCTTCGACGTCGAGACCGCCGCGCCGGGTGCGGCAGGGCATGGCGAACACGTCGCCGGCGCCGTAGTGGGCGGGCAGTTCCTCCCACGGCACCGGCCCGGTGAAACGCACGGAGTCCGCGACACCGGTCTCGGCCGCCAGCTTCTTCAGCTGCCCGGCGTACGGGCCGCCGCCCACGACGAGCAGGACGGCGTCCGGCACCCGCGCCAGGATCGCGGGCATGGCCAGGATGAGGGTGTCCTGGCCCTTGCGCGGCACGAGCCGCGACACGCACACGACGACGGGCCGGTCCGTGAGGCCGAGCCGCGCCCTCACCCGGTCGCCACCGGATGCCGGGTGGAAGGTCTTCTCGTCGACCCCGGGCGGCAGTTGCACCATCCGGCCCGCGGCCTCCGGGGTGAGCGCGGCGGCGATCCTGGACCGGGTGTACTCACCGAGGTAGGTGAGGGTGTCGGTGCCCTCGCCGATGCGGCGCAGCAGCTGCCGGGACGCGGGCAGTTGTGCCCAGCCCGCCTCGTGGCCGTGCGTGGTGGCCACGATCCGGCGGGCACCGGCCCCACGCAGCGCGGGCGCCATCAGCCCGAGGGGGGCGGCGGCGCCGAACCACACGGAGGAGCAGCCGTGTTCGTTCAGCAGCCGGACCGCCTGCCGGGTGACCCGCGGGGTGGGCAGCAGCATCGTCGTACGGTCGCGCACGACGGTGAACGGCTGCTCCGCGTCGAAGGCGGCGGTCGCCTCGGCGCCCTCCGCGCCGCGCTTCCAGGTGGAGGCGTAGACGACCAGTCGCCCGGGGTCCATGCGCAGCGCCATGTTGTGCAGGAAGGCCTGGATACCGCCGGGGCGGGGCGGGAAGTCGTTCGTCACGATCAGCGTCTTGTCCATCGCCGCCGACAGTACCGGGCGGCCCGACGGCCCTGCCTGACGGCTCCCGCACAGCCGGGGCCTGCATCATGGCCTGCATGACGGTCAGGACAGGTATGAGCGACCGGGGAGGCCGGGGTCTGTGCCTCGCCGTGTGGGGCCTCACCCGGGCGGTGCTGCTGCTCTGCGTCTTCAAGGTGTTCACGGTTCCGGGGCCGGACGTCACGAGCGACGTCTCGGTGATCTACCAGGGCTGGTACCAGGTGCTGCGCGCCGGTTCGTATCCCCTGGACGACGTCACCTGGCAGTATCCGCCCGCGGCCGCGCTGGCCGTGCTGTCCCCGGATCTGCTGCCCTTCCTGGAGTACGCCTCCGCCTTCTTCGTCCTCGTGCTGCTCTGTGACGCGCTGGTCCTCGGTCTCCTCCTGTACGCGGGGAGCCGGCCGGCCACACGTGACGCGGGTGCCTGGCTGTGGGTGGTGGGTGTGCCGCTGCTCGGGCCGACCGTGTACGCCCGCTACGACCTGATGGTGACCGCCGTCGCGGTGGCGGCGCTGCTGGCGGGCGTGCGCCGCCCCCGGGTGCTGGGGGCGCTGGCCGCGTTCGGCACCCTGCTGAAGGTCTGGCCGGTGCTGCTGCTGGTGGGCACGGCCCGGGGCCGGGACACACGCCGCTCCTGGTCGGCGGCGGCGGTGACGGCCGCCGTGCTCGCCCTGGCGGCCGCCGTGGTGCTGCCCGGCGCGTTCGCCTTCCTGACGTTCCAGCGGGACCGGGGACTGGAGATCGAGTCGCTGGGGGCTCTGGTCTTCCATGTGGCGAGGCAGTTCGGCTGGGAGGGCCGTGTGGAGCTCCGCTACGGCTCGATGGAGTTCGCCGGCCCGCACGTGGCCCTGGTGAGCACGCTGGCCCTGGCCCTGAGCGTGCTCGCCTTCGGCTGGCTGCTGGTCTGGCGGCTGCGGGCCCGTACGTTCGCGGTGCACACGCCGGCGGACGCGGCGTTCACCGCCGTGCTGCTGTTCACGGTGACCAGCCGTGTCATCAGCCCGCAGTACATGGTGTGGCCGCTGGGTGTCGGCGCGGTGTGCCTGGTGTTCCGCGGCAGCCGGATGGCCCTGCCCTCCGTTCTGGTCCTGGTGGCCACCGCTGTCACCCTGCTGGAGTTCCCGCTCGGCTTCGCGCACGTGGTGGCAAGTGACGCGGAGGGCGTGACGCTCATGGCCGTACGCAACGGTCTGCTGGTCGCCGCGACGCTGATCGCCGGGCGGCGGCTGTGGCGGGACACCGTGCCGGGAGCCCGGCGGGGGTGTGCGGCACCGCAGCTCAGCCGAGCCGCTCGCGCAGATACTCCCGCCAGCGCGCCGTGAAGTCCTGGGGTGTCGTGCCGAGCACCGTGTGCATGGCCTGCTCCACGGCTCCGTCCCGCTCCGAACGGCTCCCGACGGCCTTGTAGAAGGCGATCAGCCCCTCCTCGCCCCAGTCCCTCGCGATCAGTTCGCAGGCCAGCCAGCCGCCCTCGTACGCCTGGGAGAGCCCGGCCGCGTCCAGGCCGAAGCCGAAGTCCTCGTCGGCCGGCAGCCGCGCGGGCAGATCGCCGCGCCGGACCGCTTCGGTGAGCTCCGGGGCGATCTCGGCGGCCGTGCGGCTCTCCCGGCGGTACGCGGCCCGGTCGGCGAAGCCCTCGGACAGCCAGACGGGAGTGGCGGCGGAGGTGTGCGCCCGGGTCGCCACATGGGTGGTCTCGTGGGTGAGGACGACCCGCTGCCCGAAGTCACCGAGCATCCCGTAGGCCTGCGGGTTGACGATCACCCGGTCCGCGGGCCTCCGGCCGCTGCCACCGACCTCGCCGGTGGTGACGGCCGCTATCCCCCGGTAGCTGGCCGCGGGTGAGTCGAGCAGTCCCGCCATGTCGTCCACGGACGCGGGGACGAGGACCACGACCCGCTCCGCCCACGGCTCCGGCCAGGACCCCGTGACGGCCGGGACGGCCCGGTCCGCGGTGGCCGCGATCCGGCGCAGCTCGGCCGTCCGGCGGCCGACCCCGAGGACCAGGCTGCGTGTGCCCCGTACGACCTCGACGTCGCCCTGCTGCCAGAGCTGCGCCGGGGTGCCGTCGGCGGCCCGGTCGGCGGCGACGTACCAGGTGCGGTCGCCCCCGCGGCGGACCAGCTCCACCGTGCGGGAGGAGGACACGGGGGCCTCGTCGTAACCCTTGATCCGGTAGCGCAGCTCGACCTCGGCGGTGACCCGGTCCGCTCCCCCGCCGCTCACGCCCTTCACCCTGTACGCCCAGGACTCCAGCGGTACGTCGGCGAGATTGTGGAGCTCGGTGCGCTGGGCTGCCCGGAAGGAAGCGGCCCGGGGATCGAGCACGTCCAGGTACGCGTCGGTGTCGTGCCGCAGGACGGCCGCGGCCCGGCGGTCCAGGGTGGCGCCCACCTCCTGGACGGTGACGCCGGTGGCGGTGTTCTCCGGGGCGGAGCACGCGGGCGCGAGCAGCAGAGCGCCGAGCACGGCACCCGCCGTGCGCCGTCCGCGGGTGCGCACCCGCCGCGCGTCCTTCGCCCATACAGCCATCCAGCCGATCGTACGGTCGGACGCGGGTGGCCGGGGAGACGGGCACCATGCCGGGGGCGGACGGAGCCGTGCGGCAGCGGGGACGGGGACCGGGCGGCGGCACGCCAACCGAGGGCCCCGCCGGACGGGGAGTGGGGCGGAAACGGCGTCGCCCCGCCGGAGACCCGAGGTCTCCGGCGGGGCGGGGTGTCACCGAGGGGTGCTGCGATTCGCCCGTTCGGGCGTCAGACGCGCACGCCGAACTGGAAGGCGCCCAGGTACTCCATCGCCTCGTACCGGACCACCTGGCCGGGGTACGGCGCGTGCAGGACCTGGTTGTTGCCCGCGTACAGACCCACGTGCGACGTGTTGCTGAAGAAGACCAGGTCGCCCGGCTTGAGCGCGCTGCGACCGATCTGCACACCGTCGTTGACCTGCGTGTACGTGGTGCGGGTGATCTGGACACCGGCCTGGGCGTAGGCCCACTGGGTCAGACCCGAGCAGTCGAACGAGTTGGGCCCGGAGCCGCCGGAGACGTACGGCTTGCCCAGCTGCGTGGCGGCGGCCTGGAGGGCGGCGGCACCACGGGCGGACGCGGGGACCTCGTTGCCGAGCTCGACCCGGTCGCCGGCGGCACGGCTGGCGCGCTGCTCGTCCTCGGCCATCTTGGCGCGCTCGGCGGCGGTGAGGGTGTTGAGCAGCTTCTGCGCGTCGGCCAGCTTGCCCTGGTACTTCTTCTTGTTCTCGTTCAGCGTCTTGCGGACGTCGGCGAGGTCGGCGAGCTTGCCCTGCGCCTCCTGGCGCTGCTGCGCGAGGGTGCGCTGCTTCGCCTGGATCTTCTGCAGCGACTCGGCCTGCTTGGCCGTCAGCTGGTCCAGCTGGCCGCGGGCGACCTTGTCCTGGAGCGCGTCGGCCTGCTTCTTGAGCTTGTCCTGCTGCTCCTTGGCGCCGTTGGCCTTCTCGGTGGCGACCTCTGCCTCGTGGTAGAGCTTGTCGACCTTCGCCTTGACCTCGCTCTTGGTCGGCTTGGGGTCGGCGTGGGCGGCCTGAGAGGTCAGGGCCACGGCTGCGGCGGCGGTCGCGGTGAGCACGGTCACGCGGGTGCGGCTCGGCTGCTTGGGACGACGTCGGCGGTTCCTTCGCTGTCACCCCGGGTGGGCAATCAACCGTGCGAAGGTTCGAGGCCTGACCTTAGTGACCATCTTGTGATCAGTTCAAATCCTCACGAGCAAAATCTCGTCACACCAGGAACTTCTTTACTTTCACCGCACTGCGTGTAGCGGCGACTTGACGGTACGTTCCATGAATTCCGGCAAGTCGCCCATGTCTCGCAAGACGCCTCAGACGCGCGAAAGGCGCTTGAGGAGCAAGGCGGACGCGACCGGCCGCGCCCCCGCCTTCGCGACGCCGTCGGCGACCTCGCGGTCCGTGGAGACCACGACCACGGGTCTGCCCGCCGGTTCGGCGCGCGCCAGCTGCCTGATCAACTCGTCCGCGGTCACCCCGGCCTTGCTGAACAGCACGCGGACTCCGCGCGGTGGTGCGAGCAGGACCGGGGCCGCCAGTTCGGCGCCGTCGAAGACACAGGTCATCTCAGCTCCGGTCTGTGCCGCGAGCACCGAGAGACCGCCCAGCAGGCGCAACCGCTGCTTCTCCAGGGGCATCTGCGGATAACCGGTCTTCGTCACGTTGTAGCCGTCGACGATCAGGTGCGCCTGCGGCAGGGCGAGCAACTGGTCGAGCAGCGCCGGATCGGTCTCCGAAAGGGCCCTGGCCGCAATGTCCTTGGGTGACATCCGGCCGGGCTCCACCGCTTCCACGCCGTCCGCGGGACGGAGCGAGGAAGGAGGCAGCGCCAGTTCACGGCGGAGGCCCTGTGCGGCGTCGAGCACGGTGTCCAGGAGCAGCCGGAGCCGCATGTCCTCGACCGAGCGCCCTTCCCGGGCAGCCCGGCGGCCCGCCTCGACGGAAGCCTCCGCCTCGGAGAGCCGCGCCTTGAGCCGGCGGGACTCGCTCTCGGCGGCGGACACCTGTGCCGCGGCTTCGGCCCGCACGGTGTCGGCCTCGGCACCGGCCTTGCGCAGCGCCGCCTCTCCGCGCTTCACCTCGCTGAGGGCGCTGCGGAGCTTGCGGTGCAGGGAGTCGGCCTCCTTGCGGGAGGCCTCGAGCTCCGAGCGCAGCCGTTCGGTGTCGGCCCGGGTCTGGCCCCGGGCGCGGTCGAGCTCCTCGCGCAGCCGTTCCAGCTCGCGCCTGGTCTCCTCGTCCGCCCGCTCGGCGTGGGCACGCTGGACCTCCTCGCCCGCCGCGGCCACCAGCTTGACCCAGCCGGCCGGCCGCAGCACGTAGGCGGCGGCGGCCACGTCGACGGGGTCGGCGGCCGCCGGCGGCGCGCCGGAGGTGAGCGCTTCGGCCAGCTCCGGCTGGGTCTGACCGATGCGCTCACCGATGCGGCGGCGGAAGACCGGGTCGCTCTCCAGGGCCGCGGCCATCGCGTTACCCGCGAACTTGGCGCGCCTGCTCGGGGTGAAGCGGGCATACTGCCGCAACTGGGACGGCAGTTCGCCGACCGTCAGGCCGCCGAACGCATCCGAGACCAGCGCCACCACCTTGCGGCGGACGCCCTCGGGCAGCGGACGGTCGAGCGACTCCGCGGTGCCGTCGGCCGCATCGGCCGGTTCGGCGCCGCCTGTCGGCTGCTCCACCATCCATCACCCCAATGTGTCTGTCCGCACGGCCCCGTCAGGAGTCGGCACCGGGCCTGTCGACCAGCTCGATCTGGTCCACGGCGTTGCACCAACGGCAGCGCACCGACTCGATGGTCTCACTGACCACCTCGCGCTCCTCGACACTCGACTCCCCGGCCAGGTCGAGATGCACGTACTCCACGACCTTCGAGGAACGCGTCACGTCGAAACGGGTGAGGTTGCCGCAGAGCGTGCAGCGCCAGCGGGTCCCGTCCGTCGGCTGGGGAACCGTCGTCATCGTTGCGTCCTCTTTCGTCGTTCGTCGAGTCTTCTGCGTGCCCAGGTCTTCGATCTCGCGGTGCGCCGTCGAACTGCGGATGTCCTGCGGCAACCCTACGGCCTTGCGCATACCTATCGGCACGGCGAGGCGGTCTGTCCCGTTCTCGACGGGTACGTCATGCTCTGTACGTGATGTATCGGCGGGAAGCGGACTGGCGGGAGCGGGTCAGAGCGGTCGGGACGGCGGCAGCGGCGGGCGGCGCCGTCACGTCCGGGCTGATGGCGCTGTGCTGCGCGGTGTTCCTGACCAGCCCGCTCTCCGGGTTCAACCCCGCCTACGGCGGTGCCGACGCGCTTCTGGCCGCCCAGGCCGGGTACTTCGAGCGGTGGGGCGTGATCCCCAGCGAACTCGTGGACGGCTCCGCGCATGCGGCACTGACCCCGCTGACCGCGCTCTTCGTGCACGGCAGCTGGCTGCACCTGCTGGGCAACATGCTCTTCCTGTACGTGTTCGGCGCGATGTCCGAGGAGCGCATGGGCCGCGCGGAGTTCGCCCTCTTCTATCTCGCGTGCGGCTACTTCGCCCTGGTGGCCTACGCGGTGGTGCACGCGGACTCCGACCAGACACTGGTCGGCGCGTCGGGGGCCATCTCCGCGGTGCTCGGCGCGTTCCTCCGCCTCTTCCCCCGGGCCCGGGTCACGAGCCTCTTCCCGTTCCTCTTCTTCCTGCCTCTGCGTTTCCCGGCCTGGATCGTGCTCGTGTTCTGGTTCGCCCTGCAGTGGCTGGCGGCGCAGAACGCGGGCACCGGCCCGGGCGTGGCGTACCTCGCGCACGTGGCGGGTTTCGTGGCCGGGTTCCTCTACGCCTGGGTGCGGTTCCGGGGTACTACAGTGAAGTCTCCAGCCACGGCCACTGAGGGAGAAAGCCAGCCGTGATCACCGCGATCGTGCTCATCAAAACCAGCGTGGACCGGATTCCCGAGATCGCCGAGGCCATCGCCGCGCTGGACAGCGTCAGCGAGGTGTTCTCGGTCACCGGCACGTACGACCTGATCGCCATGGTCCGGGTGGCCCGGCACGATGATCTGGCCGATGTCATCCCCGGCCGGATCAGCAAGATCCAGGGCGTGGAGGCCACCGACACCCACGTGGCCTTCCGCACGTACTCGCAGCACGACCTCGAGGCGGCATTCGCCATCGGCCTCGACGCCTGAGACCTCGTACGGCGAACGGCTCCGGCCGGGGACGGGGCGCGGAGCCCGTCCCCGGCCGGAGCCGTTCGCGCGGATCGCTCAGACCTGGGCGGCGCCCCGGTCGGGCACGCAGCGGCCCTCCTCGGTGCGGTAGGTCCAGCGGGCGCCCTTGCTCACCAGCTCGCGGACGGCGCCGAGGAAGCGCTCGACGTGCTCGTCCGGCGTGCCGGCGCCGAAGCTCACCCGGATGGCGTTGAGGGACCTCTCCCCCGGCGCGGCCTCCGGCGCGCCGCACTCGCCCGGGTCCTGGGGCTCACTGCCCAGCAGGGTCCGCACGAGCGGGTGGGCGCAGAACAGGCCGTCGCGGACCCCGATGCCGTACTCGGCGGAGAGCGCCGCGGCGAAGTGCGAGCTGTTCCATCCCTCGACCACGAAGGAGATGACGCCGACCCTCGGGGCGTCGTCGCCGAACAGCGAGAGCACCTTGACCTCGGGGACGCCGGCGAGGCCCTCGCGGACCCGGGTCACCAGCTGCTGCTCACGCGCGACGAGCCGGTCGAAGCCGGCCTCGGTCAGGGCCTTGCAGGCGGCGGCGATGGAGTAGACGCCGATGACGTTGGGCGATCCGGCCTCGTGCCGGGCCGCGGTGGTGTGCCACTCGACGTCCACACCGCCGTCGGTGCGCCGGGCGACCTTCCGGGAGGCACCGCCGCCGGCGAGGTACGGCTCCGCGGCCAGCAGCCAGTCCGCCCGGCCCGCGAGCACACCCGAGCCGAAGGGCGCGTACAGCTTGTGACCGGAGAAGGCGACCCAGTCGACGTCCAGCTCGGCGATGTCCACGGGGTGGTGAGGCGCCAGCTGCGCGGCGTCGAGCACGATCCGCGCCCCGTGGGCGTGGGCGGCGGCGGCGAGTTCCTTCACCGGCCACAGCTCACCGGTGACGTTGGACGCGCCCGTGACGCAGACCAGCGCGGGGCCGTAGGGCTCGCGGCCGGCCAGGGCACGCTCCAGTGTGGCGACCGCCTGGTCCGGGGTGCGGGGCGCGTCGAGGTAGGTCACCCGGGCGTCGCGCCAGGGCAGCAGCGAGGCGTGGTGCTCGGTCTCGAACACGAACACCTGGCAGTCCGCGGGCAGCGCGGCGGCCAGCAGGTTGAGGGAGTCGGTCGTCGAGCGGGTGAAGACGACCTGGTCGTCCGCGCGGCAGCCGAGGAACTCCGCCACGGTCACGCGGCTGCTCTCGAACAGGTCGGTGGAGAGCTGCGAGAGATATCCGGCACCGCGGTGCACGCTGCCGTAGTACGGGGCGTAGGCGGCCACGTCGTCCCACACCCGCTGGAGAGCCGGGGCGCTGGCCGCGTAGTCGAGGGCGGCATAGGTGACATCTCCGCCGGTCACGAGCGGAACGGTGACATCGGCACCCAGAACCGGCAGCGGGGCACAAACGGACTGGTCGACGGCAGCGGTGGAGACAGACATGGCGAACTCCCGTGAAAGGCAGGCGAGATCCACGCGCCGGCGGTACGCAGCGGCGCGGAGAAGGAAGAAAAAAGGGTGTGCGGAGGAGGGCGTCGCGCCCTATCGCATTCGCTTGCTCACAAGAGGCTCCCTGGGACCAGGACCCCAAGGGGTGGCATCCAACGATGCCGAGGGGCCCGCGCTTGCCACAGACCTCGCTGCCTGCGGCCTGGTCTTCACCCGGGGCACCCCGCCACGGACGGAGGGTTGCCGGACAGCGGGCCGGGGCCGTAGTCGCTGTCACTCATGACCTGCGCAGCATCTTGCCATATCCACGGCGACGCGCAAGGGCGCAGTCCGCGATCCGGACTGCGCCCTTGCTCAAATCGTGCGCCTTCAGGCGTTGCTGGCCGCCACCCAGCGCTCCAGCGCGCGCTTGGCCGCTCCCGAGTCGATCGACTCCGCGGCCCGCTCGATCCCGCCCGAGAGCTGCTCGCTCAGCGTGCCCTCGCCCGGTTCCAGTGCGACCAGCGCGGCAGCCGAGTTGAGCAGCACGGCGTCGCGCACCGGGCCGGCCTCCCCGTCGAGCAGCCGACGGGCCACATCCGCGTTGTACGCGGAGTCCGCGCCGCGCAGCGCCTCGACGGGGACCAGGTCCAGCCCGACGTCGCGCGGGTCGAAGGCCTCCTCGCGGACGGTGCCTTCGCGGACGACCCAGACGCGCGAGGTCGCCGTGGTGGTCAGCTCGTCGAGCCCGTCGTCACCCCGGAAGACGAGCGCGGAGTTCCCCCGGTCCGCCAGCACGCCCGCCACGATGGGCGCCATCTTCGGGTCGGCGACCCCGATGGCCTGGGAACGCACCCTGGCCGGGTTGGTGAGAGGGCCGAGGATGTTGAACGTGGTCTGGGTGCCGAGCTCCTTGCGCGCCCTGGCCGCGTACCGCAGGGCGGGGTGGAACTTCACCGCGAAGCAGAAGGTGATGCCCGCCTCCTCGGCGACGGCGACGACGCGCTGCGGAGTCAGTTCGAGGTTGACGCCGAGCTTCTCCAGCACGTCGGAGGCCCCGCTCGCCGACGAGGAGGCCCGGTTGCCGTGCTTGACGACCTTCGCGCCCGTCCCGGCCACGACGATCGCCGACATGGTCGAGATGTTGACCGTCTTGGCCATGTCGCCACCGGTCCCCACGATGTCGACCGTGCGGCCGGGCACATGGATGGTGTGGGCGTGCTCGTACATGGCGCGCACGAGGCCGGTGACCTCGTCGACGGTCTCGCCCTTGGTCCGCAGGGCGACCGCGAAGCCGGCGATCTGCACGTCCGTGGCCTCGCCGCTCATGATGCGGTCCATGGCCCACGCGGTGTCGTCCGCGCCGAGGTGCTCGCCGCGCAGGAGGGGAGTCAGCACGCCGGGCCAGGTACGGTCCGCCACGCTGTCGCCGCCGTCCGGGGTCACAACGTTCATGGTCCGCTCCTGGGGTCCACAGCCGATATAAGGATGCCTCCCACCCTATCCAGCCCCGGGGACAGCGAAGAGCCCCGTCCATCGGATGGACGGGGCTCCCGCTGTGGCGTTCAGCTGGGGTGATCAGTGGTGGCCGTGGCCGCTGGTGATCTCCTTGTACTCCTCGGCGGTGGGCTTGGCGATCTGGTTGTCCTCGCCGTAGTAGCTCTTGCTGAGCCTGGCCCGCAGCTTCTGGAGCGCCGACGGCTTGCGCTCGACACCGTTCTCGTCGACCGTGGGGCCGATCTCGACCGGCTTGTACTGCTCGTGCGCCGTGAGCGTGTGCAGCTGCCCGGGGCTGAGCGGCTCGTGGATCTCCACGAACTCACCGTGCGGCAGGCGCTTGATGGTGCCGGACTCGCGCCCGTGCAGCACCTTCTCCTTGTCCCGGCGCTGGAGGCCGAGGCAGATCCGCCGGGTGACGACGAACGCCAGGACCGGGCCGACGAAGAAGGCGATCCGTACGAACCAGCTGATCGCGTTGAGCGACAGGTGGAAGTGCGTCGCCCAGATGTCGTTACCGCCGCCGATCAGCATGACGAAGTAGATCGTCACCCAGGCGACACCGAGCCCGGTACGGGTCGGGGCGTTGCGCGGACGGTCCAGGATGTGGTGCTCGCGCTTGTCCCCGGTGATCCAGGACTCGATGAACGGATACAGGGCGAGTGCCCCGAGTACGACACCGAACAGGACCAGCGGGATGAGTACGCCCAGGACCAGCGTGTGGCCCCAGAGGTTGATCTCCCAGCCGGGCATCACACGGACGAAGCCTTCCGCGAAGCCCATGTACCAGTCCGGCTGGGCGCCCGTGGACACCTGGTCGGGACGGTACGGGCCGAGCGCCCAGATCGGGTTGATCGTGGCGACCGCGGAGAGGATCGCGATGAAACCGAAGACCAGGAAGAAGAAGCCTCCGGCCTTGGCCATGTAGACCGGCAGCAGCGGCATGCCGACGACGTTCTTGTTCGTCTTGCCCGGGCCGGCGAACTGCGTGTGCTTGTGGAAGAAGACCAGGATGAGGTGGCCGACCACGAGCCCGAGCATGATGCCCGGGAGCAGCAGGATGTGGATCGAGTAGAACCTCGAGATGATGTCCGTACCGGGGAACTCCCCGCCGAACAGGAACATCGAGATGTACGTACCGACGATCGGCATCGACAGGATCGCGCCCTGCGTGAAGCGCACACCCGTACCGGAGAGCAGGTCGTCCGGGAGCGAGTAGCCGGTGAAGCCGGTGAACATGCCGAGCACGAAGAGCAGGAAGCCGAACAGCCAGTTGATCTCGCGCGGCTTGCGGTACGCACCGGTGAAGAACACCCGGAACATGTGCACGAACATGCCGGCGAGGAAGATGATCGCGGCCCAGTGGTGGATCTGCCGGACCAGCAGACCACCGCGGACGTCGAAGCTGATGTCCAGCGTCGACGCGTAGGCCGCGGACATCCGGATGCCGTTCATCGGCTCGTAGGAGCCGTGGTACACGACCTCGTTCATGCTCGGGTTGAAGAACAGCGTCAGGTACACACCCGTGAGGATGATGATGATGAAGCTGTAGAGGCAGATCTCACCCAGCATGAAGGACCAGTGGTCCGGGAAGATCTTGCGCATGTTGGCCTTGGCCAGGCCGTAGATGCCCAGCCGGCCGTCCGCCCAGTCGGCGACCCGCTCACCGGCGGGCGCCTTGCGCTGTGTTTCCGTCGCAGTACTCATCCGCGCTCCCAGAAGGCAGGACCGACGGGCTCTTCGAAGTCACCGAGCGCTTCGAGGTTGCCCTCGCTGTTCACGCCGATCCGCAGCTGCGGAAGGGCGTGACCGGCCGGACCGAAGATGACGCGGGCGCCGTCGGAGAGGTCGAAGGTGGACTGGTGGCACGGGCAGAGCACGTGGTGCGTCTGCTGCTCGTACAGGCTGATCGGGCAGCCGACGTGGGTGCAGATCTTGGAGAAGGCCACGATTCCCTCGTGGGCCCACTCGCGCTCGCGCTTGTCCTTGATGTTGTCCGGCTCGATGCGGATGATCATCAGGGCGGCCTTGGCGATCTGCGTCTGGAAGTCGTGCGCGTCCTCCTCCAGGCCCTCGGGCATGGCGAAGGTCAGCGAACCGACGACGACGTCCTCGGGACGCAGCGGCTCCATGGTGTTCATGTTGACGAGCTGCTTGCCCTTGGCCCACAGGGTCTTGCGGAGCTTCTTCTCCGGCAGCGGACCGAGGTCACGCAGCAGCACCACACCGGAGAGCGGCACCAGGGCCAGCGCACCGAACATGGTGTTGCGGATCAGCTTCCGCCGCCCGATCGCGGACTCCTTGGCACCGGCCGCGAAGTCGGCCATGACCTTGGCCTTGACCTCGGGCGTCGCCTCGATGGCGTGCCGGTCGTCGGCGACCTCGACGTCGGACATCAGGGTGCGCGCCCAGTGGACGGCACCCGCGCCGATGAGGAAGAGCGCCAGTCCCAGGGTCATGCCCAGGGAGAAGTTGAGCGCGCTCACGTGGCCGAGCGGCCAGATGTAGACGATCTTGTCCACCGGGAAGATGACGTACGAGGCGATGAAGCCGATCGTCGCCAGCATGGACAACGTGAACATGAAGGCGACGGCTCGCTCGGAGCGCCTCGCGGCCCGCTCGTCGATGTCCTGGATGCGCGGCCTGTGGGCCGGCAGCCCCGGGTCGGCGAACGGATCGCCCGCACCCTCTACCGCGCCGTGCGCGGTGTCCTGCACTTCCGGCAGGTTCTCTTCTGGAATCTGTTGGCTACTCATGACTTCTTGGCCTTAGCGGTGTGGGCCGCGACCCATACGGCGATGGCGATCAGGCCGCCCAGGCCGAAGATCCAGCCGAAGAGACCTTCACTGACGGGGCCGAGGCCACCGAGCGCGAGCCCACCGGGGGACTCCGACTCATCACCGTTGACGGTCTCGATGTACGCGATGATGTCTTTCTTCTCCTGCTCCGGCATGGTGCTGTCCGGGAAGGAGGGCATGCTCTGCGGGCCGGTCTGCATGGCCTCGTAGATGTGCTTCGGGCTCACGCCTTCGAGATTCGGGGCGTACTTCCCCTCGGTGAGGGCGCCGCCCTTGCCGGTGAAGTTGTGGCACTGCGCGCAGTTGTTGCGGAACAGGTCACCGCCCTTGGCCACGTCCGCGCCTGCGGGGTCGACCTGGCTTTCGGTCGGCGTGATCGGACCGGCGCCCAGGGACGCGACGTACGCCGCGAGCTGGTCGATCTCGGCCTGGGTGTAGATGACCTTCTTCTTCGGTACCTGGGCGCCCGGCTGCTGAGCCGGCATGCGTCCGGTACCGACCTGGAAGTCGACGGCGGCGGAGCCTACGCCCACGAGGGACGGCCCGTCGGTGGTGCCCTGACCGCCGGATCCGTGGCAGCTGGCGCAGCCCACGGAGTAGAGCTTCTTGCCCTCGTCGATGGCGAGGGACTGGGCGGTTTCGTCGGCCTGCGCCTTACCCGCAGGCGCGAACGCGGCGTACAGCCCCCCGGTAGCCGCCAGCGCGAGGAGTAGTACGACGACCGCCGCCAGCGGATGGCGTCGTCGTGCGGAGAGCTTTTTCACGGATTACCCCGGTGTCAGGATCTTCTGCGTCGATGGTGGGCGGGTGCGAACCCGGTTACTTGATCATGTAGATCGTGGCGAACAGACCGATCCAGACGACGTCGACGAAGTGCCAGTAGTAGGACACGACGATGGCGGCGGTGGCCTGTTCATGGGTGAATCTCGAGGCCGCGTATGTCCTGCCCAGGACGAGCAGGAAGGCGATGAGACCGCCTGTCACATGCAGACCGTGGAAGCCGGTCGTCAGGTAGAACACCGAACCGTACGGGTCGGAGGACAGGGAGAGACCCGCCTCCTTGACCAGCTCGGTGTACTCGAGGACCTGGCCTCCGATGAAGATCGAACCCATCACGAACGTGATGATGAACCAGGTGCGGAGCTTCTTCACATCGCCCCGCTCCGCGGCGAAAACGCCGAGCTGGCAGGTGAGAGAGGAAAGCACCAGGATCGTGGTGTTCGTCGCCGAGAACGGGAAGTTCAGATGGTCGGCCATCTCCTTCCAGTGATCGGGTCCCATCACCGATCGCAGGGTGAAGTACATCGCGAAGAGGGCCGCGAAGAACATCAGCTCGGAACTCAACCAGATGATGGTTCCGACGCTGGTGAGGTTCGGTCGATTGACCGACGGGTGCGCGTGCCCGGTTTCTACTGTCGTTGCTGTCGCCACGACCGACATTATGTCGGTCGCTTATCCCGCCCTCACTCCGGGGGGTGCCGTTCGGTGTGTCAGTGGTGTGTGTCCTCACCGAACGGCCCATCGAATCGCTGTCTTTACCGGTGCTGACAAGCAGTCCGTCGGAGTACGATCCGCCCATCGGTTCATGCCCCGAGAGCCCCGAAGACACAGACGTCACGGAGGAACAATGCAGCCGACCGCCACGGTCCTGGTCTACAGCGACGACGCCAACACCCGCGAGCAGGTGAGGCTGGCAGCCGGGCGCAGGCCTGCGGCGGACGTGCCACCGGTGGAGTTCCTGGAGTGCGCCACCCTGCCCGCCGTGCTGAGCGCACTGGACCGGGGAGGTGTCGACGTCTGTGTCCTGGACGGCGAGACGGCCCCCGCGGGCGGAATGGGCGTCTGCCGGCAGATCAAGGACGAGATCTTCGACTGCCCGCCCGTGCTGCTGCTGATCGGACGGCCGCAGGACGCCTGGCTGGCCACGTGGAGCCGTGCGGACGCCGCCGTGACGCATCCGGTCGACCCGGTCGGCTTCGCGGACGCCCTGGCCTCCCTGCTGCGCCACAGGCTCTCCGTGGAGGCCTGAGGCGGAGGGGCCCCGAACCCCTCCGCGGTGTCCCTCCGGGGCGCGGCGCACTCCCGGCCGGATCAGACCTGGGGGCGCAGCCGCGCCGTCAGGACGTCGGTGCCCGTGTCCGGCGTGCCGTCCCCGTGCAGGGCACTGCCCTTCAGCCAGGCGTCCCAGGCCAGATTCCAGTCACCGAAGCCGTTGTCGAACGGCGTCATCGTCTCGCCGTCGCTTCCGACGACCTTGACGATGTCGCCCTCGCGTACGGTCTCGAAGAACCACTGGGCGTCGGCGGTGCTCATCCCCGTACAGCCGTGGCTCACGTTGGCGTTGCCCTGGGAACCCGTCGACCAGGGCGCCGCGTGGACGTACTCACCGCTCCAGGTGACGCGTGTCGCCCAGTAGACGGGCAGGTCGTAGGACTCCGAGGAGCCGGCGGCGATACCGATGCTCTCGCCGCGCATGCGTACGAACTGCTCCTTGGCCAGCACCACCTTGACGCCGTTGCGGGTCTCGAAGCCCGGCTTGCCCGTGGTGACGGGGAGGGTGTTGATCACGTCACCGTTGCGCAGGACGGTCATGGAGTGGTCCGAGGCGTCGGTGATCGCTTCTATGCGGTCGCCGGTGGTGATCTTCAGGGGCTTCGCGGCGCTGCCGTGGAGGGCGTTGGTCACCTTTATGCCCTTGAGGTTGCTGCGGACCTCGATGCTGGCGTCGGCGGGCCAGTACTCCTTGGGCCGGTAGTGCAGGGTCTTGGCGTCGACCCAGTGCCAGGAGCCGGTGACGGCGGGGGCGGAACGGACCTGCAGCCCGCGTTCCACGGTGGCCCTGGCGGCCTTGCCGGTTACCGGAGCGCTGAGTTCCGCTGTGAGGGGCTGTCCGACGCCGTAGGTGCCCGTCTGCGGGCCGAAGGTCACCTTCAGGAACTTCTTGGCCGAGGCCGTGCCGAAAGCGTACGTACGGCTGCCGGGAGCGCCGTCGCCGTTCTCGGTGGTGATCTTGACGGTGTATCGGGTGCCGGCCGCGAGCGAGGTGGTGGAGTGCCACCGCTTGCCGTCGGCGTCGAGTTCGCCCGCCAGGTGGCGGCCGTCGGTGTCGACTGCCGTCACGTCCGTGATCCTGGCGTCGTCGTCCTTGACGGTGACTTCGAGGGGCTTGTCGGGGTCGGCCTTCTCGTCCTTGGACGGGCCGTTGAATGAGACCAGGTCGGCGGCGTCGTGCGGCTTCAGCGACAGCGGATGACCTTCGGGCTCGCCACAGGCGGTCGCACCTGCGACCAGGGTCACGACCAGCAGAGTGGAGCTCACTACGGTGCGGATGCGCGGCGTGTGGTTCATGAACCCACGCTAAGAAGATTCATCCGATCCAGCGCGTTCAGTGACTGCAAACGGGGGCCCGGCCCGCTCATCACTGAGCGGGCCGGGCCCCCGTACGGGTGCAACACGTCCTGTGGAGGCGTGTCCTACTGGGTGCGGTTCTCTCCCCGGTAGTACTCGAAGACCCAGCCGAAGAGACCGACCAGGAGCAGCGGGGCCGAGAAGTAGGCCAGCCACCAGCCGAAGACGACGGCCATGAAGAGGAAGGCTCCACCGATGGCCAGCGAGAGCGGCTGCCAGCTGTGCGGCGAGAAGAAGCCCACCTCACCGGCTTCGTCCGCGACGTCGGCCTCCTTGTTGTCCTGGGCCATCGCGTCGACCCTGTTGGCCGTGAAGGCCAGGTAGAAGCCGATCATGATGGTCAGCCCGAAGGACAGGACCAGCGCGGTGGTACCGACCGGCTCCTTCGACCAGACGCCGTACGTGACGGCCATGGCCAGCATGAAGACGCTCAGCCAGATGAAGAGCTTGCCCTGGATCTTCACTTGCCGTCCTCCTTGCCGCCCACGAGGACCTTGTCACCCTCGGACAGGTGATCCAGCTGCTCGAGCGCCGTGATCTCCGGGTGGTGCAGGTCGAACGCCGGGGATTCGGAACGGATCCGCGGCAGGCTGAGGAAGTTGTGCCGCGGGGGCGGGCAGGACGTCGCCCATTCGAGCGAACGGCCGTAGCCCCACGGGTCGTCGACCTCGATCTTCTTGCCGTACTTGGCGGTCTTCCACACGTTGTACATGAACGGGAGCATCGACAGCCCGAGCACGAAGGAGGAGATCGTCGAGATCGTGTTCAGGGCGGTGAAGCCGTCGGCGGCGAGGTAGTCCGCGTAACGGCGCGGCATTCCCTCGGCACCCAGCCAGTGCTGCACCAGGAACGTTCCGTGGAAGCCGACGAACAGCGTCCAGAACGTCATCTTGCCGAGCCGCTCGTCCAGCATCTTGCCGGTGAACTTCGGCCACCAGAAGTGGAATCCGGCGAACATCGCGAAGACCACG
>NZ_JNXG01000014.1 GCF_000717025.1 Streptomyces atroolivaceus
CCCTGCGCGGACAGCAGCACCATCTGGGCCCGTCGCCAGGTCACCACCGACCCGGTGCCCCTGCGGATGATCCGCAGCAGCCGCCGCCCCTCGTCATCATCAATCACACGGACCTGCACTCGTATCGCCACCCGGACAGAGTGACCGACACACCCCGCCCGGCACAGCACCCGGACGGTGCGTCACATCACAACAGGGCAAACGTTGCCTGATCCGGCACTAGGTGGTGAGCGTGTTCCCGACCAGGAAACGACCGGCGACTATGTCTGCCCCGAGGGCCCGGATGGCCTCGTCGACGCGGCCCGCGCGTTCCAGGACCCGGACCTCAAGGTCCTGCGCATTACTCGCTCGAGAGTACATCGTTCCTCACCGCGGGCGCCACGGGCCCGCTCGGCCTTGGGTGCGAACTGTTCAAGAACCCGCTCGTCCCGGTTCTGCCCCTCGGTCAGCTCGACCAGAACGACAGCATCCACTCCGGTCCAGATGCGGGGTGAGAACGACGATTGCTCCATCCACCTGCCCCGCCTTGACCAGCGGCTCCGCGAAGTCGAGGCACACCTGCTCCGACGCCAGCCCTTGAGGGTGCCGGCCACTTTTGCGTCCAGGGACCGGCGTGCCGTGACCGGCGACGCGTCGCACCGCAGCAGGCTGCCGGTCGCAAACCGCTGATCGACTGTGAGCACGCTCCCCGACCTCGGCCGCCCCATCGCCGACGAAGCGCCCCCGTCAAACGGCGCTGCTCCGCTTGCGGCGTATGTCTGTTGGGGTGGTGCCCCACCAACGGTGGCAACAGTGGGTCAGGGCGGCCTGTTCCGAGAGCCCCACCAAGCCGGCCACCTGGTTCATGGGGATATCGGTGGAGGTCAGGTACCGGCTGACGGCTTCGCGGCGTACGTCGTCCAGGACCTCGACGAAGTGCGTGCCCTTCCTGCGCAGGTGACGTTGCAGCGTGCGAGGGTGCAGATTGAGCAGGTCGGCGACGGTGCCGATTCTCGCTTGTGCGGTGCCCAGGGTCTGGGTGAGGGTGGCGCGTACCCGTTGAACTATGTCGTTCTCCGCCTGCGGCGCCTGTTCCGCCAGAAAGGCCAGGGCGAGATCTCGCAGTCGGGCGTCACGGCCGTCGAGGCGGCGTGAGGCGAGGCTGCTGGGGAGACGCAGGGCCGGGGCGGGTCGGCCGGTTCGGACGGGTGCGCCGAAGAACGCTTCGTAGACCCCGAGGGGCGCGACCGGGCGGTCGGGAAGTTCCACGCTGCGCAGGCCGTAGGGGCCGACGAGGAAGATGATGGCGCGGTGCAGGAAGCCCAGTGCCAGGTCTGTGCCCTGCCGTGGTTCGGGAAGTCCGGGAGGCAGGCCGTAGGTCAGGGCGGAGACGCCATGCGCGCCGTAGGGGTCCGTTTCGAGTGTGAGGCTGAGTGCCTGGGCGTGGACGAGCAGATAGCGGGAGGTGCATTCCAGAGCGTCACCGACCGTGGGTGAATGCTGGATGGCCAACGCCAAGGCGCCGAGCATGCCCAGGTCCTGGCGAGCGGCGATACGCAGTCCCAGATCGGGACAGGCGGTTCCCTGAGACGCGATCTCCAGAATCCGGGCGACCGCGTCGTCGGGGACGAGCAGGTCGTCGCTGTCGAGGGCTGCGGTGGACAAGCCGGCCAGGCGGGCGTAGGAGTCTGCGTCTCCGCCGAGTTCGGCCACGGTGGCGCGGAATCCGCGCAGTCCCGCTGATCTGATCTGCGGCATGTCGCCCAGGATCAAACATGTGTCGCCTGAGATCAAGTTCTGGGGCGCCCGCTGCACCGAGACTCGAGGCATGAAGCCTCACGGAGCTGACGAACCAGCCGACGAACACCTGGATGTGGTGATCGTGGGAGCGGGCCTTTCCGGCATCGGTGCCGCGTACCGGCTGCAGACCCGATGCCCCGGACGCAGCTATGCGGTGCTGGAGGCGCGGGCCGCGGTGGGCGGCACCTGGGACCTGTTTCGCTATCCAGGAGTCCGCTCGGACTCCGACATGTACACCCTCGGCTACGTCTTTCGTCCCTGGCGCGAGGGAAAGTCTCTCGCGGACGGCGATTCCATCCGCCGCTACATCGAGCAGACCGCGCACGAGCACGGCATAGACCAGCACATACGTTTCAGCACCAAGGTGTTGGCAGTCGACTGGTCGACGATCTCGGCCCGGTGGACCGTGACGATCGAGGAGGGCGGTGCGGACGGCTGCGCCACACGCCGCACCCTCACCTGCAACTTTCTCTACTCCTGCGCGGGCTACTACGACTACGACAGTGGCCACTCTCCCGACTTCCCCGGCACCGACTCGTTCGACGGCACGGTGGTGCACCCACAGTTCTGGCCCGAAGACCTCGACTACACGGGCAAGCGCGTGGTTGTCATAGGCTCCGGAGCCACCGCTGTGACGCTGGTACCAGCCATGGCCGAGCAGGCGGAGCACGTAACGATGCTGCAGCGCTCGCCGACGTGGATCAGCAGTGTCCCCGGCCGGGACAGGATCGCCGACCGACTCCGGAAGGTGTTGCCCGCTCGGGCGGCACACCGCCTGATACGCGGCAAGAACATCGCTTTCAGCATCGGCTTCTACCAGTTCTGCCGGCGTCAGCCGCAGAGAGCCCGCAAACTCCTCACCGGCCTGACCACTCGCATCCTCGAGGACAAGGAGGCGGTCGCAGAGCATTTCACTCCCCGCTACGACCCGTGGGACCAGAGGTTGTGCGCCGTTCCTGACGCTGACCTGTTCGTGACGGTCAAGAAGGGGCAGGCCGAAGTGGTCACCGACCACATCGACACCTTCGTGCCCGAAGGTATCCGTCTGCGGTCCGGCCGTGTCCTGGACGCCGACGTGGTGGTCACCGCCACCGGTCTGAAGCTGCTCGCCTTCGGCGGCATCACCCCACACGTCGACGGCCGCCCGGTCAGGCTCTCCGAGCAGTTCGTGTGGCGCGGAGCGATGATCACCGGTGTGCCCAACTTCGCCGTGTGCATCGGCTACACCAACGCCTCGTGGACATTGCGCGCCGACCTCAGCCACCGCCTCGTCTGCAAAGTCCTCAACCACATGGACCGTCACGGGCTGGCCACCGCCGTGCCGGAGCCGGACCAGCCACTGGCAGAGCGGCCGCTGCTGGAGCTGACCGCCGGCTACGTCCAGCGATCCATCGACGCCTTCCCTCGCCAAGGCGACCGCAGCCCGTGGCTCATGCGCCAGAACTATCTCCTGGACATCCTCAGCGGAATGCGCGCCGACCTTCGCCGCGACCTGCGCGTCAGCCCGCGCCCGTAAGCGACCGCGCCCGCCCAGCCTCCGCCGGTCCGGGAGTCCCGATGACTTCCGGTCGCACGGAGTATGGCGGCCGACCTACCTGACCGCCCAGGCCACAGCCCGGCCGGTCGACAGAACCCGACCACCGCCCGTCGAAGGACACTCATGCCCACGCTCGCGCCCTACCGCTTCGCTGATGGAACCGTCGTACTCACCGGAGCCGCCAGCGGCATGGGCGAGCACCTCGCCCATGGTCTGGCCGCCCGCGGCAGCCATCTGGTCCTCATCGACCGTGATGCCGAACGCCTCGACGCCGTCGCCACCGCCATTCACGACCGCTACCCCGGTCTGAACACCCGTACCGTCGTCCTGGACCTGGCCGACCGGACGGCCCTCGATGCGGCAGCTGAGCAGATCCTCGACGCTCACCCGCGCATCACGGCCCTCATCAACAATGCCGGTGTCGCCATGCACGGTCTGTTCGAGGAGTTGTCGGCCGACGAGTTCGACTGGGTCATGCGGATCAACTTTCACGCTCCCGTCGCCCTCACCCGACTCCTGCTGCCCAGGCTGCGCCAGTCACCGGGCAGCCACATCGTCAACATCTCCAGCCTGTTCGGCCTGATCGCGCCGCCCGGCCAGTCCGCCTACGCATCCAGCAAGTACGCCCTGCGGGGCTTCAGCGACGCCCTGCGGCACGAACTGGCCGACCGGCAGGTCGGCGTGACCACCGTGCATCCCGGCGGCATCCGCACCCGCATCGCCGAGACCGCACGGACTGCCTCGCGCGTCGGCACCGACGACGCCCGGCACGGCAAGGCAGCCTTCACCAACCTCTTGACCTATCCCGCCGACAAGGCCGCGGAACAGATCCTCTCCGGCATCGAGCGCCGCCGGCCCCGGGTGCTGATCGCCTGGTCGGCGATCGTTCCCGACCTGCTGGCCCGGGCCTTCCCCGCGTCCTACTGGAGCGTGATGAAGCGCCGGCACCCCGCCACTCCCCGTGCCACAGCCCACTCGTGACCCCCTGGTACCGGTGATCCGGGTGCGTGGGGCCTCTGTGGTAGGAACGGGTCGTGGCAGACGCGCGGATTGATGTGGTGATCGCCGACGACCAGCAGATGGTGCGGGCGGGCTTCAGCCTGATCCTGGGAGCGCAGCCAGGCATCACCGTGGTCGGGGAAGCAGCTGACGGCGTGGAGTGCATCGAGGTGGCGCGCCGGCTGCGCCCGCACGTGGTGCTGGCCGATATCCGAATGCCGCGGTTGGACGGGCTGGAGGTGGTGCGTCAGCTTGCCGGGCCGGGGGTGGCCGACCCGATGAACGTCGTGTTGATCACCACCTTCGATCAGGACGACTACGTACGGACCGGACTGCGTAACGGTGCGTGCGGCTTCCTGCTGAAGGACGCGTCGCCGGCTCTGCTGGTGGAGGCGGTGCAGGCGGCTGCCCGTGGGGACTCACTGGTGTCACCAGCCGTGACGGTACGCCTGCTGAAGCACATGGAGAGGGTGGAGTGGGCCCCGGAGTCGACGAGCGAGGCGGCTGCCGGACTCAGCGAACGTGAGATGGATATCGTGCGCCTGGTGGCAGTGGGGCGTACGAATCACGAGATCTGTGACGCGTTGTCCTTGTCCCTGTCGACGGTGAAGACCTATCTGGCGCGGGTCCAGGCCAAGCTCGGCGTACGCAATCGGGTGGAGGTCGCGGCATGGGCCTGGGAGCACGGCGCGGTGCGGCCGGGCAGGTGAGGGCCGGTTCTACCCGGGTGACGGCTGGTCGCCCGGAGGGCCGGCGACGGGTGCCAGAGGCAGGGCGGCTTCCACCTGCCAGCCTCCGTGGGGGACTGGGCCCGCGCGGAGGCTTCCGTCAAGGGCCTCGACGCGTTCCCGTAGTCCCAGCAGGCCGAAGCCGCCGCGCCCACCGGTGTGCGCGGCCTTGCCGGAGGGCGCGGTGTTGGTGACTGTCACATACAGCCAGGCGGTGTCCACGTCGAGACGGACCGTGGTCCGGGCGCCGGGCGCGTGACGACGGACGTTGGTGAGCGCTTCCCGCACCAATCGCTGCGCCGAGAGTTCGGCTTCGGGACTGAGCCGGGCGGCGCGAGCTGCGGCGGTGACGTCCAGTTGTGCGGGGGTGTCGTCGCTGCCTGCGGCAGAGTGGGCGGAGACGAGGTCGGCCAGTTCGATGAGCAGGTCGCCCGGGCGCAGGGCGGCATGGTCGTCCTCTCGCAGCACGTACACCAGACGACGCGTCGACTCCAGTGTTTCGGTGCCGGCCAGGACGATGTTGCGCAAGATGGATGCCACTTTGTCGGGTGCGGTCGCCTGGATCGTCAGTCCGGCGTTGGCCTGGACGATGATGCCGGTCATGTGGTGGGCGATCAGGTCGTGCAGGTCTCGGGCGAGGGCCAGCCGCTCTGCCTGGCGTACGTCGTGCACGGCGCGTTCCCGGCGGAACTCCAGGGCGCGGACAGCGCAGCCGACGGCGACGGATACGGCCAGGGCCACGGTCAGGACGTAGCCGCCGGCGCCGAAGGTGGACCATGACTCGGTGCGCAGCGGCAGTGCGAGGACCGCCGCTCCCAGGACGGTGGTGTAGGCAGCCGCGGTGGCCGGTCGCCAGCCGTGGGCTGTGGTGCGGATGACGAGGAACAGCAGCCCGCAGGTCTCCAGCGCCCCCCACCACGCCAGGTCAGGCCGATCGAACAGGCTCCAGGCGGTCACCGCGAGGGAGAGCGTGACGACGCCGATGACTCGTTTGGCCAGTACGGGTGACCGGAAGGTGGAGAGGACGGCCAGGACGATCAGCGGGCCCGTGACCAGCACGGGCAGCCAGGTGGTGGGGGACCCGAACCGGTCGGGGCTCACGCGGAGCGCGCTGAGGTCGGCGAGCCAGGTGAGTGTGAAGGCGACCAGGCTGCTGATCTTGATGAGCCGGCTGTAAGCCGGGATTCGCGGGAAGTTCCAGTCCACACCTCTCAGCCTAGAAGCTCTCCTGACGAGGTCCCCATGTCGGCCGAATGACCGACACGGCGGGGTGCGTCTGGTACCAGCGACCGACGCCGCACGGGCCGACCCGGCGGAATCATGGTGATCAGGCGGTCTGCATCCCACCTGGGGCCGGGCTGCCGACCGGCGCGCCGAGGCCCGGGCCCCGGAGTGCGCACCGGTCGTTTCCCCGGCGCCGTCCACTCCCTTCGGGAAGCGGCGCTCGGGACGAGTCGTGGTGCGTCGCCGTCACTACGGGCGGCACGGGCAGGACAACTGTTCACGCCTCACCGGCGGCGAAGCACTGTCCGTGCTCACCTGCCTCCACCTGAACCCTCCCGTTCGGCTTCCCATCCGCACCGACGAAACAGAGAGAGAGTCCCCACACCCTCATGGCCACTTTCCTGCACAGGATCGGCAAGGCCGCGTTCACGCGGCGCTGGCCGGTCGTACTTCTCTGGGCGCTCGTTCTGGGCGTAGTAGGCGCCGCCGCCGCGGGCAGCTCCGGCCCCGCCGGCTCCAGCATCACGCTGCCCGGCACAGAAGCCCAGCGGGCCAACGACCTGCTGGGCAAGAAGTTCCCGGCGGCCGATACCGAGGTCGCCACTGCCCGCGTCGTCATGCGTGCTCCCGAGGGGGAGACGATCAGCAGCGCCGAGAACGAAGCCGCTCTCGAAGCGACGCTGACCGCGGTGAAGAACTCCTCCTCACGTATCGGCCAGGTCAGCGACCCCTTCACGGCGAAGTCGGTCAGCGCGGACGACACCACGGCCTACGCGCAGGTCACCTACACCGCCAAGGACGCGGACCTGACCGACAGTGACCACACCGGTCTGGACGAAGCTCTCGAGTCGGGCCGTGACCAGGGGCTGACAGTGGAGGCTTCGGGCAATGCGCTGTCCGCCCCCGCCCAGAGCCACGCGGCCGAGGTCATCGGCTTCGCCCTGGCCGCGGTCATCCTTCTCATCACCTTCGGCTCCCTGGCCGCCGCCGGCCTGCCCCTGCTCACCGCGCTGGTCGGCGTGGGCGTGAGCATCGCCGCCATCACCGCGCTCAGCGCCCCGCTCGACCTCTCGAGCAGCACACCGGCCCTGGCCACGATGCTGGGTCTCGCCGTCGGCATCGACTACGCCCTGTTCATCGTCTCCCGCTACCGCTCCGAGCGAGCGGACGGTTACGACGCCCGCGAGGCAGCTGCCCGCGCCAACGGCACAGCCGGTTCCGCGGTCGTCTTCGCCGGACTGACGGTGGTCATCGCCCTCGCGGGCCTGGCCGTCGTGAACCTGCCAGTCCTCACCACGATGGGCCTGGCCGCCGCCGGGGCCGTCGTCGTCGCGGTCCTCGTCGCCATCACTCTGGTCCCCGCGCTCCTGGGCTTCGCCGGCGAACGGGTCCGCGGCAAGGCGCGCGGGAAGACCGTGCGCGCCGCACCGGCGTCCAAGCCGGGGCTGGGGCAGCGGTGGATCTCCTACGTCCTGCGCAAGCCGGCGAAGGTGCTGCTCATGAGCGTGATCGCCCTGGGTGTGGTGGCCCTTCCCGCTGCGAAGCTGGAACTGGGGCTGCCGGACGACGGCTCCAAGGCCGCCTCCTCCACACAGCGCAAGGCGTACGACATGCTGTCGGAGTCCTTCGGTCCCGGTTTCAACGGCCCGCTCACGGTGGCCGTCGACGACCAGGCCCCGGCCGTCGCCCGCAGCGGCGCCGAGACGATGGGCAAGTCCCTGGCGGATCTTCAGGATGTGGCTGCGGTGACCCCGGCTGTGTTCAACAAGCGCGGTGACACCGCCGTCATCACCGTCATCCCGAAGAGTGCACCGAGCAGTGATGCCACCAAGGACCTCGTCGACGACATCCGCTCACTGGCCGTCACCGTCGGTTCGGACACCGGGGCCCGGTCCCTGGTGACGGGAACCACGGCACTCAACATCGACATCTCCGCCAAGTTCAGCGCTGCGATCGTGCCCTACCTGGCCCTGGTCGTCGGCCTGGCCGTCCTCGTGCTGATCCTCGTGTTCCGCTCCGTCCTGGTGCCCGTCAAGGCCGCCCTCGGCTTCCTGCTTTCCGTGCTGGCCTCTCTGGGCGCTCTCGTCGCGGTCTTCCAGTGGGGATGGCTGAAGGACCTGATCGGCCTGGAGCAGACCGCTCCCATCATGAGCTTGATGCCCATACTCATGGTCGGCATCGTCTTCGGACTGGCCATGGACTACCAAGTGTTCCTCGTCACCCGTATACGCGAGGCATACGTGCACGGAGCCGACGCCCGGTCGGCCGTCGAGTCGGGCTTCAAGCACAGCGCCACTGTCGTCACCGCTGCGGCCCTCATCATGATCTGCGTCTTCGCCGGGTTCGTCCCGTCCCATGACCCGATGCTCAAGGCACTGGGCTTCGCGCTGGCGATCGCTGTTGTCTTCGACGCGTTCATCGTTCGCATGACGATCGTGCCCGCGGCGTTGGCGCTCCTCGGCAGGCGGGCCTGGTCCCTGCCCGCCTGGGTCGACCGCATCCTGCCCCACGTCGACATCGAAGGAGAGAGGCTCGCGCAGCACGCGCCCTCTCTGCACACGCATGGGAAGCCGGACCGCACACCCGCTCACGAGTACAGCGGATGCAACTGACACACGTACGAGGGGTGGCCCCGTCCGAGGTGCCGCCCCTCGCCACTCCTGCACCACCCGGTGTCGAACGGCCACCATCGGCGCCTGCCCCGAGAAAGAACTCCCTGCCATGCTGGAAGTGCTCGTTGTCGACGACCAGGCCCTACGCAACAGGGCTTTGTGCCTCCTCGTCGACAACGAGCGCGACATGACCTCTGTCCACGCACCATCCCCTGCCGAAGCAGTACGGATCAGCGGGCGCACCGGCCCTGACGTCATCGTCTGGCACACCGAACCCAGCCACTGGCCCCTGATACGACGCGCGCTGGATGCCGCACGGGGCGTCCGCGTACTGACGCTCACCGATGACGCGTCCAGCTTCAGGGCACTGCGCGCCGGGGCGAGCAGCACGCTTCCTGCCACTGTCACTGCGGACGAACTCCTGACGGCCGTACGCAGGACCGCCGCCGGGGGCGCGGTCGTGCCCTCGCCTGTGGTCAAAGCTGTCATCGAAGCGGTCCGCACCGCGGCGGTCACGGCCCCTGAGCCGCACCTGCGGTTGGCATCGCTCACACACAGGGAACTCGAAGTCATCGGCGCACTCGCCCGAGGTTGGAGCAACGACGAGATCGCCGCCCAGCTCTCCCTGTCCCGCACCACCGTGAAATCCCACGTCAGCCACATCTTCCACAAGATCGGCGCTCGGGATCGCCTCCAAGCCGTCGTCTTCGCCCTCAACGCCCCGCTATCACGACAGCTACGGCTACCGCTGCGTCCCGAAGGGGCGGATCGCCCATCCACGCAGTCCAGGCCGGAGAGCCCCAAGGTCGCCGGCCGGGCCGCTGGCCGGCTTGGTGCAGGCCGAGCCCGGACCCCTGTGGAAGCGGGGCAGCGCACCGGACAGGTCCCTCCGTACCGCCTGCTCTCAGGACATGAAGCAGCTCGACGAGACCCCTCCGAACATCTCACTACGCTTCGATTTTCATGGTAGCGTTCCCGTACTTAAATTCTAAGTAGAGGCAGAATTTAACGGTGGTCACAGCGATCAACGAGGAGCGCACGATGCCACGTCTCGAGTCCGCACTCGCGGTCTCCCGGGCGGACGACCCCGTACAGCACCACACCGCCGGGGTGATCTCATGTTGAGCCCTCCGGAGAGGCCGAGACGTGCGGGGCTTCTAGGACGCCTCATCTCCGGAGCCCTGGCGAGAAGCGCGCGACGCAGGGAAGGAGCGCCCTTCGACATCGCCGCCCACCGTGAGGCGTCGATCCGGATGGCCGCGAGGTTTCGGCTGCCGCGAGGAACCCAGTCGGCGGAGGAGCGGATCGCCGGCGTTCCCGTGGTGCGGTTCTCCTCGGGCGGATGCGATCGAGGTACGGTCCTCGCCTTCCACGGCGGCGCCTACATGCTCGGAACCGCTCATGTCCTGTCGATACCCGTGGCGAAGGACGGTGGTCCGGACGTCGTCAGTGTCGGTTACCGGCTGAGCCCCGAACATCCGTACCCCGCCGCGCAGGACGACGCCATGGCGGTCTACCGTGCGCTCCTCGAGACCGTCGGCGCAGCGCGTGTGGCAGTCATGGGTGACTCCGCCGGTGGCGGGCTGGCCCTCACTCTCCTCCAGGCCGCCGCCGCAGAAGGTCTGGCCATGCCGAGGGCGCTTGTCGCTGTGCATCCCTGGGCGGACCTCTCACTCAGCGGGGCGTCCTCCACCGCCAACGCAGGACGCGACGTTCTCGTACGCTCGGAACTCGAGCAGGCGGCCGACTGGTACGCGCGTGAACGGGATCTGCAGGACCCGTCGGTCTCGCCTCTGTTCGGTTCGTTCGAACGTTTCCCGCGTACCTATATCGCCGTCGGAACACGGGACCTCCTCCTCGACGACTCGCGTCGAGTGGCATCCCGCATGCGGGATCAGGGCGTCGATGTCCGCCTCGATGTCTTCCCCGGCGCTCCGCACGGATTCAACGCAGTTCCCCTGGCACAGGGCAGGCAGTGCAACGCCCGCGCACGCGGCTTCATCGAGGCCGGCCTGCTCCCGCGCTGACGACGAAGCGAGATCCCGCCCTCACGACCCGCCCCCGACCTGGAGAACCACCGCATGAGCACCGAACTCTTCAACCCGCTCGTTCCTGGCTTCAACCCGGATCCCAGCGTCGTCCGTGTCGGCGAGGACTACTACCTCGTCACCTCGAGCTTCGAATACCTCCCGGGTCTGCCGGTCTATCACAGCACCGATTTCGAGTCGTGGGAGCAGATCGGAAACGTCGCGACGCGCGCTGAGCAGCTCGAGATCTACGACGTCCCGACCCCGTTCGGTGTCTTCGCGCCGACCATCCGGCACCACGACGGTCTCTTCCACGTCATCGTGACCGTGGTGGGAGGCCGCGGCTGCCTGATCTTCACCGCTGCCGATCCGGCCGGCGAGTGGAGCGACGGAACGGTGATCGAAGGCCTGCAAGGAATCGACCCGGACCTCGCTTGGGACGAGCACGGCAATGCATACGTCACCTACTGCGGCTCCTCGGAGGCGAACGGGGAGACCCGGCCCTCGATCCTGCAGGTTCAGGTGGATGTCGCATCGGGGACGGTCCTCGAAGGACCCCGGCCGCTCTGGTCCGGTACCGGATTGAAGAACCCGGAGGCACCACACCTCTATCAGCGCGGGGGCTTCTGGTACTTGCTGATCGCCGAGGGCGGGACAGAACGAGGCCACGCGGTCAGCATCGCCCGCTCCACCTCCCCCGAGGGCCCCTTCGAAGGGAGCCCGTCGAATCCGTTCCTCAGTGCCCGCAGCACCGACCGGCCGATCCAGAACACCGGCCACGGTGACATCGTCGAACTCCCCGACGGCAGCACCGGCATGGTCCTCCTCGGAATGCGCCCTGTTGGGCTGATGCCGGCCTTCTCTCCGTTGGGCCGGGAAACCTTCGCGACACGCCTGGAGTGGGTGGACGGCTGGCCGGTCGCCGAACCCGTGACGCCGAACGCGCGGCAGGAGACGATCGAATTCCACGACGCGTTCACCGCGGAGAGCTTCGACAACGGGTGGGTGGCTGTGCGGCGCACCCCCTCCGAGGTCGCGTCCGTCAAGAACGGGGACCTCGTTCTCGTCGCGGACGGTGAAGGTCTCGATGACCCGCACCCCACCTTCCTCGGCCGGCGCCAGACCGGTCTCACGGCCAAGGTCTCCGTCGAGACCGACGTATCGCGGGGCACAGGCGGCCTCAGTCTCCGCTTCGACGAGCACCATCACTACGACCTCGAGGCGCGTTCCACGCCGCAAGGCGTTCGCCTCCTCGCTCGCGCGCGGTTGGCCGGAATCCAGCAGGAGTGGCATGCCGATCTTCCCGCTGGACCGATCATTCTGCACGTCACAGCCATGCCGAACGCGGGACAGGGCTCGCTGGCGGAGCCGGTCGAACACGTGACGTTCACTGCCGCTCCGGTCGGCGACGAATCCGCAGCCGTCACCGTGGCCGTGATCGACGGCCGTTACCTCTCGGCCGAGGCGGTCCTCTCCTTCACCGGACGGGTCCTCGGGCTCTACTGCACCGAGGGCGCCGTCACGTTCCGCGGCTTCTCCTCTGTCAGCACGAACGCTTGAGAAGCATGCGCCTGGCTCAACTCCGTTTCCGTATGCAGCCGTTCGCCATTCCCCGAACAACGCACCGCAGCTGTCTTCCTTCTCCGTCTGCCGCCGTGCAGGACGCACCCGCCGGCCTGCTATCAGCACGAATCCGAGGCTCCCGATGAGCACTTCTCTCAGCCCCACGCACCTGTCAGCCGGAGAACAGACCAGCGCTGCCGTCCTGCCGGACCAGCGGCCGACCTTGTCCTGGCGCCCTCCCGCCGGCTTCGTGACACAGATCGCCGTCGAGCTGAAGCGTGGGTGAACGGCCGGAGACATGTGCACCGCACGGACACCCCCGTACCACGCGCGGAATGGCCGTGGGAGCCGCTCCCGAGCAGGGTCGATCTGACCTGGCGCGTCCGGGTCATGAATGAAGCGGGGTGGTCGTCGTGGTCGGATACCGCGCACGCCCACGCTCCACTCTGGCACGAGCACGACTGGACCGGACGGTGGATCTCCCCGGTCGAGACGGACGAGATGGCGAAACAGCCGGACCGTGGCGCCTACGAACTGCGTACGGCGTTCGTACTGGACGACGTGCCGGCCGGCGCCCGGCTGTATGCGACCGCCCTGGGGCTCTACGAGGCCACCGTCAACGGCTCCCGCGTCGGGGACGTCGAGCTGGCACCCGGATTCTCCAGCTACGGTGAGACGTTGTACGCCCAGGCGTACGACGTTCGGGCCCTTCTACGGCCGGGACACAACACGATCAGCTTCACCCTGTCGGACGGATGGTTCCGCGGCAGGAACGGCGGCCCGCAACTGCGCGACGTCTGGGGCAACCAGGTGGCGGTCCGCGGCCAGCTCGACGTCACCGGTGGGGCAGGGTCCGCGACCACGGTGATCGCCACGGACCACCGGTGGGACGCCCGCCGCTCCCCCGTCACCCGCGCTGACCTGATGCGCGGACAGTCGACGGATCTCCGAGCCCTCCCGCTGGACGACGTCGGCCTCAGCGCGGGCACGGTCCACGCGCCCACACCAAGGTGGTCGCCGTCGCCCCCTGTCCGGTGCGTCGACCAACACCGCCCCCACGGCATCACCGAGATCCGGCCCGGAGTGTCCATCGTCGACGCGGGGCAGAACATCTCCGGTCGACTGCGCCTGGAGACCTTGGGCCAGCCGGGCGACACGACGACGCTCGAATACGCGGAGCACCTCGGACCGGACGGTGACCTGGAGACCGAGCATCTCAACATGCCGGTGCCCGGTGGTTCCCAGATGGTGTACACACAGATCGACCAGGTCACTGCGGGCACCGGACCAGCAGTGTTCGAACCGCGTCACACCGTGCACGGGTTCCGCTATGTTCGCGTCTCCCACCTCGGCCGCAGCCTCGAACCGCAGGACGTGACCGTCGACGTCGTCCACTCCGACCTCGAACGCCGCGGCTGGTTCGCCTGCGACGTGGAGGACCTGGTTCGGCTCCACGACGCCGCGGAGTGGAGCTTCCGGGGCAACATCGTCGATGTCCCGACCGACTGCCCGACCAGGGAACGCTCGGGCTGGACAGGCGACTACGCCATCTTCGCCCCTGTGGCCACGATGCTCTACGACATCGAGGGCTTCACGCTCAAATGGCTGCAGGCCGTCCGCGACGACCAGGCCTCCGACGGAGTGCCGGCGATGTTCTCCCCCGACTCGACACGGATGAAGCAGAACCCGGGCGACATCGCCCGGTTCGCGGGCGGCTCGGCGGCATGGGGCGACGCGCTCGTCGATGTTCCCTGGGCGATCTACACCGCGTACGGAAACACCCGCGTCCTTCGCGACAGCTGGGACAGCATGACTTCCTGGGCCGGCTACGCCCTGTGCTGCGCCAGGGAAATCAGGCATCCGGACCGGATCCGGCGATCGGCGACACCCGCCGGGCACGAGCGGTTCATCTGGGACGGACCGTTTCACTTCGGCGAGTGGGCCGAACCCAAGAAGCCCGGTCACGACGCCTTCGCGGAAGCGGCCGTGGAGGATCCCATGACCGCGCTGAGTGCTGACCAGGGAGAGGTCGCGACCGCCTATCTGTACCGTTCGCTGACCCGCCTGAGCGCGATCGGCCAGGTGATCGGTCGCGCGGAGGAGGCCCGGGAGTACGCGCGTACCGCGCGACAGGTACTGGAGGCGTGGCGGACCGAGTTCCTCCGCCCGGGAGGGCGCACGGCCGCCGACACGCAGGCGGCGTACGTGAGGGCCATCGCTTTCGGGCTCCTCCCCTCTTCGTCCGTCCCTGCGGCTTCGGACCGTCTCGCGGAACTGATCCACGACAACGACGACCGGCTGGCCACCGGTTTCCTTTCCAGCGGACTGTTGCTGCCGGTCCTGGCAGACACCGGACACACGGACCTGGCCTTCCGGCTGCTTCTGCGTGACGGCATCCCGTCATGGATGGAGATGCTCCGCCGCGGCGCCACCACGGTCTGGGAAGAGTGGGAGGGGGTCGATGACGAAGGGCACGCGCACGCATCGCTGAACCACTACAGCAAGGGCGCGGTAGTCCAGTTCCTGCACGCCTACCTGGTCGGCCTGCGCCAGGACCCGGCGTCGGCCGGGTGGGAGCGCTTCGTCGTCGCACCGACGATCGGCGGGGGCGTGTCCTCGGCGCGCTTCCGTCACACGACGCCCCGGGGTGACATCCACATCGCCTGGAAACTCACCGGCAGCCGCTTCCAACTGGACCTGGAAGTTCCCCCCACCTCCTCGGCCACCGTGATCCTGCCGGACGGCCGGCGCGGAACCCGCGGCCCGGGAAGGCACCGGCTGACGTGTGAAAGCCCGAGGGGGCAGGCGTCCCCGTGACGCACCTCAGTCGGCCGCTGCCGGCTCCACCCGGAGCGCCAGAGATCCCGACCAGGCCGCCTTGCCTGCCGAACAGGCGGCCGCCCCAAGCACATCCGACACCTCCCGCACACGTTCAGGAGCCCTCATGTCCTCGTCACCAAGCGATGCAAACGCGACGGACCCGCCTGCCGGGGCGCAGGCACCCACACCCAGCACCGCTGCCGGGAGGTCGAACGGACGGGCCGAACGGATACTGCTCGTCCTCCTGAGCCTGGTGACAGTGGTGGTGTTCCTGGTGGTGGCCAGCACCTTCTTGCCCTTCCCGGTGAACGTCGTCGGGGCCACCCTGTCGTCGTTCGCGGCCTACCTGTGCGCCATCGCCCTGCTTCTGGCGGTGGGGACGGGGTGGCTGTTGTGGCGTCGGCGCACCTGGGTCCGACAGGTCCTGTCCGGCCTGGTCGTCCTGTCGCTGCTCGGTGCCGGGGTGATCGGTGGCAGGCAGCTCGCCCTCGCCGACCGAGAGAATGTCGACCTCGACCTGACAGCCCTGTTCGACCTCCCGGGTAGTGCTCCGCCCGACGAGAGTGTCGACTACACGCGTTTCGAAGGGGAGGACGTCGCGCTGTCGATCTGGCGCCCGCAGGGAAGGGACCGGTCGTCCGAGGCCGAGGCGCCAATCGTCTTCCTGGTGCACGGCGGAGGCTGGGTCACGGGATCACGGCTGGAAGGCGTCCAGCCCGAGCATGCCCGCTGGTTCGCCGAGCGCGGCTATCTCGTCGTGAGTGCCGACTACACCCTCTCCGACAAGCAGCGCCACCTGTGGAACGTCACCGAAAGCCAGATCGGCTGCGCGCTGGCGTGGACCGCGGCCAATGCTCCGCGCTACGGCGGCGACCCTTCACGGCTGGCGATGATCGGCGAGTCAGCGGGCGGCAACCTCGCGCTCCAAGCCGCCTACAAGGGCAATGCGGGCAAGCTCACCTCCAGTTGCGGCGGCGAACTGCCCGAGGTCAAAGCCGTCAGCGCGCTCTACCCCGGCGCCGACATGGAAGTGCTCTACAACCACGGCGCGTCCAGGACCTTCGCTGAGCAGTACACCGGGGGAAGCCCGCAGCAGTACCAGGACCGGTACGCCGCCACCACCACGGTCAACCACATCAGCCCGCAGTCTCCCCCGACGCTCCTGACCACGGGAGCCTCCGACGGCCTCGCCCTGCCCGAGGGCACCTACCAGTTGTACGACCGGCTGCGGAGCGACGACGTTCCCAGCCATCTGATCGACATCCCTTACGGTCAGCATGGTTTCGACCTCGCCACCGGTGGCGTGGGCACCCAGGTGTGGCGCCAGGCAACTCTCCGCTGGTTCGCCGACCACGGCGTCTGAGGCCCTCGGCCAACCGGCCCGCAGGAAGGGTCAACAGGAGTACCGGCCGAGCAGGTGCCGGCTGGTACTCCTGCTTGAACACTGCTCGTCGCAGTACGGAAAGCCCGGTCAGTGAAGGGTGGGGATGAAAGTGCGCAGGAACGTGCGCACTTCCGCCTCGATGTCCACGGAGTCGTGGTCGAGCAGCCACTGCAGTTGCAGGCCGTCCACCAGCGCGATGAGCATCGAAGTAAGGCTCTCCGGCTCGATCGGCACCGCGAGTTCCCCACGATCAGCGAGCTGTCGGAACGCCGCCGCCCCTTGGGAGCGGAGCACCGCGTACCGGTGCCGGAAGTAGTCGTGCGCGGGGTGCTCGACCGAGGTCGCCTCTGCGGAAAGTACGCACTGAAGCTCCATGAGGCCAGGGTTCTTCTGGCTCTCCCTCAACATGCCCAGCAGGGACTCGACAGCGTCGACCTGGGAGCCGCCGGGAACGGCCGCAGCGGCACGGCGGTCACGTTCCTCCAGGACGGCGACGAGGAGACTGCCCTTGTCCGGAAAGTGATGCTGCAACCCCGTGAGACTCATGCCGAGCCGGTCCGCGACATCCGTGAGGGTCGCCCCGTAGTACCCGGTTGTCCCGAAGAGCTCGATGCCGGCGTCGATCGCCCGTGCTCGCAGCTTCGCGGTCTTCGCGTACGGACCGCGTGCGGACCTGGCTACCGGCACCAGCCACCTCCAGATGACGAACGAACTTCACGTGGCCAAAACCTTACCACCCTCAAATTTTCGTGCTAGCGTCCCCTCCAGCCAAATTCCAAGTGCAGTCAATATTTGGAATGGAGGCAGTCGTCGCTGGTCAAGGAGGATCACACGATGTCCGACACCGAGTCAGAGTTCGGTGATGTCGTCCATACCGCCGACCTTGTGCTTGTCAGCCCTGAGAAGCACGAGGACGGCGCCGGCGAACCGGTCGCCCCGTCACCGCAGCGCACCAGCCGCCGTGGCGTAGCCGCCATCCTCGTCGCGATGGCGGGAAACGCCGCCGCGACCCTGATGCCGCCCCTGGTCGCCCTGCCGATCTACGTCGAGAAGTTCGACTCGGAGGACAAGGCGACATCATTGGGCGTAGCGCTGGGCCTCAACGCGCTGCTTCTGCTGTTCCTCACTCCGATATTCGGCGCGCTCAGCGACCGGACGACCAGTCCACTCGGGATGCGCAAGCCCGGCCTCATCGCCGGCACCGCGATCATCGTGCTCGGTCTCGTCGTGCAGGGCCTCGCGTCCGGCGTCGGGACACTCATCCTCGGCACCCTCGTCATGGCACTCGGCCAGGCCGCTTTCACCGCCTCCTTCTCCGCACTGATCCCTGACCAGGTGGCCCCTACGGGCCGCGGCCGGGTGCTCGGATTCCAGAGCCTCGTCCTCGTGGTGGTCGGCGTGAGCGCCTCCTTCGTCGGACCGGTGCTGCTCGACCATCAGCTCCTGCTCTTCACCGTGGGCGGAGGAATCGCGATGCTGACCACCCTGGCTGCCGTGGTCCTCCTCGACGACCGCGTACTCGACAAGCGGAACGCGCCGAATCAGCCCCCGCTGCGCGCGCTGGTGGAGGGATTCGCCTACCATCCGAAGTCCGCGCCGGACTTCTCCTGGGTGTGGTTGAGCCGCTTCCTCGTCACCCTGGGCATCTCCTTCGGCGGGTTCTCCATCTACTTCCTCACCGATCAGCTCAACGTGACGGACGACGAGCTTCCCTCTCTGATCAGCCTGTCCGCCGTGATCAACCTCGGCGGAACCGTGATCGGCACCCTCCTCGGCGCCTTCTTGGCCGACAAGCTCGGACGCCTGAAGAGCCTCGTCATCTTCACCGGCCTCATCTTCCTCGCCGGCGGACTGATCGCGGCCTTCTCCCCCACCGTTCCGGTCTTCCTGCTCGCCACGGGGGTGATCGCCGTGGCCATCGGGTCATTCCTCCCGATAGACGGCGCGCTGGTGATGGCCGTCCTTCCCGGCGGTCAGGCGCAGACCGGCAAGTACATGGCGATCATCACGATCGCCGATCAGCTTCCGCGATCCGTCGGCCCGTTCCTCGCACCCGTTGTCGTCGCCGTCGGCGCGGCCACACCGCTGGGCGGCTACCCGCTGCTCTACCTGTTCATGGGAGTCGTCGCGGTGGCCGGTGGGCTCGTCGTCCGCAAGGTGAGAAACGTCCGATAGTGCGAAACGAACGACCACTCGACACGAAAGAGCTCCGCCCGATGACCACACCTCTCAGCACCCCGATCAACACCCGGGAAGGCTTCCTCTGGGGCGCCGCGACCTCACCGCACCAGACGGAAGGCGGAAACGTCCACTCGGACTGGTGGCAGTTGGAGAACGCCCCGCAGTCGTTCGTCAGCGAACGCAGCGGCGACGCGGTCGACAGCTACCACCGCTATCCCGAGGACATGCGCCTGCTCGCCGAGGCCGGTCTGAACGCCTACCGTTTCGGGATCGAATGGGCACGCGTCGAGCCGGCTCCAGGCGTCCACCTGGAATCCGAACTCGCCCACTACCGGCAGATGATCGAGACAGCCCGGAGTCTCGGGCTGACGCCGGTCGTCACCCTCCACCACTTCACCACCCCGGCCTGGTTCGCCCACCAGGGCGGATGGCTGCACCCGGACGCCGTCGACCTCTTCGCCCGTTACGTCGAACGAGCGACGACGATCCTGCACGACGTCGACTGGGTGTGCACCATCAATGAGCCCAACATCATCGCAGCCATGACAGCACTGTTCCGGCAGCAGGCCGCAGGATCCGGCGGCTCAGGCGAGGCGACCAACCGTGACGCGGTGACAAGTCTCAGTCTCCCGACTCCGGACACGGAGGTCGCCGACGCCCTCACCGCAGCCCACCGTCGCGCGGTCGAGATCGTGCACAGGAAGACGCACGCGAAGGCCGGCTGGACGGTCGCGGGCCAACAGTTCGAACCGACCCCGGGCAACGAGGCCGTGTTCGAACGGACGCGCCGGGACTGGGAGGACAGATTCCTCCTCGTGTCCCGCGAGGACGACTTCGTCGGTGTCCAGGCGTACACCAGTCAGAAGGTCGATGAGAACGGACCTGTCCCCCACCCCGCCCACCCCACCAACACCCTGAGTGGCTGGGCGTACCGCCCGGACGCCCTTGAAATGGCGCTCCGCCACGCCTGGGACGTCACGGGCGGCACGCCGCTGCTCGTGACCGAGAACGGCATCGCCACGGACGACGACACCGTCCGCGTCCGGTACACGGGAGAGGCCCTGACGGGACTCGACAAGGCCGTCGCAGACGGCATCGACGTCCGCGGGTACCTGCACTGGAGCGCTCTCGACAACTACGAATGGGGCCACTGGGGACCGACGTTCGGCCTCATAGCCGTCGACCGTACGACGTTCGAACGCTCCCCGAGGCCGAGCCTGGAATGGTTCGGCCGACTCGCCCGCACGGCCGTCTCCGCCAGGTGACGAGGACCTGCGCCGTCCCCGACAGTCCGAAAGCACACCAGTGACACCCGACGTGTTCTCCTCTGATGTCGTGCGGTTGATCACCCTCAACTACGTCGGCGAACCCTCACGGCTCACTGCCCGTACGCCTTCCCCGGAGGGCACGACCTGGAAGGTCTGCCACCCGCGTTCCTCCTGAACGCCGATGCCGACAGCCTCCGCGCCTCGGCACAGCGGTTCGGGGCCGAACTCGCCACGGCGGGTGTCGACGTCCGTGGTCAAGGAAACGGGCACCCTGCACGGCCATCTGAACGACCCCGGGCTGCCGGCCGCGACGCGGAGCAGCGAACGCATGGCAACGTGGCTGACGTCGACGTGATCCGGGAACCGGCCGACAGGCCTCTGCGGCCCTGTCGCGTCAGCCGGTCCGAAGCACGAGAGCGGTGAACACCATGTCCAAGAAGAAGGAGATCGTCATGCAGCATCCACTGACCGCCACCCTCACGCTCGAGGAGAAGGCCGGTCTCGTCTCCGGCGCATCGTTCTGGCGGACGCGAGGTGTCGAGCGACTCGCGATCGAACCGGCGACCCTGACCGACGGCCCGCACGGAGTGCGACTTCAGACCGGCGCGGGCGACCATCTCGGCATCAACGAGAGCCGACCCGCGACGGCATTTCCGACCGCGACGTCGCTCGGTTCGTCGTGGAACCCCGCTCTGGTCGAGGAGGTGGGGCGCGCGCTGGGAGCCGAGGCCCGCGCCCTGGGCGTCGACATCCTGCTCGGACCCGGCGTCAACATCAAACGGTCACCGCTGTGCGGACGGAACTTCGAGTACTTCTCGGAGGACCCGTTCCTGTCGGGCGCGCTCGGCACGTCGTGGGTGAACGGCGTGCAAGCGCAGGGAGTGGGCGCTTCCCTGAAGCATTTCGCCGCCAACAACCAGGAGACGGACCGGATGCGCGTCGACGCGGTCGTCGACGAGCGAACCCTCCGCGAGATCTACCTGCCCGCGTTCGAGACCATCGTGGATCAGGCGAATCCGGCGACCGTGATGTGCTCCTACAACCGGGTCAACGGCACTTCCGCGTCCCAGAACCGATGGCTGCTGACCGACGTCCTGCGAGACGAATGGGGCTTCCAGGGATACGTCGTCTCGGACTGGGGCGCCGTCGTCGACCCCGACGCCGCGCTCGCGGCCGGTCTCGACCTGGAGATGCCCTCGACCGGCGACCGGGGCCCGGCCGCGATGGTGGAAGCCGTCCGCGCCGGAGCGGTCGACGAAGCGGACCTCGACCAAGCGGTGTCGCGCCTGCTCACCGTCCACGACCGGGTCCGCGCCTCCCGAGGAGAAGCCCCGGAGGCGGACCTGGATGCCCATCACGGCCTGGCCCGGCGTACCGCCTGCGAAGGCGCCGTACTCCTCAGGAACGAGGACACCCTCCTTCCCCTGAGCCCCTCCCAGGGCGGCCGGATCGCGGTGATCGGCGAGTTCGCACGCACCGCCCGCTTCCAGGGCGCCGGCAGTTCACAGATCAACCCCACCCGCGTCGACGACGCCCTCACGGCGATCCGAGCCAAGACCACACGCGAGGTCGTCTTCGAGTCGGGCTTCAGTCTCGACGGAGCCGACTCCGACGCGCACGAAGCGGCCGTCCGAGCCGCGCGTGACGCCGACACCGTCGTGCTGTTCCTCGGCCTTCCGCCGCAGGAGGAATCCGAAGGGTTCGACCGCACCCACATCGACCTCCCGGCCGCCCAGCTCGCCCTCCTGGACGCCGTCACCGAGGTCAGCCGGCGCGTTGTCGTCGTCCTCAGCAACGGCGGCGTGGTGTCCCTGCGGCACATCGCCGACCGGGTGCCCGCGATCCTGGAGATGTGGCTGGCGGGGCAGGCCGGCGGCTCGGCAGCCGCTGACCTCCTCTTCGGAGCCGCGGAACCCGGCGGACGCCTGGCCGAAACCATTCCACTCGCCCTCACCGACACGCCCGCGCACATCAACTGGCCCGGCAGCGACAGCCGGGTCCTGTACGGCGAGCGCGTCTACGTCGGCTACCGCTGGTACGACACCACCGAGCGCGCGGTGGCGTTCCCGTTCGGCTTCGGGCTCTCGTACACCTCGTTCTCCTACTCGGACCTTCGAGTCACGGTCACGGACCCGTCGGTCGCCCGAGTGACCGCGGAGGTGACGGTGACCAACACCGGGTCACGACCCGGCTCCGACGTCGTGCAGATCTACGTCTCCGCCCCCGCCTCGCGGACGGATCGCCCACACCGCGAACTGCGGGCCTTCCGCAAGGTCCATCTCGGCCCCGGCGAGTCGACGACCGTAGCCCTCACCTTGGGCCACCGGGCCTTCGCCTACTGGTCGAGCACCGGTTGGCGGGTCGATCCCGGCGAGTACCGGATCGAGGCCGCCGCCTCCTCCCGCGACATCCGCGACATGGCCACGATCGTCCTCGAGGTACCTGCCGTGGCCACGCCGCTCCGCGCCGACTCGACGCTCGACGAGTGGAAGGCCCACCCCGTGGGCGGCCCGGTGCTCCAAGGCCTCTTCGACCTGATCGGTGGCACGCCCCCCGAGCTCACCGACCCGCACCTGCTCGTCATGATCGGCCCCATGCCGTTGGCGAACCTCATCGCCATCGCAGCCGGTGTCGACGGCCGGGAGACCGTGGCGCACCTGCTCCACGAAGTGGACCAGCACACACCGGGCCGGAGCCACCTCGAGGCCGGACAGTCCCTACCTCGACCGTGATCGCCGCGAGCGGCCCTCGGAACGCGCCGCATTCACCGGAAGACGCCTTCATGACTCTCTGGCACGGGCGATTCATCGCCGCCGACAGCACGACCCATGACGCACCTCTCCTACGTCACACGTTCACCTCGGAACAGTCGCACGGCCCCATTCAGCAAGCGACGCTCGCACTCTCCGCACTCGGTGTGTGCGAAGCGTTCGTCAACGGGGTGGCCGTCTCCGACGATCTCCTCACCCCCGGGTGGTCCAGCTACGAGTGGCGGGTCCGCTACACCGAACACGACGTCACGCCCCTTCTCGCCCCCCGGTCGACGATCGGTATCGCGCTCGGCAACGGCTGGTACCGCGGCCGGCTCGGATGGGGCGGGGGCGCGGAGAAGTACGGCGACGAGATCGCCGCGTTCGCACAACTGCGCATCCGCTACGCGGACGGACACGAACAGGTCGTCGCGACCGACTCGACCTGGCGCAGCGGCGCAGGACCGGTGACCGCCAACGATCTCTACGATGGACAGAGCATCGACGCTCGCCGGGCCGACGGCGCCTGGATGCTCCCCGGCTTCGATGACAGCGGCTGGCAGGGGGTGCACGTCGTCGACGCCGACCTCGGCATCCTGGAGCCGTACATCGGCCCGCCGGTTCGTCGGCAGGAAGAAATCGCGCCGGTCGACGTGTTCACCAGCCCGAGCGGTGCGACACTCGTCGACTTCGGGGTGAACATCGTGGGCTGGGTCCGTGCCCAGGTCACCGGTGCGGCGGGATCCGTCGTCACACTCCGCCACGCGGAAGTGCTGGAGGCGGGCGAGATCGGTGTCCGCCCGCTCCGCACGGCCAAGGCGACGGACACCTTCACCCTCAGCGGCGGAGAAGACGTCTTCGAACCGACGTTCACGTTTCACGGCTTCCGCTACGTCGAGGTCACCGGATGGCCCGAGGGCGCGACGTCCATAGCGGACGGTGGCCTCACAGCGGTGGTGATCGGCTCCGCGCTGCGCCGCACAGGAACGTTCAGCTGCTCCGACCCGCTCCTGAACCAACTGCACACCAACGTGGTACGGGGCTTGCGCGGCAACTTCGTCGACGTGCCCACCGACTGCCCCCAGCGCGACGAACGGCTCGGCTGGACCGGAGACATCTCCGTGTTCACCCCCACCGCCTCATACCTGTTCGACGTGAAGGACTTCCTGCGCGACTGGCTTCGCGATCTCCACCTCGAACAGGCAAACCGCAACGGCCTCGTCCCGGTCGTGGTGCCGGACGTGATGAAGAAGATGCAGCTGCCGCCCGGCGTGCCGGAGGTGGACTCCACGGCCATCTGGGGCGACGCGGCCGCGTGGGTGCCGTGGGCCCTCTGGCAAGCCTACGGCGACCCGGTCGTTCTGGAGGAGTCGTTCGACGCGATGGCTGCCCACGTCCGCCGTGTCCGATCGCTCCTCTCTCCCACGGGTGTGTGGGATGCGGGTTTCCAGTTCGCGGACTGGCTCGACCCCGACTCCGATCCCGCCCAGCCCTGGATGTCGAAAGCCGACAACGGCGTCGTCGCGACCGCAAGCGCCTACCGAAGCGCCGTCATCACCTCGGACACAGCGGCCGTCTTGGGACGAACAGCCGACCGGGAGGAGTTCAGGGAAATGGCCGCGGGCCTCCGCCGCGCGTTCCGCGAACAGTACGTGGATGGCGAACGCATCCTCAGCGACTGCACCACCGTCTACTCCCTCGCCATCGTCTTCGGCCTTCTCGACGACGACGAAGCCACATGGGCCGGGGCCCGACTCGCCGAACTCGTCGCGGAGAGCGACTACGTGATCTCGACGGGGTTCGCCGGCACCCCCTTCGTCACCGACGCCCTCAGCCGCACCGGACATACCTCCACCGCCTACCGACTGCTGCTGCAGAAGGAATGTCCCTCCTGGCTCTACCCCGTCACCATGGGCGCGACCACGATCTGGGAACGCTGGGACTCCATGCTCCCCGACGGATCCATCAACCCCGGCGAGATGACCAGCTTCAACCACTACGCACTCGGGTCGGTCGCCGACTGGATGCACAGAGTGGTTGCCGGCATCGCGCCGCTGGATCCCGGCTACCGCCGTATCCTCATCGCCCCGCAGCCCGGGGGCGGGCTCGACTGGGCCGAGAGCGAGCTCGACACCCCGCACGGGGTTGCTCGTGTCCACTGGTCGTCGACGGCCGGAACCATCGAACTCGACCTCACCGTACCCAGCGGGAGCACTGCTGTCGTTCGCTTGCCGGGGCGCCCTGAGCACTGCGTCGGGCCGGGCAACCACACCTTGACGGCAGAGGCAGGAGACGTGACAGGCAGACCAAGCTCGTGGCAGCGAGAGCGAGAGGTACCTGAGGCCACACCGTGACCACGCACACGAGACATCCTCGCTGTCTGTGTCGTGTAACAGGCGGGCCGCCGTGGCATCTCGAGGATTCCCAACCTGCATTGTCATAGCCGATGCTGAAGACTGGAGTGTGCGTCTCTCGCGGCGGTGGAACGTCTCACGGCCAGCTCGGGCGTCAGGACGACCTGGACGTGGTCGTGCTCACCGTCGGGAAGCGAGGTCTCCGCCTCCAGCAGCCGAACCGCTGTGGCACCCACCATCCTGCCTGGACGCTGCAGTGATGTGAGAGGGACGCTTGCCGAGGACGCGTACGCACTGTCGTCGCAGCCGACCAACGCCACATCACTCGGTACGCGCAGACCGGCTTCGTTCAGTTCATGCAGCACTCCCAGGGCGAGCAGGTCATGGGCGCAGAACAGGGCGGTGGGCCTGTTCGTGACGTTCAGCAGCCTCCTGCCCGCGCTCCTCCCCGCGGCCACGGTCATGGCTGGGCAGTCCAATTCCCTCAGAGCGGTGGCGGGCAGACCGGCGTGGGCAACGGCCTCGAGCGCACCCGCCCGACGTCGAGCAACCTGCGGAAGATGGGGCGGACCGCTGATGAAGCCCACGGAGCGATGGCCGGCGGCCAGGAGATGCTGGACGGCCAGCCGTCCGCCGGTGACGTCGTCGATGGCGACGGAGCACACACGCGGACGCCCCGGCCGTGCGTCGTGGTCCATCAGGACGCACGGGATGCCGGATCGCGGCAGGGCCGCCATGAAGTCATCGGACGTGTCCGCCGGCGTGATCAGTACGCCTCGGATCTCATGTTCCGTCAGTAGGGCGAGGCAGCGCGCTTCTTCAGCGGTGTTCCGGGGACTGGTGTACACCATCACAGCCAGCCCCGCCGCGCGAGCTGCTTCTTCCGCTCCTTGGACGAGGGTCATGCAGTAAGGGTTCGTGAGGTCGTGGACGAGTACGGCAATGATGCGTGAGGGCTGTCCACGCAGAACTCGGGCATTTTCGCTGCGGACGTATCCGAGGCGCTCTATGGCTGACAGCACACGATTGCGTGTGTGCACGGCAACGATTTCGGGCCTGTTGAACACGTTGGAGACCGTGCCGGTGGACACGTCGGCTTCTCGGGCCACGTCCGCGATGCCCACGCGCGGTTTCACCTTGACGTACTCCTCGCTACCCGTCGGCTCGTGCCGCCCGCCACGTAATTCCTCACCGAAACCACCGCCTTGCCCCGGGAGGAGCCTGCGGCCGTACAGCGGTGGCCGGCCATGAGGCAGGCCGGCCACCGTCCCCGTGCCTCGAGACGGCCCGAGGCTTCCTCTCAGCGGATGTCAGGTTCCGCGGAGTGCAATGCTGGGGTCACTGCGGTTCGACGTCTTCGATCCGCCATTCGTCCTGCCATTCGATCACCGGCGTCTCGCCGTCGAAGCGGATGGGCAACCACACGTAGTCGGCGACCGAGGTGTCGGGCTCCGGCAGCGGCATGGGCGCGACGCTCCGGCCGGCCTCCTTCGCGGAGTAGTGCTCGTGGAAGGGCCCGTCCCGGTCGGACTCCTCCTCCGACAGTTGCGGAAGCCACCGGTCCGCGAGGGCTATGTAGAGGTCCTCTTGCGTCGGGTGCTTGAAGACCGAACTGATCTGGGACCGGTAGGAGGTGCGGGTGTCGGCCTGCGGGTGGGGGTTTCCGATGACGGTGTAGGGCCCGTGATAGGTGTCCGCCACGGCCACCTCCGAGGGGTTGGGGTAGTACCACGTCGTACCGGAGGTGATCAGGTAGTGCTTGCCTTTCCTCCGGAAGTACGCGGGTGCCTCGCGTACCAGGGGAGGGTGGGGCTGCGGGAAGTGCGTCGAGTAGTACCCGGTGACGTCTGTGAAGTCGTCGGTGAGGTCGGCGCAGATCATCTCGCTGTGGACCCGCTCGAAGTAGTAGTAACCCTTGCCGTCGACCGGATCGACGACGAGGTCGAAGTCGCCGGCGAACATCCCCAGCGGGCTGAACCCCGTACGGACGATCTCGTAGGGCCCCAGCAGGGAGTCGGCGGTGAGGACGGTGCAGAGCTGTTGGTCGCCCTCCCCCATGATCTTGAGCCAGCAGACGTACTTCCCGGTGCGCGGGTTGCGGACGATGTGCGGGCGGTCGATCAACTGCGAAGGGTGCAAAGGGGATTCCGGATCGTCGAGATCCGGAGGGATGACAAGACCGAGATCCGTCCAGTTGTAGAGATCGGTCGAGGAGTAGCACCGGATCCCCCACGTCCAGACGTTGTCGCCCGGTTTCGAGTGCTCCTTGTTCTCCCCGTACCAGTAGTAGGTGCCGTTCTCGTGGAGCAAGGAGCCCGCGTGCGCGTGGATGCGGTTGCCGTTGGTGTCCAGCCAGATCTGGCCCGGACGGATGGAGTCGTACATTCCCTGCTCTTTCTTTGCGGCTGTCGTGGACGGCATTCCCGTGGCAGCGGGATTGCTGGAAGTCGGCGCCGTCGCCGGTCAGAGTGCCGTTGACACTGACGCGGCGGCGGTCGGGGTCGGTCCGAGTCAGGTCCAGTTGTCGGCCGTCGGCCCCTCGGCGGGGCTCACTGGCAGAGGGCCAGGACGATCTCGCCGTCTTAGGTGAACCCGGCCGGGAACGTGAGGTGGGAAGCCGACGGTGTGCTACCGGGCGGCGAGACGATGAGAACTGCTGTCTTCCGTCCTACGGGACGGCAGCGGTGAGCCGATCTTGTTGCCGTCGGGGGGCAACGGCATCACGGCAAGGTCCTGAAGACCGAAGCCGCATCAGACCGCCCATGGCTCGCCTAGTTCCGCGAACGTCGCCAGTTGCTCGGCGGACGCCCGGACGGCTTGCTCCACGCCCGGGATGTGGGTCCGGGACCCGTCACCTTCGTGTGCGAGCCATCGTTCGCTGATCAGCCGGGGTTCGGGCGTGGCATTGATGTGCTCGAGGACCCGTGTGAACGCACCGCACGCCGCGATGTCGCTATGGAGTGGGACCCCGTCATCCAGGTGCGCGAGGAGGTTCTCCAGCGGGGAGGTGCGACCGTGGTGTTCGCGCTGTCCGTCCAGCAGCAGGAGGTCGCGCGTGTAGTGCAGCTCAGCTCTGCGCCGGGTGCCGTGGACGACGATGACGGGTTCCGCGGGCGTCCGGGCGGCGAGGGTGACCGCGACGGTGATCACCGTGTCGCGTGCGGTCCTCAGCCTCAGACATGAGGTGTCGTCGACCTGGATGTCGCGGACCCGCAGGAGTTCCACGTCCAGGTCGGCAATGTCGTCCCATCCGGTGCTGCGGTCCAGGGCCAGAGCCGTGGCCACGGCGTGGGCGAAGGGGTTGGTCAACGCGCCGTCGGCGACCGGAACGCCGTTGAGCTCCCGTCGGCCTGCCCAGGCCGAACGCTGGTAGTACGCGGCATCACGCGACCACGCGCCGTAGCAGCCGATGCCCCGGATCTCTCCGAGTTCCCCGGCGGCCATCAGCTCGGTGAGCCGGGTGCAGGCCCCGGAGCCGAGGCTCTGGAAGCCGACCTGACAGCTCAGTTCCTCGTGCCGGGAGAGCGTCAGGATCTCCTGCCACTCTGCGGCGCTCGGGGCGGGCGGCTTCTCCAGCAGCAGGTGGCAGCCCGCGTGCAGTACCTGCCGGCTCAAGGGCAGATGGGTGTGGATGGGAGTCGCGACGACGGCCAGGTCGGGGCTGGTACCGGCGAGAAGGCGGTCGAGTCGGGTATCGAAGGGCCGGTCACCGAACTGCTTGCCCGCGTCCGGGCCCAGGGGCTGCAGATCGCACAGCCCCACGAGCCGGACGAGCCCGCGTGCTTCCAGCTGGGCGATCTCACGCAGGTACGTGGCTCCGTATCCCGACGCACCCGCGAGCACGATCCTCCGGGTCACTTGGGGCTCCTTCCTTCCACGGCAACCGCGGCAAGGACGAGCAGGCCGGGGAGGATCACCGTGAACGCGGGCACCTCGAAGGCCACGACGCCGAGCACCACGACGGCGCCGACCAGCATCAGGCTGCCCTTCCAGTCGCGCGCAACGGACTCGGCGGCACCGGACAGGGCGGCGCGCCAGGCCGTGCCCGGCCGCCATCGCGCGGCGCTGCGGAGACCGACGAGCACGACGAAGATCAGGGCCAGAGCTGTCAGTACGCCTACCACCCGCCCTCCGGGCACGCCGGCGGCCAGCGCCAGCAGGTCCAGGCCGGCCACCGCGACCGCGGCGGTGGGGGCGAGCAGGGCGGTCGGCTGCCGGAGGGACTCGACGAGCAGCGCACCGAAGCGCCGCACGGTGGGAGTCCGCTCCGTCTCGGTCATCTCACGCAGCAGAGTCGCGCCGGCACCAGCCGCAGCGAGGGAGGTCACCAGAGGCAGTGAGGCGATGCTCACCAGGACACCGATGAAGAGGACCTCGGCGGGCAGCTCCAGATGGCGCATCAGGCCGGTACGCGGCTCACGGCCGGCGACCCGTGGGGCAGTCGTCTGCATGGTCAGCCCTTCAGACCCGAGGTGGAGACACCGTCGACGAGGAAACGCTGGAACGCGACGAAGAAGAGTCCGATGGGAACGAGAGCCAGAACCGACATGGCGAACATCGGTCCGAAGGCCGACTGGCTGGTCTGGTCGACATAGATCTGGAGGGCCAGAGGCAGAGTGAACTTCGACGGGTCGTTCAGGTAGATCAACTGGCTGAAGAAGTCGTTCCAGGTCCAGATGAACGTGAAGATCGACGTCGTGATGACGGCCGGTCGCAGCAGCGGAAGGATCACGTACCAGAAGGTGCGGAACGGGCCGCAACCATCGATGGTGGCGCTCTCGTCCAACTCCTTGGGAAGGCCGCGTACGAACTGCACCATCAGGAAGACGAAGAAGGCTTCCGTGGCGAAGAACTTCGGCAGCACCAGCGGCCAGAAGGTGTTAACCATGTCGAGCTTCTGGAAGATGATGTACTGCGGGATCAACACGACGTGATGCGGCAGCATGATCGTCGCGATCATGAAGGCGAAGAGCGGCCCTCGCCCGCGGAACTTCAGCCGGCCGAAGACGTACCCGGCCAGCGCGCAGGACAGGACGTTGCCGATCACGGCGAGGCCGGAGACGAGCAGCGAGTTGCCGAAGTACTGCCAGACGCTGTAGCCGGCGACGCCGCCGAACACCTGGCTGTAGTTGGAGGTCGTCCCGTGGTCGGGGAGCAACGCGAGGTTGGACAAGACCTCGTCGGCCGGCTTGAAGGAGCTGGAGACGAGCCACAGCACGGGGTACATCAGCACCAGGACCAGGGCGGTGACGGCCACGTGCCACAGGACGGTGCGCACGGTGAGCCCTCGCCGTTCCGTGCCTGTGACGGAGGGGGCAGGGGTCGCTGCCTGGACGCTCATCGGGTTCCCTCCCCGGCGTAGAAGACCCACTTCCGCGAGCTGCGGAACAGCAGGACGGTGATGATCGCGATCACGACGAGGAGCACCCAGGCCATGGCGGAGGCGTAGCCCATCTCGAAGTTGTTGAAGCCGCGCTGGTAGAGGTACAGCGTGTAGAGGAGTGCGGAGTCGCTGGGCCCTCCGCGTCCGCTGCCGATGACGAAGGCCCCGGTGAAGGACTGGAACGCCTGGATGATCTCCAGGACGAGGTTGAACAGCAGGACAGGAGTGATCATGGGCAGTGTGACGGAGAAGAAGCGCCGGACAGGACCGGCGCCGTCCAGGGCTGCCGCCTCGTACAGCTCGTTGGGTACCTGCTTCAGGCCCGCGAGGAAGATCACCATCGGTGCGCCGAACTGCCAGATCGCCAGAGCTATCACGGTGAGCAGTGCGTAGCGGGGCTGGTCGACCATGCTGCCGATGTGGATGCCGAAGATGCCCAGGAAGTCATCGACCACACCGTTGGATCCGAACAGGGAACGCCAGACGAGGGCCACACTGACGCTGGCCCCCAGGAGGGACGGCGCGTAGAAGGCGGAGCGGTAGAAGCCTGTTCCGCGTCGCGGCTTGTTGAGGAGCAGCGCGACGCCCAGCGCCGCGGCGAGCTTGAGTGGGACGGAGACCAGCGCGAACTTCAGGGTGACCCATACGGAGTTCCAGTAGCGGTCGTCCTGGGTGAACATGCGCTCGAAGTTCTGCAGGCCGACCCACCGGGGGGTGTTGAAGAGGTCGTAGTCGGTGAAGGCCAGGTAGAGCGAGGCGAGCATGGGGCCGACGGTCAGCAGCGAGGCGCCGATGAGCCAGGGGGACAGGAAGACGTATGCTGCTCCGCTCCGCTGTCGCCGGCGGCGCGGTGGTCGCGCCTGCGCTTCGGGCACGGGGGCCTCCGCTCGCTCTCCCTTGGAGCGAGCCTGTGCGATGGTTGGCATCGCGTGATCCTTTCTGCGCCTCGCGGTCGCGGCCGACCGCGGGGGACGCATGTCTTACTGCCCGAGGGACTGCTTGGCGTTCTCGACGACCTTGGCCGCGCCCGCGGACGCGCTTGACTTACCGAAGATCACGTCGTCGTAGACCCGCTGGAAGTCCGTCTTGACGGCCGAGCTCCCGCTGGGCCACAGCCAGGTGTCGGAGGGGCTGAGCCTGTCCTTCACCTTGCTCTGGAAGTCGCAGGTCTCCTTGTCGGCGCCGGTCGCCGAGGCGCAGACACTGGCCGCGACCTCGGAGTTGGGCGGAGTGCCACGGGTGGTCCCGAGCACCTTGCCCGCCTCGGAATCGTTCAGGATGAAGTTGAGCAGCAGCGCGGCGGCCTCCTTGTGGGAAGAGGTCTTGGCGATGCCGTAGTAGACGGGAGGCAGGGCGGCCATGCCGGATTCGGTCTTGCTGTCGCTCGGCAGCGGCGCGTAGCCCAGCTTCCCCTGGTAGGTGGACACGTAGCTGGTCACGCTGGAGTCGTATGCGATCTCCGATCCGGACTCCTTCGCCACGAGGGCTGAGTTCTGCGCCGAGCCGTCCATCTTCGTGGTGTCCTCGGCCGCGGTCACGCCCTTCTTCTGCCGCATCGACGCCAGCATGCTCCAGTACTGCTCGAGATCGTCCTCGGTGAAGCCCAGCTTGCGGTCGCTGGTGTAGAGCTGCTTGCCGTTCTGGTGCAGCCAGCTCTCGAACCAGTCGATCGCCCAGCCGAAGTCGGTGGTGCCCGCCCTGCCGCTCTCGGCCTGGACCTTGGCCATGTCGGTGGCGAACTGCTTCCAGGTCCAGCCGTCCTCGGGGACGGTGACCCCCGCCTTCTCGTACAGGTCCTTGTCGTAGACGAACAGCTGCGTAGTCAGGCCGGCCGGCATCGCGAACTGCTTGCCGTCGGCCTCGCCTCCCGCGAGGAGGCTGTCGGAGATGCCGTCGGTCTTCAGCGTCTTGCCGACGTAGGGGGTGAGCTCGGCAAGCTGGCGCTTCTGCTGGTACTCCCCGAAGGTCGGACGGTCCAGCTGCAGCAGGTCGGGCGCGTTGCCACCGGCGATCTGCGTGGTCAGCTTCTGCACGTAGGCGGGGTAGCCGCTGAACTCGGTCTGGACCTTGATATTGGGGTGTTCCTTCTCGAACCTCTTCACCACCTTCTCGGTGGCTGCGGCCCGGTCCTCGTTGCCCCACCACACGAAGCGGATGGTCTGCTTCGCATCGCTGCCTACTTCGTCCGGCGACGACGAACACGCGGTGAGCGTGCCCGCCAGGGTGAAGGCGGCTGCGGCCAGCACGCTCCAGCGGCCCGGACGGGGGATGCGACCTGTCATGGCAGTCCCTTTTTGTTTCGACGGTGAATCGGTTGAATGAGCGGGAGGCCCCCGTCCGTTCATGGGCGAGTTCTCCGGTCCCGTGAACGCTCACGTGAACGCTCACGGTAGGCTTGCGGAGACGTTACGTCCGTGAGTCGGCAGCGTCAATAGTTGGCAAGAGTGTGACGAGTTGACCAACCGTGCACCTGCATAATGAACGTCGTCCATCAGCGGGGAGAGACAGTGGCCAAACAGCGGATCACGATCGAGGACGTCGCCCGAGCGGCAGGAGTCTCACGCCAGACAGTCACGCGGGCCATGAACGACATGGCGGAGATCAGATCCGAGACCCGGCAGCGTGTGCTGGAGGCAGCAGAGGCACTCGGGTACCGCCCGAGCCGGTTCGCCAGCAACCTCGCCTCACGCCAGAGAAGTCACGCAATCGGACTGGTGATCGCCTCGTTCCGCAATCCGTACTACACGGAACTGGCTGCGGAGGTGCTGGACGTCGCCACCGCGCGCGGCTGGCAAGTGGTCGTGTGCTCGCGCGAGCAAGGCACCGATCTTGAACTGATCTCCACGCTGGCCGGCCAGGTCGATGCCATCTTCGGCTACTTCGTCACCCCCGACCAGACCGCCCTCGCCGCCGCTGCCCGGGGGGTCCCCGTGGTGATGTTCGAGCGAACGGCCGCCGTACCCGGCCTGCACTCGGTCGACCTCGATTTCGAGCAGGGGATCGAGGCACTGCTGACAGAGCTCAGGAACCGAGGCGCTTCCCGCTTCGGCCTCATCGAGTCCGACGCCGCGACGGATCCCAATCCCTATCAGCCCACACAGCGCCGGCGCGCGTACGAAAAGCTCGCGGGCGCCCATTCCCTCGACTCGATCGTCGTGGCCGAGGAGTCGATGCGCGGCGGCGCCGAAGGTTTCCAACGGTTGTGGAACGCCTCCCCCGGACTCGACGCGGTGCTCGTGTTCAACGACCTCATGGCCATGGGAGCAGTTCACGGCGCGCACACACTCGGCGTCTCCATCCCCGCCGACGTGCGCATCGTGGGGATCGACGGGCTCTCACTCGGCAGCGTCACGACCCCCTCGCTGTCCACGCTGTCCATCGATCGACTCGCCGTCGCGAAGACCGCGGCGGACATTGTCGACACTTTGCTGGAGGCACATGACGCCGGGCCGCACGAGCCAATCGTCCGCACGGTCACTCCACAGCCTCTGTGGCGAGAATCCGCCTGACGACCTGGTCGCCGACCACCGGGGGCGGGGGGTTACGGTCATCACACCGGCCCGGGGTGCACCGCCAGGTACGCCCTTCCATCGCTGACCACCGGCCGTCGAAGCACGAACCGTTGGCGCACCTCCACGGCCAGGCGAACCGGAACGTCGCCGAGCGGCCCCGCACCGGCGGCGACCGGCGGCGCAACAGATGTCGGAACCGCACCGGCGCTATGAATGCCCGCAATGCCGAGTACGTCCTGGTCTCTGTCGGCGTTGCCGAGGCCGTCGTCTGTTGCCGTCGGCTCACCGCACGGATCCGTTCTCAGCCGGCCGAAGCCGAGGGCGGCCTATCCGTGGTGCCAGACCTCAGCCGGAGTGATGTCCCACGAGGTGCCCGCGATTCCCCCAGTACCGAATGCCCAAGCCTCGCTCCAGCGCGCGAGCCTCCATCTCCGCGTCCACCTCCGACGGCACACGGCCTATCAGGCGGATGCCCTGGAACGTGACTTGGAACCCGTCAACGAGCACGCAGGTCAAGCCCACGCCTTCGACCGCGGGTCGGCCATCGGCCGACTCGACCCTGCGGAACTCGACCCGCCACTGGGCACGCTGAGTGTTCCCGCGCTCGATCTCGCTCTCCTCAGTTGAAACCCACGTTCCGCCATGGCCATGACGACCTCATGGTGTTAGGCGGTCAAGCTCAGCGGTCCGGGAGTCTGGCGAGGCACCACCTCCACTGCTCCCGCTCCGCGTCCACGAGCACCACCCAGTAGTCCCCGTTCGCCGCCTGATGAGCGTCCGCACGAGGCTCTCGACACAACCTGATCCAGCGCTCCAGGATCAGCGCCTCAGCCCCATTTCCGGCTCGCTCCTTCTCGCCCCCGACTGCGCGGGTTTCTTCATCCGGGACCAGGACGTCTCAGCCCCCGGAACACCGGTAAGCCGTGGCCGGCCAGCGGAGCGGCGAGCCCGGCATGGCGGAGAAGCTGATCGCCCACGGCGCACCGACGGACCACCTCCGCGTCAGCCGCACCCTGGCGCCGCCGTCGCCTACGGTGATCACGCGTACTCCCAGTTCACCGGGGGGCGCTGCGGTTGCGGTAGTCCAGCAGGTCGGCCGCCACCAGCGAGCCATCCTCCCCTCGCGGGCGGTCTCGTCACCCCGACCACCCCCGCTCCGCCCTTCGCGACCGAGCTGAGCGGCCTCCATCGAAGCGGCGAGAGTGGTCCGAACCGTCCAGCCTGACCGTCGGGGAAGCTCTCGACTTCGCCAACTCGCACCTCTGTCCAAACTATTGACGCTGCCGATGCACGGACGTAACGTCTCCGCCAATCTTCCGTGAGCGTTCACGTGAGCGATCACGGAACGGGGAGCCATACCCGGTCGCAGCGAGGAACTCCCCCCATCTCACCTATTCGCCGTCGAATCAAGAGGGACTCCCATGAGAGGTCGCACCCCCCGTCGGGGCCGCTGGAGCGTGCTGGCCGCAGCCGCCTTCACCCTGGCGGGAACGCTCACCGCATGCTCGTCGCCGGACGACGTGAGCAGCGACTCCGAACAGACCATCCGCTTCGTCTGGTGGGGCAACGAGGACCGAGCCGCAGCCACCAAGAAGGCAGTGGCACTGTTCGAGAAGAAGCATCCCAACATCAACGTCCAGGCCGAGTTCAGCGGCTACCCCGCCTACGTGCAGAAGCTCACCACGCAGATCGCCGGCGGTGCCGCACCTGACCTGCTGCAGTTGGACCGCCCCACCTTCGGCGAGTACCAGCAGAAGCGGCAGCTTGCCGACCTCTCGCCGTACGTAGGCAAGTCGCTGAAGACCGACAAGATCCCCACCAGCCTCCTCGCCGGCGGCAAGGCCGACGGCAGGCAGTACGCCATGCCCGCCGGCCTCACGACCGAACTCATCGTTTTTGACGAGGAGTTGTTCGCCAAGGCCGGGGTGAGCATTCCAGAAGAAGGCTGGACCTGGGACCGGTTCGCCGCCGACATGGTCAAGGTGCAGAACAAGACCGGCCGCGCCGGCGCATCGGACTTCGGCTGGTCCGCAGACCTGTTCGAAGCATGGCTGCACCAGCGGGGCAAGGCCCTCTACGCCACCAACTCGAAGCTCGGCTTCACCAAGGATGACCTCGCCGAGTACTGGAGCATGCTGGGTTCCTTGCGTCAGAAGAAGGCCATCACCCCACCCGAGGTGACCACCAAGTCGGACGGCTCGGTACAGAACTCCCCCATGATCGCCAAGGAATCGGCCTCGGAGACCTCGTACGACTCCGGCGTGTCCAGTTACGTGTCCAGCTACCCGGGCGCTATCGGACTCGCACCCCTCCCGAGCGACAGCACGACTGCGTCCGGCATGCCCGCTCTGCCGCCGGTGTACTACGGGGTCAGTCAGCGCTCCTCCCACAAGGAAGCCGCGACCCTGTTGCTGGACTTCCTGGTGAACGACGCGGAAGCCAGCAGAACACTGGGGACGACCCGCGGCACGCCACCCAACTCCGACAACAAGGACGCGGTCTGCGCGCAAGCCACCGGCCCCGACAAGCAGACATGCGACTTCCAGACGAAGGTTGCCGACCGGCTCATGCCCTCGGATTCCTGGTTCTGGCCCAGCGGCAGCGCCGCCCTCAAGTCCGACTTCCAGCGGGTCTACGACGACGTGATCTTCGGAAAGACCAGCGCGCCCGCAGGCGCGGCCAAGGTCGTGGAGAACGCCGAGCAAGGTCTGGGCCGCTGAAGCCCGCCCCCCCCAGGCCTCCCACGGCCTGGGAGAACCGACGATGACGCCGAAGAGGTCGTAGCCGGGGCAGACCAGGCGCAGCGAGGCAGGCAAGGGCCGACGTCGGACAGCGAAGCACCGACTGCACCACATCCACAAAGCCCGTCCATGGGCGCGGGAGCCGGACATGCCGTGGCGTCGGCCGAGCGACTCGTGAGCTCACGGCGCGCACCATCCGCGGGTGGCGTGTCCCCGCAGGCCGGCGTTCCAGCGTCGCTCGCGCGACCGTGACCGGAGGCGGCCGCGGCACCCAGTGGCCTGCTCCTGCACCCCCGGGCCGCCCTCCGGCCCACCGGCGAGCCGGCCGCACGAGGCTGCCCGGCCCCGGCCCCACTCACGTACCGGGCCGCGCTGCCGAAACAAAGCCCAGCTCCTGGGCGACAACGATGTTCGAAGGGAAGCAACCATGCCCAGCCCCATCACCCGACGCGGTGCGCTCGGTCTCATCGGCGCAGCCACCGGGACAGCAGCCCTCTCCCTCCCTGCGGCCACCGCGTTCGCCGCGAACGCCGGGAAGACCACAGACGGGCCCGGCGTGACGCTCGTCGACAACGGCACCACAGTCACGCTCGCCAACGGCATCATCCAGTTCACCGTCGTCAAGGCCAGTGCAAAGATCACCGATCTCCGCCTCCTCGCCAGCGATCACGGGAACGGCGACACCAACCTGCTCTCAGGGCGTAGCGGCAACGGCTACACGCCCATCAACTACTCCGGGGCGACCGTATCCGTCGGCCTGAAGAACGCCTCCTTCAGCGTCGTCACCGAGACGGCCGACCGCGTCGAGATCTCCATGCTCGACAACGACCCCTCGCTGCTGGGCTTCTACCTCGACATCCGCCTCGTCCTCGAGCGCGGGCGATCGGGCCTGTACAACTACTGGATCATCAAGTACCCCGAGACCATGCCCGACGGCCTCTCACTCGGGCAGCTGCGGTACGCCTACTCCGCCGACGACCCGGCCTTCCGGTGGTTCGTCGTCGACGACGACCGCGGGGTCCAGCGGCGCCCGACCGCGGAGGAATTGGCAGGCGGGGTCACCCTCCAGGACTCGGTCTACGCCCTGCCCGACGGCTCCATCTACTCGAAGTACCAGAACAAGTCGAATCTCGAAGGGGACAGCAATGTCTTCATGATGTCCAACGGCCGGGTGGGCCTCTCCCTCATACAGGCCAACAAGGACTGGTTCGGCGGCCCTACCCGCCAGGAGCTGACCACTCACGACTACTACAACGGCATGATCCTGCTCTGGCACCCGGTGTCCAGCCACTACGGCATCGATGTCCAGCCGCCCAAGGGCTGGGAAAAGGTCTACGGCCCCTCCTACCTCCACATCGGCGAAGTCGCGGCCGGCGACGAGGAGACGAACGTCGCCACCCTCTGGGAGGATGCCAAGCAGACCGCTGCGCGGGAACAGGAGTCCTGGCCGTACCGGTGGATCACCGATCCCACCTATGCCGCGACCACTCGCTCCACCGTCAGCGGCAAGATCGTCGTCTCCTCCCGCGGTCCCGCCGACAACGGCTGGGCGCTCCTCTACCAGCCTGAGCCCGACCGCGTATGGCAGAGCGCCACGCTCGACGGCAACGACTGGCAGCACAACGGACACGGCTACGTCTACTCCGCGAAGATCGGCACGGACGGCCGGTTCACCATTCCCGCCGTCCGGCCCGGCACCTACACACTGGCCGCCTTCTCAAAGGGCGTCCTCGGCGAATACCGTCGCCCTGGTATCAAGGTGCCGGCGGCCACAGCCGTCAGCACAGGAACCCTTGTCTGGGCCCCGACCAGCCACGGCACCACGCTCTGGCAGATCGGCACCCCCGACCGCTCCGCCCAGGAGTTCCACATCTCCGGCGGCAGGAGCGGCTACAGCGACACCCTGACATGGCTGGAGTACCCGTACGACTTCCCCGAGGGGGTCGACTTCAAGGTCGGCGTCGACGACCCGGCCACCGACTGGAACTACTTCCACCCCGCCGTCAGGACGCCGGGCACGCCCACCCAGCTGGCGTGGCGCGGAACCACGGCCGACAGCTCACTCGAGACCTGGAAGATCCGCTTCGACTCCAACGGCTACCGCCGGGGCACCGGCTATCTCGACATCCATCTGACCGGCGCCGTCTTCGGCACACTCGCCGTCACCCTCAACGGCACCGAGATCGCCTCCTTCACCCCGCTTCCCGGTGTGAACCGTGACGCCTGCAGCTACCGGCTGGCCGTCCGCGGCATGCACCGTCAGCTGAAGACCATCAGCTTTCCCGCCGGCCTCATCCACCGTGGCGAGAACGTCCTCGCCCTCGCCCCCGCCGCCCCGGCAGAAGCGCCCACGTCCGACAACTGGATGCAGCCCATGGCGGGTGTCATGTACGACACCATCCGCCTCCAGGTGCACCGCTGACGCCTGATCCTGGCCCCTGCGGGTGCCCCTCGGCGCAGACGAGCGGGCACCCGTGCGCAGGACGGACAGCACGTCCGCAGGACCGTCGTCCGGTCGTCACTGAAGCGACGGCGGTGCTGCGAGTGCTCCTGACTGCCGGGCCGCAGGCATCACCATGCCCGTGAGGGCCGCCACGGCCGCGTCACGATCCGCGCGGCTGGTTGCGGGCGCAGCACTCGGTGGCCGCCCTCCGCCGAGTCACCGTCCCTCCAAGGCCACGAGGGACCCGACCTGCCCTACCCGGTCGGGTCCCTCGCAGGGTGGCGCGAGCCGCTGGTACTCGACTCGTGCCCTACCGGACGGCCCCGGTGAACCCACCATGTCCCATGAGCGCCGCGGGCCGGTCGACCGACCGGCCCGCGGCGATGGATCCCGTGAGGGATCAGCAGACGTCCTTTGTGGTGTTCACCAACTCGACATCCTTGATGACGGTGTTCTCAGCACACGGGCTCTCTTCGATGAACGAGTCGGTCACGGTCAGATTTCCCAGGGTGACGTCGCTCGTGTTCGCGAATTCGTCGCGGGCCGCGATCCGGATGCCTCCAGCCCCTGAGACGGTGCCGCCCTCCGCCGCGATGGTGACGTTGTAGCAGTTCTCCACCAGGACGGCGTTGTTCTCGGTGTCAGCGATGTCGACGCGGTCGATCACCGCTCCCCCGCTCTCGGAGACGCAGAAGATGCCACGCCCGCCTCCCCGGGCGATGACCCGCTCGACGTGGATGTTGGTTTCGTAGCTGTCACCGATCCGGCCGTTCCGATTGGCCATCCGGAAGGCGGCGTAGCCGGTTCCGGAGCCGACGTTCTCGGCGTCCACCGTTCCCACCTCGGCGTTCGTGGTGGTGTTGAGCAGCAGGCCGGCTTCACCCACGTCGCGGGCTGTCACCGTACCGATGGTGACGCCGTCCAGGCCTGCGGTTTCGACCGCGTTGGAGCTGGCGCCCGAGACATGGACGTTGTCGATCCGGGTGTTGGTCGCAGGGGCGGTCTTGCTGCCGTTGTCGATCCTGATTCCCAGGCCGCCGCTGAGGCGCATGTCGATCTCCCCCAGGGTGAGGTTGCTGACGCTGCGGAAGAACATCCCGTACATCGGCGCACCGGTGATCTTGGCGTGCTGCACTTCGACGTCGGTCGTGTCCCTGGAGTAGATGGGCCCGGTGTCGGTGGCGACGGCGCCTGTCGCGTGTATGGTGCCGCAGACGTCCAGGACGGTGTAGCTGGGCAGCTTGAGCCGCTCCGATGCGCTGATCGTCCCCGACCCCAGGACAACCATGCGCTCCTTGGTCGTGCGGTTCGGCGTCAGGCTGTCCAGGCCGGCGCTCATGGCGGCGAACATGTCGTCGCCCGTGTAGAGGACGGTGTCGCCGTGACGGGCCTTCCAGGTGTCCCCCGTCTTCGCGACCTCCGCCTGGAAGGCGCCCGCCCCGCATTCCTGCGCCTGCGCCTCGGCCGGTGACTGTGACGCGGCGGTTTGCTCCTCTTCGTTGCCGAAGGCGTTGCTCTGCACCGCCGCGGTCGCCGCCACGACAGCCAGTACCGTGGCACTCGCCGCCGTGATCGACATGGTCTTACGCCGACTCCGGTGCTGATTCCTGTGGTGTCGCATGATCCGCGTTCCTTGCAGTCGTGGAGGGATGTGGGGTGCGGGATGTCCGTGGGGGCGTGCTGCTGCACGTCCGCACCCTGTGCGGTCAAGGATCGCCCGCCCGCTCGGCGGTCGACCTGCCACGGTGCCGGGCGTCTGCTGCGGCCGCCTCCTGACGAGGGACACGGCACTGCTCGGCCCGGCCGGGACCAGGAGGGCTCCGCTCCCGGGGCACTTGGTTCATCTCACCTTCCGGCGACCGTGCGGTCGCGTAGGTCCGATCCCTTACGCACGGGTGACCGACGCGCACGCCTCAGGTCACAGAAAACCGGGCGACCTCATGCGTGATGTGGGTCTCACCACGCAGGGAGAGGAACGGCGATACGCAGGCCGGCGGCGTTCGTGCTGGAGGGCTCGCCGCGTCGTTTCGCCCGCGAACCGGCTGTCAGATCGTCGTCGCAGACGGTGCCGGCCGCGGGAAGAGCTCGACGAGGTCGGAATCGAACGGGGCGAGCGTGAAGCCGTCATCAGCATGGGCGTGGTCATGCAGCACACTGCGCGACGGGCCGGGCGTGGCGATCGCTTTGCTTTCGCCCTCAAGGTTTACGTACAGCAGGTGCGTAGCGTCGATGGCCCGTGCCAGAACGCCCGGCGGCACCGTGAGGTCGGGGCGGATTCCCCTCAGCTCGAGCTCGGAGTCGAGGACGATGTCGATGAGCGCGCGCCGCGCCGGAGCACCGACGTAGATGGCGCGGCCCTTTCCGTAGGCGTTGACCGTGACCACCGGGTAGTCGCGGTCGAGTCCGACTGCGGAGGCCGCTACGCGTGCCGTACGAGGGTGGATCTCGTCGATGCGCGGGGCCTCGACGCGAAGGTGTCTGTCCCCGTGGACGATGTCCAGCTCCTCGCCCCTCAGTTTGCCGCCAGCCAGCTCGTTGAGCACATGCGGCTCCTGGTAGGACCCGATCCTGATGCCGAACACGTCGCCGAGGAGGCCTGGCCTGGCGGTGGCGAAGACTTGGCCGGTCACATCGACCGAAGCGGAGTAGGAGGTCATGACGGCCGTCCCGCCGTCGGCGACGAAGCGCCGTATGCGCGCTGCCGATTCCTCGTCCATGAGTGCGACGCCCGGGAGGAGGAGGATCTGGTACTGCAGGCTGCTGCGGCTCACATCGACCACACGCTGGTCGAGATTTCGATCGAGGACCGCGTCGAAGCACGTCTGGAGCTGGACGTCGTGCTTCTCCGGTAGGAAGGCGCTCGCGAGCTGGCTCGGAAAGGAGAAGGCGAGTCCGATCTCGGCCCGTGACCGGTAGGGGAAACCACAGTCCTGGATCTTGGCGAACTCCTTGGCGAGTTGGCGGTACTCGTCGCACTTCCGGTTGGGTTCACCGTCCCAGTCCACCATCCCCTGCAGGTACTGCTCCTCTCCGCCGTGCATCGTCTGCCAGGTCCAGCCGCAGACCATCTGGTTTCCCATGAGCAGCGATGCGTAAGCGCTCTTCCGCACCGAGCCGGGGGCCGCGGTCATGGTGGTGAACTCCGTGCACCAGAAGGGGGTGTCGGCCTCGAGACGAATCCGGGCGATCCCGAGCAGGGCTTCGTGGAGGCCGGTGTTGTCCACGAGCGACGGCCCCGGGTAGAAACCCATGCCGTCGCGGTCCATCCTTCCTGAATAGGCGATCTCCGCGTAGTCGAAGTAGCGCCCGGCTTCGGTGTAGTACCAGGAGTTGCCGGTGCGGTGGGCTTCGGGCGCATTCTCCTCGACTCGGCTGATGACAGAGAGCAGGAATTCGTTGATTTCACAGGAGACGAATCGCCGGAAGTCCAGCAGACGTTCCGGGGCGCCCTCGGTCCTGCCTGACACCGGTAGTCCGACTTCGTCGAAATCGCCGATGCGACGGGACCAGCGTTGTCCTGCCCAGGCATGGTTCAGCTTCTCGACGGTGGAGTACCGCCCTCGCAGCCAGGAGACGAAGCGGGAGCGGACCGTCTCGGAGTACGAGTACGGTCCGTCGCCCGGTTCGTTGTCGACGCCGAAGGCCAGCAGTGCCGGGTGAGCGGCGTAGCGGCGGGTCAGTGTGTCGGCGAAGCGCAGGGCGTGTTCGCGGTACGCGGGGTCGCCGACATCGACCATGTAGCGGGTGTTGGGGTACAGCCGGTTGCCGGTCGAATCCGTGATGCTGATGCTCGGGTGTTTCCGGTGCAGCCAGAGCGGGGCCGGCCGGACGGCGATGTCGAGGATCACCCCTATTCCCGCGTCGTGCATCAGATCCATGACGTCGTCGAACCAGGTGAACTCGAACTGGCCGTCCGCGGGTTCGAAGCTGTCCCAAGCCAGGTGGCCGAGGCGTACGACGGTGAGCCCGGCCTCCTTCATCATGCGGACATCGCGTTCCCACTGCCGTGGATCCGAATCGTGCGGATGGTAGTTGGCTCCGACATACAACGTGGCGGGCGAGGACTCACTCCGCTCGGCCTGATGGGTCATCAATAAGCTCCTGTGGCTTCCGGTCCTGGAAATATGCGTCTCCCACCTCGGGAGCACATCGGTTGACGATCACTCGCCCGCCGGTGGCTTCTGCTCAGCGCCGGCGACCGGGGGTCGGGACCTGCGCCCAGTCCATGTCGGAGGCAAGATAGAAGCTGGTGTAGGAGGGCTGGTTGTAGGTGGTCTGCTGGCGTGCCACCTCGACCCGGTACTGCGGGTCGTGCATGAGCGTGTACAGCTTGTGGTCGGTCAGCTCGGTGCTCGTGTAGATCCGCATCGCGGAACTGTCCCGCGTTGCCAGGAGCATTTCCTCGCGCCAGTCGCCCAGGACGTCAGCGACCAAGGACGGGTGCTTGCCGTTGACGGTTGTCGCGCCTTCGGCGGTCAGCAGTGTGTCTCCCCGCCCGTTCACCAGGGTGGGCGTGGTGTAGTCGCCGTAGAGGTCGCCTCCCCTGATGATCTGGGTCGTCATGTCGCCCGCCCATCGGATGCTGTGATTGGTTCCGGGCCCGGAATCCCCGATCCGCTCCCCGTTCGCAGCCCACAGCCCAAGTGGTGTGCCGCTGGGGCCGGGGTCGCTCGACCATGCCTCGTAGCCAGGGATGCCCGGGTCGATGTCGCCCACCATGCCGCGACCGACGTCGTAGCCGGCGAAGCCGCCCCACAGCGCCTCGCCCGTGGCCGCGTCACGCATCGCATAGCCGTACGGTGCACGAGCGTCCTCGTGCACGGTGAATATCTCCAGGCCCGGGTGCTGCGGGTCCAGGTCGGTCACGTGCATGGCGTCGCCATGCCCCAGTTTGGCGAGTTCACCCGGTGCCTCGCTGCCTTCCGGCAGGACGTCGTAGGAGCTGTAGAGCAAGTCGCCGTCGTCGTCGACGGTGGCCGAGCCGTAGACGATCTCCTGGCGCCCGTCTCCGTCGACGTCCGCCGCGCTGAGCGAGTGAAATCCCTGGGACGTCAGCCTGCCGTACTCCGGGTCGGTGCCCTCGACACCGTGCGGGCGATCGTTGAACGGGTTGGCCATCGGGGCGTGCCCGCTGTCCACGTGCCACTGCTCACGCAGTTTCCTGCCGTCCCAGCGATAGGTGACGATGGTGGCACGGGTGTAGTAGCCGCGGCTGAACACCGCCGAGGGATGACGGCCGTCGAGGTAGGCGACGCCCGACAGAAAGCGGTCCACTCGGTTGCCCGGCTCGATGTTCGCCATCGCGTAGTCGCCCCACAGCAGCCCGTCGTCGCCGCGTGGCACGGGGTATCGCTCCGTATCCAGTTCGGCACCGGTGGATCCGTCGAAGACCGTCAGGTACTCCGGACCGTCCAGGATGAAGCCCTCGAAGTCGCGCAGCTTGTTGCGGCTGGAACGGGCCGGGGCGTAGACGTCGATGAAGTAGTCGGCCAGTTCCTCGGCATCGGTCCGGGACAGCGGATACCTGAATGACAGCTCGTCCTCGGCTCCCAGTGCCCTTTCGATGGTGGCGGGCCAGTTCCCGCCCACGACCTCGGGGTGCTCGTGCCAGCCCTGGAACATTTCCACCAGGTGGTCGTGGTAGCTCTCGGCGCTGAGCCGGTAGTCGTCCTTGTGGGAGTGGCCGGCGCGGACGTCGGCACGTGGCATGGTGACGTACTCCCGGCTCGTGGCTGTCCCGTCCTTGGCGTATCGGGTGATCGAGGTGCCGGGCGCCGTCTTCATCATCAGCTCGGCGCGGCCGTCGCCGTCGAAGTCGTAGACGGGGAACTGGGTGTAGTGCGCGCCGGAGCGGATGTTGACGCCGAGGTCGATGCGGTACAGCAGGGTGCCGTCGCTCTCGTAGGTGTCTATGTAGGTGTTGCCGGTGTAACCGACCTGCGATACGTCCTTGGAGTTGGACGGCTCCCACTTCAGGACGTACTCGTAGGCGCCGTCCCCGTGCACGTCGCCGACGCTCATGTCTGTGGCTTTGTAGGTGTACTTCTCCCCGGCCGGAGTGACACCGTCCGCCGGCCTGCGCAGGGGGACTCGTGGTAGCCCTTGGCCCACGGTGATACGGACGCACTCCGGTCGGCCTCTCTGCCGGCTTCTACCGCCGCCACCTGGTACTCGCTGTCCGGCGAGGCGTGTTCATCCAGGTAGTTGGTGCTGCCGGTGACCGTCGCGACGCGCTTGCCGTCCCGGTAGACGCGGAAGTCAGCGCCCGCCATCCCGGTGGCCGTGTGGCCGGTCACCTCTGACCCGAGCAGCCGCCAGCTCAGAAAGACCCCCTCGTCAGTCGGAACGGCCGTAAGCCCTCGGTCGACCTCCTCCATACGGGGTCCACTGTGGCCGCCCCGGTCGCGGTGCGCCTCGTCACCCACGGCAGGCCCGCCATGAGCCGCGGCCAGCAGGAAGACGCCCGCCGTCAGCGCACAGGTCAGACTCCGCCACCGCCTGCTCCCGCCTCGGCTCCACCTTCTCCTGCTGCCCATGGTGGTGGCCTCTCGTCGGTGCCATCGAGACGTGGTTCCGCCATCACGCGACATTGCCGCGGCTCCGCGTGCTTTCATCCGGCGCCTCCTCGGGCTGCCATGGGGGTCCGTGAACGCTCCCGTGAACGTTCACGATCGATGCACGAAGACGCTACGGCGGTGTTACATGGCCGTCAAGACGTGTCACAGCGGCAAGGATGCGTCGCTGGGCGATGGCGAGACTGCGCATCACCGCCAACCACACGGCCCCAGTCGTCCACGTATCCGGAGACGACGGTCCGGCACGGAAGCCCCTCTTCCTTGATGTGCCCCCCGAGGCGTGCGGCCACGGCACGGCTGCCCACCGTGGCCGCACGCCTCGGCCCAGCCCCTACGCGTTGAGGAACTCCAAGGCGGCGATGGGGCGACGCGTCGTAGGATCCCAGGCGCAACTGTTGTTGCCCTCGATGAACGGAGCGTAGCCTTGCGGCTCCCAGAAGAAGGTGCCCAGCCCGCCGAAGCCCTTGAGCCCGGTGACGAAGGCACTCAACGGGTCACGCACCTGCGTCGGCTTGCCCAGCGGGCCGCCGGGGCCCGCCAACGGTGAGGCGCGGGCCCACGGAGTGGGCTGGTATGCCGCCCTCAGCGCGGCACCGTCGCCCCCTCCACGGCGTACTCCTCGCGGCGCCCGCACATGCCGAGTCCGCCGTGGCGCGTGGGCTCGGCGACGTGCATGGTCGACGAAGACAGGTAGCCTTCCGCGTCGCCCCTTTCCAGGCTGTCGAGCTGTGCCCCGGTCCGCTCGGCGGCGGCCAGGGCGCCTGCGTGCCATAGTTTCCGCCAGGCGGGCACGCGCGGCCGGACCAGCGCGGCCGCGGCCCGCTGGAACGCCCGCAGGGGTTCGGCGTCGCCCGCCGCGAGCGCCTCGCGCAGCGGCAGATACCCCTCGACCGCCAAGTCCCGACGGCGCCGCGCCGCATCCTCCGCCTCCGGTCCCGCGAGGCTGGGCAGGGCGGCCGCCGTCGCGTACCTCTCCGGGTCGGTCAGGTACTCCGGCGGGAACGTGAACACCGCGTCACCCGCCTCCGGCAGCCCGCTGTTCTGCATCAGGACGGTGATCCGCAGATCCTCGCCCTGCACCATGCGGTGCACCGTGCCCGGCTCGAACCACGCCAGCGATCCCGTTTCCAGGGGGGTGTCCCGGTAGCCGTCCGGGCTCAGCGTCTGCACGGCGCCGCGCCCGCCCGTCACGACGTACGCCTCCGTGCACACCAGGTGCAGATGCGGGCTGCCGCCACAGACGCCGTCCGCCGCCTCCCAGTCGTACGCGGACAGGTGGGAGAGGCCGATCCCGCCGGGCAGCGGGCGGTCCAGGCTCACCACGCCAGCCCCTTGAGCCGGGCGACGACCCGCTCCCGGTCCCAGGCGCCGTCGGCGACCACGATCCGGTACCGGTAGCGGAACCTCTCGCCCGCCGGCAGCGCGAACTCCTCGAAGAACGCCCACGAGAACGCGACCGTCGGGATCGGCTCCGAGCGCACGAACCAGTGCGAGGCGTGGATCGCGTGAGCGTTCTCGGGAGCGTGTGCGAACACCAGCGTCGAGTGGGCGTCGATGTCGTCGTGCTCACCAGCGAACGCCAGCCACGGCGCCTGCGAGCCCATCAACCCGCTCTCCGAGGCCTCGCCTTGCGGCCCGAGCACCGTGCCGCCCGTGAAGTCGCGCGGCCCGCGCCACTGCAGACCCGTGTAGCCGGCCATCTCGCGACCCGCCGTGGTCGGCGAGCCGAAGTGCAGCGCCTCCCCGTCGGCGCGCGTGTTGGTCAGCTCGATCGACCAGTCGATGGCGTACGAGCCGGACTCCGTGTCCACGGAGTGCACCCGCACCCCGCGCTTCTCGCGGGCCCACTCCACGCCGCCGTTCTCGATCCACGTGAGGCCCTCGGTGAAGGCCAGCTCGTCGCCGCTCGCGTCCACGGCTTCGAACCCGTCGTGGCGCATCGAGCCGATGCGGTCGGGCAGTGGGAGGTAACCCTTGCCGTGGACATAGCAGTCGCCGCCCCAGAAGTTCTGCCCGGATAGGTGGCTGGCCGTCATTTGCAGGCCCTTGTGCCAGCGGTGGTCGTTTGGCCGGTACCCCGAGACCAGGTTGCCGGAGAGGGTGCGTAGCGGATGTACGTACGGCTTGCGGGCCTCGAATCCTGAAGGGTCCGGCTTGTAGACGTAGGAGAAGAGGTCCGTGCCGGTGGCGGTGGCGCGCACCACGATGCGCTCGCCGAGGGTGTGCGTGACCTCAAGGGTGTTCACTGCGTCACTGCTCACTGCTTCGGGCTCCAATCCGGGTGGTCGCCGTGCATCGCGGCATAGAACGGGTCGCCGGGGCCGATCTCGCCGGCCTTGACGGTGGCGCCGGTGAAGGCCGACTTGTACATCGCGGCAGCGAACTCCAGCGTGCTGCGGGCGCTTTGACCGCTGCCGGGCGGGCGGGTGCTGGCGTCGTACGCGTCGAGCAGCGCGGTCAGCTGCGCGGCGTGCGAGCTGGGTACGTCGGCGGCGGGCGCGGGCGGCTGCTCGGCTCCGGGGGCCGGGGTGTAGCGCCAGTCGTCGTTGCTGTGCCCGTACAGGTGGGTCAGCTCGACGGTGGCCTTCTCGCAGTCGATGCGGATGCGGCTCGTCTCGTCCGGCGAGAGCACGGAGTTGACGACCGTGCCGAGGGCGCCGTCCTTGAACCGGACGAGCGCGGTCGACACGTCCTCGCTCTCCGTGTCGTGCACGAGCCGGGCCGCCATCGCCTTGACCTCAGTCCACTCGCCGAGCAGATGCAGCATCAGGTCGAACTGGTGGATGCCGTGGCCCATCACCGGGCCGCCGCCCTCGCTGGCCCAACGGCCGCGCCAGGGAACCTCGTAGTAGGCGGTGTCGCGGTACCAGGTCGTCTGACATTGGGCGACGAGGGGGCGGCCGAGCGTGCCCTCGGCGAGCAGCGAGCGGGCGTGCACGGCGCCGGAACCGTAGCGGTGCTGGAAGACCACGGACGCGTAGGCGCCGGAGGCCTCCTCGGCGGCGGCGATCTCGTCGTACTCGGCGAGGGAGAGGGTGAGCGGCTTCTCGCACAGCACCCAAGCGCCCGCCTTCAGTGCCGCGACGGTCTGTTCGCAGTGGAGCACCGGCGGGGTGCCGATGAGAACGAGATCGGGCCGCGCCTCCTCCAGCATCGCGGTCAGGTCGGAGTACGCGGAGACATCCGCGAATCCGGCCTCTGCGGCCCGGTGACAGAAGGCGTCGAGCCGGCCACGGTCCACATCGACCGCGGCAACCAGGTCGATGCGGTCGCGCAGGCAGGCAAGGGCGGACAGATGGTTACCGGTGACGATTCCGCCGGTGCCGACGACGGCGGCACGCGGACGGGGTCCCGGACGTGAAGGGCTTGGCATGCGGGTTCCTTCGCATAGAACTTCAGAGGTGTAAGCGACTTCTGCCGGCGAAATCGCACAGGGGAGAAATCCCTCAAGCTCTGCCGATGGCCATGTCAATGACTGGGCCCAACGCAGAAGTGGGAGACTGGGCCACTCAGGCGCGTGCACGCTCCTGGGAGGAACTCGCACGACGCAAGCTCGAGTGAGGGCCTGCCTCGTGGCCAGGCTCGATGGAGTGAACGGCCTCCCGACAGCTACTCTGCCGTAGAGGTGGGTTGTGAGGTTCCCGTTCCCGCTCGCACCAGCGAGAGCGAGTCGACAGAGACCTTCTGGTCGTGTGCTTGGCTGCGGGCCTCGATGCTGATGCTGACACGGCCGGACGTGAGACACAGGTTGCCGAGGGCGTGTTCTTGCCAGCCGTACGTTGTCTGCGTGAGATCAAGAACGTAGCTCTCCCCTCGTCCGCCCCTGACCATGATGCGTGCGTATTGGAGCTTTTGAGTTGCTCTGGCTGTGGCCGTCAGCCGGTAGGTGCCCGGGGGGACATCGATGTCCTGTGACACCGATCCCGAGAACGCGCCAGGGTTGCCGAGCGCGGCGGCGAAACGCGAACCATTGGCGCCCGGGGAGGTGTTGGACAGGAACGGGTTCGTGGAGAAGCCCGTGTCGATGGTTGTGGTCCAACCGGTGAGTGCGGTGACCGGCACCCGGTCGGCGGCGAAGTCGGGGTTGAGTATGTAGTTGTTGCCCCGGCCTTCTCTCCATTGCCCGGTTCGTGCGTTCAGCTGCCACTCGCTCAGTGAGTGGAAGGCCAGGCGACCGGCTCTCATGGACAGTGGCACCCACTGGTTGTAACCCAGCCCGTTCCAGGCGAAGTTCGCCCAGCGATCGCCTGCGTAGATGACAGTGTCCTGCTTGGTGCCCTTGACGGTGAGGAAGAAGCCGGTCTGGGTGACGTGGCTGTAGTCCTTCTCGGTCCCGGGCAGGATGTATTCGCTCGAGTATTCGCCGAGGATGTCCTGGGTTCTGGACTGGATGATGTACGTGTGCGAGGAGTTCCAGCCGTGCAGGTCCGAGGTTGCGATGTAGTAGATCCCGTTCAGCTTGAACATGGCGTTGCCCTCGCGGCCGGCGGGGATGTAGCCGACCTTCTTGGCGGGTTCGATGCTGAGCGCGTCGGCGTCGGAGATCTTGCTGATGTAGGAGTTCTGACGGCCGCTGGGGTTGCTGAAGACCAGATAACTGCTGCCGTCGTCGTCCGTGAAGACCGTCTGGTCGCCGGTCCCCTGGTGTCCTACGTTCTCGATGTGCGTTTGGATGTCGGCGTAGGTGAAGTCGCCGGTGGGTGTGTCGCTCTGGAGGAACAGGAGGGCCCGTCCGGTCGGGTTCTCGTCGAAGGCCGACTTCATCTGTGTCACCAGGACGTACTTGCGGGTGTTCGGGTTGTACATGACCCCGAGGCGGCCCAGCCAGGAGGTGTCGGACAGGGTCTTCACCCGGGACAGTGAGTCGCCGGCCACGTCTTTGGAGGGCGGGATGTGCAGAGGCGTCGCCGTCGTGGCGATGTTCCCCTCGAATGTCCAGTTCACCAGGTCGCTTGAGGAGTAGGCGGTGATGGCGACGAAGGTGGCGTACGTGTCATAGCGGCGTGTCGGGTTGGCGTAGTACAGCTCGCCTCCGGCGTAGCGGACCCCGTACCAGTAGTAGCGGTCGCCGAACCGGAAGACTCCGCCGCCCTGGGAGTAGATCGGGTTGCCGTCGGTGTCGTGCCAGAAGGTGTCGTTACGGATGGTTCCGAACGCGGACCGGGTGCGGCTCCGGGCCTGGGCGGACGTGGGTGTCAGTCCTGTCAGTGCGCTCACGGCGCCTGCGGCGGTGCCGGCGAGGACAGCACGTCGGCCGATGCCTGCGTCTCGGGATGGACTCATGGCAATCTCCTGGATGGGGTCGGTGGGATGGTCCGGGTACGGGGTGGGCATGAGGGCGCGAAGTCAGGCGCGGGAGTGTGGGCCCTGGGCGACCGACCCATCCGTACGGTGCTCGGTCAGGTCGACCCCGAGGTGGAGGTCCTCGACGTCGACGGGCTGTCGGGTGAGCAGCGACTGGTTGGCGGCGGCGCCCACCGCCACGGCCCGGACGCCGTCGAGGTATCCGGCGGCCCGGCCGAGGCAGTCCGATGCCGTGCGCAGATCACGGCGGAAGATGTCCATGAGGAGGATGGCGTCGCCGCCGCCGTGGCCGCCGATGCCGTCGGGGATGGTCACTTCCTGGGCGCGCTGGAAGTGCTTCTGCACGATCAGGCGCTCTTCGGTCGGTCGGATGGCGTCGCTCACGCCGTCCTCGGGGGTGGCGGAGGGGTCCAGGAGGTGGTTGCCTTCGAGGTGGCCGCGTTCGACGACGCACAGTTCGGCTCGGCCCCTTGTGCCGTTGATCGAGACCCGGTAGCCCTCCCAGGGGCTGTGGGCGTTCAAGGAGTAGGTGAGCACGGCGCCGCGGGCGTAATCGACCACCACGGACATGTTGTCCTCGATCGTGACTCCTGGCGCGAAGGGGTCCTGGTCTCGCCGGTATCCGTCGTGCTGTTCGGCGCGGAGGTAGAGCGCCTCCAGGCGAGGATCGGCACGGAGGTCCAGGGCGAAGGGGTCGCCGGTGGTGCCGGTGCCCCGCTCAGGGCGCGGCCCCATGCCCAGCGCGGCGGCGTTGGCATCGCCGTAGAAACGCAGACCTCCCGAGGCGTACACGCGGACCGGGACGTCGTCGATCCACCAGTTCACCAGGTCGAAGTGGTGGCTGGCCTTGTGAACCAAGAGGCCGCCGGAGTTGGTCTTCTCACGGTGCCAGCGGCGGAAGTAGTCCGCACCGTGCATGGTGTCCAGCATCCACTCGAAGTGCACGCTGGTGACCTCGCCGACGGCGCCGTCCGCGATGACCTGCCGCAGCGTCGAATTGCGCGGTGCGTAGCGGTAGTTGAACGTCATGATGACGTCCCTGCCGGTGTCGGCGACGGCCTTGGTGACTAGACGGCAGCCTGCGGCGTCCGTCGTCAGGGGCTTTTCGACCACGGCGTCGGCGCCCGCGCGCAGGGTGCGGTCGACGAGTTCCGCATGGGTGCGGTCCAGGCTCGTGATGATGACCGCGTCGACGGACTGCTCGTCGATCAGCCGCTCCAGATCGGCAGGCAGGTAACGGGGCAGGCCCGCTGGTCCGGATGTACCGAGGGCATGGCCGACCCGCGCGTCGTAGTAGTCGATACGGGCGGGGTTGGGGTCCAGCCACGCGACGATCTCACCGACATCGGCGTGGTCGCCGAGGAGGGCTTCGACGTACATTCCGGCGCGGTGGCCGGTGCCGGCCACCGCGTAGCGACGGCGGGGGCGGTCGGCGGGGGGAGCCGCGAAGTCGGGGACGACGCCCCGCCCGGGTGTGGTGCCGGGGTGTTCCGCAGGGCGGGGTGCGGTGGGGTTCTGGTCGATGACGTGGTGCTCGGTCACGGGTCTCTGTCTCTCGGTGATAGGTGCATCGCGGGGCCATCGGCCGAAGGCGAAGCGTGGGCAGCGCGCCGCTTCAGTCGGCCCGGGGCGCTGCGATGACGACCGCGCGGAGAAAGGTCAGCCTGCTGAATAGATCTTGTCAGCCATCTCCTTGATGAAGGCCCGTGCTGCGTCCTTCGCACTGACCCGGCCGAACATGACTTCCTGCCCGTAGCGGGTGAGGGAGGCCTCGACGTCGTTGGCGCCCGTGGGAGCGATCGCCAGCGCCGGGCCCTCTGCCTTGTTCTCGATGGACTCGACGAACTCGGCCGCACGGCGGTCCTCGGAGGAAAGAGATCCCGCGACCTGCGCACGCACTGCAGGCACAGCGGGGAGGCCTCGCTCGGCTCCCAGAATCTTTGCCGTCTGCATGTCTCCGGTGAGGAAGTTCACCAGAAGCGCGGATTCCGCCGGGTGCCGGGTCTGCGCGGAGATCGACCAGTACATCGCCGGCTTGATGAACTGCCCTGAGTCGACTGCCTGTTCGCCCTTCTCGCCAGAGGGGAGGTCGACCAGGATGAACTCGTCTCCGCCGCTCGCCGCGGCGTAGGCGGCGAGCTGGCTGGCGAAGATGACCGACGTCGCCGCCTTGCCCGTAGCCAGGGGCGACTGGTCCAGGGGAAGCACGGCGGCGTCCGCGAGTTGAGACCTGCTCAGGGTGGCCTCGGACTTGATGAGCCGGTCCGCCCCGTTCCAGAAGGCAGTGAGTGTCTCGGGCCGTAGGACGATGTGTCCGTCGTCGCTGAACAGGCGATCGCCTCGTTGGCGGGCGAACAGCTCGAGCGCCGACGAGCCCGCCAGGGGCAGCGCTCCCGCGACCTTGCCGCCTGAGACGCGGTTCACCTTGGCGGCGAAGACCTCGTACTCGCTCCAGGTCCAGGACTTGGTGTCGGGCAGCTTCAGTCCGAGCTTGTCGAGGAGCGTGGTGTTGACGGCGAGGCCTGGGGCGGTGACGGCGTTGGGGACCGCGTACAGCTTTCCCTCGTAGCGGCCGGTGCCGAGCAGCTTGGCCGGCAGCCTGCCGCGGTCCAGGAACTTGGACTTGCCGAGGTCGAGGAGGGCTCCACGGTCCGCGTACGCGGACAGGTAGAGGGCGTCCATCTGGATGACGTCCGGAGGGTCTCCTGCGGCACTCATCGTGGCCAGGCGGTCCCAGTAGCCGGTCCAGTCCGAGTACTCCATCCGGACATGGATGCGGGGATGTTTCTTCTCGAAGAGCCGCACGGCGTCGGCCGTCAGCTTCTGCCGTTCCTCGGCGCCCCACCAGTTCAGACGGATGGTGACGCGGTCCCGGCTGAGCCGGTCGGGGCCCGTCTCCCTGCCCACGGCGCAGCCGGTCAGGGACAGGGCAGTGAGGGCGGCGGCGACGAGCATGCTCACCGACTCACGGCGTGTGCCGCGCTTGAGCAGCATGTCTTTCCCTTCGTGAGATCGTGCGGGGATCAAGCGGCGTCGCTCACTTGCCGCCGGTTGTGGCGATGCCCCGGATGAGATAGCGCTGGCCGAAGGTGAAGGCCACCAGTACGGGGATGATCGACAGGACGCTCATGGCGAAGAGCGATCCGTAGGACGAGTTGGCCTGGGCGTCGATGAAGGACCGCAGGGCCACTGGGACCGTGTACTTGCCGGGATCGGTCAGGAAGACCAGCTGCGAGAAGAAGTCACCCCACGTCCAGATGAACGTGAAGATCGCCGTGGTGGCGAGGGCGGGCGTCATGAGCGGGAGGATGATCTGCAGGAAGATCCGGGGGTGGCCGGCACCGTCGATCCGGGCGGCCTCGTCAAGCTCGCGGGGCAGCCCACGGATGAACTGCACCATCAGGAAGATGAAGAACCCGTCCGTGGCGAGGAACTTGGGCACGATCAGCGGCAGGAACGTGTTGATCCAGCCGAGCTGGGCGAAGAGCACGTACTGCGGGATGATCAGCACGTGGATCGGCAGCATGATCGTGAGCAGCATGATGGCGAACGCGGACTTCTTGAACCGGAAGCTGAGACGGGCGAAGGCATAAGCCGTCATCGAGCAGGCGATGAGGTTGCCGATGACCGAACCCAGCACCACGATCGCCGAGTTGAGCAAGTAGGTGCTGAAGGGGTGGGTGAGCGCGCTCCAGCCCTCGGTGTAGTTCTCGGCGGCGAAGGTGTCCAGGAAGATGCCCGAGTCGGTGAAGATCGAGCCGTCCGGTCGCAGGGAGCTGACCACCATCCACAGGACGGGATAGAGGGCGACGATCACCAGGGTGATGAAGAGGCCGTGTCGCAGGATCCGCGGCGCGTGCCGCCGCCTGCGCTCCCGCGTGGGAGCGGGGGCAAGGGCGGGGGAAGACACCGCCGTCTCGTGGGTCAGGTGGTCAGTCGTCATAGAAAACCCAGTATTTGGAGGCCCAGAAGTTCATGGCGGTAAAGGCGCCGACGATGATCAGCAGCAGCCAGGCGAGCGCGGAGGCGTAGCCCATACGGAAGGAGCCGAAGCCCTCCTGGTACAGGTAGAGCGTGTAGAAGAGCGTGGAGTCCGTGGGCCCGCCGGTGCCGCCGGAGACGACGAACGCCTGGGTGAAGGACTGGAAGGCGCCGATGATGCCGAGCACCAGGTTGAAGAAGATCATCGGGGTGAGCAGCGGCAGCGTGATCGACCTGAACTGCCGCAGAGGGCCGGCCCCGTCGGTCGCGGCTGCCTCGTAGTACTCACGAGGAATCTGCCGCAGCCCGGCCAGGAAGATCACCATGGGTGAGCCGAACGTCCACACGTGCAGCAGGATCACCGTGCCGAGCGCGGTGTCGGGGTCGCCCACCCAGCTCCGCGACGCGACTCCGAAGACGCCGAGGACGTCGTTCACCAGGCCGTCGTCGCCGAAGATGATCCGCCACAGCACTGCGATCGCGACGCTGCCCCCCAGCAGGCTGGGAAGATAGAGGGCGGAGCGGTAGAACGTGAGGCCGCGCATGCCGCGGTCCAGCATGAGCGCGAGTCCCAGGGCGGCGGCGAGCTGGAGCGGGACCCCGGTGATCACGTAGGTGAAGGTGACCTTCAGCGACTGGTGCAGGCGTGCGTCGTGCACCATGTGGACGATGTTGTCCAGGCCGGTGAAGTGTGCGGCCTGCAGCAGGTTGTAGTCCGTGAAGGACAGGTACAGGGAGACGAGCATGGGGCCGAGCGTGAGGCCCAACAGGCCGACCAGCCACGGCAGAAGGAAGACCAGCGCCGCCTTGTTGTCCCGTTCGTCCGCACGTCGAGCGGCTCGGGGCAGGCCTTTCGGCCGCTGGGAAGCGACGCGCCGAAGCTCCGCAATACTCATGGGGTGGCGCACCTCCCGGCACTCCGGCGGCTGAGGTGGGCTGGGCGTCGCTTCGAGGCACGTACGTCCTCGGTGGTGCGGGGCACCGCGAGGGATTCGGTGGGGACTTTCACGGCTCTGGTCCCTTCAGTCGGGCGGGCTCGGTGGGGCAGGTTCGATGAGGGCTCGACGGCTCGCGAGCCGACGGACGGGTTGAGGGCGGCTCAGCGCTCGCGGATGATGGTGACCTCGCGCGCCGGCAGACTCGTTCGGCCCGCTGTCACGCTCCGGCCGGACATCAGGTCGTCGCCGCCGACGGGGATCTCCGCGTCGGTACCGGTGTGATTCATGAGGAAGAGGAACCTTTCCCCGTGCTCACCGTGGCGTCGTACGGCCCCGATGCCCGTGGGCAGGCCAGGCACTCCGGCGGTCGCGCCGGCCTCATCCAGGAGCGACTCGAGGATCCGGTCGGTGCCTTCCTCGTCGAGTCGGGTGACGACGTACCAGGCGGCGCCGCTCTCGACGGCCCGGCGGGCGGAGCCATCGGTGAGCGGGCCGTCGGACCAGGTGTGCACGGCCTGAGCACCTTCGCTGCGAGTCCTCTCGCTCCACAGGTCCGCGCGCGCCCCTTCGTCGAGGGTGTGGGCCTCGTCGGCCTGCATCGCCCGGAACTCCCGGGTGAGGGCATGTCGATGCGGCTCATGACTCTCCTTTGCGTCGATGGCCTGCTGTACGGAGCGATGCGCCGAAAACCCACTGGAACGATTCAGCCAACGTCGAAGTCGAGGCCTGGCGCCGGCCGCTGATGTGCCGACAGGAGCAATTCTGTCGGTAGGCGTTCACCACTGAGCGAGGGGTCGATGCAAGCAGCAACGCCCCCTCCGAACGACCTTGAGTTAACGGTCACCCAAGCAGCCGGCCCAACATTAGGGGCGCCCGATGGGTGCGTCAATGCGCCGGGGGAAGGTCGGTCACGCACGAAGTCATCGCCACGGCGGTCTCACGGAGTGATCGATCACCTATGCGGTCAACCCTGTTCTCGCGGGTCGAATACCGGTCACCGAATTCCCTTTCGAGCGGGTGACTTGCCCCTGCAGAGAAGCGCCGACCTGGCCGGACCAGAACTTCTCGATGATCGATCACTTCTCGCGGTCGGTATGACCACCCACTTTGGTAGCCTCAGTCCGCGTTGCTACCGCAGCAGGATGGTCATGACGACCAGTGAACGATCACTAGGTGGAGTCGTGGCGTCCGGAGTGAGGAGGACGGGTGAGCAGTGACGCGCCGACGAGGCGGCCGACGATCAAGGACGTGGCACGCCTGGCAGGGGTGTCACACCAAACCGTCTCGCGCTACCTGCGCTCGGATACCTCCATCAACGACGCCATGCGTGAGAGCATCAGGCAGGCCATCGCACAGCTCGGATACCGTCCGAACCTCGCCGCCCGAGCCATGCGCAACCGCAAGACTGGGCGACTGGCCCTGCTCATGCCGTCCGGAACCGCGGTCAGCTCACTGGAGATGCTGGCCGGGGCCACCGCCGATGCCCGCGAGGCGGGGTATTCGATTGAAGTCATCATTCTGGGCGACCCCGTGGAGGCGCGTGCCCAACGCGTCATGGAACTGTCCGACTACGGGGTCTTCGAAGGCATGCTTTCGCTCACCCCTCTCCCCAGTCTCCCCCATCGCGCAGTATCAGGCGGTACCGTTATCGCGGTGTCCGCCGACTACGACGACCAGATGCGCAGCATCGGCGCTCTCGCCGACGCGACTTCGGCGAGCGAGATCATCGAACGCCTTGCGAGCCAAGGACACCGCAGGTTCCTTCACATGGCTGGCGACTACGCTCACACCGCGGCTGGCGCGAGAAGGCAGGTCTACCTCGACACAGTTCGACGCCTGGGCCTGGAGTCCTACGGCGTCGTGGACTGCGAGTGGCTGCCTGCGCGCGCACGCGAGGCCATCCGCAACCTCCCCGAGGACAGCGGCGTTACAGCCGTGATCGCAGCGAACGACCTTCTGGCGGCCGCGACCGTCCGAGGTGCACTCGACCGCGGTTGGAGCGTGCCACGTGATCTGAGCGTCACGGGCTGGGACAACAACCCGGTGGGCGCCGAGATGGTGCCCTCGCTCACCACCGTGGCCGTTGACAACGAACACCTCGGACGCCGCGCCGTCCGACGGTTGCTGGCCGTAATGGCGGGAGAACCGGCCCCCGAGGAGGACGGCCTGCTGACCCGGATCATCTGGCGCGAGTCCACCGCTCCTCCGGGGCGTTCCTGACCGTTCGCAGAAGCACTGCCGCTTCTACCAACTCTGAGTGGGCGGGTCGTGAGTCCTTGAGTGGCTCTGCTGTCGCCTGATGGTGTGGTAGCAGGGGGCATCTACCGGTCCGCGGGTACTGATCTGGTGATGTGATCGGGTAAGGGAACGCAAGCCCGTACCCGAGTGACCTGTCTGACGAGCAGTGGTCGTTGATCGAGCCGGTGATCACCGCGTGGAAGGACCGGCACCGCTCGGCCAGCGGCCACCGGGGCGCCTACGAAGGCCGCACCTGGCGCGGCTGGCACCACCACGTCACCCTCGTCGCCGCCGCCCAAACCCTCCTCGCCCTCAGGCGGCTCGGCCCGAAGCACACACGTCGGCCTGCCCCTCCACCAGGTCCTGGACCTCCCGCAAGACCTGCTGAAGGGCTGGACCGGCACCTGCACCACCTGCAACCGACCCCTGCCCCGCAACCGGACCGGACGCAGAACCGAACGCTGCACTACCAGGGCTTCAAGGCGTCACAAAGTTGAATGATGTGGTGCGCCCGTACCCGGAGTCGGCCCCCTCCTGGGCTTCGAGCCACAGCTCACCGTCCTCGCGGTAACGCAGGTGCGAGAGTGGGCTGTTGAAGGCGAACAACGATTTGGAGCCCTCCACCGCTCCCCCGCGTACGCAGTAGGTGGCATCGGCCCGGAAACGGGCGCTTCCGTCGTTCTTTCCCAGTTCCACCACTCCCTCGCGATAGCCGGTGTGCCGCAGGTAGGCGCCGCTGGTGTCCCGGAACGAATAGCAGCCTGTGCCCATGAGGCCTCGTGTGACGGTGAAGACCAGGCGTTGGGAAGCGAGCGAGATCCCCTCCCGCGCGGTCATCATCACTGCTCGTTCATCCACTCCGGCTATGTACCGGCCGGGTTCGGCCGCTGCTTCCAAGGCGTGAGGGCCGAGCATTCCCGGCACCGGAACGGCGGTGGGCGTGGCGGTGGGACTCACGGACGGCGCCGGAGAGATCGTGGGCGACGTGGTGCTCGGCCGCGGGGAGGTCTCAGGAACAGAGGCAGAAGCGGAGACGGAGGCCGGCGCCGGCCGGGGTCTCGCTTCGGGAGCAGCGTCAGACCCCGAGTGCACGGTGAGCCCGTACCAGAGACCCACACCGGCCAGCGCGAGTACGCCGGATGTCACCACCGCGGCAGGTCCGTGGGCCTGCCCGGCCGCTCGGGCGGCCTGACGGGAGACGGAAAGCAGCCCTTCCGCCTTGGCTGCCGCAACGCCACCGTGCGCGCCCGTGAGGGCTCCTGCGACCAGGTGGGCGCCGAGCCCCAGCGGCAACGGGACCAAGGCCAGGCGGCCCAGCAGTCCCTCCGCAGGTATGAGGCCACCGCGGGCGCTCCAGCAGTACGGGCAGTCACGGACGTGCCGGTTCAGCCGCTTGCGCCACAGAGCACTGGGATGACGGTCCCAGGAAGGCAGGAGGCTGGTCAGCTCTGCGCAACGGGGCGAGGCGGCCAACGCCCGCAGCACGGAACGGGCCGCCTCCAGGCGTTCCTTGACGCGAGCCACACGCACCGCTGCCTGGTGGGGGTCGAGCCCGTCAGCGGCCGCCCAGTCGCTGCGAGTCAACTGCCCTGCGGCTTCCATCCACCACAGGGACAAGGTCTCCCGGTCCGCCTCCTCCAGCCACCGTGTAGCCTCCACCGCCTCCCGGCGCTGCCCGGACAGATCCAGCCGGAGGATCGTGAGGTCGGCGAAGTCCGCCTGCGGATCGGCCTGAGCGGTGGCGTCCTCGGGCAGCCCTGCTCGCGGCCGGGTCTGCCGGGCCTGCCAGGAGTCTCGCACCTGACGCACCGCTATGGCGACGAGCCAGGAACGGAAACGTTCCGGCTCGCGCAGCGCGGAAAGATTCTTCACCGCGCGGAGCATGGTTTCCTGCACGACATCGTCGACGTCGGGGTGTCCGTCCATGGCCCGTCCGACGATGTTGTAGATCAGCGGCAGATAGTCCGCCACCAGAGCCTCGAGGGCCTGCCTGTCACCCTCAACGGCAGCCGTTACCCGGGCGGCCTCCGAATGCACCTCAGGCTCGTGCGAGCGCACGTACGCCACCGTCCCCTCACGTCTCACTTCGTGTGCCGTGACGTGGACAGCCCCAAGCCGCCCGGCGTGAGGCCGCCGTCACGCTGCGACAGTGTGCCATCGTCGGCGGGCAGTGACGTAACGACGAGGCGCCGGAGCAGTGTCCGGATTCCGCTGGCACCGTGCTCGCCCCGGCCGTAGCACCTGGCCTGACCGGGCCGGGACCGCCCCGTTCATGTGATGGGTGTCACATCGCATAAGTCCCGTGTTTTCTGAGACATCGAGCCCGCTCCTCGGTCTCCACTCGTATGGCACCGTCCGGAGGTGCCGTGGTGGGGACAGGAACGGCCCGCCACTCCGCTCACAAGTGACAGGGACAGGAGGGGTGCCGTGCGTTTCGAGCACCGCCGTCGCAGAGGAGGCCCGACTCCGCGTCACCGAGCAGCTCGGACAAGGCGAGGACGTTCGATCACCGCGCTCGCCGCCACCGCGGCGCTGGTCGCCGCCGTCGGGGTCGCGTACACGGCGGCAACGGATCGGCACACCGATTCCCCGGAACAGGCGGCCGTCGCCACGTCCGAGCAGCCCTCGCCCTCACCCGCCGGCGGAACCGCCCGTCCGCCCTCACCGACGCGGACTTCCGGGACTCCCCGGGCCGACGCGAGCGCCGAGACGAAGACTTCGGCTGTGCCCACGGTGGCCTCCGCGTCCCCACGGGCCAGGCCGCCGGCCGACTGCCGTGGCGCCCTCGCCTCGCGGTGGGCGAACTGGCCCATGCCCAACGCACGGACCGGTGGGCTGCCCTCCCCGGCGAGTTACACGAACCAGGGCAACGGCACCGTGCGCGACAACGTCACCTGCCTCCTCTGGCAGCGCACGCCAGCGCCCCAGCGCCATACATTCACCGACGCCCGGGCCTACTGTGCGCGTCTGAAGCTGGTCGGCGACGGCTGGCGACTGCCCAGCCGGATCGAGGTGATGTCTTTGGTGGACACCACGAGATCGGGCCCCGCCATCGACACCACGGCCTTCCCCGGCACACCGGCTCGGTTTTTCTGGACCTCTTCACCCTGGGCTGTGACGAAGGCACCGCCGCGGGCGTGGATCGTCAATTTCTACGAGGGCCTCACCAGCAACGCCGCCGAGCAGTCCGGGTCGTACCAGGTGCGGTGCGTCCGCGGCGGCAGTGGTTCCGGCAGCCCGGCGTACCGGACCGGCGGCGGCCGGGTCACCGATCCCACGACGGGGCTCACGTGGCAGCGGGCCACCGCGCCCGGCACCATGTCCCCCGCTGCCGCCGATGCCTACTGCGCCGCCCTCACTGTGGGTGGACGCGCCTGGCGCCTGCCCACGGTGAAGGAGCTCGCCACCCTCGTCGACGACAGCCGCGTCAGCCCGGCCATCGACCGTGCCGCCTTCCCGGACACACCCGGAACCGGTGCGTACTGGTCCGCCAGTGCCTTCGCACCGGAGACCTCCCAGCGCTGGTTCCTCAGCTACAACGACGGCATCACCAGCCATCGTCAGCTCGCGGGCGCGTATGTCCGCTACGTCAGCTGAGCCGCGAGTGGGTCGGCGGAAAGGGCAAGAGGGAACGAGGAGGCACACCAAGGCTGTCGGGCACGTCCGCAGCCTCATGAAGCACGCGCCGCCCGCCCGATGCAGTACTCGAGCGATCGCTTCGTCGCGCGGCGGTGCTGTTGTGTGGCGAATGCCGAGTGAGGTCTGCAGGCGGATGCCTCCGTTGCGAGCGGGTGGCCAGCGACGAGGGACGAAAGGGCGCGGGCTGCCGCACAGCCCATGTCGTGCAGCGGCTGCCGGACAGTCGTCAGGGGAGGAGCTGTGAGCCGCTTCGGGCAAGTCGTCGAACCCGACGACCGACACGTCATCGGGCACCCCCGAGGTCCAGAGCACGGGTGGCGTCGAGAGCTCCGACCGCAAGGGGGTCCGCGCCCGTGACAATGGCTGTGGGGCTTGAGTGGTCAGGAGCTCGGTGACCGCGTGCAGGCCACCGGCCCAACGCATAACTCCGTAAATCTACTTCGAAAGACTTGAAGCTCAGCTTTGTGATGTGCGACCGCAGCCCACGGAACTTCGCCTCCTCCCCATCGCGCGTTCCATGCGCTGCCACCCCGGCCGCGGACGACGAGCGGCACCGGCGGATGTAACACCCGCCGGTGCCGTCACAGCACTGGCCAGTCCCGATCTCCGGGCCTGTGCCCGCCGCCCTGCAGCCGCGTTGTCTACTCGGCGGACTCGCCCACGTAGCTGATGTCGGGCCTGGGAGGTGCGGACATCTCGTGGCCGAGGTAGTAGTCCACCTGATGCGACTGCATGTATCCCTTGACCGTCATGTCGTTGCGGTACGCGGGGTTGTGCGCCAGCGTGTACAGACGGTTGTCCGTCGCCTGATCGGTGGAGAGGATCACGAGTTCGTTGTTGTCGGCGTTGGTGAAGACAGCCTCTTCGCGCCAGTCACCGAACAGATCACCGATCAACGTGGGGTTATCGGTGGACCCGAAGCCCCTCGCACCGAGCTTCCATACGGTCTCGACCCGAGGCACGCTCCTGGCCGTACTCGGGGAGGCCGGGTTCCACTTCTCGATCTTGCCGTCGTTGAGCAGTTCCATGCCCAGGTCGCCGTCCCACCACAGTCCCAGCGCCGGCCAGGGCTGCAGTGAGGTGTTCTTCGCCAGGAGCTTGTTGGACTTGGCGTTGTAGAGGCCCGAGAAGGACCATGCTTCCATGCCGGGCTCATCGGGGTCGATGTCGCCGACCAGGCCGCGTCCGACGTCGACGATGCCCTTGGCACTGTGCTTCCAGATCATGCTGCCGTCGGTCGCGTCGTAGTAGTACTCGCGCAGACCGCTGGTGTTGTCCTGCTGGACTCCGTAGCCCTGAAGGCCGGGCCGGTCAGGGTCCATCTTTCCGATGTACCAGCGGTCCCCGTGACCGATTCCCTGGTCCGCCAGCGAGTAGCGGAGGGTGCCGTCACCGTTGAGGACGAACCCGATCTCGGCGACCTCGTCCTTGCCGTCGCCGTCGACATCGATGACACGCGTGTTGTGCCCGTCCGCGGCGGACTGTTTGCCGCGCAGCCATTTCCACTTCTGTTCGATCTTGCTGCCGTCGAACGTCCACGCGCCGATCATGAGGTTGAAGCCGCCCTTGCCGACGCGGTTCTTCATGAAGGACACCAGGGTGGGGGTGCGCCCGTCGAGATGGCCCACAGCGAAGCGCGCGGCCAGCGGCCCGTCGGCGATGTAGTCGTCGGGGACGGGGGCCGTGGCTCGAGGGGCGCCTGTCAGGCCGTCGAGCATGGCGATGAACTGGCGGTCGCCTTTGGCCCGGGTGAACTTCGTGCCGTCGCCGAACGTCACACCGCCTGCGATACGCGCCGCCACCTCCGCCTTGCCGTCACCGTCGAAGTCGTAGACTGTCACGCCGTCCCAGTTGCCGGTGTCGATACTCGATGCCCCTCCTTCGATGTTGTTGACGTTCTTCCCGTTCGGCCCCATGTTCATGGACCACAGGAAGGTGCCGTCGCTGCGATAGGCCTCAATGGTGCGTGGGGCGGTCTGCCTGTCGACGATGTAGTCGTACTCGCCGTCGCCGTCGAGGTCCCCGACCCACGTGAACTTGATCTGGGCGCCATCGCGCAGGGGTATCCGGACCACCGGTTCCTGGGCATGGTCCGCGGACAGCTCGAAAGTGCCACTGGGACCTTGCTCCGTGCCGTCGACGACCGGGCGGACCCGGTAGCTGTTGCTCTGCGTCAGGTCGGCCGTGGTGTCCGTGAAGTTGGTGCCCTTGGTGAGCACCTGTGAGTTCAGCTTGGCGTATCCGCCACTCTCGCCGGTGGACCGGTAGACGTTGAAGCCGATTCCTTCGGGATCCAGTCCCAGCAGCCGCCAGGAGACGAGAACGTCGGTCGAGCTGCTGCGTACGGCCACGACTCCCCGACCGAGCTTCTCCATCGGTCGCGCCGTCGCAGATTCCGGGTCAGCAGAGGAAGGGTCTTGAGCGGCCATGCCCATCGGGGTGAAGTCGGTCAGCAGGGCCGCAGACAGGACCAACGCGGTCGAGCCAACGCCTGTGACCCACCAGCCGATCTTGCGACGTCGGTGCTTGGGGTGCACGTGAATCTCCTGTTACATGTGACACGGAAGTGATGCGCAGCCGGGCAGGGCCCCGGCATCGCCTCCTGATCGAGCGCCTGACGATTGGGAGACCCGCCCGGAGAGCGTCTGTCACAGAAAGCACGGCTGCTTTCCAAGTGGCGCCCGTCACATGTGCATTATCGGCCGTACGCCTTCGGCTCGGGGTAGCGGCGGCTGACGCCGACGGGCCGTCAGGTGCGCAGGAGACCGCACGGCAACGCGACCGGTCCGAGTCCGCAGTGCCGACCCGATGTAGAGCCTCGCCCAAATCCGGGCCCCTCGGAGGGGGAACAGGGCGGCCCTGCCGGTCGGTTACTCAGAGAAGGACCGCCGTCCGCCGAGGTGTGACGTCGACGGTGGCAGGAGGCGTCTCGTCGAGGCCACGGACCAGAGCTGCGCCGTCACCCGGTTCAGCGGCCCGAAGTGGGACTTTGCGTCACTGGGCCTTTGGAGCTCGCGGTTATGCGGTCGAGGTCGTGCGCCGCCTTGGCCAGGAGATCGAGCATGGCGAGCTCCGCCCGCGCCGGGTCACGCTCCCGGACCGCGTCCAGCACTGCCTGATGGCTGGGCACCGGGTCGTCGGCCGCGGCATGGGTGTGGACCAGCCGGTCGCGTTCCCGCAGACCTGGTTCGAGCAACATGTCCATGCGGGTCAGCATTTCGTTGCCGGTAGCCGCGAGAAGGGCCCGGTGGAAAGCAGCATCCGCCTCTGCCGCAGCTGTCGAGTCGGCCTGGGCCCGTCCCATGGCATCCAGGGCATCCTGGAGCGCGTCCAGGTCCGCTTCCGTCCGATGCACGGCAGCGCGGTGCGCGGCCGCGGGTTCGACGATGGAACGGACGTCCGCGAGGTCCCGCATCAGTTGTTCACCGCCGCCGCCGTCGACCCTCCAGCGAATGATGTCCGCGTCGAGGAGGTTCCAGCGGCTGCGCTCGGTGACGAAAGTCCCGCGCTTCTGGCGGGCGTCGATCAGCCCTTTGCTCGCAAGGACCTTGAGCGACTCGCGCATGACGGTGAGGCTCACATCGAGCTCCTCGCCCAGGGCACGAATGTCCAGGGTCGCCCCCACGGGGATGCTGCCGCTCACGATGCGGGTGCCGAGGATGTGCACAACCTGGCCATGTACACCTCGTCCGCTGTAGGACGCCATGTCGCGCTCTCCTCTCGATGCGCACACCGTCGTGCGCGCATTGTGGGTGCTGCCGCTCGTGCGCAGTGATCGCATCTTACCGGCATGCATTAATTATGAATACATCTTGACACTGCAGGGGCTCGCCCCCACGATGAAGCCACTTCACCGAGCCGCACACGCAGGAGCCGCCTGTCATGTTGTCGTTGCCCGCCCGAAAGTCGCACCCACCGCTCTCCAGGCACCTGCCCATGTGCGGCTCGGCATGGTGCGAGGAGCTGTGACAGGCCCCGGCCGAAGAGCCCTTCTGCGCGGCGCCGGCGGTCTCGGCCTGGGGCTGCTGACCGCCCCGGCCCTGGCCGCGTGCGGTACCGCCGACGCTGCGCCGGTCCGGTCCGGCAAGGTCGGCATCAGTGTCTGGACTCATGACCCCGGCTACATCAAGACGTTCGAGACGGCGGTGAAGGACTCCGCGCTGATGCGCGGCTCTCCCTTCGACTTCCGGATACGGTCCACCAGCACGGCCCCCAGTGATGTCGTGACACGAATGGTCGCGCAAGCGGTCGCTGACGGGAACACCCCCGACCTTGCCGGCATCGTCGTGGACCAGTTCTCCCGTGTCATGGGCTCATCCATCGCCGAGAACCTCTTCGTCGACCTGACGGAGACCATACGGCCTCTGGGCGACGATCTTCTGAAACTCGCCCCCTATGTGGTCGACGGCATCGCCTACGGCCTGGACTCCGACAATTCGATCACAGTCCTCTACTACCGGCAGGACGTGTTCGACAAGTACCACGTGCCCGAGGACGTCGGGACGTGGGAGGAACTGGCGGAACACGGAGAGCGGCTGCACTCCGACCACAACATCAGCCTGGGCATGGTCTCCACCGGCGACAACGTGTCGGTCGTCAACGGATTTCTGCAGCTTCTGCTGCAACGCGGCGGCGGGTTCTTCGACCCGACCGGCGAACTGGTGCTGGACTCCCCCGAAGCCGTCGAGGTACTGGAGTTCATGAGCCGCGGTGTGCGCACCGGGGTCCTGCTCGCCCTGCCGGACCCGTACGGCAGCGCGTGCGCCGCGGCACTCAAGTCCGGGCGGCTGGCAGCCACGGCCATGCCCAACTGGTACAACGCGTACGGGCTGCAGGCCAACGTGCCTGATCAGAAGGGCAGATGGCGGATGCGGACACTGCCGCGCTTCGCCGGCGGCGGACATCTCGCCTCCACCTTGGGTGGCACTGCGTTCACCGTGCTGAAGGACAAGCCCAACACGGACGCCGCCCTGGAACTGCTGCGACGGGTCTATCTCAGCCGTGAGGGGCAGATCCTGCGCTACAGGTCCGGCGGCTTCCTGCCGACACTGAAGCCGCTGTACCAGGATCCTGAACTCCTCGGCGTGAAGGACGAATTCCTGGGTGGCCAGAGAGTGTTCGATGTCTACAGCCGAGCCGCTGCCGACCTGCCCCTCTTCTACCAGGCGCCCGGGATGCAGATCCTGATTGACGTTCTCGGCGGGCCGGTTCTCGACGCACTCAAGGGACGTACCTCTCCAGCCGCCGCGATCAAGGCCGGACTCGCCGCCTACCGGCAGCAGGTGAAGCGATGACCACGTCATCCGCCCTCCCCGTCTCTGCTTCCCGCCCCCGCTCACCCGCAAGCTGACCACGGAAGGCGCGCTCCACCATGCCCACCCCACTGCCCGCCCATCTTCCCGCCACCCTCACCATCTCTCTGTGGGATTTCACCTGGTACACCCGCACCGGCCCCGGCGAGCCCTTCGCCGACCTCGACCGCGCCTTCGCCGAAGCGGTCGAGCGCGGCTACAACACCGTCCGTATCTGCGCCATGCCGCTGCTGCTCTTCGGCACCGGCCTCGACACCACAGGACTCCGCCTCGGCCCCCTGGGCGGCGACTACGGGCAGCGGGTGCGCTGGTACGACGTGCGCGGCACCACCGAGATCGACGCCCGTGCCCATCTGCTCACCCTGTTCGAGGCGGCCAGGCGGCACGACTGCTTCGTCATCCTCTCCAGCTGGGAGTACCAGCAGTCCCCCTCCTTCGCCGGTGACCGGGCCTGGTTCGACGCGATCATGGCCATCGCCCCCGAGCGCCGAGCGGAGGCGCTCGCCGACGCACTGGCCGACCTCATCGACTTCCTGGCCGCCCATGACGGCCTGGACGACCGGGTCGCCTTCACCGAGCTCCACAACGAGGTCCAGGCAGGCCGCCTGGCCGAAGGACTCACGGACGACGACACCGTCGTGGCCCTCCGCCCCCGCCTGGAACGCGGCCTGGACCGCTTCCGCAAGCGGCACCCCGACCGGCCGGTCACCGTCAACTACGCCCATGTGCCCGTCGGCTCGATGCGAGGCATCCCCCGCGACATCGACGTAGCCGTGTTCCATCCCTACGTCTACGGCGTCCTCGACGAGCTCCTCGACACCTACGCCCTGCGTGACTTCTCACGGCCCTTCCCCCAGGAACGCGCCGCGCGCGAGCTGCTCCGCCCCGGAGCGCCCGCGCTGGAGGACTGGGCCCCGCCGGAGGAGGACCGGTGGCGCCTCGAAGCGACCGTTGTCGGCCTGCGCGAGGTCTACGTCCACGACTGGTGCGACCCGGACCTCTTCGACGCCTGGCTCTACGACCGCTACGCCGTCCACCGCTCCGCGATGGAAGCGAAGCTCAGCATCTGGATCGCGGCAGCCGCCGACTGGGCCGCCGAGGCGGGGGTGCCGTTCGTCTTCGGCGAGGGCTGGATCGGATACACGCCCCTGCACGGCACCTTCGAGGAGGGGCCGGTCGGCGCCGCGTTCTGCCGCCGTGCCGTCACCGAAGCCGCCCGGGCCGGGGCACGCGGAGCCGTCGTGTGTTCCAATGCCGCACCGCAGCATCCGATGTGGCAGGACATCCGCCTCCAGCAGGAGTGCAACGCCCTGCTGCGCGACCACCCTGTCGTCTGATACGCCCTGGGCCGTGCGGGCCGCGCACATGTGCGTGGGCCGCACGGCCCACACACATGTGCCGGTCACTGCTCCTGTTGGGGCCGGCGGGTCAGAGGACTCGATCGGCGAATGCCGCGGAGGCGGGCCGAGCGGCCGGGGCAATGGCATCGCACCGAGCCGTCAGTACCGCACCGTCCAGTGGCCCCGGCGCCTCCAAGCCGATAGCCGCAGTGGTCACAACGATGTGCTCACCCGTCAGACAGATACTGGACGGCTGGCCGGCCGGCACCGGGACGGCCAGCAGCAGCGTGCCGTCGGGGGCGTAGCAGCGGATCTGCCCGGCTCCCCAGATCGCGCTCCACAAGCGGCCCTCGTTGTCCACCGTCATGCCGTCCGGGCTGCCTGCCGCCGGGTCGACCTGGAACACCGAACGGCGGTCGGAGAGCGTGGCGTCGGCGGGGTCGACCGTGTAGGCGTCGACGGTGCCCACCGCACTGTCGGCCAGGTACATCGTGCGGCCGTCGGGGCTGAAGGCCGGGCCGTTCGGGATGGTCAGATCCCTGAGCACGGTCCGCATCGCGCCATCGGTGTCGAGCAGGTGCAGGGCACCCGCCCCCGGGGTGCCGTCGTAAGCCATCGTGCCTGCCCACATACGACCGGCCTGATCGCAGACCGCATCGTTCATACGAATGCCAGGGCCGGTGCCGTCGGGCCCACCGATGCGCCGGACGACCTGCCCGGACCTGTCGAGCACGACGAAGCCCGTCCCAGCAGCGGCCAGCCACCCGTGTCGGCCTGCCTCTCCTGTCTTTCCGCAGGCCAGCGGAGCCACAGCACCGAGCGGCTCGTCGAGCCGGGCCATCTCCTCGAGTGACCGGTGCCCTTCGGCCGGTGCTCTCAGCAGCCGGCCTGCCAGGATGTCCACCAGCACCACCGTCCCGTCGGCAAGGAGCCGCGGCCCCTCCCCCAGCTCCAGCCGGTCCTCCGTCATCGGCCGGAAGCGGCCGACCATGGGCACGTCGTACGCCGTCATGGCACAACCTCTCGTCCGCCCCGCGACCATGTCGCCACGGGGCGTGTTCGCTCGGACAGGATCAGCGGATGGCGCTGCCGGGGGTGGCGTCCAGCAGGGCCAGTTCGTCACGGTGGGGCAGCCCTTCCCAGTCGCCGTTCGAGGCGACGGCGAAGGCCGCGGTGGTGGTGCCACGCCGGAGCCTGGCGGCCGGACCGAGGGCGTCGAGCCGGCCGGACAGATACCCGGCGCAGAACGCGTCGCCCGCGCCGACGGTGTCGATGACCGGCACCGTACGGGCGGCTGCCCGCACCGGGGCCGCTCCGGGATGGTGCAGGTCGGCGCCGTCCGCGCCGCGTTTGACGACGACCTCTCCGATGCCCGCCTCGAACAGTTCCGCGATCAGGTCTGCCTCCTCTCGCTGCGGGGCTGCCCCGGGGGCGGCGGAGAGGAGGGGAAGTTCGTCGTCGGACGCGATCACGACATCCACGTACGGAAGCAGAGGGTGCAGTGCCTTTGCGGCGGCCTCCTGGCTCCACAGCCGGGTGCGGTGGTTGACGTCGAGAGTGACCGTCCAGCCGTGCTCGGCGGCGTACGCGGCAGCGGACCGGACCGCTGCCAGAGGGCCGTCGCCGAGCGCGCAGGTAATGCCGGTCAGATGCAGGATGCGGGCACCCGCTTCCAGAGCCGGGGCCAGGTCCTCTGGCCGCTGGCGGGAGGCGGCCGATCCCGCGCGCCAGTAGTGCACGCGTGCCAGGTCGGCGACGCGGCGCTCCCGGAGCATGGCGCCGGTCGGCGCCTGGGGATCCGTGGTGGCGTGGCTGGTCTCCACGCCCTCGCCGCGCAGGGTGCGAAGGATGACCCGGCCTGGTTCGTCGCTGCCGGTGCGTCCGGCCCACGAGACGCGGTGGCCGAGTCGCGCCAGGCCCACGGCGACGTTGAACTCGGCCCCCGCCACCGTCGTACGTGCCGTACCGCCCGCGCCCAGCGGCCCCTCCGTCTGCAACGAGAGCATGGCCTCACCGAAGGTGAGGACGTCCACGGCCGGGATGCTCACGAGCGTGCCTCCGTACGGCAGACGCTCAGGAAGTCCTTCGCCCTCGTCCGCAGGGCGTCCAGGTCGCCGCCGTGCGGTGCGTCACCGGCGAGCGGGCTGCCCACACCCACGGCGACGGCCCCCGCCGCGAAGTACTCCGCGGCGGCCTGTGCGTCCACGCCGCCGACCGGTACGAACGGCAGATCGGGGAAGGGGTCGCGCAGGGCCTTGAGGTATGCGGGGCCGCCCGCCGAGGCGGGAAAGAGCTTGACCGCGCTCGCGCCTCCGGTGCTCGCCGCGACCGCTTCGGACGGGGTGAGTGCGCCTGCCAGCACGGGCAGGCGCCGGGCCACGGCCTCCTCGAATCCGCCGCCGAGCGCGGGGGTGACGATCCAGGTCGCGCCCGCTTCCTGGGCACGCCGGGCGTGGTCAGCGGTGACGACGGTCCCCGCCCCGATCGCGATGGACGAGCCGACGGCGCTCGCCGCCCGGGAGATGACCGTGAGGGCGTCGGCCGTGTTCAGGGAGACCTCGATGAGCCCGATGCCCTCCTCCGCCAGGGTGAGCACGGTGCGCAGCGAGGCTTCGGCATCGCGGCCCCGCACGATCGCGACGAGGCGGTCACGGCGCAGCCGGGTGGTGAAATCTTCTGTTTCCATGTGGGCTTACTACTCCGGTAGGTGGGGGCAGGAGGTGGGCGTCCGGTACGGATACCTGTGTGGCGGGCGGCCGCTCACCACTCGGCGAAGGAACCGTCGGGGTGGCGCCAGATCGGACCACGCCAGTCCGGTGTTCTCCCGTCGGCCGCCCGTACGACCTTCTCATCGACCTCGATCCCCAGCCCAGGCCGGGTGGGCCGGTTCAGATGTCCCTCGTCGAAGCGGAACACCTCGCGGTCGACGACGTAGTCGAGCACCTCGGCACCCGCGTTGTAGTGGATCCCGATGCTCTGTTCCTGGATGAGGAAGTTCGGTACGGAGAAGGCGATCTGAAGACTCGCGGCGAGGGAGAGGGGCCCCAGCGGGCAGTGTGGGGCCACCAGTACGTCGAAGGTCTCCGCCAGGGCCGCGATACGGCGCACCTCGGAGATGCCGCCGGCGTGCGAGAGGTCCGGCTGCAGAACGGCGATACCGGCCTGGAGCGCGGGCAGCGCGTCGGTCCGCGAATAGAGCCGTTCGCCCGTGGCTACGGGGATCGGCGTCGCCTCGACGACATCCCGCAGCAGGTGGGTGTGCTCGGGCAGCAGGGGTTCCTCGACGAACAGCGGATTCAGCGGCGCGAGGTACGGCAGGACCCGGCGCGAATTCGCCACTGTGAAACGGCCATGGAAGTCGATGGCGAAGTCGCGGTCCGGGCCGAGGACCTCGCGGGCCGTCGCGGCGCGCCGGACGACCGCGTCGATGTCACGAGGGCTCGCGATCCGGTTCATCCTGCCGGTGGCGTTCATCTTCACCGCGGTGAACCCGGCCTCCACCTGTGCCTGGACGGCGTCGGCGATCTCCGCCGGCTCGTCTCCGCCCACCCAGCTGTAGGCCCGCACCCGCTCGCGGACCGGGCCGCCCAGAAGCACGTGGACGGGGACCCCCAGCGTCTTGCCGGCGATGTCCCACAACGCCTGGTCGAGTCCGGCGACGGCGCTCGAGAGAACCGGGCCTCCCCGGTAGAAGGAGCCCTTCGTCATGACCTGCCAGTGGTCCTCGATGCGCATCGGGTCCTTGCCGATGAGGAGCTCGGCGAGCTCGTGGACGGCGGTGCGTACCGTCGCCGCCCGTCCCTCGATGACCGGTTCGCCCCAGCCGACGACGCCGTCGTCGGTCTCCACGCGGCAGAAGAGCCAGCGGGGTGGTACGGCGAACGTCTCGACACGTGCGATCTTCAAGAAGGCTCCAGGAGATGGCCGCGGACAGCGCGGCGTCGGATGAGGCCGGGACGGCTCAGGAGCGCGACAAGGGCTCCGGATGACTGCCGGTCAGGACGAGTTCTTCATGACGCTCCATCCCCCGTCCACGACGAGCGACGCGCCGGTCATGAAGGACGCGTCGTCGCTGAGGAGAAAGCCGATCGTCGACGCGATCTCCTCCGGCCGGCCGAGCCTCCGTGCGGCGGTCTCCTCGGCCGCGCCCTGCCGGTCGGCCTCGTCGATGTCCTCCCACGCCTGGGTGAGCACCGGGCCGGGCAGGACGGAGTTGACTCGGACCTGGCCCCCGTACTCCACGGCGAGCTGCCGGGCCAGCCCTGTCAGACCCGCCTTGGCCGCAGCGTACGCGGGGCGCCCGGGCAGCCCCACGAGCGCGTGGACCGACGAGACCAGGACGGCGCTCCCACCGGTGGCACGCAGATCGTCGAGGCAGGCACGGAAGCCCAGGTAGGAACCGGTGAGCGAGACCGCGAGCTGCCGGTTCCACTCCGCCGCGCCGATCACGTCGGCTGCTCCGATCCGCACGGTGTAGGCGTTGCTCACCAAGGAGTGGACCGGGCCGAACGCCTCACGAGCTGCGTCGACCGCCCTCTGCCACGAGGATTCCTCGGACACGTCGCAGTACTGGAAGAACGCACGGCCACCCGCATCCCGGATGCCTTCGGCGACCTGCTGACCTGCGTGCGCATCGATGTCGGCGATCAGGACACCGGCACCCTCGGAGGCCAGCCGACGGGCCGTCGCGGCACCGATGCCGGACGCACTGCCGGTCACCAGGACACAGCGCCCCTCGAAACGCCTGCCGCAGGTCGAATGCAGATGGTCCACGAGCAGTCTCCAGGTACGACGGACGAGCAGATCAACGACATTAAATATTAATTATCGGTTCGCGCCAAGGGCTGCGCGGCGTCAGGCACGATCAGCCGTCGGCGCCGGGACACGCGATCCGCAACCTCGCCGACTCATGAAGTACAGACTGAAGCAATCTGTCTCAAGATATTGACGGGCGCTCGACCCTGCACCAAAGTGCTCGCGTTGGCACAGCCTGCTCGATCAGCTCACCGCACATCTCCCCGGACGCAGTCCATGCTGCCGCGGCTGGCTACCCGACAAGTCGTGCAGGACAGGATCAGCGCGCTGCGATCACTCCGTAAGGCAAATCCGGCACCCGCCCCACGGGGCTCCTTGAGCCAGTGAAGGGACACAGTCATGCCTTCTTCTGTACCTCGTCTACGCAGAGCAGTCCGAGTAACCGCACTCCTCAGCGCCGCAGTGGGGTTCGCCACCCTGCTCGGGCCCCCTGCGCAAGCCCACGGCTCCTCCGACCGGGAACGTGCCGTGCCGAGCGAGTGCTCAGGGACATCCCCCATCGTCTGCCACGTCGACGTACCCCCGGGCAACTACACCGTCTCGGCTCTGCTGGGGGGCAGCACTCCGGGAAGCACCAGCGTCCTGGTCGAGGCGCGGCGGACGATGCTCGCCGAGACCCCGACCCAAGCCGGCCGGCACGCACTGCGCACCTTCACCGTGAACGTGCGCGAGCCCGAGGGCCAGCCCACGGACCCGACCGGAACCCCCGGCCTCGACATCCGCTTCGAGGGTGCCGCACCCCAGCTCTCCGGACTCAAGGTGACCCCGGCCCACCGCACTCCACAGATCCTGCTGGCCGGCGACTCCACGGTGTGCGACCAGTGGTACGTCCCGTACGCGGGCTGGGGGCAGGAACTCACCCAATTCCTCCGACGCGGGATCTCGGTCGCCAACTACGCGGACTCCGGCGAGTCGACGCAGAGCTTCCTCGACAATCCCTTGCTGTTCGACGCCCTGGAGGCCCGGATCCGGCGGGGGGACCTGGTCCTCATCCAGCTGGCTCACAACGACAAGACCACCACAGCGGCCGCCTACCGTGCCAATCTGACCGCCATGGCCGAACGGGTCGTCGCCCAGGGTGGACGGCCCGTGTTCGTCACTCCGATCGTCCGGCGCCGCTTCAACAGTGACGGGACGCTCAACGGTGTGGCCCTTCACGTGACCGGGCAGGCCGACCTGCCGGCGGAAATGCGTTCCCTGGCGGAGGAGCTCGACGTCCCTCTGGTGGACCTGACGGCGATGTCGCAGGAGCTCGTGGAACGCCTCGGCCCCGTGGAATCCCGCGGTCTCTACCTGACGGATGTCAACGGTGACAACACCCACACCTCCGTTCACGGAGCCACCCGGTACGCGACCCTCGTGGTCGGCGCCCTGAAGGACCAGCGGCTCATCCCCTCCCGGCTGATCCGCTGAGAGCGGAGGCGAACTGGTCGGTGCCCTGCGCGGCGTCGCCGCGCGGGGCACCGAAGGGCTCGCTCAGGATCCGCTCGGCGCGTAGACGATGTCGGGCCGGGGCGGCTCGCTCATGCCGTCTCCGAGGAAGTAGTCGACCTCGTGCGACTGCAGGTAGCCCTTGACCGTCATGTCGTTCCGGTAGGCCGGATTGTGGGCGAGGGTGTACAGACGCGTCTCCGTGGGCCGGTCCGTGGTGAAGACGATGAGTTCGTCGTTGTCGGCGTCGGCGTAGACGGCTTCCTCGCGCCAGTCGCCCATGATGTCGCCGACCATGGTCGGATTGCCGGCGCTGCCCACGCCTACGGCCCCGAACTTCGAGGTGGTCAGCAGCCTCGGCAGGCTGTTGCTGGCATCCGGCGCCTCCGGGTTCCACTTCTCCAGCTTGTGGTTGTTGAGCAGTTCCATGGTGAGGTCACCGTCCCACCAGAGCCCCAGGGCGGGCCACGGGCTGAGCGAGGTGTCGGACTCGGTCAGCTTGCCGGTCGGGGCGTTGTAGACGCCGGAGAAGGACCAGGCCTCCATGCCGGGGTGGCCCGGGTCGATGTCTCCGACGAGCCCTCGTCCCACATCGGTGACGCCGTCCGCCGTGTGCTGCCAGATCATGCTGCCGTCGGCGGCATCGTAGTAGTACTCGCGCAGGCCGCTGGGGTTGTCCTGCTGGATGCCGTAGCCCTGGAGGCCGGGGCGGTCGGGATCCATCTTCGCCAGGTAGAAGCGGTCGCCGTGGATGACGCCTTCGTGTGCCAGTGAGTAGCGCAGTGTTCCGTCACCGTTCAGGACGAACCCGATCTCGGCGATCTCGTCCTTGCCGTCACCGTCGACGTCGACGATCCGCGTGTTGTGCCCGTCAGGAGCATTCTGATCGCCCCGCAGCCACTTCCATTGCCGGACCACCTCACTGCCGTCGAACTTCCAGGCGGTCATCATGAGGTTGAAGCCTCCGTTGCCGACACGGTTCTTCATGTAGGCGACCAGGCTCGGTGTGGAGCCGTCCAGATGGCCCACACCGAAGCGGGCGTACATGGGACCGTCGGCGAGGTAGTCGTCGGGTACGGGCGCGGTGGCCCTGGCGGCGCCCGTTCGGCCGTCGAGGATCGCGATGAACTGGTGCGAGTCGTCGCCGTAGGAGAACGTCTCACCATCGCCGAAGGTGACGCCGTCGGCTATGCGAACGGCCACCTCGGCACGGCCGTCGCTGTCGAGGTCATGGACCGTGACACCGTCCCAGTGCCCCACGTCGATGGTGGACGAGCCCCCCTCGATGTTGTTCTGGTCCGTGCTGTTGTGACCCATGTCCATGCGCCACAGCAGCGTGCCGTCGCTGCGATAGGCCTCGATCTGTTGAGGGGAGGTCTGGCGGTCCACCACGTAGTCGTAGCGGCCGTCACCGTCGAGGTCGCCGACCCAGGTGAACTTGACCGGGCCGCCCTCCTGCAGGGGGATGCGGACCACGGGCTCCTTGGCGTGGTTCGCCGACAGCGTGAAGATCTTGCTGGAAGCCTGCTCCTTACCACCCTTGACCGGACGCACGCGGTAGCTGTTGGTCTTCGTGAGGTCGGCGGTGGAGTCGACGAAGTTCGTCGCTCCGGTCAGTACTTCGGCGTTGAGCTTGGTCGAGGCGGCGCCGCCTGTGGACCGGTACAGATTGAACCCGATGTCGTCGGGGTCGAGCCCGAGCAGGCGCCATGTGACGAGTACGTCGGTGTCGCTGCTGCGTACGGCTACGACCGCCCGGTCAAGGTTCTCCATGGTCCGCGTGGCAGCCGCGGCGGGCCGTCCCTCGTCCGTGGTGGAGGTTGCGCCGGCTCTGGGCGGGCCGGCGATCATGGCCGCGGCACCGGCGATCACCGCCGCCATCGTCCCTACCGCCCACCGGACCCTGCTCCGGCGGTGCTTCTGCTGCTGGTGCACGAGAACCTCCTTGGCATCACGAGTGCCGGAGCGCCTTCATCGTCCTGTCGGCGAACGCTGTTCCGCCCAGCATTCGCGCACTCGACCGCCCCGACGCTTCAACTTGCTTCGTTTCGACGCATGCTGCTCATTTGATCGGGACACGTCAATAGCTACGGCCGAAACGGTCTCCCGGCATGCCGCAGCGCCCGGTAGCCGGGCTACCGGGCTCGCAGGGAGAAACCGACGCTCAGGAGCCGGCTTGTGTACCGCAGGACGCCCTGATGGTGAGGCGGGGCTGCATGAACAGCTGACGGACGGGGACCGAGAGCGGGTCCGACGCGCCCAGACGGTCCAGGAGCAGTCGCGCAGCCTGCTGCCCGATTTCGTGCTTCGGGGGCGCGACAGCCGTCAGCGGCACATCCGCGAGCGAGGCGATCTCGTCGTCGTAGGCGATGAGCGCGAGGTCCTTCGGCGCGTACAGGTGCCGAAGGCGCATGCGTCGCATGAGTTCGATCGCGTCGTGATCGGAGTGCACGAGGGCGGCGCGGACACCACCTGCCATGCACTCCTCGATGAACTGGTCGTACTGCGCGGCTGCTTCGGTCGAGCCCAGTGTCGGCCGCCCGCTGTCGAGCACGGGCGCTCCGTGTTCCAACTGCAGTCGATCGACCGCCGCCTGGTGGCCTGCCTGCAGCAGGGACGCGGTGGGACTGCCGTTCGTGAACAGCGCCACCTTTCCATGTCCGAGCCGCACAAGGTGCCGTACGGCGGCGAAGGCACCCTGCCGGTGGTCGGTGGCGACGAACTCGCAGGCCGCGAAGGGATCATGCGGTTGCCGCTCGAGCAGCACGTAGGGGAGACCGGTTCGCTCCAGCTCGTGGAGGGTCTTGTCAGGCAACTCGTGTCCGCCGGGCGAGGCGACCAGCAGACCGGACGCACCCGACTCGGCGAGCTCCTCGATGCGTTGCGCGTCGCTGTCGCGGGTGTAGTCGGTCAGGCTGATGACGACCCGCGCATCGCGGGCGGCCGCCACCTCCCGGACACCGGCGACCACCCGCGGGTAGTAATAGGTCGCGGACGGCACGAGGAGCCCCAGCGTCCGCTCCGGCCTGGCCGTCGAGCCGCCTGCCGAAACGGGCTGGGCCGCTGCGGAGGGTGCCGGCGTGGCGAGCATCGCCCCGCCGCGCACCCGGCTCAGCGCGCCTTCGTTCTCCAGGTCGAGCAGATCTCGCCGCACGGTCGCCCGGGAGACCCCCAGGCGTGTGGCGAGTTCGACGACCTTGAGACCACCGGACGCCCGCAGCTCACTGAGCAGCCGCTCGCGTCGCTGAGCGACGAGCATGTCGGTCATGGCACCCCTCCGGTGAACAGATCTCGACGATCCTAGAGGAGGTTGATCGATCTTGCTCCGGGCTGGAGCGCTCCGGTGGCCGGCTTCAGGCTTTGTCTCCGACCAGGGCCAGGCACTGGATGGCGGCGAGCCCGAACTGTGCGCTGGCGTTGGCGGAGAACCTCGCCTCGTCCACGGGATTGAGCACATCGGGACCTTCGACCCGCCGGGACGTGAAGTCGTGGTCGGCGGGGTATCCCGCGTGCCCTGTACGCAGCTCCTTCCAGGCACGCAGGGCGAGGGTGTCGTCGTCGAGCTGATGCGCCGCGTACGCGGTGGCCCGCGAGTAGGCCTGGCGGAGATTGAGGTTGCCCCAGTCCGATCCTGTCGCTCTCCGCTGTTCGTCCTTGGTGGCGTTGTACAGGCGGCAGAACATCAGCCACTGCTTCCTGACGTTCTCGTCGTCGACCAGCTCCACCACCTCGGTCATGACCTCGATCAGCCCGAATACAGAGCTCAGGGACCCTATGTACACGCTCGGCTCCGTGGGGCCGGTGAACTTGCCGTCCGCGAGGTCGTAGGTGATCGCCCCGCTCTGCACCCAGCCGTTGGGCATGGCCGCAATGGTCGTGGCGCCGTTGACCAGCTTCGTGCGGGCGATGGTCTTGCCGTGCCGCTCCCACTCGGTGAGCCAGGCCATGGCCAGTGATCCCCAGTCGGTGGTGGTTCCGACAGGCATCGCCTTCGGCTCCGGTTCGAAGGGGTCACCCTCCCTGATCTTCCGTACGGGATCGAGGACGAGGAAGCTGCGGTCGGCGTCGACGAGATCGTGCAGGACGTCGCCGACGCGTTCGTCCGCGGTGAGGAAGTAGAAGATGCGTTTGTAGCCGGCGTTGCTGATGCGTACCTGTTTGGCACTGTCGCCCCAGTGCATGACGCCGTGCCGGGTCCCCAGACCCTGGTACTTGCCGATGTGGTACATGTCCACCTCACCGGTGTGGCGGGTCATGGCCTCCGCGAAGCGGAAGGCGGACGCGTCGCCGGTGCGCAGGTAGTGGTACCAGAGCCACAGGTCGGTGGAGAGCTCGGAGTTGTCCCAGGCGTGCCCACCGACGTCGTAGGACCAGGTGTGCCGGTCGCCGTCGTAGTTGTGCATGATGTCGCCGTAGTCCCAGAAGCCGTACCAGGAACGCTGGTCCACCTGCTCGCGGTGATAACGGTGGATGGCCTGGAGCTTGTCCTCGATCTCCGCCTTCGCCGGGGCCGAGCGGTCCACGGGGCTCCACGATCCGAAGATCTTCGCGCTGTGGTTGTGCTCGGGGCTGCTGACGAGCAGCGGGGGCGTGGAGTTGGCCTCGGCGAGCGAGGCGAATCGCTCCGCGGTGGGTGTGGCCTCCAGGGCCCAGAACGTCATCTCGGTGGTGCGGGCGACGCCGTAGGGAGTCCCGAAGCCCGGTTCGTAGTCCTCGTAGGTGATCTCAAGGCCTTCGAGCTGCTCGGGATAGGTGTCCTGCCCCATGCCGTCGTGGTAGAAGCGCAGGTCCATGGCGTTCGCGCGCGGGGACCACATCCACACGGTGACCTGGGCTGTCGCGCCGGCCGCCCCTGCGATCTCCAGCTCGGTGGGGTGCAGTTGCCAGAAGTTGCGCATGCCGAAGGCCAGGCCGCCCGTGGGTGAGCCCACATAGCCGAGACCTTCCGCCCGCTTGCCGCCGTCCACGCGGATCCAGGAGTGGCCGGGCTTCGTCCGCTTGTGGATCTCGAACCCGTGGGCGTTGAGCTGCCGGAGGCTGTAGTCGCCGAAGGCGGGGATGTACTGCAGACGGGACGTGACGCGGCTGTCCCAGGTGCTCGGGTCGGGAGTCGCCTTGCCCTCGTGCTGCGCCGCACGCACGGCCGCGCCGGGGTCACGACGTAGCCCTGTGAGGCCGCGGACCGCCTCGGAGAGGACACCCTGGTCCTGTCCGGCAAGGCGGACGTGCCGGTCGTGCAGCTCACCACGCATCGGTACGCCGAAACGTACACCGAGACCGTTGATGAAGTCCTTCTTCTCGTCACCGTCGAATACGAAGTTGTGCACCGTGCGGATGCCGTCCGATCCGGCGTACAGGTAGAAGCGCACCACGAAGGGCAGCCAGGCACGTCGTGCCTTCTTGTGCTTCCCCTCGACCTTGATCACAGCACGTACCGGCCCGTCCTGCTCCACGGTCACGGCACTCACGATGCCGGTGAACGACTCGGTCTTGACCACCGGCGACGGGTCCGTACTCGGCTTGTCCTGGCGGGAGGCGATCAGGTGGCCGTTCTCCGCGATCACCGTGCCTCCGCGCCGGATCGATTTGATGAGCAGACCGCCCTTGCGAGGGAACACCACCTCGATCACGCCTGTGTTCACGGTGATCTGATCACGTCCACTGTGCACGTTGAGCGCAGCGTCCGGCTTGGCTGCGGCGCCTGCCGCGAGCCGGTAGCTCTCGCTCCGTGCGGCCGTGCCGCTGACGGCATGGGCGGTCCACTTCACGGAACCGTCCGGCCACCAACCAGTCGGCCAGCTCTGCACCGGAACGTCCTGTCCCGACTCCGTGGTCAGCGAGAACTCCTGGTCGGCGGCGAACGAGCCCGCCGGCCAGGGAACGCCCCAGGTCGTGCCGGCCGCGAGTTCGGCCGGCACGCTCCTCTCCAGCCAGCGCAGTGTCACCGGATCGTGGCCGTCGGCCTGGACCGGAGCTGTCCGAGGCTGTTCAAGTGGGCTGCTCGCGGTGGCGGTTGTCGTGGAGCTGAGCCATGCGACCGCGCCTCCCGCAGCGGCGGATGTCAGCACGGACCGTCGACTGATCTGTCCCACAGCATTCAGCTCCTCTGAGCGGCGGGCGCCAGGGCGCTCGTCGATGGACGTTCGGGATGAAGGGGGTGGCGCATCGGTCCACGCGTGGTCGCGGGCAGGCAGCTCGGTGCCGACCGCGCCGCCCCACACGGACAGACGGCTGATCTCACGCCGGCACGGACGAGGGGCGCCTGAAAGAAGGGGCTCGCCAGGCAGAGTTCTGCCCCTGCGTTCGGACCATGGTCTTCAGCGGCGCACGCCGCGGTCACATGCTTACACCAGACGATTCATCTGAACCAGAGTTGCAACAACCTGCGCAGGGTTTAGTTCCATCGGACTGTCCAACTCAGATACCGAGGTGCGTCAAAGAGGACACAGCTCCCCACAAGAGAGGATAATCCGGACCGAGTTGCGGCTGAAGTGACGAGGCGGCGCCGCGATCGCCACCTCTGGTCTCGCGCTCACGATGAAGCAACTTGATTCTTTGTGAAGACTATTGTTTCGAACCTGATGGCCGTGCACAATGCAGGACGTCGCACTGGCCCGGGGGCCCTATGAATCGTTCCACGACGTCGATCCATCCGGCTGCGTCCTGAAGCCCGTGCGGCTACCGCTCTGGACCGCAGATGCCCGGTCCGCGAAGCAGCGGCCCCGAAAACATGTTGCAGCACCCCTTTTCCAAGGAGCCGCGTGTGCCCCCGATGCCAACCACCCGCCTGCGTACCGCCGTCGTGTTGAACCACGCGCTCAAACAGGAGCTGTTCAGCCCCGACGACTGGGCAGACCTGGCCGACATCGCCGACGTGGTGGCCGAGTGCGAGGACAGCGCGGCGCTGAGCGTGCACCCCCGCCGTCACGAGGCCGAGGTACTGGTCACCTCGTGGGGCATGCCCCGTCTGACAGAACAAGTCCTCTCAGACCTGCCGGCACTGCGGGTAGTGGCGTATGCAGCCGGCTCCGTGCGCGGACTCGTCAGCGAAGCGGTCTGGGCCCGGGACATCGTCGTCGTCTCGGCAGCCGAAGCGAACAACGAACCCGTGGCCGAGTACGTGTACGCCCAGACGGTTCTGGCCCTCAAGGACGTGCACCGCAGAGCACACCGGATCAGAACGGCGAGGGAGCTGCCTGCACTGGACGGTGTGCCCGGCCTCTACGGTCAGCCGGTCGGCCTGGTGTCCTTCGGTTCGATCGCACGCAAGGTCGCCGTCCGTCTACGCCACCTGGAGGCCGACGTGGTGGCATGGGATCCTCACATTCCTCCCGAGGCCGTGCGCCGGCTGGGCGTCGAGCCCGTCGCCGAGCTGGAGGACTTGTTCGCACGTTCCCTGGTACTGAGCATCCATGCCCCCTTGATCCCCGGTCAGACAGAAAAGCTGATCACGGGCGAACTCCTCAGGCTCCTGCCTCACGGTGCCACGGTCATCAATACGGCCCGAGGCGCCGTGATGGACGAGGACGCGCTCATCGACGTACTGCGCGAGCGCCCGGACCTGTACGCCGTTCTCGACGTGACCACCCGTGAACCACTGGCCCCCGACTCACCTCTGTACACACTGTCCAATGTCATGCTCACCGGCCACGTCGCCGGAACCGTGAGTGGTGAACGCCGGGCCATGGGCCGCCTCGTCATCGAGGAACTCCGTCGCGTCGCCGACGGGGCGCTCCCCCTGCACGCCGTGTCGGCCGACTCCTCGCTCCTGCGCGCCTGAGGCCCCACTCCACGCCGAAGGATCCTGTCACAGGTGTTGACCACGCTCTGAAAACGTTTTAATTTTCCGTCCACTTCACACCACAGCCGAGGAGGCTCCGTGGCAGCGCTGCTCCGTGAGCGCCCCGGGAAATCGGCCGCCAGCCGCGCTTCCCATTCACCGCCAGGCGCTCAGAAGAAGCAAAAACGTTTCCAACGCAAGCGCAGCATCGCGCTGTCCGTGCTCATGTTCGGCAGCTTCGCCTACTTCGTCGTCTTCCACTACGGCGCTCTCGCCGGCAACGTCATCGCCTTCAAGGACTACGTCCCCTTCGACGGCATCTGGGGCAGCGCCTGGGTCGGCGGCAGCAACTTCGAACGGATGCTGGACGACGCAGAGTTCTGGCACTCCGTCGTCAACACGATCGTGATCGCGGTCCTCCAGCTGGTCTTCTACTTCCCGGTGCCGCTCGCCCTGGCTCTGCTGCTGCACAGCCTCACCTGGGGGACGGTCCGCCGCTTCGTCCAGTCGATCGCCTATCTGCCGCACTTCGTGTCGTGGGTGATCGTCGTCGCCCTCTTCCAACAGGTCCTGGGCGACACCGGCATGGTGAACGGTTACCTGCAGGACGCCGGCATCCACACGATCGACATCATCGGCAACCCTGACGCGTTCAAGCCGCTCGTGGTCGCCCAGGTCATCTGGAAGGACGCCGGCTGGGGCACCATCATCTTCCTGGCCGCGCTCTCCCAGGTCGACGAGCAGCAGTACGAAGCCGCGGCCATCGACGGGGCCGGCCCCTGGCGCCGCTTCTGGCACGTCACGCTGCCCGCCATCCGGCCGGTCGTCGTGCTCCTGCTCATCATGCGGCTGGGCGACATCCTGTCCGTCGGCTTCGAGCAGATGCTGCTCCAACGCGACGCGGTCGGCCCCGAAGCCGCCGAGATCATCGACACCTTCGTCTACTACCAGGGCATCGTCGGCGGCGACTACGGCTACGCCGCGGCAGCCGGACTGTTCAAGGGCCTCATCGGGGCCGCACTCGTCTACGCGGCCAACAAGGTGGCACACCGCCTCGGCGAGCAGGGGGTCTACAAGTGAGCACGCAGGCACGCCCCGGGTGGATGGAGAAGCCCAGACCGGTCACGCAGGTCGGCAAGGCGATCGCTCTGGTGGTCGTGGTGGCGCTGGTGTGCGTCCCCTTCCTGACGATCCTGTCCACCTCGCTCGCCTCGCAGGGTGAAGTGGTCGAGAACGGCGGCTGGGTCCTGTGGCCGACCGAACCCACACTCGACGCCTACCGCGACATCCTGAACGGCGGCATCGTCACCCACGCCCTGGGGGTGAGCATCGGCGTCACCGCGGTCGGCACGACGCTCAGCCTGCTCTGCACGGTCTTCCTGGCCTACGCACTGGCCCGGCCCAACGTGTACGGCAGCAAGCCGGTTCTGCTGCTGGTGCTGTTCACGTTCCTCTTCCCGCCCGGCATGATCCCCAGCTTCCTGGTCGTGAAGGAACTCGGACTGCTGGACTCCTACGCCTCATTGGTCCTGCCCGTGCTGGTCAACGTGTTCAACCTCGTCGTCCTGCGCGGCTTCTTCCAGGGCATACCGGAGGAACTGTACGAGGCCGCCCGCCTCGACGGCGCCGGGGACCTGCGCATCCTCTGGACCATCGTGCTGCCGCTGTCCAAGGCCGCACTCGCCGTCGTCGGTCTCTTCTACGCCGTGGCGTACTGGAACTCCTGGTTCTACGCCTCGCTGTACATGGAGAGCGACCACTGGCCGCTGCAGCAGGTCCTGCGCACCTACGTCGTGGCCGGCGAAGGCCTCACCGACACCACCACGGGTGAGGGCACGGTCAGCGCCCCGCAGACCGTACAGATGGCGGTCCTGGTGATCGCCACGGTACCGATCCTGATCGTCTACCCGTTCCTGCAGAAGTACTTCACCAAGGGCGTGCTCACCGGCGCCATCAAGAGCTGACCTTCCCCTTCACGAGCCGCACTCCGAAAGGTCGAACAGCCATGCCCAGAATGTCCCGGCGCACCGTGCTGCGTACCATGGCAGCCACAGGCGCTGCCGCCGCCGTGCCGTCCCTCCTCACCGCCTGCTCCAGCTCTTCGAGCGGCGGTGACGTGTCCAACGCGGGCAAGAAGCTCGCCGCCTGGCCCGAGTACAAGGCGGCACCGGGTGCGAAGCCCGATCTCGCCCCTACGGACTCCGGAGTCCAGGCCGGGTACACCAGCTACCCCGCGGATCTCACCACCGCGGTCAAGCGGACTCCGGGGGACGGGAGCACCATCCGGGTCATGTCCGTCACGTTCGGCACACCTCCGAAGCCGGCGGCGGAGAACCAGTACTGGCGTGCCGTCGAGAAGGCGCTCGGCGTCAAGATCGAGTTCACGGTCATCCCGCAGGCCGACTACCAGAAGAAGATGGCCACGGTCATGGCCGGCGAGGCCGAGTCTCTGCCGGACATCATCAACGTGTTCTCCGGCTACACCCTGCCCCGCGAGGCGCAGTTCGTCCAGAAGCGGGCCCAGGACCTCACTCCCTACCTGTCCGGGGCGGCGATCCACGACTACCCCAACCTGGCGGGCATCCCCACCCCCGCCTGGCGCGACATGGGCCGGGTCGGCGGCCAGATCTACGGCATCCCCCTGGAACGCCCGGTGACGGGCTCCACCCTCTGGCTCAATCAAGGGGTGTTCACGGACGCCGGCATGCAGGAGGGATGGGCCTCTCAGGACTTCGCGGCGGTCTCCCGGAAGGCCACCCGTGGAAAGACCTACGCTCTGGGTGCGGCCGCGGGTTCGCTGTTCGGACACTCTGTGCACGCCGCTGCGCACAACGTCTCGGCCTGGTCGGTGGGCAAGGACGGAAAGTTCCGTTCGAGCTTCACCGACGAACGGTTCAAAGCCACCGTCGCGTTCCAGGCCCAGCTGCGCACGGCCGGCTCGTACCACCCGAATGCCACCTCGATGTCGACCCCGGACCTCAGCACACTCTTCCTCAACGGCACCGTCGCCTCGGCGCAGAACGGCTTCGGGGCCTACCAGGTCCTTTACCCGGACACGAAGGGGCTGTTCACTCCGGCCCCCGCCCTGCCCTACAGCGTCGACGGCACGCCGGGAGGAGCCGTCGCCGCCCGCCGCTCCTTCGGCTACACCATCCTGAAGAAGGCCAAGAAGGAACGCATCGAGATGCTGCTCCGGGTCCTCGACTACCTGGCGGCACCGTTCGGTTCCAAGGAGTGGGAGCTGCTGCAGTTCGGGGCGGAAGGCGTCCACTTCACCCGCGGCAAGGACGGCTCGCCGCAGCGCAACAAGCTCGGGGAGGTGGAGAACATCACCAACCTCCCCTTCCGATACCTCGCGGAGGGGCCCCAGGTGCTCTTCGTGGCGGGGCGTCCCGAGGCCGTCCGCGCCCTGCATTCGTGGCAGCAGAAGGTCGTGCCGGTCGCGATCCGCAGCGCGTCCTTCGGCTTGCTGTCCCGTACCGAAGTCACGCAGGGAACAACCCTGCGAGCGCTGATGGACGACACGATCACGGCAGTGATCGCAGGTCGGTCGTCCATGGCCGATCTCGATGCCGCGGTCAAGAAGTGGCGCAGTCGGGGCGGCGACACAATGGCCGAGGAACTCGCGAAGGAATACGCCGCCAACAGCTAGACACACGCCCTGGCGGTGACGGATGCGGCGGACACGGCGACGAGGGGAACGGCATGGCGGCAAGGGAACGGGTCACCATTCGCGAGGTGGCAGCGCGAGCGGGGGTCTCCCCCGCTACGGTCTCGCGCGTGTTGAGCGGCAACTACCCCGTGCCGCCCGCCACTCGCACGCGGGTACTCAAGGCGGCCCGCTCCCTGGACTACGTCGCCAATGTCCACGCACGGGCTCTGGTCGGCGGCGGCCGCAGCATGGTGGCGGTCATTCTGAGGCAGGTCACCAACCCGTTCTACGCGCAGGTGGCCGAGGGCGTGGAGGCCGAGGCCTCCGACCATGGCCGGCTCTGCCTGGTCGGCTCCACCGGCGGGGATACTCGCCGTGAGATGGAGCTCGTCCAGCTCATGCGTGAGGAGGGCGCCAGTCTGGTGATTCTCGTAGGTGGGATCGTCGAGGACGATGCCTACCGTGCGCGAGTGACCCGTTATGCCCATGCCCTGCAAGGAGCAGGGTCGCGGCTCGTGCTGTGCGGCCGCCCGTCCTCCGACCCCGCACTGCCCGCGATCGTGGTCGAATTCGACAACGAGGCCGGTGCTCACGCCCTCACCAGTCACCTCGTTTCCGCAGGCCACCGGCGCATCGTGTTCCTCGGCGGGCTGCCGGGCAACAGTGCTCTGGACGCCCGGGTGGCCGGCTACCGCGCGGCTCTGACGGCGCACGGACTCGCCGACGAGGACGCACACGTCATCGACTGCGGTCTCGGACGCGGTGCCGGACACCGGGCCATGACCGAGCTGTTGACCCGACGGACCGACTTCACCGCGGTCTTCGCCGGCGACGACATGGTCGCGGCCGGGGCCCTGCGCGCCATCGCCGACGCCGGCCTGCGTGTCCCCGACGACATCTCCGTCGTCGGCTACAACGACATACCGCTCGCCCAGGACTTCAACCCCCCGCTCACCACGGTGCGCACCCCCGCCGAGGAGTTGGGACGAGCAGCAGTGCGCCTCGCCCTGCGCGACTCGGAGAAATTGTCGGCCCCCGTCCACCACGTCCTGGGAACGCACATCGTCGTCCGGGACAGCGTCGGCCCTCCGGCACCGCATCGTGAAGCCCGTAGTACTGGAGGAATCACCCCGCATGACAGCGCCACAGCGTCGGACCGACCCGCCCTCCCTGCCGCTCCCTGACCTGCGGGTCTCCCCGTTCACGGGCTGCACACGCGAGTATTGGGAAGCCCACGCGGACAGGCTGCTGGACGGTCTGCTGCCACACGCCACACCGGGTCTCGCGCAGTACCGGCTTCCCGGCCGCACAGGAATAGCCGGCGCCTGGTCCGACGGTCTGGAAGGGTACGCGCGCTCGTTCCTGCTGGCCTCCTTCCGCATAGCGGGCGCTCAGGGCCGTGACGCGCCGGAGCGAACCGTCATCAGTGATCTCATCACCCGTTACGCGAACGGCCTCGCCGCGGGTACCGATCCCCGCCACCCGGAGCACTGGCCACGGATCACCGACCGCTCTCAGCCCATGGTGGAGGCCGCGTCCATCGCTGTCGCGCTGCACGAGACACGCCCCTGGCTCTGGGACCACCTGGCGGAGACCGTGAGGCAGCGGGTCGCGGCGTGGCTGGGGGGTTTCGTGGGGGCGCGGGCCAACGACTCGAACTGGCGCCTCTTCCAGGTGATCACCGAGGAGTTCCTGGCCTCGATCGGCGCCCCCTACCGGCAGAGCGAGATCGACGCCGGCCTCGCGCGGCTGGACGACTGGTACTGCGGCGACGGCTGGTACACCGATGGCGACGGCCGCAAGTTCGACTACTACAACGCCCTCGCACTTCATCTCTACCCCGTGCTCTGGGAACGCATCGCGGGAGACCGCGCGGACGCCGCACTGGTCGCCTCCCACCGGGCCCGGTTGCGCGTCTTCCTCGAAACCCACCAGTACTTCTTCGGTTCCGACGGCGCGCCTGTCCACCAAGGACGGTCGCTCACCTATCGCTATGCCACCGCGGCCCCGCTGTGGGCCGGAGAGCTGGCGGGCGCCTCCCCCCTGCCGCCCGGCCGCACCCGCCGTCTCGCCTCCGGAGCGCTGAAACACTTCGCCGACCGTGGCGTTCCGGGCGACGACGGCGTGTTGAGTCTGGGGTGGTACCGGCCCTTCCTTCCCGTCACCCAGGCCTACTCCGGGCCGGCCTCTCCCTACTGGGCGAGCAAGGCGTTCCTCGGCCTCCTGCTGCCTCCGGAGCATCCGGCCTGGACCGCACCGGAGGAGCCGTCCCCTGTAGACGTCGCGGACCAGTATCTCGCCCTGCCCGCACCGGGTTGGCTCATCCACTCGACCACCGACGACGGGATCGTTCGCCTCGTCAACCATGGCAGTGACCGGCTGCCTCCTTCACCGGCGCCGTCCCACCACAGTCCGCACTACAGCCGGTTCGCCTACTCCAGTGCCACGGCGCCGGAAACCCCACCGGAGGGTGAGCCCGATGCTCCGGACAACCACATCGCGCTGATCGAGCCGGCCGGTCCGGCGACCGTCAGGGGCCGGATCCACCCCCTGCACGCCCGTGGTCACCATGCCGCGTCATGGCATGCCCCCTCGACGGAAGAGGGCGAGGGGCCGTCGGTCATCGCCACGGCCAGCGTCGTGCACGGCCCGTGGGAAGTGCGGGTGCACCGCGTCCAGGGGCCGGCCGGAGCATCCGTACGAGAAGGTGGCTGGGCAGTGGCCTGCGACGAGGCTCCCCCGGTCGAGGTGACCGGGCCGGGCCTGGCGCTGGCCCGCAGGGCGGACGGGCTGACCACCGCACTCGTCGGCCTGCTCGGATGGGACGAGAACGGGCATGTGCCGGCCGGGGAGGTGGACCAGGCACGTGACCGGAACGCCGTGGGCGTCTTCTCGGCCACGCCTTTGCTGCGTCTTTCCCGCCACCCCGGTGGATCACGCCTGCTGGCCACACTCGTTGTGCTCACGGCCGATCCGGAACTGCGCGACGCCGTATCCGAACTTTCGCGCCTCGCCTACGCCCGCCCGACGCCGGATGGAGCGATCGAGGTCGGCTTCCCCGACGGCGCAGGCGCCCACATGGCAAGTGACCTGTTCACCATCCCTCCGGCTTCCTCGGATGGAGCGGCACACCACGCACCGAGCGGTGTGACGTCACGGACGACATGAGCGCGAGGCGCAGAGAAGTCATCGCGATACCAGTCATTAATTATGAATACATCTTGACACCCCGCAAGGGCGCGCTGACGATTGACGCAGTTCGTCGAGCCGCTCGCGCACGTACCGCCCTGCCTTATCAGCGTTGCCTGCCCATCTCGCCGCGCTGCAATGTGCGGTGGCGGAAGCGACCGGGCCCGGCACGTTCCCCACCGACTCGAAGGGTTGACCGTCTTGTCCGGACCACCGTCCGGTGTCGGGTTTCGGGCACTGTTCGCCATGAGTGCCGTGCCCCTGCCTCACGCCTTCCCGACCCATGTGATGGACCGACTGCGGGACATCGTGAACATCGGCCCCTGCCTGATGGCCGCGGAATTCCACAGACCTCGGGTGCGGGAGGCCCTGGCCCAGACCGAGATCCTCATAGCCGCGGTCCTCGACGTGACCGATCCTGAACCACTGCCCGCCGACTCCCCGCTCCTCGACCTCCCGGACGTGTATCTCACCCCGCACATCGCAGGAGCTCCCGAGGCAATGAGACCGCGCGCATGGGTCTCGTTGTGGTCGAGGAATTGAAGCGTCCGCGCGCGGGCATTCCACTGTCGTACACCGTCGACCGCGCAGGCCTCGAGCATGCTCCATGAGCATTCGCTGACGATGGTCGAACTCAGATGACCGCAGATCAGCCTATTTCCCCCGGAACCCACGCCGCTACTGCAGCGCGTCCTCACGACTTGGAACGGACGGCATGAACGAAGCCACTGGTGAAGGCCTGCCGGGCCCCCATTTGTTCGACTACTCGCCCTGGAACTACTGGACCGACGCCGACGACGACGATCGCAACCGGCAGCAACAGATCCAGCTCGCCCTGCAGAAGGACAACGACTGCCACCGGTTCGGCGAGGACTGCTTCGTCTCCCGACTGGCCGCAGTGCAGAACGAGCGCCTGGTGCTCGGACCGCGCAGCTACGTCGCCGCCGGTGCCTATCTGACGGGCACCCTGGAGGCAGGACGGGACTGCACGATCAACGCCTACACGGTGGTGCGCGGCACCATCGAACTCGGCGACGCCGTCCGCATCGGAGCTCACACCTCCCTCCTCGCCTTCAACCACGGTTTCGACGACCTGGACACAGAGGTCTTCCGTCAGCCGCTGACCTCACAGGGCATACGCGTCGGCAACGACGTGTGGATCGGCTCCCACGTCGTCGTCCTGGACGGGATCACCATCGGGGACGGAGCCGTGATCGGTGCCGGCAGCGTGGTGACCAAGGACGTACCGGCGGCCGCCGTAGTCGGCGGCAACCCCGCCCGCGTCCTTCGCCGGCGTGGTGCCGGCCGTTCTGAACCGGCGACGGACGGCACAGACCTGGTCGGCGCGGTGGCCGCGTTCGCCGACACAGCACGCGCTCAAGCCGAGGACGTCCTCGCCCGGTGCTTCGCACCCGATGGGGAGGACGGACTGTTCCTGGACGCACCAGGCGGCGAACCCACCGTTCGGGCCCAGTGCGACGCGATCGAGATCGCGGACCTCCTGCTGGGGCACGCCCCCGGTCTCCTTTCCGCCGACAGGCAACGCGAGCGACTGCAGTCGTGGCAGGACCGGGACACCGGACTCGTCAGCCCGCTGGGCCACGGAAGCTCCCCCCTCCCTTACGGCGGAGCACCCTTCAGCGATGAGACGAGCTACCACATCCTGTGCGTGGGCTACGCTCTGGACCTGCTCGGCAGCACTTTGCCGCACCCGCTCCGCAACGTCGACACGATGAGCGCTGCCGACGTCACCGCCGCACTCGGCGCCCTCCCCTGGCATGAGGAGCCCTGGCACTCCGGCGCCTGGGTCGACACACTGGGCACCGCGTTCCTGTGGAACCGACGCCATGGTCTGACCGGGCAGAGCGGGGCTGTGGAAGCGCTGCTGGGCTGGCTGCTCACCCACGCCGACCCCCGCACCGGCCTCTGGGGCAGGGAGAGCGCGGTCGACGGCCTCCTCCTCCCCGTCAACGGCTTCTACCGCGCCAGCCGCGGCACGTTCGCCCAGTTCGGCCTCCCTGTGCCCTACCCTGAGCGAGTCATCGACACCGTCCTCGAACACGCGCGCGACATCCGCTACACGCGGCCCGAACGGCAGACGGCCTGCAACATCCTCGACATCGCCCATCCGTTGTGGCTCACGCGCACGACCGGCCACCGCACGGAAGAGACCGTGACCCTGGCCAGGCGCCTGCTGACCGACGCACTCGGTCGCTGGGTCGATGGGCAGGGCTTCGCTTTCAGAGCACAGCACCCGTCGACCAGAAGTGCCCGGGAGACACAGCCCGGCCTGCAAGGCACCGAGATGTGGCTGGCGATCATCTGGTACCTGTCCGATCTCGCGGGCATCTCCGACGCCCTGGGATACCGGCCCCGCGGAGTGCACCGGCCCGAACCGGCCGCCCTCCTGAACTGAGTCTCCGCCCCCACCCTGAGCCCGGGTGCCGCGCCCTGGGCGAGTCAGTTGCACCCCCGTCCCGTACACAGACGCTCGGCAACGGCAATGTCTCGCCCTGGGCAGGGCGAGGCATTGCCGTAGGAGTCCGGGTTCCGCTGCTACGAACGCGCGAGCGAGAGGCCGTCCACCGACAGGGTTCCACCTGCTGCTGCCGCCGCTTCAACCGTGATCGTGACGCTTCCAGGCCGCAGTTCGATGGGCTCCGACGCGATCTTCGTCCAGCTGGAACCGACGGCCAGGAGGTCGAGCACCGTCTCCTCTCCGCGTGCGTCCGTGATGCGGACACGGGCCGTGTCAAGGCCTGGTGTCGTCTTCGCGGACAGGGACAGTGTGTAGGCACCGCCTGGGATCGAGTCCTGCTGGAAGACGCCGCCGACGAACCCTGCCGGATTGCCGAGCTTCAGAGCGTGACGGGTGCCGTTGCCGGCCGGCGTCGGATTGGAGACGAACCGCGTCGACGGTGAGTCGTCACCGACGGCTGTGGTCCATCCGGTGACAGTCGTCACCGGTACGCGGTCCGCCTCGAAGTCGGGGTTGAGAACGAAGTTGTTGTCCCTGCCCACAGCCCAGCGACCGGTCCTGGCATCGAGTCGCCAGGAGCTGAGCGAGTTGAACACCGGCGCATCGTCGTCGAACGAGAGCGGGACCCACTGGTTGTAGCCCGTTCCGTTCCACGCGAACTCGGACCATCGGTCGCCCGCGTAGATCACCGTATCGGTCTTCCTCCCGTGCACAGTGACGAAGAACCCGGACTGGGTGACGTGGCTGTAGTCCGCCTCCGTGCCGGCCATGACGGTCTCCGGACCGTACGGCCCCTGCGGATCGTCTCCGGCGGATTTGATGACGTGCGTGGCCGAGGAGTTCCATCCGTGCAGGTCGGAACTGGCGATGTAGTAGTGCCCGTTGGCCTTGAACATCGCGTTGCCCTCACGGCAGGCCGCATTGTAGGACACCTCGACAGCGGGTTCGACGCTCAGCGAGTCGGAAGGATCGATGCGTGCGACATAGGTGTGGTTGCGGCCGCTCTGGTTGGAGAAGACGAGGTAGTCGGTGCCGTCGTCGTCGGTGAACACGGTCTGGTCGCCCGTGCCCTGGTAGAGCACTCCCGGAATCTGCGTCTGCAGATCGGCGTACGAGAAGTCTCCCGTCGGGGAATCGCTCTCGAGGAAGAGAACCCCACCGTTCGTCTTGCCGTTCGTGTCGAAGGTGGTGGACATCTGCGTCATGAGCACGTACTTGTGCGTGACCTCGTTGTACACCACCCCCATACGGCCGACCCAGCCCGCGTCGTCGAGGGAGGCCATCCGGGAGAAGGCGTCCCCGCTGACGTCCTTGGACGGCGGAATGGCGAGCGGCGTCGACCGGTCGGCGACCTCGTTCTCGAAGTCCCAGTTCACCAGGTCCTTCGACGAGTACACCCTGATGGATGCGAATGTCGCCCGCGGGTGCTTGCGCGTCGGAGACACCGCGTAGAGGTCGGCCTCCGCGTAGTGCACTCCGTACCAGTAGTAAGTGTCCCCGAACTTGAAAACCCCGCCCCCCTGCGAAGCGATCAGGTTGCCATCGGTGTCCTTCCAGAAGGAGTCGTTCTGAATGGTCTGCGCACGGGGCAGTGGCCCCGGGGCGCCGACGGCCGCCGGGGCGGCCGACGCCGGATCCGCAGGTGCTGCCCCGACAAGGGCCGTCGCTGCGATCGCCATGCCGCATAACACGTGACCGAGTTTTCGGATGAGCTGCATTGATTCCGTCCTTTGTCTGGACGCCTTCGTCTGTCGAAAGCCGATTCCGATGCGGGGTCCTTGCTTGTGCGCTGTTCTTCACTCCCGGCCGGGGGCGTTCGTCGGGCCGGCTCCGGAAGTCGGAGTTCATCAGCCGTTCCGGCGCGCGCTCTCCGCGCCGACGACCGTCACCGGGCGCGCGGGCGGCCACTCCGGTGAGGCCGGGGGGAGAACACAAGGTCAGCTCTTGACTGCTCCAGCCGTGAGGCCTTCCAGGAGCTGCTTACGCAGGAGGAAGAAGACCAACAGGCTCGGGACGGCCGCGAGTACGGATCCGGCCAGGACCAGGTCGTACTGTCGGTTGGTCGCACCGAAGAGGGCCTGGATACCCAGCGGGAGGGTGTAGTCACCCGGGTCACTCACCACGATGAGCGGCCAGATAAGACTGTTGAAGCTGTTCAGGAACGACCACACGCCGAGGGCGCCCAGGGCCGGCCGCAGCAGGGGCAGGACGACGCGCCGGAAGAGGCCGAACTCGGTGCAGCCGTCCACGCGGGCAGCATCCAACAGGGCGTCAGGAATCGACTGTTCGGCGAACTGCCGCATCATGAAGATACCGAACGCGGGCGCCACCCACGGCACGACCAGTGCGAAGTAGGGCGTCGTCAGGTGGGCCTTGGCCAGCATGACGAACAGCGGGACGACGATCACGGCGAAGGGCACAGCCAACGAGCTGAACATGACGTTGAACAGGACGTTCTTGCCGCGGAAGCGGTATTTGGCGAACGCGAACCCGGCCAGCGCGCACAGCAGCACGGCAGCGACGGTGGAGATGACGGCGACCACCGTGCTGATCAGCAGCCAGCTCCAGAACGGGTTCTCGTCGAGAAGTCCTCGGTAGTTGTCGAGGGTGGCCGGTGAGGGCAACAGCTTGGGCGGGTAGCCGAAGATGTCACCGCGGGACTTGAAGGAGGACGACAGGGCCCACAGCAGCGGCAGGGCGAACACCAGCAGCAAGGCGATCAGGAACGTGTAGAGCAGGGCCCGGCTCACCCTGCGGCGACCCCGGCGGGCCCCCGGAGTGAGCCGCGCGGTGGACTCGAACTCACCTGTTGTCATCGGTCATCCCTCCCGACCCCGAGCACCCGCATGGCCAGCTGGCCGAGGGCGAAGACGGCGACGAAGAGCAGCACGCCGGCCGCCGCCGCGTAGCCGAGCTGCTGGCGCTGGAATCCGGCGCGGAAGATGAACTGGGCGACGGAGAGAGTGGATTCCCCCGGGCCTCCCTGGGTGAGCAGGTACGGCTCTTCGAAGATCTGCACGGAGCTGACCAGTACCGTCACCGCGACGAACGCGGTCACGGGACGCAGGCAGGGCAGGGTGACGTTGCGGAAGCGGCTGATCGGTCCGGCGCCGTCGATGTCCGCGGCCTCATACAGCTCCTTCGGGACGTTCTGCAGTCCGGCCAGGAAGAAGATGGTGAGGTAGCCGGTCCAGCGCCACAGCACGAGGATCACCACGGTCACCCGCGCCCAGCCCGGCGAGCCCAGCCAGTCGATTCCACCGAACCCGAACACGGCGTGCCCCACCGCGTTCAGAAGACCGAACTCGTTGTCGAAGAAGAGCCCGAAGACCAGGGTGATGACGATCGGGGAGATCACCACGGGCATGAAGTAGGCCAGCCGGAACAGGTCCCGGCCGCGCAGGCCGCGGGCGTTCAGCGCCTGGGCGATGAGAAGGGCTGCGGGCATCACGACGGCCATGGTGAAGACGACGTACAGGCCGGTGTTGCTGACGGCGGTCCAGAAGCTGTGATCACCCAGCAGATCCTGATAGTTACGCAGGCCCACCCACTTCGGTGTGCCCAGGCCCGCCCACTCGGTACAGCTGAGATAGAGGCCGACCAGGATCGGAACGAGAAGGAACAACCCGTAGAGCAGGTAGAAGGGCGAGATGAACAGGTAGGGCGCCACGGCACGCTGTCGACGCATCCACCAGGAGGTTCGGGGTGAGGCGGCCTTGGCCGGGGCATGGGCGGGGAGGGATGCCCGGACGGGTGCGCGGGTCGGCGGGGGTGCTGTCATCGTGTCACCTGCTGTCGGTAAGCCTTCAGGCCGGCGTTGAGCGCCGCCGTGGGCGACGTTCGGCCCTTCAAGGCGTCGAGGATCTGACCTCCGAGTACGTCGGACAGGATCTGCATGCTGGCGGCCTGGTAGAAGAGGGGGAGGTCGGCGGCGGCCGCGCTGTAGATCTCGAAGGCCTGCTGACCACCGAGGTATTCGTCCTTGCTGGCCACGAGCTCGGGGTCGTCGTAGAGCGGCGCGAGCGTGGGCAGATAACCTCCGAAGCGGTAGCGGAGAACCTGTCCTTCGCGGCTCAGATAGACACGGCGCAGCAGCTCCAACCCGGCCTCGCTGTTGGGTTTGTCCTTCAGCACCGCGAAGGCGGTGCCGCCCATGGTGGAGGCGATGTGGCCGCCGCCGGCGAAGCGCGGCAGGGTTCGGATACGCCAGCGCCCTCTCTGCTCCGGCACGTTGGCCTGGAGCCCGGCGGCGTTGTACCAGTTGGGCATGGCGGTGGCGGCTAGCCGTCCGGACTTCAGAGCGGCGGCGCAGGCGCTGCCGTAAGGGTCCGGCAGAGCCATCAGCGCGCCGGAGCGGACGCCCCGCGTCATGAACTCAAGGACTTCCAGGGCTTCGGGCGAGTCCAGGATCAGTTCACCTGCGGTGTTGAAGAAGCCGCCACCGCGCTGCAGCAGGAACTGCAGGAAGCCGTTGACGATCGATCCGTTGTCGCCGGTGGAGATCATGCCGACGCTCACCTTGTGATCGGCGCTCAGCCGCGCCCCGTGCTCGAGGAACTCCTCCCAGGTCTCGAGCGTTTCGGGGACGTTGTACGTGTCGAACAGGTCCTGCCGGTAGTACAGAACCGTGATCGCGTTTCCGGATTCCAGGCCGTACGGAACGCCGTCGACCGAGTAGGGCGACAGTTTGAGCAGATCGTCACCGAGCGGACGGACCGTGTCGGTGAGGTCGACGAAGAGGTTCTCCGCGATGGACGACTGCATCACGCGGGGGAACTGGTCGAAGTTGAGACCGGCGAGATCGGGTGTGTTCCCATCCGCGACGGCCTGAGCAATCATTCGCGTCATGATGTCGGCGGGCGCAGAGCTGGTGATGTCCAGACCGAAGTCGAAGCGGGAACCCCGCATCAGGCCGACGTCCTTGATAGCCGACCGGAACGTCTTGATGTAGTCGGGGTCGTGGGTCCAGAGGCTGATCTGCGCGCGTCCTGATCGCACCGGGGCAGCCGCGGACGTACCACATGCCGCGAGGGCGGGGGCCGCGAGCAGCCCCAGTCCCGCACCGCTCGCAGCGCGAAGCAGACGCCTGCGGCTGAGATCACGCACGTCAGACCTCCTCCAGACACAGGGTCGTACGCGCTACGGCCACCAGCTCGGCTGATTCCACCGCGGCGTGGGCCCGGGCGGCTTCCAGACCTTCGCGTGCCGAACTGCTGACGTGGATGCGGTCTGCCTGATCCAGTGGCAGGACCCGGATATCCATGCCGTGCCGTACGACGGCGTCGGCGAAGCGGCGCAGTCCGATCTCCCAGTCGGGCCCGTACCAGAAATGGTCGGCGACAAGTTTTCCGTCGATGTAGGCCCGGGCCGCGTCCCCGGTGTAGCGCAGTCGCAGCAGCACGTCCCCTTCACCGTCCAGGACGGATGCCGGAACGGTGATGTGGTGGACGGCGGCCTTCTCGAAGTCCTCGTCACGCGGCGCGGAGGCTCGCGCGTGGGAATCGCCGGTGCGGGCCGGCGGGGCGACAGCCTGCGTCTGAAGGGTTTCGACGGCGGGCTGCGGGAGCCGCGAGGCGGGGCTCAGCGACCAACGTGTGAAGATCCCGTCCGGCACGGGCCGGCCTGCTTCCGCACCGTGCAGGGAAGCCGGTGCGGGCATCAGGGCGAGGGAGGGGGTCGGTGAGGTGGTGTGCAGGCGCAGTTCGTCTCCGTCGGCGAGCACCAGGTCGTCGCTGAGCACGAGCCGGTCCTGGCCCGAGACGTGTACCCGGTTCAGCCGAAGCGCCTCGGAGTGGGACAGCACCAGAACGCGTGCGCTGCCGGTGGGGCCGTTCAGGGTCAGCAGTGCCCCCGTGCCCGGCTCGGTGACCGTGACGAGGGTGGCGTCGGCGTCGAGTGCCACCTGGGCAGGACCGGCAACATCCACGTCCGCGGGCAGGGCCAGAGACACCGGGATCCCGTCGGTGGCCGCCAGTACGGTGAATGGAACCCCGTCCACGTCCAGGCGGGTCACGGGCTGGGCGCTGGCCCAGTCCAGGCGCAGCCCTGCGCCGAGGTCGAGGCCGATCGGCCACACGAAGTGTGCGCCGGAGGGAACGCCGACCGGCTGCGCGGGCAGGGTGACGGTACGGCCGCTCCCCAGGTGGACCTGGAACTGGATGTCCTTGTGGTCGGGCAGCGTCTCGTGCGGCTGGTGGTTGTTGACGAAGAGGAAGGCCTGCTCTCCTGCCGAGCGGACGGCCCAGCGCAGCGTGGCACGATCGTCGAGCGACTCCGGTTCGGCATCAGGCAGCGACAGTGGCATCCGCGCCAGTTCCGTGCCGCAACCGTGCAGGAACAGGTGCTGCAGTCGCAGCGCGTGGAAGACCGACCGGACCTGCCCGTACTCCCCCAGCGGCGCCTGGAAGTCGTAGTTGACCGTCGGCAGGTCATTGGGGTAACCGGTGTCGTGGCTCTCCTGGTTGGGTTCCCTGAGGTCGAGGCGCTGCGAGCAGCCGTGGTACAGGTAGTAGCCCTGCCAGACCGAGCCGCTGCCCAGTTTGGCGAGCGCCAGCGCGGTGATGTCCTCGCTGGGCACGACCGGACGGCGGTGGTAGGCGATGGCCATCCCGCCGCCCACCTCGCATGTGGCGTAGGGGTAGCGGCGATCGTCCGGGCCACTGCCGGTCGGTGCCGAGGAGCGCAGGTCGGCGCCGATGGCGTGGTCGTCCCGGATCGGCGTGAAGAAGTAGTGGCGTCGCATCCCCCGCGTCCACCCGTCGTACGCGTCCTCCCAGAACGCCTCCGGGTAGCCGCCGTACAACGGCAGCAGGGTGTCGCGCGGGATGTCGGCCGCGCCCCAGCCGGTCGCCGTCCACAGCGGCGCTCGCATGCCGGCGCTCTCGGCCATGCCGCGCAGCGTGGCCAGGTGCCCCGGCTGGTCGTAGAGCTCGTTCTCCACCTGGACCGCCACGATCGGCCCGCCGTCGTCGTGGAAGAGACTCCGCAGCTCGTGGGAGATGCGGCGGTAGTAGGGCTCGACCAGGGCGAGGTAGGCCGGGTCGTCGGTGCGCGGAGCGCAGCCGGCCCCCTCCAGCCAGTCCGGGAACCCCCCGTTACGGCATTCACCGTGCGACCAGGGCCCGATCCGCATCGCCACGGCCAGACCGACCTCGTGGCACAGCGTCACGAATCGGCGCACGTCCAGGTCGCCGTCGAAGCGGAAGACGCCACGCTCGTTCTCGTGCTGATTCCAGAACAGATAGGTGGCCACCAGATCGACGCCACCGGCCTTGATCTTGAGCAGTTCCTCGCGCCACTCGGCAGCCGGGTACCGGCTGAAGTGGAACTCCCCCATCACTGGGATCCACGGGCGGCCGTCCCTGAACAGGCTCTGGCTGTCGACCGTCACGGAGTGCGGTGTGGAGGCTGAACTCCCCATGGGCAGATGACCGGCCAGGGGCACGGAGGGGGCACGGACTTGCAGAGACAACATGACAGGCGGCTCCTGCGACAACGGCTCGGTGAAGTGCGTTCATCGTGGGTGGGCCGATCACCCCTGTCAAGATGTATTCATAATTAATGTTTGGCACTATGCGACCATCCTCACCCAGGGCGTTGCCGCCGCACCGTTCACCCCCAAGGCACCCCGTATGCCGCGCCCCACGTCGGCAGACGCGCGTACGGGTGGATCGCCGGACCCCCTGCCATCCACTCATTGGCACTGCCCGAGGCACCCCTTCAACTCCCCGGCGTTGCCGGAATAGCTGATGCGGAGGCCGCGGGCTGCTTCACCATTAGCCAACCCCCTTGGCGACGAGCCCGATCGTCGCCGTACACATCGTGCGTGGACGGCGCCGGTTCGATCCGTCGCGTCGAGGCGGCATACGTGCACTCCCCCCACCCAGGAGCGCCGCCCCACCCGCTGCACGCGAGGCGCTCCCTGGAAGCCGCTTCGTGCGCGCGGGGTTGACGTCTCGCCCCGCCCCGGCGAAGACGGTCACTCCGGAGTTCGCGTGACCGCCCTCGTCACGTCGTCAGGGTGCCGGAGGTGGCTGCCAGACGTAGCGGATGCCCGGTTCGCGCTCGTCGTTGCGTCGACCGTCCGTCCGCTCGATCGTGACGAACCCATGCCGATAACCCCGGACTCACTTGCCCAAGCATTCGACACCCTGAGGACCTGGTGCATGCTCTCTGTGAACGACGGAAATCTACACAGGATGAAGCACTGAGCCTTTTCCATCCTCACCCTGAGCTGGTCAGATGAAGGGTGAGGATGGAAAAGGCTCACTCGTTAGCGGGGCCGCATGAGAGGAAGTCCGCCGCCCGATCCGTGGCGTATGCGGCTGCTTCGCAGCTTGTCCTCATACTGGGAGGGGTACTCGTCGGTCTGCCGCCCGTACTAGCGAGCGGCCTATTCGTTTTGGCAGCGTTGGGTGTTTCCCGTCTCGCCGACCGGTGCGCGGTTGCCGAGGGAGACCTGAGCGCTCGCTGAACCCTTGAGCCGACCAGGTCGTTGGCCGCCGTCACCCCGGACGGGCTGGTAGACCAGCCCGCTCTCGGTGATAGGACTTGCCTCCACGGAAAGATGATGGGGGCGACAGCATGGACGCAGTAGTAGCGATCAGCCTGATCCGTATGGCCGCTGCAGACTTGGCCATGGAACCCTGGCAGCGCCCCTCGGACGCTTACCTGGTCCAGTTGGGCCTGGACGCCCTGATGGCCGACATCGAGGCTCCCTCGCTTCCCCTGCTGGCTGGCCTCGCGCGTGGTGAGCATCCCCGGGCCCGCGAGCTGTTCGACCTTGTGCTGGAAGAGTTGGGTCTGCTGCCGCTGACCTCGGAAGATCTCGCCAAGGCGCGATGGACCGCGGCCCAGTGGTGGGCCGGCCAGATCGTCGCGGGCCAGCTCGACCCCATACACGGAGCCAAGCTGATCTACCAGGAGTCTGCAGCCGAACTCGACTACCCCGACACGCTGCAACCCATCGTTGATCTGGCGAGAGCGCTCGACCTGCCGAACGATCAACCTCCGGACCAGCAGCACATTCGCAACCGGGTCACCTCCGCGGCACGAGACTTTCTCGCCCCCGAAGCGCACCGGAATCACAGCCTGTGAGCTACGTCGCATGACCCACCGTGACCGGTTCACGTAAATCGAGCCAGAATCCGAGAACCGACAGCAGATGTTCACCACTTCGGGAGTCACCCGGGTCAGCGGCCGTTCGATTTCGACTGAGGCCCGCCGACCACTGGACCGGCGAAGTATTTGGTTGTTCATGCGTGCTGCACCTGCGACGGTCACCGGCATGAACGTGCTTCTCGGAGACAAGTCCAGGTTCGCCGCAGAGGTTGGCGAGCCGGGCCCACTGTGCCGGGTCGACCTCTGGGCGGCTGGAAAGTGGCTGACCTGCGACGACAACTTGGTGTACGTCCCACAGTTTCGCCGCGATGTGCGGGACACCGCCGCCTGGCTGCGGTCCGGCGAAGGTTCTCCCTTGCCGTTCGCCGGTTTGTCCGCCGAGGCCACACACCGGCGTCTCAGGCAGCACGCGGGGCACGACGACGAGTCCGAGGCCGACTACCAGCTGCACAGCCGGTTTGGGGTCCTGCTCTGGGGGCCCACCACCGACAACGTGATGGCCTACCTGTTCCACGAAGGGGACCGGTTGGTGATCACGCTGGAGTTCTGGCGTGAGGAGCACCTGGTCCACCACCCGGACGACGCCGGTGCGGTCTTCGGTGTCGAGGTCCCGGCCGACGAGTTCATCGGGATCCTTGAGGGCATCGCGGCCGCGCTCGCCCCCAGTTGCGCTATGGCCGCACGAAGTCCCACTCGACATCCGTCAGTTCATGACGACGTAGCACCCGATCATGATCCACCAGCCGATGTCACATAGACGACAGAACCTAACAACCCGCCTCCGTACCGCTGTTCACGTACGAGTCGGTGCTGACCGAGTAGCTGGCCCCGGTGGTGAGGTCGGGGCGGCTACCGTGACCATCCTCCGTGAGGCGCTCGGCGGTGAGGAAGACGATCCACAGGGCCATGTCCTCTTTGGTGAAGCACAGTTCGCCGGGCAAGGCTTCGGGGTCCGGATTCCATCCGTCCCGTACCGTCGCTGTCCGGTAGTGCTCGGTCACTTCGGCCTGTGTACCGGGGAAGGTGTACGTCCGGCCGGCGTACACCACCACATCGCCGCTGTCCGCCCAGCAGCCAGCGTCCACTTCCTCAAAGCCCCGGGCGACGGTGGCCCCGTCGGGCCGGGAGTTGAGGATGTCGAGCGCCGCCATCTCCTTGACCCGGTCGTCGGTCCCCTCGCAGTCCCTGGCGAGTTCCAGCAGCGCGCAGCCGGTGAGCGTTGCGGCCGCGAGCGCGGTCGCCAGAAGCAGGGATATCGGGCGGGTGGTACCTGTCTGCAGGGGCAAAGCGGGCTCCATGTTGAAGGCCAGGGCGGAGGGAGGGTGGGGTCGCCGTGCAAAAGAGTCATCCGTGCCGACTCCCGAAAGGGCACATGGCCCAGTTCTACCAGCAGCCGTGACCCTCGCTGCTGACGTGAGCGTGGCACTTAGACGACAGGCCCTCGTTGTATTGCCCTGTGAGGTTGGGCAGCTTCTGGTGGTGTGTGGCCGCGTTGATCGTAGTGGCTGAGGCGGGCTTGGTGTTGTCGTCTGCGGCGCCAGTGTGACCAGTGCAGGACGTGGTCGACGGGCGCGGGGCGGCGGTGAGTGCGGCGGTGGATCAGGCGTCGTAGTTCGGGGAGGGTGAGGGGTATGAGCTGGGAGGATCCGTTTCTGCTTTGTCGATGTCGAGTGCGCGGGCCCGCAGGACGGTGAGGCAGGCGTGGGCGGCCATGGCGAGGGTGATGTGGCGGTGCCAGCCGGGATATCGGCGGTCCTGGTAGTCGTCCAGGCCGCACTCCTGCTTGGCGGTCTGGAAGCCTTCCTCGACGGCCCAGCGGCTGCCGGCGACGCGGATCAGCACGTCGAGAGTGGTTTCCGCGGGGCAGTAGGCGATGTAGTAGGAGATCTCTTGGGGTCGGCTGACACTTCGGCGGGCGATCACCCAGTGCCGGCGGTCTTCGCGGTGCCAGGGCCGGACTTCGAACCTCGCCCAGTTATAAATCCGTGGTCCGTGGGCTCCGTTGCCGCAGGAACAGCGCTTCCATTTCTGCCATGGCAGGCCGGGGAAGAGGATCGCCGAGGCTGCCCGGCGGGGGAAGACGGACCTGTCGCTGGTCAGCGTGGATTCCATGACCACCCGTGCCCATCACGATGCCGCCGGGATGCGCATCGATCCCGAGGTCATGGAGGCCCTGGAGGAAGCCGTGCGGAGCAGGAACAGGCCCGGCAAAAGAGGGCGGCTCCGGGGAACAGAACGGACAGGATGCCGGAAACGACCCCGGCGAGAGCGGCGACGCGTCCGGCGCCGACGCAAAGCCCGTCTGAGACAGACGCGGCTCGGCCGATCCAGAGGCGGCCTGACCTGCAAGGTCCATCTCGCATCCGACCGCAGGTGCCGCCCGCTGTCGATCGTGGTGACCGCCGGACAGGCCGCCGACAGCCCGCAGTTCCTCCTGGTCCTGAAGAAGGTCCGTGTCCGGCTGCCCGTCGGGCGCCCGCGGACCCGGCCCGCCGCCGTGGCCGGGGACAAGGCGTACTCCTCCCGCGCCAACCGCACCTACCTGCGCAGACGCGGCATCAAGGCCGTCATCCCGGACAAGAAGGACCAGGCCGCCCACCGCAAGAACAGAGGCCGCAGGGACGGCCGGCCCGTCACCCACGACGCGGACCTCTACAAGGACCGCAACACTGTCGAGCGCATGATCACTGGAAGCCTGGCGGGGTATCGCCACCCGCTACGACAAGACCCCCGAGAGCTACGACGCCGGCCTCCACCTCAGGGTCTGGTCATGGGTGGGGAGCTCGGTGATGTGAGGAAGTGGGCGGCGGGTCTGGGTGAGGTGCATGAGCGTTTCATACACCGGTTTGCCCGGTCGGTCGGAGCCGCGTGAGTCCGCGCTGGCGTATATGCGGGGCCTGATAGCCCCGCTGGAACGGAAGAACGGCTGGACGCTGGCTGAGGTAGCCGGTCACGCGGCTCCTGACCGCATGCACCGGCTGCTGAACCGGTGCGACTGGGACCCTGACGAAGTCCTTCCCGAGGTGCGTGATTACGTCGTCGAACACCTCGGTGACCCGGAGGCCGTGCTGATCGTGGACGACATGGGGTTCCTGAAGAAGGGGGCCGCTCGGCTGGGGTCCAACGGCAGTACTCCGGGACGGCGGGGCGGACGGAGAATTGCCAGGTCGGCGTCTTCCTCGCCTATGCCGGTGAACGTGGGCGCACGCTTATCGACCGCCGCCTGTATCTGCCCACGTCATGACCCGATGACCGGGAACGATGCCGGGCCGCGGGCATTGACGACGCGGTCGCCTTCGAGACGAAAGTTGTCACCGCCAAAGCGATCGTCCGCCGGGCGGTCGCCGACAAGATCCCGTTCCGGTGGGTGACCGGGGACGCAGCCTACGGCTTCTCCAATGGCTGGCGGACTGAGCTCGAGCGGGCCGATGTCTTCCACGTCATGGCCACCACCCGACATGACACTGTCGTTACCCGCTGGGCCATGGACCACCCTGTCCATGACCAGCCCTTCCAGTAGCGCGGCGAAGACTTCCGCGTCCCGTCAGACCCGGAAACGGCCGTAGACGGTGGGCCAGACGCCGAACTGCTCGGGCATCTCTCGCTACTGAGCGCCGGACCGGAAGCGCCAGATCCTCCCTCGAACTGGTCACGTAGCTTCACCGGGTAGGGGCCGTACTCGCCGATCGGCAAGTGCGGCTTGATGAGTTCCCACTGGTCGCCGCTGAGCTGTCGGCGCGTCACACCGGCGTTCTATCGCGATCCGCCCCAGCGCGGCAGCGGAATACGTGAGCCGAAGCACGGTAGTTGCCACCGGCAGAGCCGGATGACGTGGCGAATGGAACCGAACGAAGCAGCGTGGTTGTCACCAACGAGGCACAGGGCTTGTCACAACTGCTCATTCAGAAGCCTTTCTGTCATCAGTTCCGCGACCAGCTGCTGGGGGGGGTGCGCGGCCGTAGACGTTCTCCCTGAGGCCCGAACATGATCAGATACTCGGCCGGTCCGTCGGATCCGGCGTTCGCGACTCCGTGGGGGATGCGGGTGTCGAACTCGACGACTTCTCCGGCAGTCAGGACGAGGTCCTGGCTGCCGAGTGCGAGCCACAGCCGCCCGTACAGGACGCACAGCCACTCGTAGCCCTCGTGGGACACCTGTCGGGGCCGCCCTGGCGGCTCCGCGACGGCTGGCAGGAGATGCTTGTGGGCGTGCAGACCGCCGACGTACCGGGTCAGCGGCAACACCGCCTTGTCGTCGCCGAAGCTGTGCGGCGCCGTACTGCGGGGCTTGGCGGCAGGAGCGGGTGCGGTGCCGGCCAGCTCGTCGAGGGAGACTTCGTACTCCTTCGCCAGTTGCAGCACCACCTCGAGCGTGGGCTTGCGCCGACCCGTCTCGGTCCGCGACAGGGTGCTGGACGAGATGCCGGTCGCGCGGCTGACATCGGCGAGTGTGACGCCACGGCGCTCGCGCACGGCCCGCAGCCGGGACCCCATTGCCGCCAACGTCTGGGCCACGTCGTCCTCTGCCACTGTCGCTGTTCCTCTCCACCGTGCCGTTTCATCGCCCTGCCTGCAAGTTTGCCAGAATGGCAACGCTGATCGCGCCGAGTGGCCGCCGCGCCGCATGATCGGTAGGTAACCGCCGACCGTCCGCGAACTGAGGAGAGGTTCCCATGAAATCCGAGCCGGCCCCCGTACTCCGCCACCACACCGTCGAAGCCCCCGCCGGGCGCCTGCACCTGGTCGAGCAGGGCACCGGTCCGCTGGTCCTGCTCGTGCACGGCTTCCCCGAGTCCTGGTACTCCTGGCGCCACCAACTCCCGGCCCTCGCCGAAGCCGGATACCGAGCGGTGGCGATCGACGTACGCGGCTACGGACGCTCCTCGAAGCCCGCCGTGACCGATGCCTATCGGATGCTCGACCTGGTGGAGGACAACGTCGCCGTCGTCCGTGCCCTCGGCGAGGAGAACGCGGTGGTCATCGGCCACGACTGGGGCTCCAACATCGCCGCCACGTCCGCCCTGCTCCGCCCCGAGGTCTTCCGGGCCGTCGGCCTGCTGAGCGTCCCCTACGCGCCACCCGGTGGCCCCCGGCCCACCGACGTCTTCGGCCAGATCGGCGGCCCCGAGCAGGAGTTCTACGTCTCCTACTTCCAGAAGCCCGGCCGCGCCGAGACGGAGATCGAGCCCGACGTCCGGGGCTGGCTCGCAGGCTTTTACGCGGCCCTCTCCGCCGACACCATGCCTGCCAAGGGCGAGCCCGACCCGCACTTCGTCGCCCACGGCGGCCGGCTGCGCGACCGTTTCCCCACCGGCCCGCTCCCGGCCTGGCTGAGCGAGGAAGACCTCGACGTCTACGCCGGAGAGTTCGAGCGCACCGGCCTGACCGGCGCCCTGAACCGCTACCGCAATATGGACCGCGACTGGGAAGACCTTGCCCCCCACCGCGGAGCCCCGATCACGCAGCCCGCCTTGTTCATCGGCGGCACACTGGACGCCTCCACCACCTGGATGGCCGACGCCATCGACGCCTACCCCACCACCCTCCCCGCCCTGTCCGCCTCCCACCTCCTGGACGGCTGCGGCCACTGGATCCAGCAGGAACGCCCCGACGAGGTCAACAGACTGCTGACCGACTGGCTCGCCACCATCCACGGCTGAACCGGGCGGGCCAGGAGCCGTCCGGCCGATCATGTGACTGTCGCCTGATCTGCTCGTTCTTTCCGTTATGGGGTGGAGAGAACGCGGCGATCCGTCGGACGCCGAGTGGGAGCGGCTGCGGCCGTTCCTGCCGGTGAGCAATGGTCGGTGTGGGCGGTGGCGTGATCATCGGCAGGTGATCGACGGGATTCTTCACCGGGTTCGGACCGGGGTTCACCGGCGTGATCTGCCAGAGCGGTTCGGGCCGTGGAAGACGGTCTACGTGCGCCATCGGCTTTGGTCTGCCGACGGAACCTGGGGAACGGCTGCTGCAGCAGGTTCAGGCCGCGGCCGACGCGGCAGGGGAGATCGACTGGGACATCTCGGTGGACTCCACCATCGTGCGCGCGCACCAGCACGCGGCCGGCGCCCGCATCGATCCCCCACCGGCTCTTGCCGGCTCAAAGGGGGACGAGTCGTCGGAACACCAGGACGAGACTCCGTGGCAGAGCCTCGTCGGCCGGTTGGTGGAGGTGGTGCGGGAGGCGAGGGCCTGGGTCGTTCGCGCGGCGGTTTCACCAGCAACATCCACCTGAGCGCGGACGGCCGCTGCCGCCCGCTGTCCCTGATCGTCACGCCGGGGCAGCGAGCCGACTGCACCCAGTTCATACCGGTGCTGGAGAAGATCCGGGTTCTCCGGCTCGGACCTGGCAGGCCCCGCAAGAAACCTGACAGCATCGCAGCCGACAAGGCATACAGCAACGGTCCTTGCCGCGAGTATCTGCGGCGGCGCGCCATCCACCACACGATCCCGGAGAAGGCCGACAGTCAGTCCGCCCGTCTGCCCAAAGGATCGCGAGGTGGCCGGCCACCGGAGTTCAGCGAGGAGCGGTACAAGAAGCGCAACACCGTCGAGAGGGCCATCAACAGGCTGAAGAACGTCCGCGCCGTGGCGACACGTTACGACAAGCGTGGTCACGTCTTCCTCGGCACCGTCACCGCAGCTGCCCTCGTCATCTGGCTCCGCACCTGACCGGGTGCCAGGACTTCAACTCACCCAGGCGCCCGGCGCCAACACCAAGCCCGCTGCCGCAATGAAGTCCTCAAGGCCGATGACACCGCTGCCGCTGCCGTCATCCCATTCGGCCAGAAGCCCGGAAAGGCCCTCGTTCCAAGACTCCGGCGTCTCAGCGTCATCCTCAGGGCCAGGATGCCACTCGACGCGGCCCGCGCCACGCCGGTATCGGAGATACAGGTACTGGCCGTCCGCCGTCCAGGCATCCCACTGCGACGGGTATGCGGAACACGTCTGCACAACCCGCGTCAACTTCCCACCCTCATCCGTACTCATCCGTACTCATCCGACGATGGTCGCGCAGCATCAGGCGCCCGGCAATCGGCTCCAGACCGCCGCCGCAGGCGCCCCCTGCAGCAGCCAGCCGTCGAGCCGGCGGTCTCCCTGCCGCTCCCGGCCGAACACTGGCCTGGGCGACCGAGGCGATCGGCGAAGCCGAGAGATCGCTGGACGAAGTCGTCGGTCGGCCGAGCAGCCACTGGGAGAACCGCACCTTCAGCCCGGAGGAACTCCTGCGCCGCGTGGCCGCCCGACTACGCCGACAAACTGGGCTCGGCGTCATCCCCAACACCAGCGCGATCACCCCCGCCCCCTCGGAGACGTTCTGACCCGCCGCGAACTGATCGAGCTGGTCCCGTACGACAACCGCCTGCTGCACACCGGGCCCTCGGCGAACTGATCGAGCTGGTCCCGTACGACAACCGCCTGCTGCACACCGGGCCCTCGGCGACCGGCCGCAACCGGCCAGTCCAGGACCTGGTCAAGGGCGGTGGCTCCCTCGTCATCGACGTGCCGGCACGACGCGGCCCGCTCCTCACCACCGACTACCTGGCGCAGCAGTGCGCAGCCCCCCGTCCGTACACGACCACGCTGAGCCAAGTCGTTCTGGAGGAGCTCACCACGGGAGACGGACAGTGAGACAGAGCCGACCGGAAACAGCTCACCGACCTTGCGTGCCGACGGCATGCAAAGCGACCGGGCGTCGGCATCTCGGCCGGATCGTTAGCGCCGACGCCGCCAGAATCTACTGGCACAGGCCCGACGCCACTGCCTCCCTCAGCTACGTCCTCACGACCGCAGGGCAAGTCCACGAACGGGTGACACGAAGCGTTCGAGTGCCTCTCCATGCCCGTCGAGCCGCGCTGGAGCGCCGTCCGCCCCTCACTAGAACTTTTGTTCAAGATCTGCCCCGGGTCTGCCCGTTACGGGTCCATCCGAGGGCCGTTGTTAGAGCACTAGTACCCCTCATGCGCCCAGTTGGAGGACTCGGTGAATCCTGTGCCCGCCCTCGTGAATCCTCCCGCCGCATTCGAACATCTCCAGTTCGCCGTCCCGCATCTGGCCCGGCCCCGACGTCGGGTTGACGCCATTCGCAGCTCAGCACGACCGGATACGAGGTGGGGGGCATGAGCGCCGTGTTGATGCCGGTGGCTGGCCGGAGCACTTCACCGACCACCGCTACGGCACCAACTGCCCGATTTCCGCCGACGACATCGGCTGGGGCCTCCTTGTCCGGCGAGGGGATGCCAGCAACGCCTACCTGTGGCGCAGCGGCCAGGTCCGCGGGTACGCCGTCGTGATCTACACCGGCCGGCATGTCGCTGAGCCCACCGAGCTGGACGAGGGGGAGCCGGCCGCGTTCTGGCGCGACGTCCTCGCCCTGGGCCGGGCGGTGGAGGCGCTCTACGAGCCGCTGAAGATGAACTACCTGCTGTCGGGGAACCAGATCCCCGGACGCCCACCGGCACTGCGTTCCGCGACGCGAAGCCGGAACGGACCTGGCGCCGGGCGGCCCGCTGCCCTTTACGGCGCTCGATCTCGGACGGCAGGACGAGGAGCAGCTGCAGGCGGATGCCCGAGCACTGCGCCAGCTGCTCAACCCCACCGGCCGGTCAGGGGTGCGGCGATGAACAGCGCAGAGTCGGACGTGATGGTCGTGGCGGGGATCCTGACGCTGTTCTACCGGATCGTCCCGATCGTGGTCGGCGAAGGTCCTGCGGGGACCGCGACCCGCAACTACGTGGCCCGGGACAGCAACGGAGCCCGGTGGTTCGTGAAGGCCTACCCGACGGGCACTGATCTGGACGCGGAACGCCAGGCGATTGAGCTCGGCCAGTTCGCGAGGCTCGGCCGGATCCCGGTTCCGGTAGTGCGCAAGACCCTGGACGGTGACCTCATCGCGGCCGCCGGCGGCATGGCGGTGTCCGTCGCGGCGTGCATCGAGGACACGGAGACGGCCGAGGGTGGCCTGTCCGGCGACCGTTGGGTCGCGGGTGGCGAGACCGTCGGACGCCTGCACCGGACCCTGGCCCGGCACCCGGCCGGACCTCCGCGTCGCGTGCCCGCCCGGGAAGTCTGCGATGTGAAACGGGCCCGGCAGGGCCTCGACCGACTGATCGCCCTCTTCACCAAGAGGCCGCCCACCTCGGGGTTTCCCGCCTGGGCACGCGAGACCGCCGCCCGGCGGCTCGACGCGCTGCCCGCCGTGGCCGCCTGGGTCAAGGGGCTGCCGACGACGTTGACGGTGCAGACCGTCCACGGCGACCTGGCCTCGCCCGATCTGCTCCTGCGCGGACAGCGGGTCGCGGCATTGATCGACTTCCGGCCGCCCGGTCACCGCAGCCCCGCCTGGGAGCTTGGGCGGATCATCCTGGACCCGCGGACCGTCCTGGCGCAGCCGCAGTGGCCCACCGGCCTCGCTGAAGCTGTCGCTGCCTACCGGGCAGCCAACCCGGCACTGCCGGCCGAAGAACTCCTCGCAGTACCCCGCCTCGCCGCCGGGTACCTGGCGTGCTCGGTGTATCCCCTGTCCGAGGCGGTCGACGACCCGGCCGCCGTCACACCCGAACTCGAGGCGTACGGCCGCAACAGGCAGGCAGCTGTGGGCGAGCTGTGCGAGCGCCTGCCGGAAGCCGAGGAGGTGCTCCATGGCCTCCTCCACGCGTGCGCCCCACCCTGGTCGCCGGCACCTGCCTCCTCCTCGTCCCCCTCATGGTTCTCTACCGCTCCCCGCTGCGCAGTCTGCTGGACATGCCCAGCGCGCCCGCCGTGGCTTCTCCTTCAGCCGAGTCCGTCACACCTCCCACGCCGTCGGGCCCGACCGTCCCCCATCCCGCAGTCGCCGCAGATATGCGGTACGACCGCTCCTCGGAAGGCGGCCCGTGAACACGAACCGGACACGGCCCCCAGCCCGAAGCCGTCATCGACGAGCCAGCCGCCAAGCGCGCCGCTCCCTCCCAGCCCGTACATCCCGTCCTACACGTCCCGAGGTGATCACGTGCCGCCCTCCCGCTCTCACATCCGCGCGACCATCGAGACCTATCTCAGCCGGCATGCCGAAGAACGAGACTCCCTGGAAGGGCTGCTGGCTGTCCTCGACGGCGTTGAGGAGCCGTCCAGCCGCGCCACGCTGCCCGGCCACGTCATCTGCAGCGCCGTGGTCATCGACCGCGACCGCCGGGTGCTCCACATCGGCCATCGGGTGACAGGGCTGCTCCTTTGCCCCGGCGGCCACGTTGAGGCGGGTGACCGTACGCTCCTGGCCGCTGCCGTGCGCGAGGTGTGCGAAGAGGCCGGGCTTCGCCCCGGCGACCTGTCCCTGACCCCGCAGTTCCTGGCCGAGCCGATCGACGTGGACGTGCACGACATCGACGCCAACCCGGCCATGGGCGAGTCAGCTCACCAGCACTTCGATGTCCGCTTCGCGTTCTACCTCACCGCCGGGCAACCGCCTGCGCTCGCTCTGCAGGACGAGGAGGTCGCCGGAGCTGAGTGGCTTCCGTACGCCGACGTGCGCTCCCCGACGCTGCGGGCCAAGCTCCTGGACGCCGAGGCTGACGGCCTCGACGGGCGCCCGGAGCCCGTCAGTGCCAACGCCCTGATCCACGACGGAGCCGGCCGGTACCTCCTTCATCTACGCGATGACCGGAAGGGCATGTGGGAGCCCTGGGTCCTGGCCCTGGTGGGAGGTAAACGGTCGCGGGACGATGCCAGTCTCGAGACGACACTGCGACGTGAGCTTGCCGAGGAGGTGCCGGGTCTGGAGCCCACGGAACTGGTTCCGTTCGCCGTCCAGGAGGCGACGAGCGTCGACGGCCTTGCCGTGCCCATGAGCGTCTACGCCGGGCGCTGGAGCGGGGATGCCGAGGCGGTCGATCTCCGCGAAGGTGTCCTGCTGAAGTGGTTCACCGTCGACACCCTCGACCGGCTCCGGCTCAGCCCCGGACTCGGAGACCTGATCCGCCGCCACGCGGCCGAACATCCCACCGTGGAAGAGCCTCCGGCCGTTGCTCGTCCTCTGCCCGGCGAGGCCCCGGCCGGGACCGTGCTGCACGTTGTCGGCGTCCACCTCCACCTGGAGCACGAGGGCAAGGTGCTGCTGGGGCTGCGGCACCCGGACTCGGCGTACGCGGGCGGATCGTGGCACGCCCTCGCCGGACACCTGGAGGCAGAGGCGGCGACCGCCGGTCTTGCCCGCGAGGCGTTCGAGGAGGCCGGACTGGTCATCGATCCGGCCGACCTCGAGCTCGTCCACACGGTGCACACGGTGGACCGGCGCGGAGCCCCGCCGAGAATCCAGCTCTTCTTCCGCCCCCGCCACTGGGAAGGCACCCCCGAGGAACACGAACCCGACCGGTGTCTCGCCTGGCAGTGGTGGGACGCGAAGGACCTGCCGGAGCCGATCGTCCCCTACACCCGCGTCGCGATCGAGGGCATCCGAGCCGGCCGCCCCTACAGCGAGCTGGGATGGTCCCGGTGAGCGGCTTCGCGGCGATCGGCGCCGCCTACGCTGCCCCTTCGCGCAGCGCGCGCGGCCGCCTGCCGCAGGCGTCTGGGGCCCGCTGCCTGACCGTCATGCCCGTTGCGCCGGCGCCCTGCCATCCGCCGCGTCAGGAAGAGGACGGTCATGTCCGCTGACCTGTCCACCCCGACAGGTGCCCGCCGCGCCGCGATGGTGGAGCGCCTGGAGGCCGACGGCGTGCTGACCGATGTCCGGCTGCGCGAGGCGCTGCAGTCGGTGCCGCTGGAGGTGCTGCTTCCCCACGCTTACCTACGGATGAGCGATCCGGGCGTCGAGCCGATCGAATGGCGCCTGCTCGACGGCGCGCACCCGGACGACCGGGCCGAGTGGCTCGACCTGATCCACAGCGGTGAGTCGGTCCTGCTCCAGCGCGACGGGGAGCAGCTCGACTCGCTCGTACGCGGGCCGGTGACCGGCGGGCACATGACGTCGATGTCGACCTACGGCCAGGCCACCGTCGAAGCGCTCCAGACGTTGCAACTGGCGCCTGGGCAGCGGTACCTGGAGCTCGGCCCGGGCCCGGGAGTCTCCCTCGCGCTCGCCGCTGCCGTCACCGGCCCCCGCCTCGCCGTCGGCGTCGAACGGGACGGTCGCATGGCCGCCTTCGCCCAGCACAACCTCGGCCGGCTCGGTCTGGGTGCGACGGTCGTGGAGGGCGACGCTCTTGACGGGCACCCGGCGGGAGGAGTGTTCGACCGGATTCACTCCGGCATCGGCGTGCCCTGCGTCCCGCAGGCGTGGGTGGAGCAGCTCGCGCCAGGTGGGCGGCTGCTGACGACGCTCACCACGCGCACCCCGAGTTGGCCCGGACAGCTCCTGGCCACCCGTACCCGGGCCTGCGAGATCGAGGCAGTGCTGCGAGGGCGGCCGCGCGGATACCGGCCCATGCTCGGCTACCGGTGGCTTGACGTGGTGCCGATGCGGCCCCGGATCAAGGCCGAGCCCGGCGCACCGCGCCCGACCCGGCTCGCGCCTCCGCCGGACGACGCGTACGGCTTCTGGGTTGCGGCCGCATATCTGGCGCCCGGGCTCGTCCGCGACTATCAGGCCGAGACGATGACGATCGCCGTCCCCGACGAGGACTCCTGGGCGGTCGCCGGGCCCGGCGAGGACACCGTCCGCGTCCACGGGCCCCGGGACGTGTGGGCCGAGCTCGAGGACGTGTACGCCCGCTGGGTCTTGGCCGGACGGCCCGACAGGTACCGGGTAACCGTGCCGGAAGGTGGCGGGCCGCAGCACGTCGCCTCCGGCACCGGCCTGCGCGCCCTGAACTGGGTGCTGCCTTCGCTCGCGCCGGTGCCCCACCAACCCGCCACCCCCTGCCCGACCGAGCACTACACGGAGAAAGCCCTGTGAGCCTCTTCCACGCCACGGCGGACGTCTACAGTCGGCACCGCCCCGGCCTCCCCGACGAAGTCGTCCACCTGCTCGCCGGCACCGTCCACGGCATCCGTCGCCCGGCTCTGCTCGATCTGGGAACCGGAACGGGCCAAGTGCCGGCCGCCCTGCTGCCTGTCCTGCCGCAGCTTGCCCGCCTGGACCTGGTGGATACCGACCGGGACTTGCTCCACCAGGCCGATCTCACCCTCCGCCCTCTTCTCACCGGCCGGGCCGCCGCCGTCCATCCCGTCCGGGCCGAGGAGTTCACCGCGCCCGAGCCCGGATACCGGGCAGATCTGGTCACCTGCGCGCGAGCCTTCCACTGGATGGACCGCCCGGCCGTCCTGGCCATGACCGACCGCGTCACCGCCTCCGGCGCCACCCTCGCGATCATGGGCGACGGCAGCCTCTGGACCCACCCGGCGCCGTGGACCGTCGCGCTGCGAGAGCTGATCCAGTCCTACCTCGGCACCGAACGCCGCGCCGGAACCACCGGGGCCTACGCGGAGCCGGGCCGCCGGTACGAAGACGACCTGGCCGAGTCCCCGTTCAGCGACGTCGAAGAGCACCATTTCCCGCTCCGCCGCGTGTGGACCCCGGACAAGGTGATCGGCTACCTGCGCAGCACCAGCTTCGCCCGCCCCGACCTCTTCGGCGAGCGGCATCCCCGGTTCGAGACCGAGGCCCGGGCCCTGTTGGAACAGCACGCGGCGGCGAAGGACGGGCTCGTCGAGGACGGAGTGTTCGATGTCCTGCTCGCCCGCCGACCGGAAGGTGCCCGGTGAGCGGCGGCGAGCGGCACACAGTGCCGGTGGACGTGCACTTGATCGCCGTCCGCGAGGGCGAGAAAGGGCCGGAGGTGCTGCTGTCGAGGCGGGCCGGCACCGTCCACGCCACGGGGCACTGGCACTTCCCCTCCGGCCACGTCGACGGCCCTTTCGAAGACGTCGTCACCGCGCTCGTGCGCGAGACGAACGAGGAGACCGGCCTGGTGGTGGATCCGGACGACGTACGCGCCGCGGTCACCGTCCACCACCGGGCGCCGGCCGGGAGCGCGGGTCGGTTTCTTCTTCGAGGTCCGCCGCTGGTCCGGGACGCCGGACGTCAGGGAGCCCAAGGTGTGCGACGCCATGGGCTGGTTTGCGTTCGACGCTCTGCCGGAGCCGATGGTCGCCTACTGCCGCGCGGGGCTGGAGGCCTATCGGGCTGGCGTTCCCGTGGCGCTGCACTTCCAGGAGCCGGGCGATCCGATCGGGCACGACCCGGCTGTCGACCGGATCCGCCTTGTGCCCGCCCCGGGCCCCGATGAGCCGCATCCTGGACGTGACGTGCGGGAGTTCGCCGAGCGGGCGGTCGGCCGGATCACCGCCTGGACGGACGTGTCCTGGGCACGTGAGGAGAGCCGCGTATGGCGGGCGCGCGGCGCCGAGGGCGGCACCTGGTACGTCAAGATCCACCAGAGCGACCGCTTCCACCAGCGTGAAGTGGCCGCGCTCCGTGGCTGGGTGCCCGGCATCGGTCCGGCGGCGCCCCGCCTGGTGGCGGCCGACGCGCAGTTGCGGGCCGTGGTGCTCACCGCGGTGGGTGGCCGGTCTTTGCACGGCGCCACGTACGCGTCCGAGCAGCAGCGCCACGTCTTCCACCGCATCGGGCAGCTCGCGGCCGCCATCCACACCAGCGCCCCACCGCGCCCGGCCGCCAGCACCCTGCCCCAGGGGAAGCTGGAGCGTCACCTGAACGGTGCCCGGCCTCACCTCGCGGCCGGGGACGAAGAGTTCATCCGCACCACCGCTGAGAAGGCCGTCGGCCTGCCCGCCCCGGATGTGGTGCCCACACACGGTGACTTCCAGTACCGCAATCTGCGCTGGGACGAGGCCGCCGATGTCCTTTACGTGATCGATTTCGAGCGGTCAGAGGAGGGCCCGGCGATTAGGGACTTCGTGAGGCTGTCCGATGCCTGGCACGGCCGCCCTGACCTCCTGGCCGCCGTAACGGATGGCTACGGTCGCCCCTTCACCCCGGACGAAGAGGCCCAGCTCACGGTCCTGTCCGTCCTGGATGCCGTTTCCGGCATCTCCTACGGCGCCGCCCACGACGATCCCGAGCTCGTCGAGCGCGGTCGGCGCACCCTGGCCAGGCTCCGCGCCGCACAACGCCCCTGAACACCACCACGCCTACGTACGAGGAGCAGCACGTTGACGTACACCGCCCGCGACGAGTGGGAGCAGCACTTCAGCGACGGCCGGGGGTTCCGGCAGGTCGGTGAGCGGGAGCGGGAGCTCCTCGCCGAGCACACCTCCGCCCCGGATGGCGGCGGCCGCGCGCTCGACGTGGGCTGCGGCACCGGCGAGCTGGCCGCCTACCTCGCGTCACTCGGCTACACCGTGGACGCGTGCGACTTCACGGACAGCGCGCTCGCACGGGCCCGCGAAGAGCACGCCGACGTCGAGGGTGTGCGCTGGCTGCAGCTGGACATCGAGCTCGACGACCCTGCCCCGCTGCATGAAGAGGGGTATGACCTGATCACGCTCCGCCTGATGTACCCGTTCGTGCAGGACAGGGGGCGCGTTCTTCACGGGCTGGGTGAGCGGCTGCGGGACGGCGGCGCTCTCGTCATCATCACCCCGGTGGCGCAGACCACGCCCGAGGAGCGGCGCGGCATCGCCTTGGACGAGGACGAGATCGCCGTGCTCGCCGCCGGATGGGAAACGGTGGAACGGCTGGACGCGGACGGCCTGGCCGTTCTGGTCCTGCGCGGCCCTTGCCACGCCGACACGAGGGCCGTCGAGACGCGGCCGGCCACCGGCCATGCCCTGACCGGTGCCCTCGCGGTCGTCACCGACGACGCCGGCCGGGTCCTGCTCGGCCGGTCCCGCCGCGGCATGCTCGAACTGCCCGGCGGCAAGACCTGCGGCCCGGAGGGCTTCGCCGCCGCGGCGGTCCGCGAGCTCGCCGAGGAGACGGGCCTGGTCGCCGGCCCGGCGGATGCGTATGTGGTGACAATGGTGGTCGACGATAGCCACGGCATCCCGCGGCTCACGGCCGTCGTCCGCATCACTGCGTGGACGGGAACCCTGACCAACGTGGAGGCGGACAAGTTCGACCGCTGGGAGTTCTTCGACCTGCACGCTCTCGCCTGTGTCGGGGACGTCTTCGTCCCTGCCGCACGCGCGATCGACAGCGTGTGGCCCGGCGTCATCCCGGATCTGCCGCCTGTGGTCTCCTACCCGCTCGCCACCGATCGGCCGCCCGTGCCGGGCGAGCCGGGTGAGGCCGCCCGGCTGCGACAGGCGATGGCCCAGACGGTCGCCGACGGAGGCTGGGCCCGGTCCGAGCCCGTCCGCGACGCGCTGCGCACGGTGCCCCGCCATCGTTTCGCCCCGGAAGTGAACCTGGCGGCCGCGTACGACGGCGGCGACCGGGCCGTCATCACCCGACGCGACGAGACCGGGACAGCCATCAGCTCGGTGTCCGCGGCCTGGCTCCAGGCCGACATGCTCGAGAGCCTGCGTCTTCGGCCGGGCGCGATCGTGTTCGAGGCGGGATCCGGGGGCTACAACGCCGAGCTGATCGCCCACGCCACCGGGCCCGACGGGCGCGTGGTGAGCGTCGACATCGACCCGTGGGTCGTACGCCGCACCCGCGCCTTCCTCACGGAGGCCGGCAGCGGACGCGTCACAGCCGTCGAAGCCGACGCCCCACTCGGCGCGCCCGCCCACCTCGCGCCGCGCGGCGGCTTCGACGGCAGCATGATCACCTACAACTGCTGGGATGTCTCCCCGGCCTGGCGCGAGCAGTTGGCAGAAGGCGGGCGCCTGGTCCTGCCGCTGGAGATGGGCGGCTACACCCGGGCGATCGCGTTCGAGCGGCGCGGCGAGGTGTTGCACGCCCGCCGCTTCACCTACTGCGGTTTTGTCCGCGACCAGGGGCAGCAGGCCCGCCCGGCCCCGGTCGTGCCCTTGCTCGACGGAGTGCTGACACTGCGTTTCGACGACGGTGCCGCCGCGCGCACGGAGGGCTTGGAGGAGGCGCTGCGCGGACGGCGGCACGAGGTCGCGACCGGCGTGACCATGAGGGCGGCGAACTCCTACTACGGCTCCCTGCAGCTGTACGCGGCCACCACCCTGCCTGCCTTCTGCCGCCTGGTTGCCCGCCAGGCCCCGGAGGAGGGGGTGACCGCCATCGCGAAGGACCGCGACGCCCCAGCGATCGTCGGCGAGGCCTCGCTCGCCTACCTGATCCACGTCCAGACCAAGGACAGCGACCGCCCGGAACACAGGGAGTGGGAGTGGGTCGCCCATGCCTTCGGCGAGCAGGGGCCCGAGCTCGCCGAGCGGCTGGTGGCCACAGTCCGGGCCTGGGACCGCCACATCCGCGCCGATGACAACGACCGGCACGCCGATCCCGTCCTGACGGCCCACCCGGCCGGCACGCCCGATGACGCGTTGCCCGCTGGCGACGTCCTGGACAAGCTGCACAGCCGTTTGGTGTTCCGGTGGCCGGGGCGTGACGCGGTGCTGCCCGGTCCCGTTGAGCGTCCTGTGGCCGACGTCGTGGCCGAGGGGGTGTGATGGCGGACGGGCCGTGCGACAGGCGGTGTTCGTCGCCCCGGCGGAGCGCGACGAGCTCGATCGGATGCGTGGCGCGCACGCGGCCGCAGCGGAGCAGTTCCGGGTGTCCGCCTCGGGGCACCGAGTACGTGTCCGTCCAGCCGGCCACCAGCGGCACTCCCGCGCTCGACCAAAACATCGCTCTGCCCGACGCGTGGTGGTCGGAGCTGAAGTCCGCGCTCGGGACGCTCGCGACGGTGCCCACCGACCGGGAATCCGTACGGCAGAACTGGGTCGACCGGAACTTCCGTCGCTCCCTCGGCATGGACCCCGTCCTGATCCGTGAGACCACGACCGGGCACGCCGACCTGCACTGGGCGAACCTCACCCGAGCGCCCCTGGTCATCTTGGACTGGGAGAACTGGGGTCGCCTGCCCGTCGGTTACGACCTGGGTCTGCTCCACGCGTACTCGCTTGCCGTGCCGGCGACCGCCGCCCGGATCCGCCGCGAGTTCGCCCATGTCCTGGACACCGACGCAGGCCGGATCGGCGAGCTCGTCGCGCTGGCCCAGCTCCTCCAGGCCTGCTCCCGAGGCGTCCACCCCACCTTCGCCCCGCTCATCGCCCGCTGGGCGCAAGAGCTCACCCACACTCCCGTGCCCCCCGCCCTGACCGGCCCGGAGGCCTTCGTGACGCAACCGACCGCCGCTCCGTCCCTGCTCGGAGTGTTCGCCCACCCGGACGACGAATCCCTCCTCGCCGGCGGCGTGCTCGCCCAGCACGCCGCCGGCGGCGCCCGCACCGCGGTCGTCACCGCCACCTGGACGGCCGGCAGCCACCGAGCCGCCGAACTCGCCGATGCCCTGAACGTCTTGTGTGTTGGGGCCCCGCGGCTGCTCGGCTACGCCGATGCCCGCAACCCCGCCTCGGCACCCGACGGCGCCGTGCGCCTGGTCGACGCGCCCCTCGACGAAGCCGTCGGCCGCCTGGTCGCACACATCCGTGAGGTCCGGCCCGACATCGTCGTCGGACACGATGCCCTGGGCCAGCTCACGGGGCACCCTGACCACCGGCGTGCCCACCAGATCACACTCCTCGCCGTCGAGGCCGCAGGCCTGCCGCACCTGTATCCCGATGCCGGCGAGCCCTGGCAGCCGACGGCCCTGTACGCGGCCACGCACTCGGAATCAGGTGTGGGCCGGCTCGGCCCACTACTTCAAAGCGTCGGGAAGACCCTCCTTACGGTGCCGGACGCGTACGTGACCACGACCGTCGACGTTTCACCGTGGGCCGCGGTGAAGATGGCGGCGATCCTCGCGCACCGCAGCGAAGCCGCCCGCGAGCGGCCCCTGCCCGGCCTGCTCGCCCGCTTGCCCGAAGCAGAACGCGACGAGATCATCCGCACCGAGTCCTTCACCCGGCTCACCCCCGGCCCCGCGCCGGGTCACCCTCACCGGCTCGTCGCCTGACCGACCGCTGTCCACATGGTTCCGTCCGCACGATCGGAGACGAGATGACCGCCACGCCCGCCCCTGACGCACCGCCCAGCACGATGATGACCGACGAGGAGTACGGGGTCCTACGCGCCTCGGCCGCTCTGTGGGCCGGTACGTCCGTGCTGATCACCGACCAGCGCAGCCGGGTCCTGATCCAGCGCGTCGACTACCGCACGACCTGCCTCCTGCCGGGCGGCGCCGTCGATGCGAACGAGTCCCCGGCCAAGGGCGCCGCGCGGGAACTGCGCGAGGAACTCGGCGTCACCACGACCGTCGACCGCGGACTCGCCGTGGACTGGGTCAGCGCCGACAGCCTCAACGCGCCCGCCGGCACGCGTTTCCCCGGCGAGATCCTGCACGTCCACGACGGCGGAACGTGGGACAACGAGCAGATCGCCGCCATCCGGCTGCCCGACCGCGAGATCAAGTCCGTCGAGTTCGTCGAACCCGCCCGCCTACCGGACCTGATGTCCCCCGGCGACGCCCGCCGGGCCCTCTCCGCCCTGCGCGCCCGCATCAACTCCGCCGGGCCCGCGCTGCTGGAGAACGACCTCCCGATCGCCCCCACATGAGCTGCTGCCGAGGCGCTTGGTCATGGCCCGGTTGACTCGGGGGTCGCGTCCGGCGACGTAGGAGGGGCAGGGCAGGTATCCGGTGCGGTGGTAGAGGGCCAGTGCAGCGGCGTTGCGCCGCCCGGTCTCCAGCATGATCCGCGTGGCGCCGCGGCTGGCGGCGTGCTGTTCGAGGTTGCCGAGGAGGTGCCGGCCGGTTCCCTGGCCGCGGGCGCCGATGGAGACATACATGCGTTTTACCTCCCCGGTGTGCTCGTCGAGGAAGCGTACGCCCCCACATCCGATCGCCTCCTGGCCGAGGTGGGCGACGAGGAACAGCCCTGGCGGGTCGAAGTCCGTCTCGGGTGTGGCGTCCGGGTCGTCGGCGAACCCATAGAGGCCGAGTTGCTCGGCGCGCAGGGCCTGCGTGAGGCGGCGGGCGTCCGGGTGGTTGTAGGGCACGGCAGTGACGGAAGGCGTCGGGCGTATCCAGGCTGGGGCGCCGGGGGCGGTGGGCACGGACGTCATGCAACAGATCGTGCCCTGTCGACGTTCTATGGCCGCACGGGCGAAGGGTTCTCGACGCGCGTGTCTTCCGACAGCGGCCGGGCACACGGTGTCCACTACGGGGAGTGGTTCCTGCGGCCGGCCGTTGTGCTGTGGGGAGATCCCCGCTCTGGTGGAGGTGTGCCATGTCGTCCGGGGGCCGCAAGCTGTTCGATCTGGAAGCTTACGAGGCAAGGGCCCGTCTCGGGCCCTGCTTCGTCTGCGCGTTCTTGAAGGGAGAACCCGGCTACGAGCACGAGCTGGTCTATGAGGACGCGGACCATGTGGCGTTCCTGGACCGGTGGCCGACGCTGCCGGGCAAGGTTCTCGTCGCGCCCAGGGAGCATGTGGAGGATGTGGTCAGCGGGTTCTCGGACGACGGTTTCATGCGGATGATGCAGGCCGTACGCCGTGTGGCGCTCGCGGTCGAGGAGGTGCTGGCGCCGGAGCGGGTGTATCTGTTGTCCTTGGGGTCCCGGCTGGGAAATCCGCATGTGCACTGGCATGTCGCTGCCCTGCCGCCTGGGACCCCGTACGAGCAGCAGCAGTTTCATGCGCTGATGACGGAGCATGGGGTGGCCGATGTGGCGCAGGCCGAGACCGCGAGGATCGCGGCGGAGTTGCGGCGGCGTCTGGTCTGACGTGCGGTGTTCCGGGTCAGCAGCCCTGTCGGCGGGCGGTGATGGCGCTCTGGGCTGCGAATGCGGCGGTGAGGTTGCGGGCGGAGTCGCTGGCGGTCGCGATGCGAACGGCGTCGGCGGCGTGACGGGCCGCTTGGTCGAGGTCACCGTTGGCGAGGTAGATGCGGGCGCTGGCGGTGATGACCTCGGCGGAGCCGCGGTGTGCCCCTCTTGGCCAGTCGGCTCGGGCCTCTACGAGGGCTTTGATTCCGTCGCTGATGTACTGGGGTCGTTTTGTGGCGAGGCGGACGAAGGTGTGGCCGGCCCACTTGCCGATCTCCATGGGGCTGATGTAGCCGATGTTGGTTGGGGTCTCGCCGTCGTCGCTGTGGCCAAGGATCCGCCACGCCTCGTTGAGGGCGGCTGAGGCGTTGCGCGCGTCATCGAGGCCGGCGTGGTGGTGGGCGCCGACGGCGTGGAGCCAGCATCGCACTGCGAGGTGGATGCGTGTCCCGCCGCGGGCACCGGACGTGGTCGGCGAGGTCGGCCGCGCGTTTGAGGTAGCCCTGGTCTGCTGCGATCCGGCTCATCTGTCCGCGGAGGTTGGCCCACTAGGAGAGGTCGCCGGCTTCCAGGCGGCATCGGCGGCTTGCTGGTGACACTGGATGGCGGCCTCGGCCATGCCGAGATCGTAGGTCAGGAAGCCGGCGAACCCCCCGGTGTCGGAGGACAGTGCGCCAGTTCCTTGCGTTCGACGGGAGTGTGCGGGGATCTCGCCAGTCGTCGAGGACCCATCTGGGGCGGCCGACCGGCGTCTATGCCTGTCTGCGCCCCGAGCTCGTAGACGCGGACAAGGGGACGTCGGCGGGCAAGCTCAAACCACCGGGCTGGCGTGGTGACGGCAAGGCTTTCAACGAAGCCCGCGGCCACCTCCTCGCCGCACATTTGGGTGGTGCCGGCACAGGTCCCCTGGCGTGGCACAACCTCGTCACCGAGACCCAGACCCCCACGAACTCACCCGACCAGCGCGACCAGGTGGAGGTGAAGATCTTCAAGCAGGTGTGCAAGCATCAAGAAGTCGTCTAGTACCACATCAAACCAATCTATGAAGGGGCCAACCCGATACCGATCAGGCTGGAGTTCACGGCCTTCGGGAACAGGGGTTACACCCTCACGCACAGCCTGGACAACCCCGCCGCCGGTGTCCGGACCGCTGTGTAACATCGCCGCCGACTGAACTTGGAAGAGGCCCCCTCATGACCCGCACCACCCCGCCACGTCCCCTCGACGTGGAAGCGGTGTTCCCTGCCCTGGCAGCCCACCGGCGCACAACCACCCGGCTGCACCCACGTCATGGCTGTCCCGGGACGCAGGACAGTTCGGTGGCGGGCCCTTTGCTCTGGCCGGCCGATGAACCGTGGCCGGTGTGCACGGCCGTCCACCCGAAGGGCACGGGCCACCTGCTCTCCGACGTGCGGCTGAGCCGCAGGATTCTGGAGGACTCCCGCGGGCGGGAGCAGACCGAGGAGGAACGGCGCCTGCTCGAGGGCATGAGCGAGGGCAACCACATCCCGGAACTTCGGGACGACGCCCCGCTGCCGATGCTGGCCGTTGCCCAGCTGTACGCACGAGAGATCCCGGATCTCGTGGGACCCGAGGACCACGACCTGCTGCAGGTCTTCTGGTGCCCGTTCGAGGTACACGGCGCCGACCGCACGATCGACGTCGTACTGAAGTGGCGACGGTCCACCGAGGTCGGCGCCGTACTCATGCCTCAGCCCGAACCGCCGGTGGTCGGCCGCGAGGAATGCGTGCCGAACATGTGCGTCGTACACCCCGAGCGCGTCGTGGAGCACGAGTACCTCGGCCTGCTGGAGGAGGAACTCCAGGAGGAGATCGACGCGTGGGAGGAGGCGCGCCTCGACGAGGACGATGCGGACGAATACAACTCCGCTCCACCAGCAAGCTACGCGACGTATGAGGAGTACGAAGAGGCGATGGCCGTGGCCCAGGCGGAGGAGTCGGAGGAGATCAACTACATGAGCGATCTGTCGATCGCCCCTGGTTGGAAGGTCGGCGGCTTTACTTCTTGGCACCTGACCGACCCCGCTCCGGTCGACTGCGAGGTGTGCGGGGCAGCGATGCCGCCGCTGCTCACCGTGAACATGTGGGAGTGTGACGGGGCCTCACGCAGCTGGCTGCCGATCGAGGACCGGGACGGCCAAGACCCGTACGCGACCAACCCGACCGAGGTCTACCTCGGGCGCGGCCTGATGCGTGTACACACCTGCCCCACCGACGCCGCTCACCCGCACCGGCTCAGCTTCCAGTAAGCGGAGAGCCCCGTCCTTGCCTGCCGGCCGCCGACCCAGTGGTGCCGGAGAAATCCTTCCGGTGCGGTCGATACCACTGTCGACCTGTTCGCCTGCGATCCGCTCGCCATCGGCGGGCAGCAGGTCGCGGTCGGTTCGGCGGAGTGCCGGCGCGGGTCTGGCCGCCTGGGAGCCGGCCGAGGCTCCCGGTGCCGACGGAGTGCTGCACCTCCCGCCGGAATCGTGTGTCGTACTCGCCGACGAATGACGCCGCACCTCCTGCGGGCGGCCGTCAGGTCCTGTCCCGGTCCCACGCGTTCAGCATGCCGTCGAAGGAACGGACCAGGGCCAGTACGGCAGCCCCCGACAGCGGGTCCAGGAACGCTTCCTGGAGGTGCATCTGATTTCCGTGCGCCTTGAACTCCAGGGGCACCCGGCCCCCCTCGCGCCAGATGATGCGGCCCGGTCCACGAGGTACGTCGCCACCGTTGAAAACGGCCGCCACGAAGAAGAACGGCAGCAGGGGCGAGAACAGCCACCACACGCACCACCAGACGATGCGGCCCTTGTATCCCACCGTGTCGGGGGCGCCGGGCCGGCTCACCGTCCACCGGGTACGCAGCCCCTTCCTGAACGCCTTCTCGCGTACGACGGTGCACAGGAGTTCGCCCTGCGCGCCGAGTACCTGATAGACCGCGACGCCCTTCCCGCAGGAAGCGGTCACCACGGTGGCGGCCCGTGCCCCGCGGTTCTCGTCCGCCCACAAGACGATGGAGCGCGCGCCACTGCCCCGGGCCGCGAGATAGGCGGGCACGCCGCCCGGCGGCAGCTCCCGTTCCACATACCCCACGGTCCGGGACGGCCCCGGCTTGACGAAGAGGTCGATCTTGCGGGCGACCGGCTCGGGAGCTACGCCCTCCGGTCGCCTCGGGTGACTCATCGTCAGAATGCTGGCCATCCGGTGTCCCCCTCGTACGGTCCCCGCCGGTGCGAGGAGCGTACGGATCTTACGGCCACGAGGGAGCCTCCGACTCAGGTGGCGGGCAACTCGCCTTTCGGCCACGGGCTTTCACCCTCGCCAAACCGTGCGGCCGGGCTGGACGGCTCAGAGAACCATGACCCGGCGCCCGCGCGAGTGACCGGCCTGGCTGTCGGTGTGCGCCGCCGCGGCCTCGGCGAGCGTGTAGGACCTCTGGACCGGGATGTGGAGCAGCCCCAGCGAGATGAGGCGGGCGGCCTCGGCGAGCGCGTCCGGCACGCTCCCGGCCACGCCGGAGAACCGGACGCCGAGCGCCGGTGCGTCGAGGTCGGCGATGGAGATCACCTTCCGCGGGTCCCCGGTCAGCCCGACGAGCTCGCGGATCACGCCCGAGCCGGCCAGATCGAGCGCCGCGTCGACACGGCCGAGCTGCCGCACCCGCTCGGCCCAGCCGTCGCCATACGTCGTGGCGAGGGCGCCCAGGCTCCGCAGATAGTCCTGGTTGGCGGCCCCTGCGGTGCCTATCACCGCGATGCCGCGGTCGCGGGCGATCTGCAGCACCGCCGATCCGACTCCCCCGGACGCACCACTGACAAGCAGCGTCTGCCCGGGCAGCACGCCGACCTCGCGGATGATGCGCAGCGCGGTCTCGACCACGGACGGGTACCCGGCGGCTTCCTGGAACATCAGCCCTTCGGGCATACGGGCCCAGGCCGACAGGACGGCGAACTCGGCGTAGGTGCTGGAGCCCTCGCCGAACACGTGGTCGCCGGCCTCGACCCCCTCGACGCCCTCGCCGACCTCGTCCACCACCCCGGCGGCGTCCAGCCCGACCCCGGCGGGCAGTTCGAGGGGATGGGCCTTCAGCATCTGCCCCTCACGGACCCTCCAGTCGACGGGGTTCACGCCCGCCGCGCGCACGGCGATGCGTATCCGGCCGGGACCCGCATGGGGCTCCTCGGCATCGATGAGGTGCAGGACGTCGGGGCCGCCGAACTCGGCGAAGCTCACTTTCTTCATGCGGTGGACCGTAGCACTAACGGTTAGCGTTTTGGAACGGTTGTTGTTTCCTAGCTGATAGCGTGCGGGTATGACCGAGCCGCCCGGACGCCGTGAACGCAAGAAAGCCGCGACCCGCCAGAAGATCGCCGACGCCGCCCTGCGGCTCTTCCTGGAACGCGGTTACGACGCGGTGGGCATCCGTGATGTGGCCGCCGAGGCGGACGTGGCCGTGACCACGCTCTTCTCACACTTCGCCTCGAAAGAGGCCCTGGTCTTCGAGCAGGACGAGGACTTCGAGCACCGCCTCACGCGGGCGGTGACCGACCGGGCCCCGCACGAGCCGCTCATCCCCGCGCTGCAGAGCGAGATCCGGGCCATGGTGCGGCACTGCACGGCGCGCAGCGGCGCGCCGATCTGGCGCATGATCGACGGATCGCCGGCCCTGCGGAAGTACGAGGAGTCGATGAGGCTGCGCCACGCGGAGACGCTGGCGACGGCCATCGCCGCCGATCCCGGACTGTCGCGGGGCACGACGGCGAGCCGGACGATCGCGCGGTTCGTGGTCGACGCCCATGCGCTGGCCCGTGAGGCGGCCGATCCGGATGGGGCGGTGGACGAGATCTTCCGGATGATCGAGGCGGCCTGGGAGGTCACGCTCCCCGCTCGGCCCGTGTGAGCAAGGGCGTTCCGCCGGAACCGCGCCGGGGCCCGCCGGCGGCAACTGGAACCGCTACTCGATGACCGCCAGTTCACGCGCGGTGGTGTACGGCCGCCTCCCTCCGCTCTCCGTGAGCGTGACGATGTCCTCGATACGGACGTCGAAGCGGCCCGGGAGGTAGATGCCCGGCTCGACGGAGAGACACGTCCCGGAGACCAGCGGCTGCTCCTCGCCCTCGATCAGGTAGGGCGGTTCATGGGTGGTGACGCCCATGCCGTGGCCCGTGCGGTGGACGAACCGCTCGACGTAGCCGAACTCCGTGATAACGGCACAGGGCCGCCCGGCGGTCGATCTCTTGCCCGAACCCAGGCCGGACCGCACGGCAGTCAGCCTCCCACGCCTCCCGTACGACGTCGTGGACCCGCTGGTCCTCGGCGGTGGGTTCGCCCACATGAAACGTGCGGGAGGTGTCGGAGCCGTAGCCGTACATCAGCCCGCCATCGAGCAGGACGGCCATGGCGCCCTGCTCGATGGCGCGGTCACCCGCCTGTAGTGCGAGTTCGCGACGTTCGGGCCGGATCGACCTCGGTGAAGTCGACCTGGGAGTGCCCCCGTTCCGTGAGCAGGGCGGCCAGACCGGCCACGCCACTCTCCCGCCGGCCGGAGAAGCGGGCCTTCAGATCTCCTCGTACGTCGCGAGTCGGGCGGACCACTGGTCCTGCTCGACGACCCGACAGGCCAGCACAGCCCGACCGGGTTCGAGCCGCTTACCGACGGCTTCGAGGCCCAACTCGTCCAGGCAGCAGAGCGTAGTCAGGTCAGCACGGGTGAGGCCGTGGTCAGCGGCACCCCCGGGCACGCGAGCGCTTCGACCGAGGAGACCCCCGCCTCGCCCTCACCACTTCACAGGCCCATTGGCGTCGATGAACGTTCCCGTCGCGTCGGCGGTGCTGAGGGTCGCCGCTTGAGCGATGACCTCGGCGGCCTCCTCAGGAGTGACGGGTGCCTGCTCCTTGTTGCCGGGTGCGAGGTCGGTCTGTACCCAGCCGGGGCACACTGAAGTCACCTTGATCGAGGTGTCGGCGAGCGCCTTGGACAACACGATCGTGATCGCATTGAGGGCGGCCTTGGAAGACTGGTAGGCCGGCACCACCATGGAATGCCACGGAGAGTTCGGGTCAGTCTGATGAGCGAGCGATCCCACCGTGCTGGAGACGTTCACGATCCGCCCGGCCGGGCTCCTGCGGACCAGCGGAAGGAAGGCTTCCACGACTGCGACGGGGCCCAGAACGTTCGTAGCGTAGGTCTGCTCGAACATCGCCAGGTCGAGGACCTCCTTCGGATCGGCGTTGGTTGCCTCCGGCAGGATTCCCGCGTTGTTGACCAGCACGTCGAGATGTCCGAAGCGCTCGGCAACCTCAGTGGCGGCTGCCCTCACCGACGCCGGGTCGGTGACATCCATGCTGAGGCTGCTCACTGAGAATCCCTCCCTCGACAACCGGTCTGCTGTCTCCGCCCCCGCCTCGGGCTTTCGTGCGGCAACGATCACGTGGCCGCACTCACGTGCGAGCCGTCGAGCAGCTGCCAGACCGATCCCCTTGTTGGCACCGGTGACGAGCGCGATCTTCACAATCAGGTCCTCTCATGATGGCGTAGCGACCGTCGTGGTGAGCGGCCGCACCGCGCAAGCACATCAACCGCCCACAGCGAATGCTGGCGGGAATCAGACGTCGCGGCCGACGCGGCGGCTGAACGAGCCGCACCGGCGTCAGCGGACTGCGCTCCACCGGCGTCTGTGCGGAGCCAGAAGACCTCGGCGATGGCGAGCAGGCCCACCGCCGTACACCCGGCGCGCGTTGTGGTCCTCGGTGAGCAGGCGCAGGTTCCTCTCCAGGGGGGGGTAGGCGCGTGCGTCGCCGGACCAGACGACCGCCAGCAGGCCGCCGGGGACGGGCACCACGACGACGGCCGCAGCGATGGGAAGGCCGCGGGGTCGTACTCGGCACGCAGTCCGGCCTCCGCCTCCGCGTGCAGAACGGTGACGCGGGCCAGGCGGCGGCCAGGGTCCGTGGCCGGACGGCCGGGGCGTCGCCGAGGCCATCGAGGAGAGGAGGACGTGGGCGCGCGTGGCTGCGGGCGAGGTCCACACGGTGGTGGCATCGCGCTACAGACGACTCACCGGCTCACCACATGGGACACGGTCTGAGGGTTGTCCCGTACTCCTGGGTCCGCCCATCGGCGCTCGTCGGCGCTCGGGTGGTGGCAGAGACCGCAGGCGCCGATCCTTGAGGTACAGGCAGACGGACAGGATGCGGCGGAACGCGCCCGCTGGATTCGGCGACCTCCTGGTAAGTGTCGTGTTCGCGCGCGGGCGTACATCTACTTTGGCGACGTCAATCCTTATCCGCACTACGAAGGAGAGGTTTGACCTCAGTCCTTGGAGCGTAGGCCGGAAAATCTCGCGAGTTGGGCGCAAATCCGCCAGACGAGGCGTTAGACGTTGTCTCACGTGGCAGTACATCGGCTTCTTGTGGCAGCTCAGGGCACTGGCCATTGCCAGACTTCGGCCCTTCCGGTCGTTGCGGTCCACGCACGGAATCTTGAGGCCGCGAGTAGCCTATGGCAGGCTCATGCCGCATGATCGATGAATTCGCGAAGGGCAACCTGCACGGGAGACTGCGGCGGGACCGCGAGGCGCTGGTCTGGAAGCTCGACGGCTTGTCCGAATACGACACCCGCCGACCGTTGACAGTGACAGGGAGCAACCTCCTCGGCCTGGTCAAACACGTGGCCAGCGTCGAGGCCAGGTACTTTGGCGAGGTCTTCGACCGCCCCTTCCCGGAACCGCTGCCCCGGTGGCAGGACCACGACGGAAGCGATCTGTGGGCGACCGAGGACGAGACCCGCGATCAGATCATCGAGTTCTACCGGCGCACGTGGGAACACTCGGACGCGAGGATCAACGAGCTTCCCCTCGGTGCCCCCGGCCACGTGCCGTGGTGGCCGGAGCCTCATTCCAACACGAACCTGTTCGCCGTCATGGTCCACGTCCTCGGCGAGACCAACCGGCATGCCGGGCACGCTGACATCCTGCGCGAAGGCGTCGACGGCCGAACCGGGATGCGCCCCGAACACGAGATGCAGATCGATGAGGAAGCCCGCAACTCCCACTACGCGAAGATCGAGCAGGCCGCCAGATCGGCCGCATCGGCCAAGGCATAGAGGCCTGTGCCAGGTGACTTGATGTTCGAGCGGCATGAGGGCGACCGTGAGGGCTGATCTGTCGAAGCGTCTGGTTCCTGATGAGCTCTGGGAGCTGGTCGCCCCGCTACTGCCGTCGTTCGCGGCTCGACCGCAAGGTGGCGGGACCGCTCCGCGTGACGAGCGGGCGGTGTTCACGGCTGTGGCGTACACACTGACGAGTGAGTGTGCGCGGCGGTATCTGCCGGAATCGTCCGGTGTATCGCCGGCCACCGCGCACCGCCGGTTCAGCGTGTGGACCGAGGCCGGATTGTGGCGCAGACTGCACCGGGCGGTGCTGGACGAACTCGGCGCCAGGGGTGAGTTGGACTGGTCGTCATCCCTTCGCCCGCATGAAGCACTACAAGATCCTCCGCGACTGCCGGCAACGCGGCAACGGCCTCCACTACGCCGTCCAAGCCGTCGCCACACTCCACAACCACGCCCTGGCCGCATGATCCACAAGGGCACAGAACCCGGCTTCACCTGCCCGGCACCAGACTTCTGCAACACGCTTCCGGCGGAGAGCCAGGCCCGAACGGGTTCGGCACCCGGTGGCCATGGCTACGATCACCTGTGTGGCCAGAAGAAGAGTAGGGGCGTTCACCGGGCTCTTCCGGGGACGCCGACGTGAGGACGAACTCGCACGCGTCGACGCGGAGATCACCGCGTTCGGGGAAGCTCTCGCCCGGCATTCCTTCGTGCCGGGCAGCCATCCGGACGACTCGGGACTCCTTGCCGACTATCAGCGGGCGTTGGACGCTTACGAGCAGGCCAAACGCGAGTTCGTCGGTGACCGCACCCTCCAGGACGCTGCCGATGTGTTGCGTTCCCTTGACGAGGGGCGTCACGCGCTGGCCTGTGTGGACGCCGCGATGGAAGGGCGCCCACGCCCGCGAAGGCGCCCGCTGTGCTTCTTCGACCCCAGGCACGGGCCTTCCACCGAGGAGGCCCGCTGGGCGCCGCCGGAAGGTGCTGTACGGGCAATCGCCGTGTGCGCCGCCGATGCCGTGCGCCTGTCCGAGGGCCTGCCACCGATCGAGAGCGGCCGGACGGAAGACAGGCCCCGCCTCCCTTCGCAGACCCCGCCGGCCCCGCGTGCGGCCCCCGCCGCCGAAGGAGCCGTCACGCGACAGCCTGACCGCCGCCCGACCACCACGGATGGGCAGACGTCGTTCCCACCCGCCTCCTCCACGTCCTACGAGACCTGGCCCGAGAACACTGGTACGCAACAGCGCCGTGCGAGTCGCGGCACTACCGGGGTTCAGCTCGTCCGCACCAACCGCAACGGCCCCGAACTGCTGGTGGTCCACATCGACCAGGCCCGGAACTCCTGGGTCGAACTGACCGGCCCACCCGGCAGAAACGGGATGCCCCAGAAAATTCTGGCCTACGGGTCCGCGCTGACCCGGGCGATCGTTCCCGTGCCGGCCGACGGGCGGGACCGCATAATTCTGGAGATGACCACTAAGCGCGGATGGCGTATCTGGCTGCACCCCCCGGAGCACATTCCGGTCCTCACCGACTCGGTGGCATCAACCGGCGCCTACGTCCTGAGACACCCCGGCGGCCGTATGCCACTGCGCGTTACACAGAACGAGGGAAGTGCCTTCTCCCTGCACGAACTCCGCCCGGACTACACCCCGGGAGCTCTACTGGTCGAGGGCGAGGGATCGTTCACAGCGGCAGCCACCACGTCGAGAGAACCGGGGCTGCTGTACCTCCAGTCGCGGGCGTCATGGAGCATCACGACGACCGGTGGTGTGCACAAGGTGCCCCCCACACCCTGACCACGAGAAGTACGCCCGCACACCGACGTGCAAGGGCGGCCCAGCGACAGGCGACGCAGGCCTGGCCATGCCCCCCTCTCTCCCGAGCCCCGGTTCCACCGCCGGCACGAGCCCATGCAGGGCTCACCCCGTAAGTTTCCGCGGCCGCCTGCTGCAGATGCCTCCACACCCACCGTGCCGGACCTCGAGAGTCCCGCGCTCTGACATGCCTCCCGGGCACGCCCGTACACACCACCGGCCCCGTCCGGGCTCACCTACTTCGCCGTGCTGACCATGAAATCGCCTCGTCGCCCAGAGCGACGAGGCGCGCGAGCACGCGAACCCGAGGGCAGGGCCTCGACGCCCTCCGGGAGCCCGCCGGGCGAGCCCTCGCCGTATTTCAGAGGGATACCCGCGCTGCTCTGCCAGCGGCAGAACACCAGCCGGACCGGGCTCGGCGATCACTACAGTCCAATCTCATGACGACGATTACGACGCGTACGGTCGAGTATCCGGCCGACGGTTTGACGATGATCGGGCACCTCGCTCTCCCGGCCGGTGTCGACCGCCGGCCCGCGGTGCTGCTCGGACCAGAGGGCATGGGGCTCAGCGACGTCGAGCGCCGCCGGGCCGATGCTCTCGCCGAGCTGGGATATATAGCGCTGGCCTTCGACCTTCACGGAGGGCGCTACTTGGGCGACCCCGAGGAGATGCTGGCCCGTTGCCTGCCGCTGCTCGCTGATCCCGACCGGATGCGGGGCATCGGCCATGCGGCGCTCGACGTGTTGCGCACCGAACCGCGGACCGACCCCGACCGGATCGCCGCCGTGGGCTACGGCACCGGGGGCGCCGTCGGGCTGGAACTCGGCCGCGGCGGCGTCAGCCTGCGCGCGATCGGGACAGTCAACGCAACTACCACGGGCCGCCCGGGTGAGGCGGCGCACATTCGCTGCCCGGTGTGGGCCGGGGTCGGGTCGGAAGACCCGATCATGCCGCCCGAGCAACGGAACGCGTTCACCGCTGAGATGCAGGCCGCGGGCGTCGACTGGCGCCTCACGGTCTACGGCGGCGCCTTGCACGCCTTCCACCACCCGCCGGTCGGACACCCCGTGGTACCCGGCGTCGGTTACCACCCACGGCACGCGCAGCGAGCCTGGCGCGACGTCGTCGACCTGCTCGCCGAGTGCCTGCCCGTGACCGAGGATCTGGGGGCATGACCCAGGCAGACGTTCTTTGACCTCGATCCCTCGATCAGACCAACGACGGCGCCCAGGCAGGGGAACGGGGCTCGTCGTCCGGCTCGCGACCCACTTCGCGGCTGGTGTCTGGGCCAGGATTCCGGGGTCGTCACTGGATGAGGATGCGAAGGACTGGGATGCAGACACCGGCTCTGGTGAGCCCTGCTCCTGCTCGATGTGGACGGACCTCCGAATCCGTACGACACCCCGCCGCACAAGCGGCCTGCGGGCCACGGCACGCCGACGCTCCTGCAATGGGGGCACCCGCGCCTGGACCTTTTGCCGGACGGCCTTGGCGCGCTGGCGAAATGGGGAGCACGGGCTCGTGCAGGTGGCGCATGATGGAACACGAGGACGACATGGAGGTGGTGGACGCGGAACTGGTGGACGACGGTCATCTCCCCGCCACCATCCACCCGCGCCTGATGTCCGCCCGGGTGGTCGACCGGCACACCATCCTTCACCCCGGCCAGGGGCTCCCCACCGAGAGCGACCAGCCGAGATACACCGAGCGGGACCTGTACGTCTCCGAGCAGACCGCCGAACGGCTGGGAAACCAGTCCGCGCCGAGAAACGCCAGCGCCAACTACCTGTCCCAGCGCGACAAGTTCGCTGCCTGGTGCGCCGACGAAGGCCCTGTGGCCCGGCCGTGCACCACCGCCACCTACGTCGAGTACCTCGCCTACCTCATCGAGCCGGGGCGCTCCCCGAACGCCGTCAACACCGCCATGTCCGCCATCCGCACCTGGATGCCCGAGGATCTGAAGCCCGGCACGAGGCAGGCCCGGGCATGCTGAACGAGTACAAGAAGACGTGGGCGAAGCGCGCCGCGGTTCGTGAGGCTCCCCCGATCAGGGACGAACTGCTGCGGGCCATGGTCGCCACGTACGACCTGCGGACCGCCGCCGGGCACCGCGACCGGTGTGTGCTCCTCCTCGGCCGGGGCGCCCTCTACCGCAGGATCGGGAGTTCGGGCAGTCCGCTCACGCCGCACACGCCGGGGCCGCCGAAGTTGAGAACGAGCGAGCCGATGCGCCGGGCGTTCGGGCCGGTGGCCTTGCGGCGGATCAGGGCGACCTCGATCGTCCTGCTGTCTGGTTTCCGGTAGTCGAGGGGGTCTTCATGGCGGCACAGTCGTAGCCCGTGCGCGCGGTGGGCGGCGAGGTGCAGCGGGACCACCGGAGGTGCTGGCCGGTGGTGAGCGCGGTGGGCAGACCGGCGGGAGGGTCGTTCGCGGTGAACTCCGTACGCGGCTCCGCGCTCCGGCCGGGAGCGTCGTGCTGGAGCCAGGCCCCGACGGCCCCGCCCGCATGACGTGCCGGCGGCGCCTGTCACAGCTCCGAGCCCTCAGCCTCCCGCAGTAACCATCCCCTGACCGAAGGAGCACGCTCAAGAAGCTGACTGACCTGCATGCCTTCTTCTCGTGAAGTCACTCGCGGCAGCGGGGTGAAGGCATCAGGAAGTACGTCCAGCAGACTCCTCACGCGTTCTCCCGCTCGCACAGTGATCAGGAGTTCGCACCGCAGATGACTTGGAATGTCCGGCCTGTGGGACAGGGAGTGCCAGAGGGCCGGCCATAGGTAGTGGGTGCCGTCGGGCGCCGCATTGGCTCGCACCCATGCCGGCCCCAACCGCTGGCTCAGACCAAGGTCGCATGCCTGCTCCTCCAGCCGGAACAGTGACGAGGAATCAACGGCTTTCAGTTCGCGAGGTAAAGGCCGATCGAAGCGCATCGCACCATGCTGCCCGACGACACCACGGCACGCGCAGCCCGCCCCACGCGGACATCCCCTGCGTGCCCGGGCCGAAGCTTTCCGAGCTGCGGCTTCAGAACAGCTATGCCTGTTCTTGACGCGGGGTGAGAGATTTCGGCAGATGAATCTGCTGAGGTGGCACCGATCCCGGAGCCAGTGCGTCACCTGTAACGGTGACGCGGAGATCATCCGCGCCGTGGTGGGATGACGCCCTCGGCCCCCCTTCCGAGCAGGGGCGCCAGGCGCTCGGCCATCACGAGCAAGGTCCGGTCCGCATAGGACGGTCCGACGAACTGCACACCGACCGGGAGGCCGTCGGTGCCGTGCGCGATAGGCATGACCAGGCTGGGCAGGCCGATGTGGCTGGTGAGGTTGGCCCAGCCGGTCTGGTCGAAGAAGCTCCGTTCGGTGCCGTCGACCGTGAGGGATCGGCTTCCGGCCGGGATCGCGGCGGTGGGCGCGGCGGGCGTTATGAGAACGTCGTACTGACCGTCGGCGAAGAACCGGTGCCACGTCTGCTGGAGCCGGAGCCGCTCCTCGTTGGCGCGGAGCCAGGCGCGGTGTGTCTGCGTGCGGTGGAGGAGGATGGCGGCTCGTGGGCTCGCGTCGTCCGTGTCCAGGTCACGGGCGGCGGCGAGTTCGGCCGCTCCGGCGTCATCGTCGGTTGTGGCCGTCGTGGTGGCGTGGAGGAGCTGCTCGAAGAGGCGGAGGGACTCGGCGAAGCTGACCGGCCCGGCGGTGCGGCGGACACTGACGCCGGCGGAGGCAAGTGTCCCTTCGAGGGCGGCGAGCGCGCCGGCCGTGTTGCGGTCGACGGGGCCGCTTGCGTCGTCTGCCCACACCGCCACACGGAGTTGGCTGAGCGGGCGCTGCGCCGTGGGCAGCGTGACGCTCCAGGGGGTGTTCTCGTCGGGTGACGGTGTCGTCAGCGCGGCGAGGAGCAGGTCGAGGTCGCGGGGGTGGCGGGCGAGGGGGCCGGGGGTCACCATGTCGCTGCTGGTGATCCATCCCGGCGGTCGGGGGATGTGGCCTCGGGCTGGGACGAGTCCGTGGGTGGGGCGCAGGCCGTAGACGCCGCAGTAGTGAGCGGGGAGCCGCAGGGAGCCGGCGAGGTCGCTTCCAAGGTCGGCGGGGGTCAGGTATGCGGCGACTGCTGCGGCTGGGCCGCCGGAGGAGCCGCCGGTGGTGCGCTTGGGGTCGTGCGGATTGAGCGTGGGGCCGAACAGGGCGTTGTCGGTGTGAAGGTCCTGGCAGTACGCCGGGGTGTTGGTCTTGCCCATGATGACGGCACCCTGGTGGCGGAGCCGGGCGACAGCGTCGGCGTCGCGTGCGGGGACGTGGTCGGCGAGGTCTTCGGCACCGCTGGTGGTACGCAGGCCGACCGTCTCGAAGCTGTCCTTGATCGTGAGCGGAAGCCCGTCGAGGATGCCGGCGCTCTCGTTGCGGGCGCGGCGTTCGTCGGCCGCGTGCGCGGCGGCGCGGGACGCGCTGTCGTCGCGGGTGACGACGGCGTTGATCTGGCTGGCCTCTATCCGGGCGAGGTGGAGGTCGAGCAGTTCGCGGCTGGAGATCTCGCCGCGGTCCAGAGCCTGGAGCTGGACGTGAGCGGGCTGATGGGTGAGGTCGTTCGTCATGCGGAGACTCGCTCAAGGTGAGGGCTTGGGTGGGCTGGCGGGGCAGGTGGCGGGCGACGTCGAGGAGGAGTGTCGACGTCGTCCATGGGCCTGGTGGTCTGGCGTCAGAAGTCGGCGAACTCGGTGAGCTCGTCAGGCTCCGGGCGGGCACCTGCGGGCCCGGGCGGCGATTCCGGCGAGGTTCTGGTCCGCCGTGACGGCCGCGAGAAGCCCCTGTCCGTGGAGCCCCCGGGCTCGGTGACGGGCTTCGCCGGCCTCGCGGACGGAGGCGTCAGGTACCGGTGGATCACGAAGCGGCAGTCCCGGATGCGCAGGTTCAGGGAGCGCCGGGCCTCGGCGGGGACGATGTCGTGCTTCGTACCGGCGTGGAACTGTCCCACCGTCAGCACCACCGAATGGGCCGCCGCGACCTCGCGGGACCCCACGGTCTGCAGGCGGGTGACGATGTAGGCGGCCGTCAACCGGGTCGGTCGTCGACTCGAGGTGGGAGCCGGCCGCCGCAGTGCAATGCCGGGAGATCTCGCGGAACGCCTTCTGCACCGATGGTTCGTGCCGGACAAGGTCCTCCAGAAGTGCCGGAGTCCCATCCGGATTGGCGGCCACCTCAGCGGCGACCCGGACATCGTGCCGGTCAAGCATGCTTCTCCGTAACAGGCGGGGTTCGCTCGATGTAGTCAGTGGCCTGCCTGCAGCTCGTCGGCCACCTCGGTCAGATACCCGGCGAGCGTGCTGCCGTCGTCATGGAGATGGGAGACGTCCTGCCGGTTCCACGACCCGGTCAGCCCGGTCGCGGCGTCGATGAACGTCCCACTGAAAGGGTCGTCGGGTTCATCGGCGGTGAACGGGATCCACGTCGTCTCCCAGACCCCCGGGTGACTCAGCAGGGCATAGGTCTCCAAGGTCTGCCGCACCCCGAGCAGCACCTCACCCTCGGGTGTCAGCGGCCCAAAAGTCCCGCCGCATCGCTGCCACAGAGTCCGCAGATCGGCCGGGAGGCGGAACCCGAGTGCGGCTTCCGCCTCGACCATCAGTTCGTCGGCTGCGCCACAGGGCACTGGCGTGGCTGGAAAGTATAGATTCAGCAAGGACTCGATACGATCCCAGACCGCGGTCACAACGGTGCTCATGCACTCATGCTATCGGCGCGCGAAGAGCCGGAACCGGGGCTCATCAGCTCTCCTCGGCCGGCGCATCACCGAATGCCGGCCCTTTGCCATGGGTCACGGGGTGGGTGGCTGGGGATGGCGCTCGGGCCCGCGTCGCCTGAGCAAGGGGCGGGTCAGCAGGAGAGGGACGACCTGGCGGGCGCTGTGGGCCAGAAGCCGGTTCTCTCCTGAGCGGCGAGACAGAGAAGTTCCACAGGTTCTCCCTTTGCTGTCCTATCGCGATCAAAAGCAGTCCTAACCGCCGGTCGTGGCATCTCCGTGTAGCCGCCGAACCCGCGGTCCGCTCGACGGAATACGGCCTACGGCACAGGTTCACCCCGCCAATACCGCTCAAGAACTCCCACCCCTTCCGCGTCGGCCCGGTTCCTCACCGAGGCAGACGGCCACCCCCGACCAGCACGAGGACTCCCGACCAACGTCTCACCAGGACGCCGGCCTGCCTTCAAGATGGCGGTAGCTCAGTGTTGATCCTGTCGGCAGCCACTCGCTCGATGCGGGTCCATCCCCTCCAGCCCCGCTCCTCCAGGATCGCCAACAGCCGCGCGGCGACCGGTGAGGACTCGACCATGGTCGAGTCCAGGAGGTCGACGAACTGGTCGTCGACGCCGTCGTCGGCACCCACCTCGCCGGCCTCCACAGCGCGAATCATCAGGCGCTCCATGATGTCGGCGACCTCGACGATCCGCGGGTCGTCGGGCAGCCAGTCGAGTGCCCCGCTGAGAAGGCCGTAGAGCTTCACCACGTCGGGATCGTCCAACTCCTCGTGCTTTTTGGCGATCACGGAGTCGATCGAATGCGGTACCTGGGCGGCGATCATGATCCAGGCGTCCCGCTCCATCTCGATGTACCCCTCCTCGACGCCAAGACCGCGCAGCCGGTCGAGGTAGTCCACGACGCTCTTCGGGAGCGCCAACTGCTCTCCGGCAGCGAGCCGGGCGAGCCGTCTGCGGGTGCCCTGCAGCCGCCGGATCTCGGCGCGAAGATCCTTGTCCATCTCCTGGACGCCGCGGGCGAACTCCTCCGGGCCGGCGTCGAGGAGTTCTTGTACCCGGCCCAGCGGCACGCCGGCATCTGCCAGGGTGCGGATCCGGATCAGTCGCACGACCGCAACAGCGTCGTAGGTCCGGTATCCGGACCGGTTGCGTTCGGGCTCCGGCAGCAGGCCGATCTGGTGGTAGTGACGTACCGCCCGCACCGTCACTCCGGCGTACGCCGCAAGCTGGCTGATGGTGAGCATGGGTCCCAGACTGTCTCAGGCGATCTTCCGGCGATAGGCGGCCATCGCGAGGATGTACGCCACGACGAGGATGCCGACGCACCACGCGAGGGCCGTCCAGATGTCGTCGCCGACCGGCTGCTGGGCGAACAGGTTGCGGATCGTGTTGACGATCGATGTCACCGGCTGATGTTCGGCGAACCAGCGCACCGGGCCGGGCATCGTCTTCGTGGGCACGAAAGCCGAACTGACGAACGGCAGGAAGATGAGGGGGTAGGCGAACGCGCCCGCTCCCTCGACCGACGACGCAGAGAGCCCGGGGATCACGGCGAGCCAGGTCAGCGCCAGGGTGAACAAGAGCAGGACACCGGCGACCGCGAGCCATGCCGACACTCCTGCCCCCGAGCGGAAGCCCATCAGCACGGCGACGCACACGACGAGCACGAGGGCGATCAGGTTGGCGACCAGAGAGGTGATGACGTGAGCCCACAGCACACCCGACCGAGCGATCGGCATGGACTGGAATCGCTCGAAGATCCCGCTCTTCACATCGGTGAACAGCCGGAACGCGGTGTAGGAGATGCCCGATGCGATGGTCATGAGCAGGATGCCGGGCAGCATGTAGTTCACGTACGAAACCGACCCGGTGTCAATGGCGCCGCCGAACACGTAGACGAACATCAACATCATGGCGACCGGCGTGATGGCGGTCGTGATGATGGTGTCCATGCTGCGGGTGACATGACGCAGGGTCCGCCCCGTGAGCGCGGCAGTGTCGCTGAAGAAGTACGCGGTCATCCTCGTCCCCCGGTTGTCGTGCCATCGGCATCGCACTTGTCACCGCCGCCGATGACCGCGAGGAAGATCTCCTCGAGACTCGGCTGCTTCTCGACGTACTCGACCTTGGCAGGCGGGAAGAGCTGCTTGAGCTCGGCGAGGGTGCCGTTCACGATGATCCGACCCTGGTGGAGGATCGCGATCCGGTCGGCCAGCTGCTCGGCCTCGTCCAGATACTGCGTGGTGAGCAGCACCGTCGTTCCGTAGCGGGTGAGCTCCTTGACCGCATCCCACACCTCGATGCGCGCCTCGGGGTCAAGACCTGCTGTCGGCTCGTCCAGGTAGATCACCGGCGCACTCCCGATCAGGCTCATCGCGATGTCCAGTCGGCGACGCATCCCACCCGAATACGTGGACACCCGGCGCGCGCCCGCCTCGTTCAGCGAGAAACGCCTCAGCAGGTCATCCGCGATCGCGTCCGGGTCCTCGACGTGGCGCAGCCTGGCGACGAGGGCGAGGTTCTCCCGACCGCTGAGGATCTCGTCCACGGCCGCGAACTGTCCGGTGAGGCTGATGGACTCCCGCACGTTCGCGGGTTGCGTGGCAACGTCGAAGCCATTGACGCTCGCCGCCCCCGCGTCGGCTTTCAGGAGCGTGGCGAGGATCCTCACGGTCGTGGTCTTGCCTGCCCCGTTGGAACCGAGCAGGGCGAAGATGCTGCCAGGCACCACGTCGAAGTCCACACTTCGCAGCACTTCGTGTTTTCCGTACGACTTTCTGAGACCTTGCACGTGAATCGCCGGACTGGCGATCGGTTGGGCTGTCATGGTCGTCTGCCTCCTTCGGGAGCTGTCCAGGTGACTGCGGGGAAGCTCCTTTGGGAAGGATGGAGGGTTGACCCAGCGTCAAGGTCAAGCCCGTTCCGACCACGGCATCCAAATCGCCGGTCGGTCAGACACATCGCAGCAATGCCGGACTGCTGGCCCCGAGTTGGAGGCCGAACCCGCCCCACTCGTTGCTGCCGGTGAACCAGTCACGCGTCGGTTCCTGCCACTCGTCGGCCAGAGATCGACGAACCCGCCTGCTTCGCCTGGCGGTCATGTGGACGTCGGGGAGACGAGCCTTTCCGCCGCTGTGCGTGATCTGGAGGAGGAGGCCGGTATTCGCTGTTCCGGTCCCTGATCTTCGGCAGGTGGGGGGCCATCGACGCCCTCTGCCGCGACCATGTCCACCACTGGCCTGTGCGGCTATCGCAAGCCAGCCTGTCCATCTATTGTGTCCGCGCTGGGATTCACCGAGGCAAGGAGACGACACCGTGGTCGCGTCAGCGTTACGTCAGCAGTCCGAATCGGCCCCGCGCGAGATCCATCGTCCCCGGCGGGTGGCGCGGTGTGCCGTTCTCGGAGGCTCTCTCACCGCCTTACTCACGGCGCTGATGCTCGCCGTCACCCAGTCCGCTGCCTACGCCGGCGGCCCCTACCGGTGGGCGCAGTACAGCGACGTCGGTCAGCGCCTGACCGTGTGCGCTCAGACACTCGATGTCCGCAGCTCCTACGGTGGCACGCCGTTCGCCCAGCTCACCAGTGGACAGTCATTCACCGTGTACCAGAACTACGCGGAGTTCGGCAGCGAGTATGTGCGCGGCTTCGCCTGGGGCAACGTCAACGCGGAGGGGTATGTGCAGAACGGATGGTTCTGCTGGTAGACCCTTGCGCCGATCAACCGGCCTGCCGTGTAGCGGAGTTGAGCAGAGGTGACGGCGGCCAGGTCGCGCCGGGTGTCGGCCGGATGGCCTCCCGTACGGTCGGCCACGAGGTCCGGCCGGCCTCCAGCGCGCGACGACGAGACGGCCGGCCGGGGATCACCTGGTGCCTCCCACGGACGACCTCGCTGTCGATTCCCCAGGGAGCGATCATTCGCCATTCCTTATCGGCAGCCGAGTCGTCGTGGGCGTCGGGTGGCCAATCCGGGGAAGCCACAAGCGGCAGCGGCGCGGAAGTCATACTCGACGCCCCTGGGCAGGTCATCCATACGATGGGCTCCACCACGTCCCGCAGAACAACGGAGGGAAGCGTGACAGTTCCACGAACGGCTCGCACTGCACGCCCCACTCCCCCACACTCACCACTACGGCTTTCGCGTCAAGTCCGCCCCCTGGGGTGAGTCCATGATCATGTGAAGGCCGCGCCACCGCCTCGGAAACACCCGGACGAGGGATCATCGGGTCCGCCTGTTCGAAGGGGAACTTGGGCGAGGGTCTGCTCCCACCGTCAGGATCGCTCCCATTTGGGTGGGCCGGTGCCGCCTACGGGAGGACGATGTTCTGGCCCGGACCGCCCTCGGCCATGTCCTTCCCCGGGCCGCCGACGATCAGGTCGTCGCCGGCCTCTCCGTGCAGCATGTCGTCGCCGGAGCCGCCGAGGAGGACGTCCTTGCCGTCCCCACCCATGACGTGGTCGTCGCCCGAGCCCGCGTACACGAGGTCCGTGCCGCCGTAGCCCTCGATCATGTCGTCGCCCCGGCCGCCCCACATCCGCTGGTCGCCGTCGTCGCCCATCAGGTGGTCCATGCCGTCGCCGCCGTCCAGGACGGCGCGCCCCATGACCATGTCGTTGCCCGCGTCGCCTCGTACCGTGTGCGCGGTGTGGGCGTGCAGGGTGTCGTCACCGGGTCCACCGCTGACAGTGGCCACCCCGAGGTCGCTGGTGGCGATCTCGTCGTCGCCGTCGCCGAGGAAGACGTCGATCCGGTCCGGCCGAGAGCTGCCGGTGGGCAGTTCGCAGACGACATACGTCTCCACCCCCGGTTCCAGGTACGTACAGTGGTCGCCGGGCTGGAGCGGGACCGCGTCACGGAAGCCGATGCGCCGGACCGCGTCGCCTTGATCCATCGGGACCACGTGGAGGTCGTTGACCTGCCCCCGTGCGGCGGTGAACGTGATCGACTGCTTCGCCCAGTCGGCGCCGATGCGGGCCTTGGCCCTGTTGGCGGCAGGAGCCGCGACGGCCGGGGGCGCGGCGAGGCCGGCGGCGAGCAGGGCCACGGCGGCTGCGCGGGCGGTGACTCGGTGGCGGTTCATGGGACCTCATCTCGATGGGGTGGCCGGTGGGCCGGCCCTGCGGCGGCGTGCTCGCCTGCGTACGAGCGCGGTGCCGCCCGGCGTAATCTTCTGCGTACAGGCGAGGTGCCGGCCGGTGCCTGGAGCGAACGGCGCACCGCCCACTCCAGGCATCAGCCGGTTTGGTTCGTCGAGGTTCTGGTGCCTATCAGCAGAGCCGGGCGGCGCTGTGGTGCGATGGCACGGTGGTGCCGGTCGCGTGTCAGCTCACGTTCACGTCCACGCAGGCGTAGAAGGCGTTGGCGGTGTCGGCGATGTTCCACACGGCCAGCACTTTCTGCTTGCCGGTCAGGTTGCCGAAGTTCACCTGGTGGGTGACCGTCTCGCCCGGTCGGGCGCCACCGTCGTTGAACTCCGCGATCTTCCGGCCACCCGCGTAGTACTGCCAGGTGCTGGTGGCGTGCCGTGCCGTCAGCCGCCAGTTGAAGCTGGTCGTCCGGCTGATCGGGGTGACCTTCCAGCCTTTGCTGTCGTTGTTGAGCTCGGCGAAGGCGGCGTTCCCTCCACTGCAGCTCGTTAAGCCCTTGGGGCCCTCGACGCTCTGCGGCTCGTACTTGATGGAACCGCAGGGGACCGTGCCGGCGGCGCACTGGGCCTGCCGACTGGGAGGCGAGGAAATGTAGCCGTGTGCGCTCGCGTTGCCGGCGGGCAGGCTGACGGCCAGGAGCGGGGCGATGCCCGCGCCGATGGCGACGGCCAGCATTTTCTTGCTCTTCATGACAACTCCTCTGTGGGGTTGGTACTTGCCTGCGCGAATCATGCAAGCGTGTGCATGACAAGTGGTGCCATGCATGACGGCGTAGCGGCCATGGATGGCTATGGAAGCGTACCCGCTTGGTCTAGACCAAGCTAGGGTGCGGGTGCGGCCGACCTTCGGACCGGCGAGTTCGCGCCGCTCATCCCGCCTTGCTCTACGCACAGTTCAGGGACCACCGGCCGCCAGGACCTCGTCGGACCTCCAGGTCCGCGGCCTCGCGCCTGAGTACCGGGACGACCACCTGGAAGGGTCGGTGGTCCTGAACACCCTCGCGCTGTGCTCCGGGCAACGGCGTCTACCTGCACCGCCCCTGCCAGGAGAACGATGCCGAGCGCACCCTGCGCCACCTGGTCGGCCTCGACCTCAACGGGCCGTCCCCGCCGGAACCGACAGCCTGAACGTCGGCCTCAGTGAGGCGATGCACGTCAAGGCCCCCGCGTTCGACCCGGCGCTGCCCGGGCGGTCGGGCTGCCGCCTCTCGCCTCGGCCTCGCCGCCGTACGCTGCCGTACGGCTGGCGGCGGAGACGATCTGCTCCCGTTTGATGACCGCCCGGGGCGCGGACAGCGGTACGTCACCAGCGAGCCTGTCGAGCTCCCGCTGACCTGGCCCAGGAGCACGGCAGCTCGCCGGGGATCAGGGCCGCTAAGCGCTGGCGACGTACCGGTGCCGGTCGCCCCGGGGCACGGAGTGTCGCAAAGGTACAGGGCCACGGGGGCCGCTCAGCTCCGCGGCCCGGAACGCGGAAGATGCTGCGACCGGCGCGCAACGACGCCCGGGCATCCCCGCGCCTCTGCGGGGTAGGCGTACGGCATACCGCCTCGAGGAGGAACACATGTCCGGACTGATCGCCCGCCTCACGCAGTTCACCCGCAGCCCTCAGGGTCGACGGACGATCACGTCGGCCCGACGTGCCGCGGCCGACCCCCGCAAGCGCGCCCAGGCTCGCCGCCTGTTCGGTCGGCTGCGCGGACGCCGGTGACGTCGGCGCTTCGGCACGAGCGGGCGCCCGGGAGTGACGACCGGCATCGTTCGGCTGGTTGTCATGGGAAACGGAGCAGCTTTGCTCGTCTTCGAGGGCACCCTCCGACATGGCGGGTCAGAGTCCATCTGACCCGCCATGTCGCCTGACTGCCCACTCCGCTGGGCGCCGGCCCGGATCGCCTCCGCCTGCTCGCACAGGCCGGTGGCCGTAGATTCGAGTAGCTCCTCGTCCGCCGCTCGGCGCACCCCCATCGTGACCTCTGTGACCTGCCGGCTCCGGGAGGATCCGACAGATTTGCGCAGGCCACGGCGACGACCTGGCGCTCGGGGTGGACGGCGCCGACACCGGCCAGGCGCAGCCGTACCCCCGCGCCCGCGAAGAGGTCGGCGAGCTTCTGGCATTAATCTTTCCTGGCCAGCCGCGAGCTGGTCCAGCTGCAGCCGCTCGACGGAGCATCACATGAAGCACCGCGCCGTCGTCCTCGGCGCCCGGCTGTGCCGGCTCCCACGTGGCTGGGAAATCGGCCCGCCGGCTTCCCCGGCCGACGCCGAGATCGCCGTGGTCAACGCTGTGCCGGACCTCGGTTCGCTCCGCTGAGCTCCCGGTGACGTGAGCGGGGCGGCGACCCGATTCCTGACAGGAACCACGCATGAAGCGGGTCACAGTTGGTAGGAGGCCGCCCAGCGATGGTCGGGACGCCGAGGCAGTACAGGTGCAGGCCGAGCTGAACGAGGTCGTCCGCGGCCGAGCACTGTGGACAGTCCGGGCGCGGACTCCGGGACCAGCTGAGAGCGTGGCGTACAGGACTACCAGCACGGCGGCCGGCGAGCCGGGTCAGGCCTTGCGTGCGGTCACCGCGCGACGTACCGCGTAGGCAGCGGCTCCGGCAGCCAGAACCGCCGCGCCTGCGATCACCGAAGACGCCGGTAGGGCGAATGCGAGGACAAGGCAGCCGGCCAGCCCGACTACCGGAATGATCCGCGCCCGTCGGCCCTCGTCCGGGGCGAGGGTCCAGGCGGAGGCGTTGGCGATGGCGTAATAGGCGAGCACCCCGAAGGAGGAGAACCCGATCGCCCCGCGCACGTCGGCGGTCGCGGCGAGCAGGGCCACGACGGCGCCCACCACCAGATCGGCCCGGTGCGGCACCTGGAACTTCGGGTGGACGACGGCCAAGGAATGCGGCAGGTGGTGGTCGCGGGCCATCGCCAGGGCCGTACGCGAGACCCCGAGGATCAAAGCGAGGAGCGAGCCTAGCGCGGCTACCGCGGCGCCCACCCGTACGACCGGCACCAGCCAGTCCGCGCCTGCGGCCCGTCCGGCATCCGACAGAGGAGCGGTGGTGTCCGCCAGCTCCTGCGGGCCCAGCACGAGCAGGACGGCGACGGCTACGCCCGCGTAGACCACGAGTGCGATGCCGAGAGCGAGCGGGATGGCCCGCGGGATGGTGCGGGCGGGGTCGCGGACCTCCTCCCCGAGAGTGGCGATACGGGCGTAGCCGGCGAAGGCGAAGAACAGCAGGCCCGCCGCCTGCAGTACCCCGCCGAAGGTCGCGTCGTCACCGATTCCGAGCCGGGCCGCGTCCGCGCCGCCGGAGGTGACCGCGGAGACCACCACCGCGGCCAGTACGGCCAGGACCAAGGCGACGACGACACGGGTGAGCCAGGCGGACTTCTGCACCCCTAGGTAGTTGACGGCGGTCAGCGCTACCACGGCTGCCACCGCGACGGCGTGCGCCTGGTCCGGCCACACGTAGGAACCAACGGTCAAGGCCATGGCCGCACAGGAGGCGGTCTTGCCGACGACGAACGCCCATCCGGCGAGGTAGCCCCAGAACTCGCCCAGCCTCTCCCGCCCGTAGACGTAGGTCCCCCCGGAGGCGGGGAACAGGGCGGCCAGGCGCGCCGAGGACATCGCGTTGCAATACGCCACCACCGCCGCCAGCGCCAATCCGAGCAGCAGCCCCGACCCGGCCGCACCGGCCGCCGGGGCCAGGGCCGCGAAGATCCCCGCCCCGACCATCGAGCCCAGGCCGATCACGACGGCGTCGAACACACCCAGGTGCCGCTTCAACTCGCCCGTGCCCGCAGGCCCCGACACCGCGCCCATCACTCACTCCCCAACCGTGCTCCAGCAGATGTACCGGGCGCACCGTATAGGAACCAGGTGGCGAAACGGCGACGGGACAGCCAAGCAGTTGCCCGGGGGAGATCGGCCCGCGTCAAGGTGCCGGCTCGGCGTGTGGCTTCATGGTGCGTTGGGTGAGCGGGCGCCGGGACAGACCGGCGCGCTGACTGCGGGAGGTCCAGCGAAGACGCCTGCAAAACGGGCCATGAAGTGATCTTGGTGGAGTGACGGCCCAGTAGGGGCGCCTCAGTTGGCGGGGTGGCGTGCTGTGGGGTGCCGGGGGTGAGCGATCTCTGATGCGGGTAGGACTGCGCAGCCGAAATGGGCCTTGACGACGGCTTCGGGGTACGCCTGGGCTCGTTCGTGTTCGGCAAGTGCCCGGTAGATGCCGGCCAGGCCGGGTTCTACCCATCGCGACGGCAGGCGGCGATGGGGCGATCGGGCTGGACGTCCTCGACGGTCTCGGCATTCGTGCTGCTGGCACGGGGCCGGCCGCCGTGGCTGCACGGACCGCTCCCGTCGATCCTGTCCGATCCGGACGGAAGGGTCGCCGGCGAGAGCGGCAGGCCGGCTGATCAGTCCTGCACCACGCTCGCCGCGGTCACATTCTCGATCACGCGGCCGAGTTTTGTCCTGGCCCGGTTCAGGTCCCGGATACGTGCGGCGATGCGGTCGCGTTCGGTGATGAGCTGGTCGAGCATGGCGGGGGTCGCGACGCCGGTGCTCACGCACGGCAGGAGTTCGACGACGGTACGGCTGGAGAGGCCGGCCGCGAAGAGGTCCTGGATGAGCTGGACCCGCTCCAGGGCTTCGTCGGGATAGTCACGCTGCCCACCGGGCGTCCGCGCCGATTCCAGGAGGCGCTGTTCCTCGTAGTAGCGCAGGGCCCGCACGCTGACCCCTGACCGCCTGGCGAGCTGTCCGATGCGCATGACGCAGCTCCCTCTTCCCGCTCGTACCTCATGTCGACGTCGGATTCAGGCTAGCAATACGGCTCAGAGGGTCGATCGGACCAGTGCCCCCGCTGGGATTGATCAAGACCCGGCGGCGGACCCGAAGTCGTTCACGCGGTTCAGGTGTGCACGGCAGGCCTCGCGTCGTGCCGTGAGTCGCCGAGCTCGGTCGGGTCACAGGAGTGTCGAACCTGACGGGCTCGTCGACTTGCACCTCACGTCAACGTCAGGTCGTACCGTGACGGACGTCGGATGCATACGCCATTCCGGCCCCTCAAACTAAGGCAGACCATCATGCGCGCAGCCCGATTCCACGAATACGGCGGAGCAGAGAGCCTGGTGATCGAGCAGGCCCCCGACCCCCACCCCGGACCCGGTGAGATTCGTGTCCGCGTCACGGCGGCCAGCGTCAATCCCATCGACTGGAAGCTGCGCTCCGGCGCCCTGCACCAGATCTTCCCCCTGGATCTGCCCGACATTCCCGGGCGCGACGCCGCCGGTGTGGTCGACGAGATCGGCGACGGGGTGCAGGGGGTGAGCATCGGCGACCGGGTCTTCGGACTGGGCGGTGTCACCGGGGCAAGCGCAGAGCTGCTCATCCTCTCGGCCTGGGCGCACACCCCCGCCACGTGGAACGACGAGCAGGCCGCTGGTGCCGGTCTCGCGTCAGTGACCGCGATAGGTGGACTGAACGCGCTCGGCTCTCTCGCGGGGCGCACCCTCCTCGTCGAGGGTGCCGCCGGAGGCGTGGGCAGCGCGGCGGTCGAGATCGCCGTGGCACAAGGTGCTGCCACCGTGATCGGGACAGCCAGTGCACACAACCACGAGTTCCTCACCTCTCTCGGCGCCGTTCCCACCACCTACGGCCCTGGCCTCGCACAGCGCCTCACGGGCCTCGCTCCGCACGGCGTCGACATCGTGCTCGACACCGCGGCCTCCGGCTCCCTGGACGACCTCGTCGCGATCGCGGGCGACCCGAAGCGCGTCGCGACGGTCGCCGACCACGCGGCCGGACAGCGCCTGGGCACGCACGTGGTCAACGCGGTGAACGACTCCGTCCTCCTGTCCGCGGCGGCGGAACTGGGCAGGCAAGGCCGCTACACACCCCGTATCGAACAGACCTACCCCCTGGAACGGATCGCCGACGCCCACGCGCACGCCGAGCGCGGACGCACCCGCGGAAAGATCGTGATCTGTATCTGAACAGGCCGATCTGTATCTGAACTGGCCCACAGGGTAGGGAACTCGCGACCTGCGGGCCTGCGTGGCGAGCGTTCCCTCGATCGGTTCCGGAGAGCGGGCCGACACCATGGGGTGCCGTTGACGAGCGGCGATTCAGGTCCAAGTAGCCCGCCAGTAGCCTTCGCTCGAAGGTGCCGCGCGCTGATCCCCCCGAATGCCGGAGTACCCGCACCGGTTCCCGCGCCCTTGTGGTGAGAGACACCCACGTGAAGGACGACGATGGGGCGCATCCAGAGGCGGTGCCGAGCGCGACACACGCCGTCGGTCTGGGGCACGGGCAGCGGAGCCCTCGCCGTTCTCGCAAGCCGAGATGGAGCGAATCCTGCGCGCCTGGAACCGTGCGGTGGGCACCGGGCTGATGGGGAGTGGCACGGAGACGAAGTACCGCTTCACCCCGGACGGCGAGGTGCTGTCGACCGCGGTCGGCAGGAGGTGGCGGGTGCCGGCAGCCGGTTCTGCGCGGTACCGCGCCGGCCGAAGCGCTGGAGCGGGCACGCGACGAACACCCGCCTGGCGGCCGACCCGCTCGCCTCGCCCGAGGTCATCGAGGACCTGGAGGGGCTGGAAGGGCTGGTAAAGGTCTTGGGCCACCCGGAAACGACTCGTTCGGAGTGGTCGCAACGCTGTCCTTCTTCTCGCGTTCGGTCAGTACTGAGAAGAACGAGAACTCGGCATACAGGATCAGCAACCCTCGGGTGTCGAGGAACTGTGTGACCTGCCGTCCGCTGTCTTGCTCGTCTCGTACCCCCGGTCATCTCGGCCCTCCCGTCATCGCTACGCCCCACGTTGTCGTGGCTGCACGGCGGGTTCGGCGAGTGGAGAGAGGGGCGGCGCGTGGGTCCGCACAGCGTCCGTCCCTGGAAGTGGGGGGTTCGGCGGCGCGGCGTGGCGCGCCACGCCGGTACGCAGTTCGATCCGTAACGCGAAACGCTCATTGCAGACAAGCGGCGAAAACGTGCCACGTTTAGGAAACGTTAAGTAAATTATGTTGTCTGCCGGCAATGAAAGGGGACGCGGACCGTTGACGGGGGCCGGAAGTTCCGACACCTTCATGGCGTCAAGCATTTCCGTTCCGTCGCGAAAGCAGGGATGCCCGTGAGAAAGACTCAACGCTTTATAACTTCCGCCTTGACTGCTGCAGCCGTTTTCACAGCAGCATTCGCCTGGCCGGCGGCGGAATCTGCGCAAGCGTTCCCCGCGACCCCCAAGCAGTCAGTGGTGAACTATCTGCAATCGATCTCCGGAAACAACATCGTTTCCGGACAGCACAACAAGGAGCCTGCGTCGGCCCCCGGGCAGTACACGCAACAGGTCAAGGACGTCACCGGGCAGTACCCGGGCCTGTGGGGCGGCGACCTGATGTTCAACGCCGCGGACGTCGCCAATCGCCAGCGCGTGGTGGACCAGGCGAAGACCGAGTGGGCCAACGGGTCGCTGGTCTCCCTGACCTGGCATGCCTGTCCGCCGACCGGCGGAAGCACCTGTGCGTTCGAGGGCGGCGTCAAGTCGAACATATCGAACACACAGTTCTCGCAGATCCTCACCAACGGCAGCGCTCTGAACACCGCGTGGAAGCGGCGTCTCGACGAGGTTGCTCCTTACCTGCAACAACTGAAGAGCTCGGGGATACCCGTTCTCTTCCGCCCGTTCCACGAGATGAACGAATCGTGGAACTGGTGGGGCAACCGGCCGGGGGCCAACGGCAGCGCGCGGCTGTTCCAGATCACGCGTGACTACCTCGCGGGAACCAAGGGGCTGGACAATCTCATCTGGGTGTGGAACGTGCAGGACAATCCGGCCGGCGGGTGGAGCAATTACTACCCCGGAAATCAATACGCCGATGTCGTATCACTGGACGTCTGGTACAAGAGCCATCCGAGCTCCGCTGATTACCAGCAGATGAGGAACATCGCCGGGACAAAGCCCATGGCCATCGGGGAAATCGGCAAGATGCCGACCGCCGCGATACTGCAGAACCAGCCGCAATGGGCCTGGTTCATGATGTGGTCCGAGCATCTGCGCGGGAACAACACCAACGCCGAGATCCAAGCGGCGTACTTCCATCCCCGCGTTCTGAACCAGGGCGAGGTAAGCCTTCCTTGAGGGCGCTGCCGCCATGGCCACCGCAGACTCGCGGCGGCTCGTGATCCAGGTCGGGCCGGAGGGGCCCGGAGGCCGTTCGCCTTCGGCCTGACGGCAGCGGACGGGCACGGTCACAGCCATCCGGACAGCCCGTGGAGAAAACCGGCCGGATCGTCACGGTGGACGGTGTGCCCTGCACCGTCCACCGTCCGCGTGTGCCAGCCCCGGCGGCGCAGCGTCGCGGCGGCAGCCGGTGGAATCCGCTCGCTGGGGTCAGCGAGCAGCACCAGAGAAGGTGCGGCCGGGGTAGTGGGCAGACCGGGCAAGTGGACGAGGGCGGCGACGGAGCTCGGGTCCCAGGTCGCCAGGGCTTGATGCTCGGCGGTGATGTCGTCGTCGTGCCAGCGCGGATGCGCGGCCCGCAACTCCTGCCAGGTGGCGTGCTTGACGGCGCGCAGGGCGGCCAGGTCCCGGGGCCGGCTCACCCATGCGGGGTCGCAGTGGATGGCGCGACCACAGCGCAGTCGGGGTAGAGCGGTCAGCAGTGCGGCTGAGCCGAGCGAGTGTCCGATGGCCAGGTCGGGGGCCGTAGGCAGGGTTTCGAGCAGGTCGGCGGCAAGAACGGCGGGAGTGTAGGTCTCGCCGTGGCCACTGGCGCCGTGACCGCGCAGGTCGACGGCGATGACCCGGTAGCCGCGCTCGGCGACAGCGGGAGCGACACGGTTCCATGTACGTGAGTCCGTCATGATGCCGTGGACCAGTACGGCTGTACGAGGGCCGCTCCCCCAGACTCTGGTCGCGAGCATCATGAGGTGGCGTGGTGCGCGCCGGACCACAGCTCGGCCTGCGGTTCGCCGTCGGGTCGTTGCCCAACAAGAGCGGGGCTCGCGGTGCGTGACCCTCGGGGACAGGTGCGTACGACGGGGCTGAGAAGGGAGATTGCAGTCACGGGGCGCTCCGGGGAGGGGGGAGGAAAGGGATGGGCCGCCCTCGTGGGGAGAGGGCGGCGCATCGGAGCCGGGCACGGGTCAGGGCCGTCGTGCCCGGCAGCTCGGCCAGGTCAGTCGGTGGCCGAGGAGTCGATGCGGGTCGTTCCCGGCTCGCCGTGGAAACAGACGGAAGGCCGGGTGACATGGGCCGGGTCGAGAGGGCCTTTCGTCGCCCCGGGCGGGTTGTCGCGCAGGGCGGGTTGGTCAAGTCCGCGAGGGAGAGGCCGATCGTCTTGCTGTCGGTGCCGGTGCCGGTGCCAGTGCCGGTGCCGGTGCCGGTGAGGGGAATCTTCGCGAAGGGTGGTGGAGGGAAGTGGCAGAAGGCCGGCGCGATCCGGGGTGCGCATCCCACACGGGACGCCGCTGCAGCCACGGCTTCAGTCGGTGGGTTCCCGCGGGGGTGCGCTGCTGCCGCGCGGCAGCAGTACAGGGGGTGCCGCAGGGCCGGACGACAGGTCGCGACGGTGGACGACGTCGAACAGCCGACGGGTCACGTCAGCGCCGAAGCCGAACACGTCATGGCTCATGGCGGAGAGGGTCGGGTGCGTGAGTTGGCACAACTGGGAGTCGTCCCAGGCGATCAGGCTGACGTCCCTCGGTACGCTCAACCCCATCTCGGCGGCCACGGACAGACCCGCGACGGCCATGATGTCGTTGTCGTAGACGATGGCCGTGGGGCGGTTCGGGGAGGCCAGCAGCGACCGGGTCGCCCGGGCGCCCTGTTCCCCGGAATAGTCGGTGGTGACGCTGCGGGCCGGCTCCAGCCCGAGTTCGGCCACGATCGTGTTCAGCGCGGCGGTGCGGATGATGGTGTGGCCGAGCGACGGATGGCCGCCCACCCGTGCGATCCGCCTGTGCCCGAGAGCGGCGAGGTAGCGCACCGCCTCATGCACGGCAGCCTCGTCATCGGTCCATACCGAGGTGAACCCGCCGGTCAGCGACGGGTGGCCGACCGCGACGGCCGGTAGCCCGATCGCCGCCAGTTCGGTGACCCGGGGGTCGTTCTGCTGGATGTCGACCAGAATGGAACCGGCGATCCGGCGCGACTGCCACCACTCGCGGTGAACAGCTATCTCCTGAGTGGCGTCGCGCACCAGGTGCAGGAGCAGTGAGCACCGGTGTTCCTCCAGGACGGACTCGACCCCGGAGATGAACTCCATGTAGAACGGCTCCAGCCCGAGCTGTCGCGCCGGCCGGGCGATGACCAGGCCGACGGTGTCCGCAGCACCGGTCGCGGAGCCGGACAGCTTGATCGCGGTCTGGCTCGGCACCCAACCCAGCTCCGTGACCGCCGCCATGATGCGTACACGGGTGGCTTCCGAGACACCGGGCCGGTTGTTGAACGCCAGGGACACAGCACCTCGGGACACCCCGGCCCGGGCGGCCACATCGTTGATGGTGACGCGCCCGGACCGGCGTGCGGGTGCCTCACTCACGACCGGCCGCCCCGTTGACGCAGAACAGTGCGCGGTCTGCGGCTTCCGCGGTGGGCTGCTCCCACCCGGTCACCCGCCAGGTGAAACTCTCGCCGGGCAACAGCGTGGCCCGTCCGTGGTCGGTGCGGGCGTCCGGGGCCAGCCGGTCGGCCTGCAGCACCAGGTCCCGTACGAGTCCGGTGGCGGTGACGGTGACCGCCACGCCTCTCCCGCCGTCCTGGCTCACCCGGACATCGTAGGAGGCGGCAGGGTAGGCGAACTCACGGTCCGCGCAGGCGAAGTGCACCGCACGCAGGCCGTCCGCATCGGCGGTCAGGAACTCCCGACGCGTGTCGCCGAACTCGATGACCGAACGGGGAAGCGCCTCCAGAGCCACGCTGCGTCCCGCGGCCCTGAGCGTGACCTCGGCGCTTGCCAGCACCGTTCCGTCCGCGCCCAGCCGGCGGACCGTGGCGGTGGTGTCCCAGGTGGCCGCGCTCTGGTTGCACCCGGCGATCACCAGGGCGCCGTCCCGGTCCTGGAGCGTCAGCAGCCGGTCGGCGTACAGACGGCGCATTTCGAAGTACAGCGGCTTGAGCCGGGCGTCACCGTCGATCGCGGCCCAGGAGGTCACCGGCCAGCAGTCGTTGAGCTGCCACAGCACCGTACCGGCGCAACGGGGCCAGTGGGAGCGCCAGTGCTCCACCCCGGTGGCGACGGCGCGGGCCTGATTCAGCTGGGTCAGGTAGTGCCAGGTGTCGAAGTCGGCCGGTTGGGCGAAGTGGTGGGCGAGCCCACGGTTCAGCTTGCCGTTGCCGTCCTCCGCCTTCTGGTGGTGCAGCATGCCGGGGGAACCATCCGTCAACGGCCTTTCGGACAGCGCGCGTTCCAGGGTGGCGTGGGCCGGCGGGGCCTGCCAGCCGAACTCCGCGACGAAGCGGGGCACGGTGGTGAGGTAGTCGCTGTAGTCACGGCGGTTCCACACCTCCCACGAGTGTGCGGTGCCATGGTCAGGGTCATTCGGAGTGTGGTTCCACGACCCGGACCAGGGGCTGCCCGCCCAGTAGGGCCGCGTCGGGTCCGTCTGGGCCACGATGCGGGGCAGTAGACCCAGGTAATAGCCCTCCCCCCAGGACTCTCCGGCGAGTTCCTGCTCCCACTCCCAGTCGGCGAATCCCCACAGGTTCTCGTTGTTGCCGTTCCACAGCACCAGCGACGGGTGGGGCATCAGCCGGGCCACGTTCTCCCGGGCCTCGGCCTCGATCTCGGAGCGCAGCGGCTGCTCCTCCGGGTAGGCGGCGCAGGCGAACAGGAAGTCCTGCCAGACCATCAGACCCAGCTCGTCGCAGATGTCGTAGAAGGCGCGGTCCTCGTAGATCCCCCCACCCCACACGCGTACCAGGTCCACACCCGCGTCGGCGGCCTGGGTGAGACGGGTGCGGTAGCGGTCAGCGCTGACGCGGGCGGGAAAGACGTCGTCGGGTATCCAGTTCACTCCCCGGGCGAAGACCGGAGTGCCGTTGACGACCAGGGTGAAGGCGCTTCCGTGCACGTCCCGGGACGTGTCGAGTTCGATCGTGCGGAAGCCTATGCGTCGCTCCCACGCGTCGAGGACATGGCCGTCGTCGTCCTTGAGTTCGACGCCGCACTCGTACAGAGACTGGTCGCCATAGCCGCGCGGCCACCACAGCGCTACGTCCGGGATGTGCACGGTCACCGTGGCGGTCGTGGCTCCGGGTGTGACGGTGATCTCCGACGATGTGCCGCCGACAGTGGCCGTCAGACGCAGGGGCCGGCTCCGACCGGTTGCTGTACGGTCCAGCTCGACGATGATGTCCACGATGCCGCTCCCATCACCCGCGACGGTGGCCTGAGGACGGACCTCAGCCAGCCGGGCTGTGGACCACTGCTCGATGCGCGCCTCGCGCCACACACCGGCCGTCACCAGGGTGGGGCCCCAGTCCCATCCGAACGAGCAGGCCATCTTGCGGATGTAGTTGAACGGCTCGGGGTAGGAGTTGGGCCGCTCCCCCAGCGTCGCCCGGATCGTCTCGGCCTCGGTGTACGCGGAGGTGAAGGCGACTTCGAGCGGCGCCGGACCGTTCGCCAGCAGATCGGTGACGTCGAACCGGTAGGAGCGGTGCATGTTCCGGGTACGCCCCAGCAGGCGGCCGGCGGCGCGGACGGCGGCGACCGTGTCCAGTCCGTCGAAGACCAGTTCGGCCCGCTCGAAGGTGCTGTCCCTGCGGGGCAGGTCGGTCGCATACGTCCAGTCGGCGCGGCCCACCCAGGCGGCCTCCGACTCGTTCCGCTCCAGATACGGGTCGGCCAGCAGGTCCGCTGCCATCAGGTCGGTGTGGACGCAGCCGGGCACCTGCGCCGGCACGGTGGTTCCTGCCAGCGCCGGGGGCGCGCCCTCGGGGGTGCCGCGGTCGGTGTTCAGCCGCAGTGTCCAGCCCTGGGACAGCGGCGTGGGGACCTTCATGCGTACTCCTTGAGACGTAGTGCGGGGCGCGATGGGCGGGCAGGTCATTTGGTGGACCCGGCCGCGAATCCGCTGTAGATGAAGCGCTGCAGCGCCAGGAAGACGATCAGGGTGGGCACGATCACGACGATCGTGCCGGCGGAGATGGTCTCCCAGTGGGCGCCGAAGGGGCCTTTGAATCGGAACAGGGCGGTGGAGATGGTGCCGAGTTCGGGGTCCGGCATGTAGAGGAAGGGCACGTAGAAGTCGTTGTAGATCGCGATGCCCTTGACGATGACGACGGTGGCGATGGCCGGTCGAAGCATCGGGAGGATGATCTTCCGGTAGATCGTCCAGGAGTTGGCGCCGTCGATGCGTGCGGCCTCGTCCAGGGAGAGGGGGATGGACCGGATGAACTGCAGGAAGATGTAGATCGACACGATGTCGGTGCCGGTGTACAGCAGGATCGGTGCCCACCTGCTGTTGAATGCGCCGAGCTCGTCGATCACCTGGAACGTCGCGACCTGGGTGGTGACGCTGGGCACCAGCGTCGCCAGCAGGAAGAGGCCCATCACCAGTTTCTTGAGACGGAACTGGAAGCGGTCGATGGCATAGGCGGTCATCGAGCCGATCAGCACCGTCCCCGCGGTGGACACCACGAGGATCAGCGTCGTGTTGCCGAACGCCCGCAGCATCGCGCCCTGCTCGACGGCGGTCGCGTAGTTGGCGAAGTTGAACCAGTCACCGGGCAGCGACAGCGGTCCGCTGTTCGCCACCTCCGACTCGGTCTTGAGCGAGGTCAGCAGGACGACGACGAGCGGAACGAGGACCACTGCCGAGGCCAGGAGCAGGGACAGGTACTTGAGGAGGGCGGGAATCCTGGTCGGTACGGTGCGGTCGGCGTGGATCGTGCGCCGGGGCGGGGCGGACATGTCGGTGGTCACGAGAGCTCCACCCTCTCCTCGGGGAACAACCGGCGCTGCACCCAGGTGATCAGCAGGATGAGGATCAGCAGCACGACGGCTGACGCCGAGGCCAGGCCGACCTTGTCGAATTGGAAGGCGAGCTTGACCGTCTGTATGACGAACGTCTCCGTGCCGTTGGCGCCACCGGTCATGATGTAGGGGATCTCGAAGACGGCCAGGGAACCGGAGACGGCGAGTATGAAACTCAGGCTGATGATCGGCTTGATGCTGGGGGCGATGATGTGACGGAACTGCTGCCAGCGGTTCGCCCCGTCCAGCTCCGCTGCCTCGTACAGGTGCGGCGGAATGGACTGGATCGCGCCGAGGAACAGCACCATGTTCAGGCCCATGAAGCGCCACACCGAAACCCCCGCGAGCGAGGGGTTGGCCAGGTCCGGGTCCCCTAGCCACAGGTGTCTGCCCTCCGCCCCGACCAGGCGCAGCAGTGTGTCGAGGGTGCCATCGGGTTGGAAGAAGTACAGGAACACGAATCCGACGGCCACCCCGTTGATCAGGTAGGGAAAGAACAGCAGGCCCTTGAACAGGTTGCGGAACCGGGTGTTGAAGCTGAGGACCGTGGCGAAGTACAGCGCAAGCGCGATCTGGAGGAACGACGCTGCCAGGTAGAAGCCGCTGACGACGAACACCTCGAACCGTGCGGGCCGTGTCACCAGGTCGGTGTAGTTCTCCCCGCCCACATAGGAGCGTGCGGGGCTGATGCCGTCCCAGTCGGTGAAGCTGTATCCGATCATGTCGGCCACCGGCAGGAACGTGAACATCAGCAGCAGTGCCAGCGGTGCGGCCAGGAAGAGCCAGGGGGTCAGGGCTGCGGTACGACGCCTCCTTCCGGCACGTGGCCGGCCGGGGGCGGGCTCCGGCGGCGGCGCGCTTCGCCGGTCGGCGGCCGGCCCTTCGGCACGGGTGTTGTGGACAACGGTCATCTCATGGTTCCTCGTGGTGGGTTCCCTGGTGGGCGGGCATCGGGGCGGCACGGTGAGCGGTTCGGGCGGAGCCCTGGCCGGGGTCTCACCGTGCCGCGAACACGGTCAGCCGCCGAGGGTCTGCTGAGCCTCGGCCCACTTGCCGTTCAGCTCGCCGAAGTAGCTGTCCATGTCCCCGTCGGCCGCGCCCCGGGCGATGTCGACCAGCTTCTGCCGGTAGCCCTGCGCGGTGATGCCGATCTCGGACGCTTTGTCGATCTTGTTGACCTCGACGATGTCCTCCTGGCTCTGCGGGATCATCGTGACATCGTTGTCAGAGAAGGCCTTGAGCGTGTCCGGCAACGGAGCGCCCTTGACCGCGGAGATGGACCCTTCACTGGCGGCCTGGCCGGACTTGGTGATGTACCAGTCGAGCCACGCCCGGGCCGCTTCCTTGTTGTCGGAGTGCGCGTTGACCGCGTACTGGTAGTCAGGACGGAGCACCGAGCAGTACGTTCCGTCGTGCTGCACCGGGAACGGCATGAACGCGATGTCGTCGGGGTTCTTCCCGGCGGCCTCCGCACCGGTCCTCATCTGGGAGATCGCCCAGGACCCCAGCCACATCGATGCGACCTTGCCGGATCCGATCTGCGCCTTGGAGTCCTCCCAGTTGGTCGTGGTCGGGTCGGGCTCGGCCAGCTTCTTCTCGACGATCGAGTAAAGAAGTCCGTCGATCGCGTACAGGTCCGATCCGCTGCTCCAGGGTTCCTTGGTCTTGGCCAGGCGGTCGTAGGATCCGGAGTCGCAGGAGGGCGAGCCGATGGCGTTCGTCCAGTTGGTGAGCGGCCAGCCGTCCTTGTAGTTCGTGTAGTACGGGACGGCGTCCGTCTTCGCCTTGATCGTCTCCAGGTCCGCGATGAACTCCTCGGGCGTAGCTGGCCAGGCCTTGATTCCGGCCTTCTCCCAGACCGCCTTGTTGTAGACGAATCCGTTCGCCACCCCGATGTTGGCCAGCCCGTAGACCTTGCCGTCCACCGTTGCGTGACTGGTGTAGTCGAACTTCTCCGACAGCGCGATGGAGTTGCCGAGCGGTGCGAAGAAGTTGGGGTACTGCTCGACGGAGAGGGAGTTGGGGATCAAGAGGACGTCACCGTAGTTCTCGGTGTTCATCCGGATCTTGGCCTCCCCCTCGTAGTCGGTCAGACCCTCGAACTTGACCTTCACGCCCGGGTAGACCTTGTTGAACTCGGCTGCGTACTTCTTCAACGAGCCGTCAGCTATCTGATCCGTCCGGTTGGTCAGCACCGTGATGCCGCCCGACACCTTCGCGGGATCGCTCGGTGCGGCCGCGATCTCGCCAGTCGCCGCACCCCCTTGACCACTACATGCCGTGACAGCAACCAAAGTCGCAGCCACCAGAACCACACATGCTCTACGCATTTCGCCCACCCCTCACTGCACGGCTCTCGGCGTCACACCCAGGGGGGTGCCTCATCGGCTACCACCGCCCCGGCCTGATGAGCGCTCAACGTAGACGTAACTCGGCGGCAATGTCCATAGACCGCTCCATCTGAATTTCACGCCCTCACAAGGCCCTGAACTGCGGCTTTACTAAACGTTGGCTAAATCAAACGCAACTTGAACGCGTCGGCCGAGGAGGATTCGACGAGGGCTGGACAACGTTGTCAGGCGATGGTCAGATGTGGTGTCCTCAGCGGGACCCACACATGCCACCCCCTACAAAGGACTGTCACTTTGAGTAGTCACCGGTCGGCAGCTTCACCCGCAAGCGATGACTTGATCGCCGCCCTTGATATCGGCGGAACCAAAATCGCCGGCGCCCTGGTCGATCGGGACGGCGTTCTGGTACTCCGCACCCGCCGCACCACCCCGGCACAGGAACCTGCCGACGCGATCCTCGGCTCGGTGTTCGAGGTGCTGAGCGCCCTGGCTGCCAGCCCTCTGTGGGGGAGGGTACGGGCCGTGGGCATCGGCAGCGCCGGCCCGATCGACCTGGCACACGGCACCGTGAGTCCTGTCAACATCCCTGCCTGGAGGGACTTTCCCCTCATCGAGTCCGTCGCAAGGCATCCAGCTCTCGCCCACCGGCAGGTGATGCTGGCGGGAGACGCCGTGGCAATGACCGCCGCTGAACATCGCCACGGCGCGGCACGCGGACACAAGAACGCACTGTGCCTCGTCGTGTCCACGGGCGTCGGCGCCGGACTGGTCCTCAACGGCAGCGTGCACCACGGGCTCACAGGCAACGCCGGCCACCTCGGGCACATCAGCGTCGACTTCGACGGTGAACCCTGTCCGTGCGGCGCGAGAGGCTGCCTGGAAGCCATCGCCAGTGGCACCGCCATCACCCGGCACGCGCTTGCCCTTGGCTGGCAAACACCTCTGACACCGGACGCAGCGGGGGTCGCGGCAGCGGCTCGCGCTGGAGACACGGCGGCTCTCGCCGCCTTCGATCGGGCAGCCCGTGCGTTGGCGGCCGGCATCGCTGCCACGGCGGCGCTGATCGAGATCGATATTGCCGTGGTCGGGGGCGGTGTCGCTCAGGCCGGCGAGGTGTTCTTCGAACCGCTCGCCCGCCATCTGCGGGGCTACGCGGCGATGCCGTTCCTGAAGGGGCTGCGCGCCGTGCCCGCTGAACTGGGCCCCGACGCCGGTCTGGTCGGAGCGGCGGTGCTGGCGGGGGCGGGAGTACCACCCCTCGCGACCGTGCTTGTCGACGGCAACCGGTAGGCATCGACCAGGCGGTTCTCCTCGGAGTCGGTGTGCGTCGTCGATGTCGTACGGAGAACCCGCTTCCTGTACCGGCGGCGACAAGGTCCTCCACCACGACGCCCGCTAGGAGCACACGCCAAAGCCGCCCGGTGGGCCCGCGCGGAAGCGGCCGCAACCTTCTTGACTCACGGTGCGCGTGGAGACAGCCGGGGTACGAGCGTCCAGGCCTGCGTGCGCCGGGTCTCCCGGATCACTCGTTCCGCGATCCCACATTCTGGACGATGCCCAACCAGTCCGTGAGATGCATGAGATCGTTGCGGCGCCCGCACCGGTCGCGCGGCCTTGCCCCGAGGGGACCTGCGCCGCCGTGCGGGACCGTCGGCTCCACGCGTCGACGGCCGCACTCCGCCCTCGTGGGAAAGTTCCAGAGATGCACGCTCCCCCTACCGGGCCCGCCCAGGCCCCGTCGCAGTCCCCGCCCGAGGCCGCGCCCGCCAACTCGCGGTCCCGCGTCCTGATCGCCAGCCTCATCGGCACGACGATCGAGTTCTACGACTTCTACATCTACGCAACCGCCGCGGTCCTGGTCTTCCCGAAACTCTTCTTCCCGAGCAGCGACCCGACCACGGCCCTGCTCTCCTCTTTCGCGGTCTTCGGCGCGGCGATGGTCGCCCGCCCGATCGGCGCGATCGTCTTCGGACACCTCGGCGACCGCCTCGGCCGCAAGGGCACCCTGGTGGCCTCGCTGCTCACGATGGGCATCGCCACCTTCCTGATCGGCGTTCTGCCGACGTACGCGCAAGCCGGATGGGTCGCCACGGCACTGCTGGTGCTGATGCGGCTCGCCCAGGGCTTCGCACTGGGCGGCGAGTGGAGCGGCGCGGCCCTGGTGGCCACCGAGAACGCGCCCGCCGGGAAGCGCGCGCTGTGGGGCACGTTCCCGCAGCTGGGCGCTCCGCTCGGGTTCATCATCGGCAACGGCCTCTTCCTGATCATCGGCGCGCTGTTGCCCTCCGCGGCGGGCGCCGACCCCTCGCAGCCCTCCGACGCCTTCCTGAACTGGGGCTGGCGGATCCCGTTCCTGTTCTCGGCTGTCATGGTCGCGATCGGTCTGTGGGTACGCATGCGCCTGGTCGAGTCGCAGGTCTTCGCGAAGACGCAGGAGACCGGCAAGGTCCGCAAGCTGCCGCTGGCCACCGTCTTCCGCCACCACTGGAAGCAGCTGGTCCTCGGCAGCTTCGCGATGCTGGCGACGTACGTCCTCTTCTATCTGATGACGACGTTCTCGCTGAGCTACGGCCGCACCGCCGAGGACGCGGACGTCCCGGGCCTCGGTTACAGCTACACCACGTTCGTCCTGATGATGATCTTCGGTGTGCTGTTCTTCGCCGCGTTCACCCTGATCTCCGGCCCGCTCGCGGACAAGTACGGCCGCCGCAAGACCCTCGCCTGGGTCACCGCCGGCATCATCGTGTTCGGCCTGCTCTGGGTGCCGCTGATCAACCTGGGCACGCTCGGCGTGGTCCTGTGGCTGGTCCTCGGGTTCACCCTGATGGGCACGACGTTCGGCCCGATGGGCGCGATGCTCCCGGAGCTCTTCCCGACCAGCGTCCGCTACACCGGCTCCGGCATCGCCTACAACGTCAGTTCCATCCTCGGCGCGGCCGTCGCCCCGTTCGTCGCGGTGGCCCTCTGGGAGGCCGGCGACGGCTCCCCGTGGCTGGTCGGCGTCTACCTCTCCGTGATGGCGGTCCTCACCCTGATCGCCCTCCTCATCGGCAAGGAGACGAAGGACGTAGCCCTGGACGAGGGCGAGGTCCCGGTGCCCTCCGCCCGGACCGAGGCCCCGTCCGCCTGACGCGGGCCCAGGACCTCTCGTTCTCCGTATGGAGCTGCGTCCGGTGCCTGCTGCCGGCGGGCCGGCCGGAGGCCCTCGTACTTGACGTACTCGGGTCTTCGGCCGGTGCGGCCAGGAGTGCGCACTCCTCGAGCTGACGCCGTCCGCCGCGCGGAAGCGGCGAGGACGACGGGCTGACCCTGCCGCAGCTGCCGGTCTGCACCGTCACCCACGCCCTGGACCAGCCAGGCAACCTCAACGAGGTCCGCTCCCGCCTGCAGACTTTCGTCGGCCTGGACCTGGGCCACCTCGCCCTCGGCGAGGCCGCCCCCGTCCTCCGGCGGCAAGGCGCAGCGGCGCAAGCTCGCCACCGAACTCGACCGCAGTCGGCACGACGCCCTGTTCGTCCTGGACGAACCCAGCTTGGGCCTGCATCCGCTCGACGTCCGCGCCGTCCTCGGCGTCTGCAATGCCTGGCCGGCAACGGGCCACCGTCGTCCTCATCGAGCCGGGGCCGGCCCGCCCCACGGAGAAGACCATCGCCCCGCTGCCGGCCGGCCCCTGGCTGCCTCAGCGCGGGGCCGTCGCGGCGGCGGACGACACGACACCCGGCTGGGGGTCGCACCGTGCGGGAGTACGCGTACCGTCCGTACCTCGCAGCGTCACCATCGGTGTGCCCTCCGCGCTCTCCGCGTACGCCACCGTGCAGATGAGTTGCCACTCGGCGGGCCGGGTGAGTCCGGCGAGGGGGGCCGCCAGGATGACGTCCACCCCGTTCACGGACGTCCTTGTCCTAGCTGGGGCGTCCAGGGCGGGCAGCGACGCCTCGTTGACCAGGCCCGCCCGCTTCTCCGTCTCGTTCGGGCCGGCCAGCAGGGCGGCGATGGTCTCCTCCGTGGCGGGCCGGCCCCCGTCCTCACCGCTGTCCGGGCCGTGCTGCTCACCGGCGAACTCGCTCTCGCCGACGGACCGGGGAACGGGCATCAGCACACCGTCCGGCGAGAGGAAGAACAGAAGCATCCGCACCTCGCGGGCAGGGAGGAGGTCGACAGTCGCGGCGCTGCCTGCGCCGATGACGTCCGTCTCCTGGATGCCGCAGGCTGTGAGCGGAAGCCAGGCCGCGAACACGGCCGCCGTACGCAGGCGCACCCTCATGCCGGTGCCCTCTCTGTGTCGTCGCGTGACGGATCCACCCCTGCCGTTGCCTCGTCGGTACCGGAGGCGTTCCTGCCGTTGTCTCGTTCGTACCCGGTGGGCCCGCCGAGGGGTATCTCGATCACGAAGACGGCCCCGCCGTCCGGTCCGTTCTCGGCATGGACCGTGCCGCCGTGCAGCCGGACGTTCTCCTGGGTGATCGCCAGACCGAGACCGCTGCCCGCCGACCGGGTACGGGCCGCGTCGGCCTTGTAGAAGCGGTCGAAGATGTGGGGCAGCACGTCCGGCCGTATGCCGGGCCCGCTGTCGGCGACCTCGACGACCAGCAGACTCGCTCCGTCGGCGGCTGTCCGCGTGCGTAGACGGACCGTTACCGGCTCCGATCCGTGCCGCAGCGCGTTGCCGACGAGATTGGCGACGACGATGTCGAACCGGCGCGGATCGAGACGGGCCCGGATCCCGTCCGGCAGTTCGGTGCTGACACGGTCCTCCCAGCGCCGGTGCAGAAGGGTCTTGCCGATGGTCTCCGCAACGTCGACCTCGTCGGTGTTCAGCTCTGCCGCACGTGCGTCGAAGCGGGAGATCTCCATCAGGTCCTCCACCAGCACCGCCAGCTTGCCGGTCTCCGCGCTGATCAGCCGGACGGCCCGTGCGGTGTCCGGGTCGAGGCCGTCCGCGTCCTCGTCGAGCACCTCGGTGACGGCGAGCATCCCGGCGAGCGGGGTGCGCAGTTCGTGCGAGACGTCGGAGGCGAACCGACGGGCCCGGGCCTCCGCCTGTTGCAGTTCGTCGACCGACTTCTCGAGCTGCCCCGCCGACTCGTTGAACGTACGGGCCAGGTCCGCCAGTTCGTCGCTCCCCGAGACCTTGATCCGTTCGTCGAGCCGGCCACTGCCCATCGAGCGGGCAGCCCTGCGCAGCTCACGGACCGGGCGCAGCACACTGCGTGCGGCGATCAGAGCGGGCACCAGGGCGATGGCGAGGCCGGGCAGTGCGCCGTCGCGGGCGGCGGTGACGAGGGCGTCGACGTTGGCCTGCTCCTCGCTCATCTGCATCACCGCGAACAGGACCAGCCCGGTCGGCAGAGTACCGACCCCGCTGGTCCTCGTCAGGACAGGCACTCCGATCGTGAGGTACGGGACACCGTTCTTCACGACCCTCTGGAAGCTCCCGTGCGACGTCGTCAGGGCGGTGCGGCGCAGCTCGGGGGTGATCACGGAGGAGGTGGGGCGGGTGCTCGAGGAGACACGCAGCGAGCCGTACTCGGCGAAGACGATCCACGGGTGCGGTTTCGCCTTGCTCGCGAGGACGAACAGCAGCTCGCGTAGTGTCTCCGGATCGACGGGAAGTGAGGGTGCGAGCGTCTGCACCTGTTCGCGGAAGGACGCGACCGCGGTGTCCTGGGCGCTGACGAGGACGGCGCTGCGCGCCTCACGGTAGGTGAGTGCCGCGGTCGTCCCCGCGCTGACGGCGGCCACCAGCAAGAACGCGAGGACGAGGCGCGTACGCAAACCGAAGGTGGCGATCCGGCGGACGCGCCTCGTAGGGGCGGCGTTCACAGGGGTCCGAAGCGGTAGCCGAAGCCCCGCAGGGTCTGTATGTATCGCGGGCTGCTCGGGTTGTCCTCGATCTTGTTGCGCAGCCTGCGGACACAGGCGTCGACGAGGCGGGAGTCGCCGTGGTAGCTGTGCTCCCACACGTGCTCGAGCAGTTGCTGCCGGCTGAACACCTGTTCCGGCGCGGTCGTCAGGTGGAGGAGCAGTCTCATCTCGGACGGTGCCAGGGCCAGGCGTTCACCGGACTTGGCGATGGTGAGGCCTGCGCGGTCGACGGCGAGGTCTCCGTGGAACTCGACGGCCGGCCGGCCGCTGCCCGGGGTCTCCATCCTGCGCAGCACGGCGCGGATGCGGGCCTCGATCACCTCGGTGCGGGCCGGTTTGACGATGTAGTCGTCGGCGCCTGCCTCGAGGCCGATGACGACGTCGAAGTCGTCGCCGCGGGCGGTGAGCATGATGATGGGCAGTTGGCTGTCCTCCCGCACCCGGCGGCAGACCTGTACACCGTTCATACCGGGCAGCATCAGGTCCAGCAGGAGCAGGTCGGGCCGGAACTCGCGGAGTGCGGCCAGTCCGGCCTCCCCTGTGGCGGCCGTGCGGACCACGTGGCCGCGGCGGCGCAGTCCCAGCTCGACACCCTCGCGCACGGAGGGGTCGTCTTCGATGAGGAGCACGCGGGGCATGGGCGGGGCGTCCCTGGGGATCGTGATGGACGGGTGAGGAAGGGTAGCGCTTTCTGAGGGCTTCACCGTTCCGCCGGCCTCAGCGCCTGCGGCGGAGCCGGGCGATCGCGCGGGTGACGAGGGAGTCGATCTCGGCGAGGCGTAGAGGGCGGGCGAGAAGGACGAAGACCGCTGTGACGGTGAGCGCACCGGCTGCGGAGGCGACGGCCGGTCCGGCGGGGGCCGACATCCGAGCGGCGCCGATTCCGAGCAGGGTGGCGGGCACGGCGGCGGCGAGCAGCCTGGCCTGAGCGGCGACGATGGCGGAGCGCCACAGCCGTGGGCGGGGCGGGAGGGTGCGGGGCCGGCAGGCGGGGTCCTTGCCGGGCGACAGTCGGCGGTGCAGCACCAGAGCGGTCAGGACCCAGCCCGCGAACAGTGCCAGCGAGTAGCCGCCGGCCATGCCGGTGACCGCCCAGCGCGCCGGCAGGAGTTGGTACGCCGTCCACGACAGCCCCGCGTTGAGGCCCGCGATCATCAGGTTCAGCAGAAACGGGGTGCGCGTGTCGGACAGGGCGTAGAACGAGCGGGACAGCACGTACTGGCCGGAGAAGGCGATCAGTCCGGGGGCGAAGGCCATCAGGATCCCGGCGAGTACCGCGATGTCCTCCGGTCCCGTCCTGCCGTGCTGGAAGACCAGAGCCGTGGCGGGGTGGGCCAGCGCGAGCAGCGCACACGCGGCGGGCACGATCAAGGCTGCGCTCGTGCGCAGCGCGTACCCCGCGTCCCGCCGGACCGCCGCCGTGTCGCCGTCGGCCGCCGATCGGCTCATCCGCGGCATCAGCGCCGTCACCAGGGAGACCGTGACGATGCCGTGCGGCACCATCCAGAGTGTGTAGGCGTTGTTGTACGCGCTGAACCCCGCGCCCTCGATCTGCTGGGCGGCGGCGCGGGCACCGGCGGATGTCGCCAGCCGGGTGGTGACCCAGTACGCGGCCTGGTTGCTGAGCACCAGCAGCAGCAGCCAGCCCGCGGAACGCAGTGGCCGGGCCAGGCCGCTGCCGCGCCAGTCGAACCGGGGCCGGTAGCGGAAACCGGTGGCCCGCAGCGACGGCAGCACGGCGAGCGCCTGGACGACGATTCCGGCCGTGGTGCCCCACCCCAGGAGTGCCCGCTCCCCTGTGGTCAGCTCCCCGCCCGCGCCGATTGCCAGGTACAGGCCGAACACGGCGATGACTACGACATTGTTGAGGACCGGTGTCCACATCATGGCGCCGAAGCGGCCCCGTGCGTTGAGCACTTGCCCGAGCAGGGTGAACAGGCCAAGGAAGAAGATCTGTGGCAGGCAGTACCGGGCGAACGCAACCGTCATCGCGTGCTGGTCCGGCGGGTAGTCCGAGTAGAGCCCGACGATCGCCGGCGCCGCCCACACCGCCGTTCCGGTCAGTATGAGCAGGGCCAGAACGCACAGGGTGAGCAGCCGGTCGGTGTAGGCCGCGCCCCCGTCCTCGTGCTCCTTCGCCGCCTTGACCAGCTCCGGCACGAAGACCGCGTTGAGCGCGCCGCCGAGCAGCAGGATGTAGACGATGGTGGGAGCTGTGTTGCCCACCGCGTACCCGTCGGCGACTATCCCGAGTCCGAGCGCCGCGGCGACGACTGCGGACCGGAGGAAACCGGTGGCACGTGAGACGACCGACCCGGCTGCCATGATCGCGCCACTGCGCAGTGCCGACGGTTGCTTCGCCATCGGCTCGGCTGCCGCGGTGGTCATCGTCGCGCCATATAGGTCTGAAACGCGCGGTACAGCGCGTGATTGGCCGTACCGTCCAACGGTCTCTCCCACTCCCCCAGGGTTTCGACGACCTCACCGCCCGTGCCGAGCTTCCAGCGCAGCAGCCCGTACGGACGGTCGTCGGGATCAAGGGTGGAGGGTACCCCGCGCATGTCGTAGACGTCGGCGCCGAGTGCGTGGGCGTCGAGCAGCATGCGCCACTGCAGGAGATTGGAGGGCCGGACCTCACGCCGGTGGTCGGCGGAGGCGCCGGTCTGGTACCAGATCCGGCGGCCGAAGCGGATCATGGTGTGGGCAGCGAGGATCCCACCCTCGTGACGTGCGAGGTAGAGCCGCATGCACCCCGGTTCCTCCTCGTTGAGGGCAGCGTACTGACGCTCGTAGTACCCCAGGGACCGGCCGAGGCGGAAACCGTCGCGCTCCTCGGTGATGCGCAGCAGCCGGTAGAACTCCGGCAGGTCCGTCGCGCTGCCGACGGCCACCTCGACGCCCGACTTCTGCGCCCGGCGGACGTTGCGTCTCCACTCCTGGTTGAGCCCCGCCCACAGGTCGTCCGTCGTACGCCCGGTGAGCTGTATCCGGAAGACGTGGCGCGGCTGCGCGTCCTCGTCGTCCTCGCCTCCGCACCGGTTCCACCCCCGGGCACGGAGCCGTTCCGCGACAGCTGTGCCCAGCGGATCCACCTCACTCGCGAGGACGTCGGAGAGCCTGCGGCCGGGCCCTGTTCCCGATTTGAGCCGTGCCCTGCTCCAGCGGCGGTACGCCGGAGAGGGGCCGATCCGTACGGCGAACACTCCGGACGCGCGCAGATGTCTCAGCAGCGGGTCGAGCCAGCCGTCGATGCCCGGGTCGGCCCAGTCGGCGACCGGTCCTTCCGGCAGGTAGGCGAAGTACTTACGGGTTCCGGGGAGTTGACGCAGCAGGACAAGCGCGACACCGGTAAGCCGGCCGGCCGCCGGGTCCGGTCCCCAGCCCACCAGTTGGGAACGCCAGCCGTCCTTGACCTGAGCCCACGAGGGACTCTGCAGGAATCCTGCGCCCAGGTCGGAGCCCGCGCCGGAGAGCAGGAACGAGCGGTACGTCGCGGAGTTGATGGGTCCCAGCGGTGTTTCCCGACCGCGGGCAGCCGTCATGAGCAGCGATGACACTGTATGCGCCTCTCTGTGGGGAGTGCGGAGAGGCTCACAGCCGTCCGTGACCGCTCCGCGCGGCGAATGTGACCGGACGATGACCGTTGTCCTGCAGTCGCCGTCACATGGCCACAGCGCCGCCCACCTGGGCTTTCCTGGTTCTGCAGTCGCGGTATCCAAACCCGGCCACCATGGATGGAGACTCCCTTGAGCCATATACGTGTGCGCACCGCGGCGGTCGCGGTGCTCCTGGCACCGCTCGCGGCCTGCTCCTCGGCAGGGAGCTCCGGCGCCGCGGCGGGGGACGCCAAGGGCGGCGGCACCAGCACGGTGGAGGACCGCCCCGCGACGGTGACCGTGACACCGAAAGGCAACGGCGTACGGGCCGGCGGCACGGTGAAGGTCACCGCGGCGGGCGGCACGCTCACCTCGGTCGGAGTCACCGACGACGAGGGCCGCCCCCTGTCCGGCAAGGTCTCCGCCGACGGGGTGACGTGGGTCTCCACACGCAAGGCGGTCCCCGGGACCTCGTACACCGTCACCGCCGCGACGACCACTGAGGCCGGCACGAAGAACACGGTCACGTCCAGGTTCGCCACAGCTGAGGCCGACAAGATCAACAGAGTCGACTGGCGACCGGGGGCAAAGGCGATCGTCGGCATCGCCCAGCCGGTCTCGCTGGTCTTCGACAACCCCGTCGCCGACAAGGCGGCCGTCGAACGGCAGTTGAAGCTGACCACGTCGAATGCCACCGAGGGCTCCTGGGCCTGGCTGGAGGACTGGACCGGCCGTGACCGGATCGACTGGCGCCCCAAGGAGTACTGGAAGCCCGGCACGAAGGTCCGGCTCAGCGCCGAGCTGAACGGTACGGACTCCGGCGACGGCGGCTGGTTCGTCCGCGACTACTCGACGAGCTTCACCATCGGCGCGAGCCGGATCGTCAAGGTCGACCTCGACCGAAAGCAGCTCACCCTGGAACAGGACGGGCAGACGGTCCGTACCATCCCCGTCTCCGGCGGCACCCCCGGCGGCGACAGACGCTCCTGGCGCGGGACCGCCGTGCTGATGGCCAAGGAGGGCACGATCAACATGAACTCTGAGACCGTCGGCCTCGGCGACGCCTACGACAAGATGGTCGACCAGTCCATGCGGCTGACCTGGTCCGGCATGTACGCGCACGCGGCGCCGTGGAACGACAAGTGGTTCGGTAACGCGAACAAGAGCAGCGGCTGCATCGGCATGAGCGACACGAACGCCGCCTGGCTCTATGCCCAGCTCCGGCCCGGCGACCCGTTCGAGATCAACGGCAGGGACACCAAGGGAGTCGTCGCCCCGGGCAACGGCTTCGGCGACTGGAATGTGCCGTGGGCCGAGTGGCGGGCGAAGAGTGCGCTGCGCTGAAACCGTGACCGGGTTCGCAGCCAAAGGCAGCTCTGTGCCCCTGGGGGCAGGCGTTTGCGTGTCCTAGACGTGGACCGGCGCAGCGGGCCGCGGGCATTGCTGGCTGCGCTCTTGAGAGTCACACACAGGCCGTCCTTCGGCGGGCCCGCCACCGGGTGCGGGCACCGTACGGCCGGCGGCGTCGCCCCAGGAGCGCGGCCGACGGCAGCGCCGAGCCACTGTCGGCAAGGGCACTTGGCGGCCTCCCCCTGCACTGCCGCCAGGCGGTGCAGGGGGCTGTTGTGCCGTCAGCCACCGGGCCCCGCCGGGTGGGCGTACTCGATGTACCGCAGACGCGCCAAGCCCGCTACGAGAGAGATCAGCGGTGGTGCCAGCCACCAACGGCTGAGAGCTCGCCGCAGCACGGCGAACAGAGTGAGCAGCACTGTGAGAACGCCGAGCGCGGTCAGCAGGCCGGACGCGAACCCGATTCCCGTCAGGGTGCTGTCGTCCCAGGCTCCTTGCGGCTGGATCATCAAAGAACCGTAGGCAATGTAGGTGCTCAGCAGGTTCGCGAGAATGAGGAGCACGCCCCACGGCCCTCGCAGTGTGCCGGTCACTTCGGAGCAGTCCTCGTCCAGGTTCTTGTCGAAGCCGCGGCCGTATGCCTGAGCGCTCCCGTCCTGCCAGTAGAGAGGCCGACGAGGGCTGGCACCTGGTGGGCCGGCCGGTGACCGCGGCACTACGACGCCCTGCGCGAGCTGATCGCCGACGAAGAGGGGCAGGCGGAAGTCCAGCCCGACTTCACGGTCCATGACACGGCTGGCACGGTAACGAGAACCGGAATCCTGAGCGTCGCTGACGGGTGCTCAAGACTCGCGAACCTAGGAAAAAGCCGTTGTGGGGTGATCACCTGGGCGTCTAACGTCTACCGTCATCGGCGTGTAGCTCAGCAGTAGAGCACCGGGCTCTGGACCCGGAGGGCGCAGGGGCGGAACCTGCCACGTCGGCTTATGAACGACAACGCTGAGCAGCAGCCTCCCGTTGCGGGCCCGTCCTATCCGGAGGGTCAGCTGGCCAAGGCCTTCGTGACCGCGTTGACCCATGCGGATGCCGGTGCCCGGCGTCGTGCCGAGGTGCGTGGGCAGCGGTGGCGGGAGGTTCTGGCGGGCATGGCCGCAGGGCGGCTGTCGGTCGGTTCGCGTACGCCCGTGGTCGGGCTCCCGCCGTGGGTGACTCCTGAGGTGATGCGGGGCGGCTTCGCCACTGGGACCGCGAGCGCGAGCGGCCCGCTGCAGACCCACGAGACGGAGGCCGCGCGGAGATTCGGGGTGCCCGCCGAGCGGCGCGTGCTCTTCGCCTACTGCCTCACCGAGCCCGGGCTCACCTGGTTGTGGGCCCGGTTGGACAGCGGCGGCTACGAGATCGGGGTGCCCGAGGAGGCCGCGCTGCTCACCATGGCCTGGCTCGTGCGCCAAGGCGAGACCGGCGCGGCACTCGACCTCGTGGCGGAGCTGGAGCCGTTCGCCGACCGGCTGCGGTTCCTGCCCCGCCCGGCGGACGGGCCCGCACCGGACGCCGAGGCGGCCGTCCATCGGCACACCGTCTCCGATGCTGTCGACACCTTGATACGCAGGCGGCCCAACGCGACCGTAGAGACCCAGCGCGAGGCGCTCGCCGTGTGGCAGCCGTTCGGCGACGAGCTGCTCGTCCACTGGTTGCGGACGGCGCGGGACGGCCACGTCCTCGAGCTCGCACCGGACGCCGGCTGGCTGGCGCGGGGCGAGGTTCTGCTCGGCCGCTACCGGCTGCTCGCCGCGGAACACACCCTGTGCACCAAGCACCGTGATCCCAAGGAGAACCTGGGCATTCTGCGCGGGTCGCTGGAGGAGGTCGTCGCCGGACGGCCGCTGGAGGCGCGCCGGCTCGGTCTGCTGCGGCACGCGGTGCAGTCCATGGTGCGTCGGCGCGGTCTGCCCGGCTCGGCCGCGCACCTGGCCTTGCGCAGGTGCCAGGCTGAGCAGGCGGCGCTTCCTTCCCATCACGCCCTGGCCCAGCTGATGCTGCGCCGGCTCGCTGTTCTCCCGCTGGAGACAGGCATCACCGACGTCGCCCCGCTCCTGGGACCGGTGGCCGAGGAGGAGAGCCGGGAGACCGGGCTGCCCGCCGGCACCGTCGTGCCGGCCACGATCGGCCGGGTCGTCGAGTCCGCGCTGAGCGCCCCGCTCGGCACGCTCGTGGAGCGGGGTGTCGTCCCGTCCGCCGAGGTCATGGCCGAGCTGGTGCCGCAGTTGGTGGCCGCCACCACCGCACGCGCGTACGGCGACGAGACGCTGCGAGGTGTGATGGCCGCCAACTACCGTGCGTTCCGTAACCGCCGTTCGTTGCTCCTGCTCAATCTGGAGCGGCAGGTACGTGTCGACGAACTGCCCTGGGTACGGGCGGTGTCGGGGCAGCGAGCGGCGCCGTTGGGCGCGTCGGGCGGTGAAGGTGCGCTCTCCGTGCTGCGGCAGCTCGGCGAGCTGGCTGTGCAGGCCTTCCCGGGTACGCTCCTGCCCAACCCGCTGGTCCGCGAGTTCGGCGTTCTAGAACGCCAGTGCGATCTCGGGGCCCCGTTCGTGGAGGAGCTGGCTGCCGACATTTTCATGGGCACGTTCAGCCCGAAGTTCCTCAAGGCCGCACGGGTCGCGGGTGAACTGCTCGGCGGGACACTGTACGAGCGTTACTACGGCATCGACTACGCGGCGATCCGTAATCTGGCGATCGTCGAGACCGGCGAGGCCCTGACCCGTTCGTACGACGCCCGCACCTCCCCCGGTTTCGCGCGGCTGTGCGCCGAGCGAGCGGGGCCGGCCTCGCGGTCCTGGTCGGTCGCGGCGAACGGAAGAGTGATCGAGCAGGCGCAGATCCTCACCACGCACAACCTGGCCACGCTGGTGAACCGGGTGGGCATCGCCCCCCGGCCCGGGTGGGCCGACCTGGCGCGCCGTTGCTTCGTGACCGTGTGCCGGCTGACCGCCCGTGTGCACCGCAACCCGCGGCCGCTGGGCACGATCAAGGACGCTGCGTACGCGTGGCGCCACTTGGTGTTCCACCTTTCCCTGTGCCCGCCGGAGGAACAGCGGCGGGTCATCACAGCCTTGAGGGAGGAGGCGGCCCGCCACCCGGCCCACGTCGCAACCCGGCTTGCCCCCGCCCTGGCGGGCCTGGCCTTGGTCGCAGAGGGCGGCAACTTCGGCAGTGACGGAACGGCAGACGCCGGAGGTGCCCGGCGCTTTGTGGGATGGAGCACCCAGGGGCACTGGATGCGGTGAGGGTCAGGGCGGGGGCGCGGCCGCCGCTGTGCCGCCCCCGCGCCGCCTCGCACGACGAACGTCCACGCCGGGCCCCACTCGTCTGCCGGCCGCTGGAATGCCGCATGCCGTCAACGACCAGCATGTCCATGGCATCGGTCACCCAGCCCCCTTGACCCGCGACTTCGAGTTTCCGGAGTCTCACTGTGCATTGTGACGGGACGTCAGCCGTGGGCAGTGGGGGGTCAGGTTCGGCGTGCAGCCCATACGGTGCGTTCGGTGCGCATCGTCAGGTCGTCGCGGCGCAGGATGCTGTGCGGGCCGGCGGTGTCGAGGAGCTGGTCGAGCGCGGCGAGGTCCTCGGGGGAGAGCGTTTCGGCGGCAGCGCTGCGGATGCCCCGTAGGCCGCCGAGGGCGTAGCGGCCGACCGCTTCACTGCGCGAGCCCTTGATGTTCACGGTGACGGGGAGCTGACCCTCGACCTTGAATCCGGCGGTGGAAAGCATCCGACCCCAGTCCGCGCCGCGGTGGGGCATGCGTTCGGCGATGAGGCGGTCGGTCGCCGCGTGGCAGCGTTCTTCCAGGCCGGGCCGGCTCTCGGGAGCGCTTTCGGGCAGAAAGCGAGGGAAGCCGTCCAGCTCGACGACGGCGAACAGGCCGCCGGGGGCGAGCAGGTCGTGGACGGTGCGCAGGACGCGGTCGGGGTGGGCCATGTGGTGCATCGAGGCCGACGCCCACACCAGGTCCGGTGAGCCGAGGTCGGGCCAGGCGGCTTCGTCGAGGTCGGCCTGCACTGTGTTCACACGCTCCCCCAAGCCGCGGGCGCACGCCTTGGTGCGCAGGCGCCGAAGGTGATCGGCGGAGGCGTCGGCGGCGGTGACGCGCGCGTCGGGGAAACGGTCGAGGAGGGCGAAGGTGCCCGCTCCCGTGCCGGACCCCAGGTCCACGATATGCCGGGGGTCGGTCGTCAGTGGCAGCCATGCGGTGATGGAGGCCATGTGCTCGGCGAGGACCTCGGCGTCCAGGTCCAGGATTTCCGCCTGGATATCGGTTCCGTGGCCCTGGTGCTGGTGTGGAGCGCCGTGGTGGGGGGAGTTCTGGTGTGCTTGGTTCATGTCGCCAGCCTAGGACGGCTATGCGTTTCCAGCATGACATCTTCCGGTTTACGCAAGATGATCGTCAGGTCTGCTGCCTGGCACGCAAGACGCCCACGCTGCGGGGGCCTCGCACAGGCCGCGCCGTCATTCAGGAGTGCCCCGAACTTCACCGCCACCGTCGCGGTCATGGCCGCGGCGGGCGTCGCGGTCGAAAATGCCCAGTACCTCGCAGGGACCACCCTCGGCGCCGATGGCGTGCGGCATCATCGTGGGGAACTCGGCCGCTTGATTGGTCTCGATACGCAGGCGCCGGTGGCCGAGCATGAGGATCGCGGTGCCGGACAGGACGACGAGCCATTCGCGCCCCGGGTGGGCACGCATGCGCGCCGGGTTCTCGGGCGGTGGTTCGGTCATGCGCTGACGCACCACGCTCATGCCGAGGTCACCCTTGACGAGCCAGCGCATACTGCCGTGGGCGCCGTCGATCATCGGGCTGGTGATGACGTCGTCGGTGGCGGTCTCCACGAGCTGGTCCAGCGTGGTGTCCAGAGCACGGGCGAGGGTGACCAGCTGATCCAACGCGAGACGGCGACGGCCGTTCTCGATGCGGCTCAGCGAGGACTGGCTGAGGTGAGCACGGGTGGCCAGTTCCTCCAGGGACCAGCCCTGCGCCACCCGCAGGGCGCGGATGCGTTTGCGTACGAGGCTGTCCAGCTCTCCATCTTCTTGCGTCATGCGCAACACAGTATGCCCTTGATGCATACCGGCTGTCGTCGGGCGCACCCTCCGGCATGGCCGGCACCACCGGGTGCCCGGGGTGTGAGTGGCCGGCACCGGCACCGGCCTCGTCGCCCAGGTCGGCGCGTCCGCGGCGGCCGGCGCTCTGACCGGCTCTCACATCAACGCCTGTCGGCCACCATGGACACCGATGCGGCCCTCGCCGCAGAGCCCACGGACGGACCCCCACCCTCCTGATACCACCGCGGCCCGGCCACCGCTCGACCACACCGGGTAGTGCGCGCGGCGCCGAGGCCCCACCCCTGTTCGTTCCCCGGCGACCGGCCCCTGCTCCGGCGCTCGTCAGCATGCCCTTTCGAGAGAGGAACTCATGGGGACGAACGAGCCCGTACCGGCTACTGAAGCCGGCGGCGGGGGTCACCACCCTGACGCACGTCAGTTGCGCACGATCCTGATCGCGGTCTTCATCGCGCTCAGGGCCGTCACCCGTCGGTGTCCGGGGGCGTCCGAGGTGGGTCATCAGCTCGGCGTTTTCGGCACCACCCCGGGGCCGGACCCGGCTGTGCGGTAGTGCAGAACCGTTCCGTTGGCGGCCGCTCGGCCCGTGCGGACGGGCGTCCCGCCATGGTCGAGCATCATGTTGTCGAACCTCCCTGATGTACTTTCTCGCGATGCGGGTGCCAGTGGGCCTGCGGAGGGTCGACGAGGGTCACCAGGCGGTTCGGTCCGGTGCCACCCGTATGTGTCCGGGCAGTGGAACGGCCGGCGGGGCGCAGGGTGACGTTCTCCGGGTAGAGCCGGCCGAGCAGGGTCGGCCGACGAGGTCGTCCTGGCCGGTGGCGTCCAGGGTGACGTCACCTGCTTGCGTCCACACCAGTCCCGGTGCGCGCAGCGCGGACCATGCAGCTGCGGTGCGGGGCGTGACATCGGAATGTGCTTCGTCCGAAGCCGGGTCCGGTCGGTGGGCGTAGCGGTGACCGCGCAGCGCCTGGCCGAGGTCGACGCGGGCGGTGGTGCGGTCGTGGGTGACCTCGATACCGGCGGTGCGGGTCTCGTCGGTGACCGGCGCAGTGACGGTACGGGCGGAGAGCGGGCCGGATGTAGTGCCGATGGGCGGCAGGTCCTCCACGAGGGTGCGCGGGGCGGCGTCGTAGTCCTGCACCTCGGCGGTATACGTGACGGTGGCCTCGGCGGCCGGATCGGTGCGCCAGGTCAGCAGGTGCCGCGGGGCGGTCAGGGGCGGCTCACGGAGGACGGCGGGCAGGGCGGTGCCGCCGCTCGCATCGAAACCGTAGCCGGCCGGGCCGGAGGTGCCTGTGACGACGCGGCGGGCGAAGTCCACGATGCTGGTGTGCCGGATCTGGCGGACCAGGAGTTCGGTGAGGAAAACGTCGCGGGCCGGTGCGGTGTGCCGCAGCCCGGTCGGGGTGATCAGGAGCGGCACTTCCTGCCAGTTGGTGAAGGGCAGCAGGGCGATCCGGTGCAGGCACTTGTCCCGCACCGTGCCCGCCCTCACGGCACAGCAGGGAAGGGAAACGACTCGGGAATGGGCGCGCGTACATCGGGCATGCCCTCACCACAGCCGTGCCTACGCATCTGTCGATCAGCACCTGTTCTGGACTGCGGGCCGCCCGAAACACCTACGCGCCCGCTGCGGAATCTGCCCTTGCGGGACGGGTTCACGATTCGTCGGCCGTGGAGTCCTCGGAGACCGGGACCGCCCCTCTTCTGCGGTACACCACCACCCCGCACACCGCGCAGAGGAGGACGGCCACGGCGGACACCCCAAGGGCCGTCCGCTCGGCGAAGAGCCTTCCCAGCACTTGGAGCACGCCGAGCCCCGCAGTCGCGTAGATCAGCGCCCAGGCCGCTCCGCCGACGAGCAGGGCAGGGAGGTAGCGCGGCAACGGCATACGCATGCTGCCCGCGAGAAAGTTGGCTGCGGTCTGGAAACCGACAGTCAGGAAGGAGAGGGCCACCACTGGCGCGCCCCACCGCTGGATCGCCCGCTCGGCACGCGCGAACTTCGCCGAAGAGATCCTCCCGGCGAATTTGCTGCGCCGGGCACCAGCACCGGCGAGCCACCCGACGGCGTACGTCCCTCCGGCGCGAAGCAGGACGATCACGTACAGGGCTCCGGCCGTGAGCGCGATCTCATCCACGGTGCCTCATCCCGGGCGCTGGGCTGAAGGACGCGTCCCTCGTTACCCGCATGGGCGGTTCAGCCCTGCCGAGTCCACGACGCGAACGTGCCCGGTCATCATCTCTCACCTGCGCCCTGCCTCTGCCTGTCCGTCCGCCAGGTTCCCACCTGTGGCACCGGAATCCGAACCCGTACGCCCGGGGCCCCACGCCAGACAAGGTAAGCCTAACCGAACGGGCATGCGCTCAATATGGGGCACCTGGTTACCCGAGGAACGACAGGTGCGGCCAGTGAAATGTGGTCGGCTCGGCATCAGGGGAGCACCTGGCGGTGCGGCAGAGGTCTCGCTCTGGAGGTTCGTCCGCCTCACGCCCGAGGGGAGCGACTTGTGAGAACTGAGGTTTTCCGCCCGGGCCAGGGAGCGTCGACGAGATCACAGTGACTCCCGAAGCGGCATCGCCATCGCTCAGCGAGGGCCGGTAGGCGCACCACTCGCGGCGCAGGGTCGCGGCGGGGCCCACGTCGTCGCCGGGGCTGAGGTCCGTGTCCCTCAGCTGGCGACGGGTGAGGGACACCTCGCGGGCAGGAGGTAGGTCCCCGGAGTCCTTGAGCGCTGGTACGAACTCGCCGAAGACAACGACACCTCGCTAACTCCTGGCGGACATGGGTGATCTTGTTCGAGAATCTGTCCGCCAGGAGCTTCGTCATTGCGTACGACTGTCCAACTCACGGTCAGCGACGCCGGCCCGGGGAAGGCTCACGGTCTCAGTCGAGGAAGCGCAGCAACTCGTCCGTGACGAACTCGGGGTTCTCCTCGACAAGCCAATGACCTGCCTTGGGCACATCCACCGCCCGCACAATGTTGGTCATGCGCGAATCCACCGTGGAACGTATCCCGTCGAGCTGTCCTTGGGCGGCCATGAGTATGGTCGGGATCTTGACCGGTGTTGCCGCCTTGGTGTCCTTGACGTCTTCATCGAGGCTGCGGTAGAGCTCGAAGCCGCCGGACAGTGCGTCGGGCCGGCTGTAGGTACGGGCGTATTCATCGATCTCCTCATCGGTGAACGGTGACTTCTGCGAGGTGCCACCGAACGACGATCCCCTGAAGGAGACCTGAGGGTAGAACAGCTCCAGATAGTCGCGGACGTTGTCGTGGACGATCACTTCGGGGACACGGCGCTGGGAGTGGAAGGCGATGTGCCAGCTCAGTGAGCGGTACGTGGCCCCGTCCATCGAGGGCCCGGGCAACGGCAGGTCGAGGTAGCCGAGGCGTTCGGTGTCCTCGGGGAATTGGGCGGCGTACTGGAAGGCCACCGCGGCACCGAGGTCGTGTCCGACGACACGGGCGTCCCGCACCCCGAGCCGCTCGGCGACGAGGGTGTGCACGTACCGCGCCAGAGTGGCCTTGTCGTAGCCGGCCGGGGAGCCGGTGCTGTCGCCCAGCCCCGGAAGGTCGACAGCGTAGACGGTGTGATGCTCGGCGAGGTCCGGCATGATGTCCCACCAGCTGTACCAGGTCTGCGGCCAGCCGTGCAGCAGTACCACCGGCGAGCCGCTTCCACCCTTCACGTAGTGCATGCGGACGCCGTCGACATCGGCGAACTCGTGCTTGAAAGTACCCGTGAACTCCGGGTCGTCGCGGGTGACGAGGGTATGAGCGGGAATGTCGGAGGTGCGGCCGGGAGTGGCGGTTTCCTGCGTGGTGCAGGCGGCAGCACCTGTCGTCAATGCGAAGGCGACCGCCAGGATGGCTGCTGTTCTGGCCAGACGGCTGGAGCGGCGCCATGTGGGCCACGATGAAGTTGTCATGTGCTGTTTCCTATGTGTGTGGGCGGTGGGGCCAGCATGCGGTGGTGCCGTCCGTCGGTTCGCGGAGGATGTCCGCGCGGCCGGCGTGCCGAACCTCGGTCCCGCTGCCCCGAGGGCGGGGCGTCGCGGCGGTGGGTGAGCGGCGTCATACGTCCTTTCCGGGGACTGCGTCGGCTCGGTCGGCGCGACGGATGATCAGCACGTGGTCGATGACCTCGGCCATCCGCCCCTGCGGGCCGGTCGCAAGGCGACGGGACGCATCGGCCCGCTCGACCTTCCACGTCGACGGGTCCAAGGCGATACCTGCAGCGACATCCTGCGGGGCCGGGCAGTGGATCTCCTGGTCCCACGACCAGGGAGCGGCGGAACCATGGTCGACGACCAGCAGCCGTCCGCCCGGACGCAAGGCGTGCGCAGCCGCGCGCAGTACGGCCCTCTGTCCAGGTCGAGAGGGGTGTGCAGGTAGTGAACACAGACGAGGTCGAATGTGCCGTGGGGAAAGGACTCACACAGGTCGTGCCTCTCGGCCGCGATCCGTTCGTCCAGGCCGTGCGTGGCTGCGAGGGCGGCAAGACGCTCGACGGCAACAGTCGACACATCGACGGCAGTGACCCGCCACCCCTGGCAGGCGAGCCACAGTGAGTCGCCGCCGTCGCCGCAGCCGAGGTCCAACGCGGTGCCGGGCTGCAGGCCCGAGACGATCTCGGTGAGTCGCGCGTTCGGCCGCGGATCGGCGGAAGCGGGGCGGGCTGCGTAGAGGCCGTCCCAGAACTCGACCGCATCGGTGGTGCTCATCAAGGGCTCCTTCTGCCGGGGATTGAGCCCTCACCCTCGGCCGCCCTCCGTGAAATGGCACGCCATCTTGCAGTTCCTGCAAGATGGCGTGATGAACAGTGAACCGGAAGACGTGCTCGGCTCCGTGGGCTCCCGGCTGCGTAGGCTGCGCCGTGAACGCGGCATCACCCTCGCCGACCTTGCGCCGCTCACCGGGGTCTCGGAGAGCACGCTGTCCCGGCTGGAGAGCGGGCAGCGCCGAGTGACCTTGGAACTGCTGCTGCCGTTGGCCCGTGTCTACGACATCCCCCTGGACGACCTCGTCGGCGCCCCACGCACAGGTGACCCCCGCATCCATCTGAAGCCGATCCGACGGTCCGGCATGCTCTTCATACCGCTGTCACGGCAGCCGGGCGGCACACAGGCCTTCAAAATGATCATTCCCGCGCGGCCGAAACCGCTCGAACCGACCCCGCAGACACACGAGGGCTCTGAGTGGCTGTACGTACTCAATGGCCGGCTGCGTCTACTGGTCGGCGAGCGCGACCTGACCCTGTCACCCGGTGAGGCGGCCGAGTTCGACACGGCCCTGCCCCACTGGCTTGGCAGCGCCGACGGCCGCGCGGTCGAACTCCTCATCCTGTTCGGCCCGCAGGGGACCCGTGCCCATCTTCGCGTGTAATAGCTCATCGCTCGTGGATGGGTGTTCTGCGGGTCTTCGGCGCCTCTGGTCCGAATTGAAGAGCTCGTCTCCGGTCCGGGGCCGCCGCCCGACACCACACCCCCACAGCACGGGCACCCCGGGGGGGGGCCGGTCGCACCGACCGGGTAACAGTGCTGGGGCGGTGCCGGGTGACGGCCCGTCCAGTGGAACCCCCGGCGTCCACGAGGAGCTGCAGGCGGGAGTGCTTGGCCCAGCACCCCCGCCTGCAAGGCCGCCTGACCGGCGCCTAGCCTCGAGCAGCCGCCCCACGAGCCCGGGATCCCGCCTTGGGGCCCTGTCCGCGAGGTCAGGATTCCCGCCATCGCGAGACTCAGTGCCACGCCGCCGGGGGCAGCAAACACGTCAGGGGCGAACCGCCCCAGCCACCCGGTCTCCCCCGGCCCCCGCCTCCTGTACGCCGCCCCTTGCCTCATGCATCGGAACCTCAGCCACGTGCGGGCTCCCACCCGGCAGAGCGCACGCCTGCGCGGTGCGCGCTCGTCGGCGCCGAGCCGCCGCACCCCGGCCCTGACTCCGCTCGCGGACGGCTCCTCCCTCTCCGTCAACGGCGCCGCCCCCGTGCGCATCGTCGAAACACAGATCACTGGGACCTGCGGCGACAACTCGTTCACCGGTTCCTACCGGCTGGCCACGACACTGACCGACGCCCGCCGATACCGGCCCCAGGCCTCGTCGCCCTTTCCCGTCAGAGGTGCGAATACGTGTCGGCGTACTACGCGCTTCGCCTCGAAGGACGGGCCGCACGCGGACTCATCGACAAGGCCGGACCATCCTTCTGCAGCAGCCCCGAAATCCACCCACCCCCCCTGCCATCAGCGGCAATGCGCCTACTACGCCGCATGGGGTGCAGCGCCCTAGCGCGCACCTCTGGGTCGCCTGCGCCCGACGGGACCGGGCCGAGTACGTGATGGCCGGGGCCACAGAGGAGGACACTCCCCCTCTGATGAGGCAGAGGTATCAGGCGCCGCGCTTGGCTGGTTTCGCCGCCTCGGTTGTATCTGCGCTCCGGACACACAGCGTGGTGGACGAAGTGTCTCCGCGATAGACGATGACGACTGCTGCGAGGCCGACGGCCAGGCCGAGCGCGGTCTGCGGACCGAACGGTTCACCGAACATGAGGGCTCCCCAGACTGCCGTGACCGGCGCGATGAGGAACATGAGCGTATTGACTTTGGTGATTCCGGAGCGCCTCAGGATGAGCCAGTACAGCCCGTATCCGCCGAGGGTGGGCAGGGCCACGAGCCAGGTGATCGCGGCCCAGAACGAGAGCTCAGCCGGCGGCTTCGCAGCTCCGACGCTTACGGCAAGCGCCGTAAAGATGACCGCGCTGGTGGTGCAGTGGACGGTCATCGACACTGCGGGCGCGACCCACGTTCGGGAGCGGCTTTCGAGGAATGTGGCCGCTACCAGCGAAAACATGCCAACGAAGGGGACGAGATAGGCCCACCAGGCCACGCCGGTGCGGGCTGCGGCATCGGCCGTGGTGACGATTGCGACTCCGCTGACCCCCAGACACAGGCCGAGCCACTGCTTGCGTGAGACGTACTGACGCAACAACGGTCCGGCAAGTGCTCCGGCGACGAGAGGTTGGACGCCGTCGATCAGGGCCGTGGTGCCGCTGGAAACCCCGAGTTGGATCGCGTAGTAGACGGTGAGCAGATAGCCGCTCTGCGACAGCACGCCGATCATGGCCTGCCTGGCCACATCCCGCACCGCGAGGCCCCGCCACGACGTTCTGGCGGCGGTCACAGCAACGACGATCAGAATGACGGTCAGCGGCAGGAACCGCCACATCAGGATCGTGATCGCGGACGCGCTGCCCGCACCGAGCTTGGCCCCGATGAACCCGGAACTCCAGCACAGCACAAAGGCTATCGAGAGCAGGAAGTTCACGCTTCACCCTCCACTAAACAGATCGGTATACTCGGGATTCACTATACAGATCGGTATACTTTTGGGCATGGGTACTACGGAGAAGCTGCGACGGATCTCGATGACGCCTGCCGCACGACGCGTCCTGGAGGCCGCCGCGAGGTTGTTCTACGAACGCGGCATCCATGCTGTCGGCGTGGACCTGATCGCCGCCGAGGCCGGGGTGACCAAGAAGACCCTCTACGACCGGTTCGGCTCCAAGGAGCAGATCGTCGTGGAGTACCTCGCTGACCGGGACGAGCGTTGGCGGGCCTTCCTCGCCCAGCACCTCGACGCCGCACATCCAGCGCCGCCGGCACGCGTCCTGGCCGTCTTCGACGCCTCACACGCCTGGGCGGCGGAGAACAATTCCAAGGGGTGCAGCATGGTCAACGCCCATGCCGAGATCAGCGATCCGTCCCACCCGGCCTATCCGATCATCACCGGGCAGAAGAAGTGGATGCTCGACCTGTTCACCCACCTCGCTGGGGACATCTCCCCAGACAGAGCCGGACACCTGGGCCGGACACTCATGCTGCTGCACGAAGGAGCGCTCGTCGCCCACGGCTTGAACGTCTTCCCAGACCCCATCGCCCATGCCCGCGAGCACGTGCAAGGTCTCCTTGCCACCACCAGGGACACCGCAGTGAAGCAATGAGGTGATGCCCAATGGTCTTCTTCTGAGCGGTGGGCGAAGCCGTGCTCGATCGATGCACCTCCGTGGCGAGCACGCGGTTGGCGGTCCAACCGGCCGCCCACCTGACACCCGCGACCGGTGGCACCGCCGGAGGCCGGCACATCAGGGAAGCAGAGGGGGGCGGGCTCCGGTCCGGCAGATGCGACTTCGCGTGCTCGCCGGCACTGTCCGCCGCCCCTGACACTCAGAGCGCACGGGCCCGATTCACACAGGGGTGCTGGCTCGGACAGGACGGATCAGCGAGCCGGCGGGCGCGGCCCTCGTGCTGCAACGATGAAGGAGAAACGGTGCGGCGCTCGGCCCCCTACCTTTTCCATAGATCGCTCCTGCGAGCGTGGCCGGAAAAGGGCCGGAAACCTACGTGCCTTTTGGGGCAATAGGCCGTTAGGGGTGTCGCGGGCGCACTCGGCGTCCCGACTGGAAGGAAGCTCGATGTCCACGAAGCGCGTTGCCCGCCGTCTGCTGGTGCTGACAGCCACAGCGGCTGCCGGTACGGGTACGTTGAGCGGTGCGGCCGTCGCGAGCACGAACATCCTGGCAGCCGGCAACGCCGCTTACGACACCACGATGATCAATAAGGACCGTGAGGTCACGGCGGTCGGCGTGACGACTTACAGCAGCGGGACGGGCAGCGGTCTGATCCAGCTGCCGGTGAACAGCCCCGAGAACCGCGGCGGTGGGGGCAGCCTGCTCTTTTCGGATCGTGAGCTGAAGACCGAGGTCACCGCGGTGGTCTGGGTGCGATGAGGTACCGGCGGTGGAAAGTACTGTTGGCCAGGATGCTGATGCCGAGACTGGTCAGGATGCGCCTGCGCCAGGATGCTTCTGCGGCCGGCCTGGCTTCCGATGCCGTGTCGGGTGCGGTGCGCGGCATAGATCCGGTCAACGGATACCACGTGCTGGAGCAGGTGGTGCAGTTGCCGGTCAGTACGTGGCGGTACCACTGGGACCCGCCGCACGTACGCCACCTGGGCCCCATGGCGCAGGACTGGTGGAAAGCGTTCAGGGTCGGTGAGAACGACCGCACGATCTGCTGCACCGACGCCAACGGAGTGGCCATCGTCGCCATCCAGGCACTGCACCGGGAACTGACCGAACTACGGGGCGAAGTCGCGGCCCTACGAGCCGAGAGTTCACGACAAGCACAGTCGCATAGCGCACCTGCGCACACGAAATCCGAGCAAGCCGCAGATCAGGCGTAGGGGCGCGCTGTGTGCCAACCGGGCTGATCCGTGGTGCCGACTCAGCAGCACAAGTGCCAACTGAACTGGCGCAAGCATCGTGGCGTACGGGCTGCCCCGCGCGGTCTTGCTCACCGGCAATCGAGTCACTGACCGCTCTGTTCAGCGAGACGGTCGCCCTGGTGGCGCAGATTTCCGCGGGGCAGCAGGGCGCAACTGGACGTGTTCAGGACGGCAGGCTCATCTGGAACTGATGACCGGCGTGCGCGTCCAAGCCGCAGTAGGACTGCGGAACAGCAGTAGCCGGTGGTGTCGATCCGCCCCGCAAGGACTTCCTCGGCGGCCGCCCTCCGGCCTTCGACAAGGAGGTCCACAAGCGCCGCAACGGCGTGGACCGGTGCTCCGACCGCCTCGAGCAGTGGCGAGGCATCACCACCCGCGACGATAAGACCGCCCAGTCCTGCACGGCAGCCGTTACCCTCGCATCAGTCCTGATGTGGGCGTGATTTTTGATGCCCCTCTTAACCGACCAGGCGGCGGCGCCAGTCCAGAGGGGTGACGGTGATGGCCCGGGCGGGGTCACCGTCCCACTCGGCGTGGAGGCCGACTGCTGTGAGGGCAACCACGACCTCGTGGCCGATGGCTGCAGTGGTCTCGGACGAGTCGTCGAAACCGCCGTAAAGGAGCATCAGTCCGTGGCCGGCTGCGGCCGAATCCGTGCATTGGGTGTGGAAGTAGACGAAGCCGCGGGCGTCGGGCTCGCCTTCATCGCCGATCTCGGACTGACCGCAGCTACGGCAGCAGGTGAAGTTCTCGCGGGAGGTGATACCAGCCTCTTGGAGGGCGGTGAACGCGCGAGTGAGCCGTTCAGCATCGGTCTCGCCCTGCCATGCGGCTTGCTCCGCGACCCGCTCCAGCCACAACCGGTCAGCCAGTGCTTCCGCCTGCTCGCGCGAAACGGGCCGGCGATCCTTGGTGACCAGGTACTCCTCGGCGAGATCGGCCAGTTCGGCGCGAGAGGCGTAGCCGCCGACCAGTACTTCGCGGACGCGCTTCTCCAACTCCTTGTGCTCGTCCTCGGCGAGGTCGAGCGGCGGCACCTCGCGGGCGGGTCCCATGTCCAGCAGCGACCAGGGCAGACCGCCTTGCCAACCGGCTTCCTGGCGGACCCAGCCGGTGATCGCCGCAACGACGTCCTCGGGCCCGTCGACCATCGCCTGAAAGTGCCGGTCAGCGGCACCGTCGCGGTACTCCAGCGTGTAGTCATCACCATCTCGAGGGGCGTGGAAGGCACCCGGTCGGTGGTCGGGGGGGCGTGCGGCGTCGGGGTTTCAACAGGGGCACGGGGTACTCCATCGCGGCTCAGCCGGGCGACCGCCACGCGGCGTCGCGTGCCTCTCCAACTGCATGAAGAGCCAGGACGAGCCGGTGCGAACCTCACCGGAACGAAACGGGTGGCGCAGGTGCTTTGGTGCCTGGCTCCGTCGTGCAGTTGTACAGGGATACGCCGTGCAGCACCAGGTTGCCCAAGGGACCAGTACGGTTCGAAATATCGAACTACGACCGGTCACTCAGACAGAATGGTCGCGGTATTGATGATGGATCGTCAATACTCCCCGCAGAAATTATTTCTGCTCTCCTTCCGAAACTTTCTAGAATCCCGGCGAGCCGGACGACGAACCTCCGACCTCACCGCCGGCGGATGCCTTGAAGCCGAAGCAAGGGCGAGTATGCAGGCCTTTCCGGCCGACGCGACAGCTTGTCAAACCCGAGGGCTGAAGTGCTGCTTGTGGACAGATCAGTGTCAGGCCTTGACCAGAGGGCCCCACGTTCCTAGCTTGTGACGTCAAAGAACCGGAAGTCTTTCGAAACCTTTCGAGATTGTCCTTGCCCCCGGAACGTCCCCTCGCAGTTCGTCGGGGTCACCCCACCCCCGCCCCAAAGGAGGCTCTCTGATGTGGTTCCGCCGCCCGCCCCCTGTCCATTCAAGACGCTTACTCGCCATCCTTGCGCCGTTGCTGCTCGTGGCCACTTTCCTCGGTGCCCAGCCCGCCGGTGCGGCGACCGTAGACCCCAACGCCTCGTATGTGCTGGTCAGCCGCAACAGCGGCAAGGCCCTGGATGTCTACAACATGGCGACCAACGACGGCGCCCGCATCACCCAGTGGACCAAGAACGATCAGGTCCAGCAGCAGTGGCAGTTCGTCGACTCGGGGGGCGGCTACTACCGCATCAAGTCCCGCCACTCGGGCAAGGTGCTCGACGTCCACAACTGGTCCACCGCGAACGGCGGTTCCATCGTCCAGTGGGCCGACCTGAACAGCACCAACCAGCAGTGGCGGCTGGCCGACAGCTCGGACGGCTACGTGAGGTTCATCTCACGCCACAGCAACAAGGCCCTCGAAGTGCAAGGCGCCTCCACCGCCGACAACGCGAACATCGTCCAGTACGACGACTGGGGCGGCACCAACCAGCAGTGGCAGCTCGTCAAGGCCGGCGGCGACCCCGGCCCGTGCGATCTTCCATCGACATACCGCTGGACATCGACGGGCGCGCTGGCGCAGCCCAAGCCTGGGTGGGTCTCGCTCAAGGACTTCACCGTCGTCCCTCACAACGGCAGGCAACTCGTCTACGCGACGACGCACGACACGGGGACCACTTGGGGTTCGATGAACTTCGGCCTGTTCACCAATTGGTCGGAGATGGCCTCGACCAGCCAGAACACGATGTCGACCTCCGCCGTCGCGCCCACGCTCTTCTACTTCGCGCCGAAGAACATCTGGGTGCTCGCCTACCAGTGGGGCGGGACCGCCTTCTCCTACCGGACGTCGAGCGACCCCACCAACCCGAACGGCTGGTCATCCCAGCAGGTGCTGTTCTCCGGAAGCATCTCCGGCTCCGGGACAGGACCCATCGACCAGACGCTCATCGGTGACGGGACGAACATGTACCTGTTCTTCGCCGGTGACAACGGCAAGATCTACCGGTCCAGCATGCCGATCGGAAACTTCCCGGGGAGCTTCGGCACCACCTCGACAGTGATCATGAGTGACACCACGAACAACCTGTTCGAAGCCCCGCAGGTCTACAAGCTCCAGGGCCAGAACCGCTACCTCATGATCGTCGAGGCGATCGGCTCGCAGGGCCGCTATTTCCGCTCGTTCACGGCAACCAGTCTGAGCGGCTCATGGACACCCCAGGCCGCGACCGAGAACAATCCTTTCGCCGGCAAGGCCAACAGCGGCGCCACCTGGACCAACGACATCAGCCACGGCGAACTGATCCGCTCAAGCCCCGACCAAACCATGACCGTCGATCCCTGCAATCTGCAGCTGCTTTATCAAGGGCGCAGCCCCAACTCCAGCGGCGACTACGGCCTCCTGCCCTACCGTCCGGGTCTGCTGACACTGCAGCGCTGAGGGCGTCGCACGGATCCGGCTCCGGTGTGGAGCCGGCGTGGCGGGCTCGGCGGAAAGCCGAGCCCGCCCAGGTCACGCGACAACCTCAGTGAAAGTCGACAACTGCAACGACAGGGCTGGCGGGACGGCCTGACGACCGCCCGATACGACGCCGTCCTGCGGTCACAGGACTTCGCGTGCCCTGTCGGCGACGACGCAGAGTACGTCGGAATTCCTGACGTGAAGGCACTCCAACTGGCGCATCGCCCACGACCACGCAGGCTGCGGGCCAGGCTCTCCTTGTGGCAAACGCGTGCGGGGCTGCGATGCCGTAAGTGCAACATGGAAATCTTTCGGCCTACGAGCATGTCCCTGTGCACTCGCACGACGGTCTGCTGTTCGACACCTACCTCGCCGCGGCCGCCAGGATGGTGGTCTTACCGGCGCCGGTTTCGGGGTGTATCAGGGACTCGCGGTGGGCCCGGGCTGTGACCACCATCCTGTCGAGGGTGTCCCTGGCCCTCAGGAGATCGTCGATCCGCGCCGTGATCCGCTCGCGTTCACGGGCCATCCGCTCCAGCGTGGCATCGGAGTTGTGCTTGCTCGGGGTTTCGCGGCACGGCATGAGTTCGGCGATGGTGCTGCTGGAGAGATTGGCCGCGTACAGCCCCTGGATGAAGCGAACGCGGTCCACGTCGTGTTCCGTGTACTGCCGTTGTCCGCTCGGCGTGCGGGTACTGGTGAGAAGTCCCCGCTGCTCGTAGTAGCGCAATGACCGCACACTCACTCCGGCGCGTGCCGCGAGTTCTCCGATCCGCATGACTGTCTCCCGGTGGTCCACAGCGCCAGAGAGCCTGTGGTGTACCCCACACGAATCCGTGGGGTCTCCCAGTTGCCTCTGACATTGATGTCAGGTTTTAGCGTACACATGTGCTTCGGCAGCCGGAGCACATGCGTAAACGAGGAGAACCGGCATGCCGTCCCTGTTCAGTAGTTACCGTCTCGGCGAGCTCACGCTGCCCAACCGGACCGTCATGGCCCCCATGAGCCGCGTCCGGGCCGCCGCCGGGGGTCTTGCCACCCCTTCGATGGCCACCTACTACGCGCAACGCGCCACGGCCGGACTGATCGTCACGGAGGGCGTCCAGCCCAGCCGCGTCGGGCAGTCCAATCCGGGCACACCCGGCCTGCACACCGACGAGCAGACGGATTCCTGGCGGCAGGTGACCGACGCGGTCCACGCCAACGGCGGACGCATCTTCGCCCAGATCATGCACGGCGGCCGGGTCTCGCACCACGAGACCACGGGCCTTCAGCCGGTCGGCCCATCGGCTGTGTCCGGCGAGGGCAGCGTATTCACCCCGACCGGCCCGCAGCCGATGCCCGTACCGCGGGCCCTGGAGACCGGCGAGGTTCCCGAGCACGTCCGGTCCTTCGCACGTGCCGCCCTCGGCGCTGTCGACGCGGGCTTCGACGGGGTCGAGCTGCACGGCGCCAACGGCTACCTGATCTCCCAGTTCCTGTCATCCAACGCCAACCTGCGCGACGACCGCTACGGCGGCTCGATCACCAACCGGATCCGGTTCGCCGTCGAGGCAGCCGCCGCCACAGTCGAGTCCGTGGGCGCAGCCCGTACCGGCATCCGTCTGTCGCCCGGCGGCGGTATCTGGGGTGTGACCGAGGACGACGCGGCCGAGCTGAACACCGCTCTGCTGACGGAGCTTGCCCGCCTCGACCTCGCCTACGTGCATCTGGAGGCCACCACCGACGAGGACACTCTCCTTCAACTGCGCAAGACCTGGCCGGGCACCCTGATCGTCAGTCCCAGCGTGCCCGGCGGCCCGAAGCAGACCGGGATGGCGGAGGCCGACCGCTGGCTGGGCCTGGGCGCTGACCTGATCGCTTTCGGCCGCGGATTCCTCGCCAACCCCGACCTGACCGAACGCCTGCGCTCAGGTCTGCCTCTCGCGCCCGCCGACGAGAACACCTTCTACCAGGGTGGCGACGCCGGGTACATCACCTACCCGTCTTACCAGCACACGGCCTGACCGTCTCACCGCGGGTGACGGAAGAGGCGGACGCGGGCGCCCATGTAGGGGGCCCAGCGGCCTGACGGACTTGCGTCAGCTGCACGGCCCCGACATCACCGGGCCAGCGCGGCCGGACGCGCCGCGCGCGGGCACCGCGTTGTACACCGCAGCCCTGCCTCACTTCCGCCAGAACAGGTGGTGCGTCACGCCGCTCGGGCTGGGCACGACGTCCTGGTGGAACCGGTCGAGCAGCTCATCGGGGGACTCCCACAGCCGGGCCCCGGAGCCGAGCTCCGTCGGCGCGACCGCCACATGCAAGGTGTCGACGAGGTCGGCATCGAGGAACAGCCGGATGATCGTGGCCCCACCGCCGAGCCGGACATCCTGGCCCTGCGCCGCCTCCTTCGCCTGGGCGAGCACCGCGGCCGGGTCACCGTCGACGAAGTGGAACGTGGTGTCGGAGAGCGTGAACGACGGGCGCTTGTGGTGCGTCATGACGAACACCGGCGTGTGGAAAGGAGGCTCTTCACCCCACCACCCCTGCCACTCGTAGTCCTGCCAGGGCCCGCGCTGCGGCCCGAACTTGTTGCGGCCCATGATCTCGGCGCCGATGTTGCGGGCGTAGTCCCGCGTGAAGTAGTCGTCCAGACCTCGGCCACCGGGTTCGGAGCGGTTGATGGGTGGGTGGTCGGTGGCAAAGGCCCAGGCGAGCAAGTTCCCCGGATCAGCATGGCCGAACGGCTTCTCGAGGCTCTGGTCCTCACCGGCGCCGAACCCGTCGCTCGAGACGGTGAAGTTCTGGACCCGCAGCAACTGGCTCATGTCGCTCCTCCTGCTTCGCGCTTTCTGATCACCTGACGAACCGTAGACCGGATGTGCCGGGAAAACTCATCGCCGCATCGTGCGGTTCTCATGAGCTCCGCGGCTGCGCGCCGGGCGACAACTCCCCCGGGGGTCGCCTCCCAGCGCGACCGCGTACGGCTCACCGGGCGAGCGTCCAGCGGGAGCGGCGGGTCTTCTCCTGCCCTTGCTCTCGCTGCGGGCGGCAGCGGCCTGACGAACCGGTTCCCTGCCGGCCTCCGGGCGTGCTGCTGCGGGGAGAGAGCTCACAGCAGCAGAGGCGGAGGCATGGACAGCCTTGCTGGTCAATGGCCGCGTTCGACAACCACAAGGCTCCCCATGCCTCCGTAAGCCCTCCAGTCCCAGGGCCTGGGTGCAGACGTGATCAATATGCGCATTGCGCTGCCGCGGTGAGGCTGGTCGCCGTAGAACGCCGGGTGGCATGGCGACCGTTCACCGATGACCAGCGAAGCTCATCGAGCCGTACCTGCGATCGGTAAGGGGCAGCCTGGGTGGGGGTCACGCGGGCGGGGTGTCGGGGCGAGCGTCGTACACGGCGCGGGCGGCGTCGATGTGCGTCAGGTGCGTGATGCTCCACTCCAGGAGGGGTGCGGTGGCTTCGCGGAGGGTCCTGCCCATCGGAGTGAGTTCGTAACTGACGTGCGGTGGCATGACATTGCGGACGGTCCGTGTCAGGATCCCATCGCGTTCCAGGCCGCGCAGGGTGACGGTGAGCATGCGCTGGCTGATCCCGTCCACGGCCCGCTTGAGTTCGGTGAAGCGGCGTGGCCCCTGGCTGAGGTTACGAACGATCAGCAGCGACCACTTGTCGCCGACGATGCCGAGCACTTCACGGGCCTTACACGGGTCCTCCGGCCGTGTCGGCCGCGATTCGCCGTCCGCTGTGCCGCTCATGGTTACCTCCAGAGAACCGGGGCACCTCAATGTGCCTTATTGATCGGGGTGCGGCAGGTGCAGCACGATGATTTCGGTTCCCGAAGAGTACCGAGGCACAAACAGGAACCGCAGTGTTCCCGCGCCTCCACGCCCCGAAGAGGAAGAAGATTTCCCAGATGTCAACTTTTCTGCTGGTACACGGTGCCTGGCACAGCGGCCGGTGCTGGGAGCGGGTGGTCCCGCTGCTCGAGTCGGCCGGACACCGCGTGTTCGCGCCCTCGCTGACCGGTGCCGGCGACAAGGCACACCTGCTCGGCCCCGAGGTGGGGCTCGACACGCACGTCGAGGACGTCGTGAAGCTGATCCACGAGGAGGACCTGACCGAGGTGGTGCTCGTGGGTCACAGCTACGCGGGGCTGGTCGTCTCGTCCGTGACCAACGAGGTGCCGGAACGGATCGCGCATCTGGTGTACCTGGACGCGATGGTCCCGGAGCACGGCGAGACCGCCGTCGACGTGCAGCCCATGTCCCAGAACCTGATCGACCTGGCAGCCAAGTCCGACAACGGCTGGCGCATCCCGCCGATGCCCGAGATGCCTCCGCCCCTCGGCCTGTTCGGGGTCACCGACCCGGCGGACATCGCATGGCTGCGTGCGACGCTCTCCGACCAGCCGGTGCGCTGCCTGCGGCAACCGGTCCGGATGGACAACCCCGCCTTGGCCTCGGTTCCGCGCACGCACATCCACTGTGTCGGCGCAGAGCCGGAAGGCATCGTGCGGCGGCCCGTCCCCGCGACACAGCCCAACGGCTCACCGGCGCGGATACGGGAACTTCCGACCGGGCACGACTGCATGATCACCATGCCGTCGGACCTGAGCGAACTGCTGCTTGAGTCCACCCTTCGGTAGCTTCCTGACCGTGACTGCGGCAGCGAGCCAGATAAGACCCGCCACCGTAGGACAGCGAACCCGGGCCACGAAGCCACCCGCTCCGCGAAGAACCGCCATGTGGCCTCTGCGGGGTCGTGATCACTTTGTCCTCGTCAGAGGACGGACGCCGTCGGTCCGGACCATCGGGGCTCGTAGTCGGAGGCCGGCGTCGTAGTTTGCGGGGTCTGGTTGTTGCGGGTCAGGAGGGGCTTTACGGTAGGGCGGCCGCGAAATGGTCGTCGGTTCGGGCCAATCGCAGCGTGATTCTTGTGACCTTCTGGTTGGCCGTGCTGATCTCGATCGTGGCGAGGGGATGTCCTCCTGGGGCGATGAGGTACACCGGTTTGTCGTTGACGGTGAGTCTGCAAGCCGCCTGAATGCGATGACGGAAATGCGCGGTCTCGGACGCGATGTCGACAGCACCGATGACGACGGTGCGGGCTCCGCGAGGCAGGAGTGCTGCGTCTGTGTCGCGGACGCTGTCGGGCGCGAGCAGCTGGATCATTCTTCGGGTATCCCCGGTTCGGGCTGCTGTCATGAAGGCTTCGACGATGTCCACCACGTAGTCACACCCATCGTCGCGGACCCGTTCGGCGTCCCACTTGGCCCGGCCGAGCAGGCGCTGCATGCCGTTCGGGCCCTTCCCCTGCCCGATCGGCGAGGGTCCAGCAGTCCTTGCGCGGCAGGTCCCACAGCAGTCCGAGCACCAACTTCCTTACCTAGAACCGGGGTTCGACCCGTATGGACCGACCCGCTATCCGGCTTTTCAGGCCCTCGAACGCCTCCTGCCAGCGGGCAGGGTCTACGCTGTGAACTGCGGCCACCGCGTGATCGTTCGTCTTCACACATCGGTGATCAACGGGTGGCCTCCCCCGTCTCCACAGCGCGTCGGGGTCGCGCAGCGTCCGCCCGCCGTTCCTGTGTCAGGAGGACATGTGCAACGTGGCGAAGTCTGGTGGGTGGAGTTCGACGAGCGTCGGCCGGTCGTGCTGCTGTCAGGAGACGACGCGTCCGGGATCCGGGTGATGCAGGTCGTCGCTCGCGCAGGTGTCGACATCACCGGTCTGGGCGTCGAAGTGCCAGTAGGCACCGTGGAAGGACTGCCCTTCGAAGGCGTGCTGCGGTTCGCGTTGCCGCGTCCGGGCTTTAGAAGTCATCTCATTTGGGCGACTAGGTATTCTGTGAGTCATGGTGGGGATCGTTGAGCGGCTGGTGCCGGACGAGTTGTGGGAGTTGTTCCAGCGG
>NZ_JNXG01000015.1 GCF_000717025.1 Streptomyces atroolivaceus
CAGCGCGGGACGCGTCGCGTCACCGAACGGGTCGTTGCCACGCCAGCCCACGGTCCACAGACCGAAGGTGAACCTGTCCGCGGGAGTGGGAGTGAAGCGTTCCGTCATGGTGTGTCCGCCTTCGCCTGCCTGGGGTCCGGAGCCGTCGTCACTACCCCGGGCCTATTTGTTCACTGACCTGATTAATTATGCACGCGACACCGTGCGGACGTAACCCCCCGGAGGACGAAACGGGGGTGACCTCTGTTCCGCACGCCGTCGATCACGTAATTTGTTTGTCGCACTCCCAAAACCCGCACCACCGGAAACCGCACGAGAAGAGGTAGCCCATGCCGCCGCGTACCGTCGTCATCGGCGTGGACAGCTCCACCCAGTCCACCAAGGCTGCAGTCACCGACACCGAGACCGGTGAGCTGCTCGCCGTCGGCCGCGCCCCGCACGTCGTCACGGGCGAGGGCGGGGCACGCGAGACCGACCCCGAGGTCTGGTGGCGGGCGCTGTGCGACGCCGTCGCGGCCGGGCTCAAGGAGTCCGGGCTCTCCGCGTCCTCCGTCACCGGAATCGCCGTCGCAGGGCAGCAGCACGGCCTCGTGACCCTCGACGGGACCGGCCGCCCACTGCGCCCCGCGCTGCTGTGGAACGACACGCGCTCCGCGCCGCAGGCGGCCGCGCTCGTCGCCGAGCTGGGCGGCGCGGAGGCGTGGACCGCGCGCACCGGCACGGTGCCCGTCGCGTCCATGACCGCGACCAAGTGGCGGTGGCTGCGCGAGAACGACCCGGAGAACGCCGCGGCCACGGCCTCCGTGCGGCTGCCCCACGACTTCCTCACGGAGCGGCTCGCGGGTGTCGCGGCGACGGATCCGGGTGACGCGTCGGGGACCTGCTGGTACTCCACGGCCACGGGCGCGTACGACCCGGAGCTCCTGGACCTCCTCGGCCTGGACGTCTCCATGCTGCCGGAGGTCGCCGCCACGGGCGGGACCCGGATCGGTTCCCTGACCGAGGCCGCCGCCGAAGCGCTCGGCCTGCCGGCCGGGATCGCCGTCGCGGCCGGCACCGGGGACAACATGAGCGCCGCGGTGGGCCTCGGCCTGGGCGGCGCGGGGCTGCTGGACCACCCCGTCCTGAGCCTCGGCACCTCGGGCACGGTCTTCGCCGCTTCCCGGACCCGCCCGGCGTCCACGGCCCTCTCGGGGTTCGCCGCGGCCGACGGTACGTATCTCCCCCTGGCCTGCACCCTCAACTGCACCCTGGCCGTCGACAAGGTGGCCGGCCTGCTCGGCCTGCACCGCGACGACGCGACGCCCGGCGGCGAGGCCGTGCTCCTCCCGTACCTCGACGGCGAACGCACCCCGGATCTCCCCCGCTCCTCCGGACTTCTCACCGGGCTGCGGCACGACACCACACCGCAGCAACTGCTCGGCGCCGCGTACGAGGGGGCAGCCTTCACCGTGCTGCGGGCGCTCGACGAGCTGCTGCGGGCATGCGGCCTCGACCCGGCCGACCCCGAGGTCGCCGGCCGGCCGCTGCGGCTGATCGGTGGCGGCGCCCAGGGGCGCACCTGGGTGGAGACCGTGCGCCGGCTCTCCGGCCGTCCCCTGATCGTGCCGGGCAGCGGCGAACTGGTCGCGCTCGGCGCGGCCGCGCTGGCCGCTTCCGCGGCGGGTGGCGGCGATCCGGTCGCCATCGCGACCCGGTGGAACGCGAAGTCGGACACCACCGATGCCGAACTCCCGCCGGTGGAAAGGGACATGGAGACCTGGGAGCGGGTCGGTTCGGTGCTGGACACGGCTGCCGAGCCACTGCTCGGCGGATGAGGAAGAACCCGGGACCGCGTCCGTCGCACGCGTTTTGGGATTGACTGTGGATCTTCAATAAGATCCGGCGATGATCATAAGAAAACGGCTGACGGCCGGGGTGTGCGTCCTGCTCGCCACCCTGGCCGCCGGGCTCGGCACCGCCCTTCCGGCCGCCGCCGACGAACCCCCCACCGCCGCTTCACCCAAGGTCGAACTCGTCCTTGACGTCAGCGGTTCCATGCGTACCCGCGACATCGACGGCGAGTCCCGGATGTCAGCCGCCAAGCAGGCGTTCAACGACGTCCTGGACGCGGTGCCCGACGAGGTGGAGCTCGGCATCCGTACGCTCGGCGCCGACTATCCGGGGGACGACCGGAAGACCGGCTGCAAGGACACCGAGCAGCTCTACCCGGTCGGCCCGCTCGACCGCACCGAGGCCAAGACCGCCGTCGCCACCCTGGCGCCGACCGGCTGGACCCCGATCGGACCCGCCCTGCTCGGTGCCGCCGACGACCTCGAGGGCGGGGACGCCACCCGGCGGATCGTCCTGATCACCGACGGCGAGGACACCTGCGGCCCGCTCGACCCCTGCGAGGTCGCGCGCGACATCGCCGCCCGGGGGATCCACCTGGTCATCGACACGCTGGGCCTGGTACCGAACGCCAAGATCCGGCAGCAGCTGACCTGCATCGCCGAAGCCACCGGCGGCACGTACACGGCGGTCCAGCACACCGACGAACTCTCCGGCCGTGTCAAGCAGTTGGTCGACCGCGCCGCCGAGCCCGTCATCACCCCGGTGGCGACCGAGGGCGCGGGCAGCTGCTCCGCGGCCCCGGAGCTGAAGGCCGGGCTCTACACGGACCGGCAGGAGATCGGCAAGCACCGCTGGTACCGGGTGGATGTCCTGCCCGGGCAGGAGCTGCGCGCCTCGGTGAGCGTCTCGGCCGACCGCGCGGTGAACGACGACTACGGAGTCCTGCTGCGCGCCCTGACCACGCACGGCCGTGAGATCGTCCGGGGCTCCGAGTCCGGCACGGGGCGCACGGACGCCGTCTCCACCGGGCTGCGCTACCCAAGGTCCGGACAGGACACCCCCGACGACACCGACGTGAAGCCCGCCGCCGAGTCCGTGTGCCTCCAGCTCGCCAACTCCTTCTCGGCGCCCGCCTCCGTGAAGACGACGCCCGGCATGCCCGTCGAGCTGACCATCGACCTCGTGGACGCTCCCGACGAAGCCGCCGACGTCGCCGCGTTCGGTCTGGGCCGGGGCTGGTGGCTGCTGGGCGCGATGGTGCTGACCGGACTGGCCGCCGGCCTGCTGTCCGGCTGGATCTCACGCCGCCGCGTCGCCGTATGGAGGACCAACTGATGCGTATCACCCGCAGCAGCACCCTGAGGCGTGGATGCGTGGGCGCGCTGCTGGCAGCGGTCACGCTGCTCACGTCGGCGGGCACGGCCGTCGCCGACGACCCGTCCGCGAGCGCGAGCCCGGCGGACGGCGAGGCGGCCGGCCCGACGGAGGCGGGTACCACCTTCCGTACCGCCACGGAGATCCAGCAGGAGCAGACGGCCACCGCGGACGCGTCCACGGGTGACTACCTGTACTGGGTCTTCCCCGCCGACGCCGGACAGCGCCCCACCGTCCGCGCCAAGGTGAGCCTGCCGGAGAGCGCCACCCGGCACGGCGCCTCGACGTGGCAGGTCGACGTGTACGACGGTCTCCGCCGACGCCAGGCCTGTGTGTACGGCCACCAGACGAGGAAGGCGGCACCGGACGCGGACGCCGTCGAGCTGTCCTGCGTACTGCGCACCGTGCGCGCCTGGTCCGAGCCGTGGGCGTCGGACCCGCTGCCCGGCAGCTACTACGTACGCCTTACGGCGGTCCGTCCGGCCGAGGAGGACCTGGGTCTGCCGGTCCACGTCGAGACCGAGGTGACCTCGGCGGGCCGGGGCGGCGCCCACGACGTGGACGGCGCCCTCGCCGAACCCCTGGTACCGGGCGTGTCCGCCGTCTCGGCCCAGGACGAGGACCCGGCACAGGGAGGTACCTCGATCGGTGTCGAGCCCGAGGACGGCTGGTCCTCCGGCTGGTGGACCGACCGCTGGCTGTGGACCGTCGGTGGCGGCGTACTCGCCGCGCTCGCAGCGATGTCCGGCTACTCCCTGGCGCGCGGCAGCGGGCGTCCTTCCCGGGTGCCGCCGGGGGCCTGACGGCGTGACACCCGCACCGAGGGCCGCAGACCACCGTCTGCGGCCCCCGGGCTTGCCGGTGCCCGGCGCCGGCGACTTCCGCCCGAACCCGAACGACTGGTACTAGGCTCAGCAACTCACGTACCGCGTACGGCAGATGACGGGAGTTCCCATGTCCGCGGAAACCGGTTCGGCCCTCGACACCGAGCCGAGCGGCCACCGGCTCGTCCAGGGGCCCAGGGGCCTGCCCTTACTGGGGAGCCTGCCGCAGTTCGGCAAGGACCCCCTCGCCTTCTTCGAGCGCCTGCGCGGCTACGGGGACATGGTGCGCTGGCGCTTCGGCCGCAACGACTGCGTCTTCATCTCCGATCCCGAGCACATCGGCGAGCTGCTCACCGAGACGGAACGCACCTTCGACCAGCCGCTGCTGGGCATCGCCTTCCGTACGGTCATGGGCAACGGTGTCGTCGTCGCGCGCGGCACCGACTGGCGGCGCAAGCGGTCGCTCGTCCAGCCCTCCGTGCGACCCAGGCAGGTGAAGTCGTACGCCTCCACCATGACGGCGTGCGCGCTGGAGCTGGCGGGCACCTGGTCGGACGGCCGACGCGTGGACGTCAAGCGGGAGATGGCGGCCCTGACGCAGAAGATCGCCGTCCGCACCATCTTCGGGGTGGACACACCGGCCGACGCGGAGTCGATGGGCCGCGCCATGGACATCGCCCAGCAGGAGATCGGCAAGGAGTTCAGCGGGCTCGGCGCCGTCCTGCCCGACTGGGTGCCGACTCCCGGCCGGAGCAGGATCAGGAAGGCCGCCGCGGTGATCGACGCGGAGGTCGCACGTGTGGTGGCCCGCCATCGCGACGGGGACGGGGAGCGCCCCGACCTCCTGAGCCGGCTGCTCACCGCGGTGGACGAAACCGGGGCGCGCCTCTCCGACAAGGAGATCCGCGACGAGACGGTCACCCTCTACATCGGCGGCCACGAGACGACCAGTTCGACGCTGGTATGGGCCTGGTACCTGCTCTCCCGCACCCCGCACGCGCTGGCGGCACTCACCGAGGAGCTGGACCGGGTACTCGGCGACCGGGATCCGGGCATCGAGGACTACGCACAACTGCCCTACGCCCAGGCGGTGGTGAAGGAGACCCTCCGGCTGTACCCGACGATCTGGCTGGTCACCGGGATCGCCAAGGAGGGAGCCCGGATCGGTGGCGTCCCGATGCCGGAGGGCACACGGGTGTGGAGCAGCCAGTGGGTCACGCACCGGGACGGACGGTGGTTCACGGAACCCGAGGCGTTCCGCCCGGAACGCTGGGACGCGGAGGACGGGGACGAGATCCCCGAGTACGCCTGGTACCCGTTCGGCGGCGGCCCCCGGGTCTGTCTCGGTACGCGCTTCGCGATGGTCGAGTCGGTGCTGATCCTCGCCGTCCTGGCGCGCCGCTTCGAACTGGAGGTGGACCCGGGCACCATCAACCCCGTGCCGACGCTGACGCTGCAGCCGGACCGCGAGGTCATGGCGACCGTACGGGCGCGCTGAACGCACAAGCGGGTGACGCCGGCCGGGAACGCTTGACCTCAACGTTACTTGAGGTCCTAGCGTGCCATGCATACCGACCGACCCCGGAGGCACCGCATGGACATGGAAGTCACGGCGTGGCATTCACTGCACAGCTCGTTGAACGCACAGAAGGACCGCAGGCCGTTCTCCAGGGCCACGCTGCACCGCATCGCGGCGTTCGCCCGGCCGCACCGGGGCCGGATCGTCCGCTTCCTGCTCCTCAGTGTGGTCACCGCCCTGCTGGCGGTGGCCACACCGGTGCTGGCGGGGCGCGTGGTCGACGCGATCGTGCAGGACGAGCAGGCCGGAACGGTCACACGTCTCGCCCTGCTCATCGCCCTGATCGCCGTGGCGGAGGCGGGTCTCGGGCTCCTCGTCCGGTGGCTGTCCGCGACCCTGGGTGAGGGGCTGATCCTCGACCTGCGCACCGCCGTGTTCGACCACGTCCAGCGGATGCCTGTCGCCTTCTTCACCCGCACCAGGACCGGCGCTCTGGTCAGCAGGCTCAACAACGACGTGATCGGCGCCCAGCGGGCGTTCAGCAACACCCTCTCCGGCGTGGTCTCCAACGTCGTCACCCTGCTGCTGACCCTGGCCGTGATGCTCACGATCTCCTGGCAGATCACGCTGCTCGCCCTCGTCCTCCTGCCGGTGTTCGTCGTCCCCGCCCGCAGGATGGGCGCCCGGATGGCGGACCTCCAACGGGAGGCCGCCGGCCACAACGCCACCATGGGCACCCAGATGACCGAGCGATTCTCGGCGCCGGGCGCGACGCTCATCAAGCTCTTCGGGCGCCCGGCCGACGAGTCCGCCGAGTTCGCCGCCCGCGCGGGGCGGGTGCGTGACATCGGCATCCGTACGGCGATGCTGCAGTCCACCTTCATCACGGCGCTCACCCTGGTGTCGGCCCTGGCCCTCGCCCTGGTCTACGGGCTCGGCGGCTACTACGCGCTGCGCGGCAGCCTGGAGCCCGGGGCCGTCGTCGCCCTGGCCCTGCTGCTCACCCGGCTCTACGCACCGCTGACGGCGCTGGCGGGGGCACGGGTCGAGGTGATGAGCGCCCTGGTCAGCTTCGAACGGGTCTTCGAGATCCTCGACCTCCGGCCACTGATCGCCGAGAAGCCCGATGCCCGCCGGGTACCCGACGGTCCGGTGTCCGTGGAGTTCGACGGGGTCTCCTTCGGCTACCCCTCCGCCGAGAAGGTCTCCCTCGCCTCGCTCGAGGAGGTCGCCACGCTCGACACGGGGGGTGGCGAGCAGGTGCTGCACGATGTCTCGTTCACGGCGGAGCCCGGCAAGATGGTCGCACTGGTGGGGTCGTCCGGGGCCGGTAAGTCGACGATCGCGCAGTTGCTCCCCCGGCTGTACGACACCGATGCCGGCGCCGTGCGGCTGAACGGTGTCGACGTACGGGATCTGACGGCCGAGTCGATCCGGGAGACGCTCGGCATGGTCACACAGGACGGCCACCTCTTCCACGAGTCGGTGCGTGCCAATCTCCTGCTCGCCCGGCCGGAGGCCACCGAGGAGGAGATCTGGGACGCGCTGCGCCGCTCCCGTCTGGACGGCCTGGTGGCGTCACTGCCCGAAGGGCTGGACACGGTGGTCGGCGAGCGCGGCTACCGGCTGTCCGGCGGCGAACGCCAGCGGCTCACCATCGCACGGCTGCTGCTGGCCCGTCAGCGGGTGGTGATCCTGGACGAGGCGACCGCCCACCTCGACTCCACCTCGGAGGCCGCCGTCCAGGAAGCACTGGCCGAGGCCCTCGAGGGCCGTACGGCGGTCGTGATCGCCCACCGGCTGTCGACGGTGCGGGCCGCCGATCTGATCCTGGTGGTCGAGGCGGGCCGGGTCGTCGAACGGGGCACGCACGACGAGCTGCTGGCCGCCCGGGGGCGGTACGAGGAGCTGTACCGCACCCAGTTCGAGCGGCCGGGAGCGGAGGGGGCGGCCCGGTCCGCCCACTGAGGCCACAGCCGCCCTTGGAGGTCCCAGGCTCCCGCCCCACACCTGTGCGGGCTCCCGCCCCGACCTGTGCGGGGCGGGAGCCCGCAGCCCTGCGTCAGCCGTGGGGCCGTGTCAGGCGCCGACCGACGGCTGGTGGAGGCCGAAGGGGGGCCCCTGGTCGTCGTGGCACAGCTGGAAGCGGCCGAAGCGCGCGACCGTCTCCTCGTCGCCGCCGGCATCGCCCCCCTCGGTGACCGTGCCGCCCAGCTCGCGCACGAGCGTGACGGCCGCCTGCATGTCGTCGACCCGGAAGAAGACGTACGGCCCCGCTCCCGCATCCCCTCCATGCACTCCACCGGGGGTTTTGGACGTGCGGATCGCGTAGCCGCCGCCCTCCGACGGCCCGGGCTCGAAGGTCCAGCCGAACAGCCCCGCGTAGAAGGTCCGGGCCCGCTCGGGGTCGGCGACACCCAGCTCGAAGAACGAGACCTCTCCGGCCACGACGGCTCCCGTGTCCGTGGAAACACCGCTCCGTCCCACCCTGGGGCGGCCACCGGGCGGGGGCATCCGGTGCGGGGGCGGTGGCCGGTGCCCGGTCCGCCCGTGCGGGAGGTGTCCGGCGTCCCGGCCCACGACACCGGGCGAAGACTCCGGCCGGCCCTCTGGCCCTGAGCGCAACAGTGATACATACTACGGATGTTTGTTTCATTCGATGTGGAGGGAAACCATGGGCATCGACGAGGCACGAACCCTCTTCGCCGACCTGCGCGCCAAGGACTCCGCCGTCCCGTCCGAGGAACTCGACGCCGTCTGGGCCGCGTTGCCCGTCGTACGCGTCGAGGAGATCCTCGGGGAGTGGCGGGGCGGTGAGTTCGACACCGGGCATCCGCTCAACGGGATGCTGCAGAAGGCCGGCTGGTACGGCAAGACCTTCCTCTCGGCCGACGACGCGAAGCCGCTCATGATGCGCGGAGAGGACGGCCTGCTCTACAGCGACACCGAACTCGGCAAGGGCGAGGCGAGCCTGTGGACGGTCGAGTTCCGGGGCGAGTCGACGGCCACCATGGTCTACGACGGTCAACCGGTGTTCGACCACTTCAAGGCCGTCGACGACCGCACCCTCATGGGCATCATGAACCGCAAGGGCGTCGGCCCGGACGGACCCTTCTACTACTTCTTCCTCGACCGCGTCTGAGACAGATCGAGATGCCCGGCCGACAGGGACGGAGCTGGTCGTGAAAGCAGCAGTGGTGGACGCGGTGGGCGGCGGATTCGCCCTCCAGGACGTCGACATCGCCGAGCCCACGCGGCGCGAGGTCCTGGTGGAGGTGAGGGCGTCCGGCCTCTGCCACACCGACCTCACCCTCGCCACCCACGCCTTCGCCGGGTTCCCCCCGCCCATGGTCCTGGGCCACGAGATCGCCGGTGTCGTCGCCGCCGTAGGCCCGGACGCCCGCGCGTTCGGGGCCGGGGACCACGTCGTCGGCTGCCTCGTCCAGTGGTGCGGAAGCTGTCCGGCGTGTCTCGACGACAGGCCTTACCAGTGCGGCCGCCCGGAGACCACACTGCGCGACCCCGGGCGTGACGCGCCACGGCTCAGCCGCGCGGGACGGCCCCTCGCACAGGGCATGGGGCTGGGTGGCTTCGCCCAGCTGGCCCTCGTCCACGAGAACCAGCTGACCGCCGTCCCGCGCCGGATGCCCTTCGCCCCGGCCGCCCTGCTGGGGTGCGGCGTACTGACCGGTGCGGGATCCGTCCTCAACGGCGCGCGCGTCCGGGCGGGCGAGACCGTGGCCGTGATCGGCGCAGGGGGCGTCGGGCTGAACGCGGTCGGCGCGGCGAGGATCGCCGGGGCCTCCCGCGTCATCGCGGTCGACGTACAGGACGGCAGACTGCGGCGCGCCACCGCCTTCGGTGCGACGGATGTGGTCAACTCCGCCACCACGGACGCCGTCACGGCCGTCCGCGAGCTGACCGGCGGCGGAGTCCGGCACGCCTTCGACGTCGTCGGCGTGGCCGCGACCACCGAACAGGCACTGCGCATGACCGCCCTCGGGGGCGGCGTGTACGTCGTGGGTCTTGCGGGGAGCGGCGGAGACCTGAAGCTGTCGCTGCCCCGGCTGCTGCTGCAGCAGAAGAGCATCCAAGGGCTGATCATGGGATCGGGGAACCCACGGCGCGACATCCCCCGTTACGCGGACCTGTACCTGCGGGGGCACCTGGACCTCGACGCCCTCGTCTCCCGGAAGATCTCCCTGGGCGACATCGACACCGGTTACACCGCCCTCCGGGACCCCGATGTGGCACGGGTCGTCGTCACGTCCTTCTGAGCGTGCGTCCGGGCCCCGATGACTGTGAGGTCCGTCGGCTTCTCGTCGCGGGCGGGCGCGCTGACGGTCGATGGTTGCCGGATCGGACGCGGAGACCGGACCCGAAGGGCCCGGCACCGACCTCGCCGCCGCCCCGCTCCGGTGGAACAACGGCCGGAGCGCATGGCTCGGTGAGCGGCCTGAGGCGGCTCCAGCGTTTCGGCCTCGCCGTGCGCGCGAGACGCGGGATGTCCGCCCCGACCGTGCGGTGCGGCCTGTCCGCGTTGCGCGCCTTCGTGGGCCGCTCGTAAATTGACCCGTGTCCGTCGAGCCGACCGACCCGGCCGCGGCCTGCACAGTCGGTGTCGGCAGGCGCGGCCGCCTTCGGGACGGGCCGGGCCGGAACCCTCCTCCCACCGCTGAAACCGGGTACGCATGAGTCAGTCACAATCCGCCTTCGGCGCATGGCACCGGCCGATGGTCGCCCGTCCTGCCCATGAGCGGCACCGCACGGCGACAGCGCTCGAGCTGTTCTTCGACCTGTGCTTCGTCACCGCCGTCGCCCAGGCGTCGGCGGCCTTCGAGCACGAACTCGCCGAGGGACACATCGGGCACGGGGTCCTCGGCTACGCGATGGTGTTCTTCGCGATCTGGTGGGCCTGGATGAACTTCACCTGGTTCGCCTCCGCGTACGACACCGACGACGTCCCCTACCGGCTGCTGACGCTGGTCCAGATCGCCGGCGCGCTCGTCGTGGCCGCCGGCGCGGCCGAAGCCCTCCAGCAGGAGGACTTCACCGTCATCACCTGGGGCTACGTCATCATGAGGCTCGCCATGGTCACCCAATGGCTGCGCGCCGCCCGCTCCGACCCCGAACGCCGGCGCTCCTGTGTGCGCTACGCGGTCGGCATCCTGATCGTGCAGGTCGGCTGGGTCGCCCGGCTGGCCCTGCCGGAGGACTGGGGCCTGCCGACGTTCGCTGTCCTGGTCCTGGCCGAGATCGCCGTCCCCGCCTGGGCCGAGAGTGCCGCCATGACCACCTGGCACCCTCACCACATCGCCGAACGCTACGGCCTGTTCACCCTCATCGTGCTCGGCGAGACCATGACCGCGGCCACCGCGGCCGTCCGTACCGCCCTCGACGACGAGGCCGGGCTCGGCGACATCGCGACCCTGGTCGTCGGCGGCGTGCTGACCGTGTTCGCCCTGTGGTGGCTCTACTTCTCGCAGAACGCCCCGCAACGGCTCACCGGCCTCAAGGCGGCGCTCCTGTGGGGCTACGGCCACTACCTCGTCTTCGCCTCGGCTGCCGCGGTCGGCGCGGGACTCGCGGTCAACGTGGCCCACACCACCGGCCACGGTCACCTCTCCGACCACGCGGCCGCTGCGACGTTCACCGTCCCGGTGGCCGTCTTCATCACCCTGGTGTGGCTGCTGCACCACAGGACGGAGGAGCTGCGCAGCCGCAACGACCTGATCCACCCCGCGGCCGTCCTCGCCGTGCTGGCCGTGACGTTCACCCCGGCCCCGGTCCTCGCCACCGGTCTCCTGGCCGCCGCGCTCGTCGCCGCCACGCTCGTGGTGGCGGCGCGGGCGCGCGGCGGGACGGACCTCTCGAAGAGTTCTATGTGAACCGCAGTTCGGCCGGGTGGGCCACGCGCCGAAGAAGCGGCAGCGAGGTCGCCGCGGCCAGCAGGCAGGCCGCGTAGACCGCCACCGGGACGACCAGGGGCAGCAGGGGGACGGGTCCGCCCACGACGGTGGCGTACGCCAGGTACACCACCGTCCCTCCGGCGCCCGCGAGCAGGAGCGCGGGTGCCAGGGGGAGCGCGGTCTCCAGGAGCGCGGCCCGGGCCAGAACACGGTGCGGCACCCCGGCGGCGGCCTGCGCAGCAAGGCCCCTGCGGCGGGTCGCCAGTGACTCGGCGGTGCCGACGGCGAGGCCGCAGAGACTGATCGTCAGGGCGACGAGCACGGCGGCTCCGGCGAGGTCGATGCCGGTGGTGTAGAAGGCGAGGTCCACCGGACGGTAGCCGTTCGCCCCCAGCGCGGAGAGCAGTACGCCGCGGACCCCGAGGAAGCCCACTCCGACCACCGTGACCAGCAGCAGGGCGGCATGGGTACGGGCGGCCGCCCACGGGTCGTGCGCGAGGCGGCTCGCGGCGATGAGCACCGCCGGGCTCTTCGCATGAAGGGTGAGCCTGCGTCCGACGAACGCCGCGAACGCTCCTGCCGCCCAGATCGCGCCCGCCCCGGTGAGGAGCACCAGGCCCAGGACCAGCAGCGCGAACGGTGTGACCCCTTTGCCGCCCGGGAACAGAAGCAGCAGTCCCGCCACGGCGATCAGCGCGGCCGCGAGCACGACGCCGAGCGCTGCCCGGCGTCCCCGGTCCGGACCCGTTCTGCGGACATGGTCGAGCGGCGAAGCGACCACGTGCCGCAGTGCGAAGACGCTCACCGGCGCGGCGACCACCGGCACGGCGAGCACGACCGCCACGAAGGCCGCCCAGGCCACCGGGGGCGGGGTGTGTCCCGCCACGGCGAGGAGCACGGCGAACGCGGCGAAGCCGGCGGACGAGCCGGCCAGGCAGGCGAACGCGGACTCCACCGCGGCGAGTCTCCGCACCTGTGCGGGAGACGCCCCGGCGAGCCGCATCCCGGCCATCCGGCGATGACGGTGCACGGCGCCGATACGCGCGCACTGGCCGAGGAAGCCCAGCACCGGGACCAGCAGGAGCACGAGCGTGAGCACCACCCCCGCACGCTCGCCGGGCCGGTCGAGCAGCCCGTGGGCGTACGGGATGGAGACCTGCCCCCGCACGGCGGCGATCGTCGCCGCCGCGAGGGCGAATCCCGTGGCGAGCAGAGCGCCCAGGAGGGTGAGCGAGAATCTCCACCACTCGCGACGGTCGGAGCCCCGCGCGAGGATCCAGGCGATGCGGATGTCAGCCTTCACGGCGAGCCGCCTCCTGACCGAGGACGGCGGCCGGGCCCGAGTGGACGACGCCGTCCCGCAAGCCCACCTCGCGGTCCGCGTAGGCCGCGATCTGCGCGTCGTGGGTGATCAGCAGCACCGCCGTGCCCGCCTCCCGCGCGGTGTGCACCAGAGCGGTCATCACCTGTTCCCCGGCGAGGGTGTCCAGGGCCCCGGTCGGCTCGTCCGCGAAGACCGCCCTGGGCCCGGTGACCAAGGCGCGTGCCAGAGCGACCCGTTGGCTCTGGCCGCCGCTCATCCCACCTGGGCGCAGGTCGGCCTGCCCCCGGACACCGAAGCGCTCCAGCCACTCCCCCGCCGTCCGGTGAGCGTGACCGCGACGGGCCCCGGCGAGCAGCAGCGGCAGCGCCACGTTGTCGAGCGCGGTGAGCTCGGGGATCAACTGCCCGAACTGGAACACCACCCCGAAGTCGCGGCGCCGCAGCTCGCTGAGCCGCTGCTCGGGCAGCAGGCCGAGCTCCTCGCCCCCGTAGGTGACGGCACCCTCGTCGGGGCGGACGATGCCCGAAAGGCAGTGCAGCAGGGTGGACTTGCCGCTGCCGCTCGTACCGGTGACGGCCAGGATCTCACCCTCGTGGAGGTCCAGGGAAGCTCCCCGCAGCGCCTCCGTCCTTCCGTACGACTTCCGCAGACCGCGCGCCGAGATCAGCACGCCCGCCCCCGATAAGGGCTGTTCGGTCGGTGTGTTCATGATCCGTTGACCTCCGCGGTCAGGGTGTCGATGCGAGCGGTGGTAGTGGTCATCCACCGCACGTCGGCGTCGAGATGGGCCAGGGCGTAGTCGGCGGCGAGCACCGTGCTGAGATCGGCGCCCGGCGTGGTCTTGAGCGCGGTGAGTTCCCTCATCCGCTCCATGTGGGCGGCGCGCTGTGCCCTGAGATGCGCGGCCGCGTCCGGTTCCGGTCCGTCCTGGGCTCCGCCCGGACCCGCTGCCGCTACGAGGATCGAGACCACGACCTTGGCGAAGATCTCGTTCGTCACGAAGGGGGCGGGCGCGGTGATCTCCTGGGCCCACCGGCCCAGTTCGTGCGAACCCTCGGCCGTCGAGCGGTAGAGGGTGCGCTCCGGTCCACCGTCGGAGCCGGTGCCCTCGACCGCGGCCAGACCGTCACGCACGAGGCGTTGCAGCGTTGTGTAGACCTGCCCGTAGGCGAGCGGGCGTGCCTGCGGGAAACGTGCGTCGTACTGCCGCTTCAGTTCGTAGCCGTGGGAGGGACCGGCTGCGAGCAGGCCCAGAAGTACATGACGGGTACTCATGTGCACACTCTATACTCAGTACATGTACTGAGTGAATAGTTAGTCGCGGGTCGACCGGCTGCCGTCGCAGAGAACGCCGTCAGCCGCCGTCGCCGAGAAACGCCGTCAGCCGCCGTGGCGGGTGCCACGGCGGCTGACGGCGAGCCTGAGGGAACCTCCGGTCAGGTCACCGGGCCAGCCACTTCTTCCAGGTGTCCGGGTGCTTCTCGATCCAGCGGTCCGCCGCCTCGTCGGGGGACAGCCGTTCGGAGGCGATCAGTTCGGCGACCTCGTTCTGGTCCTTCTCCGACCACTTGAACTTCTTCAGGAAGGCCGCCGCGTCGCCGCCGCGCTTCGCGAAGTCCGCGTTGAGGTACTTCTGGAGCGGGGTCGTCGGATAGGCGCAGTCGATGTCCGCCGGGTCCTTGGCCGCGCAGGCTTCGGAGTACTCCGGGAGCTTCACCTCGACCATCGGTACCTCGTTGAACAGCCACTGCGGCTGGTACCAGTAGCTGAGGAAGGGCTTCTTCTCCTTGGCGAACTGCTGCATCTGGGTGATCTGCGCCGCCTCGGAGCCCGCGAAGACGACCTTGTAGTCCAGGTCCAGGTTCTTCACCAGCGCCTTGTCGTTGGTGACGTAGGACGGCGAACCGTCCATCAGCTGGCCCTTGTCACCGCTCTCCGGGGTACGCAGCTCGTCGGCGTACTTGTCGAGGTTCTTCCAGTCGGTGACGTCGGGGTGCTCGTCCGCCCAGTACTTGGGGACGAACCAGCCGATGTGACCCGTGACCCCGAGGTCGCCCCCCGGGACGATGGTCTTCTTGTCCTTGACGTACAGCTGCTCCTGGTCGGGGTGGCCCCAGTCTTCCAGGATGGCGTCCACCCGGCCCTGGCTGAGGGCGTCCCAGGCGGGTACCTCGTCCGTCTGGACGAGGTCGACGCGGTACCCGAGCTCGTCCGCCAGGATCTTCCGCGCGACGGCCACGTTGGCCTGCGCGCCGACCCAGGACTGGACGGAGAGGGTGACGGTCTTGATGTCGGCGGGGGCCGCGAACGGGGAGGCCTGCTTGGTCATGTCCGCCGCACCGCATCCGGTGACGGCCAGCAGCGCGCCGGCCGAGGCGACGGTCGCGGAGGCACGGAGGCGGGCGTGGGTACGGGTGCGAGCCATGTCAGCTCTCCTTCCGCTGACGACGGGCGGTGGGCTGGGTGACCCGGTCCAGCATCAGTCCGAGGCAGACGATGGCGGCACCCGCCACGAGACCGGTGGCCAGGTCGCCCTGGGCGAGGCCGAAGACGACTTCGTAGCCGAGTGCGCCGGAGCCGACGAGCCCGCCGATGATGACGACCGCGAGGACCAGGACGACGCCCTGGTTGACGGCCAGCAACAGCGCGGGCCTGGCCAGCGGGATCTGGACCTGGCGCAGTTGCTGGCCACTGGTGGCGCCGAGCGAGCGGGCGCACTCCATGGCGGCGGGGTCGACACCCCGCAGGCCCTGGGTCGTGATGCGTACGACGGCAGGCAGCGCGTAGACGACCGCTGCCGCGGCGGCGGGGGCCCGGCCCACGCCGAAGAGGGCGACGACCGGGATGAGGTAGACGAACTGCGGCATGGTCTGGAAGACGTCCAGGACGGGTCGCAGCAGCCGTTCGAGGCGACGGCTGCGCGCGGCGCCGACGGCGATGCCGAAGCCCAGGACGAGCGTGACGGCGACGGCGGCGACGACCTGGCTGAGCGTGTCCATCGACAGGTCCCAGACGCCGAGGACCCCGATGGCGGCCATGGCCAGCACGGCGGTGAGCGCGGTGCGCCAGGTCCCGATGGTCCACGCGAGGGCGGCGACGGTCAGCAGCACGGCCCACCAGGGCAGACCCTGCAGTCCGTCGCGCAGCGGGTTGAGGATCCAGCTGGTGAAGTGGGCGGCCCAGTCGGCGGTGCCTCCGATGACGGGGATGCCGGTGTAGAGGTGGTCGACCATCCAGTCCTTGGCGGTGTTGACCGGTTCCGCGATGCCCACGATGGCGTCCTCGGGCCAGATGCGGCCCCCGGTGAAGCGGCCCACGACGGCGACGGCCGCGGCGATCAGCGCGGCGAGCGCCCAGCCGCGCACCCCGCGCAGCGCGGCGGGACCGGTGGGCTCGGTGCCGGCCTTCCGGCCCGCTGCCTCGGTCGTACGGTCCAGGACGACGGCCAGCAGCACGATGGGGATGCCCGCGGCGAGCGCGGCGCCGACGTCGACGGAGGAGAGCGCCTGGTAGACGCGGTCGCCGAGACCGCCGGCGCCGATGACGGACGCGATGACGGCCATGGACAGCGCCATCATGATGGTCTGGTTGAGGCCGAGCAGCAGCTCCTTGCGGGCCAGCGGCAGCCGGGCGCTCAGCAGGCGCTGGCGGCCGGTCGCACCGAGCGAGGCGACGGCTTCCATGACGCCCGCGTCGGCTCCGCGCAGTCCGAGCGCGGTGAGCCGGGCCATCGGCGGGGCCGCGTAGACGACGGTCGCGAGGACCGCACCGGGCACCCCGATGCCGAAGACCAGCACCACGGGCAGCAGATAGGCGAAGGCGGGCAGCACCTGCATGGTGTCCAGGACGGGGCGCAGGACACGGAACGTACGGTCCGAGAGGCCGGCGGCGAGCCCGAGCAGCAGACCCAGCACCACGGAGGCGAGGACCGCGACCGTCATCAGGGCGAGGGTCTGCATGGTCGGCACCCACATGCCGAGCAGCCCGCAGACCAGGAAGGACAGTCCGGCGGTCAGGGCGAGGCGCCATCCGGCCGCCCGCCAGGCGACGAGCGCGGCGACGGCGGCGACCCCGGCCCAGCCGAGGGCGAGCAGTGCGAGGTAGACGCCACGCACCGAGAGGACGACCGCGTTGCTGATGTGGCCGAAGAAGTAGAGGAACAGCGGGTGGCTGTCGCGGTTGCCGATGATCCAGTCGTTGACCTCTCCGAGCGGCCCGCTCAGGTCGACGGTCAGGGCCCCGGGCCAGACCCCGCCGCCCCAGCGGGCCTGCGCGAAGGGCACGGCCACGGCGGCGATCACCAGCAGCAGCAGGAGCTTGCCGAGTGCGGGCCGGTCGCGCAGGGCTGCGAGCGGGCGGCTGCCCGGGGGCCCGGAGGCGGTACGGGTGGTGGCTTGGGCGGTGGCCATCAGACGGTCACCTCACGGGCTCCCGTACCCGCGACCACGTCCAGCAGGCACGCGTGGTCGACGACGCCGAGCAGCCTGCCGCCCTCCGTCACCCGGGCGACCGGCTCACCGGAGCGGGCGACGGCCTCGATGGCTTCGGAGACGGTTGCCCCCGGGCGGAGCGCCGGTCCGCTGTCGCCCTCACCGGCCGTCGGCGGACGCATGGCGGTGGCGACGGTGAGGACCTGTTCGCGCGGCACGTCGCGGACGAACTCGCGTACGTAGTCGTCGGCGGGCGAACCGACGATCTCCTCGGGGGTGCCGAGCTGGACGATGCCGCCGTCGCGCATCAGCGCGATGCGGGTGCCCAGGCGGAGCGCCTCGCTGAGGTCGTGGGTGATGAAGACCATGGTGCGGCCCTCCTCGCGGTGCAGCCGGACGACCTCGTCCTGCATCTCACGCCGGATCAGCGGGTCGAGCGCGCTGAACGGTTCGTCGAAGAGCAGGACGGACGGGTCGACGGCGAGTGCGCGGGCCAGGCCCACTCGCTGCTGCTGACCACCGGAGAGCTGGGCGGGCCGACGGTCCTCGAGGCCCGAGAGGCCGACCTTCTCCACCAGTTCGGCGGCCTTGGCGCGCCGTTCGGTCCTGCCGAGGCCCTGGATCTCCAGGCCGTAGGCGACGTTGTCGAGCACCGTGCGGTGCGGCAGCAGTCCGAAGTGCTGGAAGACCATCGCGGCGCGGTGGCGGCGCAGTTCGCGCAGCCGGGTGGTGTCCATGCCCAGCACGTCCTCGCCGTCGATGGCGAGGGTGCCGCTGGTGGGTTCGATGAGCCGGGTCAGACAGCGTACGAGTGTGGACTTGCCGGAGCCCGACAGGCCCATGACGACGAAGACCTCACCCTTCTCGACGTCGAAGGAGACGTCGCGCACGGCGGCGGTGCAGCCGGTGCGCTCGCGCAGTCCGGCGGGCGGCAGGTCGGCGAGTTCACTGCCGGGGACGCGGTCGGCCTTGGGGCCGAAGACCTTCCAGAGGTTACGGACGCTGAACACAGGGGTACCGGCTTCGCTCATCGGACATCGCCTCCGGTGGTCGGGGTCGCTCGGAGCAGCTCGGCGCACTTCTCGCCCACCATCAGGACGCCGATCATGGGGTTCACGGCGGGCATGGTCGGGAAGACGGACGCGTCGGCGATCCGGATGCCTTCGAGGCCCTGGATGCGGAGCTGGGGGTCGACGACGGCCGCCGGGTCGCCCGGGGCGCCCATCCGGCAGGTCCCTGCCGGGTGGTAGACGGTGTGCGCGACCTTGCGTGCGTACTCGCTGATGTCCTCGTCGGACGTGACCTCGGGCCCGGGACACACCTCGCGCTTGAGCCAGTGGGCCAGCGGTTCGGTCTTCGCGATCTCGCGGGCGAGCTTGATGCCGTCGACCAGCGTGCGGCCGTCGTAGTCGTCCTCGTCGGTGAAGTAGCGGAAGTCCAGGGCCGGCTTGACCTCGGGGTCGGCGCTGGTGAGGTACAACCGGCCGCGGCTGCGCGGCTTGGGGATGTTCGGGGTCATCGACACGCCGTGCTCGGGCTTCTCGTAGCCGAGGCGCTCCGGGTTGTCGGTGAAGGGGATCTGGTAGAAGTGGAACATCAGGTCGGGGCCCCGGGACCCGGGGTCCCTGCGCACGAAGAGGCCCGCGTCGGAGTCCATCGCGGAGTTCTCCGGGATGGGTCCGTCGGTCTCCCAGACGATGACCGACTCGGGGTGGTCGAGCAGGTTCTCACCCACGCCCGGTGCGTCGTGGACGACGGGGATGCCGAGTGCGGTGAGGTCCTTCGCCGGTCCGACGCCGGAGTGCATCAGCAGCCTCGGGGTGTCCACCGCGCCCGCGCAGACGATCACTTCACGGGCGGCGCGCAGGAGCGTCTCCTCGCCGTCCTTGGTGCGTACGTGCACACCGGTCGCCCGGTTGCCGTCGAACTCCAGCCGGTACGCCCATGTCTCCAGCATGATCGAGAGGTTGGGGCGGTCGCCGGCCTCGATGTGCGGGTGGAGATAGGCGACGGACGCGGAGGAACGCTTGTTGTTCTCCGGGTGGTAGGCCAGGTCGAAGAAGCCGGCGCCTTCGTGGAACGGCTTCTTGTTGAAGCTGTCCACGCGCGGAACCCCGGCCGCCGCCTGTGCGGCCTCGACGAAGTCGCGTGCGATGGCGTTCCGGTCCTTCTCGTCGACGGGCACGATGTTGTTGCGCAACCGGTCGAAGTAGGGGTCCATGGCGGTGGCGTGCCAGCCGTCGGCTCCGGCTTCGGCCCACTCGTCCCAGTCGCCGGGCAGCGGCTTGAAGCTGATCAGTGTGTTGTGCGAGGAACAGCCGCCGAGGACGCGGGCGCGGCTGTGCCGGATGTGGGAGTTGCCGCGTGGCTGTTCGGTGGTGGGGTAGTCGTAGTCGAGGTCGCCGCCGAGGAGACCGAGCCAGCGGCGGAGGGTGAGGACGTCCTCGCGGTCGATGTCGGTGGGGCCGCCCTCGATGACGGTGACGGTGACGTCGGGGTCCTCCGTGAGGCGGGAGGCGATGACCGAGCCGGCCGTACCGCCTCCGACGATCACGTAGTCGACGGGTTCGGGGCGTGCGGTGCTGGGGGACGGGGGCATCGGTTGCTCCTTCTGCAAGGTGCTGGCGTGTGCGTGGTGCTGCGAAGAGCCGGACGGGGAGGGCCGATTGCGCTCAGCCGGCGAACCGGCGGACGGGCAGGGCCGTTCGGACTCAGCCGGCGAACCAGCGCTGCGGGCGCGGGTTGAGGTTCTGGTAGATGTGCTTGGACTCGCGGTACTCGGCGAGCCCGGTGGGGCCGAGTTCGCGTCCGGTGCCGGACTTGCCGAAGCCGCCCCACTCGGCCTGCGGGAGGTAGGGGTGGTAGTCGTTGATCCAGACGGTTCCGTGGCGCAGCCGGCCGGCGACGCGCCGGGCGCGGCCGGCGTCGGTGGTCCAGACGGCGCCCGCGAGACCGTACTCCGTGTCGTTGGCCAGGGTGACGGCCTCTTCCTCGGTACGGAAGGTTTCGACGGTGAGGATCGGTCCGAAGGTCTCCTCCCGGACCACCTTCATCTCCCGGTTGCAGCCGTCCAGGACGGTGGGCCGGTAGAAGTAGCCGCCGGCGGGCCGGACGCCGGAAGGCTCGGGGCGGGCACCGCCGGAGCGGACGACCGCGCCCTCCTCGCGGGCCGACGCCACGTACGCCTCGACCTTGGCGAGCTGCTGGGCGGAGACGAGCGGGCCGCATTCGACACCCTCGACGGTGCCGCGGCCGAGCCGGATCGCATCGGCGCGGCGGGCGAGTTCGGTGACGAAACGGTCGCGGACGGACTCCTCGATGATGAGGCGGGCTCCGGCGGAGCAGACCTGGCCGCTGTGGAAGAACGCGGCGTTCAGTGCCTGGTCGACGGTGGTGTCGAAGGCTTCGTCGGTGGCGCACGCGTCGGCGAAGACGACGTTGGGGTTCTTGCCGCCGAGCTCCAGGGCGACCTTCTTGACCGTGGGCGCTGCGGCCTGGGCGACCTTGGTGCCGCTGGCGAGGCCGCCGGTGAACGAGACCAGGTCGACGTCCGGGTGTTCGGAGAGCCGTGCGCCCACGGGGTCGCCCGCACCGGTGACGAGGTTGGCGGCGCCGTCGGGCAGTCCGGCCTCGGCGAGCAGCCGTATCAGGTGGACGGTGGAGAGCGGGGTGACCTCGCTGGGCTTGAGCACGAAGGTGTTGCCCGCGGCGAGGGCCGGGGCGATCTTCCAGCTGGCCTGGAGCAGCGGGTAGTTCCACGGTGCGATGAGGGCGCAGACGCCGACCGGCTCGTGCACGACGACACTGTGGACGTCGGGGTCGCCCGCGTCGACGACCCGGCCGCCGCTCTCGTTCATGACCAGGTCCGCGAAGTAGCGGAAGGCGTTGGTGACGTCGTCGACGTCGACGCGGCCCTCCTCCAGGGTCTTTCCGGTGTCGCGGCTCTCGGTGATCGCGATCTCCTCGCGGTCCCGCTGGAGGAGCGCGGCGACCCGGCGCAGCAGTTCGGCGCGTTCGGCGACGGGCTTGTGCGGCCAGGGGCCGTCGTCGAAGGCACGGCGTGCGGCGGCCACGGCGGCGTCGGTGTCCTCGGTGCCGCCCTCGGCGACGAGGGCCAGGACGGTGGCGTCGGCGGGGTCGAGGATCTCCCGCGTGGCTCCGGAGACGGCGGGGAGCCATGTGCCGTCGATGTGGACGGTATCGAGCGCCGCCGTGGCGGGGGCCTCCGCGTGGGGAGCCGACGTAGGGGTAGCCGACATGTGGGGGTCTGCCTTCCGTGCCTGGGCTGCACCGCACCGGAGGGGCGCGGAGCACTGTTCCGTACCGGCGGACCACGGGTTCGGCACACCGGCAGCCTGGACACCTCTCCGACCCGACGGAATGTATGCCGAACGCCTCACTGCCAGTGACATGTCTCACTACGTGAAGGGCCTGGAGCGAGGAACGAGCGGAGCAGCGGGCGGGATCACCACTCAGGACACCCGGGCCGCTACAGGGGGTTACTGCCGTCCATGTTGAGTGCGTGTCCGGGGCGGAAGAACCGCTTGGCGGAGAAGTGCCCGCGCTCGGCAGCCATCCGGAACCACGGCTCCGACGCCTGGAGGCCGTCGCGATGCTCGACCAGGCGCCCCATCTCCCACATGGACTCGACGTCACCGACGTCGACACCCCTGCGCAGGAGACGTTCCGCCTCGTCGTAGTCGTCGCGGAGCTTCGCCACCATCGCCAGGCTCCGCAGGGCGCGCGCATCACCGGCCGCCGCTGCGGCCGACAGGAGCTCGGGAGTTCCGTACTTCCTGCGGTGCAGGGTCCGGCGTATGAGCAGCAGGATGCCCAACGCCCATACGAACCAGCTCAGTTCGGTGATCACTCCGCGATCGGATGCCACTCCGACGATGCTCAGCACCGCAGCCGCGAACAGCAGGAAGCCAGCCATACCGATCCCCCTCCGTGCCGGTAGGGGCAGAGTAGAGGACCGGGGGACCGCCTGCCCGAGGATTCGGACACGCGTGCAGGGGACACCCTGCGGGGCGCGCACGGAACAGCCCGCCGTGCACCCCCGGGCGGGGTGGACTGCGGGCTGCCGGACGGCGTGCGGGGCTCAGGCGACCGTGACCGTCCCCGCCCCCTCCCCCGCCGCGCCGGTGTCCTCCACGCTCACCCGGTACGGCCGGGCGGAGCCCTCGGCCGTGACCCGCACGCCGGAGCCCTCCCGGGTGATGCGGAACGTCGCCGCGACGGCCCCGGTCACATCCGGGACGGTGACGATCCGCTCGCCCGCGTGGGCGCCGAAGACGCGCAGGGTGAGGCCGTCCAGCCAGTCACCGTCCGGGCGCTGGTCGTCTTCGCCCCACGGCAGCACGGCGCCGTCCCTGACCAGCAGCGGCAGGCTGTCGAAGCCGTGCGTCTCGTGCCGCCAGGCGGGGCCGGTGACGCGCTCGCCGGTGAGCAGTGAGGTCCAGGTGCCCTCGGGGACGTAGTACTCGACCTCGCCGTCCTCGGTGAAGACCGGCGCGACCAGCAGGTCCGGGCCGAGCATGTACTGCCGGTCCAGGGTGCGGGAGGCGGGGTCGCCGGGGAACTCCGCCAGCATGGGCCGCATCATCGGGATGCCCGTACGGTGCGCCTCGGTGGCCACTCCGTAGAGGTAGGGCATGAGCCGGTGCTTGAGCAGGGTGAACTTCCGTGCCACGTCGACGGCTTCCTCGCCGAACTCCCACGGCACCCGGTAGGAGACGTTGCCGTGGAGCCGGCTGTGCGAGGACAGCAGGCCGAAGGCCAGCCAGCGCTTGAAGACCGCCGGGTCGGGGGTGCCCTCGAAGCCGCCGATGTCGTGGCTCCAGAAGCCGAAACCGGACAGGCTCAGCGACAGCCCGCCGCGCAGGGACTCGGCCATGGCGGTGAAGGAGGCGAAGCAGTCACCGCCCCAGTGCACCGGGTACTGCTGTCCGCCCGCCGTCGCCGACCGGGCGAAGAGCACCGCCTCTCCCGCCCCGCGCTCCTTCTCCAGGAGTTCGAAGACGGTGCGGTTGTAGATCTGCGCGTAGTAGTTGTGCATGCGCTCCGGGTCGGAGCCGTCGTGCCAGACGACGTCCGTGGGGATGCGCTCGCCGAAGTCCGTCTTGAAGCAGTCGACGCCCTGGTCGAGCAGGAGACGCAGCTTGTCGTCGTACCAGGCGCGGGCGGCCGGGTTGGTGAAGTCGACGAGCGCCATCCCCGGCTGCCACAGGTCCCACTGCCAGATGTCACCGTTGGGACGTCGCACCAGGTAGCCGTGTTCGGCGCCCTCCGCGAACAGGGCCGACTTCTGCGCGATGTAGGGGTTGATCCACATGCTGATGCGCAGTCCGCGCTCCTTGAGGCGGGCCAGCATCCCCTCCGGGTCGGGGAAGACCTCGGGGTCCCAGAGGAAGTCCGACCACTGGTACTCGCGCATCCAGAAGCAGTCGAAGTGGAAGACGCTGAGCGGGATTCCGCGCTCCGCCATGCCGTCGACGAAGGAGGTGACGGTCTCCTCGTCGTAGGACGTGCAGAAGGACGTGGTCAGCCAGAGGCCGAACGACCAGGCCGGCGGCAGCGCGGGTCTGCCGGTCAGGGCCGTGTAACGGGACAGGACGTCCTTCGGCGTCGGGCCTGCGACGACGTAGTACTCCAGCGACTGGTCCTCGACGCTGAACTGCACCTGGCCCACCGACTCCGATCCGACCTCGAAGGAGACCTTGCCGGGGTGGTTGACGAAGACGCCGTAGCCGCGCGAGGACAGGTAGAACGGGATGTTCTTGTAGGCCAGTTCACTGCTGGTGCCGCCGTCGGCCTGCCAGATGTCGACGGTCTGCCCGTTCTTGACGAACGGGGTGAAGCGCTCACCGAGCCCGTAGACGTTCTCGCCGACGTCCAGGCCCAGTTGGGAGATCATGTGGTGCGTGCCGTCGGGCGCGGTCGCGAACGCCGTGCCCTTCGGGTCCACCCCGGTGAGGCGCCTGCCCTCGGCATCGAGGAAGCTGATGCCCCAGGGCCCGTCGCCGTCCATACGCAACGTCAGTGGTCCACTGGTGAGTTCCGTGGCCGTACCGTCCCGGCGGGTGCGGGCCGCGGGTGCCGTGGTGTCGTCCGGCAGGAGCGTGAAGTCCGGCCCCCGCCGGGCCTTGCCCGCGTGATGGGTGGTGCGTACGCCGATGACGCCCTCGGCAGGGGAGAAGCACTCCACCGTGATCAGCGGGGTGTTGAGCGTGTCGCCGCGCGCCGCGACACGCTTCACCGCGGCGTAGGCGGTGAACCGGTCGGCATCGACGCGCAGGTCACGGATCTCGGTCGCGTACGAGGCTCGGACGCCCTCGCGCATGAGCCAGAAGCCGTCGGTGAACTTCATGCGGTCTCCTTCTTGGCGGGAACGACGTCCACACGGGCGAGGCGCACGGCCCCCTTGAGGCCGATACCCAGGTCGTGCACCCCCCGGAGGTCCAGCGCGGCCTCGAAGGTGCGGTAGGCGTACGGTCCGCCGGTCTCCGGGATCTGGAGCGCCAGGCTGTGGCCGCCCACGCTCACGGCGATGCTTCCCTCCCCCGAGGCCAGGAACGTCAGTCCGGACACACCCTCACCGAAGTCGCACGCCCTGTAGACGAGACTCCCCTCCCTGTCGGTGGACGCGGGCGCCACGGCGTCACCCTCCGTCTTCGTACGGTCGAGGATCTCCGTGTCCTTCTGCCGGTCGTAGTCGACGGCCTCCAGACCGTGTGCCGCCATCGGGCGGGGGCCCTGTGCCTCCCCGTCGACGACCGCTGTCGCGGTGAGCCGTATGTCGGCGCTCGACGCGCCCGCGAGGATCTCGTACGCGCCCGGCTCGACGGCCCACCGGCCGTGCGCCACGCTCCAGTGCCCCAACTCCTCCACGGGTACGTCGAATTCGATGCGCTCCGCCGCACCGGGCGCGAGGTGCAGTCGGCGGTGGGCGACCAGCTTGCGCCGCGGCAGGTCCAGGGGATCGCCGAGGCCCGGGAGCCGGCGCCCCAGGCCCTCGGGGGCGGGTCCGTCCGTCTCCGCGGGTCCGGCCGCGCGGACATAGAGCTGCGCCACCTCGTCGGCGGCGAGTCCGCCGTCGTTGGTGACGGTCAGCGACACGCGCAGCCGCTCGCCGTCCACCTCCGTGCGCAGGGCCGAGTACGTGAAGTCGGCGTAACCGAGGCCGTGGCCGAACGGGAAGAGGGGCGTGCCGTCGAAGTAGAGGTACGTCTGCCGGGAGCCGATGACGTCGTAGTCGAGCAGGCCGGGCAGATCGTCGTCACTCGCGTACCAGGTCTGCGGGAGCCGGCCGGCCGGGGACACGTCGCCGGCGAGGACGCGGGCGAGCGCGGTGCCCGCGGCCTGGCCCCCGTGCGCCGTCCAGAGCAGGGCCGGCAGCCCGTCCGCCGCGTCGCCGACCGCGTAGGGGTAGGCGGAGGCCAGGACGAGGACCGTACGGGGGTTGGCGGCGTGCGCGGCGCGCCACAGCCGGTCCTGCTGGGCCGGGAGGGCGAGGGTCGTACGGTCCTCGGTCTCACGGCCGTTGATGTGGGGGTCGTTGCCCGCCACGACGACGACGGTGTCGGCGGCCGCGGCGACGCGGGCCACCGCGTCGGCGCCGTGCTCGACGGTCTCCCGTTCGAAGACCGTGGCGTCGTCCCGGGAAAGCTTCTCGCCCGCTTCGGCAACCTTCGCGCCGTCGGCGGCGACAGACACGTACCCACCGGTCCCGATGTGCAGAAGGCGGTGCCCGCCGTCGTGCCCCTCCACCGCTTCCAGGCGGAACGTCTCCTGGACGACCCAGCCGCCCGGCTCGTCCGCCGACGCCCTGACGTATCCGTCGTCGGCGACGGAGAGGTACAGCCCCTCGTCGGTACGCAGGGTGAGGACGCCGTCGCCCCAGTCGACGAGGGCCAGTTCGGTCGCCTCGTCGCCGCAGATCAGCGGGGGCAGGTCGGTGCGGCCGGCGAGGAGGGCCGGGTCGAGGGCGCCTTCCGCGCCGCGCGCCTCCCCTTCCGTCACCCCGTCGGCGGCGGGTACGTGGAGCCAGCCGTCGGAGCTCTTCAGCCTGATCCGGTCCACGCCCTCCGCGAAGAGGACGTTCTCGGCGCCGTACCGTTCGCGGATTCCGTCGAGCGGTGTCGAGCGGTGCATGAGCGTGCCGCTGTACCAGTCGAGCTTGCAGGCGTCCGCCAGCAGGCCGACCACCGCGACGGTCCGGCCCTGCTTCGGCTCCAGGGGCAGCAGGCCGTCGTTGCCGAGCAGGACCACTGCCTGCTCGGCGGCCTCCAGGGCGAGGGCCCGGTGCTCCTCGGTGTCCAGGTCGTCGACACGCGCGTACGGATCGAGCTCCGGGTCGAACTCCCCCAGCGCGAATCGCATGGCGAGCAGACGGCGGACCGCCGTGTCGATGTCGCTCTCGTCGATGAGCCCCTTCGCGAGCGCGTCGCGGATGCGTCCCGTCATGACCGTGGAGTCCGTGCCGTGGTCGGTGAAGCTGTCGACACCCGCCTTCAGGGAGGCCGCGGTGGCCTCCTCGTGGGTGTCGAAGTAGTGCTCGGAGTCGACCAGGTTCGAGGGGGCGCCCGCGTCGGAGCAGACGACCAGCGGCTGGTCGGTCCAGCGGCGCAGGTGCTGCCCCAGGAGCGGGGAGACGTGGTTCGGGCGGCCGTTGACCAGGTTGTAGGCGGGCATGACGCCGGCCACCGCCCCCGCCCGCACCGCGTCGCGGAAGGCCCGCAGGTCGTACTCGTGCAGGACGCGCGGGCGGACCGAGGAGGAGGCGGTGTCGCGGTCGGTCTCGTTGTTGTGCGCGAGCCAGTGCTTGAGCACGGGAGCGGTGCGCCAGTAGTGGGGGTCGTCCCCGCGCAGTCCCCGGGTGTACGCGACGGCGATGGCGGAGGTGAGGGCCGGGTCCTCGGAGTACCCCTCCTCGCCGCGGCCCCACAGCGGGTGGCGGAGCAGGTTCACGGTCGGTGCCCAGACGTTGAGCCCGACGCGGTCGTCCTGGGCGCGCTTGGCCCGCACCTCGTTGCCGACGGCCTCGCCGATCCGGCGGACCAGGTCGTCGTTCCAGGTGGCGCCGAGGCCGACGGCCTGCGGGAAGACGGTGGCAGGCCCCATCCAGGCGACCCCGTGCAGGGCCTCCTGTCCGGTACGGAACGGGCCGAGCCCCAGACGCTCCACCGCCGGGGCGAACTGGTGCAGCATCGCGATCCGCTCGTCGAGCGTGAGCCGTCCGAGCAGATCGTCGGTGCGCCGGGAGAAGGACAGCTGCGGGTCGCGGAAGGGAAGCGGATGGTCCGTCACGTGCGGGTCCCCTTGGAGAGGTGGGAGGTTTTCCGGTCTGCGGGCGCCGAGTCGTCCTTCGGCGCGAGGAGAAGATCTTTCGAAGCGCTTCGATGCTCTGCGGCCAACCCCGCAGGTGTCAAGGGCACGACCGCCCCAAAGAGGCTCTTCCGGGCACATCGGTGCGTCATCACGCCGGGAAACGGTTCGGAAACAGGTCGGAGGAATATCGAAACGAACTCTTGTGCGGCCGACACCCTTCACTTAACCTCGCTGCAACATCGAAGCGCTTCGACGAGGCAGCCCGTTGACCGCTTCAGCTCAGCCGGTGCAGTACCGACCGGCTCGGCCGGTAACGCCCCTACCTCAGACACAGGGCCGAGCGGCAGTCGCCGCCGCGGGCCGTCCTGTTGCACCACGAAGGGTTGACGCAATGACGCCGAACTCCCCCTCCGCTCCCAGCCGGAGACGATTCCTCGCCTCCTCCGTGGTTGTCGCGGCAGCCGTGGGCGGCGGGATGCCGCTCCTCGCCGCCTGTGGCGGCGGTTCCGGTGGCTCGAAGAACGAGGGAACCACCACGGGTCAGAAGCTGAAGGACATCCTTCCGGCCTATGTGCCCTCGAAGGCCGTCACCCCTGACATCCCCAGCAAGAACGGCTCCGCCGACGGTTTCACCACGGCTCTCCCCGCCGACAAGCTGGCGGTGTCGGTGCCGAAGAAGCTGGGCAAGGGCAGCGAGATCAGCATCATGGCGCCGCTCTGGGGCACCTCGCCCGGCGAGGGCAACGCCTACTGGACCGCGATGGACACGGCCGCCGGCGTCAAGGTGAAGTGGCAGAACCAGGACGGCAACGTCTACGGGCAGAAGCTCGGCGCGGTGCTCGCCTCCAGCGCCATCCCGGACGCCGTCGTCGTCCCGGGATGGGAGCTCCAGGGCAAGATCCCCAGCGCGATCGCGAACAAGTTCGCCGACCTCGGCCCCTACCTGTCGGGTGACAAGGTCAAGGCCTACCCCAACCTGGCGGCCATTCCCACCGGCGCCTGGCAGCGCGGCATCTTCGCCGGACAGCTGCGCGGGATTCCCATGCCCGCCGAGGCCACGCCCAACATCACCCCCTTCTACCGCGCCGACATCTTCGAGGAGAAGGGGTACGAGGTCCCGACCACCACGCAGGAGTTCTACGACCTCTGCAAGGAGATCAACGCGCCCAGGAGCAAGGTGTGGGCGTGCAGCGACATGACGTGGTCGGCGTTCGTCTTCTTCGGGGTGCTGCCGGAGAAGCCCTACTACTGGCAGCTGGTCGACGGCAAGCTGGTGAACCGCTACGAGACCCAGGAGTACCTCGAGGCGCTGGAGTGGTCGCGCTCGCTGTACTCGGCCGGCTTCGTGCACCCGGACGCCAAGGCGGAGACGGGCGACATGCGCACCACCTTCTCCTCGGGCAACGTCATGATGTACAACGCGGACATCTCGGACTGGTACGCGGCGACCGCCGTACAGCGGCTGGACAAGCCGGAGTTCCGGATGGGGGCGATGGACTTCTTCGCCCACGACGGCGGTGACCCCGTCATCTACGAGGCCTCCCCCTCCAACATCTGGTGCTTCGCCAGCAAGAAGGCCGACAAGAAGGTCATCGAGGACCTCCTCGCGCTGGCCAACTTCACCGCCGCTCCGTACGGGAGCAAGGAGCAGCGTCTGCGGGCGTACGGCCTGGAGGGCACCCACCACACCCTGAAGGACGGGGTGCTCGTCAAGAACGAGAAGGGCAACAACGAGGTCTTCGCCACCTACGAGTACATCGCGACCTCCAAGCCGTACCGCGCCTACCCGGACTACCCGGACGTCGCGAAGGGCGTCATCGAGTGGCAGCAGCGCCAGGGCGCGCACCTGAGGAAGCCGCTGTTCCACGGCATGCAGATCCAGGAGCCCACCCGGTACACCGAGCTCAACGCTCAGTTCGAGGCCCTGGAGAAGGACATCGTGCGCGGCCGCAAGAAGGTCGGCGACATGCAGCAGCAGGTCTCGGACTGGAAGACCAAGGGCGGCGACAAGCTTCGCGACTGGTACAAGAAGCTGCTCGACGAGACCGGTGAGTCGGCTTCCTGACATGTCTCTGAGCACAGATGACCGGCGCGCGCAGGGCTCCCCTGCGTCGCCGCCGGCCGAGAAGGAGGGGGCGGCCCGCGGGCCGGCCCCGGTCGGTGCGAAGGTGCCCCTGCGGCACCGGCTGCGCCGTGACCGGACGCTGTTGCTGATGACCCTGCCGGCGATGCTGCTGCTGCTGGTCTTCGCCTACGTCCCCCTGGTGGGCAACGTGGTCGCCTTCCAGGACTACGACCCCTATATCGCGGACAACGCCTTCCAGGCGATTCTGCAGAGCCCCTGGGTCGGCCTCGAGTGGTTCCAGCAGATGGTGAACGACCGGCTGTTCTGGTCGGCGCTGGGCAATACGCTCACGATCTTCCTGTTGCAGCTGACGCTGTTCTTCCCGGTGCCGATCCTGCTCGCGCTGTTCATCAATAGTTTCGTGCGGCCCCGGGTCCGGGCGGTGGCGCAGGCGATCCTCTACCTGCCGCACTTCTTCTCCTGGGTCCTGGTCATCACGGTCTTCCAGCAGATGTTCGGCGGCGCGGGGCTCATCGCGCAGACGCTGCGGGAGAACGGCTACGAGGGCTTCGACCTCATGACGAACCCCGGTCTGTTCAAGTTCCTGATCACCTTCGAGATGATCTGGAAGGACGCCGGCTGGGGTGTCATCGTCTTCCTCGCCGCCCTGGCCTCGGTCAGCCCGGAGCTCTACGAGGCGAGCGCGATGGACGGTGCGAACCGCTGGCGCCGCATGTGGCACGTCACACTGCCCGCCCTCCGCCCGGTCGTGGCCCTGCTGCTGGTCCTCCAGGTGGGCAACGCGCTCACCGTGGGCTTCGAGCAGATCCTGCTCCAGCGCACGGCCGTCGGGCCGGGTGCCTCCGAGGTCCTCGATACCTACGTGTGGAACGTGGGCATCACCAACGGCGGCTTCAGCTATGCGGCGGCCGTCGGGATCGTCAAGGGAATCTTCGGTCTGCTGCTGGTCCTCGGGGCCAACAAGGTCGCCCATCTCATGGGTGAGCAGGGGGTGTACAAGAAGTGAGCGGCCTGCTCTACCGAATGACCGGCGTGGCCGGGATCAAGCCCGGCACGCGTGGCCGGCTGCGGCCGGTGTGGGAGGAGGATCCCACGAAGGCGGGGCTCGCCTCCAAGGGTGTGGTCCTGGTCCTGGCCTGTCTGGCCGTGCTCTTCCCGCTCTGGGTCGTGGTCGTCACCAGCCTCTCCTCGGTGCGGACCATCACCGACGCGGGCGGACTGGTGGTGATCCCGCGCGGCATCACGTTCGTCGCCTACCAGGAACTCCTCGGCGGCGGCCAGGTCACCCGGGCCGCGGTGATCAGCATCTGCGTGACCGTGGTCGGGACGCTCTTCAGCATGGCCGTGTCGATCATGTGCGCCTACGGCCTGTCCCGGCCGGGATCCGTGCTCCACCGTCCGCTGCTGCTGTTCATGCTCGCCACGATGTTCTTCGGGGCGGGCCTGATCCCCACCTACCTGGTGGTCCAGGGGCTCGGCCTCACCGACTCCTACCTGGCGCTGATCCTCCCGAGCGCGCTGAACGTCTTCAACATCCTGGTCCTGCGTGCCTTCTTCATGAGTACGGCCCAGGAGCTGGTCGAGAGCGCCCGCATCGACGGGGCGGGCGACTTCCGCATCCTGTGGCAGATCATCATGCCGCTGTCCCGTGCGGTCATCGCGGTGATCACGCTCTTCTACGCGGTCGGTTACTGGAGTGCCTGGTTCAACGCGTCGATCTACATCAGCGACCCGGAGATGATGCCGCTCCAGAACGTGATGAACCAGCTGGTCCTCAAGCAGGAGCGTCCCACCGGCCTGACACAGGTCATCAACACGGGCCAGCTCTCACTGCTCGCCATCCAGATGGCGGTCATGGTGCTGGCGCTGATCCCGGTCGCGTTCCTCTCGCCCTTCGTCCAGAAGCACTTCAAGGAAGGCATGCTCACCGGCGCCGTCAAGGGCTGATCACCGCCTGCCGCACCACACTCACCCGTCACACCCCCACCGGAGGGTCTTCGTCATGCGCGCTTCGTCCGTCCCGCAGCCAGAACCCGCCCCGCGTCCCCGGCGCCGGACCGTCCTGGCCGGTGCGGCCGTGGTCGCGGCCTCGGCCTCCGTGCTGCCGGCCGCGGGCACGGCCTCGGCCGCCCGGCGGCCCGCGAAGACCCAGCCGCACCACTGGCGCACCGCGGCGATCGGCGGGACGGGCTTCGTGACGGGCATCCTGTTCCATCCGGCCGTGCGGGGTCTCGCCTACGCCCGCACGGACATCGGGGGCGCCTACCGCTGGGACGACCGCAGGTCCCGGTGGACGGCACTCACCGACCACATCGGCTGGGACGACTGGAATCTGCTGGGCGTCGAGGCGATGGCCGTCGACCCGGCTCACCCGGACCGGCTGTACCTGGCTCTCGGGACGTACGCACAGGCGTGGGCGTCCCCGGGTGCGGTGCTCCGGTCCGACGACCGCGGCACGACCTGGAAGCGTTCGGATCTCACCGTCCGTCTCGGCGCCAACGAGGACGGCCGGGGCTGCGGCGAACGGCTCCTGGTCGATCCGCGCGACAGCGGGACGCTCTGGCTCGGGACGCGCCACGACGGGCTGCTGCGCTCCACGGACCGCGGGGCCACCTGGGCCGCCGACACCTCGTTCCCCGCCGCGGCATCGGCGAGCGGCCAGGGCGTCACCCTCCTGGTGGCGGCCGGACGGACGGTGTACGCGGGCTGGGGGGACGGCGGCACGGCCCTCTACCGTACGAACACCTCGGGCGGCTGGGAGGCCGTCCCCGGACAGCCGTCCGGAGCGGCGACGAAGGTTCCGGTCCGTGCGGCGTACGACGCGGGCACGCGTGCGCTCTACGTGAGTTACGCCGACGGCCCGGGCCCCAACAACCAGGCCGACGGGTCGGTGCACCGCCTCGACACGGTGACGGGGGCCTGGACCGACGTGACACCGGTGGCCCCGGGGGCCGGGGACGCGTTCGGGTACGGCGGGGTGGCCGTGGACGCGGCCCGCCCGGGGACGGTCGTCGTCTCCACGAACAACCGCTGGGGCCCGGTGGACACCCTGTTCCGCTCCACCGACGGCGGGGCGACCTGGACCTCGCTCAAGGACACGGCGGTGCTCGACGTCTCGGAGACCCCGTATCTGAAGTGGGGTGGCGAGCCGAAGTTCGGCTGGTGGATCCAGGCCGTGGCCGTGGACCCGTACGACTCGCGGCACCTCTTGTACGGCACCGGCGCGACGATCTTCGGCACGCGCGACCTGGTGCACTGGGCCCCGGAGATCCGAGGTCTCGAGGAGTCGGCGGTGCGACAGCTGATCGCCCCTCCCTCCGGGGCCCGGCTGCTCAGCGGTCTCGGGGACATCGGGGTCATGCGCCACGACTCCCTGACCGCGTCCCCGTCGCGCGGCATGGCGTCGAACCCGGTGTTCGGCACGGCGACCGGACTCGCCCTTGCCACGCTGAAGCCGTCGTACGTCGTGCGGACGGGCTGGCCGTCGGGCTCCGACTCGGCAGGCGCCTGCTCCCACGACGGCGGGGCGAGCTGGCAGCCGTTCGCGTCCCAGCCGGCGATCGCCCCTACGGCCCCCGGTCCGGTGGCGGTCTCCGCCGACGGGGCGACGCTGCTGTGGTCGTTCATCCACTGGGACGGCACGAAGTACGCGGCTCACCGTTCCACGGACGGGGGCGCGACGTGGGCGGAGGTGACCACGTTCCCGAAGGGCGGCACACCGGTCTCCGACCCGCTCGATCCGAGGCGCTTCTACGTGTACGACACGGACACGGGGGCGGTCTTCCTCTCCACGGACAAGGGCGCGACCTTCACCGAGGGCGCGACGGGGCTCCCTTCGGGGGACGTCCAGTTCCGTATAGCCGCGGCTCCCGGGCGCTCCGGAGACCTGTGGCTCTCCGCCAAGGACAACGGTCTCCTGCGCTCGAAGGACGGTGGCCTCACGTTCACGCCGGTGGCCGGCTGCCAGGCCTCGCACGCCCTCGGCTTCGGCAAGGCCGCCCCACGGAAGGGACGGCCGGGCTACCCGGCGATCTTCCAGACCGGGCGGGTCACTGCGACGTACGACGGCGTGGCCGTGCTCCGCTCGGACGACGCGGGCGCGACCTGGGTCCGTATCAATGACGACGCCCACCGGTGGGGGTGGACCGGCGAGGCCATCACCGGCGACCCCCGTGTCCACGGCCGTGTCTATCTGGGCACCAACGGCCGCGGCATCCAGTACGCAGACCCCCAGTAGAGGAACGAGACGTCCATGCCGTCCCTGCACGACGCCACCCGTGGCCGCATCCTCTTCGGCGGCGACTACAACCCCGAGCAGTGGCCCGAGGAGGTGTGGGCCGACGACGTCCGGCTGATGAGGGCGGCCGGGGTCAACTCCGTGACCGTCGGCGTCTTCTCCTGGGCGACGATCGAACCACGCCCAGGGGCACGGGAGTTCGGCTGGCTGGACCGGCTACTGGACCTCGTGCACGCCAACGGCATCGGCGTCGTCCTCGCCACCCCGACGTCCTCACCGCCCCCGTGGATGGGGGCCCTGCACCCGGAGACACTGCCGCGCACGGAGGACGGCGCCGTCGTCAACTACGGCTCCCGGCAGCACTTCTGCCCGAGCTCACCGGTGTACCGACGCTATGCGGCGGCCCTCACGGAGGACCTCGCGGCACGGTACGCCGGCCATCCCGCGCTGACCGTGTGGCACATCAACAACGAGTACTGCACGCACTGCTGGTGCGACGAGACCGGCGCCCACTTCCGACGCTGGCTGGCCTCCCGGTACACCACCCTGGAGGCGCTGAACGAGGCCTGGGGCACGGCGTTCTGGAGCCAGCGCTACGACACCTGGGCGGAGATCCTGCCGCCGCGCAAGGCGCAGTACATACGGAATCCGGCGCAGGAGCTGGACTTCAAGCGGTTCACCTCCGACGCCCTGATGGAGTGTTACACCGCCGAGCGGGACATCGTGGCCCGGCACACCCCGCACATCCCGGTGACGACCAACTTCATGCCGCTGTGGTCGGGCCAGGACGCCTGGGCCTGGGCCGAGCAGGAGGACATCGTCTCCGTCGACGTCTACCCGGACCCGACGGACCCGCGGGGCGGACAGTACAACGCGATGCTCGCCGACATGACCCGCTCGCAGGCCCGCGGGCCGTGGATGGTGATGGAACAGGCGGCCGGGTCGGTCAACTGGCGTGGCGTCAACCATCCCAAGCCGGCCGGCCTCAACCGGCTCTGGTCGCTCCAGTCGGTGGCAAGGGGCGCGGACGCACTCTGCTACTTCCAGTGGCGGCAGTCCCGGCAGGGGGCGGAGAAGTTCCACTCCGGGATGCTGAGCCACGCAGGTGAGAGCGGACGCACGTTCGGGGAGGTCAAGCGCATCGGAGCCGAACTCGCGCTGATCGGCGCCGAGGTGAGCGGCACCGGGGTCCCGGCCGAGGTCGCCGTGCTGCACGACTGGGACGCCTGGTGGTCGAGCACCCAGGAGGGCAGGCCGTCCTCCCTCGTGTCGTACACGGAACTGGTACAGGCCTGGCACCGGGGGTTGTGGGACAGCGGGATCGGCATGGAGTTCGCCCGCCCGGAGGCGGAGCTGAGCGCGTACCGGATGGTGCTCGTTCCTCAGCTCCAGCTCCTCGGCGACGCGGCGATCGACAACCTCGTCGCGTACGTGCGAGGCGGCGGCACCCTCGTGTGCGGGTTCTTCACCGGAGTCGCGGACGTCGACGACCGGATCAGGCCGGGTGGCATGGACGGCAGGCTGCGTGAGCTGTTCGGTATCCGTACGGTGCACGAGTGGTGGCCGCTGGACGCGGACGCGACGGTGGAGTGCGACGGTTTCCGGGGCACGCTGTGGTCGGAGGAGCTGGAACCCGACGGCAGCGCGGAGACGGTGGCCGCCTACCGCGAGGGCGAGCTGGACGGCCTTCCCGCGGTGCTCCGCAAGGGCGGCGCGTGGTACGTCTCGACGCTGCCCGAGCCCGAGTCGCTGCGGGACCTGCTCGGCCGGGCGGCGGCCGGGGCCGGCGTACGCCCCGTGCTGGAGGGGCTGCCCTCCGGGGTCGAGGCGGTGCGGCGCGGCGAGCTGCTCTTCCTGCTGAACCACGGCCGGGCACCGGCCGGGGTGAAACTGCCGGGCCGGCACCTCGACCTGCTCACGGGGGCCGAGGCCGACGGCGGTGTGGAGCTGGACCGCTACGGCGTCGCCGTGCTCAGAGACGTCTCGGCATGATCGACGGCACGTGGGAGCCCTGTCCGGCCACCCGCTGGGAGGACGCGTTCCTCAGCGGGAACGGCCGTCACGGGGCGATGGTGTACGGCGACCCGGCCGACGACCAGGTGATCGTCAACCACCACTCCCTGGTGCGGCCCAACGGCAGCGAGGACCTGCGCCCGCCGGAACTCGCCGACCGGCTCCACCGCCTCCAGGACGCGCTCCTCTCCGGGGACACGACGGCCGCGGAGGACTTCGGCGCCGGCCGACCGCTGGTGTGGGTGCAGCCCTTCCACCCGGCGTTCCGGACGTGCGTGCGCCGCACACGGGGGCTGCACGAGGCGGTCGCCGGATACCGGCGCGAGGTCGACTTCGCGACGGGCGAGGTGACCGCGTCGTACGAGGCCTGGAACAGCGGCGTCTTCGTGTCGCGGGCCGACGACGTGATCGTGCAGCACGTCACGGACCCCGGACTGACCGCGGACATCGTCCTGGACCCCTCGCTGCCCGGTGCCCCCGCGCGGCTGGCGGTCGGCCGCTCCACGGTCCTGACCCCGGACGGCGCGCACCTGGCTCTGCGGGTGGGCTATCCGGGCAGCGGGCTCGGGTACACGGGTGTCACCGCGGCGCGGGTGGACGGCGGACGCGTCTCGGTGGCCGGCGAGGGCATCCGGATCGAGGGGGCGCGGAGCCTCACCCTGACGACCCGGGTCGTCAGGGGGGCCGACCGCCCGGACCTCGGGGAGCTGTGGGCCGCTCTGCCGCGCGAGGACTACGCCACGCTGCTGGAGCGCCACCGGCCGCCGCACCGGACCGCGTACGGGCGTGCCTCCTTCACGCTGCGGGACGCTGCACCGGAGCGGGAGCTGTCCGGCAGCGAACTGCTGCGTACGCCGGAGTCCCCCGCGCTCCTGGAGCGGCTCTTCGCGGCGGGCCGCTACCACCTGCTGTCCTCCTCGGGGGCGCTGCCGCCCCGGCTGACCGGTCTGTGGACCGGAGACTGGGACACCGCCTGGTCCGGCGCCTTCACCACCAACGCCAACCTCAACCTCCAGATCGCCTCCGCCGCCGCGGCCGCACTCCCGGAGGTCACCGAGGCCCATGCGGCCCTGGTCCACGGGCAGTTGTCAGACTGGCAGGACAACGCCCGGGCGCTCTTCGGGGCGCGGGGCATCGTCGCCCCGTCACACACGGACGGCGCTTCGGGTCACACCCGGCACTTCCAGCGCGCCTACCCGTTGCATCTGTGGACGGCCGGGGCGGACTGGCTGCTGCAGCCGCTCCTGGAACACGCCGAGGTCACGACGGGCACCCCGGACGCCGCTCTGACCGGCGCTCTCGTCGAAGCGGCGCTGTTCTACGAGGACTTCCTCAGCCGTGAGGACCCGGACGGCAACCTTGCGGTCGTGCCCTCGTACTCCCCCGAGAACCGGCCGGCCAACGCGAGCTGGGGGACGGTGAACGCGACGATGGACATCGCCGCGGCCCGCCACGCCCTGACGACGGCTGCCGGGCACGCCCCCGGGCACCCGTCCGCCGGACTCTGGCGGTCACTCGCGGCCCGGCTCCCGGCGTACCTGGTGAACGAGGACGGTGCGCTCGCCGAGTGGGCGTGGCCGGGCCTGCGGGAGACGTACGACCACCGCCACCTGAGCCACCTCTATCCGGTGTGGCCGCTGGACGCGATCAACCCGTACGACACCCCGGAACTGGCCGCGGCCGCGCACCGCGCCCTGGAGCTGCGCGGCTCGGAGAACGACTCCGCCCACGGGCATCTGCACCACGCCCTGATCGCCGCCCGGCTGCGGGACCCCTCCAGGGTGTCGGCGGCGCTGGACGCGGTGCTGGGCGGTGACTTCTTCCACGACTCGCTGATGAGCGCGCACTACCCGTCCCGGAACGTCTACAACGCGGACGCGGCCCACACCCTGCCCGCCGCCGTGATCGAGTCGCTCGTCCAGTCGGCACCCGGCCGCCTGGTTCTGCTGCCCGCCGTCCCGGCGGCGTACCGGGCCGGTGAACTCCGCGGTGTGCGCACGCGGTTCGGAGCACACCTCGACCTGAGATGGTCGGAGGAAGGTGCCACCGCCGTGCTGCGCCCCACCCGCGACGCCCGGGTCGATCTGCGTACGGGCGACGGGCTCACCCTCACCGAGACCTCCGCCGGAAACCCCGCGGCTCCGCTGGAGCTGACGGCCGGCGTGGACCGCGTCCTCACCCTGGGGGCGCGGTAGCAGTCCTCCATCCCCACATGGAAGGAACACCCCATGGCACGATCCACCCTGACCCGGCTGCTGCTGGCCCCGGCCGCAGCCGTGGCCGCGCTGATCGGCTTCGCGGCGGCCCCCGCCCACGCCGCGATCTGGACCTCGTCGGAGCAGTGGGGCAACTACACCACGTCCGACAACTACATCCTCTACAACAACATCTGGGGCTCCGGAGCGGGCACCCAGTCCATCTGGGCCAACTCGTCGAGCAACTGGGGCGTGACGGCGAACCACCCGAACACCGGTGGGATCAAGTCCTACCCGAACGCCAAGAAGATCGTCAACAAGCCGATCACGTCGCTCTCGTCGCTGACCAGCGGCTACAACGTGACCGTCCCGTCGTCAGGCGCGTACAACACCTCGTACGACATCTGGGACACGGACTACGACTACGAGGTGATGCTCTGGGTGAACCACAACGGTGCGGTCGGCCCGCTCGGCACCTCCCAGGGAACGGTCACCCTCGGCGGGCACACCTGGGCCGTCTACAAGGGTGACAACGGCGCCAACGAGGTCTTCTCCTTCCTGCGGACCTCGGACTCGTCCGCGGGCACCGTGAACATCCTGCCGATCCTGAAGTGGATCAAGGACACCAAGGGCTGGTGGGGCGACGAGACCATCGGTGACGTCCAGTTCGGCTACGAGATCACGTCCTCCGCCGGCGGGCTGAACTTCACGACCAACGGGTTCAACGTCTCGTCGAGCTGATCCCGGCGGACGCCGGGCCGGGGGGACGCGCCGGCCCGGCGTCCGTGCGCCGTGTCAGCGGGCCTCCCCGAGCGCCGCGGGGCCGCCCGCCAGCCAGTGGGCGGTCTGCGTCCAGCGGTCGGGTGAGGTCGTCCCCAGCAGCGCCGCGAACCGTTCGGGACGGGCCAGCAGCCGCCGGTCGCCCGGGTACAGAGCCGCGTGCGCCAGCAGCCAGCCGGCCAGTGCGTGCGGGTCGCGCGCACCGGTGCCGCGCAGTTGCGCGGTGTACGCCGCACGTGCCGCTTCCGTGTCCCCCGCGACCAGCAGTTCGTCGGCCGTCGGCGGCCGGCCCGACTCGAACCCGCCGAGCCGGTAGAGCCGGGCGCGGTCGTCCTGCCAGTGCCCACGCCCCGGATCCGGGGCGACGAGCGGCTCACCACCCGGCACGGGGGCGGACCCGGAGCGCAACGCCTTGACGAGGGTGTCCTTGTCGCCCTCGGAGCAGCGCAGGTTGCGCAGCCGCCACTCCACCCGGTGGCTGACCGCCGACGCTCGCGCCCTGGCCACGGTCCCGGCTGCCAGCGGCTCCCTCAGCCAGCCGTCGACGGTCTCGGAAAGCCGGGTCACGAGCCGCAGTCCGGGTTCGGTGAGCCGGGCACGGGTCGCCAGGGTGCGCAGGACCAGCCGGGTCTGGAGCCGACGCAGCGCGAAGAGGAACGGCGCGCGTCCGGCCGGGTCCGCCTCGGTGTCTCCGATCCGCTCCCGCCAGAAACCGGTGACGCCGACGAAGGCGTACGCACCGTGGAGGAGCCCGGGCAGATGGCGCGGATCGGCACGCCAGGGCGCGTAGTGACGCTCGGACCGGTCGTCGTCGAGGAGCGGGAAGAGGTGGAGCAGGGCGCCGAGCTTGCTGTGCTGGAACTCGTGGACCAGGGTCTCCGCGAGAGCGAGGCCGTCCGGGGGCCGGGCGATCACCATGGAGGCGAAGGCGTCGCCGGTGGAGGCGCTGAGCCCCTCGGCCGGTACGGGGAGCCCTGTGGCGCTGTCCCTGGCGTGCCAGGGCACGATGCGGCTGATCTCCCCGGGCCGCAGGCTGCCGGGACCGGTACCCCCTCGGCGCAGGATGGCCACGGCGTCGTCGAACAGCGACTGCCAGGCCCGTACTTCTCCGGGGGCGAGGCGGGCCGGGGCTATCGGCTCGTCCAGGTCGCGGTAGGGGTCGAGGTCGTCGAGCTGAACGGCGGGTGCGCCGGGACCGGTGTCGAGCCTGTGCACCGGCAGCCACTGCCCGGACTCCGGCTCGGTGAGCGGGCGTACGACGATGTCGGGCCCGCGCCCGGTGCGGACGGTGAGGGTTCCGTCGGCCACCACGACGGACACGGGGAGGTGGTCGTCCTCGTCCTGGCCGGGCAACCGGACCAGCCCCAGCGCGGGCAGGCTGACGGTCCCTCCCCGGGCGGGCAGGAGGAGTTCGGCGGCCGTCCCCGCGTGGACGGCCGCCGCCGCGGCCACGGCGGCGATCTGTCCGGCGTCGGCCCACAGCGGCGGCCCGGAGGCCGTCCCGTGCAGCCTCCGAAGTGTGTGGGCGAGCCAGCTGCCGACCTGAGGGGTCAGCAGCAGCGCCTCGACCGGCTCCGGGGCCCGGGCGGCGGCCGCCTCCAGCGTGGGCCAGACCGTCCGGGCGTCCAGAGGGCCGAGGATGCCGGGGTCCGCGTCGAGGAGGTCGAAGAGCTCGCGCAGGAGCAGGAGGCGGCGCGTGCGTTCACCCCGGACCAGGAACGCGACGGCTTCGGGCGAACCGCCGCCCGCGGCGATCTCGTCGAACAGCGGTCCTGACATGCGGATCGGTGCGAACACATCGCTCCCTGTCGTGGACGGATCCATCGCGGTGGCCTGTGGGGCCTCACTACTCGGCCCGCCCGGGCTCACCGTTTCCCATCGCGTTGGTGCGCGCGCGCCGCAGCTCGTCGAGCAGCCGCGCCGCCCCTCTCGGGGCGGGCAGACGCCTCAGGTCGGCAACGCCAACGGAGGTCAGGTCCATCAGGTCGGACTCGATGTGATCGGGTGTGTTGTCGGCGGGCACCGGCTGGTACAAGGCGCGCTCCCCCTTCGCGAGCGGTGGCACAGGATGCCACCGTTTACTCCATCATGACGACTGAGACCCCTTCCCGAAACCCGTGTGATCACGCCAGCCGATCACATTCCGGGCCGGGACTCCGCCATGAAGTCCTGTACCGAGGACTTGAGTTCGGAGCCTCGGTCGGCGTCGTCGTCGAGCAGTGTCACCGCGGCGTACAGCTTCCACAGCCCGTCCGGCCGCGCCCTGAGGGTGCGTACGATCCCGATCACATCCGTGCGCGGCATGGGGTGCCTCGGCATCCGTGCGACGACGGCGGAGGGGAGTTCGTTGACCAGGGTCTGCCGTTCGTCGCGGTCGTTCATCAGCGGATACGCCATCAGGGCCTCGATGAGCCGGCCCAGCGGCGGCACGGCGGGAGGCGGTGGGTCCGACTGCTCGACGTGCGCGTGTCCTGGCCGCTCCAGCCGGAAGTCGAAGGTCTGCCGGACGTGGCCGGCTGCCCTGAGCGCGTCCATCCGCGCCCGCACGGCCTCGAAGAGGGGCGGGGGGTCCGGTACCGGCTCGTCGGGGAGAACGCTCAGCACGATGTCCGAGAACACGCCGAGCCTGCGGTCCGGATCGTTGGCCGCCCGCTGCCCACGGCCTGCGGCGAACATCAGGATCTGCTCGTGCGCGGCGATCCGTCCCCCGGCGGGCAGACGCTCCGTGGGCGGCGGCTGCGGGAAGCGGTGCATCTCGTCGAAGGTGCGGCACGCGTCGACCATCCACATCTGCACGCCCAGGCCGGGAGTCACGTCGCTCCTGAGGCGGGCGAGTGCGGATTCGACATGGATGTTGCGCCGGTCGCTCAGGGTGGCGTCGGCCGTGTAGAGCCGGGTGTTGTCGTCCGTGTCCAGCACGCCGTGGCCGCCCCACCACACCCACAGCGCTTCCTCCCTCCGGTCAGGGAGGTCGGTGATGAAGGCGCGCCTCAGCGATTCGTGGTCGGCCGGGCGGAACGGGACGTCGGGAAGGCTGCCGGGCAGCGGTGCGAGGTGGAGCTGGATGTGGGTGTCGGGCACTCCACGGGCCAGCAGCCAGTCGCGGAAGCGGAGGGCGTCCCGGGCCGGGCCCGGCAGGTCCCAGCCCGGCCCGGCCACGTACTGCTCGATGCCGACGACGAGGGCGAAGACACGGTCCGGAGGGACGGGGCGGCGGGTCACGGCAGCCGCTCCCCGATCGCGCGGTAGACGGCGGGATCGGTCCAGTAGGCGCTGTGCGCCACGGGGAAGGGCTGCCGGCTGTCGGTGACGACGTCCTGGGCCCGGCCGGGGAAGAGCGGTTCGGCGGCGTACCCGAGGAGGTCGCGGCGATCGTAGAGATTCAGCCACGGCGGTACGTGGTCAGGCAGCGGGCCCGGGTGCGCGAGCATGGGCAGCGCGCCCGTCTCGTAAAGGAAGGGGCCCTGCGAGCCGACGGTTATGAGGAGCTCGGCTCCCGGCACCGGGGCGGTGATGAGGGTGTCGAGCGAGATGATGCCGCCGAGGCTGTGTCCGAGCAGCACGACGGGGGGCTCCAGCGTCGCCACCAGCTCCCGAAGGCCGTCTCTCATGTCCTCGCCCCTGGCAAGGTATTTGAGGATGTCGCCGGCGGCCGGGTGCGCGGCATCCGTGAGCGCGCGGCGGCGCCGTACGGCGTAGTGGGAGCCGAGGCGTACGAGCGGCCGTCCCGCCATCCGGAGCAGGGGGCCACGGCCGGTGCCCGCCGGGGCGCCACCCAGGCGTTCCGCCAGCGCGGCGACGGCCGCGTCCCTGCCGTCGCCCCCGATCTGCACGGGGCTGTCAGCCGCGATGTCCGCAGCGACGACCGTCGCGGTCAGGGCCCTGGCCAGCACCGCCGCAAGAGTTTCCGGGTCCAGGGCTTCGGCGGCGGGGCCGAGGAGGGGACTGCGCGCGAGCTCGGCCGCCGCCTCCCGAATCCTCGGGGCGAGCGGGCCCGCTGCTCCGGTCACGCCCCGGGCCGCGATGTCCAGGAGGACCGCCCTGGGGCGTTCGTCCGGGAAGGCCGCTCCGGGCGGCGTCGCGCGCCCGGCCACTCCGGCCGCCGCCGTCGCCAGCTCGGCCGAGGGATCGCGGTACAGCCGGGCCCACTCCTCCGCGTCGTCGCCCTCGACCGGGTCTCCGGCGCTTCTGCCGGTTCCGGCGCCAGGTGCGGCCGGGATGCTGGCACCGTCGGCGGCGAGCCTCGCCCCGTACGGCCCGCCCCAGTCGTACGCGACGAGGCGCGCGCCCGGAGCGGTCTCGGCCAGCCCCGACGTGATCCGCGCGACGAGCCCGCCCAGGTGCGGTTCACGCACACCTGTGCCGTGAGTGAAGACCACCGTGGTCATGCGTCCGCCCCCCGTTGCCTCTTCGCCGCGGTCCCGCCCGCCGCCAGGGGTGGGGCGGGCGAGGCCGGCGGTCTGCCGGTCGTCGTCGGCGTCACATCGGCAGCGGCGTGATGTCGCATTCGATGCGCTGGTGGAGCCTGGCCGAGGTGTGCCAGGGGTGATTCGCCCCGAGCAGCCGCGAAAGCCCTTGCACGGCCACGTGGTTGAGCCGGTCGGCCTCCTCCGACTCGCCGAGGCCGCGCCGGTCGAGCGCCAGATTGGCCGTGCAGGCGAGTGTCAGTGGGTGCTCGGCCCCGGCGGTGTCGGTGAGCTTGGGGAGCAGGTCCGAGTCGACCGCCATGGCACGGGCGAAGTCCAGCCGGGCGTAATGGTCGTTGGCCCGGCACATCGCTGCGGTCAGCGTGCTGATGTGCTTCGCCCCGAGGGCGTTCTCCAGCTTCTCGAGCGCCTGGACGTCCAGCGTCTCCGCCCGGTCCGTGTCGCCCTGGGCCCGCAGTGTGGCGGCGAGGTTCACCTTGGCGAACTGGGTGTAGGGATGGTGGTCGCCGAGCACCTTGCGGTAGGCGGACAGCGTCTGCTCTCCCAGTTCCCGGGAGCCGACGAGGTCGCCGTCGAGACGGCGTTCGACCATGGCGTGGTTCGCCGCACAGAGCGCATCGGCGTTGTTCAGCCCGTAGCGGCTGGTGAAGCGCTCCAGGGTCTGCTCGGCGAGGGAGGACGCTCCCTCGACCACACCGGCCCTGCGTCGGCACACCGCGAGATTCAGGGCTGCGCGAATGGTCGCCGCATTCGTCTCACCGAAATGGGCGACGTAGGGCAGGTAATTGGACTCCTGAAGCGCGCGCGCACCCAGGTAGTCGCCGGCCTCACGCAGATCGATGGCCAGCCCGTTCAGCGTGTTGAGCGTCAGCCCGTTCACCGGCCCGTAGAGCAGTTCCCGCTGGCGCGCGGTCTCCTCGTCGATCTCCCGCGCGAGGTCGAAATCGCCGTTCAGCCGCAGAGTCACACCGTAGTCGTGCGCGGCACTAAGCGTCGTGGGGTCCTCCGGTCCGAACAGATCGCTCGCCCGGGTGAACGCCTCCTCGGCCAGTTCACGCGCCTTCCCGAACTCGCCCTGGTGCCGCAGCGCCCCCGCCATCTGCCACATGGAGTCGACGAGTTCCTCGTCCGGGATGTCCGCGCCGCGCGAGATCGCCAGCGCGCGCTCGTTGTGCACGACGCCCTCCGCGGGGCGCCCGAGCAGCCGCAGGTAGAAGCCGAGGAGCTTGGTGATCCTGATGACGTGCAGGTCCTCGTCACCGGACTGTTCACGCCATGCGGTCCATGCCAGCCGGGCCTGGGCGGCGCCCGATTCGTGTGCTCCCCAGTAGTAGAGGAAGAAGACCATGTCGTAGACGAGGTCGCGGACCCATCCGTCGGAGCTCTTCACCGCACCGGACGCGATCACATGCGGGAGGATGGCCTGGTAGGCGGGCCACTGGTCCGGGGACGCGGGTGCTCCCGGCTTCGCCGTCGTCAGCAGCAGGTGGGCCGCCCGCGTCATCCGGTCGCGTTCCTCGGGATCCATCCTGGCCACGATCACGTTCTGCATGAGCCGGTGCATCTGCAGGGTGGCGGTCTTGTGGTCCAGCCTCACCAGCGACAGCTTGCTGAGGTCCCGGGTGGCACGGGCGAGGAGCAGCGGGTCGCGCAGGACCGGGTCGAGCTCGGGTGTGACCTCGATGTTGCGGCCGCCCCTGAAGAGGTTGAGCGGGATGGGTTCCGGCGCCATGCAGGCGCAGATCTCCAGGAGTTGGCGCGCTGCCGGGTTGTCGTGCGAGAGGCGCCCGAGGGAGATGTCCCAGACGGCCGCGACCGGCAGCGGATAGTCGGGCGAAGGGTCGAGCTCGAGGATCTCGGGCCGGCGTTCGTCCAGCAGGGCGAGGTATTCGTTCACCGGCATCCCGGTGGCGGCGTGCCAGGCACCCGCCTGCTCGACCGCGAGGGGCAGGTCGCCCAGGGCGGCGGCGAGCCGGTCCGCGTCCCCGGAGGTGAGGCCGCGGGCGCGGCGCTGCAGGAGTGCGATGCTCTCCTCCCGGTCGAACACGTCGACGCTGAGGGGGGTGGCGACCCGTTCCCACTCACGGTTGCGCGAGGTGACGATGATCTTCCCGGGCCCGCCGTTGGGGAAGTAGGAGCGTACGGCCTCGATGTCCTCGGCGTTGTCGAAGACCAGCAGCCAGTTGTCGAACGGCTTGCCCGTACGGAGGGCCTCACGCACGGCGGGCACCGCGGCGTTGGCCTGCGGACCCACCTCCAGGCCGAGGCTGCGGGCGAGGTCGGCGAGAGCGCCGAGGATCAGGTTCTCCTGCTCGGCGGGGATCCACCAGATGACGTTGAACTCGCCGCTGTGGCGGTACACGTACTCCACGGCGATCTGGGACTTCCCGACACCGCCCATGCCGTGCAGCGCGTGCGGGAGGACGGCTGCTGTCTCGTCCTCACGCAACTGCTGTTCCACCGCCGCCAGAAGACTTTCCCGCCCGGTGAAGTTCGGGTTCTTCGGTGGCACGTTGCCCATGATCTTCGGCTGGCCGGTACGGACGAACCGGAGCTCGGACGCCGGGGCAGGCGTGCGCTCGTCGACCCGATCCTGCTCGGTGTCTACGGGTGGTGTCGTCGGCGACACAGGTCCTCCTGGTGGAACCGTCGATTGCGACGGGGAAGCGGGGCCGTTCTCATTCACATCAGATGCCTCTTTATCATCATTCGGCGCCCCCACCGACGCTCCCGCGCCGTGCAGCAGCTCGCCGTTGAGCCGCGCCGCACGCCGCCGGTACGGCATCCCTCCGAGCGCGCGGAGTACGGCCAGCTCGATGCGCAGCCACGCCGGTCCGCCCCCGCCGTCCGGAAGGGCCGCCTGCGCCGGGTCGCGCAGCGCGGCGCGCAGCCGGATGCCCTGCGCCCGGCTGGCCCGCGCCTCGGCCAGCAGGCCCACGGCACGCGCGAGTTGGGTGCGGTTACCGGTGGCCAGCAAGGCCTCCCGGATGCCGTCGGCGAAGTCGGGCCCGCCCTCGCCGTCCCGCTCCCAGTCGATGAGGCCGCCCATCATCACCTCGGCCAGGTGCTCGGGGCGGGACGCGGGGAAGGCGCGGGCGCGCAGCTCCTCGATCACGTCGAAACGCAAGGGGGCCACCGCCAGCAGGACCGCGAGGTGCCGTGCGAGCGGGCTGGCCAGCGAGAAGAACCTGCGCACGGCGTCCGCCGCCGCACGGGGCCCGTCGACCCTGGGTGCCCGCAGTCCGGGAGCGGACACCCCCTTGGCCATCGCCCCGGCCAGGACCACGGGCAGCGTCCGCCGCACACCGCGTTCGCCGGTGACCAGATCCGCCCAGGCACCGAACGAGCCGGGGCGCAGACTGAGGACCGGTACGGCCACGGATCCGTCACCCTTGTCGGGAAGGACGTGCGCGTGCTCGGGCACTCCGTGCGGTGGGTGGCAGAGGAAGTGGCGGTTCAGCGCTCCGAATCCGGCGGCGTCGAGCCGTGCCCGGAAGGGGTACACGGAGGAGCGGTGGCGCAGGTACTGCGGCAGCAGGTGGACGAGTGCCGTCGGCCCGGCCGCGGAGAGCCGCCCCATCAGTTCGTCGGCGCCGCTTCCGGCCCAGCCGGGTGCCAGTCCGTCGGTCACGACGAGGAACAGCCGTGTCCCCCTGCCGTCCAGGAGTTCGGCGGGATCGGCCCGCCGGTTGCCGGGCCAGCGCAGCTCGGGCGGTGCCGCACCGGCCAGCGAGACACCGACCGTACGGACGTCCCGGAAGGCGCCGCTGCGCACCGCCTCGTCCGTCAGCCGGCGTACGTCGCTGTCCCAGACGGGCATGGTGGGCGCCCTGTCCACGAGCAGCATCAGGTCGAAGGCGCGCTCCTGGACCGGATCGAGGTAGGGGATCCACAGTCCGTCGATCACACCGTTCTCGGCGGTGCGAGCCTCGTCGAGCCGGCTTTCGTGGCGCGACGGCACACGCCGGCCCAGACCTCGCAGGGCCTTGGCCAGAGGCAGTGGCAGAACGCGCCGCGCAGGACGTGCCGGGTCCGGCAGTGCCGTATCGGGGCGGCCGTGGCGCATGGGGAGAGCGTCGAGCAGTTCCACGTCCCGTGGATCGACATCGGGGTGGCTCGCGGCCGGCACCGTCTCCTGCGCGCCCTGCTCGAACGCCGGAGCCCCGACCTCGGGAAGGACGTCCTCCGCGTGGTCGGGTAAGGGTGCGGCGGCCGGGCCCGTCCCATCCTCCGCTTCGCGACCCGCCCGGTGCCAGGCCGCCGCGAGCCAGACCGCGTCGGCGAGGTCCTGCCAGCTCGCCTCGCCGTCGGTTTCGTGGAGGTCGCCGTCGCTCCGCGCGGGCGTCGTGTCCGGGGCGCGTTCCCGTGGCGAGCCGTTCATCAGCGGCCTTTCGAGAGGTCGCGGAGAAGCATCTCGATGAGCTTACGCCCGTCGCTGTCGGCCCGGAAACCGTGCGCCGTGGTGAGTTGCACGGCGTTCAGCAACTGATCGACGGACTGGGTCCCACCGCCGTCCAGGCGCCTGACGAAGTCGTCGACGAGGTCCTCGACGCCTTCGGGGCGCCGGCCCAGGTGACTGACGACGATGGAGACGAGGTGGTCGCGGGTGGGCGGGCGCATCTCCAGCGGCAGACAGCGGCGCCGGAAGGCGGCCGGGAACTCGCGTTCACCGTTGCTCGTGATCACGACGACGGGGAACTCCGCGCATTCGACCCGGCCCGCCTCGATGACGGCCCGGCCCTGGGGATCGTCCGTGAAGACGGATACCTCCGCCACACCGGCCCGCACCAGTTCCGGGATCTCGTAACTGCCGTTCTCCAGGACGTGGAGCAGGTCGTTGGGCAGGTCGATGTCGCTCTTGTCCAACTCGTCGACGAGCAGCACCCTGGGGCGTCCGTAGGCGAGCAGGGCCGTGCCCAGCGGGCCGAGGGTCACGAAGTCCCCCAGGGCGGGGGCGGCTCCGCCGCAGCTCTCCGCATCGGCCGTGCCGCCGGCACGCCAGGCGGCGATGGCCTGGGCCCGCCCGATGGCGTCGTACTCGTACAGCCCGCCGCGCAGTGTGGTGCGGCTGACGATGCTCCACGGCAGCACCCTTCCGAGGCCCATCTCCTGAGCGATCAGATACGCCAGGGTGGACTTGCCGACTCCGGGCGGTCCGGTGATCAGCAAGGGGCGGCGCAGCAGGAGTGCGGCGTTCACCGCGTTGATCTCCTCCTCGCGCAGCTGCGGGCCCTCCTGCACGGTGCCGAGCCGGCGCAGCGCCGACTGCGCGTCGTCGGGAGGGTCCTGCTGCAGCGGGCTTCCGGCGAACACCCGCCAGGGCGGCGGCTGCGGCAGCTCGGGCGGGCTGCCGGAGGGGGGCTGCCCCGTTGCGTGGAACACCCTCCAGGAGGGTGGCGTGACGGACTGCGCTGCCGAGACCTGCTCGGTCATGCTGTCAACTCCTCGCAGTCGACCAGGCGGTACGGGTCGTCCCAGAAGAACGCCATGTACTTACCCACGGAAAGGCTGTCACGCCTCAAGTCCTCAGCCTCCTGGCGGATCTGACTTACTTTCGACGGTAGTTGCGCCGGCGGGTGGGCGAGCAGGAGGGTCAGCACCTGGCCGGACAGATCCGGGCTGTCCGGCCGGCGGTCCCAGGCCGCCAGGCCGACGCCCTGCTCGATGGCGATGCTGAGCGCGTCCATACCGTGGCCGGGCAGGGCGGGAACATCGAGTATGACCGCGGTGAGGTTCGGGTCCCCGACAAGTCTGGCATGCCAGCGTTCCAGACGGTCGCCTTGTTGCCCGTGCCATCGATGGGCCTCCGCCACGCCGGCCTTCTTCAGCTGCGTCCACCGGGCCCGCCACCGGCCGTGCTCCCGTGTGTCACGGGCCCTCATGCGCTCGAGACTCCGCAGATGCACATGGTAGTGAAGAGCGATCGGTGTCGGGATACGGGACCGCGTACCCAGTCTGATGCCCGCCATGTCGTGATTGAGGAATTGGAGAGGGAGGACGAACTCGATCTGCACCGGAGGATCGCTCTCGCCCTCCGAGACATCCGCCCAGCGTGACGCGCCCTGACTGATCGCCCGTTCGACCGCACCGGCCAGCGTGTCGAGACTCGTGCGTTCGATGTCTCCCGCCACGGGCTCCCAGTAACCCGGCGCGGCATTGACCCAATGACGTACGTAGACATCAGCCGAACTGTCGTCGGCGGGCTCCACCATCACGACGAGACAACGTGACACATACGGGTCGGCCGGCGGCCGGGCCGCGATCGCGCGCCTCCGCTCCTCCAGCGCCCGCACGACGTCCGGGCCGGCCTCACGGGCCCACTCGTCCGACCAGTTCCTGAGCTCCTCGCGCGGCGCCGACCGGGCCAGGGACGCGGTGGCCTCGACGAACACCAGCGCCGGAGGCAGTCCGTCGGCCTGGGTGTTCACCGTGCGCAAGTGGTCGAAGAGTTCGACAGGGGTCCGGCCGTACGGTAGGTCGGGCCCGAGCTCGTGGTTCAGCAGCGTGTGCAGGCGGGCCTCGTCGACGCGCCACACCTCGCCGAGCAGTCTGTGGGCCTCCCGCACGGCGCCGGGGCCGAACTCCTCCTCGTCCGGCCGGGCGGCCTCGATGATCCACGTCAGCTGGACCACGCACTCCTGGCCCCCGAGTGCGCGCACGGCGGATTTCAGCGCTTCGAGGCCCTTCTCGTACGCCAGCAGAACCCGGAGGAAGGACAGCATGTCGGCCCGCGGGTTCTGGCGTCGGTAGACGATCTCCGCACCGACCTGCTCCGCGGCGAAGTCGATCAACTGGCCGCACTGGTCGCGGTCGGTCACGAAGTCCTGCACACACAGGAAGTCGACCAGCACGACGATGAGCCGCGCCCTGGCATCGCCCGGCTCATCCGCTCCGGACAGCCCGTTCCCCACCACCGACCACCCCCGTCGAGCCGGTACCACCTTCATGACAGATCGCGAAGCTATCACGCCGGATCTTCAGCAACCAGGCTCGTTCCAGGCCTCGTTGACCACCTGTGACACGCGTACCCGCACTCGTGGCATGTTCCGCGAAGCACTCCACCCGAACGAGTGAGTGTGCCCGTGGACACTCAGGCCGGAGCCGGTCCCGTGCTCGCGCGCACCGTCAGGACGGGCTCCAGCAGTTCCACCTCGTCGGTACCCCGGCCGGCGAGCTTGGCAACCACCTGTTCCACCGCGCGGCGCCCCATCTCCTGTGCCGGGATGGCCACGGAGGTGAGCCGCACCGAGGCCTGCGTGGCCACCTGCTCGGGGCAGACGGCGACGACGGACACGTCCTCCGGCACCGCCCGCCCCTGCTGCTGGAGCAGGTTGAGCAGAGGCTCGACCGCGGCCTCGTTCTGGACGATGAATCCGGTCGTTCCGGGCCGTTCGTCGAAGATGCGGCCCAGCGTGCCGGCCATGGCGGCGTACCCGCCCTCGCAGGGACGGTGCAGGATCCGCATCCCTGCCTCCTGCGCCTTCGCCCGTACGCCGTCCACGGTCCGTTCGGCGAAGCCGGTGTGCCGCTCGTAGACGGCGGGCGCCTCGCCGATCACCGCCACCTCGCGGTGTCCGAGACCGGCGAGGTGGTCCACGCAGAGCGCACCGGTCGCCTCGAAGTCGAGGTCCACACAGGTCAGCCCGCTGGTGTCGGCCGGCAGGCCGATCAGGACGGCTGTCCGGCCCGAGTCACGGAGCAGCGGCAGCCGCTCGTCGTGCAGTTCGACGTCCATCAGGATCATCGCGTCCGCCAGAGAACTCCCCGCGATCCGCCGGACGGCCGCCGGCCCCTCCTCGCCGGTGAGCAGGAGGACGTCGTAGCCGTGCGTACGGGCGCTCGTCGCGACGGCGATGGCGATCTCCATCATCACGGGCACGTACATGTCCGTGCGCAGGGGCACCATCAGCGCGATGATGTTGGACCTGCTGCTGGCGAGGGCACGGGCACCGGCGTTGGGGTGGTAGCCCAGCTGCTGGATACTGTGTTCGACCCGTTCCCGGGTGGAGGCGGAGATCGACCGCTTGCCGCTGAGGACGTAGCTCACCGTGCTCGCGGACACTCCGGCGTGCTGGGCGACCTCGGCAAGCGTGACCATTCGGTTTCTCCCCTACAGATGGTTACCGCAAGGGAGAGCGGGTGAAGCGCTTCGACAGCGCCTTGCTGTGCTCCCCTTCGCACTCTGACATGCACAGACACCGTGGAGCCTAGACTCGCTCACAACCACTGTCCATAGGGGAGTCGAAGCGCTTCGACCAACCGTCACCGCATCGGTTCACTGCCGCACACCGTGACTCAGGACGCCGAAGGTGTCCACCCTGCCAGCCAGTCGGCGGTCTCCTGCCCGGTGGCCTGGGTGTCGGTGAGCTGCGGCCGGCTGCTGCTCGCCGGGCCGGATCCGGGTCCCGTGTTCCTGTACTCGGCGAAGCGGTCGTCCTTCCAGGAGAAGCCGCTCATGTCCGTCCAGGGCGCGGACTTGACCGCCGCGCCGAGTGTCGTGTCGCGGAAGGTGGCCATCGGGTCGAGCGCGGCGTCACCGCCCGCGTGCCACGGCCGGCCGAGGTGGAAGGACGACGCCGACACGTCACCGTTGACGGTGGACCCGGTGATCAGGAAACCCTTGCGGTCGGCGGCCGTGCTGGGTGCGGCGATGTATCCGGCGGAGCTGCCGTCCCACCGCTTCTTCAGCGTGATGACCGATCTGTCGATCACCGCGGTGGCGCGTCCGAAGATGAAGTCGACGTTGCCGACGACGTAGGAGTTGGTCATGTAGACGCGGCCGAGCGTCGCCTTGGAGGCGGTGTCGAGCAGCAGGGTGTCCTGGTCACCGGTGACGATCACGGAGTCGAGGAAGACCTTGTCCGCGGCGGTCCGCAGGGCCACCGCCTGGAGCCCGCTCATGTTCTGGTTGGCGGCCTCGTCGAAGTCGTTGGAGATCGTGAGGTTGCGGGCCTGGAAGCCGTTCGCCTCGGCCGCGACGGTCGCACTGCCGCTGGTGCCGTAGGTGCCCGAACCGTCGGGTTTCCGGGTGCCGGAGGCGTTGTCGTAGACGATGACGGTGTCCTTGCGGCTGGGGCCGCTGCCCTGGAGGGTGACGTTCTGCTTGGTCGAGGGGATCTTCACCAGCTCGCGGTAGGTGCCGGGCTCGATGGAGACGACGACGCGTGCGGTGTTGCCCGCGGGGATCGCGTCGACCGCCGCCTGCACGGTGGTGTACTGCCCGCTGCCGTCCCTGGCGACGGTGAGGGTGGTCGCCGCCTCGGCGCCGGAAGCCGCCCCCGACGTCCAGACCGATGCGACGGCCAGGAGCGCCGCCGCGCCGGCCGTCATCGCTCTGCGGGGTCCCGGGTGGAGAGCGGTGCGCCGTCGTGGAATGGCTGCCATGGCGTGATCCGTTCGTCGGGAAGGGGTGGGGTTCCGGGCAGTAGTCGCCGCGGCCACGGCAAAGGTTGCCGGGCCCGGTGTCACACGCCCGGCTACGGCGCCGAGGTTGCCGGGCCCCGCTGCCACGCCCGCCGGAAAGGCGCGTCCCGCGCCCGGACGCCGGCACAGGGGCCCGCCGCGCGGAGCACCACGTCGAGGGCGCGGGCGGGGTCGGCGGCGTACAGGTTGCTGAACCACGCCATGTTGGCCTCGACCACCGCCCACCGCCCCTCCCCCGCGTCGCTCTCCGCGCGCATCAGCCCGACGTCGAGCACCACCCCGCTGGGCAGGGATCCCGCGCACACCTCGGCCAGACGTCCGGCGAACGCGCGTACCGCGGGCTCGTCCGCATGGCCGGCCAGCGGCGCCACGTCCAGCCGGCCGAAACAGGCGTACTGCGAGCCGGTCCGTATCTCCCCGTCCAGCAGATGGAGACGGAACTCCCGTACCCAGGTGACGACTTCGCTGATCTGTACGAGTGGGTCCTCCTGAGGGCCCGCGGGGACCCGCAGGCCGGCGCCGTCCGCGTACACGGCGGCCGGGAAGCTCTTGTCGGTAGGAGGCTTCGCGAAGAGCGGGCCCGGTGTGCTGCGGGCCTCGCTGAGCGGGACGCGGCGGACGCGACGGCCGGTGAACGCGTACGGCAGGGCGTCGAGCCAGCCGTCGTCCGGTTCGAGGAGCGCGATGCCGAGGGGTCCGGCGGCCGAGGCCCCGAAGAGCGGGCCCCCGTAGTAGTGCGCCCGGGCGCCCTCCGGCGGCCGGGCCGGCAGACCGTGGCGCGGCAGGACGGTGACGTCCATGCCGCGCTCCCGCGCCGCACCGGCGAGCAGCGTCGCCGTGGTGGAGCGGTGCGGGGCGAGGGCGAGGAGATCAGCCATGCCGCCGCAGCTTACGGGCGCCGGGCCCGCGAGCTGCGGCGGGCCTCAGGAGACCGGGACGGCCTCCCGAGGCGTGCACGACCTCAGGAGACAGGTACGAGCTTGAACTGCTGGCAGTGGTTGTTCAGCCACGACCACTGACGTACGTCGGCGCCGTCGGCCGCGGAGCAGTCCGCCACGTCGGCGACCTTCCCGGTGGCCTGGTTGACGATGCGCACCCAGCCCCCGGCCTCGGTGGTGACGAAGCGGAAGCGCTGGCAGGTGTTGTCGAGCCACGACCACTGACGGAGGTCGGCGCCGTCGGCCGTCGAGCAGTCCGCCGTGTCGAGCACCTTGCCCGTCGCGACGTTCACCAGTCTGCTCGTGTCGTCTCCCCGGTCGTCGACACGCCATCGCTGCTTCGTGCTGCCGTCGCACGTCCACTGCCGGACATCGGCCCCGTCGGCGGTCGACGCGCCGCTCACGTCGAGGCACTTCCCCGTGGCCCGGCTGACCACGGTGTACGCCGTGGGGGTCGCCGCCGTCTCACCGGAGGGCCCGGGCAGTGCCGTACCGAGGGCGACGGGCGTGCCCAGGTCGGGGGTGCCGTCGGAGTTCCAGCCGAACTTCTGCGCACGCGCCGTACGCCCGTTGTCGCAGCCGTCGGACGCCGAGTCGTTGGCGTGGTAGACGATCCAGCTCTCCGTGCCGTCGGGCGAGGTGAAGAAGCCGTTGTGCCCCGGCCCGTAGACCCCGGCGGCGTTGTTCCGCTGGAAGACCGGGGTGGACTTCTTCGTCCAGGAGGACGCGGAGAGCGGGTTGGATCCGGTCAGGGTGAGCTGCCCCAGCTTGTAGTCGGGTGTCCAGCAGCCGCTGGCGGAGTAGACGATGAACGTCTTCCCGCCCCGTTGGAGCACCTCGGCCCCCTCGTTGACCGTGCCGCCGGATTTCTCCCAGTCGTAGGTGGGCCTCGAGATCGTCGAGAACGAGCCGCTGAGCGTGTACGGGTTCGACATCGGGGCGATGACGAGGTTCTGCGTACCGCCGCCGCTCGCGCTGCCCAGCAGGTACATGGACCCGTTGACGGTGAGCACGCTCGGATCCAGCATCCAGGTGCTGCCCAGCTGGTTCTTGTACGTGTAGGGGCCCATCGGGTCCGGCCCCGCGCTCTGCAGCACGTGCACGCGCTGCGTGGGGTTGTAGTCGGTGATGTTCTGGCCGGCCACGTAGTACAGGTACCAGCGGCCGCCCGAGTAGTGCAGTTCGGGTGCCCAGATGTTGCAGCAGCGCGAGGCGGCGTCGCCCTGCCACACCTGCACGCCGGGCGCGGTGGAGAGTCCTGCCAGCGTCGGCGACTTCCGTATGGTGATGACGTCGGTCCAGCTCGTCGACACCAGGTGGTAGTTGCCGTCGTGGTAGGAGATCCAGGGGTCGGCGCCCTTCTGGGCCTTGACCGGGTTGGTGTACGGACGGCCCTCGGCCGCCGACGCGGACGTCGGCTGCCCCAGGGCCAGCGCCAGCAGCAGGGCGCTCAGCAGGGTCAGTAGGCGACGGGCCATCCGCTGCTCCAGTTCAGTAGGTTGACGCCGAGCTTCGGGGTGCCGTTGTCCTGGCCGTCGTAGTAGTGGTAGACGAGCAGGTCGCCGTCGGAGTCCGCCAGGATCGACTGGCCGCCGGGGCCGATGTAGCGGCCGTGCGACTCCATGACGGGCGTGCCGCCGTTGCTGAGCATGCTGACGCCGTTGCGGTCCTTGTACGGCCCGGTGACGCTGGTCGCCCTGCCCACCTTGATCTTGTACGTCGAGCTGGTGCCGGCGCAGCAGGTGTCGTACGAGGCGAAGAGGTAGTAGTAGCCGTTGCGCTTCACGATGGAGGGTGCCTCGACCGCCTTGGTGCCGGTGGGGCGGGAGGCGAGCGAGCGGCGGGTGGTGTCCCCGGCGTACTGCTTCCCGGTCGACGGGTCGATCCGGATCATCTTGATCCCGGTCCACCAGGAGCCGAAGGACAGCCACCACTTGCCGTCGTCGTCCACGAACAGGTTGGGGTCGATGGCGTTGTAGTCGCTCGACGTGCTCGACGTGTGGACGATGCCGTAGTCGCTCCAGCTGCCGGCCTGTCCGGTGGTGGAGGCCGCCAGGCCGATGGCCGACTTGTTCGAGCCGAAGGACGAGACGGCGTAGTACATCAGGTACTTGCCACCGCGGTACGAGATGTCCGGGGCCCAGGGGTCGGAGGCCGAGGAGTAGTTCTTCCACCAGCTGGGTTTGGTGGTGAAGGCGTTCCCGGAGCGTCCGAAGGCCGTGCGGTCGGTGGAGGTGCGGAGCTGGAGACCCTCACCGGTCGAGTAGAGCAGGTACTGGCCGGACGAGCTGCGGACCATGCTGGGGTCGTGCACGACGATGTCGCCGTTCACGACACCCGGGTTGGGGTAGGCGGACGCGCTGCCCGGCACGAGGGCCAGCAGGAACGCGGCGGGGAGTACGGCGAGGGTTCTCATCGGAGTGCGGCTCACGAGGGTCCTCCTTGAAGGTCGGGGATGGGGAGTGCATCCCGCAGTCGCCACCGGCTCCGCATCGGTTGCCGAGCGCCGCCCACTTTCACCGAAAGACCGGACGTCGTCCGGGATACCGAACGACCCTGTCTCATGAGGGAGTTACGGAAGACCGGGCACACAGGGCCTCGACGAGGATGTGTGCCCGGTCGCAGAGAGCTCCTCCGGCCCCGGGCTGCCGGTCCTCAGCCGTGGAGCAGCACGGGGAAGGCCTCCATGTCGTTCTGCGTCATGACCGGCAGCTTGCGGATCTCGTCGTCGGCGATCGCGAGTCTCAGGTCGGGGAACCGACCGAACAGCGCGGGCAGCGCGATGCCGGCCTCGACCCGGGACAGCGCGGCACCGGGGCAGATGTGGGGCCCGTGGCCGAAGGTCATGTGCCGTATCGGCGTCGGCCGGGTGACGTCGAAGGCGTCGGCGTCGTCCCCGTGCTGGGTGACATCGCGGCCGATGGCCCGGTAGGAGATCACCACGCCCTCCCCCTGGGCTATGACCTGGTCGCCGACCTGGATGTCCTCGGTGGCGAAGCGCATCAGCAGGTGCGTGGTGGGCGTGTCCCAGCGCAGGGTCTCCTCGATCACGGCCTCCCACGGGACCTCTCCGTCCAGCACCTTGCGCAGCTGGTCGGGGTGGGCGAGCAGCGCGCGTACGGCGTTGAGGATCAGCCCGATGGTGGTCTCGTGCCCCGCGGCCACCATCGCCTTCAGGTTGCCGATGACCTCCTCCTCCGTGAGCGGCTCCCCGCCCTCCTCGGCGAGGATCAGCGCACTGGTGAGGTCGTCGGTGGGGTGCGCGGTCTTCTCCCGCACCAGTTCGGCGTAGAAGACGTCCAGTTCGGCCAGCAGCGCCAGCCGGTCCTCCTGGGGGGTGAGCATCGAGAAGAAGGCCTTGTACTGCCGGGTCAGCATGGGGTGCAGCGCTTCGTCCACTCCCATCAGCAGCCCGACCACCCGCATCGGGAGGGGCTGGGCGAACACGGCCTTGAGGTCGACGACCCCGTCCTCGCCCTGTTCCGCGAGCGCGTCCAGCAGTCCCTCGGTGAACTTCTCGATCTCCGGGCGGATCGCCTCCAGCCGGCGGGGGGTGAGGGCCTGCGAGGTCTTCGTCCGCAGCCGGCGGTGCTCCTCTCCGTCCACGGTGAACATGGAACGTCCGGCGTCGATCATGCCGATGAGCGGCCAGGCGTGGGTGACCTCCCCGCTCTGCCAGAGACCCCAGGCGCCCAGGTCCTTCACCAGACGTGTGTCCAGGAGGAGTTGGCGGGCCTCGGCATGCCGGGTGACGGTCCAGGCGGGGACCCCGAGGAGATCGATGCGCGCGAGCGGGGCGGAAGCCCGCAGCTGTTCGGTCTCACCGTCGAGGTCCTGGACCATGGGGTCGATGACCACGGTCGCGTGCGGGCAGTTCACAGCAGGTCTCCTGTCGTCTGTACGGGAGCGAACCGGACGGGCAGCGCGTTCATCCCCCGCAGGAAGGCGGACGGCCGACGGACGAGGTCCCTGGCGGGGACGGCGAGCGCGAGATCGGGCAGCCGGTCGAGAATGACCTCGATCGCGGTACGGGCGATGGTCTCCGCGATCTCCTGCGCCGGGAAGGGGCAGCGGTACTCCCCGTGGCTGAACGCCAGATGGGCTCCGTTGACCGCTCGGTGCCCCGCGCCGCCGGACACCGCCCCCTGGCGTATCAGCGGGTCGGTGTTGGCCGCCCCGAGGCCGAGCAGCAGCATGTCCCCGGCGCGGACGGTCCGTCCGCCCAGCTGCGTGTCGCGGACCGCCCAGCGGCCGGCGAGGATCTGGGTCGGGCTCTCCTCCCAGAGGACCTCGTTCATCGCGTCGCCCACACTGCGGTGCCCGCCGGCGAGGGAGTCCGCGAACTGGTCCTCGGTGAGCATCAGCCGCAGGGAGTTGCTGATCCAGTCGGCGGTGGTGAGGTGCCCGGCCGCGGTGATGGCCATCAGGTCGAGGGCGTACTCCTCGTCCGTGAAGGGCTGGGGATCGGCGAGCATCCGGGAGGTGATGTCGTCACCGGGGTTCGCGCGCTTGGCCGCCACCAGCCGCTGCATGTGCTCACCGAACCTGCCGTACGCCTCCTGGGCGCCGGGTCCCCCGTCGGCCAGGTCCTTCAGGACCCGGGCGATGTCCGTCCCCTCCGCGTCGGGGAAGCCGACGAGGCGGGCCAGGACGAGCACGGGCAGCGGCTCGGCGAAGTCGGCGACGAGGTCCGCGGTCCCCCGGGCGCAGATGCCGTCGACGAGCCGGTCGGCCAGCTGCTCGCAGTGCTCCCGGATCTCGAAGGGGTCCGCGGCCTCGAGCGCGGGCACCACCAGCTCGGAGTGGCGCCTGTGTTCGGCGCCCGCGGTGAAGTAGATGGACGGCATGGGCCGTCCCACCATCGGGAGCAGCGGCCAGTCCTCGGGTATGTGCTCCCACTGGTTCCACAGCCCGACGTCCCTCGGGAAGAGCTCGCCGTCGCTGGTGACCTGGTGGAGCTCGCGGTATCCGACGACCAGCCAGGCGGGGAAGCCGCCGGGGAGCTCGACGGGCACCACGGGCCCGTAGGAGTTGCGCATGGTCCGGTACAGGGCCTGCGGATCGGTGTGGAAGTCGGGCCCGCTGAGCGGCACGGGGGTGGTCGCGCGGTGCGCGGGGCAGCCGCCGCCCGGGGCGGAGGCAGCGGATAAGAAGGGGCTCGTCATCGTACGGACTCCTGGGAAACGGCTTCGCGCGTTGCGGCCATACGATCAACGCGGCACCACTATAGGGAGGTTGGGTGAAGCTTTGGGCACTGTTCGGGCCGCGGTAGCCGCCGGCCCTTCACGGCGGACCGCCGGGCGCGGGATGTTGCCGGGGCCCCGGTCGGAGGTTTCCGCGTGGCCGCCGTACCGCGCCCCCGCCGGCTCCCGCGGAACGCCGGATGCGGTGAGAGCGGGGTGGACAGAGGGCAGCACCCGTGTTCTCATGCTGCACGTCGCAGAATTTCCAACGTCGTACAACTCCCCGCCCACCCCCCTGGGACCGCGCTGGACTCGCACGCACCGCATCGCTCCGACGGCAGCCCGCCCCTCCGGTACGTACGCGCCCCGCCTTGCCACGCACCTCGCCCGACAACGTTGTCGCATACGAGAAAGGCCCCGTCATCATGGTGCGCACCATCCGCAAGCTCTCCCTCGTCGCCCTGGCCGCCGCCCTGCTGGCAGGCGTCGCGCCCGCCCCCGCGGGAGCCGATGACCCGGCAGCCGCCCGGGCGACCGCCGTACCGGTCCAGAGCACGGCCGAGGCGGGGAACCCGCTGGTCGAGGGCTGGTACGCCGATCCGGATGTCGAGGTCTACGACGACCGCTTCTGGATCTTCCCCACGACGTCCCGCAGGTACAGCGAACAGACCTTCATGGACGCGTTCTCCTCGACGGACATGGTGACGTGGACCAAGCACTCCAAGGTGCTGGACATCGCCGACGTCTCGTGGGCCAAGTACGCGCTCTGGGCCCCCGCTCCGGTCTTCCGCGACGGCAGGTACTACCTCTACTTCGCGGCCAACGACATCCAGAGCAACTCCGAGCACGGCGGGATCGGCGTCGCCGTCGCCGACCGCCCGGAGGGCCCGTACAAGGACGCCATCGGCGGCCCGCTCATCTCCCAGTTCCACAACGGCGCCCAGCCGATCGACCAGGACGTCTTCATCGACGACGACGGCCAGGCCTACATGTACTACGGCGGATGGGGCCACGCGAACGTCGTCAAGCTCAACCCGGACATGACCAGCCTCGGCACCTTCCCCGACGGGTCGACCTACAAGGAGATCACCCCGGAGAACTACACCGAGGGCTCCTTCATGTTCAAGCGCGGGGGCACGTACTACATGATGTGGTCCAAGGGCGGCTGGACCGGCCCGGACTACTCGGTGTCGTACGCCATGTCGGACTCCCCCACCGGCCCGTTCAAGAAGATCGACAGGGTGCTGGCGCAGGACCCGGCCGTCGCCCGCGGCTCCGGGCACAACTCCGTCGTCAACGTGCCGGGCACCGACATCTGGTACATCGTCTACCACCGCCGCCCGCTGAGCGAGACCGACGGCAACCACCGGGCCCTGGCCTACGACCGGATCCACTTCAACGAGGACGGCACGATCCGGCCGGTCACCATGAAGGTCAAGGACAACTTCGACGACGGCAACGCGGTCGGCTGGCGCACGTACGGCGGCGCCGACTGGATTCCCGAGCGCGAAGCGTACTCCGCCGCATCCTCCTCCAGTGGTCTCTCGCTCCAGGACACCAACTTCTCGGACCTGATCTACGAGGCCGACGTGACCCTGCGCCACGGCCGAAGCCAATCGGGCCTCGCCTTCCGTGTCTCGCGACCGGGCACCGGTACCGAGGGCTTCCACGGTTACTACGCCGACCTCACCGCCAAGGGCCTGGTCCTCGGCAAGGCGACGGGCGACGAGCGGACACCGCTGGCGACTGCGCGGCTGGCGGGGGCGGTCGGCAAGACCCACCGGGTGAGGATCGAGGCCGTGGGGTCGTCCCTCAAGGTCTACGTCGACGACATGGCCAAGCCGAAGATCAGCACGACGGACACGGCCTTCGCTTCCGGGTCCAACGGCCTGCACGCCGCTGCGGTGCCGCCGAAGGCCGGCACCGCAGCGGTGCCGGGCAAGCCGCTCGCCCGCTTCGACAACGTCTCGATCCGCTCCAACGTGTTCGGCTTCGAGGCGTCCGACGCCCCGAACCGGTTCATCCGGCATGCGTGGAGCCGTGGCCGGGTCGACCCCGATGTCACGCCGTACGCCGACATGCAGTGGAAGGTCGTCCCCGGCCTGGCGGACCCGTCGGCCGTGTCACTGGAGTCGGTCAACTTCCCCGGAACCTTCCTGCGGCAGCGGGACGGAGAGGTGCGGATCGACACGCGGACGGATGACGCCGGCTTCCGCGCCGACGCCACATGGCGACGCGTACCCGGACTCTCCGACCGGACCCTGGCGTCGTTCGAGTCCTACAGCACACCCGGCAGCTACCTGCGGCACCGGGACGCGTTGCTGTACAGCGAGCGTGTCAGCGCTGCGGACCGGCCGGACGCGACCTTCAGGCCCTGGTGAGACGGTGACCTGAGGACCGGGTGAGCTGGTGACCGGGTGACGGTGAGCTGGTGAGACGGTCCGACCGGGCGATCCCCGGCCGGACCCACCTTCCGATGTCCGGCGCATCCGCCGGTCAGGCCGTGAGGAACCCGCGGGCCGCCGCCGCACCGGCTTCCGCGTCCCAGCCGACGGAGGGGCCGACGGCCGCCACCATTGCGGCGTCGACCTCGCCGTCGGCGTCGATCAGCGCGTCGATCTCCTCGAACGCGGGCCGGCCCCCCTCGGAGTCAGGCATACGCCGGACCGTGGCGAGGATCTTCCCCCGGGTCAGAGCTGTGGCGAGCACGGGCAGCCCCACACTCGTGAACCCGTCCTCGGTCTCGTAATCGGCGCGGTACCAGGCCTTGCCGTCGAACCCGTACACGAAGCCGAGGAAGAGCTCCGCTTCCCGGACCCTGCGGACGGGCGGCTCCCACCACTCGGGCGCGCCGGCCAGCAGGTCCGTCTCCTTCTCCTCGAAGAAGTCGGACGCCTCGGCGTAGAAGGTCTCGGAGTCGTTCCGGTCCTGCCCGAGCAACACCGCGCGTCCCTCGTCGAGGTGGTGCAGATCGGCCCAGCTGCCGTGCCCGTCGTCGTAGTGCCAGAGCGGCCAGAGCGCACGGCACCGCTCGCCGTGCCCGGAGGCGGCCTGCACGGCGGCGAGGGCCGCCCATCGCCCTCGCAACGCCATCGGATCGGGAAGGTCGAGCTGCACCAGGGCCACGGCCGGCTCCTCACGGTGGTGGAGTGACGGGTAGGCCCTTCTGGTGCCCGTAAAACGGGGTTCGTCACGCACCGTGGAGATCCCGGCAGGAAGGTGTACAGGCCATCCTCACGAAGCTTTGACCGCACCGCGGTCGGCCGGTGATTCGACGTCTCAAAGCCCACACACGGGGTACAGAGGGAGCATGGCTTTCGTGAAGCGTGTTGCTCTTGCTCCTCGTGCGGTGCGGCAGCTGCGGCGCGTCCGCTCGGTGTACGTGGCGGGGATGCTGTTGTCGGCCTTCGTCCTGCTCTCCTACGACGACTCGGCGGCGGGCGGCCGGCAGACGGTGATCGCGGGCGTCTTCCTCGCGGTGTTCGCGGCGCTCCTCACCCTGACCGCGGTGCAGTTGTGGCGGCACGGGCGGACGAAGCACTGCAGCACGGCGAAGAAGCTCACGCGGCTCGTGTGAACCACTGCCGCTCCAGGCGGACTTCGACCAATTCCCTGGTCAACGGCTCAGAAATCACCGGTCGCGCCGGCTGACCGGCCCTGACGCGGAAGAGCGTGACAGCAAGGCCCCAAGTGGGGCCGCAAACCCCTACATTGGTCCTCGGATCACTATCCGTGGGGGGTGGGGGATGGACCCGATCGTACTTGCGGCGGGAACCGCCTTGGTGAGCGCCATGGCGACGGATGCCTGGCTGCAGTCGAAGGCCGCGACGGTGGCGATGTGGCGCCGCGTGCGTCCGGATCACACGGACGACGTGGGCGCCGAGCTGGACGCCCTGCGCGGCCAGGTGCTCGCCGCACGTGATGCGGAGGACGAGGAGACCGAGCAGGCGCTGGCCGGTGTCTGGCGCATGCGCTTCCAGCAGGCCCTCGCCGACACCCCCGGACTCGCCGCCGAACTGCGGCTGTTGCTGGACGATCACCTTGGCCCCGCACTGTCCCGGACGGAACAGACCCGGGGCGCGTCGGTCGTCATGAATGCGGAAGCCCGCGACAACTCCCGCGTCTACCTGTCGGGCAGGGACCAGCACATCAACGGAGCATGAACGTCCCGGCGGGAGAGCCCATCCCCCATCAGGAAGCCCACGCTCACGACAGCTCTCAGATCCACATGGCGGGCAGGGATCAGTACATCTACCACTCCTCGGCCGGGACCCACCACGGGCAGGTGCCCGTCCCGGGGGCGGGCCGCGCTCTCGCGCGGATGCTCGCACCGTTCTGCGTGCTCGTCGCAGGCGTCACTCTGGTGTGGGTGGCATACGACGCCGACGGCTGGATCCGGGGACCGTTACTGCTCGCGGGCCTCGTGGTCGTCGTACTCACGAGCCTGCGGCTGCGGCCCGCTGTCCGGCGTTGGCGCCTGGTGCGGACCGGGCAGAACCCGGAGCTCGCACGCCTCCATGACCGACAGCTCGAAGGAGTCGCCGAACAACTCGCACGCGAACTCGAGGTGTCCTGGAATCACGAGATGAAGCTCCGCAGGCTCCAGCATCCCACGCCACTGCCGGTGCGCTGGGTCAACGCGGAGGAGTACGGGGATCACTGGACGAACATCCGCACGGACGACGGGCGGGATGCGCCGCTGGATCTCTCGGGCAGCAGCGCTCTCCACGAGGTCTATTCCAGAATCCCTTCCGGTCGGCTCCTCATTCTCGGCCCAGCCGGGGCGGGCAAATCCGTACTCGCACTGCGCTTCGCTCTCGACCGCCTCGGTGCGCGGGGGCCCGGCGGCCGGGTCCCCGTACTCCTCCCCATGGCCTCGTGGGACCCTGCGACGCAGGACCTGGAGTCCTGGGCGGCCCGGCGCCTTGCGGCCGACCACCCGGCACTCGCCGGGCGGGCGGTGTCGGGCGGGACCGTCGGCGCCGAACTCCTCAGGGCGGGTCGGCTCCTACCCGTGCTGGACGGCTTCGACGAGATGAGCACGCAGACCCGGCACCATGCACTGCGAAGACTTCGCGCCTCGCTCGGCGAGGCGGACCCCTTCCTGCTCACCAGCAGGGCCGACGAATACGAGGCCGCCGTCAGGCAGGCAGACATCGTGCTGCCCGCGACGGCGGCGGTCCGGGTGGAACCACTGAGCGTGCAGGAGTCGGTGGACTATCTGCACCGCACGACCCGGAAGCTGGTGGCCGGCGGCGCCGTGGCCACCAAGTGGGACCCTGTGTTCACCCGGCTGCGCGAGCACCCGGGTGACCCGCAGGTGCTGAGGCTGCGGGACGTGCTGGCGACCCCACTGATGACGGGTCTGGCCCGCATCACCTACAGCGAGACCTCCCGCGATCCCGCGGAGCTTCTGGACCACCGCCGCTTTCCCAGCCGAGCCGCGATCGAGGACCACCTGCTGGGACAGCTCGTCCCAGCGGTCACCGGTCATCCGGAGCGGACCTCGAGATGGTTGATGTTCCTGGCGCGGCACCTCACTTCTCTTGGGACCCAGGACCTGGAGTGGTGGCGGCTCAGCCAGGCCGGTCCGAGAGCGGCCCGGGCGGCGGGGGCCCTGCTGGCGTTGGGTGCCGCAACCGCGCTGCTCGGGTGGCGGCTCGACGCGCAGACATCCTGGTTCGGCATTGCCATGCCTGTCTGGGTCCCGTTCGGTGTGCTCTGTCTGGTATCGGTCGCCGATGTGGCCTTCAATGCCCGGGAACCCCTGCCGCAGTACGTCCCGCGCACCGAGCCGGGGCGGATGGTCCGGCCCGCGCTCGCCGTCGTGGCAGTGGTCTGTGGAGGGCTGCTCTATTCATGGCTCATGCAGTACACGCTGTTCTTGGTGATCGCCTGCGTTGCCTCCGTGTCCTTCTCCGTCGGTCACCACATCGTGCTCCGGAAGAGAGGTCGGCTCGAGGAGACCGGCCGGCCGACGGTGGAGGAGCCTCCTGGGGATCTCCGCCACAGCCCCGGCGATGCCGCCGCTCGCGGCCCGGAGCGGACGCTGCGGGAGGACCGACTGGCCACACTGGTGACGCTGGGGTTCATCAATGTGCTGAGGGGAGGTTCGGCGGTCTGGCGGGCGGCCGTGCTTCTGGTCTTCGGAGCGTTCGCACCGGATTTGAGTCTCATCGACATCCGACCGGGCACCGGGGCCGTCACCACAGTCGTCACGGTCGGTGCTGTCGTCGTGCTCGGAGCATCGTCGTCCGCGTGGTGTGGCTTCGGTGCGTCCAGAGCGTGGCTGTGGGGTGCGGGGAAGCTTCCGTGGAACGTGCTCGGCCTCCTCGGAGAGGCCCACCGCGTCGGTGTGCTGCGCCAGTCCGGCGCCGTCTACCAGTTCCGGCACTCCCGGCTCCAGGAAAGGCTGGCCGCGCAGGCCGGGGAGCCCGCCCCGGCTCGGGTGCCGGCGAGCAGTTCGCAGACCGAGGGACTCCGGCTGCTCAGGGGCATGCTTTCCAGCCTCGTTCTCACTGTCGGGTCGATCGCGATGGGCGTGGACATGTTTCTACTGAAGGCGGAGCCCGGGCCGTACGAAGCCGTCGCCCCCGTATGTGACCTGGTCGACCGCCAGACCCTGGAGAGGGTCGTGCCGGACCCCCGGGGGGAGCCGTCCGAGGAGCACGACGAGGAGCACTACTTCGGCCCCGTCAGAAAGTACTGTTCCTGGAACGCCGGCACGGCGTCTGCCGGAGACCCCGTCGTGGTGATCTTTGTGGACCTGCTCGAACCCACGCGTACGCTGACTGCAGTCGAACACGCGGACAGGTGGTTCGGCAACGGACTCCCCGTCGGACCGAAAGTCTCCCAATACACCGTAGACCTTGGCGCAGTGGGCGACGAGGCCGTCACCGCCGTGGGGTACAGCGAGGATCGGCCGACGGTCGCTACGAGCGTCCGGTTGGACAACCTGCTGGTGACCGTCACGTACGAGGTGGACTTGAATTGGGGCGATACGAAGGGCTACGCCCGCAGCACGGGGATTACGCAGGACCTGGCCCGCACCGTCGTCCGGAACATCTCCGATGCGCACCCGTGACCGAGGGTCGCACCGTACGGGGCTCGACGTCGTGGTGGACGGAGTCCCGACCCCGTCCGCGGTCGGAAGCTTCCGCGCACGACACGGGACGGGTGGGCCGTGGACGCATGTCAGAGGCTGACAGCATTGGTCGAATCGGCCTGGGTGGAGCTGGCAAGCTCCGGTGTCAGGCCCCGGGACCACTGCCTCGACGTTGTCAACGATGTCCTGGAAACGAGCCGTCTGACGCAGAACGACGCTGAGCGGGCGGTCGAACGCCTCGTCACTTTTGCGCTCTCCGATGAGGGCTACCCAGTGAGAGAGTCCGCGCTGCACGCAGTCGGCACCGCCTCCACCTACTACGAACTCCCCTACCGCGTGGTTGAGCCGCTCGCTGCTGGGGTGGACGGCTTCGAACCCTTGCTCCTCACCTACGTCCTGGCCATTCTCGGCTGCACGCACGATCAGGCGGCACTGCCGATCGTCGAACGCTTCCTCCATCACCACCATCCCGAGGTGCGCAGGGAAGCGGCGGATGCCGTGACGGAACTGAGCTGGCACCGAGAGTCCGCCCAGGACGAGACGGCTTAGCTCTGTGGGTTCAGGAACTGAGCCGTCCAAGCACCCGCACCAGCCTCAGAGACCGCCCAGCTCGGCCGCGAGGTCCGGATCGCGCATACCGGGGAAGGCGTAACCCTCGGTCTCGTCCCACGGAACGTCGAGGTCATCCATGTGAACGTGCCACTCCGCTCCCGGCAGCACACGGCGCAACTCGCTGACCGAGCCCAGCACATGGTCGAGCACCGGTAGCACCTTGCCGGGGTCGAACGGCATCTTCGTGGACCCGGCAACGACCTCGTCCGGCCGGCTGCCCTCACTGTCGTACAGGGAGAGGCTTTCCTGGTCCTCGTACGGAAAGGACGCCCTGTGGGCGGCAACGACGCGCTCGACAGCGGCCGTCTCGGCATCCGTCAGCGGCGCAGCCCGGCTCGCACAGTAGTAAAGGGAGACGCTCATACCCTGAGCGTACTGAGGGGGTGTGACAGAGCCGCCCGGCACGGCCTGCCCTGTGGTGGGATGGTGCCGTGAGCCGCACCGTGGAAGAGACCAACCGCCGCATGCTCCGGGCACGGGACGCGATGGACCGTGCGTACGCGCAACCACTGGATGTGCCCACGAACTCCTCCGGCCGCCCCCTACGCTTCAGCTGCGACGAGCACGGCCGCATCACCTCAGGACCGACACCCACGGAAACCGCTTCATGTCAGTGGCTGACTCTAGGGTCGGCCTATGACAGCAGACCTGGTCCATGCCTCATGGACTCGCATCGACGCGTGGTTGCGCGAGCACGCGCCCCGTACTTTCGCCACGCTTCGGCCGCCCGCCGGGGCCGAGGAGATCGCGGCAGCGCAAGAGGAACTGGGTGTCACCTTTCCTCCGGACCTGGTCGCTTCACTCCTCCGACACAACGGGGCGCTGGAGGGACCTGAGGCTTTCCGGTTCAGCACGGGCGACCGGCTGCTCGGAGTGAGCGGGATCCTCGGGGACACCGGGTTCATGCGTGGCTTTGACCAAGGCCTCGACGGGGAGGCCGAGGGCTACAGGCTTCGCAGCTACGTAAAGTTCGGTTCCTATGACGTGACGTCGGACGGTCTCCTGGTGGATTGCCGTACTGGGCGGGACTCCTTCGGTGCGATCGGGCGGTTCTTCGACGAGACCGGCACCAGTTTCGGACAGGCCGACTCGCTGGGTGGGTATCTGGCCGAATTGGCCGGCAAGCTTGAGCGTGGCAAGGACGGTGGTGTCGTCACGTTCAACGGCCGGCTGTTCTGGGAGGGGCCCATTGCTCCCCGGCCGGAGTGCAGTGCCGACGATCCCCTTCCCGCGCCGGATGAGGAGCTGCCGGAGCTGGACCTGTCCCACAGCCCCAACGACCTCTTCCACGCGAGCTACCTGGACGGGCACGAGGAACTCGGTGCACTGATCGCGATCCTGCCGTACGAGCAGGTGGTTGAGGCCGCGCGGAAGCAGTTGCGCAGACTGGCGGTCGAATCCGGTCTGAACAAGTACCCGGAGGTCAAGTCAGCCCTGGACGCGTGGGAGTGCGGTGGGGCTCCACCGCGGCCGGACCAGACCGGGCCGCTCGCTTTGCGACTCCGGGCGGTGCTCGTACAGGCCAACACCGGCCGAGACGTCACTCTCAGGTGGGCCGCGGAGAAGACAGCCCTCGGGATCTGGGGGTCCCCCTACAGGTCCGTGTGCGAGAGCGCGGAAATCCGCAGTCATTTCACTGTCGACTGGCGTGCGGATCTCCATGCGGACCTGGGCGATCCTCCGCTGCCGCCGATACCTGACGAGCGCTTCTGGGGGGGCTCTGCGCAACCCCGCCATCGACTCCAGTTGGTACGCAGCTCAGTACATCCAAGATCAGGACTGACCCGGGGGGCGGTTCCGCGCGAGCGCTTCATGTGGTGGGTATCGCAGATGAAGCGCTCAGTCACGGTGACGGATCGTGAAGCGCAACGAGCGAGGTCCTCGGGCTGTTGATCGAGATGTCTTAGTCTCAATCCTGCTGCTCGGAGGACTCGTTGATCGTCCATCCTGCCGCACCCGGCCTGCCGCATGCACTCGTGGAGTGGGTCACCATGCGGATCGTGCCCCGTGAGGGCAACCGCCGCTGCAAGCTCCGCCCGTCTCAACGCGCGATGGTTGCCATGGTGTACCTGCGCGAGCACCTGCGACAAGGCCGTGGAACGGCTCAGGGCGGTCGGCATTCGTGCCGTGCGACTCCGGGGCGATACACCTGACGGCCCGGACAGCGTGCGGGTCGGCACCCGCGACGCCGATCGCGCCGCGGGCCGGGACCTTCGGGCATGGAGGCGCACTTACGGGAGGACGACGTCACGGCCGGGTCCGCCTTCGAGGGTGTCCTTTCCGGTGCCACCGCAGACGAGGTCGTCGCCGCCTTCGCCGTCCAGTGTGTCGTTGCCGGGGCCGCCGAGGATGACGTCGCGGCCGTCCCCGCCCATGGCGTGGTCGTCGCCGGGGCCGGCGTGCACGGTGTCGTCACCGCCGTAGCCCTCGATCATGTCATCGCCCCGGCCTCCCCACATCTGCTGGTTGCCGCTGTCACCCATCAGGTGGTCCGTACCGTCGCCGCCGTGCAGGGCGGCGGGTCCCATGACCATGTCGTTCCCCGCGCCGCCCAGCACCATGTGTGCTGTGTGGGCGTGCAGTTCGTCGTCGCCGGGGCCGCCGCTCACGGTGCCGATTCCGGGAGTGAAGGCGGCGATCGTGTCGTTGCCGTCGCTGAGGGAGACGTCGATCCTGTCGGGCCGGGGGCTGTCGGCGGGCAGTTCGCAGACGACGGAGGTGGTGTCCTCGGCTCTGGAGTACGCACAGTGGTCGCCCGGTTCGAGCGGGACCACGTCGCTGAAGCCGATCCGCCGGATCCCGTCGCTGGTGTACATGGAGAATATGTTGAGGTTGTTGGTCTGCCCTGCGGCGGCGGCGAAGACGATCGACTGAGTTGCCCAGTCGGCTCCGACGCGGGCCTTCGCCTCGGTGGCGGTGGCGGCGACTGCCGGGCCGACGGCGAGGCCGGCGGTGAACAGGGTCACGGCGACCGCGCCGACGGCGGCTCGGTTTCGGTTCATGAGACCTCATCTCGGTGGAGTGACGTGGACCGACCTGCTTGGCGTGGTGCTGCCGCGGACCGGGCGGACCGGGCGTGAAGGCAGTCTCCCCTGCTGGTCCGGATCCGCAAGACCGCGAGTTGCCTCCATGGCCTGACCGACGGTCCACCGGGACGTGTTCCGGCACCTGGTCCGGGAGCGACCTGGAGCTGCGGCGGCCCAGGTGAGCCGGAGCGCGCCGAGGCTGATCTGCGGTGCCGGTGGCTTCCCTCGCTACGGCATCCCTGCTCCCGCACCGTCGGTTCAGATCCGAGGAGTACGCACGTTCCCGCTGCGTGCCGTCGGCCGCGTTCCAACTGGGCAGCCTCACGCCGGGGCCAGGTCCCGTTGCCATGCTGTGAACACCCCTCCCTGGCATCGCCCCGCACACCGGCCCAGGCCGCATCCTCGCGTTCCGGTCCCAGGACCGGTTCTGGCTGCCGGCTCAGGACGAATTGCCTGCTCGTCGGCGCCCTTGTAACCAACTGCGTTTGTTTCATTGACAATTCACCCAGAAGTCATACCGTTGGGAGCGCTCCCACAACAGCCTTGCCAACTGGAAGGAGTTCCCCCCATGCGCAAACAGAGCCCGTTGACCGGGCGTTCGCGGTCGCCCCTCCGTCGGCCCCTCCAGGCGCTCGTCATGCTGTTCGTCATGCTTGCCGGTGCACTGACCTGGTCGGCCCCCGCCCAGGCTCACGGCACCATCGTCGGCCCCGCCTCCCGTGCGTACCAGTGCTGGAAGACGTGGGGCAGCAACCACACGAACCCGGCCATGCAGACCGAAGACCCCATGTGCTGGCAGGCCTTCCAGGCCAACCCCGACACCATGTGGAACTGGATGAGCGCGCTCCGCGACGGCCTCGGTGGCCAGTTCCAGGCGCGGACCCCCGATGGGACTCTCTGCAGCAACAACCTCTCGAGGAACGCCAGCCTGAACAAGCCCGGGCAGTGGAAGACCACCACCATCGGTAACAACTTCTCGGTCCACCTGTACGACCAGGCGTCCCACGGTGCCGACTACTTCAAGGTCTACGTGAGCAAGCAGGGCTTCAACCCCAAGACCCAGACCCTGGGCTGGGGCAACCTCGACTTCATCACGCAGACCGGCCGCTTCGCCCCGGCGCAGGACATCACCTTCCCGGTCCAGACCTCCGGTTACACCGGACACCACACCCTGTTCGTGATCTGGCAGGCCTCGCACCTCGACCAGGCCTACATGTGGTGCAGCGACGTGAACTTCGGCTGAGCCGGGGAGCGCCGCACACAGCACCGGCCTCTGCCAGGGGCCGGTAACCCACCGCCCGACCGACCGAGCTCCGTCGGGGCAGGGGACCCATCTGGTCACCCTGCCCCGACGGGGCTTCCCGCGCTCCCAGCCCTGTGACCGGAAAACCTTGCCGGGCCACTCGTTGTGCTGGATGTCAGGACGGCGTGTGACAGGGGCGGGCATGGCGTCACCGGTGAGAGTTCGCCGGTCGACCGAGCAGGAGGGGCGGAAGCCGCAGCGGATCGCTCGGCGGGGAACACCGGTCAGGTGCGGCCCCGGCGGGCGATGACACTGCCGGCCTCATCCGGCGGCAGCCCGGTCCCGGCGACGCCTCGGGGCATCCCGGAACTCTTGCGGGCACGCCTCGCCACACCTGGACCGAGACCACCGTGCCGGCAAGGGGTGACCCCGACCGTGCCGGAGTCGACGCACCGACCGACACGCACACGCCTCGACCAGCACACCACTTCCGCCGCGAGGACCTCCCCTGCGGGCGGCGTCTACGCTAGAGTGGAAACGAGACGAACCGTCTCGCCTCGCCTTGTCACTCACTCGGCCCGTTCCTCACAGGAGAAGCACCATGTACCACTTCATCGACGCCGCACCGGGCGTGCGCCTGTGGGCGGAGGAGCGGGGCTCCGCCACCGCTCCTCCCCTGCTGCTCGTCATGGGCGCACAGACCTCCGGCCTGGGCTGGCCTGACGAGCTGGTGGACGCGCTCGCCGAGCACCACCGGGTGATCCGCTACGACCATCGAGACACCGGCCGTTCCACCTGGGCGTTCGACCAACAGCCGTACGCCGTCACCGACCTCGCCGAGGACGCGATCACCGTCCTGGACGGCCTCGGCGTCGACCGCGCCCACGTCGTGGGCATGTCCCTCGGCGGAATGCTCACCCAGCTGCTCGTCGCCGACCACCCGGACCGCCTGCTGAGCGCGACCCTCATCGGTACGTCCGCGCTCAGCACCACTCCGTACGTGCGGCCGGACGGCACGCACGTCCCGCCCGAGGAGCTCCCCGGCATCGCTCCCCACGTGCTGGAGATCTGGGCCCGGCCGGCCGAGGAGCGCGGCCCGGAGGGTGAACTCGACGCTCGCGTCGCACACTGGCGGGCACTGGCCGGCGATCAGCTCCCCTTCGACGCGGAGGGTGCACGCGCGCTGGAGCGGAAGATCATCGAGCACACCGGCCACCACGCCTCCAGCACCGCGCACGGCCGTGCCGACACCTCCGGCATGCTGCGCACCGAGGAACTGGCGAAAACCGAGGTGCCCACCCTCGTGATCTCGGCCCCGGCCGAACCGGTCTTCCCTCCCCCGCACCCGCAGCATCTCGCCCAGGTGATCCGCGGGGCGCGCACGGTCGAGATCCCCGGCATGGGGCACGCGCTCCCCCGGGAAGTCCTCGCCCCGCTGACCGCCGCGATCCTCGACCACACCAGCGTCCTTGACGCGCCGCAGGACGATGACGCAGTCCGTGGCCGTCGATGACGGCCCGACAGTGGCCACCCGACGGCACGGACCACAACGCGGCCCCACCCTCATCGCGTCACTCCGTCTTCCCGGTCCGCCCGCGTTGACCGACGAACGCGAGCAGGCCCGCGAAGCCACACCGGCAGCAGGAAATCCGGCTGCGGCAGGACCGCGCGGTAGACCCGGCAGGCGCCGGTTCGGGGGGAACGCTCGTAGCAACGAGGGCGGTGGGCTCCGTGTACGGCAGTCGATGGCCCCGAGGCCGACGCCGGCCACGCCCGCGGGCAGGCATCAGCGAACGCAGGGGTGTGCGACTGCCGATGTGGCACGACTCGTCACCGACAGCGGACCGTTCACCGGTGCAGTCGGCACCGGTGCGCGACCACACCGGCGGAACTCGCGGCCGGCAATCCCCCCTGTCGGTGACCGGGGATGCGGCTGCCCGCCTCCAGCCCTGATCAGGCGTCACCAGTGCGTACGTCCACGAGGACCTCAGTCGACCGTGAACCCCCAGAAGATGCCGACCTCAGTCGCAGAGACCGCTATGACACCGCAGTCGAACACGTGGCCGCTGAAACCCTCATAGGCACCCCCGTGATCGAACATATCGGCATGCGGGTTCTCCCTCGCCGCCGAAACATTGGTGAAGAACAGGGCATCACTTCCGAATCTACCCGACAACACTGCCGCGTGAGCGATCAGTTCGGCCTCCTGCTCGGCGAATCCCGGTATGCCTTCGAGGTGGGACCACTCGCTCTGGAGCGTGACCATGACCTGTTCGGCGCCCCTCCTCGACACGGGGAAAGCCGAGTCGAAGTCGCCCGGTGTGACGGCGATGAACGGATTCTCCGGACCGGCCCCATACCTCTGTCCTCCGGGTGCCGTGGCCGAATTCAGCCACTTGCGTGGGTCATCGGACTTCAGCTGCATCGCATCGAGAGCGTCAAGTCGCCAGTCATCGCGTCGCCGCGCGCCCACTGCCGCGACCATGCCTTCCCCGAAAAGGGCTCTCAGCGACCGGTTCCATGACGCCTGGTCAGTACCGGCCACGGCCATCACCCGACTCCTCCAGGACGCGCACCGCAGGTTCCCTCCGAGCCGTCACAGATCTCGTCCTGCCCACCCTCGGCTACCGCCCACTTCGCCAGCACGTCACTTTGTGAAGGTCCGACCATGAATGTTCGGGTTCCTTGATCAGCTCTTGCGAGTGCCACTTACCTCAGCGTAACTAACTGTTTCATGAACCTCTTCAGCCGCAACTCCTTGCTCCGTCGTCCGGAGCCCCGCACGGAGGAGCCAACCGCCGCCCCGACGGCCGACGGTGCTGCAGTTCAGCTCGATCCCCGCCTCGCGGCTCTCAGTGGGGAGTGGATGATCGACCCCGCGCACAGCAGGATCGGTTTCTCGGTGCGGCACGCCATGGTGACGACGGTGCGTGGCGCGTTCCTGGAGTACGAAAGCCGTCTCTGGTTCGACGGGCGCGACCCCGCGCGTTCCCGGGCCGAGATCTCGCTGTCCACCGCGAGCGTCGACACCGGCGTGGAGCAGCGCGACGCGCACCTGACCGGCCGCGACTTCCTGGACGCCAGGAGGCACCCGCGCATGGGCTTCGTGAGCACTGCCGTGCAGCTCATCGGCAAGGACGTCTACCGCATGACCGGCGACCTCACCATCCGGGGCATCACCCACCCCGTCGTCCTGGACCTCACGTACATCGGTTACGTCACCGACCCGTTCGGCTACGAGCGCGTGGGGTTCGACGGGACCACCACGATCAACCGTTCCGACTGGGGGCTGACGTACAACGCCCGCCTGGCCGAGGGCGGCGCGATGGTGAGCGAGCGGCTCCGCCTCCAGTTCGACATCGCGGCCATCCGCACCCCCTCCGCCGGCTGACCCTCATAGGCCGACCGGGCCGGACGAGGCGGACGAGCCGGAAGCGGCACCCCTGAACGTGCGGCGGTAGGCGCGTGGCGACACCCCCAGCGCGGCGTGGAAGTGCTGCCGCAGCGCGGTGCCGGTCCCGAAGCCGGCGTCGGTGGCGATCCGGTCCACCGGCAGATCGGTCCTCTCAAGCAACTGCCGCGCACGGTCGACACGTTGCTGGGTGAGCCACTGCATGGGCGTGAGTCCGGCTTCCTGCTGGAAACGCCGGTTGAACGTACGTACGCTCATCGACGCCCGGTCGGCCAGCTCGTCCAGTCGCAGGGGCCGTCCGAGGTGCTCCAGGGCGTACTCCCGGGCCGGCCCCGTCGAGCACTGCTCGGGTGGGGTGACCGGGCGTTCGATGTACTGGGCCTGACCGCCCTCCCGGTGTGGCGGTACGACGGTCCCGCGGGCGACCTTGTTGGCGACCTCCGCACCGTGATCCGTGCGGATCATGTGGAGGCACAGATCGATACCCGAGGCCACCCCGGCCGAGGTGAGGACCCCGGCGTCGTCGGTGTACAGCACGCCGGCGTCCACCTCGATCTCCGGGTACAGCGCCCGGAACTCCTCGCACGACTTCCAGTGCGTCGTGGCCCGCCGTCCCGTCAGCAGCCCCGCCGCCGCCAGGACGAACGAGCCCGTGCAGATGGACGCCATCCGTGCTCCCGGTCGGACACGGGCCAGCGCCCTGGCCACGTCGGCGCTGATCCGTCCGCGTTCCTGCGGTTCGTAGTCCTCCTGGGCGGCCGGCACGAAGACGGTGTCCGCGCTCTCCAGTGCCTCAGGGCCGAGGGGCACGTTGACGGTGAAGTCGGGCATGCTCGTCGGCCTGGGGCACCGGATCCGTGGCCACGGCCTTCGGTGCCACGGTCACCCAGCGCTGGTTCGTACGGCGGCGCGGTCCGGTCACCGGTGTACTCGCCTCCGGCAGCGTCTTCGGGCAGATGGTCTTCCTCCCGGCTCTCTCCTGGGTCGTGGACCGGCACGGCTGGCGCCCTTCCCTCGTCACCCTCGCGCTCGCGGCGTGCGCCACCGTGCCGTTGATGTGGCTCGTGCTGCGGGACCACCCCGCTCGTCGCGTCAGGATGGGCCACGGACCGCCACGATCCACGACGGCTGCTCGCGCTCTTCTTCGCCCTGCGCGGCCTGCTCCTGGTGTTCCTGCCCCTGCTGATGAGCGCGACGGTGCAACCGTCGATGATCGCCTTCGTCGTCGTCTTCGGCCTGCTCGATCTCGCGACCGTCCCGCCGGTCATCGCGCTGTGCCGTGAGTTCCACCCGGACGCCGGAGCCGTGGCCTTCGGCTGGGTCAGCGCCGCCCACCAGGCCGGCGCCGCCCTGGCCGCGTACGGAGGGGGAGCAGCCCGCGACGCCTTCGGCACGTACACCCCCGTCTGGATGGCGCTCGGCGCCCTGTGCGCCGGGGCGGCGCTGCTGTCGCTGCTCGTCCGGCGCACGGCACCGGCCGACCGAGCCACCGGGCCGTGCCCGACCGCCGTTGACCGCCGGTGATTCCGCGAGCGCGTCCGCGAAGTCCCGCGCGAACTTGGCGAGGGCGGTCCAGCGCAGGTCGATCCCGAGGTGTTCGGACACCGTACGCACATGAGCGCAGCGCGGCAGGCCGCCGCAGCGGGGCGGCACATCTGCCGGTCAGTCAGCAGGCGCCCCCACGCCTGACTTGCGGCGCGGCCGGTCACTCCCCTTCGTCAGGCGGGGGGTACCGTGACCGAACACGAGTCCGACCTGGCCTCTCGGCCGCACGAGGTGACGAACGATGAACGAACACGCGCTGCCCACGTCCCATCCCACGCACGCGCACCCCGCCCGGGTCTACAACGTCTGGCTGGGTGGCAAGGACCACTACCAGGTGGACCAGGAGGCAGCCGAGCTCGCCGCGGAGGCGAACCCGACCATCGTGCCGTCCGTCCGCGCCAACCGGGCCTTCCTGGGCCGCTCCGTACGTCACCTCGCGGCCTCCGGGATCCGGCAGTTCCTGGACATCGGTACGGGCATCCCCGCGGCTGAGAACACGCACGAAGTGGCCCAGCGGGCCGCTCCGGAGTCCCGTGTCGTGTACGTCGACAACGACCCGATCGTGCTCACCCACGCCCGGGCACTGCTGGTCAGTGGCCCCGAGGGGCAGACGGACTACGTACAGGCCGACGCGCGGGACGTGGACACGATTCTCGACGCGGCCTCCCGCACCCTTGATCTGAACCGGCCGGTCGGCCTGATGCTGGTCGCGATCCTCCAGTACGTCAAGGACTCCGAGGACCCGTGGGACATCACCCGCCGTCTGCTGGACCGCCTCGCTCCGGGCAGTTACCTCGTCCTGTCCCACCCGGCCGCCGACGTCACCGCTCCCGAGGTGGCCGAATCCATGCGGATCTACAACGAGCGCGCCGCCGGCCACGCCTCCGCCACCCCGCGCACCCGGAAGGATGTGGAACGCTTCTGCGAAGGCCTGGAGATCCTGGAACCGGGTGTCGTCACCCTGACCCGCTGGCGTCCCGGCCCCTCCGACACGCCGGACGACACCCTGCCCATGTGGTGCGCCGTCGCCCACAAGGCCTGACGACTGCTCTCCCGCCCCGCGTCCCCGGCTCGCACGTCCGGTGACGGCCGTCACGCGCGGGGTGGGGCCCGCTCCGCACCGGCCCAGGGGACCGCGTGCGCCCTCAGGTGGCGCTGCGCTCGCTCGCCTCCCGCAGATCGCGGTCCACCGCGCGGTCGAACGCGGGGTCCGGCGCCCCCTCCGTGCTGCCCGGGCGGCCGGCACGCATAAGTTCGCGCCAGCGTTCCTGACTCCAGTCGGCAGGGGCCGTGGTGCGCATGAAGTCCTCCACGAGGGCGTGGAAGCGGGCCGGGTCGGTGTGGAAGGGGAAGTGGCCGGCGCCCTCGAAGATCTCCAGGCGGCTCCCGGGCATGGCCGCGTGGGCGCCGTAGGCGTGGTGCACGGGTACGACGCCGTCCCGTGAGCCCCACAGCAGGAGCGTGGGCATGCCCTGGGCCAGGTAGCAGCGGTCCAGCATCGTGACGACCTGGCCGCGCCGGTCGACCACCGCTCTGAGCGTGCTGATGAAGGCACTGCGCGACGTGCTGTCGGGGAGGGCGTCCACGAGGTCGAGCAGTTCACCCGCGTCCTGCCCTAGGTCGGTGTCGAGCAGCTTGATCAGCCGGGTGAAGAGTCCGACCTGGCCGCGCATGCCGGGCAGCCGCAGCGTGGACAGCATCAGGTCGGCGCCCGGGAGGGACACCGCTCGCAGGACGGGGTTGACCTCCCGCCCCACGCCCCCCGCGCTGACCAGGATGAGCCGGTCGGTGTGTTCGGGGTACTGGTAGGCGAACTGCATGGCGACGCCCCCGCCGAGCGAGTGGCCGACCAGGGTGGCACGTTCGATGCCCAGGACGCCCAGGAGGTCCCGGACGCCGTTGGCGTAGGCGGCCACCGAGTAGTCGGCCCGGGGCTTGTCCGAGGCTCCGTGGCCGAGCAGGTCGGGTGCGATCACGGTGTGACGGCGGGCCAGCCCGGGGATCACCTCCGCCCAGGTCGCGGAGGAGTCGCCGATTCCGTGGACGAGCAGGATGGCGGGCCCCTCCCCCTCGACCCTGAACGCACGGCGGTAGCCGTGGATCACGTGATGGGACAGTCCCGCGCCGTGCTCGGCCCGTCGTCCGCGTGCTGGTCCGGCCACGGCGCCGCCTCCGTCCTGCTGCTCCGACGATTCCTGAGCGAGGGTAGGGAACTCCCGCGCCGGGCGGATTACCGGGACGTTGCAGGCGGTGCCCGGGTGCGATCCGGGGTGGCCGTGCGCTGCCTCGGCATTCGTCACACGCACGCGGCATTCGTACCGGCAGACGCGCCCTGTCCGGCACGAGTCGGCATCGCGCCGGCAAGGAGCCGCCAGGACGTTCCGGTGATGCTGTCAGTGCCGTGTGCGAGGCTCGCGGACATGGATACGAAGAGCTGGCATCTTCAGGACTGGGATGATCCGGCCGGCATCGAGGCACGGCTCGCGGGCGGCGAGTCCGCGACTGCTCCATGGGGGTCGGAGCACAGCTGGACCACGCCTTTACATCTGGCGGCCGAGCGCGGAAACGCCGGGGCGGTAGCGGTGATGCTCACCCACACGCGGCAGGTCGACGTGCCGGACTCACGAGGGCTCACACCCCTGTGGCACGCAGTCGCAGCCCTGCGCGGTGAGAGCGTGCGGCTCCTGCTCGACGCGGGAGCCGATCCGTGGCGGCCCTGCGTGGACGGGTGGACGCCCGGCCGGCTGGCGCTGACGACAGAGCTGGCGCCTCTCCTGGCCGGAACGCCGGGAGCGGAGCCGCTGACAGCGGTGGCACGGGCGGAGCAGGCACGGGCCGACCGGCTCATCGCTGTCTTCTCGGCAGAGCCGATCCGGACCGAAGGGTTGCACGTGACCTTCGCCGACGTGGTCGATGAGGACGAGGCCATCCGCCGGATCGGCGCCGATCCGGCGGCCTGCCCCGTACTGCGACAGGATCCGGACACGGACCAGCGTTCACTGTTCGACGCGGTCGGCCTGTACGCGGTGGGTGTCACGGGTACGGCGTACGGCTGCATCGTCAGCCAGCCCTTCTCGCTGGAGCTGGACCAGGACGAACTCTCCCGCAGGCTCTCCCCGGCCACCGCCTACAGCCTCAACTTCAACCCCAAGGGTGGCGTGTCCGGGACCCTCTACCGCGACGGCGATCTGATACGGCATGAGGAGATAGGCCCCGGGACGCCTTCCCCCGGTGCGCCGCCGGAGCACTGGCTCTACCGCTTCTGGCAGCAACCCGGTGCTTCCTTCTCCCACGACGCCAACCTGCTGGCGTACGCCTGCGCGATGGGAGGCATCCGTAAGGCCGGTCCACGGGACGGCTGGGCACTCAGCAGTGGACCACGCCGCATCGCGCGGTGCCGGTGAGCCGGTGAGCAGTTGATCCCGGCCCCCGGGCGCACACTCCCTACGCCTTGTAACCGGCTCCGCCGAAGGCGTCCACATCGGCGGGAACGGTCGCGCTCTCCGCGTCGGGGTGCCACTCACTGAGCCGTACGAAACCGGGCTCGACCCACTGGAGGCCGTCGAACAGCGTGGCGATCTGCTCCGGTTCACGCACGTAGTACGGCACGGCGCCGCTCTCGATGTAGGCCTTCTCGGCGGCGATCATCCCCTCGCTGGTGCGCGTGCCGTCGTACACCACCAGGTGACTGCCCGACGGCAGCCCGGCCATGAGCCGGCCCACGACGTCCCGGGCCTGGTCGAAGTCGTCGGCGTGGCCGAGGATGCCGAGGAGCATCAGGGCGACGGGCCGGTCGAAGTCGAGCGTCTTCGCAGCCTGGGCGAGTACGGTCTCGGGGCGGTAGAGGTCGGCGTGGACGTAGTCCGTCACCCCCTCGGGCGTGCTGGTGAGCAGGGCTCGCGCGTGGGCGAGGACCAGCGGGTCGTTGTCCACGTACACGATGCGTGCGTCGGGGGCGAGGCTCTGGGCCACCTGATGTGTGTTGTCCGCGGTCGGCAGTCCGGTGCCTATGTCGAGGAACTGCCGGATTCCCCGCTCCTCCACCAGATGACGCACCGAGCGCCGAAGGAACTGCCGCCCTGCCACGGCGACATCGACCAGCCCGGGGAAGAGGGTCCTGATCTGGTCCCCGATCTCCCGGTCGACCTCGTAGTTGTCCTTGCCGCCCACGAAGTAGTTCCAGAAGCGGGCGGAGTGAGGCCGGGTGGTGTCGATCCGCTCCGACACCGGGACCGCAGCCGGGCTGACGGACGGCTGCTGCTGGTCACTCATGGACGCCTCCGGGCGCGACGGGTGCCGGCGAGGGGGACCGCCGTGAAGCCAACCTACCCAACGGATCAGCGAGTTGCCGAAGGGGTGTCCCGCGTGGCCCCCGTCGTCGCTCGGCGGCAGCGGACCGGATGTCCGACTACGTCGCATTCGGCCCGTCTGCCCCATGAATCGCTGATCCGGTTACGGTGGCCGCATGTGCCACTACTGCGGCTGCCGCGAAATTCCTCTGATCAAGGAGTTCATCGCTGAGCACGAGTCCGTCACGGACACCGCGGGGGACGCCCTGCGCGCCCTGGACCACGACGATCCGGGACGTGCCGGGGAGCTCGTGGCCCGGATGAGGCGGGAGCTCCTCGCCCACTGGCAGGGCGAGGAGGACGGGCTCTTCGCCGTGATGGGCGGCGACGCGGAGTACGCCGCCTACATCGACGCCCTGGTGCGGGAGCACCGCGAACTCGCCTCGTTCCTGGATCGGGTCGATCTGCGCCGCGCCGAGGACGTCGTACAGCTGCGGGAAGCGGTCGACGAGCTGCACCGGCACATCGCCAAGGAGGAGGACGGCCTGTTCCCGGCCTCCCTCACCGCACTTTCCGGGGACGAGTGGGACCGCTCGATGGCGGCGTGGCGGGCGGCGCATCCAGGCGCGCCCGGAGAGCTCGGGCGCTCGTGATCCCGGCCTGCCTCGCAGCCGGGCGCCCCCGTCGGCCCGCGCGTCAGGAATGCAGAAGATAGGTCCGGTAGGTCCCGGGGCCCCGGCCTGCCGGCAGGGGAACCGCCCGCGAGCCGCCTGTGACCAGGGGTGGTGCGTCGCCCTCGGCCACGAGGACGGCTGTCGGCACACGGCGCGCGAGGGCGCGGAGGGCTTCGGGGGTGATACTCGCGTCGTGCCCTCGGGTCTGGCGTGAGGAGCAGCCGGCGTAGTAGGCGATCGGCACGGCATGGTCACCGCTGACGACGCACGGAGCGCGCACCCCCAGCCGGTTCAGCGCGTCCGCGACAGCGGCGAACTCCGCGCTCGTGGAGTGGCTGGTGCGGACCACATGGCTGAGCACGGAGAGCTGGACGGCGAGATGAGCCGCCAGAGCCAGCGTCAGCGCGGCACGACCCGCCCGGGCACGGGCCCGCCACGCCCGGGCGAAGAGGTGCACCACGTGTTCGGCGACCGGCACTGCGAGCAACGCGTAGGCGGGGAGCAGGAAGCGGGGCGCGGCGTACTCGACGAGGAACAGATACGGGACAGCCATCGAGACCCCGGTCGCCGTCGCCACCAGTGCCGCGTCACCTCGGCCGGCGCGTCGGGCCACCGCGATGCCGCCGGCGGTGAGGAGGGGCAGCGCCACCCACCACGCCGCGGTGACCGGGCTCTCCCAGGCGATCTCGCAGGGGCGGCACAGGGTACGGCCGGCGAGCGCCCGCACGTGGTCGTCGACGGCGAAGTTCCACCCGAGCCCGCCCTGGATCTCGCCGGCCCGGTGAAGCCGGGCACGGAGGCCCCCGTATCGGGCGTACGCCTCGGCGGCCCAGGGAAGGCAGCCCGCCACCAGTCCGCCGGCGAGCGCGGCGCAGAGGCCCGGCAGACGTCGGCCGGGCACCAGGACGACCGCGAGGGCCAGCGGCAGCGCGAGCCAGAACCCGTCGGCCGGCCGCATCAGGGCGACCAGCGCCACGGCCGTCCCCGCACCGAGCGTCTCGGCGGGACCTGTGGCACCGCGCATCGCCCTCACGACCCAGCCTGCCGCGGCCAGGGCGCCCAGGGCGCACCACAGGTTGGGCATCGCCGCCGGGCCGTAGAACAGGGTCGGCCACAGGCCGGCGAACAGCGCGCCCGCACCGACGAGGACGGGTGTGGGCAGCACCTTCCGCCAGATCCGGAGGGCCACGAGCAACGCGGCGGCGGACAGCAGGGCGAGGTAGATCCGCAGCGCGGTGGTGGACGTGGTGAGCGCCGCGGCAGGAGCGACGAGGTAGGAGATGCCGCGGGCGCGTGGGGCGCTGAAGAAGGCCGGAGGGGCGTTGCCTCCGACCTGGCTCACGTAGACCGTCTCGTCCCAGGCGAGTCCTGAACCCGGTACGACGAGAGTCAGTTGGACGGCGGCGAAGATCCCGGCGACCGCCGCCAGCCACGGCAGCTGACCTGGTGTGCCCCGGTCCGGCCGGGTGACCGGGGCCTTTTGCGCCGGACGCAGTGGCGGGCATTCGTACACGACCGATCCTCTCCTCACCGGGGCCGCGGGACAGCGGGCACGGCCCTGGTCAACGAGGAACGAACGCGAGGAGTCACGCGGGCGGGCGGGACGCCGGTACCGGTGCGTGCCGGATCCCCCAGGTCCTTCTGGGGGATGTCCCCGACAGAAGTAGGGGCCCGGCTGCTTCGCTCGGGGGACGCGCCCTCCCCGGGGCGTGGTGTGGAATCGGAGCATCGTTTCCACACACCTCCCGGAGGCTCCCCCGTGACCGCCCAAGCGCACGTGCCGACGAAGCGCACCGCCCATCCGCTCGTCGCGGCCTTCGTGCGCTTCGTCGTCTGCGGGGGTGGGGTCGGCCTGGCGGCCGGCGGTGCCCTGGTGCTGCTCGGCGAGCGGATGCCTCTCGTCCTCGCCAACGCCGTGGTCACCGTCGTCTCCACGGTGATCGCGACGGAACTGCACAGCCGCATCTCCTTCCGGAGCGAACGCAGGGGCTGGCGGATCCATCTGCAGTCCGGGCTCACGGTGGCGGTGAGCTACGCGTTCACCACCGGCGCTCTCCTCACGTTGCACGCCGTACAGTCCGCCCCCTCCGCTTGGGTCGAGCAGGCCGTGTACCTGTCGGCGTCCGCTGTGGCCGGGGTCGGACGGTTCGCCTTGCTGCGGGTGGTGGTCTTCGCCTCGCCCCCGGCGCCGTCGAAGTCCTCTGCCCTGACCAGGCCGGCGGTCGTCATCGCGGCCTGATCACAGGGCAGTGGTACTCCCCTACGAGCTCAACTCACCTGCGGCCCGGCCGTGGAGGTGGAGCGCCCAGAGCAGTGCGCCGAGGGACGCGGTGTGGAGGACGGCACGGACGGTGTTCCATCGGGCCCAGCTGTTCTCGAACGCGGCCCGCGCGTCCCGCAGTCGGTCGGGGGTCGAATCGAGCGGCACCTTGTCAAGAGCGTCGTTGAGCGGGACGTTCTGTGTTCCGGTGACGAGGAACGCCGCCCCGTAGAGCACCAGCGCCGCGATGATCCACGGCAGGGCCCCCGGGCTGTGCCCCTTCGCGGCGAGGACCGTGGCGAGCACCAGCAACGGCAGAGGCAGCAGGAACGGTGTGAGGAACCAGCCGTTGATGATGGCCCGGTTGATGTGCTGCATGCTCTGGACGAAGCCCCGGTCGTCGGCGCGGGACAGGCCCGGCATGACGGCGTACGCGAACGCGCAGAACAGCCCGGCCATCAGAGCGGCTCCCGCGGTGGAGGCGAGGAGGGTCGCGGTCTGCAGTGTTCTCATATGTGCTCCCATGCCGGCGCTGCGGCCCGGTCGGCGAACTGGACGACGACCCGACGAGGGTAGACCTCCACCGGGTGTCCGGCGGGCCCTTTTCCGCGACCGGTGCCGGAACACCCGGTCGCGGAGAAGGGGTTCACGCCTGGCCCGCGCCCAGGGCCGTCTCCGCGTCCCTGCCGGCCCAGCCGTGCCCGGTGCGCCACAGGACGTGGACGCCGAAGACGTCGTGGATGGTGGCGGCCGACCAGTCCTCGGCCGGGGGCGTCGCCAGGACGAGGCAGAGACGGTCCGCGGGCTTGGGCAGGGTGTGGTTGATCTCGTGGAGACGGGCCGCTCCCGAGCGGAGGTCGGCGTACGTGGACAGACCCGCACCGAGCACCTCGTAGAGAAGGTGCCCCTGCGCCGTGGTGCACTCGACGTCGACGACCCGGGAGGGCGGCGAAGGCTGCCGGTCGGCGCGCAGCAGAGCGGCCATGAGCTCGAACCGCACGGCCTCATGCGTCTTGCAGGTCCGCTCCTCGGCGGCCGACGCCTCGAGCATGCGGAGGAGGTCCGCGCGCGGGTCCGTCTTCTCCGGCGCGCCGGGCTCGGTGGCGTTACTGGTCACGGGTTCGGCTTCCTTCTGATCGGGCTGCTCGGACGCTTCGCGTGCGCCGGGCGGAGCGGGCGGCGTGGACGGGGCTACGGACGGTGAGAGCTCGGGGGCGGCGGGGCGGTCGTGCTCGGGCTCCGGTGCGGCACCGTCTCCGGCGCCGGTACGGCGCTCGATGGTGCGCCGCGCCTCGGCCAGGTCAGCCGCCCAGCCGCTGCGCTCCAGCGCGGCCCGGAACCGGGCCAGGTCCGGTGCGCCGGAGGCCACCGCGCGGTTGGCGTCGGCCGCCAGGTCCCGAAGGGCGCCCAGCCGGGACCGGTCCGGGGATCCGAGTACGCGCCAGACGTCCAGCCAGTCCTGCTGGTCCAGGCGCAGGCAGCGGTTGGCCATGCCCTTGAGTTCCGAGAGCCGGGCGCGGGTGTCGTCCGGGACGTGCCCGGCGGCCAGTTCCCCGACGACGCCCAGGGCCTCCGCGTACCGCCGGGCCATGGTGGACGAGATCGGCCGGCGACCGCGTTCGTCCACGGTGACGAAGCTGACGCTGGAGGCGTGGCGCAGGACCCAGGCGTTCAGTTCCGTCCCCGCGGCAGGGGGCGTCGAACCGTGGCGTACGGCCATGAGCAGCGGGCGGTCCGTGGCGGGCGAGAGCGCCTCGACCCGGTAGTTGCCGCCGGTGGTGTGGCCGATCACCCGGACCCGGATGTCGGTGCCGATCTCCGGGATGTGTCCCTCCGCGACCGGAACCGCCGCGGTGCCGTGGCCCTTCACCGGCTGCTGGGGAGCCTCGGCCGCCGGGGCGAGGACAGCCGGCGCGAGGGCAGCCGGGAGCGGCGCGGTGTGCAGGACGGTCAGGGTCTGTGTGCTGCGGGTCAGCGCGATGTAGAGCTGACGCAGACCGGAGGGGCCCCGGTCGGCGATGGTCGCGGGCTCCACGACGAGGACGTGGTCGTACTCCATGCCCTTGGCCTGGCCGGCTGCCAGGACGGAGACCGCTTCGCGTTCCTGCGCGGTGATGCCGTCGGCCTCGTCCAGATGGCGGCCGATCTCGTCGAGCCAGCCCGAGTCGTCGGGAACGATGACGGCGACGGACCGCAGGGTGCGCCCGTCGCTGCTGCCGACCAGACGGACGGCGTGCGCGACGGTGTCACCGAGCAGCTTCCACGGCTCGGTCGCGAGGGTGCGGACGGCGTCCGGGCCGGCCTCGCGCACGGCTTGCGGGTAGGGCAGCGTGGGTGCCACCGCACGGGCCAGGGGGGCGACGAACTCCATGATCTCGGCGGGGACACGGTAGCTCGTCGTGAGCTCCGCGACCCGCCAGTCCCCGTGGTCGGACAGGAGCGCGCCCAGCCGGTCCCACGCGGTGTACGGGTGCGGGCCGGTGGCCTGGGCCAGGTCGCCGAGGACGGTCATCGAGCCGCCCCGTGCGACGCGGCGGCGGAGCGCCCGCGCCTGCATGGGCGTCAGGTCCTGGGCCTCGTCGGCGACGATGTGGCCGTAGCGCAGGGGTGTCTCACCCGTGATGAGGTGGCGGAGTTCCTCGAGGCAGACACGGTCGTCCAGGGTCCAGGGGTCGTCCTCCGCCTTGTCGGCCCTGGGCCGCAGGAGTGCGGCCCGCTCGTCCTCGTCCAGGACGCCGTCCGCGCAGGCGTGCAGGAGTTCAGCCGAGTCGTAGAGGCTGCGCAGGCTCTCCCGGGCGCCGGGCGAGGGCCAGACACGGTCGAGGAGCCTCTCCACCTGGCGGTTGCGTTCCAGGCTGCGGCGGATGGTGCCGTCCGCCCCACGGCGCGGGGCGAGTGCGGCGAGTTCTCGCAGCAAACGGTCGACCAGCAGACTCCGGAAGCGGTCACGCCGCTCGCGGTACGCCCCCTCGCCTCCGCGGACGTCCTCGATGAGGGCGTGGATCTCCGAGCGGGGCACGCGCAGGGTCGTGCTGCCCGCGGCGACCGTGAACGCCGGCTCGTCGCCTGCGAAGGAGGGCGCGGCGAGGAGCCCGTCGAGGGCGGCGGGACGGCACTCCTGCTCGACGCGGTTCCGCAGGACGGCCGCCATCCGCTCGTCGGACTTCACGAGCCGGGCCCGGGGTGTGTCGCTTCCGAGGACGTCGCCGTCCCAGAGGCGTGACAGCTGGACGGCGTTGACGTCGCGGGTACCGAGGGTCGGCAGGACCTGGCCGACGTAGTCGAGGAACCGCTGGTGCGGCCCGATGACGAGGATGTCCTGGGCCTTGAAGTGGTCGTTGTTGACGAGCCAGGTCACACGGTGGAGGCCGACGGCGGACTTGCCCGTGCCCGGGCCCCCCTGCACGACGAGGATGTCGGAGGGGGAGCCCGTGACCAGGTCGATCTGGTCACGGCGGATCGTCTCGACGATGTCGCGCATGCGTCCCCTGCGGGAACGCTGCAGTTCCCGCAGCAGGAAGTCGTCGGGCTGGAGGGGATCGCGGCGCCGGAGCAGGGCGGGATCGGCGGGAGTGTACGGCCGTGGCCCCTTCCCCGGCGGGACGGACTGCGGACGGCCCGGCTCCGGACCGGCGCCGGCCGTGGCGGGCTGCGCCGTGATCGTGTCGTCGCCGGCGGGCCGGGGTTCGGGAACCGCTTCCAGGACGGGGATGCCGGGGGCGGGTGCCGCGGACGTGATCTCGTCGAAGTAGTCCTCGACGATGGACTGCGCGCAGCGCAGTCGGCGGCGCAGGACGACGTCGCCGGGCGCGTCCGGCCGCGCCTCGAACCATGTGGTGGCCAGCGGGCTGGTCCACAGCACGACGACGGTGTCGCGGGTCCGGACGTCGGAGACTGCACGCCGTCCCACGTACCAGGGCCGGGGCGCTTCGCCCGGGCCCTCAGGCACGTCGACACGGGCGATCACCAGGGACTCGTCCCCCAGACCTGCGTACGCCTCGGCTCTCCTGTCGGCGTCGAGCCGGTTGGCGATGCCGTCCTTGCCGGTCGCCGAGGCGCCGGCTGCCGCCGTCCCGGTCATCTCGGCGAGGCGCGCGGTGTAGCAGTCGTAGGCCCGGTCCACGGCCTGCTGCTCACCGGCGATGACCTGGCCGCGCGTGATGGTGTTCATGTGCTGTCCCCCTCCCTGGCGGCGTCCGGCGGAACGCCGCTCGGGGTGTACGTACGAGCCCCGCCGAATAACTATCAGAGTTTGCCCGGTCACCGTGAGTTGGGGTCCGGGGCTCCGGCCGGACCTCGCCGTCTCCCCGCCGGCCACGGGGCCGGATCACGCGTGAAGGGGCCCTCCACCCAGGAGGCCGACCCTGCCCGCCGGCCCCCGCCGCAGGCGCGTTCAAGCATCTCAGCCATTGACTGAGTTCACAAGAGAACGGCTGGCCCGGCGTCCGGATTCCGTTCGGAGGGCCGGTGTCGGCCGGTGGGCCACCGGGCTCCACCAGGTGATCACCTGCGCACAGTCCGGTCACACTTATGCCATACGATGCGCACACCTGTTCACAGCTCTTCCGTTTGAGGATGCTCTCGTCATGTTCTTCGGTGTCACATCCCGTTCAGCCCGCGGCATATCCGCCGCGGTAGCCCTCCTCGCGATCGGTGCGGTGGGCTGCGCCGACGCCATCGACAGCGCCAAGGCCGGTGCCAAGAAGGCGGTCCGCCAGCGGTCGGTCTTCTCCCTCACCCCGGGCGACTGCTACAACCCGAACAAGGCGGTGAGCGAGAGCGAGGAGTTCAGCGTCGAGGTGGTGCCGTGCGAAGAGGCGCACAAGGGCCAGGTCGTCGGCGAGTTCGCCATCGAGGGCGAGTCGGCGTACCCCGGTGACAGCGGGGCTTCGAAGATCGCCGACGAGCGGTGCCCGACGGAGTCGCAGAAGTTCATCTCCGACACCTGGGCGGTGCCCGAGGGCGTCGACCTCTTCTACTACTACCCCACCAGCGAGAGCTGGGAGACCGGCGACCGCGCGGTGAGCTGCACGTACGCCAAGGAATCGGGCACGTTCTCCGGTTCGCTCGAGGACAAGTCCCTGAACACCGACCAGACCACGTACCTGAAGGGTGCGAACGCCGTCTACGAGGCGCTGTGGAGCAGCCAGCCCGAGGCGGACCAGATCGAGGACGACCTGCCGGGCTACAAGAAGCAGGCCAAAGCCGTTGCCTCCGCGCTGAACACCCACGTGGCGGCGCTGAAGGCCGTGGAGCAGCCGGAGACCGTCAAGCTCCGCACGCAGTTGGAGGAGACCGCCGAGGCGTGGAAGGACGCCGCCTCGGCCGGTAACACGGACGATTTCTACGTCGCCTACGACCTCGCCTTCACCGGCATCGACCCGCACAAGACGGTCGCGGCCCGTAAGGAGCTGAAGCTCGCCACCACCATCCCGGCCGACGACGCCGAGGTCTGGGCGAGCTGAGCCCGTCCGCGCGGGCCGACGCGCCGACCACGGCGGGCCGGCCCGCGCTCGGTAGTGTGCGCGGCAGGCCGTCCGGCCCGACCCCCGCGAGGACGGGGCGCCCGGGCGGTCCGAGCCGCGGCCGGTCGGAGCACCGGGCCGCCGGCCGCGCTTCCCGCCCACCCCACCTCCCGTGCAAGGACCGGCCTTTGAGCTCCGCCCCTCCCCCTTTCCAGCTCGTGCCCGGTGCCGTCGGATCGCCGGTGCTGCTGCACGTCCCGCACTCCGCCCGGACCGTCCCGGAGCACGTGCGTCACGGCATCGTGCTCGACGACGAGGCGCTGGAAGCCGAACTCGACCACATCACGGACTCCCACACGGCCGATCTGGCCGCCCGGGCCTCCGAGGCGTGCGGGGTGACCCCCTGGCGCTTCGTCAACGGACTGTCACGGCTGGTCGTCGACCCCGAGCGGTTCCCCGACGACCGGGAGGAGATGCTGGCCGCGGGCATGGGCGCGGTCTACACACGTACCACCCACCGGGAGCGGCTCCGCCCGCCCGGTGCGGATGCGGAGCCGCTGCTCGACCGTTACTTCCACCCGTACGCCCGGGCGATGACCGCGGCAGTCGACGACCGGCTCACCGCCACGGGACGGGCCGTCGTCATCGACGTCCACTCCTACCCGGCCACCGCACTCCCGTACGAACTGCACGGCGCCGGTCCGCGCCCGCCGGTGTGTCTGGGCACCGACGGCTTTCACACCCCGCCCGGTCTTCTGGCCCGGGCGGAGGCGGCGTTCTCCGGGTTCGGCGGCACGGGGCTGAACAGCCCCTTCCCCGGTACGTACGTTCCGCTGAAGCACTACGGGACGGACCGCCGTGTCACAGCCCTGATGATCGAGATCCGGCGCGACCTCTACATGACCGAGCCGGGCGGCCCCGCCGGACCGGGGCTCGAAGCGCTGGCTTCGGCCCTGGCCACGCTGGTGGACGGACTCATGGACGCATGACGGCGGCTACCTGGGCCGGGCGTAGGGCCGGGTCATGATTTCCATGTTGTGACCGTCCGGGTCCTTGAAGTAGGCCCCGCGCCCGCCGAAGAGGCGGTTGATCCGCCCGGGCTCGGAGTGGTTCGGATCGGCGTAGTAGGTGACGTCCAGCATCTGGAGCCGGGCGATCATGGTGTCGAACTGCGCGTCGGGGACGAGGAAGGCGTAGTGCTGTGACTGCACCGGCTCGTCCCGGAGTTCGTAGTAGTCGAGGGTCACGCCGTTGCCCAGATCGACGGGCAGGAAAGGCCCGAACGGGGAACCGACCTCGAGGCCCAGAACCGCGGCGATGAACTCGGCCGACAGGCTGCGGTCCCTGGCGTATACGGCGTGATGGTCCAACTGGACGACGTCGACACCCTGCTGGGCTGTGTGCGGGTCCTGCTGCTGAGTGTGGGACATGTACGTGTACGTCTCCGTGTCGTGGATTCCGCTGGGTGGGGCGCCTCGTACGGGCGCGGGCGGGAGTACACGACAGGGTGGCGGGGCTCGCGCCCGCCACGCGCTCATGCAGGCGCCGGGCGCCTCTCTCGTACTTGGCCCACGGCCGACCCGGCAGTCACGGGAGCGATCCTAACAAGCCTCGCGTCCGCCCCCCCGGCCCAGAGGCGTACGCGAGGCCGCGAGCGGCGCACGCACGACGGCATCGCTCACCGGTGCGGCTGTCCCGGCCGACTGGACCACCGGCGTGGTCCGTCGGCACTCGGGGGCGGTGTCAGAAGAAGACCCCGCACCTCAGCAGCACGTTCGCGTAGGGCCGGGCCTCCCCGGTCCGCACCACGAGGCGGGCGGACGCCGTGCGCGCCTTCAGCTCTTCGTGCGGCACGTGCGTCAGGTCCGGGAGTCGGGCGGCCAGGAGGCGGGCGGCTTCCGGGTTGGCCTCCCGTATCTCCTCGGCCGCCGTCGCCCCCTCCACGACCAGCTCGTCCAGCAGGCCGTCAAGGACCTCGGCGAACGACGGGACGCCCGCCCGGAAAGCGAGGTCGACCACGCGGGGTCCCGCCGGGATGGGCATGCCCACATCGCAGATCAGGACGCCGTCGCCGTGGCCGAGTCCGGCCACGGCACCCGCGAGGTGGCGGTTGAGGATTCCTGACTTCTTCACAGTGCCGAGACCTCTTCCGCGGTCGGGAAGGACGCCTGTGCGCCCTGCTTGGTGACGGCTGCCGCACCCACCCGCACGGCGAACGCGGCTGCCTCGGTGAGTTCCTCGCCCAGGCCGAGCCGCCAGGCCAGCGCGGCGGTGAACGCGTCGCCCGCGCCCGTGGTGTCGACCGCGTCGACCTGAGGGCTCGGCACCCGTACGGGGTCGCCGGCGCGGGTGTCGGCGACCAGTGCCCCTTCCGCGCCCAGAGTGATCACCACCGAACGCGGGCCCAGGGCGGTGAGCCCCCGCGCCCAGGACTCCGGGGTGCCGCCCGCGCTCCCCCCGAGGATGTAGCGCGCCTCGTGCTCGTTGACCACCAGCGGGTCGCAGGCGGCCAGCACCTCGGCGGGGAGCGGCGCGGGCGGTGAGGGGTTGAGGACCAGACGCGCGCCCGGGCCGAGGGCGCGGGCCGTCTCCGCGACGGTGTCCAGCGGGATCTCCAGCTGCACGGAGACGACCCTGGCCGACGCGAACAGGGGGGCCGCCGCCCGGATGTCCTCGGGGGTGAGCCGGGCGTTGGCGCCCGGGGAGACGACGATGCTGTTGTCACCCGAGGGGTCGACGGTGATGAGGGCGACACCGGTGGGCGCCCCGCCGGCGAGGACTCCGCCGGTGTCGACGCCCGCCTCCTGCTGCGAGGCGCGCAGCAGCCGCCCGTGGGCGTCGTCACCGACCCGGGCCAGCAGCGCCGTCCGGGCGCCGAGGCGGGCGGCGGCGACCGCCTGGTTGGCGCCCTTCCCGCCGGGGTGGACGACGAGGTCGGAGCCGAGCACCGTCTCCCCCGGTCCGGGGCGCCGGTCCACGCCGACGACCAGGTCGGCGTTGGCGGAGCCGACGACCAGGAGGTCGTACCGGGAGGCCGCGGAGTCCTCGTTCTCGTACATCTGGGCAGTACCTTCCGTGATCAGGAGGAGCAATCAGGAGAAGTCGGCGACGTTCTGCCGGGTGACGACCTTGACCGGCACCTTCACCAGGCTGTCGACCTTCTCGCCGTCGGCCGCCCGGACCGCGTTCTGTACGGCGATCCTGCCCAGTTCCGCGGGCTGCTGGGCCACGGACGCGTACAGGGTGCCCGCCTCGACCGCCGTCAGGCCGTCGGGGGTGCCGTCGAAGCCGACGACGGAGACGGACTTCCCTGCCTTGCTGCCCAGCGCCTTCACGGCGCCGAGGGCCATCTCGTCGTTCTCGGCGAAGACACCTGTGATGCCGGGGTGGGACTGGAGCAGGTTGGTCATGACGTCCAGGCCCTTGGTCCGGTCGAAGTCGGCCGGCTGGGTGGCCACGATCTTGATGCCGGGGTACGCCTTGATGCCTTCGGCGAAGCCCGCACCTCGTTCACGGCTGGCGGAGGTGCCGGCGGTGCCCTGCAGGACGATGATGCTGCCCTTGCCGCCGAGCCGGTCGGCGAGTGTCTTCGCGGCGAGCTCTCCGCCGGCCACGTTGTCGGACGCGACGAGCGTCGCGGTCTCGGCCTTGTTGACACCGCGGTCGGCGGCGACCACCGGGATGTCCGCCTTGTTCGCGCCGCGGACGCCGGGGCCGACCGCGTCGGAGTCCACCGGGTTGACGATGACGGAGTCCACCCCGGAACTGGTGAAGTTCTCCAGTTGGTTGGCCTGCTGCGAGGCGTCGTTCTGGGCGTCGGTGACGGTGAGGTCGATCCCGGCCTTCTCCGCCTCCTCCTGCGCGCCTTCCTTCATCTGGACGAAGAACGGGTTGTTCAGGGTGGAGAGCGACATGCCGACCTTGGTGGTGGTGCCGGAGGATCCGGACTTGAAGAAGGTCACGGCGGCGATGACGGCGGCCAGGCAGACCACCGCGATGCCGACCTGCATCGCACCCTTGCGGCCCTTTCCGGGGCCTCCGGGCGCGGCGGAGGCACCGCCTGCGGACGCGGCACCGCTTCCGGCCTTGCGGCGCAGCGTGTCCAGCAGCACCGCGAGGGCGATGACGACGCCGATGACGACCTGCTGCCAGAAGGCGGACACGGACAGGAGGTTGAGGCCGTTGCGCAGCACGGCGAGGATGAGAGCGCCGATCAGGGTGCCGGATGCCTTGCCGACACCGCCCGCGAGGCTGGCGCCGCCGATGACGACCGCGGCGATCGCGTCGAGTTCGTATCCCTGTGCCGCCTGCGGCTGCGCGGAGACCAGCCGGGAGGCGAGGACGATGCCCGCGACCGCGGCGAAGAGGCCGGAGAGGGCGTAGATGACGAGCTTCTGCCTCTTGACGCGCAGTCCGGAGAGCCGGGCGGCCTCCTCGTTGCCTCCGATGGCGTACATGGAGCGGCCGATGTAGGTGCGGCCGAGCACGAGTGCCGCTATCAGGCCCATCGCGATCATCACGAGGACCGGGACGGGCAGCCAGCCGCCGAGCGTGTCACCGAGCACGGAGACGGAGTCGGGGAAGGGGATCGGCCTGCCCTGCGAGATGACGAGGGAGAGGCCGCGGGCCACCGACAGCATGGCGAGCGTCGCGATGAACGAGGGCAGCTTGCCGTACGCGACGAGCGCGCCGCTGACGAAGCCGCAGGCGATACCGGTGGCGACGGCGAGAATGACCGCGAGCCAGACCGGGACGCCTTCGGAGGTCGCCGTCCAGGCCAGCACGGTCGCGGAGAGCGCCGCGACCGACCCCACGGAGAGGTCGATGCCCGCCGAGACGATGACGAAGGTGACGCCGAACGCGAGGATCGCGGTCACCGCGGCCTGGACACCGACGTTCAGCAGGTTCTGGGTGGTGAGGAAGTCGCCGGAGAGCAGCGACATCGCCACCAGGAGGACGACCAGCGCACTGAGGGCGCCGTTGTCGAGCAGGAGGCGGCGGAGGGTGTGTCCGGCGCCGCCCGCGCCCGCCTTGCTCGGATGCGTGTCAGTGGCCACGGGGGCTCTCCTCTGCGTTCTCTGCGTTCTCTGTCACGGGGGTGGCGCTGACGGCGAGTGCCATCACGGCGTCCTGGGTGGCTTCGTGGGCGGGGAGTTCTCCGGCGATGCGGCCCTGGGCCATGACGAGGACCCGGTCGCTCATGCCGAGGACCTCCGGCAGATCACTGGAGATCATCAGGACGGCGTGTCCGGAGGCGGTCAGTTCGTTGATGAGCTGGTAGATCTCGACCTTGGCTCCGACGTCGATCCCGCGCGTCGGTTCGTCGAGGATCAGCACCCGGGTGTCGGCCAGGAGCCACTTGCCGATGACGACCTTCTGCTGGTTGCCGCCGGACAGCGTGCGGACGTGCTGGCCGAGGCCCGCCATCCGTACGCCGAGCTGTTCGGCGATGCGGGCGGCGGCGGTGCGCTGCCCCTTGACGTCGACGAGTCCGGCGCGGGTCGCCGAACGCAGGGTCACCAGGCCGAGGTTCTCCTGCACCGAGGCGTCGAGCACGAGGCCCTGGCCCTTGCGGTCCTCGGGGACCAGACCGATGCCCGCGCCCATGGCGGCGGTCACGTCGTGCTTGCCCAGCCGTTCGCCGAGTACGTCGACGGTGCCGGCGTCGTAGGGGTCGGCACCGAAGACGGCGCGGGCCACTTCCGTGCGGCCCGCTCCGACGAGCCCGGCCAGGCCGACGACCTCACCGGCCTTCACGTCGAAGCTGATGTCGTGGAACACCCCGTTGCGGGTGAGGCCGCGGACGGAGAGCAACGGCGCTCCCGTCTCCGGGCGTTCGCGCGGGTACTGCTGCTCGATGCTGCGTCCCACCATGAGCTGGACGAGTTCCGCCTCCGGGGTCGAGGCCGGTACCTGGTCGATGCTGCGGCCGTCACGCAGGACGGTGACACGGTCGCCGAGTGCCGCGATCTCGTCGAGGTGGTGGGTGATGAAGACGATGCCGACGCCGTCGGCGCGCAGCTGCCGCACGATGGCGAACAGCTTGTCGACCTCCTCGGACGTGAGGACGGCGGTCGGTTCGTCCATGATCAGGACGCGTGCGTCGAGGCTGAGCGCCTTCGCGATCTCGACCATCTGCAGTCGGGCGATGCCCAGTTCACGGACCCTGACCCTGGGTGAGACGTGCAGGCCGACACGGCGCAGGAGCACCTCCGCGTCAGCCTCCATGCGCCGCCGGTCGATCATGCCGAAGCGGCGCGGCTGGCGCCCGAGGAAGATGTTCTCGGCGACCGTCAGATCGGGTACCAGGTTGAACTCCTGGTAGATGGTGGCGATCCCGAGCTTCTCGGCGTCCTGCGCGCCGTGGATGCGCACCTCCTGGCCGCCGGCGAAGATCCGGCCGCGGTCCGGGCGGTAGGCGCCGGAGAGCATCTTGATGAGGGTGCTCTTGCCCGCGCCGTTCTCACCGAGCAGGACGTGAACCTCGCCGCTGCGGAGGTCGAAGTCGACGCTGTCCAGGGCGACGACACCGGGGAAGGTCTTGCGTACGCCTTCGATGCGCAGCAACTCGACTGATTCGCTCACTCGTTGCTCCCGGGGGTGGAGGTGCGCTCGCCGCATGAGCTGCGTACGACGAGGCCGGCGGGCAGGGTGACGGACTGCGGGGGGCGGCCCTCGACGATGTCGACCAGGGCACGCACGGCGGCGCGGCCGAGTTCGCCCGTCGGCTGGGAGATCGCCGTGATCGGCGGACCGGTGTGGACGAACCAGGGGATGTCGTCGAAGGCCGCGATACCGATGTCCTCGGGGACCCGCAGTCCGCGCGCACGGATGGCGTCCAGGGCGCCGAGTGCCATGAGGTTGTCGGCGGCGAACACGATCTCGGGCGGATCCGGGAGCGACAGGAAGTGCTCGGTGGCGCGCCGGCCGCTGTCCGCCTGGAAGTCGCCCTGTCCGATGTAGGCGTCGGGCAAGGCGAGTCCGTGTGCCCTCATCGCCTCCCGGAAGGCCTCGACACGTTCGTTGCCCGTGGTGGTGGCCGCCGGGCCGGCGATGATGGCGAGCCTGCGGTGTCCCAGCGCGTACAGATGGGCGACCAGCTCCTGGATGGCGCGGTGGCCGTCCGCCCGTACGACGGGGATGTCCACTCCGGGGATCCAGCGGTCGACGAAGACCATGGGCGTGCCGGCACGTGCGACGTCCAGCAGCAAGGGTGACTCGCCGTCGGCGGGTGAGACCAGGAGTCCGTCGATCCTGCGGTCCAGGAGCGTGCGGACGTGGTGGTCCTGCTGCTCCGGCCGCTCGTCGGCGTTGCCGATGATCACGCTGTAGCCGAGCGCGCGGGCCTCCTCCTCGACGGAACGGGCCAGTGCGGTGAAGTACGGGTTGAGTACGTCACTGATGACGAGCCCGAGCGTGCGGGTCTGGTCGGTGCGCAGCGAGCGGGCCACGGCGTTGGGCCGGTAGCCGAGGGCTTCGACGGCGGCGTGGACGCGCCTGCGTGCGTCCGGGCTGACGGAGGGATGGCTGTTGAGGACGCGGGAGACCGTGGCGACAGACACTCCTGCCTGGGCCGCGACATCCTTGATGCTCGCCATTTCCGGACCACCTCCTTGTGGTTTCCGTGCGCCTCGAAACCAGCGGAACAAGCCGTGGAATCGATTACACGAGAGATTGGAATCGATTACACGGCCGAAAACAAGCCCCCTCCCCCGGTCCGAGACCCGATCGTGACACGGACACCCTCGCGGCCGCGCCAGGAGCCGGAGCGCCCGCCCGGAACCGGGACGACGGGACTCGGGGGGCGGCCGCTCCTCCCGGGCACCCACCCATTTCCACTGTGGCCGAAAAGACAGCCCGGGGAACCGTTAATGGTGTCCGGAAATAGCCGTCCGGCTATTAGCCTTCGACGACCGGCGACCCTGGATGCACCCGAGCGGCTCACACCGCGAAGATGCGCCCCATAACGAAAACGTCCACCCCTTGGACCACTCCTCCATGACCGGCTGCATACACCTGTGCATTTCAGCCACGTCTATTCGGACAGGCCTACGGGAGAGCAGAGGTGCGACTGTGCACGCAGGCTCGCACCTCGTGTGACCTGGCCATTCTTGCGCCACTCGGACAGCCCTCCGGTGCGCCCGCCGACACGGGGCGGAAGGCGGGGCAGTGGATGCCTTTCCCGGTGAGAGTTTTTTTGCACAGATGATTTCACTCTTCCGCTCCTCGACTTTCACACTCTTCACACGAGGTTAACCTGGCAGGAATTTCCCCCTGTTAACGTCCTTTCCACGAGCAGGCGAAGTGCGGCAGGGGGTGCGAAGTGCGAGGTGTCACGGCCCGGATCGTGTTCTCGATCCTGACCGCGATCCTGTTGGCCGTGCAATTTCCGGTCTCCGCCGAGCCCTTCGCATCCGCCCCCGGTACCCAGGCGCTCTCCCCCGGCACCCAGGCGCTCTCCGCCGACTCTCCGACGACCTACGCGGCCGATCTCAGGGGCCAGGGAGCGACACAGGCCGGGCAGCTCTACAGCCCGTGCGGTCCCCCGGCACAGGAGGGGGACCCGAACGGCCTGCTGCGCACCCGCGACCGGCACCGCGCGGCGGCCCAGTCCACCCCCGAGCCCCCCTCGCGGTGCCTGATGACGGGGGACACCCCCTGCCCGGCCCCTGCCGCAGCCCTCGTCGCGCCGGCCGGCCCGCACCGCACGTCGAGACCATCGGCCTCGCACTCCCCTGCCGTACTCCAGGTGTTCCGCTGCTGAGCCGGTCCGCTGCACGTGGACCCCGCCGCACGCTCCGCACCGCCATGAACCGCGACGTGCGGTCGCGCAGCCGTGCCCGCCCACACCCCTGTTCTCGTACGTACACGCGCCCTCAGCTGCGCGCCAGGAGGAACAACTGTCATGCAACCCCTCATCGATCACGCCCGATCCTTCCGCCAGCGGTCCACGGAGCGTCCTGAGGAGTTCGCCCGTCTGGCCCAAGGCCAGTCCCCGCAGGTCCTGTTCATCACCTGCTCCGACTCCCGGGTCGTACCGGCCCTCATCACCGGGGCCCGTCCCGGTCAGCTCTTCGAACTGCGGACCGCAGGCAACATCGTCCCCCCGTACGCCTCACCGCAGCCCACGAGCGAGGCGGCCACCGTCGAGTACGCGGTGGACGTGCTCGGGGTCACGGACATCGTCGTCTGCGGCCACTCGCACTGCGGTGCCGTCGGCGCTCTGGTGCGCGGCGACGACCTGACCGCGGTGCCCGCGGTGCGCGACTGGCTCGCGCACTCGACTCCCCGCCCCGAAGGAGCGGTGGAGGACCCGTCCGTGGCCGAAGGCGTGAAGAACCACGTGCTGACCCAGTTGCTGAGGCTGCGCTCCTATCCGTGCGTGGAGAGGGGCCTGGACGAGGGGCACCTGCGCCTGCACGGCTGGTTCTACGAGGTACACACGGGAGCCGTGCTGGCGCACGACTCGTCCTCCGACACCTTCCAGACGCTGTGAGGGCCGGTATGGACCGCCGATTCCCCCACCTCCGGCAGGACTTCACCGCATCGATCGTCGTCTTCCTCGTCGCCCTGCCCCTGTGCGTGGGTGTCGCCGTGGCATCCGGAGTGCCGGCGGAGCTGGGACTGATCACCGGCATCGTGGGCGGCCTCGTCACGGGCCTCATGCGCGGCAGCAGCCTTCAGGTGTCAGGGCCGGCCGCCGGTCTGACCGTGCTGGTCTTCGAAGCCGTGCAGACCTTCGGGCTCGCCGCGCTCGGAGTGATCGTGCTGGCAGCCGGGCTGCTTCAGCTCGCCATGGGGGCCCTGAAGCTGGGGCGCTGGTTCCGGGCCATCTCGGTCTCGGTCGTCGAGGGCATGCTCGCCGGCATCGGGTTCGTACTCATCGCGGGCCAGCTCTACGCGGCGGCAGGCCTGGAAGCCCCGGCGTCCGGCCTGGACAAACTGGCCGGGCTCCCCGGCGCCCTGGCCGAGGCGGTCGTCAGCACGGAGGCGCTCACGTCGCTCGCGGTCGGCGCCGGCACCATCGTGGTGATGGTGCTCTGGAAGCACATGCCCGAGCGGGTGAGGGCGGTCCCGGGCGCTCTCGCCGCGGTCGCACTGGCCACGCTCACCTCCCTCGGGTTCAGCCTGCCGGTCGCCGAAGTCGAGGTGCAGGGCCTGCTCGACGCCGTCCAGCTGCCCGGATCCGAATCGTTCGCCGGGATCGCGGGCCTGAGTGTGGTCGGGACCATTCTGGCCTTCACCCTGATCGCGTCCGCCGAGAGCCTGTTCAGCGCGGCTGCCGTGGACCGGCTCCACGACGGGCCCCGCACGCAGTACGACAAGGAGCTGATGGCGCAGGGGACCGGAAACGCCGTGTGCGGGCTGCTGGGGGCGCTGCCGATGACCGCGGTCATCGTACGCAGCTCCGCCAACGTCCAGGCGGGAGCGAAGACCAAGGCGTCCCGGGTACTGCACGGCGTGTGGCTGCTGCTCTTCGCGGCGCTGCTTCCGTCGGCCCTCGCGCTCATCCCGCTGCCGGCCCTGGCCGGGATTCTCCTCCACGCGGGCTGGAAACTGATCCCGCTGCGCGCCATCGTGACGCTGTGGCGCGGGCACCGGGGCGAGGCGCTCATCCTGGTGGCGACGGCCGTGGCCATCGTCACGGTGAACATGTTCGAGGGCGTGCTGATCGGCCTGGCCCTCTCCGTGGTCAAGACGGCCTGGGACGCCTCGCACATCAGCCTGGACGTCATCGACAAGGGAGCGGGCCCCGTCCAGGCGTACCTGTCGGGGAACGCGACCTTCCTGAAGCTCCCGAAGATTCTCGACAGCCTGGAGGATTTGCCCCAGGACCGACCCGTCCAACTGGATCTCTCCGGTCTCCACCACCTGGACCATGCCTGCCGCACGGCGCTGGAGAACTGGGCGGCACGGCACAGCTCTCCCGGCACGGATCCCGTGCAACTGACCGAACCGGTCATGGCGAAGGCCACCTCCGGCTGACGCCGTGGAAGCCCCGGCCGCGGTCCGCCTGCGGCCGGGGCTTCCGCCGCCGGACTGCCCGACACGGCCCCGTAACGCAGAAGAACCCCACCGAAGTGGGGTTCCCGCTGGTGTCCGAGGGGGGACTTGAACCCCCACGCCCGATAAAGGGCACTAGCACCTCAAGCTAGCGCGTCTGCCATTCCGCCACCCGGACAAGGTGTCTGTCGTCCCGGGGTGTTCCCCGTGGCGACAAAGAAAACAATACCAGGGGTTCGAGGTGCCTCTCACCTGCGTTTCCGGTGGTCAGTGCGGTGCGGGCACGCTCAGGACACCGCGGGGCCGACGCGCGTACTTTCTGTGGCGTGCCCTGTACACAGCGTGCTGTCGGGCTACCTTCGCGGGCATGAGAGGCAAGAGCGGCCCGAGTGGCACCAGTGGCCCTGGTGGCATCAGCGGCCCGAGTGGCACCAGTGCGCACCCTCCCCGCCCACCCCGCGCCCTGACCTCGCTGAGGGAGCGGCTCCGCGACACCTTCTGGCTCGCGCCGGCCGCCGGCCTCGTGGGGGCCTTCGTGCTGTGGCTGGTCCTCTCCGAGCTGGACACCAGGATCGTCGCGCATCTGCAGAAGGAGGGAGCGTACGAGGAGCTCCGCGATCTCCTCACGTTCGCCGCGGACGCCCGGACGATCGTCACGACGGTCAGCGCGGCGATGATGACCTTCATCGGGGTGGTGTTCAGCATCTCGCTGGTGGCCGTGCAGATGGCGAGCGGGCAGCTCACCCCGCGCGTCGTCCGGATCTTCGTACGGAGCAGGATCAGCAAGCTGACGCTCACGGTGTTCCTCGCGACCTTCGCGTTCTCGCTCCTCGCGCTGACCTCGTACGAGGGCGGGCCGCAGCCGGATCCCCGTCGGGTGATGTCGGCGCCCTTCCTGCAGAGCCTGCTGACGCTCGGCCTGGTCGGTCTGAGCCTGCTCCTGTTCGTCGCGTACGTCTCGTCCACCCTGCGGCTCATGCAGGTCGGACCCGTCCTGGACCACATCACCCGTGAGGCACTCCGCGCCCTCGCACGGCAGCCGGCCGGGGCGGCGGACGGCCCGCCGCTCGGACCCGGCACCGCGCACGTCGTGCACCGGGAGGAGGCGGGGGTGGTGCGGGATGTGGCGGTGGCCCGGCTGGTACGGGCCGCACGACGGCGCGGCGTCGTGTTGCGGCTGGTGCCTCGGATCGGGGACTTCGTGGTACCGGGCACGCCGGTGCTCGCTGTGCACGGCGGGGCCGCGCCGACCCGGTACGCCCTGCGGCACACGGTCTCGGTCGGGGTCGAGCGGGCCCTGCACCAGGATCCGGCGTTCGGCTTGCGGCAGTTGTCGGACATCGCGCTGCGTGCCCTGTCGTCCTCCGTGAACGACCCGACCACCGCGGTGCAGTGCCTGGACCGCATCGTGCAGTTCCTCGCCGTCGCCGTACGTATGCCACTCGCGCCGCTGCACCACCGGGACCGCCGGGGCGCCGTACGGCTCGTCCAGGTGGTACCGGGGTGGACGGATCTCGTGGATCTCGCGTTCGAGGAGATCCGGTGGTGCGCGGCCGCGAGCCCGCAGGTCACCAGACGGTTGCTGGCAGGACTCGACGATCTGCTGCTGCTCGCCCCCGAGGAGAGGCGGGAACCGCTGCTCAGGCACCGTGCGCTCCTGGTGGAAGCGGTGGAGCGCACGGTGCCCGAGGCGGCCGCGCGGGCGTTCGCACTGCATCCCGACCGTCAGGGGATCGGCTGACCGGCGGGACCGGCCGGCAGCGGCGTCGGCCCCGTCAGTCAGTCCGGCGGGGTCCCGGCGGGACGACAGCCGGCGCGGGAGGAGACCCCTCCCGGGCCGGCTGACTCCGCGGCGGGCGATGGCCCGCTGCCGGCGGTCGTCGCGATCTCAGGGGGCGGACCCGACACAAGCCGCGCGTGGGTTCCCCGCCCCATGTGTCCGGTCCCGCCCGCACGGCGTTCACACCTCTGCCGTGACATGTCGGGGAACAGATCATGAACGGGAGGGCCCGGGGCCCGGCGGCTGACGACGGGGCCGTGCCGGGGTGGTGGCCATGACGTGCAGGACACCTGCCTGTTCCGGCCCGGGCAGACGACGAATCAGGCCGGGACAGGGGGAATACGTTGCTCAACACGGCTCTTTCAGGGCGGTGTTGCGACGCACACTGCCGGACTCCCCGCCTCCGGTGGGCGCGCGGCCCGGTGATAGCATCCCGGCATCTGTGATCTTGATCCACTGGATTGGGATACTGATTTGCGATCGGCGGCCTGCTCTCCACGTAACAGCGGCCTGGCAGCCCCGAGGGGCTGTGTCGCGGTCTGCGGGAGGTATGTCCGTCGCCGTCCGCCTGCGCCTGGAAGGGTTTCCATGAAGCAAGACGCACTCGTGTGGTGCATGGTTGCGGTGACGGCGATAGCCGTTGCCGCCGTCGTTGCACTTGCCGCCCGTAACAGAGCCCTGGGGGCGAAGAAACAGCAGTCCGAGGCCGAGCTCAGGCGCCAGCTGCACACATCCGACAGTCACCTCCACCTCTCCCGCGCCGAACTGCAGCGTTTCAGGAGCGAACAGGACGGGACGCTCCGGGAGGCCAAGGAAGCGGCGGAGGAGAACACCAAGGCGGTTCTCAAGGGCGCGGCCAGCTTCCTGCAGAGTCTGGCGGCGGAGCAGACGACGCTCCTGGACGGCGTCCAGCGCAAGTACGGCGGCCACGCCGTACTCAGCGATCTGCTCGAGGTGAACCACGCAAACGCGCAGATGGCCCGTAAGGCGCAGGGCATCGCGGTCATGTGCGGTGCCCCGCTCGGCCGCCGCAACAGGCCCGCCAGCGTCTACGACGTGGTGCGCAGCGCCCAGGGGCAGATCCGCAACTTCCACCGGGTCTCCGTCATGCAGCAGACCGCCCTCGCACTGAAGGCGTCCGCCGTGGCGCCCGTAGCACTCGCGGTGGCCGAACTCCTTGACAACGCTGCCAGCTTCTCCCAGCAGGACGCACCGATCGAGGTGACGTTCCAGCGGGCCCAGAACAATCTGTGCATCGTCATCGACGACGCCGGTGTCGGTATGAACGACGAGGACCGCCAGCGGGCGACCGAGCTGCTGTCCGGGGATGTCGTCCCCCGCCTCTCCCAGCTCGGCAACCAGCCCAAGTTCGGCTTCCCTGTGATCGGCCTGATCGCTCGTCAGTACGGCTTCAGGGTCGATGTCACCGGGGTCTCCCGGTACGGCGGCGTCCGGGCCGTCGTCCTGCTGCCCGAGGAGCTGTGGACCATGGAGGAGACGCCGCCCGCCCAGGAGGCGCCTGTGAGCAGCATTCTGCGTGCGGAAGGCCGGTCGCAGAGCGGGACCGCGCGCACGACGCACGGCCTGCCGAAGCGCGGAGCGCGCCAGGCGCCCGTCGCGAGCGTGCCGGGTCAGGTGGCCACGCCGCCCGAGACACCGGCGCCGGAGAGGACCGGCCGTTCCTCCGGACGCAGCCTGGGGGCTTTCCAGCGCGGCACGCTCTCAGGCCGCAATCTCGACACCACGTCGCCCGAAGGGTCCGAAGACGCATGACCACAGACCTGTCGTGGATGCTCGAGGACATCGTGCAGAACGTGCCCCGTGCACGGCACGCCGTCCTGTTGTCCGCGGACGGCCTTCCCCGTGGGTCCACGGAGGGCCTGGCCGAGAAGGAGGTGCGCACCATCTCCGCCGCCATGGCCGGGATGCAGTCGCTCAGCCGCGCCACGGCCCATTTTGCCGGACCGGAGACGGACCGGCAGTGGAGTCAGACGATCATCGAGTTCTCCCACGGATGGAGCTTTCTGATCGGAGCGGGGCAAGGTGCCTACCTCGCTGCTGCCGCCGCCCCCGACGTGGACATGCAGCAGATCTCCTTCCGCATGCACCGCCTCGTCGCCCGGCTGGGAAACAACCTCACCTCGCCCCCCAGGGTCAACACCGAGGACGACGCCGGTACGCGGAACACCGGGGCGGCCCGGCGCGGAGGCTCGGGTGATTCGGGCTTCGTGCTCGCCGATCTCGACCAGGTGATCGCCGATGTGCGCGGTGCCCGTCACGCCGTGCTGCTGGGCGCCGACGGGCTTCCCCGCGGGGCGACCAGCGGGCTGAACAGAGACATGGCGGACACGATATCCGCGGCTATGACGGGCATTCACGCCTACAGCAGGGTCACGTCGCAGTTCGCGGGCGTCCAGGAGGACGCCGCGTGGCGGCAGACGGTCATCGAGTTCCAGCACGGCTGGATCTTCCTGATATCGGCGGGTACCGGGGCCTTCCTCGCCGCCGCCGCCGAGCACGACTGTGACATCGAGGAGTTCACCACCCGCCTGCACGAAGTGATCCCGAAGCTGACGCCATCGGCAGCACGCGGAGAGGGGGTGGCGCATGCCTGACGGGCCCGATCACGAGCTGGAGCTGACGTCGCCGTTAGTCCCCCTCTTCGTCATCACCAACGGACGCGCCCTGCCCCCGGACCACGAGTACGAGCACACCACACTCGTCATGGCGGCGCAGGACGCAGCGGCCTCGGCACGCACGCTCTCGCCCGAAGCCGGCCAGGTCGTGGCCCTGGTCACCGAGGGCTTCCTGTCCGTCGCCGAGGTGGCCGGCCACACGCACCTGCCGCTGGGCATCGTGCGCATCCTCCTGGCGCAGTTGGAGGAGGACAACCTCATCCTCGTGAGGAGGCCGATACCTCGCGCCGAGCGTGTCGACAGAGAACTGGTCAGCGCCGTGCTCGAAGGCCTGAAGAATCGATTCGGAGCGTAACGCGTGTACCTGGATCCAGACGTTTCCCACGCGGTGAAGATCCTCATAGTCGGGCACTTCGGAGTCGGTAAGACCACGTGCATCGGCAGTCTCTCCGAGATCGAGCCGCTGCGGACCGAAGAGGAGATCACCGAGGCCAGTGAGGGATTCGACGACCTGTCGGGCACACCTCACAAGAAGACCACCACCGTGGCCATGGACTTCGGCCGCCTCACCCTCAGCGACTCGCTGGTCCTCTACCTCTTCGGAACGCCCGGGCAGGAACGTTTCAAGGAAATGTGGGAGGAACTGTCGCGGGGCGCTCTGGGAGCGCTGGTCCTCGTGGACCCCGAGCGCCTGCACGAGTCCTTCCCCGTCCTCGACCTGGTCGAGAGCTTCGGCCTGACGTACGCCATCGGCGTCAACCACTTCGAGGGGACGACGGAATATCCGCTCGACGAAGTCCGCGAGGCGTTGAACCTGACCGCTGACACGCCCGTCGCCAGGTGCGACGTCCGCGACGAAAGAACCTCGGCGCAGGCCCTCATCACCCTCGTCGAACATCTCATGTCCCAACTGGGCTAGGAGCACCGCACCATGCAGCAGCCGCTTGACCCGCAGGAGATACCTCCCGGGTGCCCCGCGCACCAGAACGTCCGGCTGTACGGCCCCTCGTTCGGAGCCGACCCCGACGGCCACTACGCACATCTGCGCTCGTTCGGCATGAGCGCACCCGTCGACATCGCCCCGGATGTGGAGGTCGAGCTGGTCACCAGCTACGACGCGGCCCTCTACGTCCTGCAGAACCCCGCGTCCTTCGTCCGGGACTCCCGCCGCTGGAAGGCGCTGAACGAAGGCCGCGTCCCGGCCGACAGCCCGGCCCTGCCGATGATGAGCTACCGCCCCAACGCCCTGTTCAGCGACGGTGCCGCCCATGCCCGGCTGCGCCAGGCGGTCACCGACAGCCTCGCCACGATCAACGAGCTCCAGCTCGTGAGGCAGACACAGCAGTCCGCCGACTACCTGATCAGCCGCTTCGGTTCCGAGCCCCGCGGCCACGCGGAGCTGATGGCGGAGTACGCCCAGCCGCTGCCGCTGCTGGTCTTCAGCGACCTCTTCGGCTGTCCCCCGGAGATCGGTGACCGGGTGATCGCTGGCATCAGCGGCATCTTCGAGGGGACCCCGGGCGCCGACGAGGTGCTGGGCGGCGCACTCACCGAGCTGATCGCACTCAAACGGCGCCGCCCCGCCGACGACCTGACGACACGCCTGATGGAGCACCAGGCCCAGTTGAGCGACGAGGAGGTGCTGCACCAGCTCGTTACCCTCCTCTCCGGAGGCACCGCTCCTCTCACCGCCACGATCGGCAGCAGCAGCGCGCTGTACCTGGGTGAGGAATGGCAGTCCGGGCTACCGGTCGAGGACGCGGTCGCGCAGAGCCTCTGGAACTACGCTCCGATCGCCAACTACGCGGCTCACTACCCGGTCGTTGACGTCGAACTGGGTGGCAGGGTCCTGCGGGCCGACAACCCCGTGCTGATCTCCTTCGCAGCGGCCAACACCGATCCCAAACTGACCGAGCACCGCCGGCAGCTCAGTGCCAAGGCCCATCTCGCCTTCGGTGCGGGCCCGCACGCGTGCCCCGCCAAGGACCCGGCGTTCATGATCGCGGTCACCGCGGTCGAGACCCTGCTCAACCGACTGCCGGACATCGAGATGCGCGTTCCGTTCAGGACCCTCTCCTGGGTGCCGAGTCCGTGGAGCCGCTCGCTGGTGACCCTCCCTGTCCGCTTCAGCCCGCAGGCCGCGCCGTCGGCCGCCCCCAGCCCAGCGCAGACGGGCGCCGCGTCCCAGCAGGGCGCACCCGCAGGGCAGCCCTCCGGATCTCACGGTTCCCAGCCGCAGGGCGCCGCTGCGCCGCAGCACAAGGGGGGTCTCTTCAGCCGATTCCTGGCATGGACGAGAGGGGAGTGATTTTTGTTACCCCCTGATGCCCCTGTGTTATTGGATGCTTCAACGATCTTGTGGGTATGCATGGCGGCTGGTTCTAGAAAGGAGCCACCATCATGGGAGTCACCACAACTCCGTCGTCCGACCGCAGGGCGTCCGCTTCCCTCTTCTCTCGGCTGAGGACGGCAGGGGGGCAGGCCGACCCCTTCCCGATATACGAGGAGCTGCGGTCGAGGGGCGAGGTCAGTCCGGCTCCGTGGGGTGGCTCGCTCGTGACGAGCTTCGCCGTCTGCGATCAGGTACTTCGCAGCCGCGACTGGCTGGAACCCGACAAGCGCTGGCGCGAGCGGCAGGGGTCGGGCACGCGCTGGAACGCCTCCTCCTCGCAGGAGATGAGCAACACGCTGGCCGCGCTCAACCCTCCCGACCACACGCGGGCCCGCCGGGCGGCGGGCTCGTTCGACCGGGCCGCGGTGCAACGGATCGGCCGGTCGGTGAGCCGGACGGCCGATCAGCTCCTCGACAGCCTGGCGGAGCGGTTGCGGGAGGGGGAGGCGGACTTCGCGGCGCTCGTCGGCGAGGAGTTGCCGGTCGCCGCCATCGGCGACTGGCTCGGGCTGCCCGCTGCCGACTGGACCCGTCTGCGGGAGCTGACGCACGACCAGGTCTTCACCCAGGAACTGCTTCCGTCGGCGAGCCAGCTGGCAGCGTCGGACGCGGCCACGGCCGAACTGCGTGTCTACTTCATGGACCTGGTGAAGGACCGGCGCGCCCGGCCCGGTGAGGATCCGGTGTCGCGCTGGATAGCGTCCTGGGACTCCATGGAACCCGACCGCGACAAGGCCGACGAAGCCGTCTACTTCCTGGTTCTGTTCGTCCTCCTTGCCGCCCTGGAAACCACCGCCACCCTGCTGACGACCATGACGCTCCTCCTCGTCGAGCACCCGGCGCGCTGGAACCTGGTCGCGGACAGCCCCGACATGGTCCCCGCGTTCGTGGAGGAGACACTGCGCTACGACCCGCCCACCCACGTCATCAGCAGGGTCGCCGCCGCGGACCGCGTCCTGGGCGGAATGGAGATACGCAAGGACGAGATGGTGCACCTCATGGTGGGGGCCGCCCATCGGGACCCGGCGAAACACAAGGATCCCGACGTGTTCGACCCCCTGCGCCCGCCCGCCCACCTCGCCTTCAGCGGCGGGATCCACTACTGTCTCGGGGCGCCGCTGGCCCGGCTGGAGGCCCAGACCCTCCTCCGTCAGCTCGTCCGTCGTCTACCCCGTCTCACTCTCGTACGCCGCCCGACGATGGCCCCCAGGGTCGCGTTCCGGCGCCCTCTGAACCTGGACGTCGCTCTCGCATGAACGAAACCGCCGGTACGCTCACCAGCTCCTCCCGCAAGGCGATACGCGTCGAGGAGGACGGCCCCGTACTCCATGTCCGGCTCAACCCCTGGGGCCAGGAGGACACCCTCGACAGCGCCGTCCTCGACGATCTCCGCCTCCTGCTCGACGACCTGCACGACCGCCCTGACGTCCGCATCCTGACCCTCTCGTCCATGGGCACGGACTTCTGCCTCGGAGCCGACCGCAACGAGTACCAGGCGGCGCTCACCGCGGATCCCACCGGTTCCGCGCTGCGACGCATCGCGGACAAGGCCCAGCGGCTGTGTCAGGCCCTGGAGAACACCCACGCCGTCACCATCGCCAGGCTGCACGGCCGGGTGGTCGGTGCCGGTCTGGCGCTCGCCTCGTTCTGCGACCTGCGCGTGGGCGCGGACACCTGCCGATTCCGCATGCCCGAGGTCGGCATCGGACTTCCCCCTGCCTGGGGAGGGGCGATGGGCCGCCTCGTCTCCGAGGCCGGCGCCGCCAGGATCCGCGAACTCATGCTGACCTGCGACGTGTTCGACGCCGACACCGCTCACCGGCTCGGTCTCCTCCACAGAACCGCCCCGCTCGACCGGCTGGACGAGGCTGTCAACGCCTGGACGAGACCCCTCGCCCGGCGCTCCCCCGAAGCCCTCGTACTGACCAAGCGCATGCTGGCAGGCTACGCGCGGGCGGACCGAACGGCGGACACCTCCCTGCTCGACTCCCACCTGCTGACCGCCCACGTCGACCAGCACCGATGACGGGCTCGTCCGCCCATCTCACCGCCCTGGCCCTGGCTGCCACGGGCCGTGGCGGTCACGGCGGAGGCCAGAAGGAGCGTGCGGCTACGGCATGAGGTGGTGGTGCGGGAAGTTGCCCGGCAGCCTCTCCTCCGCGGGACCGTCGGTCACGGCCCGGACGAGCGGTTCCCGCGCCAGGAAGCCCTGAAGCCTCCGAAGGACTCAGGGGGTTCATCCCGCCGTTCGGCGCGGCCGGCAACCCGATCGACATCACGGGCGGTGAGCCACCGTCGACGTACGAGGCGACGATCCGGCTCGGGATGGAGGATCCGCGGATCCACGCTCTGGTTCTGGGCTACTGGCACACGATCGTCACTCCGCCGACGGTCTTCGCGGAGCTGACCGCCCGGGTCGTGGAGGAGTTCCGGGCCCGTGGGATCGAGAAGCCCGTGGTGGCCTCGCCGGCGGGTGAGACGGAGGTCGAGGAGGCATGCGCCTACCTGTTCGAGCGGGGTGTCGTCGCCTAGCCCTGCACCACGGAGCGGCCGGTCGCGGTGCTCGGCGCGAAGTACCGGTGGGCCAGGGCCGCAGGACTGCTGGGCGGTGACCGATGACTTGATGACGACGGCTCGAACCACGGGGTCTGCGGCGGACCGCTCAGCGGCAGGCCCCGGTGCGAAGTGAGAACGGGCAGGGGGCGCCGGCCAGACTTCTTCCACGCAAGGGTTCGATCTACATGGCGACGACCGACTTCTCGACTTCCGTCCCCTACAGGGGAGGGCACGGACGAAAGCGGCCGGACCTACCGGCTTGGCGAGAACGACATCGACATCGACATCGCGGGCATGGTGTACGCCACCTGCGTCAGCAGTACCCGGAGCGCAGGGGCGGCAAGGCGGGCTTCGTCAACGGCGGTTTCGCCTACGGTTCGGTGCCGTTCGTCCTCATCTTCACCGGGTTCATGGACATCACCAACGTCACGTGGGTCATGGCCTCGGTGGGCGTCTTCCTCGCCGCCCTCTTGAAGGCGGGCCCGGCCCCGATACGGGAGACCGACTGATCGCGCACCGCGGCACACGTGTGGGGCCCGGTTCCTGGAACCGGGCCCCACGCGCGTGACCTCAGGCCTCAGTCCCCGCAGCGGCCCTGGCGGAGCGAGTGCAGGTGCTCGCTGGACTTGCGGGCGAAGGCGAGGGATTCGACCGGGTTGTCGTGCTCGGTCTGCCAGTGGTGGTAGGTGCGGCCTCGGTGCGTGCGTGCCGTGACCCGGCTCAGGAAGTTCTTGTAGTCGATGTCCCCGTCGCCGACGTCCGTCATCCGGTAGCCGTCGCGGACGGAGTCGTCACGCGTGCCGTCCTTGACGTGGAAGAGGGGGTAGCGGTCGGGCTGCTTGAGCACGTAGTCGATGGGGTTGAAGGGCGCGGGGGTGCCGTCCACCCGCTTGCCGAAGCGGAACTGGGCGCAGAACGCCCAGTAGATGTCCATCTCGAGGTAGACCAGGTCGGGGTCGGTCTCGGCGAGCAGGACGTCGTAGAGGCGCACCTTCGGCTTGTCGGTGGCGAAGGAGAACTCCTCCGCGTGGTTGTGCTGGTAGAACTTCATACCGCGCTTGCGGGCGGCTGCACCGTAGGTGTTGAAGTCCTCTGCGGCCCGCTTCCAGCCGTCCACCGTGGAGCCGTAGCGGAAGGGCCCGGAGGCCGTGCCGATGTGCTTGAGGCCGAGGGCCTCCGCCTCGTCGAGGACCTTGGTGAGGTTCTGCGCGAAGGAGTAGGCGCCGGGGTTGTTGTCGTCGTAGTAGTTGACGTGGCTGCCGATGGGGTTGAGGCCGTGGTCCTTGGCCAGCCTCTTCAGCTGGGCGAGTGTGATGGCGCCGGCCGAGCCCTGGGTGTATCCCGCGAACTCGATCTCGTCGTAACCGTACTTCTCGAGCTCGGCGAAGACCGGGGCGAACCCGAGGGTGGAGACCTTGTCGCGGAGGCTGTAGAGCTGGATGCCGAGACGGCCGGGAGGCAGCACCGCACGGCCCTTGCCGTGGCCGTGTCCGTGTCCGTGGCCGTGTCCGTGGCCGTGTCCGCTGTGCGGGCCCGCCGCCTGGGCGGTGGCGCCACTGAGGAGGGTCGCGGCGGTGGCTCCCGCGGCGACGCCCAGGACGTTACGGCGGCTGAGTCTGCGCGCGAGCTCGGGGTCCTTCGGGGTGCGGCTCATGATCACGAATCTCCCTGTGAACGTGCGGACGGGGCGGATTGTCAGTGCAGTCCTGCAAGCTGGAGCAGTAGGGACTTCACTTCGGTGGCCTGGACACGGCCGGTGAAGGCGTGGGGGGTGGAGCAGAGGATGAGCGGACCTTCGTCGTCGCTCGTGGGCAGGCGGCCATGGCTGCCGCGGATAGGTGAGGGGTCCAGGGGGACGACCGCCATGCGGTAGCGCATCCCCAGTTTCTTGCGGGCGACCGCTGAGACGGCCTTGACCCGGACATAGGGGTCCTGGGGGTCCATGAAGAGCTCCACGGGGTCGTAGCCCGGTTTGCGGTGGATCTCGACGAGCTGCGCGAAGTCGGGGGCGCGGTCGTCGTCGAGCCAGTAGTAGTACGTGAACCAGGCGTCCTTCTCCGCGACGGCGACGAGCTCGCCGGAGCGGGGATGGTCCAGGTGGTGGGCCTTCTTGCCCTCGTCGTCGAGGAGCTGCTCGATGCCGGGCAGGTCCGCGAGGACCTCCCGCGTCGCTTCGAGGTCCTCGGGCCTGCGTACGTAGACGTGGGCGAGCTGGTGGTCGGCGACCGCGAAGGCACGGGAGGCCATCGGGTCGAGGTACTCCATGCCGTCCTGGGTGTGGACCTCCAGCAGGCCCGCGCGGCGCAGGGCACGGTTGATGTCGACCGGCCGGTCGACGCGGGTGATGCCGTACTCGGAGAGGGCGACGACCGTCCGGCCGCCTGCCCTGGCGTCGTCGAGCAGGGGAGCCACGGCGCGGTCGAGATCGGCCGCGGCCCGGTGGGAGCGGGGGTCGTCGGGGCCGTAGCGCTGGAGGTCGTAGTCGAGGTGCGGGAGGTAACAGAGGGCGAGGTCGGGGGTGCGGGTGGCGAGGATGTGACGTGTGGCGTCGATGATCCACTGCGAGGAGACGAGGTCCGCGCCGGGGCCCCAGAAATGGAAGAGGGGGAAGGTGCCGAGCTTCTCGGTGAGTTCGTCGTGCAGCGCGGGGGGCCTGGTGTAGCAGTCGGGTTCCTTGCGGCCGTCGGCGTAGTACACGGGGCGGGGGGTGACGGTCCAGTCGGTGTCCGCGCCCATCGCGTACCACCAGCAGATGTTGGCGACGGTGTAGCCGGGGTGGGCGCGTCGGGCGGCGTCCCAGAGCTTGTCCCCCTCGACGAGCCCGTTGTGCTGGCGCCACAGGAGGACGTCGCCCAGCTCTCGGAAGTACCAGCCGTTGGCGACGATGCCGTGTTCGGCGGGGGTGGTGCCGGTGAGGAACGTCGACTGGGCCGCGCAGGTGACGGCGGGCAGGACGGTGGAGAGGGGTGCCTGCGCGCCGGTCCCCGCCATGGCCCGCAGGTTCGGCATGTGCTGGAGCAGCTGAGGGGTGAGGCCGACGACGTCGAGGACGAGGAGTGGGGTGGGGCGCGTGCCGGGGACGCTCAAGGGAGCTCCTTCAGTCCGAGGTCGACGAGGAGGTCACGGGCGAGGGTGAGTTCGGCGGCGATGCCGTCGGCGAGCTGGGTGCGGGTACGAGGCCGCAGCTCGGCGGGGAGCGCCTGCCAGGTGTACGTCTCGACCTCCAGGTGCCGGGTGAGGGGCGCGGGTCCGCCGACGAGCCGGGACAGTACGGACCGGAGTACCGGGAGGGTCGAGGTGAGCGGAGGCGCGGGGGGTGCGTGGAGCGGGACGTGGAAGTGGGAGCGCCAGGGTGTGCTGTCGGGGAGCACACCGCCGGACACCGCCTCGTCGAGGTCGTCCGTGCCGCGAAGCCCCGAGGCGGTGAGCGTGCGTGTCTGGTGCAGGAAGCGGGGCTCGGTGAAGGCGCCCAGCGCGGCGCGCACTTCGGGCAGGTGCGGGTGTTCGGCGTGCAGCGCCGCGGAGAGCTGGGCCTTGACGACGGGGACCCCGGCCGTGTGCAGGGCGTCGAGCGCGGTGTCCGGGTCCTCGAAGGAGGTGGCGAGGTGGCAGGTGTCGACGCAGATGCCGATGCGGTCGTGTCCCACGGCGGTGAGCGGGCCGATGGCGTCGGCGGTCGTCTCCACGGTGCAGCCCGGTTCGGGTTCCAGGCCGATCCTGATGGCCTTGCCGGTCAGCTCGGCAAGGGCGTCGAGCCGCTGCGCGAGTGTGGTGAGTGCTTTCCGCGCCGTGCCGGCTGCCGTGGGGTCCTCGGCGAACGGGGTACGCCAGGCGATGGGCAGGGTCGAGATGGTGCCGTCGGTGACGTCGTCGGGGAGCAGACCGGCGAGCAGCCGGGCCAGGTCGGTGGTGTGGGCGAGCCGCTCGGGATCGGTCCAGTCCGGTGTGTACACACGGTACTTGACCTCCTTGGCCCCGAAGCCCTCGTACGGGAAGCCGTTGAGGGTGACCACTTCCAGGCCGCGGTGGTCGAGCTCGGCGCGCAGCGAGCGCAGCGCGGCCGGGTCGTTGATCAGGGCGCCGGCGGCGTCCCTGGCGAGCCACAGACCGATGCCGAGCCGGTCCCGGCCGAGCCGTCTGCGTACGGGTTCGCAGTGGTCGCGCAGCTGGGCACGGACTCCTTCGAGGGTCTCGGCGGGGTGCACGTTCGTGCAGTACGCGAGGTGGACGGTGGAGCCGTCGGGGTGGCGGAAGCGCATCGTTCACTCCCCGCCGCGGAGGATGGAGTTGCCCTCGTGGAGGGTGCCTGGGGCCGCGATGTCGAGCTGGAGCCGTCCGCTCTGTCCGTAGAAGGCGACGGGGTTGCGCCAGAGGACCTTGTCGACGTCGTCCTCGTCGAATCCGGCCTTCAGCATCGTGTCGGCCACTTTGCGGGTCTTCAGGGGGTCGCTCTTTCCCCAGTCGGCGGCCGAGTTGACGAGGATCCTGTCGGTGCCGTAGCCCCGCAGAACCGTGATCATGCGGACCTCGTCCATCTTGGTGTCCGGGTATATGGAGAATCCGGCCCAGCAGCCGCTGTCGAGGGCGTCCTTCACGGTCGTCTCGTTGAGGTGGTCGAGCAGGACCAGCTCGGGGGCGAGGCCGGATTCGCGGACGACGTCGATGGTGCGGTGCAGACCGGCCAGCTTGTCGCGGTGCGGTGTGTGGACGAGCGCGGGAAGACCGTGCGCGGCGGCGAGTTGCAGCTGGGTGGCGAACGCGGTGTCCTCGGCGGGGGTCATCGAGTCGTAGCCGATCTCGCCGACGGCGACGACGGAGTCCTTGACGAGGTAGCGGGGCAGGGCGTCCAGGACGGGGGCGCAGCGGGGGTCGTTCGCCTCCTTGGGGTTCAGGGCGATCGTGCAGTGGTGGGCGATGCCGTACTGGGACGCGCGGAAGGGTTCCCAGCCGAGGAGGGCGTCGAAGTAGTCGAAGAAGCTGGCGGGCGAGGTCCGGGGCTGGCCGAGCCAGAAGGAGGGTTCGACGAGGGCGCGGACCCCGGCGTCGTACATCGCCTGGTAGTCGTCCGTGGTGCGGGAGCTCATGTGGATGTGGGGGTCGAAGATCCTCATCAGGACTCCTCCGTGGAGGTGGGGGCGGGGGCCGGGGCCGTGAGGTCGAGGACGGTCCGCAGACCGGCGGGCACGGCTCGCCCCGCCGCGGTGCGTTCGGCTGCGAAGTCGCTCAGCATGCGGGCGAGTTCGGCGTCGTCGCGGGCCCGTTCACCGAGTCGGTCCAGGGCCTCGACCGGGACCTCCGTGAAGAGGCACTTGAGGACGGCGTGCCGCCAGCCGTGCGCGTCGAGGTGGGCCGCGCCGTACGGGCCGACAGCCGCGGCGACCAGCCGGGTGTCGTTGGTGCGCAGGGCGTCCTCGACCAGTGGAAGTGCGGTGGCGCCGAGGTCGAGCCGGTGCAGGGTGAGAAGGACGGCGCGGCGTTCGGCGGCGGTGCCCTGCTCATAGAGCCTGGTCACGGCGGGCAGCCCCGCACGGGCTTCGACGAGCAGCAGCGCCCGTACGGAATCGGCGTTCTCGAGTCCGCAGTGCCTTCCCGCCGATGCGAAGCGCAGCTCCCAGGGCGGGTTGCCGCTGTCCGCGCCGGGGTGTGCCGCGGCGTGCGCGGCCTCGGCGAGCGCTTCGTCGAGCCAGGCCCTGGCCGCCCCCCTGAGCCGGTCGTCCAGTTCTTCGCGGCTGATCAGCACGGTGCGGCTCCGTCGGTCGTCCCGGTGGCCCGGCGCAGGAAGTCGATGGACGTGCGGGCGAGTTCGGGACCCGCGTGCGAGTGCCGGGGCAGTTCGACGACGGTGAGGCCGGCGTACCCGCTGGAGGCGAGCGCTTCGAGCACCGGCGGGAAGTCGATCTCGCCGTCACCGAACGGCAGGTGTTCGTGGATCCCGCGTCGCATGTCCTCGATCTGGACGTGCCGCAGCCAGGGGGCGGCCTCCTTCACGCAGTCGACGGGCGAGGCGGGCTCCAGGCACTGGCAGTGGCCTATGTCGAGGGTGAGGCCGAGAGGGCCCGGGTCACCGAGGAGGGTGCGCAGGTGGTGGAAGTCGGCGAGCGTGGCGAGGAGGTGGCCGGGTTCCGGTTCGACGGCGAGGGGGATGCCGGCGCGGTCGGAGGCCTCCAGTACGGGGGCGAGGGCGCCGGTGAGCCGCTGCCACGCGGTCTCCGTGGTGGTCTCCGGCGGGGTGATGCCGCTGAAGCAGTGCACGGCGTGGGCTCCGAGGTCGGCGGCCACGTCGACGGCCCGGACCAGGAGTGCGGCGCGGGCCGCGCGGGCGTCCGGGTCGGGGTCGAGGAGGGAGGGGCCGTGCTTGCGCCTCGGGTCGAGGACGTAGCGCGCGCCGGTCTCGACGGTGACGCCCAGGCCCAGTCCGGTGAGTCTGCGGGCCACCTGCCGGGTGCGGGCGGCGAGGTCGGGGGCCATCGGGTCCAGGTGCATGTGGTCGAGGGTCAGTCCGACCCCGTCGTAGCCGAGGTCGGCGAGGAGGCCGAGGGCGTCGTCCAGCCTGAGGTCGGTCAGTCCGTTGGTGCCGTAGCCGAGGCGGAGGGTCATGTGGCGCTCACCTTCCGGGCGAGCGCGCGGGCGAGGGGCACGAGCCCCATCACCGCGAGCCCGTCGACGGGGGCCCCGGCCCTGGCCGTCAGCGCGGCCTGCAGGGGGATCATCGCCCTGATACCGCCTCCGACGGCGCGCTGGGTGAGGGGCGGGGAGGGGTTGAGGGCCGCGTGGAGGAGGGGGACGGCCGAGGTGTGGAGGTAGGCGGCGGTGAACGCGGGAAGCAGCAGCCGTACGGCGGGAGCGCGGTAGGGCTCCCCCGTCCCCGGCCGGACGCGCAGGAGCGCGGCGCCGATTCCGGCGACACCGGCCAGTGCCGCCATCGGCGCGGCGGTCGACCCGCCCTGCACCTCGTGCCGGGAGACGGCGGTCACGGCGTAGGTGTGGGCACCGAGCGCGAGCGCCGCGGGGAGCGCGGCGGACGGGGCGGGCGCGGTGGCGGACCGGGCGGGCGAGGCGGACGGGGCGGGCGAGGCGGACGGGGCGGGCGCGGTGGCGGACCGGGTGGGCGCGGTGGCGGACCGGGTGGGCGAGGCCGCCCCTCCCCTGCCGGGCTGTGCCGACATCGTTGCCACCGTCGCGGTCGCGCCGAGCATCAGGTCCAAGGTGCGGGCCGTGGCCATGGCGGCCGGTCCCAGCTGGGTGTGCTTGAGGCGCAGGTCGTAGGCCCAGACGGTGGCCGCCAGTCCGGATGCCACCGCCAGCGCCGGGCGGCCCGCGCGGGAGGCCAGGGCCAGGCCCGCCCCCGTCAGGACGGCCGCTGCGGCCAGGGCGGCCCCCGGGGTGACACGGCCCGAGGGGATCGGGCGGTGCGGGCGGTCGACGGCGTCCTCCTCCCGGTCGGCCCAGTCGTTGAGTGCCATGCCCGCCTCGTAGAGGCACAGCGACGCGCCGACCGCGAGTGCCGTGCCCCGGCCGGGCCGACGGCCCGCGGCGGCCGCGCCGGCGAGCGCGTCGCCCGGCACGGTGACCAGCGCGGACACGCGCAGCAGCTCGGCCCAGGCACGGAGGCGCGCGCGGGTCGCGGGCCTGTCCGGTGCGGGCGCAGTCCCGCCCGCACCGGACAGGCTGTAGGGGGGCGCCGCCGGGCGGGCGCCGAGCAGCCGCGGGGAGCCGATCACCGCCGCGAGCAACCGCAGCGGCCTCACCGTGCGGCCCGCAGGCGCGCGGCGAAGGCCAGCAGGGCCGCGTACTGTTCGGGGAGCGCGGCGGGGCCGCCGTCCGGGTCCTTGAAGTAGAAGCCGAGTTCGGGCCGTGGTCCCGTCATGCCCCTCTCGTGGGCACGGGCCAGCAGCCTGGCCAGGTCCAGGATCAGCGGTGCGGCGAGAGCGGAGTCGCAGCCCTGCCAGATCGTCTGGAGGATCATCCGCGAGCCGAGGAATCCGTCGAAGGCTATGTGGTCCCAAGCCGTCTTCCAGTCCCCCATCGCAGGTACGTCGTCGATGTGGACCTCGCCCTCCGGGGCCGCCCCGAGCGTGTCGGCGAGTACGCGTTCCTTGCCCGCGTTCTTGGCCGCCGCCGCTGCCGGGTCGGCCAGCGCCGCCCCGTCCCCGCCGCCCAGCAGGTTCGTGCCCGACCAGGCCCGCACCGGCAGCGCGCGCTGGACGAACATCGGTGCGAGCACGGAGCGGAGCAGTGTCTGACCCGTCTTGCCGTCGCGTCCTGCGTGGGGAAGTCCGCAGGATTCGACGGTCTCCCGGAGGTGCGGGCTGTGCATCCCTGTGGAGGGGGTGAAGTTGACGTACGGACAGCCGGCGCGGAGCGCTGCCGCCGCGTAGAGGGAGCTGGCGGGCAGTCGGGAGTCGTCCTCGCCGGGGGCGGGTTCGGTGGACGCGACGTTGATGACGACCGTACGGGCCAGTCCGTGACGACGGGCGAAGCCCTCGATGTCGGCTGCGAAGGCGGCGACGAGCTCCTGATCGGTGCGGGTGTCGCCGGGGAGCGGCCCGCCGGGCCGTATCTCCGCGTCGGCTGCGGTGAGTTCCGCCTCGACGGCCGAGGGCAGCCCGTAGGGGAGCACTCCTCCCGCCGCGAGGGCCTCCGCCCGCTTGGGCAGGGGACAGTCGAGGGTGTCGTGGCCGCCGAAGACGAGGGTGGTCAGCGGCGGCAGCCCGCTGTCGGCGAAGGGTGGTGTCTCGGTGACCATGCCGGTCGGCGGGTGGAGCCCTGCCGCGATGGCCGCGCACCCCGCGGTGGCGGTGGTGGCGACGGAGCCGCGTGCTCCGATGAACCAGACTCCGGTACGAACGGCATGTGCGGTCACTGGCTGCCTCCCTGGGGGGATGAAGAGGGGGTGGTGCACGGCGGGGGGGGGGGGGGGAAGCCCCCCCCCCCCCCCCCGGGGGGGGGGGGGGGCGCCCCCCCCCCCCCCCCCCCCCCCCCCCCCCCCCTGGACCTTGATCTCGTAGCTGTTCCACTGCCCGGGCGGCCGCAGAACCCGGTCACGCGCCTTGATGTCGGCGGACTTGAAGGTGTAGACGGCGCCGGTCGTGCGGTCCGCCGCGTCGGTGGCGTCGATCTGGACCTCGTAGCCCTTGTTCACCGCGGACCACGGGTCGTCCGACTCGGGGAAGCCGACGAAGACACCTGAGTTGTCGTCACCCGCCATCTTCCAGTCGAGCTTCAGCGAGTACGCCTTCAGCTCCTTGGCCTGGTAGGTCAGCAGGCCCATGCCGCCCTCGGAGCGCAGCTCACCGTCGGCCACGGCGAACTTCCCGGGGCCGGCCTGCTTCCAGCCCTCGAGCGTCTTGCCGTTGAAGATCGACCGGTAGCCGGTGTCCGGCTTGCAGTTGGCCTTCACCTGCCCGGAGGCGTAGCGCAGACCGCCCAGCAGGTGCTGGCGGAAGGCGGGTTCGGCGTAGGACTCCTTGGTGTGGCCGAGGCCGGTGTAGAAGGAGCGTCCGCCCTGGTACGCCTGGCACCAGGCGATCGGGTGGTCGCCCTTCATGGTGCCGCCGGTGTACGTGGTCTCGTCCAGCGTGGCGAGGACCTGGGCCTTGTCCCGCGGGTTGGTGCGGTAGTTGTACCACTCGTCGGTACGGTCCCAGGCCTCGTCCAGGTGCGCGGTCGCCGGGTGGTCGTGGTTCTCCACGCGGACGGTCGCGGGCTGGATCTGCGGGTGCGAGTCGAAGTAGGCCCCGACGAGTCCGCCGTAGAACTCCCAGTCGTACTCGGTGTCGGCCGCGGCGTGCACACCCATGTAACCGCCGCCGGTGGACACGAAGTTCTCGAACGCCTTCTTCTGTTCGGCGTTCAGGATGTCGCCGGTCGTGGACAGGAAGACGACGGCGTCGTAGCGCGCCAGGTTACTGGTCGTGAACTGGCCGGCCTCCTCGGTGGAGTCGACCGTGATGTTGGTGTCCTTGCCCAGTTCCTTCAGCGCGGTGATCCCTGCGGGGATCGAGTCGTGCCGGAAGCCGCCGGTCTTGGAGAAGACGAGGACGCGCTTCGCGGTCCGGTCGACCGGGCTGTTCGAGAGCTCGAAGTCGTCCACGTCGTACAGGGCTCCCGCTCCGCCCTTGAAGACCAGGAAGAGTTCCGTGGCCTTCTTCGGGGCACCGCGCAGCGGCACGTCGATGTCCTGGAAGGTGTCCCAGCTGCCGGTCACCGGGACGGGCGCGGAGCCGAGGATCTTGCCGGTGGGCGATCCGGCCCGCACTTCGAGGAAGCCTCCCGCTCCCGCCGAGGAGGTGCGGGCGGTGAGCTTGGTGGAGCCGTCGAGGATGTAGGGGGTGAAGGAGATCCAGTCGTCGTTGTCGATGTCGCCGACGGTCCTGCCACCGTGGGCGGTGGTCTTGCTCGGCGTGGTGACGCCGGAGGAGTCGTCGAAGTGCTCGGCCTGACGGTGGCGCGGCTGGAGCTTCGCCCCGTCACGGCCGGTCAGTGCGGCCTGTCCGCCGCCGCCACCGTCGGTGTAGGACGCCGAGATCCCGCCGTAGATGTTGGCGTTCGGGTCGTGTCCGCCCTCCATGGCGGTCTTGATGGTGCCCTCGCAGCCGTGCTCGGTGGTGATGTCGTGGCCGTGGCTGTCATGGCCCAGGGTGAACTTGACCTCGACCTTGGTGCAGTCGATGGTGCCGTCCTCCGGGTCGGTGACGGTCACCTTGAACGGCACCTCGTCACCGAACTCGAACAGCTGTCCGTCGGACGGGAACTGCATGTCGACCACGGGCGCGGTGTTGCCCACGGTCACGTGCACGCTCGCCGAACCGGTGCGGCCCGTCGGGTCCTCGGCGGTCACGGTGGCGACGTAGGTGCCGTTCTTCTTGTACGTGTACGTGGGGTTGGCGGCCGTGGACGTACCGCCGTCCCCGAAGTCCCAGGCGTACGTCAGGGCGTCGCCGTCACCGTCGGCCGTCCCGGCCGAGGAGAACTTCACCTTGAGCGGGGCGACGCCGGACGTCTTGTTCGAGGAGGCCTCGGCGATGGGTGAGCGTCCGCCCGTGGCGTTCTCGATGCGGTACAGCGCCGAGTGCTCGTCGCCTCCGAACCAGGAGAGGCCGTAGTCGAGGACGTACAGCGCGCCGTCGGGCCCGAACGCCATGTCCATCACCTGGGTCCCGGTCCACGGGATGTCGTCGATGGACTGGACGGCACCGTCGGCGTCCTGCTCGACGCGCTTGATCCACTGCCGGCCGAACTCTCCGGCGAAGAAGTCGCCGTCGTACTCCTCGGGGAACTTCACCGGCGAGTCGAGATCGGCGTCGTAGCGGTAGACGGGCCCGCCCATGGGGGACTCGGAACCGGTGCCGAACTCGGGTACGGACGCACCGTCGTACGGGATCCAGGCGGCCTCGGACGGCGGCAGGTCGACCAGGCCGGTGTTGTGCCGCGACTCGTTCTTCGGGGCGGCGCAGTCGAAGGCCGGCCCGGAGGTCTTGGTCGCGAAGTCGTAGTCGCGGTACGGGTCGTTGGCCCCGGTGCAGTACGGCCAGCCGAAGTTTCCGGGCTTCGTCACCCGGGCGAACTCCACCTGTCCGGCAGGCCCGCGGTTCGGGTCCGCCGCGCCGGCGTCCGGGCCGTAGTCCCCCACGTAGAGGATGCCGGTCGCCTTGTCGACGCTGAAGCGGAACGGGTTGCGGAAGCCCATCGCGTAGATCTCGGGACGGGTCTTCTCCGTGCCGGGCTCGAAGAGGTTGCCCTCGGGCACGGTGTACGAGCCGTCGTCGGCGACCTTGATCCGCAGGACCTTGCCACGCAGGTCGTTGGTGTTGCCGGAGGTGCGGCGGGCGTCGAACGCCGGGTTCCGGTCGGGCCGGTCGTCGAGCGGGGAGAATCCGTCCGAGGAGAACGGATTGGAGTCGTCACCCGTCGAGAGGTAGAGGTTGCCGGCCGCGTCGAAGTCGATGTCTCCGCCGACGTGGCAGCACATGCCGCGCGTGGCGGGGATGTCGAGGACCTTCTTCTCGCTGGCGTTGTCGAGGGTGCCGTCCTCGTTGAGCACGAAGCGGGAGAGCCGGTTCACACCGTCGAACTTCGCGAAGTCGGCAGCGGTGCCGTTCTCCGGGGCATCGCCGGCGGGCGTGTCCAGCGGGGGCGCGTAGTAGAGGTAGATCGCCCGGTTCTCCGCGAAGCCCGGGTCGATCCCGACCCCTTGGAGGCCTTCCTCGTCGTGCGAGTAGACGGGGATGGTGCCGGAGACCCGCGTGTTGCCGGCACTGTCGGTGATCCGCAGCTCGCCGCCCCGCGAGGTGTGCAGCACGCTGCGGTCGGGGAGCACCGCCAGCGAGATGGGTTCGCCGGTCTCGGCCGCACCCTTGGCGAGGGTGACCTGCTGGAAGTCCTCGGCGGCGTCCTGGGCGGCCGTGGCTGCCTTGACGTCGGCGGTGGCGGCGGGCGAGGAGCCCAGCGTGAGGGTTGCGGCGGCGAGAAGTCCGCCGGTGAAGAGGGCGAGTGTCTTTCGGGCGCGGAGCCGTCTGCTGCTTCTGTGCACGTGCGTCCTCCGGAGTGTGCCGGTTGTTCGGGCGGGTGCGTTCTGCCGTTCCGCGCGGGGACTGCCGCGCTCGTCAACGGGGTTGTGGGGCCCCGGTGACGCGAGTCATGTCGTGTACACGTATGGGACGGTAGCTGTGTTCGTCCGGTACGGAAAGCCCTTGCGCAGGTGCTGAGTTGAACTTTTACCCATGGGTGGACAAAGGGGCGTACGGGCAGGCGGGACCGCCCCGGGGCGCCTGCCCTGCGGGGTTGTTCCCCTGTCGCCGTCCCAGGGCCGGGGGCTCCGCCCCGGGGGCGGGGCCCCCGGGGCCCGGGGGCCCTGACTAGTCGGCCCCTCCGAACGCCGCGTCGAACGACGCGCTCGGCGGGTCGAAGTCGAACCGCTTCAGCGAGGCCAGCGCCTCGGGCGCCCCGGTCAGCCGGTCCATGCCCGCGTCCTCCCACTCCACGGAGACCGGCCCCTGGTAACCGATGGACCGCAGCATCCGGAAGACGTCCTCCCACGGCACGTCTCCGTGCCCCGCCGAGACGAAGTCCCAGCCACGCCGTGGATCGCCCCACGGCAGATGGGAGCCGAGGCGTCCGTTGCGGCCGTCGAGACGTTTCCGGGCCTCCTTGCAGTCCACGTGGTAGATGCGGTCCCGGAAGTCGTACAGGAAACCGACCGGGTCGAGGTCCTGCCACACGAAGTGGCTCGGGTCGAAGTTCAGCCCGAAAGCGGGCCGGTGGCCCACGGCCTCCAGGGCCCGGTGCGTGGTCCAGTAGTCGTACGCGATCTCGCTCGGGTGGACCTCGTGGGCGAAGCGCACACCCTCGGCGTCGAAGACGTCCAGGATCGGGTTCCACCGCTCGGCGAAGTCCTCGTAGCCCCGCTCGATCATGTGCGGCGGGACCGGCGGGAACATGGCGACCAGGTGCCAGATCGACGACCCGGTGAAGCCGATGACCGTGTCGACCCCGAAGGCGGCCGCCGCGCGGGCGGTGTTCTTGATCTCCTCGGCCGCCCTCCGGCGTACGCCTTCGGGCTCCCCGTCCCCCCAGATCCGTGCGGGCAGGATGCCCTGGTGGCGCTCGTCGATCGGGCTGTCGCAGACGGCCTGGCCGACCAGGTGGTTGGAGACCGCCCAGCACTTCAGACCGTACTTGTCGAGCAGCTGACGCCGGCCGTCGAGGTAGCCGGGATCCGACAGGGCCTTGTCGACCTCGAAGTGGTCGCCCCAGCAGGCGAGTTCGAGCCCGTCGTAGCCGAAGTCCCGGGCCAGCCGGCAGACCTCCTCCAGGGGCAGGTCGGCCCACTGGCCGGTGAAGAGGGTGAAGGGACGGGGCATGCGCGTAACCTCCTAGAGGAGAACCGGGGTGTGTACGGAGTTCTTGGCGGCGCTCTCCTCGACAGCGGCGAGGACCCGCTGCACCTGGAGCCCGTCGGCGAACGAGGGGACGGGAGGGCGCCCTTCGACGATCGTGCGCACCACGTCACGGGCCTGGTGGACGAAGGTGTGCTCGTACCCCAGTCCGTGGCCCGGCGGCCACCACGCCTCCAGATAGGGGTGCTGGGGTTCGGTGACGAGGATCCGGCGGAAACCCGCGCTGGTGGCGGGTTCGGTGTGGTCGTGGAAGGAGAGTTCGTTGAGCCGTTCCAGGTCGAAGGCGATCGAGCCCAGCTCTCCGTTGATCTCCAGCCGCAGGGCGTTCTTGCGGCCCGCCGCCATCCTGGTCGCCTCGAAGGAGGCGAGCGCCCCCGATGCCAGCCGCCCGGTGAACAGGGTCGCGTCGTCGACGGTGACCACCCCCCGTGCGGTACCGTCCGCGGCACCCGAGAGTCCGGCGGCAGCTCCGGCGAGCACGGGCCTCTCGCGTACGAAGGTCTCGCTCACCGCCGACACCCCGACCAGTGGCTCCCCGGCGAGGTACTGGGCGAGGTCGACGATGTGTGCCCCGAGGTCACCCAGCGCGCCGGATCCCGCACGTTCACGCTCGAGCCGCCAGGTGAGCGGCGATTCGGGGTCGACGAGCCAGTCCTGGAGATAGGTGGCCCGCACGTGCCGCAGGGCCCCCAGCCTCCCCTCCTCGATCAGCGTGCGGGCGTAGGTGAGGGCCGGCACCTTGCGGTAGTTGAAGCCCACGATCGCCACCTGCCCGCGTGCGGCAGCCCGCTCCGCGGCCTCCACCATGGCCTCCGCCTCGGCGACCGTGTTGGCGAGCGGCTTCTCGCACAACACGTGCTTGCCCGCCTCCAGAGCGGCGATGGCGATCTCCGCATGGCTGTCGCCGGGGGTGCAGATGTCGACCAGCTGCACGTCGTCCCTGGCGATCAGGGCACGCCAGTCGGTCTCCGCCGCAGCCCACCCGTGGCGGGCCGCGGCGGCCTCGACGGCCGTACGGTCGCGTCCGCAGATCGCGGCGAGAGCGGGTCTCACCGGCAGGTCGAAGACGTGTCCCGCGGTGCGCCACCCCTGGGAGTGGGCGGCGCCCATGAACGCGTATCCGACCATGCCGACGCCGAGCGTCGCCGTCGGCGGCGGTGCCTCGGTCACCTGCTCCGTTTCTTCCCTACGGGCCATGCGGGCTTCCTCCTCGTCGGTGGTTCGGTGGCGGCGGCGGTGCTGGATCAGCTGAAGCCCGTCGGCAGGTACTGGTCGATGTTCTCCTTCGTCACCACGGCCGAGTAGAGGGTCAGCGAGGTCGGGATCTCCATCTCCGAGAGACCGGAGATGCCCTTGCTCTGGCCGAGGGCGCGCGCCAGGTCGATCGCGGAGGCGGCCATCGTGGGCGGGTAGAGCACGGTGGCCTTCAGCACGCTGTTGTCGGCCTTGATGGCATCCATGGCGGACTTGGCGCCCGCTCCGCCGACCATGATGAACTCGTCGCGGCCGGCCTGCTGGATGGCCCGCAGCGCGCCGACGCCCTGGTCGTCGTCGTGGTTCCACAGGGCGTCGAACTGCTTCTGCGCCTGGAGGAGCTGCGCCATCTTCGCCTGGCCCGACTCCACGGTGAAGTCGGCGGCCTGACGGGCCACCAGCTCGATGTTGGAGTAGTTCTTCAGCGCGTCGGCGAAGCCCTGGCTGCGCTGCTTGGTGAGTTCCAGGTTGTCGATGCCGGCGAGCTCGACGACCTTGGCGCCGGCCTTGTCCTTGAGCTGCTCACCGATGTAGTGCCCGGCGTTGAGGCCCATGCCGTAGTTGTCACCGCCGACCCAGCAGCGGTAGGCCTGCGGTGAGGCGAAGATGCGGTCCAGGTTGACGACCGGGATACCGGCCTTCATGGCTTCCAGGCCGACCTGGGTGAGCGCCTTGCCGTCGGCGGGGAGGACGACGAGCACGTCGACCTTCTTGTTGATGAGGGTCTTGACCTGGCCGATCTGGGCGGCGGTGTCGTTGGAGCCCTCGGTGATCTCCAGGGTCACCTCGGAGTACTTCTCGGCCCGCGACTTGGCCTGCACGTTGATGGCGTTGAGCCATCCGTGGTCGGCCTGGGGCCCCGCGAAGCCGATGGTGACGGGCGTGCCCGGCTTGTCGTCGGCGGCGGGCTGGTTGTTCTGCGCGGTCGCCTTCTCCTTGGGCTCGTTGCTGGTACAAGCGGTGAGGAAGGCTCCCGCGGAGACGGCCGCGGTGCCGAAGAGCAGTCCTCTGCGGCTGGTTTCTGGCATGGCTGTCGAACCCTTCATCCGATGTCGTGCATGACGGAACTGCGGGTGGGCCGGCGGTGAAGCGGAGGGGTCAGGTCTCGCCGTTGCGGAGCGTGCGGCGCTGGACCAGGACGGCGGCGACGATGATGGCGCCCTTGGCGATCTGCTGGACGTCGCTCTGCAGGTTGTTCAGCGCGAAGATGTTGGTGATCGTGGTGAAGATGAGGACCCCGAGCACGGAGCCGACGATGGTGCCCCGGCCCCCGCTCAGGAGGGTGCCTCCGATGATCGCGGCGGCGATGGCGTCGAGTTCGTACAGATTGCCGTTGGTGTTCTGGCCGGAGCCCGACAGGATGATCAGCATGAAGGCGGCGATGCCGCAGCACAGCCCGGAGAGCAGGTAGAGGTAGAGCCGCTGGCGTCGTACGTCGATGCCGGCGAGCCTGGCCGCCTCCGCGTTGCCGCCGATGGCGACCGTGCGCCGTCCGAACGTCGTCCTGTTCAGGATCAGCCAGCCGACGACGGTGACCGCGGCGAAGACCAGGACCAGGGGCGGGATGCCCAGCACGTAGGCGTCGGGCAGGCCCAGGTCGAGGACCGACTGGACGGTGACGATCTGTGTCTTGCCGTCGGTGATCTGCAGGGCCAGCCCGCGGGCCGAGGCGAGCATGGCAAGCGTGGCGATGAAGGGGACCAGACGCCCGTAGGCGATGAGGACGCCGTTGACGAGCCCGGCGGCGAGTCCGACGATCACGGCGGTGAAGAGGATGCCCGCGAAGCCGAAGTCCTGGGTGGCGAGCGTGGTCGCCCAGACCGAGGCGAGGGCCACCATCGCGCCGACCGACAGGTCGATGCCGCCGCCGATGATGACCAGGGTCACGCCGACGGTGACGACGCCGATGACGGAGGACTGCGTCAGGATCAGCTGGAGGTTCCCGGTGTCCAGGAACGCGTCGGGTTCGGTGAGGCCACCGACGAGTGCCAGCACGGCCAGTACGCCGAGCAACGACAGGTTACGGACGTCGATGCGCAGGCCGAGTGCGCGCGGGCGACCGCCCGGCTTCGAGGGCGGCGCGGGGGCGGGGCCGGACACGGTCCCCTTCTCCGGCCCGTGGTGCTGCGCCGACGGTGCGGGCTGTGTCATGACGTCGGGCTCCCTTCCATGACGAGGTCGAGGACACGGTGCTCGTCGAGCTCCCTGGCGTCGGCCGTGTGCACGACACGGCCCTCCCGGAGGACCAGCACCCGGTCGGCGAGGCCCAGCACTTCGGGCACTTCGCTGGAGACGAGCAGAACGGCGAGGCCTTCGTCGGCCAGCCGGCGGATCACGGCGTAGAGCTCGGCGCGGGCGCCGACGTCGACGCCGCGGGTGGGTTCGTCGAGCAGCAGGACCCGGCATCCCCGCAGCAGCCAGCGGGCCAGGACCGCCTTCTGCTGGTTGCCGCCGGAGAGGGTGCGGACAGCTGCGTCGGGGTTGTCGGGCCGCAGGGAGAGTTCGCGGGTCGCGGTCCTGGCGGCCTCTCGCTCGGTGCCCCGGTCGATCCAGCCGGCGCGGGCGAAGCGGGACAGGGAGGAGACCGACACGTTGCGGGTGACCGATTCCGTCAACAGCAGTGCCTGCGCCTTGCGTTCCTCCGGTGCCAGGCCGATTCCGGCGGCCACGGCGGCCCGGACGCTGCCGGGGCGCAAGGGTGTGCCGCCGACGAGGACGCGGCCCGCGGTCGGCTTGCGGGCACCGTAGACGGTCTCCAGGATCTCGGAGCGTCCCGAGCCGACGAGTCCGGCCAGGCCGACGATCTCACCGGGCCTCAGCTCCAGGTCGACGGGTTCGAACTCGCCCTTGCGGCACAGTCCTTCGACCTTCAGCACGGGTTCGGCCGCGGAGCGGCCCCCGGGGACGGGCCGCTCCGGGAAGACGTACTCGACGTTGCGGCCGGTCATCATGGCAACGATGTCGCGCGTGGGGGTGGACTTGGCGGGGAGGCCGACGGCGACGGCCCTGCCGTCCTTGAGCACGGTCACCCGGTCGCCGATGCGGCGGATCTCCTCCAGCCGGTGCGAGATGTAGACGACGGCCACCCCGTCGGCGGTGAGCCCGTCGACGATGCGGAAGAGGTTGTCGACCTCGTCGGGGTCCAGCGCCGCGGACGGCTCGTCCATGACGATGAGCCGTACGTCGTGGGAGAGCGCCCGGGCCATGGAGACGATCTGCTGGTGGGCGGCGGAGAGGTCGCCGACCAGGCGCGCCGGGTCTATCTCCGGGTGCCCGAGGCGTTTCAGGAGAGCGGCGGCCCCGGTGCGGGCCTCCCGGGTCCGGACGACGAAGCCCGCGCTGGTCGGTTCGTGTCCGAGGAAGACGTTCTCCGCGACCGACAAACCCTCCACCAGGTCGAGTTCCTGGTAGATGGTGGCGATTCCCAGGCGCATCGCCGTGATCGGCGAGGAGAGCTGGACCGGTTCGCCGCACCAGGTGATGGCGCCGCCGTCGGGCTGGTGGGCTCCGGCCAGCACCTTGATGAGGGTGGACTTGCCGGCGCCGTTCTGGCCGAGGAGGCAGTGCACTTCACCGGCGAGCACCTCCAGGTCCACGCCGTCGAGGGCGCGTACACCGGGGAACGACTTGGTGATGCCGGACATCGTGAGCAGGGGTGGTTCTGGTGCCATGACGGATCCCCTCGGCGAACGAGGTCTCCCCTGCTCGGGCGAGGCCGAGAGCTCGGGGTAGGCCGGTGAGCGGGCAGGGCGCAGTGCCGGCGGTGCCGTACTGCGGACGGAACTGCTGGGTGGTGGTGCTGTGCTCGTGCTGTGCGGTCCTGCGGGCGGAGCTCGGAACAGGCTGCTTACGGATGGAGCTGCGGTACGCGTGCCGTACGGCGCGCCGGCCCTGGCATCAGGCCGGCGAGAACAGGTGGTCGCTGATGAGCCTGGCCGCACCGGTGACTCCGGCGACGGGCCCCAGCTCACCGAGGACGATGGGGAGGTTGCCCGTGGCCAGCGGCAGGGACTGCCGGTAGACCTGGGTGCGGACGCTGGCCAGCAGGTTGTGGCCGAGCCCGGTCACCCCGCCGCCGATCACGACGAGGCCCGGGTTGAAGAAGCTGACGAGTCCGGCGATGACCTGACCGACCCTGTTACCGCCCTCGCGGATCAGGTCCAGAGCCGTGGGGTCACCGGCCGCCGCGGCGGCGGCCACATCGATGGCCGAGAGCTTCCCGGCGCCGTCCAGCCGCGCCGCCAGCTCGGCGGACCGGCCGGTGCGGGCCGCGTCCTCGGCGTCACGGGCGAGGGCCGCGCCGCTGAAGTGTGCTTCAAGGCAACCCCGGTTGCCGCAGGCGCAGGCCCGCCCGTCCGGTTCCACCTGGATGTGGCCGATGTCTCCGGCGCTGCCCGTCGTACCGCGGTAGACCTCTCCGCCCACCACGATGCCGCAGCCGATACCCGTGCCGATCTTGACGCAGAGGAAGTCGCCCACGGAACGGGCGACGCCCGCGTGCTGCTCCCCCAGCGCCATCAGGTTCACGTCGTTGTCGACCATGACGGGGCAGCCCAGTTCCTGGCTGAGCGCCTCACGGACCGGGAAACCGTCCCAGCCGGGCATGATCGGCGGCGCGACCGGTACGCCCTCGGGGAAGCGGACGGGTCCCGGCACGCCGATGCCGGCGCCGTCGAAGCCTTCGGCGAGCCCGGAGGCCCGGAGCTTGGCCGCCATCGTGAGCACCTGCTCGAAGACCGCGACGGGCCCCTCCCGCACGTCCATCGGATGGTTGAGGTGGCCGAGGACCTCCAACTCGGCGTTGGTCACGGCCACATCGATGGACGTGGCACCGATGTCGACGCCCAGGAAGCGCAGCCCGGGGGCGAGCCGGATGTTGTGGGAACGGCGGCCACCGCGGGACGCGGCGAGTCCGTCGGCCACGACGAGGCCGGTCTCCAGCAGCCGGTCCACCTCGACTGCGAGCTTCGAGCGCGAGAGGTCGACCTGATCACCCAGCTGCGCACGGGAGTTGGGCCCTCCGTCACGCAACAGCCGGAGCAGTCGTGCCTGGTGCGTGTTCGCGGGTCGTGCCGTCATGCGTCTCACGCGTCCCTCCCCGCCACATCGGCCAGTCCGTCGGGCTTTCGAGGGGAACGTAGCAGCGGTTTACCGGAGTGGGAAGAAGTTGCGCACGAATCAGCTCCAACTTTCTCCACACTCAGGACAAAGATGCGCCTCGAGGGCGGCCGCACCGGTTCAGCGGTCACCCTCCACGTCGCCCGCGAAGGCCCGTGCCGCCGCCTGGCGAGTCGCCGCCTCGCGGACGGCACCTCGCGGGCAGCACCTCGCGCAGGGTGAGGAGTCCGGGTGCCCCGGCGCGGGCGAGCGGCGGCTGTCCCGCTCCCGCACCCTCCCTTCGAGGCGCCTGACGTCAGGACGCCTTGACCAGGCGGGCACGGAAAAGGCCGGGGCGCATTCGGCCCCGGCCTTGCCCGAACGAGGATCAGGCCTGTTCGCGCCGGTGATACGTCTGTCGGGTGTGCTCGGTGTGCGCCCGCATGACCTCGGTCGCCCGCTGTTCGTCCCGGGAGGCGATCGCCGCGATCAGCTCCCGGTGCTCGATCCAGGAGCGGGTGCCGCGCTGGCGGGCCACCGGTGTGTAGTACCAGCGGACCCGGCGGTCCACCTGGGCGGCGAGCTCGGACAGGACGACGTTACCGGCCAGCTCCATGACCTTGGCGTGGAACGCGGCGTTCGTGGCGACGGCGAGGTCCACGTCGTCGGCGGCGACGGCCCGCTCACCCTGCGAACACAGCTCCTCCAGCGCCTCGATGCCCGGCCGCCCGGCGTTGGCGGCGGCCAGCCGGGCGGCCTCGGCCTCCAGCAGGGTGCGGACCGAGAGCAGCTGGTCCGCCTCCTCCTCGGTGGGTTCGTGGACGAACGCACCCTGCGCGGGGCGCAGGTCGACCCAGCCCTCGGTGTTGAGCCGCTGGAGGGCCTCACGCACCGGCTGCCGCGATACCCCCAGGTGCCCGGCCAGCTCACTCTCCACCAGGTGCTGGCCGGGACGGAGGGCGCGCGTGGTGATCAGCTCCAGGAGCGCCTCGTAGACGCGCTCGCGCAACGGCCCCGGCCTCTCCAGCTTCGGCACCGTTCCTTGCGGCAGTCCTGCGGACAACATCGCGGTCCCCCTCCGGGCGCCGGGCAATTGCTTATCGTCTACAGTCTACCGAGCACAATGCCACGCCGGGGGCCTCAGGGGCAGCGGATCACCTGACCCGCGTACGAAAGATTCCCACCGAAACCGAAGAGCAGGGCCGGCGCACCGCTCTCGACCTCGCCGCGCTCCACCAGTTTGGACAGGGCCATGGGGATCGACGCGGCCGAGGTGTTGCCGGAATCCACCACGTCCCGGGCGATGACCGCGTTGACCGCGCCGATCTTCCGGGCGACGGGCTCGATGATCCTCAGGTTGGCCTGGTGCAGCACCACCGCGGCGAGGTCCTCGGGCGCGACCCCCGCCCGTTCACAGACCTTGCGGGCGATCGGCGGCAGCTGCGTGGTGGCCCATCGGTAGACGGACTGCCCCTCCTGCGCGAACCGCGGCGGCGTGCCCTCGATCCGTACGGCGTTGCCCATCCCGGGCACGGAACCCCACAGGACGGGACCGATCCCGGGCCTGTCACCGGCGTCGGGGTCTGCGGTGACGACCGCGGCACCCGCCCCGTCGCCCATGAGGACGCAGGTGGACCGGTCCGTCCAGTCGACGATGTCACCCATCTTGTCGGCGCCGATGACGAGCACCCGCGTGGCGGCCCCCGCCCGGACGGCGTGGTCGGCGGTGGCGAGCGCGTGGGTGAATCCGGAGCACACCACGTTGATGTCCATCACGGCCGGTGAGCTCATGCCCAGTCGCGCGGCGACCCGGGCGGACATGCTCGGCGAGCGGTCGATGGCCGTGGAGGTGGCGACGAGGACCATGTCGATGTCCGCGGGCTGCAGTCCGGCCGACGCCAGCGCCTTGGCCGCGGCGTGCGCGGCCAGCTCGTCCACAGGTTCGTCGGGGCCGCCCACGTGCCGGGTCCTGATGCCGACCCGACTGGTGATCCACTCGTCGCTGGTGTCGACCATGGCCGCCAGGTCGTCGTTGGTGAGGACCTTGGCAGGCTGATAGTGGCCGAGCGCCACGACACGTGAGCCGGTCATGTACGGGTTCCCCTCGCTACGTCTGGCAGGACTGTCCAGTCTTGGTTGCTACCGATCGGTACAAGGGCACGTAACCCCACAGGAATACGGGCCCGACCTTGGAGCGTCTCGAACAGCTCCTTGGGAACTCTCGAGGCCACTCCGACGGCACCACCGGAATCGCGACGGACAAGACACCCGCTGTCACACGTATTGCCCCCGGCTCGAACGAATACTGTAGACAATATTCTGTCGGGGTGACAGCCTCGCTCGGTCCTCTCACCGAACGCGAAAGTCGCAGTGGTCGGAGAGGCGAAGCCGGAACGCTTCGGCGCGGACGCCGCCCGGATGAACGAGCAGTGGGAAATCGACCACGATCTGTACGTCCGCGAACGACAAGTGCATCCTCTGCTACAAGTGCGTCGCGGTGTGCCCGACCGGTGCGCTTTCGTTCAGCACGGAACGGCATGCGGGCGGCAGGGACGTGGGACGAGCACGCGCAGACGCAGACCACGACCGTCTGTGCCTACTGCGGCGTGGGCTGCAACGTGACCCCGCACGTGCCGGACAACGAGATCGTCAAGGTCACCTCGCCGCACGACAACCCGGTCACCCATGGCAACCTCTGTATCAAGGGCCGATTCGGCTTCCAACACGTACAGAATCGGGATTGACGGCTATGGGACGGGTCACCGAGCGTCGCCGCACCATCCGCATCCGGGACGGGGTGGTCACGACCCGCCCCGACACCCTCGTCGCGGAGGAGCCCCTGGAGATCCGGCTGAACGGCAAGCCGCTCGCCATCACGATGCGCACGCCGGGCGACGACTTCGCGCTGGCGGCGGGGTTCCTGGTGAGCGAGGGGGTGATCGGCGAGGGTTCCGAGGTGCAGTCGATCGTGTACTGCGCCGGGGCGACGGCCGACGGTGTGAACACGTACAACGTGGTGGACGTGCAGCTCGCGCCCGGCGTCGTGGTCCCCGACATCACGCTGGAGCGCAACGTCTACACCACGTCCTCCTGCGGTCTGTGCGGCAAGGCGAGCCTCGACGCGGTCCGCACCACGACCCGCCACCCCGTCGCCGACAATCCCCCGGTCCGGGTGACGCCCGCGCTGCTCTCGGCCCTCCCCGACCGGCTGCGCGAGGCACAGCGGGTGTTCGACCGGACCGGGGGCCTGCACGCGGCGGCGCTGTTCTCGCCGGAGGGTGAGCTGCTGGACATCCGTGAGGACGTCGGCCGTCACAACGCGGTCGACAAGCTCGTGGGGCGCGCCCTCACGGACGACCGGCTCCCGCTCTCGCAGGCGATCCTGCTGGTGTCGGGGCGGGCGTCCTTCGAACTGGTGCAGAAGGCGGTGATGGCGGGGATCCCGATGCTGGCGGCGGTCTCGGCCCCGTCGTCGCTGGCCGTGGACCTCGCGGCCGAGAGCGGACTGACGCTCGTCGGCTTCCTGCGGGGGCAGTCCATGAACGTGTACGCGGGTGACCACCGCATCGCCCTCGAGGCGGCGGTGGGCCAGGGCTGAGGCCCGCCCGCTGCACGGGGCAGGGGTCCGGCCGACGGGGAGCGCCCCCTGCGCCGGCCGGGCCTATGCTGCGCGCAGCCTTGTGCAGGTCCGCACGGACGGGGACGCCGGTGGCCCCGTTGACCGGTCACTGGTCAACGGGGCCACCTCATGCAACCGCTGCCTCAGGTACTCAGGACGTCGTCCTTCACGGCCGAGACGAACGACGACCAGCCGTCCGCCGCGAACGTGAGCGCGGGGCCGCGTGAGTTCTTGCTGTCACGCACCGGGACGACATCAGCGAAGTCGTCGGAAACCTCTACGCATTGGCCGCCATCAGAGTTGCTGTAACTGCTCTTTCGCCAAGCAGCCGCACTCAGGTCGATGGATCGCACGGAATTTCCTCCAACAAGCGCGAGATGTGCTTACGCGACTCACCCGGGGACAGCGCCAAGTCGCGCACCGAATCGTACATTTGCTGAAGCTCTTCAACCTGCCGAGATTCCTCGATCAGGGTGCCGTGGCTGGCACTTTCCACGTACGCCACCGTACGCCCCTGGGCGACGCGTAGGAACATCACATCGGTACTCGACAAACTGTGCGCACCAGCACTGTGAGGCAGCACCTGCACGACCGTCTGCGCCGTGTCGGCCACCTCCAGCAGATGCTTCAGTTGCTCCCGCCACGCACTCGACTCCCGAAGCGGGGTGCAGAGCACCGTCTCGGACAGGATCGAGCGGAAGTGCGCCGCCCCTTTCCCCTCAAGCAGATCGCGCCGAGTCAGGCGAGCTTTCACCTGCACATCAATCTCCTCGCCGCTGAGCCGCCCCGCTGCGAGGACTTCCCGTGCGTAGGCCTCTGTCTGCAACACCCCCGGCAGTACCCCCACCGCGAAGTGCCACAGACTCGTCGCCTCCGACTCCAGCGCCATGTACCGCCGGTAGCGCTCCTTGAACTGCGAATGGTCACTGATCGCCAGCTCCCACATGGCCAGCAGCAACCCCGGCGTCCCGTAGTACTGGTCCAGCGCCTGCACCACCTCCGGCCCGCCGACCGTCTCGCCCTTCTCCATCTTCCCGAACAACGACCAGTCCCAGCCCAGCCGTTCGCCGAGCTGTCGCAGGCTTTCGCCGCGCTCGGTACGCAGGTGCCGCAGCTCCTCCGCGAACCGTGCACGTGGTTCCCTGCTGCGGCCCGTAACCGCTCGCCTCGTCGGCATCGTGTCCTCCGTGGAACGTGTGGAACGTGCGGGACCCGCCGGAGAAGCACACCTTGCCCTCGGTGTGTCGGGCCCCTGACCGGGCCACCCTCGCAGTGACTCCCTCACGCACCGTAGCCACAGGCGTGTGGTCAGGCAGAGGAATCCGCGAAAGCACAACCGAAGGAAGACACCTATGACGCCGCCGTCGCAGAAGCCGTCCCACCCCCGCAGGACGCCCCAGGCCAACGCTCCCGCCCCTCAGGCAGAACACCCGGCCACGGCCAGGATCCAGGAGGCCGTCGACGCGCGGGACGCCCTCGCCGCCGCACTGAGCGGCGCCGGTATCCAACTGCCCATGATGGATGTGCGTACCCCGTGGCCGGACACGGAGGGCGACGACAGCGCGCGGCCTGCCCGCTACGCCCTCGTACACCTCGGCGTCTGCTCCGCTCCCGTGGCGCTCGCCCTCGCCGCAGTGATCAGGAACGGAACGGCCAGGTGACGGATGACGGTGCCCCCTGGGTGGGGACAGCCGTGTACGACGACGGGAGCGGCCGGGTGGGCCTGGTGATGGGCCACGACGGCCCGCACCTCCAGCTCCGCCCGCTCGGCGGTGGCCGCGAGTGGGACGCGGAGCCGTCCCGCCTCCGGCCGCTCGGCCCGGCCGAGTTGCTGAGCGCCCGCGTCGCCGAGGCCAACGCCCGCAGCCGGACCGGCCTCGGACTCGCCGGCATACGGGGCGCCCCGCACACCGGCGATGACGCCAGGACCTCCCGCTCGAATCAGGACCAGGTGTCAGTGGTACGTGAAAATGTTCCGGCCATGCGTCCTTCTGCTTCCGAGTACTCGTGGTTCGAGCACAACGAGCTGCGTTCCATGTACTGCATGACCTACATCAAGGGGCAGACACCGAAAGAGTTTCTGGCCCGGCTGGGCGTCACTCCGTACCCCGACCAGGAAGGGCTGAGGGGTCTGTCCTCGACGCACTGGACCGATCCCCTGGACGTGGACGACCACTGGCAGTTCATCGGCGCCACGCAGGTGCTTGGCCACGACGGCCCATGGACCCTCGCCGTCGAGCTCAACGGCTGGATCGGTGAGTCCGGCGAGTACATGGAGCCGGCCTCGAAATCGACACGAGCTCTCTCCCACTACCAGAACGCCAGCGGAAGAACATCCTTCAGCTGGTGGGAGGACGGTGAGCTCCGGACGAGGTTCGAACGGCCTCGTAAACGCCACGGCAGCACTCCGGACGACCTCGTCGAGGCCATGCGGCGTGTCGGTTTTGATCTCGGTCCTCAGGGCGAGGACCCGGGCCGGCCGGGCATGCTCGCTCTCGCCGAGGAACTCAGCGGTGTACGGGTCACGGCCGAGCTGCTGGCCGGCTCCTCCTACACCTGCGGGTATTTCGGCCAGCTGCCCGCTGTGTACCGCACGGGCGGCAAGGAGCCTTCGCCGAGGCCGGACATGAAGCTCCACCCTGTCGGCGACGGAGCCCTGGCAGACGGCGAGACACCACAGGTACGGAGGCGCAAGGGCCCGGGACGAGGGCTTGGACCTCTGCTCCGGCCGCCTACGAACACTGGTCAGGAACCGTAGGTCCGCGCTTCATCGCTTCGTTCGGATCACTGCGCGGACCAGTACACCTCGCACCGCAAGGTCCGCGCTCGCGTCAGGCGCGCCTTCGCCCGGACGAGATCTGCGACTTCGAGGCCGCCCGGATCAGCTGCAGCTGCCCGATCTCAGCGACGTTCTTCATCAGCTCGGCGTTCAGCCAGGCGATCATGTGCCCGACGGTGTTGTCCGGCGGGGTCTGCCACGGGAGTGTGGAAGCGGCGTCCAGATCGCCGTCGGTGAGTTCGTCGAGGACCGCCACCCACTGGGTGCGCAGATCCTGTAGCCAGGCGACGGCCGCCGGGCCGTTGCCCGGCCAGGTGACGTCGGTACGCTCACGGGGCGTACGTCCCTGCGCGTGATCGATGGCAGTGCTCCACCACCAGCCGACATGCCAGCTCACCCAGCCGATGGTGGGAACGGGAACGGGGTCGGGCTCGGTATCGGCCCAGTCCGGCAGCCAGTTCCCCGCGGCGTCCGGGCGCACCGTCCAGGTCAGGTCAGTGGGCTCCCACAGGAAGTCCTCGGGCGCGAGCCGCTCCAAGTGGTACGTGAACAGTGACCAGGTCATGTCGAACTGCCAGCGCAGTAGTTCACGGCGGGGATTGTCCATCGTTCGATCCTCGCATGCTGCCGGGCGGCGCACCGGACGCAAGGCGTTCGTCTCATGAACTCGCACGTGCAGAGGCCACGCAGCAGCCGCCGCTCATCGGGCCCGAGCCGCGCCGCCGGGTCAGTTCAGCGCCTCTGCCGGAGCAGGCCTGGCCGGGGCTGCCTCCGGCAGCGGGTCGCGGGAGCGGCGCTTGGCGATCACCGCGCAGACCATCAGCTGCATCTGGTGGAAGAGCATCAGGGGCAGCACCGCGAGGCCGGCGTGCGCACCGAACAGGACGCTGGCCATCGGCAGCCCGGCCGCCAGGCTCTTCTTCGACCCGGCGAACTGGATGGCGATCCGGTCCTCCCGCCCGAAGCCCAGCCGCTTGGCCCCGTACCAGCTCACCGTGAGCATGACGGCCAGCAGCACCGCCTCGGCGGCGAGCAGCGCACCGAGCCTGAGCGGGGTGACCTGGTTCCAGATCCCGGCCACCATGCCCTCGCTGAAGGCCGTGTAGACGACGAGCAGGATCGAGCCTCGGTCGACGTAGCCCAGCACCTTGCGGTGGCGTCCGATGAAACCTCCGACCCAGCGGCGCAGCAGCTGCCCCGCGAGGAAGGGGGCCAGCAGCTGGAGGCCGATCCTCAGCAGGGAGTCCGCGGAGAAGCCGCCCCCGCTCCCGCCGAGCAGCGCGGCGGCCAGCAGTGGCGTCAGCAGGATCCCGGCGATGCTGGAGAAGGAGCCGGCACAGATGGCGGCCGGCACGTTGCCGCGGGCCATCGAGGTGAAGGCGATCGACGACTGGATGGTCGAGGGCACCAGACACAGGAAGAGGAACCCGTCCTGGAGCTGCGGGGTCAGCACATGCGGGACCAGTCCGTGGCTGGCGAGCCCGAGCAGCGGGAAGACCATGAAGGTGCAGGCCAGGACGGTGAGGTGGAGTCGCCAGTGCTTCAGGCCGTCGAGTGCCTCGGCGGTCGAGAGACGCGCTCCGTAGAGGAAGAACAACAGCGCCACCGCTCCGGTCGACGCCCCGCCCGCCACCTCGGCTCCGGTCCCGGACACCGGTAGCAGCGCAGCGAGTACCACCGTGCCGATCAGCGCCAGGATGTAGGGGTCGACCGGCAGCCATGACGGCAGTGCGGGGATACGGCGGCTGGTGCGGCGGCTCATGTGCTCCGTGCTCTCTCGGCGGGGTCGGGCCCTGCCCATCGTGCCCCCGGGCACCGCGATCGGGAATCCGGTACACCGCACTGACTGTCATCACGATTCGCGATAGCCTCGTTCCATGTACGACCCGGTCCAGCTCCGCACCTTCCTGGCAGTCGCCCAGACCCTGAGCTTCACCCAGGCGGCCCGCCGGCTCGGCGTCCGGCAGTCCACGGTGAGCCAGCACGTCCGGCGGCTGGAGTCCGCGGCCGGCAGGCAGCTGTTCAGCCGGGACACGCACCGGGTCGACCTCACCCAGGACGGCGAGGCGATGCTGGGCTTCGCCCGGACGATCCTGCAGGCCAACGAGCGGGCGGCGGCGTTCTTCACGGGCACGCGGCTGCGCGGACGACTGCGCTTCGGGGCCTCCGAGGACTTCGTCCTGACCCGGCTTCCGGAGATTCTGGAGTCCTTCAGGCGGGAGCACCCGGAAGTCGAACTGGAGCTGACGGTGGAGCTTTCCGGCGCGCTGCACCGGCAGCTCGCGGCGGGCCGGCTCGACCTGGTGCTGGCGAAGCGCCGCGCCGGGGACACCCACGGCGAGCTGGTCTGGCAGGACACCCTGACGTGGATCGGCGCTCCTCAGCTGCGGATCGACCCGGAGCGCCCGCTCCCGCTGATCGCCTTCCCGCCTCCCGGCATCACCAGAGCGCGCGCCCTGGAGGTGCTGGAGGAACACGGCAGGTCATGGCGTTTCGCGTGTACGAGTGCGAGCCTGAGCGCACTCGTCGCGGCGGCCCGCGCGGGCCTGGGGGTGATGGCACACACCCGGGGGCTCATCCCGCCCGGCCTCGTGCCGGTGCCGTCGAGGGCAGGGCTGCCGGAGCTCGGGGATGTGGATTTCGTGCTCCTGCACGGGCGCCGCAGAGACACCGCGCAGGAGGCGGCGGACGCCCTCGCGGCGGCGATCCTCGCGGGCGGCGACCGTCTGCACCGCGGTCCGGTCGTGCCGTCGCACCCGGAACCCGCGTAAGTGCCGCGTACAGATTCGGTGGAGATTCCCGCTCCAGCTACTTACTCCGCGGTCAGAAGTCCGCCCGGGCATGGCCCATCTGGCCCGATTTCTACGGTCGGACCGTCCAGATGCCATGTTTTCCGGAGACTTCGGACCCTCCCGCGGCTTCGAGGGGTGAGGTAGCGTCGCGGCGCCGTGCGGAGCGCCACAAGGAGCAGGTCATTGCGCGAGTTCACTGTCCCACCCATGGCCGCTGCCCCTCAAGTCGGCGGTCTTGCCGACACCGTCTTCGACCACGCGGAGGACGACCCCCACCGGATCGCCCTCGGCCGCAAGGACGCGGAAGGGCGATGGCACGACGTGTCCGCCGCCACGTTCCGCGACGAGGTGCTCGCTCTCGCCAAGGGACTGATCGCGCACGGCATCAGGTTCGGCGACCGGGTCGCCCTGATGTCCCGTACGCGCTACGAGTGGACCCTTTTCGACTTCGCCCTCTGGACGGTGGGCGCTCAGTCCGTGCCGGTCTATCCGACGTCGTCGGCCGATCAGGTCCTGTGGATGCTGCACGACGCCGAGGTGGCGGCCGTCATGGTCGAGCACGAGGACCACGCGATGACGATCGGTTCGGTGATCGACCGGCTGCCGAATCTGCACCGGCTGTGGCAGCTGGACGCCGACGCGGTGACCGAGCTGGTCGAGGCCGGGGCCCTGATCGACGACGAGGTCGTGCACCGGCACCGTCGCGCGGTGACACCCGACTCGGTGGCGACCGTGATCTACACGTCGGGCACGACGGGGCGCCCCAAGGGCTGTGTGATCACCCACGCGAGCTTCATGTTCGAGGCCGACACCATGGTCGGCCGCTGGCATCCGGTGTTCCTCTCCAAGCCCGGCGAGGAGGCGGCGACGCTGCTCTTCCTGCCCCTCGCCCATGTCTTCGGCCGCATGGTGGAGATCGCGGCCCTGCGCGGCCGGGTCAAGCTGGGGCACCAGCCGGAGCTGTCCGCGAAGGCTCTGATGCCGGACCTGGTGACGTTCCGGCCCACCTTCATCTTGGCGGTGCCGTACATCTTCGAGAAGGTCTTCAACGGTGCGCGGCGCAAGGCGGAGGCGGAGGGCCGCCTCGGGGCGTTCGACAAGGCCGTCGATGTCGCGGTGAAGTACGCCGAGGCACTGGAGGAGCGCGCCTTCGGGACCGGCCCCGGGCCGTCCGCCGGACTGCGGATGCAGCACCAGTTCTTCGACAAGGTGGTCTACCGCAAGGTCCGGGAGGCGATGGGCGGCAGGGTGCGGCACGCCATGTCGGGCGGCTCCGGCATGGACAGGCAGCTCGGGCTCTTCTTCGCGGGTGCGGGCGTCGCGGTCTACGAGGGCTACGGCCTCACCGAGACGACCGCCGCGGCCACCGCCAATCCGCCCGAGCGCACCCGCTACGGCACCGTCGGCCAGCCGATCCCCGGATCGGCGGTGCACATCGCCCGGGACGGCGAGATCTGGGTGCACGGCGCCAACGTGTTCTCCGGATACCTGGGCGACCCCAAGGCCACGGACTCCGTACTGCACGACGGATGGCTGGCCACCGGCGACCTCGGCGCGCTCGACGAGGACGGTTACCTGACCATCACCGGGCGCAAGAAGGAGATCCTGGTGACCTCCGGGGGCAAGAGCGTGGCCCCGACCGGGCTGGAGGAGCGGGTGCGCGCGCATCCGCTGGTCGCGCAGTGCATCGTCGTCGGCAACGACCGGCCCTACATCGCGGCGCTGGTCACCGTCGACCAGGAGGCGGTGGAGCACTGGCTCGCCATGCAGGGGCGTACGCCGATGCGCGCCGCGGACCTGGTGCGCGACCCCGATCTGGAGATGGAGGTGCGCCGGGCTGTGGTGGCCGCGAACACAGCGGTCTCACAGGCGGAGTCCATCCGCACCTTCCGTATCCTGGCTCACCAGTTCACCGAGGAGCACGGTCTGCTCACCCCGTCTCTCAAGCTGAAGCGGAAGGCCATCGAGACGGCGTACGCGGCCGAGGTGGACGCCCTGTACCGGTGAGCAGCGCCGACCTGTATTGACGGTGTGTCAGTGGAACATTCTTCCGGTTCACCGGATCCGGGCAGGTGGGAATGGTTAGGCTTCCGTGTTCGTTCTCCCCGGGAGTACCAACCGACAACGTAAGGATCGACTGCTCGTGAGCCAGGTCCCCACCATCACGCTCAACAACGGCCTCGAGATGCCGCAGCTCGGCTTCGGTGTCTGGCAGGTGCCGGACGACGAGGCCACCACGGCCGTGACCACGGCCCTGGAGGCCGGGTACCGGAGCATCGACACCGCCGCGATCTACGGGAACGAGGCGGGCACGGGAAAGGCCGTCGCCGCCTCCGGTCTGGCCCGTGAGGAACTGTTCGTCACCACCAAGCTGTGGAACACCGAGCAGGGATACGACTCGACGCTCCGCGCCTTCGACGCGTCGCTGGACAAGCTGGGTCTGGACTACGTCGATCTGTATCTGATCCACTGGCCGGTGCCGGCCAAGGACGCCTACGTCGACACGTACAAGGCCTTCGAGCGGATCCTCGCCGACGGCCGCGCCAAGGCCATCGGTGTCTCCAACTTCCAGCCGGAGCACCTGGAGCGCCTGCTGGGCGAGACCTCCGTCGTCCCCGCGGTCAACCAGATCGAGCTGCACCCGCAGCTGCAGCAGGCCGAGTCCCGCGCCTTCCACGCCGAGCACGGCATCGTCACCGAAGCCTGGTCGCCGCTGGGATCGGGCAAGGGCCTCCTGGAGGTCCCGACGGTGGTCGCCGTCGCGCACAAGCACGGCCGTACCCCGGCCCAGGCGGTGCTCCGCTGGCACCTTCAGACCGGCCACGTGGTGATCCCCAAGTCCGTGACGCCGTCACGGATCGCGGAGAACATCGACGTCTTCGACTTCGAGCTGGACGCCGACGACCTGGCCGCCTTCGCCGCGCTCGACGAGGGCAAGCGCCTGGGCTCCGACCCCGCCGAATTCAACCTCGGGGCCTGACCCGTCACGCCCCACGGCGTCCCACCGCTGTACGCGGTGGGGCGCCGGTGTTGCCGCGCCGCCGTCGACACCGGGTCAGGCGATACGGGCCCGGCGCCGTCCCGGCGCGCGGTGCGCCGTTTCAGCGGGTGGGTCTCCCCCGACGGTACTCCTGCGGGCTGAGGCTCCGGACACGCTTGAAGGCCGCGCTGAAGGCGAACGTCCCCCCGTAGCCCACCTGGCGGGCGACGGCCTCCACCGTGGCGTCCGTCTCCCGGAGCAGGTCAGCGGCCAGAGCGAGACGCCATCCGGTCAGGTAGGCCATCGGCGGCTCCCCCACCAGCTCGGTGAACCTACGGGCGAGCCCTGCCCGGGACACCCCCGTGTCCGCGGCCAGCGAGGCGACCGTCCAGGGGCGGGCCGGGCTGTTCTGCAGCAGCCTGAGCGCCTTCCCCACGACCGGGTCGCCCATCGCCCGGTACCAGGCGGGCGCCTCGGCGTCCGGCCTCGCGAACCAGGCACGGAGCACCGCGATGAGGAGCAGGTCGAGCAGCCGGTCCAGGACGACGTTCTGGGCCGGCTCGTCCTGGGAGATCTCGGCGTCGAGCAGGGCCAGCAGCGGCGAGCTCCGGGCGTCCGAGGGGAGCGCGAGCACCGGCGGCAGCGCGTCCAGCAGACGCCGGCTGATCTCCCCGTCGAGCAGATAGGTCCCGACCAGCACGGTGGCGGCGCCGTCCGCCGCGTTGCCCCAGGTGCGCACCCCCAGCCGCATCGACTCGGCCAAGGGCTCCCCGTGCAGCGTGGTGCAGACCCCGTCCGGCCCGATACGCGCCTGCGCGACGGTCCCCTGCCGGTCGGCGACGGTGTACGGAGCGGGGCCTCGGACGACCGCGACGTCTCCGGGGCGCATGTGGACGGGCTCCGCCCCGTCCGGCGGCAGGATCCACGCCTCACCGCGCGTCACGGACATCAGGCAGAGCGGAGCCCTGTCCTCGATCCGGACCGACCACGGGGGTTCCATCACCATCCGCAGCAGGAAGGCACCCCTCGCCCGTGGTCCGTCCAGCAGTCCGGCCAGTGCGTCCATGCACTCAGCGTAGGCCGCCAAGGCCCCCGGCGGCCTCGTCCGTCCGGTCCCTCCGTGGCGGAGCACCCGCCGTGGACGTACGCGTATGGAGTTGAGCGTGTGGAGGATTCCACCGGCCGTGCTCTCCCGCGAGCCTTGAGGCATGACGACGAACAGGCAACAGACGAACACGGACCGTTCGGAGCGGAACACCGTGCTGGTGACGAGCGGCACGGGCAAGACCGGCCGCCGCGTGGTGGAGCGGCTCCTGGCGCTGGGGGCGGAAGTCCGGTCGGGCTCGCGCGCCGGCAGTGTCCCCTTCGACTGGGAGGACGAGTCGGGCTGGGAACCAGCACTGCGGGGTGCGGACAAGGCGTACGTCGCGTACTACCCGGATCTCGCCGCGCCCGGCGCGCCGAAGGCGATGGCCGCTTTCGGACGGATCGCGGCCGGCAGCGGGGTGCGCGGGCTGGTCCTGCTCTCCGGACGGGGCGAACCGCAGGCGGTGGTGGCCGAGGACGCCCTGCGCGAAGCGGCGGCGGGAGTCGAGCTCACGGTCCTCCGGTCGTCCTTCTTCTCGCAGAACTTCAGCGAGGGCGCACTGCTCGACGGTGTGCTCAAGGGTGAGCTGGTCTTTCCGGCAGGTTCCACCGCCGAGCCGTTCGTGGACGCGGACGACCTGGCCGACGTGGCCGTGGCCGCACTCACCGGCGATGTTCCGGCGGGGGGTGTCCACGAACTGACGGGCCCCCGGCTGCTGACCTTCGACGAGGTCGCCGCGGAGCTGACCGGTGCGACGGGGAACGAGGTCCGCTACGTGCCGGCGACCGGGCCGGAGTACGCGGCGGTGCTGGAGTCGTACGGTGTGCCGGCGTCTGAGGCGGACTTCCTGGCGGAGCTGTTCGTCATGTTGCTGGACGGGCACAACGCGGTGACGACTGACGGGGTGAAGCGCGTCCTGGGGCGGGAACCACGTGACTTCACCGCGTTCGCGAGGCGTGCGGCCGGGGACGGCGCCTGGTCCCGCTGAGAGACGGAGCCCGCATCAGGTGTGGGCAGGCCTGTCGCGCACCCGGAAGGCCACCGGCGGGGGCGGGGCGCGGGCCATGAGGGTCCGGGCAGCTCGGCGGGTTCCTCCGCCGGACGGCCCGCCCCGCTCGGCACAGGCGCGGCGGTGCGGTGCGGCGGCAGCTGAGCGAGCCGGCTTGCCGCACAACCTCGCTTCTGTCCGGCGCCGCGATCTCCTGGGCGGTCGTGGCTACTCGGCGCCGTGCCCGGCCGCGATCGCCTCGACGCGCGCGGCCAGCGTGAGGTCCTTCCGCGTGACGGCACCACCCGCGTCATGCGTGTGGACGGCGAGTGCCACGGTGTTGTATCCCAGCGTCAGATCCGAGTGGTGGTTCAGCTCCTCCTGGATCCGGGCGACGTGGACGGTCAGCCCGGCGGCGGCGAAGTGGGAAGGAAGCCGGTAGGTACGGGTGATCCGGTCGCCCTCGAGCTGCCAGCCGGGCAGCTCGCGGAGACCGGCCTCGATGTCGTGGGCGGACAGCGGTTCAGCGGGCATATCGGCGACTCCTGGGCCTTCTTTGCGGTCAGCGGTGCCCGCGACGTTACGGCCCGGGCGCGTCAGCTGTCTCGACGACACGGCCAGGGCCGCCACCGGCCGTGCCGCTTCATGCCCTGCCGGGTGGCCGGCGGTCGTTCCGGCCGTACGTGCCGGGCAGGGCCGCACGCGCCCTGCCCGGCACGTCGTGTGTCCGCGTTACACGCGGGCCCCGTTGTCGGCGGGATCCCGGCGCGTCCGCCCGGCCGCGGCCCTGCGCCCCGTCGCCCGCTTGCGGGCCGGCGGCGGGGCCTTGCTGCTCCTCTCCAGGAGGAGCGCCCCCGGAACGGCGGTCATCACCGAGGAGTAGGTCCCCACGCAGATGCCGATGAGGAGGGCGAGCGCGAAGTCCGCGAGCGAGTCGCCGCCCAGGACGGCGAGGGCGACCAGGATGAACAGGGCGCCCATCCCCGTGTTGACGGTCCGCGGAACGGTCTGCAGGACGGCACGGTTGGCCACGTCGGCGACCGGAGTGCGCCGGTTCCGGGCCCACAGCTCCCGGACCCGGTCGAAGACCACCACGGAGTCGTTGACGGAGTAGCCGATGACGGTCAGCAGGGCGGCCAGGAAGATGCCGTCGACGGGGCGTCCGAGCCAGGCGAAGGCGCCGACCAGGATGATGACGTCGTGCACCAGAGCCCCGACCGAGGCCACGGCGAACGTCCAGCGGAACCGGGCGGCGAGATAGGCGAGTTGCACGAAGACGGCCACCCCCAGGGCGATGAGCGCGTTGCGCCGCAGCTCGTCGCCGAGGCTGGGGCCGATCAGTTCGTCGCGCACCTTGGTGGCCCCGCCCCCCTCCTCGGACAAGGCGGCCCGCAAGGCGTGTTCCCCGTCGTTGTCCATCTTCCCGGTGCGTACGGAGAGGTCGCGCTCGCCCGCGGTGGTGACCTCGGCATCGGTGAAGCCCGCGGCTGCGATCGTCTCGCGGGCGGTCTCGACGTCGACGGGACGGCTGGTGGAGTACTCCACGAGGCGCCCGCCGGTGAACTCGACACCGAGATCGACGCCGCGCACGAGGATGCCCGTCACGGCGACGAGAACGAGTGCGGTGGACGTCAGCAGCCAGCGGCGCGGTGACCTGAACAGCTGTGGGTCGCGTTCGTTCAGCCAGGTACGGACGCGGCCCGGCCGTGCGATGCCGTTGACGCCCCGGTAGTCGCTGACGAACCGGGACCCCGCCGCGATCTCCGTGAGCGCGCGGGCGATGACGAGCGCGGAGAACATCGAGACCAGGACGCCGATGCCGAGCGTGACACCGAAGCCCTTGACCGGCCCCGAGCCGAGGAAGAAGAGGAGGGCTGCGGCGATCAGTGTGGTGACGTTGGAGTCGGCCACGGCACTCCAGGCGTTACGGAATCCGGCGGTCAGGGCGGAGCGCAGGGAACCGTTCCGCCGCCCCGCGTACTCCTCGCGGGCCCGTTCGAAGACAAGGACGTTGGCATCGACCGCCATTCCGACGGCAAGGACGAAGCCCGCGAGACCCGGCAGGGTCAGGGTGACCCCCAGGGCGACGAGAGCCGCGTAGGAGAGGACGCCGTACGCGGCCAGAGCCATGGCGGCGAGAGCGCCGAAGAGCCGGTACACGAAGGTGATGAAGAGTGCGGTGGCCGCTGCGCCGATGAGCGCCGCGCGGGCGCTGGCGTCGATGGCGGCGGCACCGAGCGTCGGACCGACGGTCCGCTGTTCGACGATCTCGACCGGCACGGGGAGGGCGCCGCCCTTGATGAGCAGAGCGAGATCGCGTGCCTCGTCGGCGCTGAAGGAGCCGGTGATCTGCGTGGAGCCGGAAGGCAGTCCCACCTTGCAGCCGACCGAGGGATCGACCTGCGGCGAGGAGATGACCTTCTCGTCCAGGACGATCGCGACACGGCGCCGTTCGTCGCCGGCCGGATGGCAGGCGGCGTCGCCGGTGAGCCGCTTCCACTCCTGGCCCGCGTCCTTGTGGAAGTCGAGCGAGACCGACCATCCCGTGCCCTGCTGGGCGTCGAAGGCCGCGGTCGCGTCCTTGACCCCGGCGCCGGAGAGCCTCACCGGGCCGAGGTCCAGGGAACCGCCCTGTTCGTCGGGGAGCGTCGTCTGCTCGCCCGTCTCGCCGGTTCCGGTCCCCCGGACCTCGTGGAAGCTGAGCTGGGCCGTCTTGCCGATGACCTCGGCGGCCTGGCGCGGGTCCTGCACATCGGGCAGTTCGACGATGATCCGGTCCTCGCCCGAGCGGGTCAGGGACGGTTCGGACACGCCGAGGGAGTCGATGCGCTGCCGCAGTACCTCCAGGGTCCGGTCGGTGCTCTCCCGGTCCGCCTTGGCGGTGCCGGAGTCCTTGGCCTGCAGCACCATCCGGGTGCCGCCCTGAAGGTCGAGGCCGAGTCTGGGCGACATGGTCAGCGTGATGAACACGGAGACGAGCAGAACGGCGGCAGCCAGAACCGCTCGCACCGTGGTGGCGCGAGTCATGGGAATCCCCTCGAGTGGGCGTCGTCCGCCCAGGCCTCAGAGGGGAGGGCGGGTCGACAGGTCTGTGGAACAGGACCGGCGAAGGACCGGCTGACCGGTCGTCGCCCCCGGAGGACCCCGCACACCGGGCAGCGCCGCACGGCCCCGTGCGGCCACCGGGCCGGCTCCCGCTGCCCCCGGTGCGACGCCCTGAGGCAGGGTCAGGGCCTGTGGGCGCGGGGGGAGGGCACCGTGGCCGGGCGGAGGGACGTGGTGCGGGGCGTGCGGACGGTCGGCGCCCGCGAGCGGCCCCGGTACGGGGACGGCCTCTGTCCGCCATGCGGGGACGGGCGGGGCGGTCGCCCGGGGCCCGGAGACATGCGCGGAGGCAGGGACGGCCGGGGCGGCGCTGCCGGCACGGTGCGCGGCGGCATGGACGGCCGGGGTGGCGCTGTCGTGCGTGGCGGCCGGGTCTCGTGCGGTCAGCGCGGATGCGGCTGCCGTGGGTGCGGCGCCCGCTGCAGCGGGCGGGGCGCCGAGCAGTGTCAGGACCGCGAGGAGCAGTGCGGCGACGATGTGCCGCGCCCGGTGCGGCGGTGTGCCGTGCGGCCCCCGCGGGGGCGCGTTCCCGCGGGGCGCCCCCGGAAGGGGGTTCACCTCAGCCGGACCGGGCGGGCGGGATCCGGATCCGCACCGGCGGACCCAAGGAGGGATTCCAGGACCAGCGCGGCGCCCCGTACGACCGTGGTCGAAGGGTCGCGGGCGATGGACACCGGTGCACCGAGGCAGCCGGCGATCCGGTCGGTGACCTCACCGTGGAGGGCACCGCCGCCGGTGAGCACGGGCCCCCGGCGCAGCGCTCCGCGAACGGCGCCGTGCTGGTCCTCACGCCACATGGACGTGATCATATCGAGGACGTTCCGGGCGAGCTCGGCGGGCATCGACCCCGGTTCGAGATCGGTGAGCCCCGCATCGGTCTGGCGGGCGTCCACGACCGTGCCGTCGACGAGCAGGGCGACCTCGGTCAGCTCGGCGCCCATGTCGACGACCAGCACGGGACCGCCGTCCGGTGGTCCCGCGCACGCGGCCGCGGCACTGGCACTGTTGAGAACCACGGCACCTGACACACCCAGAGCGGCGAGGAGCTCCCTCGCCTGTGCACGGTGTTCCCGGCCGGCCAGCACTGGATGACTGAGCACGATCACGCTGTCCTGCCGTCGGGCACCCAGGGCGGCGTCGGCGAGGCGCTCCAGCAGCCCGGCGCAGGACTCCGCGTCGATGATGCGCCCCCGCCGGACCGGCCGACGGGCGTGTTCGTCCCAGCCGCCCGGTCCACCGGTGACGAGGCCCTGCCCCGGGACCCAGGCACGGGCCCCGGAGCTGCCCAGGTCGACGGCCAGTCCTCTGAGGGGACCGGCCCGATGGACGTCACCAACATGCGCGTCCGGCCGCCGGAGGACCGGCCGGCGGCGTCGCCGTCCGTCACGCGAAGAACGCATCGGTCCTCACCCTCGGGTCCGCCGCCCTCAGTCGCCGGACTCACCGACCCGCTGATAGCGAGGCATGATCGAGCCCTCACTATGCAATACAAGGGAAAGAAACGCCACTCTCTTGACAAATCCAAGGTTCGAGGCGGTGTGCGCTCTCACATATCCAGGGCCAGACAGCTCTCGACCAGCTCGGCGAACTCCTCGGGCGCGGCTATCCGGACGCCCAGTTCCTCGGCCTTGGTCCGCTTGGATCCGGCCTTCTCACCGGCGACGAGCAGGCTCGTGCGCTTGGAGACACTGGACGAGGACTTCCCTCCGGCCCGCTCGATCAGCTCGTTCATCTGGTTGCGCGAGAGCTCTGCCAGGACCCCGGTCATGGCGCCGGTCACCACGACCGTCATGCCGGCGAGCGGCAGCCCCGCCGCCTCCCGGCCGTCCGCGCCGCCCTCCTGCGCGGCTCCCGGCTCCGGCGGAGGGGTCGCACCGGGCTCCGTCATGTTGACTCCCGCGGCCACCAGCTTGCCGATGAGCGGAGCCAGCTCCTCCAGCTCCGTGACGACCGCCGCCGCCTTCTCCTTGCCGATGCCGTCCACCTGCTGCAACACCTCGGCGTCGGCGGCCACGATGCGGTCCATCGAGGCGAAGTGGCGGGCGATCCGGCGGGACATGGAGCGGCCCGTGCCGCGTACGCCGAGAGCACAGAAGACGCGGGACAGCGGGCGGGTCCTGGCCGTCTCGATGGCCGCGAGCAGGTTGTCGGTGGAGGTCTCCCCCATCCGCTCCAGGGCGAGCAGCCGGTCCCGCTCCAGCGTGAAGAGATCCGCGAAGTCCTGGACGAGGCCCGCGTCGACGAGCTGGACGACCCGGGTGGCGCCGAGCCCTTCGATGTCGAGCTGATCACGGCCGGCCGCGTAGGAGATGGAGGCGACCAGGCGACAGTCACGGCCTCGGGTGCAGCGCCAGCGCTGCTCGCTCATGTCGATCTCCGAGCCGCACTGTGGGCAGACCCCGGGGAATTCGACCGGCTTCTCCTCCCCCGTCCGCAGATGCGCGACCGGCGCCTCGATACGGGGGATGATGTCGCCCGCCTTGTAGACCATCACATGGTCGCCCAGGCGCAGATCCCGCCGGGTGATGTCGGCGGGGTTGTGCAGCGTGGCGTAGCTGACGGTGGATCCGTCGATCTCGACGGGCTCCAGCACCGCGCGCGGCGCGATGATGCCGGTCCTGCCGACGTTCCATTCGACGCCGAGCAGCCGGGTGACCTTCTCCACGGCCGGGAGCTTGTAGGCGATGGCCCAGCGCGGTGCCCGCGTACCGGACCCCGCGTCGCGCTGGTCGGCGGCCAGGTCCGCCTTGATCACGATGCCGTCGATGCCGAACGGCAGCGAGGCGCGCAGGGCCGCGATGTCCTCGACCCCTGCCTGTACCTCCTCGACCGAGGTGACGGTGCGCGGAGCGACCGCGGTGTCCGCCGCCGTGTGCACGCCGAGGCCGGCGACGTACTCCAGGACCTCGCTGTGCGGAAGTGCGTCCAGAGTGGCCGCCAGGTCACCGGAATCGGGCAGTGCGAGCGCGCCGTACGCGAAGAAGGTCATCTCCACCCGGTACGGACGGTCCTTGGCCCTCAAGGTGCCCGCGGCACCGTTGCGCGGATTGGCGAAAGGGGCGGCGCCGTGCTCCGTACGCACCGCGTTGGCCTGCTCGAACTGCTCGTTGGTCATGAGGATCTCGCCGCGCACCTCGAGGGTGACGGGAGCAGCGAGCCGCTCCGGCAGGCCGAGCACCGTACCGATCGCGTGCGACACGTCCTCGCCGGCCGTCCCGTCGCCACGGGTGATCATCCGGTCGAGCCGGCCCTGCCGGTAGCGGACGGCGACGGCCAGTCCGTCGAGTTTGGGCTCCACGCTCCAGGCGGCGACGGGCCGGCCTATCCGGCGCTCCACGGACGCGGTCCAGGTGACGAACTGCTCGGCGGAGAAGACGTTGTCCAGCGAGAGCATCGGGACGGTGTGCGGCACGTCCCCCGAGACCGCGCCTCCCGCGACCTTTCCGGTCGGCGAGGCGTCCAGGACCTCCTGGGGGTGCTCCTCCTCGTAGGCTGCGATCCCGCGCACGAGCCGGTCGTACGCGTCGTCGTCGAGCACGCTCTCATCTGCGGCGTAGTACGCGGCGGCGGCACGCTTCGCCTCTTCCACGGCAGCCGCGTAGGCGGCGGTGTCGGCGAGCACGCCGGCTGGGTTCGTCGTCATGACCACCATCCTGCCGCCCACCACTGACAACGCTCCCCGCCCGCCGTTCGGAACCATCCGCGAGAGAGCGCTCCTTCACCACGTACACCTCCAACTGCGCGCAAAAGAAGAAGAGTTGCCACACGCCCACACCTATTGACATGTCTACATCACGCTTCTACGTTGCCCGAGAGAGAGCGCTCTCTCACCTGACCGGACACCCGGTCGGGAGGAACCCCACTTCCTCGGAACAGGAGTGCCGTGCTCTTCCTCGACAGACGTACGACCGGCCCCCGCGGACGCAGAGCCCTGACGCGGTGGCGTTACCGGATCGCCGGACTGGCCGCCGCCGCACTGGCCGCGTCCCTCATCCAGGCCAACGCGGGCAACGCGGCCGCTGACCGCTCCACGCGCCCCGAGCCGAAGGCGGCCGCCGACGTGGTCCGGGTCGCCGAGTTCCTCGCCGAGTGCCCCTACACGCACCGGGCGCCCGACGACCCGATCGTGCTGCCCAACCTGCCCGGCGCCTCGCACATGCACAGCTTCTTCGGCAACGACTCCACCAACGCCCATTCCGACCTGGCCTCGCTGGAGAGGGCCGGAACCAGTTGCTCACCGACGACCGACCTGTCCTCGTACTGGGTGCCCACGCTGTACGACGGCGACAAGGCGGTGGAGCCGACCGGCACCACCTTCTACTACCTCGGCGAAGGGGTGCGGGACGACATCATCCGCACGATCAAGCCGCTCCCCCGCGGTCTGCGGATCGTCGCGGGCAACGCCAAGGCGGCCGGCCCCGGTGACAACACCATCTCCCGTTGGTCCTGCCTTCACCACGGCGAGGTCAACCCGTCCCACGACTTCGTCAACTGCCCGGCGGGCTCGATGATGGAGAGCTACCTGGACTTCCCTCAGTGCTGGAACGGCAGGGACCTCGACTCGGCCGACCACAAGAGCCACATGGCGTACCCGGTGGCCGGCGCCTGCCCCTCGACCCATCCGGTCCCCGTACCCAAACTGCGCCAGGTCCTGCGCTATCCGGTCAACGGCGACCCTGCCCGCTTCCGGCTGGCCTCGGGGCGCGGCTACACGATGCACGGCGACTTCTTCAACGTGTGGCCCGAGGCGGAGATGGCGCAACGGGTGCGGGACTGCATCAACGCCATCATCAAGTGCGGTGCGGACGGCACGCCCTGACGGCTGACGTCTCGTCACCCGCACATCCACCGGCGCCTGCCCGGGTCTCCGCGGCCCGGGCAGGCCCCCCTCGCAAGGACATCCTGCCGATGACGGCCCGTCGCACCGCAGCACTGCTGCTCCTGCTCACCGTCCTGACGTCGTGCGCCGAAGGAGGGCCACGGGCGACGGAAGCCGCTCCCACGCCGTCCCGCACGCCGACGGCCCCCGTCACGGATCTGACGGATTCCGCCTGGCTCCAGCTGATGATCCCGATGAACGAGCAGGCCGTGATCCTGCTGGAACTCGCGGCGGAGAAGGCCACCGGCCCCCGCCTGCGGTCCTGGGCGAAGGGTCTGCGTGACGCCCAGGCCCTCGAACTCACGACGCTGCGCAAGCTGCGGGACCGGATGGGGCTGCCGGACACCGACGTGCACAAGGGCCACGACATGCCCGGCATGGTGACGGCCGAGGACCTCGAAGACGCCCGTACGGCCGAGGGGGCCGCCTTCGACCGGCTGGTGGTGACGCGGATACTCGACCACCTGCGCCAGTCGGAGCGGGTCTCGCGCTCCCAGACGGCGGCGGGCAGCCGGGCGGACGCGAAGGCGCGGGCGCGGGCGCTCGTCACCGCACGCGGGGAACAGCTGGCCGTCCTGACGGCGTTGTATCCGGGCAAGGCCGCTGACGTGCCGGAACCCTTCGCGTGACGCTCGGATCACCCGGTATAAAGACTCCATGACTGCCGACGTTTCGCCGCCCGTACGCCCCGCCACCTTGGAGGACGTGGCCGCGGTGGCGGGCGTCTCCCGGGCCACCGTGTCCCGTGTGATCAACGGTGCGACCACGGTGGACCCGGCACTGCGGCGGGTCGTGGAGAAGGCGGTGGCCACCACGGGCTACGTACCCAATCGGGCCGCGCGTTCGCTGGTGACCAGGCGGACGGATTCCATCGCGCTGGTGGTGTCGGAGCGTGAACGGCGCCCGGTGTCCGAGCCGTTCATCGGCCGGATGTTCTCCGACCCGCACTTCGGGCGCGTGGTCGCCGGACTGCTGGAGGTACTGCGGCCCGCCGGCATCCAGATGGTGCTGATGCTCGCCGACGACGAGGCCTCCCGCAACCAGCTCCTGTCGTATCTGCGCCAGGGGCATGTGGACGGGGTGGTGCTGATCTCCTCCCACGCAGACGACCCGCTGCCCGGCCTGCTCCATGACACCCGGCTGCCCGCCGTACTGGCGGGCCGCCCCCGTCGGCCCTCGCCGCTCACCTATGTCGAGGCGGACCAGCGCGCCGGGGCCCAGATGGCGGCCGACCATCTCGCCGCCCTGGGGCGACGGCGCGTCGGAACGGTCGCGGGCCCGCAGGACACTCCTGCGGGGCAGGTACGTCTGACCGGCTTCGTGGACGCGCTGGAGCAGCACGGCATCGGGGACGTGGTGACCGCGGAGGGGGACTTCACCCATGCGGGCGGGGCTTCGGCGATGCGGCAGCTGCTGCGGGAACGGCCGGACCTGGACGCGGTGTTCATCGCCTCGGACCTGATGGCGCTGGGGGCGCTGCCCGTGCTGCAGCGGGCGGGCAGGGAGGTGCCCGGAGATGTGGCGGTGGTGGGTTTCGACGACAGCAACGCGGCGTTGGCCTGCGATCCCCCGCTGACGACCGTGCGTCAGCCGGTGGAGGAGATGGCGGCCGAGATGGCCCGGCTCCTCCTGAAGCAGATCGGCAAACCGGGCGACGGCCCCGCACCGTCCGTGGTCTTCCATCCGACGCTGGTCCGGCGCGAATCCGCCTGACACCGAGGTCCTCCGGGCCGTTTCATCCGCGAGCGCCGGGTACTGCGTCGTCGGGCCCCGGTACGGCGGGGAAGGGCTCGACCGCACGGACGGGACCCCCGGTCCGGCCCGCGTCATCGGCGCCGACGGGGCCGTCGGCACGGTCGGGAGTGCCGGCGCCCGCCGGGACATCGGAGCGTGCGGGGGCGGGGACATCGGAGCGTGTACCCGCCGGGACTTCGGAGCGTGCGGGGGCGGGGACATCCGCGCCCGCCTGCCCGCCCGGGAACGGTTCGTCCACCCGTACCGCCCCGGCGAAGCCCTCCTGCCGCAGCGGCACCTGTGGGCCGGAGAGCTCTCTCAGCCAGCGGGCCAGCACCCGGTGCACGGCCTCCGCCCCCACCGGACCGGCCGGAGGCACCCCCACCGGAACGGCCGGGGACTCTCCCCGGGGGGTGTCCGCCGCCACTGCGTCGAGGGGATCCGTCAGCGTGCGCGGCCACAGCAGGAACGGCCGCGACTGTTCGCCGCCGAGCCCGCCGTGCGAGCCGATCTGCTCCTCGAAGGCGTGCACGCGACCGGTCTCGGGGTCGTACATCGAGTTGACCATGACATCCGCGACATGCGGGAATCCGTCGGTCCGCCGCACGGCGTCCGCCGCGCCGGCCCCGAACACGGCGATCGGCCCTTCCCCGTCCTTCAGCTCCGCCACCGGGATCTCCGCCCCGCCGCGGCCGAGCACCACCGACCCGTGCTTCTGGCTGCGTACGAGCAGGAAGCCGATTCCCGGATGGGCGGCGAGCGTGCTGAGCAGCGCGGGATAGCGGCGGTCGAGCTGCTCGCGCGAGGCCCTGCCCTCTATGTCCGGGAACGACAGCAGCCCGAGGTTTCCTGAGGCGAGCACGACCGGGTCGGAGGACTTGGCGGGGTGCTCCGCCTCCTGCTCCCCGGCGACCGGCCTGTGCAGGGCGATGCGTACCGCGTCGCGAGCCTCCGACGCGCTGCGGGTGCGCTGCGCCCGCCGGGGTACCGGCAGCCCGCAGCCGGCCCGCACGAGGTCCTTCAGCGTGAGGCCGTACCGCCCGGCGAAGGTCTCACCCGGGCTCTGACCGTGGTCGGACAGCAGCACGATCCGGTAGTCGCGCGGCGTGTGGTCCGCGATCTTCATGATGAGGCCCAGGGAGCGGTCGAGCCGTGCGAGGACCTTCTCCGCGTCCCTGCTGTGCGGCCCCGAGTGGTGGGCCACCTCGTCGTAGGCGACCAGGTCGGCGTAGACCGCCGTGCGTCCTGCGAACATGTCGCCGATCACCGCGGCGACCACCACATCGCGTTCCACGACGGTCGCGAACGCCCTGATGAAGGGGTACAGCCCGCCCCGGCCGACCCGGGGCGACTCCTTCCGCGCCCGTGCCCGGACGGACTGGCCGATCTCACGCACCACCTCCGCGACGAAGGACAGGGCTGTGCGGACGGCGTTGGCCGGGTCGGAGAAGTAGGCGAAGTAGCCGGCGCGTGAGCGGCGTCCCTTGCCGAGTCTGGCGGCCATCGACAGGACCAGGGCGAGCTGGTCCGCGCCGCCGCTGAAGAGGTTGCCCCGGCTCGCGCCGTCGACGGTGAGCAGGCCGCCGTCATGGGTGCGGGCGATGGCCCTGCGCTGGAGTTCGAGGGCGCTCGCCGGTCTGCTGGAGACCATGACGGTGCCGGTCTCCTTCTCGAACCAGCGGAAGGCCGGCACGTCGAAGTTGGTTCCGTGCAGGATGCCGAGCTGGCTGGCGCCGGTCTGGCTGGACCAGTCGGTGGTCCACGGAGTGAGACGGTGGCCCGCCTCGTCGGCGAGCAGACCGGCCACGGTCGGCATGAGTCCGTCGGCCGCCGCCTTCTCGAGGACGTCGTGGCCGACACCGTCGAGCTGGACGAAGACGATTCCGGGCGGGCCGGCGCGCCCCCGGTCCGCGCTCAGCGGCGTACCGCTGCGTCTGCGGCGCCGGTCGGCGAGGCGGGAGAGTCTGCGCCGGTAGGCGTCGTCGTCGCGCACCGCGAGGGCGGTGGAGGTCGCGGAGGCGACGGCGGACATGACGGCCGCCACGACGACGGCGGTCTCGGGGTTCGCGTCGCCGCGCCCGTCCGGGATGAGACGCAGGGCGATCAGCAGCAACGAGCCGTTGAGGAAGAAGACCAGGGCGCCCAGCACCAGCGCGGGCACGATGAGCAGCGCTCTGACGAGCACGGGCCACACCAGGGCGGAGAGCAGGCCGAACGCCCCGGCACCCCAGGCCGCGGTGAAGGCGGTCCTCGTGACGGTGTCGCCGTCGTCGGCCTGGAGCTGGAAGTCGGGCAGGATCCCCGCCATTGCCAGCATGGTGAGGCTGGAGACGGCCCACACCGAGATCACGCGTATGAGGGTTCCCCCCGCCGTACGCCATCGCCCGTCACTCACGCCGTTCCACCTCACGTCCGGGCCCGGTGTTCGTCATGGGCCCGCACCAAGCCTGTCACAGCCCTTCCAGGCGCTTTCCCGGCCCCCGGGCCCTCTCCGGGAATCAGCAGCCGTCGTACCCCGCGGTGGGCATGGAGAGCCGGCGGTGGACGCTTGCCTTGGTGCGCGCGGTGTAGACGGGCTCCTCCAGGCCGGCGAACTCCAGCCGTGCACCCCGCCGCTCGCACTCCGCCTCGAAGTCCGCCACCGAGACGAGCGCCCGCGCGAGCACCCGGTCGTTGGGCGCCACGAACAGCTCGACCTGCCCGTCCTCGGCGCCGGCCCACAGGGCACGGTGATCGGGGCGGAGCCCGTAGACGCGGAGCTGGCGGGTGACGACGTACCCCTGCGCGGCGGCCCAGCGGGCGCACATGGCGTGCTGGCTGCGGGTGTCGACGAGGAACGGGTCGCCGTCGAGCTCTTCCAGCGGTGTGAGACTGGCGATGGCCGCCACCCGTACGTCTTCGTTGACGTCGCCCATGAACGGATCCCCCCGCACTCGGATGCTGGCCCCGACCCTACCCCTGCCGGCCCCCTCCGTGACAGTCCGTAACCGTGCCGGTACGGGCGTGGGGGCGCACTGCGGCGTGGGAGGGGCGCGGAGCGCCTACCCTCGTACGCGTACGGGGTCGACGGGGGCATTGACGAGGAGGCGGGGCGGTGGAGGTCACCTGGTGGGGTCATGCCACCTGCACGATCGAGGACACCGGGGTCCGGGTGCTGACCGACCCGCTGTTCGCGCGGCGCTTCGCGCATCTGCGACGCCGCCGGGGTGACGTCCCACCGCCGGAGGCAGCGGTCGCCGACGCCGTCCTGATCTCCCACCTGCACTCCGACCACCTGCATCTCCCCTCCCTGGCCCGGCTCGCCCCCGGCAGCCTGCTGATCGTGCCCCGGGGCAGCCTCAGGGCAGTCCCGGGGCTCCGGCTGCTGCGGCGGGCGCGCGGGCTGCGGATCGCCGAAGTCACCCCCGGGGACGTGGTGCGGGTCGGCGAGGTCCTGATCCGCGCGGTTCCCGCCCTGCACGACGGCCGTCGACTGCCGCTCGGGCCGCACCGGGTCCCCGCCCTCGGGTACGTCGTCGAAGGGGAGGCCCGCACCTACTTCGCCGGGGACACCGGGCTGTTCGACGACATGGCCGATGCGGTGGGGCCGGTGGAGGTGGCGCTCCTGCCGGTCGGCGGCTGGGGGCCGAATCTGGGCCCCCACCATCTGGACGCGGCACGCGCCGCGCAGGTGCTGACGCTGCTGAAGCCGCAGTCCGCGGTGCCGGTCCACTACGGCACGTACTGGCCGATCGGGATGGACGGGGTCCGGCCGCACGAGTTCCACGCGCCGGGCGACGAATTCGTGCGGCACGCGGCGCGGGTGGCACCGGAAGTGGCGGTGCACCGGCTGGGGCACGGCGAGCATGTGAGGCCGGAGGCCCGTAGGTGATAGAGGAAGTACTGCGGCAGCTGCCGACGGAGTCGACGCAGCAGGCCGTTGCCTACCCGTCGTTGTTCCTGCTCGTGGCTCTGGGGTCACTGGTGCCGGTGGTGCCGACGGGAGTGCTGGTGAGTTCGGTGGCCGTGGTGACGTTGCACCAGACGTCACCGTTCGCCCTGCTCATCGTGTTCGCCGTGGCGTCGGGCGCTGCGTTCCTCGGGGACATATGCCTGTACTGGCTCGGAAAGCGCGGGGTGGCGTCCAGTCACGGTTCGAAGTGGCTGGAGGCGATCACCAGCCGGGCCGCTCCGGAGCGGCTCGCGCAGGCGCAGGAGAAGCTGGACGAGCACGGCACGGTGGTGCTGGTGCTGTCCCGCCTGGTGCCTGCGGGGCGCATACCCGTGATGCTGGCCTGTCTGCTCGGCCGGATGCCGCTGCGGCAGTTCGCCCGGGGTGATGTGCCCGCGTGTCTGGCCTGGGCGGCGACGTACCAGCTGATCGGGATCCTGGGCGGTTCGCTGTTCCACGAGCCGTGGGAAGGCGTGCTCGCGGCGGTCGCGCTGACGCTGCTCGTCAGTGGGACGCCCGCGCTCTGGCGGCGGCTGCGGGCCTGTGTGGCCGGCTGAGAGGCCGGTGGTCCGGCCGGACACGGTCAGGCTTCCAGGACGCGGGAGCCGCCGACCGGCAGGTCCCAGAGGTCGGCGCGCGGGAGTCCGGCCCGCTGCCAGGCCGTACGGAGCCGGGTCAGCGGTTCGAGCACCGGCTCGGCGGAGAGCAGGAACGTCGCCCAGTGCATGGGGGCCATCGCGCGGGCACCGAGTTCCTCGTACGCCTGCACGGCCTCTTCGGGGTCGGTGTGCACGTCCGAGAGCCACCACCGCGGTTCGTACGCCCCGATCGGCAGCATGGCCAGGTCCAGGCCCGGATAGCGGCGGCCGATCTCCTTGAACCAGTGGCCGTAACCGGTGTCCCCGGCGAAGTAGAGCTGCCGTCCCCCCGCGTCACCGATCACCCAGCCGCCCCACAGGGACCGGCAGGTGTCCAGGAGGGTGCGCTTGGACCAGTGGTGGGAGGGCACGAAGTCGAACCGGACCCCGCCCAGTTCCACCGACTCCCACCAGTCGAGCTCGGTGACGCAGGTGAAGCGGCGGCGCCGGCACCAGCGGCCGAGGCCGGCGGGGACGAGGAGCGGGGTGTCCCTGGGGAGCCTGCGGAGGGTGGGGGCGTCGAGGTGGTCGTAGTGGTTGTGGCTGATCAGGACGGCGTCGATGGCCGGCAGTTCCTCCCAGCGGACGCCGACCGGGGTGATCCGGGCCGGGGTGCCCAGGATGCGCCGGGACCAGACCGGGTCGGTGAGGACGGTGAGACCTCCGATGCGGACGACCCAGCTGGCATGTCCGGCCCAGGTGACGGCGGTCGTCCCGGGGCCGGCGGCGGGCAGCGGCCGGGGGGCGTACGGCAGCCGGTGGATGCCCCGGAGCCCCTCGGCGTTGGGGCGCAGGGCGCGCTCCCTGGCCAGACGAGTCATGCCCCTGACACCCGGGAGCGGCGCGGTGAGCCGGTCGGCGAAGCTGCGGGGCCAGGTCCGGTGCTCACCCAGGCGGCGCGGAGCGGCGACGGGACGGCCTGTGGGCGCGCGGCCGGGTCCGGCGAACGGACGCTCGGTCTGTTCCGTCATCGAGAGGCTCCTGTCATCGGAGTTCATCGAGGGCTGCTGCGAAAATGCTCAGCGCTCGGGCCACATGGGGCAATTCCAAGGGCTCCACCGCAGTGAGGGACTCCATCTGCTGCTCCGGGGTTGAGCCGAGCAGCGGGCCGGTGCTCAGTCGAACCCTCAGTGCTCCCAGCTCGTCCCCGAACCGGTGCCCGCCGGGAGCGGGGGCGCCGAGACGGTGCGTCAGGTACTCCTCCAGTTCCATGGAGTCGGTGACGCCCCGGGCCGCCAGCCGGGTGCGCAGCGGGCCGAGGTCGGCGTAGAGGTGGCGGCCGGCCTGCGGCGGCCTGGCCAGGGCGCCGACGGTGAGCACCGCGCGGTGTGCGGCGGAGGCGATGTGGGCCTGGAGGTGCGCCGCCTGCCGGATCCGGACCCTGACGGCCTCGGGTTCCCCCAGTGCGTGGGCGGCGGCCCTGGCGACCGGCTCCGCGACGAGGGCGCCGAGCGCGGTCAGGATGTCGAGGACCCTGGCGCGGCGCGCGGCGGCACGCCCGGTGGCCGGAAAGCGTGCCACGGCTACCGGCCAGGCTGACGGCGTGAGGGATCCCGCCAGGTCGGACAGGACGGTCACGTCGTCGGGGCACATCTCGGCGGGGCTGAGCAGGACGGTCTCGTGCGGCCGGTGCAGGGTGTCGCGCCAGGTCTCGTCGCTGACGATGTGGAGCCCTTCGGAGACCGCCGCCTCGCACGCCTCACGGACCAGTTCCGGCGGGGCGAGGGTCGCGGTCGGGTCGTCGGCCACGGAGATGAGGAGCAGCCGGGGTCTGCCGCCCTCGGCGCGCACCCTGCGTACGGTCTCCAGGAGGGCGTACGGGTCGGGGATGCCGCCGCACTCGGCCGGCGTGGGCACGTGATAGGCGGGCCGGCCGAGCAGGCGTGCCTGCGGCATCCAGGTGGCGGGGCACGGCCTCGGCATGAGCACGTCGCCGCCGTGGGCCGCGATCAACGCGAGCAGCAGCGGCTGGGGCCCCGGGGCCGCGGCGATGCCCTCGGGGCCGCCGTGCAGACTCCGCCGGTCCCAGTAGGCAGCGGCCGCCTCCCGCAGGATCGTTCCGCCTCCGGGCGGCTCGGGACGGGTGCGCGCGGCCGAGGCGGCGAGTACGCCGGCGAGCTCCGGCAGCACGGGGAGACCGGGGTCGGGGGCGGGCGGCCCGTACCGGACCGGACCGTGGTCCTCCCCGAGGGGGCGGGGCGGCTTCCGTTCGCTCCAGTGCATCCCGGGGCCTCCCTCCGCCTGCGTCGCCCTCAGGGCCCTTTATACGGAGGTTCCCCGGGGTCCGCCCGCGCACGGGCTCCGGACGCCGGCAGAAATACGCTCTTCGGCCCGTGCCCGCTCACCCGGCGAACGGGGTCCCCGGCAGCCCCTGTCCCGCGTCGGGCAGCACGAGCAGGGAGCCCGACAGAGGGTGCGGCGCCTCCAGACCCGTCCGCGCGGTGGACACGTACAGGTCGCGCAGACCGGGACCGCCGAACGCGCACGCCGTGGGACGCGGGACCGGCAGCTCCACGACCCGGTCCAGCCGGCCGTCGGGGGTGTGGCGCCGGATCGCCGAACCGTCCCAGAGGGCGACCCACACACAGCCGTCGGCGTCCACGGTCAGCCCGTCGGGCCACCCGGAACCGCTCTCGACGGCGGCGAAGGGGCGCCGGTTCAGGACGCGCTCCCCGTCCACGTCGAAGACGTCGATACGCCGGGTGGGGGTGTCGGTGTAGTACATGAGCCGGCCGTCGGGGCTCCATCCGGTGCCGTTGCTGACCGTGACCGTGTCCAGGACGCGGCTCACCGTGCCGTCCGGCGCGATCCGGGACAGGGTGCCTCCGCCCTCGGCCTCGTCGTAGCGCATGGTGCCCGCCCAGAGCGCGCCGTCCGGCGCCACGGCCGCGTCGTTGCCACGCCGCCCGGGAGCCGGATCGTGGACCAGCCACGAGAAGGAACCGTCGGCGTCGTACAGTCCCGCTCCGTCCCGCAGGACGACCACCAGGCCGCCTCCCGCCCGCGGCTTGGCCGCCCCGACGTGCTGGCCGGTGGCCATGACCGTACGTCGGCCGGTCGACGGCTCGTAGGTGTGGACACGGGCGGAGAGGATGTCGACCCAGATCAGCCGCCCCGCCGCGTGGTCCCAGGTGGGTCCTTCACCCAGCTCGGCCTGCTCCCGCACGGCCACCTCCAGGGCCGCCCTCATGCCTGGGGCCGGTGGTGTCCGAGCCGGCCCGACAGCGCGTCCGCGCCGCCGGCCGCGAGCTGCGCGAGTTCCGCCTCGCGCTCCTCGCTCCAGCGGATCATCGGCACGGAGATGGAGAGCGCGGCGACGACCCGTCCGGACCGGTCGCGGACGGGAGCGGCCACACAGCTCACATCCGGGTTCGACTCCCGGTGCTCCACCGCTATGCCCCGCTTGCGGACGACGGCGAGGGCTGCCCGCAGCTCCGCCGCGTCGGTGAGGCTGTTGTCGGTCATGGCGATGAGCTCGCGCCCGTCGAGGCGGGCGTCGAGCTCCGCCTCCGGGAGCGCGGCGAGCAGCAGCTTGCCGACGGAGGTGCAGTGCGCGGGCAGCTTGCGGCCGGCGGCGGAGACCATGCGGACGGCGTGCGTGGAGTCCACCTTGGCGATGTAGATGACCTCGGTGTCCTCCAGGATCGCGACGTGGACCGTCTCGCCGCAGGTCTCGGCGACCTCCCGGGCCACCTGCTGGCCCTCGGCCGCGAGGTCGAGCTGCTCGGCGTAGCGGCTGCCGAGCTGGTACGAGCGCACGCCGAGCCGGTAGCGGCCCGGCTGTTCCGGGACCGTGACCAGGTAGGACCGTGCGGCGAGCGTGGTGAGCAGTTCGTGGACGGTGGTCCGCGGCAGTTGGAGCTTGCGGGTGACCTCGGGCGCGGAAAGGGTCCCCTCCCCCTGGAGGAAGAGCTCGAGAACATCCAGCGCCCTGGTCACCGCGGGGACGAGTCGCCCCATGATTGCCCGCCAATCTCGTTCGACACTCCGGCCAATGACCGGAATCACGAACGCAGGCTAGCCGCAGGAAACTTGTCCCGGCAACGCCCTCGGCCCGGCGGAACGGGCCGGGAAGGGGCAATTCCCTGCAATCCGCCCGATTCGATCAGGATTCCGCCGAGCTCGCTGTGCGCGCCTCCTGGTTCACCGCCCGGTCGCAGGGTATTCGCTGTCCCATGTCGACGAACAGCTTCCCCTCCCCCGGCCAGTGGCGGGCCCGGTTCCACCAGCGAGATCTTGCCGCGTTCCAGCGCGTGGCACAGAGACACTGGCCCGGTGCCGACGCCGTCCTGCCCCGGCTGAGCCGCAGCGCCAACCACGGGCTGCTGTGGTTCGGAGCCGCCGCGGGCATGGCGGCGCTGGGCTCCAGCGCACGGTCCCGCAGGGCGGCACTGCGCGGGGTCGCCTCGCTGGCCGTCGCCTCCGCCGCGATCAACACCGTGGGCAAGCAGGCGGTGCGCCGGGAGCGCCCGATACTGGACCTGGTCCCCGTGATGAGGCAGCTGAAGAGGCAGCCCTTCACGACGTCCTTCCCCTCGGGGCACGCCGCGTCCGCGGCGGCCTTCGCGACGGGCGTCGCCCTGGAGTCCAAGAGCTGGGGCGCTGTCGTCGCCCCGGTGGCGGCGGCCGTGGCCGCCTCCCGCGTCTACACGGGGGTCCACTATCCGAGCGATGTGGTGGCCGGCGCGGCGCTCGGCGTAGGAGCCGCGTTCGCACTGCGGGGCGTCGTACCGACCCGCGGACAGCTGCCCGCCCCCGGGCGGCCGCCGGCCGAGGCCCCCGCACTGCCCGCCGGACAGGACCTGGTGGTGGTGGTCAACCGGGAGTCCGGCTCCGCTACCGCGGCCGCCGCAGTGATCCGTGACGCGCTGCCGCTCGCGGAGACGGTGGAGTGCGCACCCTCCGATCTGCCGGGGTGCCTGGAGAAGGCGGCGCGGGAGGGCAAGGCCCTGGGCGTCTGCGGGGGCGACGGGACCGTCAACATGGCGGCGGCCGTCGCGGCGACCCACGGCCTCCCGCTCGCCGTGTTCCCCGGCGGAACCCTCAACCACTTCGCCTACGACCTCGGGATCGAGACCGTGCACGACACGGTGACGGCGCTCACCTCGGGGGACGCCGTCCGGGTCGACCTGGGCCGCTTCCGGCCCGGCCCGAAGGGGCCGGACGGGGCGCACGGCTACTTCCTCAACGCCTTCAGCCTGGGTGTGTATCCGGAGCTCGTGCGGACCCGGGAGCACTGGGCGCCGAGGATCGGCGGCTGGCCCGCGGGAGTGCTCGCGGCTTTCGAGGCCCTGCGCGGCTCACGCCCCCTCACCGCCGAACTCCAGGGCAGGCAGAGGCCGTTGTGGCTGCTCTTCGTGGGCAACGGACTCTTCCGGCGGGTGGGCCCCGCTCCGGGCCGCCGGCACAACCTGGCGGACGGCCTGCTGGACGTACGCGTGGTGCACGGCGGCCGCACCCCCGGCCTCCGGTTGCTCGCCGCCGCGATCGCCGGGCCCCTGAGCCGCTCGCCCGTCCACGCGGCCGTACGGCGCCGCAAGGTGCGGCTCGCCGGGCTCACGCCGGGGACGCCCTACGCCTACGACGGCGAAGTCGCGCACTCCGGGACCGACTTGCTGATCGACAAGCTTCCCGAGGCACTGACGGTGTACTGCCCGATGCCCTTGTAACCAGACCGCATCATGAGACGCCCATCTCAGGATCCGACATGGCGGCGTACCGTGGCTCCATCGCCTGCGACTGAGGTCCGAGGGAGGACGTACGGCCATGCCGAAGGGAACAGCCGTCTACACACACGGCCACCACGAGTCGGTACTGCGCTCGCACCGATGGCGGACCGCCGCCAACTCGGCGGCGTACCTGATCGCCGAACTCCGCCCCGGCCAGGCGGTTCTGGACGTGGGCTGCGGGCCGGGCACCATCACCGCCGACATCGCGGCGCTGGTGGCGCCCGGCCGTGTGACCGCGGTGGACACGAACCGCGACGTACTGGACCGCGCGGCGGAAACCGCCGCCGGACGCGGCCTGGAGAACGTGGAGTTCACCACCGCGGATGTCCACTCCCTGGACTTCCCCGACGACTCCTTCGACGTGGTCCACGCCCATCAGGTCCTCCAGCACGTGGGTGACCCGGTCCGGGCACTGCGCGAGATGCGGCGTGTCTGCCGCCCCGGCGGCGTCGTCGCGGCCCGCGACAGCGACTACGCGGCCATGACCTGGTACCCCGAGGTGCCCGGGATGCGGGAGTGGCAGGAGCTGTACGGCCGGGTGGCCCGCGCCAACGGCGGCGAGCCCGACGCCGGCCGCCGTCTGCTGTCCTGGGCCCGGCAGGCCGGCTTCACCGACATCACCCCGACGGCGGCCGCCTGGTGTTTCGCCACCCCGGAGAACCGCGCCTGGTGGAGCGGCCTGTGGGCGGACCGTACGACCGCGTCGGTGTACGCGCGGCTGGCGGTGGACGGTGGCCACGCGAGTGCCGGACAGCTGACGGCGATCGCGGATGCCTGGCGCGCGTGGGGCGAGGAGCCCGACGCGTGGTTCATGGTGCCCCACGGCGAGGTGCTCTGCCGGGCATGACCGCGGGGCGGGGAACCGTCACATCCGGCGTGATCGGCAACTACCCTCGTGGGCATGGAAATCCTGGGAACCACGCTGCGTATCTGCGTCGACGACCTGGAGGCCTCGGTGGCCTTCTACGAGGGCCTGACCGGCACACCGGCACTGCGCTTCGAGCGCGGCGGGGTCTCGGTGGCCGCGATCGGGTGTTTTCTGCTGATGAGCGGCCCAGAGGCGGAACTGGAGGTGCTGCGCAAGGTCTCGGCGACCATCGCGGTCAAGGACGTCGACGAGGCTCACGCGGCCTTGAACCGGGTGGGCGCGAAGGTCGTCGCGGGCCCGGTGCCCACCCCGGCCGGCCGCAATCTGATCGCCCTGCACCCCGACGGTTCGGTCTTCGAGTACGTCGACCGGAACGTGCCCGCCTGACGGTGTTCAGCCGATGACCGCCGCCGGGGCGTGGCACCGTCGGCCGGTTCCCGCGCCGCCGCCGGCGCGCGCCCCGGACGGTCAACGGCCCTGCGCGTCGGGCCCCGACTCGGTGAAGGCGTCCACGACCAGGTCGGTGAGCAGCGCGCCGGCCGTGCCGTCGGGGTCCAGATCCGGGTCGTAGATGGTGATGTTGAGCCCCACGCAGCGGGGTGACCTGACGAGTGTGCGCAGCAGCGTGGCGAGTTCGCCGGGGAAGAGACCGCCGTCGTCCGGGCTGTCGACGGCCGGCATCACGCTCGGGTCGAGTACGTCGGCATCGAGGTGGACCCAGAAGCCGTCGAGGACGGGGACCTCCAGGGACTGGACGACTCCGCGGGCGATCTCGGCGGGCCCCCACTCCCTGATCTCCCCCACCGTCGCGTTGGAGATCTTCAACGCGGTCATCTCGGCACGGTCCTCGTCGTCATCACGCATGCCGAAGAGCCGGACGTCCTCGTCCTTGAGATAGGGCCCCAGCCCTTCCAGATCGGTGAGATCGGCCTGCCCGCGTCCGGTGGAGAGGGCCAGCTCCTCGCCGCCCGCCGCGCCGATCCGGTCGCTGTTGCCCGGGTGCCGGAAGTCCGCCGAGCCGTCGATCGCGGCGAGCCCGTAACGGCCGATGCGGCGCAGGGCCAGGGTGGCGCCGAGCTGGATCGAACAGTCACCGCCGAGGACGACGGGGAATTCGCCCGCCCTGACGTGCTCCTCGATACGGTCGGCGAGCGTGCGGGTGTACCGCGCGATGGCTGCGGCGTTGAAGACCCCGTCGCCTTCCTGCCAGTCACCGCGGTCGTAGCGGGGCGGTACGACGACACCGCCTTCGCGCGCCCCGAGCCGCTGCACGATCCGCTGTTCCCGGAGTGCGCCCGCCAGTTTGTAGCAGCCGGGTACGGTGCCAGGCGCGGGGGGCCGCAGCCCGAGGTTCGAGGGGGCGTCGAGGACCACACGTGTGCGCATGCGGACCATACTTGCCGCCGGGCGGACGGATGTCTCCCCGATCGGCCGATCATCCGTTCGGCCTGCCGGCCCGGACGGCTTCCGCCGCGGCAGGTCCGGCTCCTTCCGACGGGCCCTCCGGGCGGGCCGCGCTCATCCCCACGCGCTCATCCCCACGTCCGGCCGGCCAGCGGAGCGGTGTCCTCTCCCTCCCCGCGGGAGACGCCGTGGAGGAAGGCGCGCAGTGCCTCTGCCGCGGAGTACGCGGGCCGCCAGCCCAGCTCTTCGCGGGCCCGGTCGCTGTTCATGACGGGGAGCCGCAGCACGGCGTCGAACAGGTGCGGGGAGGCGGGCACGGCGCGCGTCCGCCACGCGGCGGCCAGAGCTCCCCGCACCAGCGCAGCCGGGGCGCGCACGACACGGGCGTCGAGCAGTTCGCCGAGCTGCCGGGCGTCGGTCACGGAGTCCGCGGCCAGGTTGAAGGCGCCCCGGACGTCGTTGACGACCGCGAGCCGGTAGGCCTCGGCCGCGTCGTCCGTGTGCAGCACCTGGAAGCGCAGCCCCTCGAGGTCGGGGACGAACGGCAGCAGGTCGGAGCGGATCAGCACGCCCGGCAGGTAGCGGCCGCCGAAGATCCGGCGCTGTTCGCTGGCGGCCGTCCTCTTGAACAGGAACCCGGGGCGCATGCGCACCACCCTGGTCTGCGGGTTCCGCAGCTCGAAGGTGTCGAGGACCCGTTCGAGATAGGCCTTCTCGCGGCAGTACGCCGCATCCGGCCACCCGTGGGTGGGCCACTGCTCGTCCACCCCCGGTTCCCGCTTCGGCCCCGGCGAGTAGGCGCCCACCGACGAGGCGTGGACGAGGACGGGGACGCCCGCGTCCCGAACCGCGCCGAAGACCCGCAGCGAGCCCTCCACATTGCTCCGCCAGGTGACGACGGGGTCGTGCGTGGGCTGGAAGCGCCAGGCGAGGTGGATCACGGCGTCGGCGCCGGCCAGGTGCTCCCGCAGCCGCCGCGGACTGTCGCCGTGCTCGAGATCGACCGTGCCCCACTCCACGCCCGGCACGGTGAGACCCGGCCGCCGTCGCGCCAGGCCGAGGACCGAGGCGACGGAGGGATCCTTCACCAGTGCCCGGACGACACTGGTCCCGACGTTCCCGGTGGCGCCGGTGACCACCACGCGCCGGCCCCGGGGTGCGTTCGTCATCGCTCCTCCTGTTCCCCGCACCGGACCACGGCCCGGCGGGACACGGGGACGGTCACGGCATGAGCAGGGTCTTCACCATGCCGTCGGCCTTCTTCTGGAACGTCTCGTACGCCTTCGGTCCTTCGGCCAGCGGCAGGTGATGGGTGGCGAAGCCGTCCACACCGAGCGGATCGTCGTCGACGAGCAACGGCAGGATGGCCGGCACCCAGTTCCTGACGTTGGCCTGCCCCATCCGCAGCTGGATCTGCTTGTCGAACATCTTGAGCAGCGGCAGTGGGTCCACAGCACCGCCGTAGACACCGGAGACGGACACCGTGCCGCCCCGGCGCACCAGGTCGACGGCGGCGAGCAGAGCGCTCAGGCGGTCGATGCCCGCACGCTCCATGAGGACGCGCGCGGCCGGATCGGGGAGCATGCCCACGGCCCACTGCCCCGCCCTGGCCACGGGCGCCCCGTGCGCCTCCATTCCGACGGCGTCGATGACCGCGTCGGTGCCGCGCCCGACGGTGAGGTCGCGCACCGCGTCCGGCAGGTTCTTGCCGTACTCGCGCAGGTCCAGAGTCCGGATGCCTCGCGCGGTGGCCCGCTGCAGGCGGTCGGACACCAGGTCCACTCCGATGACCAGCCCCGCACCGCGGTGCAGGGCGATCCGCGCGGCCATGTCCCCGATCGGTCCGAGCCCCAGGACCGTCAGGCTGCCGCCGGGGGGCACGGCCGCGTACTCGACCGCCTGCCAGGCGGTCGGCAGGACGTCCGACATGTAGACGAAGCGGTCGTCGGGGGGCCCGTCGGGGACCTTCACCGGCAGGGTGTTGCCGAAGGGGACGCGCAGCAGTTCGGCCTGTCCGCCGGGCACCTGCCCGTAGAGCTTGGTGTATCCGAACAGTGCGGCGCCGCTCCCGTACTCCCGGACCTGGGTGGTCTCGCACTGTGACTGGAGCCCCTGATCGCACATGAAGCAGTCGCCGCAGGAGACGTTGAACGGGACCACGACGCGGTCGCCGGGTCTGACGGCGGTCACCTCGCGGCCGGTCTCCTCCACGATGCCCATCGGCTCGTGGCCCAGGATGTCACCCGGCGTGAGGTAGGGGCCCAGCACCTCGTACAGATGCAGGTCCGATCCGCAGATACCGCTCGATGTGACCCTGACGATGATGTCCGTCGGGTGCTGGATGACCGGGTCGGGGACCGTCTCCACACGGACATCCCGCCGTCCATGCCAGGTCAGTGCACGCATGCGCCCACTCCTCGCTCGTCCGGATGGGTTCGTTCGCCGCCATGTTCTCCTCCATCCGTTCTACCGCGCGTCCGCTCCCGCGGTGAACCGGACTTCCAGCGGATTACCGGCCGCCGGGAACAGCGGGGCGCTGCGACTGCCCGTAGGACGGCCGGCGTCCCGTTAGGCCGATCGGGTGATCCCCGGGAAGTCCCGCCCGGGCTCGCGTCCGACGTGCGGCTCCGGCCGTGCCGCGTAGCATGGCTGGTGACTTCGCCGCCCTTCCCACCCGTCCTGATGTCCGTGCGTGGAGGCGTCCATGGCCATTCGCCACCAGCTGATCAATCACCCGCCCTCGGCCCTGTGGTCCGTGCTGGAGCAACCCGTTCTGTACGGGAAATGGGTCGTGGGGACGCAGGACTCACGCCTCCTGGAAGGGCAGTGGCCCGAGGTCGGCGCCTCGATCGAGTACACCGTGCGCCTCGGCCCGAAGGAGCTCCAGGGCCGCACCACCGTGCGGCGCCTGGAGCGTCCGGGCGGGCTCGAACTGGAGGCCTACAGCGGGCTCCTGGGCACGGCGCGCATCGCGTTCGACATCCGTCCCTGGGGCGACGGGACCCTCGTCCTGCTCGACGAGCACCCGCTGCAGGGGCTCGGCGGCATCCTCCACAACGTCGCCCTCGACGCGGTGCTCCAGATCCGGCACCGCGCCATGCTGGGGCGGCTGGCCGAGGTGGTCGACGCGCAGGTGGCGGACCGACGTCCTGCCGGGTGACCGGTCGCCGCCGTCCGCGCCGGCGGACGGTGGCCGCGAGTCACCCGCGTGTCCTGGCCGCGCACTCCGTCACGACGGTCCGGAGACTGTCCGAACCCTCGAGCAGTTCCCGCTGGGCCCGGGCCCCGGTCCCGCGGGTCAGCACGGCCCGCAGCGCCTTGTCCGCCGGCCCGATGTCCTCGCTGTCCTCCAGCGCGTCGCCCACATGGGCGAGGAGGGCCTGGGCTACGTCGGCAGCCGGCTCGGGGCGCATGGTGAGCGGATGGAGCAGCTGCCCCTCCATACCCGACCGGGCCGCCTGCCAGGCAGCCATACGCAGCACGGTCACCGGGACCGGGTCCGGCGGGTCGCCGGCCCGCCATGCGCGCGCCGCCGTCTCGACCAGGCCGCGGGCGAGCGTGGCGAGCAGCACGGTGTCCGCCGGATCCAGGCACACGTCCGCGACTCTGAACTCCACCGTGGGGTAGCGGTGCGAGAGCCGTGCGTCGAAGTAGATCATCCCCTCGTCGCGCAGGACTCCCGTGCCGACCAGCGCCCGGACCTGCTCGTGGTAGCGCTCCGCGGAGCCGAACAGGTCCACCGGACCCGCCGATGGCCAGCGGCCCCACACCCTGCTCCGGTAGCTGTCGTACGAGGTGTCCTGGCCCTGCCAGAAGGGGGAGTTCGCGCTCAGCGCCAGCAGGACCGGGAGCCAGGGCCGTACCCGGTCGAGCACGGCTACGCCCTCTTCGTCCGACTCCACCGACACGTGCACGTGGCAACCGCAGGTCAGCTGCTCCTGCGCGGTCAGACCGAACCGCTGCGCCAGCCATCGGTACCGTTCGTCCCCTCCGATGGAGGGGCTGACCGGCATCGGGGAGGTCGCCAGGGCCGCCACGGCGGCCCCCGCCTCAGCCGCGCTGTGTGCCGCCTCCGCCCGCCAGCGACGGATCTCCTCCGCCAGGTCCTCCATCCTGCCGCGCGGCTCCGTGGCGAACTCCAGCTGCTGGTCGTGCAGTTCGGACTCGAAGACGGAATCGCCCTCCGCGCGGCGTTCCGCCAGAGCCAGCACCGCAGTGGACAGTGCCCGGGGGTCTCCGCTCTCCGCGTCGACGAGCAGGAGCTCTTCTTCGACACCGACTGTCCGCACTTTCGTATCCTCTCTGCCGCCCGCCGTCCGGTTCGCCCGTAGCGGGTCTTGACCCGCGCATACCCCCGGCGGCACCTTTCAGGCTGCCGCGCCGGAGACCGGGTGGGCAAGAGGAGGATGAGGCCGCCCCCTACCGGGCGGCCCGCCTGCGGAACAGGTAGGCCCCGCAGAGCCCGCCTGCCAGGAAGACCCCCAGCAGCGCGGCCCAGAGGGGCATCGTGACCTTGGGGATGATCACGCGGATGGTGACCTCGGCGGTGTTCACGCAGATGAAGACGATCGTCAGCACCGCCAGGAGGGTGACGACGATCCGGGCGGGGCTGAACGGGCCCGCACTACCGCTGGATGCGTCCTTGGGGCTCATGAGCGGCCCTTTCGCTGGGGTCCTGGGGTCCGGGGACCGGGAACGGCGGTTCCCGGACCCCAGGATGCCTTCGTCCGGGGGCCGGGGACCGGCGAGCGCGGCCGGACGAGTGACCGTCAGCCGATCACGGGGAGCTCCAGGACACCGGTGTCCTGCGGGGCACTGACCACGGTGACCGGCTTGATGCCCCGGTTGCCGAAGTACGCCGTGTCGCTCCCGGCGATCACGAACCGCAACCGGTGACCGGCCTCGTAGCGGTGGACGATGCCGGGCAGCTCGACGGTGAAGGGGCGGGTGACATCCGGGACGCGTACCGGAGCGACGAGGCGGTTCACCAGCTTCTGGGTCCCGTCGGGTGCCACGTCGTACACCTTGGCGAACAGCACCAGCTTGTCCGCCGCGTCGCCGCTGCCCTGCACCCGTTCCGTCTTCGGGGAGACCACCTTCAGAGTGGCCTTCGGCGCCCCGACGACGTCCACCGGCCCGGTAAGCGGGGCACTGGTCCAGCCGAGGTAGGTTCCCTCGGTGTCGTACGGGGCCGGGTCGGGCAGCCCGGTCAGTCCGGCCAGGGAGCTCTCGGAGTGGCTGGTCGGCAGGAGCCAGTTGGTGTACTGGCGGCTGCCGCGGGTGACCTCGGAGCGGCTGTCCACGAGAGCGCCGTCGCCGGAGAGGTACATCGTCCGGGACAGGCCCGGCACCGCTGCCGCGGTGCCGTAGCCGCTCTCCCAGTCGCGGTAGTAGGCGAACTCGGGTCCGGTGGAGGCACCTTCGTCATGGTGGAGGTAGCGGTCGAACCAGGCGAGGACGCGCTGCCCGACGTAACTGGTCTCCAGATTGCCCGTGCCGAGATCGAGCTCGCCGGGCCCCGAGCCGCCGCTGTGGCCCCAGGCCTGCCAGATCATCTGCGTCGTCGTGCCCTGGGCCTCGAGTGCCCGGTAGGTGGCTGTGGCCTCGTTGAGGTTGAACAGGCTGTCGGCCTGGCCCTGGACGAGCAGCGTGGGCGCGGTGACGCCGGTCAGGTAGGAGGCCGGTGACACGCTCCGTGCGTACGTCAGCATCTCCTCGGTCGCGGCGGCGGGATAGCGGCCGGAGTTCAGCAGCCGGATGGTGTCGCACGCCTTCGCGGCGAAGTGCAGACAGCCGAGGCTGCCGAAGCGCGACGGGTCGAGGCTCGGGACCAGCAGGGGCTGGCCCTCGCCCATCAGGTAGAAGCCGTTGGTCCACTGCCACTTGAAGACGCCGGGCGTGTCGGAGGAGACGCCCCGGGACGCTCCGGTGGCGTTGGGGGCGAGCGAGTACGCCAGGTCGTTCCAGGTGATCAGCGGGACGAGTGCGTCGACGCGGTGGTCGGCGGAGGCGGTGGCGAGCTGGATGGCCCCGCCGTACGAACCGCCGATCATGCCGACCACCGGGTCCCCCGGTGCGTCCGAGGTGACGTAGTCGGCCTTGGTGCCGTCGTCGGCCGCGCGTGTACCGGCGAGGAAGTCGACCAGGCCGGAGGCCGCCTCGCCGTCGATCGCGGGGTCGTCGAGAGTGATGAGACAGCCGGACCCGCCGAAACCCAGGCCCGAGTAGACGAGACTCACGTAGCCGCGTCCGGCGAAGGACCTGCCGATGACGTCGGTGGAGCCGTCGCTCTTGCTGCCGCCGAATCCGTTGGTGGCGAGGACGGCCGGGGCCGGGTGCCGCGCGTCGACACCGGCAGGCCGGTAGAGATCGGCGTCCACGGTGCAGGACCGGTCACCGGCCTCCACGGTGAACTCCAGTGAGGTGACGGTGTATCCGTCGGCCGCGGACGCCGAAGGGGCTCCGGTCAGTGCGAGCGGGGCGATGAGTGCCGCCCCGGCGAGCAAGGTGAGAGGACGGCGGAATCCGGGCACAGCACGCAACACATGGGCCTCCACACCGAGGACACATTACCGGCCGGTAAGTACCGGGCCAGGCCCATGTTGTGACACACGTCATAGCGATGTCAACGTAAGGGAGCGGGTTCTCCAGGTCACCCCGCCCCGCGCCCGCCGCTCCCGGGGCTCAGACCAGCGCGGGCACCTGGGCGGTGAGCGTGCACCGTCCTCCGCCTGACGGCGCGTCGAGCACCGCGGGCACACCGAGCGGAACGGTCAGCGCCGTGGGGCCGTGACCGAAGCCCAGCTCCTCGACCACCGGAATACCGAGACCTCCGAGCCGGTCCGCGAGCACGGCCCGTACCCCTTCGTACGGCCCGCAGGCTTCCCACGACCCGCAGACCACACCGGTCGCCCCGTCGAAGGCGCCGATGCGCAGCAGCCGGGTGAGGATGCCGTCGAGCCGGTACGGCTCCTCCCCCGTGTCCTCGAGCACGAGCAGCCCACCCAGGGCGGAGGCCCGTGCGCGCGGGGTGCCCGCGTCCGCGGCGAGCAGGCTGGCACAGCCGCCGTAGGTGATCCCCCGGGCCGTGCCTGGGACCAGCGCCGCGGCGGCGTCCAGGCCCAGGGTCTGCACCGACTCGGGCTCGAACAGGGTGGATCGCAGGGCCTCCTGCGTGGCAGCGTCCTTCAGGAAGACATCGGTGGCGATCATAGGGCCGTGCAGCGTCGAGAATCCGGCCCGGAGGGAGAACGCCTCGTGCAGCACGGTTATGTCGCTGTAGCCGACGAAGACCTTGGGTCCGGCCGCCCGCATCGCGGGCCAGTCCAGGAGATCGACCATGCGGTGCGCGCCGTAGCCTCCCCGGGCACACAGCACGGCGTCCACCGACGGGTCGCACCAGGCTTCCTGGAGGTCACGGGCACGGTTCTCGTCCGTACCGGCCAGGTGGCCGAGTCGCGGGTGCGTGTCGAGTGCGTGGGGGGCGACGACGGGGTCGAGGTCCCATCCGCGCAGGATCTCGAGGCCGCGTTCCATCCGTTCGGCGGGCACGGGGCCGCTGGGGGCGACGACAGCGACCCGGGCTCCGGGCCGCAGCCGGGGCGGACGGGCGAGAGGCTCCAGGGTCACTTCTTCAGCTCCAGCCGGGGCACGTCGGGGCGGTCGATGCCGAACGTCTGCGCGTACAGGGAGAGTTCGGCCTCCAGCGCGCGCCTCACCGTGTCGGCACGACGGAAGCCATGACCCTCACCCTCGAAGGTGAGGTAGGCGTGCGGGACCCCGCGTCCGTCGGTCGCGGCGAGGAACCGCTCGCACTGGACGGGCGGGCAGATCGGGTCGTCGAGTCCCTGCAGCAGGAGGAACGGCGCGGTGAGCCCTTCCGTCCGGTTGACGGGCGACCGCTCCCGGTAGCGCTCGGGAACCTCGGCGTACGGGCCCACGAGCGATTCCAGGTACTGCGATTCGAAGTCGTGCGTCTCACCGGTCGCCCAGCCCTCCAGATCCAGGATCGGGTAGCTGATCGCTCCGCAGGCGTACACATCCGTCCCTGTGAGGGACGCGGCGGCGGTCCAGCCCCCCGCGCTCCCGCCCCGGATGGCCAGCCGGTCGCGGTCGGCCGAGCCCTCCTCGGCCAGCCCCAGCGCGACGGCCGCACAGTCCTCCACGTCGACGACGCCCCACTGTCCGCGGAGCCGTTCGCGGTAGGCGCGGCCGTAACCGGTCGAGCCGCCGTAGTCGACCTCGGCGACGCCGATGCCCCGGGAGGTGAAGTAGGCGATCTCCAGGTCGAGCACGAGCGGGGCGCGGCCGGTGGGGCCGCCGTGCGCCCAGATGACGTAGGGCGGCAGCTCACCGTCGGGCCCGGTGCGGCCGGGGTGGCGCGGAGGGTACACATGGGCGTGGATCTCGCGGCCGCCGGGTCCGGTGAAGGTCCGGATCAGCGGCTCGGGGCAGTAGGCGGGGTCGACGGCGTCCTGGTGGGGCGCCCCGATGGTCCGGGTGTGCCCCGTGGCCGTGTCCAGCTCCACCACCTCGTAGGAGGTGTGGGGGCTCGCGGCGATACCGATGACCCTGGTGTCCTGCACGGCGAGCGTCTCGGCCCACGCGGTCCAGGGGCCCACGGCGTCGACGAGGTCGCCGGTCTCCGGGTCGAGCACACCGAGCGCGGTGGTGCCCCGGCCGTGGATGACCGCGATCAGGCCGTTGTCCATGAGCCGGAACCAGCAGAGGCCGATCTTCCACAACGGCCCGCCGAACTCCTCGCTCCGGCCGGTGCAGAGCCGGCTCGTGGGAACCACCGCGCCGGCGACCGCGTCGGGCCTGATCCGCTGGAGCTCCCACCAGCCCCCGACGTCCGACACGAAGAGCAGTGAGCCGTCCCGGTCCCACTCCACCTGGACGACCGACTCGTCGATGTCGCCGACGAGGGGCCGGGCACCGGTGAAAGTGCCGTCGCCGGTCACCTCGGCCGTCATCACGACGGTGCCGTCCCACGGCATCCGCGGATGGTCCCACGTGATCCAGGCGACGCGGCTGCCGTCGTGCGACAGTCTGGGCCCGGTGACGAACCGGTTCCGGTCGTCGGTGAGTTCGCGCACGGCGCCGCGGTCGTCTGCGGCCGACCCGTCCAGCGGGACCGCGGCGATCACCCGTCGCACATCGGTGGGCGATTCACCGGTGAACTCCTCCAGCACGCACCACACCTCGTCCCGTTCGAGGCGCAGCTGGGGGTCCACCCAGCGCAGTCCGCCGCCGGCCTCCGACACGGGGGTGAGCGGCCACGGCTCCCCGGGGCCGTCCGGCGCGTAGGCGTACAGCCGCTGGTCGGGGAAGTGCACGAAGACGACCAGGGGCCCGCCCTCGTCGCGCGCCGCACCGGCCCACGGCACCCCGCCGTACTCGATGACACGGCTGCGGGGGTTCCACGGCTCGGGCAGCACGCAGTGGGTGGCGCCGTCGGGCATGCGGCGGACGAGAGCACGGCGGCCCCCCTCGGCCGGGCGCGGTTCCGTCCACCACACCTCGTCACCGACGGTGCCGACGAATTCCGGCCGGCCGTCGTGCGAGGCGGTGAGCGCCGCGTCGATCGGTGACGGCCATGTGCCGTACGCCGCTGTGGACACCATGGTCGGTTCCCCCCTCTTCGGTCAGGCGGTGCGGTTTCGTCAGGCGGTGCGCAGGAAGTGGTCCAGGACCCGGACGCCGAAGTGCAGGGCGTCGACGGGGACCCGCTCGTCGACGCCGTGGAACAGCGCCTGGTAGTCGAAGCCCGCGGGCAGCTTCAGCGGGGAGTAGCCGTAGCCGGTGATGCCGAGGCGGGAGAACTGCTTGGCATCCGTGCCGCCCGACATGCAGTAGGGAACGACATGCGCGTCCGGGTCGAACATCTCGATCGCCGCGCGCATCTTCGCGTAGGTCGGCGAGTCGACCGGGGCTTCGAGTGCCACCTCACGGTGGTCGAACTCCCAGTCGACGCCGGGGCCGGTCAGACGGTCCAGGGTCTCGCGGAACTCCTGCTCCCCGCCGGGCACCATGCGTCCGTCGATCCGGGCGGTCGCGTGTCCGGGGATCACGTTGACCTTGTAACCGGCGTCCAGCATCGTCGGGTTGGCGCTGTTGCGCACGGTCGGCTCGATCAGGGCGGCGGCCGGGCCGAGCTTGCCGAGGATCTCGTCCACGTCGAATCCGGGGCTGTCGGGGTCGATGTCGATGTGGTGGAGTGCGGCGATCTCGGTGAGCGCGGCCCGCACCGTCGGGGTGAGCCTCACCGGCCACTCGTACGCGCCGATCCGGGCGACGGCGGCGGCGAGCCTGCTGACGGCGTTGGCCCTGTTGACCTTGGAGCCGTGGCCGGCCTTGCCCTCGGCGGTCAGCTTCAGCCATCCGGTCCCGCGTTCGCCCGCGGCGACGGGGTAGAGCGACATGCCCGGCCCAGCGTGGAAGGTGAAGGCCCCGGACTCGCTGATGCCCTCCGTGCAGCCCTCGAAGAGCCCGGGGTGCCGGTCCGCGAGGAAACCCGCGCCGTCGTGCGCGCTGGCCTCCTCGTCTGCCGTGTAGGCGATGACGATGTCGCGGCGCGGGCGTACGCCCGCACGCGCCCAGGCCCGGACGACGGCGAGGACCATCGCGTCCATGTTCTTCATGTCGATGGCACCGCGGCCCCACACGACGCCGTCGCGGACCTCCCCGGAGAACGGGTGCACGGACCAGTCGGCGGCCACGGCGGGCACGACGTCGAGGTGACCGTGCACGAGGAGGGCCTCGGCGGAGGGGTCGGTCCCCTCGATCCGTGCGACGACGTTCGTCCGTCCGGGCGTGCGCTCCAGGAGGGCGGGCTCCAGTCCGGCGGCGGCCAGCCGCTCGGCGACGTACTCGGCGGCCGGGCGTTCCCGGCAGGTGCCGTCGCCGTGGTTGGTCGTGTCGATCCGGATCAGCTCGGAGGTGAACGTCACCGATTCCTCGAGCGCGCGCTCGTCGACCGGTCCGGGGTTGCTCGCCTCAGCCATACTGTTCCTCCACGGCGGCCGACACGATCGTCGTCACCGCCTTGAACGTGCGAATACCTTCGTACATCGTCCCGCTGGTGTAGGCGACGCGCCGCTCGCCGCTCGTCGCCACGCCGGGTACGACGGTCGCGGCGGCGGCGAGATGCTCGGCGTCGAACTCCAGCTCCACCGTGTACGAACCGCTCGTCACGGGTGCGTGGCGCACGGCGAGTGCCGTCGCCCCGGCCGCCGCCGCCCGGATGTCCGCGGCGGTCCGGGTGGGGGTGCGGCACACGGCGGCGTACCGCGAGACATGGTCCTTGACCGCGACCGTACGCGCCTCTGGGGCGTAGCCGCCTGCGTCCTTGCAGGTCAGGTCGTCGCCGGTGACCAGGATGACGGGGACGCCGTACTCCGCCGCGACATGGGCGTTCAGCAGGCCCTCACTGGCACGGACCCCGTTCAGCCAGACCCCGGTGATGGAGTTGGCGAGGTAGGTGTGGGCGAGCACGCCCTCCGTGCCGGCGCCCGTGTGATAGCCGACGAACGCCACCGCGTCGACGTCACCGTGCTGGATGCCCTCCACCATGGAGAGGGACTTGTGCTTGCCGGTGAGCATCTGGACGCGCTCGTCGAGCCGTTCCAGGAGCAGATTGCGCATGCTCCAGTGGGCCTCGTTGACGAGCACCTCGTCGGCGCCCCCGTCGAAGAAGCCGAGGGCCGCGGCGTTCACGTCGGAGGTGAAGAGCGAACGGCACCGCTCCCACTGCGGGGTGCCGGGCAGCACGTCGGCCGGCCAGGTCACTCCGGTGGCGCCCTCCATGTCGGCGCTGACGAGGATCTTCACGTACGCGGTCCTGTCGCTGGTCGGTCGCTCCCCGTGCCGTCCCCGGGAAGAGGATCTTCGTGCCGCATCACGGTACGCGCCGGGACAGCGCCGGACCAGAGCTCCGGTGATCTGTCACTGGTCCAGTCCGGTGAAGCCGTCCGCCACCCGGGTGCCGGACGGCGGACGGCACCCGGGTGGCCGGCGGCCACGGCCTGAGGGTCAGGCGCGGCCGGTGCCCTCGACCAGCTCGGCGATCCGGGCGAGTTCGTCCTCGCCGAACTCCAGGCCCCGCACGGCCTCGACGCTGTTCTCCAGCTGGGCGACACTGCTCGCGCCCACGACGGCCGAGGTGACCCGGCCGCCGCGCAGGACCCAGGCGAGCGCCATCTGGGCGAGGGACTGTCCGCGCTCCCGCGCCAGGTCGTTCAGCGCGCCCAGCCGGCTCACCAGGTCGGGGGTGACGGCCTCGGCCGAGAGGAACGGGCTGGTTCCCGCCGCACGAGACCCCTCCGGGATGCCGTGCAGATAGCGGTCGGAGAGGATGCCCTGCTCCAGCGGGGAGTACGCGATGGAACCGGTACCCAGCTCGTCCAGGACGTCCAGCAGCCCGTCCTCGACCCAGCGGTCCAGCATGGAGTAGCGCGGCTGGTGGATGAGGAGGGGGGTGCCCAGGCCGTTCAGGATGCGGGCGGCCTCGCGGGTCTGCTCGGCGGAGTAGTTGGAGACGCCGGCGTACAGCGCCTTGCCCTGGCGCACCGCCGTGTCGAGAGCGCCCATCGTCTCCTCGAGCGGGGTGTCGGGGTCGAAGCGGTGGGAGTAGAAGATGTCGACGTAGTCGAGGCCGAGCCGGGTCAGGCTCTGGTCCAGCGAGGAGCGCAGGTTCTTGCGGGACCCCCACTCCCCGTACGGGCCCTCCCACATGTGGTAGCCCGCCTTCGTGGAGATCACGATCTCGTCCCTGAGACCGGCGAAGTCCGTCTTCAGGGCGCGGCCCATGGCGATCTCGGCGGAGCCGGGCGGCGGGCCGTAGTTGTTGGCGAGGTCGAAGTGGGTGATACCGAGGTCGAAGGCCCTGCGCAGGATCTCGCCCTGGCTCTCGGGGGTCCGGTCGCCTCCGAAGTTGTGCCAGAGCCCGAGCGAGAGGGCGGGGAGCAGCAGACCGCTGCGCCCGGTGCGCCGGTAGGGCATGGCGGTGTAGCGGTCGGCGGACGGAAGATACATGTCGGGCACTCCACGGGACACGGCGTAGCGCGCCAGGTCTGGTGCGCGCCCTCAAGACTGGCGGAGAACGATCCAGCGGTCCAACAGGAGATTCCGCTGGGATTCATCGCCTAGATTGCTCAATCATGGAACTGCGTCAGCTGGAGCACTTCGTCGCCGTCGCCGAGGAGCAGCACTTCACCCGGGCGGCCGAGCGGCTGGCCGTTTCCCAGTCCGGGCTGTCGGCGTCCGTCCGGGCTCTGGAGCACGAGCTGAGGACACCGCTGTTCAGCCGTACGACACGCACGGTCCGGCTCACCGAGGCGGGGGCGGCCCTCCTGGTGGAGGCGGAACGCACACTGGCGGGCGCCAGGGCCGCCCGGGACGCCGTCGACGCCGTACGAGGGCTGCTGCGCGGCACGCTGACGCTGGGAGTCGAACAGTGCGTGGCCGGAGTCAGCACGGCGCGGCTGCTCGCCGCCTTCCACCGGGAACATCCGCACATGGAGATCAGGCTCCGGCAGGAGGGCACGTCCAGCCTGCTGGAGGGGGTGGCCGGCGGCCGGCTGGACCTGGCGTTCGCGGCGACCGTCAGTCCGCCGGAGTGGCGGGGCGAACTCGTGCCGCTGGCACGGGAACCCATGGTCGTGCTGTGCTCCCCCGGCCACCGGCTCGCCCGGGAGGGCACACGGGTGGCGTGGGGAGAGCTGCACGGCGAGTCGTTCATCGACTTCCACCCGGACTGGGGGCCGAGGCGCGCGGCGGACGAGGCGTTCGCCACCGCGGGGGCCCGCCGCACGGTGGCGCTGGAGGTCAACGACGTGCACAGCCTGCTGGAGCTGGTGCACGAGGGCCTCGGGGTCGCGGTCGTTCCGCACCACTTCTCCCGTAAACCGGAGGCACGGGACCTCGTGGTGGTGGAGCTCGACGGAGCGCACCGGCCGGTCTACGAGAGCGTCGTGGTCCTCCCTCCGGCCCGAGCCATGAGCCCCGGCGCGAAGGCGCTGATGACCCTGGTCAGGGAAGCTCCTCTGCGCTGAACCGGACCGGTCGTCAGGCCGCCCTCAGCCGCTCAGCGCTTCGGCGAACGCGCCCGCCTCCTGGTCGACTCCGCTGCAGGTGTCCGACGCCGTCTTCGTCTCCTCGTCCGGGGCGCACGCCTGATCGCGGAAGGCCGCCCACAGGGAGAGCGCGCCGACTCCCTGACGCGTGGCGAAGGAGCGCAGGGACGTGGCGTCGTCGAGGGTGAACGTCTCGCCCTCGACGTCGTTGACCCCGATCATCACGGTGATGTGCAGCGCCTTCCACGCCGCGTCCCGCGACAGCCCGAGCACGTCCACGAGCTGGTCGTGGGCCGCGGCGGCGGCCTGCTCCGCGTAGTCGCCCATGTCGCCGTCGTGGGAGGTGCTGTAGTTCATCGCCATGATGTTGACCGCCGAGACGTCGACCCCCTGCTCCGCCGCGTCCTCGACGACGGCGAGCCCGGTGTCCTCGAGCCCGTCGGGCATGACGGGCAGCGTGTAGGTGACGTCGAGGTCGCGCCTCTCCTGCAGCAGGGCGAGCGCCTCGTTGCGCCGTGTGACGGAGGCGGTGTCCGTGAGCGCGTCACCCTCGATGTCGAAGTCGGCCTTCGTGGCGCCGACCGCGTCGAGCACCTCCGCGTAGGCGTCGGCCAGTTCCTCCGCGCTGTCGCACGCCAGCGCCGCCTCGGTGCCCGCGGCGCCGCCGAAGGAGACCCGGATGTCCGCCCCGGTCCCGGTGAGCGCGTCGGCACGGGCCGCCACCGCGTCACTGGTCGCCGCCGTGGTGCCGCCCCAGAGAGGCGTGCAGTCCGATGTGCCGGACGTGACGAAAGCCAGGTTGTACGTGCCGGGGGACCCCGCGCCGTCGGTGTCGGCGGCGGTCGTGGCGCTCACGTACGGGGTGTAGTGGGTCTGCCCGGCCGCGGGCGGCGGCGGTGCGGAACCCTTCGCCTGATCGGCCACGCCGCCCGTCGAGCAGGCCGAACAGGCGAGGCTCAGCGCGATCAGCCCTGCGAGGGCTGAGGAAACCCGTGTGCGCCTTTGCATGACGTATGTGCACCTGCTCTCGGAAGGTCGCCCGGAACGACAGCCGGTGCTGCCGGGGCACCACGAACCTCTCACAGCACGGGGCCGCCCGAAGCCACAGCAAACTCATGGGAAGGGACTCGGAGCGGCCACGGAAGCGGCCAACTCCCCTGGCGGTGCGGGCCCGAACGGCGTGGGGCAGGCGTACCGTGCCCGGCGCACTCTCAGTGGCCCGACAGGTTCGGGCCCGTTTCACAGCGGACGGCCAGGAAAGCTCCAGAGTTCGCACAAGAAGCTTCGCCACCATGCGCACATGCAATCCGACCCCGTCATCGAGAAAGCCCCGGCGCCACGCGGTCGGCGCCGGGCACACGCCGGCCCGGCCCGCTCGGCCGAGCGCCGCCGTTCGGCCGGACAGCCCCAGGAGGGGCCCGTCTTCGTGGACAGTTCCGGGCGCCGGGCCAGGCTGCTGCGCCGCGCCGGCATGCTGCTGGGCACCGTCTGTGTGGGTTACGCCGCCGTGCTGGGCCTCGCCTTCATGGGAGGTGTCTCCCTCACCCCCTCCCAGCTGCTGCCCTTCGACGGCGCACCGGCCGCGGAGGCCGGCCCGGGTGGCCGGACGCAGCCCGGGTACGGCCCGCCGCCGGGTGGCACCGCACCGCCGAGCGGCGCGCCGACGCCGCCGTCGCCGTCAGGCGGGGCGACACCGTCCGGCCCGGCGGCGGCATCGGACTCGGCATCGGCATCGGACTCGGGCGGGGCGAACTGATGGCCGCTTCGCGCCGTAGGCACGCCACGCCGGGCAGGATCGGCCGCGTAGGGCGTCAGGCAGTCCCCCGGCCCCGCGTGATCATGGCTCTGCTGCTGTTGCTGGGGCTCGTCTGCATGATGCTGCTGGACGGCTATCTGCGCGCCGAGGTCGGTAACGACCAGCGGGTGCGCTCCGACGCCTCCGCGGACACGGTGCCCGGCGATGTGCTGGAGGGCGGGCCCATCCTGAGCTTCCCCGGCGGCACCGCCCGCACCCGGTCCGTGCCGGACAGGACCATCGTGCTGACCTTCGACGACGGACCCGATCCCGAGTGGAGCGGGAAGGTGATGGACGTCCTCGCCGAGAACGACGTACCGGGCACCTTCTTCCTCGTCGGCTCGATGATCTCGCGCTATCCGGACGTCGTCCGCAGGATGGTCGAGGAAGGGAACGAGGTCGGGGTCCACACCTTCACCCACGTGGACCTCTCCTACCAGAGCGAGGCCCGTGTGAAGCGGGAGATCGCCCAGACACAGCTCGCCCTGGCCGGTGCGGCCGGTATCACGACGACACTGTTCCGTGCCCCGTACTCGTCGAAGACGGAGGCGATCGACGACTACAGCTGGCCCGTCTACAAGCGCCTCGGCGCGATGGGCTACACCAGCGTGTTCATCGACACCGACAGCGAGGACTGGCAGCAGCCGGGCGTCTCCAAGATCGTCGAGTGGGCTACGCCGAAGGACGACGAAGGCGCCTCCGTGCTCTTCCACGACGCCGGCGGCGACCGTTCCGAGACGCTGGCCGCGCTGCCGAAGTACATCGCGAAGATGAAGGCGAAGGGTTACACCTTCACCACCGTCAGCGGCGCGCAGCAGCAGGACGCGGCCGCGGACGGGGCGGCAGGGGCAGCACATCCGGGCCCCGCGCAGGGCGACCCCGAACAGGCCTCCCATCGCCCGGCGGACACCGCCGGGCGATGGGAGGGCCGCGCCCTGCTCGCCGCCGTCGCCGTCGCGGAGTGGACGGTGCCGGGGCTGGCCGTGGTGCTGGCGGTCGTGGGGGCCGCGGTCCTGGGCCGCTTCGGCATGATGCTCCTGCTCGCCCGGCGCCATCACCGGCGACGGAACCGGCGCGGATTCTCCTGGGGCCCCGAGGTGACCGGACCGGTCAGTGTCATCGTCCCCGCGTACAACGAGAAGGAGTGCATCGCCGGTACGCTCAACTCCCTTGCCGCGAGCACCCATCCGATCGAGATCGTGGTCGTCGACGACGGCTCCACGGACGGCACCGCGGAGATCGCCGAATCGCTCGGCCTGCCCGATGTGAGGGTGATCCGGCAGGAGAACGCCGGCAAGGCGGCGGCCCTCAACAACGGTGTGCGGCAGGCGCGTCACGACATCGTCGTGATGATGGACGGGGACACCGTCTTCGAGCCCGACGCGGTGCACCAGCTCGTCCAGCCGTTCGCCGACCCCGGAATCGGTGCCGTCGCGGGCAACGCGAAGGTCGGCAACCGGTCCACGATGATCGGCGCCTGGCAGCACATCGAGTACGTGATGGGCTTCAACCTGGACCGCAGGATGTACGACCTGCTGCGCTGCATGCCCACCATCCCCGGCGCCATCGGGGCATTCCGCCGCCGGGCTGTTCTGGAGGCCGGCGGGATGAGCGAGGACACACTGGCCGAGGACACCGACATCACCATCGCGCTCCATCGCGCGGGCTGGCGTGTCGTCTACGCCGAGCACGCCCGCGCCTGGACCGAAGCCCCCGCGTCACTGGGCCAGTTGTGGCGTCAGCGCTACCGCTGGAGCTACGGCACCATGCAGGCGCTCTGGAAGCACCGCCGGTCCGTCACCGACCGGGGGCCCTCCGGGCGCTTCGGCCGGGTCGGCATGCCGCTCGTCGTCCTCTTCCAGATCGTCACCCCCGTCTTCGCGCCGCTCATCGACGTCTTCACCGTCTACGCGATGGTCTTCGTGGACTTCCGCGCCTCTCTGCTCGCCTGGCTGGCCGTCCTCGCCGTGCAGCTCTTCTGTGCGGCGTACGCCTTCCGTCTCGACCGGGAGAAGTACCGGTATCTGCTGATGCTGCCCCTCCAGCAGCTCGCGTACCGGCAGTTGATGTACCTCGTGCTGATCCACTCCTGCGTCACGGCGGCGACCGGCGGGCGGCTGCGCTGGCAGAAGCTGAAGCGCACCGGTGAGGTGGGCGCGCCTCACGTGGGGGCCTCGTAGTGGCGGGTTCGCACCGCAGGACGGCGCCCGCGCCCGCCCCTGCTGCCGGCGCGGGCACCGGCCGCGACCGGTCCTTCGATGTGCTGCGGGCGGTGGCGCTCGTCCGGGTGGTGACGTACCACACCTTCGAGTGGCCCTGGCTGGGGTTCGTCTTCCCGTCCATGGGCGTGATGTTCGCGCTCGCCGGATCGCTCATGGCCCGCTCCCTCGAACGGCCGGCTTCGAGGGTCATCCGCAGCAGGCTGCGGAGGCTGCTGGTCCCGGTGTGGCTGTTCGGCCTGGTACTCGGCGTCGCGATGCTGCTGCACGGCTGGGTTCCGGGGCCGGACGTGCTGCTCTGGGTGCTGCCGGTCGGTGATCCGCCCGGTGACGCGTGGGGCGAGCAGGCGTGGGCGGTGCTCTGGTACCTGCGCGCTTATCTGTGGTTCGTGCTGCTCTCGCCCCTGCTGCTGCGTCTCTTCAGGCTTTCCCCGCTCCCCGTGCTCGCCCTGTCCCTGGTGCCGGTGGTGGTGCTGGAGACGGTGTCCGGGGTGCCGGACGGCCGGCTGGGCGGCGCGATCGGTGACGCGTCGGTGTTCCTGTTCTGCTGGCTGCTGGGCTTCGCGCACCGGGACGGTGTGCTCGACCGGCTGCGCGGCCCGGGGACGGTGGCCGTCGCCGTGCCGCTGATGGCGGCGGGTGCCTGGTGGGCGGCAGGGCATCCGGTGGAGGGTTCGTTCGACCTGGACGACATCCCGCTCGCCCAGGCGCTGTGGTCGGCGGGTTTCGTACTGGTTCTGCTCCGTTTCCGGCCCCGCTTCGACGGACTCGTCCGCCATCCGGTGGCCGACCGGGTCGTCAGGGTGTTCAACGCCCGTGCGGTGACGGTCTATCTCTGGCACGAGGTGGCGCTGATGGCCGCGGTGCCTCTGATCGATTCGCTGTGGGAGGTGCCGGCGCTGGAGCGGCACCTGCCGCTGGACAGCCCGTGGGTGCAGTTCGGGGTCGCCTGGGTGCTGATCGCGGCCGCGGTGGTGTGCTTCGGCTGGGTCGAGGACGTGGCGGCGGGACGGAAGCCCCGTCTCCTGCCGTGAAGGGGCGCGGGGGTTGTGCGGGAGGCCCGCGTGTCACCCCGCGCCCCCTGCCGCCCTCAGTCCTCGTGTCCCAGCTGGAGATCGCGTTCGGTCCTTCCCCCTCCGGGGAGTTGGAGCACGGTGGCGACCGGCGGGTAGCCGGCGGCGATCACGGTGTACTCACCCGTCGACAGGTCCACGAACCGGAACGCCCCGTCGGAACCGGTGGTGAGGGTGGCGACCACGTTGCCCGCCGCGTCCAGCAGCGTCACCCTGGCGTCCTCGACGGCCCGTCCTCCCGGGGCGCGTACGGTCCCGCGCAGCACGGCGCCGCCCGCCAGCTCGATGTCCTGTCTGGTCTCCCGGGCGGCCTGCACGCTGACCGGGAGGGCGGCGGGGCGGAAGGCCGGGGCACTGGCCGCCAGGGTGTACTCACCGGCCACCAGCTCGCTGATGACATAGGCGCCTTCACGCCCGGTGCGGGTGGTCGCGACGACTTCTCCCCGTACGTCGGTGAGCGTGACCGCCGCGTCGCGGACGGGGGCGCCGTCGGGGGTGACCACCGCGCCGGCGAGCCGCCCCGCCCCTCCCAGGACCACATCGAGTTCCACCGGCCGGTCGCCGACCGTGACGCTGACGGCCTGCGGCTGGTGCCCGCCGGCGGCGGCGATCAGCACGTAGGAACCGGCTCCGGGCGCGCTCAGCGCGTACCGCCCGTCTTCACCGCTCGCTCCCCGTCCGACCTGCCGGCCCTGTACGTCGACGAGGGTCAGGGCGGCCCGCCCCACGCTCGTACCGTCGGGATGCTGCACACGTCCGCGCACCGGGGCCCCGGAGAGAGGACCGGGCTGCGATGGCCCGGGGTCGGTGCGGGCCGCGGGGACCGTGGAGTGCGCCACGGCCGGGTCGGGGGCCGTCTGCGGGATGGGGTGGGACACCAGCGGTCTCTCCTTGAGGAAGAAGGCGAGGAACAGGCCGAGCAGGAGCACCGGCACCAGGTAGAGGAAGATCCGCGGCATCGCGTCGGCGTACGCCTGGATGTAGGCGTCGCGCAGCGCGGGCTCCATGGAGTGGACCAGCTGCGGGGTGATCGACTCCGGGTCGGGCAGGTCGGCACCGGCGGGGAGCCGCACCCCGAGCGCGTCGGAGAGCCGTCCCGCGAACAGGGTGCCGAAGATGGCGGCGCCGACACTGCCGCCGATCTGCCGGAAGTAGTTGTGGGCGCTGGTGGCGGTGCCGAGGTCCGACGGGCGTACGGAGTTCTGCACGGCCAGCACCAGGATGGACATGACGAGTCCGATCCCGATGCCCAGTACGGCCTGACAGAGGCCGTACTCCAGCGCCGAGGTGCCGGTGTCGAGGAGGGAGAGCAGCCACATGCCGGCCGCCGAGACGGCTCCGCCCACCAGCGGGTAGACGCGGTAGCGGCCGGTGCGCGAGACCAGCTGTCCTGAGACCACGGAGGCGACGACGATGCCTCCCATCATGGGCAGCATCAACAGCCCTGACTCGGTGGCGGAGACGCCCTCGACCATCTGGAGGTAGGTCGGCAGATAGCTGGCGGCACCGAAGAGCGCGACCCCGACGACCGCGCCCACCAGCGAGGTGACGTTGAAGACCGAGTCGCGGAACAGACGCAGCGGGATGATGGGTTCGGCGGCCCGGTGCTCGACGACGAGGAACAGCAGGGTCGTTCCGGCAGCGCCCGCGGCGAGTCCCAGAACGGTCCGCGAACCCCAGGCGTACTCCGTACCGCCCCAGCTGGTGAGCAGCACCAGACAGGTGGACGCGGCGGCCAGCAGCAGCGCCCCCAGCACGTCGAGGCGGGGGCGGACGGCCGGCTTGGGCAGCTTCAGGACGAGCGCGATGACGGCGAGGGTGACCAGGCCGAACGGCACGTTGATGTAGAAACACCAGCGCCAGGAGGCGTGGTCGGTGAAGAAGCCGCCGAGGAGCGGTCCGGCCACGGAGGCGAGCCCGAAGACGGCACCGATGAGGCCCATGTAGCGGCCCCGCTCCCTGGCCGGGACGATGTCGGCGATGATCGCCTGGACGCCGATCATCAGTCCGCCGCCGCCGATGCCCTGGACGGCCCGGAAGGCGATGAGTTCGTCCATGGTGCGCGACCAGCCGGCGAGGGCGGACCCGATGACGAAGACGATGATCGCGAACTGGAAGACGCCCTTGCGGCCGAAGAGGTCGCCGAGCTTCCCGTAGAGCGGCAGGCCGATCGTGGAGGCGAGCAGATAGGCGGTGACCGCCCAGGACATCTTGTCCAGGCCGTGGAGCTCGCCGACGATCTTCGGCAGGGCGGTGGCGACGATCATCTGGTCGAGCGCCGCGAGCAGCAGGGTGAGCATCAGCCCGAGGAAGACGAGCCGGACCCTGCGGGGGCTGATCTCGTCCGGCGGTGCGGCGGGTCCCGAAACGGACGGCGGCGGGGGTGACTGCGACCCCACCAGGGTGCGGGGCCCCTCCGCGGTGCCGGGCTCCTCCGCGGTGCCGGGCTCCTCCGCGGTGCGGGGCCCCTCCGCGGTGCCGGGCTCCTCCGCCGTGCCGGACTCCGCCCGGGTCCCGGGCTGCCCGTGCTCCGTGCCTCCCGGCTCGTCCTTCACCAGAGTGATCCCACCCACCATGTGGCGCTCCCCTCGTCGCAGCTGCGCCGCCCATTTCTCGCATCAGGCGGCAAGGCGGGGCAAACGCGACCGGGCGCACACGCGGCGCACACAACGGGCTTATGCGCCGGTGGGAGGCACTGCGGCGCACAACCGGCCACACCGGAAAACCACTCGTTCCGGTGAGGCCGGCCGTAGCGCCAACAGCATGGAGAGCAGGGCTACTTCTCGACCTCGGTGGCGAGGTTCTGCAGCAGTTCGTCGTAGATCCGGCCGAGCCCCTTGGGCGCGAAGGTCCTCTCGAAGAAGCCGCCGATGCCGCCGGCACCGTTCCACACGGTCGAGACGACGGCCTTGGACTTCCCCTCGCCCGCCGGGGTGACGGTCCAGGTGGTGACCATCGTGGAGTTGCGGTCCTTCTCGATCAGCTGCCCGTCGGTGGGCTCGGTGACCTCGAGCAGGCAGTCGCGGACCCGCTTGCTGGTGGCCTGGAGCTTCCAGTGGACGAGGGTGCCCTCACCGTCTCCGCCCTCACGCACCTCGTACTCACTGAAGTGCCCGGTCAGCACCTTGCCCCGGACCTCCTTGTAGTCGGCCAGCGCATCGAACACCGTCTCTGCGTCCGCCGCGATGATCCGCTCTGTCGTGGCCTCGACCTGCGCCATGCCTGCTCCTCCAGCACTCGGTTGTTCGGGGTGCTGCTGAGCCAACCACCTCGGGTACGACCCCTCAAAATCGGGCCCCGCTCCCCCGCCTCGCACGATCAAGGGAACATGTGTTCTATTCTCTGCGCAGTGCTACCGAGGAGACGTTCATGCGCTGGGACAATCTGGCAGAAAACACCACAAAGGAAGGGAACAGCGCGCTCTTCGCCGCGGACGCGGTGACGACACGCACCTTCGACACCCCCGAATTCAAGGGGATCACCTTCCACGAGATCCGGGCCCGCTCGATCGTGAACCGGGTGCCCGGGGCCTCCCGCATGCCGTTCGAATGGACCGTCAACCCGTACAGGGGCTGCTCCCACGCCTGCGTCTACTGCTTCGCCCGCAAGACCCACAGCTATCTGGATCTCGACACCGGTCTCGGTTTCGACTCCCAGATCGTCGTCAAGGTCAACGCCGCCGAACTGCTGAGCCGTCACCTGGCCTCCCGCCAGTGGCACGGCCAGCACATCGCGATGGGGACGAACGTCGACTGCTACCAGAGGGCCGAAGGCCGCTACCGGCTGATGCCCGGCGTCATCGCGGCCCTGCGCGATCACGCGAACCCCTTCTCCATCCTCACGAAGGGCACCCTGATACTGCGCGATCTCGACCTGCTGCGCCAGGCCTCCGAGGTCACCGAGGTCGGCGTGTCCGTGTCCGTCGGATTCACCGACCCCGGCCTGTGGCGCACGGTCGAGCCGGGCACCCCCTCCCCGGAGCGCCGTCTGGACGTCGTCCGCGCCATGGCGGACAACGGGATCGGCTGCGGAGTCCTGATGGCTCCGGTCATCCCCTTCCTCGGCGACCACCCCGATCAGCTGCGCGCGACGGTCCGCGCCATCGCCGCCGCCGGCGCGACCTCGGTCACACCGCTCGTCCTGCACCTGCGGCCCGGCGCCCGTGAGTGGTTCATGCGGTGGCTCGCACACCACCACCCGCACCTGGTGCGGCGGTACGAACGGATGTACGCGGACGGGGCGTACGCGCCGACCTGGTACCAACGGGGCATCACCCGCCGGGTGCACGAACTGGCGGCCGAGTTCGGCATCGGGCCCGCCGACCGGGGCCTCGCCCGTCGGACCGTCCGCGAATCCCCGACGGCCGTCACGGACGGCCACGCGCCCGGCCCCACCCAGCTGACCCTGCTCTGACCGCGGCGGTCTCCCTGCCCGAACGGGTCAACTCTCGGCGACACGCGTCCTTCCCCCGCCGGATCCGGGAAGCATGCGGCGGGGGCTGTGCCACCCACAGCCGCGTTCCCCGACTCGGGAGGCCACATGACGAAACGTGCAGGAATCATTGTCGCCGTCGGCGCCGCGGTCGCGGGTCTGGTGACCGCCGCACCGTCGACCGCGTCCGCACCGTCCACCACGCTCACCGAGGGGACGAGGCCGGCTCCGCGCGCCGCCGCGCCGCTGAAGTGGACCGGCTGCGGGACCAAGTCGTACCCGGCTCTGCAGTGCTCGAAGGTCCTCTCGCCGCTCGACCATGAGAACCCGTCGGGCAGACAGGTCACCCTCGCCCTCTCCCGGATTCCGCACACCGCGAAGACCTCGCAGGGCCCTCTGCTGGTCAACCCCGGCGGCCCCGGCGGCAGCGGGCTCTCCATGGCGGGCTTCGTGGCGGCCTCGCTGCCCGGGAAGCTCGCCGCGCAGTACGACGTGATCGGGTTCGACCCGCGCGGGGTCGGGAAGAGCACCCCCGCCCTCGACTGCGTACCGAAGTACTTCGCGCCGGTGCGCCCCGACACCGTGCCGGACTCCTACGAGGCGGAGAGGACCGCGCGCGACCGGGCCGCCTCCTTCGCCGCCGCCTGCGGTGAGAAGCACGGCGACCTGCTGCCGTACATGGACACCGTCAGTGCCGCGAAGGACCTCGACGTCATCCGCCGGGCCCTCGGCGCACCCCAGGTCAGCTACTTCGGATACTCCTACGGCACCTACCTGGGCGCGGTCTACGCGAAGCTGTTCCCCGAGCGCGTGCGCCGCCTGGTGCTGGACTCGGTCGTCGACCCCGACGGCGTCTGGTACGAGGACAACCTGGGACAGGACCACGCGTTCGACGCCCGCCACAAGGCGTTCGCGGCGTGGGTCGCGAAGAACCACGCCACGTACGGGCTCGGCAGCGACCCGGCCGAGGTCGAAGCCGCCTGGTACCGGATGCGCGACGCGGTGAAGGAGCAGCCCGCGGCCGGCAAGGTAGGGCCGGGCGAGCTCGAGGACACCTTCATGCCGGGCGGCTACTACAACGGCTACTGGCCACGCCTCGCCGAAGCGTTCGCGGCGTACGTGAACGACAAGGACCAGAAGGCGCTCGCCAGGGCGTACGAGGACTTCGCGGCCGTCGACCGGAGCGGTGACAACGGGTACTCCGTCTACGCGGCCGTGCAGTGCCGCGACGCCGCCTGGCCCCGGACCTGGAACACCTGGCGCAACGACACCTGGCAGGCACACCGCAAGGCGCCCTTCATGTCATGGAACAACACCTGGTACAACGCTCCCTGCGCCACCTGGCCGGTGGAGCCGCTGGAGCCCGTGCGGGTCACCAACGGCAAGATCCCGCCCGCGCTGATCCTCCAGGCCACCGATGACGCCGCCACACCGTACGAGGGCGGGGTCACCATGAGCCGCAGGCTGAAGGGTTCCGGCCTCGTCGTCGAGCAGGGCGGCGGCAACCACGGCATCACACTGAGCGGCAACGACTGCCTGGACGCACACCTGGTGGACTACCTCACCGACGGCACCGTGCCCACCGGCGGCGGCAGTGGCGCGGACGCGGTCTGCGACGCACTGCCGGAGCCCAAGCCCGCCCCGGCCACGAAGGCGGGCGCGAACACGAAGGGCAGCACACTGCACGGCCTGCTCGGCTTCCGCGGCTGAGGACGCGAGGGCACCGCGCCCGGGGGCGTACGCCAGGAGGGGCCGTGTGACCACCCCACCCACTCCCGCGTACGCCCCCGGCGTGCGTGTTCGCGGCATGGCGCTCGGCGACTGCGCGGCCGTGGCGGACATCCGGGTGCGCGGATGGCGGACCCCGCGTACGCCGGCATGGTTCCGCAGTCGTCTCTGGACGCGATGGACGTCGACCGGGACGCCGAGCTCCGGCGCACATACCTCACGGCGGACGACGGACCGGTGAATCCGGTGGCCGAGGCTCCTGACGCCACGGTGACCGGCTGGGCCTGCTACGGCCCCTGCCGCGACGAAAGCGCGCGCGGCCCGGGAGCGGGGAGCTGTTTTCCGGCGTCGATGACCAGGGAGGCGCGTTCCGCGCCACCTCGAACTCGCTGCCCTGGCCCTTGCGCTGACGCGACGGGTCATCGTCCTGCAAGCCGTCGAGCATGCCCAGAACGACCCTGGCAACCTGTTCGACGGCTTCACCCGCGTACTCAGGCGCGGCCAACAGCGCCTCGAAGAAAGGGAGTCGGGCATCGCCGATGCCCTGGTGCGCCTGTCGGCGCTGGAGCTGTCCCGCCCGAACGGTTCGCGGCCCGTCCTCACGCCTGGTGAAGTGGATCGTCTGATGCGCGCGGCCCACCGGATTCACCAGCTGGGCGATGGCATCACGGTGGCCAGCCGCGCGACAGACGTGGCGATCCCCATCGCCCGCGGCAAGGACGGCTCGGTGGTCGTGTTCCCTGCGCTGCCCGCGGAGGCACGGCCTGCGGGACTGTCACGCTTCCGGGATGACTTCTACCCCTGTCCGGCCAGAGGGGTGGGCCGATCACACGGTGGCCTCACGACGCAGCTTCACCTGGCCGGAGCCGCGCACGTCTCATCTCCTGCCGACGCCCCACGGCGCTCGTCCGATTGTGACAGCTCGCCCCGCCCCCACCCCGTTGCATCGTGGCAAGCGCGTGGCTCCGGGTCCGCGGAGGCATCTCACCACCTCCGCTGCGACGACGGTCGACCGTCCGGCATAGGGTCACGCGCATGTGGGCGGAAGTAGATTTGATCGACTGGGCAGCACTGAGGCACAACTACGGGTCCGCCGCAGACGTGCCCGGACTGTTGCGCCGGTGCGCGGGGCCTGATCCGGAGGATGCGGAGCGTCTTCCGCAGGACGGCCGGACCGACATCGCCGCCGTCCTCCGCCACACCGGCCGCGACTGCCTCCGGCCCCTACGAACCCTCGGCCTCACGTGACGAACCCGGACAGATCCCGATCACGCAACGCCCCTGACGGGAGAGCGCGCGGGAGGAGTTCACGCCGTTCCTCCGCTTCGACACCGAGATCCGCCGCATCGTCTGCACGACGAACGCAATCGAGTCCGTGAACGCGCGGATCAGACGGGCGGTGAGAGCCCGCGGTCACCTCCCGCACGCACAGGCCGCCTTGAAGTGCGTCTACATGGCGATAATGTCGCTGGGCCCGACCGGCAAGGGCCGGGCCCGCTGGACCATGCGCTGGAAGACAGCCTTGAACGCCTTCGGCACCACCTTCGACGGCCGGCTCCCCGCAGCACGTCCGTAACCCTCGACAACCGAGTTACACCGCTCGACAGACCCCCGCGTCGTGAGACCGTGCGAGCCCCTGGCGTCGCCTGTACCTGCCAGGGGCTCGGGCCGGCATCAGCAGGCGGTGTGGCTCTGGTCGTCAGCCAGTCTCGTCGTCGGTCCAGGCGTGCAGCTTGTCCGGGTTGACCACCATCCACAGGTTGGATATCAGGCCGTCGTGCACGTCCAGGGCGAGGACGACGACGGTGGTGCCGGCGATGCGGACCGTCACACCGGGGGCGCCGTTGACGTCCTCCTCGACGAGTTCCACCCCGGGTTCCTTACGCATGAGGCCGAGGAGGAGGCGGGCCACCTTGTCCCGGCCGACGACCGGGCGCAGGGCCGCGCGCACCTTGCCGCCGCCGTCGCTGAGCGACGCGACGTCGGGGTCGAGGAGGTCGATGAGGGTGTCGAGGTCGCCGGTCTCGCAGGCGTTGCGGAACGCGGTGACGACCTGCCGGTGTTCCTCTGCCGTACTGCTGCCAGGCCGTTGGCCGGCAATACGCCGTCGGGCGGACGCGGCGAGCTGTCGGCAGGCCGCAGGGGTGCGGCCCACCGTCTCGGCGATCTCGGCGAACGGCACGCCGAAGACGTCGTGGAGGACGAAGGCGACACGTTCCGCCGGAGTGATCGAGTCCAGGACCACGAGCATCCCCATGCTCACCGACTCGTCGAGGGTGATGCGGTCGGCGGGATCGGCGCCGCCTTCGTGGCCCGTGCTCGTCCACAGGGTGGTGTGCCGGACGGGCTCCGGCAGCCATTCACCGGTGTAGCACTCCCGGCGGACCCGCGCCGACGCAAGGTGGTCGAGGCAGATCCGTGAGGCGACCCGGGTCAGCCAAGCCAGCGGTGCGTCGATCCCCTGCTGCCCCTCCTCGGACAGGGTGTACCAGCGGGCGTACGTCTCCTGGACCACGTCCTCGGCGTCCTGCACCGAGCCGAGCATCCGGTAGCCGAGGTTGAGCAGCCGACGGCGCTCGGCCTGGAGGGCGCCGAGGGGAGTGTCCTGGGCCGATTCGGAGGGCGTGGACACGGCGTCTTCATCCCTCCTGGACAGCGTGCTGGGCGAGCCATGCCTCGAAGGTCTGGCTACCCCGCGGCCCTTGTCCGACAGGCAGCAGACCGTCGCCCGCCATGGCCGTGCCCGCGGCGCCGGGCATCTTCACCGGCAGCAGCAGACGCCGCTGGTGCCGGGCCCGCAGCAGTCGGCGCACCATGTCGACGACCTGCTCGACCTGCGGTCCGGCGAGCTCGGGGGCCATGCCCTGGGCCGGGGCCATTGCGAGCCGCACGAGCTGCTGGGCCACCTCACGGGCCGCGACCGACCGGGTCCGCATCCGGGGCACCACTGCCAGTGGCCCTGGCACCCGGTCGAGGGTCTGCTCCGCGAACTCGTGGAATTGGGTGGCGCGCAGCACCGTCCATGGCGTCCGCCCGCTCTTCACCACGTCCTCCTGGCGCAGTTTCCCCTGGTAGTAGCCGAGGCCGACCTGGTCGATGCCGACGATCGACAGCACGACGTGGTGGCCCACCCCGGCTCGCTCACCGGCGTCCAGGAGGTTGCGGCCGACGCTGTCGAAGAACGCGATGGCCTTCTTGCCGCTCGTAGTCGTCACATTGCTCACGTCGACGACCACCTCCACGCCCGCCATGGCCGCGTCGAGTCCGGCGCCTGTCACAAGGTTTACGCCCTGCGACCGGGCCAGCACCACCGGCTCCTGCCCGGTCGCTGCCAGTTCCTCGACCACATACCGGCCGACCAGCCCGGTCCCGCCCGCCACTGCCACCCGCATACCGGACCTCTCCTTCACGCTCATGTCGCCGTCGTTGCTGTTGTCGCCGAACGTCATCGAGTGTCGTTCGGCCGTCCGGGGAGGACCGGCACCAGGAGCGGAGCCGCCAGTAGCACCAGCGCGGCCAGGAATATGACGTTGAGCACCTGGTCACGCGTGTTGTACATGGCGAGGTGCTGTACGTGGTAGATGAAGTGCAGCACGTTGAAGACCAGCCACACCGCGCCCGTCGTCTGGACCAGCCGGGTGTTTCGCACGGAGCTCAGCGTGATGAGCGTCAGCATGGCCAACGCCAGGAACATGGCCCCGGCGTCCTTGGAGAGGTGCTCGTTGTAGGGGCCCAGCTGGGGCAGCCAGCTGAGTCCGAGACCGGGGAAGTTCGCATACCAGCTTGTCGGGGCGAAGTAGGCCCAGAGCCCTGTGTACAGGCCGACCGCGGCCAGGAGGCCGAGACTTGCGTAACGGAGTTTCGTGTTCATACCTCTATGACGAGACAGCGCCCTGAGATGTGAGACGGGTTGTCACCCGATTGCGTCGGGGAATTGGTCTTCGCAGGAAAGTACGACGACCTCGACGGCAACGAGGAGACCTTCGCCGGATACTGGTCGGTCCTGCGGCGGAGTGCCCGACCTGCACGGGCGCACGGACTGGGGGCCGACCGGGAGGCCGTCGCCATGCTGATCGACAGCTGGGACGACATCCCGCACGAGCTGATCGTGATGTGCGTGCCGACGAATCCAGATGGCGAGCGGAACGGCGACCACTCTGGCGGAGCACGGAATCCGGGCCGTGGAGATCGGCACCGACGGTCCACGTGGTGACGGCGGCGTACACATCGGCACGGTGTTCCGCTTCAAGGGTCTCGAGTACCAGCGCATGGTCGTCGCCGGAGTCAGCGACGGGCTGATCCCCAGGGACGGCGTGAACCGGAGGCGTGGCACCGATCCGATCCGGTCCGCTACCGGCGCGAGGTCCCGCAAGCACGCTCACCGCTGTTCGTCGCCACTACGCGGGCCCGCGACAGCCTGGACATCTTCTGGCACGGCACACCGAGCCCGTTCCGGGCGCCGCTGGTGGCCGCCGGACGGTGAGGGGTCCCGGGCCACCGCGGCCTCCTTTCGGCACGGCGGATGCTGCCGTGAGCCGCTCCTCCAGGACCGTGCGCGCCCTCAGCCCGCCGTCAGCCGGCGAAGCGCCTCCTCCGCCGCCGTGCCGAGACGGGGGTGCGGCAGGGCTGCCTCCAGGACCGGGCGGGCGCGGACGTCCCCCAGGCTCCCAAGCCCCTCGACGCAGGCGAGCGCGACCCGCCAGTGCGGGTCGCCGGGGACCAGCAGCCTGTGCAGCGTACTGACCAGGGCGGGTACGGACTGGGGCGCCCGCAGGGCCGTCAGCAGCCGTACCGGGTGCAGGGCGTACGCCGTCCGCAGGCTGTTGGTGGCGAGCGCGGCCGCCGCACCGGGTGTGCGGGGGTCGCCCAGGAGCAGGAGCGCGTGAGCGGCCGACACGCAGCGCTCGGGATCGCGGTGGTTGAGGAGGAGGACCAGCGCCTCGAAGGCGCGGCGGTCGCCTCGGCAACCAAGCCGGAACGCCGCGATCTCGCGGGCCCACAGCGGGCGTTCGCGCTCCACGAGGGCCCTGGCCAGCTCTTCGTCGTCCTCGGTGGCGAGCAGCCGGTGAAAGACCTCCGGCTGCTCGGCCTCCAGCACGAGCCGGTCCGTCAGCGAGCGGAACTCCTCATCCATGACGCTGAGTTTAGAGGTGTCGACGCACTGTGTCCGATGAACTGTGTGCCAGTGCACAGTCCGACAGGGCTGGCGCGCTCGTTACTCGCCGGTTAATCTCAAGTGAGCGGGACACACACCCGCCGGCTCCGGTGGCCTGGTGACGCAGCCACCCGGGGTGCTTGTCGGTTCGGCAGTTCGAGAGACGCGGCTCGGGACAGAGCCCGTCACCTTTCCCCGGGTGCAGTGCGCACCTGGGACCGTGCACCACGACACGCGATTTCCGCACGCCGGGCGCCGGCTGGTTCCGGCCATGCCCGCCGCCGTGCTCCTCTCAGTCGTCACTCACCCTGGAGTCCCGTGATGGACACCCCGCTCACCACCATTGCCGTCGTCGGTCTCGGCACCATGGGCACCGGCATCGCCGAGGTCCTGGCCCGTGCGGGCCGCGAGGTCATCGGCATCGACATCAGCGAGGCCGCCGCCCGCCAGGCGGTCGCCTCGCTGGAGGCCTCCACCGCACGCTCCGTGCGCCGTGAGCGGATCACGGAGCAGGAGCGGCGCGCCATCCTCACCCGCTTCCGTACGTTCTCCGATCTCCAGGCCGCCGCGGACGCGGAACTGGTCATCGAGGTCGTGCCGGAGACCTACGAGATCAAGCAGCAGGTCTTCCGGGAGCTCGACGCGGTGGTCTCCCCCGCCGCGATCCTCGCGACGGGCACGAACGCCCTGTCCGTGACCCGGCTGGCCGCCGAGTCGCAGCACCCCGAGCGGGTCCTCGGCCTGCACTTCTTCAATCCGGCGCCGGTGATGAAGCTCGTCGAGGTGGTCTCCTCCGTGCTGACCGCACCGCCCGCCGTGGAGAGCGTCACCAGGCTCGCCCGCGAGCTGGGCAAGGAGCCGGTCGCGGTCGGCGACCGGCCGGGTTTCGTCGCGGACGGCCTGCTGTTCGGCTATCTCAACCAGGCCGCAGCCATGTACGAGGCGAACTACGCCTCCCGCGAGGACATCGACGCCGCCATGAAGCTGGGCTGCGGGCTGCCGATGGGCCCCCTCGCGCTGCTGGACCTGATCGGCATCGACACGGCCCGCACGGTCCTGGAGGCCATGTACTCCGCGTCCCACGACCGGCTGCACGCCCCTGCCCCGGTGCTCGGGCAGCTCAGCGAAGCGGGCCTGACAGGCCGCAAGGCGGGCCGCGGCTTCTACACGTACGACTCGCCCGGCGGCCAGGACGTGGTGCCGGACGCGCTGACGCCGACGGACAGCGCGGGCGCGGTCGCCGGGCGCGAGGTGTCGTCGGTGGGCGTGGCCGGCTCGGGGACGATGGCCTCGGGCATCGCCGAGGTCTTCGCGAAGGCCGGGTACGCCGTGGTCCTCGCGGCGCGCAGCCAGGAGAAGGCGGACACGGCCAAGGCGCGGATCGCCAAGTCCCTGGGGCGGTCCGTGTCCAAGGGGCGGCTCACGGAGGAAGCGCGGGACGAGACGCTCGCCCGGATCACCCCTGCGGGTTCGCTGGACTCCTTCGCCGGCGTCGATCTCGCGGTCGAGGCGGTCGCCGAGGACCTGGAGGTCAAGCGGCAGCTCTTCCAGACCCTGGACAAGGTCTGCAAGCCGGGCGCGGTGCTCGCGACGACCACCTCGTCGCTGCCGGTCGTGGCGATCGCCCGGGTCACCTCGCGCCCCGAGGACGTCGTGGGGATGCACTTCTTCAACCCCGCGCCCGCGATGAAGCTGGTCGAGGTGGTCCGCACCGTGCTGACCGCCGACGACGTGCACGCCACGGTCCGCGAGGTCTGCGTGAAGGTGCGCAAGCACCCGGTCGACTGCGGTGACCGGGCAGGCTTCATCGTGAACGCGCTGCTCTTCCCCTACCTCAACAACGCGATCAAGATGGTCGAGGAGCACTACGCGACGCTCGACGACATCGACGCGGCGATGAAGCTCGGCGGCGGCTACCCGATGGGGCCCTTCGAGCTCCTGGACGTCGTCGGGCTGGACGTCTCGCTCGCCATCGAGAAGGTCCTGCACGGCGAGTTCCGCGACCCGGGCCTCGCTCCGGCGCCCCTGCTCGAGCATCTGGTGGCCGCGGGCTGCCTCGGCCGCAAGACGGGGCGCGGTTTCCGCGAGTATGCCCGCCGCTGAGGGTCCGGCGCCCGGCGCCGGGCCTTCCGGGCCCGGTGCCAGGTGGGGCGGGTTGCTGGGGCCCTCGGGCGACCCGCCCCCACAGGCGCGCTCCCCCGCACCGATGGGTTACGTTCACCTCATGTCCCAACCCGCCAAGTCCCCCCGTTCCTCCGCCGCGACGGACGCCCCGGAAAGTACCGCGGGCACCCGGGCCGCCGCCCAGCGGCTCAAGATGCGCCGCGAACTGGCCGCCGCGGCGATGGAACTCTTCTCCACGAAGGGGTACGAGGCAACGACGGTCGACGAGATCGCCGGGGCCGCCGGCGTCGCCCGGCGCACGTTCTTCCGCCACTTCCGTTCCAAGGAAGAGGCCATCTTCCCGGACCACGACGACACCCTCGTCAGGGCCGAGGCCGTCCTCAACGCCGCCCCCGCGCACGAGCACCCGCTCGACACCGTGTGCCGCGGCATCAAGGAGGTCATGAAGATGTACGCGGCGAAGCCCGCGGTCTCCGTCGCGCGGTACAGGCTGACCCGCGAGGTACCCACCCTCCGGGAGGCCGAGATCGCCTCGGTGGCCCGCTACGAGCGGCTGTTCACGCGCTACCTCCTGGGCCATTTCGACGAACGCGACCACCATGTGGGCAATGACGACCCGCTGCTCGCCGAGGTCGCCGCGTCCGCCGTGGTGACCGCGCACAACCATGTGCTGCGGCGCTGGCTGCGCGCGGACGGCCAGGGTGACGTGGAGTCGCAGCTCGATCACGCGTTCGCGATCGTGCGGGAGACCTTCGGCACGGGGATCGGAGCGGGGCGGACCGCGGGCGAACCCGGGAGGACACCTGCGGCCTCGGTGTCCGGGGACGGCGAGGTGCTGGTCGCCGTGGCCCGTACCGACGCTCCGCTCGACGAGGTCATGCGCACGATTCAGCAGGCGCTGAAGGAGCACTGAGTCCGGCCCCCGGCCGGACTCATCCCTCCGCGGGCTGGACGGCCGCTCCCGCGTACCACGGCGGCGCCGCGGCGCCCTCGCTCCACGCGGTGAGCTCGTCGAGGCCGACACAGACGATGCCGCACTGCTCGGCGTAGTCGAGTGCCGGTTCGGTGAATTCGCCGGTGGTGACGACGACGGCCACCTCGGCCTCGTGCACCGCGTAACAGGTGCCGCCGAAGCGCTGGAGGTCCTGCGAGCCGACCTTGTTGTCACTCGTGTACCTCTTGCACTGCACGACCAGACGGCGCCCGTCCGGCGTGGTGGCGAGCACGTCCGCGCCCAGGTCACCGGCGCCTCCGACGACCTCGACGTCCGGACAGCCGTCCCGACGGCAGAGACCGGCCACCGCCTCCTCGAAGTCGTACGGGTCCATGGCCGCGTAGTCGACCGGCCGGGCCTGCTCGGGGACGGCGGCGACGGGGACGGGGGCCGCCTCGGCTGCCGAGGCCTCCTCCAGGGCGGCGTCCACCACCTCGTACGCGGTCTCGACGGCTGCCGCGGCGGCCCTGGCCGCCGCCCTGCGGCTGCGACGCCTGCGCAGAAGCGCCACAGCCCCGGCCACCAGCACCACGACCGAGGCGACGGCGATCGCCGGGTGCCGTCCGGCGCTCTCCAGGACCGTGCGTGCCGCCAGTCCGGCGCCGCAGACCAGGAGAGCGAGGAGGACGAAGCCGAGGGCCGTCCTCCGGACGTCGAACTCGGGCCTGTGGCCCTCCCGGACGCCCCTGCGCATCTGTATGCCCATCAGGTACCCACCCCTGTCCGTCACGTCGACATCAAGATCACTTCCGTGTGCCCCGCGGCCGCCGGTTGACGCACCGGTCCGGAGAACCCGGTGGTCAGGCCCGGGGTCGACGTGCTCGGATGCGTGGATGGAACCTGACGGGATACTGGCCCTCTTCGACCGCGAGATGCGTGAGCACGCCCGCCCCGAGGGCCCCGGCACACACGTCGAACGCGTGGGTGACGTCGTACGGCAGACCGGCGGCGCCGATGACTGGAACGGCGTCGTGTGGACGGCCCCGGACCTCTCGCCCGGCCGTGCGGAGTCGGAGATCGCGGCTCAGGTGGAGCACTACACCGCCCGAGGCCTCGGCGAGTTCGAGTGGAAGCTGTACGCACACGACGGCCCCGCCTGTCTGGGCGGGCTCCTCACCGCGGCCGGATTCGAGCCGGAGCCGCCGGAGACCCTGCTGGTGGCACCGGTGGCGGGCCGGCCCATGCCGGTGGAGCTCCCCGAGGGCGTCCGGCTGCGGCAGGTGACGGACGCGGCCGGGGTGGAGCTGATGGTCCGGGCCCACGAGCTGGCCTTCGGCACCGACGGTTCGAGACTGCGCCACCGGGCCCTGGCCCGGCTCTCCGACGCCCCGGACACGTTCGTCGCGGTGGTGGCCATGGCGGGTGACGAACCGGTGAGCTCGGCCCGGATGGAGATGCACCCCGGCACCGGCTTCGCCGGGCTGTGGGGAGGCGGGACCGCGGCACCCTGGCGGGGCAGGGGGATCTACCGCTCCCTGATCGCCCACAGGGCCCGCATCGCCGCCAGCCTCGGCTACCGCTATCTCCAGGCCGACGCGACGGACCGGTCCGCCCCGATCCTGCGGCGGCTCGGCTTCACGGCGCTCAGCACGACGACGCCGTACGTGTACCGCACCGCGCCGTAGCACCCACAAAAGGGGAGGCAACGCGACATACCCACCCATGATGTTGCTCATGCGTGCCTACGAGATGACAAGTGAGAGAAATTGTTGGCACTGGGTGCCTTGTCAGCTGTCACGCAGTGCCATACGTTGAAGGAGTCCGGGCGGCCGGCGTGCAGAGACCTCTCGTACGCCGGCTGTCCCCGCAGACCACGTGTCCGCGCGCCCGGGCGCCTGCGTCACAGGCAAACCCTTCTGCTCCACCGAGCAGGCCCGAAGCACCACCCGCCGAACCGACGGCACACCTCCACACCGCACCGCTCCCCTGACCACAGGGGTCCTCCGAGCGTTTCCCTCGACGCCGGAGACCCGATCTGCCGGAGGCAACACCGTGAAGGAAATCCTGGACGCGATCCAATCGCAGGACAGCACAGCCGCGGACTTCGCAGCGCTGTCCATCCCCGAGTCGTACCGCGCGGTGACCGTGCACAAGGACGAGGCCGAGATGTTCTCCGGCGTCGCCAGCCGCGACAAGGACCCCCGCAAGTCCCTCCACATCGAGGACGTGCCGGTGCCCGAGCTCGGCCCGGGCGAGGCCCTGGTGGCGGTCATGGCCAGCTCGGTCAACTACAACTCCGTGTGGACGTCGATCTTCGAGCCCGTCTCGACCTTCGGCTTCCTGGAGCGGTACGGCAAGCTCAGCGACCTCAGCAAGCGCCACGACCTCCCGTACCACGTCATCGGCTCCGACCTGGCGGGCGTCGTCCTGCGCACCGGGCCCGGCGTCAACGCCTGGAACCCGGGCGACGAGGTCGTCGCGCACTGCCTGTCCGTCGAGCTCGAGTCGAGTGACGGCCACAACGACACGATGCTCGACCCCGAGCAGCGCATCTGGGGCTTCGAGACCAACTTCGGCGGCCTGGCGGAGATCGCCCTGGTCAAGTCGAACCAGCTGATGCCGAAGCCGAAGCACCTCAGCTGGGAGGAGGCCGCGTCCCCGGGCCTGGTCAACTCCACCGCGTACCGCCAGCTCGTCTCGCGCAACGGCGCCGGCATGAAGCAGGGCGACAACGTGCTGATCTGGGGTGCGAGCGGCGGACTCGGTTCGTACGCCACACAGTTCGCGCTGGCCGGCGGCGCCAACCCGATCTGCGTCGTCTCCAGCGACCAGAAGGCGGAGATCTGCCGGAAGATGGGCGCGAGCGCGATCATCGACCGCAACGCCGAGGGCTACAAGTTCTGGAAGGACGAGCACAACCAGGACCCGCGCGAGTGGAAGCGCTTCGGCAAGCGCATCCGTGAGCTGACCGGCGGCGAGGACGTGGACATCGTCTTCGAGCACCCGGGACGTGAGACCTTCGGCGCGAGCGTGTACGTGACCCGGAAGGGCGGCACCATCGTGACCTGCGCCTCGACCTCGGGCTACAACCACGAGTACGACAACCGCTACCTGTGGATGTCGCTGAAGCGGATCATCGGCTCGCACTTCGCCAACTACCGCGAGGCGTGGGAGGCGAACCGGCTGATCGCCAAGGGGAAGATCCACCCGACACTCTCCAAGGTCTACTCCCTGGAGGACACCGGCCAGGCCGCCTACGACGTGCACCGCAACCTCCACCAAGGCAAGGTCGGCGTCCTCGCGCTGGCGCCCCGCGAGGGCCTGGGCGTGCGTGACACGGAACTCCGCGAACAGCACATCGACGCCATCAACCGCTTCCGCAACGTCTGAGGTCGACGATGACCGAACGTCAGAAGGACCGTCCGTGGCTCATGCGGACGTACGCCGGTCACTCGACCGCCGAGGCGTCCAACGAGCTCTACCGGCGCAACCTCGCCAAGGGCCAGACGGGTCTCTCGGTCGCCTTCGACCTGCCCACGCAGACCGGCTACGACCCCGACCACGTCCTCGCCCGCGGTGAGGTGGGCCGGGTCGGGGTGCCCGTCTCGCACCTCGGTGACATGCGGCGGCTGTTCCAGGACATCCCCCTGGAGCAGATGAACACCTCGATGACGATCAACGCCACCGCGATGTGGCTGCTGGCCCTGTACCAGGTGGTCGCGGAGGAACAGGGCGCGGACCCCGACAGGCTCCAGGGCACGACGCAGAACGACATCGTGAAGGAGTACCTGTCGCGGGGGACGCACGTCTTCCCGCCGGGCCCCTCGCTGCGGCTGACGACCGACATGATCACGTACACGGTCAACCGCATCCCGAAGTGGAACCCGATCAACATCTGCAGTTACCACCTGCAGGAGGCGGGAGCCACTCCGGTACAGGAGATCGCGTACGCCATGTCGACGGCCATAGCGGTGCTCGACGCGGTGCGGGACTCCGGCCAGGTTCCCGAGGAGCGGTTCGGCGACGTCGTCGCCCGCATCTCCTTCTTCGTGAACGCGGGCGTCCGCTTCATCGAGGAGATGTGCAAGATGCGCGCCTTCGGCCGCATCTGGGACCAGGTCACGCGCGAGCGGTACGGCATCACGAACCCCAGGCAGCGGCGCTTCCGCTACGGCGTGCAGGTCAACTCCCTGGGGCTGACCGAGGCCCAGCCGGAGAACAACGTCCAGCGCATCGTGCTGGAGATGCTGGCCGTCACCCTCTCCAAGGACGCCCGCGCCCGCGCCGTGCAGCTGCCCGCCTGGAACGAGGCTCTCGGACTGCCGCGCCCCTGGGACCAGCAGTGGTCGCTCCGCATCCAGCAGGTGCTGGCGCACGAGAGCGATCTGCTGGAGTACGAGGACATCTTCGCCGGTTCGCATGTCATCGAGGCCAAGGTCGACGAGCTGGTCACCGAGTCGCTGGCCGAGATCGACCGGATCCAGCAGATGGGCGGCGCGATGGCCGCCGTGGAGTCCGGCTACCTCAAGTCGGAGCTCGTCTCCTCGCACGCCGTCCGGCGGGCCCGGATCGAGGGCGGCGAGGAGAAGATCGTCGGGGTCAACATCTACGAGACGACCGAGCCCAGCCCGCTGACCGCCGACCTGGACGCGGCGATCATGACGGTGGACCCCGAGAACGAGGCCCGGGTCGTCGCCGCGCTGCACGAGTGGCGTGACAACCGCGACGAGGCCCGGGCCACCGAGGCGCTCACGGCCCTGAAGAAGGCCGCGGCGGGAACCGCGAACATGATGGAGGCGACCGTCGAGTGCGCTCGGGCCGGCGTCACCACAGGTGAGTGGTCCTGGGCCCTGCGCGACGTGTTCGGCGAGTTCCGGGCCCCGACGGGCGTCTCGTCGGCGCCCGTGGCCGTCACCGCGGAGGCGGGGACGCCGCTCGCCCTGGTCCGCGAGAAGGTCTCCCGCACCGCCGACGACCTCGGCGTCGGCCGACTGCGCCTGCTGGTCGGCAAACCGGGCCTCGACGGGCACTCCAACGGCGCGGAGCAGATCGCCGTACGTGCCAGGGACGCCGGTTTCGAGGTGGTCTACCAGGGGATCAGGCTGACGCCCGAGCAGATCACGGACGCCGCACTGGCCGAGGACGTGCACTGCGTCGGCCTGTCCATCCTGTCCGGCTCGCACGCCGAGCTGGTGCCGGACGTGCTGAACCGGCTGCGCGAGGCCGGTGCGCCGGACATCCCGGTCATCGCGGGCGGCATCATTCCACCGGCCGACGCGAACGCCCTCATCGCGGCCGGCGTCGCCGCCGTCTTCACGCCCAAGGACTTCGGCATCACGGAAATCATCGGCCGTATCGTCGACGAGATCCGGAAAGCGAACAAGCTCGAACCTCTGGAGGTCCCCGCATGACCACGCCCAGCCCGTCGCCCGCCGCCACCCCGATCTCGGGCGGCTCCGCCGCGCGCCACTCCGCCCCCGTGAACCGTCTGCGTCCGCGGCGTTCCTGTCTGGCGGTGCCGGGCTCCAACCCGCGGTTCCTGGAGAAGGCCCAGGGACTGCCGGCCGACCAGGTCTTCCTTGATCTGGAGGACGCCTGCGCGCCGCTCGCCAAGGAGGGCGCCCGGCACCACATCGTCGACGCACTCAACAACGGCGACTGGACCGGCAAGACCCGGGTCGTCCGGGTGAACGACTGGACGACGCACTGGACCTACCGCGACGTCATCACGGTCGTCGAGGGCGCTGGCCCGAACCTCGACTGCATCATGCTGCCGAAGGTCCAGGACGCCCAGCAGGTCGTCGCCCTGGACCTGCTGCTGACCCAGATCGAGAAGACGATGGGCTTCGAGGTCGGGAAGATCGGCATCGAGGCGCAGATCGAGAACGCCAAGGGCCTGGTGAACATCGACGACATCGCCGCCGCCTCTCCGCGCCTGGAGACCCTGATCTTCGGCCCTGCCGACTTCATGGCTTCCATCAACATGAAGACCCTGGTCGTCGGCCAGCAGCCGCCCGGCTACCCGGCGGACGCCTACCACTACATCCTGATGCGCATCCTGATGGCGGCCCGCACGCACGACCTCCAGGCCATCGACGGCCCGTTCCTCCAGATCCGCGACGTGGACGCGTACCGCGAGGTCGCGGGCCGTGCGGCGGCGCTGGGCTTCGACGGCAAGTGGGTGCTGCACCCCGGTCAGGTCGACGCGGCGAACGAGGTGTTCTCGCCCTCGCAGGAGGACTACGACCACGCCGAGCTCATCCTCGACGCCTACGACTGGTGCACCTCGGAGGAGGGCGGCAAGAAGGGCTCGGCGATGCTCGGCGACGAGATGATCGACGAGGCCAGCCGCAAGATGGCCCTGGTCATCGCGGGCAAGGGCCGCGCGGCCGGCATGCAGCGCACCTCCAAGTTCGAAGCGCCGGAGGCCTGACCATGCAGTTCGGACGCACATACGAGGAGTTCGAGGTCGGTGCTGTCTACAAGCACTGGCCCGGAAAGACGGTCACCGAATACGACGACCACCTCTTCTGCCTGCTGACCATGAATCATCACCCGCTGCACATGGACAGCAACTACGCCGAGAAGACGACGGATTTCGGAAAGAACGTTGTCGTAGGCAACTACATTTACTCGTTGCTGCTCGGCATGTCGGTGCCGGACGTCTCCGGAAAGGCGATCGCCAATCTGGAGGTGGAATCCCTGAAGCACGTGGCGCCGACTTTTCACGGCGACACGATCTACGGCGAGACGACCGTGCTCGACAAGACGCCGTCGAGGTCCAGGAGCGACCGCGGCATCGTCTACGTGGAGACAAAGGGCTACAAGCAGGACGGCACGCTGGTATGCGTGTTCCGCCGCAAGGTGATGGTCCCCACCGAGACGTACATCAAGGAGCGGGGCGGCGAGCAGCCCGGCCGCCCGGAGCCGATCCAGCCGCCGAGCAAGAACGTGGAGAAGTAGCCATGAGCCGACTCGCGCAGACCGCCGGTCTGACGGATGTCCAGCAGGAAATCCTCTCCACGGTCCGGGATTTCGTCGACAAGGAGATCATTCCTGTCGCGACCCAGCTGGAGCACCGCGACGAGTATCCGACGGAAATCGTCGAAGGGCTCAAAGAACTCGGCCTGTTCGGGCTGATGATTCCGGAGGAGTACGGCGGTCTGGGCGAGTCGCTCCTCACCTACGCGCTGTGCGTCGAGGAGATCGCCCGGGGCTGGATGAGCGTGTCGGGCATCATCAACACGCACTTCATCGTCGCCTACATGCTCAAGCAGCACGGCACGCAGGAGCAGAAGGACACGTTCCTGCCGCGGATGGCGCTGGGCGAGGTGCGGGGCGCGTTCTCGATGTCCGAGCCGGCTCTCGGCTCCGACGTCTCCGCGATCTCGTCCAAGGGTGTGAGGGACGGCGACGAGTACGTTCTCAACGGTCAGAAGATGTGGCTGACGAACGGCGGCACGTCCACCCTGGTCGCCGTTCTGTGCCGGAGTGACGAAGGACACCCCGAGGGAACCGCTCCGCACAAGTCGATGACGACCTTCCTGGTGGAGAAGGAGGCGGGCTTCGGCGAGGTCCGCCCCGGTCTCACCATCCCGGGGAAGATCGACAAGATGGGTTACAAGGGCGTCGACACGACCGAACTCATCATGGACGGACTGCGCATTCCGGCCAATCGTGTGCTGGGTGGCACCACCGGCCGGGGTTTTTACCAAATGATGGACGGCGTCGAGGTCGGACGGGTGAATGTCGCCGCACGTGGTTGCGGGGTCGCGCAGCGTGCGTTCGAGCTGGGCGTCTCGTACGCCCAGCAGCGCCAGACCTTCGGAAAACCGATCGCCCAGCACCAGGCGATCCAGTTCAAACTGGCTGAAATGGCCACCAAGGTCGAAGCGGCGCATGCGATGATGGTGAATGCAGCACGCAAGAAGGACTCCGGGGAGCGGAACGACCTGGAGGCAGGGATGGCGAAGTACCTCGCCTCCGAGTACTGCAAGGAAGTCGTCGAGGACGCCTTCCGTATCCACGGCGGTTACGGCTTCTCCAAGGAGTACGAGATCGAGCGCCTCTACCGTGAGGCACCGATGCTGCTGATCGGTGAAGGTACCGCCGAGATCCAGAAAATGATCATCGGTCGCCGGCTGCTCGAAGAGTACCGGTTCCAGGGCTGAATGTCCGATTCGAGGTGATTTGGTGGCGAAGAACATCACACCCGGTCACTCCTGTCCGGAGCCTTTCAGCTGTCCGACTCGGCTGCTGGCTTGCCCAGTTGCCGCTCGCACCCGATAGCATCGCCGGAAAGCCGCCGTCCCCCCGTTGCCAGCGCGGCATCATCCGCTACGAAGGTCATCCATGCCCGACAGTCAGAACTCTGCACCACGCGGCGGGGTCCGCCTTGCGCGCGGAGCTTCGCCGTGGCTCCTCCCGACCGTCGCCACCGCGGCGCTCAGCATCGCCCGGGCCCGCCGGTCCGGACGCTGGGCCGCTGTGGCCGTGCCCACCACCGCGCTCGCGGCGGGCATGCTGTGGTTCTTCCGCGACCCCGAGCGCGAGATCACCCAGGGCCGCGTCATCTCGCCGGCCGACGGCGTGGTGCAGAGCATCATGCCGTGGAAGGACGGGCGCACCCGCGTCGCGATCTTCATGAGCCCGCTGAATGTTCACGTCAACCGGGCGCCCCTGTCCGGCACCGTGACCTCGGTCGAGCACATCCCGGGTGGCTTCGTCCCGGCGTTCAACAAGGAGAGCGAGAACAACGAGCGCGTTGTCTGGCACTTCGACACCGAGCTCGGCGACATCGAGATGGTGCAGATCGCGGGAGCGGTCGCCCGTCGCATCGTCCCCTACATCCCGCAGGGTACGAAGGTGGAGCAGGGCGAACGCATCGGCCTGATCCGCTTCGGATCGCGCGTGGACATCTACCTTCCGGAAGGTGTCGATGTCGCGGTCGAGGTAGGCCAGGCCACCACCGCGGGGGTGACTCGAATTGACCGTAGTTGATCCTGAGACGCAGGCCGGCTGGGTGCCGGAGGCCGACGAGGAGGACGACACCGAGGACATGCCGCTCTCCATGCGGCTGTCGATAGCGGACACGCTCACCCTCGGTAACGCCACGTGCGGCTTCATGGCGGTGTACTTCACCACCACGGGGATCCTCATCCCGCACCTCACGGGCAGCGACGAGACGGGCATGGCCAGGCACTCCGCGGCGACCGCGGTGATCCTCATGCTCATGGCCGCCGTGTTCGACCTGTTCGACGGGCTCGTGGCGCGCAAGCTGCGCTCCTCCCCGATGGGTGCGGAGCTGGACAACCTCTCCGACCTGATCAGCTTCGGCCTCGCACCGGCGTACTTCGTCCTGGTGTACGGCATGGTCGCGGACGACGCACACCAGAGGGTGTCGGCGCTCGCGGCGATCGTGGTGCTGCTGGCGGTGGTGCTCAGGCTTGCGCGCTTCTCGTGCGTGACCTTGAAGGACGGCATGTTCCAGGGCATGCCGAGCCCCTTCGGAGCGCTCACGGTCGTCTCGATCGTGCTCCTGGAGCTGCCCTTCGTGCCGACGCTGCTCGCGATCATCGGAGTGGCGTGGCTGATGGTCAGCCGGGTCGAGTACCCGAAGCCGCGGGGTGTCCTCGCGGTGGCGATGCTCAGCTGGATCGTGGCCGCGATGGGCCTCCTCGCCGCCTGGGCGTTCGACGCGCCCGGCGGCCAGCTGCTCCTGCAGACCGGCTGCGCGCTGCAGGTCGTCCTGGGGGCGGTGATCCCGCTCTTCGCCACGGCACGGCGGGTGAACACCTTCCGCGACAACCGGCGCGAAGCCCGGGCGGCGCAGCTCCCGTAGCCACGCCGACGCGACTCCACGAGGGCCCGGATGCTTCCCGCATCCGGGCCCTCGGTGCGTGCGGTGGCCGTCGGCTCGACGCACGGTGCGCGCCGGGCGCACCGGCAGGGCGCCGGGCGCACACCGCTGCTGCCGTCAGCGGGTGCGCAGCCGCCTCTCCCGGGGGACGCTTGAGAACGTGCAGGATCTTCCCGTCGCCTCTGTCGCCGGCACAGGTTCGGGCACGGAGCTGCTGGACAGCGCCGTCGCCCACGTCGTGCAGGAGACAGGCGCGTCCGTGGCGATGTTGTACCTGCTGCCGCCGGAGGACACCACCCTGCACCTGGCCGTGCTCGCGGGGGTGCCCAGCCAGCTGGCCACCCCGTGGGCCCGGGTCCCGCTGTCCGCCCCGGTACCGGTGGCCGACGCCGTGCGTCTGCGGTGCCTGATCTGGCTCGGCAGCCAGGAGGAGCTTGCGCGCCGCTACCCGCGCCCGGCACTCGTCCTGCCGTACCAGTTCGCTCTGGGTGCCGCCCCGATCCATACCGGCGGCACGGCCCGGGGCGGGCTCACTCTGCTGTGGCCCGGTTCGCACCCGTCGCAGCTGCCGCCCGACGAGCGTGAGGCCGTCGTCAGGGGCTGCCACGGCATCGGGATGCTCCTGCAGCAGGCCGAGAGCAGCGGTTACCCGATCGTGCCCGGCGCCCAGCCACGGGTACTGCCCCCGCCGAAGCCGGCCACCCCCGACCCCGTGGAGGCCACGGCCATCGCGGAGTTCGTCCGGCGGCTGCCCGGCGGGAGCTGCTCGCTGGCGATCGACGGGACGGTCGTCTTCCTCAACGACGCCGCCGCGGCCCTTCTGGGAACCCGGGCCGAGGACGTGATGGGGACGCTGCCCTGGGTTTCTCTCCCCTGGATGAACAACCCGGCGGTGGAGGACCACTACCGGGCCGCCGTCATCGGCCGTCAGCAGACGTCCTTCACGGTGCTGCGGCCACCGGACCGGTGGCTGTCCTTCCATCTGTTCCCGAACGCCACCGGCATCAGTGTCCGGATCGTGCCCACCGTACGGCCCGGGCCCCGCGACGTCCCCGCCCCCGCGCTGCCCACCACCGCCGCCGTTCCCAGCCGTGCCACCGCTCTCTACCACCTGATGCATCTTGCGGCGTCGCTCACCGAGGCGGTCGGCACCGCGGACGTCATCGAGCTGGCCGGCGACCAGCTGATGTCGGCCTTCCGGATACAGACACTCGTGGTCATGACGTCGGTGGAGGGGCGCCTGCGGGTCGAGGGCGGCAGAGGCAGCCATCCGGCGCTCATGGACCGCTTCGACGGCGCCCCCCTGGTGTCGGCCACACCCGCCGCGCACGTGCTGACGACAGGCATTCCCGACTTCTACCCCACCTTCGGCGATCTGGAGCGGGCCTACCCTTCGGCGGGCCTGCGCGACGCCGTGGCCGCCTGCGCGTTCCTGCCGCTGATCGTCTCCGGGCGTCCGGTCGGCTCACTGGTCCTCGCCTACGACAGGCCGCACTCCTTCGAGCCCGAGGAGCGCGCCCTGCTGACGTCGATCGCGGGGCTGCTCGCCCAGGCCCTGGACCGCGCCCGCCTCTACGACACCAAGGACAGGCTCGCGCACAGCCTGCAGGCCCATCTCCTGCCCCAGAGGCTGCCCGCGATCGCCGGTCTGGACGTGGCGGCCCGCTACCTCCCGTCGACCCGCGGCATGGGCATCGGCGGGGACTTCTACGACCTGATCCGGCTCGACGAGACCACGGCCGCCGCGGCCATCGGCGACGTGCAGGGCCACAACGAGAACGCCGCCGCGCTCATGGGACAGGTCCGTACCGCGGTGCACGCCTCCGCGGGGGCCCCGCCGGACGAGGTCCTGGCCCGCACCAACCGGCTGCTCACCGACCTCGACCCCGGCCTGTTCACGAGCTGCCTCTACGTGCACCTCGACCTCGCCGGACACAGCGCCTGCCTGGCCACCGCGGGCCATCCCGGGCCGCTGATGCGACAGCCCGACGGACAGACCGACGTCCTCGAGCTGCCGCCCGGCCTCCTGCTCGGCATCGACCCCGCCTCCCGCTACCCGACGACGCACATCGACATGCCTCCCGGTGCGGCGCTCGCCCTGTACACCGACGGGCTCGTGGAGGCGCCGGGCGTGGACTTCGACGACGCCACCGCCGAACTGGCCGCGCATTTCGCCCTGGCCCTGGACCAGGACATGGAGTCGGTCGCCGACACCCTCGTGCGGTACGCGAATCGGGCCACGCCCGGCACCGACGACATCGCGCTGCTGCTGATCAACGCCCTCCGGCCGGACGGCTGACGACGGCCGACGTGCGGTCCCGGGCGGATTACGGCCGGGCACCTGCGGAGACTCTGCCGCAGGTGCCGGGGATGTGGAGCCCTGAGGTGCCGAGGCGGTGGGGTTCATCGGCACCCCAGGACGTCGCGGGGGTCGTGCGGGGGGGGGCGGGGCGGGCGTGGTGCCGCGGGCACGGGGCGGACTTCAGCTGCCGTAGAGGTCGCCCAGGCTGATGCCGGTGGTGCCGGCAGCGCCGCCGAGCCTGACCTCGTGGTCGAGGCTGACGAACTTGCCGCCCGACTGCCAGAGGGCGGGCTTGAGCAGGGCGTACTTCGCCTCGTCCCAGGTCGCCCAGTCGTAGCCCAGCAGGCCGCCCGTGTCACCGGAGTTGGGGTTGATGCACCAGAAGGTCTGGTGGATGCCGTTCTCCACGATCACATCGCGCAGGGCGGTCATCCATTTCTGGTTCGGGCCGTTGTCGAGGTGACCGCCCCATTCACCGATGAACAGCGGTGCGGTGCCGTCCTTGTGCAGGTAGAGCCAGTTGGGGTCCCAGACGTCGCGCTCCAGCGTGGTGCGGCTCCACTCGCCCTGGAACCAGGGCTGCTGGTGCACCAGAGGTCCGTAGTCGTGCGGGGAGTAGACCAGCTGGTCCTGCTGGGCTCCGAGATCGACCGGGTGGTCCTTCGCCCCGCGCAGGTTTCCGCCCCACCACATGCCGTGGTAGTCGGCCGCCGAGGTGGACGACCAGTTCGCGCCGTCTTTGGGGTAGATCTCGATGCCCTCGCACATGACGAGGACCTTGGGGTTGACCGCGAGGATGCGCTTGCCGGCGGTCTCGCAGGTGTGCTTGAAGTTGTCCTGGTCGGTGGAGCCGTCCCACTTGGCCCGGGGGCTGTCGGACTGCTTGCCGTGCGGCTCGTTCTTGACGTCCATCGCCACGAGCGTGTCGTCCGCCTTGTAGCGGGCGGTCACCCACTCCCAGGCGGAGTAGAACTGCTCGGTGGTGATGGCGCCCTTCCACCACACGGGGTGCACGTGGCCGGAGTTGTCGGCCTCCGCGCTGTGCACGTCGAGCATCACCTTGATGCCGTACTTCTCCGCCACGCCGAGGAACGCGTCGAAGACACCCAGGGTCGTCTTCCCCTGGAGCTCCGGGTTGGCCCAGGTGTTGACCGCGCTGGAGACCGCCGCCTGACCGTTCTTCCACTCCAGGAGGAGCTGGGTCGAGATGGGAACGCGGACGATGTTGATGCCGCGCTCCGCCATCTGCCGTGTGATCGTGTCCAGGTTCGCGGACCACAGCCCATGGAAGACGCGCTCGGTGGCGTTGAAGCCGAACCAGTTGGCGCCCGTCAGCCAGACCTGGTTGCCCTGCTCGTCGACGATCCGGTTGCCCTCGGTGTGCAGCCAGTCCGTGCCGGTGCCGGCAGCGGGCAGGGCCGCCTCACCGGCCTGTGCCGACTGCGCGGCGACCGGGCCGGACAGTGTCATCAGCAGTGCGGTCGCGGTCACGGCGGCGCCGAGCGCCGCAGCCAGCCGTTTTCTCGTCCATGGCTTCATCCGTTGTCGCCTTTCATGGGGGTGGGACGGGCAGCGTGGATGGGAGCGCTCCCATTCCCTTGCCCACATGAAGCCAGCACGACCGATCGACTGTCAATGGACATGACAATCTTCATTTCTTGAAGGCAGGCCCCCTCCCCCACCGCCCGGTATTCCCACGTCGAGTCACTTATTTGAGCGATGTAGACGAAATCTTGCGCAACACCGTGGACTTCTTTACCTGTGTGCTCCTAGCCTGTGGGGCGTCCGAAGAGCCCCTCGAGCCGCAAGGACGACCCACACGTGACCCCACCACTCCCTGGCCCACGTCTGCTCGGACGCTCCCTGTCCGCCTCCCTCGCACTCGCACTCGCCGCCGCGGGCACCGCGGCGGCGGTGGTCCTGGCCGGCGCTCCCCCCGCCCAGGCCGCCGCGGTCCCCGCACCGTCACCCGTCGGGATATCCGGCCGGGGCGCCACCGTCCCGTTCAAGGAACAGGAAGCCGAGTACGCCGCCACCAACGGCTCGCTGATCGGCCCCGACCGCCTGTACGGCTCGCTGCCGTCCGAGGCGTCGGGCCGGCAGGCCGTCACGCTCGACGCCACGGGTGAGTACGTCGAGTTCACGCTCACCGCTCCCGCGAACGCCATGACCTTCCGCTACTCGCTGCCGGACGACGCGGCCGGGACGGGCCGGGACGCCTCCCTCGACCTGCGGGTCGGCGGCTCCTCGCTCAAGAGCGTGCCGGTGACGTCGAAGTACAGCTGGTACTACGGGGGTTACCCCTTCAACAACAACCCGGGCGACACCGATCCGCATCACTTCTACGACGAGACCCGGACCATGTTCGGATCCACCCTCGCCGCCGGTACGAAGGTCCGGCTCCAGGTGACCTCCACGGCCGCGTCACCGTCGTTCACCATCGATCTCGCGGACTTCGAGCAGGTGGGCGCGCCGGTCGGCAAGCCTTCCGGGGCGCTGGACGTCGTGAGCGACTTCGGTGCCGACCCGACCGGTGGCACCGACTCCACCGCGAAGATCCAGGCCGCTGTCGATGCCGGCCGCTCCCAGGGAAAGGAGGTGTACATCCCGCGGGGCACGTTCCAGGTCCGCGACCACATCGTCGTCGACAAGGTGACCCTGCGCGGCGCGGGTCCCTGGTACAGCGTGCTGACGGGACGTCACCCCACCGACCGGAGCAAGGCGGTCGGGGTCTACGGGAAGTACGCGGCACAGGGCGGCAGCAGCAACGTCACCCTCAGGGACTTCGCCATCATCGGCGACATCCGTGAGCGGGTGGACAACGACCAGGTCAACGCCATCGGCGGGGCCATGTCCGACTCCGTGGTCGACAACGTCTGGATGCAGCACACCAAGTGCGGCGCCTGGATGGACGGCCCGATGAACAACTTCACCATCAGGAACAGCCGGATCCTCGACCAGACCGCGGACGGGGTGAACTTCCACTACGGCGTCACGAACTCCACGGTGACCAACACCTTCGTCCGCAACACCGGCGACGACGGTCTGGCCATGTGGGCGGAGAACGTCCCGAACGTGAAGAACAAGTTCACGTTCAACACGGTGATCCTTCCGATCCTCGCCAACAACATCGTCACATACGGCGGCAAGGACATCACGATCTCCGACAACGTCATGTCGGACACCGTCACCAACGGCGGCGGACTGCACATCGCCAACCGCTATCCGGGAGTCAACTCGGGCCAGGGAACGGCCGTCTCGGGAACCCACACCGCAGCGCGCAACACCCTGATCCGGACCGGGAACAACGACTTCAACTGGCGCTTCGGCGTCGGCGCGATCTGGTTCAGCGGTCTCAACGAACCGATCAGCAACGCGACGATCAACATCACAGACAGCAAGATCCTGGACAGTTCCTACGCCGCGATCCATCTGATCGAAGGGGCGAGCAACGGACTGCACTTCGACAACATCAAGATCGACGGCGCGGGCACGTACGCACTGCAGATCCAGGCCCCGGGCACGGCCTCCTTCGACAAGGTCGTCGCGACGAACATCGCCCAGTCCAACCCGGTCCACAACTGCGTCGGCAGTGGCTTCCGGATCACGCAGGGCACCGGCAACTCGGGCTGGTACGCGAACCCGCCCGCCTGCACGGGTGTCTGGCCCGACCCGGTGTGGACCAACGGAGGGGTCCCCGGTGGCGGCGGACCCACGGACCCGACCGATCCCCCGGACCCGACGGACCCGCCCGAGGAGACGGGCAACCTGGCACAAGGGCGCCCGGTCACGGAGACGAGCCACGCCGATGTGTACGGCGCCGGCAACGCGGTGGACGGCAACGCCGACAGCTACTGGGAGAGCCGTAACAACGCCTTCCCGCAGTCCGTCACCGTGGACCTCGGTGCCGCCAAGGCGGTCGAGCGGCTGGTGCTGAAGCTGCCTCCGGCCGCCGCCTGGGCGACGCGCACCCAGACGATCGGTGTGACGGGCAGCACCGACAACTCCGCCTACAGCACGCTGAAGGCGCCGGCGGGCTACACCTTCAGCCCGTCGGGCGGTAACACCGCGACGGTGACGCTCACCGGGGCACCCGTCCGGTATCTGCGCCTCACGTTCACCGCGAACACCGGCTGGCCCGCGGGTCAGCTGTCCGAACTGGAGGCCTACACCCACTGACCGCACACGGACGGGCCCGGCCTGCGCGGCCGGGCCCGTCGCTGTGCGGGGAGGGTCAGGGCTTGAGCGTGAAGGACTCGGCGGCCGGGGCAACCTCGGCCGGGCGGACCACCTTGAGGCCGCCGGGGGTCTTGGCGTCCGGCTTCATGACGACGGTCTCCCGGGTGGAGGGCGCCGCCGGGTCGGTGAAGTCGTGCGAGATCCCGAAGTCGGCGCCGAAGTCCTTGATGGTGAGCAGGGCCTTGCCGACACCCTCACGGGTCAGGTCCTTCGACTCGCAGGCCTTCTTCAGTGCCTCGCCGAAGACGGTCGCGGCGTTGTATCCGGCGATGACGCCGTTGTCGAGGCCGTCCTTCGGGTACTTGGCTCCGTAGGCCTTGGAGAGCTTCGCCGGGCCTGCCGCCGCGTCACCGATGGGCAGGGTGGAGGAGCCGATGTAGTAGTCCTTCTGCAGGGCGGCGCCCGCCTGGGTCGCCAGGAGCTGCGGGGCGTACGCCGAGTTGTTGCCCACGACCGGGACGTCGAAGCCCGTGGCCGCGGCGACGCCGACCAGGGAGGCCGCCTGACGCGGACCCGCGCTCACGACGACCGCCTTCACGCCGGCCTGCTTGAGCGCGGAGACCTGGGCGGTCATGTCGTTGTCGGTCGGCTTGATCTTCTGCTCCACGACGGTGAGGCCGGCTTCCTGAGCCGCGTGCTTCGAGCCGGCCAGGGCGTTCTCGCCGTAGTCGCCCTCGAAGTACACATGGCCGATCTTGTCGCCCTTGGCGATGCGCTTCTCGTCGAGCAGGAAGTCGATCAGGTTGATCGTCTCGACGTCGTAGGTGGCGCCGATGACTCGGACGTACTCGGATCCGACGAGGTTCGCCGACCATGCCTGGGGCAGCACGATCCCCTTGTCCTGCCCGTCGATGCGCGACTCGACGGCGGAGACGAACGGGGAGCCGATGAACTGGGTGAAGCCCAGCACGTCCGGTTCCAGCTCGGTGTAGGCGCCGATCGCCTTCTGCGGGTCGTATCCGTGGTCACGGACGGTCAGTTCGATCTGCCGGTCGCAGATGCCGCCGGCCTTGTTGGTCTCCTCCACCCAGAGCTGCTGGGCCTGGGTGACGCTCTTGCCCAGCGAGGCGTACACCCCGGTCATGTCGGTCAGGGCACCGAGGGTGATCTTCGAGTCGGTGACGCCCTCCCCGGTCTTCACACCGTTCTTGTCCGCGGCGCCGTCGTCGGACGACTTCGCCTTCTCGCTGCATCCCGCGAGGGTGAGGGTGAGAGCCGCGACAACGGCTCCGACAACACGTAGCTTCATTTCTTCTTCTCCCCTGGAGTCTTCAGACGCGCAATGCCGCCGGGCAGGAACAGGACGACCGCGACGACCGCGGCGCCGTACAGATAGCGGGACGCCTCGCCCGGTGCGATGCCGCCCGTACCAGGGGCGGACACCAGGGGGAGGGAGTCGCTGTAGTGGGTGAGCACCTGCGGGAGCAGCGACACGAACGCGGCGCCGATGACGGCCCCCGCGACGCTGCCCAGCCCGCCGATGACGATCATGGCGAGGTATTCGAGGGACAGGATCATGCCGAAGTACTCGGGCACGGTCCGCTGGAAGACCAGCGCGAGCAGGACGCCCGCGAGGCCCGCGTACATCGAGGACAGGACGAAGACACCGGCCCTGTACCTGGCCACCGGCACGCCCATGACGCCGGCGGCGATCCGGTGGTCCCGGATGGCGTTGAGGGCCCGGCCGGGCCTGCCGCGCAGCACCCCGCGGGCGAAGAGCCCGCTGGCGAGCAGGGCGGCCAGTCCCAGGTACCAGAGCTTCTCGGACGACTGGAAGGGCACGGCGGCGACGACCACCTCGGCGTCGTCGAACGTGAACCCGAAGAGCGAGAGGGGCGGCACCGGGCGGCCGTTGAAGCCGCCGGTGAGCGAGCCCGCGTTGAACAGCACGTGCTGGCCGATGAAGATCAGCGCGAGCGTGGCGATACCGAGGTAGGCGCCGCTCAGCCGCCCCGCGATGGGGCTGAAGAGTCCGCCCGCCGCGCCCGCCAGGAGCACGGCCAGGACGGCCGCGAGCCAGGTGGGCAGGCCGAGGCCGGTGAGGGCGTGCCCGTTCTCCGTGCTGCTCTCCCCGCCGAGGATGCAGTAGCCGTACGCGCCCACCGCGAGGAAGAAGGCGTGCCCCATGGAGAGCTGGCCGGTGGAACCCGTGAGCAGGTTGAGCCCGATCGCCCCGATCGCGGCGGCCATCGCGAAGAGTCCGGCCTGGAGCCAGAAACGGTCGAGGTAGAACGGGAAGAGGAGGAGCAGGACCGATCCGGCGAGCCAGAGGTACGGGGCGGGCCGGCGCAGCCGGTCGGTGAACGACGTCCCGGTGGCGGTGGCCCCGGCAGGGGCCGGTGCGACGGCGTCCTTGGTGGCTTCAGACACGGGACAGCTCCTTCGTGCCGAAGAGTCCCGCCGGCCGGATGAGCAGGACGACCACCATCACCAGATAGGGCGCGAGATCACCGATGCCGCGTCCGAGGAAGGAGAGGTCGCCCTGGTAGCCGGTGGCGAGTGACTCGGTGACTCCGACGACGAGCCCTCCGACGAGCGCCCCGGTCGTCGAGTCGAGGCCTCCGAGGATCGCGGCGGGGAACGCCTTGAGCGCGGCGAGTGAGGTGGCCCGTTCCAGGCCGGGGGTCGGGAACACGGTGAGGAAGAGCGCGGCGACGGCGGCGAGTGCTCCGGCGACCGCCCAGGCGGAGAGGGAGACCCTGCCGAGCCGGATGCCCATCAGCGCGGCCGTCTGCGGGTTCTCGGCCGCTGCCCGCATGGAGACGCCCCACGAGGTGAAGCGGAAGGCGAGCAGGAACACCGTGATGAGCAGCCCCGCGACGAGGAACGCCGCGATGCGGGTCTCGGCCAGGGTGACGCCTCCGATGGTGACGACGTCGTCGCCCCACGGGTCGCCCAGCGACATGACGTCCGTCCCCATGCGCCGGACGAGTTCGGTGGTGAGGAGGATGTCGACGCCGATGGTGACGATGGCCAGGACGCTCTGGTCGCTCCCCCGGTAGCGGCGCATCACGAAGAACTCGACCGCCGAACCGACGACGGCCGCGCCCGCGATCCCGACGCCGAGCGCCGGCCAGAAGCCGATGTCGTCGTGGAGCACGGCGGTGACGTAGCCGCCGGCCAGGAGCAGCGAGGCGTGGGCGAAGTTGACGACCTCGGTCGCCTTGAAGATGACGACGAAGCCCAGGGCGATCAGTGCGTAGACCGAGCCGATGGAGAGGCCGCCGAGTAGGAGTTCGATGAAGGTGGTCATTCCTGTGCCCCCAGGTAGGCCTGCACGACGGCCGGGTCGTTCTGCACCTCGGCGGGCGTGCCACCCGCGATCCTGCGTCCGAAGTCGAGTACGGTCACGGCGTCCGCGAGCCGCATCACCACCCCCATGTCGTGTTCGACCATGACGATCGAGATGCCGAGGCTGTCGCGCACACCGGCGACGACGGCCGCGGTGCGCCGGCGCTCGTCGGCGGTCATGCCCGCGATGGGCTCGTCCAGGAGGAGGACCTTCGGCTCCATGCACAGGGCGCGGCCGAGCTCGACGAGCTTCTGCTTCCCGTACGGGAGGGCACCTGCGGGGAAGTCGAGTTCCTTCTCCAGGCCGATGAACCCGGCGATCTCACGCACCCGTTCGAGATGCCGGTGGGCCTCGCGGGTCGCGGAGGGCAGTCTCAGGCCCGAGGCCACGAAGCCGGCGCGGGTGAGCCGGTGCCGGCCGAGCAGGAGGCTTTCGGCGACGGTGGCGTGCGGTGGCAGGGCCAGGTTCTGGAAGGTGCGGGCCACTCCGAGGTCGGCGATCCTGTGCGGGGCCAGACCGGTGAGCTCGGTGTCACCCAGGTGCACGCTGCCCGAGGTGGCGCGGTAGACGCCGGAGAGCACGTTGAAAGTGGTGGACTTGCCCGCGCCGTTGGGGCCGATGACGGCGTGCACACTGCCCGGCTCGACGGTGAAGGACACCGCGTCGAGGGCGGTGAGCCCGGCGAAGCGTACGGTCACGTCGCGCACGGCGAGGGGGGCCGGGGCGGTCGTCACGCGGACCACCTGCTCAGGGTGCGGGTGACGCCTTCCGCCTGGGCCGCGTCCTCGGCTGCCGTCTCGTCGACGACACCGAGATAGCGGCGGCGTACCTCGTCGGACGCGGCGAGCTCGTCGGCCGGGCCGTCGAGGGCGACCTCGCCGACGTCCAGGACGTACGCCGTGGAGGCGAGCCGCAGCGCGATGGCCGCGTTCTGCTCGACGAGCATGACGGAGGTGCCGCCCGCGTTGATCTCCTGGACCGTCTCGGCGATCTTCGCCGCCATCAGCGGGGCGAGGCCGAGGGACGGCTCGTCCAGCAGCAGCAGCCTGGGGGCGGCCATCAGGGCCCGGCCCATCGCCAGCATCTGCTGCTCACCGCCGGACAGCAGACCGGCCCTCTGGTGGGCGCGCTGGGCGAGCACCGGGAACAGTTCGTGTACGCGGTGGAGGGCGGCGGCCGCTGCCTTGCGCCCGCCGCGTGCTCCGAGTGCGCCCGCCCGCAGGTTGTCCGCCACCGTCATCCGGGCGAAAACCTGCCGCCCCTCCGGCACCTGGATCACTCCCGCCGCCACCACCTGGGCGGGGCGGAGCCCGTCCAGGGGACGGCCGTCGAAGCGGATGGTGCCCGTGCCCGTGCCGCGGTGGAAGCCGAGGGTCCGCGATACGGCCCGCAGCAGCGTGGTCTTGCCGGCGCCGTTGCCACCGAGTACCGCGGTGATCGCGCCGGCCGGCACGTCGACGGAGACGTCGCGCAGTGCCCGTACCGGGCCGTAGCCCACGGACAGTTCGCGGATCTCGAGCGTTGCCATGCGTCCTCCTCCTTCCGACTGGTCGTTGTGGTGCCACAGACCAGCAGCGGGCACGGCGCGCGTCCACGGCCCCGGGCGCAATCGCTGCGGGCGACCAGTCTTCGAACGGCCCGGTTGTGCGCGTGCACAGAGGGAGGTGACGCGCCCTCGTCCCCGGCACGGCCGGTGGCATCCTCACCAGCCATGAGCGGCTCGGCTGCGGGACGGAGCGAAGACATGCGGCGGCGCAGTGACGAGCGGGGCCGGGCACTGCTCGACGCCCTGCTGGAGGGCCGGCCGGACCCGGGTCTCGCGGCGCGCGCGGCGAGCGGTCTCGACCTGCCGGAGCAGGGCCGTTACGCGGTGGCCGTGCTGCGGGCGGGCGGGGGCGGGCCTGCGGCCGTGGCGATGGAGGCGGAGGGGCTGCGCTTCTTCCGGCGGGAGCGGGCGGATCGCGAGGTCGTCGTCGTCGCCCTGGGTGACCGGGATCAGGCGGCGCTCACCGCACTCCTGGTGCGGTGCTGTCAGGGCCCCGGCGGAATCGGCCCGGTGTCCGACGGCCTGGCGGGGCTGGGGGCGGCCCGCCGGCTGGCCGAGGTGGCCCTGCTGACGTGTCCGCCCGGCACGACGGAGATCGTGCGGCTGGAGGAACGGCTGCCGGCTGCGCTGCTGGTGAGCCAGCCCGAACTGGCGGCCCGGCTGGTCACGGATGTCTTCGGCCCGCTGCTGGCGCTGGCCCCGGCGGACCGGGCGCTGCTGGTGCGGACGCTCGAGGCGTGGCTGGAGTGCGGTGGGTCGGCGGGGCGGGCGGCGGGGCGGCTGTACTGCCACCGCAACACCGTCCTCAACCGCTTGCGGCGGCTGGAGCGGCTGACGTCGCGGTCGCTGTCACGGCCGCGCGAACTGATCGAGATGATGCTGGCGCTGGACGCCTTCAGGATGACGGCGCCGCAGCTGTGAGGGGTGCCGCGCGGCCCTGCGGAGCCGGACGAGCGCCGCGGCCGTAAAGGGGTGCGGACGAGCGCCCGCGGCCGTGAAGGGGCGCGGACGAACGCCGCGGCCGTGAAGGGGCGCGGACGAACGCCGCAGCCGTGAAGGGGCGCGGACGAACGCCGCAGCCGTGAAGGGGAGGCCCGCCGGGCGGAGAAGCCCGGCCGGCGTCCCCCTCGTGACGGCGCGTCAGGACAGGAAGTCGCGGGCGATCGCCTCGGCCGCGCGTTCCAGCAGTGGGCCGGCCTGTGCCATGCAGACGGCCGGGTCCGGCTCCAGGTCCGTCAGGGCGTAGGCCCGGCGGATGCCCGCCTTGCCCAGTGCCTCCGGCGGCAGGGCGAGGCGCCCGCATACGGCGACGGCCTCCACACCGGCCGCGCGCGCCGCCGCGGCGACGCCTGCCGGAGCCTTGCCGTGCAGGGTCTGCTCGTCGAGCGAGCCCTCGCCGGTGACGACGAGCGTCGCCCGGGCCAGCGCGGGAGCGAAGCCCAGGACGTCGAGCATGACCTCGATGCCGGGCCGGAAGCGTGCGCCCAGGGCGACCAGTGCTCCGTAGCCGATGCCTCCGGCGGCGCCGGCTCCGGGCAGCTCGGCGGTCTCGGGGCCCAGCACGGACGCGTAGTGGACGAGTGCCGCGTCGAGGACGGCGATGTCGTCCTCGGTGGCGCCCTTCTGCCGCCCGTAGACCTCGGGGGCGCCCTTCGGTCCGGTCAGCGGATTGTCCACGTCGCTGGCGAGGATCAGGTCGACGTCCGCGATCCGGGGGTCCAGTCCCGACAGGTCGGCCTCGGCCAGCTCGGCGAGTGCGCCGCCGCCGGGGCCGACGGGCTTGCCGTCACCGTCCAGGAAGCGTGCCCCGAGCGCGGCGAGCATGCCCGCGCCGCCGTCCGTCGTGGCGCTGCCGCCGACGCCGAAGACGATCGTCCGTGCGCCCGCGTCGAGCGCGGCCGCCAGCAGCTCACCGGAGCCGTACGTGGTCGCCGTGAGCGGGGCGAACTCCCCTGCGGGCAGGTGCTGGAGGCCCGAGGCCTCCGCCATCTCCACCACGGCGGTGGTGTCGCGCACGGCGTACGCCGCCGTGACCGGGGTCCCCAGCGGCCCGGTCACCCGCGCCTCACGGCGCTCGAATCCGGCGGCCACCGCCGCCGCGACCGTACCGTCGCCGCCGTCCGCGACGGGCAGGGCCTCCACTCGCACGCCGGGCACGACGCGCCGCAGCCCGGCCGTCACCCGCTCCGCGACCTGTACGGCCGTCAGGGAGCCCTTGAACTTGTCCGCCGCCACGAGCACGTGGGGGGTCTCCATCACTGCTCCGTCCGTCACCTTGTATCCCTTTGCTTTCGAACAGGCAGTCGCGCCGCCCCGACCTTATCCGGACCACCCCTGATCTGCCCATGGCTGTCCGAAACCACGTGGCCGGCCCCTACGCTGCCTCTGTGACCACCTCTGACTACGCCACCTACATCGCCGGCCTCCCCCGCGTACTGGCCGGGGCAGCCACTCTCTTCAGGGACGAGCGGGGACGGGTCCTGCTCGTCGAGCCGAACTACCGGGACGGCTGGGCGCTGCCCGGGGGCACCATCGAGTCGGGTGACGGCGAGAGCCCCCGGCAGGCCGCCCGCCGTGAGACGGCGGAGGAGATCGGCCTCGACATCGCGCCGGGCAGGCTGCTCGCGGTCGACTGGGCGCGCGGCCCCGGCCGCCCGCCGATCGTCGCCTACGTCTACGACGGCGGCGTGCTGGACCAGGAGCACTTCGACGCGATCCGGATCCAGGACGACGAGCTGCTCTCCTGGCGCCTGGTGGACCGGGCCGACCTCGCCGGCCATCTGCTCGGCTCCCTCGGGACGCGTGTCGGCGCGGCGCTGGAGGTGCTGGACTCCGGGGCGGGTGCCGTGGAGCTGGAGGACGGCATGCCGGTCGTGGGGTGAGGGGTCAGCCCTGGTCCTGCGGCCTGGCGTCGGCCTCCCTCCGCGCGTCGTCCTGCGCGGCGGCCCGCGCCTCGGTGCGGTGGCCGCGTGCGATGTAGTCGCGCACGACGAGTTCGACGGCGTCCTGTGGATTGCCGACGCCCGCGAGCACCATGACCTCCACGACGAGTTCCGCGTCCAGACTGACGTTGACCTTGGCCATGCCCCGGACCCTAAGGGGCGCCGGCGAAAATGTCATCGCCGCCGGACCGGACCGTCCGTAGGCTCGGGCCATGACTCTCGTCGCGATCCTCAGCGGCGCCGGGATCTCCACGGACTCCGGCATTCCCGACTACCGCGGGCCCCAGGGCCTCTGGCGGAAGGACCCGGAGGCGGAGAAGCTCGTCACGTACGACTTCTACATGGCTGATCCGGCGATCCGGCGCCGCTCCTGGCAGATGCGGCGCACCAGCGCGGCATGGGGTGCCGAGCCGAACGCCGCCCATCGTGCGGTGGTCGCGCTCGAGCGGTCGGGCACCGCGGTCCGGGTGATCACACAGAACGTCGACGGACTGCACCAGCTGGCGGGGCTGTCCGCCCGCAAGGTCGTGGAGCTCCACGGGACCGCACGCGAGGTGGTCTGCACCCGGTGCCACGCCCGGTCGGCGATGGCGGACGCACTGGCCCGTGTCGAAGCCGGCGAGGCGGACCCGCCCTGCACGGACTGCGGCGGGATCCTGAAACCTGCGACGGTGATGTTCGGGGAGCGCCTGGATCCACAGGTGCTGGCCGAGGCGATGGCGATCACCAAGGCGAGCCAGGTGTTCATCGCCGTGGGAACGACACTCCAGGTGCAGCCCGCGGCCTCGCTGGCGGGGATCGCGGTGGAGCACGGAGCCCGGCTCGTCGTGGTGAACGCCGAGCCGACCCCCTACGACGACCTGGCCGAGGAGACCGTCCGCGAACCCATCGGGACGGCGCTGCCCACGTTGCTGGAGGAGCTTTCCGCGGACCGGGGATGAGGTGTCCTCCGGCGGACCGTCAAGCGCGGCCCTCGCCGTAGAAGCGCACGTAGTCGACCGTCATCGGCGCGGGGGACGGCGTCGACGTGTCGGGAGGGCCGGGCCAGTCGCCTCCGACAGCGACGTTGAGCAGCAGGTGCATGTCCTGCTCGAAGACCCAGTCGCTTGGTGCGGGCAACTCGGACGGAGTCAACGTGAAGTACGGCTCTCCGTCGACGGACCAGGTGATGCGGCGCGGTTGCTTGTCGACGGCGTAGGTGTGGAACGCCTGTGACGCGTCCGCCTCGAGGGTGGTGGAGCTGCCGATTCCGTTCTCGTTGAAGTAGGTCGGCCCGTGTGCGGTGCCGTACACCGTTCGCGGTTCTCCACCGACCACCTCACAGATGTCGATCTCACCCTGTCCGGGCCATTCGGCCGCGCTGTCGCCCAGCATCCAGATCGCCGGCAGCAGCCCCGTACCGGTGGGCATCTTCGCGCGGATCTCCACGCGTCCGCGGGTGAGCGCGACCTTTCCCTCGGTGGTCAGGCGGGCCGACGTCCAGGTGCAGAACTCCTGCGTGTAGCAGGGCAGCTCGGACCCGGCGGGGGCGGGGCGGGCCGAGATCACGAGGTGACCCGCGCCGTCGAGTGAGGAGTTGGCGGCGTCGTCCGTGTAGTACTGCAGCTCGTTGTTGCCCCACCCCTCGGCGTCCCTGTTTCCGGTCTCGGTGGTCCAGGACCCTTCCGACGGGCGGGTGGCCGCAGCTCCGTCGAACTCGGCCTGCCAGAACGGCCTCTCTCCGGCCGGGAGAGAGTCCGTGTGCGCCGGGGCAGGCCCGCACCCGCTCAGCAGTCCGGCCAGCCCCAGCACCAGTGCCAGGCCGGGACGTCGGTGCGTCGCACCGCTCCTGCCGTGTGTCCGGGTCTTCAAGACCCCTCGCCCTCCAGTCCTGCCCGGATCCGGCGGGACGGGCTGAACGCGTACAGGTCCAGGATCTCCGGTGCGTCCGCGAGGCCGGGTCCGCCGTCCGCGGCCCACGCGGCGATGTCGGCGACGGCGTGCGGATCGTTGACCAGCCCGAGCCAGACGGGGCGGCCGCCCGCGCGCCGGCCCTCGGCCGAGGGCTGGACGACCATGACGTTGCCGTGCTCGCAGGCGTCCAGGCACTCCACCGCGCGCACGGTAGCTGCCCCGTCCAGGGACCTGCGCAGTTCCGCGAGCTGGTTGGCGTGGTCCACGCCGGGGATCTTCGGGGTGCCGCAGCAGCAGCCCCGGCAGACGCTCACCGTGGGGCGGGACGGCCCGGCTCCGGCGGCCTTGCGCGGTCGGCGGCTCATGCGGGGGCGCTCCCGGGGACGGCGTGGCTGATCATCGTGCGACTGTACCGAGCCGCTCCCCCGCGTCTCGGGTGGGGTATCGTTGACGGCTGCGAAGGGGAGTAGCCCCGCAAACCGGTCGTCGACACACTGGAGCCCCCGGGTTCCCGGTGGCCGGGCTCGTAGATCGTTACGGGTGGGCGAGACCTTCGGTCAGGTATGACACGCCCGCGCCCTGCGGGTGCTGCGGTCATGCCGGGCCGAGTGGTCCTCCGAAACAGCCCGAGTGGCGCTTCGCGGAAGGCCCGGGGCCCGGCTCTCACAGAAAGCCACCCGGAATGCATCTCGACCCCCTGGCGATCCTCACCGCCTTCGGGCTGATCTTCCTCGCGGAGCTCCCCGACAAGACGATGTTCGCCTCGCTGGCCATGGGCACACGCATGCGCCCGCTCTACGTCTGGTTCGGCACGTCGTCCGCCTTCGTCGTGCACGTCGCCATCGCGGTCGGGGCGGGCGGGCTGATCGGTCTGCTGCCCGACTGGATCGTCAAGCTGGTCTCGGCCGCGCTCTTCGCCTTCGGCGCCTTCATGCTGCTGCGCAGCGGGGGCGGCGACGACGACGAGGACGAGGAGATCAAGACCGTCACGGGCTTCTGGCCGGTCTACTCGACCGCCTTCATGGCGGTGTTCATCAGCGAGTGGGGCGACCTGACCCAGATCACCACCGCGAACCTGGCCGCGAGCAACGGCGCGTGGTCCACGGCGATCGGGGCGGCCGCCGCCCTCATGTCGGTGTCGGCGCTGGCGCTCCTGGCGGGGCGGTTCATCGCCAAGCGGGTGCCGCTGAAGACGGTGCAGCGCATCGGCGGTGTGTGCATGCTCGGTCTGGCGATCTGGTCGGTCGTCGAGATCTTCACGGGCTGAGCAGGCCTGCCGGCCGGGGCCGGGGCTGCCGGCCGGCCGGGGCGCGGGTGGCCGGGGCTGCCGGCCGGCCGGGGCGCGGGTGGCCGGGGCTGCCGGCCGGCCGGGGCACGGGTGGCCGGGGCCAAGGGCTGCCGGGGCGCGGGTGGCCGGGGCCAAGGGCTGCCGGGGCGCGGCCGGCCGGGGCGCAGGTGGCCGTGATGACCGGGTGCCACCCGGATGCCCGGGTCCGGTCCGGCCGCCCGGTCAGAACAGAACCGGCGCCTCGCCCTCCGCACCCCGTTCGAAAGCGAGCAGTTGCTGCTTGCGGTCCAGCCCGCCGCCGTACCCCGTCAGGCTCCCCGAGGCTCCGATCACGCGGTGACAGGGAACGATGATCCCGATGGGGTTCTTGCCGTTGGCGAGGCCCACCGCGCGGGAGGCGCCGGGCTTGCCGAGACGGCCGGCCAGTTCGCCGTAGGAGCGGGTCTCGCCGTACGGGATCCGTACGAGTTCGGCCCATACGCCGCGCTGGAAGGGAGTGCCTTCCAGGCGCAGCGGGAGGTCGAACTCCGTCAGCTCACCCGCGAAGTAGGCGTTCAGCTGACGGGCGGCCTCACCGAAGGGCCGCAGGTCGGGTGCGCCGAAGGTCTCCTCGGGCGGGCGGTGTCGCTGCCCGGTCATGTACAGACCGGACAGCACGCCGTCGGTCGCGACCAGGGTGAGCGCCCCGTACGGGCTGTCGATGACCGTGTGCTGCCTGGTCACCGTAGGTGTGGTGGTCATCGTTCTTCCTCACGCCCCTGGACGGGCAGATGGTTGATCGGGTGGTCGTGAACGGTCCACAGGTACTGCACGGCGTACGCGCGCCAGGGGCGCCACCGCGCGGCACGTGCGGTGAGGGCCGCGGGGGTCGCCGGGAGGCCGAGCTGTCCGGCAGCCCTGCGGATGCCGAGGTCGGTGGGGAGGAAGGCGTCCGGGTCCCCGAGGGCGCGCATGGCGATGACCTCAACCGTCCAGGGCCCGAAACCCGGGAGTGCGGCCAGGTCGGCACGGGCCTCCTCCCAGTCGGTCCCCTCCCCCAGGCTCAGGGATCCGTCGGCGAGGGCGGCGACGAGGGTGGTGAGCGTGGCGCGGCGGCTGCGGGGCAGAGCGAGCGCCTCGGGGTCGAGATCCGCCAGCGCCTCGGGGGCCGGGAAAAGATGGGTCAGCCCGCCCTCGGGGTCTTCCACCGGCACCCCGTGTGCGCGGACCAGACGGGCCGCGTGGGTGCGGGCGGCGGCCGTGGAGACCTGCTGTCCGAGCACCGCGCGTACGGCGAACTCCGCGCCGTCGACGGTGCGTGGCACCCGGCGTCCCGGAGACGTGTCGACCAACGGGGCGAGCAGGGGATCCGAGCGCAGCTGGTCGTCCACGGCGACCGGGTCGGCATCCAGGTCGAGGAGTCTGCGGCATCGGCTGATGGCCTGGGTGAGGTCGCGGGGGTCGGTGAGGGAGAGCCGGCAGTCGATGTGGCCGGGCCGCGGGGACAGCGCCACGATGCCGTGCCCGTGCGGGAGGGTGAGTGTGCGGCGGTAGGCGCCGTCTCGCCATTCCTCGACGCCGGGGACGGCGGTCGCGGCGAGGTGCCCGAAGAGGTTGCCGGGGCTGAGCGGTGCGCGGTAGGGCAGCCGTAGGGCTATCACCCCGGCGGGCCCCGGCTCGGGGCGCCCCCGCGCCGCGCGGACCCGCAGTTCACCCGGGGCGAGCGCGAAGACCTCACGCACGGTGTCGTTGAACGTACGGATCGACGAGAACCCGGCGGCGAACGCGATCTCGGCCATGGGAAGTCCGGTGGTCTCGATGAGCACCCGCGCGGTCTGGGCGCGCTGGGACCGGGCCAGCGCGAGCGGTCCCGCGCCGAGCTCGGCGAGGAGCTGCCGCTCGACCTGCCTGGCGGAGTAACCGAGCCGGGCGGCGAGCCCCGGTACGCCTTCCCTGTCGACGACCCCGTCCTGGATGAGACGCATCGCCCGGGCGACGGAGTCCGCCCGGGCGTTCCACTCGGGGGAGCCGGGGCTCGTGTCGGGCCGGCACCGCTTGCAGGCCCGGAATCCGGCCTGCTGACACGCGGCGGCGCTGGGGTAGAAGGTCATGTTCCGGACCTTCGGCGCCACGACCGGGCAGCTGGGACGGCAGTAGATCCGGGTGGTGAGGACCGCGGTGAAGAACCATCCGTCGAAGCGGGCGTCCTTCGACCGTACGGCTCGCACGCAGCGCTCGGTGTCGGTGTGCATGGTCCAAGCATCGGGCACGGAGGGCCGGGCGGCTGGCGGAAATCCGACATCGACCTCACCGGGACCTCCGTCGCGGTGCGGGGCGGCGACGGCCTCTCCCGGAGACCACGACGGGGCGGATGCCCGATCGCGTTCAGGTGACTGAACTTCACCCACGTACACAAGCATTGACGCGGTCACGACAGCCGTTTACGGTCGAAGAAAGCGCTTGCCCCCCCACCCAGCGTGGTGTCGGCCGCACCGTCCGTTCAGCTGCGCGGACAGATCGCTGTCGCCGCACCCCCGAGCCGCGACAGGAAGGGCCGCTCCCCCATGCGCCCGCCCGGCCTCACCTCCGGCCGAACCCGTGCCGGCCCGGGGCCCACCCCGGAGTCACCGGAATCGCCGCCCCGGCTCACGCCGGCCGGTCCAACCTCCCCCACCTGGAGACGAACGATGCAGAAGAACAAGCGCGTCATCGCGTGCATCGGCCTGCTGGCCGGTTCACTCGTCGCACTGTCCGGCCCCATGGCGCAGGCCACGTCCGCCCCCGCCGGCGCCACCGGTGCGGTCGGCGCACCCGCCGTGCCGGCCGCCGACGCCCTCCACGTGGCGCCGGACGGCAGCGACGACGCGGCCGGTACGGAGTCGGACCCGACGACGCTCCCCTCGGCGATCAGCCGCGTCACCTCGGGCGGGACGATCTACCTGCGGGGCGGGACCTACGCGTACGCGGAGACGGTCACGATCCCGCCGGGCAACGACGGCACCTCCGGCGCCCGCACCACGCTCGCCGCCTATCCGGACGAGACCCCGGTCCTGAACTTCGCGGCCATGAGCGAGGACCCGGCCAACCGCGGGCTCGCCGTGAACGGCACGTACTGGCACATCGACGGCATCGTCGTCGAGCACGCCGGTGACAACGGGATCTTCGTCGGCGGCAGCGACAACGTCATCGAACACGTCGTGACGCGCTTCAACCACGACACGGGCCTGCAGATCTCGCGGATCGCCTCCGACACCCCCGGCGACGAGTGGCCTGCGAACAACCTCATCCTCAGCTCCGAGTCGCACGACAACGCCGACTCCGACGGCGAGGACGCCGACGGCTTCGCCTCGAAGCTCACCTCGGGCCCCGGCAACGTCTTCCGCCACACCGTCGCCCACAACAACATCGACGACGGCTGGGATCTCTACACCAAGTCGGAGACGGGCCCCATCGGCCCGGTGACCATCGAGGACTCCCTCGCCTACGAGAACGGCACCCTCTCCGACGGAACGGTGAACTCCGACGGCGACCGCAACGGCTACAAGCTCGGCGGCGACGGCATCGAGGTCGACCACCTCGTCCGGCGCAACATCGCCTACGACAACGGCAAACACGGCTTCACCTACAACAGCAACCCCGGCTCGATGACGGTGTCGGACAACGTCAGCATCGACAACGCCGAGCGCAACTTCTCTTTCGACAAGGGCACTTCGGTCTTCCGCGACAACGTCTCGTGCCGGAGTGACGACGGTTCCAACGACAAGACCGTGGGCGACGCCGACGGCTCCAACCAGTTCTGGAAGGGCTCGAACGGTTCCGCCTGCTCCGCTTACTCCGGTGCGATGGACTGGTCGTTCGCCACGGACGGCTCCCTCGTCGTGACCTTCGGCGGCAACAAGGTGACGCCGTAGCCCCGGCCGTAGCCGCCTCCGCCGGGCCGTCCACCTGATCCGGGCGGCCCGGCGGAGGCCTTCGCCCCGTCCGCGGTGAGGTTTCGGTCACCTTCACGCAATGACAACGGCGGCTCGGCGCTGGGCGCCAACGGCCTGGCAGCCGCCTCGGTCCTCAACACCCTGGTCGCCGGATGCACCGGCCTTCTCGGCCGGCTCTTCGTCGAGCAGAGGCGCGACGGCCACCCGACCACCTTCGGCGCGGCGTCCGGCGTGGTCGCCGGCCTGGTGGCGATCACGCCCGCGTGCGGGACCGTCGGTGTCCTGGGCGCCTCCGTCGTCGGACTCGTGGCCGGTGTCGTCTGCTCGTACGCGGTCGCGTGGAAGTTCAGGTTCGACTACGACGACTCCCTGGACGTGGTGGGCGTGTACTTCGTCGGTGGTGTCGTGGGCACGCTGCTCATAGGGCTGTTCGCGACGGCCACGATGACCGGTGGCGCGGAGGGTCTCCTCTACGGCGGCGGAGTGGACCAGCTCGTCCGGCAGGCCGTCGCCGTGCTCGCCGTGGCCGGCTACACCTTCCTGGTGACGTACCAAATCGGCAAGGCGATCGACCGGCTGATGGCGTGCGGGCCTCCGAGGAGGAGGAACTCGCGGGCCTGGACCAGACGGTGCACGCGGAGAGCGCCTACGATCACGGCGGCCTGGGTCATGCCGCCGCGCAGACCCCGGGCCGCTGAGCACCTCGATCCAGGACAGGAGCACCGCCCCATGAAGCTCATCACCGCGGTCGTGAAGCCGCACCGCCTCGACGAGGTGAAGACCGCCCTGCAGGACCTCGGCGTGAACGGCATGACGGTCACGGAGGCCAGCGGATACGGACGTCAGCACGGCCACACCGAGGTCTACCGGGGCGCCGAGTACCGAGTGGACCTGGTGCCCAAGATCCGGATGGAGGTCCTCGTCGAGGACGCGGACGCGGAGCCGGTCCTCGAAGCGGTGGTCCGCGCCGCCCGCACCGGCAAGATCGGCGACGGCAAGGTGTGGGCGGTGCCCGTGGAGACCGCCGTGCGGGTCCGCACGGGCGAGCGGGGACCGGAGGCCCTCTGAAGTCGCCCGGTCGCGGCCCGTGCGCGGGGTGCGGGCCAGGTCCGGTCCCGCTCGTGCATCCGGTGCGAGCCGGGCCGTACCTCTGCTCGGCGCGATCAATTCCCTTGCGGACGGACCCGTGGCCCGTCAGGGTTCGGAGCACCGTTTCCTGCCCGCCCGCCTGCTGAGGAGACACTCCTGTGGTCCTCGTTCCGGTTCCCCGTCTGGCACTCCTCGGGGGAGGGTTCTCCATGGACGACGACGGGCTGCTGGACGACTGGCTGCTGTCGCACGCGCGCGCCGCGCGGCCCAAGGTGTGCTTCGTCCCCACTGCGAGCGGGGACGCACCGGCGTACGTCGAGCGGTTCCGGGGCGCCTTCGGGTCACGCCGCTGTGACGCCTCCGTCCTGCCCTTGTTCCGGAGAGAGCTCGACGACGATGCCCTGCGGACGTTCCTGCTCTCCCAGGACGTGGTGTACGTCGGCGGCGGCAACACCGCGAACATGCTCGCGGTCTGGCGCGTACACGGGGTGGACCGTCTGCTGCGCGAGGCCGCAGGCCGGGGGACGCTGCTGTGCGGTGTCAGTGCCGGCGCCAACTGCTGGGCCGAGGGCTCACACACCGACTCCTTCGGTCCGCTGACCTTCCTGCGGGACGGTCTCGGCCTTCTGCCGGGGTCGGTGTGCCCCCACTACGACAGCGAACCCGGCCGCCGGCCCTCCTACCAGGACGCCGTGGCCGGGGGCATGCTCCCTGCGGGGTGGGCGTTGGACGACGGGGTGGGCGTCCTCTTCACGGACGGGCGCCACCAGGAGGCGGTGACCCGGGCCCCTGCTGCCCGTCTCTACCGCGTGGAGCGCGGCGAGGACGGCCGGGCGGGCGAGCGGGCGTTGCCGTGCCGCCTGCTCGGCCGCGCGTAGTCGAGGGCGGGGACGGCGCGCCGCCCAGGCCTCCGGGTGGGGGGCCGGGGCGTATTGACGCGGCTGGTCGGATCCGCCGCCACGAGCCCCGAGCGTCGTCGCGGCACACCGTACCCGGCGGCCATGGGGCACGGGCCGCCCCGCCCGCCCCTCAGGCTGCCCTCAGGCGCCGCCACACCGCCTTCGCCGCGTGGTGCCCCGACATGCCGTGCACACCGGGGCCGGGCGGGGTGGCCGACGAGCAGAGGAAGACCGCCGGGTGCGCGGTGGCGTACGGCACGCGGGCGAGCTTGGGCCGGAGCACCGTCTGCAGCCCGGTGAACGCCCCGGTGGCGATGTCGCCGCCGACGTAGTTGGCGTTCCGCACGGCGAGTCGGGGAGGTCCGGCGACCGCGCGGGCCAGGACCAGGTCGCGGAACCCGGGGGCGAACCGCTCCAGCTGGCGCTCGACGACCTCGGTGGCGTCGCCCTCCCAGCCTGCCGGGACATGCCCGTACGCCCAGAAGACATGGCGGCCTTCGGGGGCCCGGCTCGGGTCGACGAGGCTCGGCTGCGCGGTGATCAGGAACGGGACGCTCGGGGCGCGGCCCGCCACGGCGGCTCGCAGCGCGGCGTCGATCTCGGCGGCGGAGGGGCCGACGTGGACCGTGCCGGCGCGCCGGGCGTCCTCGGCCGTCCAGGGAACGGGCCCCGACATCGCGTAATCGATCTTGAAGCAGGACGGGCCGTAGCGATAGCGGTCGTAGGCACCGCCCAGCCCGGCGATCCGGGCGAGCGCGGTCGGTGAGGTGTCGAAGACGTACGCGCGGGCGGGCGGGAGTTCGTCCAGACGTTTGACTTCGAACCCCGTGCGGATGGTGCCCCCCTGTTCGCGCAGGAAGGAGGCGAGGGCGTCGGAGATGGCCTGCGAACCCCCGCGAGGCACCGGCCAGCCGTTCTCGTGCGCGGCCAGCGCGAAGAGCAGCGCGATTCCGCCGGTCGCGAGGCCGCGGGCGGGCGCGATGGCGTGTCCGGCGAGGCCCGCGATCAGGCCGCGCGCCTTCTCGCCCTGGAAGCGCCGGGACAGCAGCGTGGCCGGCTGGACCGCGTCCACTCCGAAGCGCGCCCAGCGGTAGGGATCCCGGGGCAGGCCGTCCCACGGGGTGCGCAGGAAGTCCTGGGCGAGGGTGTCCCAGTGGCCTGTGAAGGGTGCGACCAGCCTGCGGTAGGCACCGGCGTCCTCCGGGCCCAGTGACATGGCGGTCTGCCCGACGGACCCGGTGAGCACGGCGGCGGAACCGTCCGGGAACGGGTGGGCGAGCGACAGCGGCGCCTGCAGCCATTCGAGGCCGTGCCGTGCGAGCGGCATCGCCTTGAACGCCGGGGATCCGATGCCCAGGGGGTGCACGGCGGAACACGGGTCGTGGCGGAAGCCGGGAAGGGTCAGCTCCTCGGTGCGGGCGCCGCCGCCGACGGTCTCCCCCGCCTCGAACACCTGCACGGAAAAGCCGCGGCGGGCCAGCTCGACCGCGGCCGTCAGCCCGTTCGGGCCCGCGCCCACGACGACGGCATCCAGCATCGATGGCACCTTCGGACTCCTTTGTCAGCCGGCGGCCAGGGCACCCAGGATATTCGGGCGCACCGACAACGGGTCTCCGGGTAACGTCCCGCCCGATGAACAACGCGTGCGCACCTTCCCCGGCCGTCACCACGATGGCCTCCCGGCTCGCCCGGCTGTCCGGTATCGAGGCGGTCGTTCTGGGCGGGAGCCGGGCCCGCGGCACCCACCGCCCCGATTCCGACTGGGATCTGGGCGTCTACTACCGGGGCGCCCCTGACCTGGCCGCCCTCACCGCGGTGGCGTCCGAGATCCAGGGGACACCGGCCGACGTGGCGGGACCGGGCGGGTGGGGCCCCTGGGTGAACGGCGGAGCGTGGCTCACGGTGGACGGCGTCGCCGTCGACTGGATCCTGCGCGATCTCGACCGGGTCGAGACGGTGTGGTCGGACTGCCGGGCGGGACACTTCGAGGTTGGGGTCCAGCCCGGCCATCCGCTGGGTTTCTGGTCCCCCTGCTACGTCGGAGAGGTCGCCCTCGGCCGGGTGCTCGAGGACCCGGGCGGTGAGCTGACACGCCTCCAGCAGTCCATGCGCGCCTATCCGGAGCCGCTGCGCCGTGCGCTGACCGACGCGGCCTGGGAAGCGGACTTCTCCGTGGCCGCCGCCCGCAAGTCGGCCCCGGCCGGGGACACCCTCCACGTCGCCCTCTGCCTCTCGAGGGCCTTCGGGATCCTCGCCCAGGCCCTGCACGCCCACCACCGCGTCTGGTGCCTCAACGAGAAGGGAGCGCTCGCCTCCGCCGCCGCACTGCCCGATACCCCGGCGGACTTCACGCACCGGGTGTCCGCGGCCCTGCGCGGACTGGACACGGCAGCGGTCGAGACGGCGGCCGACGTCGTCCGTGACGTGCGGGCGGTGCTGGACGGCGGACCGCCGGCCGGCGGTGCCTGAGGTGTTCGGTGCGACGCCTGCGGGACGAAGTCCCACCTAGGCGGTCTAGCCCTGCCGGCCGGCGCGCAGCGCCTGAAGGACCCGCTCCGCCGTCGCCCTGTCCCTCGCCGCGGTGAACGGCAGGTCGTTCCCGCCGGTGATGCGGTACGGGGCGCCCGACAGCGTCGACTCGGCGCCTCCCGCCTCGGTGACCAGGAGCAGGCCCGCCGCGTGGTCCCACGCGAACTCCCAGTTGAAGGCGACCGCGTCCTGCGCTCCGCAGGCGACGGCGAGGTATTCCAGGCCCGCCGACCCGCACGCGCGGGCGTCGATGCCGTCGGTGCGCAGGCCGAGCAGGGCGCGCTTCTGGGCGTCGGAGGTGTAGTCGGGGTGGGACATGGCCACCTTGAGTACCGCGCCGGGCACGGGCGAACCGCTGTGCAGAGCGGTGCCGTTGAGCGTGGCACCCCTGCCCCGCACGGCGACGGCCATCTCGTCGAGCACCGGGGCGTACGTCCATGAGGCGTACACCTCTCCGTGCAGGGCCAGGGCCACCAGCGTGCAGAAGCCGGGCTCGCCGTGCACGAACTGGCGGGTGCCGTCGACGGGGTCGACGATCCACACGGGCGCGTCGCCGCCGAGCGCGTCGTTGACCGAGGGATCGGCGTGTACGGCCTCCTCGCCGACCACGACCGAACCGGGAAGCAGCCGGGTCAGGGCCGCGGTGAGGTGTTCCTCGGCGAGCCGGTCAGCGGCGGTGACCAGGTCGTGCGGGCCGCTCTTCTCGACGATCTCGTGCGCGGCCAGCTGTCGGTAGCGGGGCAGGATCTCGGCGGCGGCCGCCGCCCGGACAGCCGCCTCCACCTCGGCCGTCGGCCCGGCGGTCCCGTACAGGAAGTCATCGATCATGACTCCAGCTAAGCACGGCCCGCCGGGCGCACCCCGGGCAGGTGGTCAGCGGCCGACCGCGTATCCCTGCATCCCACGGGGATTGGCGGCGGCGGACAGGACGCCGGTCTCCGGATCCCTGGCGACGGCGCACATCCGGCCCTCGGACCACGGGTCGCCCACCGTGACGTCGTGGCCCCGCCGGCGCAGCTCCGCGACGACCTCCGGGTGCATGCCCTCCTCGACGGTGACGCTGCCGGGGCGCATCCCGCGCGGGAAGAACGAGCCCGGGAAGCTGTCGTTGTGCCAGTTCGGGGCGTCGATGGCGCCCTGGAGGTCGAGGCCGCCCCGGACCTCGGCGCGCAGCGCCACGGCGAGGAAGAAGTGCAGCTGCCACTGGTCCTGCTGGTCGCCGCCGGGGGTTCCGAAGGCCATGACGGGGACTCCGCCGCGCAGGGCGAGCGACGGGGTCAGCGTGGTGCGCGGACGGCGGCCGGGGGTCAGTGTGTTCGGCAGGCCCTCGTCGAGCCAGGCCATCTGCAGCCGGGTCCCGAGCGGGAAGCCCAGCTCGGGCACGACCGGGTTGGACTGGAGCCAGCCGCCGCTGGGCGTGGCGGCGACCATGTTCCCCCAGCGGTCCACGATGTCGAGGTGGCAGGTGTCGCCGCGGGTCGCGCCGTCCCTGGCCACCGTCGGCTCGCCGGCACGGTCCGCGGTGGCCGTCGGCTCGCCCGCGCCCTCCTTCGCGACCGTCGGCTCGCCCGCTCCGGCGACCGGGATGCCCATGGCGTCGAAGCCCGCCTCGCCGGAGGCGACGGCGTCGGCGTGCGCGCTGAGGACCGGGGTGCGGCCCCCGGGGCTGCCGGGGCGCAGTTCGAGGGACGCGGTGTCCTTGATCAGGGCGCGGCGTTCGTCGTTGTACGGCCCCGAGAGCAGCGTGTCGAGCGGGACGTCCGTGGCGTCGCCGTACCAGGCCTCGCGGTCGGCCATGGCGAGCTTGCAGCCCTCGATGAGGAGGTGGACGTAGTCGGCCGAACCGTACGCCGGGAGCTCGGCGGGGAGGAGGGCGAGCTGCTGGAGGAACGCGGGGCCCTGGCTCCAGCCGGCTGCCTTGGCCAGCGTCCAGCCGTTCCACTCGTAGGTGGCGGGCGCCTCGTACGTCGCGGACCAGCCCGCCAGGTCGGCGGCGGTGAGGGTGCCGGTGTGGCGGGCACCGCTGGTGTCCATGGTGGGGACGGCGGCCTGGCGGACCAGTGCCTCGGCGATGAATCCCGTGCGCCAGACGGCACGGGCGGCGTCGATCTGCGCGACGCGGTCCTCGCCGCCCTCCTCCTCGGCCTCCTCCACGAGGCGGCGCCAGGTGGCGGCCAGGGCCGGGTTGCGGAACAGCTTGCCGGGCTCGGGCGCCCTTCCGCCGGGGAGGTACACCTCGGCGGAGGACGGCCACTCGGTCTCGAACAGCTCGCGGACGGTCTCCACCGTCTGGCCGACGCGCTCGACGGGGGCGTGCCCGTCCTCGGCGTATCCGATCGCGTACCGCAGGACCTCGGCGAGGGTCTTGGTCCCGTGGTCACGCAGCAGCATCATCCAGGCGTCGAAGGCGCCCGGTACGGCTGCGGCGAGCGGACCCGTGCCGGGGACCAGGTCGAGTCCCAGCGAACGGTAGTGCGCGGCGGTGGCGCCCGCGGGGGCGGGGCCCTGGCCGCACAGGACCCGCACCTCGCCGTCCTTCGGCGCGAGGATCATCGGGACCTCGCCGGCCGGGCCGTTGAGGTGCGGTTCGACGACGTGGAGGACGAATCCGGCGGCGACGGCCGCGTCGTAGGCGTTGCCGCCGTCCTCCAGGACGGCCATCGCCGACTGCGAGGCGAGCCAGTGGGTGGAGGACACCATGCCGAAGGTGCCCTGGAGGGTGGGGCGGGTGGTGAACACGGGTGCGGCTCCTTGCTGCGGCGTGCTGATTTCTCTGGTTCCGTGGTGCGTTGCGGATCGTACGTACGGGAGACCTGTCCCGGACAGGGACGGGTCAGGCGGCCGCGTCCGGTGCGGTGCCGTCGTCGGTCACGAGGTGGCAGGAGACCTGGCGCCCGCCGGGGATGTCGCGCAGGGCGGGGACCTCCGTGCGGCACCGGTCGACGGCGAGCGGGCAGCGGGTGTGGAAGCGGCAACCGGCGGGCGGGTCGAGCGGGCTCGGCAGTTCGCCGTGCAGCACGATGCGTTCCCGGGAGCGCTGGACGACCGGGTCGGGAACCGGCGCGGCGGAGAGCAGGGCCTGGGTGTAGGGGTGCTTGGGGGCGGCGAACAGCTCGGCGGTCGGCGCCTGTTCGACGATCTGCCCGAGGTACATCACGGCGATCCGGTCGGCGAGGAACTCGACGGCCGCCAGGTCATGGGTGATGAAGAGGCAGCCGAAGCCGCGGTCGCGCTGGAGGTCGGCCAGGAGGTTGAGCACGGACGCCTGGACCGAGACGTCGAGCGCCGAGGTCGGTTCGTCGGCCACGACCAGATCGGGGTCGCAGGACAGGGCCCGCGCGATCGAGATGCGCTGGCGCTGCCCGCCCGACAGCTCATGAGGGTGCCGGTCGGCGTGCTCGGGGCGCAGACCGACCTGGCCCAGCAGCTGCTCGACCCGTTCGCGTACGGCCGCTCCGCGGGCACGGCGGTGCAGCCGGATGGGCTCGGCGATGATCTGGCCGACGGTCATCCGCGGGTCGAGCGAGGACGAGGGGTCCTGGAAGACCAGGTGGAAGTCCTTGCGCAGGGGGCGCAGCGCCCGGCGGGAGAGGTGGCTGACGTCGGTGCCGTTGATGTGGACGGTGCCGGCGGTGGGTTCGTCGAGGCGTACGGCGCACCGGCCGACGGTCGACTTGCCGCTGCCGGACTCGCCGACGAGGCCGACGACCTCACCACGGCCGATGGTGATCGAGACGCCGTCGACGGCCCGTACGGTGCCGCCGCCGGAGGCACCGAAGTGCCGTTCCATGCCGTTGATCTCGAGCACCGGCGGCTGCGGGGCGTCGGTGTCGTCCTCGCGCGGTGCGGGGACGGCCTGTGCGGTGGTCACTTTCCGGCCTCCTGGTCGGGTCGCGTTCCGGGGTCATCGGCCCGCGCGGGGGTTCGGGGGGCCTCGCGGCCGGCGGCGACCGGTGTCGGCTCACCGCTCACGGCCGCCTCGCCGTCCGCGTACGGGTCGGCCGTCTCGCCGTCCGCGTACGGGTGCCAGCAGGCGGCCCGGTGCGGGGCGTCCGCTCCGGCCTCCCGGTCGACGGCGCGGAACCCGGGCCGGCTGCCCGTGCACGTGTCGTCGGCGCGGGAGCAGCGGGGCGCGAACGTGCAGGCGTCGGGCTGGCTGTCCAGGCTCGGGACCAGGCCGGGGATCTCGGGAAGCCGCCGCTTGCCCTCGCCGCCGGGACGCAGCACGGCGCCGAGCAGTCCGCGGGTGTAGGGGTGGCGGCCGGAGGCGAACAGGTCGTACACCGGGGCCTGTTCGACGGCGCGGCCCGCGTACATCACCAGCACCCGGTCGGCGGCGTCGGCGACGACACCCAGGTCGTGCGTGACGAGGACGATGGCGGTGCCGAGGCGTTCGCGCAGGGACTGGAGGACCTCGAGGATGCCCGCCTGCACGGTGACGTCCAGTGCGGTCGTCGGCTCGTCGGCGATGAGGACGGCAGGGTCGCAGGCCACCGCGATGGCGATCATGACGCGCTGCCGCATTCCGCCGGAGAGCTGGTGCGGGTACTCGTCGACGCGGCGTGCCGGCGCCGGGATCCCGACGAGTTCGAGGAGCTCCACGGCGCGCGCCCTGGCCTCCTTACGGCTCAGTCCCTGGTGTCGTCGCAGCACCTCGCCGATCTGCCGGCCGATGGTGAGGACCGGGTTCAGGGAGGTCATGGGCTCCTGGAAGATCATCGCGATGTCCTTGCCGCGGACCTTCTGGAGCTCCTTCTCCGACGCGCCGACCAGCTCGCGTCCGGCGAGCCTGATCGAGCCGCCGATCCGGGCGGTCGGCGGCAGCAGCCCCATGGTGGCCATCGAGGTGACGGACTTGCCGCACCCCGACTCCCCCACCACGGCGAGGACCTCGCCGGGCGCCAGGTCGTAGGAGACCCCGTCGACCGCGTGCACGGTGCGGGTGTCGGAGCGGAAGGAGACCGACAGGTCGCGCACGCTGAGCACGGGTCCGGCCGGCGTCTTCCGCGCGGGTTCGGGAACGGTCTCGGTCATCGGGTTGCTCCTCGGGGGTCCAGGACGTCACGCAGCCCGTCGCCGAGCAGGTTGAAGGCGAGCGTCGCCGCGACGATCGCGAGGCCGGGGAAGACGGCGAGCCAGGGTGCGGGCGCCAGGAAGGACTGGGCGCCGGAGAGCATCACGCCGAGCGAGGGGTCCGGGGGCTGGACGCCGAGGCCGAGGAAGCTCAGCAGCGCCTCGCCGATGATCGCGGCGGGGATGCCCACGGTCGCCTGGACGATCAGGGCGGAGGTGGCGTTGGGCAGGATGTGCCGGAAGAGGACGGTGCCGTCCCCGCCGCCGTTGGCGACGGCCGCGGCGACGTAGTCGACGTGCTTGAGCCTCAGGGTCTCGGCCCGTGTGATCCGGATGACGGCGGGGATCTGCGAGATGCCGATGGCGATGGTCGCGTTGGTGAGCGACGGGCCGAGGATCGCGGCGAGTCCGACGGCGAGCACCAGGAACGGGAACGCCAGCATGGTGTCGGTGAGGCGGGACACCGCCGTGTCCGCGAACCGTCCGTAGTACCCGGCGAGCAGCCCCAGCGGTACGCCGACGAGGAAGGCCAGTACGACGGCGACGAGGCCGACCTGCATGGACGCGCGGGCGCCGTGGACGATGCGGGAGAGCTGGTCGCGGCCGAGGTCGTCCGTCCCGAGCCAGTGCGCGGCGCCGGGTTCGGCCAGTACGTTCCCGAAGTCCGGCTGCGACGGGTCGTACGGGGCGACGAGCGGGGCGAACAGGGCGGCCAGGACGAAGACCGCGGCGATGATCCCGCCGGTGAGCGCGAGCCGGTTCCTGCGCAGGGCGCGCAGCTTGCCGCCTGACTTCCGGATGCTCGCCTTGCGTGGGGTGGTGGGCACTGTGGTCGCGGTGGTCACCGGGCACCTCCGAGCCGGATGCGCGGGTCGATGACCGAATAGACCACGTCGACCAGCAGGTTGATGAGGATGTACGCGGCGGAGGTGCAGAGCACCACGGCCTGGAGTGTGGCGTAGTCGCGGGTGAAGACGGCGTCGATGGTGAGCTTGCCGAAGCCGGGGAGGACGAAGATCTGCTCCGTGACGACGGCGCCGGATATCAGGTGTCCGAGCTGGAGGCCGAGCACGGTCACCACCGTGACCAGCGAGTTGCGGAGCGCGTGCCCGCCGACGACGGAGCCCCGGGACAGTCCCTTGGCACGGGCGGTCCGCACGTAGTCGGCGGAGAGCGAGTCGAGCATCGCGGCCCGGGTCTGCCGCATCACGACGGCGGCGAGACCGGAGCCCAGCACGATCGCGGGCAGGACCATGCGGCGCAGGTTGTCGACGGGGTCGGTGCCGAAGGGTACGTAACCGCTGGCGGCGAACACCGGGACGGCGATGGCGAATCCGAGAACGAGCACGATGCCGAGCCAGAAGGTCGGGATGGAGAGGCCGATCAGCGCGATGGCGTTGGCGAGCCACTCCTCCGGCTTCCCGCGCCGCACCGCGGCGACCACGCCGGCGCCGATGCCGAGGACGATCGCCAGGAGCAGGGAGAGCGCGGCCAGTTCCAGCGTGACGGGCAGGGCCTGCGCGATCGCGTCGGCGACGGGGAGTCCGGTACGGGACGAGGTGCCGAGGTCACCGGTCAGGGCGTGCCCGATGAACCGCCCGTACTGGATGACGACGTTGTCGTCGAGGCCGTAGCTCTCCCGGACGGCGGCGAGCGCCTCGGGGCTCCGCTCCTCGCCGGCCAGTGCGAGCGCCGGGTCGCCGGGCAGCGCCCGGATGCCGGCGAAGACGACGACGCTGACGAGGAAGAGGGTGATGAGGGACTGACGCAGGCGCGTCAGCAGGTACTTCGTCATCGGGTGTACCCCGCATTCTTGACCCGGACCAGTCCGTCGCCGTAGACGCGGATGCCCGCGACGTCCTTGCCGGCGACGACGTAGTTCTTCTGCCGGTAGAGGTAGACCAGCGCGTGTGCGTCCTGGACGCGCCGGGTGAGTTCGTCGTAGATCCTGGTGCGCCGTGCGGGGTCGGCGACGCTGCGGCCCTCGGCGATCAGCTTGTCGATCTCCGGGTCCCCGAGACCGTAGGCGTTCATGGCGCCGGCGGTCTTGAGGAAGTTGGAGACGTTGCCGTCCGGGTCGAGCCGGCCGGACCAGCCGCTGGTGAAGACGTCGTAGTCACCGGCGTCGGTCTCCGCGAGCATGGTGGCGTACTCGGTGGGACGCAGCGACAGCTCGAAGCCCGCCTCCTTGACCATGGCCTGGAGCACCTGTCCGACACGCCCCTGCTCAGGGGTGGTGGAGGTCTTCAGCTCGATCTTCACCGGGGTCTTCACCCCGGCCTCCTCCAGCAGCTCCTTCGCCCGGTCGACGTCGCGCCGGGGGCAGTCCTCCGGCTTCACCCCGGGGGCGATGGCGGACTGCGGGGAGATGGGGCCGCAGGCGGGCTCGTACATGCCCTGGAAGACGACCTTGTTGAGCAGGTCGCGGTCGATGGCGAGCTCGAAGGCCTCCCGGACGCGGACGTCCCGGGCGATCGGGGTGTCGATCTTCCCGGGCTTCTGCCCGAGTCCCTTCACGTTGCCGACGTTGAGGCCGATGCCCTGGTATCCGAGCGAGGGTGAGTTGAACAGCTGGAGTTCCGGCTCGGTCAGGGCGCTCCGTACGTCGACGGGGGCCATCTGGTCGCCGACCTGGAGGTCACCGGACCGCAGGTTGGCGAGCCTGACGTTGCCGTCGGGTATGGGCTTGTAGACCACGCCGTCCAGGTGCACCTGGTCGGCGTCGTAGTAGTTCGGGTCCTTCCTGAGCACGATCCGGTCGCCGCCGACGCGCTCGACGTAGCGGAAGGGGCCGACGCAGGAGGGGTGGTTGGTGAAGTTCTTCCCGTACTTCTCCAGCGCTGTCGGTGACATCACCATCCCGGCCCGGTCGGCGAGCACGCCGGTGAGCGGGACGTAGGCGTGGTCGAGGGTCAGGCGGACCGTGAGCGGTCCGGTGGCCTCGGCCTCGCTGACCGGGGCCAGTTCGGTCCCGCGCGCGGATCCGGGGAGATCGCGGTGGCGAAGCAGTGAGGTGACGACCGCGTCGGCGTCCAGCGGGGTCCCGTCACTGAACTTCACCCCGGGCCGCACCTGGACGGTGACCGTACGGCCGTCCGCCGAGGTGGTGGGGAGCGACGCGGCGAGCTGCGGCACCACTGTGCCGTCCTCGTCGATGTCGTAGAGCTTCTCGCACATGCTCGCGAAGACCGTGCGGCCTACGAGGGTCTGCGCGAGGGTGGGGTCCAGTTTGTCCGGATCGGAGTTGAGAGCGACGGTGAGTGTCCCGCCGTCGCGTACGGACCGGTCATCGGTCATGCGCACACCACCGACTTCGGTCGCCGAGGACTGCAAGGACGCGCAGCCCGAGGTGAGGGACACCAACGCAACCGCCACCAGGGCAACCACTTTTCGGCGCACGGGGGCCTACCTCCCGCCAGGGGTGATCAAGGAATATCGCAGACCGTATTTCGCATACAGTCCGCAAGGCAAGGCCTCGGCCCACATAGCGGACAGGATTTACCTGACGATCGGATAACGGAGCACGCCCGGCCCGGCGCCCCGCCCGGGACGGCCGCCCTCCCGCCGGACACACGGCGGCCGCAGGGGTCCGTCGCGTCCCGCCTCTCACGGGCCCGCTGTCGTACACGAAAGCGGACCCGGCCACTCCGCCACCTCGGACCGGGCGCTCCGGAGCCGTGCCGGTCATCCTCGGCCGCGGGCAGGAGGTCCACCCGTCCGCTCCCGGCGGCCTCTGCTGCGAACGGAGCCGCTCCCGGTGGACGGCGGCCGGACGGGGCCGTCACCAGACAGCACCGGAAAGTGCTCGCGTTGATTTCACCGTTCCCCGAAATACTTTCTTCCGGCAGCCCGCCACGCCCCGGGAAGAGAACCCGGATCCCGCGCGCTAACGTTGAGGCGATTCACACCCAGCGGAGGCCAGACAATGCACGGCGAATACAAGGTTCCTGGCGGCAAACTCGTCGTGGTCGACCTGGAGAATCAGGGAGGCGTCCTGCGCGATGTGCGGGTGGCGGGCGATTTCTTCCTGGAACCCGACGAGGCGATCACCGCGATCGACGAGGCCCTGGAGGGCGCCCCCGCCGACACGGACGCCGCCGGGCTGACCGCCCGCATCGAAGCGATGCTGCCCGAGGGCACCGTGATGTACGGGATCACCGCCGAAGGAGTCGCGGTGGCGGTCCGGCGCGCGCTCGCGCAGGCCACCGACTGGACCGACTACGACTGGCAGTTCATCCACGAGGGTCCGCAGTCCCCCGCACTGCACATGGCGCTCGACGAGGTGCTCACCGCCGAGGTCGCCGCCGGACGCCGGCCCCCGACGCTCCGCGTGTGGGAGTGGGGCGCCCCCGCCGTCATCATCGGCAGCTTCCAGTCGCTCCGCAACGAGGTGGACGCCGAGGGGGCCGCCCGCCACGGTGTCACGGTCGTACGCCGCATCTCAGGCGGAGGAGCCATGTTCGTGGAGGCCGGCAACACCATTACGTATTCCCTTTCGGTCCCCTCGTCCCTCGTCTCCGGGCTTTCTTTCGCCGACTCCTACGCATATCTCGACGCATGGGTCCTGGACGCCCTCGGCGACATGGGAATCAAGGCGTGGTATCAGCCGCTCAACGACATCGCGACGGACGTCGGGAAAATCGCCGGAGCCGCCCAGAAGCGCATGATCGGCCCGGGCGGTGGGCCGGGCGCGATCCTCCATCACGTCACGATGTCCTACGACATCGACGCCGGGAAGATGCTGGAGGTCCTCCGCATCGGCAAGGAGAAGATGTCCGACAAGGGCACCGCGTCCGCCAAGAAGCGCGTCGATCCGCTGCGCCGTCAGACCGGCCTGCCCCGGGAGGCGGTCATCGACCGCATGGTGCGGTCCTTCCACGACCGCTACGGACTCGCTTCCGGCAGCGTGTCCGGCGAGGAGCTGGCGCGTGCCGAGGAGCTGGCCGCCACGAAGTTCAGCAGTGCGGAGTGGACGGCGCGGGTGCCGTAGGGCCGGGCCGGGGAGATTGACGCGTCGGACCGGGGAGACCGACGCGTCGGACCGGGAGAGGCAGGTGGGCTGCCGAGCACAGGCCCCGCGCACGACCGCCCCGGCGGGCGAAGTGCCTGCCGGGGCGGTCGTACGTGCGGTGTGCGGCCGGGGATCAGCCCAGGGTCGCGATGGCCTTGTTGAAGGTGGCCGACGGACGCATCACGGCCTCCGCCTTCGCGGGGTCGGGCTGGTAGTAGCCACCGATGTCGGCCGGCTTGCCCTGGACGGCGGCCAGCTCGTCGATGATGGTCTGCTCCTGCTCGGACAGCGTCCTGGCGAGCGGTCCGAACGCCTCGGCGAGCGCGGCGTCGTCGGTCTGCTGCGCCAGCTCCTGTGCCCAGTAGAGCGCCAGGTAGAAGTGGCTGCCGCGGTTGTCGATACCGCCGAGCTTGCGGCTCGGGGACTTGTCCTCGTTGAGGAAGGTACCCGTCGCCCGGTCCAGGGTGTCGGCGAGCACCTTGGCGCGCGCGTTGTCCGTGGTGGTGGCCAGGTGCTCGAAGCTGACCGCGAGGGCGAGGAACTCACCCAGGCTGTCCCAGCGCAGGTAGTCCTCCTTGACCAGCTGCTGGACGTGCTTGGGCGCGGAGCCGCCGGCGCCCGTCTCGAACAGTCCGCCGCCGTTCATGAGCGGGACGACGGAGAGCATCTTCGCGCTGGTACCCAGCTCGAGGATGGGGAACAGGTCGGTGAGGTAGTCACGCAGCACGTTGCCGGTGACCGAGATGGTGTCCTCGCCGCGGCGGATGCGCTCCAGGGAGAAGGCCGTGGCCTCCTCCGGCGTCCGGATGGAGATGTCCAGGCCGTCGGTGTCGTGCTCGGCCAGGTAGGTGTTGACCTTGGCGATGAGGTTGGCGTCGTGCGCGCGGCCCTCGTCCAGCCAGAACACGGCCGGGTTGCCGGTCGCACGGGCACGGGTGACGGCGAGCTTGACCCAGTCCTGGATCGGGAGGTCCTTGGTCTGGCACATCCGGAAGATGTCACCGGCGCCCACGGCCTGCTCCAGCACGACGTCGCCGTTGCCGTCGAGGACCCGCACCGTGCCGGTGGTGGGCACCTCGAAGGTCTTGTCGTGGCTGCCGTACTCCTCCGCCTTCTGCGCCATCAGACCGACGTTGGGTACGGAGCCCATGGTCGACGGGTCGAAGGCGCCGTTGGCGCGGCAGTCGTCGATGACGACCTGGTAGACGCCCGCGTAGCTGCTGTCGGGCAGGACCGCGATGGTGTCGGCCTCGTTGCCGTCCGGGCCCCACATGTGGCCGGACGTACGGATCATGGCCGGCATGGACGCGTCCACGATGACATCGCTGGGCACGTGGAGGTTGGTGATGCCCTTGTCGGAGTCGACCATCGCCAGGGCGGGGCCCTCGGCGAGCTCGGCCTCGAAGGACGCCTTGATCTCGGCGCCGACGTCCGGCAGGGAGTCGAGGCCCTTGAGGATGCCGCCGAGGCCGTCGTTCGGGGTCAGGCCGGCCGCCGCGAGCGCGTCACCGTACTTGGCGAAGGTGTTCGGGAAGAAGGCGCGGACCACGTGGCCGAAGATGATCGGGTCGGAGACCTTCATCATCGTGGCCTTGAGGTGCACGGAGAACAGCACGTCCTCGGCCTTGGCACGCGCGACCTGGGCGGTGAAGAACTCGCGCAGCGCGGCGACACGCATGACGGCCGCGTCCACGACCTCGCCCGCGAGGACGGGGACGGACTCGCGCAGCACGGTGGTGGTGCCGTCGTCGCCCGCGAGCTCGATGCGCAGGGAGCCGGCCTCGCCGATGACGACGGACTTCTCCGTCGAACGGAAGTCGTCGACGCCCATGGTGGCGACGTTCGTCTTCGAGTCGGCGCTCCAGGCGCCCATGCGGTGCGGGTGCGCCTTGGCGTAGTTCTTGACCGACGCGGGGGCGCGGCGGTCGGAGTTGCCCTCACGCAGGACGGGGTTCACCGCACTGCCCTTGACCTTGTCGTACCGCGCGCGGACGTCCTTGTCCTCGTCGGTCCGCGGGTCGTCCGGGTAGTCCGGGAGGTCGTAGCCCTGTTCCTGGAGCTCTGCGATCGCGGCCTTCAGCTGCGGGATCGAGGCCGAGATGTTGGGCAGCTTGATGATGTTCGCGCCGGGAGTCCTGGCCAGCTCGCCGAGCTCGGCGAGCGCGTCATCGATACGCTGATCGGCCTTGAGACGCTCCGGGAAGCCGGCGATGATGCGCCCCGCCAGGGAGATGTCGCGGCGCTCCACCGTGACACCCGCGGTCGAGGCGTAGGCCTCGACGACAGGCAGGAACGAGTACGTCGCCAGGGCAGGGGCCTCGTCGGTGTGCGTATAGATGATGGTCGAGTCAGTCACCGGGTGCTCCGCTCCACGTCTGCAACATTGCTTGACATCAAGATATCTCGTGACCGGCCCCCTCTCCACAGTGGCCCGCGCCGATCCCCCCGGAACCGGTCACTCCTGTGCGGCGGGGGGCCGGGCGCCGGGGAGTCTGCGTGCTTCGACCAGCCCGGACTCGTAGGCGAAGACGACCAGCTGGGCCCGGTCCCGGGCGCCCAGCTTGGTCATGGCCCGGCTGATGTGGGTCTTGGCCGTGAAGGGGCTGACCACCATGTGGACGGCGATCTCCTCGTTGGTCAGCCCCCGGGCCGCCAGGGCGGTCACCTGGCGTTCACGGCGGGTGAGCGTCTCCAGTCCCGGAGCGGTGGCACGGTCGGGGGGTCTGGAGACGAATTCACCGATCAGCCGGCGCGTGACGGCGGGCGAGAGCAGGGCTTCACCGCTCGCCGCGACCTCGATGGCCCGCAGGAGTTCCGCCGGTTCGGTGTCCTTGAGCAGGAAACCGGCGGCGCCGGCACGCAGGGCGTCGAAGACGTACTCGTCGAGCCCGTAGTTGGTGAGGATGACCACGTGCACCCCTCCGAGCGCCGGGTCGGAGGCGATCTCGCGCGTGGCCTCGATGCCGGTCATGAGGGGCATCTGAACGTCCATGAGCACCACGTCCGGCGTGTGCTCGCGGACCAGCTCCACGCCCGCGCGTCCGTCGGCGGCCTCCCCGATGACCTCGATGCCTTCCTCGGCGTCCAGCAGAGCACGGAAGCCGGCGCGCACCAGCGCCTGGTCGTCGACGATCACGACGCGGATCATGCTGTCGTCCTCCGGGGCGCCAGGGGGAGCTCGGCGCGGACCGAGAAGCCCCCTCGTGCTCGGGGCGCGGTCTCGAGGGTGCCGCCGAGCGCGGTGACACGCTCCCGCATGCCGGTCAGCCCGGTGCCGGGCGTGACACGGTCGCCGGGCAGGCAGGGGCCCTCGTCGTCGACGGACACGACGAGCGCCGTGTCCTCGTACGAGAGCCGCACGGAGGTGTCCGCCCGGTCCGCGTGCCGGGCGACATTGGTGAGGGCCTCCTGCACGATGCGGTAAGCCGCGCCGTCGACGTCGGCGGGGAGGGCCCTCACGTCCCCCTCCACGGCGACGGCCAGCGCCATGCCCGCGGCCCGGGCCCGCCCGGCGAGCTCGGCCATCCGGTCGAGGCCGGTGCCGGGGTCCACCACGTCCGTGCGGAGCACCTCCAGCGTCGAGCGGAGTTCCCGCATCGCTTCGCCGCTCGCCTCCTGGATGGCGAGGAGCGCGGGCTCCACCTCGGTGCCGCGCTTGCGCGCGAGATGGACGGCCACCCCTGCCTGGAGCTTCACGATCGAGATGGAGTGGGTGAGCGAGTCGTGCAGTTCACGGGCGATGCGCAGCCGTTCCTCGCCGGCCCGGCGCAGGGCCGTCTCCTCCCGGGTGCGTTCGGCGTCGAGCGCACGCTGCTCGGTCTGACGCAGATAGGCCTGCCAGTTCTTGTCGATGAGACCCGTGACCCCGGCGCACAGGAACCAGCCCAGCAGGAGCAGCATGCGCTCGACGGTGTCCTGGACGCCCGGCACGGAGACGAGCATCACCGCGGTGTAGCCGAGGAGGAACGCCGCCCCGGTACCGACCGCCTGCGCCCGGTGCCCGTTGCGCGCCACCGCGTGGACGGCCACCACCACGGGCAGCGCCACCCAGCTCCCCGGTCGCGCGTGGACGGCGTATCCGAACATGCAGAGCGTGGTCACGACGAGCACGGCGCGCGGTGCCCTGCGGTGCGCGGCGAGCGCGAGCGAGCCTGCCGCGACGAGCAGGACGTCGAGGACTCCCGGCGAGGAGGCGAGGTACGCCGCCGTGACGACGACGGCCCCGATGGCCGCCGCGGCCGCCGTGTCCAGCAGTGTCCGCCCGACGATGTACCCCCGCATGAGCGGCACACTAACTCCCGTACCCCGACGGGCGCGTCGTCCCGGAGGACGGGGTCTCCACTGCTCCCGGGGTAGTAGTGCGGATGTTTTCCCGTCGCCCCGGGGCAGCCACAACTGTCTTCCGCCGTACGACGACCCGGGCGGGCGGCGCGGGCGAGCATCGTCGCCATGACCGGACCTTTCCGATACACCTCGCCCGAACCTCCGAAGTCCGCCACCGGTGAGGTGGCGGACGTGTACGCGCAACTGGCCACCGACTTCGGCATCAAGGACGCCACGACCTTCGTCGTCCTGTCCGCCTCCCCCACCCTGCTCACGGCGACCTGGGCACTGATGCGGGAGTCCCTTCTCGCGGGGCGTGCGTCGCGCACAGGGAAGGAGCTGGTGGCGGCCGGGGTCTCCCTGGCCAACCGGTGTCCGTTCTGTGCGACCGCGCACGCGGTGCTGCTGCACGCCACCGGCGAACACCGGCTCGCCGAGACGGTCCTGCGGGGTGACGTGCCCGAGGACCCCGGCGACCGCCGCCTGCTCGCCTGGGGCAAGGACATGAGCGCGCCGCAGCCGTTCCCGGCTCACGAGGCCGACGAGTACGTGGGGACCGCGCTCGCCTTCCACTTCATCAACCGGGTGGTCTCCTCTCTGCTGTCCGAACAGATGCTGCCCGGCGGGGCGGAGAGGTACCGGCTCGTGCGGAGCACGGCGGGCCGTTCGCTGGCGGCCACCGTGCGCCGGGACCTGCGGCCCGGCGCCTCTCTGCCACTGCTCGGCACCACCGGTGAGGCACCACCGTGGGCGGCGGCCAGCCCGGTCGGTACGGCGTACGGCGCGCTGCGTACGGCCGCGTACCAGGGGGCGGGACTGCTGAGCGACGAGGACGCCGCGTCGGTGCGGGAGTCGGTGGCGGGGTGGGACGGTGTCACGCCGCTGCCCCTGGACGCACGGCTGCCGGACCGGGCGGACCGCCCGGGAGCCAGGCTCGCGTTGCTCGCCGCGCGGGCCCCGTACAGGATCACCGACGAGGACGTGGCTGCGTGGCGCGTTCCGCCGTTCACGGATCACTGCCTGGTCCATCTGATCGCCTTCGGCGCGATCTGCGCGGTCGAGCGCGTCGAAGCCGTCGTGCGGGCGACTGACGGGGAGCGCGCGTGAAGGCCTGGGAGGCATGGAACGGCCCGCTCGGCCGGCACTGGGCCGATCATCACGAGCGGTACGACGCGATGCTGGCGCCGTTCGACACGGCTCTCTTCGAGGCCGCGGCCATCGGCGTGGCCGACCGGGTCCTGGACATCGGGTGCGGCAGCGGCGGGACGAGCCGGGAGGCGGCGCGGCTCGCGCGGCGGGGCCGCGTCACCGGCGTCGACGTCTCGGGGCCCCTCGTCGAGCGGGCCCGGGCCCTGACCGGTCCCGCGCACGGCCACGTGACCTTCGAACTGGGCGACGCCCAGGTCCATCCGTTCACACCGGGCGGCTACGACGTGGCGATCAGCCGGGGCGGGGTGATGTTCTTCTCCGACCACGTCGCCGCCTTCACCCACATCGGTGAGGCCCTGCGGCCGGGCGGCCGTCTCGTCTTCGTCTGTCCCCGGCCCGCGTCTTCCGGCGGGGAGGAACGCGAGGCACTGATGCTGCTGGCCTCCCTGGCGGGCGGGGACCACGCGGTGGACACCTCGGTGGCGAGATCCATGGCGTCCCTGTCGGATCCGGAGCGGACCAGGTCGCTGCTGGACGCGGCGGGATTCGAGGACGTCAGCGCCGTACCGGTGTCCGCCGCGACCCGCTGGGGTGAGGACGCGGCGGACGCGGTGGACTTCTTCGTCTCCCGCACCCAGGGGCCCCCGGTCACGGACCGCACGCGCGCCGCCATGACGGACGTGTTCCGGCCCTACGAGACGCCGGAGGGTGTCCTGCTCCGGGCGGGGGTGTGGGTGGTCAGCGCCGGTCGGCCGCACCGAGCGGCGGCGGCCAGCGCTCGTACCAGCGGCGGTCGGCCTCCAGCTGGGTGGCGAGCGAGATGAGCCGGGCCTCACTGCGGGAGGGGCCGAGGAGCTGTGCGCCGAGGGGCAGGCCGTCGCGGGTGAAGCCGGCCGGGACGTTGACGCCCGGCCAGCCGAGGACGTTCCAGGGCCAGGCGTAGGGGCAGGCCGAGGTCATGGCGAGGTCGGTGCGCCAGGCGCTGAGGTGATCGAACGCCCCGGCCCGTGGCGGCGGAGCGGCCGTGGTCGGGGTGAGCAGCACGTCGTAGGCGTCTCCGCCGCGGGCCGTGTCGAAGAAGGCGCCGATCCTGGCGTGCTGGCGCACCTCCCGCGCGCGGGCGGCCCGCACGATCCGGCCGCCGAGGCGGGTGCCCGTGCGCAGGGCGCTGCGGGTGCGCGGGTCCAGGAGCCCCGGTTCGGGGTGCCGCGCGGCGAGCTCGGCGATGCCGGCGGTGGCCCGGGGGACGAAGGAGAGGCCGATCAGTCCGTAGCGGGGGCGGGCCTCCTCGACGTGGTGGCCGAGCCGGGCGAGGACTTCGGCGAGCGCGTCGACGGCGCGCACGACCTCCGGGTGGGGAGCGTTGCGGGTGAGGGTGAGCGGAGGCCGCAGCGAGACCCCGATGCGCAGCCTGCCCGGCTCGCGGAGGGCCGCGGCGGACGCGTCGACCGCGGGCGGGCGGTGCGGGTCCCCGGGGTGCGGTCCGGCCGCGGCGTCCAGGAGGAGAGCGGCGTCGGCGACGGTACGGGCGAGGGGGCCGTTGACCGTGAGTCCCTGGAAGGCGTCGCTGTGGGGGTGGACGGAGATCCGGCCGCGCTGCGGTTTGATGCCGACGAGATGGGTCCAGGCGGCGGGGATACGGATGGAACCCGCACCGTCCGAACCCAGGGCGGCGGGGACGAGCCCTGCGGCGACGGCCGCCGCGGAGCCGCCGGACGAACCGCCAGGCGTGTGCGCGGTGCTCCAGGGATTGCGGGTGACGCCGAAGGCGGGGCCTTCGGTGAAGGCCCACTGCCCCAGCTCGCAGGAGTTGGTCTTGCCCACGACGACGGCCCCGGCCGCCCGGAGCCGACGTACGGCCTCGCTGTCGGAGGTGGCGGGCGGCAGTGCGCCGTCGCAGCCGAAGTAGGTGGGCATTCCGGCGACGTCGGTGTCGTCCTTGACGGCGACCGGCACCCCCAGCAGCGGCAGCCGCTCCCCTGCCCCGAGCCGCCGGTCGGCCTCGGCGGCCTCGGCGAGCGCCTCTTCGGTGCGCAGCTGGCGGAAGGCGTTGAGGGTGGTGCGGCTCGCCTCGATACGTGCGAGTGCGGCGGCGACCAGCGCCGACGAGGTCGTCCGGCCCTCGGCCAGTTCCCGGGCGCAGTCCACGAGACCGGGCAGTACGGGCGGCTCCGGCGGCCTGACCGGTCCGGTCCGCTCCGTGGGGTCTGCTGAGGACATCACCACCGCCTCCTCGCGTCCGCCGGAGCACCGGCCCCGGGTTCCGCCCGGAGTCCGCCCGAGCGGGTCTACTGGAGAGTAACGAGGCGTGGAGACCCGCTCAAGCACGCCGCACGCGGATCGGAACCCGTCTCCCCCGCCCTGCGGCGGGCCCTGCGGGAGACGTGGTCCGACGACGGGACTACGGCCGTACGTGGATCTCGCCGATCCCCGAACCCAGGCCGGCGCAGTGGGCGGTCGACTGCCCGGAGTCGCCCGGCCTCAACGTGACGTGCTCACCGTCCACGTCCGGGGACCAGCCGCATACGAGGTGCACCCAGAAGGTCTGCGTGGTCGAACCGCTGTTCCTGCAGAGCGCGTACCCGGTGTGGTCGTCGATGGCGTGCTTGCCGGTGTCGCAGGACAGTCCGGGCGGAGCGGCGGCGACGGGTGCGACGGACACCGCGGCGGTGGCCGGGACCGCGAGCGCGACCGTCAGACCGGTGGCCGCCGCGCCCCTGACCAGCGTGCGGACGGCGCTCCCCTTGAACAGCTTCGTCATGTCTCCCCTTGACTCCGGTCGAGTACCGGTGATCTTCAGGGCAGCTCTCCCCCACCCTCCGTAGCCGAAAACAGCGCCGAACCTCACCCTCCGTACACCCGGCCCGGCGGGCAGGCAACCGTGCGTGGGCGTACGCTCGCCAATAGGGGTGAACCCCGCTCGAGAAGGCCCTGAACAGGGACGTTTCCGAGGAGGCGCGGTGACAGGACAGCGCATCGCCACACGTGTTGCCGCCTGCGCGGCAGTGGTCGCACTCGGCGTCACCGGCGGCACGGCGGCGCAGGCGGACGACATCGAGTCGCTCCCCGCCGCGCAGATCGCGGACCGCTCGCGTGAGGCCCTGCTCGATGCCCGGTCCGTACATCTGCGCGCGCAGGGAGACCTTGGCAAGGACCGGGCCGCGATGACGGTCGACCTCAGCCTGGACCGCGACGGCAACTGTGTCGGCGGCGTCGACCTGGGCAAGGACGAGGGGTCGGTCGAGATCGTCAAACGGGGCCAGGACGTCTGGGTGAAACCCGACGCGGACTTCTGGGAGAACCAGGTCCCGATCGGCGGCCAGACCTTCGAGGAGATCCTCGACGGGCGCTACATGAAGGGCTCCGCGACGGACTCCAGGCTGCGCCCCGTGGTGGAGGCGTGCGATCTGGACACCTTCCGCGAACTGGTCACCGACAACACCGGCACGACCGGCACGACGTTCACGAAGGGCGGCGTGACGACGGTCGACGGCATCCGGACCGTGCCGGTCACCACGGTCGGCCACGGCCAGAGAATCACGGCGTACGTGGACACCGGGGGCGAACACCACCCGGTGCGGATCACCGTCAGGGGCGACGGGGCGGACGCGGCTGTCGACCTCTCCCGCTTCGACGAGCCGGTACCCACGGCCACGCCGCCCCCTGAGCAGACGGTGGACGTCAGCGCCGTGCTCGGCCGCGGCCCGGCGCAGTCCTGACGCCCCGGCTGAACGCGGTGGCCACGGCCTACTTGAGCCTCCCCGAGGCCAACTGCCGTGCGGGGCCCGGACGCGCGGTGCCCGGAAAAGCCACTCCGGGCAGGTGGAAGCAGTCAGGGGGACAGTGCGGGAATGACCGTGGAACCGTAGGCGTCGATGGTCGCCTCCCGCGCGTCGTGCATGTTGTAGACCGCGAACTGGTCGACGCCCAGGTCGCGCAGGGCCTGGAGCTTCTCGATGTGGGCCTCGGCGGGCCCCAGCAGACAGAACCTGTCCACGATCTCGTCGGGCACGAAGGCCGTGTCCGGGTTCCCGGTGCGGCCGTGGTGGCTGTAGTCGTAGCCGGTGCGTGCGGCGATGTACGCGGTGAGGGCCTCGGGCACCAGGCCGGAGTGCTCCCCGTACCGTGCGACGAGGTCGGCCACGTGGTTGCCGACCATGCCGCCGAACCAGCGGCACTGTTCGCGGGCGTGGTCCAGGTCCTCACTCACATAGGCGGGGGCGGCGACGCAGATGGTGACGGCATCCGGGTCGCGCCCGGCTGCCGAAGCCGCGTCGCGTACCGCCTTGATCATCCATTCGGCGAGGTAGGGGTCGGCCAGCTGGAGGATGAAACCGTCGGCCTTCTGTCCGGCGAGTGCGAGGGCCTTGGGCCCGTATGCCGCCATCCAGACCGGCAGGCTGCCGCTCTTCACCCACGGGATCTGCACCGGCTGCCCGTCGACGGTGGCTTCGCGCCCCTCGGCGAGGTCCCGGATCACCTCGATGGCCTCACCCAGTCTGGCCAGTGTGTTGGGCTTGCGGCCCGCCACCCGCATCGCGCTGTCCCCGCGCCCGATGCCGCAGACGGTGCGGTTGCCGTACATCTCGTTGAGCGTGGCGAAGGTCGACGCGGTGACCTCCCAGGTACGGGTCCCCGGGTTCGTCACCATCGGCCCGACGACCATCCGCTCCGTGTGCTCCAGGATCCGGCTGTAGATGACGAAGGGCTCCTGCCACAGCACGGCCGAGTCGAAGGTCCAGCCGTAGCGGAAGCCGTTCCGCTCCGCGCGGCGCATGAGGCCGACGACGGCCGAGGCGGGCGGGTCGGTCTGGAGGACGAGTCCGAATTCCATGACAGATGCTCCTAGTCGAAGTACTGACACATGGCGCGCGGGTACGGCTGCCGTCACCGGACCGGCGGGTTCGCTGCCTGCCCCCTCACACCGAACTGTCGGCGTGCCCGGACAGGAGGACTGCGGGCGGTGCCCTCGGCGACGTGCGCCGGGCAGAGCCTTCCACATCGGCCGGCGCCCGGCCTGCTGCCACGGCCCCTCCGGCCGCGAGTCGCGGGGGGACAATCCTGGACCGCTTCCCCCGCTTTGGGAAGGGGCTGTCTACGCGCGAAGCTTTCGGCCGGTGTCCGCCTGGACGCCGATCCAGTCCTCCTCGGCGGTCCAGAGCCCTCCGCGGCTGGACCTCGCCCGATCCGGAACCCCGCGCCATCCCTGCCGGGCCTACCGGACCCGCCCATGACCGAGGGCGTGAAGGGCCGACGACGTGAGCTTCCCGCGACTGCCTCGCCCGCCGTCAGTCACGGCGGCCGCGTGGAACGGCCGCGCGTCCCGCCCGACGACCACCGCGTCCGGGTCGCCCACCATGCGCGCCTCCGGCAGAGGCGCGGGCTCAGCCACGTCGCCCCGACGGGGAGGCCCTGGGCCGAGGAGAGCCCTTGCCGCAAGGAGGATGGGACCACTTGACGGTATCGTTTGTGGCGTTTGGTCCCGGTACAAGCCACTTCGGCGCGGGCATCCCTGCCCCCGTCGCACCGGCGCTTTCCCGCACGTCTCACCGCACACGCGCTCCGAGCGGAAGGATCGACCATGGGCACGGTCACCACGATCGACGGCACCGACATCTACTACAAGGACTGGGGCCCGCGCGACGCCCAGGCGATCGTGTTCCATCACGGCTGGCCGCTCAGCGCCGACGACTGGGACGCCCAGATGCTGTTCTTCCTCGCCCATGGCTATCGCGTGATCGCGCACGACCGGCGGGGCCACGGCCGGTCCTCCCAGAGCGCGACCGGGCACGACATGGACACCTACGCCGCCGACGTGTCGGTGCTGGCCGAAGCGCTCGACCTGCGGGGAGCCGTGCACATCGGCCACTCCACCGGCGGCGGCGAGGTCGCGCGGTACGTCGCCCGGGCCGAGCCCGGGCGGGTGGCGAAGGCCGTACTCGTCAGCGCGGTGCCACCGGTCATGGTGAAGTCCGCTTCGAATCCGGGCGGCCTGCCGATCGAGGTCTTCGACGGATTCCGCGCCGCCCTCGCCGCCAATCGCGCGCAGTTCTACGTCGAGGTGCCGTCCGGTCCGTTCTACGGGTTCAACCGTCCTGGTGCCGAGGTGTCGCAAGGCCTGATCGACAACTGGTGGAGGCAGGGCATGCGGGGCGCCGCCAATGCCCACTACGAGTGCATCAAGGCCTTCTCGGAGACAGACTTCACCGAGGACCTCAAGAAGATCGAGGTACCGGTCCTGGTCGCCCACGGCACGGACGACCAGATCGTCCCCTACGAGGACGCGGGCCCCCTGTCGGCGAAGCTCCTGCCGAACGGCAGGCTGAAGAGCTACGAGGGCTACCCCCACGGCATGCTCTCGACGCACCCGGAGGTCATCAACCCGGACCTGCTGGCCTTCGTGAAGGAGTAGGACTGCCGGGGGCCGCGCTGCCCCGGCCCGAGCCGGCACAGGACGACCCAGCGGGTCCGGTCCTATACGGAATCGTCTGCTCCCCCGGAGCCCGGGGTACGCGACCCCCATGACCCTGGCACGCGCCTTTCCCGACAGCACGGCCGAGTGGTGGATCTATCTCGGCGTGCTGGTCCTCTACCTGCTCACCCGCTGGTTCCTTGCCTGGCGTCAGGCAAGGAAGGAGGGCGCCGAGCACCCCGTGCGGACCGCCTTCGAGGACGAGGACGCCGAGGAGACGAACACGGGAACACCCTCGACGGGGTCGTTCAGTTCCTACCGGCAGCTCATGGGGTTCGTCGGTGGTGCGATCGTGATCGTCCTGGTCGCCGCCCTGACCGAGGGAGGGCTGCAACTGACCCTCATGTGCACCCTGGTCCCCGTGATCGTCGTGCTGCTGGCCTACCTCGACTTCCGGCGCGCACGGACGCAGAGGCTCACACACCGGCACACCTGACGTGGGCCGCCGGACTGCCCGGGGGAGTGGAACCGCGGCCCGGTGGCCCGTGATTCCGGCCGAACGCCGGAGATTCAGAAGGGCGCTGGGCCGCTGCCCAGCACGGCCACCGCTCCTTGGCCGGGCGTCAGCCTGCCCTGCAGGACAAAGCGGCCTTCGTGTCCGTCCGGGAGACGCATGACTGCGGTGTCCGCGGTCAGGACCTCGAACATGTCCGCGTCCTCGTAGCCGGACAGGCTGCCACCCCAGGACATCGTCCCGTCCTGCCGGGTGCTGGAGAGGTCGGCTCGCATCGTCGCTTCGACGTCACCGGCCACTACGGTCACTGGTCCCTGGTAGGTCGTCATCCTCTCAGTGTGACCCGTGGGACGACGGCAGCGGAGTCACACGCCGGGTGTGGCGCTTCGTGGTTCTGCTCCGGCCTGACGGTGCGTGCGGTGGCGCCGACGACGGGGCCCTCTCGGCCGGGCGGCACCGGCTGCGCCCACCCGGGCGACGCGGACCCGGACCGCGTTTCGCCAGGAGGCCGGGGCGGGCAGTGCGAGAACCATGGGTGACTACGAAAAATCGATCACTGTGGCGGTGGCTCCGGCGCGTCTCTTCTCCTACCTTGCCGACGTGCAGCACCTGCCCCTCTACATGCCGCGGTTGACCTCTGTACGCCCCCACGGCGGTGACCAGGTCACCGTCACCGCCCACATCGATCCGCCCGACGCCCCCGAGCAGGACGTCACCAGCGAAGCCTGGATCCGCGTCGTGGAAGACGGCAAGAGCCTCGAATGGGGCGCACCCGGCCCCCACGACTACCACGGCCGACTGCATGTGACACCTGGTGAAGGCGCGGACACGTCGCAGCTCGACGTGCGGCTCCACACCGAGAGCGCCGAAGGACGACAGATCGACGAAGGTCTGTTGGAAGCCCTGCGCGGAATCAGGAACGCCGTCGAATCCGCCGAACGCTGACCCACGCCGGGTGGCTCCCCCGGCCCGCAGGTGTGGCCTTCCCACACCCCCTCCCATCGGGGGGTTGTTGCCGCCGGGCCGTTACGGGCACAGCCGAACGGTTACCCGGCTTGTATGGATGAAATGCCTGAACTCAAGAGTCGCGGCCATGCCGTCGGCAAGGCGCTCCGGGGGGTGAGGAGCCTGCTGCCGTCGACGCTGGGACCCGGTCGGATCCTTCGCGGCATGGACCGACTCGAGCACGCCACCGTGCTCGACCCACTGGCCCGGCTGGTGAGTGGCCGTGTACGGGCCCTTCCTCTGGGTTCCTTGCGGGATGTGCTGCACGGACACTGGCTGGGTCACCCTGCCCACCCGGTGCTGGTGGAGGTTCCGATCGGCACCTGGCTCTCCGCGGCCGTACTCGACTGCCTCCCCGGGCAGCACAGGGCCGCGTCCGCCCTGATCGGCGTGGGGATCGGTGCCGCTGCGCCGGCTGCCCTGACGGGCTGGGTCGACTGGGCGGAGCAGGGGCCTCGGCAGAAGCGCGTAGGGCTCGTGCACGCCGTAGTGAACGGCACAGCCGTGGTCTTGTACAGCGGGTCGCTGGTCGCTCGTATCCGTGGACGTTCCGGCTTGGGGAAGTCACTGGGGTTCGCGGGGCTGTCCTTGGTCGGGCTCGGCAGTGCACTGGGCGGCCACTTGGCCTACCGGCAGGCGTCGGGGGCCAATCACGCGGAATCCGTCCCGTCCTTGGTACGGGCGGGGTGGCATGACATCGGCGCCGTCACCGACTTCGAGGCCGGCCGGCCGTTCCGGCGCCACGTCGACGAAGTTCCCGTGGTGGTCGTACGTGAAGCCGACGACGTGCATGTCCTCGCTGATGCGTGCAGTCACAGGGGAGGCCCGCTGTCCGGAGGCACTGTGCGCGACGGCTGCGTGCGTTGCCCGTGGCATGACAGTGTCTTCCGTCTCGCGGACGGATGGAACGTACACGGGCCCGCCACCGCACCTCAGCCGGCCTTCGACGCGCGAGTTGTGGGCGCCCGCGTGGAGGTGAGACTGCGCGATCCGGAGCCCGGCCTTTCCGCCGAAGTGCCGGAATGACACCGGCACGCCCTCGGCCGGCCTGCCGGAAGCACTGGCTCGCGGGGAGTCCGCGCGGGTGTGAATCGGTAGTGGCCGCGCACAAGCGCGGGCCGTTCAGCAACCAGGTCCCTGGACGAGGCGTAGCGGACCGTTCTGGACCACCTCGCAGGAGCGTGGCCGCGGCTGGGTCCGTTGCACTCGGTACGAAGCGCTACCGCAGGGCTTCGGCGTGGCCGGCGAAGCTGTGCAGCGGCCCCGTTCGCCTCTCGGGGGCTCCGCCCCAGGCGCTCACTGCTTGTGCGGTCGTTCATGCGGCTTGGACTGTTTCGTCGTGCCGACGGCGCGGACCGCTCCGGGGACCGGTCCGCGCCGTCGGCGAGCAGGTGACTGAGCAACTGTCCGGGGCCAGCGGTGAGCGGGGACCATCCTGCACACGCAAGCCGAGCGCGGAGAAAGCTTGAACAAGTGCGCTCCTGCGCCCAGTTCCCTCAGCGGGTGAGCCGAGCGGAGTTCAGGTACCGAGCTGCTTGTGCGCGGCCGCTCCGCCGAGGGCGATCTTGCGGGGCTTGGCTCGCTCGGCGATCGGGATCCGCAGGGTCAGAGCACCCCTGCGTCGTAGTCGGCCCTGATGCGCTCCGTGTCCAGGGTGTCAGCCAGGGCGAGTTGGCGGGAGAACACGCCCACCGGCCGCTCGGAGAGCTCCACCCGCACGTCCTCGCCCACCGACACCGGCCGGCGCTCCGCCTTGACGGTGAGCATGTTCCGTTCGACGTCGATGTCGATCGCGTCCTTCGCGACACCGGGCAGGTCGAGGGCGACGACGTACTCCTCGCCCTCCCTGTAGGCGTCCGTCGGCATCACCGACGGCTTGGACCAGGTGCCGGACGCGCCCATGAACTGCTGGGCGAGACGGTCGAGTTCGCGGAACGGGTCAGTGCGCCTCAACATCGCGAAAACACCTCCACCGGTCAGGCAGAAACCGCCAATGCGCTTCGTCCGAAACCGTTGTAGCATGTCATCGAAACGATGACAACTCCATTGTCGTCGGAAGGGTGACATCGTGAAGGAGCCTCCATGAACCCATCCCCGTCAGCGGGTGAGCGCACGTCGTTCTCTGCGGTCGTAACCGCGCTGAGCGCCATCGATGAGGCCGTTCGGGCTGCTGCCCGGACACCGGCACCGGGATCGAGAGCGGACGACGAGCCGGCCAGTGCCGAGCAGGCACTGGCCTCTCTGCTCCTGCTGCGCGAGCTGCGCGACCAGCTGGCCTCGTGGGAGCCCGGGCTGATCGAGACGGCCCGCGCGGCAGGCTCCAGCTGGGCCGACCTCGCCCACCCCCTCGGCGTCGCCAGCCGACAGGCAGCTGAACGCCGCTACCTGCGCGTACGCCCCGGAGCTCCAGGCGCCACCGGCGAACAGCGCGTGCAAGCCACCCGCAGCCACCGCGCCGCCGACCGTACCGTCACCACCTGGGCCCGGGACAATTCCGCTGATCTGCGCCAGCTGGCCGGCCAGATCACCGCCCTGACCGACCTCCCCGAGTCCCCCGTCACCCGGCTGACCGACGCCCTCGCCGACAACGACGCGGCCAAGCTCATCGGCCCACTGACAGACACCCACGAGCACCTGACAACCGACCACCCGGACCTGGCGGCCCGCATCGACCGTGTCACCCGCCGCACCGACCGGCTGCGGCAGGACAGCGACGAGCAGCGGGCCACAACCGATCAGCGGCGACCAGCCTCCGGCGCCGGGGGCCGATGACGACGGCCGCGTCCGGCCGGCCCGGGACCCGACGGCTGGTCCCCGCAGAGCAGGCGACCGCACGTGCCCGGCGCCCTACACGTGCAGGTCGCGATGGGCTACGCGGAACACGATGCCCTTCGCCTGCTGCGAGGGGCGCTGCTGCTCTCCGTGGAGCGCGTTCAGAACCACGATCCCAGCGGTCAGCGCGGGAATGGCCCACTGCACCAGAGCCAGATGCTTCTGCGCCTGTTTCACGTCGACGGGGTGCTTGGCAGCCTTCTCCATGTCCTCGGGGTTGGGAGAACTGGCGAGATCGACTTTCTTCCCCAGGACACCGGCGTAAGCGGTGGCGGCCAGAGCGGCACCAGTCAGTACCGTCTTCGCCACCGTCGCACCCGCGACACCCTTCTGATTCTGGACACGGGCGCGATTGGCTGCGAGCAGCCCCGTCCCCCCGATCAGATGAGCACCGATGGCCAGGGCGTTGACGGGCGCCCACTTGGCCCAGCCGGCACTGGCGATCCGCGCGGTGGCGGCTTCGGTCGCGCCCTCCTGCTCGGCGGCGCCGTTCAGGCCGACGGCGCCCATGAGGGAGCCACCGAACCAGGCCCCCAGGCCCAGGTCGTGCATACTGCGCAAAACGGTATTACGTTCCGACATGCTGAATCCTCGTTCCGGCGGACTGCGAACTGCGGACAGCGCTGAACGCGCACCCTGTGAGGCTCCGTCACTGAGCACGGGGATGCGACACGGGTGACCCACACGAGCGAAACAAGGCCCGCATCTCCGGGTTTCGCCGGCCGGCGAGTCGTACGACGGCGTACCGTCCGCCCCGTCGAACCGAAGGCGGTCGACAACGCACCTTCGCCCCCGTCCTCCCGCGCCGGTCAGCAGAGCGCAGTGACGCGGCCCCAAGGGGCCGAAGCCCGATCAGCGCGTTGGCCGGGCGCGAGCGGCCGCCAGGTGTGACTGGCCGCAGCCAGGTTCCGGCCGCCCGCTTGAGGACGCCGCAACGTGGAACCAGGTGAGCATGAACAGCAGCGCAGAAGATGACATGGGACTCCCCGAATCGCCGCTCAAACGCACGCTGACCACGCCGCTTCTCTACTTCTTCATCCTCGGTGACGTACTGGGCGCCGGCGTATACGTGCTCGTGGGACAGGTGGCGGCGGAGTCCGGGGGCGCGGTGTGGGTCCCTCTGGCCGTGGCCCTCGGCCTGGCTCTGCTGACGGCCTCCTCGTACGCGGAACTCGCCACGAAGTACCCGCGGGCCGGTGGCGCCTCGCACTACACCACGTTGGCCTACGGTCCGTTCGTCGGGTTCTTCGCGGGATTCTGCATGCTGGCCGCCGGCGTCGTGTCCGTGGCCGCCCTCGCCCGTGGGTTCGGCGGTGACTACCTCAGTGTCTTCGTCTCGTTGCCCGTGGCACTGGTAGCACTGCTGTTCCTCGGCGCCCTGGCCCTTCTCAACGCCCGAGGCATCAGCGAATCGACGCGGGCCAACGTGGTCGCGACCGTCATCGAAGTCGGCGGCCTCGTGCTGGTCATCGGCCTCGGTGCATGGGTGGTGCTGCGCGGTGACGGGGACGTGGGCCGTCTGACACAGCTCGGCACGGCCGAGCACTCTCCGGCTGCCGCTGTGCTGAGCGGATCCGTCCTGGCCTTCTACTCCTTCGTCGGCTTCGAGACCTCCGTCAACGTGGCCGAGGAGACCCGCGATCCTCGGCGGTCGTACCCCCGCGCCCTGTTCGGCGCACTGGCCACCGCCGGCGTGGTCTACGCGCTGGTCGGCGCCGCGGCCAGTTCCGCAGTACGCACGAGCGCGCTCGTGCAGTCCAGTGGGCCGCTGCTCAGCGTCGTCGAGGTCGCAGGCGGCGTACCGACACGGCTCTTCAGCGTGATCGCCCTGATCGCCGTGGCCAACGGCGCGTTGCTGACCGGCATCATGTCTTCCCGGCTGGCGTACGGCATGGCCCGCGACGGGCTGCTGCCACGGTTCCTGACGAAGGTTCTGCCCGGCCGGCGCACTCCCTGGGCCGCCATCGCGACGACCACCCTGCTCTCACTGCTGCTCGCTGTGACCGGCGACGTAGCCGCACTCGCCTCGACGCTGGTGCTGCTGCTCCTCGTCGTCTTCTTCCTGGTCAACACAGCGGTGCTACGACTCCGCGGCGATGCTGTGCCCCATGACCACTTCACGACCCCGACGACAGTTGCCCTGCTCGGCGCGGCGTCGTGTGTGCTGCTCGCCACACAGATCGAAGGCGAGGTGTGGATCCGGGGGCTGATCGTGCTGGCCGTCGGCGTGCTCCTGGCGTGGGTCGCGTCCCGACGCCGCCGGAAGTGACGGAACGGCTGTCAGCCCGCTGTTCCGTTGCCGGCATCCGGGCGCCCGGATCAACAGGAGTCCTGAGCCCGGCGCCCCCAGCAGGCCGCACATGCGGGCCCACCCCTGCCGAAGCGCCCGCCGCTTGCGACGGTCGCCACAAGGAACCCCTGGCGGGCGCCGGGTAGCACTTCTGCCGCATTCGGTGTCGTGACGTCGGCGCCCCGGCCGTTTGTGGTGTCGTTGGCAGCACGGTTTCCTCAGCCGTCGTGAAAGGTGTCCGTCGATGAACAGCGTGGAAGCGGCACGTGCACAGGTGCTGGGGGACCTGATCGCTGCGAGTCATCTGATGACTTTGGAGCAGCTGCCCGGCACGGTGGCGTCGCATGCTGCCGGGGTGGGCTGGCCTCGGGTGCTCATCTACGTGGCTGATCTGCAACAGGAACGGCTCTACCTGCTGGCGGGAAATGTCGACGTCGGCGCCGACGTTCCGGCTGAGTTGTCCGTCGACGGGACCGTGGCGGGCCGGGCCTTCCAATGGGGAAAGGTCTTTCCGGCCTCGGCTTCCACGACGGGGCAGTGGTGGGTCCCTCTGCTGGACGGCGCCGAGCGTCTGGGCGTGCTACGGGTCGGCGTGCCAGGAGCGCAGGTCGAGGCGGATGAGGATCTCAACAGGCTCGCGGGACTCGTCGCCCTTCTCCTGGAGAGCAAGCGTGGAACGAGCGACTCGTACTCCCGGCTGGTCCGCCGTCGGAAGATGAGGGTCGCTGCCGAGATGGAATGGCAGCTGATGCCGCCCCGGACCTTCGCCACCGACCGTGTCCTGATCAGTGCGGTGATGGAGCCGGCCTACCAAGTCAGCGGAGATGCCTTCGACTACGCCCTGACCGGGGAGACCGTACATCTGTCCGTCTTCGACGCCATGGGACACGACACCGCCGCCGGCTTGACCGCGAACCTCGCCCTGGCGGCGGCCCGTAACCACCGCCGTCAAGGCGCCGACCTCCTCGAAACGGCCGAAGGCGTCGCCGAGATCCTCGGCGAGCAATTCGCGGGCAGCCGCTACGCCACGAGCGTCTTGGCCGACCTCCACCTGGCCACAGGCGTGCTGACCTGGACGAACTACGGCCACCACCCCCCGGTCGTCATCCGTGGCAACCGGACCGTCGTACACCTGTCCTGCCCGCCCGCTCCCCCGATGGGCACCGGCCTGAATCTGCCCGGCGCCCTACGCCGCGACCAACTGGAACCCGGAGACCGTCTGCTGCTCTATACCGACGGCATCACTGAGGCACGCAACCTGGAGGGACAGGAATTCGGCCTGGACGGTCTGACCGACTTCCTCATCCGCCACCACGCCGACGGCCTCCCCGTCCCCGAAACCCTGCGTCGGCTGATCGGACACCACCTGGCGTACCATCTCGGCCGCCTCAACGACGACGCCACCGTGATGCTCCTGGAGTGGCACGGCCCGACCCCGTACCAGCCCACCCAACTGCAGGCGCTGACAGGCCTGCCCCCCTCCGCCACCCCGGAGACGATCGCCTCCGCCTGGGCCCAACAGCGCGCTGTCGACGACGGCATCTGACAGACGCTGCCAGCAAGATGCCATCTCATTTGGCTCTGTAGGACGTGGCCGTGACAGGAATCGTTGAGCGACTGGTGCCGGACGAGTCGACTCCTGAACAAGGCGAAGGTCGGCCGTATCGCCTCGGGGCGGGCAGGTCCCGACACACGGTCAGGTCGAGCGTGATCGACCTCCCGGCTGCGCACGGGCCCCCATCGGCAGAAATGCCCGGGGCCCAGAGCCAGCTGCTGCTGACGGCCGCCGGCGGCGACACCTGCGTGGGGGAGGCCCCGCGCGAACGAGTTCGACGCGAAGGCTTGTAGGGGTCGGTTGCCGCCTCTATCGTGAGGGATCGCTCCCAAGTGGGAGCGCTCCCACTCCGGCATGCGCAACATGCTCTATTGCGTACGCCACTGATGAATCGTTTCATCCCCCCGCTTCGTGGAGTCCTCTGGAGAAGGAGTATCAGGACCGTGAAAGAGATCAGACCTCGCCGGTTCCGCGCGGTGTCATGGGCAGGGATCGTGACACTGCTCACCGCGCTCTTCGTCGGTCTGCCGGCGACCGGCGCCGGCGCCGCTGAGATCGATACTGCGGCGCACTATCAGTTGGTCTCCCGGCACAGCGGGAAGGCCATGGAGATCGATGGCGGATCCACGGCCAACGGGGCCGCGCTGGTTCAGCGCACCCCTGGCTCGGTTACTCACCAGCAGTTCCAGTTCGTCGACGTCGGCGGTGGCTTCTACCAGCTCCGGGCCCGGCACAGCGGCAAGGTCCTGGACATCGAGGCGAAGTCCACCGCGGACGGCGCGAACGTCCAGCAGTACGCCGCCAACGACGGATCCAATCAGCAGTTCAGCGTGGTCGACACCGACGGTGGCTTCGTCCAGTTGATCAACCGCAACAGCGGAAAAGCACTGGATGTCTGGGAGCGGTCCACCGCGGACGGCGCCCGGATCTCCCAGTACGCCGACAACGACGGCATCAATCAGCAGTGGCAGTTGGTGAAGGTCGGGGGCGGATCAGACCCTGGCCCCGACCCGGACCCGCCCGGTGACGGGCTGCAGATGGAGGATCTGAACCGGGGCCTGGTCTCGGTGCGGTCCGGCTCGGGGAACCTGGTGTCCTGGCGACTGCTGGGCACCGAGGGCTACGACACGGCGTTCAACGTGTACCGCAACGGCAGCAAGGTGAACGCCTCACCGATCACCAGCTCCACCAACTACCTGGACGGCGGCGCTCCAGCCGACGCCACGTACACGGTTCGAGCCGTGGTCGGCGGCGCTGAGCAGCCCGCCTCGGAGTCCTCGCTGCGTTTCACGGGCGGCAACTACCTCGATGTCCAGCTGCAGAATCCTGGTTCCGGCTACACCCCGGTGGAAGCCAGCCCGGGTGATGTGGACGGCGACGGGCAGTACGAGCTGATCGTGAAGTGGGACCCGTCCAACGCCAAGGACAATTCCCAGGCCGGAGTCACCGGGAACGTCTACCTGGATGCCTACCGGCTCAACGGCCAGCGGCTGTGGCGTATCGACCTGGGCCGCAACATCCGCGCCGGCGCCCACTACACCCAGTTCCAGGTCTTCGACTACGACGGCGACGGCCGGGCGGAGGTCGCCGCGAAAACCGCTGACGGTACGCGCGACGGACAGGGCACGGTGATCGGTAACGCGAACGCGGACCACCGCAACGGTGACGGCTACGTCCTGGCCGGCCCGGAGTACCTGACCATGTTCAACGGGCTGAACGGGGCCGCGATGGACACGGCGAACTACGACCCGCCGCGCGGCAACGTCTCCTCCTGGGGCGACTCCTACGGCAACCGGGTGGACCGCTTCCTGGCCGGTACCGCCTACCTCGACGGGCAACGGCCCTCGCTGATCATGGCGCGCGGCTACTACACCCGTGCTGTCGTCGCGGCCTGGGACTTCCGCGACGGCCGGCTCACCCGCCGGTGGACGTTCGACTCCAACGCCTCGGGGAACTCCCGCGCGGCCGGACAGGGCAACCACCAGCTGTCCATCGCCGACGTCGATGCCGACGGCCGCCAGGAGGTCATCTACGGCTCCGCGACCATCAACGACAACGGCACCCTGATGTACGCCACCGGCTACGGACATGGTGACGCTCTGCACGTCGGCGACTTCGTGCCCTCCCGCGCCGGCCTGGAGGTGTTCACCATCCATGAATCGGGCAACCAGCCCGGCTCCGACCTCCACGACGCCGCCACCGGATCGGTCATCCACCGCACCCCCACCAGCGGCGAAGAAGGCCCGGGCCGCGGGGTGGCCGCCGACATCCACGCCGGTAACCCGGGCGCCGAATTCTGGGGCGCGGGACCGAACATGACCCAGCTGCGCAACTCCTCCGGCGGCAATGTCGGCCGCAACCCCTCCTCGGCGAACTTCCTCGCCTGGTGGGACGCCGACCCCGTGCGCGAACTGCTCAACGGCACACAGATCGACAAGTACGGGACCGGCGGTGACACCCGCCTGCTCACCGGTAGCGGCGTGGCCTCCAGCAACGGCACCAAGTCCACCCCGGTCCTGTCCGGGGACCTCTTCGGCGACTGGCGCGAAGAAGTCATCTGGCGCCACTCCAGCAACAACGCCCTGCGCATCTACGCCACCCCGACCCCGACCACCACCAAACTCCACACCCTGGCCCACAACGCCCAGTACCGAGTCGCCCTGGCCTGGCAGAACACCGCCTACAACCAGCCACCCCACCCCAGCTACTTCCTGGGCGCCGACATGACCAGGCCGCCCCAGCCCAACGTCTACGTGCGCTGACCCGCCCCACCAACGCACGCGAAAGTGGAGCGTCTTCGCGGGCAAGCCGCCCCGCAAAGACGCTCCACCCGCAGTTCCGACCAGCAAACGGCGCGGAGTTACGGCCGCTTTCACCCATGCCCCTGGCTGGAGTGAAGGGACAGGGGGCAGGCGACGCGGCCGCGGCCGGGGACCGGCGCGCGCTCAGCCGGTTCCGTGCTTGGGTTCCAGGGGCCGTTGCAACACCGCCTGGTCGTCGGACCGTGTCAGGGGACCAGCAGTGTCTTGATCATGCCGTCCGCCTTCTTCTGGAAGGTCTCGTAGGCCTGGGGGCCTTCTTCGAGCGGTAGGTGGTGCGTCGCGAACGTGTCGACGCCCAGCGGGTCGTCATCGCTGAGCAGTGGCAACAAGTCGTCGGTCCAGCGCTTGACGTTGGCCTGACCCATCCGCAGCTGGATCTGCTTGTCGAACATGGTGAGCATCGGCATCGGGTCGGCGGAGCCGCCGTAGACGCCCACGATGGAGATCGTGCCGCCCCTGCGCACCGCGTCGACCGCCGTGTGGAGGGCCGTGAGCCGGTCGATGCCCGCAGTGTCCATCACGCGCTGCCCGAGGGCATCGGGCAGGAGGCCGACCGCCGTGTGCGCTGCTTTGGCGATGGACGCGCCGTGGGCCTCCATGCCGACCGCGTCGATCACCGCGTCCGTCCCACGCCCGTGCGTGAGGTCCCGGACGGCGTCACCGAGTTTCTTCCCGTGCCGGCGCAGGTCCAGGCAGGTGGCTCCGTAGGAGCTCACCCGGTCGAGACGTTCGGGAACCATGTCCACGCCCACGACGAGCTCCGCGCCGCGGAGAAGAGCGATCTTCGCGGCCATCGCTCCGATGGGGCCGAGACCGAGAACGGTGACGCTGCCGCCCGGCGGGATGGCCGCGTACTCCACAGCCTGCCAAGCCGTGGGCAGTACGTCCGACAGATAGACGAACCGATCGTCCGGCGGGCCGTGCGGGACCTTGATCGGCAGATCGTTCCCGAAGGGGACGCGCAGGTACTCGGCCTGGCCGCCGGGCACCTGCCCGTAGAGCTTGCTGAACCCGAACAGGGAGGCCCCTGTCCCGCGGTCACGCACCTGGGTGGTCTCGCACTGGGAGTGCAGCCCGTGTCCGCACATGTAGCAGTGGCCACAGGACACGTTGAAGGGGATGACCACTCTGTCCCCCGGCGCGAGGAAAGTGACCTCCGGCCCGGCCTCCTCCACCACGCCCATCGGTTCGTGCCCGAGGATGTCGCCTGGATCCAGGTAGGGCCCCAGCACTTCGTAGAGGTGCAGATCGGATCCGCAGATCCCCGTCGAGGTGATCTTGACGATGATGTCCGTAGGAGCCTGGATCTGCGGGTCCGGGACGGTCTCGACTCGGACGTCCCGCTTACCGTGGTAGGTCAATGCGCGCACGATTCCACACCTCTCCACCTCTGCTGCGGCACTCGCCCAGCACGCCGGATCCTATTTGCCCGATGCGCACTCCAGATGAATGAGAGGTACGTTTCGACATTCCGCTCTCTCACGCGTGCATTGCGCCGCCCAATCAGCGTATGCGCAATACGGAATGGATCTGCAGCTTGGTGCCGCGAACTCCTGCGTCGGAACCGATGCCGCCGCTCACGCCTCGGCGTCCGCGGAGAGGGACGGGCCGGGCGCTCTGCCGCTCACAGGTACTGGCACAAGCCCCGCGGCACGTACGCGCCATGCCCCGCGTGCCCGACGTACGCGCCCCCCTCGATGATCGGGACGCCGCGCGAGAGGACCGTCTCGACCCGCCCGGTGATCCGCTTGCCCTCGTACGCCGAATAGTCGACGTTCATGTGATGTGTCTCGGCGGACAGCACCTGCTCGGCTTCCGGGTCATACACAACGATGTCCGCGTCGGCGCCTGGCGCGATCGTCCCCTTCCTGGGGTAGAGACCGAACATCCGGGCCGGCGCGGCGCAGGCGATCTCGATCCAGCGGCGACGGGAGATGTGCCCGTCCACCACCGCCTGGTGCAACAGATCCATCCGATGTTCCACACCGGGCATGCCGTTGGGGATCTTCGAGAAGTCGCCGATACCCATGTCCTTCTGGCCCTTGAAACAGAACGGGCAGTGGTCCGTCGAGACGACCTGCAGGTCATTCGTGCGCAACCCCCGCCACAATGCCGCCTGGTGTTCCTTCGGCCGGAGCGGTGTCGAACAGACGTATTTGGCGCCCTCGAAGTCCGGCTCGGCAAGGTTGTCGGTCGACAGGAACAGGTACTGCGGGCACGTCTCGCCGAACACAGGCAAGCCCTCGTCGCGGGCCCGCGTCAATTCCGCGAGGGCTTCACGGGCGGAGACGTGAACGACGTAGACGGGGGCACCGGCGACCTGACTCAGCCGGATGACGCGGTGTGTCGCCTCGGCTTCCAGGAGAGCCCTGCGGACCTCCCCGTGATGTCGGGGGTCCCGTTCGCCGCGCGCGAGCGCCTGCTCCACCAGGACATCGATGGCGATTCCGTTTTCTGCGTGCATCATGACGAGACCGCCATTGGTGCCTGCTCGCTGCATGGCCCGGAGAATCTGCCCATCGTCCGAATAGAAGACGCCGGGATACGCTGTGAAGAGCTTGAACGAGGTCACCCCGGCCTCGATCAGCTTGTCCATCTGCTTGAGGGTCGCGTCATTCACATCGGACATGATCATGTGAAAGCCGTAGTCGATGGCACATGTGCCGTCGGCCTTCTCGTGCCACTTGTCCAGCCCTTCGCGGAGTGAGCCCCCCTTCGACTGAATGGCGAAGTCGACGATCGTGGTGGTGCCTCCCCAGGCGGCCGCCGTCGTTCCCGTTTCGAAGGTGTCGGAGGACATGGTGCCGCCGAACGGCATCTCCATGTGGGTGTGGCCGTCCACCCCGCCCGGGATGACGTATTTCCCCCTCGCGTCGATGACCCGGTCAGCGGTCCATCCATGACTGCCGGGAGTGGCCAGGGCGACAACCCTGCTCTCCTCGACAAGCACATCCACGTGGAGTTCGTCGGACGCGGTGATGACCAGACCACCAGTGATCAGGGTGCGTGTCACAGCTCAGCTCCATTCACTTCGGATCGAGGGTTCGCGTACACGGGGGCCGGCCACGACACCACTGCGTGTCAGGACCCCCTCGCCCGGAGAACGGGGTGGGAGCCGGCCCGCCCCGAGGTCCTTGTCCGGCCGAGGGCATCTCCACGTACGCGTCGACGCTTCCGGGATGACGTACTTCCCGGTGGCGTCGATTCTCCGGTCGGGCGCTCCGGTCCGCCGCCGCGGCAGGCGGCGGCGGGGCCCGGCCTCTCAACCGGCCGCGTGCAGCGCTTCGGCGAGGATCTCCGCGCCCTCCTCAGCCTCGGCGACGGTGAGTGACAGGGGCGGCGCGATCCGCAGGACGCTGGTGCTGTGACCGCCGCCCTTGCCGATGAGCAGCCCGCCCGCGCGGGCCGCTTCGAGAACGGCCGCCGCGGCCTCCGGGTCGGCCTCGTCACTGCCGGGCTTCACCAGCTCGATACCGATCATGAGCCCTCTGCCGCGCACCTCCCGTACCGCCGGCGAGCCCGCGCCGACTGCCCGGAGCCGCTCGATGAGCAGGCCGCCGACCCGCCGGGCGTTGCCCTGGAGGTCGTGCTCCAGCAGGTAGGAGAGGTTGGCGAGCCCGGCCGCCATGGTGACCGGGGATCCGCCGAACGTCGAAATGGAGTTGGCGTCCAGGCAGTTCATGACATCGGCGCGGGCCACGACCCCGCCGATCGACATACCGTTTCCGATTCCCTTGGCGAAGGTGAGGATGTCCGGCGGCCCTTTCCCGGCGTGCGCCTGCCAACCCCAGAAGTGGTCGCCCGTACGCCCCCAGCCGGTCTGCACCTCGTCGGAGATCCACAGGATGCCGTGCCGGTCGAGGACCTCGCGGAAGGCCGCGTACAGCCCGTCGGGCGGTGCGGTGAAACCGCCGACTCCCTGCACCGGTTCGGCGATCAGCGCCGCGGCGCCCCTGGTGTGCCCGAGCAGGTCCTCCAGATCGGCGACACAGGACCTGATGAACCCTTCGTCGCTCAACTCGGCGTACGGGCCCCTGGTGCGGACCCCGCCGTGGACGTACAGCGTCTGCAGCGGCGACAGACTGGTGGTCGACCAGGCCCTGTTGCCCGTGATGGACACGGCCGAGAACGACCTGCCGTGGTAGCTGTTGCGCATCGCCAGGATCTGGTTCGACCCGCGGTAGGCGGTGGCGAGCAGGAGAGCGGTGTCGTTGGCCTCGGTGCCGGAGGTGGTGAAGAAGACCCGGGCATCGGGGATGCCGGAGAGGGTGGCGATCCGTTCGGCGAGCTCGACCATCGGGCGGTTGAGGTAGAGCGTCGAGGAGTGGATGAGCCGTCCGGCCTGTTCGGAGACGGCCTTGGTCACCTCGGGCAGGGCGTGGGCGGTCATCGTGGTGAGGATGCCACCGAAGAAGTCGAGGTAGCGGTTGCCGTCCGCGTCCCAGACATGGCGGCCCTCGCCGTGGGTGAGCTCCAGGGGGTGCCGGTAGTACAGAGCCAGCCAGTCGGGGCTGACGGCCAGGTGCCGCTCGTGCAGTCCGGTCACGGCTCCACCAGCCCGTCGTACGCGTCCGGCCTGCGGTCCCGGTAGAACGCCCATTGCTGCCGGACCTGCTCGATCAGCCCGAAGTCCAGGTCCCGTACGACGAGTTCCTCTTCCTTGTCGCTCGCGACGTCACCGACGAACTGCCCGCGCGGGTCGACGAAGTAGCTCGTGCCGTAGAAGTCGTTGTCGCCGTACTCCTCCTGGCCGACCCGGTTGATGGCGGCGACGAAGTACTCGTTGGCGACGGCGGACGCGGGCTGTTCCAGCTGCCACAGATGGCCGGAGAGCCCTCGCGAGGTGGCGGACGGGTTGTAGACCAACTGGGCCCCGTTGAGCCCAAGTTGACGCCATCCCTCGGGGAAGTGCCGGTCGTAGCAGATGTAGACGCCGACCTTGCCTACGGCGGTGTCGAAGACCGGCCAGCCGATGTTGCCCGGCTTGAAGTAGTACTTCTCCCAGAAGCCCTTGACCTGCGGGATGTGGTGCTTGCGGTACTTGCCGAGGTACGAGCCGTCGGCGTCGATCACCGCCGCGGTGTTGTAGTAGAAGCCGGACTGTTCGAGCTCGAAGACCGGCACGACGATCACCATGCCCGTCTCGCGTGCCAGTTCCCGCATGCGCCTGACCGTCGGCCCGTCCGGCACGGGCTCGGCCCAGCGGTAGTGCTCGGGCTCCTGGACCTGGCAGAAGTAGGGGGCGTTGAACACCTCCTGGAATCCGATGATCTTCGCGCCCTGCCGGGCGGCCTCGCGCGCGTGTTCCTCATGCTTGGCGATCATGGATTCGGTGTCGCCGGTCCAGGTCGCCTGGACGAGTGCGGCGCGTACGACGTGGGACATGAGCTGCTCCTTCGACGCGGCGTCAGAGAGCCTCTGTGTTCTCTACGCCCGTAGACACGGTGCGTAGGAGGAGAACGTAAGCCCCGCCACACATCGGGGCAAGACCATCGCAGTGAACCGACGGAGTCGATCATGATTCACACCCGAGCGGTCCACACCTTCCCGGAGGGTCCGGCGTCCAGCTCGCGCAGAACCCCGTACGCGGACTGGATGAACGGTGCGAGCGGGGTGGGAGCCGTGTTCGTCAGGGCAACGAGGCCCGTGCCCGAACCGGGGAGGAAGCCGGCGAAGGCGGTGAAGCCGCGGGTCCCCCCGGAGTGGTGGAGCAGCGCGCCGCCCGGGCGCGGGCGGAGGTTCCAGATGAGGCACAGCCGGGAACCGGTCCTCGGCACGCTCAGCCGGGGCCGCTGCACCTCTGCCAGCGCGGTGCGCAGCGCGGGGTTCGGCGCGGTGCCGGGATCCAGGAGTGCGCCCAGGACGCACAGCAGGTCCCGGGCGCTGGACCGCACGGCCCCTGCTGCGGCCAGCCCCGGCATCAGCAGGGCGGGGCGCGGACGCCCGTGCCAATGCCCGGTCGCCTGGGGCCGGTTGGCATCGCAGTCCGTGTCGGCGAGGCCGAGCGGGCCGGTGACGCGCTCGGCCAGCAGGGCCGGGTAGTCGCCTCCGGTGCCGCCGGCCGCCCTGGCGAGCACGTGGCCCAGCAGGCCACCGCCGAAGTTCGAGTACAGGACCCGGCTGCCGGGCCGGTGCCGCAGCCGGGTGCGGCACAGGGAGCCCAGCAGGTCGTCCTCACCGAAGCCGGCGTACGGGTTGCTGTGCCATCCGCTGCGGACCGCCCGGCCGAGCAGCCCCGGGGGCAGCCGGGGCAGGCCGGAGGTGTGGGTGGCGAGGTGGAGCAGCGTGAGGGGCGGGCCGGGAAGCCGGAAGGGGAGGTAGCGGTCGACGCGGTCGCCGTAGCGGACCTCGCCACGGGCGGTCAGCTCGGCGAGCAGGAGCGCCGTGAAGGTCTTCGTCAGCGAGCCCGTCTCGAACCGGGTGCCCTCCCCCACCGGGCCGTGGCAGAGCACCGCACGCTCGGTACCCCGCACCGCCGCGACGGCCGCCCCCGGCCCCCGGGCGGCTGACAGGAGGGGCCGGAGGCGTGAGGCCAGCGGCGCCTCCGTCACGGCCTCACCGCCGCCCCGCCGCACGGGCGAGGGCGATGGAGCCGGCCACGGCGGTGACGACGACCGTGTGCTGATGGTCCGTGAACCGCTGTCGGGGATCGTCCGCCACCGGATCGCTGTCCCGCGGCACGAACCCGTCCTCGTGCTGGAGTCCGGCGATCGCCTCCCAGTCCTCCGGCCGGCAGTACGGGTCCTCGAGCGAGGCGCCGACGATGAGCAGCTCCGTGACGAGGTCCCACTGCCCCACCTCGCGCCAGACCTCGATCCACACCGGGAGCCAGGCGTGCAGGTAGGAGGCGAGTTCGGGCGGCAGCCCGCCCGGGTTCCCGCCCCAGTCGGTGAGGTGGAAGACGGTGTGGGTCATCGCGTAGGCCGTGATCCAGTTGATCGCCCACGGCTCAGGCATCGCACCGAGCCAGGTGGCACCGGCGAGCGCCTTCATGTCCTCGGCGTGTTCCAGACCCACGACCCGTGCCGCGTTGGCGACGGCGAGCCGTCGGTTCGGCAGCACCTCGACACTGTTCACGGACCGCGTGCGGGACCGGTGCGCGAGGAGCCGGTCGAGCCCCTCGTGACGGTAGCCGCAGCGGACGAAGGGGGCGTACATCTCGAGCGGGTCCGTCATCAGCGTATGGCGGAGCTGGCGTTCGTAGATCATGTCGCCGCGCCTGAACTGCTCCCAGGTGAAGTCCATCAGGCTCTGGGCGGCGACCAGGCGGCCCGGCCCGGCGACACCGTCGCGAAGGATGAGGGAGGCGGCGAGCGTCGTCTCACCCAGCGGCTTGTAGACGCTGTCGGGGTCGGCCATCGTCTCGGTGGTGTCGGGCGGCAGGCCGCCGAGTTCGCGGTGGGCGTGCAGCCACGACAGCGCCCGGTCCGCCATGCCGCGGGCTGCCTCGGTGACCGGCTCGGAGATCGTCGTCATGCGTGTGCCGCCTTCACGCCCGTACCGGGCCGTCGTTCGAGGAGGTGGCGGGTGATCGCCAGGTCCAGAGCCGTACGCGGTCCCGCCCCGCCCACCAGGAACACGTGCTCCGCGGCGAGGCCCGGGTCCAGGGGCAGTTCGACGCCCTCGTGGCGCAGCCACGCGAGCCAGCGGACGAGACGCACCGCCGTGGGGAAGTCCCGCCGCAGGATCGAGCGGCTGACGCCCCGGCACAGCGGCAGGACCCCGCCGCGTGCCGCCTCGTGGACCGGCCCGTCGAGGACGAGGGTCGCCAGCGGGGCGAGCTGTGCCATCCTCACGCACCAGCCGCTCCAGTCGGCGGTGTCCGCGAGTCCGGCGTCGTTCGCAGGCGTGGGCGCCACCCCGCGCAGTGTGTCGTCTCCCGAGAGACGGGCGAGCAGTACCGCGGTGGCGTGGTCGCGCCGGGCGACCGATGCCTCTTCCGAGTCCTGCGACGCGGGGAACGCGTCGAAGGACTTGGCCACGACGGCCGCGTCCTGCATCTGGAAGGGGTGCTCCACCAGGAGGTGGGGGCTGAAGATGTCGGCGCCCAGCACCCGGACCGCGGCCAGCGCCGCGAGGGTGTCGGGGGCGTCGTCGACGTACCGGGCCAGCTGCACAGCGCCCCCGGTGCCGCTGAGGGCACCGAGGACACAGGCCGCCAGGGCGTCGGACGCCGCGGCGAATGCGGAGTGGGAACTCACTTGCCCCGGGGCTCCTTCGGCTCCTTGGGAGACAGGAGCAGCAGCGCGAGCAGCAGGCCCGCGGCCTCGGGGGTGTAGAGCGGGGCGTCGCTGACGGTGGCTTCGGGCTCCGCCATCAGGGCGCTCAGCGTGGCGGTCTGGGTCGGCGTCGCGGTGAGAGTGATTTCCTGCGTAAGCATGGTTCCTCCACATCACTGGGGGGGGCATGTACCACTTGTGTGGTTACGCCTCGACCGACGATAAAGGGTGAAATGAGATTTATCTCCCCAAGCCCATCGGGACTGGCGACGTGCATGGGCCACAGCCGTGGGAAAGCGTCGGACCAGGCCCGGACCCGCATGGGCCGTGCACCCCGCCTTCGAGTCCATGCCCCCTCGTGGCCCGCCCGCTGGCGGTCACCGGGAGACCGTGCGTGCGGCGGGCCGGGCCTCCCGCCTCGCCGTACGCGCACACGTCGCAGACTCGCGGGCCGGGGGTGTTTCGCAGCTGCCACGACGCCAGGGCCTCTCGTCCGGATCATGCTGGGCCGGCTCGCGTGCCCTGGCACCGCACCTCGCGGCGTGGTCGTCAGTCGCGAACGCTCCTTCCCCAAGCTCTCGGCTCCGCCTTGCGATGCACGGCACCGGACCCCGCTCCCTGATTTAGCCTGATCCGGACGAAAGACCCTACGGCGCCCCGATGCCCGCCGACCGCAGCGCGTGGACCAGGTCCCTCTCCCTCGCCACGGACACCTCGCGTGCCGCGGCGAGCAGTTGGGGGACGAGGTGGCGTGGTCCGCCCGCGGCGATGCGCGCCGCCTCCTGCGGGGTGCGTACGCGGACGAACGCCCCCAGCAGCGCCCGCGCCTCCGGCGCCAGGCCCGCCCGGTCGAGGGCGGCCACCGCCTCGGCGATCTCGTCGGCGGGCCGGGCCACCCCTTGGCGGAGCAGCTGACGGCAGTCGTCGCCGCGTCCCGCTGCGGCCAGCGCGCCCGCGGCGGCGGCGAGTTCGGCGGGCGGCAGGGAGGAGACCTCCCACAGGAGGGTCGCCCAGTCGGCGTGCAGACCCGCCCCGCTGAGAGCCACCGCGAGCACCGGCAGGTCTTCGGCAGGCCGGCCGGCCGCCTCACAGAGCACGGCGTGCGCCTCACCCGAACGCCCCTCCGCGCGCAGCCGTACGAGCAGTACGACGGTGTCCTCGGCAGCCTGGCACGAGGCGGGGCCGGGTGCGGCGGGGCCGGGCGCCCGCGGCACCCCGGTCTCCTCGGAGGCCCGGGCGGCGCCGAAGCGGGCGCCTCGCGGGACGGTGGGGGTGGGCGAGGGCGCGGGAAGGCCGGCCACGGCCGGCGGGGCAGGGCTCACCTCCGTGTCGTCGTCGAGCTCCAGACCCGCGAAGCGTGCCCCGCGCGGCTTCCCGCGCTTCTTCGCCGGAGCGGGCGCGGTCCCCGCAGCGTGCGCGGTCCCCGCACCCGGATCCAGGTGCGGGGCGTCGGCCGTCGACGCGTCCGCGCGACGCGATCCGGGGACCCTGGAATCGCCGCCCGTCTCCGGTGCGCGTGCGTCCCGCCGCCCCTGGAGCCGGTCGTCGGGCTCCGCCCGCTCCATCGCCGCCAGTCGGCCGCGGAGTTCGGCACAGCGCGCCGTGGCACGGGCGTGGTCGTCCCGGGCCCACGCCAGCGCCTCCGTCCCCCCGTCCGGCGCACGCTCCGCGTCCGCACCCGCCGCCCTCATCCGCCCGGCCGCGTACGACTGTTCGCGGAGCATCACGCCCAGCCGGTCGACGAGTGCCTGCCGTCCTCCCGGACGCCTGTCGTGCGCGGACGCCGACGCGGCGTAGAGCGCGGCGGCCTGTGCGGACTCCCGTGCGGCGAACGCGGTGCCGCGCACCGAGGCAAGGTCGTGCAGCAGCGATTCGACCACGTCCCAGGGCGGGACCTCGGTGCCGTCGAAACACGCGCTCATGCCTTCGGGATCGCGCGCGCGGAAGACTCCGTACCATCCCCGCCCGGGATCGAGCAGAGCAGCCAGTTCTCGTAGGTACCGCGCGAACGCCCGTACTTCCGCCGCATGCTGATGCACTGTCACCGTCGACCTCACCGGTAGCCCGGGACTGGAGCGTTCCAGTCCGCCGGGCATTCGACCGCAGGCGTGTTACGGGAGGACTACGCGCGCTTTTCCGGCACGGTGCGTCCGGAGCGCGGCCGGCGCCGGTGCGCCCCCGTCAGAAGGTGACGGCGATCCCCGTGTGGGGTCGCTTGCCCAGCCGTACGACCATGGCGGGCCAGTCCACGAGCCAGAACTTCCACGTGTACTTGCGGGCGAGCACCTTGCGCACCGCGGCGGTACCGGCGCCGTCGAGCAGACGAGCGGTCCCCTCGGCGCTCGGCGCCCCCTCGGCGATGCGGCCGCGGACGTCGCAGACGGTCACGACGACCCGGCTGTCGTTGCGCAGCCGCTTGACCTTCCAGGAGTCTGACCGGGTCCAGACGTACAGCACGTCACCGTCCGCCGCGGCCCAGACGGGCGTGGCGACGGGGGTGCCGTCCTTCCGGTACGTGGTCAGACTGACGTACTCACTGCGGGCGAAGTCCTGGAGAGTCACGGGCGCGACCCTACTCGGCCTGCGCCGTGAGCGGCACGTCGCCCCGTTCCGGCTACGGACCCGGAGCGGCAGGGGTTCCCGTACGCATCGCGTGAACAGTTCCTCCTTCGGGGGCCGGAGGGCTCCCGCGAACGCCGCCGCCGCGAGAGGGCGCGGGCCGGGGCCCGGCCCGCGCCCTCTCGCGGAGCGTCTCGGCCGAGGTTCCCGCCGCCGCCACAACCACGACCGGGCCGGGTTCCTCCGGCCGCTGCCGGCCGCAAGGAGGCTGCGGCGAGCTCCACACGGACCGCCACGGCCGGCCCCTCCATGGGAGTGACGGCAGCCGGGCCGCGCACGCCGGACACACGGTGGCCGTCACCGACGACGGCCCCCGCGTCCTGACGGCTCTCCGACCGCGTTCCTCAGGCTCCGCCGGCGAACTTCCGGGCGAGTTCCTCGCCGGCGCTGACGGCGGCGGCAGGACTCTCGATCGGTGACGCCTTGGAGTTCTTGAAGAGGATGTAGGTGACCCCGGACGCCGTACCGCCCGTCCTCGGGTCCGGATCGATGCCCAGCGCCTCGGCCAGCGCGTAGGAACCCTCACCGATGATTCCGGTGGGCCCCGTGTCTCCGACGACGGCGTAGCGGACCTTGTCGCCGTGGATGACGGCGGCCACTCCACCGCCCTTGATCCCCGACGTGGCGTAGTTCCAGAGCGAGCCGGGACCGGGGACGACGACGAACGGCACCTCGGCGGAGTCCAGGTACTTGCCGTCCGACCCCTGGAACGCCGTCCGAGGCTGGAAGGAGGGGTCGGTCCTCGTGTTGCAGACGGTGCTGACCTGGCCGTCGCAGTCGATGTCCATGTCGGCCTCCCAGAACACGGCCTCGCCGGTCCCGCACACCGGGATCGTGGCGGCCGTGCTCTGGTCGGTTCGGTAGTTCCCCTGGGAGATCCGGGTGCAGTTCTTCACCTTGGCCAGCAGTTCGGCGGCCCCCACCGGGCTTTCCCCGCCGTCGGCCGCCTCGGCGGGGAGTGCCGCGGCGAGCAGAGCGGCGCCGGAGAGCGCGGAGAGGACGAGCATTCGCGTACGCACCGTCGTGTATGCCCTTTCACTGGACACGAAGAACCCTGGCGGGCTCTTCCTTGCCGATACGGCCGTCGCGGATGCGACCGGCCGCATCAAGACCTCGGGGCCGGAACGGCGCGGTGAACCACGCCCTTCCGGCCCCGAGGCCCCTGCTTGCGCCGATCGGTCACGAACGACCGCTCGGCGCTACCACCATGGCCGAGCCACCACCGCGCCGCACCTTTTCGGCGGCCGCGAGCCAGCGTCCTCCTGGGAGGCGCTGGATGCCCGTGGCCGCACCGATCTCCGGGTTCGCCTTGAACACGTGCCCGAGAGCCTCCAACTCCTCCCGCACAGGGCTGTCCCACAGCCCCGGCTCGATCTCGGTCGTGGCCGAGTTGCGCTGGCTGGCACGCGGCGCGGCGATCGCCTCCACCAGCGGCAGCCCCCGGTCCAGGTGGCCGGTCAGCGACTGCAGGACGGTGGTGATGATCGTGGCGCCGCCCGGCGTTCCCAGGGCCAGTACGGGTTTTCCGTGTTCCAGCACGATGGTCGGCGAGATGGACGAGCGCGGTCGCTTCGCCGGGCCGGGCAGGTTCGGGTCGTGGACCGCCGGATTCGCCGGGGCGAAGGAGAAGTCGGTCAGCTCGTTGTTGAGCAGGAAACCCCGCCCGGGCACGGTGATGCCGCTGCCGCCCGTCGACTCGATCGTCAGGGTGTAGGCGACGACGTTGCCCCACTTGTCGGCGGTGGTCAGATGAGTCGTGTTCTCACCCTCGTACGTCGTCGGGGCCGCCTCGCCCCTGTTGGCGCAGCGTACGGGGTCGCGTGGGTCGCCCGGTGCGAGCGGGCTGGTGAGGACCGCGTCGTCCTTGATGAGGCACTCGCGCGAGTCGGCGAAGCGCTGGCTGAGCAGCTCTCGCGTGGGCACATCCTCGAACGCCGGGTCGCCGACCCAGCGGCCCCTGTCGGCGAAAGCGATCCTGCTGGCCTCGATGAGCCGGTGCAGGTACTGCACCTCGCTCACCTTCGACAGGTCTGTCGACTCGAGGATGTTGAGGGCTTCACCGACGCTCGTACCTCCGGACGAGGACGGCGCGATGCCGTACACGTCGAGGCCTCGGTAGGCGGTCTTCGTCGGGGCCTGACGCAGCGCGCGGTACCCCTTGAGGTCCCCGGTCGTCAGGTCTCCCGGACGCGCCACACGGGTCGCCGCAGGGTCCACGGGCGGCTTCCGCACCGTCGACACGATGTCGCGGGCCAACTCGCCCCGGTAGAGCTCGTCGACGCCCTCACGGCCCAGCGTCCTGTACGTGCGGGCCAGGTCGGGGTTCTTGAACACCGACCCGGTCACCGGCAACCGGCCGCCAGGCAGGAAGAGTTCGGCACTCGCGGGGAAGTCGGCGAACCGTGCCTGATTGGCCGCGGTCTGGGAGCGGAAGGTCTCGTCCACGACGAATCCCTCCCGGGCCAGCCGCTCGGCCGGTTCCAGCAGCCGCTTGAGCGGCTTGCTGCCCCATGCGTCGAGCACCTTCTCCCAGGTGGCGGGAGTGCCGGGGGTGCCGACCCCCAGTCCGCTGGTGACGGCGTCGTTGAAGGGGATCGGTTTCCCGTTCTCCAGGAACAGAGAGGAGTCCGCGCTGCGGGGGGCGGTCTCGCGGCCGTCGACGGTCTGTACGCTGCCCGTCCTCGCGTCGTAGTGGACGAAGTACCCGCCGCCTCCGATGCCCGCCGAGTAGGGCTCCGTGACGCCCAGCGCGGCGGCGGTGGCGACGGCCGCGTCGACGGCGTTGCCTCCCTTGCGGAGCACCTCGATACCGGCCGCCGAAGCGTCCGCGTCGACGCTCGACACCGCCCCTCCGTACCCCACCGCCACGGGCGACTTGGGAGGTGGAACAGGTGGCGCCGAGGCCGCGGGGGCCGCGGCACCGAGCGAGCCGATGACGACGAGCACGACTGGGAACGACACATTCCGGCCTACGGAATGACGCATCCGTACCTCCTGTGAAGGATCGTCCGCGCAGGGTAACGCCGCACCACCCGCATCGTCAGGACCGCCTCGGCCACACGTCCGAACGGGCCGCTACTATGCCCGCTCATGAACGACGACGTACGCAACATCGTGCTCGGCCTCATAGCGGCCGGGATCAGTGCCGCCCTCGGCTGGCTCGCCCGTACGTACCTCTGGCGGCGCAAACTCCGCCGCAAGCAGGCCTTCTTCGGACTGCCGGGCAATTCGGAGTGCCTGCTCGTCGTCAACCGCGACGCCGGGGGCGACGGCGCCGTCCACCGCCACGACGTCTTCGCCCTGCTCGAACTCTCCGCTCTCATCAAGGACTGCGCCGCACACGCCCAGATCGTGTCGCACGACACCGCCCGTCAGGGCTTCGGCGAGCGGACGGAGTTCTGCGTGGGCGGGCCGGTGTCCAACCGGCGGATGGCCGCACATCTGCAGACTCTGCTGCCGGGAGTGAAGATCCACACCGGGCCCGAGCCGGGGCCCGACCGGGCCGCCTTCCAGGTGGGCTCGGAGCGCTACCGGCTGGAGCTGGGCACATCCGAGCACGTACTGCTGGCACGGCTCACCGGCGGCCAGGACGCACGCCCCGTCTTCCTGCTCTGCGGGCAGAGCGCCATCACCAACCAGGCGGCCTCGCGATACCTGATGCGCAACTACGAGAAGCTGCAGCGCAAGCACCGCAACGGCTCCTTCGTACTGCTCCTGAAAGTGGTCAACTCCCAGTCGTACGGGCCCGATGTGGTCGAGCTGATAGGTGATGTGACGCGGGCGGCACAGGCACCGCTTCCCTCGGCGCCCCGCACATCGCACCGGGCCACCGGATGAGGCCCGGGGTGCCGCAGCGCCCCGGTCCGGGAGACGGGGCGCTCAGCCCTGCCGTTCCGCCGCGTCCTTGATGCCCCTGAGGGTGGCGTTCATACCCTTGCCCAGCTCGTCGAAGCGGTAGGCGGTGATCGCCGCTTCGGCCTCGGGCGTCCGCTCGACGTAGGCGTTCAGCCCCGAGCGTCCGGGCCCCGACCGTGACCGACTGACGCAGCACCACCCCGTCGGCGTACGGGGTGAGGGTGAAGGACCAGGTCGCCATCCGGTCTTCCGGCTCCTCGGCCGGCTTGCCGTACCGGCCGTCCATGTCCAGACGCGCGCGGGCCCGGCGGAGATCCGGACCTCCCGGTGCGTACGGGGCCCGCCTGCGTGACGCATGACAACTCGCCCCTTACGTAAGGATGTTCGCCGTACCCACGCCGGGGATTCCACGGTCTCCCTCTCCGTGGCGCGGCAGCGACATCGGCCGCACCGGGCCGTGGGCGTGGAGCCGTACTCCACGCCCACGGCGTCCGGACCGGTCACACGCCGCCCGGTGACCTTCACCGGCCCTCGTCACATCGGCCGCGACCCGGCCGGCACACAGCTGACCTTCTCCCCCACCGGGCACGGATACGGATCGCGTCCCGGGTCCACGGTGGGGAGAGTGATCACCGGCTGCTGCCGGGCGAACTCTCCGAGGGCTATCGCAGGCGGCCCGGCAGCAAGGTTCCCGGCTCGGCGGCGGCCACACCCGTCCCTTCGGTCTTCGGGTTGCGCCGCTCCCGTCTGGCCACCCAGGTGGCGAACCAGGAGAGCAGCATGCACATGCCGATGTAGATGGGCGAGATCACCATGACCACGGGGATGAACGGCAGATCGTAGTCGAGGTTGGACGCGATCAGCTTGCCCGCGTGGAGGAACTCCTCATAGGTGATGAGATAGCCCAGCGAGGTGTCCTTGAGTGCCACCACCAGCTGGCTGATGATGGTGGGCAGCATCGCCCGGACGGCCTGGGGGGCAAGGACGTGCGTGGTGACCTGCGTCTTTCGCATACCCAGCGCGTACGCCGCCTCCCGCTGGCCCCGCTCCACGGAGTTGATCCCGGTGCGGAAGACCTCGGCGAGCACGGACCCGTTGTAGAGGGTCAGTCCCGCGACCAGCGCCGGCAGCGGCTGGACCTTCAGGGCGACGAAGATGAAGAAGATCATCACCAGCACGGGCATGGCCCGGAAGAACTCGACGAGCAGCGTCGAGATCCAGCGCACCGGCTTGTGGTCGGAGAGCCGGCCGACGGCCAGCACCGCGCCGAGCACGAGGGAGAGGACCGCCGCGTAGGCGAACGCCTTGAGTGTGTTGCCGAGGCCGCGCAGCAGCAGTTCCTGGATGCCCTTGTAGGTGAAGGGTGTCCACTTCGCGCTGGTGAACTGATCCGTGTCGAAGAGCAGGTAGAGGAGCCAGCCCAACAGCGCGAGGATCACGGCGGTGGAGAGGACCCCGTAGAGGAAGTGACGTTTGCGGGTCAGGGGCCCCGGGATGTCGTAGAGAGCGGTGGCGGAGACGGTGGAGCGGGTCATCGGGCGACTCCCCAGCGCTTCTCCAACACGTTGAAGAGCGCACTGATGGCGAGGGTGATGATCAGGTATCCGACGGCGATCCAGATGAAGGACCAGATGATGCTGTAGCCGAGTTCGTTGAGGGTCTTGTAGGTACCCAGCAGCTCGGTGACGCTGAACGCACCCGCGATCGCGGAGTTCTTGGCGAGGGCGATGAGCGTCGACCCCACCGGTGGGATCACCGACCGGAAGGCCTGCGGCAGGACCACGTTGTTCAGCGTCTGCCCGAAGGACATCCCCAGACTGCGGGCCGCTTCGCCCTGACCCGTCGGCACGGTGTTGATGCCGGAGCGCAGCGCCTCGCAGATGAAGGCCGAGGTGTAGCAGCCGAGGGCGAGGACCGCGAAGACCTGGAAGGGCAGGATCAGGCCGAAGCGCGGCAGGCCGAGCAGGACTGCGAAGAACAGCAGTGTCAGCGGGGTGTTGCGGAGCACCGCGACCCAGACGGTGCCGATCACCCGGAGCGAGCCGACGGGTGCGACCCGGAAGGACGCCATGACGAACCCGAGCACCAGAGCCAGGACCGAGGCGTAGACGGTGAGTTCGACGGTGCCGAGGAAGCCCTTGCCGTAGAGCGACCAGTTCTCTGTCAGTACATCCATGGTGGTGGCCGGCCCCTCAGTTCGACGGGTAGCGGTCGATGGGCGGGGGTTTCGGCGCGGGCACGCCCGACAGACCGAGGGTCGCCTCGAACGCCTTCTTCCAGTTGCCGTTCTTCTCGTTGGCCTCCAGCGCGTCGTTGAGCGCGGCGCGCAGTGCGTTGTCACTGCGCGGTACCCCGATGCCGTAGGGCTCCTCGGAGAACGGCTTGCCGACCACCTTCATCTCGTCCGGCGCCTTGGCCGCGAAGCCCAGGAGGATGGCGTCGTCGGTGGTGACGGCGTCGACCTGGAAGGTCAGCAGGTTGTCGACGCAGATCGAGTACGTGTCGTAGGCGACCAGGTCCGCCTCGGGGAAGTCGGCGGCGATGCGCTGGTAGGGGGTCGATCCGGCGGCCGAACAGACGGTCTTGCCCGCCAGGTCCTGCGGCCCCTTGATGTCGTTCTCGTCGGTGCGCACCAGCAGCCCCTGGCCGGCCAGATAGTACGGCCCGGCGAAGCCGACGAGTTTCTTGCGCATGTCGTTGATCGTGTAGGTGCCGACGTAGTAGTCGATCTGCCCGTTCTGGAGCGCCGTCTCGCGGTTGGCGGAGGCGATGGTCCGGAAACGGATCGTGTCCGGCTCGAAACCGAGTGAGGCCGCCATCATGCGGGCGATCTCGATGTCGAAGCCGGAGTAGATCCCGGTGGCCGGGTCCTTCTCGCCGAGATAGGGCTGGTCCTCCTTGGCTCCGACGACGAGGTGGCCACGCTTCTTGGCCTTCGTCCAGGTCTTCGACTCCGGCAGCCGGAAAGCGGTGTCGACCGTGTACTGGGGGAGTTCACCCGCCTTCGGGCCCTTGACCGGCGGGCTGCCCTCCCTGCCGCAGCCGGCGAGCACGGCGATCAGGAGGCAGGCCAGCACGGCCGCGATGTTCCTCGTACGCAACACGGTGCCCCCCGTCAGTGCTTGAGAATCTTGGACAGGAAGTCCTTGGCCCGGTCGCTCTCCGGGGCCGTGAAGAAGTCCTCCGGGGTGCGGTCCTCCACGATGCGCCCGTCGGACATGAAGACCACGCGGTTGGCGGCGGAACGGGCGAAGCCCATCTCGTGCGTGACCACCACCATGGTCATGCCCTCACGGGCGAGCTGCTGCATGACCTCGAGGACCTCGTTGATCATCTCCGGGTCGAGCGCGGAGGTGGGCTCGTCGAAGAGCAGCGCCTTGGGGTCCATGGCGAGGGCGCGGGCGATGGCGACGCGCTGCTGCTGTCCGCCGGAGAGCTGGGCGGGAAGCTTGTCCGCCTGCGAGGCGAGTCCGACCCGCTCCAGCAGCTCCCGGGAACGCTGGTCGGCCTCGTCCCTCTTGCGCTTACGGACCTTGAGCTGGGCGAGCGAGACGTTCGCCAGAACGGTCTTGTGTGCGAACAGGTTGAACGACTGGAAGACCATGCCCACTTCGGCCCGGAGCTCCGCGAGCCCCTTCCCCTCCGCGGGGAGTGGCTTCCCGTCGATGGCGATGTGGCCGGACTCGATCGTCTCGAGTCGGTTGATGGTCCGGCAGAGCGTTGATTTGCCCGATCCGGAGGGGCCGATGACCACCACCACCTCCCCGCGGCCGACGGTGAGATTGATGTCCTGCAGTACGTGCAACTTCCCGAAGTACTTGTTGACGTCCCGCAGCTCGATCAACGGATCGACGGCCATACGCTGCCCTACCCACTTATCGCTTGTGTCGAGGTCAGCGCAAACTATCCGGGGCGGACACGCACTTCGGGGCCGACACGCACCAGCGGCGTATAAGGCTGTTTATCGCGTTTTGACCTCCGGGCCGCTCTCCGCGGTCTCCGCGTACATCTCGGAGAGCTCGGGGCTGCCCGACATCGCCCAGTCCAGGCCTGCGGCGACCACGTCGATCTCGCGCCCGGAAGCCAGTCGGACCACAGGCTTTCCACCCGCCAGGATGTCCCAGGCGGCCCCGGGAACGGTACGCACCAGCACGGTGCCGAGGTAGAGGCCGGCGTCGTTGCCCACCCACGGCAGCTCTTCCGGGTCGTCGCGCCAGATGGGCGGCAGCTGGTCGAGCGCGGACAACGAGGCGGGGCTGTCGTCGAGTTCGAGGCCGCACTGCCCTGCCCGGGCCCGCAGCAACTCACATTCCGCGAACAGCTCGGCGACGCCGTCCGGATCGGTCTCGACGGCGGCTGCGAGAGCCACCTCCCGTGTACCGCCCTGGCGCTTACGCCAGTTGTCCAGGAAAGGGATGTTCATGCCACCAGGATCCCACCCCTGAGGCGTTCCGCATCGCAGGGCGCGCGACTGTGCCGGTTCCGGGACCCGCCACGTACATGACCTGGCCATCTCTCTAAGGTACGGGGATGACGTCGCAGAAATACCTTTCCGAACTCTTCTCGCTGGAAGGCCGGGTCGCCGTGGTGACCGGCGGCAGCTCCGGCATCGGCCGTGGCATCACGGAGGCGCTCGCACGCGCCGGTGCGAGCGTGGTGGTCGTGGCACGCAGGGAGGCGGAACTGGCGCGGACCGTCGGTGAACTCGAGGCCGCCGGCTGCCGGGCGGCCTGGGTGAGCGCCGATCTGGGGACCTCCGAGGGCGTGCGCGTGGCCGGCGACGAGGCGGCGGCCGCGTTCGGCGAGCCCGACATCCTCGTCAACTGCGCGGGCGTCAACCTGCGGCCCCCCATGAGCGAACTCGACGAGGACGTCTGGGACACCACGATGACGGTGAACCTCAAGGCGCCCTATCTGCTGGGCCGCCGGTACGGCCCCGGTATGGCCGGACGCGGCTTCGGGCGGATCATCCACATCACTTCCCAGCAGGCGCACCGGGCGTTCGTGCAGAGCGGTGCGTACGGCGTCTCCAAGGGGGCACTGGAATCGCTGGCACGCTCGCAGGCCGAGGCCTGGTCACCGCACGGCGTCACCTGCAACACGCTGGTGCCGGGGTTCGTGATGACTCCGCTCAACCAGCGGCTGTCGTCGGACCCGGAGCGGGTGGCCGCCCTGGCCGCTCGCACGATGGTGGGCCGCAACGGGCTGGCCGAGGACTTCGCGGGTGCCGCGGTGTTCCTCGCCAGCGCCGCCTCCTCGTACGTCACGGGGCAGTCGCTGTTCGTCGACGGCGGATTCTCGGTGCACTGAGGCGACCCGCCGACATGCGGATGCCGCCCGGCGAAGGGCGGCATCCGCGGCGCACCAGCACCTGGGCGACAGGGTTCGGACGCGAGGCCCGTCGCCCGCACACCGGGCGCCCGGCGCCCGCTTCAGCTTTCGGCGCCCGCGGCCGGCGCCACCGTCTCGCCTGCGACCGCCGCGGCGACGGCGGACGAAGCCGCGTCCTTGTCGATGCCCAGCCCCGCGAGTACGCCCGCACCCCCTTCGAACTCCAGCAGGGCCAGCACGATGTGCCCGGTCCCGATGAAGTCGTGGCCGAGGCGGAGCGCCTCCCGGAAGGTGAGCTCCAGGACCTTCCGGGCCTCGGCGTCGTACGGGATCAGCTCGGGGACCTGGTCGGCCGCCGCGGGCAGGGCGAGCACCGCGGCCTCCCGGACCGCCTCCGGCGGGACCCCCTGGCCCGCGAGCACCTGAGCACCCGGCGACTCCGGCTCGGCCAGGACACCCAGGAGCAGGTGCCCCACACCCACCTCGTCGTTGCGGGCGGCGTGAGCCTCGTTGTGCGCGGCCATGACGACGTTCCTGGCCTGTTCGTCGAACCGGCCGAACCCCTGACTCGGGTCCAGGTCGGAGGCCTCGCCGGGCTTCTTGGGCACGAACCGCTTCTGGGCGGCCTGCCGGGTGACGCCCATACTCCTGCCGATGTCGGTCCAGGACGCACCCGAGCGGCGCGCCTGGTCCACGAAGTGGCCGATGAGGTGATCGGCGATCTCACCGAGGTGATCCGCCGCGACCACGGCTCCGGTGAGCTGCTCCAGTGCGTCGGTATGGGTCTTCTTGATCGCGTCGATCAGGTCGTCGAGACGGATGGGTGGGTCGGCGCGCAGCGGCTTCGTCATACGGCAACCCTAGGTTGACACCCCTAGGGCGTCAACCCGAGGTTGACACTTGCGCCGGGCGAAGGCCGCACGGGGAGAGGACGGGCCCTTGACCCCGCGCGGGCTCCGGGCCGTCCTGGGCCGAGGACGACGACCGAACCGTCAGAGGTCGAGGTCGACGACCACCGGGGCGTGGTCGGAGGCTCCCTTGCCCTTGCGCTCCTCGCGGTCCACGTAGCTGTCCTTGACCGCCGCCGCGAAGGGGGCGTTGCCGTAGACGAGGTCGATGCGCATGCCCTTGTTCTTCGGGAAGCTGAGCTGGCGGTAGTCCCAGTAGGAGTAGGGGTGGTCGTACTTGAGGGGGCGCGGCACCACGTCGGAGAGCCCGCTCTCGCGCAGCGTGGCGAGCGCCTCCCGCTCGGCGGGGGTCACGTGGGTGGCGCCCACGAAGAGCGCCGGGTCCCAGACGTCCTCGTCCGTCGGGGCGATGTTGAAGTCGCCGAGGACCGCGAACGGCAGGGCGCCGGCCGCGTCCGCCGCGACGGCCTTCTGCAGGGCCTCCAGCCAGCGGAGCTTGTAGGCGTAGTGGTCGTGGGCGACCTCGCGGCCGTTGGGTACGTAGACCGACCAGACACGGGCGGGCCCGCAGGTCGCCGAGATCGCCCTCGGCTCCTGCACCCCCTCGTACTCCGGGCCGTCGGGCAGGCCCGTCACCACGTCCGCGAGGCCGACACGGGACAGCAGCGCCACGCCGTTCCACCGGCCGGTGGCGTTGACCGCGGACTCGTAGCCCAGCTCACGCAGCGCTTCGGCGGGAAACTGCTCGAGGGTGCATTTGGTCTCCTGGATGCACAGCACGTCGGTGCCGCTGCTCTCCAGCCAGGCCAGCAGCCTCGGAAGCCGGGCGGTGATCGAATTGACGTTCCACGTGGCGATGCGCATGCAGCAAACCTAACCGCTCCCACTGACAGCCGGGTCAGAGACGGGTCGCGTCACCCGGGGCGAGCCGGCCGTGGTCCGCACCGCCCAGGGCGCCGATCTGCCTGTCGTAGATCGGGCGGGCGAGGTCGGTGAGCAGGGCGTCGTGGACGTCGATCGCACGGCGCGGCTTCACCTCGCGCACGTAGTCGATCACTTCCGAGATCTTGTTCCAGGGGGCCATGACCGGCAGCATCAGCGTGTCCACCGGGTGGTCGGGCACCGTGAGGGCGTCGCCGGGATGGAAGACCGAACCGTCCACGAGGAAACCGATGTTGGTGACCCTGGGGATGTCCGGGTGGATCACCGCGTGCAGTTCACCGTGCACCTGTACCTCGAGCCCCGCGGCGGTGAACGTGTCGCCGTGGCCGACGGTGTGCACACGCCCCGGGAACGCGGCGGACACCTGCTCGGCGACACTGCGCAGGGTCCAGACCCGGGCGGCGGGGTTGGACTCCAGCGCGGCTCGCAGCCGGGACTCGTCGAAGTGGTCGGGGTGCTCGTGCGTCACCAGGATCGCGTCGGCACCGACCGCGGCGTCGTCCTCGGTGAATCCGCCGGGGTCGATGACGAGCGACTGCCCGTCCCGCTCCAGGCGGACACAGGAGTGGGTCTTCTTGGTGAGCGTGAGAGACGAAGCGTTCATGCCCCCATCCTGCTACGCGGGCGGGGTCGTTTCCTCCTGGATCACGGACTGCGCGATCTCGAACGCCGCGCCTGCCGCCGGGATGCCGCAGTAGACGGCGGTCTGGAGCAGCACCTCCTTGATCTCCACGGGCGTGAGCCCGTTGCGCAGCGCGGCCCTGACGTGCTGGGCGAGGCCGCCCAGGTGCCCGGAAGCGACCACCGCGGTGAGGGAGACGCAGCTGCGGGCTCTGCGGTCGAGGCCCTCCCGGCTCCAGACCTCACCCCAGGCGTAGCGGGTGAGGAGCTCCTGGAAGTCGTCGGTGAAGCCGTCGGACGCGGCGGACGCGGCGTCCACATGCGCGTCGCCCAGCACCTCCCGCCGCACCTTCATCCCGCGGTCGTACCGGTCGTCGGGCCCTGCCGGGGAAGCGTCGGGCAGGTAGGCCGCGGGGGCTATCTCCGCGACGGGGACGACCGGGGCGAACGGGGCGGCGAAGCCCGGGGGCGGCGGTACGGGCGTCGACGCCAGGGTGTCCTGCCAGGCGGTCGAGAAGTGCATGAGCAGCAGGTCGGTGACCGCGGCCGGCTGTTCGACCGGGGCGAGGTGGGAGGCTCCGGGGACGAGGGCGAGCCGGGCGTCCGGGATGCCCGCGACCAGGGTCCGCGCCTCGGCTGGGCCCGTGACCTCGTCCTCGGCCCCGACCAGGACGAGGGTCGGCACCCCGATGCGGGGGAGCTCCGCACGGATGTCGAAGGCGGCCAGGGCCTCGCAGGAGGCGATGTAGCAGCCGGGGTCGGTGGTACGGACCATCTGGACGGCCCATTCCACGATGGCCGGCTGGGCCGCCGCGAAGCCGGGGGTGAACCAGCGTTCCGGGGATGTGCGGGCGATCGGCTCCAGGCCGTTGCTGCGGACGATCACCCCGCGCTGGCGGAACTCGTCGGCGGTGCCGAAGCGCGGCGACGCGGCGACGAGCGCCAGGGCGGCGACCCGGTGCGGGTGGCGCAGTGCGAGGTCGGCACCGACGGCGCCGCCGATGGAACAGCCCGCGTATCCGAAGCGCTGGACGCCGACGCTGTCCAGGGTGGCGAGGAGGCGGTCGGCGAGGTCGGTGACCGCGGAGGCGGGATGAGCCGGGGCTCCGCCGTGCCCGGGGAGGTCGTAGCGGAAGATTCTCCAGTGCTTGGACAGCTCGGGTATCTGGCGGTCCCACATGTGCCAGGTGGTGCCCAGGGAGGGCCCGATCACCAGGACCGGAGCGTCTTCTGGCCCGTCAAAGCGGTATTGCATGGTGTTCGGCAGTGTCTCGCTCACCCGCTAGACCCTCTCATCTCCCACAATCCCGCACAGCTCCGGGTAGGACCTGGCGGCTCCCGCCCTGGTCCGCGTACCAGGTGCGCCCTGGACTTCGGTCGCCCCTCTCCCCCGGTGCGGTGGTCCCCACCCGGCCGGTCCTCCACAGCCGCCGTGCCTGCTGTCGGCCGGCGTCACCAGCTCCCTGGCAGAGGCTGCCCGGACTGCTCGACGGGGAGCAGGTGCGGGCGTTTGGCGGTGCGTCGGTCACCGGAGGAACGGCCCCGGAGGCGGCGTTCGATCCAGGGGCCCAGGAAGGTGGCGATCCAGCGGAGCTCGGTGGCCACGGCCCGGAGCCGGTGCGGGGCGGGGAGGTCAGGCAGGGGTTCGGCCCAGGAGGCGTCGGCTCCGGGCAGGGCGAGGGCGTGGGCGAAGGCGTCGGCGATGCGCTGGTGACCGAGGGGGCCTGCGTGGAGCCGGTCGGCGCACCAGAGCCGGGGGTCGGTGAGGGCGGGGAGGCCCTCGGTCTCGGCGACCAGGACACCGTGGCGGTGGGCGGCCGCGCGGATCCGGGTGTTGAGGGCGGTGACCCTGGGGGCCAGTGGACGGGCGAGCGGGGCGATGGCGGAGATGTCGGGGTAGGTGACGGTGGCGACCCGGGCGCCGGACGCCGTGAGCGCCGCGAACATCGCCTCCAGGTGGCCGGCCACCTCGTCGGCGTCGAAGGCGGGCCGGATCAGGTCGTTCATCCCCGCGACGACGGTCGCGAGGTCCGGCCCGCACTCCAGTGCGGCGGGAAGCTGTTCGGCGCGCACCTGGGCCGCGGTCCGGCCTCGCACGGCGAGGTTGGCGTAACCGAGTCCGGGACCGGTCACCGCGACTCGTTCCGCGAGGCGGTCCGCCCAGCCGCGCAGGCCGGTGACGTCGTCGCCGTCGCCGACGCCTTCGGTCTGACTGTCGCCCAGGGCGACGTAACGCTCGTAACGGATGCCGTCAGTCATACGGGGCCTTCCGGGTGCGGGCACAGGGTGTCCCGGTCAGAGGTCGGGGGCGGTCCGTCGCCGGTCGACGACGGCCAGCACCCGTTGGCACCAGCGCAGGTTCTCCACCGAGGGGCGCGCGCAGTCGTCCCGGGGGCGCGACGGACCGCGTGCCGCGGCTGCGTGAGCGGGGGCGTGCGAGGAGCGAAAGAAACTTCGGCCGGAGGTGAATCCTTTTCGGACCCCCCCGCCTCTTATCCGTGTACCGGCCGAACGGGCCGGCAGAACCGGGAGGCAACACCCATGATGACCACAGTCCTCGTAGTGATCGGAGTCCTGCTCGTGGGCGCGTGCAGCTGGCACCTGCTGCGGCGCTACAAGAGCCGAAGCTGACCAGTCGCCTGCGCGCGGGGCGCCTTCCGGGTATGAGTAGCACATGAAACCACGCTTCCCCTGGCCGGACGAGCGGCTGATCAAGGCCGCTCAGGACGGCGACGTCACCTCGCTGACCACCGTCGTCATGGAATCGCAGCCTCATGTGCGCAAGTTCGCCATCTCGCTGTGCGCCTCGCCGCAGGACGCGGAGGACGCGGCGCAGGAGGCGCTGATCATCCTCTACCGGAAGATCGGCACCTTGCGGGCCACCGGCGCGCTCGCTTCGTGGATGTTCCGGATCGTGCGCAACGAATGCCTCCGGCAGGTACGGCTGCTCGTCCCGCAGAGGGCCGACGCGTCCGCCGAACCGGAGGCGTCCGCGGAGCAGTCCGCAGAGGACGCGGTACTGCACAGGATGGAGGTGGAGCGGATCGCGGCCGCGGTCAGCGCACTTCCCCGTGACCAGCGGCAGATCCTGATCATGCGTGACATCCAGGGCCTGCCCGGCAAGACCGTCGCCCACTCGCTCGGGTTGAGCAACGCCGCGATGAAGTCACGGCTGCACAGAGCACGTACAGCACTGCGCCATTCACTGACAGCGACCGACCAGGCGCAGGATCAGGCCATAGACCAGCCAGTGGGAGGAGACCCACGACCGTGAACACCGTGAACCTCGTGAAGCCCGCGCAGAGCGAGAAGGCCCCCGCTCAGTCCGGGGCGCCCGCGATGAACTTCGCCAGCAAGTCCGTCCCGCGCCACCTGGCGCGTGGCGCCATCGGCTTCGGGCTGATCATCGGCTCGATCGCCCTGGTTCCCGTCGCCGGGCCTGCCACGCTGCTGGCGGCCCCGTTGGCACTGATCGCCTTCCGTGGCTGCCCCACCTGCTGGATGGTCGGCCTGGCGCAGACCATCTCCCGCGGGCGGCTGGAACGCCAGTGCGTGGACGGCGTCTGCACCCTGACCAAGGCGCACCCCGCGACGGATGCCGCGCACGGGCCTGCAGCAGACAGTGACGTCCCGGCCGCTTCCCGGTGACCAGGGCCCGGCCTCTCCCCCGGACCGCGAGCACGGGAACGCCCGCTCCGTGAGAGTTCGGAGGCTTCAACCCCCCGAGGGCTTCGGCCCGCCGGCCCGGTTCGGTCTCCTCCCTCATGCCTCCCGGCCCGGGAGTGGCGTCACCGGGCCGGGAGGCACCGGGGCGCCGTCCGCACGGGACGAACGCCGAGGATTCCGATCACGCTCCGCGCAATACTCCACGGCGGCCGGAGCCGTGCGGAGACCAAGGTGGTACCGCCAGGCAAGGAAGAGGTGAACGATTACCCGGAAAATCAATTCCCCATACCAATGCCATGGTAATTGGTTTACGAAGCGCAACCTCGGTGCTAGGGTCCAATTCGAGATAGCATCGGGCTGGGCCGCCTAGTCGGCAGCGCCGTTGTTCGTGCTTCACGGGGGGAGCAAGAGGACCATGATCCGCCATGCCCGGATTAAGGCAGCAGCACCGCCATCAGACAGTGCGACACGAAGATCGTCCGGCGGTTCTGCGGAAAACCTGGAACAGCCGGACCGGGATGGACAGACGCAGTTCGACGACCGGACAGTTGCCGTCGTCGGACTTTCCTGCCGCTTTCCGGGCGCGACGAACCCGGCCGAGTTATGGGACCTCCTCAGGCACGGCCGCGATGCCATAGCGGATCCACCCGCGGATCGCGCACACCTTGCCGCTCCGGGTGACGGGACGCCGCTCCCTGGCGGTTTCCTCCCTGAGGTCGACACCTTCGACGCCGAATTCTTCGGCATATCCCCGCGTGAAGCCGCCGCGATGGACCCGCAGCAGCGGCTCGTACTCGAACTCGCCTGGGAGGCGCTGGAGGACGCCGGCACCGTCCCGGCCACGCTCGCCGGCACGGCCACCGGCGTCTTCGTCGGCGCCATCGCCGACGACTACGCCACCCTCACGCACGCGGCCGGCCCCGACGCCACCTCCGCGCACACGGTGACCGGGTTGCACCGCGGCATCATCGCCAACCGGGTCTCGTACGTCCTCGGCCTGCAGGGCCCCAGCATGGTGGTCGACACAGCCCAGTCGTCCTCGCTGGTCGCAGTACACCTGGCCTGCCAGAGCCTGCTCCGCGGGGAGTCCGTCGTGGCGCTGGCCGGCGGCGTCAACCTCAACCTCGCACCGGAGAGCACCCACGCCCTGGCAGCCTTCGGCAGCCTCTCGCCCGACGGCCGATGTCACGCCCTCGACGCCCGGGCGAACGGCTACGTCCGGGGTGAGGGCGGCGGAGTCGTGGCGCTGAAACTCCTCAGCCGGGCCAAGGCCGACGGGGACCGCATCCACTGTCTGCTGCACGGTGGCGCCATAGGCAGCGACGGCGCAAGTGACACCCTTCCCACTCCCGACGGGAAAGCCCAGGAACGCGTCATACGCGCTGCCTGGGCAAACGCGCGTATACCGCTGGAACAAGCACAGTACGTCGAAATCCACGGATCGGGCACGCGAGTCGGCGACCCCATAGAAGCTTCGGCTCTGGGCGCTGTTTTCGCATCATCCCGTACATCGGAGAATCCACTCGGGATCGGTTCGGTCAAGACGAACATCGGACACCTCGAAGGCGCTGCGGGCATTGCTGGGCTCCTCAAGACCATTCTCTGTCTCAAAGAGCGGGAACTCGTCCCGACCTTGAACTACCGGACCCCCAATCCGCAGATACCGTTCACCGATCTACGGCTCGCCGCCGTCACCGGAACCGGGCCGTGGCCGAATCCCGACGGGCCACTCGTCGCGGGTGTGACATCGGTCGGAATGGGCGGCACCAACTGTCATCTGGTGCTCGGCGAGTGGCAGGCCGAGGCCGCCCCGACCGCAGAGAACCCACCAGGGCATCCTGGAGAATCGGATGAATGCGATTCTGTCGCCTGGGTGCTTTCGGGACGCGGTGACAAAGCGCTGCGTGCCCAGGCGGCCCGTCTGCGCGAGCACCTCGCGGCGCACCCGGATCTCGGCGCCTCCGAGGTCGCCCGGGCCCTCGCTCACGACCGCACCGCCTTCACCCACCGGGCCGTCCTCGTCGGAGCCGGCCGGAACGACCTGCTGACGGCCCTGGACGCGGTCGCCGACGCCCGGGTCACCCATGCCGCGGTCGAGGGCAGCGGTCGACGGCCCCTCCGCGAAGCGGTGTTCGTCTTCCCGGGCCAGGGCTCGCAGTGGGCCGGGATGGCGGCGGAGCTCCTCGACAGCGCGCCCGTCTTCGCCCGGGTCGTCGGGGACTGCGAGCGCGCGCTGCGCCCGTACCGCGACTGGTCGCTCACCGATGTGCTGCGCGGACGCCCCGGCGCACCGGCCCTCGATCGCGACGACGTCGTGCAACCCGCCCTGTGGGCGGTGATGGTGGGGCTGGCCGCACTGTGGCGGGCGGCGGGTGTAGAACCGGCCGCGGTCGTCGGTCACTCGCAGGGCGAGATCGCCGCCGCCACCGTCAGCGGCGCCCTCGGCCTGGACGACGCTGCCCGGCTGATCGCCGTACGAAGCGCCGCCCTGAGCTCACTGGCAGGGCGAGGCGGGGGCATGCTCACCGTGTCGCTCCCCGCCGACCGGATCCACGACGCCATCGCCGAAGACCCGCGGTTGAGCGTGGCCGCCGTCAACTCGCCCGGTATGACCGTGGTGGCCGGTGACGGGGCCGCCCTGGACGCACTGGCCGCACGCTACGGCGAGGACGTCCGCACCCGGCGCGTCCCGGTCGCCTACGCCTCGCACAGCCCGCACGTCGATGCCGTACGCGACACGCTCCGGGCCGACCTCGCCGGGATCGCACCGCGCACCGGGGACGTGCCCCTGCACTCCACCGTGACCGCCACGGCGGTGGACGGCTCCGAACTGGACGTCGACTACTGGTACCGCAACCTGCGGGAACCCGTGCAGTTCGAACCTGTCGTGCGGGCACTGCTCGACGCGGGGCACGAGCTGTTCATCGAGATGAGCCCGCACCCCGTGCTGGCGCTCGCCGTGCAGCAGACGGCAGAGGCCGCGGACGTATCGGTCACCGCGCTCGGCACCCTGCGCCGCGGGGAGGGTGGCCCGCAGCGGCTGCTGCTCGCGTTCGGCGAGGCGTTCTGCCATGGCGCGGCGGTGGACTGGTCCGCCTTCCTGCCCGCGGGCACCGCCCGCGCCGAGCTGCCGACGTACGCCTTCCAGCGGCGCCGCCACTGGATCTCCGGGCAGCCCGGAGCCGCCAGAGCTCTACCGGCACCGCAGACCACGGCGCCCCCGGAGGTCAGTGCCGAGGGACACGAGGCCGAGCCGTCCGGCTCGTTGGCCGGACCGGCCGCCCTGGAGCTGGTCAGGGCACACACCGCCGCCGTTCTCGGATACGACTCCGCCGCCGAGATCGAACCACGCCGGACGTTCAAGGAGCTGGGGATCGACTCGGCGATGGCCGTCGAGCTGCGCAACCGGCTCGTCACGGCCGGCGGGCGCAGGCTCCCCACCACGGTGGTGTACGACCATCCCAGCCCCGCCGAGATGGCCGCGCTGCTCGCCGACGTGCAGCATGACGCTGCGGCCCTCGAGGCCCTTGCCGATCAGGACGACCCGGTCGTGATCGTCGGCATGGGGTGCCGTTTCCCGGGTGGGGTGGACTCGCCCGAGACGCTGTGGCAGGTCGTCGCCCAGCAGCGGGACGTGATCTCCGAGTTCCCGGCCGACCGGGGATGGGACCTGGACCGCCTCTACCACCCCGACCCCGGCCATGTGGGCACCACCTACGTACGCAACGGCGGATTCGTCCAGGGCGCCGCGGAGTTCGACGCCGAACTGTTCGGGATCTCGCCGCGTGAGGCGCTGGCGATGGACCCGCAGCAACGGCTGCTGCTGGAGGTGTCGTGGGAGGCCCTGGAACGGGCCGGGATCGCCCCGGACTCCCTGCGTGGCACTCAGGCGGGGGTCTTCACCGGCGTCATGGCCCAGGAGTACGGTCCGCGGCTGGGTGAGGCGGGTGCGGGTGCCGCCGGGTTCGGGCTGACGGGAACGACGTCGAGTGTGGCCTCGGGCCGGGTCGCC
>NZ_JNXG01000016.1 GCF_000717025.1 Streptomyces atroolivaceus
CACGGCTTCGGTGCGCAGCGGATTGATCTCCGAGACGGCACCGACAAACGTGGTCTTACCCACGCCGAAGCCCCCTGCCACCACGATCTTCGCCGAGGTGGTGGAGCGGGCCGTACCGCCGCTAGAGCTTGCGAAGTCCACTGAGCACCCTTTCGAGCAGTGTCACATCCGGCGCGCCGCCGGCCTCTCCGTTGCCCGGCTGGTGGATGGCCACCATGCCGGCTTCCGCCAGGTCTGCCACGAGGATCCGTGCCACACCCAGGGGCATGGACAGCAGGGCCGAGACCTCCGCCACCGACTTGACCTCGCGGCACAGGTGGCAGATCCGCTGGTGCTCGGGGAGCAGCGTCCCGAGGTGGGCGGGGTCCGCTGTGGTGCTGACCAGCGCCTCTATCGCGAGCTGATAGCGCGGACGGGTCCGGCCGCCGGTCATGGCGTAGGGACGGACCAGCGGCTGGTCGCCTTCACCGTCGTACGACGCGTGGTGCAGGGCGCCGTACGGATCAGGTGAGGCGGGTGGCGGGGTCATAAATCCTCCGGGCGTGACAGCAGGGTGTCGGCTTGCCGTCTGAAGGTGGCCGGTGGGGGGCTGTGTCGGCCGGACGGGTGAGGGTTTTGAGTAGTACCTGGGGGGATCATGTCGGATCTCTGCCGCATGGCCGTCTAGTGGAGCAGACTGCCTTGTAGTTCGGCACGGAGGTCAGGGGTGAGGACGGTCCCCGCGCGGTCGACGAGGAGTGCCATCTCGTACCCGACCAGACCGATGTCGGCGTCCGGATGGGCGAGGACGGCGAGCGACGATCCGTCAGAGATGGACATGAGGAAGAGGAAGCCCCTCTCCATCTCCACGACCGTCTGGCTCACGGCGCCGCCTTCGAAGATCCGGGAGGCACCCGCGGTGAGCGACGTCAGGCCGGAGGCGACAGCCGCCAGCTGATCGGCGCGGTCGCGCGGGAAACCTTCGGACATCGCCAGCAGCAGGCCATCCGCGGAGACCACCACCGTGTGGGACACCCCTGGGGTGTTGTCCACGAAGTTGGTGATCAGCCAGTTCAGATTCTGCGCGGCCTGACTCATGGGGCTCAACTAACGCTCCTGCTGGTGAGTGGGGCCGAGTTGGAAACTGCCGGTAGACGGGCCGGTGTTGGCCTGTCGTCCCTGCTGGATGCCCCGGCGGAGATTGGTCAGACGGCCGCGTACGTCATCGGGCGCACGCGAGACCTGAGGTCCGGACTGATGATTCTGCTGCTGAGCAGTGCCCGGTACCAAATTGGCACGAGGGACACGGCGGGGCAGTCCGGAGGTGGTGATCCCGCCGGCGGCGGGCTTCTTGACCCGTTCGGCCTGTCGCACGAGCTCGTCGTTGGGCGACGCGCGCCAGGAACTCGTGGCGCCGGTGTCGGCCGCACCACGCCGTGGCATGGGCGGAGGCGGCGTGCCGGCGGGCTGAGAGGCGGCCGGTGCCTGCGGTTCCGCCTCGGGCGGCTGCTGGCCACCCTGCTGCGGTCCGTGGAACCAGTTCGTCTCCAGCGTGTCGTACAGCGGCGTGCGCCCGTCTCCGGGACCGGCCGGCGGCAGCACCTCGGGCTGCTGCGGCAGGGCCGGGCGGCGCGGCGGCTCACCCGCGGACGGGGCGGGCGGACGCGGTGCGCCGAAGTCGGCGTTGTCCTGCCGTCGCGGCGCGGGCGCCTGCGGACGCTGCGGTAGCTGGCCGCCGAAGCCCTGGTCCTGCGGGAACGGGGCGTTGAAGTCGGGGCGGGCGAACTGCGCGGTGCTCGCCGGGTCCGGAGCCTGCGGCGCCTGGTAACCCTGCGGTGCCGAGAAGTCCGGGCGGGCGAACTCCTCGGTGGCGCCCGGGCCCTGACGGTCGTTCATCGGCGGACGCTGGTTCGGCGGGCTGAACGGCTGGTTCGGGCCCGAGGTGCCGGGACGTGCGAACCGCCCGGTGTCGTGCTCCTCGTGACCACGCGGCGAGTCGGGCTGCGTACGCCGGGGAGCGCCCTGCTCCTCGACGCCCCAGCTCGTGCCCTGGGGACGCTGGGGCTGAGGGTTGCCCCCGGGCAGCTCGGCCCGCGGTCCACCGGAAGGCGGAAGCTGGAGGCCGGGTCCGCCGGGCTGCTGGGGACCGCCCCCGTCGCCCTGGCCGGCCGGGGCCTGCTGCTGCGGAGCCTGCCGCGCGGGCGGGCCGCTCTGCCGGCCGGAGTGGCCGAAGAGGTTGGGCCGGCCCGAGTCCGCTCCCGCCGAGGGGTCCTGCGGGGGACGGGCTCCCGGCCGGGCGCCGCCGGAGAAGGCACCGGCGAGGCCGCCGCCCTGACGCGGACCCTCCGGCCGGCCCTGGCCCGGCAGGCCCGGGCTCTGCTGGCCGTTGCCCTGCTGCGGCTGACGCGGTCCGCCGTCGCGTGACGGCAGTGCGGCCCGGGGGCCCGAGCCGGCACCGACCTGCCCGCGCGGGGCGGACGGTCCCAGTCCCTTGGCGGGAGCCGGCGCGGGGCCGGCGAGTCCGGGACGCTGGCCGTCGGCGGGAGCGCCACCGCCGGCGAGGAGCCCGCCGGGGGCGCCGCCCTGCGGGCCCTTGCCCTGCTGGCCAGGCTTCGGCGGCTGCTTGCCGCCGTGCGCGACCTCCATGGGCAGCATGACCAGCGCGGTCGTACCGCCGGAGTCGGAGGGCCGCAGCTGGATGCGGATGCCGTGACGCAGGGACAGCCGGCCGACCACGAACAGACCCATGCGGCGGGACACCGAGACGTCCACGGTGGGCGGCGAGGCGAGCCGCTCGTTGATCGCGGCCAGGTCCTCGGGGGAGAGGCCGATACCGGTGTCGTGGATCTCGACGAGCACACGGCCGTCGGGCAGCGCGTGACCGGTGACCCGGACCTTCGTCTGCGGCGACGAGAACGACGTGGCGTTCTCCAGCAGCTCGGCGAGGAGGTGCACGAGGTCGTTGACGACGCGGCCGGCGACCTCGGTGGCGGGCACCGCGGCCAGTTCGATGCGCTCGTACTGCTCCACCTCGGAGGCGGCGGCACGGAGCACGTCGACCAGCGGCACGGGCCGGGTCCACCGGCGGCCGGGCTCCTCACCCGCGAGGACGAGGAGGTTCTCGCCGTTACGGCGCATGCGGGTCGCGAGGTGGTCGAGCTTGAAGAGCGAGGACAGCTGGTCCGGGTCGGCCTCGCGGGACTCCAGTTCGGAGATGAGCGAGAGCTGGCGCTGGATGAGGCCCTGGCTGCGGCGCGAGAGGTTGGTGAACATCGCGTTGACGTTGCCTCGCAGCAGCGCCTGCTCGGCGGCCAGACGGACCGCCTCGCGGTGCACGTCGTCGAAGGCCGCGGCCACCTTGCCGATCTCGTCGCGGGAGTGGACACCGACCGACTCGACGGAGGTGTCGACGTCCTGCGGGTCCGTCTCGGAGAGCTGCTTGACGAGCTCGGGCAGCCGGTCCTGGGCGACCCGGGTCGCGGTGTCCTGCAGCCGCCGCAGCGAGCGGATCATGGACCGCGCCACGACGAAGGCGCCGACCAGGGAGACGCCGAGGACGAGGAGGATGATCGCACCGTTGAGGATCGCGTCGCGCTGCGACTCCTCACGCAGCTCGCGGGCCTTGCTCTCCATCTCACCGAGGAGCGACGCCTCGATGGTCTTCATGGCGTTGATCTTGGTGGAGCTCTGGTCGTACCAGTCCATGTACGTGCGGACCTTGTTGCCGCTGCCCTCCATGCCCAGGGGGCTGTCGAGCACCTTCTTCGCGTACATGTCGGCGGCGGTGATCTCGGGATTCCCGCTGTCCAGGGGCGCCAGCAGCTCGGCGGAGCTCTTCCCGGTGGACTCGTAGGTCGTCTCGAACGTCTTGAGGGTCGAGCTCGCCTTGCCGAGCGCGTTGCGCCCGTACGCCTGGTCGTTGTCGTTCAGGTGCGTCTTGGTGCTGTTGCCGTCCGGCAGCGCCGCGGCGATGATCGCACGCTCGACGGAGGCGTACTCCTTGGAGGACGAGAAGGCGGCCAGGGCACGCGTCCGCTTGATCATCTCCGGGTTGCTGGTGGCCTGCGCCATGTCCTGCGAAAGGCTCAGCAGTGACGTGATCAGCTGGCTGTACTGGTCGATCGTGTTGAGGCTCGGGCTGTCGGCGGCGTACGCGTCCTTGCGGATGCTGGTGATGTTGCCCAGCTGCGTGCCGATCTGGCTGACGCTCGCGTGGATGCTGTCCAGCGCCGCGTCACCCGGGGTGTTGCCGATCTCGTCCGTGGCCTCGAAGAAGGCGGCCTTGGCGCGGTCGGTGCGCTCACGGGGCTGCGTGACCTTGTAGTCGGTGGCCTTCAGGCCGTTCGACAGCGGGCCGGCCGACCTGTCGCGCTCCTCCTGGAGCGCGTTGGCGAGTGCGGTCGCCTTCCGGGTCATCTGGGTGAGCAGCTGCATGTGCTCCAGCTGGTCCATGTCGTTCATGGACTCGTTGATGCGCAGTCCGCCCAGGGTGGTCGCCGCCACCACGGGGAGCGCGAGCAGGGAGACCAGACGCGTGCTGATGCGCCAGTTGCGCAGGGCCAGGCGTGAGCCGGTGGAGGGGACACCGACCGGCTTCGAAGGCGCCGCCTCCGTGCTGCCGGTGCTCGTCGTGCCGGAGTGCTGCGCCCGGTCACCGCCGTCGCCGGCCGCACCGGGAATCTGGGCGTGCTGGGGCGAGGAACCGCGGTCGTTCCCGCCGCGCGGCTCCTGCTCCGCCGGGGTTTCCCCTCGGCCCTGGCGGGGCTGAGGCGACCCCATGCCATCCCTCTTGAAACGTCCCTGCACTAGCGTCGCAACCTCTGGACCAGGCGTCCCGTCCGCGCGTGGCGCGGCAGGACGGTGTCGGCGTCTTGGGGCGCTGGACGCGCCCCATGGTGGTCGTGAGTGACCGGCGTACTTCCCCCTCCCGCCGCCACTCGGCGCTGCGTTGCGCCCCTGCGCGCTGGGCCTGAAACCCGCGGCGGTGCGTGGAATTCCAGCACAGTGGAGGATCTCCAACAAGGCCCGCGTACCGGGCTGTGACCTGGATGACACCGTGTGATTGCCGAGTGACAAGGCGTGGAACGCGTTCAGGGGCAAAGCGGGCGATTAGGTGTGGACTCCCAGGGCGTGGCGGGTGTCCCAGACGCCATGATCGGGAGCGGAATGACAGATTCAGAGACGTATTGTCTGGTTTGCAACCCGCGATCAAGTGCCTCTAATGGGCGTTTTGTCGGCAACCTCGTGAGCAAACTCACATGAAGATCGCCGTCTCATCCCGGCCATGGCGGGGAATCGGATGTTTAGCCTGGCGCTTTACAGGGATAGCGAATCCGACAACCGGCGCGCCTCCGGGCGGCGCCCCAGCGACAAGGGTCCACACGGCAGATGAAGACGACGATGACGTTCCGCAACATTGCCAACCCGCGGCGCACGACGCTGGCGCACATCGAGGGCGCCGAGGCACCGCAGACGCCGGAACTGCGGGAGCACGCCGTCGACCTGCCCACCCAGACGGCCAACCCGCGCCGCACCATCCTCATGGTCGCCCCGGTCACGGCTGCGAAGTAGCGGCCCGTCCGGCCCCGGCCGTCACCCGCACGGCGCGGGCCCCTCACCCGCGCCAGCGCCTCTCCCGCCGAGGCCGACGCGCTAGCCTGGAGCGTCAGTCTTCAGCCAGCCAGCAAGTGAGGGGCGACAGCATCCCGTGCGCATCGCCAGGTTCTCCATCGACGGCAATGTCGCCTTCGGCGCGGTCGAGGGCGACAGCCCCGACAGCCTCGTCCTCGACATCATCAAGGGCATCCCGTACGCCGACTTCGAACTCTCCGGGACCAAGGTCCCGCTGAACAAGGTCCGGCTGCTGCCGCCCGTGCTCCCCAACAAGGTCGTGGCCATCGGCCGCAACTACGCGGAACACGCCGCCGAAATGGGCAACGAGGTCCCGGATGTGCCCGTCGCCTTCTTCAAGCCCACCACCTCGGTGATCGGCGCGGGCGACTCCATCGAATACCCCTCCTTCTCCGAGGAGCTGCACCACGAGGCCGAGCTGGCCGTGGTGATCGGCCGTATGTGCCGCGAGGTCCCGCGCGAGCGCGTCAAGGACGTGATCTTCGGCTACACCTGCGCCAACGACGTCACCGCCCGTGACGTCCAGCGCCGCGAGAGCCAGTGGGCGCGGGCGAAGGGCTTCGACACCTCCTGCCCGCTCGGCCCCTGGGTGGAGACCGGGATCGACCCGGGCAACCTGGCCATCCAGGCCACGGTCAACGGCGAGCAGCGTCAGCTCGGCCGTACGAGCGACATGATCCGCTCCGTCGAGGACCTGGTCGTCCACATCACGGAAGCCATGACGCTGCTCCCGGGCGACGTGATCCTCACCGGGACCCCCGCAGGGGTCGGGCCCCTGCACGTCGGCGACGAGGTCGCCGTCACCATCGAAGGCATCGGCACTCTCACCAACAAGGTGATCAAGCGTGGTTAACGCACCGTCCCCCAAGCTCTCGGCTCCGCTCGAGCAGGGGGTACCCCCTCGCGTCCGTTTCTGTCCCTCCCCGACCGGTAACCCCCACGTCGGCCTGGTCCGGACGGCTCTCTTCAACTGGGCCTTCGCCCGGCACCACCAGGGCACCCTGGTCTTCCGTATCGAGGACACCGACGCGGCCCGCGACTCCGAGGAGTCCTACGGCCAGCTGCTCGACTCGATGCGCTGGCTCGGCCTCGACTGGGACGAGGGCCCCGAGACCGGCGGCCCCCACGCCCCGTACCGCCAGTCGCAGCGGATGGACCTCTACAAGGACGTCGCGGAGAAGCTCCTGGCCGCCGGGTACGCGTACCCGTGCTACTGCACCACCGAGGAGCTCGACGCCCGCCGCGACGCCGCGCGCGCGGCCGGCAAGCCCTCGGGCTACGACGGCCACTGCCGCGACCTGGGCGACGAGCAGAAGGCCGCGTACGAGGCCGAGGGCCGCACCTCGATCGTGCGCTTCCGGATGCCCGACGAGGCGATCACCTTCACCGACCTGGTCCGCGGCGACATCACGGTCCAGCCGGAGAACGTCCCGGACTACGGCATCGTGCGCGCCAACGGTGCCCCGCTCTACACGCTCGTCAACCCCGTCGACGACGCGCTGATGGAGATCACCCACGTCCTGCGCGGCGAGGACCTGCTCTCCTCCACCCCGCGCCAGATCGCCCTCTACCGGGCGCTCATCGAGCTGGGGATCGCCAAGGACACCCCCGCCTTCGGCCACCTCCCGTACGTCATGGGGGAGGGCAACAAGAAGCTCTCCAAGCGCGACCCGCAGGCCTCGCTCAACCTCTACCGTGAGCGCGGCTTCCTGCCCGAGGGGCTGATCAACTATCTCTCGCTGCTCGGCTGGTCGATCGCCGAGGACCGTGACATCTTCGGCCGCGACGAGCTGGTCGCCGCGTTCGACATCGCCGACGTCAACGCCAACCCGGCGCGCTTCGACCTGAAGAAGGCCGAGCACATCAACGCCGAGCACCTGCGCATGCTCGACGTGAAGACCTTCACCGAGGCCTGTGGGCCCTGGCTGAAGGCCCCCTTCGCCCCGTGGGCGCCGGAGGCGTTCGACGCGGAGCAGTTCGCCGAGATCGCCCCGCACGCCCAGACCCGTGTGACGGTGCTCTCGGACATCACGGCCAACGTCGACTTCCTCTTCCTGGACGAGCCCGTCCACGACGAGGCGTCCTGGACGAAGGCCATGAAGGAGGGCTCCGACGCCCTGCTCGTCACGGCCCGCGCCGAGCTGACCGCGGCCGAGTGGAACGCCGAGGCGCTCAAGACGGCCGTCCTCACCGCCGGCGAGAAGCACGGTCTGAAGCTCGGCAAGGCGCAGGCCCCGGTGCGCGTGGCCGTCACCGGCCGTACGGTCGGGCTGCCGCTCTTCGAGTCCCTGGAGATCCTGGGCCGCGAGAAGACGATCGCGCGCATCGACGCCGCGCTGGCGAAGCTCGCCGCGTAGCTGTTCCCGTGCGGACCGGAGGCCGGGCTCCCCGAGGGGGGGCCCGGCCTCCGGCCGTTCGTGTGGGGGGCCTGCCCGTCGGCATCGGGCGGCGGTGGGACGGGTATGCAGACCGCATGACCATCCGAGCGGTCCTCTGGGACATCGACGACACGATCTTCGACTACTCCGGAGCCGACCGCATCGGCATGCGCAAGCACCTGGAGCACGAGGGCTACCCCGAGGGGTACGACGGCCTGGAGCGTGCTCTCGACGCCTGGAAGGCCATCACGGATGTGCAGTGGGCGCGCTTCGCCGCAGGGGAGCTCGACTTCCAGGGGCAACGCCGTGAGCGCGTGCGCGCGTTCCTCGGGCGGCGGCTGAGCGATACCGAGGCCGACGACTGGTTCGGCCGGCACGCCGCCCACTACGAGGCCGCGTGGGCGCTCTTTCCCGACACCCTGCCGGTCCTGGACCGGCTGGCGGGAAGCTTCCGCCACGCCGTCCTGTCCAACTCCAGCATCCACAACCAGGACCGCAAGCTGCGCGCCCTCGGCGTGCGCGACCGCTTCGAGGCGGTGGTGTGCGCCGTCGAGCTGGGCATTTCCAAGCCGGAGGCGGGGGCCTTCCACGCGGCCTGCGAGGTCATGGAGCTCGACCCGCACGAGGTGGCGTACGTGGGGAACGAACCCGACATCGACGCGGGCGGCGCGGTGGCCGCCGGACTGACGGGTATCTGGCTCGACCGTGACGGGCAGGGCGGGCGCCCCGAGCTCGTGCGGATCACGGGGCTGGACGAGCTTCCCGGTCTGCTGGCGGGCAATACCCGTTTTGGAGCGCCGGACACCTTCAGGTAATGTTCTTCCTGCGCCGCCCGAGCGGGCCGAAAGATCCGGCCGGGAAGCGCAGACAGAAACAGAACCCCCAGGGGTTGCGTTTCAGTGGGCTATGGTGTAATTGGCAACACTACGGTTTCTGGTACCGTCATTCTAGGTTCGAGTCCTGGTAGCCCAGCGCAAGACCGAAGTAACAAGCCCCCGTCCCCGTTGTGTAGCGGCCTAGCACGCTGCCCTCTCACGGCAGTAGCGCCGGTTCGAATCCGGTCGGGGGTACTTGTCACACCATGGGCTATGGTGTAATTGGCAACACTACGGTTTCTGGTACCGTCATTCTAGGTTCGAGTCCTGGTAGCCCAGCGCAAGACCGAAGTAACAAGCCCCCGTGGAAAGGCTCTTCACCCCGGTGAAGGGCCTTTTTCGTGTACGGGGCGGGCGTTGCCGGGCTTCGCGGACAGGGCGGGCCCTGTCGGGCGAGGTACGTCACACCGCGGAGACGGCCGGGGCGGCGGACGGGTTGAGCTGTGTACGGGGGGAGTTGGCCGGTCTGTGGAACCGTCGCCGGTCAAGTCCCGTGAGCGGCCGGACGACTTCGGCGCGTCCGGTGGCGTACCGGCCGGAAGCAGGAGCCGGGATCAAGGGGCCGCCACGGCGCTGGGGCGGCCTCGGGGGAGAAGCGGGAGGGGCGGACCGGCTGGGTACGGCGCGGAGCTCAGCCCGTGCGGCGCAGGGCCTCGCTCAGCCGCGCCGCCGAGTCGATGATGGCCTGCGCGTGCATACGGCCGGGGTGGCGGGTCAGCCGCTCGATCGGCCCGGAGACGGACACCGCGGCGACCACCCGGTTCGACGGCCCGCGGACCGGGGCCGAGACCGAGGCCACGCCCGGTTCGCGCTCGCCGATCGACTGGGCCCAGCCGCGCCGCCGTACGCCCGAAAGCGCCGTCGCCGTGAAGCGGGCCCCTTGCAGGCCCCGGTGCAGGCGCTCCGGCTCCTCCCAGGCCATCAGGATCTGGGCGGAGGAACCCGCCTTCATCGTGAGCGTGGAGCCGACCGGCACGGTGTCCCGCAGTCCGGACAGGCGCTCCGCCGCGGCCACGCAGATCCGCATGTCGCCCTGCCGGCGGTAGAGCTGTGCGCTCTCGCCGGTGATGTCGCGCAGGTGTGTGAGTACGGGTCCGGCCGTCGCCAGGAGGCGGTCCTCGCCGGCCGCGGCCGCGAGCTCCGCGAGCCGGGGGCCGAGAATGAAACGGCCCTGCATGTCCCTCGCCACCATGCGGTGGTGTTCGAGTGCCACGGCCAGTCGGTGTGCCGTGGGCCGTGCGAGCCCTGTCGCCGCGACCAGCCCGGCGAGGGTGGCCGGACCGGACTCCAGGGCGCTCAATACCAGAGCTGCCTTGTCGAGAACGCCGACGCCGCTAGAGTTGTCCATACGACGATACTCCCGTCTCACTCTGTGAAACGCAAGTTCAATTTTCTCCGGAAGTTGCGAACCTGTAGGAGCGGCCGTACAACGGCCCGCAGTCACCGCCCCGCTCGGGGGCCCGGGCGGTGGCAAACCCGAATCTCTAGTTGGGCCGGCGAAGACGCCGGCCGGAGGGAAAGCGATGGGTAGGACACTCGCGGAGAAGGTCTGGGACGACCACGTCGTCCGGCGCGCCGATGGCGAGCCCGACCTCCTCTTCATCGATCTGCACCTGCTGCACGAGGTGACCAGCCCGCAGGCGTTCGACGGTCTGCGTCAGGCCGGCCGGCCGGTGCGGCGCCTCGACCTCACCATCGCCACCGAGGACCACAACACCCCGACCCTCGACATCGACAAGCCGATCGCCGACCCGGTCTCCCGTGCCCAGCTGGAGACCCTGCGCAAGAACTGCGCGGACTTCGGCGTCCGGCTGCACCCGCTGGGTGACGTCGAGCAGGGCGTCGTGCACGTGGTCGGTCCGCAGCTCGGCCTGACCCAGCCCGGCACCACCGTCGTCTGCGGCGACTCGCACACCTCCACCCACGGTGCGTTCGGAGCGCTGGCCTTCGGTATCGGCACCAGCCAGGTCGAGCACGTCCTCGCCACCCAGACGCTGCCGCTGGCGCGCCCCCGGACCATGGCGATCACCGTCGAGGGCGAACTCCCCGACAGCGTCACCGCCAAGGACCTCATCCTGGCCATCATCGCCCGGATCGGCACCGGTGGCGGCCAGGGCTACATCCTCGAATACCGCGGCTCCGCCATCGAGAAGCTCTCGATGGAGGCACGGATGACCATCTGCAACATGTCGATCGAGGCCGGTGCCCGCGCGGGCATGATCGCCCCCGACGAGACCACCTTCGCCTACCTGCGGGGCCGCGACCACGCGCCCGAGGGCGAGGAGTGGGACGCCGCGGTGGAGTACTGGAAGACGCTGCGCACCGACGACGACGCCGTCTTCGACGCCGAGGTCGTCATCGACGGTGCCGCACTCGCGCCGTTCGTCACCTGGGGCACCAACCCGGGCCAGGGCGCGCCGCTGTCGGCCCACGTGCCCGACCCTGCTTCGTACGAGGACGCTTCGGAGCGTTACGCCGCCGAAAAGGCCCTGGAGTACATGGGGTTGACCGCCGGCCAGCCGCTGCGCGAGATCAATGTCGACACGGTGTTCGTAGGTTCCTGCACCAACGGACGCATCGAGGACCTGCGCAACGCCGCCTCGATCCTGGAGGGCCGCAAAGTCGCCGACGGCGTACGGATGCTGGTCGTCCCGGGCTCCGTCCGGGTCGCCCTCCAGGCCGTCGAGGAAGGCCTGGACAAGGTCTTCACCGCCGCCGGCGCCGAATGGCGGCACGCCGGCTGCTCGATGTGCCTCGGCATGAACCCCGACCAGCTGGCCCCCGGTGAGCGCTCCGCCTCCACCTCGAACCGGAACTTCGAGGGCCGGCAGGGCAAGGGCGGCCGCACCCACCTGGTCTCCCCGCAGGTCGCCGCCGCCACCGCCGTGCTGGGCCATCTGGCCTCGCCCGCCGATCTGTCCGACGTCCGTACGCCCGCCGGAGTCCGATAACCATGGAAGCATTCACCGCACACACCGGCCGGGCCGTCCCGCTGCGCCGCAGCAACGTCGACACCGACCAGATCATCCCCGCGCACTGGCTGAAGAAGGTCACCCGCGACGGTTTCGAGGACGGTCTCTTCGAGGCCTGGCGCAAGGACGAGAACTTCGTCCTCAACCGCCCCGAGCGCAAGGGCGCCTCCGTCCTGGTCGCCGGTCCCGACTTCGGCACGGGCTCCTCGCGTGAGCATGCTGTGTGGGCCCTGCAGAACTTCGGTTTCAAGGCCGTCATCTCCTCCCGCTTCGCCGACATCTTCCGTGGCAACTCCCTGAAGAACGGTCTGTTGACCGTCGTCCTGGACCAAGAGGTGGTCGACAGGCTCTGGGAGCTGACGGAGGGGGACCCGGAGGCCGAGGTCACCGTCGATCTGGAGAAGCGCCAGGTCCTCGCCGAGGGGATCACGGCCGACTTCGAGCTCGACGAGAACGCCCGCTGGCGACTGCTGAACGGGCTGGACGACATCAGCCTCACTCTTCAGAACGAAGCGGACATTGCGACTTATGAGGCGGCCCGGCCGTCCCACAAGCCGCGTACGATTGACGCCTGAGCAGCGCTTTTCCCGAACTGCGCCCCCTGCCGGAAGGCAGGGGGCGCAGTCGCTTGTTGAGACCCCCTCGGGCGACAACTCGCCCCAGATGGCACAATCGGTGCATGGAACGCGACAGCCAACTCGAGCTCTATGGCCAAGTCGCCGACCGATTGAAGGAAGCGCACGCAAAGGTGCGCGAACTGCAAGTCCCGGAGGGCGTACGGATGGCGCTGTCCCGGAAGCTGCTGGTCGTCACGGCCGCGGCTAAGCACGATCTCCCAGGCGCGGCAAGGCGTCTGGACCGGTTGATGAAGGACCTCGATGAGGGCCGATTCCCCGAAGGTGACTGACTCTGCGGACAGCGCAGCGGTCGACTTCGTTGCGGCACTAGGGTGATTAGCCCGTTTCGTGTTTGATTTGCGGTATATATCTGCCTAACGTGCGAAAAAGCCTGAACAGTTTCGTTCCGGCAATGTCTCCGAAGGGGAAGACGTGAACAAGGCGCAGCTCGTAGAAGCGATTGCCGACAAGGTCGGTGGCCGCCAGCAGGCCGCAGACGCTGTCGACGTGGTACTCGACGCCATCGTCCGTGCGGTCGTCGCGGGGGACCGGGTCTCGGTCACCGGCTTCGGCTCGTTCGAGAAGGTCGACCGTCCCGCCCGGTACGCCCGCAACCCGCAGACGGGAGAGCGCGTACGGGTCAAGAAGACCTCCGTCCCCCGTTTCCGTGCGGGACAGGGCTTCAAGGACCTGGTGAGCGGCTCCAAGAAGCTCCCCAAGAACGACGTGGCCGTGAAGAAGGCCCCCAAGGGCAGCCTCTCGGGCGGTTCTTCCACCCGCACGACGGCGAAGGCGGCCGCGAAGAAGGCCACCGCCAAGAAGGCCACGGCGCGCAAGTCCACGGCGGCCGCCAAGACGACGGCCCCGGCGAAGAAGACCACCGCCAAGAAGACCACCGCGACGGCCAAGAAGACCGCGCCGGCGGCGAAGAAGGCGACCCCGGCGAAGAAGACGACGGCCACGAAGAAGACCGCCGCCGCCACGACCGCGCCCGCCAAGAAGACCACGGCGAAGAAGGCGCCCGCGAAGAAGACCACGGCACGCAAGACCACAGCCAAGAAGGTCACCGCACGCAAGAAGTGAGACCGGGCACCGCTCGTTCCTCACACGCGCCGGGCCGGGCTCCCCTCGGGGAGCCCGGCCCGCGGGCTGTTCGGAGGCTCTTTCAGAGCGTCTGCAGCGTCACCAGGGTGATCCGCAGCGAGGCACCCTCACCCTCGGTCTCGATCCGCACCCGCTGGCCCGGACGCAGGAGCCGCAGACCTCCCGCGTCGAACGCCGCCGCGTCGAAGTCGACCGGGGTGCCGTCGTCGAGAAGCACGCTGCCGGTGCGGGTCTCGGAGTCGTACGTGAACGAGGTCGCCTGCATGAGCGGCAGCCTATCGGTCCGCGGCAGGCACCGCCGGGGACGCCAGCCCCGCGGTGAACCGCCCCACTCCCAGGGACAGCGCCGCCCCCAGGTCGTCGCCCGTGTCCACGTCCCTGCGGACCGAATCGAGACCCGGCAGTGCGACCTCCACCGCCCCCGACGCCAGATGCCGCGCGCGTGATTCCCCGCCGAAGGAAGGCCTCAATTCCACCCCGGATGTCGCGGAAAGAAATGTGGTGCCGATTCCCTGTGCATCCCCGACGAATGCGCGGGGAAATTCTTCGGAGAATTCGAGGACCCGAGCCAATTCCTCCGGACGCAGTGCGGGAAGATCCGCGTTGAGCACGGCCACCGCCGCACCCGCCCGCCGCGCGCGCACCCACCGCGCGCCGTGCTCCAGCGCCGCGTTGAGCCCGGCCGCCGGGGTGTCGGCCACCGTGCGCGCTCCGAGCGCGGCCAGCGCCTCCCCGGCCACCGGATCGTCCGTGACTACCACCACATCCCCCACCGCCCGGCACGACAGCGCGGCCGACACGGTGTCCTGTGCGAACGCCAGGGCCAGGCGCGGACGCAGATCCCCGCCCACCGCCCGGCCGAGCCTGCTCTTCGCCCGTGCGAGCGGTTTCAGCGGGACGACCAGGGACCAGGAGCCGGTCGGGTCGGTGTTCGTGGCGATCTCCCCCTCCGTAGCATCGGCCCACATTCTCGCCTGCCGGTACGACAACCCGGAGGTCCGCCCCCACGGGTGAGGCGTACGGTGTTGTCCACAGCAGGGGCCCGGGGCAGAACAGCAACGCCGCGAGCCGCGTAGCAGCCCAGTCCTAGAGGAAGGCGTCCGAGTGTCCCGCCGCAGAATCGGCTTCTGGTACCGCCTGGCGGCGGTCATCGCGAAACCGCCCCTGGTGGTTCTGTTCAAGCGGGACTGGCGGGGAATGGATCACATTCCGGCCGATGGCGGATTCATCACCGCGGTCAATCACAACTCCTATCTGGACCCGCTGTCGTACGGGCATTTCCAGTACAACACCGGGCGTGTGCCGCGGCTCCTCGCCAAGGCCGGACTGTTCAGGACGCCTTTCGTCGGAATGATCCTGCGCGGCACCGGGCAGATCCCCGTCTACCGCGAGACGACCAACGCGCTCGACGCGTTCCGCGCCGCCGTCGACGCCATCGAGCGCGGCGAGTGCGTCGCCTTCTATCCGGAGGGCACGCTCACCCGCGATCCCGACATGTGGCCGATGGCCGGCAAGACCGGTGCCGCCCGTGTGGCGCTGATGACCAAGGCCCCGGTCATCCCCGTCGCCCAGTGGGGCGCCAACCTCGCGATGCCGCCCTACGCCAAGGAGAACAAGCTCCAGCTGTTCCCCCGCAAGACACTCCGGGTGCAGGCCGGACCGCCGGTCGACCTCTCCCGCTACTACGGCCTCGAGCCGACCCCCGACGTCCTGCGCGAGGCGACCGAGGCCATCATGGCCGCGATCACCGCCCAGCTCGAGGACGTACGTGGCGAGAAGGCGCCCGCCGAGCTCTACGATCACCGCAAGGCCCGTGCTGAACAGCGGCGCAAGGCAGAGGGAAAGGGAACGACGTGACGCACCCCGCAAAGGCGGCCGTCTTCGGAACCGGCTCATGGGGTACGGCCTTCGCCATGGTCCTCGCCGACGCCGGCTGCGACGTCACCCTCTGGGGCCGTCGCTCCGAGGTCGCCGAAGCCGTCAACACGACCCGTACCAACCCCGGCTATCTGCCGGGCGTCGAACTGCCGGCCTCGGTCCGGGCGACGACCGACCCCGCCGAGGCACTGCGCGGCGCCGACTTCGCCGTCCTCGTCGTGCCTTCGCAGACGCTGCGCGCCAACCTCGCCGACTGGGCACGGCACCTGGAGCCCGGCACGGTGCTCGTCTCCCTGATGAAGGGCGTCGAACTCGGCACCGCCAAGCGCATGAGCGAGGTCATCGAGGACGTCACCGAGGTCACTCCGGACCGGATCGCCGTCATCACCGGCCCCAACCTCGCCAAGGAGATCGCCGAACGCCGCCCCGCCGCGGCCGTCGTCGCCTGCTCCGACGAGGAGGTCGCCCGGCGCCTCCAGGCCGCCTGCCACACCCCGTACTTCCGGCCTTACACCAACACCGACGTGGTCGGCTGCGAGCTCGGCGGCGCCGTGAAGAACGTCATCGGCCTCGCGGTGGGCATCGCCGACGGTATGGGCCTCGGTGACAACGCCAAGGGCTCGCTCATCACCCGCGGCCTCGCCGAGACCACCCGGCTGGGGCTCGCCATGGGCGCCGACCCGCTCACCTTCTCAGGGCTCGCCGGACTCGGCGACCTGGTGGCGACGTGCTCCTCGCCGCTCTCGCGGAACCACACCTTCGGTACCAACCTCGGGCGCGGCATGACGCTCCAGGAGACCGTCGCCGTCACGAGCCAGACCGCCGAAGGCGTCAAGTCCTGCGAATCGGTGCTCGATCTGGCGCGCCGGCACGACGTCGACATGCCGATCACCGAGACGGTTGTCGGCATCGTCCACGAGGGCAAGCCGCCGGTGGTCGCGCTCAAGGAGCTGATGTCTCGCAGCGCCAAGCCCGAGCGACGCTGACTCGAGCCCTACCAGCAGGTACGCTCGTCGCGATATGAGCAGCCAGAACCTCCCCCAGAGCACCGAGAGCCCCCTGAGCTCCGAGCAGAGCTCCGAGCCGTGCCGCAAGCCGCGCGTGGCCGTCGTGTTCGGCGGCCGGAGCTCCGAACACGGCATCTCGGTCGTCACGGCCGGTGCCATCATGAGCGCCGTCGACCGGACGAAGTACGACGTCCTGCCGATCGGTATCACCAGGGACGGACGTTGGGCCCTCACGTCCGACGACCCGGCCCGCATGGCCATCACGGACCGGCAGGTGCCGGACGTGGACCAGCTGACCGACTCGGCGCAGGGCGCCGTGACGCTCTCCGTCGACCCCGGCAACCGTGACGTCGTCGTCAGCGAACCGGGGTCGGTGCCCACGGTCCTGGGTGAGGTCGACGTCGTCTTCCCCATGCTGCACGGCCCCTACGGCGAGGACGGCACGCTCCAGGGGCTCCTGGAGCTGTCCGGCGTGCCCTACGTCGGCGCCGGTGTCCTGTCCTCGGCCGTCGGCCAGGACAAGGAGTACATGAAGCGGGTGTTCACCTCCTTCGGGCTGCCCGTCGGCCCGTACGAGGTCGTCCGCCCCCGGGAGTGGGAGTCGGACCGTCCCGCCGCACGCAAGCGCATCATGGAGTTCGCCGCCGAGCACGGCTGGCCGCTCTTCATCAAGCCCGCCCGCGGTGGCTCCTCCATGGGCATCACCAAGGTCGACGACGCCGCCGGACTCGACGACGCGATCGACGAGGCCCGCCGGCACGACCCCAAGTTCATCGTGGAGTCCCTGCTGCGCGGCCGGGAGATCGAGTGCGGCGTGCTGGAGTTCGAGGACGGACCGCGGGCCAGCGTGCCGGCGGAGATCCCGCCCGTCACCGCGCACGACTTCTACGACTTCGAGGCCAAGTACATCGACTCGGCGGCCGGCCTGGTCCCCGCACCCCTCACCGACGAGCAGACCGCCGAGGTGCAGCGGCTCGCCGTCGAGGCCTTCGAGGCGGCCTCCTGCGAAGGTCTGGTGCGCGCCGACTTCTTCCTCACCGAGGACGGCTCGTTCGTCATCAACGAGATCAACACCATGCCGGGCTTCACCCCGATCTCCATGTTCCCGCGCATGTGGCAGGCGAGCGGCGTGGAGTACCCGGAGCTGGTGGACCGGCTGATCACGTCCGCGCTGAACCGCTCCACCGGCCTGCGCTGACCTCCGGGGGCCGTCCCGCGCGGACAGCCCTTCAGAGGCTGTCGGGGACCGTCTTCCTCACGGGCACGGCGAACGCGGACAACGGGGTGATGTCATGGGCGTACTCCGTCCCGAGCGTCACCTCCACATACGCCTTGCGGTAGGTGGTCGTGAACCGCGGGCCGGCGTCATCGCGCTGCTCCAGCAGCCAGTTGACGCCGTCCGCGTCGACGGCGTCGGACTGGGGATCGTCCATCCTCGCGGGTCGCGGGACCCCGCAGCGCAGTACGATCGCCCCGTCCCCCCAGCCGGCGGTCAGGTCCGAATCCGGCGAGGGATCGCTCCGTTCCAGACCGGCGACGGTCTCCGGCAGTGCCTTGTGCAGCTTCCCGCAGTACACGGCGGCCTCCGGCGACGGCGCGGGAACCGTCACCGAGGGCTGGGCACCGCCGCCGGAACAGCCCGCCGCGGCGAGCACGAACAGGGCGGCGGACGGAGCGAGAACACGGGATCGGGGGGACCGGCGGCGGATGTGAGTCACCGGACCAGCGTAGACAGGGGTCAGAGGTGGACGACCGGGCAGGTCAGGGTACGTGTGATGCCGTCCACCTGCTGGACCTTGGCGACCACCATGCGGCCGAGCGCGTCGACCGTGTCGGCCTGCGCGCGCACGATCACGTCGTAGGGGCCTGTGACGTCCTCTGCCTGAATCACTCCCGGAAGCTTTGCGATGGTCTCGGCGACGGTCGACGCCTTGCCCACCTCGGTCTGGATGAGGATGTACGCCTGTACCACGAAACCTCCAGGGCGGCCACGAGGATCATGTGGGGGAAAGGGACGCCACGTTATCGCGTTGCCCCGGGCCGCGGGGAGACCTACGGGCCGGTTGACGTCCACAGCGTGGCGTACGCACCACAGAAGTTGACGTGTCTCTTGACGGTACCGACAGCAGTTGGGGCTCGCGACCGCAAGCCCACCGGTGCGGGAGGGGGACAGTGACGCCCGCACGTCCCGGGGCCACCGGCTCCCGTGGGCCGTCCGCCCATGGTCCGGGCCTCCGGCCGCTGAAGCAGCCCGGACAGGCGTCCGGTGCGATAGATGAGAGGTGAGACTCGGTGAAGGGAACCGTGGGCGAGTTGGGGGAGTTCGGGCTCATCAGAGAGCTCACTTCCCGGCTCACCACCACTCCGGCGGTACGGCTGGGACCCGGCGACGACGCCGCGGTCGTGGCCGCTCCCGACCGCAGGGTCGTGGCCAGTACGGACATCCTGCTGGAAGGGCGGCACTTCCGCCGTGACTGGTCGACGGCGTACGACGTCGGCCGCAAGGCCGCCGCCCAGAACCTCGCCGACATCGCGGCCATGGGCGCCGTGCCCACCGCGCTGCTGCTCGGCCTCGTCGTACCGGCCGACCTGCCGGTCACCTGGGCCGCCGAGCTGATGGACGGGCTGCGCGACGAGTGCCAGGTCGCCGGTGCGGCCGTGGTCGGCGGTGACACCGTCGGCGGCGACACCATCACCGTCGCGATCACCGCACTCGGAGACCTGCGTAACCACGAACCCGTCACCCGGGCCGGCGCCCGGCCCGGCGACGTCGTGGCCGTCACCGGATGGCTCGGCTGGTCGGCGGCCGGATTCGCCGTGCTCTCCCGGGGGTTCCGTTCGCCGCGCGCGTTCGTGGAAGCCCACCGGCGCCCCGAACCGCCGTACCACGCGGGCCCCGCGGCAGCCGGGCTGGGTGCCACGGCCATGACCGACGTCAGCGACGGACTCGTCGCCGACCTCGGGCACATCGCCGAGGCCAGCAAGGTCCGCATCGACCTGCGTTCCGGACTCATCGACATCCCCTCGCAGATGTCCGACATCGGACAGGCCGTCGGGGTCGACCCGCTGCAGTGGGTGCTCACCGGGGGAGAGGACCACGCGATCGTGGCGACGTTCCCGTCCGACGTGAAGCTCCCCGCGCGCTGGAAGGTCATCGGAGAGGTCCTCAACCCCTCGGCGCTGCCCCAGGTCACCGTCGACGGGGCCCCGTGGACGAGCAAGGGCGGCTGGGACCACTTCGGATCCATCGAGGACGCTTAGGGCGTGCTGGGGAAGTCCCGCCCGCCCTCCGGACGGACGGTGCTACTTCCCCAGCACGCCCTAGTAGATTCCGGGGCATGAGCGCACCCGCCCCGATACCGCCCCGTGTCCTCACCGTCGCCGGATCAGACTCCGGCGGCGGTGCGGGCATCCAGGCAGACCTGAAGACGATGCTGGCCCTCGGCACCCACGGCATGAGCGTGCTGACCGCGGTGACCGCCCAGAACTCCCTGGGCGTGCAGGGCGCCTGGGAGCTGCCGGCGGACGCCGTACGCGCCCAGTACCGCAGCGTCGTCGACGACATAGGCGTCCAGGCGGTGAAGACCGGGATGCTGTCCTCGGCCGGGCTCGTCGACACCGTCGCGGAACTCCTCGCGGCGACCGGCGCACCCGTCGTCGTCGATCCCGTAGGGGTCTCCAAACACGGGGACGCGCTGCTGGCCGCCGAAGCCCTCGACTCCGTACGCACGAAGCTGCTGCCCGTCGCCACGGTGGCCACCCCGAATCTCGACGAGGTGGCCCAGCTCACCGGTGTCACCGTCACCGACGAAACCGGGATGCGCCGGGCCGCCGCCAAGATCCTCGCGTTCGGGCCGCGCTGGGTGGTGATCAAGGGCGGACATCTGCCGGGCGAAGCCGTGGACCTGCTGACGGACGGCGACGAGGAGCACTGGCTGCGCGCACCCAGGCTCGACAACCGGCACACGCACGGCACGGGCTGCACCCTCGCGTCCGCCATCGCGTGCGGACTCGCCCGCGGCCACGACGTCCCGACGGCCGTGCGGAACGCGAAGGAGTACGTCACCGGCGCGATCCGGGCCGGCTTCGCGCTGGGTGGCGGCATCGGCCCCGTCGATCACGGCTGGCGCGCACGCACCGCCCGCTGAAGCACAGCAAAAAGCCGGTCCACCGAGGTGGACCGGCTTTTTGGGCAACCGGAAGGCTGCGCTACGACGGGGACGTCAGCGCGCGACCTTGCCGGCCTTGATGCACGAGGTGCAGACGTTGAGCCGCTTCGGCGTCCGACCGACCACTGCACGCACGCGCTGGATGTTGGGATTCCAGCGACGGGACGTACGGCGGTGCGAGTGCGAAATGCTGTTGCCGAAGCTCGGCCCCTTGCCGCAAACGTCGCAGTTGGCAGCCACGGGTCACTCCAAAGACTTCAGATGCACTTACAGTGAATTCCGGCGCGCCGGAATCATTTTACTGAAGTGGCGGTACCGGAGGGATTGGCCCGACTCTCGTCGGGCAACCGAAGCAGCATACAACGCCTGCTTCGGAGATACGAAACTACCACGGCTCCCCGAGCACTCCGTCCCGCACCTGTCCCCGACCGGCACGCGCACGAGGGCTACCCTGCGGTGCAGCCACCCCCCCACGGCCGTCCCAAGGAGGACCAACGGTGCCGCAGTCCCCCGACGATCTTGACGCCGTCGCGGTGCGCACCTGGTGCTCACTGGCCCTGGAGGCCCTCGGCCGGGAGCGGACGGCCATCGACGCCATCAACGTGTATCCCGTCGCCGACGGGGACACCGGCACCAACCTCTATCTGACCGTGGAGTCGGCGGCAGCGGCCGTCGAAGCGGTCTTCGCGGCCCACGAGACCGGTTCCACCGTGCCCGCGCCCGCCGACGCCGTACGGGCCATGGCGCACGGCGCGCTGATCGGCGCCCGGGGGAACTCCGGGACCATCCTGGCCCAGCTGCTGCGCGGCATGGCCTCGGTGCTGTCCGAGTCGGGTGACGCGCATCACCTGCGGACCGCGCTCACGGAGGCCGCCGCGGCGGCGCGGCTGGCCGTCGCCCACCCCGTCGAGGGCACGGTGCTCACCGTCGCCACGGCCGCCGCCGAGGCGGCAGCGGCCACGGAGGGGAGCACAGGCATCGAGGCCGTGGTCGAGGCGGCGTACGAAGGGGCGCGCACCGCCCTGGCCGCGACCCCGGGCCAGCTCGCCGTCCTCGGGCGGGCGGGCGTCGTGGACGCGGGCGGGCAGGGCCTGGTGACCGTGCTCGGCGCACTGCTGGAAGCGGTCGGCGGACGGGCGCGTGAGCGCGCCGTCCTGCCCGCCCCCGAGTACCTGCCCCTGACGGGCGACTGTGCGGACACGGACCCGGACGACGACGGCCCGGCCTTCGAGATCATCTATCTGCTGGAGGCACCCGACGACGCGGTCGCCAGGCTGCGGAGCCGGCTCGACGCCCTGGGGGACTCCCTCGTCGTGGTCGGCGGCGACGGGCTGTGGAACGTCCACGTCCATGCCGACGACGCCGGGGCGGCCGTCGAGGCCGGGGTCGAGGCCGGCCGGCCCTACCGGATCCGGATCACGCACTTCGCCGCAGACCGGGTCCGCGCAGACCGGGACCCCGTCCAGCGCGCGGTCGTCGTGGTCGTCCCCGGCGACGGGCTCGCGGGTCTGTGCACCGAGGCCGGGGCGACCACCGTGCTCGCGCGCCCCGGCGAGCCGCCCGCCAGCGGCGAGCTGGTCGACGCCATCCGCCGGGCCCACGCCCGCGAGGTCGTCCTGCTGCCCAACGACGCACTGCTGCGCCACACCGCCGCCGCCGCCGCCGAACAGGCCAGGGCGGAAGGAGTCCGGGTCGCCCTGGTCCCCACCCGCGCCGCGGTCCAGGGCATCGCCGCGCTCGCCGTCCACGAACCCGGCCGCAGCTTCGACGAGGACGTCGTCGCCATGACGTCGGCGGCCGGTGCCACCCGGTACGCCGAAGTGGCTGTCGCCGAACACCAGTCGTGGACCATGGCGGGCATCTGCCAGGCCGGCGACATCCTCGGGATGATCGACGGGGACGTGGCCGTCATCGGTGAGGACGTCCCCGGCACGGCCCGCACGGTCCTGGACCGGATGCTGTCGGCCGGTGGTGAACTCGTCACCCTGATCCTGGGTGAGGACGTGCCCGACGCCCTGGCCGACGAACTGGGCGCACACATCCGTGAGGGCCACCTCGCCGTCGACACGGTCGTCTACCGGGGCGGCCGTCAGGCGGCACCCCTGCTGATCGGCGTCGAGTGACACGTCGCCCGGCGCCGCGCCCGGAGACATTTGTCAGTGGCGTGGTGTGCAATGGACCGCGTGTCCGCTTTCGATGAACCCCTCAAGAAGCTGCTCGGCGGAGCCACCGCGAAGGTGATGGCCGAACACCTCGACCTGCACACGGTCGGTGATCTGCTGCACCACTACCCGCGGCGCTACGAGGAGCGGGGCCGTCTCACGGCGCTCACCGAGCTCCCGCTGGACGAGCACGTGACGGTCGTCGCACAGGTCGCGGACGCGCGGATCATGATGTTCAACAACGGCCGCGGGAAGCGGCTCGAGGTCACCCTCACCGACGGGAGCGGCAGGCTCCAGCTGGTCTTCTTCGGACACGGTGTCCACAAGCCCCACAAGGAACTCCTCCCCGGCAGGCGGGCGATGTTCGCGGGCAAGGTCTCCGTCTTCAACAGGAAGATGCAGCTCGCCCACCCCACGTACCAGCTCCTCGACGCCCGGGACGGCGACGACGCGGCCGACCCGGCCGATGTGACCGAGGCCGTCGACGCCTTCGCCGGACAGCTGCTGCCGATCTATCCCGCCTGCAAGCAGCTCGACTCCTGGCGGATCGCCAAGGCCGTGGACACCGTCCTGCCCAGTGCTCAGGAGGCGGTGGACCCGCTCCCCCCGGCGCTGCGCGACGGGCGTGGATTCGTACCCCTTCCCGAGGCGCTGCTCAGGATCCACCGCCCGCACACCAAGGCGGACATCGCGGCCGCGCGGGACCGGCTGCGCTGGGACGAGGCCTTCGTCCTCCAGGTCGCGCTCGCCCGCCGCCGTTACGCCGACACCCAACTCCCGGCGGTGGCCCGCAGACCCGTCGCCGACGGTCTGCTCGACGCCTTCGACGCCACGCTCCCCTTCACCCTCACCGAGGGCCAGCAGAAGGTCACCGAGGAGATCTTCGGCGCGCTGGCGACGGAACACCCCATGCACAGGCTGCTCCAGGGGGAGGTCGGATCCGGCAAGACACTGGTCGCGCTGCGGGCCATGCTCCGGGTCGTCGACGCGGGCGGCCAGGCGGCGATGCTCGCACCCACCGAGGTGCTGGCCCAGCAGCACCACCGGTCCGTCACCGAGATGATGGGCGAGCTCGCGGAAGGCGGGATGCTGGGCGGCTCCGACCGGGGCACCAAAGTGATGCTGCTCACCGGCTCCATGGGTGTGCCGGCCCGCCGGCAGGCCCTGCTCGACCTGGTCACGGGCGAGGCCGGGATCGTCATCGGCACCCATGCGCTGATCGAGGACAAGGTGCAGTTCCACGACCTCGGTCTGGTCGTCGTCGACGAACAGCACCGCTTCGGCGTGGAACAGCGCGACGCGCTGCGCTCCAAGGGGAAACAGCCTCCCCACCTGCTGGTCATGACGGCCACACCCATTCCCCGTACGGTCGCCATGACCGTCTTCGGCGACCTGGAGACCTCCGTACTCGACCAGCTCCCCGCGGGCCGTTCCCCGATCGCCAGCCATGTCGTCCCCGCCAAGGACAAACCCCATTTCCTCAGCCGCGCCTGGGAACGCGTCCGTGAGGAGGTGGAGAACGGCCACCAGGCCTATGTCGTCTGCCCCCGCATCGGTGACGACGCCGAGGAGGCCGCGGAGAAGAAGGGGAAGGCGGGGAAGAAGCAGCCGGCTCCCGAGGACGACGCCGAGAAGCGGCCGCCGCTGGCCGTGCTGGACATCGCCGAGCAGCTCGCCAAGGGCCCGCTCGCCGGTCTGCGTGTCGAGGTACTCCACGGCAGGATGCCGCCCGACGACAAGGACGACGTGATGCGCCGGTTCGCCGCCGGTGAGGCCGACGTCCTGGTCGCCACCACCGTCATCGAGGTCGGGGTGAACGTCCCCAACGCCACCGCGATGGTGATCATGGACGCGGACCGCTTCGGAGTCTCGCAGCTGCACCAGCTCAGAGGCCGCGTGGGGCGTGGCAGTGCCCCCGGGCTCTGCCTGCTGGTCAGCGAGGCCCACGAGGCGAGCCCCGCCCGGGCCAGGCTCTCCGCGGTCGCCGCCACCCTCGACGGCTTCGAGCTCTCCCGTATCGACCTCGAGCAGCGGCGCGAGGGCGACGTCCTCGGCCAGGCGCAGTCCGGAGTCCGCTCCTCCCTGCGGGTGCTCAGTGTCATCGACGACGAGGAGGTCATCGCGGCGGCCCGCGAGGAGGCCGTCCGCGTCGTCGCGGAGGACCCGGGGCTCGAGCTGCTGCCGGAACTGCGCCTCGCACTGGACGCCCTGCTCGACAAGGACCGGGAGGAGTACCTCGACAAGGGGTGACCAGGCGGATCCCCGGCGACGCCATATCGTGGGGAGCACGGCGCACGTTCCGTCCGGTGCGCCGCCCGCGACCCGAGGAACAGACCCATGACCCGCGTGATCGCCGGCTCGGCCGGCGGACGCCGCCTGGCCGTCCCGCCCGGCACCGGCACCCGCCCCACCTCCGACCGTGCGCGCGAAGGCATGTTCTCCACCTGGGAAGCGCTCCTCGGCACGCTCGACGGCATCCGTGTCGCCGATCTGTACGCGGGTTCCGGCGCCGTGGGTCTGGAGGCACTCTCGCGTGGAGCGGCCCACGCGCTGCTCGTGGAGGCCGACGCCAGGGCCGCGCGCACCGTGCGCGACAACATCCGCACGCTCGGTCTGCCCGGCGCGGAGTTCCGTGCGGGCAAAGCAGAACAGATCGTGACGGGACCGGCGCCCTCCGGCCCGTACGACGTGGTTTTCCTCGATCCGCCCTACGCCGTCACCGACGACGATCTTCGGGAGATCCTGCTCACACTCCGTGCTCAGGGGTGGCTCACGGGCGACGCTCTCGTCACGGTGGAACGGAGCACCAGAGGCGGGGAATTCAGCTGGCCCGACGGATTCGAGCCGCAGCGGTCCCGCCGCTACGGCGAGGCCACGTTTTGGTACGGTCGCGCCGCCTCTACGTGCGAAGACGCACGATGACCGCACCGGAGAGCGAGGGAACCACGTTGCGCCGCGCCGTCTGTCCGGGGTCGTTCGACCCCATCACCAACGGACATCTCGACATCATCGGACGAGCGTCGAAGCTGTACGACGTCGTCCACGTCGCAGTGATGATCAACCAGTCCAAAAAGGGCCTGTTCACCATCGACGAGCGGATCCAGATGATCCGCGAGGTCACCGCGGACTTCGGCAATGTGGAGGTCGAGTCCTTCCACGGCCTGCTGGTCGACTTCTGCAAGCAGCGCGACATCCCGGCGATCGTGAAGGGCCTGCGGGCCGTCAGCGACTTCGACTACGAGCTGCAGATGGCCCAGATGAACAACGGCCTCTCGGGGGTCGAGACACTCTTCGTGCCGACGAACCCGACCTACAGCTTCCTGTCGTCCTCCCTGGTCAAGGAGGTCGCCACCTGGGGTGGCGACGTGGCGCACCTGCTGCCGCCGACGGTCCACGAGGCCCTCGTGGAACGTCTCGCCCAGAAGTGATGTGCTGACCGCCCGTCACCAGGTGTCGGACGGGAGGCGACTGGCCTTACAGTCGTCCCGTCCGTCTCCAACAGCAGCAGAGAGTGGCGAGCACACGGTGGACGTGCAGAAGAAGCTCGACGAGATCGTCGAAACGGTCGGGAACGCCCGCTCCATGCCCATGTCGGCGTCCTGTGTGGTCAACCGGGCCGAACTGCTCGCGATGCTCGAGGAGGTGCGCGAGGCACTGCCCGGCTCGCTCGCCCATGCCGAGGAGCTCATCGGCGGGCGTGAGCAGCTCGTCGAACAGGCCCGGCAGGAGGCCGAGCGGATCATCGAGTCCGCCCGCGCGGAGCGCGGATCGCTCATCTCCGGCACCGAGATCGCCCAGCAGTCCCAGGCCGAGGCGGACCGGATCCTGTCCGAGGCGCGCAGGGAGGCCGACGAGGTCCGCGGCGAGGCCGACGAGTACGTCGACAGCAAGCTCGCCAACTTCGAGGTCGTCCTCACCAAGACCATCGGTTCCGTCGACCGGGGCCGCGAGAAGCTGCTGGGCCGCGGCGAAGGCGTCGACGAGCGGGGTTACGAGGACCCCGACTTCGCCGAGGCGCCGGAACGCAGCGCCGACCCCGAGACACTCCGCCGTCGCGCCGACGACTACGTGGACACCAAGCTCGGCGCCTTCGAGGCCGTACTGGCCAAGACCCTGGAGGCGGTCGGCCGGGGCCGTCAGAAGCTGCACGGCCGGGTCGCCACCGACGAGCTCGGCGCGCACATGGCCGCCCAGGACGCCGCGGGCGGTCACCTGCACACCAGTGACGAGGACCACTGGGCGGGCCTGGCCGAGCTCTCCACCCCCGAGCCGCGGCAGAGCTCCAGGCAGCAGCCCTACGCCGAGCCCGCACAGCCGGGCCACGCACCGGTGGCCGGCTACCAGGACCCCGCGCAGACGGGCTTCCCGGTCCAGGGCGAGGCCGAGCCGCAGTACGCGCAGACGTACGGCTACCAGGACCAGCAGCAGGTCCAGGACGGTTACGGCTATCAGCAGCCCGACCCGTACGCCGCCTACCAGCAGCAGGCGTACGACCCGAATCAGCAGCAGGACTACGGCTGGCCGCAGCAGGCCCAGGCCCCTGTGCAGCAGGGCGAGAGCGCGCTCGACGAGACCAGCCTGTTCGACACGAGCATGATCGACCTGGAACAGCTGCGCCGGTACGAACAGGGCCGCTGACCGGAGCGGTCCGTACCGGATTGGGAGCTGGGCGGTACGTCCAGTATCCTGGCTCTTCGGTCGCGTGTATGTCCGCGATCCCGGCTGCCCTCTTTCCGTCAGGACAGGGGTGGCCCTCCCGAAGCCGCACCACGCACATGATTTCGAAAGCAGGAAAAGCCCTGAACGGCCACCTCGACCACCGCAGCCCTCTCGTGTTCGATACGCGCGAGCTGGGCCGGCGTCCGGGTACCCAGAAGCGGCTGACCCGCACGGCGGAAGCACCGAAGGACCTCGGCATCGACGGGGTCATCGGTGTGCCGGAGAACGCGCCCGTGGCGCTGGACCTCCGCCTTGAATCGGTCATGGAAGGGGTGCTCGTCACAGGCACCGCCCGTGCGACGGCCGAGGGGGAGTGCGTAAGGTGTCTGGAGCCGCTGACCCTCGAGGTCGAAGCGGACTTCCAGGAGATGTTCTCGTACCCTGACGCCGATGACCGGAACCGCAGCAGGACCGCGGACCCGGTCGACGACGCCGAGGACGACGAGGACAGGTTCTTTCTCGAGGACGACTCGTTCGACCTCGAGCCTGTGCTGCGTGACGCGGTGGTGCTCGCACTGCCGCTGCAGCCGGTGTGCAAGGAGACCTGTGCCGGCCTGTGTTCCGAGTGCGGAATCAGGCTGGACGAGAATCCGGACCACCACCACGACGTCGCCGACATACGTTGGGCGGCACTGCAAGGACTCGCCGAGACCGTTCAGGACGGCGAGAAGGACAACATGGGCGGCGCCGAACCGGGCGTCGACGAGAAGCAGGAGAAGTAGCCGTGGCTGTTCCGAAGCGGAAGATGTCGCGCAGCAACACGCGCCACCGCCGGTCGCAGTGGAAGGCTGCGGTCCCCACCCTGGTTTCGTGCGAGCGTTGCCAGGAGCCGAAGCTCCAGCACATTGCGTGCCCGAGCTGCGGCACCTACAACAAGCGCCAGGTCCTCGAGGTCTGAGCGGCTGGTGAGAGGCCCGATGTCTGAGTTGTCCAGCGCCAAGAAGCAGGCAGACAACGTCAACACAGCCTCGTCCCACACGCTTCTGGAAGGGCGGCTCGGGTATCACCTCGAGTCCGCCCTTCTGGTGCGTGCGCTGACCCATCGCTCGTACGCATACGAGAACGGCGGTCTGCCCACCAACGAGCGGCTCGAATTCCTCGGGGATTCGGTGCTCGGTCTGGTGGTCACGGACACGCTGTACCGCACCCACCCCGACCTGCCCGAAGGCCAGCTGGCCAAGTTGCGGGCCGCGGTGGTCAACTCGCGTGCACTTGCGGAAGTGGGCCGCGGCCTCGAACTCGGCTCCTTCATCCGGCTCGGCCGTGGTGAAGAGGGCACGGGTGGCCGGGACAAGGCTTCCATCCTCGCCGACACCCTTGAAGCGGTGATCGGCGCCGTCTATCTCGACCAGGGCCTCAGCGCGGCCTCGGAGCTGGTGCACCGGCTCTTCGACCCGCTGATCGACAGGTCCTCCAACCTCGGAGCCGGCCTGGACTGGAAGACCAGTCTCCAGGAGCTCACCGCGAGCGAGAGCCTCGGAGTCCCCGAGTACCTCGTCACGGAGACCGGCCCGGACCACGAGAAGACCTTTACTGCTGCTGCTCGCGTCGGTGGTGTCTCGTACGGCACCGGCACCGGCCGTAGCAAGAAGGAAGCGGAGCAGCAGGCGGCGGAGTCCGCCTGGCGCGAGATCAGCGCCGCCGCGGAAGCACGGGAGGCCGCGGCCAAGGCCGCAGCCGACGGAGGGGTCGCCGACATCCCTGCCGACCCGTCGCCGCACTCGGACGCGGCTCCGGCCTGAGCAATCCGGAAACCCCTCGGTGCCTCCGCGGCACCGGGGGGTTTCCGCTGTCCCGTCACGTCCCCGAAGGAGTGCCCGCCGTGCCCGAACTGCCCGAGGTCGAAGTCGTACGGCGGGGTCTGGAGCGCTGGACCGCAGGGCGCACCGTCGACGAGGTCCAGGTCCTCCATCCGCGTGCGGTCCGCCGGCATCTCGCGGGCGGCGCCGACTTCGCGGCCAGGCTGCGAGGACTGCGCTTCGGCACGGCGATGCGCCGCGGCAAGTACCTCTGGGTCCCCCTCGACGAGGTGGAGTCCTCGCTCCTGGGACACCTCGGGATGAGCGGTCAGCTGCTGGTGCAGCCCCAGGAGGCCCCCGACGAGAAGCACCTGCGGATCAGGATCCGCTTCGACGACACACTCGGAACCGAGCTGCGCTTCGTCGACCAGCGCACCTTCGGGGGGCTGTCGCTCCACGAGAACACCCCCGACGGACTGCCCGACGTCATCGCGCACATCGCACGCGACCCTCTCGACCCGGCCTTCGACGACACCGCCTTCCACCTGGCACTGCGCATGCGCCGTACGACGGTCAAGCGCGCCCTGCTCGACCAGTCCCTGATCAGCGGTGTCGGCAACATCTACGCCGACGAGGCGCTCTGGCGCAGCCGGCTGCACTACGAGCGGCCCACCGCGGCCCTGACGCGCCCGAGGACGGCGGAACTGCTCGGCCATGTCCGGGACGTGATGCGGGAAGCCCTCGACCAGGGCGGCACCAGCTTCGACAGCCTGTACGTCAACGTGAACGGGGAGTCCGGATACTTCGACCGGTCGCTGGACGCGTACGGACGAGAGGACGAACCCTGCCGCCGCTGCGGTACGCCGATGCGCAGGCGGCCCTGGATGAACCGCTCCAGCTACTTCTGCCCCCGCTGCCAGCGTCCGCCGCGGATCGCCTGAGGTCCCGGATCAGGTCCGGTGTGCCGCGTCGTACCGGTCCCGGGCCTCGACGACCTCGGGCATCCGGCCCTCGACGAGCTGGATGAGGCCCATCAGCCGGCTCGCGACCTCACGGCCGAGCGGCGTCAGTGCGTAGTCGACGCGCGGAGGATTGGTGAGGCGGGCGTCCCGGTGCACCAGCCCGTCGCGCTCCAGCGCGTGCAGGGTCTGGGACAGCATCTTCTCGCTGACACCGTCCACCCGGCGGCGCAGCTCGTTGAAACGGGCGCCGCTCTCGTACAGCGCGCCCAGGGTCAGACTGCCCCAGCGGCCGGTGACGTGTTCCAGGGTTACCCGGGAGGGGCACTGCCGTGAGAAGACGTCGAAGGGTGAGCCGCTCTCGCGCACCGGGGCCGTTCCTGTCTCACCCATGACCTGTCCCCTTCTCACTCATGTCCGCAGCTTACGCCGGTGCAGCGCTCACTTCCGGTGAGCGCTGCACCGGCGCTGTGCGTCCGGCGGACACCGGACCGGGGCCCTCACCCCTTCAGGACCCCGCACCGGTTCGAGCACCGCTCACCTGGGACGGCGGGCGGATCAGCGTCGGAAGCTGCTGGGCGACCCGCGTGCCGGTTCCGGACGTGACCCTGTACGCCACGAGCAAGTCGGCACTGCTCGGCTTCACCGACGGCGCCGGCCTCAGAAGCCGAAGTCCTGCGTCCACCAGGGGCCGCCGGAGCCGAGGTGCACGCCCACCCCGAGGGTCTTGTAATCGCAGTTGAGAATGTTTGCACGGTGGCCGTCGCTGTTCATCCAGGCGTCCATCACGGCCTGCGCGTCCGCCTGGCCCCGGGCGATGTTCTCGCCGCCGAGACCCTGCACGCCGGCGGCGGCGGCACGGTCCCAGGGGGTCGCGCCGTCGGGGTCGGTGTGACCGAAGAAGTCGCGGGCCGCCATGTCCTCACTGAAGTCCTGGGCGAGCGCGGTCAGCGAGGCGTTGGTGGTGACCGGACTGCAGCCGACCTTCGCGCGCTCCTGGTTGACCAGGGTGAGCACGGCTGCCTGGGCGGAGGTGGGGGACGGGGACGCCGGGGCCGCGGGCTTGCTGCTCGGGGCGGGGGGCTTGCTGCTCGGAGCTGCGGACGAGGGCTTCGGAGCGGCCGGAGTCCTGGCCGCAGGGCTGGACGCCGTGCTCTTCTCCGGCCGTGCGGCGGGAGCCTTCGTCCGTTCCGGCGTCTTCGCCGCCTGCTTAGAGGCGGTGGCGGACGGCTTCTCGCTCGGCTTCCCGCTCGGGGTGGCCGAGGGGGACTTCGAGGGGGCGGCGGTGCGGCCGGCACCCCGGTCGGCCTGGGCCGACGCGGACGCCGACGTGCGGCCGGTCGGCTCGGCGGACGACCCGCCCTGGGTCAGCAGGTCGGGAGCCCCACCCGCGTGCACCTGGTCGGCGGCTCCGCCCCCGCTGACGCTGAAGCTGTCGCCGCCGGGCAGCAGACCGGAAGCGACAGCGACCGCTCCGACGGCCACGGCCGCGGACACGCCGAGAAGCCCGGCGCGCACGGGTATGCCGGCTCGCTTCCTCCGGTGTGCGCTCCGGTGTCCGTCCTCCGCGCCCGCCGCGTGCTGCTCAGCGGCGGGGGCCGCGCCTGCGCGTCGATGCCGTCCCATGCGCTGTGCCTTCCTCGTGCTCCGGACGCCGTCGCGACGTCACCGCATAAAAGATCAAACTCACCCGTTCGGGTGAGGCTATTGCGAGGGGACCTTACGCCATGGCGGATTGGGGCGAGATGCTCGTCGAGCAATTGGCCGGTTAGCGTTCGGGCATGAACGAAGATGCACGACTCGTCGTATGGGTACGCGGCCGAGTACAGCAAGTAGGGTTCCGCTGGTTCACCAGGGCAAATGCTCTGGAGATCGGAAACCTCACGGGCTTCGCCCTCAATCTCGACGACGGCCGGGTGCAGGTCGTGGCTGAAGGGCCGCGTGAGAATTGCCACCGCCTGCTCGACTGGCTCGGCTCCGACGACACACCCGGCAACGTGGACGGCGTCACTGAGATCTGGGACACGCCTCGCGGGGGCTACGAGGGATTCGCGATCCGCTGATCGCGGGCGCGGAAAGGGGGCCGGATCCGAAGAGTGCGCGAGGGGCGGCGATCGGTGAACGGTAAGGGCCGCGAGGGCCACGCACCCGAAATGACCTGCGAAAGAAGCCGGCGCCAGGACATGGTTGCCAAGAAGCGCACGCCATGCCAGGCTGCGGCATTGACGAAGATCTCCAGGCCCCTCGGGATCCCGTAGGAGAGTCGCGCCGCGTGATCGTCCGGCTGCGCACCCCCGGGACACCCGGCCCCGTGGCGTGTGATCGTGTTGACCGTCAAACTTTTTGGTGAGACGCTGAAAACCCCGCGCACCTTAGCTGTTCGGCAGAGCTGGAGACAGCAGAACAGCAGTGAATACAGAGCACTGTCGAGCACCGCGGGTGCGATTCCCTCACGACCCACACCGCATCGGTCGGTCACTCAGTGTGGAGGACCTTTCATCATGGCAAAGGCGCTTCTCGGTTACGTCGGCGGTTCCGATCCGCGACTCCTCGCCGAGATGCGACGGCTTCAGAAGCGCGTCCAGGACCTGGAATCCGAGCTCGTACGGATCCAGGACGAGAACGACGCGCTCAACGCCGCCGCTCAGCACCAGGAGTCGTTGCTCGACAGCATCGACATCGACGTACCCCAGGCGGAGCCCGCGCTGACCTGACCCCAAGGCCCTGCCGGGGCCGGTCGGGCCGTACGCCAGCCGCTCGGGATCAACCATCGAAGTCTTCGTCACGGATCGTCGTCCTCGAACACCGGGGATCGCATGTGATCCGGTCGGTTCGCGATCCGTTACGCAAGACCGCGCTCGCATGACTGCACAGCGGCACCGTGCAGGATTCACAAGGGACGCTCCGGCGTCCCTTCTTTCTTTCCCCCTGGGCCGTATTAGGCCCCTCGCTCTTCGCTTAACGTCTGATGTGCCCTGCACCTTCATCAGCGAAACCGAGAGTGAAAGGTAGAGTCCGGCGGCGTGCACCTCAAGGCCCTGACCCTCCGCGGTTTCAAATCGTTCGCCTCCGCCACGACCCTGCGCTTCGAACCGGGGATCACCTGTGTCGTCGGTCCCAATGGATCGGGTAAATCGAACGTGGTGGACGCGCTCTCCTGGGTCATGGGTGAGCAGGGGGCCAAATCCCTGCGCGGCGGCAAGATGGAAGACGTGATCTTCGCCGGCACCACGGGAAGGCCGCCTCTGGGCCGCGCGGAAGTGTCACTGACCATCGACAATTCCGACGGCGCTCTGCCCATCGAGTACGCCGAGGTGACGATCACCCGGATCATGTTCCGCAACGGCGGCAGCGAATACCAGATCAACGGGGACACCTGCCGGCTGCTCGACATCCAGGAACTCCTCTCGGACTCCGGTATCGGCCGCGAGATGCACGTCATCGTCGGACAGGGCCGGCTGGACTCGGTCCTGCACGCCGACCCGACGGGGCGCCGCGCCTTCATCGAAGAGGCCGCGGGTGTGCTCAAGCACCGTAAGCGCAAGGAGAAGGCGCTGCGGAAGCTGGAGGCGATGGGCGCCAACCTCGCCCGCGTCCAGGACCTCACCGACGAACTGCGACGTCAGCTCAAGCCGCTGGGCCGGCAGGCCGCCGTCGCCCGCCGGGCCGCTGTCATCCAGGCCGACCTGCGCGACGCCCGGCTGCGGCTCCTCGCCGACGACCTGGTGCGGCTGCGGGAGGCGCTCCGGGGCGAGATCGCCGACGAGGCCGCCCTCAAACGGCGCAGGGAAGCGGCGGAGGCCGAGCTCAAGGCGGCGCTCGCGCGCGAGGCGGATCTGGAGGACGAGGTACGCCGGCTGGCGCCGAGGCTGCAGCGAGCTCAGCAGACCTGGTACGAACTCTCGCAGCTGGCCGAACGCGTGCGGGGCACGATCTCGCTCGCCGACGCCCGAGTGAAGAGCGCCGGCGCAGCTCCGGAGGAGGAGCGGCGTGGGCGTGACCCCGAGGACATGGAGCGTGAGGCCGCCCGGGTCCGCGAGCAGGAGGCGGAGCTGGAGGCGGCACTCGAAGCGGCGGAGCACGCCCTGGAGGACACCACCGCCCACCGTGCCGAACTCGAGAGGGAGTTGGCCTCCGAGGAGCGCCGGCTCCGGGACTCGGCCAGAGCCATCGCCGACCGGCGCGAAGGGCTCGCCCGGCTCAACGGGCAGGTCAACGCCGCCCGCAGCCGGGCTGCTTCGGCGCAGGCCGAGATCGACCGGCTGGCCGCGTCGCGGGACGAGGCACGGGAGCGGGCAGTCGCGGCCCAGGAGGAGTACGAGCAGCTGAAGGCCGAGGTCGACGGCCTGGACGCGGGTGACGCGGAGCTGGCGGAGCGGCACGAGGCCGCCAGACGGGAGCTCGCCGGAGCGGAGGCCGCCCTGGGCGCTGCGCGCGAGGCGCTCACCGCGGCGGAACGCAGCCGTGCGGCGGTCTCCGCCCGGCACGAAGCACTGTCGCTGGGGCTGCGGCGCAAGGACGGCACCGGGGTGCTGCTCGGAGCGGGGGACCGGCTCTCAGGACTGCTCGGACCGGTCGCGGAGCTGCTGACGGTGGCGCCGGGGTACGAGGTCGCCGTGGCCGCCGCCCTGGGCGTGGCCGCAGACGCCGTCGCGGTGACGGACCCGGCCACGGCGGCTGAGGCGATCCGCCTGCTGCGCAAGCAGGACGCGGGGCGCGCGGCCCTGGTACCCGGCGGGGCGGGGCCCGGGCAGGTACCCGCGCAGGGCACGGAACAGCTGGTTGCGCCCGTCGCCGCCGGCCACGTGCCCGGACAGGTGTCCGGCGCGGAGCACGGCGCCTCGGCCGCCGGTGCCGGCCACGGTTCTTCGGCCCCCGGTACCGGGCACGGCTCTGCGGGCGTCGAGCACGGCCCCGCGGTCTCCGGCACGGGGCAGGGTCCCGCTCCTTCAGGAGCGGAGCAGGGGGTGGCGGAACCGGCGGCAGGCCGGGCCGTCGCGACCGGCGAATGCGCCGCGCCCGCCGTCGCCGGTCTGCTGCAGGGGCCCGCCGGCCTGATGACGGCCGTACGGCGGCTGGTGCGGGACATGGTCGTCGTCGGAACGCTGGAGGACGCCGAGGAGGTGGTCGCCGCCCACCCCGGGTTGACCGCCGTCACCGCCGAGGGCGATGTACTGGGTGCTCATTTCGCCCACGGCGGATCCGCCGGGGCGCCCAGTCTGCTGGAGGTCCAGGCATCCGTCGACGAGGCCGCCGCCGAACTGGCCGAGCTGGCCGTGCGCTGCGAGGAACTCGCCTCGGCCCAGCGTGCCACGGCTGCCCGGCGCGCCGGCAGCGCGGCCAGGGTGGAGGAGCTGGGAGAGCGGCGCCGGGCCGCCGACCGGGAGAAGTCCGGAGTGGCGCAGCAACTCGGGCGGCTGGCGGGACAGGCCCGTGGTGCCGCAGGGGAAGCGGAGCGGATGACCTCCGCCGCCGCCCGCGCCCAGGAGGCGCTGGAGCGTGCCGTGGAGGAGGCCGAGGAGCTGGCGGAGCGGCTGCTGGTCGCCGAGGAGACCCCGATGGAGGAGGAGCCGGACACCTCCGTCCGGGACCGGCTCGCGGCCGACGGCGCCAACGCACGCCAGACCGAGATGGAAGCCCGGCTCCAGGCCCGTACCCACGAGGAACGGGTCAAGGCCCTCGCCGGGCGGGCCGATGCCCTCGACCGCGGGGCCCGGGCCGAGCGCGAGGCCCGCGCCCGCGCCGAGCGGCGCCGCGCCCGGCTGCGCCACGAGGCCGCCGTGGCCACCGCCGTGGCCTCGGGCGCCAGACAGTTGCTCGCCCATGTCGAGGTCTCGGTCGTACGGGCGGACGAGGAACGGACCAGGGCAGAGGCGGCCAAGGGCGAGCGAGAGCGGGACCTGGCGGCCGAACGCGGCCGCGGCCGTGACCTCAAGAGCGAGCTCGACCGGCTCACCGACTCGGTGCACCGGGGCGAGGTGCTCGGGGCCGAGAAGCGGCTGCGCATAGAGCAGGTGGAGGCCAAGGCGCTGGAGGAGTTCGGTGTCGAGGCGGCGGGCCTGGCCGCCGAATACGGTCCGCAGCAGATGGTGCCGCCATCCCCCGCAGCGGAGGGTGAGGAGCTTCCGGCGGATCCGGAGGATCCGCGCAACCAGCCGGTGCCGTTCGTCAGGGCCGAGCAGGAGAAGCGGCTGAAGGCGGCCGAACGGGCGTATCAGCAACTCGGGAAGGTGAATCCGCTCGCCCTCGAGGAGTTCTCGGCACTGGAGGAACGGCACCAGTTCCTCTCCGAGCAGCTCGAAGACCTGAAGAAGACCCGGGCCGATCTGATGCAGGTGATCAAGGAGGTCGACGAGCGGGTCGAGCAGGTGTTCACGGAGGCGTTCCGGGACACCGCGCGGGAGTTCGAGGGCGTCTTCTCCCGGCTCTTCCCGGGCGGCGAGGGCCGCCTCGTCCTCACCGACCCGGACAACATGCTGACGACCGGTCTCGACGTGGAGGCGAGGCCGCCGGGAAAGAAGGTCAAGCGGCTCTCGCTGCTGTCCGGCGGCGAGCGGTCACTGACGGCCGTGGCCCTGCTGGTCTCCATCTTCAAGGCCCGGCCGAGTCCGTTCTACGTCATGGACGAGGTCGAGGCGGCGCTCGACGACACCAACCTGCAGCGCCTCATCCGGATCATGGAGGAGCTCCAGGAGAGCTCCCAGCTCATCGTCATCACGCACCAGAAGCGGACGATGGAGGTCGCCGACGCGCTGTACGGCGTCTCCATGCAGGGCGACGGCGTCTCCAAGGTGATCAGCCAGCGGCTCCGCTGAGCCCTCTGTGCACTTGCTGACGGGTGATCACACCTTCTTCACGCAATCTTCAACCCTTCAACACACCTTTTGGGCACTCCTGGGTACTTGTGAGGAACATCTTCACTCGAACCCACGTCTTGACTTCGAAACTTGAACGCATAACCTCAGCAATGTTGTTTTTACCTTCAAGTGGTGGTCGGCTCAAAGTTGTGCGCCACTAGGAGGGCTCACCCCCCACACCTGACGTTGCGGCCAGGTACCAGGAGTTCATGTGACCAGCACAGAGCGCGGACCGGAGTCCGGAGCCCGGGAGGCCCACCCGGACCATCTCGGCCATGTCATCTTCATCACGGCAGCCGCAGCGATGGGCGGCTTCCTCTTCGGCTACGACAGTTCCGTGATCAACGGCGCCGTCGAGGCCATCCGCGACCGCTACGACATCGGATCAGGGACGCTGGCGCAGGTCATCGCCATCGCTCTGATCGGCTGTGCCATCGGCGCGGCCACGGCGGGCCGCATCGCCGACCGGATCGGCCGCATCCGCTGCATGCAGATCGCGGCGGTGCTCTTCACCATCAGCGCCGTCGGCTCCGCGCTGCCGTTCGCCCTCTGGGACCTGGCCATGTGGCGGGTCATCGGCGGCTTCGCGATCGGCATGGCCTCGGTCATCGGCCCGGCCTACATCGCCGAGGTCTCGCCGCCCGCCTACCGCGGCCGCCTCGGCTCCTTCCAGCAGGCGGCCATCGTCATCGGCATCGCCATCTCGCAGCTGGTCAACTACGGCATCCTGCAGCTCGCCGACGGTGACCAGCGCGGCAAGATCGGTGGCTTCGAGGCCTGGCAGTGGATGCTCGGGGTGATGGTCGTACCGGCCATCCTGTACGGCCTGCTGTCCTTCGCGATCCCGGAGTCCCCGCGCTTCCTGATCTCCGTGGGCAAGAAGGACCGCGCCCGGAAGATCCTCGAAGAGGTCGAGGGCAAGAACGTCGACCTCGACGCCCGCGTGAACGAGATCGAGACGGCGATGCGCCGTGAGCACAAGTCCACGTTCAGCGACCTGCTCGGGAGCCGCTTCGGCTTCCTGCCGATCGTCTGGGTCGGTATCGGTCTGTCGGTCTTCCAGCAGCTCGTCGGCATCAACGTGGCGTTCTACTACTCGGCGACGCTGTGGCAGTCCGTCGGCATCGACCCGTCCGGCTCGTTCTTCTACTCGTTCACCACGTCGATCATCAACATCATCGGTACCGTGATCGCCATGGTCCTGGTGGACCGCGTGGGCCGCAGGCCGCTCGCGCTCGTCGGGTCCATCGGTATGGCCATCGCCCTGGCGTTCGAGGCCTGGGCCTTCTCCGCCGACCTGGTCGACGGCAAGCTGCCGAACACCGAGGGCGTCGTGGCGCTGGTGGCGGCCCACGTCTTCGTGCTCTTCTTCGCCCTCTCGTGGGGTGTCGTGGTCTGGGTCTTCCTCGGCGAGATGTTCCCGAACAGGATCCGTGCCGCCGCGCTCGGTGTCGCCGCTTCCGCGCAGTGGATCGCCAACTGGGCGATCACCGCGAGCTTCCCGAGCCTGGCCGACTGGAACCTCTCGGGCACCTACGTCATCTACACCTGCTTCGCCGTGCTCTCGATCCCCTTCGTGCTCAAGTTCGTGAAGGAGACCAAGGGCAAGGCGCTGGAGGAGATGGGCTAATCCCCGCTGCCCCTCTCCTCGACCCCGCTGCCCCGGTCCGGCCCATGCCGGCCCGGGGCAGCGTTCTGCGTGCGGGGCCGGGGGCGTCCCCGCCGCACCGCTCGTCCACCCCGTGTCAGAACCGGGCCGGCGTGCCACCGGTGCCGTCCTCCGGGCGCGGCAGCGCCCCGTACACCCCCGCCGCGACCAGGATGGTGGCCGCCCAGCCCAGCCCGTGACGCCCCACCCAGGTGGCGGCGAGCGGGCCGGTGAACCACTCCACGTCGGTCAGCAGCAGCCCGGTCACGAGTGCCGCGCCCCAGGCGCCCATGGCCTGGCGGCTGAACCCGGCCGTGTACCAGTAGCCGCTGCCGGGGGTGGTGTCCATGAGGGCCGCGGAGTCGTACGTACGGCCTCGCAGCAGATCCACACCGAAGACCCCGATCCAGGCGGAGAACGTCACACCGAGCAGGGTCAGGAACGACAGGAAGGTGCCGACGAAACTCGTCGCCACCAGCATCAGCGCCCCTCCGAGCAACAGGCTGATCATCGCGTTCACACCCACGGCCCAGGCGCGGGGTACCGCGAACCCGAGCGTCTGGGCGGTGAAGCCGGCGGAGTACATCGACATCGCGTTGATCAGCATCATGCCGACGACGGCGATCAGGAGGTACGGCACCGAGATCCACCTCGGCAGCAGCTCGCCGATGAATGCCACCGGGTCCTTGGTGACGGCCAGGTCGGGTGAGCCCACCGCCAGCACGGCGCCCATCATCACCATCGGCCCCACCGTGACCAGGGCCCCGCCCACCGCGGCTGCGACCATCGCCCGGCCGGACGCGGAGCGGGGCAGGTAGCGGGCGAAGTCCGGCGCCGACGGGACCCAGCTGATGCCCCCGGCGGCCAGCGTCCCGATCCCGGCGATCGTCATCGCTCCCGGGCCCGGCGGCCGGTCCAGGACGGTCCGCCAGTGGGTCGAGCCGATCAGGTGCACCAGGACGAGGAGGCTCACGCTCCCGAAGAGCCAGGCGGAGGCCCGTGAACACAGTCGCAGCGCCCTGATGCCGAGCCCGGACACGAGGAAGCTCGCGGCGACGAAGGACGTCAGAGTCACCAGGACCAGCGGGTGGCCGCTCCGGATGCCGAAGGCCAGGTCGAGCACCGCCAGCAGGGCGTAGGAGCCGGTCACCGCGTTCAGGGTCTCCCAGCCCCAGCGCGCCACCCACAGCAGGGCGCCGGGAAAGAGGTTGCCGCGCTGCCCGAAGACCGCCCTGGACAGTGCCATGCCGGGCGCCCCGCCGCGCTTGCCCGCGATCGACACGAGGCCGACCAGTCCGAACGAGAGCACGGGGGCCGTGACCGCCACGGCGAGCACCTGCCAGAAGTTCAGCCCGTTGAAGACGGTGAGCCCCGCTCCCACCGTCAGCAGCAGCACCGTCATGTTGGCCGCCACCCAGGTGGGAAGGAGGGCGCGGACCCGGCCGGTGCGCTCGTCGTCGGGGACGGGGTCCAGGCCGCGGTTCTCCACGGGCAGCAGCGTACCTTTACCCCCAAACGTGGCATACCGCCCCAGTGGTCGGCACCAGCCGACGTCCGCAACCGCGCCGGACCACCGCTGTGGCCGATACTGGACACGTTATGGAAATCGTCATCCTTGCTGTAGTCATCGCCCTGGTCGCGGTCGGCCTGATCAGCGGGCTCGTGGTCAGCAGCCGCAAGAAGAAGCAGCTGCCGCCCTCGGCGCCGTCGAGCACGCCGACCATCACTCCTCCCGCCGAGCCCCGTGTCGGCGAGGAAGCCGAGACGCCGCGCGACGAAGCGCGGCGCCCCATCGAGGAAGTCGGTGTTCCCGGCGCCGGGACTCCCGTGGAGGAAACCCCGGTCGTCGTCGAGCCGGAGATCCCCGAGCTCGAAGTCCCCGAGCCCACCGCCGGCCGTCTCGTGCGGCTCCGCGCCCGGCTCGCCCGTTCGCAGAACAGCCTGGGCAAGGGGCTGCTCACGCTCCTGTCCCGCGACAACCTCGACGAGGACACCTGGGAGGAGATCGAGGACACCCTCCTCACCGCCGATGTCGGCGTCGCCCCCACCCAGGAGCTGGTGGAGCGGCTCCGTGAGCGGGTCCGTGTCCTCGGAACACGTACGCCCGACGAACTGCGCACCCTGCTGCGCGAGGAGCTCGTCACCCTCCTCGGTCCGGACTTCGACCGGGCCGTGAAGACGGAGGGCGGCGACGGGACGCCCGGCGTCGTGATGGTCGTCGGGGTCAACGGCACCGGGAAGACGACCACCACGGGCAAGCTCGCCCGGGTGCTCGTCGCGGACGGCCGCAGCGTCGTCCTCGGCGCCGCGGACACCTTCCGCGCCGCCGCCGCCGACCAGCTCCAGACCTGGGGCGAGCGCGTCGGCGCACGCACGGTGCGCGGCCCGGAGGGCGGCGACCCGGCTTCGATCGCCTTCGACGCGGTGAAGGAAGGTATCGCCGAGGGCGCCGACGTGGTGCTCATCGACACCGCGGGCCGGCTGCACACCAAGACCGGCCTGATGGACGAGCTCGGCAAGGTCAAGCGGGTCGTCGAGAAGCACGGGCCGCTCGACGAGATCCTGCTCGTCCTCGACGCCACGACCGGTCAGAACGGCCTCGTCCAGGCGCGGGTCTTCGCCGAGGTGGTCGACATCACCGGCATCGTCCTCACCAAGCTGGACGGCACCGCCAAGGGCGGCATCGTCATCGCCGTCCAGCGTGAGCTGGGCGTCCCCGTGAAGCTCATCGGCCTCGGTGAGGGGCCGGACGACCTGGCCCCGTTCGAGCCGGGCGCCTTCGTCGACGCGCTGATCGGCGACTGACCGGCGCATCCCGCGCAGTCACGGAAGGGCGGTGGACCCGAGAGGGGTTCACCGCCCTTCGGCGTTCACCAGCGGTGGCATATGTAGGCGAGGGTGCCCAGCAGCAGCCGGGCCTGCGGGGGAGCGGCGGCCGTGTCCGGCACCGGCGGGCGCAGCCAGCGGACGGGGCCGAGGCCTCCGAGGTCCGACGGGGGAGCGGTCACGTACGCACCGGGTCCCAGCGCCCGCAGATCGAGATCCGCGTCGTCCCAGCCCATCCGGTAGAGCAGCCCGGGCAGCCCCGCCGCGGCGCCTGGGGCGACGAAGAACTGCGTACGACCGGCCGGTGTCACCGCCACCGGCCCCAATGGCAGGCCCAGCCGCTCCATGCGCACCAGTGCGCGCCGGCCCGCTGCCTCGGCGACGTCGAGCACGTCGAAGGTCCTGCCCACCGGCAGCAGCATCGAGGCGCCCGGCACCTCGGCCCAGGCGTCCGCGGCCATCGCGTGCGTGGCGCCCGGCGGCACCTCGCGGGCGAAGTCCAGCGGATGCGCGCCGGGGGCGGCACACGCGGTGTCACCGCAGGAACACGCGCCGGCCGAGGCGCGAGTGCCCGGAGCCACCGCCCAGCCCCAGAGTCCCGTGTACTCGGCCACCTCGGTCGCCCCGGCCGCGCGGCCGCGGCGCCGTGTGCCGGACCGCATCTCCCGGATGCCGCCGATCGTGAAGCCCATGCCCCCTCCAACGGGTCCGACTCACCGGTGGTTACGACCCGATGTCCTCAGTCCTCGACGTATCCGGGTATCCGTGCGCCGTCGACCGCCGGCGCGTGCAGGGTCGGCACAGGGGTGCGCGCTGTGCGCCGCGCGCCCCTGAATGCTTCACTCCGCTCGCTGCTGATCGCGGCCTGTCAAGTGAATCGCGACCTGCGCCGAACGGGTTCACCCGAAGGGGTGGCGAATGGTGGCGTTTCCGCAACGCCCCTCGCCGGAGCGGTGATCGTAGGATTACCGTGGGTGCTCGAACCTGCAATTGCATGTGCAGTTGAGTATGCCTCGGGCAATCCGTCTGTCTGTTCGATGGCTCGCAACGTCCGTACGGACGGCACCAGGGCACGGCAGTCTGATAGAGGTTCGCGCGACAGGTTTCGGCGGGATGGGGGCGTTCCAGTGAGTGGCAGTGGCGCAGGCGAGACGAATCCCGGGAAGCGCCCCAACGGGCAACTGGGTTCGTGGTTCGTGCGGAGCGGCTGGTCGAAGGGCGAGCTCGCCCGCCAGGTGAACCGGCGGGCCCGTCAGCTGGGTGCCCACCACATCAGCACCGACACCTCCCGGGTGCGCCGCTGGCTCGACGGTGAACAGCCCCGCGAACCGATCCCGCGCATCCTCTCCGAGCTGTTCTCCGAGCGCTTCGGCACCGTCGTCTCCGTCGAGGACCTCGGGCTGCGCGCCCCCCACCAGGCACCCTCGGTGGCGGGGGTCGACCTGCCCTGGGCGGGACCGCAGACCGTCGCGCTGCTCAGCGAGTTCTCCCGCAGCGACCTCATGCTCGCCAGGCGGGGCTTCCTCGGCAGTTCCCTCGCCCTGGCCGCCGGGCCCACCCTCATCGAACCCATGCAGCGCTGGCTCGTGCCCGTCACCCGCCCGGGGCAGTCGGAACCGGAGCTGCCGACCACGGAGAGCCGCCCCTCGCGGCTCTCGGGCCCCGAGCTGGACCTGCTGGAATCCACCACGGCGATGTTCCGCCAGTGGGACGCCCAGTGCGGCGGCGGGCTGCGCCGCAAGGCCGTCGTCGGCCAGCTGCACGAGGTCACCGACCTTCTGCAGGAGCCGCAGCCTCAGGCCACCGCCAGGCGCCTCTTCCGCTGCGCCGCCGAACTGGCCGAGCTCGCGGGCTGGATGAGTTACGACGTGGGCCTCCAGCCCACCGCCCAGAAGTACTTCGTGCTGGCCCTGCACGCCTCCAAGGAGGCCGGCGACAAGCCGCTGGGGTCGTACATCCTGTCCAGCATGAGCCGCCAGATGATCCACCTGGGCCGGCCCGACGACGCACTCGAACTCATCCACCTCGCCCAGTACGGCAGCCGGGACTGCGCCACCGCCCGGACCCAGGCCATGCTGTATGCGATGGAGGCGCGCGCCTACGCCAACATGGGCCAGCCGAGCAGGTGCAAGCGAGCGGTCCGGATGGCGGAGGACACTTTCGCCGACGCCGTCCTCGACGACGAGCCCGAGCCCGACTGGATCCGCTTCTTCTCCGACGCCGAACTGCACGGAGAGAACGCCCACTCCTACCGTGACCTCGCCTATGTCGCAGGCCGCAGCCCCACGTACGCCTCGCTCGCCGAGCCCGTCATGGCCCGTGCCGTCGAGCTCTTCGGCGAGGACGACGAGCACCAGAGGTCCTACGCGCTCAATCTGATCGGCATGGCCACCGTGCACCTGCTCAAGCGCGAGCCGGAGGAGTCGACCGTCCTCGCCACCCAGGCGCTGAAGATCGCCAAGAAGGTCAGGTCGGAGCGCGTCAACACCAGGCTCCGCAAGACCGTCGACACCGCTGCCAGGGACTTCGGCGACATCGCCGAGGTCGCCCGGCTCACCGACCTGCTCGGTGAACAGCTCCCGGAGACCGCCGAAGCGGTCTGACCGGAACCCACCGCCACCGGCCACGACGGCCGCCCCGTACCACCCGACTCGGCTCCCCCATCGCCAGGTCAGAGGGTCGCCGTCGTGGCCGGTTCACGTCTCCGGCCGTCTCAACCGCACCGTATGCGGCGCGGGCAGCATGGTAGGCAGCACAGCGGGCCCGACACCCACGGTTCATCGGTACGTAACACGCGGAGCTCCTTCGTCACTGCGGTGAAACATCGTGCGGCATTCGTGGAAACCGCGCTGCGCGAATGTCATGGCGCATAACCGGCCCGCACCTTTTCACCGTGGTCCCGCACCCCCGCACGTGGCCGCACCGACGACGAGGAGACGCCGATGCCCCCAGGCATCACGACGCTTGCCGCAGACGCCCCCGAGCTGTCTGCCGCCAACACAGGGTTCATGCTCATCTGCTCCGCGCTGGTGATGCTCATGACCCCGGCCCTGGCCTTCTTCTACGGAGGCATGGTCCGCGTCAAGAGCACCCTGAACATGCTGATGATGAGCTTCATCAGCCTCGGGATCGTCACGGTCCTGTGGGTGCTCTACGGATTCAGCCTCGCCTTCGGCACCGACGTCGGCTCCGTCATCGGGTGGAGTTCCGATTTCGTGGGCCTGAGCGGGATCGGCGTCACCGAGCTCTGGGACGGCTACACCATCCCGGTGTACGTCTTCGCGGTCTTCCAGATGATGTTCGCGATCCTCACCCCGGCGCTGATCAGCGGCGCCCTCGCCGACCGCGTCAAGTTCACCTCCTGGGCCCTGTTCATCGCCCTGTGGGTCACCGTCGTCTACTTCCCGGTCGCGCACTGGGTCTGGGGCGCCGGAGGCTGGCTCTTCGAGATGGGTGTCATCGACTTCGCCGGTGGCACGGCCGTCCACATCAACGCCGGTGCCGCGGCCCTCGGCGTGATCCTCGTCATCGGCAAGCGGGTCGGCTTCAAGAAGGACCCGATGCGGCCGCACAGCCTGCCGCTCGTCATGCTCGGTGCCGCCCTCCTGTGGTTCGGCTGGTTCGGCTTCAACGCCGGCTCGTGGCTCGGCAACGACGACGGTGTCGGTGCCGTCATGTTCGTCAACACGCAGGTCGCCACCGGTGCGGCGGTCCTCGGCTGGCTCGCCTACGAGAAGATCCGCCACGGCTCCTTCACGACTCTGGGTGCCGCGTCCGGCGCCGTCGCGGGCCTCGTCGCCATCACCCCCGCGGGCGGTGCGGTCAGCCCGCTCGGCGCCATCGCGATCGGCGTCATCGCCGGTGTCCTGTGCGCCATGGCCGTCGGCCTCAAGTACAAGTTCGGCTACGACGACTCCCTGGACGTCGTCGGCGTCCACCTCGTCGGCGGTGTCCTCGGCTCCCTCCTCGTCGGCTTCTTCGCCACCGGCGGTGTGCAGTCCGACGCCAAGGGCCTCTTCTACGGTGGCGGACTCGAACAGCTCGGCAAGCAGGCCGTCGGTGTCTTCGCGGTCCTCGCGTACTCCCTGGTGGTCTCCGCGGCCCTGGCGTTCGTCCTCGACAGGACGATCGGGATGCGGGTCAGCGAGGACGACGAGGTCTCCGGCATCGACCAGGTCGAACACGCCGAGACGGCGTACGACTTCAGCGGCGCCGGTGGCGGCTCCGCCTCCCGCACCACCACGGCGCCCGGCGCCACGGCAGCCCCGACGAACAAGAAGGTGGACGCATGAAGCTCATCACCGCAGTCGTGAAGCCGCACAGGCTGGACGAGATCAAGGAGGCCCTCCAGGCCTTCGGCGTCCAGGGCCTCACGGTCACGGAGGCCAGCGGCTACGGGCGTCAGCGCGGACACACCGAGGTCTACCGTGGTGCCGAGTACACCGTGGACCTCGTCCCGAAGATCCGTATCGAGGTACTCGTCGAGGACGAGGACGCCGAACAGCTTATCGACGTGGTCGTCAAGGCAGCACGGACGGGCAAGATCGGTGACGGCAAGGTCTGGAGCGTCCCGGTCGACACCGCGATCCGCGTACGGACCGGTGAACGCGGCCCGGACGCACTCTGACCGACGGTCCCTGTGAACGGAAAGGCAGCTGGGTGACGAGCACCGAAGTGACCACAGGATCCGAGGACTCGGGACCCAGCGGCTATGCGGCGGCCCGGCTGCGCCTCCTCCAGGAGGAGACGCGGTCCGGGCCGCCGCGCCGTGCCGCCCTGGCCCGGCTCACCGACGAATGGCTCAACGGGCTGTTCACCGCGGCCGCCGAGGAAGCGGGCGTCCGTGGCGCCGCCCTCGTCGCCGTCGGCGGCTACGGCCGGGGCGAGCTCTCCCCGCGCAGCGACCTCGACCTCCTGCTCCTCCACGACGGCACCGCCGACGCCGGAGCCGTGGCCACCCTCGCCGACCGGATCTGGTACCCCGTCTGGGACCTCGGTCTCGCCCTCGACCACTCGGTACGCACCCCCGGCGAAGCACGCAGGACGGCGGGGGAGGACCTCAAGGTCCAGCTCGGACTGCTCGACGCGCGGCCCGTCGCCGGGGACCTCGGCCTCGTCGCCGGACTGCGGACCGCGATCCTGGCCGACTGGCGCAACCAGGCCCCCAAACGCCTTCCTGCCCTTGACGACCTCTGCCGCGAACGGGCCGAACGCATGGGCGAGCTCCAGTTCCTCCTGGAACCCGATCTGAAGGAGGCCCGGGGCGGCCTCCGGGACGCCACCGCCCTGCGCGCGGTCGCCGCCTCCTGGGTCGCGGACGCGCCCCGCGAAGGGCTCGCGGAGGCCCGGCGCACACTCCTCGACGCCCGTGACGCACTCCACCTCACCACCGGCCGGGCCACCGACCGCCTCGCCCTGCAGGAACAGGACCAGGTCGCCGGAGCCCTCGGCCTCCTCGACTCGGACGCCCTGCTCCGCCAGGTGTACGAGGCCGCCCGGACCATCTCGTACGCCACCGACGTCACCTGGCGCGAGGTGAACCGCGTCCTGCGCTCCCGCTCCGCGAGACCCCGTCTGCGGGCGATTCTCGGCGGTGGGTCCAAGACCGCACCGGAACGCACCCCGCTCGCCGAAGGCGTCGTCGAGGCCGACGGCGAAGTGGTCCTCGCCCGCACCGCGCGTCCCGAACGCGATCCCGTACTCACCCTCCGGGCCGCCGCCGCTGCCGCCGAGGCCGGCCTGCCGCTCTCGCGCCACCTCGTACGTCACCTGAGCACCGCCGCCCAGCCGCTGCCCGTGCCGTGGCCGGCGCAGGCCCGCGAGGAGCTCGTCACACTGCTCGGCGCCGGCGAATCCACCGTCGGGGTCTGGGAGGCCCTCGAAGCGGAAGGCATCATCGCCCGGCTGCTGCCCGACTGGGAGCGGGTCCACTGCCGGCCGCAGCGCAACCCCGTCCACACCTGGACCGTCGACCGCCACCTCGTCGAGACAGCCGTCCGCGCCTCCCACCTCACCCGCCGTGTCGGCCGCCCCGACCTCCTCCTGATCGCCGCCCTGCTGCACGACATCGGCAAGGGCTGGCCCGGGGACCACTCCGTGGCGGGCGAGGTCATCGCCCGGGACATGGCCGCCCGCATCGGCTTCGACAAGCAGGACGTGGGCGTCGTCGCCACGCTCGTACGTCATCATCTGCTGCTCATCGAGACCGCCACCCGGCGTGACCTCGACGACCCGGCGACCGTGCGTTCCGTCGCCACCGCCGTGGGCAGCGCGTCCACCCTGGAACTCCTGCACGCGCTCACCGAGGCCGACGCACTGGCCACGGGCCCGGCCGCCTGGAGCTCCTGGCGCGCGTCCCTCGTCACCGACCTCGTCAAGCGTGTCGCCGCGCTCCTGGCCGGCGAAGAACCTCCCGCACCGGAGCCGCTCGCGCCCAGCGCCGAGCAGGAACGCCTCGCGGTCGAGGCCCTGCGCACCGGCGAGCCCGTCCTGTCCCTGCACACCCGGGCCGAACCGGCCTCCGAGGCCGGCGAACCGGAACCCGTCGGCGTAGAGCTCCTCATCGCGCTGCCCGACCGCCCGGGCGTCCTGCCCGCGGCGGCCGGGGTGCTCGCCCTGCACCGCCTCACCGTGCGCGCCGCCGACCTGCGCGCCGTCGAGCTCCCCACCGAGCTGGGCGAGTCGGCAGGCCTGCTGGTGCTCAGCTGGCGGGTCGCGGCCGAGTACGGCTCGCTCCCGCAGGCCGCCCGGCTGCGCGCCGACCTCGTACGAGCCCTGGACGGCTCCCTGGACATCCGGTCCAGGCTCGCCGAGCGTGAGGCCGCCTATCCACGGCGGCGCGGAGTGAAGGCCCCGCCCCCCCGGGTGACCGTCGCGGCGGCCGGCTCCCGCCTGGCCACGGTGATCGAGGTCCGGGCCCAGGACGCACCCGGGCTGCTGCACCGGATCGGCCGGGCGCTGGAGCGGAGCGCGGTGAGAGTGCGCAGCGCTCACGTCTCCACCCTCGGAGCGAACGCCGTGGACGCCTTCTACGTCACGGACCGTGACGGTGAGCCCCTGTCCCCGGGGCGTGCCGCGGAGGTGGCCGCGGAGGTCGAGAAGGAGCTGGGCTGACCCCCGTACCGGGCCCGTTCGTCACGAGAAACGGGCGACGGCTTTGCGTTCTCCGGGGTCCGGATACCCTGGAGGACGACTGACCTGCCACGCCCCCGACCCTGAGGACCGACGAGCGCCGTGTTCGATACTCTCTCCGACCGCCTTAGCGCGACTTTCAAAAACCTCAGGGGCAAGGGCCGCTTGTCCGAGGCGGACATCGACGCCACGGCTCGCGAGATCCGTATCGCCCTGCTCGAGGCCGATGTCGCCCTCCCCGTCGTCCGCGCTTTCATCGCCAACGTCAAGGAGCGGGCGCGCGGCGTCGAGGTCTCCCAGGCGCTGAACCCCGCCCAGCAGGTCGTCAAGATCGTCAACGAGGAGCTCGTAGGCATCCTCGGCGGTGAGACCAGGCGGCTCAGGTTCGCCAAGACCGCGCCCACCGTGATCATGCTCGCGGGTCTTCAGGGTGCCGGTAAGACCACCCTCGCCGGAAAGCTCGGTCTCTGGCTCAAGGGCCAGGGCCACTCCCCGCTGCTCGTCGCCTGTGACCTCCAGCGTCCCAACGCCGTCAACCAGCTGAGCGTCGTCGCCGACCGTGCGGGCGTCGCGGTCTACGCGCCGGAGCCGGGCAACGGTGTCGGCGACCCGGTCAAGGTCGCCAAGGACTCCATCGAGTTCGCCAAGTCCAAGGTCCACGACATCGTCATCGTCGACACCGCCGGCCGCCTCGGCATCGACGAGGAGCTGATGCGGCAGGCCGCGGACATCCGCGACGCCGTCAGCCCCGACGAGATCCTCTTCGTCGTCGACGCGATGATCGGCCAGGACGCGGTCAACACCGCCGAGGCCTTCCGCGACGGTGTCGGCTTCGACGGCGTGGTGCTCTCCAAGCTCGACGGTGACGCCCGCGGTGGTGCCGCCCTGTCGATCGCCCACGTCACGGGCAAGCAGATCATGTTCGCGTCGAACGGTGAGAAGCTCGAGGACTTCGACGCCTTCCACCCCGACCGCATGGCGTCCCGCATCCTCGACATGGGTGACCTGCTCACCCTGATCGAGCAGGCGGAGAAGACCTTCAGCCAGGAAGAGGCCGCCAAAATGGCCTCCAAGCTGGCGTCGAGCAAGGGCAAGGACTTCACGCTCGACGACTTCCTGGCACAGATGGAGCAGGTCAGGAAGATGGGCTCCATCTCCAAGCTGCTCGGGATGCTGCCCGGCATGGGGCAGATCAAGGACCAGATCAACAACATCGACGAGCGCGACGTGGACCGTACGGCCGCGATCATCAAGTCGATGACCCCGAAGGAACGCGCCGAGCCGACGATCATCAACGGCTCGCGCCGGGCACGTATCGCCAAGGGTTCCGGCGTCGAGGTCTCCGCCGTGAAGAACCTCGTGGAGCGGTTCTTCGAGGCGCGCAAGATGATGTCGAAGATGGCCCAGGGCGGCGGCATGCCGGGCATGCCGGGGATGCCCGGCATGGGTGGCGGCGCCGGCCGTCAGAAGAAGCAGGTCAAGCAGGCCAAGGGCAAGCGCAAGAGCGGCAACCCGATGAAGCGCAAGGCCGAGGAGCAGGCCGCGGCCGCCCGTCGCGAGCAGGCGGCGCAGGGCGGCGCACTGGGCCTGCCCGCCCAGGAGGACAAGAACTTCGAACTGCCGGACGAGTTCAAGAAGTTCATGGGCTGACCGGCCCGGGACACGGACGAAGGGGCGCCCCGCACAGCGGGGCGCCCCTTCGCCTTTGCGTCACGTCACGCACACCAGGTAGCGGAAGACGTTCGGCATCCACACCGTGCCGTCGGGCCGCAGATGCGGATGCAGGGCCTCCGCGACCTCCTTCTCCACCTGCGTGCGGTCCGTCGCCCGCATCGCCGTGTCGAACAGCCCGGTCGACAGCAGGCCGCGCACCGCGCTGTCCACGTCCGCGTAGCCGAACGGGCAGGACACCCGGCCCGAGCCGTCCGGCTTGAGCCCGGCTCGCGCGGCGACCTCCTCCAGGTCGTCGCGGAGCGCCGGCCGCCAGCCCTTCCCGGAGCGCGGCGCGCGCGCCGACTCGGTGAGCCGGGCCGCCACCCGCAGCACCGGAGCCGTGGCACACCGTTCAGGGGGACCCCAGCCGGCCAGCACCACGGTCGCTCCCCGCACGGCCAGCGGTACGGCGGAGGCCAGCGCGGGTGCGAGCCCCTCGGAGTCTCCGTCCGCGCAGCCGATCGGCTGGAAGGCCGTCAGCAGGTTGTACGGCGCCTCGCCGTCCGGGGCGGCCGCCGTGATGCCGCCGACGAGCCTCGCCCGCGGATCCGTACGGCCGGGGCCCGCTTCCCGCCCCGGATCGGAAGCGAGGCGCTCGCGGGCCAGGGCCAGCCGTTCGCGGTCGTCTTCGACGCCGGTGACACGCGCCCCGCGCGAGGCCGCGATCAGCAGCGCGAGCCCGGTACCGCAGCCGAGGGAGAGCATCCGCGTACCGGCCCCGACCTCGAGGCGCTCGTACACCGCCTCGTAGAGGGGTGCCAGCATGCGCTCCTGGATCTCGGCCCAGTCGCGGGCACGGGTACCGGCGTCCACCGGAGCGGACGAGTCCGCGTACCTGTGGTGCCGGACGAGCGTAGGTGTCATGGAATGCGCCCCAATCCGCCGTGAGGTCGGTCGTGCCCGAGTGAGGTCCCCCATGTCTATGTGCTGTGTCTGTGTGCCCACAGCCCCCGTATGTCAGAGAACTCCGCATCGGCGGTCCCGTCCAGAGGTCGGACGGGGTGGGATGGCATTGCTTGCGTGCTCCGGTCGTGCGCCCCCGGGCGCAGCGTGACCGATGCGGGCGCCGGGAACAGCACCGCTGCTGCTCGCTTCCTCACAGTCTTACCCGACACGCGGGGCGCAGCACGTCGAGCGCCCCCGCGCCGGGCCGCGACCGGTGTACGGCCGTCGCTCCGTGCCCGGTAGTGTCGCCCGAGGGGTGCCCGTCCGCGCCGGTGCGTACGCGTTGCTACGTACCACCTTGGTGCGAGCTGTGAGACTTCTCCGCTGATCTGCGCACCCGCCCTCGTCCGGACGCATCAAGGGCAACTGACTGGTACGTGCAAATTATTTGAGATGCCCCGGAATAGGAACACCGGAGCACTCAGGCTCGTTGTCACGACGTGAGCACGACACCACCTGTACTTGCCGCAGAGCTGGCACAGGCGTGGGCCGACATTCAGCGGTACCACCCCGAGCTGCCCGATCTTGCCGCGCCAGAGTCCCTGATCGGAGAGTCCTCGTCCGCCTGTGGCGCCGAGCTCTCCTTCGAACGGCTGCTCCATGAGGCAGTCCACGGCATCGCCGCCGCGAGAGGTGTCCGGGACACCTCCCGCGCAGGCCGCTACCACAACCGACGCTTCCTCGCGATCGCCGAGGAGCTGGGCCTCGATCATGCCGAGGAACCCCACCCCAGCAGCGGATTCTCGCTGGTGACGCTCAATCCCGAGGCCAAACGCAGATACCGCCCGACGACGGAAAGGCTGCAGCGCGCGCTCAAGGCGCACACGGTCGCCACCGCCGCGGACACCAAGCGCTCGTTCCGCGGCCCAGCCGCGCGGCACGGCTCCTCCGGAGGAGGGGTGCGGGTCAAGGCCGTCTGTGACTGCGGGCGCAACGTCCGCGTCGTTCCCTCGGTCCTCGCCCAGGCCCCGATCGTCTGCGGCGGCTGCGGCAAGCCCTTCCGTATCCCCGAAGCGGCGGTCGCGGTGGGGTGACCCGATGCGGTGTGGCACAATGGTCAGCTGTACTCGACAGTCGCATAGGACCCCTCTCTCCTCCGGCTGACGCGTCCATCGGGCACCCGAGTACCGCAACCCCACGTGGCATCTTTTGTGCCCAACCACGTCAGAGACCAGGAGACACCACTTCCGTGGCAGTCAAGATCAAGCTGAAGCGTCTGGGCAAGATCCGTTCGCCTCACTACCGCATCGTCGTCGCCGACTCCCGTACCCGCCGTGACGGCAGGGCCATCGAGGAGATCGGCCTGTACCACCCGGTGCAGAACCCGTCCCGCATCGAGGTCAACGCAGAGCGCGCGCAGTACTGGCTGTCCGTCGGCGCCCAGCCGACCGAGCCGGTCCTCGCGATCCTGAAGCTCACCGGTGACTGGCAGGCCCACAAGGGTCTTCCGGCCCCCGCGCCGCTGCTCCAGCCGGAGCCCAAGGCCGACAAGCGCGCCCTGTTCGAGGCCCTGGCCACGGACGGCGACGAGGCCAAGGGTGAGGCCATCACCCAGAAGGCCAAGAAGTCGGACAAGAAGGCGGACGAGGCGGCTGACGCTGCTGCGTCCACCGAGTCGACCGAGGCCTGAGCATGCTCGAGGAGGCTCTTGAGCACCTCGTGAAGGGCATCGTCGACAACCCCGACGATGTGCAGGTCGCCTCGCGTGACCTGCGCCGTGGACGCGTGCTCGAGGTCCGGGTTCACCCCGACGACCTCGGCAAGGTGATCGGCCGTAACGGTCGCACCGCGCGCGCCCTGCGTACCGTCGTGGGTGCCATCGGCGGCCGTGGTATCCGTGTCGACCTCGTCGATGTGGATCAGGTTCGCTGAAAGAGTTGAACACCGGCCGGGGCCGGGGAGGGCTTTCGAGCCGTCCCCGGCCTTTGTCGTCCGTACATGACCACCTCCTCAGCAAGAGATCACGGGAGAAGTAGCGTGCAGTTGGTAGTTGCGCGGATCGGTCGCGCCCATGGCATCAAGGGCGAGGTCACCGTCGAGGTGCGCACCGACGAGCCAGAGCTCCGGCTCGGTCCCGGGGCCGTGCTGGCGACGGAGCCCGCCCACACGGGGCCGCTGACCATCGAGACCGGCCGTGTGCACAGCGGCAGGCTGCTGCTGCGGTTCGAGGGAGTGCGCGACCGTACGGGCGCGGAGGCGCTGCGCAACACGCTTCTGATCGCCGAGGTGGACCCGTCGGAACTGCCCGAGGACCCCGAGGAGTTCTACGACCACCAGTTGATGGACCTCGACGTCGTCCTCGCCGACGGTACGGAGATCGGGCGGATCACCGAGATCACGCACCTGCCGTCCCAGGACCTGTTCATCGTGGAACGGCCGGACGGCAGCGAGGTGATGATCCCGTTCGTCGAGGAGATCGTCTCCGAGATCGATCTGGAGGAGCAGCGGGCCGTGATCACTCCGCCGCCGGGACTGATCGACGAGAGCGAAGCCGTGATCGCCTCCACGCGTGACGAGACCGAGGGTGAGGCCGAGGGTGAGGCGGCCGAAGGCGACGCCGCAGGTGACGGGAAGAGGGACGGTGCGTGATGCGGCTCGACGTCGTCACGATCTTCCCCGAGTACCTGGAACCCCTGAACGTCTCGCTCGTCGGCAAGGCGCGCGCCCGGGGGCGTCTCGACGTACATATCCATGACCTGAGGGACTGGACCTACGACCGGCACAACACGGTGGACGACACCCCCTACGGCGGTGGCCCCGGCATGGTCATGAAGACCGAACCCTGGGGCGAGGCGCTGGACGACGCGCTGGCCGGCGGATACGAGGCCGGGGCGCACTCCCCGGTCCTCGTGGTGCCCACACCCAGTGGCAGGCCCTTCACCCAGGAGCTCGCCGTCGAGCTCTCGGAACGGCCGTGGCTGATCTTCACCCCCGCCCGTTACGAGGGCATCGACCGCCGGGTGATGGACGAGTACGCGACCCGGATGCCGGTCATCGAGGTGTCCATCGGGGACTACGTCCTGGCGGGCGGGGAAGCCGCCGTCCTGGTCATCACCGAGGCCGTCGCCAGGCTCCTGCCCGGAGTGCTCGGCAACGCCGAGTCGCACCGCGACGACTCCTTCGCGCCCGGGGCCATGGCCGACCTGCTCGAGGGACCGGTCTACACGAAGCCCCCCGAGTGGCGTGGGCGCGGTATTCCGGAGGTGCTGCTCAGCGGCCATCACGGCCGGATCGCGCGCTGGCGACGGGACGAGGCCTTCCGCCGTACCGCTCGCAACAGGCCTGACCTCATCGAGCGTTGCGAGGCGTCCGGCTTCGACAAGAAGGACCGGGAGATGCTCTCCATCCTCGGATGGTCCCCGGAGCCCGGAGGACGATTTTGGCGCAGGCCTGACGCCGTGGAAGAATAGGCCCGCTGTACGTCCGGCGTGCGCCCCTGCCACAGGGGGACAGACGCCCGCCCGACGGCAACAGCATCCGAACTTCACTCTCTCCCGTCGATGACCTGTGGCATCGGCGAAGAAAGCAGACAACATGACTTCCCTGCTCGATGGCGTCAACGCCGCCTCGCTCCGTACCGACCTCCCGGCGTTCCGCCCCGGTGACACCGTCAACGTCCACGTGCGCGTGATCGAGGGCAACCGCTCCCGTATCCAGCAGTTCAAGGGCATCGTCATCCGTCGCCAGGGCTCGGGCATCAGCGAGACCTTCACGGTCCGCAAGGTCTCCTTCAGCGTCGGCGTCGAGCGCACCTTCCCGGTGCACAGCCCGATCTTCGAGAAGATCGAGCTCGTCACCCGCGGTGACGTCCGTCGCGCCAAGCTGTACTTCCTCCGTGAGCTCCGCGGCAAGGCCGCGAAGATCAAGGAGAAGCGCGACCGCTGATTCACCTCCGGCGTCCACAGCGTGGCCCGATAGGATTCGGCCCCGATGGACACGGAAGCACAGCACATGGAGCGCGATCTTTCCTCCGGCCCCGAAGAGGGGGCGGAGGAGGGGTCGCGCTCCACGCATGTCCCGGACCGGTCGCCCGCATCGATGTCCTGGGGGCGGACCGTCTTCCTGGGCATGCTCTGCACCCTCGCTCTGCTGCTCTTCAGCACTTTCGTGCTGCAGCCCTTCCTCATCCCGAGCGGCTCGATGCAGCCCACGCTGCGGGTCGGGGACCGGGTCCTGGTCAACAAACTGGCGTACCGTTTCGGCTCGGAGCCCCGGCGCGGCGACGTGGTGGTCTTCGACGGCACCGGATCCTTCGTGCAGGAGACGGCGCCCGGGGGGAACGCCGTCGGCGCGCTGCTTCAAGGGGCGGCGGCCTCCCTGGGACTTGCCGAGCCGGCCGGGTCCGACTTCGTCAAGCGGGTGGTGGGCGTGGGGGGCGACCGTGTGGTGTGCTGCGACGAGCGGGGGAGGCTCGAGGTGAACGGCGCTCCGGTCGACGAGGAGTTCCTGTACCCGGGCGACCGCCCGTCCCAGGTCGCCTTCGACATCGTGGTGCCCGACGGCAGACTGTGGGTGATGGGCGACCACCGCAGCAACTCGCGGGACTCCCGAGACCATCTGGGTCAGCCCGGGGGCGGCATGGTGCCCGTCGAGCGCGTGATCGGAAGGGTCGACTGGCTCGGCTGGCCGCTCGGCAGGCTCGGCTCCCTGGAGGGCACCGACGCCTTCACCGGTATACGGCCGGCGGACGGGGACCATGGGTAACCGGGGGCGCAAGCGGGGAGCACCGGACACGGGCCCGCCGCTGCCCACCGGGTCGAGGCCGACCACCGGCCGCTCACTGCCCACGCGGGCGGAACGCCGCAGGCTCGCCCGCAAGGTGAAGCGCCGCAGACGCCGGTCCGCGATCAAGGAGATACCGCTCCTCGTCCTCGTCGCGCTGCTGATCGCGCTGGTGCTCAAGACCTTCCTCGTCCAGGCTTTCGTGATCCCCTCCGGCTCGATGGAACAGACCATCCGGATCGGTGACCGGGTGCTGGTGGACAAGCTGACCCCCTGGTTCGGGTCGGAACCGCAGCGTGGCGACGTCGTCGTCTTCAAGGACCCGGGCGGCTGGCTGCAGAAGGAGAACACCCCTGCCGAAGACCCTCCCGCCGGGGTGAAACAGGTCAAGGAGCTGCTGACCTTCATCGGACTTCTGCCCTCCGAGGACGAGCAGGACCTGATCAAGCGCGTGGTGGCCGTCGGGGGCGACACCGTGAAGTGCTGTGGCGCCGACGGGCGGATCACGGTCAACGGGGTGGGGCTCGACGAGCCGTACCTGAATCCCGGCGATGTGCCCTCCACCCTCGAATTCGAGGTAAAGGTTCCCCGAGGCCGCATCTTCGTGATGGGCGACCACCGGTCGAACTCCGCGGACTCGCGCTTCCACCTCGACAAACCGGGCGAGGGCACGGTCTCGGAGGACGAGGTCGTGGGGCGGGCCGTGGTGATCGCCTGGCCGTTCGGGCACTGGCGCAGGCTGGAAGAGCCCGGAACGTACGCCTCCGTACCCGACGGGAGCGCCGGAGCGACGGCCGCGGCGCCCCCGTCGAATAGTGTGTCCTCCCAGGATCACAACGGAATGGACCTGCTCCCGACCCCTGCGGAACTCCCGCTCGTTATGGGAGTGGTGGGCCTGCGCCGAATCGGGCGCGGGCAGTGGCACGGAGTGAGGAGTGGATGTGGGGGATTTGGCGGTCGGCGCACGATCCGGACACGACGGACCCGAGGACCGGCCTGCGAGCGACGGGGTCCCGGTGGAGGCGGCGAGTGACGGCGAGTCCCCGGACGGCGGCAGCACGGCGGTGAAGAAGCCCCGTTCGTTCTGGAAGGAGCTGCCGCTCCTCATCGGCATCGCGCTCATTCTCGCGCTGTTGATCAAGACCTTCCTGGTGCAGGCGTTCTCGATCCCGTCGGACTCCATGCAGAACACCCTGCAGAGGGGTGACCGGGTGCTGGTCGACAAGCTGACCCCGTGGTTCGGCTCGGAACCGGAGCGCGGAGAAGTCGTGGTCTTCCACGACCCGGGCGGCTGGCTGGAGGACACCGCGACGCCCGAGCCCAACGCGGTGCAGAAGTTCCTGAGCTTCATCGGGCTGATGCCGTCCGCCGAGGAGAAGGACCTGATCAAGAGGGTCATCGCAGTCGGCGGCGACACCGTGGAGTGCAAGAAGAACGGGCCGGTGACGGTCAACGGCAAGGCGCTCGACGACAAGTCGTTCATCTTCGCGGGCAACAGCGCCTGCGACGACGAGCCCTTCGGGCCGATCCACGTGCCCGAGGGCCGCATCTGGGTGATGGGTGACCACCGGCAGAATTCGCTGGACTCCCGTTACCACCAGGAGCTCCCCGGTCAGGGCACGGTGTCCACGGACGAGGTGGTCGGGCGGGCCGTCGTGGTGGCCTGGCCGATCAACCGCTGGGCGACGCTCCCGGTGCCGAGTACGTTCGACCAGCCCGGCCTGAACGCGGCTGCCGCTGCCGCCGTGCCCGGAGCACTGGGTGTGGCCGGAGCGCTGCCCCTCGTGTTCTGGCGTCGCCGCAGGCTGACCCGTGGGCATACCGCCAGGTAGGGTGCCGACTCGGATCAGCGATTGTCGATCTCCGATGGGGGAGCGCTGGGATGAGTGGATCAGGAAGTCACGACGGCCGCGGCCGGCTCGGCAACGTGTTGTCGAATCTGGCCGTGGCCGTCGGCTGCGTGCTCTTCCTCGGTGGATTCGCCTGGGGAGCGGTGGTGTACAAGCCGTACACCGTGCCGACCGACTCGATGGCACCGACGGTGAACGCCGGCGACAGGGTGCTCGCGGAGCGGATCGAGGGCGGCGATGTGCGGCGTGGAGACGTGGTCGTCTTCACCGACTCGACGTGGGGGGCCGTCCCCATGGTGAAGCGCGTCGTCGGTGTGGGTGGCGACACGATCGCCTGCTGTGACAAGGGCGGACGGCTCACCGTCAACGGCGAACCCATTGAGGAACCGTATCTGCGGGCCAAGGGCGCCTCGTCGCTCACCTCGGCGGACGGGGCTCCGGCCTCTCCCCAGAGCTTCACGGCCGATGTGCCCGAGGGTCAGCTCTTCCTCCTCGGGGACGAGCGCAGCACCTCGTTGGACTCCCGCGTCCATCTGGAGGACCCGGGCCAGGGCTCGGTGCCGCGCAGCGCCGTCCAGGCGCGGGTGGACGCCGTCGCATGGCCCATGAACGGCATGATCGGCCGGCCCGAGGCCTTCGCGGCCCTGCCCGGAGGTGTGTCGTCCGACGGGCCGCTGCCAATGCAGGTGGGCGGCGTCGTTGTGGGTGCCGTGCTCATCCTCGGCGGTGCTGCCTACGGCCCGCTCGTGGCCCGCTCCGCGCGGGGGCCCAAGCGGCCGAAGGCGCCCGCCGGTGCGCACTGAGGTACGCAAGGTCGCTCGGGTGGTGCTCCTGGACCCGGACGACCGGATCCTGCTGCTGCACGGTTTCGAGCCCGAGGATCCGGCCGAGAGGTGGTGGTTCACCCCGGGCGGCGGCCTGGAGGGCGACGAGACCCGGGAGGAGGCCGCCCTTCGTGAGCTCGCTGAGGAAACCGGGATCACGGACGTCTCGATCGGTCCGCTGCTGTGGACGAGAATCTGCTCCTTCCCGTTCGACGGGCGGCGCTGGGACCAGGACGAGTGGTACTTCCTGGGCCGTACGGCGCAGACGGCCACCGACCAGAAGGGTCTGACCGAGCTGGAGCTGCGCAGCGTCGCCGGTCTGAGGTGGTGGACTTCCGCCGAACTTCTCGCCACGCGTGAGACGGTGTACCCGACCAGGCTCGCCGGGCTGCTGCGCACGCTGCTCGACGAGGGTCCCCCGAGTGTTCCGCTGGCTCTCGCCCCCGAAATCGTCTAATCGGCCGGGGGCGTGTGGGGCTGACGCACAATAGGGGGACGCACGGCTGAAGGGGAACATGCCATGAGTGCCGAGGACCTCGAGAAGTACGAGACCGAGATGGAGCTGAAGCTCTACCGGGAGTACCGCGATGTCGTCGGTCTGTTCAAATATGTGATCGAGACCGAACGGCGCTTCTACCTCACCAACGATTACGAGATGCAAGTGCACTCGGTCCAGGGTGAGGTGTTTTTCGAGGTATCCATGGCGGATGCGTGGGTCTGGGACATGTACAGGCCCGCCCGGTTCGTCAAGCAGGTCAGGGTCCTGACGTTCAAGGACGTGAACATCGAGGAGCTCAACAAGAGCGATCTCGAACTCCCGGGCGGCTGATCCCGGGCATGCTCCCCGATATCCCGGTTCACTCGTACGAGTGGCCGGGATATCCACATCGAGCAGGTTGTCCACCAAGATCCAACCGGTCGGGCAGGGTGCGTCACTGTCGGTGCCGGAGGTGGTGCCGATATGAACGCACGGGGGGCACTCGGGCGGTACGGCGAGGATCTGGCGGCACGGCTGCTGGCTGACGCCGGTATGACCGTGCTGGACCGCAACTGGCGGTGTCGCACAGGAGAGATCGACATCGTCGCCAGGGACGAACAGGATGAATTGCATTAGATGCAACACTCCTCGCGGCGCCGGGATGGCCGTTTTTGCTGGTTGTGGGCCCGAGTCCGCTTCAGCGGCCAGAGGGGATTGAGTCGCTGACCTGCAGCCTAGCAGGCAAACTCAACAATGTTGCGTCTGATACAACAGTAGTTGTGAGCACTCAGGCCCCCGGATCGGCGCGTCTCGTCCTAGCGCGCAACGTCGTACACCTTGACCCGGCCCCTGCCGTTTTCGACGCGATGAAGGAGGGCTGGGCCCGGCAGCAGTCGGCCCGGTTTCTGAAGGCGTCGACTATCGATCCGCGGCTGCGGGTGATCGAGCGGCTGGAGGAATTTTCCGGCCAGTACCCGTGGCAGTGGACGCCGGCCGAGGGTGAGGCGTTCATCGCCCACCTTCGGAGCGGGAAGAAGCCGATCCAGCTGTCGACGGCCCGCACCTACGAGGTGACGATCGAGCTGTTCCTGGAGTACCTGCTCGACACCCGCTACGGCTGGCTCGACGCCTGTCTGGAGCGGTTTGGCGAGGTCCCGCAGCAGGTGTTCCACGAGGGCAATTCGGTTCTGCACACGGTCGAGTACGAGGGCGATCCGCGGCGGCGTCCGCTGACCTACGACGAGGTCCAGGCCCTCTTCGATGCCGCCGACGCCCGTCCGGGCAAGATCAGGGGACAGGGCCGCAAGGGTGCCTTGACCGCGCTCCGAGACGCTGCGGTCATCAAGACGATCTACGCTTACGGCACCCGGCGCACGGAATCCTCGCGGGTTGACCTGACGGACCTGCGGCGGAGCCGGAAGGCTCCCCAGTTCCGTGGCTACGGCAGCATGATGGTCCGTTTCGGCAAGGCGTCGAAGGGGGCGCCGCCCAAGCGCCGCACGGTGCTGATGGTCCCGGAGATGGACTGGGCGGTCGACGTCCTGGACGAGTGGGTGACCGAGATCCGGCCGCACTTCTCGCCGGGTCGGCATCCCGCGCTCTGGGTGACCGAACGGATCGGCCGAATATCCCCGCGGTCGATCAACGAGGCGTTTGTCACGGCCCGTGAGGCAGCTGGCCTCGATGAGGACCTTGACCTGCACTGTCTCCGCCACAGCTACATCACGCACCTGACGGAGTTCGGCTATCCCGCCCGGTTCGTACAGGAACAGGTCGGCCACTCTCATGCGTCAACCACAGCTGTCTACATGGGGGTCTCGAACGAGTACCGCAACACGCTGCTGGAAGCATCGATGAAGAACCGACTGGGCAACGACTGGGACGTGATCAAGTGATCAAGAAGATGGGCTACCAGTGGCAGCTCCGCCAGCTGATGGCCGAGCGCCAGATGTTCCAGACGTCCGACTTGGTGCCGCTGCTGGCCGAGCGTGGCGTCGTTCTGTCGCGGGAACAGGTCTACCGGCTGGTGACCCAGCCCCCGCAGCGGATGAGTATGGACACCCTCGTCGCGCTCTGCGACATTCTGCAGTGCACCCCCAACGACCTGATCAAGCCCGAGGTCGTCAACGTCCAGGTCCGCAAGACCGCCGACGGAGACGCCGCCCCGCTGACGGCCAAGCCCCGCCGCACCGTGATCCGCCGCCCAGGACAGTCGTGAGTCCAGCCGACATACGCAAGCAGCGCGAGCTCGCCGAGGCCCGCGCCCGCTTGATCGCCTACCTCCAGCGGGTGGCCGGCCCCGCGCTGACAGCCGAGGACGCCCAGGCAGCCCTGGAGAAGGCCAAGGCATGGAACTCCGGTCCGGCACGGGCCCTGGACAACTACTTCGTCGAGAATCCGAACGCCCTCACCGAGCCCTCACCGCTCAGCCCGCTCCAGGTGGTTCGGCTCCTCCAGCACCTCGAAGCCGCCGGACACGGCGACGCAGTTACCCAGCTGGCCTGCGCACGCTGCCACCGCACCGGCCTCCGCCTCACCCGGAACACCCCGGAAGGCCGCTGCTGCGACTGGTGCGTCGCCCGAACCGAACTTCGCCCCTGCGCCCGCTGCGGGCGCGACGGCCACATCGTCACCCGCCGCGAAGAGGGACCGATCTGCCGACACTGCTACTACACCGATCCGCAGGTCGTTGAGGAGTGCGCCGAATGCGGACGCATCCGGAAGCCGTCCCGGCGCCGCGAGGACGGCACCAGTCTGTGTCAGGGATGCGCCCCCAAGCCGGAGCACGCATGCGTCCGTTGCGGGAAGCCGCGGCCGGCACAGGCCGTCACCGCCGATGGCCCGGTCTGCAGGGGCTGCTACCAATCCCCGCCTAAGCTCTGCGACCTCTGCCAGCAGGTCAAACCGATCAGCGTCCGCAAGACTGAGGGCCAGCCCGCCATCTGCGTCGACTGCTACCGCGGCCCCAAGCGGACCTGCGCCCACTGCAACCGGGTTCGGCACGGCTTCCAACACCACAGCGGCGAGTTCTACTGCGCGTCCTGCCGTCCCCGCCGATCCCTGCCCTGCGCTGACTGCGGCGAGACCAAGCCAGTGCAAGTCAACTGGCCCGTCGGCACCCTCTGCGACACGTGCTACCAGCGACGGAAGCGCAATCCGGCACCCTGCGCTCAGTGCGGCACCCTGCGCACGCTCGTCGGACGGACGGAGGACGGGAACATCTGCGGCCCTTGCTCCGGCACGGACATCGACTTCTCCTGCCGCCGCTGCGGCTACCCCGGCGACATCTACGCCGACGGTTCCTGCTCGCGCTGCGTCTCCAAGGACCGGGTCCGTGACCTCCTGGGCGACGAGGACGGCAAGGTCCACCCCCAGCTCCAACCGCTCGCGGAACAGCTCGGCGCCGCCCAGGAACCCTGGTCCGTCATCACCTGGACCCGCCGCAGCGAATCGGCCCGGATGCTGGCCGGCCTCGCCGCACGGCACCAGGAGATCACCCACGAGATTCTCGACGAACTGCCCCAGGACTGGGGGACCCTCTACGTCCGCGAACTCCTCGTCGCCGCCAACGTCCTGCCCAAGCGGCAGGAGAACTTTGCCCGCCTGCGTCTCTGGCTCGACACCACGCTCGCAGACGTTCCCCCCCACCACGCTCACGTCATCCGCCCGTTCGCGGAGTGGGGTGTCCTCCGCGACGCCCGGCGCCGGGCCGACAAGGGCCGCTACACCGCCGGCGCCGCCTCGAACGACCGGACGGACATCCGAACCGCGATCAAGTTCATGACCTGGCTTGACGAAAACTCGATGACGCTGGCAGGCCTCAGCCAGGAAGTTCTCGACCTGTGGTTGACCAAAAACCCAACATGGGCCCGCGGTCTATCAGCGTTCATCCGTTGGGCCGTCGCCCGCCGCATGACGAGCAAGGTCACTGTTCCGACAAGGAGGCACGGGCTGCCCAGCCGATTCATGCACAGCGACGAACTCAACCAGCAGCTTCGCCGCTGCCTCAACGACGACAGCCTCCCGTTGGAGGCCCGCATCATCGGTTGCCTGATCAGCCTCTATGCCCTGCCCACCACCCGCATCGTCGAGCTAACCACCGACCGCTTCCACCGCGACGGCGACGATGCCTACCTCACGCTCAACCGGCATCCCGTGCTTCTTCCGCCCCGGCTCTCTGTCCTCATCGAGAAGCAGATCGTCAGCCCCAGTTGCCGGACTTCCGTGCTCCAGCAGCCACACGACGGCACACCTGGCTTCCTCTTCCCCGGGCGCCCGCCGAGCCGTCCCCGAAGCGCCGAGACCATCAACAACTACATGAGGAAGCACGGCCTGCCGGGCATCAGCGCACGCAACACAGCCATGATGGAAGCGATTACTGACCTCCCGCCCATCGTCGTCAGCGACCTCTTCGGTATGCATCCCAAGACCGCCTACGTCTGGTCCCAGTACGCCCAGAACAGCTGGGCGGAGTATCTGGAAGCCGCCCAGGCCACCGACTAAGCAACGAGCCGGTTGTCAGTGCGATGCCCTAGGGTGACTGCCTCCTCTCGCACGGTAAGGAGCTAGGTATGTCGGTTCATTTCGGCGACTTCTCGGACTTCTCGGACTGGGATTTTCGCCAGCTCGATCCTGCGTACGACGATCTCGCTGCCGCTCAGGATCGAATGCGTGATGCGCGACGCCGAGACGCCTCACCCACTGCTGAAGACATTCAGGCGCTGATGAGAGCGTGTTGGCAGCGCATCAATGAACTCAGGCACCCCCAGAATCCTGGCGGCGACCGGCTCTACGTTCTGGCCTTTGAAGGCCCTCACCCATACGTCAAGGTCGGTCGGTCGACGGATCTTGAGCTCAAGAATCGCCTCGTGAAGCACGAACACGACGCTGCGATCCAGTTCTCCATACTCTTCGACGCCTGGGTCTCTGAGTCTTGTCCCGACGCCTACCCGTGGGAACAGCGGGTCTTGGCCCGGCTCGACACGGTTGTGGCTGCCTCCCCCCACGTCACCAAGATGTTCGAGGAGTACTACTACGGCCTGCCCTTCCGCCAAGCCGTGTTGGCCGCAGAGATGGAGCAGGACTTGTGAGGCGGCAGTCTCCAGGGACTGAATAGCGCAGGGTTGAAACACTGACTCTTCCCCAGTCGGCGACGCGGTGGTCGTCTGTGAGGTGAAGGCCCGCAGGGCGGGCTCCTTCGAGCATCCGATGGAGGCCGTCACACCGGCCAAGGCCGACCGGCTGCGCAGGCTCGCCGAGATCTGGCTCGACCGGCACGGCGGGCCACCGCCGGGCGGGGTCCGGATCGATCTGGTCGGTGTGATCCTTCCCAGGCGCGGCGCCCCGGTCGCCGAGCACGTGCGGGGCGTGGCCTGATGGGGTTCGCGCGTGCGTGCTCGGTGGCGCTGGTCGGCGTCGAGGGTGTGGTGGTGGAGGTCCAGGCCGATCTGGAACCAGGAGTGGCGGCGTTCACGCTCGTCGGCCTGCCGGACAAGAGCCTGATCGAGAGCCGGGACCGGGTCAGAGCCGCGGTCGTCAACTCCGGGGCGGAGTGGCCGCAGAAAAAGCTCACGGTGGGCCTGTCCCCCGCGTCCGTGCCCAAGGGCGGTTCGGGTTTCGATCTCGCCGTCGCGTGTGCGGTGCTCGGCGCGGCGGAGCGGATCGACCCTGCCGCCATCGCCGATGTGGTGATGATCGGGGAGCTCGGCCTCGACGGCAGGGTCCGCCCGGTGCGAGGGGTACTGCCCGCCGTCCTCGCGGCGGCGGAGGCGGGGTACCGGCACGTCGTCGTCCCGGAGCAGACCGCGGGGGAGGCCGCACTCGTGCCGGGCGTCTCGGTCCTCGGCGTGCGGAGCCTGCGTCAGCTCATCGCCGTCCTCGGCGACGAGCCCGTGCCCGAGGAGCCGGCGGCAGACCGGGGCCGCCCCGACACGATGCTCGCGGGGCTGATGGTGCCCGGAGCGGGCCTCGGCACGGGGCTGGCCCCGCTGTCGGCCGACGGCACGGCCCACCGGCCTGATCTGGCCGATGTCGCGGGGCAGGGCCGGGCACGCAAGGCCCTGGAGGTGGCGGCGGCGGGAGGACACCACCTGCTGCTCTCCGGGCCACCGGGGGCGGGGAAGACAATGCTGGCGGAGCGGCTCACGGCGATCCTGCCGCCGCTGTCCCGGCAGGAATCCCTCGAAGTGACCGCGGTGCACTCGGTCGCCGGCATCCTCCCGCCCGGCGAACCTCTGATCAGCAGAGCGCCGTACTGCGCTCCGCATCACTCGGCGACGATGCAGTCACTCGTGGGCGGGGGGAACGGCCTGCCGAGGCCGGGAGCGGTGTCGCTCGCGCACCGGGGCGTCCTCTTCCTGGACGAGGCCCCGGAGTTCTCGGGGCGGGCCCTCGACGCGCTGCGCCAGCCCCTGGAGTCAGGACATGTGGTGGTCGCGCGAGCGGCCGGGGTGGTCCGGCTGCCCGCACGTTTCCTGATGATCCTGGCCGCGAACCCGTGCCCGTGCGGCAGGCACACCCTGGCCGGGGCGGGGTGCGAATGTCCACCCTCCGCCGTCCGCCGCTATCAGGCACGGCTGTCGGGCCCGTTGCTCGACCGCGTGGACCTGCGCGTCGAGGTCGAGCCGGTCGGAAGGGCGGACCTCATGGAGAGCGGTGGCCGTGGGGAGTCCTCGGCAGAGGTGGCCGTCCGGGTGCGGGAGGCCAGGGAGCGCGCCGCGGCGCGGCTCATGGGCACTCCATGGACCACCAACAGCGAAGTGCCCGGGCACGAGCTCCGGACCAGGCTGGTCGCCGCGCCGGGAGCCCTGATGGCGGCCGAGCGCGACATGGAGCGGGGCGTCCTCACGGCCCGTGGCCTCGATCGGGTTCTGCGTGTGGCGTGGACCGTGGCGGACCTCAGGGCGGCCGACCGCCCCGACGCCTCGGACATCGCGGTGGCGCTGGAGCTGCGGACGGGTATCCAGCGGGGGGTCCCGATGCGGGCGGGTGGCCTGTGAACGTGCCCTCGTCGCCCTCGTCGCCCTCGTCGCCCTCGTCGCCCTCGTCGCCCTCGTCGCCCTCGTCGACGCCTCGCGACGAGCGGGAGAGGCTGGCGCGCGCCGCCCTGACCCGGGTGTTCGAACCGGGGGACGAGCGTGGTGGCCGCTGGATCCGCGAGATCGGGCCGGTGGAGCTGATGCGGCGTCTCGGAGGCACGGACGGGTCGGCGCAGGCGCTCAAGGGGATGACGGCCGCCCGGCTCGCCGGTTACCGCCTCCGGGCGTCGAGCGCGGACCCCGGGAAGGACCTGGTGGACGTGGCTGCGATCGGCGGCCGGTTCGTCTGCCCCGGTGACCGGGAGTGGCCGAGCCAGCTCGACGACCTGGGTGACGCGCGGCCCATCGGGCTGTGGGTGCGGGGCCGGTCGGACCTGCGTCTCTGGGCGCTGCGCTCGGTCGCTCTGGTCGGCGCCCGGGCCTGCACGCCCTACGGGGCGCACATGGCGGCGACGCTCGCCGCGGGGCTGGCGGAGCGGGGCTGGGTCGTGGTCTCCGGCGCGGCGTTCGGGGTGGACGGCGCCGCCCATCGCGGGGCGTTGGCCGCGGGCGGGGCGACCATGGCGGTCCTGGCCTGCGGGGTGGACGTCGCGTACCCCCGCGGACACGCCGAGCTGATCGGGCGCATCGCCGAACAGGGCGTGGTCATGGGCGAGCTGCCGCCCTCGGACCATCCGACGCGCACCAGGTTCATCCTGCGGAACAGGGTGATCGCGGCACTCACGCGAGGCACTGTGGTGGTGGAGGCGGAGTACCGCAGCGGCTCACTGGTCACCGCGAGGAACGCACAACGCCTGGGCCGTTACACGATGGGGGTACCGGGACCCGCCACCAGCGGGCTGTCGGCCGGGGTCCACGAACTCCTGCGCGGTGAGGGAGTCCTGGTCACCGACGCCGCCGAGATCTGCGAACTGGTGGGGGAGATCGGTGAACTCGCCCCGGTCAGAAACGGCCCGGTCCTGCCCAGGGACCTCCTCGACGCCGCCTCCGCGAGAGTGCTGGAGGCCCTGCCGTGGACGGGCGTCATGGACGGGCGTGACGTGGCTCGAAGTGCCGGAGCGTCAACTGACGAGACACTCGGGCGGTTGTACGAACTGCACTCACTGGGGTTCGTCGAACGCGAGGGCGACGGATGGCGGTTGACGTCGGGACGGACACGCGATGGGGGTGCGCGGCGAGGCGGTACTTGACCCGGAGCATTCGGGTGAAAAGGTGATGCCGACGACCTCGACAGTGCCCGGCCAGGCCTCCGGGGGTGGTGACGGCTCATGCCGTCGGCCCCTTGTCGGCCCCTTTCGGGCGGCTGGAGAACGACGGAGATTCGGAACGCGATCGCACAGCACGGTCCCCTTGGCCTGTGCGCACCGCGACCCCTCAGTCACGCTACGCTCACAAGGAATCCGCCCGACAGACACGTCCCAGCACTTCACAGCAGAACGGCTCAAGGCACCACATGCCCCAGCACACCTCCGGGTCTGACCGCGCGGCAGTACCACCGGCTGCGCGTGGCACTGTGCGCCCTCCCGCCCCCTCCTCGCTCGACGAGTTGTGGCGTTCGTACAAGACCACCGGTGACGAGAGGCTGCGGGAGCAGCTGATCCTGCACTACTCGCCCCTGGTGAAGTACGTCGCCGGCCGGGTCAGCGTGGGGCTGCCGTCCAATGTGGAGCAGGCGGACTTCGTCTCGTCCGGCGTCTTCGGGCTGATCGACGCCATCGAGAAGTTCGACATCGAGCGGGCCATCAAGTTCGAGACCTACGCGATCACCAGAATCCGCGGCGCCATGATCGACGAACTCCGGGCGCTGGACTGGATCCCCCGGTCCGTGCGGCAGAAGGCACGCAACGTCGAGCGTGCCTACGCCACGCTGGAGGCGCAGCTGCGGCGTACGCCGTCGGAGGCAGAGGTCGCCGCTGAGATGGGTGTCGCTCTGGAGGAACTGCACGCGGTTTTCAGCCAGTTGTCCCTTGCCAACGTGGTGGCACTCGAGGAACTGCTGCACGTCGGCGGCGAAGGCGGCGACCGGCTGAGCCTGATGGACACCCTGGAGGACACGGCAGCCGACAACCCGGTCGAGGTCGCCGAGGACCGTGAGCTCAGACGGCTGCTCGCCCGTGCCATCAACACGCTCCCCGAGCGGGAGAAGACCGTGGTCACCCTCTACTACTACGAAGGTCTCACCCTCGCCGAGATCGGCAATGTGCTCGGGGTCACCGAGAGCAGGGTCAGCCAGATCCACACCAAATCGGTGCTGCAGCTCCGGGCGAAACTGGCCGACGCCGGACGCTGAGCCGGGGCGGCTTCGGCCACCACGACGCGGACGCGGACCCCCCTTCGGACCGAGGCCGCCGTAGAGTGGGCAGGTGCCCAGGATTCGAGCGGCCTCCGTGGCCGAGCACCGGACCATGCAGCGCGGCGCCCTCCTGGACGCCGCGCGCTCCCTGCTGTCCGAGGGCGGTACGGAGGCGCTGACCTTCCCCGCCCTCGCCGAGCGCACCGGCCTCGCCAGGTCCTCCGTCTACGAGTACTTCCGCTCCCGCGCGGCCGTCGTCGAGGAGCTCTGCGCCGTCGACTTCCCCGTCTGGGCCGCCGAGGTCGAGAACGCCATGGAGCGGGCCGGCACACCCGAGGCGAAGATCGAGGCCTATGTCCGCCGGCAGCTCGACCTGGTCGGAGACCGCCGGCACCGGGCGGTCGTGGCGATCTCCGCGAGCGAGCTGGACGCGGGCGCGCGGGAGAAGATCCGCGCCGCGCACGGTGGGCTGATCGCCATGATCGTCGAGGCGCTCGCCGACCTGGGCCACACCGAGCCGAGGCTCGCGGCGATGCTGCTGCAGGGCTCCGTCGACGCCGCGGTGCGCAGGATCGAGCTGGGGGCGGCCGAGGAGCCGGGCACCGTGGCGGACACGGCCGTGGCCATGATCCTGCGCGGCGTACGGGGCTGAGCAGCCCTCCGGTCCGTCGCGGGAAGCGGCACGCCGAACACCGGCAGCAGCCGGGAGGGTCCCCGTCGCAGCAGCGAGGGAGGGAGCAGCGACAGTGGGTCCAGGTAGACGTCCCCGCGCCGCAGTCCCCAGTGCAGACAGCCGGAGACGCAGTGGGACGGCTCCGGCCCGACGACCCCCACCACCTGCCCCGCGACCACCTCGTCGCCCTCGGTGACCCGTGCCCGCACCGGTTCGTACGTGAGGCGGAGCGGTGGCTCCCCGCTCCCGGCCACGTCGACGGAGACCACCCCGCGCCCCGCCACCGGCCCCGCGAACGCGACCCTGCCCGGGGCGGCAGCGCGCACGGGGGTACCCGGAGCGGCGGCGAGGTCGACTCCGCGGTGGCCCGGCCCGTACGGACCGGCGGGCGGTTCCCAGCCCCTGACGACCGGCGGCCGTCCGGCGAGGGGCCAGACGCGGTCATCGGCCGGCGGCGCTCCTGCCGCCGCGCCGGCGGTGGCAGGCTCCAGCAGGACCGCGAGCAGTGCGGCCAGCAGAGCGGCGAGGAGCGCGGCCGCCGGTGGGGCCACCCGTGCGGTCGGCGGTGCGGCCGGGGGAGCGCCTGTCGGCGGCGCCGGCGGGGTGCCACAAGGACGGCCTACGGTTTTTCCAGGTGAGCGGCACATGACGGAAACGATCGCCCGTGGGCCGCCTTCCGCGGGGATCATGGTCCGGATCTGTGGACGGCCGGGGGGTTGTGGACATCTCCGTCACCCGGCACCCGGCGGGTCCCGTACACTTCTTCTGGCGATCCGGGTCACCGGGTCGACTTCGCACGCCCCGCCACCTCCCTCTCTGCGGACGGTGGCCGCGCTCCTCGGTCCCTCGTGGCACGGCGCGTCGGGGCGTCAGGCGCGACAGCAATCCTGCGGTCGCGATAACCGAGTACCTCAAGGAGTACGGCCATGGCCGTCGTCACGATGCGGGAGCTGCTGGAAAGCGGCGTCCACTTCGGTCACCAGACCCGTCGCTGGAACCCGAAGATGAAGCGCTTCATCTTCACCGAGCGCAACGGCATCTACATCATCGACCTGCTCCAGTCGCTGTCGTACATCGACCGCGCCTACGAGTTCGTCAAGGAGACCGTCGCCCACGGCGGCTCCATCATGTTCGTGGGTACGAAGAAGCAGGCCCAGGAGGCCATCGCCGAGCAGGCGACGCGCGTCGGCATGCCGTACGTCAACCAGCGTTGGCTCGGTGGCATGCTCACCAACTTCTCCACCGTCTACAAGCGCCTTCAGCGTCTGAAGGAGCTCGAGCTCATCGACTTCGAGGACGTGGCCGCCTCCGGCCTCACCAAGAAGGAGCTCCTGGTCCTCTCCCGCGAGAAGGCCAAGCTGGAGAAGACCCTCGGTGGTATCCGCGAGATGCAGAAGGTGCCGAGCGCCGTCTGGATCGTCGACACCAAGAAGGAGCACATCGCCGTCGGTGAGGCGCGCAAGCTCCACATCCCGGTCGTCGCGATCCTCGACACCAACTGCGACCCCGACGAGGTCGACTACAAGATTCCGGGTAACGACGACGCGATCCGCTCCGTCACCCTGCTCACCCGCGTGATCGCCGACGCCGTCGCCGAGGGCCTCATCGCCCGTTCCGGTGCCGCCACCGGTGACTCGAAGCCGGGCGAGAAGGCCGCCGGCGAGCCCCTCGCCGAGTGGGAGCGCGACCTGCTCACGGGCGAGAAGAAGGACGACGCCGAGGTTCAGTCCTCGGTCGAGACCGAGAAGGACGCCGAAGCCGACGCCAAGCCGGCCGCCATCGCTGCCGAGCAGGACGAGACCGCCGCCGAGGCCCCCGCCGCCGAGGCGCCGGCCGCGGACGCCGAGCAGGCCTGACACCCGTCAGTCACGGCTGAATGACGGCGGGGGCCGGTGCGCAGGCACCGCCCCCGCCGTCCACCCGTAGATCTTTCAGACTTCGAGAGAGAAACAGACTCATGGCGAACTACACCGCCGCTGACGTCAAGAAGCTCCGCGAGCTCACCGGCGCCGGCATGATGGACTGCAAGAAGGCGCTCGACGAGGCCGACGGCAACGTCGACGGTGCCGTCGAGGCGCTGCGCATCAAGGGCCAGAAGGGCGTCGCCAAGCGCGAGGGCCGTTCTGCCGAGAACGGCGCCGTCGTCTCCCTCGTCTCCGAGGACAAGACGTCCGGCGTCCTGCTCGAGCTGAAGTGCGAGACGGACTTCGTCGCCAAGGGCGACAAGTTCCAGGCTGTCGCCAACACGCTCGCCGCCCACGTCGCCGCGACCTCCCCGGCCGACATCGAGGCGCTCCTCGCCTCCGAGATCGAGTCCGGCAAGACCGTCCAGGCGTACGTGGACGAGGCCAACGCCAACCTCGGCGAGAAGATCGTCCTGGACCGCTTCGCGCAGTTCACCGGCGACTACGTCTCCGTCTACATGCACCGCACCATGCCCGACCTGCCGCCGCAGATCGGTGTCCTGGTCGAGCTGGACAAGGCCGACGCCGAGCTGGCGAAGGGTATCGCCCAGCACATCGCCGCCTTCGCCCCGAAGTACCTCGCTCGCGAGGACGTCCCGGCCGAGGTCGTCGAGGCCGAGCGTCGTGTCGCCGAGGAGACCACGCGCGCCGAGGGCAAGCCCGAAGCCGCGCTCCCGAAGATCGTCGAGGGTCGCGTCAACGGCTTCTTCAAGGAGGCCACCCTCCTCGGCCAGCCTTACGCGCTGGACAACAAGAAGTCCGTCCAGAAGGTCCTGGACGAGGCCGGTGTCACCCTGAAGCGCTTCACGCGCATCAAGGTCGGCATCTGAGTCCGTCCGCGAACAACGGTGGACCCCGATAGGGTCTGGTGCAGTCGTCGGCCGCACTCAGCCGGACGACCGCAGATCTGACGAGGAGGCCATTGCCGCTGAGGGACAACAGACCCACCGGCAATGGCCTTCTTCGTATGTGCACGAGGAGAATCTCCATGAACAAGGGCGCGGACGCCACACAGGGTGACCACAAGCGCGACGACGGCACGATTTCCGGGCGCTTCATGCTGAAGCTGTCCGGCGAGGCCTTCGCGGGTGGCGGAGGACTCGGCGTCGACCCCGATGTCGTGCACACGATCGCGCGCGAGATCGCCGCGGTCGTTCGCGACGGCGCGGAGATCGCGGTCGTCATCGGCGGCGGCAACTTCTTCCGTGGCGCCGAGCTCCAGCAGCGCGGCATGGACCGGGCGCGGTCCGACTACATGGGCATGCTCGGCACGGTCATGAACTGCCTCGCGCTGCAGGACTTCCTGGAGAAGGAAGGCATCGACTCACGCGTCCAGACCGCCATCACCATGGGCCAGGTCGCGGAGCCGTACATCCCGCTCCGTGCCGTACGGCACCTGGAGAAGGGACGCGTCGTGATCTTCGGTGCCGGCATGGGAATGCCCTACTTCTCCACCGACACGACCGCGGCCCAGCGCGCCCTGGAGATCGACGCCGAGGCGCTGCTGATGGGGAAGAACGGCGTGGACGGGGTCTACGACTCCGACCCGAAGGCCAACCCCGACGCGGTGAAGTTCGACGCGCTGGAGTACGGCGAGGTGATCGCCCGCGACCTCAAGGTCGCCGACGCCACCGCCATCACGCTCTGCCGCGACAACCAGCTTCCGATCCTCGTCTTCGAGCTGACCGCGGAGGGCAATATCGCCCGCGCGGTCAAGGGTGAGAAGATCGGCACGCTGGTGAGCGACGAGAGCACCCGGGCCTGACAGCCCAAAGGATGGACAACGGCCTGCCGGTCGGACACCGTGCAGGTGAGGACGCGACGCAGGATCCGCAGGGCCCGACGATGCCGGGTCCGCTCAAGACACGCAGGAGCACGTGGTGATCGAAGAAATCCTCCTCGAGGCCGAGGAGAAGATGGAGAAGGCCGTCGTCGTCGCGAAAGAGGACTTCGCCGCGATCCGTACCGGCCGCGCGCACCCGGCGATGTTCAACAAGATCGTCGCGGACTACTACGGCGCGCTGACCCCGATCAACCAGCTCGCCTCCTTCTCGGTCCCCGAGCCGCGTATGGCGGTGGTGACCCCGTTCGACAAGACCGCACTGCGCAACATCGAGCAGGCGATCCGTGACTCCGACCTCGGCGTGAACCCGAGCAACGACGGCAACATCATCCGTGTGACGTTCCCCGAGCTCACGCAGGACCGCCGCAAGGAGTACATCAAGGTCGCCAAGACCAAGGCCGAGGACTCCAAGATCTCGATCCGCTCCATCCGCCGCAAGGCCAAGGAGGCGCTCGACAAGCTCGTCAAGGACAAGGAGTCCGGCGAGGACGAGGTCCGCCGTGCGGAGAAGGAGCTCGACGACACCACCGCGAAGTACGTCGCACAGGTGGACGAGCTGCTCAAGCACAAGGAAGCCGAGCTGCTCGAAGTCTGATGAACGACTCTTCCTGGGGCGCCCCGCGGGGAGCCGGTTACTGGGGCGCGTCCGAGATGGGGGCCGCTCCGGCGGGTCCTGCATACGATGTGCATGGCGCCCAGCAGACTCGGCCCATGCCCATCGTGCCGGACGCTCCCGACGCAGGTAGAGACGCTGACGACCGCGACGACCGGAACGGGGACGCCGCCGCGCGTGTCAGCGGCCCCCTGTTCCGTGACGAAAAGCCGCAGGAGCCCATGTCCACCCCGTTGCCGTCGCCCCCGCCGCCCAAGAAGCGTGCGGGGCGTGATCTGCGTGCCGCCATAGGGGTCGGCCTCGGGCTCGGCGCGGTCGTCGCCGGATCGCTCTTCGTCGTGAAGGCGGTCTTCGTCGGTGTGGTCGTCCTCGCTGTGGTGGTGGGCCTCTGGGAGCTCACCTCCCGCCTCAAGGAGCGCAAGGGGATCAACGCCCCCCTCGTGCCGCTCGCTGTCGGCGGCGCCGCCATGGTGGTCGCCGGCTACGTGCGGGACGCGGAAGGTGCCTGGGTCGCCATGGCGCTCACGGCGATCGCGGTCCTCGTCTGGCGGATGACGGAGCCGCCGGAGGGGTACCTCAAGGACGTCACGGCCGGTGTCTTCGCCGTGTTCTACGTGCCGTTCCTGGCGACGTTCGTCAGCATGATGCTCACCGCGGACGACGGTCCGTGGCGGGTGCTGACCTTCCTGCTGCTCACGGTGGTCGCCGACACCGGTGCGTACGCCGTCGGATGGCGTTTCGGGACGCACAAGCTGGCACCTCGCATCAGCCCCGGGAAGACCCGCGAGGGCCTCCTGGGCGCCGTCGGCTTCGCGATGGTCGCCGGCGCACTGTGCATGCAGTTCCTGATCGACGACGGCAGCTGGTGGCAGGGGCTGCTGCTGGGCCTCGCCGTCGCCGCCAGTGCGACGCTGGGGGACCTGGGCGAGTCCATGATCAAGCGGGACCTCGGGATCAAGGACATGGGCACGCTGCTGCCCGGCCACGGCGGCATCATGGACCGGCTCGACTCGCTGCTGCCGAGTGCGCCGGTCGTGTGGCTGCTGCTGGTCCTGTTCGTAGGATCCGGCTGAGTGCAGCGGCGGCTTCCTGTGCCGCGGCTCGAAAGGGTGGGGCCGTCGTCCGGTGGACGACGGCCCCACCCTTGTGCGCTCAACGGCGTCGGGGGAACTTCCAGCCGTTCCTGCGCAGGCGTACGAGGACGAACACTCCGCACAGCACCCACACCGCCAGGAACGCCCACCTGAACCACGGAGGGCCCTGCCAGCGCCCGGCAAGTTCGGCTGCTGCCACTACGTCAGGGTTCATGGGCTGCGTGTGCCCGCGCCCCGGACGGGGACACCCCCGCGCCGGCTGCCGGAGCGGACCGGGCCTCCGTCGTGGGATCGGTCACTGTCGCAGCCTGCGGCTGAGCCGTCCGCGGGCCCTGGAGCGGCTGTCGCCGAAGGCCTGCGGCTGCCCCGCGGGCGTCCCGCTGCCGCCCGGCCGTCGGCGGCCCGGAGTACCTCGGCGTGTCTGCGACACTGGAAGAACCATGCCTAAGCCCGGAGAACTCACTTTCGTCGCGCCCCGCGGAGCCAAGAGGCCGCCGCGGCACCTCGCCGACCTCACGCCCGACGAGCGCAAGGAAGCAGTCGCCGCGACCGGCGAGAAGCCCTTCCGCGCCAAGCAGCTGTCGCAGCACTACTTCACGCGGTACGCGCACGACCCGGCGGAGTGGACCAACATCCCGGCCGCGTCGCGCGACAAGCTCGCCGAGGCGATGTTCCCCGACCTGATGTCGGTCATGCGCCACATCAGCTGTGACGACGACACCACCCGCAAGACGCTCTGGAAGCTGCACGACGGGACGCTCGTCGAGTCGGTCCTCATGCGCTACCCGGACCGGGTGACCATGTGCATCTCGTCGCAGGCGGGCTGCGGGATGAACTGCCCGTTCTGTGCGACCGGCCAGGCGGGGCTCGACCGGAATCTGTCGACCGCCGAGATCGTGCACCAGATCGTGGACGGCATGCGGGCGCTGCGCGACGGCGAGGTCCCGGGTGGCCCGGCACGGCTGTCCAACATCGTCTTCATGGGCATGGGCGAGCCACTGGCCAACTACAAGCGTGTGGTCGGGGCGATCCGCCGGCTGACGGATCCGGAGCCCGACGGCCTCGGGCTCTCGCAGCGGGGGATCACCGTGTCCACGGTGGGACTGGTGCCGGCGATGCTGCGCTTCGCCGACGAGGGCTTCAAGTGCCGCCTCGCGGTCTCGCTGCACGCCCCGGACGACGAGCTGCGCGACACCCTCGTGCCCGTGAACACCCGCTGGAAGGTCCGTGAGGTCCTGGACGCCGCGTGGGAGTACGCGGAGAAGTCCGGCCGCCGTATCTCCATCGAGTACGCGCTGATCCGCGACATCAACGACCAGGCATGGCGGGGCGACCGGCTGGGCCGGCTGCTCAAGGGCAAGCGGGTACACGTCAACCTCATCCCGCTGAACCCGACCCCGGGCTCCAAGTGGACCGCCTCGCGGCCCGAGGACGAGAAGGCGTTCGTCGAGGCGATCGCCGCCCACGGCGTACCGGTCACCGTCCGGGACACCCGCGGTCAGGAGATCGACGGGGCCTGCGGGCAGCTGGCTGCCTCCGAGCGCTGAGGCTGTCCCGGTGGGCCGGTGCTGTCCGGCCCGGGCGGTGTGATCCGGCCGGTGCGGTGTGATCCGGCCGGTGTAGCCTGGCCCGGAAATCAACTTCATATTCCGACAGGGGAGCGCCACAGCGCTGAGAGTGCGGCACCGAGGACAGGTCGGCCGCAGACCCTCTGAACCTCGCCCGGGTCATTCCGGGTAGGAAGTTCGGACCTTACTCAAGCTGTTGCGCCCTGCCCGCTCGCCGAGCGGGCAGGGCCGCGTCTCTTCCTGGTCACCTCCAGGAGGAATCACCATGAACACCACCACGAAGTACGCGGCGACAGCGCTCGCCGCCGCACTCGGCGTCACCGTCCTCGCGGGCTGCGGCGGCTCCGACGACAAGTCTTCCGGTGACACGGGAGCCGGTTCGAAGACCGTCACACTCGTCAGCCACGACTCGTTCAACGCCTCGGACGCCGTCCTGAAGGCGTTCACGAAGGAGACCGGCTACAAGGTCAAGGTGCTCAAGAGCGGTGACGCCGGAGCGGCGCTCAACCAGGAGATCCTGACCAAGGGCTCGCCCCGCGGCGACGTGTTCTTCGGCGCCGACAACACCCTGCTCTCCCGCGCCCTCGACAACGGCCTGTTCACGCCGTACGAGGCGAAGGGCCTCGACCGCGTCGCGGCCGACACCCAGCTCGACGCGGAGAAGCACCGGGTCACGCCCGTCGACACCGGCGACGTCTGCGTCAACTACGACAAGAAGTACTTCGCCGACAAGAAGCTCGCCCCGCCGAAGTCCTTCGAGGACCTGCTGAAGCCCGCGTACAAGAACCTCCTCGTCACCGAGAACGCCGCGACCTCGTCGCCCGGCCTCGGCTTCCTCCTCGGCACCGTCGCCAGCCAGGGCGAGACGGGCTACCAGGACTACTGGAAGAAGCTGAAGAACAACGGCGTCAAGGTCGTCGACGGCTGGGAGCAGGCGTACAACGAGGAGTTCTCCGGCTCCGCGGGCGGTAAGAAGGCCAAGGCCGACCGGCCGCTCGTCGTCTCGTACGCGTCCAGCCCGCCCGTCGAGGTGCTGTACGCCGATCCGCAGCCCACCGAGGCCCCGACCGGCGTCGCCACCGGCACCTGCTTCCGCCAGATCGAGTTCGCCGGCCTGCTGGACGGCGCGAAGAACGAGGCGGGAGGCAAGGCGCTGCTGGACTTCCTGATCAGCAGGCAGTTCCAGGAGGACATGCCGCTGAACATGTTCGTGAACCCGGTGGTGAAGGACGCGAAACTGCCGGAACTCTTCACGAAGTTCGGTGCGACCGTCGACGAGCCGGCGACCGTGGCTCCGGAGAAGATCGCCAAGAACCGTGAGCAGTGGGTCCAGTCGTGGTCCTCGCTCGTCGTGAAGTAGCCGCGAGGCCCCCGCGCGGAGGGAACGCGGTGCGGCTCGGTCTCATGGTCGTGCCCGTCGCGTTCTTCGCGCTGTTCTTCGCCTACCCCGTCGTCGCGATCGTCGGCCGGGGGCTGAAGGCGGACGGCGTCTGGCGGTTCGGCCGGATCGGCGCGGTGCTGAGCCGGCCGGACATCCTCGACGTCCTCTGGTTCACCACCTGGCAGGCCCTCGCCTCGACGGTGCTCACCCTGGTGATCGCGCTCCCGGGCGCCTACGTCTTCGCCCGTTTCGCGTTCCCCGGGAAGCAGCTGCTGCGGGCCGTGGTGACCGTGCCGTTCGTCCTGCCGACCGTCGTGGTGGGCACGGCGTTCCTGGCGCTGCTCGGAAGGGGCGGGTTCCTCGACGAGCTCTGGGGAGTCCGGCTGGACACCACGGTGTGGGCGATCCTGCTGGCTCATGTGTTCTTCAACTACGCGGTCGTCGTACGGACGGTGGGCGGCCTGTGGTCGCAGCTCGACCCCCGTCAGGAGGAAGCCGCCCGGGTGCTGGGAGCCGGCCGCTTCGCCGCCTGGCGGCGGGTGACCCTGCCCGCGCTGGCCCCGGCCGTGGCCGCGGCTGCCCTGATGGTCTTCCTCTTCACGTTCACCTCCTTCGGAGTCGTCCAGATCCTCGGCGGTCCGGCCTACTCCACGCTGGAGGTGGAGATCTACCGGCAGACCGCCCAGTTGCTCGACCTGCCGACGGCTGCCGTGCTGACCCTGGTGCAGTTCGCCGCGGTCGGAGGGATCCTCGCCGTACACGCGTGGACCGTGCGGCGCCGGGAGACGGTCCTGAAGCTCGTCGACCCGGCGCAGACGGCCCGGCCGCCCCGTGGGGCGGGGCAGCGGGCACTGCTCGGCGGCGTCCTGCTGACCGTCCTGCTGCTGGTCGTGGTGCCGCTCGGCGTACTGGTGGAACGCTCCCTGGACACCTCCGGCGGCTACGGCTTCGACTTCTACCGCGCGCTGCAGTCCGCCGACGCCAACGGCTCCACCTTCCTGGTGCCGCCGCTCGACGCCATCGGGAACTCGATGCGGTACGCGGTGGTCGCCACCCTCATCGCCCTCGTGATCGGTGGTCTTGCCGCAGCGGCCCTGACCAGGCGCGCGGGGCCGCTGGTGCGGGGCTTCGACGCGCTGCTGATGCTCCCGCTCGGGGTCTCCGCGGTCACCGTCGGATTCGGTTTCCTCATCACGCTCGACGAGCCCCCTCTCGACCTGCGTACGTCATGGATCCTGGTCCCGCTCGCACAGGCGCTGGTGGGCGTCCCCTTCGTCGTACGGAGCATGCTGCCCGTCCTGCGCGCCGTGGACGAGCGGCTGCGGGAGGCCGCCGCCGTGCTCGGGGCCTCGCCCCTGCGGGCCTGGCGCGAGGTCGACCTTCCGCTGGTGCGGCGGGCGGTGCTGGTGGCGGCGGGCTTCGCCTTCGCCGTGTCGCTCGGTGAGTTCGGGGCGACCGTGTTCATCGCACGTCCCGACAACCCCACCCTGCCGGTCGCCGTCGCCAGGCTTCTGGGGCGTTCCGGAGAGCTCAACTACGGCCAGGCGATGGCCCTCAGCACGATTCTGATGCTGGTGTGCGCGGTGTCGCTGCTCCTGCTCGAACGTATCCGCACCGACCGATCCGGGGAGTTCTAGAGATGCTGGCAGTGGAGTCGGCGACGGTGCGGTTCGGGAAGCGGACCGCGCTGGACGCCGTGGACCTGGAGGTCGCGGACCACGAGATCGTCTGTGTGCTGGGTCCGAGCGGCAGCGGCAAGTCGACGCTGCTGCGGGCCGTGGCGGGCCTGCAGCCCCTGGACGGCGGCCGAGTGCTGCTGGACGGCGCCGACCAGGCGCCCCTGCCCGTGCACCGGCGCGGGCTCGGCCTGATGTTCCAGGACCACCAGCTCTTCCCGCACCGCGACGTCGGTGCCAACGTCGCCTTCGGGCTGAGGATGCACGGCGTCCCGCGCGCCGAGCGTGACCGCAGGGCAGGCGAGCTCCTGGACCTGGTCGGACTGCCAGGGGCCGGCAGGCGGGCCGTCGCCGCCCTGTCCGGCGGTGAACAGCAGCGCGTGGCACTCGCCCGGGCCCTGGCGCCCCGCCCGAAGCTGCTGATGCTGGACGAACCGCTGGGCCAGCTGGACAGGAGCCTGCGCGAACGGCTCGTGGTCGAGCTGCGCACCCTCTTCGGCCGGCTGGGCACCACGGTGCTCGCCGTCACCCACGACCAGGGCGAGGCCTTCGCGCTCGCCGACCGGGTCGTGGTCATGCGGGACGGCCGGATCGCCCAGGCCGGTACCCCGCTGGAGGTCTGGCGGCGCCCCGCCTCGGCCTTCGTCGCCCGCTTCCTCGGTTTCGACAACCTGGTGGACGCCACGGTCACCGGTACGGCCGCCGACACGGCCTGGGGCAAGGTGCCGGTCCCCGAGGGCTCACCCCAGGGCGACTGCGAACTGCTCGTGCGGCCGGGCGGCGTGCGGATCGGCGGCCCGGCGGACGGCCTTCGGTGCACGGCGGGCGTGCGGACCTTCCGCGGCCACCGTGTCACCGTCGTCCTGCACCCCGGCGACGGGCCGGCCCTGGAGGCGGAGTGCGGTCTGCGGGACACCCCGGACGAGGGCGCCGTCGTGGGCGTGACGTTCGACCCGGACGAGACGGTGGTCCTGCCCCCCGCGGGCTGACCCCGGGCCCGGGACGTCCGTACACCGGCCGGCGGCTCGCCCGGGTGCGTGATCCCCTGGACACGGAATCGTCCGGAAGGGGCAGGGACCATGACGCCGGCAGTGCGCGAGGGCATCGACATCACCCGCGTCGTCGCGGTGCCGCGGGACCGGGTCTTCGAAGCCTGGACGGCCCCCGAGGACTTCGCCGCCTGGTACGGGGGCGACGCCGACGTGCCGCTCGGCCGGGTGTCGATGGACGTGACGCCGGGTGGCGAGTGGCGCCTGGTCATCGTGGTGCCCGGCGCGGAGATGCCCTTCCACGGCGTCTACCTGGAGGTGTCCGCCCCCGAGCGGCTCGTCTTCACGCTGAAGGACGGGAGCGCGCCCGCGGGCACAGAAGGCGAGACCGTCACGGTCACGTTCACCGAGAAGAGCCGGAAGTCCACCGAGATGGTCTTCCGGCAGCGCGGCGGCAACCTCACGCCCGAGCAGTACGCGGCGGCCGAGGACGGCTGGGAGGCGTTCTTCGACGCCCTCGACGCCAGGCTCGCCACCCGCTGAGCCCGTCCGGCCGGGTCAGCCCGTCAGCCGGGCGAGCGCCGGAGCCGCCTCCTCCACCGTGTCGACGAGCGCGATACGGGACTCCATCGCCCGGTCCGCGGCCAGCGCGCTCAGCAGAGGCCAGGCGGGCAGCTTCTCCGTCCAGTGCGCACGGTTCACCAGCACCATCGGTGTGGGCGCGGATCGCGACTCGTAGTAGTTGGGCGTCGCGTTGTCGAAGATCTCCTGCACGGTCCCGGCGGCACCCGGCAGGAAGATCACCCCGGCCGTCGAGCGGGCCAGCAGCCCGTCCTCGCGCAGGGCGTTCGCGAAGTACTTGGCGATGTGGTCCGCGAAGGCGTTCGGCGGCTCGTGGCCGTAGAACCACGTGGGAATCGCGACGGAGGAGCCCCCTTCGGGCCAGCGTTCCCGTACGGCGAAGGCGGCCCTCGCCCAGTCGGTGACGGACGGATCGAACGACGGTGTCGCGGCGAGGAGTTCGCAGGCCTTGAGCAGCATCGCGTCGGAGTGCGGAGCCGCGTACGCGCCGAGATTGGCCGCCTCCATGGCGCCGGGGCCACCACCCGTCGCGACGGTCAGGCCGCTGCGGGCCAGCTCCCTGCCTAGCACGGCCGCGCCTCGGTACTCCTCGGATCCGCGGGCCATCGCGTGGCCGCCCATGACACCCACCACACGGGCGCCGACGAGGTGCTCGTCCAGGGCGTCGGAGACCGCGTCGTCGTGGAGTGCCCGCAGCATCGAGGCGAAGACGTCACCGTTCGCCTTGGTCAGCTGGAACCAGCCGTAGGCCCGCGCGTCCGGGGTCGCCCCGTAACCGTCCTCCGCCAGGCCCTCGTACAGGGCGTCCGGGGTGTAGAGCAGTCCGCGGTACGGGTCGAAGGGGAGGCCGGGCACCGGCGGGAAGACGAAGGCCCCGTCCGCGCGTATCTTCGCCTCCGCGCGGGGCTCCATGCGGCAGCCGAGGAAGACGGCGCCCCGGGTGTCGGTCGTGAGCAGTGCGTCGCCCCGGGCCGTCAGGTCGACGGCCTGGACGCGGTGACCGGCGAGGGATCCGGCCGCGACTGCCTGGTCGAATGCGGTGAGCGTCTCTATCTCGACGCCGGGTGCGTAGGTGTACTCGTCCGTATTCTCCACGCCGACATGCTACGTACCGCCCCGGGGTGGCGGTGTCACCCCGTCAGAGGCAGTGCCGCCAGCTCCGCGATCGCCCAGGTCAGTGGGGCGAGTACGGCCAGCAGCACCAGCGCCCGCAGGGCGGCGGCGGCGCGGAGAGCGGAGGCCGGGGCGCCGAGCCGGAGCAGGGTCCTGGCCGTGCGGACACGGGCCTGCTTGGCCTCCAGCGCCGTGGTCAGCAGGGTCGCGGTGGTGCAGCCGAGGACGAGTACGGCACCGAGCGCGGTGAGCGGGCCGAAGGGGCGGGATCCGCCGGTGTAGAGCACCGAGGCCGCGAGCACCCCCGACACCACCGCGCAGACGATGCCCAGCGGGCGGCCGATCCGGACCGCCTCGTCCATCAGGACCCTGCCCGCCAGCAGCCGTACGGCTCCCGGGCGTACCGACTGGAGCAGCCGTCCGCACAGATGGGTGAGGCCGGGCCCGGCCATGGCCAGGCCGATCGCGGTGAGGGTCCAGCCCGCGAGCACCGCGGCGGGGGTGGAGTCCAGCCGGCCCGGCAGCGGGAAGGGGTTGCCCGACGAACCACGGCTCGCGTACGCCTCGACCGCGAGCCCGGCCGCGATGAGTGCGACTCCCCAGGGCAGCCCCGTCGGCGTCGGCGCGGGTGCGAGGTCCTCCTCGGCCTCCTGGGCCTCGGACGGCGCGACCGGCCTGGAGCGCAGCGCGAGGCCGCCGGCCGCGGACGAGGCCAGCGGCACCAGGGCCAGCAGCGTGAGCGCGGCGCCGAGGGGCAGCGGGGTGCCCGCGCCGAGGAACTCGGCCGCACCGCCGTCGAACGGCAGCCCGGTCAGATCGCCGCGGAGATGGAGGAAGAAGAGCAGCGCCACCACCGATCCCAGCGTGGTGGAGACCGCGGTCGAGATCGCCGCGAGCACGGCGAGACGGGCCGGCCCGAGACCGGAGGCGAAGAGGCCGGGCCGGGGGCGGGTGCTGGGATCCGTGCGCGCGACCGCCACGGCGAACTGGACGGTCGCGGCGAGCGGGACGGCGCACCACAGCAGGCGCAGTACGGAACTCGGCGCGTTCGCCGGGTGCCCGGAGGCGTACCCCAGGGTGCACAGGAGCAGGAAGCCCACCCCGGCCGACGCGGCGGCGAGGAGCAGACGCCGCATCAGGACCAGGGGATGCGAGCCGCGGGTCAGACGGAGAGCGAGCACGCCGAGCGGCCTTCCGTATCGGACGCGGCGGGCAGGGAGACGGTGGTGACGCGGCGGCCGTCCAGCAGGCTGACCACGCGGTCGGCGAGTGCGGCGACCGACGCGTCGTGGGTGGCCAGCACGACGGTGATCCCGTGGGACCGGGCCGCCGTGGTGAGGGTGCGCAGGAGCTGCGCGCGCTCGGCGTGGTGCAGAGTGGCGGTCGGCTCGTCCGCGAAGATCACGGACGGCGACGCGGCCAGCGCGCGGGCCACGGAGATCCGCTGACGCTGCGACTGGACCAGGGTGTGGGGCCGCTTCCTGGCGAGCGGGCCGATGTCCAGGCGGTCCAGCCACTCGGTGGCCGCCTTCTTCGCCGCCCGGTGGGGGACGCCCCGCAGCAGCAGCGGCAGGGCGGCGTTCTCCCAGGTGCTGAGCTCGGGCACCAGCTGCGGCTCGGCCGCGATCCAGCCGAATCTGTCCCGGCGGAGCTGTTCGCGCAGCCGGGGGCCCATCGTGTGCACGGGCACGCTGTTGAACCAGACCTCGCCCTGCTGAGGCACCAGCTGGCCGGAGAGGCAGTGGAGCAGGGTCGTCTTCCCGGACCCGCGGGGGCCGGTCACGGAGAGGATCTCGCCGTCCCGGACACCGAGCGAGACACCGCTGAGCCCCGGCGATCCGTTGTGGGAGTGGTGCAGGGAACGTGCCCAGATCACGTCGTTGTCGGGCGGGGCCACCATGGCGTACACCTCGGTTCGGATCAGATTTCCTGTCCCCCGTACGGGGGACGAATACAACGAAAAAAAGGCCGATGGGTCACTCGGCACGCTAGGCAGCCGAAGCGGGGTGTCGGGACAGCACACGGCCCGGATGCACCCCTTCTCACTCGAACGGGTGCATCCGGGCCGCGTGGACCGTATGAAATGACTTTCGGAGCGGTGTTCTCCGGTGGCCGGGGGTGCCGGTCAGAGCTTCGTCCACGCCTCCGTCAGGACACCGCGCAGAATGCCCTCGATCTCGTCGAAGGTCGACTGGTCGGAGATCAGCGGCGGCGCGAGCTGGACGACCGGGTCGCCGCGGTCGTCGGCCCGGCAGTAGAGGCCGTTCTCGTACAGCGCCTTGGAGAGGAAGCCGTACAGGACGCGCTCGGTCTCCTCGTCGGTGAACGTCTCCTTGGTGGCCTTGTCCTTCACCAGCTCGATGCCGTAGAAGAAGCCGTTGCCGCGGACGTCGCCGACGATCGGCAGGTCGTGGAGCTTCTGCAGCGTCGTCAGGAACGCGCTCTCGTTGTCCAGGACGTGCTGGTTGAGGCCCTCGCGCTCGAAGATGTCGAGGTTGGCCAGGCCGACCGCGGCGGAGACCGGGTGACCGCCGAAGGTGTAGCCGTGCAGGAAGGTGTTGTCACCCTCGTAGAACGGCTCGGCCAGCCGGTCGGAGATGATGCAGGCGCCGATGGGGGAGTAGCCCGAGGTCATGCCCTTGGCACAGGTGATCATGTCCGGTACGTAGCCGAACTTGTCGCAGGCGAACATCGTGCCGAGGCGGCCGAACGCGCAGATGACCTCGTCGGAGACGAGCAGCACGTCGTGCCGGTCGCAGATCTCGCGCACCCGCTGGAAGTATCCGGGCGGCGGCGGGAAGCAGCCGCCGGCGTTCTGCACGGGCTCCAGGAAGACCGCGGCGACGGTGTCCGGGCCCTCGAAGAGGATCTGCTGCTCGATCTGGTCGGCGGCCCAGCGGCCGAAGGCCTCCGGGTCGTCGCCGAAGAGCGGGGCTCGGTAGATGTTGGTGTTGGGCACCTTGTGCGCGCCGGGTACCAGCGGCTCGAACGGGGCCTTGAGCGCGGGCAGCCCGGTGATCGACAGGGCGCCCTGCGGTGTGCCGTGGTAGGCCACGGCACGCGAGATGACCTTGTACTTGGTCGGCTTGCCCTTGAGCTTGAAGTACTGCTTGGCCAGCTTCCAGGCCGTCTCCACGGCCTCGCCGCCGCCGGTGGTGAAGAAGACCTTGTTGAGGTCGCCCGGGGCGTGGTGGGCGAGCCGCTCGGCGAGTTCGACGGCCTTGGGGTGGGCGTAGGACCACACCGGGAAGAAGGCGAGCTCCTGCGCCTGCTTGTACGCCGTCTCGGCGAGCTCGTGACGGCCGTGTCCGGCGTTGACCACGAAGAGGCCGGACAGGCCGTCGAGGTAGCGCTTGCCCTTGTCGTCGTAGATGTAGGTGCCCTCGCCACGCACGATGGTGGGAACGGGCGCGTTCTCGTAGTCCGACATGCGGGTGAAGTGCATCCACAGGTGGTCGTACGCGGTCCGGCTCAGGTCCTTGCTCACGGCTATCGGGTTCCCCACATATAGGTCTGCTTCTTGAGCTTGAGGTAGACGAAGCTCTCGGTGGAGCGCACCCCGGGTATGGCCCGGATGCGTTTGTTGATCGTCTCCAACAGGTGGTCGTCGTCCTCGCAGACGATCTCCACCATGAGGTCGAAGGAGCCCGCGGTCATGACCACGTACTCGCACTCGGCCATGGCTGACAGGGCCTCGGCCACGGGGTCGAGGTCGCCCTCGACGTTGATCCCGACCATCGCCTGGCGTCGCAGTCCCACGGTGAGCGGGTCCGTGACGGCGACGATCTGCATCACGCCCTGGTCGAGCAGCTTCTGGACGCGCTGGCGCACGGCCGCTTCGGAGAGGCCCACGGCCTTGCCGATCGCGGCGTACGGCCGGCGCCCGTCCTCCTGGAGCTGCTCGATGATTGCGAGGGATACGGCATCGACCGCTGGAGGCGATCCGTTCCCGGTCCTGGAGTCTGCGCTGCGACTGGCCACGACCCCACTGTGCACCGAGCCTCGTCTGTCTGGCAAGCCCAAATCGATGAAATTCGTTGTCCAGGACTCCGAATCTGACTGAATCCGAAGTTCACGGCGGGTGGGTATGTCGAAAGCGTCACCCAACGGTCTAGTGTGGAAGTCTCACCCATCGGACAGCCGACAGGAGGGGTGGTTGTGACCACCGAGGTGCGCCGTCTGCGCAACTACATCAACGGAGAGTTCCGGGACGCCGCGGACGGGCGGACCATCGACGTGGTCAACCCGGTGACGGAAGAGGTCTACGCGACCTCGCCGCTCTCCGGACAGGCCGACGTCGATGCCGCCATGGACGCCGCGGCCGCCGCGTTCCCCGCCTGGCGCGACGTGACTCCCGCTGAGCGCCAGAAGGCCCTGCTGAAGATCGCGGACGCCTTCGAGGAGCGGGCCGAGGACCTCATCGCGGCCGAGTCGGAGAACACCGGCAAGCCGCTGGAGCTCACCCGTACCGAAGAGATCCCGCCGATGGTGGACCAGATCCGCTTCTTCGCGGGCGCCGCCCGGATGCTCGAAGGCCGCTCGGCCGGCGAGTACATGGAGGGCCTCACCTCCATCGTCCGCCGTGAGCCGGTAGGAGTTTGCGCCCAGGTCGCCCCGTGGAACTACCCGATGATGATGGCCGTGTGGAAGTTCGCCCCGGCGCTGGCCGCGGGCAACACCGTTGTGATCAAGCCCTCCGACACCACTCCGGCGTCGACCGTGCTGATCGCCGAGATCATCGGGCAGATCCTGCCCAAGGGCGTCTTCAACGTCATCTGCGGCGACCGTGACACCGGCCGGGCGATGGTCGAGCACCCGACCCCGGCGATGGCCTCCATCACCGGCTCGGTGCGGGCGGGGATGCAGGTCGCCGAGTCCGCCGCCAAGGACGTCAAGCGTGTCCACCTCGAGCTCGGCGGCAAGGCTCCCGTCGTCGTGTTCGAGGACACCGACATCGCCAAGGCCGTCGAGGGCATCTCCGTCGCGGGCTACTTCAACGCCGGCCAGGACTGTACGGCCGCGACCCGTGTCATGGTCCACGAGTCCATCCACGACGAGTTCGTCACCGCGCTGGCGAAGGCGGCGGCCGACACGAAGACCGGCCTGCCGGACGACGAGGACGTGCTGTACGGCCCGCTGAACAACGCCAACCAGCTCGCCCAGGTCAGCGGCTTCATCGAGCGGCTCCCCGCGCACGCCAAGGTCGAGGCGGGCGGCCACCGGGTCGGCGACAAGGGCTACTTCTACGCCCCGACCGTCGTCTCCGGGCTCCGGCAGGACGACGAGATCATCCAGCACGAGGTCTTCGGGCCCGTCATCACCGTCCAGTCCTTCACGGACGAGGCCCAGGCCGTCGAGTACGCCAACGGTGTCGAGTACGCCCTGGCCTCATCGGTGTGGACCAAGGACCACTCCCGCGCGATGCGGATGTCCAAGCAGCTCGACTTCGGCTGTGTGTGGATCAACACCCACATCCCGCTCGTCGCCGAGATGCCGCACGGCGGGTTCAAGAAGTCCGGCTACGGCAAGGACCTCTCCGCGTACGGCTTCGACGACTACACCCGGATCAAGCACGTCATGACGTCGCTCGACGGCTGAGCGACGCCGCCTGTCCGACGGCCCCGGGCTCCGGCCCGGGGCCGTTCGCGTGCTGGCTGGAGGCGATCGCGGCGGGGTGATCTCATTCCGCCGGCGGGGCTCCGAAGGCCGAGCGGGGCACCACGAACGGCATGGTCGTCGCGGCCTGCACCAGCAGCACGATGCCGATGTCGGTGACCCATGCCTCGCGCGGAAGCCATCGTGCCCCCGGTCTCCGCACCCAGGATCACCCCATGGGAATCGGGGCTCTCCGCCTCAGGGCTTCCGGCCCACCGCGCCGAACTGGGCGACCTCGGGGGTCCGTCCGCCGGCGCCCGCCCGCCAGCGGGAGCAGGACACGATGCCCGGCTCCAGGATGTCCAGGCCGTCGAGGAACGAGGCGAACTCGAAGCGGCTGCGGGCGGTGATGGGCGGGGTGGCGTTCTCGTTCCAGAAGCGCATCGCGGCCTCGTTGCCCTCGCCGCCCAGTTCGAGCGTGGGATGGGTGAGCACCAGATGGCTGCCGGACGGCAGGGCGTCCATCAGCTTCGCCACGATGCCCCGCGCCTCCTCCGTGTCCAGGACGAAGTTGAGGATGCCCAGCATCATCACCACGACCGGGCGCCGGAGGTCCAGGGTCCGTCCGGCGGCGCTCAGGATTCGCTCCGGATCCCGGGCGTCCGCCTCGATGTACTCGCTTGCGCCCTCGGGCGAGCTGGTGAGCAGGGAGCGCGCGTGCGCCAGGACGATCGGGTCGTTGTCGACGTAGACCACACGCGCGTCGGGGGCGGTGTGCTGGGCGACCTCGTGGGTGTTGTCAGCGGTCGGCAGTCCGGTGCCTATGTCGAGGAACTGGCCGATCCCCACGTCACCGGCCAGGTGACGCACCACCCGGCCCAGGAACGCCCGGTCGGCCCGGGCCACTTCACCGATGCTCGGATACATGCCGGTGACCCGGTCGCCCACCGCGCGGTCGACGGGGTAGTTGTCGCCGCCGCCCAGCCAGTAGTTCCACACCCGGGCGTTGTGGGCGATGTCGGCACGGACACGGGAGGGTGCGATGCGGCGGCCGGGCTCGGTCACGTCTGCTCCTGGGATCACGGGCGGTACGGACCGTCCATGATGCCGGACCGATCAAGAAGCGCTATGCAAAGGAGAGTTGGCCAGCTGCGTCCGTAGCGCGTCGATCCGGTTGGTGGTGATCGAGTCGACGCCGCAGGCCATCAGCCGGCGCATCGTGCGCCGGGTGTCCACCGTCCAGGCGGAGACCAGCAGCCCGTCGGAGTGGACGCGGTCGGCCAGCTCACGGCTCAGCAGCCCGAAACGGTAGTTCAGCCAGTGGGGCCGCACCGCCTCGAGAAGTACCGGGCGCGGAGGGGCGAGCGTCGTCCAGGTCAGCGCGATCTCGGCGGACGGATCGGCCGCGCGCACCCGCAGCATCGCGTGCGTGTCCGCGCAGTAGTACACGCGGTCTTCCGCCCCGCACTCCCGCACCAGGCCGACGATCTTCCGTACGGACGTGTCGGTGGAGCCGGGCAGGTCGACCATGACCCGCCGGTCTCCGGCGGCGGACAGCGCCTCGCGGAGAGTGGGCACCCCGCCGCCGGTCCGTTCCGCCAACTCCCGGTGATCCAGCCGGTCGAGGCGGACGTCGTGGCCCCACAGGCGCTCCAGCGTGGAGTCGTGGAGCAGGACGGGCACCCCGTCCCGCGTGACGCGGACGTCGATCTCGACCGCGTCCGCCCCCCGTTCCACCGCGGACCGGATCGAAGGGAGCGTGTTCTCGCGGGCACGGTAGGGATCGCCGCGGTGTGCCACGGCCGTGACGGTGGTGGTGGTCATGGGGCCATTCTGACCGGCGGGATCACCGGCCGGGTGCCTGCAGCCAGTTCGTCGTGTACGTGTCGATCTCGGCGGCCAGCTTCCGCTTGCCGGCCGGGTCCAGGAACGAGGCCTCCACGGCGTTCTTGGCCAGATCGGCCACTCCGCGCTCGTCCAGGCCGAGCAGCCGGGCCGCGACTCCGTACTCGTTGTTGAGGTCGGTACCGAACATGGGCGGGTCGTCGCTGTTCACGGTGACGAGTACACCCGCCTCGACCATCTCCCTCATGGGGTGCCGTTCGATGTCGGCCACCGCGCGGGTGGCGATGTTCGACGTGGGGCAGACCTCCAGGGCGATGCGGTGCTCGGCGAGATGGGCCAGCAGCTTCGGGTCCTGCGTGGAACTGGTGCCGTGGCCGATGCGCTCGGCGCGCAGCGCGGTGAGCGCGTCCCACACGGTCTGCGGGCCGGTGGTCTCACCGGCGTGCGGGACGGAGTGCAGGCCCTCGGCGATCGCGCGGTCGAAGTAGGGCTTGAACTGCGGACGGTCCACGCCGACCTCGGGTCCGCCCAGACCGAAGGAGACCAGGCCCTCGGGCCGCAGGTCGACGGCGAGCCGGGTCGTCTCCTCGGCGGCCTCGAGACCGGCCTCGCCCGGAATGTCGAAGCACCAGCGCAGGACGACGCCGAGTTCGGCCTCGGCGGCCCGGCGGGCGTCCTCGATGGCCTCCATGAAGCCCTGTTCCGGGATCCCCCGGCGGGTCGAGCTGAACGGGGTGACGGTCAGCTCCGCGTACCGGATGTTCTGCCGTGCCATGTCCCGGGCGATCTCGAAGGTCAGCAGCCGGACGTCCTCGGGGGTGCGGACCAGGTCCACCACCGAGAGGTAGACGTCGATGAAATGCCCGAAGTCGGTGAAGGTGAAGAAGTCCGAAACCGCCTCCGGGTCCGTGGGGACCTTGGAGTCGGGGTGGTGTGCCGCGAGTTCGGCCACGATGCGGGGCGAGGCCGAACCGACGTGGTGGACGTGGAGCTCGGCCTTGGGCAGCCCCGCGATGAAGGGGTGCAGATCGTTCATCGGATACTCCCGGATCTCTTGTTTCGGCCGGGCGTACCGGCTGCACCGATCATCGTAGGCGGGGCCCTGCGGCCGGAGGCCGGGCCGTAGCATGGCGGGACCACGATGGGGGAGGCCCATGTCAGACAACACACAGCAGCCCGGGGGCGAGGGCGCGCCGCGCGATCCGTGGGCTCCGCCGGACAACAGGGTCGAGCTGGGCAAGCAGCCCGCGGACGCCGCCCCGCCCGCCGTGCACGACCAGCCCACGGTCACGTCCATGCCGAGCGCCGACGCGGGCACCGGGCCGATACCCGGCCCGGCCGGATCGTTCGGCCCGCAGCAGCCCTCCGTGCCCGCGCCCCCGGTCGGGCCGAACGGCCCGGGGCAGCACGACCAGTACGGCTACCCGGCCGCTCCGGCCGCACCCTCGGCCTCGTACGGCTACCCGGCCGCGCCCGCCGCGCCCTCGTACGGCTACCCCGGGTACCCCGGCTACGGAGGTCAGCAGCCCTGGGGCCCGGCGCCCGCGAACGGGCTGGGGATCGCGGCGATGGTCCTCGGCATCATCGCGGCGGTCGGCTTCTGCATGTGGGGGTTCGGCATCGTCCTGGGCGTCCTGGCCCTGATCTTCGGCATCATCGGCCGGGGCCGCGCCAAGCGGGGCGAGGCGACCAACGGTGGCATGGCGCTCGCCGGGATCATCCTGGGATCGGTCTCCATCGTCATCAGCGCGATCTTCCTCGGATTCCTCATCTGGGCCGTCGCCAACGACGAGTCGGGCAGTGGTTACGACTACGACGATCCCTACGCCACGTCATTGGTCGTCGGCTCCTCCCGCTGACACGCGGCGAACGGGCGCTCGTGGCCGGGCCGGGGCAAGCGTGCCCCGGGCCCGGCCGTGCGCCGTGTCACCCCTCGCGCAGCCGCGCACGCGCCTCCATGAGCGCGAAGCCCAGCAGGTTCAGCCCTCGCCAGGAACCCGGGTCCGCGGTGCGCGGATCGTCCTTGGCGAGCCCGATGCCCCATATCCGGTCCATCGGACTGGCCTCGACGAGCACGCGCTCACCGGTGCCCAGCAAGTACGCCCGTAGCGCCGGGTCCTGGCCGAACTTGTGGACGCTTCCCGCGACGACCAGGGCGAACCGCTCCCGTGCCCATACGGCCTCGTCGAACCCCTCGACCAGCCGGCCCACCTTCTTCGCCTCCGCCGGGCTTCTCGCCGCCACGGCGAGCGCCTCCGCCCCCGCGTCGCCGAAGAGCCGTGCCTTGCCGGCCATCATCCAGTGCTCCGCCGAGGCGTAGGTCACCGAATCGACGGTGAACGGCGCCGGCCACCACTGACTGAGGCAGCTCTCCCCGAGCCGGCCGTCCGAGCGCGGCCGGTGCCCCCAGAACGGCAGGTACTTCACGTTCTCCCCGCGTGCCGTGCGCGCCAGGAGGCCGTCCATGTGTTCCTGTCCCATGGCAGCCGAGTCTGGCATCCGCCACTGACAGCCAGTACAGGGTTTTCCGTACGCACGAGACACATCGTCGACAGATTCCGTCGCGTAACCAAAAGGAAACAACGGAATCCCTTGTTGGTGGAGGTGCCCTCTGTCAGGATCGGCTCTCAATTCGACAAGAAGCTACGCCGCCCCTGGTCAGGAGGCAGCGGAGGAGAACGTCATGGGCAAGGGTTTCCAGGTGCAGGACCGCTTCGCCGGCGGTGCGCAGTACATCGGCGGACGTCTGCGCCCCGGCACATCGGGACACCATCAGGACGTCGTCGACCCCGCCACGGGCAGAACGGTCCTCCGCTACGAACTGGCGGGCACCGACGACGTCGACGCCGCCGTGGCAGCCGCCCGCGAGGCGTTCCCCGGCTGGTCGGGGCTCTCCCCGGCCGGACGGTCGGAGGCGCTGCACCGCCTCGCCGCCGTACTCGCCGCCCGGGCCGAGGACTTCGCGTACGCCGAATCCCTGCAGTGCGGCAAGCCCGTCAAACTCTCCACCGAGTTCGACGTGCCCGGCACGGTCGACAACACCTCGTTCTTCGCCGGCGCCGCCCGCCACCTCGAAGGAAGGTCGGCCGCCGAGTACAGCGGCGACCACACCTCCTACGTACGCCGTGAGGCCCTCGGCGTCGTCGGCTCGATCGCACCGTGGAACTACCCCCTCCAGATGGCGGCCTGGAAGATCCTCCCGGCCGTCGCCGCGGGCAACACCATCGTGCTGAAGCCCGCCGAGATCACGCCGCTGACCTCGCTGATGTTCGCGCAGGCGGCCACGGAGGCCGGCATCCCCGACGGCGTGATCAACATCGTCTCCGGCGCCGGGCGGGAGGCGGGCGAGCACCTCGTGAGCCACCCCGACGTCGTGATGACCTCCTTCACCGGATCCACCGCGGTCGGCAAGCGGGTCGCCGCGCTCGCCACCTCCACCGTCAAGCGCCTGCACCTGGAACTCGGCGGAAAGGCTCCCTTCCTCGTCTTCGACGACGCCGATCTCGACGCGGCCGTCAACGGAGCGGTCGCCGGATCCCTCATCAACACGGGCCAGGACTGCACGGCCGCCACCCGCGCCTACGTCCAGCGCCCCCTCTACGACGCCTTCGTGAGCGGGGTCGCCACCCTCATGGAGAGCGTGCGGCTGGGGGACCCCTTCGCCCCGTCGACGGACCTCGGTCCGCTGATCAGCCGTCAGCAGCGTGACCGGGTCGCGGGATTCGTCGACCGCGCCCGCGCCTACGCCACCGTCGTCACCGGTGGTGAGGCACCCGGCGGCGAACTCGCCGACGGCGCCTACTACCGGCCCACCCTGATCACGGGCGCGGCCCAGGACAGCGAGATCGTCACCTCGGAGATCTTCGGCCCCGTCCTGGTCGTGCTGCCCTTCGACACCGACGACGAGGGAATCCGCCTCGCCAACGACACCCCGTACGGGCTGGCAGCCTCCGCCTGGAGCACCGGTCTGTACCGGGCCAACCGCGCCACCCGCGAGATCAGGGCGGGCTGCGTGTGGATCAACGACCACATCCCGATCATCAGCGAGATGCCGCACGGCGGATACGGGGCCAGCGGCTTCGGCAAGGACATGTCGTCGTACTCCTTCGAGGAGTACACGCAGGTCAAGCACGTCATGTACGACAACACCGCGGTGGCCGTGAAGGACTGGCACCGCACCGTCTTCGGGGACCGATAGCAGCGGCCGCCGGCCGGCGGCCCCACCCACCCGGAAGGGCACACGCGTATGGAGCAGTACGAGCCCGAGCGCCTCTCCGCGCCACAGCTGGCCGCCATGAGGCGCAGCCTCAGAGACGGCAGGGGCGCCCTCACCCGCCGTTCACTTCTCCGGGCGTCGGGCACGGCAGCCCTCGCGCTCGGCGGCCTCGGGGCGCTGAGCGCGTGCGGGATACCGCCCGCGAAGCGGGAAGGGGTCGCCGCCGCATCCGACGACCACTCGGCGGCGGAGAAGCAGATCAACTTCTCCAACTGGACCGAGTACATGGACGTCAGCGAGGACGAGAAGAGCCGTCCGACGCTGGACGCGTTCACGAGACGCACCGGGATCAAGGTCAAGTACACCGAGGACATCAACGACAACGTCGAGTTCTTCGGGAAGATCAAGCCGCAGCTCGCGGCGGGCCAGGACACCGGCCGCGACCTCGTCATCGTGACGGACTGGCTGGCGGCCCGCATCATCCGCCTCGGCTGGGCCCAGAAGCTCGACCACGCGAACCTGCCGCACGCCTTCGCGAACCTGTCGGCCCAGTTCCGCACTCCCGACTGGGATCCGGGACGCGCCTACTCCTATCCATGGACCGGTATCCCGACCGTCATCGCCTACAACGAGAAGGCGACCGGCGGCCGGAAGGTCGACTCCGTCACCCAGCTGCTCGACGACCCCCGGCTCAAGGGCAAGGTCTCGTTCCTCTCCGAGATGCGCGACTCGGTCGGCATGACGCTGCTCGACATGGGAAAGGACCCGGGGTCGTTCACCGACGCCGACTTCGACGCGGCCGTCGGACGGATGCAGAAGGGCGTCGACACGAAGCAGATACGCCGTTTCACCGGCAACGACTACACCGCGGACCTGAGCAAGGGGGACATCGCGGCCTGTGTGGCCTGGGCGGGCGACATCATCCAGCTCCAGGCCGACAACCCGGCCATCAAGTTCTCGATCCCGTCCGCCGGCTACATCACGTCGAGCGACAACATGCTGGTCCCGGCGAAGGCGCGGCACAAGACCAACGCCGAGAAGCTCATGGACTACTACTACGAGCTCCCGGTCGCGGCCCAGCTGGCCGCCTACATCAACTACGTCTGCCCGGTGGACGGGGTCGCCGGTGAGCTCGCGAAGATCGACGAGTCGATGGCGTCCAACACGCTGATCCTCCCCGACAGGGCGATGGCCGCGAAGTCGCGGTCCTTCCGTTCCCTCAGCTCCGAGGAAGAGACGGCGTACGAGGAGAAGTTCGCCGGGCTCATCGGCGCCTGACCGGCCATTCCACCTCCCGATCTCCTCCGACACTCTGGGACCGCGACCCATGACACAGCAGCAGACGGCGGGCGGCGACGTCCGTCTCACCGGGATCAGCAAGACCTACGGCTCCTTCACCGCAGTGCACCCCCTCGACCTGACCGTCCCGCAGGGCTCCTTCTTCGCGCTGCTCGGCGCGTCCGGCTGCGGCAAGACCACCACCCTGCGGATGATCGCGGGCCTGGAGGAGGCCACCACCGGGACGGTCTCGCTCGGCGGCCGCGACATCACGGACCTGCCCCCGTACAAGCGGCCCGTCAACACCGTCTTCCAGAGCTACGCGCTCTTCCCGCACCTCGACGTCAGCGAGAACATAGCCTTCGGGCTGCGCCGCCGCGGCATCAAGTCCGTCAAGAAGCAGGTCGGCGAGATGCTGGACCTCGTCCAGCTCGGCGACTTCGCCCGGCGCAAGCCGCATCGGCTCTCCGGCGGCCAGCAGCAGCGCGTCGCCGTGGCCCGCGCGCTCATCAACCACCCGCAGGTCCTCCTCCTCGACGAGCCCCTGGGCGCCCTCGACCTCAAGCTGCGCCGCCAGATGCAGCTCGAACTCAAGCGGATCCAGACCGAGGTCGGCATCACGTTCGTCCACGTCACCCACGACCAGGAGGAGGCCATGACCATGGCCGACACCGTCGCGGTGATGAACGGCGGCCGGGTCGAACAGCTCGGTGCCCCCGCCGACCTGTACGAGAACCCCCGGACCACCTTCGTGGCGAACTTCCTCGGCACCTCCAACCTCATCGAGGGCGAGATCGTCTCCACGGGCACGGACGTCGTGGTCTCGGCCGGCGGCGGAGAGCTCAGGCTGCCCGTCGGACGGTGCCCGTCCCCGGCGCGGAGCGGGGAGAAGCTGCTCGTGGGCGTCCGCCCCGAGAAGATATCCCTCACCCACACCGACGACGCGGACGCGATACCCGACGGCCGCAACCGGGTCACCGGCCGTATCACCGACTCCAGCTTCATCGGTGTCTCCACGCAGTACGTCGTCGAGAGCCCGGCCGGTGCGTCGCTCCAGGTCTACGAGCAGAACATCGAGCGCGACAGCCGGCTGGCGGCCGGTGCCGACGTCGTCCTCCACTGGAACCCCGAACACACCTTCGGGCTCGACGCGGCCCAGTCCATCAACGCGGGTGCGGACGGCCTGGAGGACGTGGCGTGAGCGTCACCGACGCGCCACCGGCGCCCCCCGTGAAAGCCGTGATCCGCAAGCCCTCCACCCGCAGGCGGCTCGTCCCCTACTGGCTGCTGCTTCCCGGCATCCTGTGGCTGCTCGTCTTCTTCGCGCTGCCGATGGTCTACCAGGCGTCGACCTCCGTACAGACCGGATCCCTGGAGAAGGGCTTCGAGGTCACCTGGCACTTCCGCACCTACTGGGACGCCCTCGCGGACTACTACCCGCAGTTCGTCCGGTCCCTCCTGTACGCCGGCACCGCCACGCTCCTGTGCCTGCTGCTGGGCTACCCGCTCGCGTACCTGATCGCCTTCAAGGCGGGACGCTGGCGCAACCTGGTGCTCGTGCTGGTCGTCGCGCCGTTCTTCACCAGCTTCCTGATCCGGACCCTGGCCTGGAAGACGATCCTCGCGGACGGCGGCGCGGTCGTCGACGTGCTGCACACCCTGCACGTCCTGGACGTCACCGCCTGGCTGGGCTGGACCGAGAACAACCGGGTCCTGGCCACCCCGATGGCCGTCGTCTGCGGTCTGACGTACAACTTCCTGCCGTTCATGATCCTGCCGCTGTACACCTCACTGGAACGGATCGACGGCCGGCTGCACGAGGCCGCGGGTGATCTGTACGCCACCCCCGCCACCACGTTCCGCAAGGTGACGCTGCCGCTGTCCATGCCCGGCGTCGTCTCCGGCACCCTGCTGACGTTCATCCCGGCCAGTGGCGACTACGTCAACGCGGAACTCCTCGGCTCCACCGACACCAAGATGGTCGGCAGCGTCATCCAGAGCCAGTTCCTCCGGGTGCTGGACTACCCGACGGCGGCCGCGCTCTCCTTCATCCTCATGGCGGTCGTCCTGCTCCTGGTCACCGTCTACATCCGCCGCTCCGGGACGGAGGACCTGGTCTGATGCCCGTACTCCGCCTGCTTCGCCGGAACCTGGTCGTGATCGCGGGTCTGCTGACCCTCGCCTACATGATCCTGCCGAACGTCGTCGTGATGGTCTTCTCCTTCAACCGGCCCGAGGGGCGGTTCAACTACGCCTGGCAGGAGTTCTCCCTCGACGCCTGGAAGGACCCCTGCGGCGTCGCCGACCTCTGCGGGTCGCTGTCGCTCTCACTGCGGATCGCCGTCTGGGCGACCGTCGGCGCGACGGTGCTCGGCACGATGACAGCCTTCGCTCTGGTCCGCTACCGCTTCCGGGCGCGCGGCGCGATCAACTCACTGATCTTCCTGCCGATGGCGATGCCCGAGGTCGTCATGGCCGCCTCGCTGCTCACGCTCTTCCTCAACATGGGCGCCGAACTCGGCTTCTGGACCGTGCTGATCGCCCACATCATGTTCTGTCTCAGCTTCGTGGTGACCGCCGTCAAGGCGCGTGTGATGTCGATGGACCCGAGGCTGGAGGAGGCCGCCCGCGATCTCTACGCGGGCCCCGTGCAGACCTTCGTCCGGGTGACCCTCCCGATCGCCGCCCCGGGGATCGCCGCGGGCGCGCTGCTCGCCTTCGCCCTCTCCTTCGACGACTTCATCATCACCAACTTCAACGCGGGCTCCACGGTGACGTTCCCCATGTTCGTCTGGGGATCGGCCCAGCGCGGAACACCCGTGCAGATCAACGTCATCGGCACGGCCATGTTCGTCATCGCCGTGGCGGTGGTCCTCGCCGGACAGTTCATCGCGAACCGGCGGAAGAGCAATGCGGGAAAATGAAACCCGAAGGAGTTGGAAACCATGGCCCCGGACGCCATGCGTGATGCCGCACGCTCACTCTCCGACGCACGCCCCCTGTCCTACTGGCTCGACGACCCGGGAAGGCCCAGGGCCCTTCCCGCGCTGACCGGTGACGAACGGTGCGATCTCCTGGTCGTCGGCGGCGGGTACAGCGGGCTGTGGACCGCGCTGATCGCCAAGGAACGGGACCCCGGGCGCGACGTCGTCCTCATCGAGGGCCACGAGGTGGGCTGGGCCGCCTCGGGCCGCAACGGTGGATTCTGCGCCGCCTCGCTCACCCACGGCCTGGCCAACGGCCTGGAGCGCTGGCCGGACGAGATCGGGACACTGGAGGAGCTGGGCGCGCGGAACCTCGACGCCATCGAGGCGGCCGTGGCCCGCCACTCCCTCGACTGCGACTTCGAGCGGACCGGCGAGATCGACATCGCCACGCAGCCCCACCAACTGGACGAGCTGCGGGAATGGCACCGAAGGACGCAGGAGCTGGGCTTCACCGGACTGGAGCTCCTGGACCGTGACCAGGTGCGCGCCCAGGTGGACTCGCCGACGTTCCTGGGCGGCCTGCTGGACCGGCGCGGTGTCGCCATGCTGCATCCGGCGAAGCTCGCCTGGGGTCTGAAGGAGGCCTGCCTCGGCCTCGGCGTACGGATCCACGAGCACACCCGCGGCCTCGAACTGGCCCGGTCGGGTGCCGGCATGGCGGTGCGCACCCCGTACGGCAGGGTGTTCGCCCACGATGTCGCTCTCGGCACGAACGTCTTTCCGTCGCTGGTGCGGCGGGTGCGCCCGTACACCGTCCCGGTGTACGACTACGCGCTGATGACGGAGCCCCTGAGCGCGGATCAGCTCGCCTCGGTCGGCTGGCGGAACCGTCAGGGACTCGGGGACAGCGCCAACCAGTTCCACTATTTCCGGCTCTCCTCGGACAACCGGATCCTGTGGGGTGGATACGACGCCGTCTATCCGTACGGAGGCCGGCTCGATCCCTCACTGGACCAGCGGCCGGAGACCTTCCTGAAGCTGGCCGGGCAGTTCTTCGAGTGCTTCCCCCAGTTGTCCGGTGTGCGTTTCAGTCATGCCTGGGGCGGGGCGATCGACACGTGTTCCCGCTTCTCCGCGTTCTTCGGTACGGCCCATCGCGGGCGGGTCGCGTACGCAGCCGGATACACCGGGCTGGGTGTCGGGGCCACGCGCTTCGGCGCCGAGGTCATGCTCGACCTGCTGTCGGGCCGGGAGACCGCCCGGACCGCTCTGCGCATGGTCCGGTCCAGGCCGGTGCCCTTCCCGCCCGAGCCGTTCGCGTGGGCCGGTATCGAGCTCACCAAGCGGTCCCTCGCGCGGGCGGACAGCCATGGCGGACACCGCGATCTGTGGCTGCGGACCATGGACCGGCTGGGACTCGGCTTCGACAGCTGAGCCCGGCTCCGCGCGCCCCCTGGGGGGTGACGCAGATCACCACCGATCGGTGGCCGAACCCGCGTCATGATCCGGGCCCCGCCCCCTCTCACCCGTGCACGCACCGGCAGGACCCTGCCGGTGCCCACGGGCAGAGGGAGGCAGTTCATGACCGGCATGGGGGCGAAAGCCGCGGTCGCATGGCTCACATCGGTGGCACCGGATCCGGGTGCCTGCCGGAGGGAGTGGGAGCGGAACCCCCAGGGGATGGCGCTCCTTCCCGCCGGAAGGCGCTGGGACGTGCTGATCGTCCCAGGGGCGCTGGGCCATCCGACGCTCGATGTGCTCACCCGGCTCCTCGACAGGCCGGGGCCCGTCCTCGCGGACTTCGGCGACTCCCGGATGGGCTTCTTCGTGCCCCCGGGGACGGCGGCCCGCTGGATCGGGACCGGTATCCGCGGCGTCGGCCAAGGGGCGTGGATCGTCGCCCCCCGGCCCGGCAGCACCGTGGGCCGGGTGCGATGGCTCATCCCGCCGGACGGCTCGGGCACGCTCACCGACACGGCGCTTCTGGAGCTCGCGCTGCACGAGGCCGCTGCCGCGAGGGGCGGGAGCTGAGGCGCCGCCAGAGGTCTTGACAACCTCATTGGTCTGGACCATGTTGTGCGCACCACTCGATTCCCCCTCGCACGGAGGCTGTTGTGGAACGCACCGGACCCCGCACCGGACCACCCGTCCGCCACTCCGGACTTCTGGCCGTCCTCTCGGCCGTCCTGCTCGCCGCCGGCACTCTGGCCGCCACGGCACCGGCCGCCGGAGCGGCCGACGCCGACCTGGCGCGCAACGGCGGCTTCGAGGCGGGTCTGGACGGCTGGAGCTGCACCGGCGGCAGCGGCACGGTCGTCAGCACCCCTGTGCACAGCGGGGCTTCGGCGCTGAAGGCCACACCGGCCGGCAGCGACAACGCCCGGTGCTCCCAGACCGTGACGGTGAAGCCCGGCTCCTCCTACACGCTCGCCGCGTGGGTGCAGGGCAGCTACGTCTACCTTGGGGCGTCCGGCACCGGGACCACCGACGTCTCCACCTGGACACAGTCACCCGGTGCGTACAAGCAGCTCACCACCACCTTCAGGACCGGCCCCGCGACCACGTCGGTGACCGTCTACACCCATGGCTGGTACGGCACCCCCGCCTACCACGCCGACGACCTGACCCTGACCGGCCCCGGCGGCGACCCCGTCACCGTGCCCGCCGCCCCCGCCGGACTGCGGGCCGGCGCGGCCACCGCGTCCTCCGTGCCGCTGTCCTGGACCGCCTCCGCCGGAGCCACCGGTTACCGCGTGTACCAGGGCGGTACGAAGGTCATGGACACCACCGGTACCTCGGCGACGGTCACGGGGCTGGCCGCCTCGTCCGCCTACAGCTTCCAGGTCAGCGCCGTCAACGCCGCGGGTGAGTCGGCGAAGTCGGCGGCCGTGAGCGTCACCACGGCCGCGGGCGGCGGAGGCGGGGGCGACGGAGGCCTCCCCGCGCGCGCCCTCGTCGGCTACCTGCACTCCAGCTTCGCCAACGGCTCCGGCTACACGCGGATGGCCGACGTGCCCGGCTCGTGGGACGTCATCAACCTCGCCTTCGGCGAGCCGACGTCCGTCACATCCGGCGACATCCGCTTCTCGCTCTGCCCCGTGGCCGAATGCCCGAACGTGGAGAGCGAGGCGGAGTTCAAGGCCGCCGTCAAGGCCAAGCAGGCCGCGGGCAAGAAGGTGCTGATCTCGATCGGCGGCCAGAACGGACAGGTGCAGCTCGCCTCCACCGCCGCCCGCGACACCTTCGTCTCCTCGGTGTCCAAGATCATCGACACCTACGGTCTCGACGGCCTGGACATCGACTTCGAGGGGCACTCGCTCTCGCTGAACACCGGTGACACCGACTTCCGCAGTCCGACGAGCCCCGTCATCGTCAACCTGATCTCCGCGGTGAAGTCCCTCAAGGCCAGGTACGGCGAGGACTTCGTCCTCACCATGGCCCCCGAGACCTTCTTCGTGCAGCTCGGCTACCAGTACTACGGATCGGGCCCCTGGGGCGGACAGGATCCGCGCGCCGGCGCCTACCTGCCCGTCATCCACGCCCTGCGCGACGACCTCACGCTGCTGCACGTCCAGGACTACAACTCCGGCTCCGTCATGGGCCTGGACAACCAGTACCACTCCATGGGCGGCGCCGACTTCCACATCGCCATGACCGACATGCTGCTCACCGGCTTCCCCGTCGCGGGTGACCAGGCCAAGGTCTTCCCGGCGCTGCGCCCCGAACAGGTCGCCTTCGGCCTCCCGGCGTCCACCCAGGCGGGTAACGGACACACCTCGCCGGCCGAGGTCACCAAGGCGCTGAACTGCCTGACGAAGAAGACCGACTGCGGCTCGTACCGGACGCACGGCACCTGGGCAGGGCTACGCGGGCTGATGACCTGGTCCATCAACTGGGACCGCTTCAACAACTGGGAGTTCTCGAAGAATTTCGACGCCTACTTCGGGCGCTGACCGCTCCTGCTGCCCGCCCGCAGGGCGAGCAGCAGGACCCCGCCGACGCACCAGGCGGCCACCACGTCCAGAGGCCAGTGGTAGCCGCGCAGCACCAGACCGACGCTCGTCGCCGCCGTGAGCAGAACGGCGGCGACGAGCGTCACCCATGACCGCTTCAGATGCGGGGACAGCAGCAGCGCCGCGGCCCCGTACGCCACCATCGCCGTGGTCGTGTGGCCCGAGGGGTAGTAGCCCGTCGCCTCCGTCAGCGGACCCTGACGGTCCGTCCACAGCTTGAGCGGGACGACCAGCGCCGGGACGGCGGCCATGGTCAGGACGGCGTACAGCGCCGCGCGCCGGGCCCGGCGGAACCAGGCGACGAGAACCGCGCACGCCAGCACGGGAACGGCGACCTGCATGTTGCCGAGGTCGGCGAAGAGCTCTGTGAGCGGTGCGGGCCCGCGCCCCGCCAGTTCCAGGCCGAGCCGCTCGTCGGGATCCAGCAGCGGGCCGTCGGCCAGCACCTGCCAGGTGAGCACGAGGAAGAGCGCCGACAGCGTCGCGGCGGCGGAGACGAGAAGAACCGGCCACCGGGGAACAGGGGGGATTGTTCCGCGGTGGCCGGTCGGATCGGTGTGCCGCGCGCCCCGGGGGGTGTGGGGCGAGCGGCCATCCGATCGGTGAGGAGTCCCGGAGCCCGAAGCTCCAGCGGTGTGCGCGATGGCACGGCCGGGACGGCACTGGGGGAGCCCCGGCCCGGCATCACCCGCAGTCCCCTGCGGGCGGGGTGTTTCTCTCATCTGGGAAGACCGTACGTCAGAGGAAGGAGGCGCCGGAAGCGACAACCGTAACCCGCCATCGGCCCCGCACACCTTCTTCACACACCCTCACCCGGCCGCCGGTCGCCACCCTCGGGAACGACGCCCGGGGCCGGGTGACTCGCACGCGTCAGAGCCGCGCGAACGCCTGCTCGATGATGTCCAGGCCCTCGTTCAGCAGGTCCTCGCCGATGACCAGCGGCGGCAGGAAGCGCAGGACGTTGCCGTACGTGCCACAGGTCAGCACCAGCAGGCCCTCGGCGTGACAGGACTTGGCCAGAGCCCCCGCCGCGGCCGCGTCGGGCTCCTTCGTGCCGGACTTCACCAGCTCGATCGCGATCATGGCGCCCCGGCCGCGGATGTCCCCGATGATGTCGCCGTTCGGGAGCTTCGACCGCATCTCGGCGAGGCGGACCTTCATGACCTCCTCGATGCGCTTCGCCTTCCCGTTCAGGTCCAGCTCGCGCATCGTCTCGATGGCGCCGAGCGCGCCCGCGCAGGCCACCGGGTTGCCGCCGTACGTGCCGCCGAGGCCGCCGGCGTGGGCGGCGTCCATGATCTCGGCGCGGCCGGTCACCGCGGAGAGCGGGAGGCCGCCCGCGATGCCCTTGGCCGTGGTGATCAGGTCGGGCACGATGCCCTCGTCCTCGCAGGCGAACCACTGGCCGGTGCGGCAGAAGCCCGACTGGATCTCGTCCGCGACGAAGACGATGCCGTTGTCCTTCGCGAACTGCGCGATCGCCGGGAGGAAGCCCTTGGCCGGCTCGATGAAGCCGCCCTCGCCGAGGACCGGCTCGATGATGATCGCGGCGACGTTGTCCGCGCCGATCTGCTTGGTGATCTCGTCGATGGCCTGCGCGGACGCCTCGGCGCCGGCGTTCTCGGCGCCGGTCGGCCAGCGGTAGCCGTACGCCACCGGCACCCGGTACACCTCGGGCGCGAACGGGCCGAAGCCCTGCTTGTACGGCATGTTCTTCGCCGTCAGGGCCATCGTGAGGTTCGTCCGGCCGTGGTAGCCGTGGTCGAAGACGACGACCGCGGTGCGCTTGGTGTACGCACGGGCGATCTTCACGGCGTTCTCGACGGCCTCGGCGCCCGAGTTGAACAGCGCCGACTTCTTGGCGTGGTCGCCCGGCGTCAGCTCGGCGAGCTGCTCACAGACCTCGACGTACCCCTCGTACGGCGTGACCATGAAACAGGTGTGGGTGAAGTCGGCGAGCTGTGCCGACGCGCGGCGCACGACCGCCTCGGCGGAGGCGCCCACCGAGGTCACCGCGATGCCGGAACCGAAGTCGATCAGCCGGTTGCCGTCCACGTCCTCGATGATTCCGCCGCCCGCCCGGGCGGTGAAGACCGGCAGCGTGGAACCCACTCCTGCGGCGACAGCCGCGACACGGCGTGCCTGCAGCTCGGCCGACTTCGGGCCGGGGATGGCGGTGACGACGCGGCGCTCCTGCGGGATGTCGGACATGCGGGGCTCCTGGGGGTGTTTCGGACGCTTCTGTTTCTGCAGGCTAGGGGCGGGTGCGGGCAGCGGTCATGCTCCGATCGGGAGTGGTGGGGGCGTGTCCTTGTCCGTGGCGGACAGGTGCCCCGTGGGGACGTGTGTCCGTCGTGGCGGGCCCGTCCGCCGGGTCATACGCCCGCATGGCTGAACTCCCGGTGCCCGGGCACTAGATTGGCCGGTGCAGAAGGCGGAACCTGGCTGGTCAGGGGGCAGCGGTTCATGGACACCGAAGGCACGTACGACGCACGGGGCACGGGCGCGGACCGGGTGCCCCGTCCTGCCGGGCCACCGCCCGCTGCGCCACCGCCTCCCGCCCACGCCCCGCACGTCCGCCCTCCGTCGGCCGGGGAGGGGAGCGTCGAGGAATGGCTGCGCACCCCGCGCCCCGTGCGGGAACCGGGCGTATGGCGCTACGGGCACACCCCGCGCCCGCCGGAGAAGCCCGAGGGGGTCTCCGACCGCTCACTGCTGGTCGGGGTGCTCATCTCCGTACTCAGCGGACTGCTCCTGTGGTCCCTCTGGCGCAACGGGTACATCCCCTACCGGCTGGTCCCGCTGAAGCTCTTCACCCCCGGCGACTGGTGGTACGCGGGCACGTTCGGCGGGCCCCGGACGATCGAGGGCGCCGACGCCCTCACGGTCTACGAGGCCGTCCTCTTCGGGCTCCTGGTCTACGGCTGCGGGCGCCTGGGCAACTGGTCCGAGATCTTCAGGCGGCACGTCGCCGGCCGGGGACAGCCCTTCCTCGCGCTGGCCACCGCCGCCGGAGCGGCCCTGGCCGAACTCCTCGTGTGGAAGGACGCCGTGCCGGTGGTCCGGCCCGTGCTGATCCTCGTCGCCTCGGTGGCCGGAGGCGAGATCTACCAGAGCCAGACCGTCGTCAACGTGATCTACGCCCTGATCGCCCTCGGCGTGCTCTGGCCGTTCGCACACCTCGGCCACTGGCGCCGACTGCTCGCCGACCGGTTCGGGAAGGGCGCCGCCACGGCGCCCCGGGCCCCTGCCGAAACCCCCGACGCCCCCACTCCCGAGCAGTGGCCGGAACTCCGCGCGGCGGGCCGGACGGACGCCGCCGAGGCCCTCACCGCCGAGGTGCGCACCGGCCGGATGAACGATGTCGACGTCGCGCGGCTGCGCCACGCCTGGAGCGTGGGCCGGGGGCACCCGGAGCGCCTCGCCGCGCTCGACGAGGCCGTCCTGCGCACCGGCGGAGCCGCCGCGCTCCACCCCTCGGGAGCCCGCGACCTGCCGCGCCGCACCGCCCGGCACGATCTGCTCACCGGCCAGGTCCGCATCGGCACCTGCGCCGACGACCCGCACAACCCGTACGCCCGCCGTGGTTCGGGCATCGCCCTGGAACCGGCCCTCCTGGGGACCTCGCTGCTCGCGGTCGGCCCGCCGGGTGCCGGGAAGTCCGCGCGACTGGTGCGGCCGGTCGTCGAGTCGCTCGCCCTGCAGGCACTCGCCGGCCGGGCCGCGGTGCTCGCCGTCGGCGGCGCCGGGGGTGAGCTCGGCCCCGACGACGCGTTCGACGTCGTGGTGCGGATCGGTGATCCGGCCTCCGTGCACGACTTCGACCTGTACGGCGGAACGACCGACCCCGACGAGGCGGCGAGTGTGCTGGCCGAAGGGCTGGTCGGAGACGTGACCCACCTGGACAGCCGGCGTGCCGCCACCGTGCTGGCGCAGCTGCTCGGCCCCTACCGCGCCGTCCACGGACACTTCCCCCGGGTGCCCGCGCTCCGGGAGCTCCTGGACGGTGACCTCGCCGCGGTGGACGCGCTGCGGGAGGCGCTCGCCGCCGGCGGCCACCAGACCATGCTGCGCGAGCTGGAGGCCCGAACCCGTCAGAAGGGCGGCGCCGGAGACCCCGGGCCGGTGCTCGCCGACCGGATCGCGCTGCTCGACCGGCCCGCCTTCGCGCCCTTCTTCTCCACCGGGGAGGAGGCCAGGCCCTTCTCGCTCCGCTCCCTCGAGCACCTGCCGCTCCGGGTCAGGATCGACCTTCCGGAGCGGGCGCACGCCGAGGCCTCCCGGCTGCTCACCCGGCTCGTCCTCGCCCAGTTCACGGCGATCGCCGCCGCCCGCACCGACCGGTCGCTCTTCCTCTGCCTGGTCCTCGACGACGCCACACACGCCGTCACCGCGGAGACGGTCCGGGGCATCCGGCGGCTGCGGTCGGTCAACGCGGGCGCGGTGCTGACGCTGCGCACCGTCGACGACGTCCCCGAGGGGCTGCACACCCCGCTGCTCGGGGCGGTCGGCTGCTGCATGGCGTTCAGCGGGGTCACCACCTGGGACGGCAAGCGCTTCGCCGAGGTCTGGGGCAAGGAGTGGGTGGAGACCCGCGAGGTCGCCCAGCACGCGGTCTTCGCGGACCAGCCGTTCACCCGCGCCCTGCACGGGTTGCGCAAGCTCGTCACCGGCAAGGCCGTGACCCGGGACGCCGTGACCGTACGCCGGGTCGAACGCGAGCGCTGGTCCGCGTCCGAGCTGGCGTACCAGCTGCCCGCAGGTCACGCGGTCCTGTCGCTGACGACGGTCGACGGTGAGCACGCGTCTCCGCTCCTGGTCGAGCTGGGCGGCTGAGCGCGAGGTTACGGGGAACCTGCCGCCCTGGCAGACTTGGCCCCGACCGTCTGTACGGGGCGGCGCATTCGAGCCGTCCGAGCAGGCCGGCCCAATCGAGCCGTCCGCACGGTCGGCGCAATCGACTCCCAGAGGTCCGGCGGTCCCATGCCTCCCACTCTCGCCTCCCTCGTCCAGCACTCGGCGCTCAAGCTCGTCGTCCGGGCGGGCGCCGACCGGCTCGGCACACCGGTGCGCTGGGCGCACGCCAGTGAGCTCGCCGACCCGGTCCCGTACATGGACGGCGGTGAACTGCTCCTCGTCACGGCGACCAACCTCGACGCCAGGGACCCGGCGACGATGCGCCGGTACGTACAGCGGCTGGTCGGTGCCGGGGTCGCCGGGATCGGCTTCGGTGTGGGTGTCACCTACGAGGAGATCCCGCCGGCGCTCGTGGACGCGGCCGAGGAGACCGGGCTGCCGCTCCTCGAAGTGCCCCGGCGTACGCCGTTTCTCGCGATCAGCAAGGCGGTGTCGGCCGCGATCGCCGCCGACCAGTACAGATCGGTCACGGCCGGCTTCGAGGCCCAGCGGGAACTGACCCGGGCCGCGGTCGCCGGGGACGGCCCGGGGGACCTGCTCACCCGCCTGGCCGCGCACGTGGACGGCTGGGCCGCGCTGTACGACACCTCGGGCGCCGTCGTCGCCGCGGCGCCCGACTGGGCAGCCCGCCGCGCGGCCCGGCTCACGCCCGAGGTGGAGCGGCTGCGGGGCCGCCCCGCCCCGGCCAGCGCGGTCGTCGGCGACAGTGACAGTGACGACCGCGTCGAGCTCCAGTCCCTGGGCGCCGGCCGCCGGAACCGCGGTGCGCTGGCCGTCGGCACGGGAGCGGCGCTCGGGACGGCCGAGCGCTACGCGGTGCACTCCGCGGTGGCCCTGCTGACCCTGACCACGGCCCGTTCCCGCGCGCTCCAGGGGGCTGAGCAGCGCCTCGGTGCCGCGGTCCTGCGCATGCTGCTGGCCGGCGAGTCCGACCACGCACGGGCCGTCGCGGGGGACCTGTACGGCGGACTGCTCGACGCCCCCTTCCGGCTGCTGATCGCCGAGTCCACGGCCGCCACCGGGACCGAGCTGCTCGCCGAGACGATGGAGGCCGCCGCCTCCCGGTCCGGCGAGGCGCTGCTGGCGGTGCCCGAGGGCGAACGTCTCGTGGTGCTGGCCGTGGACGGCGGCGCGGCGGTCGCGGCCTGCGCGGCCCACGCCCGGGCCACGGACGACCGGCCGGCGCGCGAGCCGGGTGCCGACGACGCCGACGTGGTCGTCGGCATGTCCGCCCCCGCGGGCCCGATCGCCGTGTCCGCCGCGTACAAACAGGCCGAACAGGCACTCTCGGTCGCCCGCCGCCGGGGCAGGGCCCTGGTCGAGCACGAGGAGCTCGCGGCGGGCTCCGTCCTGCCGCTCCTCGCCGACGACGCCGTACGGGCCTTCGCCGACGGGATGCTGCGACCGCTGCAGGAACACGACGCGAAGGGCCGGGGCGACCTGGTCGCCTCCTTGCGTGCCTGGCTCTCCCGGCACGGCCAGTGGGACGCCGCGGCCGCGGACCTGGGCGTCCACCGCCACACCCTCCGCTACCGGATGCGCCGGGTGGAGGAGATCCTGGGCCGCTCGCTGGACGACCCGGACGTGCGCATGGAGCTGTGGCTGGCACTGAAGGCGACGGCCGCTTCCGCGGGGACGCAGTAGCCCCGTCCGGTTACGACAAACCGGCGCAGGGGCCTTCCCCCGCACTCCACGGAGGACAAGCCTCATCCTCGCCGGATCGCCCTACGGTGGGGCCGAAGGGCGCTCCGTGGCGCCCGGCGATCTTCGTTCACCACCCCCGAAGGGCCGGAACCGCATGACTTCCACCCACGCCTTCTGGCTGGCCGGCCGCCAGGCCACCGGCGAGGACAGCTTCGACGTCACCAATCCCTGGGACGGCCGTCTCGTCGGCACGGTCGCCGTGCCGACCGACGCGCAGGTCGAGGAGGCCGTCGCAGCCGCGTACGCCGTGCGCGAGGAGTTCGCCGCGACCCCGGCGCACGTACGGGCCGCCGCGCTCGACCACGTCGTACGCCGCCTCACCGAGCGCACCGAGGAGATCGCCCAGCTGATCTCCGCCGAGAACGGCAAGCCCGTCAAGTGGGCCCGTGGTGAGGTCGGCCGCGCCGTCTCCGTCTTCCGGTTCGCCGCCGAGGAGGCCCGCCGCTTCAACGGCGGCGACGCCCAGCGGCTGGACACGGACGCCGGCGGGACCGGCCGGCTCGGACTGACCCGGCGCTTCCCGCGCGGCCCCGTCCTCGGTATCGCGCCCTTCAACTTCCCGCTCAACCTGAGCGCCCACAAGGTCGCTCCGGCGATCGCCGTCGGTGCGCCGATCATCCTCAAGCCGGCACCGGCCACCCCGATCTCGTCCCTGATCCTGGGCGAGCTGCTGGCCGAGACGGACCTCCCGGCCGGCTCCTGGTCCGTGCTGACCGTGCCCAACGACAAGATGCCCGCCCTGGTCCAGGACGAGCGGCTCCCGGTGATCTCCTTCACCGGATCCGGCCCGGTCGGTTACTCGATCATGGAGTCGGTGCCGCGCAAGCACTGCACCCTGGAGCTCGGCGGCAACGGAGCAGCGGTCGTCCTCGGCGACTACTCCTCCGAGGAGGACCTCGACTGGGCGGCGACCCGTATCGCGACCTTCTCCAACTACCAGGGCGGCCAGTCCTGCATCTCGGTGCAGCGTGTCATCGCCGACGCCACCGTGTACGACCGGCTCGTCCCGAAGATCGTCGCGGCCGTCGAGGCACTGGTGACCGGTGACCCCTCCGACGCGGCCACGGACGTCGGCCCGCTGGTCAGCGAGGACGCCGCCCGTCGCGTCGAGTCCTGGGTCGACGAGGCCGTCGGCGCCGGCGCCACGCTGCTGACCGGTGGCGGGCGCGACGGTGCGACCTACGCCCCGACGGTCCTCACCGACCTCCCCGGCACCACGACGCTCGCCCGCGAGGAGATCTTCGGTCCGGTCCTGTACGTCCAGAAGACCCACGGCGAGGCCGAGGCCTTCGCGGCCGTCAACTCCTCGAAGTACGGCCTGCAGGCGGGCGTCTTCACCCACGACCTGCAGACCGCCTTCCGGGCGCACCGGGCCCTGGAGGTGGGCGGCGTGGTCATCGGCGACGTGCCCTCCTACCGCGCCGACCAGATGCCGTACGGCGGCGCCAAGCAGTCCGGGGTGGGCCGTGAGGGCGTGCGCTACGCCATGGACGACTACACCTACGAGCGGGTGCTGGTCCTCACCGGCCTGGCCCTGTAGCACGGGACACCCACGACGGAGCGGCCGGAGCCCGCTGTGCGGGGGCTCCGGCCGCTCCGTCGGCCCCCTGGGCGGTCACGTCCGTGAATCGTTCCTGCGGTGAACTTCGACGCACGTGCGGGTGAGAGACGACCGTCGACGCCCGCCGGGCACGGGCGGCCGGTAGAACGCGGGGGTGATCAGGAAAATCCTGCGCGGCTTCGGCGCGGTCTCCCTCGCCCTCGTCCCGCTCACCGCTTCCGCACCGGCACAGGCCGCCCGGGCTCCCCAGGGGCCGCAGTCCGCCGGGGTGACCACGCTCGCCGACGCCGTCGGCCTGGTCAAGGTCGCCAAGGAGAACCGGACCGGCTACGCCTCCTCGCACTTCAAGCACTGGAACGCGGGCCTTCTCCCCTCCGACGGCTGCGACACCCGCAACGAGGTGCTGCTCGACGAGGCGGTCAAGGCCCCTGCCGTGGCGGCCGGGTGCGAGCTGACCGGCGGCACCTGGCAGTCGTACTACGACGGCCAGGAGGTGTCCGGCCCCGACACCCTGGGCGTGGCCCACACGGTGCCGCTCGCGGAGGCCTGGGACTCCGGCGCCTCGGCGTGGAGCCCTGCCCGGCGTGAGGCGTACGCGAACGACCAGGGCGCGTCGGCATCGCTGGCCGCGGTGACGGCTCGCGTGAACCGGCAGAGGGCCGCGCAGGATCCGGCCGAGTGGATCCCGCCGGTGCCGGAAGCCCACTGCCGCTACGTGGGGGAGTGGGTGACGACGAAGCTCCGGTGGCAGCTCACCGCCGACAACCCGGAGATGGAGGCGCTCAAGGTGTTCGCCGAAGGGCCCTGCGAGGACACCGTCGTCCAGTACACCCCGGCCCCCTGAACGTGCGCCGCCCGGCACGGCGGATCCCTCACCGGCGGATGATCTTGCGTGACCTCGGGCCTGTCCAGCAGTTGAGGTGATAAGCGGGTGGACACATCCGATGAGAAGAAGACGAGGTCACCACGTGAAGTCACACCGGACGCGATCGCTGCTCCGAGGAGCCGTCGGCTGCTGCGCCGCCCTTATGGCCGCCGGACTGTCCGCGGGGTCGGCCTGCGCCGACGAGACGCACACCAATTCGCACAACGCGCCCCGCGTGGGCCTCATCCAGACCGGGCAGATCGACGACCCCCTGGAGGACGTGCTCGAGCACGCGGCGGTCCTGGGCACCACGTACGTCTACGACTGAGGCCCGTGCCGGGAGGCCGCCCGCGGTGTACTCAGCCGTGGGCGGCCACGTCGTGCCCAGCGGTGGGGGCCACGAGGCGCCCGGACGACGGCGGCTCCGGCTTCCGCGCCGTGGAGGCCGCGTCCCGGGGGTCCCGCGCCCCGGCGGGGCGCCGGTACCGCGCGGTGTGCGGGCGGTCCACGGACAGCCGGCCGGATGCCGGTCACCACGCCACGGACCCGCCGGCGCCCGGGACGGACGAGGTCGCCCGACCGGCCGAGCGGCCCCGGCCCGGCATCGAGCGGCGAATCCGCCTCCCGGCAGGCCGCACCGGCCGGGACGGGTGCTGTGAGGGCTCCCACGCCGGGCAACCGCGCGCCGGCTCCGGCAGCTTCCGCGGACTCGGGGGAGCCGCCGCAGAGGTGGTGGGGGTGGCGCAGATCGGGTAGATACGGACGAGTGGTACCGATCGGCACGCGTACGGCCCGACCCATATCCCGACTCGCGGCGAGGTGAGCTCCTCATGTCCGCCCCATCCGACATCCCCCAGGCCCCCAAAGTCACCGAGCGCGAAGCACGGCAGGTGGCCGAGGCCGCCCGTGAACAGGACTGGCGCAAACCGAGTTTCGCCAAGGAACTCTTCCTCGGACGCTTCCGGCTGGACCTGATCCACCCCCACCCCCAGCCGGCCCCGGACGACGTACGGCGAGGCGAGGCATTCCTCGCCCGGCTGCGCGAGTTCTGCGAGAACCACGTCGACGGCGCCCTCATCGAGCGTGAGGCCCGGATCCCCGACGAGGTGATCAACGGCCTCAAGGAACTCGGCGCCCTCGGCATGAAGATCGAGACCAAGTACGGAGGCCTGGGGCTGACCCAGGTCTACTACAACAAGGCGCTCGCACTGGCCGGTTCGGCGAACCCCTCGATCGGTGCGCTGCTCTCCGCCCACCAGTCGATCGGCGTACCGCAGCCGCTGAAGATGTTCGGTACGCAGGAGCAGAAGGACGCCTTCCTGCCCCGCCTCGCGCGCACGGACATCTCCGCCTTCCTCCTCACCGAACCCGACGTCGGCTCCGACCCGGCGCGCCTCGCGACCACGGCCGTACCCGACGGTGACGACTACGTCCTGGACGGTGTGAAGCTCTGGACGACCAACGGCGTCGTCGCCGACCTGCTCGTCGTCATGGCCCGGGTCCCCGCGTCCGAAGGCCGCAAGGGCGGCATCACAGCCTTCGTCGTGGAGGCGGACTCCCCGGGCATCACCGTGGAGCACCGCAACGCCTTCATGGGACTGCGCGGCATCGAGAACGGGGTGACCCGGTTCCACGAGGTCCGCGTCCCCGCCGCGAACCGCATCGGCCCGGAGGGCGCCGGCCTCAAGATCGCCCTCACCACGCTCAACACCGGCCGTCTCTCGCTGCCCGCCATGTGCGTCGGCGTCGGGAAGTGGTCGCTCAAGATCGCCCGTGAATGGTCGGCGGTCCGCGAGCAGTGGGGCAGGGCGGTCGCCCGGCACGAGGCGGTCGGCGCGAAGATCTCCTTCATCGCCGCCACCACCTTCGCCCTCGAAGCGGTCGTCGACCTCTCCTCGCAGATGGCCGACGAGAGCCGCAACGACATCCGCATCGAGGCCGCCCTCGCCAAGCTGTACGGCTCGGAGATGGGCTGGCTGATCTCCGACGAACTCGTCCAGATCCGCGGCGGGCGCGGCTTCGAGACGGCCGCCTCGCTCGCGGCCCGCGGCGAACGCGCCGTCCCCGCCGAGCAGATGCTCCGCGACATGCGGATCAACCGGATCTTCGAGGGCTCCACGGAGATCATGCACCTGCTGATCGCCCGCGAGGCCGTCGACGCCCACCTCAAGGTCGCCGGCGACATCATCGATCCCGACAAGCCGCTCTCCGACAAGGCGAAGGCGGGCGCCAACGCCGCCGGCTTCTACGCACGCTGGCTGCCGAAGCTGGTCAGCGGCCCCGGCCTGCTGCCCAACGCCTACGGCGAGTTCCGTGTCCCCGGCCACCCCGACCTCTCCGTGCACCTGCGGTACGTCGAGCGCTCGGCCCGCAAGCTGGCCAGATCCACCTTCTACGCGATGTCACGCTGGCAGGGCCGCATGGAGACCAAGCAGGGTTTCCTCGGCCGGATCGTCGACATCGGCGCCGAACTCTTCGCGATGAGCGCCGCCTGCGTCCGCGCCGAGCACCTGCGGGCCGACGACGACCACGGCCGCGAGGCCTACCAGCTCGCGGACGTGTTCTGCCGGCAGTCTCGCATCCGCGTGGAGGAGCTCTTCAACCGGCTCTGGTCCAACACCGACGACATCGACAAGCGCGTCGTGGACGGGGTCCTCTCCGGGACCTACACCTGGCTGGAGGAGGGCGTCATCGACCCCAGTGGCGACGGCCCCTGGATCGCCGACGCCACCCCGGGCCCGGCCACCGGGGACGACGTCCACCGCCCCATCCGCTGAACCCGGCGGCACCCCGTGGGGCCCGTCCACTGCCTGGACGAGCCCCGCAGGGCTGCCCGCCGCACGGCAAAATGGGGGCCCGTGACCGTCATCGACATCCCCGGCTCCAAGTCCGTCACCGCCCGCGCCCTGTTCCTGGCGGCCGCGGCGGACGGCACCACCACCCTCTTGCGGCCCCTGCACTCGGACGACACCGAGGGGTTCACCGAAGGGCTGACCCGCCTCGGATACGAGGTCGGCCGCGAGCCGGACCGATGGCACATCGAGGGGCGGCCCTCGGGGCCGTCCGCCACGGACGCCGAGGTGCACTGCCGCGACGGAGCCACCACCGCGCGCTTCCTGCCGACACTCGCCGCGGCGGCGGCCTCCGGCACCTACCGGTTCGACGCCTCCGCGCAGATGCGCCGCCGCCCCCTCGCGCCCCTCACCGAGGCCCTCCGCTCCCTCGGCGTCGACCTGCGCCACGAAGGGGCGGAGGGGCATCACCCGCTCACCATCGAGGCGTCGGGCGTCAAGGGCGGCGAACTGACCCTGGACGCGGGGGAGTCGTCCCAGTACCTCACCGCTCTGCTGATGCTCGGCCCGCTCACCGCCGAAGGCCTCCGGATCGACGTCACGGAGCTCGTCTCGGCCCCGTACATCGAGATCACCCTCGCGATGATGCGCAGCTTCGGCGTCGAGGTCGTCCGGGACGGGAACACCTTCGGCGTCCCCCCGGGCGGCTACCGTGCCACCACCTACGCCGTCGAACCCGACGCCTCCACAGCGAGCTACTTCTTCGCCGCTGCCGCCCTCACGGGCGACGAGGTCACCGTCCCCGGCCTCGGCACGGGCGCACTCCAGGGCGACCTGCGCTTCACCGACGTGCTGCGCCGGATGGGCGCCGAGGTGCGTACGACCGCGGACTCCACGACGGTACGGTCCTCCGGCCGGCTCTCGGGCCTCACCGTCAACATGCGCGACATCTCCGACACGATGCCGACCCTCGCGGCGATCGCGCCCTTCGCCACCTCGCCGGTGCGGATCGAGGACGTCGCCAACACCCGGGTGAAGGAGTGCGACCGGCTGGAGGCCTGCGCGGAGAACCTGCGGGCCATGGGCATCACCGTCCGCACCGGACCCGACTGGATCGAGATCCACCCCGGCACCCCGCGTCCCACCGAGATCGTCACCCACGGCGACCACCGCATCGTGATGTCGTTCGCCGTCGCGGGTCTGCGCACGCCCGGTATGAGCTACGACGACCCCGGCTGCGTACGGAAGACGTTCCCGGGGTTCCACGAGGCGTTCGCGGACTTCGTGGCGAGGAGCGCCGGCCGGAAATGACCGTGCGGCCCGGGACGGGGCGCACCACGGTCGCGCGCATGACGTCCCGGAACGATGTCGTCTCCGTGCCGGCGCTGCTGCGCCACGCCGGCGCCGCCGTGGTGATCGCCGGGGGCCGGGGCACCGACGCCCTGCTCGGCGACGAACCTGCCGGACGCGACCTGGCGGTCATGCGCCGGCTGCGGGAGCAGTTCGGCATCGGTACGGCTTTCTGAGCCCCGGATGCCGCACAATCGAGCCTCGGCCGCGATGCGGGACACCGGTCCGGCGCGTCAACGGGAGACAGGGGCAGGGATGTTCGGGGTGTACGGGGAGGGCGGCCGACGGGGCGCCGTGGCGGCGGGATGCGTGGTGGCGGCCCTCGTGGGCCTCACCGGATGTGGCAGCGGCGACACCGGCAAGGGTGGGGCCGTGCAGAGCCCCGCCCCCTCGCACGCGGCAGCCACGGCGGCTCCGGCCGACGGGCTCACCGAGGCGCAGCTCACCGCCGTCGCCTTCACCGACGGGGAGCCGGCCGGCGCCCTCACGGCGTCCGAGTACACCCTGGACGGGCCGCTCGGAGACGCGTACACCGCCGACCCCGCCGTCTGCCAGCCGCTCGTCAGCCTCGCCGGTGACGTCAGCGACCACGACCCGGTCGCCCAGGTGCAGCGCAAGGCCGACAAGCCCGAGGAGATGCTCGGGGTCACCGTCGACGTGACCCTGCGCTCGTACGGGGACGGCGAGGCCGTGAAGGTCATGGCGTCACTGGACAGGGCCGGCCGGGAGTGCGCCGGAGGCCTCACCGAGGAGCGGGCCGTCGCGCGCGCCAGGTACGAGAAGGTCGAACCCGCCGCGCTGCCCGCCTTCGCGGACGAGGCCGACGAGGCGAAGGCCTACCGCTTCACCGTGCTCGACGTGAAGGGCAAGCTGAAGCTGTACGAGTACCTCACCGTCCTGCGGTCCGGTTCCACCACCCTCGCGTTCCGCGCGGACATCCTCGGCACCGAGGACATCGGCGGGGTTCCGGAGGACGTCATGGCCGCCCAGTGGAAGAAATTCCGTGCCGGGCAGGCCTGAGGCACGCGCGGACGGGGACGCCCTGTCATCGCGCACAGCGGATGCGGCGACAATGGGGGCCATGAGCGACAGCCCCTCACCCCTCGCCGACCCGCATCTCGTCTTCGACGCGGCGGAAGGCCGCCGGGATCTGGTGATCCTCGGCTCCACCGGGTCCATCGGCACCCAGGCCATCGACCTGGTCCTGCGCAACCCCGGGCGTTTCCGCGTCACCGCGCTCTCCGCCGCGGGGGGCAGGGTCCGGCTCCTCGCCGAGCAGGCCCGGCAGCTGCGTGTGCGTACGGTCGCGGTCGCCGACGGGGACAAGGTGCCGGCGCTCCGCGAGGCCCTGCGTGAGGTCTACGGGGCCGGGGAGCCGCTCCCGGAGATCCTGGCCGGTCCCGACGCCGCGACGGACCTCGCGGCGAGCGACTGCCACACCGTGCTGAACGGGATCACCGGCTCGATCGGTCTCGCCCCCACACTCGCCGCGCTGAGGGCGGGCCGCACCCTCGCCCTGGCGAACAAGGAGTCGCTGATCGTCGGCGGCCCGCTGGTGAAGGCGCTGGCGGCCCCCGGCCAGATCATCCCGGTCGACTCCGAGCACGCCGCGCTCTTCCAGGCCCTCGCCGCGGGCAAGCGTGCCGACGTGCGCAAGCTCGTCGTCACCGCGTCCGGCGGCCCGTTCCGCGGGCGTACGCGCAGTGAGCTGGACGACGTGACCCGGGAGCAGGCCCTGGCGCACCCCACCTGGGCCATGGGGCCGGTCATCACGGTCAACTCCGCGACCCTGGTCAACAAGGGCCTGGAGGTCATCGAGGCGCACCTCCTCTACGACATCCCGTTCGACCGGATCGAGGTCGTGGTCCACCCCCAGTCGTTCGTTCACTCGATGGTGGAGTTCACCGACGGTTCCACCCTCGCCCAGGCGACCCCGCCCGACATGAGGGGCCCCATCGCCATCGGGCTCGGCTGGCCCGAGCGGGTCCCGGACGCGGCCCCCGCCTTCGACTGGACGACGGCCTCCAGCTGGGAGTTCTTCCCGCTCGACACCGAGGCGTTCCCGTCCGTCGGGCTCGCCCGGCACGTCGGCACCCTGGGCGGCACGGCACCGGCGGTGTTCAACGCGGCCAACGAGGAGTGCGTGGACGCGTTCCTGGCGGGACGGCTGCCGTTCAACGGAATCATGGATACGGTCACATCGGTGGTGGCCGAACACGGCACCCCCGCCACGGGAACTTCACTGACGGTCGCGGACGTCCTCGAAGCGGAGACCTGGGCCCGGTCCAGGGCCCGCGAACTCTCGGCGGAAGCGACAGCGGAGGCGCACGCATGAGCATGACGACGATCCTGATGACGATCCTCGGTATCGCCATCTTCGCCGTGGGTCTGCTGTTCTCGATCGCCTGGCACGAACTGGGCCACCTGTCGACGGCCAAGCTCTTCGGCATCAGGGTGCCGCAGTACATGGTCGGCTTCGGGCCGACCATCTGGTCGCGCAGGAAGGGCGAGACCGAGTACGGCATCAAGGCGATCCCCGCGGGCGGCTACATCCGCATGATCGGCATGTTCCCCCCGGGGCCCGACGGCCGGATCGAAGCACGCTCCACCTCACCGTGGCGCGGGATGATCGAGGACGCCCGCTCCGCCGCCTTCGAAGAGCTCGAGCCGGGCGACGAGACACGCCTCTTCTACACGCGCAAGCCGTGGAAGCGCGTGATCGTGATGTTCGCCGGCCCCTTCATGAACCTGGTCCTGGCCGTCGCGATCTTCATGGGCGTGGCCATGACCTTCGGCTTCCAGACACAGACCACCGAGGTCGCGGGCGTCCAGCAGTGCGTGATCGCGCAGAGCGAGAACCGTGACACCTGCAAGGCGTCCGACCCGGTGTCGCCGGCCAAGGCCGCCGGACTGAGGGAGGGCGACACGATCGTCGCCTTCAACGGGCAGAAGATCGACGACTGGGCGACCCTCTCGGACAGGATCCGGCAGACCATCGGCCCCGCCACCATCACCGTGCAGCGCGACGGTCAGGAACAGACCCTCGACGCCGTCCTGAAGAAGAACGCCGTCGCCAAGAAGGACGCCGACGGCCAGGTCGTCCCCGACCAGTACATCAGCGCCGGTTACCTCGGCTTCGCCGCCAGGACGGAGATCCTGCCGCTCTCCTTCGGCGACTCGGTCGTCCGCATGGGCGACATGATCGAGAACGGTGTCGACTCGATCATCGCCCTGCCCTCCAAGATCCCCGACCTGTGGAACGCGGCGTTCAGCGACGGCGAGCGCGCCGACGACTCCCCGGTCGGCGTGGTCGGCGCCGCCCGGATCGGCGGCGAGGTGATGAACCTGGACATCCCGGCACAGAACCAGGTCGCGATGATGCTGTTCCTGCTGGCGGGCTTCAACCTCTCACTGTTCCTCTTCAACATGCTGCCCCTCCTCCCCCTGGACGGCGGGCACATCGCGGGCGCCCTCTGGGAATCCCTGCGCCGGAATGTGGCCAGGGTCTTCAAGCGACCCGACCCCGGCCCGTTCGACGTGGCGAAACTCATGCCCGTCGCCTATGTCGTCGCCGGGATCTTCATCTGCTTCACGCTGCTGGTGCTGGTCGCCGACATCGTGAACCCCGTGAAGATCACCTGACGTCCCACACGTCCCATGGGTGGCGGCCGGCCACACAGCTGGTGTCCGGCCGCCCACCAAAGAGCGGTTTGACCGGCATGGGTGCGCCCCGTTCTCCTGGGGTGCCGTAACCTCGGAGCCTGGAGCCCGCCGTTCTCGGGACCTCGATCCACACTGATCCACACCTTGGGGATGCTCAGCGCATGACTGCGATTTCTCTCGGAATGCCGGCCGTTCCGACCAAGCTCGCCGACCGTCGGGTCAGCCGCCAGATCCAGGTCGGCACGGTCGCGGTCGGCGGTGACGCACCGGTGTCGGTGCAGTCCATGACAACGACCCGTACGTCGGACATCGGTGCGACGCTGCAGCAGATCGCGGAGCTGACGGCCTCGGGCTGCCAGATCGTGCGGGTGGCGTGTCCGACACAGGACGACGCGGACGCGCTGGCGACGATCGCGAAGAAGTCGCAGATCCCGGTGATCGCGGACATCCACTTCCAGCCGAAGTACGTGTTCGCGGCGATCGACGCGGGCTGCGCCGCGGTCCGGGTGAACCCGGGCAACATCAAGCAGTTCGACGACAAGGTCAAGGAGATCGCGAAGGCGGCCGGGGACGCGGGCACCCCGATCCGCATCGGCGTGAACGCGGGCTCCCTGGACGCGCGGCTCCTGAAGAAGTACGGCAAGGCGACGCCCGAGGCGCTCGTGGAGTCGGCGCTGTGGGAGGCGTCGCTCTTCGAGGAGCACGGCTTCCGGGACATCAAGATCTCGGTCAAGCACAACGACCCGGTCGTCATGGTGAACGCCTACCGCCAGCTGGCCGCGGCGTCGGACTACCCGCTGCACCTGGGTGTGACGGAGGCCGGCCCGGCGTTCCAGGGGACGATCAAGTCCGCGGTGGCGTTCGGCGCGCTGCTGTCCGAGGGCATCGGGGACACGATCCGGGTGTCGCTGTCGGCTCCTCCCGCGGAGGAGGTCAAGGTCGGACTGCAGATCCTCGAGGCGCTGAACCTGAAGCAGCGGCGGCTGGAGATCGTGTCGTGCCCGTCGTGCGGTCGCGCACAGGTGGATGTGTACAAGCTCGCGGACCAGGTGAGCGCGGGCCTCGAGGGCATGGAGGTCCCGCTGCGGGTCGCCGTGATGGGCTGTGTCGTGAACGGCCCCGGTGAGGCCCGCGAGGCGGACCTGGGTGTGGCGTCCGGCAACGGCAAGGGCCAGATCTTCGTGAAGGGCGAGGTCATCAAGACCGTCCCGGAGTCGAAGATCGTGGAGACCCTCATCGAGGAAGCCATGAAGATCGCGGAGCAGATGGAGAAGGACGGCATCGCCTCGGGCGAGCCCCAGGTCTCCATCGCCGGCTGACCGCCCATCGCCTTTCCGTGCCCCGCAGGCCGTGTCCTGCGGGGCACAGCCGTGCTTCCCGGGCCGACGGCCATTCCCCGGGCGGGGCGGGCGCCCCGTAGCCTTGTCGGTTACAGTGCGGACATCAGCAGACCGTTCGGTGAGGCCCCAGTGTTGACGCAGACCACTACCCGGGTCCTCGACCCCGGCGAGCTCCCCGCCGCGCTCGCCATCCTCGAGAGCGAACCCGTGGCCAACGCGTTCGTCACCTCCCGCGTCCAGGTCGCCGGACTGGATCCCTGGCGCCTCGGCGGCGAGATGTGGGGCTGGTACGCCGACGGCCGGCTGCGCTCGCTCTGCTACTCCGGGGCCAACCTCGTGCCGATCTGCGCCACCCCCGAGGCCGTAACGGCGTTCGCCGACCGGGCCCGGAGGGCCGGCCGCCGCTGCTCCTCGATCGTCGGACCGGCCGGCCCCACGGCCCAGCTGTGGAGCCTCCTGGAACCCAGCTGGGGCCCCGCCCGTGAGGTCCGTCCCCACCAGCCGCTCATGGTGGCCGAGCGCCCCTCGTCCGAGGTGGCGCCGGACCCGCTCGTGCGCAGGGTCCGCAAGGAGGAGATGGACGTCCTCATGCCGGCCTGCGTGGCGATGTTCACCGAGGAGGTCGGTATCTCCCCGCTGGCCGGCGACGGCGGGCTCCTCTACCAGGCACGGGTCGCCGAACTGATCGCCGCCGGACGGTCGTTCGCCCGGATCGAGGACGGCAAGGTCGTGTTCAAGGCGGAGATCGGTGCGGCCACCCCCCAGGCCTGCCAGATCCAGGGTGTCTGGGTCGCCCCCGAGGTCCGTGGCCGGGGTCTCTCCGAGACGGGCATGGCGGCGGTCCTGGGCCACGCGCTCAGCGATGTGGCACCGGTCGTCAGCCTGTACGTGAACGACTACAACACCGCTGCGCGCAGGGCCTACAGCCGCGTCGGCTTCCGCGAGACGGGCGCTTTCATGAGCGTGCTGTTCTGACCGGACGGTACGGCCAGTAGGGTTCCCGCATGGCAGCAGCAATCCCCACGTCCCCGTGGGGCTCCGGGACCCCCGACATCGTGGTCGGACCGCTCGACCTCGCCGCCCGCGTCGACGAAGCACTCGCCGTGCAGGCCCAGGCCTTCGGCCTCACCCAGGACGAGATCGACGTACGCCGCCACATCGTCCTGCGGCACCTCGACCACCCGCAGGCCCGTGCCCTCGGCGCCACCGCCGCCGACGGACGGCTCGTCGGATTCGTCTACGGGCTGCCGAACAACCGCACGCACTGGTGGTCCACCGTCGTCGAACCGTATCTGCGCGACACCGGATCCGAGGGCTGGCTCGACGACTCGTTCGTGATCACCGAACTCCACGTCCACCCGGAGTTCCAGCAGCGCGGCATCGGCCGAAGCCTGATCACCACCATCACGGACGCCGTCGACCTGCCCCGTTCCATCCTCTCCGCGATCGACACCGAGAGCCCCGCCCGCGGTCTCTACCGCGCCCTGGGCTACCAGGACCTTGCCAGGCAGGTGCTCTTCCCGAGCGCGCCCAAGCCGTACGCGGTGATGGGCGCGCCCCTGCCGCTGCGCCGCGGCTGAGACCGGCCGCCCTCCCGTGCGCCGGCCGGTCCCGGGAATGGATTTCCGCCCGCGTGGGCCCCCCGGCTAACCTCGGGCTCACCACCCTTCCGAGCAGGAGTTCACCATGGCCCAGGTCCAGCGCATGTCCCGATTGATGATCAAGACACTGCGCGACGACCCGGCGGACGCCGAGACGCTCAACCACAAGCTCCTCGTCCGCGCCGGTTACGTTCGCCGTACCGCGGCCGGCATCTGGTCCTGGCTGCCGCTCGGCAAGAAGGTCCTGGAGAACGTCACCCGGGTCGTCCGCGAGGAGATGGACGCCATCGGCGGCCAGGAGGTCCTCCTCCCGGCGCTGCTGCCCAAGGAGGCGTACGAGGCGAGCGGCCGGTACGACGAGTACGGCGACCTGCTGTTCAGGCTCAAGGACCGCAAGGGCGCCGACTACCTCCTCGGCCCCACCCACGAGGAGATCTTCACCCAGGTCGTCAAGGACATGTGCTCGTCCTACAAGGACCTGCCCGTGATCCTCTACCAGATCCAGACCAAGTACCGCGACGAGGCCCGCCCCCGCGCCGGTGTGCTGCGCGGACGCGAGTTCCAGATGAAGGACTCGTACTCCTTCGACACCACCGACGAGGGCCTGGTCGAGGCGTACCAGCTGCACCGCGCCGCGTACATCCGGATCTTCGAGCGCCTCGGCCTCGACCACCGCGTCGTGTCCGCCGTCTCCGGCGCCATGGGCGGCTCCGCCTCCGAGGAGTTCCTCGCCCCCGCGCCCGCCGGCGAGGACACCTTCGTCGACTGCCCGAACTGCGACTACGCCGCCAACACCGAGGCCGTGACCTTCAAGGCCACTCCGGCCGAATCCTCTGCGACCGGCCCCGTCGAGGAGCTGGACACCCCCGACACCCCGACCATCGAGACCCTCGCCGCCCACCTCGGCGTACCGGCCTCCGCCACCCTGAAGAACCTCCTGGTCAAGGTCGACGGCGAGATCGTGGCCGTCGGCGTGCCCGGCGACCGCGAGGTCGACCTCGGCAAGCTCGGTGAGCACCTCTCTCCCGCCGTCGTCGAGCTCGTCACCGCCGAGGACTTCGTCGGCCGCCCCGACCTGGTGCGCGGCTACGTCGGCCCGCAGGGTCTGGAGAAGGTCCGCTACATCGCCGACCCCCGCGTCGCGGCGGGAACCGCATGGATCACGGGGGCCAACAAGGAGGGCAAGCACGCGAAGAACGTCGTCGCGGGCCGCGACTTCGACGTCGACGAGTACCTCGACGTCGTCGTCGTCGAGGCGGGCGACCCCTGCCCCAACTGCGGCACCGGCCTCCAGGTGGACCGTGCCATCGAGATCGGCCACATCTTCCAGCTCGGCCGCAAGTACGCCGACATCTTCTCCCTCGACGTCCTCGGCCAGCAGGGCAAGCCGGTCCGCGTCACGATGGGCTCCTACGGCATCGGCGTCTCCCGCGCGGTGGCAGCCCTCGCCGAGCAGACCGCCGACGACAAGGGCCTGTGCTGGCCCCGCGAGATCGCCCCGGCCGACGTGCACGTCGTCGCCGCCGGGAAGGCCCTCCAGACCGAGCTGGCCCTCGACGTCTCCGAGAAGCTCAACGCCGCCGGTCTGCGCGTCCTGGTGGACGACCGCGCGGGCGTCTCGCCCGGTGTGAAGTTCACCGACTCCGAGCTGATCGGCGTCCCGCAGATCCTCGTCGCCGGCCGCCGCTCGGCCGAGGGTGTCCTGGAGCTGAAGGACCGTCGCACGGGCGAGCGCGAGGAGCTCACCGTCGACGAGGCGATCGCCCGTCTGACCGACCGGGGCTGACCGCACCGCGCACGAGAGGGCCCCACGCACCGCGTGGGGCCCTCTCCGTGCGGTACCTACAGCCAGCCCGCGAACTCCAGCGACAGCTCGCCGTCCTGCGTGCGGCCCGCCGTCAGCGCACGCGTGCCGGACTCGACGGCCCGGAACAGCGTCCAGCCGCGCAGCCGCGCCTGGTCCACCTCCAGCGACTCGGCGAGCTTCTTGACCCGGCGACGGGCCGTCGCGGCACCGCCGGGCGAGGCGATCAGGTCCTCCACCCGGTCCCGCACCAGCCGCGCCAGGTCGTACGCCCGCTCGCCCGTCAATGGCTCCGGACCGACCGCCAGCCACGGGGCACGCTCCCCGGACAGGACCTTGCTCTGCCGGAAGTTGCCGTGCAGCAGGAAGAGTTCGGGGGACTCCCGGACCAGCTCCTCGCGGGCGGCGAGGGCCGCCGAGACGAGCGGTTCGAGCTCGGGGTCCCGGGCGGCGGCCAGCCGCATGGGCTCGACCTGCCGGGCGGTGCGCTCCGCGACGGTCTCGAAGGGGTGGCCCGCCGGCGGGTCGACCCACAGCCGCCGCACGGTCCCGGCAGCCTCCAGCAGGGCCTTCGCCTCGGGAAGGGAACGCAGGGACACCTCATGGTGCAGCCGTTCCAGCAACAGGGCCTCCTCGGGCACCGCGGCGTCTGGAGCAGCCAGGAGCTCTACGGCACCCCAGCCGTTCCAGTGCGCGAGCGCGGCCCGCTCGAGAGCGGGGGAGGCCCCGGGAGGCGCGATCTTCAGCACACCGGGCGTCCCGTCCGTCCGGTGCACCAGGAGGACGATGCTGCTGCGCCCGCCGGGGGCACACACCCGGTCGAGGGAGACCGAGTGCGCGGACAGCGCGCCGTCGGTGAGCTCGGGCAGCTGCCCGAGCCACTCGGCGGCGGCCGTGTCGCCGTACGTCTCGCCGAGCGCTCGCACCAGACGCTGCGGCGGTTCGAAACCCATACGTGCCTTGTTCCCTTTCGGAGCGTGCTCAGTTGCTCAGTGCGTGGCACCCGTGGCGCCCGCCTCCGCCGTGTCGTCCGGCGGGGCGGCCTTCTCGACGAGCCCAGGAAAGGCTACGCCGGTGCCGCGCCAGCGCACCGCACGTACGGCGGCCTCGCGCAGCGCGCCCGCGGCGTCCTTGCGCAGCGGCCCCACGGATGCCCGTACGAGATCGGCGTAGACGCCGGCCATCCGGTCCTCCAGCACGGCGGCGAGCCGCGTCGCGGTCGCCGGATCCCGCACCGCGAAGGGCAGAGAGTACGCCGCGTGCGCGGCCACCGGCGTACCGCCCAGGTCGCGCACGGTCCGCGCGAGCGCGTCGCGCCGGGCCCGGTGCGCGTCGAAGGCGGCCGTCGCGTCGCTGCGGCGGCCGCCCTCCAGCCGGCCGCCCAGGGCTCCGTATCCGTACACCGCGGCGTGTTCGGCGGCGAGCGCCGCCTGTGCCGCCCGCAGCGTCTCCTCCGTGCCGTCGCTTCCGGCCTCCTGTGTCATGCCGGGGTCTCCTTGGCCAACTCCGTCAGCAGATACGCGTGGGCCGCGCCGGCCGCGGCGATGGAGGCCAGCAGCCTGGCCAGTTCCGGTTCCGCGGTCAGCACGGCTGCCGCGCGGCGGTCCGCCACCCGGCGCTCCTCGGCCGCCAGTTCCCTCAGGGCGCCCCGCGCGTCGGCGGCGCCGGCCGGCGGTGCGGGAGAGCCGGTCGCGGCCTTCGCCGGGCGGCCCAGTGCGGCCAGGTGTTCCCGCACCGCGGCCCCCATCGGGGCCAGCCCGGCGTCGGTCACCGGGTGCGCGGCCGCGACCTGTTCGTAGCGGGAGAGCAGTGAGGTGCTGTCACGGGCGGCCGCCGCCCGCTGTGCCCCTGCCCGGAGCGAGGCGGCCCGGGCGTCCGCGCCCCCGGGGGCCGTTCGCGTATCGGGCCCGCCCCCGCAGCCCGTCAGTACCGCACCCAGGGCGAATGCTCCCGAAGCGGTGAGCGCACTCCTGCGCGTCGTCCCCGTGCGGCGCACTTGTCTCCTTCAGCCTGGTTTCTGACAGTTTTTGACCTGAAGTGATCACCGAAGGGGAGCGTACCCGCGCGCGGGCGGGAGGCGGACGGCAACACCCCCGCGGACCGGATACCCTTTGACCTGACACGCGACGATCCCCACAACAGCACACGCGGCCGAGGAGTCACCCGGATGAGCACCACCCAGAGCGACAGGCTGCGCGAACTGCTGGAGCCGCTCGTCGGCGCCAAGGAGCTGGACCTCGAGGAGATCGAGGTGTCCACGGCGGGCCGCCGCCGGGTGCTGAGGGTCATCGTGGATTCCGAGGACGGCGTGGAGCTCGACACCTGCGCGGAACTGAGCCGCAGCATCTCCGAGACGCTGGACGAGACCGACGCCATGGGTGAGGGCGAGTACGTCCTCGAAGTGAGCTCTCCGGGCGCCGACCGCCCGTTGACCGAGCACCGCCACTACGTGCGCGCCACCGGCCGGCTGGCCAGGCTCACCCTGAGCGAGGGCGGCGAGCTGGTGGCCCGCGTCCTCGCGGTGGACGACGAGGGACTCGATCTGGAAGTGCCCGGCGTCAAGGGCCGCAAGCCCACGTCGCGCCGTGTCGCCTTCGGCGAGATCGCCAAGGCGCGCGTGGAGATCGAATTCAACCGCAAGGACAAGAAGGAAGAGGAGGCGTAGCCGTGGACATCGATGTGAAGCTTCTGAAGGGCTTGGCGCAGGACAAGGAGATCCCCTTCGACGTGCTCGTCGGGGCGATCGAGTCGGCCCTCCTCATCGCGTACCACCGCACCGAGGGCAGCCACCGCCGTGCGCGCGTCGAGCTGGACGCCGGCGGCCATGTCACGGTGTGGGCGAAGGACGACCCGGCCGAGCTCGAGGAGGGCCAGGAGCCCAAGGAGTTCGACGACACGCCGTCCGGATTCGGCCGTATCGCCGCGACCACCGCCAAGCAGGTCATCCTGCAGCGGCTGCGCGACGCCGAGGACGACAGGACGTTCGGCGAGTACGCGGGTCACGAGGGTGACGTCGTCACGGGCCTGGTGCAGCAGGGCAAGGACCCGAAGAACGTCCTGGTCGACATCGGGAAGCTGGAAGCGATCCTGCCGGTGCAGGAGCAGGTGCCGGGCGAGGAGTACACCCACGGCCTGCGGCTGCGCACGTACGTCGTACGGGTGGCCAAGGGCGTGCGCGGTCCGTCCGTGACGCTCTCGCGCACCCACCCGAACCTCGTGAAGAAGCTCTTCGCGCTGGAGGTTCCGGAGATCGCGGACGGGTCGGTCGTCATCGAGGCCATCGCCCGCGAGGCGGGTCACCGCACCAAGATCGCCGTCCGCTCCACGCGGGCCGGTCTCAACCCGAAGGGCGCCTGCATCGGCCCGATGGGCAGTCGTGTGCGCAACGTCATGGCCGAGCTGCACGGCGAGAAGATCGACATCGTCGACTGGTCCGACGACCCTGCGGAGATGGTCGCCAACGCGCTGTCACCCGCACGGGTGAGCAAGGTGGAGGTCGTGGACCTCGGGACGCGCTCCGCACGGGTGACCGTGCCCGACTACCAGCTGTCGCTGGCGATCGGCAAGGAGGGGCAGAACGCCCGCCTGGCCGCCCGGCTCACGGGCTGGCGCATCGACATCCGCCCGGACACCGAGACCGAGGCCGAGCGGGACGTGGCCGACCGTGAGCGCGCCGAGCGCGCCCGGGAGCGTTCCGAGCGCGGCTGACCACCTGGCCGCGTCCGGGGCCGCTCCGGCGGCCCGGGACCGGGGCCGGAAGGAATAGATCGAGGCGCTTCGGCGCTGAGATCACGACAACATCCGTTCGATTTCTGCCCCCAGAGGGTGAGGTCGGTGCGGGGAGGTAGACTTAGCCGTGTCTGGCCGGACGCACGCCCGCGCTTGCCCCGAGCGAACCTGTGTGGGATGCCGGGAGCGAGCGGCCAAGAGCGAGCTGCTGCGCATCGTGGTGGACGAGGGAGACGTTGTCCCTGATCCACGCGGTACGCTGCCCGGCCGGGGTGCGTATGTTCACCCCGCCTCTGTCTGTCTGGACCTGGCGGTTCGCCGCCGGGCTTTCCCCCGGGCCTTCAAGGCCAAGGGGCCGTTCGACTCCGCGGCACTGCAGCGGTTCGTCGAGCGGGTGACACCGTAAGAAAGTGAACGGCACGGGTCCCCGTGCGGTCAGGTACCTCGCGAGTTGGAAGTAGGTCGAGATTGCGATGAGCACTCGATGAGTACGCGATGAGTACGCCCATGAAGTAGCGACGGTCCGGCGGTAACCCGGACCTAAAAGGAGCGAAGTGGCTAAGGTCCGGGTATACGAACTCGCCAAGGAGTTCGGCGTCGAGAGCAAGGTCGTCATGGCCAAGCTCCAAGAACTCGGTGAATTCGTCCGTTCGGCGTCCTCGACGATCGAGGCGCCGGTTGTACGCAAATTGACTGACGCACTGCAGGGTCCCGGCGGCAACGCCGGCAAGTCCGCTGCAAAGCCTGGCGCGCCTCGCAAGGCCGCCCCCGCGAAGCCCGCAGCGCCCTCCCCGGCCGCTGCGGCACGTCCCGCTGCCCCGAAGCCCGGCGCCCCGGCCCCCAAGCCGGCCGCCGCGGAGACCCCGGCGAGCAGCACCCCCGCGGCGCCCTCCGCGCCGTCGGCGCAGTCGGGTGGACCCCGCCCGGGTCCCAAGCCCGCGCCGAAGCCCGCCCCGGTCACCCCGGTGCCCGCCGCGGAGTTCTCGGCTCCGGCCCCGGCCCAGCAGCCGGCCGCGCCGCAGCAGCAGCCCCAGGCCCCGCGTCCCGCGGGTGCCACCCCCGGTCCGCGTCCCGCCCGTCCGGCTCCGGCCGGCGGTCAGCGTGACGGTGGCCGCGACGGTGGTCAGCGTGACGGCGGCCGTGGTGGCGAGCGTGGCGGCGACCGCCCCGCGCGTCCCGCAGGCCAGGGCGCCCCGCGCCCCGGCGGCGCCCGTCCGGCCGGTCCCCGTCCGGGCAACAACCCCTTCACCTCCGGCGGCTCCACCGGAATGGCGCGCCCCCAGGCGCCCCGTCCCGGCGGTGCCCCGCGCCCCGGCGGCGGTCAGGAGCGCCCCGGCGCTCCCCGCCCGCAGGGTGGCCCCGGTGGCGCCCCGCGCCCCCAGGGTCAGGGTGGCGCACGTCCGTCTCCGGGCGGCATGCCCCGTCCGCAGGCTCCCCGTCCGGGCGGTGCCCCCTCGGGTAACCGTCCGAACCCGGGCATGATGCCGCAGCGTCCCGCTGCCGGCCCGCGTCCCGGCGGTGGCCCCGGCGGCGGCCGTGGTCCCGGTGCCGGCGGCGGAGGCCGTCCCGGTGGCGGCGGCGGTCGCCCGGGTGGCGGCGGCTTCGCCGGCCGTCCGGCCGGTCCCGGTGGTGGCGGCGGCGGTTTCGCCGGCCGTCCCGGTGGTCCCGGTGGCGGTGGCGGCGCGGGCCGTCCCGGTGGTGGCGGCGGCTTCGGCGGTCGTCCCGGCTTCGGTGGACGTCCCGGCGGCCCGGGTGCCCGTGGTGGCACACAGGGTGCGTTCGGCCGTCCCGGTGGTCCCGCGCGTCGTGGCCGCAAGTCGAAGCGTCAGAGGCGCCAGGAGTACGAGGCCATGCAGGCCCCGTCGGTGGGCGGCGTCATGCTGCCTCGCGGCAACGGGCAGGCTGTCCGGCTGTCGCGCGGTGCCTCCCTCACGGACTTCGCGGAGAAGATCAACGCGAACCCGGCGTCGCTCGTCGGCGTGATGATGAACCTCGGCGAGATGGTCACTGCCACGCAGTCCGTCTCCGACGAGACGCTGAAGATGCTCGCGGACGAGATGAACTTCGTCCTCGAGATCGTCAGCCCCGAGGAGGAGGACCGCGAGCTGCTCGAGTCCTTCGACATCGAGTTCGGCGAGGACGAGGGCGGCGAAGAGGCCCTGGTCTCCCGTCCGCCGGTCGTGACCGTCATGGGTCACGTCGACCACGGTAAGACCCGACTGCTGGACGCGATCCGCAAGACGAACGTCATCGCGGGCGAGGCCGGCGGCATCACGCAGCACATCGGTGCGTACCAGGTCTCCTCCGAGGTCAACGGCGAGGACCGTCGGATCACCTTCATCGACACCCCGGGTCACGAGGCGTTCACCGCCATGCGTGCACGTGGTGCGAAGTCCACCGACATCGCGATCCTCGTGGTGGCGGCGAACGACGGTGTGATGCCCCAGACGATCGAGGCGTTGAACCACGCCAAGGCGGCCGAGGTGCCGATCGTGGTCGCGGTCAACAAGATCGACGTCGAGGGTGCCGACCCGACCAAGGTGCGCGGTCAGCTCACCGAGTTCGGTCTGGTGGCCGAGGAGTACGGCGGCGACACGATGTTCGTCGACATCTCCGCCAAGCAGGGCCTCAACATCGAGGCACTGCTGGAGGCCGTCGTCCTCACCGCCGACGCCTCGCTCGACCTGCGGGCCAACCCGGAGCAGGACGCGCAGGGTATTGCGATCGAGTCCCACCTCGACCGCGGCCGCGGTGCGGTCTCGACCGTCCTCGTCCAGCGAGGCACGCTGCGCATCGGTGACACGATGGTCGTCGGCGACGCGTACGGCCGGGTCCGGGCGATGCTCGACGACAACGGCAACAACGTGCAGGAAGCGGGTCCCTCGACCCCCGTCCTGGTCCTGGGTCTCACCAACGTCCCGGGTGCCGGCGACAACTTCCTGGTGGTGGACGAGGACCGTACGGCCCGTCAGATCGCCGAGAAGCGTGCCGCTCGTGAGCGCAACGCCAACTTCGCCCGCAAGGGTGTCCGGTTCTCCCTGGAGAACCTGGACGAGGCGCTCAAGGCCGGTCTGGTCCAGGAGCTCAACCTCATCATCAAGGGCGACGCGTCCGGTTCGGTGGAGGCTCTCGAGTCCTCGCTGCTCCAGCTCGACGTCGGTGAAGAGGTCGACATCCGGGTCCTGCACCGCGGTGTGGGTGCGGTCACCGAGTCGGACATCAACCTGGCGACAGGCTCCGACGCCATCGTGATCGGCTTCAACGTGCGCGCCGCAGGGCGTGCCGAGCAGATGGCCGAGCGCGAGGGCGTGGACGTCCGGTACTACTCGGTCATCTACCAGGCGATCGAAGAGATCGAAGCGGCCCTCAAGGGCATGCTCAAGCCGGAGTACGAAGAGGTCGAGCTCGGCACGGCGGAGATCCGCGAGATCTTCCGCTCGTCCAAGCTGGGCAACATCGCCGGTGTGCTGGTCCGCTCCGGCGAGGTCAAGCGCAACACCAAGGCGCGCCTGCTGCGCGATGGCAAGGTCATCGCGGAGAACCTCAACATCTCCGGTCTGCGTCGCTTCAAGGACGACGTCACCGAGATCCGCGAAGGCTTCGAGGGTGGTATCAACCTCGGAAACTTCAACGACATCAAGATCGACGACGTCATCGCGACGTACGAGATGCGCGAGAAGCCGCGAGGCTGATCAACGGGGATTCCCGGGGGGAGACCCCCGGGCTCCCTTCCACGGTCGGGGCCGGTCGACGGGTCGTATTTCCGTCGATCGGCCCCGGCCGTTCCGGTACGGTTCTGGGTGTCCCTGCCAAGCGATGGCGGGGCATGACCCCGAACCGGCGGGACATCCGGACACACATGTATGTGGGGACTCTGTCCTTCGATCTGCTCCTCGGCGACGTACGGTCGCTGAAGGAGAAGCGCTCCGTCGTCCGCCCGATCGTCGCCGAGCTCCACCGCAAGTTCGCGGTGAGTGTCGCGGAGACGGGCGACCAGGAGCTGTACCGCAGGGCCGAGATCGGTCTTGCCGTGGTCTCCGGGGACACCGGACACCTCACAGACGTACTCGACCGGTGCGAACGCATGATCGCGGGCCGGCCGGAAGTGGAGCTGCTGTCCGTACGACGACGGCTGCACAGCGACGAAGACGATTGAGCAAGGCTTAAGAAGGAGACGGACCAGTGGCCGACAACGCGCGGGCGAAGAAGCTGGCGGACCTCATCCAGGTGGTGGTCGCCGAGAAACTGCAGCGCGGTATCAAGGACCCGCGTCTGGGCACGCACGTGACCATTACGGACACCCGTGTCACCGGCGACCTGCGGGAGGCCACGGTCTTCTACACGGTCTACGGCGACGACGAGGAGCGGGCCAGCGCGGCAGCCGGGCTGGAGAGCGCCAAGGGCATCCTGCGTTCGGCGGTCGGTGCGGCGGCGGGGACGAAGTTCACCCCCACCCTGGCCTTCGTGGCCGACGCCCTGCCGGACAACGCCAAGGCGATCGAGGACCTGCTCGACCGGGCACGTGCCTCGGACGCCAAGGTCCGCGAGGCGTCGTCCGGCGCCACGTACGCCGGTGGCGCGGACCCGTACCGCAAGCCGGAGGACGAGTCCGCCGAGAACGACGAGGACTCGCCTTCCGCATGACGCAGAACAAGCAGGACAAAACGCCGGACGGCCTTGTCATCGTCGACAAGCCGTCCGGCTTCACTTCGCACGACGTCGTGGCCAAGATGCGCGGCATCGCCCGCACCCGGCGGGTAGGCCACGCCGGCACTCTGGACCCCATGGCCACCGGCGTCCTGGTGCTCGGCGTCGAGAGGGCGACGAAACTGCTCGGTCATCTCGCGCTGACCGAGAAGGAGTACCTGGGGACGATCCGGCTCGGCCAGGACACCGTCACCGACGACGCGGAGGGCGAGATCACCTCGTCCACCGACGCCTCGGGAGTGACACGCGAGGGCATCGACGCCGGGGTGGCCGCGCTGAGCGGCGCGATCATGCAGGTGCCGTCCAAGGTCAGCGCCATCAAGATCGACGGCAAGAGGTCCTACGCCCGGGTGCGCGGCGGTGAGGAGTTCGAGATCCCGGCCCGCCCGGTGACCATCTCGTCCTTCCGGGTCTACGACGTCCGCGAGGCGGTCGCGGAGGACGGTACCCCGGTCGTCGACCTGGTCGTCTCCGTCGTGTGCTCCTCGGGTACGTACGTCCGCGCGCTGGCCCGCGACCTCGGCGCCGGGCTCGGCGTCGGCGGGCACCTGACCGCGCTGCGGCGCACCCGCGTCGGTCCGTACGGCCTCGACGCGGCGCGCACCCTCGAACAGCATCAGCAGGAGCTGGCCGTGATGCCGGTGGCGGAGGCGGCAGCGGCGGCCTTCCCGCGCTGGGACGTGGACGAGAAGCGCGCCAAGCTGCTCCTCAACGGTGTACGGCTGGACATGCCGTCCTACCCGCCGGGGCCGGTAGGGGTCTTCGGGCCCGACGGGGCGTTCCTGGTGCTCGTCGAGGAGCAGAAGGGCAAGGCCAAGAGCCTCGCCGTCTTCGCCTGACGGGCCTCCACACGGTTGGGCCCGTCGTGGAGCGGGCAGCCCCCCGGTGCGTGCCCGCTCCACGATCCCCCTCCCACGGCCATCCCTGTCCACGTGAACCCTCCGATTCACCCCAACGGGCGGGCGCTCGGAGTGACTGAGGGGTGCGAGGGGGGCGCTTTCGCCTCGCGGGTTGCCGGTGTCCACCGCCGGGGATCTACCGTCGTGCCATGGGCAGCGGGGACCGGTCGAAACTTGTGAGGATCTGCGATCAGGCCGGTCGGCCTCGGGGGACCGGATTCGTCGCGGACGACCGGGGCACGGTCGTCACCGGTCATCAGGCCGTCGCACGCTCCGTACCCCTGACCCTGCATGCCGCCGGCGGCCGCAGCTGCCTCGTCGGCCCCGACGACATCACCGCGCTGCCGGCTCTCGGCCTCGCCCTGCTGCGCACCGGCGGCCCCGGGGCCCTGGGCGTGGAGCCGCTCCCCGTCGCCGTACGCGAGGAGATCGGCGCGGGCACCTACGTGCGGATCGCCGCCCACGGCTGGCGCGAGGCACGGGTGCTCGGTACGACTCCGGCGACCTACTCCGAGGGCGGACACGAACACCCCGTGAGCGAGGCGCTGGAACTCGCCCTCGGCACGGACGGGCGCGACGCCCTGCGATCAGGCGGAGCCGCGGTCGGGGGGCCCGTCACCGACCCGCGCACCGGGGCCGTCCTGGGGGTGCTCTCGACCGCGCTGAGCGCCGGGCGCGAGACCGCCGGGCTCGCGTTCGTGCTGAGCCCCCGTGACGCCCCGGGGCCGCTGGCCGAGGTGCTCCGGCGCAACGCGAGCGCCGTCCCGGGATACGGCTGCGACCTCAACCTCGCGGGGGCGCTGCAGCTGACCGCCACCTCGCTCGGTCACGTCGACGGCCGCCCCTGCGGCACGGAGGCCGTGGAACGCCCGGACACCAGCGCGGAGTTCGCCGCCTTCGAGGCCGGAACGGGCCCCGTCCTCGGCCTCGTCGGCGCCCCGGGGACCGGCCGCACCACGGAGCTCGCAGGCCTGGCCGCCCGCCGTGCCCGCGGGCCCGTGCCCGCCTGGACGCTCTGGCTGCGCGGAGCCGATCTCCTGGCCGACGACACCTCGGTCACCGACGCGATGGCCCGGGCGCTGCGGCGCTCCGGCAGGATCATCACCGCCGCCGGGGCCCGCGGCGACATGGAGGCCGCGACCCCTGAGCGGGTGGCGCGGCTCGCCGCGGCGTCGGGGAACCCGCTGCTCGTCGTCGTGGACGGCCCGGAGGAGATGCCGCCCCTGCTGGCCCACCGGCTCGCCGGGTGGGCCGGGGCCACGGCCGAGTGGCTCCTGACGCACGAGGTGCGGATGGTCGTCGCCTGCCGCCCCGAGCACTGGGAGACCGCCGGCGCGCTGTATCCGCCGGGCGCCCTGCACCGGCCGGAGGGGACGGCCGGGGGTTCGCCGCCCGCCGTCCGGCTCGGCGACCTCACGGCCGAACAGGCCGGGCGGGCGGGGGAGCGGTACGGCATTCCGCCCGGAACGATCGCACCGGGTCACGACCGGCACCCCCTCACCCTGCGCCTCCTCGCCGAGGTCCGGGAGGCCCTGCCCCCCGATGTGCCGGGCAACCCCGGCGCGGAGGAGGTCTTCGCCGCTCATCTGGACCTCACCTGTCTGCGGATCGCCGTCCGGATCTCGGCCCAGGCCGAGCCGCGGCTCCGGGGCGCGGCGGTCCGCAGACTGGCGGCGAAGGTGGCCGGCCAGGTCCACGAGGCGGCCAGGCGCTGCCTGGGACCGGGACAGGGGGAGCTGGACCGGGCGGCGTTCGAGGAGATCTTCCCCTGGCGCACGGGATGGGCCTCGGCGGTCCTCACCGAGGGGCTGCTGGTCCCGGCGGGCGCGGGATACCGCTTCGCCCACGAGGAACTGGGCGACTGGGTGCAGGGGGCGCACCTCGACCTGGACGCGGCCCTCCACTCGCTGGTCCACCGCTGGCACGCGGACGGGGCGCCCGCCGCCTTACCCGCCCCGCCGGACACGGCGGAACCCCGCAACCTCCCGGTGCCGCGCCATCGCATCGGTCCGGTGCTCCAGGCGATGCTCCTGCTGGAGCGGCGGCAGGGGCACGCGGCACTGGCCCACCGGATGGCGGACCTGATCGAGGCGATGGACCGCCTGCCGTCGGGGCCCGCCGCTCAGGACCGGCTCGCCGACGCGGCCTGGTGGGCGGCCCACCTGCTCCGGGAGAGCCTGCTCAGGGTGCCGGACGCCCGTCCCTGCCTCGGAGTGCTGCGGGTGCTCGCCGGACGGATCACCCGGCGTTCCCTGTCCGGCGGCCCGGCCGCGCTCGGCCCCTATGCCGAGTTCGGGCCGTGGTTCTGGTGCCGGATCCGGCTGCCCGAGGAGGACCGGATCGATCTGCTGCGCCGCCTGCTGCCCGCCGACGGCGCCCCCCGCACGGACGGAGGCGAACGGTACCTCGACGCCGTGTCCCGGCGCCTGGCCGCCAGGCCCAGGACCGTCCAGGCGCTGCTGTGCCGCTGGTTCACGGACGAGAGCCCCCTGCCCTCCCAGGAGGGCGTGCCGATGCGGCTCACTGTGGCCGCCGCCGCACAGGCCCTCCTGTACGCCCGCCGGGACCTCGCCGTCGACGACCTGACCGAGGCGCTGGCCGACACCACCCACCCCCGCGCCGCCGAACTCCTGGCCGCCCTCGCCGAGGAGGAGCCGACCGCCTTCTGCAGGGCCGTCGACCGGTGGGCGCGCGACGAGGAGAGGCCGGCCCGGCGGGCCGCCGCGGCCGCCCACGCCACACTCGCCGCCGCCCGCCCCCTCTCCGGCTCCGAGCGCGCCCTGCTGCGCGGCGCGGCGCTCACCCTGCTGGCCCGGCCGGACGACGCGGCCCTGCACGCCCAGGCGCTCACCGTGCTCGTACGGGATCCGGGGACAGGCGGCCGCCACCTGCCGCAGGCCCTGCGGCTCTTCGCCGCCGGCGACCCACGGCTGCCGGTGGCCCTGCTCGCGGAGGTGTTCCCCGAGCACCCCGAGCCGGTGCTCGCCGCGCTGCGCGCCCGCCTGTCCCTGCCCGGGGAGGCCGCCGACGACGCTCTGCGGGAGCTGGCCTCGCTGGACGCCCCGGCGCTGGCACTGCACGCGCCGGGTCTCGTACGCCATTACGTCGACAGCCGCAGCCGCAGCCGCAGCCGCAGCCGCTCCGGCGAGGAAGCCGGGGCGCAGGCCGCCGCCTACGTGGACCTCAGGCTGGAGCACAGCCCGGCGGCCCGGGCGCTGCTGCTGCCCCTGATGACCGGGCTGCTGCGGGACCGCCCCGCGCCGCCGCCCGTACGGGCCGCACTGGCGCAGATGCTCGCAGGTCCGGGAAGCGCCGCGTCGAGGCCGCTGCGGGCCGAGCTGCTGGAGGTGCTGCTGGAGTTCGAGCAGGACACCGGAGGGGACCCGGAGGTCCTCGACGCCCTGCTGCGGGCCGCCGCGGCCGGTTCCGGCAGCCGTCCCGAAGCCCGCACACGGGCTCTGGTGCACCGTACCGGGACGCTCCTCGTGCGGACGCCGGAGGGCGCGGCCCGCTTCGACTGCGGGCTGGCCGAACTCGCCCGCGACGCCCCCGGGTTCGCGGCCCTCGTCACCCGCTGGCTGGCGGACGGCCCGCAGGAGTGGGCCGCGGTCGTGGGCCCCGGTGCCCGGCGGACGCTGGAGGCACTGCACGGGGCACGTCCAGGGTTCCCGATGCCGATGCAGGCAGTGGGACGTGAGCATGGCAGTCTTAGACCTGCGTAATGGACACACACACGTACACAGGTTCGGGCGAGGAGCGGTCACAGTGCACTGCTGGCGTGGCTTGGAGGACATCCCTGAGGGCTGGGGACGCAGCGTCGTCACCATCGGCTCCTACGACGGGGTGCACCGCGGGCACCAGCTGATCATCGGCCGTGCCGTGGAGCGGGCGCGGGAGCTCGGTGTGCCGTCCGTCGTCGTCACCTTCGATCCTCATCCCAGCGAGGTCGTCCGCCCCGGCACGCACCCGCCGCTGCTCGCGCCCCACCACCGGCGCGCCGAGCTCATGGCCGGACTGGGGGTGGACGCGGTGCTGATCCTGCCGTTCACCGCCGAGTTCTCGCAGCTCTCGCCCGCCGACTTCATCGTGAAGGTGCTCGTCGACAAGCTGCGCGCGAAGCTGGTCATCGAAGGCCCCAACTTCCGCTTCGGGCACCGGGCCGCAGGCAACGTCACGTTCCTCGCCGAGCTGGGCCCGACGTACGACTACGGGGTCGAGGTGATCGACCTCTACGTGAGCGGTGACGCGGGCGGCGGCGAGCCGTTCTCCTCCACGCTCACCCGCCGTCTGATCGCCGGGGGTGACGTCGAAGGGGCCGCCGAGATCCTCGGCCGCCCGCACCGCGTCGAGGGCGTCGTGGTGCGCGGCGCCCAGCGAGGCCGCGAGCTCGGCTTCCCCACGGCGAACGTGGAGACGCTGCCGCACACCGCGATCCCCGCCGACGGCGTCTACGCCGGCTGGCTCACCGTGAACGGCGAGGCCATGCCCGCCGCGATCTCCGTGGGCACGAACCCGCAGTTCGACGGCACGGAGCGGACCGTCGAGGCGTACGCCATCGACCGCGTCGGCCTCGACCTGTACGGGCTGCACGTGGCGGTGGACTTCCTCGCCTATGTGCGCGGCATGCTGAAGTTCGAGTCGATCGACGACCTGCTCGTGGCGATGGCCGCCGACGTGAAGCGGTCCAGCGAGCTGATCGCGGCGTACGAACGCGCCTGACCCCTCCTGTGGTGCGCTCCACGGCACCGGGGCATGGTCGGGGGCAGGAGCTGTCGAGCCGGGAGGACGTCCGCACGTGCGTGAACTGCTGTCGGAACTGCGCGACTGGCTCGCTGCCGGTACGCCCTTCGCCCTGGCCACCGTCGTGGCGGTGCGCGGCAGCGCGCCCAGGGCCCCCGGCGCCGCGATGGCCGTGACCGCCACCGGCACGGTGGCGGGCAGCGTCTCCGGGGGGTGCGTGGAGAGCGATCTGTACGAGGTCGCCACCGAGACGCTCACCACGGGCCGGACACAGCTGCGGACGTACGGCATCAGCGACGACGAGGCCTTCGGCGCCGGGCTGACCTGCGGCGGCACGATCGACGTCCTGGTGCAGCCCTACGTCGAGGCCGGCGACCGGGACGCGCTGCGGGAGCTCGTCGACACCATCATCTCCGGGGAGCCCGTCGCGCTCGCCACCGTGGTGTCCGGAGCCGCGCAGCCGGGCGCCCGCCGGACGGTCCTGGCCGGCCGTGTCAGGGGTTCGCTCGGCGACGAAGGGCTCGACGCGGCGGTCACCGACGACGCTCGCGGGCTGCTCGCCCAGGGCGCCACCGGCAGCACGCGGTACGGCCCGCACGGTGAGCGCCGGATGCAGGACGTCACCGTCTTCGTCCAGACCTACGCCCCCGCGCCCCGCATGCTCGTCTTCGGCGCCATCGACCACGCGGCGGCCACCGCGAGCATCGGGGCCTTCCTCGGCTACCGGGTGACGGTGTGCGACGCCCGCCCGGCCTTCGCCACCCGGGAGCGCTTCCCGACGGCCGACGAGGTGGTCTGCGCCTGGCCGCACACCTATCTGGAATCGACGCAGGTGGACCGGCGCACGGTCGTCTGCGTCCTGACCCACGACCCGAAATTCGACGTGCCTCTGCTCGCAGCCGCGCTGCGCACCCCCGCCGCGTACATCGGTGTGATGGGCAGCCGTCGCACCCACGCCGACCGGGTCGCCCGGCTGCGCGAGGCCGGGGTCGACGAGGCGGGACTGGCCCGCCTCGCCTCACCCGTCGGCCTCGACCTCGGAGCCCGTACGCCGGAGGAGACGGCCGTCTCCATCGCGGCCGAGATCATCCAGCACCGCTGGGGCGGCACGGGCCGCCCGCTGGGTGAGCTGACGGGCACGATCCACCACCCACCGGAGCCCGGCACCCGACCTGCCTGACCACGGACTACGGGACGACCGGCACCGCTGCCCAGTGGCAGGCGACCTGCGTCCGGCCGTCCCCGTGCAGGACCGGCAGATCCTTCGTGCGGCACGCGTCCGCGACGCCCGCGCGCTCCGCCTCGCCCGAGGCGAGGATCTGGCAGCGGGCGTGGAAGCGGCAGCCGGACGGCACCTTCGAGGGGTCCGGCGGTTCGCCCGTCAGGATCACCGGCTCGCCGTCCGCCTCCGGCAGCACCGACAGCAGCGCCTGTGTGTAGGGGTGCCGTGGAGCCGTGAGAATCTGCTCGACGTCACCCGTCTCCACGATCCGGCCGAGATACATCACCGCCACCCGGTCGGCGATGTTCCACGCCAGCCCCAGATCGTGTGTCACCACCAGTGCCGACAGGCCCAGTTCGTCGCGCAGGCGCAGCAGCAGCGCCAGGATCTCGCCGCGTACGGAGGCGTCGAGCGAGGCCACGGGCTCGTCCGCGACGATGAGCTCCGGTTCCAGCACGAGGGCGCCCGCGATCACGACGCGCTGGCGCTGACCGCCGGACAGCTCGTGCGGATACCGCAGGAAGAACCGCTCCGCAGGCCGCAGTCCGGCCCGCGCCAGCGCCCCGGCCACGGCCGCCCGCTCGTCGCCCGCGTACCCGTGGATGCGCAGGCCCTCCGCCACCGCGTCGTACACCGTGTGGCGGGGGTTGAGGGAACCGCTGGGGTCCTGGAGCACCAGCTGCACCCGCTTGCGGTACGCCTTGAGCGCCCGGCCGGTGTAGTCGAGCGGCTCGCCGCCGAAGGTGACCCGCCCGGCGGTGGGCGGCACCAGGCCCAGCAGGGACCGGGCCAGCGTCGTCTTGCCGCACCCCGACTCGCCGACCAGGGCGACGATCTCACCGGGACGGATGTCGAGATCGACCCCGTCCACCGCCCGCGCGGTCGCGGCCCCGCGCCGGCCGGGGAACGCGACCTTCAGGGACTGGGCGCTGAGCAGGGGGGCCGGGGGAGTGGCCGTCATGAGGTGCTCCTTGCTTCCTCGGTACCGCCGTGCGGACCGGGCGTCACGGTGGCTTCCGGCTCCACCAGCACACAGGCCGCCCGCCGGGACGGGCCGGCCGGCCGGAGCTCCTGGTCCTCGGTGGCGCAGGAGTCCAGCGCCGCCGGGCAGCGCGGATGGAACGTACAGCCGGAAGGCAGCGCCGACGGGTCCGGCGGGTCACCCGGCAGGCCGCGTGGCGCGTGCCGGGAGGAGAGGTCGCCGATGCGCGGGAAGGCGGCCGACAGGGCGCTGCCGTAGGGGTGCCTGGCGTTCTCGTACACCTGCTTGGCGGGGCCCTCCTCGACGACCCGGCCGGCGTACATCACCGACAGCCGGTCGCAGGTGTCGGAGAGCACCGCCAGATCGTGGCTGATCATGATCAGACCGAGGTCCTGGTCGCTGACGAGCTGTTCGATCAGCCGCAGGATCTGCGCCTGGATCATCACGTCGAGGGCGGTGGTGGGTTCGTCGGCGATGATCAGCCGTGGATCGCAGGCCAGCGCCATGGCGATCATCACGCGCTGGCGCTGACCGCCGGACAGCTCGTGCGGATAGGCGTCCGCACGGGCGGCCGGGAGCCCCACCTGCTCCAGCAGCTCACCTGCGCGCCGGTGAGCCGCGGCCGGGGTCGCCCTGCCGTGCAGCAGGATCGGTTCGGCGATCTGGTCCCCGATGCGGTGCACGGCGTTCAGCGAGTGCATGGCGCCCTGGAAGACGATCGACGCCCCCGCCCAGCGCACGGCGCGCAGCCGCCCCCACTTCATGGTGAGGATGTCCTCGCCGTCCAGCAGGATCTCGCCGCTCAGGGTCGCGGAGGCGGGGAGCAGTCGCAGCAGCGCGAGAGCCAGAGTCGACTTCCCGCAGCCGGACTCACCGGCGATGCCGAGCTTCTGGCCGGCCTCGACCCGCAGGTCGACACCCCGCACGGCGGGGACGGACGAGGCACCGGATCCGTAGGTGACATGCAGATTCCGGACGTCGAGCAACGGCTGCCCGGTCTCCGGCTTCGGAGCGCTCTCGGTCTTCACGGCGGTCAACGGGACACCCCCAGCTTGGGGTTGAGCACGGTCTCGATGGTGCGGCCGCACAGCGTGAACGCGAGGGCGACGACCGCGATGGCGAGTCCGGGCGGGGCGAGGTACCACCAGTTGCCGGAGCTGACCGCTCCGGCCTCACGGGCGTCCTGGAGCAGCCCGCCCCAGGAGACGATCGTGGGATCGCCGAGCCCGAGGAAGGCGAGGGTCGCCTCGGTGAGGATGGCGGTGGAGATCACCAGCGTGGTCTGCGCGAGCACCAGTGGCATCACGTTGGGCAGGACATGGCGGGACATGATGTGGCCGTGCCCGCCGCCGAGCGCCTTGGAGCGCTCGATGTACGGGCGCGACTCCACGGACAGGGTCTGCGCGCGCACGAGCCGCGCGGTCGTCGGCCACGTCGTCACCCCGATGGCGAGGACCGTCGTCCAGAGGGACCGCGAGAGCACGGTGGCCAGCGCGATGGCGAGCACCAGTGTCGGCATCACCAGGAACCAGTCGGTGATCCGCATGATGATGTTGCCGTACCAGCCCTTGAAGTGACCGGCCGTGATGCCCACCAGGGTTCCGATGGCCACGGAGAGGAAGGCGGCGAGCAGGCCGACGGTCAGCGAGACCCGCGTCCCCCACACCAGCAGGGCGAGCAGACTGCGGCCGAACTGGTCGGTACCGAGGGGGAACTCGGCGCTCGGTGCCTCCAGCGGGCCACCCGGCGCGGCGGTGACGCTCAGCGAGCCCGCCCCCACCAGCAGCGGGGCGGCGAGTGCGGTCAGGGCGATCAGCGCGAGTACGGCGAGACCGGCCAGGCCGGCCCGGTGGCCGCGGTACTGCCGCCAGAAGCGGGCCACCGCGTGGCGTCGGCGGGTCCAGGTCAGCGCACGCGGGCTGACGGGCGGCGCTGCGTCTGTCGTGGTCGTCATCGGCCCACCCGGGGATCGAGGAGCGGATAGATCACATCGGCGAGCGTGTTCATCAGGATCACCGCGGCGGCGAAGATGAAGAACAGCGCCTGCACCAGTGGCAGGTCGGGCACGCTCAGCGCCTGGTAGAACAGCCCGCCCAGGCCGGGCCAGGAGAACACCGTCTCCACCAGGATGGCTCCGGCCACCGTGTTGCCCAGGTTGACGAAGAGAAGTGTCACCGTCGGCAGCATCGCGTTCGGGACTGCGTGCCGGCGGCGTACGAGGTCGTCGCGCAGGCCCTTCGCGCGCGCCGTCGTCAGGTAGTCGCTGCCCATCTCGTCGAGCAGCGAGGAGCGCATCACCAGCAGGGTGCGCGCGTACTCGACGGCGACGAGGGTGAGGACCGGCAGGACGAGGTGATGGGCGACGTCGAGGACGTAGGCGAAGCCGCTCTCGCTGCCGGACTCCATGCCGCCTGTCGGGAAGAGGCCGGGGATGGGGCCGATGCCGACCGACAGGGTGATGATCAGGAGCAGGCCGAGCCAGAACGAGGGCACCGAGTACAGCGTCAGCGCGAAGGCGGTGTGGAAGCGGTCACCGGCCGAGCCGTTGCGCCAGGCGGACCTGGCGCCCAGCCAGATGCCGATCGCCGTGTAGATCACGAACGCGGTGCCGGTGAGCAGCAGCGTCGCGGGCAGGGCCTCGGTGATCTTGTCCATGACGGGAGCACGGAACTGGTACGACGTGCCGAAGTCCCCGGTCAGGGCCTTGCCGCAGTACTCGGTGAACTGCTGCCAGAGCGGCAGGTCCAGGCCGAATTCCTTGCGCATCGCGGCGATCTGCTCGGTCGACACCTGCCGGCCGCCGGTCATCTGCTTGACCGGGTCGCCGGGGATCAGCCGGAACAGGAAGAAGCTGGTGACGAGCACGGCGAACAGCGAGACGGCCGCACCGGCCAGCTTGCCCGCCGCGTAACGGAGATACGCGGTCGTGCTGCGGGCGCGTGGACCGCGGGCCGACGGCCCGGCCGGAGCCGGGCCGTCGTTCCGTACGGCGTCCACGCCCGCCGCGCCCTTCAGGAGCGCGGGAGTGCTTTCTGTGCTCATGGACTATTCACGGTCTTCCGCGGTGGAACGACGACGCATGGCGAACAGAAGCCCGCCACCGGCGAGGACGACTACGGCGACACCGACGCCGATGAGGACTCCGGTGGAGCTGCCGCTGTCGCCGGACGAGTCGCCCGACGCACCGGCGGCCGGGACCGCCGACCACCAGCTCCAGTAACCGTCCTGACCGTAGATGTTGCCCGCGTCCGAGGGCATGGTCGTGATCGACTTGATCTGGTCGGTGCGGTAGGCCTCGACGGCATTCGGGTACGCCATGACATTCATGTACCCCGTGTCGTACAGCCGCGACTCCATCTGCTTCACGAGGTCGGCCCGTTTGGCGGGGTCGTACTCCGCCGTCTGCTTCGCGTAGAGCTCGTCGTACTGCTTGTCGCAGATGAAGTTGTCCGTCTGCGCGGTCTCCTTCGCCTTGGCCGGCAACGCGGCACAGGTGTGGATCGACATGACGAAGTCGGGGTCCGGGTTGACGGACCAGCCGTCGAAGGCCAGGTCGTACTCACCGGCGTACCAGGGGTCGGAGACGTTGTCCCGGCAGTCGACCTTCAGGCCGATGCCGAGGTCGCCCCACCACTCCTGGAGGTACTTGCCGATCGCCTTGTCGTTGGGATCCGTGGCGTGGCAGAGGATCCGGAAGTCGAGCGGCCTGCCGTCCTTGCCGGCCCGCTTGCCGGCGCTGTTCTTCCTGTAGCCCGCCTCGTCGAGGAGGGCGGCGGCCTTCGCCGGGTCGTAGGCGAGCTTCTGCTCGGCCGACGGCTTCCAGAAGTACGAGCCGTAGCGCGGCGGGATGTACCCCTCGCCCTCTATGGCGTAGCCCTGGAAGACCTTGTCGATGATGGTCGTGCGGTCCACGGCCATGAACAGTGCCTGGCGGACCTTCTGGTCCAGCAGCGCCGGGTGGCCGTCGCCGAACTTCGTGCCGTCCCTGGTCTGCGCGCCGGGGTTGGTGGCCAGCGCGTAGAAGCGCCGGCCGGGGGCGTCGTTCACCTTGATGTCGTCGGCGGTCTTCAGCGACGCGGCCTGCGCGGGGGTCAGGCTCGGGCTGCCCGCGACGAAGGAGACTTCACCCTTTCGGAGGGCGGCGACGGCTGCGTCCTGGTCCTTGTAGTACCGGAAGACGAGCTCGTCGAACTTGGGCGCGCCCCGCCAGAAGTCCTTGTTGGCCTTCAGCTTCACATAGCTGTCGACCTTGTAGTCCGTCAGGATGAACGGGCCGTTGCCGACGATCGGGAACTTCGTGTCGTTGTTGAACTTCGAGAAGTCGCCGACCTTCTCCCACACGTGCTTGGGGACGATGGGCACGTCCAGTGCCGTCATCGTGGCCTGGGGCTTCTTCAGCTCTATGACCAGCTTGTCCGGGCTGGGGGCGGTCACCTTCTTGAAGTTGCCGACGAAGCTGCCGTTCGAGGTGGCGGCCCCCTCGTCGGTCATCATCGTGTTGAAGGTCCACGCCGCGTCCTCGGCGGTGGCCTGCTCGCCGTCCGACCACTTCGAGTCCGGCCGGATGGTGTACGTCCACGTCAGCTTGTCCGCCGAGGTCTCCCACTTGGTGGCGAGCCCGGGGATCGTGTGGCTGTCCTTGGCGTCGTAGTTGGTGAGGTAGTCGTACATCAGCCGGTGGATGCTCGTGGAGAGCAGCCGCTGCGCGAGGAACGGGCTCAGGGAGTCGACGCTCTGCGCGACCGCGACCGTGAGGGTCGACTTCCCGTCGGCGGCCTGCGCCTCCTGAGGGGCGGGACCGAGCGGGTTTCCGGGTACGACCGTTCCGGCGGCGAGCGCCAGGGCGGCGGCTCCGGAGGCGAGAAGGATACGCAGGCGGCCGCGTGGGCGGGAGGAGCGTGGTGGGAGACTTGTGACCATGGACGTAGACCTCGCGTCATGACTCGCACGGTGAAGGCGGGCAGATCTCTGGTTCGCCAGCTGGTGAAGCGAAGGTCTATCAGCGGCGGTCGAGTCGCGTCAACGGTCCGCCAAACCGCGTGTGGTCTGCGGGAATGCGATGAGGGCCCGCACCGTGTGAACGGTGCGGGCCCTCATTGGTTTAGACCTCTATGGCCCTACTGCTGAGGCGGCGGCGGCTGCTGCGGGGGGTGCTGCTGCCAGCCCGCCGGCGGAACGGGGCCTTGCAGTTCGGGCTGTCCGGGCTGATGTGCCTGGCCATCGTGGTGCGCGGGCTGAGGAGGCGGCCCTGCCGGGCCCCCTCCGGGCTGCGCCGGGGAGGGCTGCTGCTGCCAGCCGTTGTTCTGCGTGCCCTGGGCGGGGTACGGCGGGTACGGCTGCTGGGGCGGAGCGGCCTGCTGCGGCAGGGCGCCCGGCTGGGACGGGGGCTGCTGTCCCCCGTACGGCTGCTGCCCCGCGTACGGCTGCTGTCCCCCGTACGGCGGCTGCCCCCCGTAGGGCTGCTGCCCGCCGTGGGGTTGCTGGGGCGGATACGGCTGTTGCGGCTGCGCGGGGTACGGCTGTCCGGGGTACTGCTGCCCCGGGTACGGCTGACCGGGCTGAGGCTGCGGGGCGTACTGCTGCTGGCCGGGCACCTGCTGACCGGGTACCTGCTGTCCGGGCATGGGCGGGGCGAACTGCGGCGGCGGGTTGCTGCCGTCCGTCGTCCACAGCCCCTGCTGCTGCTGGGCCCGCTGGAAGTCCTCCGCGACGAGGGCGGAGAGATTGAAGTACGCCTCGCGGGTCTTGGGGCGCATCATGTCGAGGTCGACCTCGGCGCCGGCCGCCAGGTGCTCGTCGAACGGCACGACCACCACGCCGCGGCAGCGGGTCTCGAAGTGCTGCACGATGTCGTCGACCTTGATCATCTTGCCGGTCTCGCGGACACCGGAGATGACGGTCAGGGAGCGCTGTACCAGTTCTGCGTAGCCGTGCGCAGACAGCCAGTCCAAGGTGGTGGACGCACTGGAGGCACCGTCGACGGACGGCGTCGAGATGATGATCAACTGGTCGGCGAGATCCAGCACACCGCGCATCGCGCTGTAGAGCAGGCCGGTGCCCGAGTCGGTGAGGATGATCGGGTACTGCTTGCCCAGGACGTCGATCGCCCGGCGGTAGTCCTCGTCGTTGAAGGTCGTGGAGACCGCGGGGTCCACGTCGTTGGCGAGGATCTCCAGGCCGGACGGCGCCTGCGAGGTGAAGCGGCGGATGTCCATGTACGAGTTGAGGTACGGGATCGCCTGGACCAGGTCGCGGATGGTGGCCCCCGTCTCGCGGCGCACCCGCCGGCCGAGCGTGCCGGCGTCCGGGTTGGCGTCGATGGCGAGGATCTTGTCCTGCCGCTCGGTGGCCAGGGTCGAGCCGAGCGCCGTGGTCGTCGTGGTCTTGCCGACCCCGCCCTTGAGGCTGATGACCGCGATGCGGTAGCACGACAGCACCGGCGTACGGATGAGGTCCAGCTTGCGCTGCCGCTCGGCCTCCTCCTTCTTCCCGCCCAGCTTGAAGCGGGAGGCGGCGGACGGGGTGCGGCTGCTCTTGGCCTTCTGCTTGCCACGGACCAGCCGGTCCGAGGACAGCTCCACCGCGGCCGTGTAGCCGAGCGGGGCGCCCGGGACGGACCGCTCACGCTGGTCATGGGTGACCGGGGTCGGCCAGGCGGAGCCGGTGCGCGGGTCCACGGGCGGAGCCTGGGGTGTGGGCGGCTGGGGCTCGTGCGCCTCGGGCTGCTGAGGCTGCTGCTGGGGCGCGGGCAGGTTCGGTGTGCCCTGGTGGGCGTTCTGCTGGGGGACCTGCGGCGGGAGCGGGGCCCCCTGCGCGGGGAACTGCGGCTGCTGGCCGGCCTGCGGAGCCGGGAATCCGTAACCCCCCTGCGGCTGTGCGGCCGGGGGGAGTTGGGGGGCGCCCTGGGCGGGGGGCTGCTGCTGCGGTGTCTGGGGGAACCCGTAACCGCCCTGCTGCGGTGTCTGGGGGAACCCGTAACCGCCCTGCGGCGCTGACGCGTTGGGCTGAACCGGCTGCTGTGGTGCCGGCAGGGGCTGTGCGGGCGGCGGGGTCTGGCCCTGCGGGAATCCGTGGCCACCCGGCGCTCCCGCAGCCGGCGCGGGGTGCTGCGCGGGCCACTGCTGCGCGGGCTGCGGTGTGCTCGGCTGCTGCGCGGCCGGCTGGAACGCGGGCGGCAGCGGCGGCAGGGCCCCTTGCGCGGGCGGCGTGGGGGACCAGGGGGCCGGTGCGTTCGACGGCACCGCGCCCTGGGGCACACCGGCGGCGGCCGTGTCGACGGACGGCACACCGGCCGGCGGTGCGCCCTGGGGCGGTGCGGCCGTCACCGGGGCCACAGGCCAGTCGTCCTGACCCTCGTCCTGCTGGTCGTCAGTCTCCGGCTCGTCGTCGGCTGCCCGTACGGGGGCCTGAGCCGCGTCCGCCTCCGGGGCCTCGGGCCCCTCGTCCTCCCCGGCGTTCTTCCCGCTCACCGGGCCGGTCGGGTCCGCGTCGCCCTCCTCGGATGCCGCCGCCGGAGGCGTGGGCTCGGCGGGGCGGCCGGAACCGGACGCTGCGGCGTCGGCGTCGGCGTCGGCGTCGGCCTTGGCCGCCTCGCGCTCGGCGATCTCCTGCTTCAGCGCGGCGGGTGAGAAGCGCATGGTGGCGCCGCTCTCCACATCGCCGCCGCCGAACGGGCCGGACGCGTCACTCACCACCTCGGACTCCTCGGAACCCGGCGCGGGGGGCACCGGAGCCGGTGCCGCGGGAGTGGGCGCGAAAGACGGCGAGGGCGGCTCGGAAGAGGCGGCCGACGCCGCTTCGGACGGTGCCGCCGGAGCCGGAGGCCAGCCGGGCTCGAAGCCGCCTGGTGCCGGCGGCCCCGGTACGGCCAGCGGAGCCCCCTGAGGCGGCGGTGGCGGTGCCAGGTGCGACCCCGCTCCTCCCGACGAGTCACCCGGCGCGTTCTGGGTGTACCAGGCGGGCGGGGTGTAGTCGATGGTGAACTCACCCGTCATCTCGGCGGGATCCGCGTCGGACGACTCGTCGACGGGCGTGTTCCATCCCCCGCTGATCTCGTCCCGATCGCCGTTCACTTTGCCTCCTGGTGTGGTCGAGCACCCTTGTGCCGTGGTGGGTGGGGGCGACCGTTCCCGATGTCCGGTCCGCCCGGCTCTCCCCCTTGCGACGCGCAGTGCCTGCCCGCAGGTTCCTCTGCCGCGCCCCCACCCACCCTAATCGCCATGGGGCGCACTGCGGCAGGCCGTACCGCCCAGCGAAAACCGTCCTTCACGTCACGCCAGGCCGCCGGGCGGAGCGCGTGCGGCGGAACACGGAGGAACGGGCTGCCGCCGCGCACCGTGACGCGGGCGGACACAAGGAGAGGGCGGCAGTCCCCGACAGCCGCCCCCGGACCGTGCGGACGCCTACTCGAGGTCGAATTCACCGTCCCGCGCGCCCAGTACGAACGCGCGCCACTCGGCCTCCGTGTAGCGCAGTACGGTCTCCGGATCCAGCGACGAGCGCATGGCGACCGCGCCCCCCGGGAGGTGGGCGATCTCGACCCGTTCCTCGACGTTCTCGGTCCCGGGTGCGCTCAGCCACTGCACATCCGAGATGTCGAGAGCGTAGAGCTCGTCCTTTTCCTGCTGGGTGCCCATGGACCCGTCCCTTCGGTCGAACTGTGTCGTTCCCACGCCATGATCCTGAAAAGCGGCGGATCCGGGGAGCGAACGAGACAGGATTCAGTCCATCCTGCGAGCGGTGCCCAGCAGTCCGGCCTCTACATCCGTCGCACTGGTCATCACCCAGTGGCGTTCGCGGCCCGACACCCAGAGGGTGACACCGTCCGCAAGGGTCGGCAGAGCCTCGCTCTCGGTCCTGGCGAGCCCCAGGATCCGGCCGATCTGCTCGGACTCGGCCGGAGACACCCGCTGAACACCCACGAGCGTCGCCGCCCGCATCAACCGAGGTGCCACCGGGCTCAGATAAGGCAGCAGCGTCAGTACCGACTGCCACGGCGAGGACACCACCCGGCCGCGAGGCGGGCGCATGCCGCAGTCGCGCACCACGACCACCGGACTGCCGACGGTCGCTCCGGTCGGCGGAACCCGGCCCACGTCGTGGAGCGAGACGCACTCGAGCCCCGCGCCCGCGGCCTGCGCCAGCGTGGTCCACGCCTGGGTGCGGCCCGTCTCGACCGCCACCCGCGCACCGGTACCGGCCGCGCGCAGCGCCAGCACCTGCGCCGTCCAGAGACCGCCGATCAGCAGGACGTCGTACGGTGCCGGACGGTGGAAGCCGATCAGCTGCGGGCGGCCTTCGGCGTCGTCACCGATGATCACCCCGTCGTCCCCCACCGGCAACGACAGGGCGCCCAGGTGGTCCGCCGCCAGGGTGTGGCCGGCGTGGCGCGGGCCCAGCAGCCCTCGCCTCGGAGCGATGTGCTTCGTCACTGTGCGCCTCCCAGGGGGAGCGTCGCCAGGACGCCCGGCAGCTGCTCTCGGTCCAGCCGTACGAGACCGACCTCGGCGTGCCGTGCGGCCTGCTCCAAAGTCCTTCGTACGCCGACCAGTTCGGTGTCGGAGCCGCCGGTGATCCGCACGTGGCCGCGCACCGACACGTGGCCCTGGTGCGCACCGCGGCGCACCGTCAGGCTGAACGTCGTCGCGTACGCCGGCACCGATGTCAGCAGCGAGACGAGCCGCGGAAGCGGAGTCGCCCCCCGCCCGAGCTCCGGCCAGCGGTCCACCGCGTAGGTGGTGTGCCAGCGGTCGTCGCAGCGCCAGACCCGCGGCGTCTCCGCCGTACGCCGCTGCGGCGCGGCATCCGGGCGTCCGGCACGGGCCGACAGGATGGGGTTGGCGCACGCGGACGTCGCCACCGCGGAGTTCAGCTCCTCCTGGTCCAGCACCGAGGCCCGGAACCCCGCACCGGTGATCCGGCTCGCCACATGGTCCGCGACCCGGACCAGGCAGCGCTGAGCCCCTCCGAGCCCGCCACCGCGGGCCTCCACGGCTTCCCGGCACAGCTCCGGATCCAGCTTCACCGCCACCCAGGTCATCCGCAGCGCGGGCGCCCCGGTCCGGTCCTGCAGCGGGGCGTACGAGAGCCGGGCCACCGACCGCTCCGGCAGATGCGGCGCAGGGGCGGGCCGTACCTGCTGCACGAGTTGCGCGGACTCGAGCACGATGTCGTCCACCGAGAGAGCGTCGCCCAGGAGGGACAGCGGGAGCGCCCGGGCACCCTGCGCCTGACGAAGCGATTCACCGCTCGCCTCGACCCGTACGACCGCGGTCAGGAACGTGCCGTCCCCGACCATGCCCACCGTGCGGCGGGCGCCGTCCACATAGATGTACGGAGCGAATCCCGGCACGCTCTCCGCCACAGGAGCCAGTTGCGGCTCCGTCTCGGCGGGGGCCGCCACCGCCGACCGGTTTCGACGGCGGAGGGAGGACACCGTCGAGAGCCAGTCCTGCACGGCCCGGCCCCGGCGGCGTACCACTGCGAGAAGGATGAACAGACAGGCGATCACTCCTGCGGGAATGAGCCACGCGCCGCCGAGCGCGGCACCCACCACGGCCACTGCCAGGGCTGCTTCGACGAGCACCATCTGCCGCAGCGCGGGACCGACGCGGCCGGTCCTGGAGATCGAATGGAGAGTGGTGGCCGCTGGGGCGTCCGCCGACCGGTGGGGGGCTGTGCCGTCCGACCCGTTGCTGCGTTGCCTCCGGGAAGGGCGGGGCGTTCGGTGGGTGGACCGCCTCGCGCGTTCCCCCGTCGCTGCACCCATCGCCGCGTTGCCCCCTCGTGTCCGTATTCACCGTTTTTTGCACGGGCGTTGATCGGGCGATCACCCTACCTGAGCGGTGAGAGCCAAGTGCCAACAGGCATAGTAGGGGTCCACGTCGGCGGCAGCGGTCCACGGCCGGTGTGGGAATCTGGTCGCCCACAGGGGAGAAGGGGCAGCGCGCACATGGCATCACGGCGGGACGAACTCAATGCCTACACCTTCGCGAAGCGGAGGTTGGTCGCACAGTTCCTGCAGCCCCACCCGTCCGGCTCGGAAGAGGGGGCGCCACGTCCGCTTCGCGCGGTGGTGCCCGGAGTGATCGTCGGCGTGGTCGTCCTCGCGGTGTTCGGAGCCTGGGGCATGTTCAAGCCCGTAGCGCCCCAGAAGTGGGACACCCCCTACGAGAACGTCATCATCGCCAGCAAGTCCACCACCAGGTACGTGGTGTTGACGACCGACGGCAAGACACAGCTCCACCCGGTGCTGAACATGTCCAGCGCCAAGCTCCTCCTCGCCCCGGACAAGGGCAAGGTCGTCAACGTCGACGAGTCGGTCCTCGACAGCGGCAAGATCCCGCACGGGGCGACCCTCGGCATCCCGTACGCCCCCGACCGCCTGCCGGACAAGGGCGAAGCCGGTTCCACGAAGCGCTGGGCGGTCTGCGAGCGGCCCGGCGAGGGCGGCAGGGCCATCCAGAAGGCGGCGTTCGTCTTCGCGGAGCGCGAGCAGAAGAAGACCGAAGGCGCGAACAAGCTGCACGGCGGCGAGGTGATGTACGTCGAGGGCCCGGGACCGGACAGGACCCGCTACATCGTGGACGCCACGGGCAAGGCGTACCCGGTGGAGAACAACGAGCTGCTGCTGCGCACCCTGGTCGACCAGGACCGTGTCCCCCAGCGGGTGTCGGCCGAGTGGCTCGCCACGCTGCACATGGGCGACGAGGTCACCTTCCCGGCCATCGAGGGAACTCCCGGTACCGACGCGGGTGTTCCGGGGGAGCTGCAGCCCGACGACAACAAGGTGGGGATGATCCTCGCGGCGACCTCGGGTACGAGGACCCAGCAGTACGTGGTCCTCAAGGGGAGGGTCGCCCCGGTGTCCGACTTCGTCGCCAAGCTCCTGCTCAGCAGCCGCGACCTGGTCGACCTCGAGCAGGACGGCAAGGCGAAGTCCGTCAGCGCCGGAGCGTTCGAGCCCGGTGAGGCCTTCGGGCAGGAAGCGGACTGGCCGACGAACGAGGCGACACCCGTCAACTCCGCGAGCGCGGCGGACGGAAGCCGTAACACCGTGTGCAACGTCCTGCGCGGCGTATCGGAGAAGAACGGCACCAGCACGCTCAGCACCTGGGCGGGCAAGGGCTTCCCCGCCACCCTCCCTACCGGCTCCAGCAGTGCCTACGTCACCCCCGGATCCGGGCAGCTCTTCCGGCAGTTCAAGGGTTCCAGCCCTGAGTCGGGGCCTCTCTTCCTGGTGACCGACACGGGCCTGCGCTATGCCATGCAGTCCAACGGCGACAGCGCGCAGGACGACTCCGGCATCGGTGAGTCCGGCACGAAGGAGGAAAGGAAGCAGAGGCAGCAGGAGGCGCAGCAGGCGCAGATCAAGCTGGGTTACAAGGACGTCGACCCCGCACCCGTCCCCGCCGACTGGTCCGCCTTCCTGCCGACGGGCCCCCGACTGTCGACCGGCGCCGCGCGCCAGCCGCAGGGTTCGTGAGGAGCGACACGTGACCACGCAGAGCACGTCCACTCGTTCCCGTCGGCTGCTGACAGCCGCGGCCGCCACCGGGGTCCTCCTCGTCACCCTGCCGGTGCCCATGGCAGCCGCGGACGACGCCACCCAGTGCACCTTTCCCTCGAAGAAGTACGCGGGCCGCCCCTGGGCACTGCAACGCGTGCTGATGGACGAGCTGTGGGAGCAGTCCACCGGCAAGGGCGTACGGGTGGCCGTCATCGACACCGGCGTCGACGTCAAGAACCCTCAGCTCACGAAGGCCGTGGACACCGGGAGCGGACGCAACTACCTGGACAAGAACCTGAAGGACGAGAACGGCAACAAGGTCGAGCGCGGCAACGAGAACGGCACCACCGACCTGGTCGGCCACGGCACCAAGGTCGCCGGCATCATCGCCGCGCGCGAGGCGAAGGGCACCGGGTTCACCGGCCTGGCCCCGGACGCGACGATCATCCCGATCCAGCAGAACGACGCCGAGGGTCACGGGACAGCGGAAACGCTGGCGCAGGCCATCCGTTACGCCGCCGGGGAGGGAGGCGCGGACGTCATCAACATCTCCCAGGACACGGCCAACGCGGTGGAGCCCGCACCCGCCCTGAAGGAGGCGGTGGACGCGGCTCTGGCCCAGGACATCGTGATCGTCGCCTCGGCGGGCAACGACGGGCTGGGCGGAAACGTCAAGGAGACCTACCCGGCCTCGTTCGCCGGAGTCCTGGCCGTCGCCGCCTCGGACCGCAACAACGAGCGTGCGGCCTTCTCGCAGTCCGGCGACTTCGTGGGTGTCGCGGCACCGGGGGTGGACATGGTGTCCACGGTTCCCGGCGGGGGACACTGCTCCGACAACGGCACCAGCTTCTCGGCCCCTTACGTCGCGGGGGTCGCGGCGCTCATCAAGGCCAAGCACAAGGACTGGACGCAGGAGCAAATCGTCGCCCAGATCCAGCAGACGGCGGAGCGCTCGACCGCGGGCCACGACCGACTGGTCGGATGGGGGGTCGTCGACCCGGTGCGCGCCTTGACGGAGGACGACAAACCCATCGAGAAACCGGTGGCACACGAGGGCGTGAGCAAGGGCGAAGCGCCGGTCCCCGCCGCGTTCCACCTGGGTGAGACCGCCGACGAGCGCAACGCGCGGCTAGCGACCTACGTCGTGGTGGGCGGGGGAGTGCTGGTCGCCGCCATCGCGGGAACGGCCGTGGCCGTGCGCGACAGGCAGAGGCGGCAGGGGCGTCCTGGCGGTGCGTGACGGCCGGGGCGCTTGACGCCGGGGAAGTTACGTGATGGACAAGACAGTTGGTCATGTCAGTGCCATTGGCTAGAGTGATGCTATGGGGCCAGGGCTGTTCACGCGAGTGCGATAGCAACGCGAGACAGACTGTGCAAACGGGGAAACGGGGAAGGACAGCAACGTGGCCGAAGGCAAAGGCAATCTCCGGCGCGGGGTAGGCGCCCTGGAGAAGTTCCAGAAGAGCGTGAACGCGTTGCTGGCGGAGCTCGAGAGTTCACCGGCCGGCAAGTCGAAGGTCGCGGCACAGACGGTGTCGCGTACCGCCTTGAGTGGCCAGAACACATGCTTCGCGGAAGCGGACGGGCTCTACACCCAGTACAACCGGGTCCACGAGTCGCTCGTCACGCTCTCGAAGTCCCTGAGCGACCAGATCGAGTACCTGAACCTCGGCGTGCACGCGGCGGCTGTCGGCTTCGACAACGTGGACGACGACACGCGACGACGGTTCCACGAGATCCGGACGCGCCTCGACAAGGAGCACGAGCAGGCGCAGGGCGAGAAGACGGTCAAGCCCGAGCAGAACGCCGACAAGAAGAGCGACGCGGGGTGGGCAGCCGAATGAGTGAACCGAAGACGCCGGCACCGGGTGCTGAGGCGGAGCCGGAGCTGAGCCCCGCGGAACAGCTGAAGCAGGACGAGGGCCGCGTCCAGGGCCAGTTGATCGTCACGGACGTCAACCGTGTGGTGCAGGGCGTGATGGAGGTGTTCGGGGGCTCCGGCCCCGCGGGACGGACCTCCTTCGAAGGCCATGAGCTCAACGCGATGATCGACCTGATCGAGAACTCCAAGCCGGAGGATCTCGAAGCGGCGGGCAAGGCGCTCTGGAACGCCAGGGGAGCGATCAAGGACGCGGCGGGCGAACTGGGACGGTTCATCGAGGGCGTCGACTGGGAGGGCGAATCCGGGACCGCCTTCCGCGACTGGGGTATGGCCCTGGTCGCCCATGCCGACAAGCTGGCCGTCTTCGCGGAAGTGGCCGGCACCCAGATCACCGTCGCAGGCACGGGTCTCGCTTCGGTGCGTAACTCCCTCCCGCCCCGGGACAACCGCCTCGTCCGCAAGTCCCCCGACGAGATCGAGGCCCCGAAGCGGATCGAGGGCAACGCGGAGTACGAGGCGGCGGTGAAGGTCGAGAAGGACCGCCAGGAGGCCATCAACCAGGCGAACCGGCTGGCTTCGTACTACGCGGTTTCGGAGGAGACGCTGGCGGCGCAGCAGCCGCCGCGGTTCGAGAAGAAGCTTGATGTGGAGGTGCCGCGGCCGACAAACGACAACACCTTCCCCAGGGGCCCCGAATCAGGTTCCGGAATCCAGAGCGGTGAGGGAGGGCGCGGCTCCTATTCCGAGCGGGCGGTTGTCAGCAGCCCTGGTGCAGAGGGTGACCATCGAGCATCCTCTGTGGCACCCCCTGGGCTGGTCACACCTGTTCTGGACGAGAGCACCTCGACAGAGATCAACAGCATCGCCACCCCGACGGCCCCGGTGAATACCCCAACCGCCCCTTCTCCGGTACCCACCACAAGCCCTGCACCCAGTGGGGGTCCTCTTCCGGTGGCGAACGGCTTTGTGAACCCCGTGACAAGCAGCTCCCGGGCCCACGGAGCACCAGTGCCCAGGGCTGCCGGCCAGCCAGGCTTCAGTGGTGCCAGACCGAATGGGCCCACGGGAAGCGGTCCCGCGGCGAACGGCCGGGCGGGATCCCCGGTGGGACGCCCCGCGCCCACCGGGGGCTCGGCCTCCGGTAACCCCGGGCGGCCAGTTGCCGGACCGCAGTCCCCGACTGCCGGCCGGCCCGCTGTCACCGGCGGCAGGCCGACGGCGGCAGGCCACACAGGTACGTCCGGGGCCACCGGCCCCCGTGCCGGACGGCAAAACGGCATCATGGGCGGCACCCCGCAGCGCGCCACTCCGGGAGCGAGCACGCCAGGGGGTGCCCGTGGCGTCCCGCGCGGCACTGTTATCGGGGCCGGTGGCGCGGCACGGACGGGTGGACCGGCCGGCGGTATCGGCCAGCGGGGCGTCCTCGGGGCCGGAGGTACGAACGGTGCGTCGCGCCCTGGCGGTCGAGGCACTCCCAGTACCAAGGGTGTTGTCGGCACGCCTCGAGGTGGGGCTGCGGGACCTGGAGCCAATGCGAAGGGCTTCACGGCCGGGGGCGCTGGTCTGGTGCGTGGCCCGGTGGGCCGGAGGGACTCCAGAGACGAGGACCAGGACGAGGGCACGCCCCGTCCGGACTACCTGACGGAAGACAGAGAGACGTGGGAGGCCGGCCGACGTGGATCCGCACCGCCGGTGATCGAGTAGGTACACGGAAGGTTCGGAAGTCAGGATGACAGCAGGAATGAGCCAGACCCGGAAGCGCCGTACGCCTCTCGAATTGAGAGGGCGCCTGCTCGGCACGGTGGCCATGGCCGCTGCTTGGACTGTGGGACTTACTGCAGCTGCTCCCTCGGCATTTTCCGCAGACGTGCAGTCCAAGCAGTGGTATCTCGAAGCGATGCAGGCCGAAGAGATGTGGAAGGTCACCAGGGGGGAAGGCATCACGGTCGCTGTCATCGACACCGGCGTCAATCCATCGACGCCGTCCCTGAAGGGGCAAGTCTTGAAAGGGCTTGACGCTACGGAGGCCGACGGTGACGAATTCGACGACTACAACGGCCACGGCACCACCATGGCTGAGCTGATCGCCGGGACGGGCAGGGGCGAAGGCCTGAAGGGCCTTGCACCCAGCGCAAAGATCATTCCCTTCCGGATTTCCAATACTGAATTTCAGAACGCACATTCGGTTAATGCGCGGGACTCGGAAGATGCAATTCGTGCCGCGGCAGACAGTGACGCACAGGTCATCAGCATGTCGTTCGGTAGCGAGTTCCCGACCTCTGGAGAGCGAGAGGCCGTCCAGTACGCACAGGGCAAGGGAAAGCTGTTTTTTGCTTCCGTTGGAAACAACGCGCAGGGCGGAAACAGGGAAGAGTATCCGGCGGCCTACCCTGAGGTTGTCGGAGTGTCGGCTGCAGACAAGAGAGGAAAAGTCGGCGAATTTTCCCAGCACGGCCAGATCACAGACCTCGCAGCTCCTGGACTCGATGTGCCGCACTGGTGTGACGAAACATTTCAGGAATACTGCGACGGGGACGGTACCAGCCAGGCGACCGCCATCGCGTCCGCCTCCGCAGCCTTGGTGTGGTCAGCCCACCCGGACTGGACTGCCAATCAGGTACTCAACGTCCTCTTCGACACCGCGAGCCGCGACTGGGAAAAGGGAACGCTCAGCAAGTACCTCGGCCACGGCCTGATCCGCCCTTCCATGAACATCTTGAAGGGAAAGGGCACGCCCGGTGCAGCGGACATCAGCCCGCTCACCAAGGAGAAGACGCCCGGTTCCGCAGGCTCAGCCGCCCCGTCTGCATCAGCCTCGTCACAGCCTGAGAAGAGCGAGAAGGCTGACGACGCTGCCATGGCAGGCTCCAGCACGGAGAAGAACGACGGCAGCCAACTGGGCCTGATCCTCGGCGGAGTGGCCGTGGTTCTCGTACTCGGCGTCGGTGGTTTCCTGTTCGCGCGCAGGCGCCGTACCGCCTGACGGGCCGTAGTTCCTCATATGTACCCCCGGCGGGAATGCCGGACCGAAGAAGAGCATCAGGAAGGAAGCCAGCACCATGGCAGATCAGAAGCTTTCAGATGACGCGCTCATCAAGATCGAGGGCGAGCTCTCCACGCGATTCGAATCCGTGAGGGGCCAGATCAAGACGCTGCAGGGGACGATCGACAGCCTGGAAGGCGCGTGGAAGGGCATCGGCGCCACCGCCTTCAACAGCAAGCAGGATGAGATCAACCGGAGGATGGGCAACATCGCCGTCCGGATGGCCAACTTCCAGGAAGCCATCAAGGCGGCCCGCGTGATCTCGGGCAACACCGAAGACGAGATCAAGGCGGCCCTCCAGGGCGTCGACGTGGTCGACGGTTACTCGGCCGGCGCGGAGGCCAAGACCGCGGCCATCACCCCTCCGCCCTCGGCGCTCAACTCCCTCTGAGCTTCGCCGCATCCGTACTGCGTACGGACCATCACATAGAACTAGATTGAACTGGAGGACCGTATGCCGACCAACGACGGCACGATGGTTGTCACTTATGCAAGCCTCGAGCAGGCCGCTGGTGACATCGACCGGCAGAGCAGGCAGCTTCAGGAGGACCTCGCGGCGATCAAGCGAGTGGTTGCCAGTGCGTCCGAACTCTGGGTGGGCGAGGCCAAGACGGCGTACGACGCGGCGCAGGCCGGCTGGGACCGTGACGCCACGGCGATTCAGACGGCCCTGACCGAGATCTCCCGCAAGGTGCGCGAGGCCGGCACGGCCTACCAGGGCGGCGACAAGCGGGCGAGGGCCAACTTCGAGTAGGACTCGCTGAAGAGCAAACAGGTCAGGGTGGACACGCACGGGAGGTGCCCACCCTGACCTGTGTCGTGAGGCCGGAGTGCTCGCGCTCTGCCGGCCGCACGTCTTCGGTTCAGGTCACTGGTCCTTCAACAGGGTCCACCACCAGGCGACGCTGGGGATGGGCAGGGGGTGGTCCGCCTCTCGTTCGCGAAAGGGAGAGGCGGCGCTGCCGGCGGGGAGGTCGGCGGGGTCCTCCGGATTGACGTAGCGACTGGTGGTGAGGGACCAGTCGTAGTCGGCACGGATCCAGGAGTCGCAGTCCGTGATCCACCGGCGGAGTTCGGAGCCGGCGTCCCGCAGAATCTGGTCGCGGAGGCGGAGGTAGAGGGTCATGGCGCGGGTGTGCATCATGGCGGTCTCGCTCACCGCCTCGTCGAGGGAGCATTTCCGCTCGTACGCGATCAGGTCGATGATGTTTCCGAAGCTGTCTTGGCTGCGTTGCCGCTCCTTGTGGTAGGAGATCAGGTCGTTGGACCAGCCGATGATCGAGGCGAAGACTTCGACGAACCCGCGGATGTCGTGGCGCTCGTAGTCGGCCGCGGGGAGGTCGTATCCGTGGATGATCTCGCTGAGCGTCGAGAAGATCTTGACCCCGGAGGAGTCGAGCCGGACCGCCAGATGATCCGAAAGGCTGGGAATCCGGCCGTGGGCGCTGTTGGCGGCCATCCATATCTGGCCCTGGAGGTAGGCCCGGAAGCTGGCGGCCCAGCGAGCGGTCTGCACGGGCGTGGTCAAGTGGTCGAGTCTCAGGCGCAACTCGCGTAGAGCGGCGCTGTAGCTGTCGTCGGCGGGAGCCGCCCAGGGGACTTCGACGATGCGCTGAAGCTTGGTGATGATGAGCAGGGTGGCGTCCGGGGACGCTGCGACAGGCCCCTCGTCGCAGAACTCGTCGTCGAACGCGAAGAGCCACATCAGGAAGTCCGACGTCCACTGCAAGGCGGCAGGACGCCCGGCGGGGGCGCCGCGGCTGGTTATCTCTCCCACGGAGATCCGCATCAGCCGTTCGCGTTGCGCTCGGTCGGAGTAGAGGCCGAATCGATCGAGCCAGACGGCGGAGCGCTCGTCGATCTCACGCCAGCCCGGATGGATCCCCGAGGGGAGCGGAACCCACAGCTGAGGGATCTTCGGCGCTGGAGCTGGGGAGGTCATGTACCGCCCTTTCACGGGTGCTTCTCAATGCCTCTGGGCCCCGGAAGTTAGCAAGGGTCACAGCAGGCGTGTACAACCCTTTCAAGCCTGCTTGGCCTACGGGCCACTGTCCTTCCCCCACGGGACCGGGGCGTCCGGGCCTGTCTTCGACACCTGTGAAAGGCGAGAAAGCGGTTGATCGCGCCTCGATTCAGGTTGATCGCGCGCAGCGCGGCGTTGGCCCGAAAGTGACTCTTGTCAGGTGGGGATTCACCGAATCGGGGGAGGAGCCCCGGGCATTGCGAGCGGCACCAGCCTCTCCGGGCAGCGCTGAAGCCGACGGTGTGACGGGAGACGCTCAGCACGTGCCCTCGCGGCTCGCCACCGCACAGTCGTAGTTCGGGACGGTCACAGAGCCGACGCCGCCTGCGACGCCCGGCGGCCGGGAGTCCCCGTTCTTCGTGCCTGTCACGTGTACGCAGAAGGCTGCGTCCGCGTCCGAGCTTCACGAGTATTCACACTGCGTTGGTGAATCGCCTCTGCTGCGGTCCCCACGGAGGCGACTGGGTGCGGAGAAGGGTTGCCGGGCCGCCGCTCCCCGGCTGTCTCGGCTGCTTCTGCCGACGATCATGTGGGTTGATTTCTTCGAGGCCCGGCCCACACGCAGCGACGGGCGGTGACAGAGGCGTCTCGCCCACTGTCACCGCCCTACCCGTCACTGCCGCGTGTCCTGCCGTGCGCCCTACGCTTCCCCGCCCATGAGCCCGGTCTGCACCAACGGATTTCCGCGGCGCCGGGTGACGAAGACCCCGCGCCCCGGGGGCATCGGGCGCGGCCGGACGTTGCCGAGCACGTCCCCCTCGACGGGGTCGCCCGACAGCATCACACCCTGCGCCCCCAGCTCCAGGATGCGCTGCATGAAGGGCTCGTACAGCGCACGGCCCGCACCCGCCGTGCTGCGGGCGATGATGAACCGCACGCCGACATCGCGGGAGAACGGCAGCATCTCCGTCAGCTTGGCCAGCGGGTTCCCGCTGGACGTCGACACCAGGTCGTAGTCGTCGACGACCACGTACACCGTCGGACCGCTCCACCAGCTGCGGTCACGGAGCTCCTGGGCCGTGACTTCGGGCGAGGGCGTACGACGCTTCATCAGGTCGTACAGCGCGTCGGCGTGGTGTTCCATGTTGTTGGACATGGGCACGTACTCCGCCAGGTGCGTGGCGGGGGTGACGTCGAGCAGCGCTCGCCGGTTGTCGATGACGAAGAACTTCGCGGCGTTCCCGTCGTACCTCTCGGTCAGCTGCTTGATGAGCAGGCGCAGGAGGTTGGACTTGCCGGACTCGCTCTCGCCGAACACCAGGAAGAACGGGTCCCGCTCGAAGTCGAGGAAGACCGGCTCGAGGTTGTTCTCGTCGATACCGAACGCGATGCCCCGTTCCGGCTGCGCGTAGCCCGCGGGCAGCTCGTGGACCGGGAGTTCGCGGGGCAGCAGCCTGACCGCCGGGGCGGGAGCCGCGGTCCAGTGCCGGGCGACCTCCGCGTTCATCGCCGCCGTGGCCTCGGAGAGGTCGCTGTCGGAGTTGATGCCGTCGATCCGCGGGACCGCGGCCATGAAGTGCAGCTTCTCCGGCGTGAGACCGCGTCCGGGTACGCCGGGGGGCACGTTGACCGCGGCCTTGCGGTCCAGCTCGGAGTCCATGACGTCTCCGAGCCGCAGCTCCAGCCGGTTCATCAGGTGGTCCTTCAGATTGGCCCGGACCTCCATCGAACGCGACGCCGTGACGATCAGGTGGATGCCGTAGCCGAGGCCTCGTTGGGCGATGTCGACGGCCGCCGATTCCAGGCCCTCGTAGTCCGACCGGAAGTTGCCCCAGCCGTCGATGATCAGGAAGACGTCGCCCCACGGCTGGTCCGCCACCGAGATCTCGCCACGGGCGCGCAGCCTTCGGAAGGTGGCGATGGAGTCGATGCCGGCGCTGCGGAAGTACTCCTCACGCCGCGCCATGATCCCGTACACCTCGGAGACCGTACGGCGCACCCGTTCCGGGTCGAGCCGGGACGCGACCCCTCCGACATGGGGCAGACCGGAGACCGAGGCCAGGCCGCCGCCGCCGAAGTCGAGTGCGTAGAACTGGACCTCGTGGGGCGTGTGGGTGAGGGCGAAGCCCGCGATGAGCGAGCGCAGGAGCGTGGACTTGCCGGACTGCGGGCCGCCGGTGATCTGCATGTGGCCCGCCGCACCGGAGAAGTCCCGGTAGAGCGTGTCGCGGCGCTGCTCGTACGGCTTGTCGACCACACCCAGCGGTGCGACGAGGCGTCCCGATCCCTCGAACCCGGGCTGGGTCAGCCCACGGCCCTCGACCGCGGAGAGCCCCGGAAGGAGCTCGTCGAACGACGGCGGGTTGTCCAGCGGAGGAAGCCACACCTGGTGGGCGGAAGCACCCCGGCCCTCCAGCCGGCGCACGATCACATCGAGCACCGTGTCCGCCAGGGCGTCGTCCTCGGACGTACGCGGCTCGGGTACACCGGTCTGCGCCGCGGGCTGTACGTAGCGCACCGGCACCGGAGCCGCGGTGAACACCACCGGCATGCGGTCCACGGGCAGGGGGCCGGAGGACGCGGCCGGCCGTGCGCCCGAGCGGTACACCCCGGAGACGTACGCCGCCTTGAAGCGGACCATCTCGTCCGTGCCGTACTTCAGGTAGCCCGAACCGGGGACGTTGGGCAGGTGGTACGCGTCGGGCACGCCGAGCGCGGCCCGGGACTCGCCCGCGGAGAACGTACGCAGACCGATCCGGTACGACAGATAGGTCTCCAGGCCGCGCAGCCGCCCCTCTTCGAGGCGCTGCGAGGCCAGCAGCAGATGGACGCCCAGCGAACGGCCGATGCGCCCGATCTGCACGAACATCTCGATGAAGTCCGGCTTGGCGGTGAGCAGCTCGCTGAACTCGTCGATGACCAGGACGAGCGAGGGGATGGGCTGCAACGGGGCACCCGCCGCTCGCGCCTTCTCGTAGTCGTGGATGTTGGCGTAGTTGCCCGCGTCGCGCAGCATCTCCTGGCGGCGGTTGAGTTCGCCGCTGATGGAGTCGCCCATGCGGTCCACCAGCGTCAGGTCGTCCGCGAGGTTGGTGATCACCGCTGCGACGTGGGGCATCTGCGCCATACCGGCGAAGGTGGCACCACCCTTGAAGTCCGCGAGGACGAAGTTGAGCGTCTCCGAGGTGTGGGTGACGGCGAGGCCCAGCACGAGCGTGCGGAGCAGCTCGGACTTGCCGGAACCGGTGGCGCCGACACACAGGCCGTGCGGTCCCATGCCCTCCTGCGCCGCCTCCTTGAGGTCCAGCATCACCGGCGCGCCGTCCTCACCCACGCCGATCGGGACCCGCAGCCGTTCGGCCTGCGAGCGGGCCCGCCAGGTGCGGCTCACATCGACGGAGGCCGCGTCACCGAGATTCAGCAGATCGGTGAACTCCAGATTGGCGAGCAGAGGTTCGTCGTCGTCCCCGCCCGTGGCGACGTGGAGCGGGGCCAGTTGCCGCGCCAGTGCCTCGGCGGCCTCGTGGCTCAGCAGGTCGGGGAGACCGTCGTAGACCAGGCCGTGCCCCGACTCCAGCTGCAGCGAGTGGGGGTCGACCACGATGGAGAGGCCGCCGCGCGCCCCGTTGACCTGGCCCGTGACGATCTCGACCACCGTCACGCCCTGGAGGCCCTCGGTCGACGCGAGCGCGGACGTCGCGGGGACGGACTCGCCGTCGAGCACGACGACGACGTGCGGCTGGTCGAGGAGGGGCTGGCCGCCCGGCTGGAAACGGGGCCTGCCGTCGAGGTGTCCCGCGAGCATCTCCTCCAGTTCCGCGACGCTCGTGCTGATCAGGCGGCGGCTGCCGGCGCCGTCGGTGGAGCCCCGCGCCTGGACGTGCGGGAGCCACTTCGTCCAGTCCCAGCGCGGAGCGGCGTCGCGGCCGGTCGCGACGGCGATGATCAGGTCCTCGGGGGAGTGCAGCGAGGCGAGCGACCCGATCATCGCGCGGGCGGTGGCGCGCGCGGACTCCCCCTCGCCGCTGATCGTCAGGTGGTAGAAGGCACGGAGGGAGACCGCCATCGGCAGACCGTCCAGCGTGCTGTGGGTCGTCAGGAACTGCTGCATCGCCCCGGCGGTCAGAGGCTCCAGCTCATCGACCGGCGCGGTGTCGGGTGCGACGAGCGGAGTCGCGAGCTCCTGGCTGCCCAGACCGATGCGTACGTGGGCGAAGTCCGCGTCACCGACACGGCGCTCCCACAGCCGGCTGCCCTCGGCGACGAGCGCCCACAGCTGCTCCGGGGACGGGTGGAGGTAGAACTGCGCGTCGCGCTGCTGCCGGGCGGTCCGGAGTACGGCGCGTCTGGTCTGCGTCAGGTACTTCAGATAGTCGCGCCGCATGTCCGCGAGCTGACCCTGGGTGCCGCGCCGGAAGCGGATGATCATCGCGATGGCCATCGCGATCGTCGACGCGATCATGATCATGCCCATGATCCGCATGATCGGGTTCGGCGTCATGAAGAAGAAGACGACGGAACCACCCATACCGAGCATCGGCAGCAGCTGCATCATCACCCCCTCCTGCTGCCCGCGAGGCAACTCGGGCGGAGGTTGCAACTGCACCTGCTCGCCCGGAACTTCGGAGGGGAGGGCCCGCGGTGGGCGCTTGACGACGATCTGGCTCACAGCTCACCAATTCCCTTGCCGGACGGAACTGTTCCTATCGGCGCCCCCGTGGCGACGGGTTCCGTCCGCGGGAGGATCCTACTGGCGTACCCCGTGACCCGAGGGCGGTAGGGTGTCGCGACGCGTGTACGCATCCGCTAACTACCGCAAAAAAATGGGTCATTCGGGACGCAGGAAGAGCCCGTGGCCCAGGGGTGCGTTTCCAGGAGATCGCAGCAGAAGCATGAGGGGGAGCAGCACGTGACTATGACGGCCCAAACGGCGGCTACCGGATCGGGGCGGCCGGGTCCCGGAGTTCCGGCCGGCAACGGAACCGGCTTCTGCCGGGTCACGGTCGTCGCGCCGGACAGCCGCGTCGACGTGGCGCTGCCCGAGGACATCCCCGTCGCCGACCTCTATCCGGAGATCCTCCGGCTGTCGGGGCAGAGCCCGGCCCCTGGTGCTCCGGTCGGCTATCACCTCGTACGCCGTGACGGCACCGTCCTCGACAGCGGGCGCACGCTGGCCGGCCTGCGCATCCTCGACGGTGAGCTGCTGTCCCTGCGCCCCTTCTCGGAGTCGCTGCCCCCCGCGGTCTTCGACGACGTCTCCGACGCCGTCGCCACCGCCGTCGCCCGGGACCGCACCCTCTGGGGCGACAGCCTCATGCGCTCGGCCGGTCTCTTCGGCGGCTCGGTCCTGCTGGTCCTGCTCGGCTTCGTGCTGTGGACCTCCGACGTGCGGCACGACATGCACGGCCTCCCGGGCATCCTCGCCGCCGTCAGCGCCCTGCTCCTCCTCGCTCTGGCATGCGTACGCGCGCGCGTCTACGCGGACCGCGGCTCGTCCATCGCGCTGGGGACCGGCGCACTCGCCAACGCCGCAGTCGCCGGAGCCGGGCTCCTCCCGCTCGGCGCGGGCCAGGGCGTCGGCAGGCTCCAGTTCCTGCTCGCCTGCGCCGCCGTGCTGGTGGCGTCGGTGATCCTCATGATCGCCGCACCCGAAGGTGACGGGACGTTCGTCGCGTTCGTGTTCGCCTCGGTCATCGGCGCACTGGTCACCTTCGTCGCGATCATGACGCGCATGGAGCCGGCCGAGACCGCGGCCGTGTGTGCCCCCCTCTCCGTGGGGCTCCTCGCCTTCCTGCCCGGGCTGTCCACCCGCTTCGCGCGCCTCCCGATCGGCTTCGAGCCGCCCCGCACCACCGTCGGTGACTACGGGACGTCCGACCCCGCGCCCCAGGGCCCGGTCGATGCCGAACGCATCACCGCCCAGGCGCGGCGCGGCCACGAACTGCTCGTCGGCCTCGTCGGCGGATGCGCGCTGGTCGCGGTGGGAGCCGCGGCGGTGCTCGGCTTCTCGGACAGCGTCTGGGGCCAGCTGCTGGCCCTCGCCACCGGGATCGCGATGCTGATGCGCGCCCACCTGTTCCGCTACACGGCCCAGGTCGGCTGCGCCCTGGGGGCAGGGCTCGCCGCACTCGTGCTTCTCGGCCTCGGGCTGTCGCTCAACCCACCGGTCGCCCTCGTGAAGGAGGCGTTCGCCGGGGAGACCGCAGGTCTCGACATCCGTACGATCTGGCTGACCGCGGCGGTCGCCGGGGTCGCGGCCCTGATCACAGCCATAGGGCTGATCGTGCCGCGCAAGGGCGTCACTCCCTTCTGGGGGCGCTTCCTGGAGATCGCCGAGGCCTGCGTGCTCCTGACGCTGCTGCCGCTGTGCCTCGCTGTTTTCGACGTCTACCACTCGATCCGGGCACTCACCAGCTGACACCCGTCGGGGGCGCTCCGAACGGCTGGTACTCTGACCAGTGGCCGTTTGTGTACGCGTTCCCGGATCGTCCTGGGGGCTGCGCTCATCGGACCTTCGCCTCCGAGTCATGGAAGCTCCCCTGAGATCAAGACCAGGGGCACTCGTGGGTGCATCGAACATCAAGAGGAGTACGCGTGCCGCTCGACGCCGCTACGAAGAAGCAGATCATGTCCGAGTTCGCCCAGAAGGAGGGTGACACCGGATCCCCCGAGGTCCAGGTCGCCATGCTCTCCCGCCGGATCTCGGACCTGACGGAGCACCTCAAGACGCACAAGCACGACCACCACTCCCGTCGTGGTCTGCTGATCCTGGTCGGCCAGCGTCGCCGCCTCCTTCAGTACCTGGCCAAGAAGGACATCCAGCGCTTCCGTGCGCTCGTCGACCGCCTCGGCATCCGCCGCGGTGCGGCCGGCGGCGCCAAGTAAGGACGCTGTGGGAGGGAGCGGTACCCCGGTTCCAGGGGGCCGCTCCCTTTGCTGTACGTGCGTGAACCGGGTCCGGCTCAGTAACCTGGACGCACAACACCAGACGAGGAGAGGCGCCCCACGGCCGCCGCCGGTCCTCGGTAGTGGCCCCCGGGACAACGCCCGGGAGCTTCGATCGAAGACCGGCCCGCACACACGGTGCGCTTCTCCGCACCGTCCTCCGCCACACGGGCGGCAGGACGAAAGACGACGAGTATGGAGAAATCACTAGTGGAGAACGAGACCCACTACGCCGAAGCCGTGATCGACAACGGTACTTTCGGCACCCGCACCATCCGCTTCGAGACGGGCCGCCTGGCCAAGCAGGCCGCCGGCTCCGCCGTCGCGTACCTGGACGACGACACCATGGTGCTGTCGGCCACCACCGCTTCCAAGCGGCCCAAGGACCAGCTCGACTTCTTCCCCCTCACGGTGGACGTCGAGGAGCGGCAGTACGCGGCCGGCAAGATCCCCGGCTCCTTCTTCCGCCGTGAGGGCCGGCCCTCCGAGGACGCGATCCTCACCTGCCGCCTGATCGACCGCCCCCTGCGCCCCTCCTTCAAGAAGGGCCTGCGCAACGAGATCCAGATCGTCGAGACGATCATGGCGCTCAACCCCGACCACCTGTACGACGTGGTCGCGATCAACGCCGCCTCCGCCTCCACGATCCTGGCGGGCCTGCCCTTCTCCGGCCCGATCGGCGCCACCCGCGTCGCCCTGATCAAGGGCCAGTGGGTCGCCTTCCCGACGCACACCGAGCTCGAGGACGCCGTCTTCGACATGGTCGTCGCCGGCCGCGTCCTGGAGGACGGCGACGTCGCGATCATGATGGTCGAGGCCGAGGCCACCGAGAAGACCATCCAGCTCGTCAAGGACGGCGCCGAGGCCCCGACCGAAGAGGTCGTCGCCGCCGGTCTCGAGGCCGCGAAGCCCTTCATCAAGGCGCTCTGCAAGGCCCAGTCCGACCTCGCCTCCAAGGCCGCCAAGCCCACCGGCGAGTTCCCGGTCTTCCTCGACTACCAGGACGACGTCCTGGAGGCGCTCAGCAAGGCCGTCAGCACCGAGCTCGCCAAGGCGCTCACCATCGCCGGCAAGCAGGAGCGCGAGGCCGAGCTGGACCGCATCAAGGAGATCGCGGGCGAGAAGCTCCTCCCGGCCTTCGAGGGCCGCGAGAAGGAGATCTCCGGTGCCTACCGCGCGCTGACCAAGAAGCTGGTCCGCGAGCGCGTCATCAAGGACAAGGTCCGCATCGACGGCCGCGGCGTCACGGACATCCGTACGCTCGCCGCCGAGGTCGAGGCCATCCCGCGCGTGCACGGCTCGGCGCTGTTCGAGCGTGGCGAGACCCAGATCCTGGGCGTCACCACCCTCAACATGCTCCGCATGGAGCAGCAGCTGGACACCCTCTCCCCGGTGACCCGCAAGCGCTACATGCACAACTACAACTTCCCGCCGTACTCCGTCGGTGAGACCGGCCGCGTGGGCTCGCCCAAGCGCCGCGAGATCGGCCACGGAGCGCTCGCCGAGCGCGCCATCGTGCCGGTGCTGCCGTCGCGCGAGGAGTTCCCCTACGCGATCCGCCAGGTCTCCGAGGCGCTGGGCTCCAACGGTTCGACGTCCATGGGCTCGGTCTGCGCCTCCACCATGTCGCTGCTGAACGCGGGTGTGCCCCTCAAGGCCGCCGTCGCCGGTATCGCCATGGGTCTGATCTCCGAGGAGATCGACGGCAAGACCCACTACGTCGCCCTCACCGACATCCTCGGTGCGGAGGACGCCTTCGGCGACATGGACTTCAAGGTCGCCGGTACGAAGCAGTTCGTGACCGCGCTCCAGCTCGACACCAAGCTCGACGGCATCCCCGCCTCGGTCCTGGCCGCCGCGCTGAAGCAGGCCCGTGACGCGCGTCTGCACATCCTGGACGTCATGAACGAGGCCATCGACGTCCCGGACGAGATGTCCCCGAACGCCCCGCGGATCATCACCGTCAAGATCCCGGTGGACAAGATCGGTGAGGTCATCGGCCCCAAGGGCAAGATGATCAACCAGATCCAGGAGGACACCGGCGCCGACATCACGATCGAGGACGACGGCACCATCTACATCGGTGCCCAGCAGGGCTCGCAGGCCGAGGCCGCCCGCGCCACGATCAACGCGATCGCCAACCCGACCATGCCGGAGGTCGGCGAGCGCTACCTGGGTACGGTCGTCAAGACCACGACCTTCGGTGCGTTCGTCTCCCTGATGCCCGGCAAGGACGGCCTGCTGCACATCTCGCAGATCCGCAAGCTCGCCGGTGGCAAGCGCGTGGAGAACGTCGAGGACGTGCTCGCGGTCGGCGCGAAGGTCCAGGTCGAGATCGCCGAGATCGACTCCCGCGGCAAGCTCTCCCTGATCCCCGTGATCGAGGGCGAAGAGGCCGACGAGAAGAAGGACGACACCGACAAGTGACGTCCCGTAGTTCCGTGACGACGGCCCGCCCCTCCTCGGAGGGGCGGGCCGTCGCCCGTACCCAAACGCTTCTCAAGGGCAGCAACGGCATCGGCACGGTCCGCCGTACCGTCCTCCCGGGCGGTCTCCGGGTCGTCACCGAGACGCTGCCCTCCGTACGCTCCGCCACCTTCGGGATCTGGGCCAACGTCGGTTCACGCGACGAGACGCCCACCCTGAACGGCGCGACGCACTACCTGGAACACCTCCTCTTCAAGGGCACGGCCAAGCGCAGTGCCCTCGACATCTCGTCCGCGATCGACGCGGTCGGCGGCGAGATGAACGCCTTCACGGCGAAGGAGTACACCTGCTACTACGCGCGGGTCCTGGACACCGACCTGCCGCTGGCCATCGATGTCGTGTGCGACATGCTGACCGGATCCCTGATCGCCCCCGAGGACGTCGACGCCGAGCGCGGCGTCATCCTCGAGGAGATCGCGATGACGGAGGACGACCCGGGCGACTGCGTGCACGATCTGTTCGCGCACACCATGCTCGGCGACACCCCGCTGGGCCGCCCGGTCCTCGGCACCGTCGACACGATCAACGCGCTGAACCGCGGCCAGATCGCCCGCTTCTACAAGAAGCACTACGACCCCACGCACCTGGTCGTCGCCGCCGCCGGCAACGTCGACCACGCCACGGTCGTGCGGCAGGTCCGCAAGGCGTTCGACCGCGCCGGTGCCCTGAGCCGCACCGACGCCGTTCCCACGGCGCCACGTGCGGGCTCCCGCACCCTGCGTGCCACGGGCCGCGTCGAAGTGCTGAACCGCAAGACCGAGCAGGCCCACGTCGTCCTCGGCATGCCGGGCCTGGCCAGGACCGACGAGCGCCGCTGGGCACTCGGCGTCCTGAACACGGCGCTCGGCGGCGGCATGAGCTCCCGCCTCTTCCAGGAGGTCAGGGAGAAGCGCGGCCTCGCCTACAGCGTGTACTCCTACACCTCGGGCTTCGCCGACTGCGGGCTCTTCGGTGTGTACGCGGGCTGCCGTCCCAGTCAGGTGCACGACGTCCTCAAGATCTGCCGCGACGAGCTCGACCGGGTGGCGACGGACGGCCTGGGCGACGAGGAGATCGGCCGGGCCGTCGGCCAGCTCGCCGGTTCCACCGTCCTCGGCCTGGAGGACACGGGCGCGCTCATGAACCGCATCGGCAAGAGCGAACTCTGCTGGGGCGAACAGATGTCGGTCGATGACATGCTGGCGAAGATCGCGGCGGTCACCCCCGACGAGGTCCGGGCCGTGGCGGCCGACGTCCTCGGACAGCGGCCCTCGCTCTCGGTCATCGGCCCGCTGAAGGACAAGCAGGCCGACCGCCTCCAGGAAGCGGTCTCTCTCACCACCCCGTAAGGAAAAGAACACATGAGCAAGCTGCGCGTGGCCGTTCTCGGCGCCAAGGGACGCATCGGGTCCGAGGCCGTACGAGCCGTGGAGGCCGCCGACGACATGGAGCTGGTGGCCGCGCTGGGACGCGGCGACAAGCTGGAGACCCTCACGGACAGCGGCGCCCAGGCCGTCGTCGAGCTCACCACACCCGCGTCGGTGATGGAGAACCTCGACTTCTGCGTCCGGCACGGTATCCACGCCGTCGTCGGCACCACGGGCTGGACCGACGAACGGCTCGCGCAGCTGAACACCTGGCTCTCCGCTTCCCCGGAGACCGGTGTGCTCATCGCGCCGAACTTCTCCATCGGCGCGGTCCTCACGATGAGGTTCGCGGAGCAGGCCGCCCGCTACTTCGAGTCCGTCGAGGTCATCGAGCTCCACCACCCGAACAAGGCGGACGCCCCCTCCGGCACCGCCACCCGTACCGCCCAGCTCATCGCGGCGGCCCGCGAGAGGGCCGGGGCGGCGCCCCAGCCCGACGCCACCTCCACCGCACTGGACGGAGCCCGCGGTGCGGACGTCGACGGTGTCCCGGTCCACTCGGTCCGGCTCCGCGGACTCCTCGCCCACCAGGAGGTACTGCTGGGCGGTGAGGGCGAGACCCTCACCCTGCGCCACGACTCGCTGCACCACAGCAGCTTCATGCCGGGCATCCTGCTCGGCACGCGCCGCGTGGTGACCACTCCCGGCCTCACCTTCGGCCTGGAACACTTCCTCGACCTGAACTGACTGGGCCCAACCCCATGCGCGCAAAGCTCACCTACGTCGTCACCGCTGCCGTCCTGGTCTTCTACTTCGTCCTGGCCGGCAGCCGGGGCGTCCTGCTCATCAGGCACGGCACACTGCTCACGGTCACCTTCGGCGTGGCCGTGCTGATCCTGCCGGTGATCGGCGTCTGGTTCCTCTGGAAGAACACCCAGTTCGTACGGCGGGCCAACGCCCTGGCAGCCGAGCTGGACGCAGAGGGCGGCCTCCCCGTGGACGAGCTGGTGCGCACCCCCTCCGGGCGTATCGACCGCGACTCGGCCGACGCCGTGTTCGCGCGGCGCCGGGAGGAGACCGAGGACAGCCCGGACGACTGGCGCTGCTGGTTCCGGCTGGCGGTCGCCTACCAGGACGCGAGAGACACCCCACGCGCCCGTAAGGCGATGCAGCGTGCCATCGCCCTTCACATGGACAGGCCGGTACGCGCCTGAGCGGCGCCCACCGGCCTGTCCATGTGTTTATCCGGCCCCTGGGGGCCTCGAACCGTCAGCTGCTGCGGTACTCGTCGTCCCAGGCCTCGATCGAGTCCGTGGCCCGCTCGAACGCCTCCGCACGGGCCAGGAAGTCCGCGTTGTGGTCGGTGACCAGCGGCGCCAGCGGCTCACCGCTCCTGCGCACCACGATCAGGGCCTGTCCCTGGACCGTCCGCGGGAAGCCGAGCCATTTCACGGGCTGCTGCACCGTGCGTACCGCCGCGGCGTCCTTCCACCGCACGGTGGTCGTACGGAAGAAGCCCACCCGGCGTACGCCGTGCCGGCTCACCCAGGCACCGACCCGCAGCAGCCGCAGCGCGCCCGCGATCACCACGGCGGCGAGCGCGAAACACAGGGTGGCGCCGGACAGCGATCCCGCGAACGTGATGATCGTCGCTGCGAGCAGCACGAAGGACGCCAGAAGCAGCAGGGTGGCTGCCGCCGCGACCCGCCACGGGCCGGGGCGGTAGGGCCGCCGCCAGCTGTCGTGGTCGTCGAACGGCAGCGCGATGTCCTCTGCGTCCGCGTCGAATACGCGGTCGGCCGTCAGGAAGGGCAGGGGCACGACTGATCCTCACTCACAAGCACGCTCGATTGCTGTGCCCGGTGAGGCTACCGAGCAGCCCCCCGGCCGACCACCCCAGGGGGCCCGTACGGGTCAGCGGTGCCGCGAGGCCTCGGACGTCTGACTGTGGGAGGGCGTCCGGTCGGTGTCGAGAGCGGGCAGGCCGAAGAGCAGCGATCCGGCGAAGCCGGCGATCAGCGTCAGCCCCACGAGGGACCGACCGGCCAGCTGGGAGCGACTGGCACGCTGGCGGGGAGGCGGAGTGACATTACTGCGGAATCGGTCGGCCTCGGCAACGAACGAGAACGGGACGGATTCACGCCGGCGGAACATGAGGAAGCTCTCCTTGAACTCTGGGACGGGTGCTGCTAATGAGTCAGACGTACGAGACGCCCGATCGGTGCCCCGAAACGCCGAACCCGTCCAGAATTTCCCGCTGGCAGCCGCCTTCGCGGGGGCCCGTAGAGTGGACGCCGCCCGAGCGACGCAATTGGAAGGACCCCCGCCGGTGACCGACACCCCCGAGCCCACAAAAGCCCACTTCCGCAGTGATGTCACCGTTGACCTGGTGAAATCAGCGGCCGCCGACTCCGACGTGCTGTTCGCAGCCCGCGTCTCCACGGCCGGGGAGCAGTCCCTGGAAGAGGTCACGAAGGACCCCGAGCGCTCCAAGGGGCTCATCAACTTCCTGATGCGGGACCGGCACGGCAGCCCGTTCGAGCACAACTCGATGACCTTCTTCATCAGCGCCCCCATCTTCGTGTTCCGCGAGTTCATGCGGCACCGCGTGGGCTGGTCCTACAACGAGGAATCGGGCCGCTACAGGGAGCTCGAGCCGGTCTTCTACGTCCCGGGAGAGTCCCGGAAGCTGATTCAGCAGGGCCGCCCCGGCAAGTACGAGTTCGTCGAGGGCACCCCGGAGCAGCACGAGCTCACGAGCCGCGTCATGGAGGAGTCGTACCGGCAGGCCTACGACGCCTACCAGGAGATGCTCGCCGCCGGGGTCGCCCGTGAGGTCGCCCGCGCGGTGCTCCCCGTCGGCCTGTTCTCGACGATGTACGCCACCTGCAACGCGCGCTCGCTGATGCACTTCCTCGGCCTGCGCACGCAGCACGAGCTGGCCAAGGTGCCGTCGTTCCCGCAGCGTGAGATCGAGATGGTCGGCGAGCAGATGGAACAGCACTGGCAGAACCTGATGCCGCTCACTCATGCCGCCTTCAACAAGAACGGACGGGTAGCCCCGTAGGCGGTGTCCGTATTGCGGCGTTTAGTGAAGTTCATCTAGGCTGATCAAACGGACCCGGTACTGCCTGAACCCCCGAGCAGGCAGTGCCGGGCTCCTCTTCCTCGTCCCCCGAGGGAGCGCGGCGCTCCGAGCAACGAGTAGCGTGTTACCCATGGCTCCGATCTCCACTCCGCAGACCCCCTTCGGGAGGGTCCTCACCGCTATGGTCACGCCCTTCACGGCGGACGGCGCACTCGACCTCGACGGCGCCCAGCGGCTCGCCGTCCACCTGGTGGACGCAGGCAATGACGGCCTGGTCGTCAACGGCACCACGGGCGAGTCCCCGACCACCAGCGACGCGGAGAAAGACCAGCTCGTACGGGCTGTGCTGGAAGCCGTGGGAGACCGGGCCCACGTCATCGCGGGCGTCGGCACCAACGACACCCGCCACAGCATCGAGCTGGCCCGCACCGCCGAGCGAACCGGCGCCCACGGCCTCCTCGCCGTCACGCCGTACTACAACAAGCCGCCGCAGGAGGGTCTCCTGCGGCACTTCAACGCCATCGCGGACTCCACGGAGCTCCCGGTGATGCTGTACGACATTCCGGGCCGCAGCGGTGTGCCGATCGACACAGAGACGCTCGTACGCCTCGCCGAGCATCCCAGGATCGTCGCCAACAAGGACGCCAAGGGAGACCTCGGCCGCTCCAGCTGGGCGATCGCCGAGTCCGGCCTCGCCTGGTACTCGGGTGACGACATGCTCAACCTCCCGCTGCTCTCGGTAGGCGCCGTCGGTTTCGTCTCCGTCGTCGGCCACGTCGTCACCCCGGAGCTGCGCGCCCTCATCGAGGCGCACCTCGGCGGCGACGTGCAGAAGGCCACGGAGATCCACCAGCAGCTGCTCCCGGTCTTCACCGGGATGTTCCGCACCCAGGGCGTCATCACCACCAAGGCGGCGCTCACCCTGCAGGGCCTGCCGGCCGGCCCGCTGCGCCTCCCCCTGGTGGAACTCACCGCACAGGAGACGGCCCAGCTCAAGATCGATCTGGCCGCCGGTGGGGTACAGCTCTAACTACGGACTTCACAACTGAATACGCGAGGACACTCGCGGCGGAAACACCACCTGACAACAGCAAGTGCACGATCGACATGCGCGCCACGTGCCCTCAGCGGTACGTGGCGCGCGTGGTAAGGAGAGTCTTTTGAGTCATCCGCATCCTGAACTCGGTACCCCGCCGAAGCTCCCCAAGGGCGGCCTGCGGGTCACCCCGCTGGGCGGCCTGGGCGAAATCGGCCGCAACATGACGGTCTTCGAGTACGGCGGCCGTCTGCTCATCGTCGACTGCGGCGTGCTCTTCCCCGAGGAGGAGCAGCCCGGCATCGACCTGATCCTTCCGGACTTCACCACCATCCGGGACCGCCTGGACGACATCGAGGGCATCGTCCTCACGCACGGCCACGAGGACCACATCGGTGGCGTGCCGTATCTGCTCCGCCTGAAGCCGGACATCCCGCTGATCGGCTCCAAGCTGACCCTCGCGCTCATCGAGGCCAAGCTCCAGGAGCACCGGATCCGTCCGTACACCCTCGAGGTCGTGGAGGGGCAGCGCGAGCGCATCGGAGTCTTCGACTGCGAGTTCATCGCGGTCAACCACTCCATCCCGGACGCTCTCGCCGTCGCCATCCGCACCCCCGCGGGTCTGGCCGTCGCGACCGGTGACTTCAAGATGGACCAGCTTCCGCTGGACGGCCGTCTCACCGACCTGCACGCGTTCGCCCGGCTGAGCGAGGAAGGCATCGACCTTCTCCTCTCCGACTCGACGAACGCCGAGGTGCCCGGATTCGTTCCGCCTGAGCGGGACATCTCCAACGTCCTGCGCACGGTGTTCGCCAACGCGCAGAAGCGCATCATCGTGGCCAGCTTCGCCAGCCACGTGCACCGCATCCAGCAGATCCTGGACGCCGCCCACGAGTACGGCCGCAGGGTCGCCTTCGTCGGACGCTCCATGGTGCGCAACATGGGGATCGCCCGTGACCTGGGCTACCTGAAGGTGCCCGCCGGTCTGGTCGTCGACGTCAAGACCCTCGACGACCTGCCGGACGACGAGGTCGTCCTGGTGTGCACGGGTTCCCAGGGCGAGCCGATGGCCGCTCTCTCCCGTATGGCCAACCGGGACCACCAGATCCGGATCGTCCCGGGTGACACGGTGATCCTGGCGTCGTCCCTCATCCCGGGCAACGAGAACGCGGTCTACCGCGTGATCAACGGCCTGACCCGTTGGGGCGCGAACGTCGTCCACAAGGGCAACGCGAAGGTCCACGTCTCGGGCCACGCCTCGGCCGGCGAGCTGCTGTACTTCTACAACATCTGCAAGCCGAAGAACCTGATGCCGGTGCACGGCGAATGGCGCCACCTCAGGGCCAACGCCGAACTCGGCGCCCTCACCGGGGTGCCCAAGGACCACATCGTCATCGCCGAGGACGGCGTGGTCGTCGACCTCGTCGACGGCAAGGCGAAGATCGTCGGCAAGGTCCAGGCCGGTTACGTGTACGTCGACGGCCTCTCGGTCGGCGATGTCACCGAAACCTCCCTCAAGGACCGGCGCATCCTCGGCGACGAGGGGATCATCTCGGTCTTCATCGTGGTCGACAGCTCGTCCGGCAAGATCGTGGGCGGTCCGCACATCCAGGCCCGCGGCTCCGGCATCGACGACGGTGCGTTCACCGCCGTGGTGCCCAAGGTCGAGGAGGCCCTCAACAAGTCGGCGCAGGACGGGGTCATGGAGCCACACCAGCTCCAGCAGCTGGTCCGGCGCACGGTCGGCAAGTGGGTGTCGGACACCTACCGCCGGCGTCCGATGATCCTTCCGGTCGTCGTCGAGGTCTGACCCGACGAAGGCCGACAGGCCGCCGACCTGGAGCGGGGCGCCTCGATTTGCATCGAGGCGCCCCGCTCCAGTACGTTTGCCATTCCGCCTGAACGGGAAGCACCTCGCGCACATCTGCGCCAGGGAGCCCTTCGAGGGGCGGAAAATCCGACTCAGAACTTCTGATAAAGTCGGATCCGCCGAAAGGCAAAGGCCACTCCACAGGTCATCGGAATCGAATTCGAACCGGAAACGGAACGGAAAAGAGTCTGGTAAAGTTGGAACCGCCGGAAAGGGAAACGCGAAAGCGAAGAACTCGAAAGCGAATGAGCTGGAACCCGCTGCGGCCGGGAATCGGACACGAAAGAGTCTGATAGAGTCGGAAACGCAAGAACAGAAGGGAAGCGCCCGGAGGGCCCCGGTGAAACGGGACCGAAGGAAGC
>NZ_JNXG01000017.1 GCF_000717025.1 Streptomyces atroolivaceus
AGACTCTTTCGTGTCCGATTCCCGGCCGAAGCGGGTTCCTGCTCATTCGCTTTCCAGTTCTTCGCTTTCGCGTTTCCCTTTCCGGCGAGTCCGACTCTAGCAGGCCTTTTCCCTTTCCTTTGACCGGGGTTCCGCGAGCATGCGGAAGCACAATCAGAGTTATGGTCTGGGCTTGGGAGTCGCTGCCGACCCCGGACTCGAAGTCACGTTGGGGTCAGGCAGGGGTACGACAGTACAGGCCGCTGTGGGGCGAGGCAAATCGTTTCCGGTGCGTCCCCGGGTCGGCCAACCGGTAGCTCTCGGGCGGAACCGGGACTTCATATGACTTACGCTGCTGATCAGTGCCGCCCTCCATCAGCCGTGGCGGTGACATACGGATCCCCACCCCCCTTGGAGGCCCTCCATGACCACAGTGACGTCCCCCCTCGCCGGCCGCGCCATCGGGCTCACCGCGGTTCCCGACCCGGTGTTCTCCGGCGCGATGGTGGGTCCCGGTACTGCCATCGACCCCGTGCGCGAGCCTTCGGAGGCCGTCTCTCCGGTGGACGGCATCGTCGTCTCCCTTCACCCGCACGCCTTCGTGGTCGTCGACGACCAGGGCCACGGGGTACTGACGCACCTCGGGATCGACACCGTGCAGCTCAACGGCGAGGGATTCGAGCTCCTCGTGAACAAGGGAGACACAGTGACCCGTGGTCAGGGCATCGTCCGGTGGGACCCCGCCGGTGTGGAGGCGGCCGGAAAGTCCGCGATCTGCCCGGTCGTGGCCCTTGAGGCCACTGCCGAGTCCCTCTCCGACGTGCGCGAGGACGGCGACGTGAAGGTCGGCGAGACGCTGTTCGGATGGCAGTGACACCCTCGGCGCAGTAACGAGCCAGTTGGGATCCACCGCGGCGGCTCAGCCGCCGCACAATCGGAGACGGGTGAAATGGAGACAACGCTGCGAGGCGTCGGCGTGAGCCACGGTGTGGCCATCGGCGAGGTTCGGCACATGGGTACGGCGGTACTCGAGCCGCCGGCCAAACAGATTCCCGCGGAAGAGGCCGAGCGCGAGCAGGGGCGTGCCCGCCAGGCCGTGGAAGCTGTCGCGGCCGACCTCATCGCGCGCGGCAACCTGGCGGGGGGCGAGGCACAGCACGTGCTCGAGGCCCAGGCCATGATGGCGCAGGACCCCGAGCTCATCGCCGATGTCGAACGCCGTATCGCAGTCGGCAGCACCGCTGAGCGCGGTGTCTACGACGCGTTCGCCGCGTACCGGGCTCTGCTGGCCAACGCCGGGGAGTACCTCGCGGGTCGCGTGGCCGACCTCGACGACGTGCGGAACCGGATCGTGGCGCGACTGCTGGGCGTTCCGATGCCGGGCGTGCCGGACAGCGATGAGCCGTATGTGCTGATCGCGCGTGACCTGGCTCCCGCGGACACCGCCCTGCTCGACCCCACGCTGGTGCTCGGCTTCGTCACGGAGGAGGGCGGGCCCACCAGCCACAGCGCCATCCTCGCGCGGGCGCTCGGAGTTCCGGCCGTCGTGGCTCTCCCCGGAGCGGGCGAGATCACCGAGGGCACGGTCGTGGCGGTGGACGGCAGTACCGGTGAGATCTTCGTCGAGCCGAGCCAGGAGAAGCGCGCCGAGATGGAGGCCGCCTCGGCGGCCCGCAAGGCGGCGCTGTCCGCGGTGACCGGTCCGGGGGCCACCTCCGACGGACACAAGGTGCCGCTGCTCGCCAATGTCGGCGGTCCCGGTGATGTGCCGGCTGCCGTGGAGGCCGGTGCCGAGGGCGTCGGACTGTTCCGCACGGAGTTCCTCTTCCTGGACGACAGCAAGCAGGCGCCGTCCGAGGAGAAGCAGATCGCGGCCTACCGCGCGGTGCTGGAGGCGTTCCCCGAGGGCCGTGTCGTCGTGCGGGTGCTGGACGCCGGTGCCGACAAGCCGCTGGACTTCCTGACACCGGCCGACGAGCCGAACCCCGCACTGGGTGTGCGTGGGCTGCGCAGTCTGCTGGACCACCCCGATGTGCTGCGGACCCAGCTGACGGCACTGTCGAGGGCGGCCGAGGGGCTGCCTGTCTACCTCGAGGTCATGGCCCCGATGGTGGCCGACCGTGCTGACGCGAAGGCGTTCGCCGATGCCTGTCGTGAGGCGGGACTGCAGGCGAAGTTCGGGGCGATGGTCGAGATTCCGTCGGCCGCGCTCAGGGCTCGCTCGATCCTGCAGGAGGTGGAGTTCCTGTCGCTGGGCACCAACGACCTGGCGCAGTACACCTTCGCGGCCGACCGCCAGGTGGGGGCCGTCTCGCGGCTGCAGGATCCGTGGCAGCCCGCGCTGCTCGACCTGGTCGCGCTCTCGGCCGACGCCGCCAGGGCCGAGGGCAAGAGCTGCGGTGTCTGTGGTGAGGCCGCGTCGGACCCGCTGCTGGCGTGTGTGCTGACAGGCCTGGGTGTCACCTCGCTGTCGATGGGTGCGGCGTCCATTCCCTACGTCCGGGCGACGCTGGCGAAGCACACACTCGCGCAGTGCGAGCGTGCCGCCTCCGCCGCCCGTGCGGCGGACTCCGCCGACGAGGCACGGCTCGCGGCGCAGGCGGTGCTGTCGGGCGAGTGACGCCGTCCGCCGGACGCAGTCGGATGTGAAGGGGTTCCCGCCGGTTCCGGCGGGGACCCCTTCGGTCTCTCAGTGGTGGGCCTCCGGTTCATCGGCACCGAGGTCGAATCCCGCGCAGTACTCGACGCCTGATTCCGGCGACACGGGTTCGCCCGTGTCGGCGTCGGTGCAGTAGGCGCTGAACACCTCGCCCGCCGTGAGCGGGAGCAGGCTGCCCCGGTGCAGGCGCCAGCCGTGCACCCGGTCCGGGGAGCCGGGCGCCGTGGTGCGCAGTACGACGCCTCCCTGGGTCTCGAGCGCGACGCCCACGGCGAGCACCGTGGCGAACTCGGCTCCTTCCGACGACTCGATGCGGGCCGCGTCGTCCGTGTTCCGGACGGTGTGGAGGACGGCGAGGAGCTGCTCGCTCTCCGTGGGCACGCTGCAGACGACATGATGCGTTCCCGGTCCCGCGGTCTCCAGCAGACGCATCAGCAGGTGGGACGCCCGGTCGAAGGCGGACCGGCCGACGTCCTGCCCGCAGTCCGCGCAGTCGCCGAGGCCGGCGAGGAGCATCGTCGCGTACTCCCATGTGGCGCGGCGGACGGCTCGTGAGACGAGCAGCGGGATCAGGGTGTCGATGGGCTGGCCGGTGTACGCCACGGTGGCGCCGGCTGAGGCGATCTCAGCGGTGTAGCGGCTGCGGCTCGTGTGCTCGTCCGGGTCGAGGCCGGACCCGGTGCAGAACTCCGCGTAGTCCTCCGGGTCGAAGAGGGCGACGGTGGTGTGTGTTCCCTGCGCGGCGAGCGTGCGCAGCAGGCCTTCGACCTGCCGCAGGTAGACGGAGTGGTCCTCGAAGGTGAAGCTCCGGTAGTGACGCATGGCCGCGAAGTCCTCGGGGTCGACCAGGAGGCCGACCGTACTGGACACTTCGCGGCGCAGTGTGCGTCGCATGGATGTGGCGGAGCGTTGCCGGCTGCGCTTGGTCTGCCTGATGTGCGCCATGTGTCCCCCTGTGCGCTGTCGATCGATGCTCACTCAGCGTAATCAGGGGGACTGACAACGGCTTGGGGGCGGCCTGGTCAGAGGCGCCTGCGGGCGAGGTCCTCGTAGAAGCTGAGGAGTTCGAGGTTGTCGACGGAGCCGGGGTTGACCGCCCGGGGAAGGGCTGTGCCCTGGAGGAGCCGTTTGACCGGGACCTCGATGCGCTTGCCGGTGAGGGTGTGCGGGATGCCCGGGACCTCGATGACCTCGTCCGGTACGTGTCGGGGGGAGAGGTTCTCGCGGATGGTCCGTTTGATGCTGTCGCGGAGTTCGTCGTCGAGCGTGGCGCCCTCGGCGAGGTGGACGAACAGGGGCATCCAGTAGCCGCCGTCCGGCTCTTCCAGGCCGATGACCAGGGATTCACGGATCTCGGGGAGCCGCTCGACCGCCTCGTAGATGTCGGCGGAGCCCATCCGCACGCCCTGACGGTTGAGGGTGGAGTCGGACCGGCCGTGGATGACGACCGAGCCGCGGTCGGTGAGGGTGATCCAGTCGCCGTGGCGCCAGACTCCGGGGTACATGTCGAAGTAGCTGTCGTGGTAGCGGCTGCCGTCGGGGTCGTTCCAGAAGCGGACCGGCATGGACGGCATGGGCGCGGTCACGACGAGCTCGCCGACCTCGCCGATGAGCGGTTCGCCGGCGGGGTCCCATGACTGGAGATCGGTGCCGAGACAGGGGGCCTGGAGCTCTCCGATGTGGACCGGCAGGGTGGGGACCGCGCCCGCGAAGCAGCTGCAGACGTCCGTCCCGCCGCTGACGGAGGCGATCCACAGGTCGACACCGGTGTCGGCGAACTCGTCGTGCAGCCAGCGGAAGCCGTCGGGCGGGAGCGGGGAGCCGGTGGTGGCGACGCACTGGACGCGGCTGAGGTCGTGGTCACGGCCCGGGTGGACGCCCGCTTTCCGGCAGGCCATGACGTAGGCGGCCGACGTGCCGAAGAAGGTCGCGCCGGTCTGTTCGGCGACGCGCCACTGGGCTTGGACGTCCGGATATCCCGGACTGCCGTCGTACAGCACCAGGGTGGTGCCGGTGAGCAGGCCGGAGACGAGGAAGTTCCACATCATCCAGCCGGTGGAGGTGTACCAGAAGAAGCGGTCGTCGGGACCGAGGTCGCAGTGCAGCCCGATCTGCTTGAAGTGTTCGAGGAGGATTCCGCCCTGGGACTGGACGATCGCCTTCGGGAGTCCGGTCGTGCCGGAGGAGTACAGCACCCACAGCGGGTGTTCGAAGGGGACCTGTTCGAACTCCGGTTCGGTGTCGGAGGCGGTGAGCGCCGACCATTCGAGGGCGCCTTCGGGCGCGTCCGTGCCGAGGAGCGGGATGTGGACGACCGCACGCAGGGTGGGGAGTTCGCGCCGGAGCTCGGCCACGGTGCCGGTGCGGTCGTGTTCCTTGCCGCCGTAGCGGTAGCCGTCGACGGTGAACAGGACGACGGGTTCGACCTGCTGGAAGCGGTCCAGAACGCTTCGGGCTCCGAAGTCGGGTGCGCAGGAGGTCCAGACCCCGCCGACCGCGGCGGTCGCGAGGAACGCGACGACGGCCTGGGGGATGTTGGGGAGGTAACCGCTGACCCGGTCGCCGGGCGTGACACCGAGGGCGCGGAGCTCGGCGGCCAGCGAGCCCGCCTGCCGCCGGAGTTCGGACCAGCTGAGGGCGACCTGGGTGTGGGTCTCGTCCACGTACAGCAGGGCGGGGGCGTCCGCGCGGAGCGGGTCGTCGGCCGTACGCAGGGCGTGCTCGGCGTAGTTGAGGGTGGCGCCGGGGAACCACTGGGCGCCGGGCATGGTGCGGTCGCCGATCACGGCCTCGTACGGGGTGGAGAAGCGTACGTCGAACCACTCGGCGACGGCCTGCCAGAAGGTGTCGAGTTCGTCGACCGACCAGCGGTGCAGTGCCGCGTAGCCGCCGTCGGCCGGTGCTCCGTGGTGTCCGGCCGCCCATCGCTGGAAGCGGGTGACGGCCGCGGCCTCGACGCGGGCGGGATCGGGCTGCCAGAGGGGGGCTTCGCCGGCTGCAGAGGTCATGGAGATTCCCTGGCCTTTCGGTGTACGCGAGGGTGTGCGTGCGTCCCGCGCACGGGCTGGGGTGTGCGCGTGCACGGCTTTGACGGACGATGCCATGTGATCGTCCCGCGCACCAGGGTCCCCCTGCCATGCTTGCGTGTCCCGCTGTGTGGCGCGGCCACAGGTGAACGGAAGCTGAACGGCCCACGTTTCCGTCGCGGCGAATGGCAGGGTGACCGTCATGGATGGTCGTGACCTGGTGCGCTCGATGAAAATGGCCGGTTCTGTGCAGGGGATGCGTACGGTGCGCTCGGCCTGGCGGCACAGGCGTGCGGATGCGCGGGCGCTGACGCCGCGCGGTGTGGAGCGGGCACGTGTGCCCGGCCTTCTGATCAGTGGGGAGCCCGGGCCGGGCGGTGGGGTCGTACGCTTCGCCCGCTCGCAGCTGCTGGTCAGGGTGGCGGTGGGCGGTGCGGTGTTCTGGTCATGGGACGGGGCGGGACCGCTGCCCTCGTACGCGTTGCCGGGGGACGGTCCGGAGCCCGACCCGCGGGCGCGTCTCGAACCGGACGCGAACGGCCGCTGGAAGGTGGTGTCGGAGCGGCTGACGGTCGTCGTGTCACGGGACGGGGCGGTGGAGCTGCGTACGCCTGGTGGCGTGCTGCTGCGCCGGGAGCTGCCGCCGCGCTGGTGGGAACCCGTGGAGGGTGGCGAGGCGCGGTGGGTGCAGCGGTCCGAGCTCCCGGCCGACGCGCGCTTCTTCGGACTGGGCGGGCGGGCCGGCGGGCCCCGGCTGAGGGAGGGCACGTACGGGCTGTGGAACACCGATCCCGGCGGACGATTCGGCCCGGGGGACGATCCGCTGTACCTGACGATGCCGGTGCAGGTGGTGGTCTCCGACGCGGGGACCCATCTGGCGTTCCACGACAACTCCTGGTCGGGCGCGGTGACTCTCCGGGAGGGTGAGGAGGGTGCCGGCTCGGGGCATGACCGGGCGGGCACCTGTGAGGTGCGGGTGGACGGCGGCCCGCTCCGCTGCTGGGTGGTCGCGGGTACCCCGGCCCGGGTGCTGCAGGGCTGGACGGCGCTGACGGGGTCGCCGGCGCTGCCGCCGTCGTGGGCGCTGGGTCCTCAGCACGCCCGGTGGGGGTTCGGCAGCGAGCAGGAGGTGCGGCGGATCGTCGCGGGGTACCGGGAGCGGAAGCTGCCGCTCTCGGCGCTGCACCTGGACATCGACCACTACGACGCGCATCAGGTGTTCACGGTCGACCGGGAGACGTTCCCCGGTCTTCCCCGGCTGGCCGAGGAACTGCGTGAGGACGGCGTCCGGCTGGTGTCGATCGTCGATCCGGCGGTGAGGGCGACGGCGGGCAACGCGGTGTTCGACAGCGGTCTGGAGGTCGGTACGGAGGGCGCGTTCGTCCGGGATCCGCAGGGTGTGCCCGTGCGCGGTGAGGTGTGGCCGGGCGAGTGCGTCTATCCGGACTTCACCGATCCACTGGTGCGGGAGTGGTGGGGTGCGCTGTACGAGGAGCGGCTCGGCCAGGGATTCGCCGGGGTGTGGCACGACATGAACGAGCCGGTGGCGTTCTCGGCCTTCGGTGACCCTTCGCTGCCCCGTTCGTCCCGGCACTCCCTGGAGGGCCGTGGCGGGGACCATCGGGAGGCGCACAACGTGTACGCGCTGGCGATGGCGAGGGCCGGTTATGAGGGGCTTCGCCGGCTGCGCCCGGGCGAGCGGCCTTTCCTGTTCTCCCGTTCCGGGTGGGCGGGGATGCAGCGGTACGGCGGCACCTGGTCCGGTGACGTGGCCACGGGGTGGCCGGGGCTGCGGGCCTCACTGGCCCTGGTGCTGGGGCTCGGACTCTGCGGGGTGCCCTACTCGGGGCCCGATGTCGGCGGGTTCGACGGGTCGCCGTCGCCCGAGCTCTATCTGCGCTGGTTCCAGCTGGGTTCGTACATGCCGTTGTTCCGCACGCACGCGGCCATCGGCGCGGGCCGGCGGGAGCCGTGGGAGTTCGGGCCTCAGGTGCTCGGGCATGCGAGGCGGGTGCTGGAGGAGCGGGAACGGATGCGGCCGTACTTCGTGACGCTGGCGGAGCTGGCCCGGCTGACCGGCGCGCCCTATGTGCGGCCGGTGTGGTGGGGCGCGCCGGGTGACAGGGAGCTGCGGGACTGCGAGGACGCGTTCCTGCTGGGTGACGCACTGCTGGTCGCGCCGGTGCTGGAGGAGGGGACGGACCGCAGGCCGGTGCGGCTGCCGCCCGGGCGCTGGTACGACACGGCGACCGGGCAGGCGCACGAAGGGCCGGGCCAGGCGGTGGTGGACGCACCGCTGTCACGGATTCCGGTGCTGGCGCGGGCCGGTGCGGTGATCCCTGTGCGGGGCCCGGAGGGTGGCGTCGAACTGGAGGCGTGGGCTCCGGCCGCCGGGCGCACCGGGGGCGGGCTGGTCGTGGGGGACGTGGGCGACGGGTGGGCGCGGGCCGAGGTGGAGCGCTACACGTCGTGCGTGAGGTCCGGGCGTGTGGTCGTGGAGCGTGACGGTGAGGAGGGACTGGTGCCGTATCCGGTCCGGGTGCGGGGGCTGCCGGCCCCGTCTCAGCGGTAGGCGCCGTCGAACCAGGACCGCACGGCCCGCGTGTGCAGAGGGAAGACGAGTTCGCCGGGGGTGCGCAGCACGTCGTATCCGGCTGTCTCGTCCGTCGGCGCGGAGGGCGGGAGTTCGCCGGCGGGGCGCGGCGGGAGCAGTCCGAAGAGCAGGAGGTGGCCGTCCGGGGAGCTCAGGGCGTCGGCGAGGCGTACGTCCGTCTCGTCGGCCCCGATGCCGGTCTCCTCGCGCAGTTCGCGTACGACGGCGTGGCGCCAGTCCTCGGTCCGGTCGATGTAGCCGCCGGGCAGCGCGATCCCGCCGGCGTGCGGAGGGATGCTGCGGGTGATGACGACGAGGCCGGTGCCGTGCGGTCCGGTGACGGGCAGCAGGGCGACGGCCACGGGCAGCGGGTTGCGGTAGGCGGTGTGACCGCAGGCCGTGCAGGTGCGGGGCCAGGCGTCGGTGGCGTACGAAGCCCCGCAGCTGCCGCAGTGGGTGTCCTTCACGGGCGGACTGTATCCGATCACTCTTCTCTTGTGGCCCCGAAGCTGATAGACGGTGTGCCCATGACAGGAACTGCTCGCATTCTCCGCGCCCTTGCCGCCGCCGGCGCCGCTCTGCTGGCCGTGACCGCCGCCGCCCCGGTGGCGGTGGCCAGGCCCGAACCCAAGGCTCCGCCGGAGTTCGTCGACCTCCGCTCCGTAGATCCGACGATCATCACGGAGATGCGGTACACCACCGCGCACAACTTCATCGGAGAACCGGTGGACGGCTACCGGCAGTCCGTCTGCATCCTGACCCGGCCCGCCGCCCGCGCACTGCGCACGGCCCAGCGGAGCCTCCTGCGTCAGGGCTACTCGCTCAAGGTGTACGACTGCTACCGGCCACAGCGCGCTGTGGACCACTTCGTGCGCTGGGCCCAGGATCTCGACGACCAGGTCATGAAGGACGAGTTCTATCCGCTGGTCGACAAGGCCCGGCTGTTCGAGGACGGTTACATCGCCGAGAAGTCCGGTCACAGCCGGGGCAGCACGGTGGACCTCACCCTGGTGAAGCTGCCTGCGCTTCCGACCAGGCCCTACGAGCCGGGCGAGGATCTGGCTCCGTGCTACGCGCCGAAGGACGAGCGCTTCCCCGACAACTCGGTGGACATGGGCACGGGTTACGACTGTTTCGACACCCTGTCCCACACGGACGACCCCCGGGTGGGGGGAGCACAGCGTGCCCACCGGCAGCTGCTCAAGCAGACGCTCGCCGGCCTCGGATTCTCGAATCTGGCGGAGGAGTGGTGGCACTTCACCTACAAGCCCGAGCTCTTCCCGGACACCTACTTCGACTTCCCGGTGGCGAGGCGCTCCGTCGCGGGGCACTGACCGCCTGCCCGGGAGGAGAACGGGCGACCGGGACCACCCCCGTGGGCTCCGGCCGCCCGTTCTTATTGTCGGACGCGGAACTGCCGTGTCCGGTTGCCGATCCAGCCATTACGGTGCCTTTATGTCACAGCAGACGTTCGAGTCGTATGAAGAGTTCTGGCCCTACTACGTCGCCATGCACTCCAGGGCGGCGACCCGATGGGTGCATCTGACCGGGACCCTGACCGGCCTCGCGATCACCGCGTACGGCCTCTCCCGGGGCCGCAAGCGCTACGCCCTGGCCCTGCCTCTGGTCGGGTACGGCGCCGCGTGGCCCGCGCACTTCCTCATCGAGAAGAACAACCCGGCGACGTTCGGGCATCCCGCGTGGTCGTTGCGCGGCGATGTGCAGATGATCCGGATGATGCTTGCCGGCCGGGACGGCGAACTGGCCGAGATCGCGGCCGAGTGGCTCGCCGGGAATCCGTGACCTGCGTGCGCGCGGAGGGTTGACGGCCCGTCACCCCGGGTGAAGACTCCTGTCACGCCCGCTGCCCCCCGCACCGTACGCGCGGTCCGTACCCCGGTCGGCGGGGGTACGGGCCGCGTCACGTGCGGATGTCAGGTCCTGGCGGGTTCCCGGAGCCGGTCGGCACGCACCATGGCGTGCTCCACGACCGCGACGAGCACATCCCGTACGGACGCCAGGTCGCGCGCGTCGCAGAGGAGCACCGGCACCTCGGGGTCGAGGTCGAGTGCCGCCCGGACCGTCTCGGTGGGGAACTGCTCCGCACCTTCGAAGAGGTTGACGGCGACCGTGAACGGGATCCCGCGGCGCTCGAAGTAGTCGACCGCCGCGAAGCAGTCCTCCAGCCGCCGGGTGTCCGCGAGGACCACCGCACCCAGGGCTCCCTGGGCCAGTTCGTCCCAGAGGAACCAGAAGCGGTCCTGTCCGGGGGTCCCGAAAAGATAGAGGACCAGGTCCTCACGCAGGGTGATCCGGCCGAAGTCCATGGCCACCGTGGTGGTGTTCTTGCTTTCGACCCCCGCCACGTCGTCGACGGGACGCCCCGCCTCGCTCAGTCTCTCCTCCGTACGCAGCGGTCTGATCTCGCTGACCGCGCCCACCAGGGTCGTCTTGCCCACGCCGAAGCCGCCCGCCACCAGGATCTTCAGAGTGACGGGCTCGACGTGCCGCTTTCTGCGGCTAGAGCGCCCGAAGGCCATTGATCACCTCGCGGAGAAGGCTCTCGTCCGGCAGCTCGGCCGGCGGAACGGGACGGGTGACGTGCACCAGTTCGTCCTCGACGAGGTCACCGACCAGGACACGGACCACCCCGACGGGGAGGTCCAGCCCGGAGGCGAGTTCGGCGATCGACTGGGGCATGTCGCTGCACAGTTCGACGATCTCCACGTGTTCCGGGGAGAGCGTCTGGTCCCTGCCGGGATCGTCCGCCGCCGGTTCGGGGATGACGATCGCGATCAGGTCGAGGCGATGACGGGTCGCGCTGCTGGTACGCCCCCGGGTCATCGCGTAGGGCCGGACCACCGGCCCCGCTTCGGCGTCGTACCAGCGCGAGGAGCCCGCTCCGGTGGGAGCGGATGGTGATCCGGACGCGGTGTCCCGGAAGGAGTCTGCGCTCATCCCCTCACCTCACCCTCCGGCGGGCAGACCGTCGGTACGGGGGGCGTTGGCCAGGTGCGCCCCCACGCGCTTGACCATCAGGGTCATCTCGTACGCCACCTGTCCGACGTCCGAGTCGGAGTCGGCCAGGACGGCGAGACAGCTGCCGTCGCCGGCCGCCGTGACGAAGAGGAAGGCCTCGTCGAGCTCGACCACGGTCTGGCGGACCCGGCCGGCGTCGAAGTGGCGTCCCACGCCCTTGGCGAGGCTGTGGAACCCCGAGGCGACGGCCGCCAGGTGCTCGCTGTCCTCCCGGGTCAGGTCCTGGGACGTGCCGGTGGCGAGGCCGTCGCTGGACAGGACCAGCGCCTTGCGGATGCTCGCGACGCGCTCGACCAGTTCGTCGAGGAGCCAGTTGAGCTGGCCGGAGCCCTGGCGTGCGGCGTTGTGTGCTGCGGCGTTCGGTGCGGTCATCGACCGTCCCCTCCCGGAGTCGTTCCTGGTGCTGTCTCGCCGGGGCCGGCCGCGTCCTCGGCGTTCTGCCGACGGCCGCGTTGCCAGCCGCGTTGAAGCGAAGCCATGCGATTGCGTACTTCGTCCGCGTCACGTTCGAGGTCGTCGTCCGTGTCCACGGGGGCGTGGCCGGAAGTCCGCCCTGCGGAGTCCTCCCGGAGCTGTGGGGCGAGGCTCGCCTGCCGGACCCTGCGAGGGAGGCCGCCCACCGTGTCCGGCGCGGACGGCCGGGGCGCGGGCCTGAGCCGCGTCGGGGCCCCGTCGGCCCGCCGCGTGCCCGGACCGGGCTCCGCGGTGACGGTTTCCGGTCCGGGGAACGAGGGGAAGCCCTCGGGTGCGCCGGGATGGGCGCGTCCCCCGTCGCCGATCCGGCGGCCCTGGTCGGTGACGAGCGTCGGCGGCTTGCGGCGCGGCAGCGGCACGGGGCCTGCGGGCCGCATCGGCCGGACGTCCGCGGAGCGGCCGTCCGACGCGTCGAAGGCCTGCTGGTGCTGTTCCCGGTCGGCCGCCCTGCGCAGGTCACGGGCCCGGAAGATGCCGCCGCGCTCGCTCTCGGTGTCCTCCAGATCGGATACGCCGTCGAGGACGGGCCCGAGAGCCGGATCGAGCTCCCGGTCGAGTGCCGGGTCGTCGGTGAACCCGAGCGGGCCCACCGGGCTTTCGAGCTCGACGGGACCGTCGAGCACCGACGGGTCGGTGAGGCCGGCGGGGACCGGGGAGAGCCCGGAGGGCCTGCCCGGAATGTCCTTGTCCGCGACTCCGTCCCTGCGGGCCTTGTCGCTGCCCGGCACGAGGCTGCCCGGCCGGCCGCCACCGATCGCCTTCTCCGCCCGGCGGTCGAGGCGGAAGCCTGTGCCGTGCGTGTCGGGAGCGTCGGTGAGCAGCTGCGCCGGGATGAAGACGACCGCGGTCGTCCCTCCGTACGGTGAGGTCTGCAGCGACACCCTGACGTTCTGCCGCTGGGCCAGCCGGCTGACGACGAAGAGGCCGAGCCGGTCGGTGTCGGAGAGCTCGAAGTCGGGTGTCTCGGCGAGCCGCAGGTTGGCGTCCAGAAGCACCTCCGGCGCCATGCCGAGCCCGCGGTCGTGGATCTCGAGGGTGAAGCCGTTGGCCACGCGCTCGCCGTGCACCTGGACGGCCGTGTGCGGGGGTGAGAACACCGTGGCGTTCTCCAGCAGTTCCGCGATCAGGTGGGTGAGGTCGGCCACGGCAGGGCCGCCCACGCCGATGCGGGGCAGGCGCCGGACCTCGATGCGCTCGTAGTCCTCCACCTCGGCGACCGCCGCGCGCACCACGTCCATCAGCTGGATCGGCTTGCGCCACTGCCGGGACGGGGCGGCCCCGGAGAGGATCACCAGGCCTTCCGCGTGGCGGCGCATGCGGGTGGTGAGGTGGTCGAGGCGGAAGAGGTCGGCGAGCTCGTCACCGTTCTCGGTACGCCGCTCCATGGTGTCCAGGAGCGTCAGCTGACGGTGCAACAGCACCTGGTTGCGGCGTGCGAGGTTGACGAAGACCTCGGAGACGCCCCGGCGCATGTCGGCCTGCTTGACGGCGGCCTCGACGGCGGCCCGCTGCAGGGTGTTGAGGGCCTGCCCGACCTGGCCGATCTCGTCGCGCTCGTAACTGAGGTGGGGGGCTTCCGTCTCCACGTCCACCTGCTCCCCCGCGGCCAGCCGCCGCATCACGCTGGGCAGCCTCACCCCTGACACCTCATGGGCGTCCTTGCGCAGCCGGGACAGGTCACGGACGAGTTCGCGCCCCACGCGCACGGACACGAAGACCGACACGAGCAGGGCGACGAATCCCAGGACACCGGCGACACCGGCCTGGATCAGGACCCGGTAGCCGGCGGGTTCGGCGCGGTCCTGGAAGCGGTTGGACATCTCGGTGCCGTCGTTGGCCAGGTGGTCCAGGACCGGCGGGGCCGCCTCCTGCCAGCGCTCGGCGTCGACCGCACCCGGTTTCGTGACCGGGCCCGCGGCGATGAGCCTCTGTTCGGCCGTTCGCAGCGGCTCGGTGTCGGGGCTGCTCCAGTACTGCTCCATACGGCTGCGCTCGCCGGCCGGCAGGAGCTCGAGGTTGACCTCGTACAGGAGCTTGCGGCTGGCGGCGAGGTCGGAGACGACGCGGAGTTCGGGGGCACCGAGGCGTCCGGCGATGAGGCCCGACGCGATCAGGGCGTCCTCACGGGAGAGCATCTCGCGGGCCCGGGAGATGCCGACCAGGGCCCGGACCTGCTTGTCCATCGACACGTTCTCCATCGTGTGGAGACCGTTCAGGAAGCGGTAGGACGGGTCGACGAGACCGTTGTAGAAATCGAGGGCCCTGGTCCGGTCGATGGTGCGCTTCTCGACGGATCCGCGCAGCGCGTCCAGCCCGTCGATCTCGCTGAGGATCGAGTCGAGCTGGGCCTCCGCCTCGGGGCTCAGCTTGTCGCGGATGTCCTCGCTCTCCGCGCTCTGCCTGACCTCGGCCACGACACGGTCGGTCTGGGCACGCTGGCGGCGCAGCAGGGGCAGGGCGTCCGAGGCCCGGGGGTCGGCGAGGAAGACGAGTGTCTGGCGGCGTTCGCCCTGGACGGCGCGGATGGTGTCTTCCAGGGGGTGGCCGACCTGCTCCACGATGGCGCTCGCGCCCATCAGCTCGCCGGCCTCACGACCGGTGACGTAGGTGGCGAAGACCCAGAGTCCCGTGAGGGAGGCGAGCGGCACCAGGAGCAACGCCACGATCTTCCTGCGGATGGACTTCCCGCGAAAGCGCATGGCCTCCCCCAGCTCGGCCCCGCTCAGCGGGGGTGGTTGTGTCGGTGTCCCCGGTGGGTCCGGTCGCCCGGACCTCCTGGTTGTTCCGGTGTTCCTGCCGCGGCCCACCGAGCGTCGGCCGGAGTTCCGTCAACAAACGGCGCGAGCCTACTACTGACCTACCGGTAACTCGAAGACGTGTCCGGACGAATTCCGGCCGCACCGCCCCGAGTTGCTCACCAGTTGTCCCGGTATTCCCGGTGAAGAAATTCGCGAAAGCGACAGAGAACTGCTGGCCGGAGACGATGGATTCACACACGGCAGTTGGCTGGAATTCTTCGTTCCGTGACCTTTCGGGGCTGGTTGCTGCCCCCGGGCGGGAATCTTCACGACGTGGCGTTCGTCCACACGTACGGGGCAGAAGAACCCCACGGGGGTACGTGCGACAGGCGACCGGCTCCGCCCGCGTAGAACGGGCGCGAGCCGGGCAGCCACCCTTGAGTCGGACAGTGGTGGGGAGTTGAAGGTCCTTTGGACACGGACGAGCGCAGGAGCACGGCCGCACCGCCGGCGGGCACGAGTGCGGCAGGTGCGTCTGCGGCGGGTGCCCGGATCCCGCGGCAGCTGTGGGTCGAGGAACCCGCGATACGGCGGAGGATGCCGGACCCGGTGAGGACGGCCGCCGTGCGCGCCGTCCTCATCATGTCGCTGACGATCATCCAGGCCATGGTCGCCTTCCTCTGCACACTGGCCGGGTCCTGGCTCGCCTTCCCGATGGTGCTGAGCGGCGTGGCCGGCACGGTCGTGGCGACGTGGTCGGTGCTGGACGTCTGGGTGACCCGCCAGGTGTGGAACCAGCGCAACGGCGTGGTGTCCGTGCCCAGCAGCACGGCGCGCAGCATGCGACGGGAGCGCCGGGCCGGCAGGCGCGCCGCCCGTGCCCAGGCGCGCAGGGAAGCACGGATACGACGCCGGGGCGACGGCCGGCTCTCCCGGGCCTGACGGCCGCGCTCCGGCTTCCCCCTACCGCTTCTCCGAGGCCTGCGCGGGCCCGGTGTGCGTACCCGTCGTCTCCGTGCGCATCTCCGGGACCGGCGCGCCGCCCACGGTGCCGGGCGCCTCGCCGGTCCGCTTGAACATGCGGGTCGCGGTGATCTCGCCGTGGACGGTCTCACCCTCCGGGTCCTGTTGGGGCAGACCCGGCCTGAGGTGCTCCTCCACGCTGATGTACTTCAGCCCCGCGCGCAGGTCCGCATCGTTGCGGAGGCGGATGACGAGCGGGAATTCGGCGAGCGCCGTGGTGTCGAAGAGCCCGGTCGTGTAGAGCAGCTGGACTCCCAGCGCGTCGGAGACCGCGCGCTGAAGCTCCAGCAGATACGTGGCGTTCGCGCGTCCGATCGGGTTGTCGAGGAAGAGGGTGCCCGCGTGGCGGTGCCGGTCGCGGCCCCGGTCGTTGCTGCGCAGGGCCGCCATCGTGCAGTACAGCGCGATCGCGGCGGTCAGCAGCTGGCCTCCGGAGAAGACGTCGCCCATCTGTCCGACCGGCACACGCTCGGCACGCAGCACCGCGTCCGGCTTGAGGATCTCCACGGCGATGCCCTTGGGCTGCAGCGCCGCCTGAACACCTCGCAGCAGAAGGGACATGCCGTCCCTGCGCATGTCGGAGTTCTTCTTGAGGGCCGCGTGCGTGGCCTCGTCGATGACCTCGCCGAGCCGCTCGGTGAGCGTGGCCTGGTCGGGTTCCTCGAAGCGGATCCGGAGGAATTCCTGGCCGGACCACTCCCCCAGTCCTTCGGGCAGCTGCGAGAGCCGCTGCGCGGAGCGGAGCGTCGTGAGGGCAGACTCCACGAGCCCGCGGAGCCGGTCGACGATGGAGTCGCGGTTGCGCTCCAGCTGGGCGAGCTCGTCGGTGAGCACGCGCAGCCTCGGAGCGAAGGCCGCGGCCCACTTCTCGGCGTGGTCGGGCAGGGCGGCCGCCGGGAGTTCCCGGATCTGCTGCCGTGCCGGTGTGCGGACCTGTTCGTACCGGGTGGAGTTGGCGTGCCGCACGAGGACGTCGCTCGCCTCCCGCACGGAACTCTCCGCAGCCGACAGGTCGGTGGCGCAGCCGCGCAGTGAGCGGCGTGTCTCGGCGGCGGAATGCCGGGCCTCCTCCAGGGTGCCCTGGTACGGGTCGGAGGCTTCGGTCTCCTCGTCCGCGCCGTGGTCCCTGAGCAGGTCACGCAGGAGCGCGGCGGTCTCGTCGAACCCGCCCGCCGAGTCCTCCGCGGTCCGGTGGGCGCGCAGCAGCTCGGCGTGGGCGGCGCGCGCGGTGTCCAGCGCCGTGGTGGCGGAGGCCAGTTCGGCCGTCGCCGTGCGGAGCAGGGCCTGGGCCTGGTCGGCGTCGGCAGGAACCAGGTCGGCGGGGAGCTGGGTGTGGTGGGGCGCCTCGTCGGCGGGGGCGAGCCGTTCGGTCTCTCCGCGGAGCCGGCCGAGCTGTTCGCTGGCCGTGGACGCCCTCGTCTCCAGAAGCTGGACCAGGGACTCGGCGCGGGCGGCGGCCGCCTGCCGGGAGGGCCCGTCGGCGCCGTCGGTGCCTTCGAGGAGCAGCGCCGCGCGTGTACGGACCTTGTTGGTGAGGCGGTCGAGTTCGGCCAGGGCCGCGCTCTCGTCGCTCTCGGCACGCGCCTGCTCGGCCCGCAGGTCGGCTCCGACTCCCACCTTCTCGTACAGCTGTGAGGCCGCACGGTATGCCTCGCGCAGAGCGGGCAGGGAGGTCCGCGCGGCGGAGGCGTCGGGCTCCGGGAGCGTTTCCGGGGCACCCGCGATCTCGGCGCGTTCGGCGCGCAGGGCACGGGCGGTCCGGTGGGCGTCGTCCGCGGCGCGCTGGGCGGCACGGCGGTCCTCGTCGGCTGCACGTGCCCGCTCCAGACACGCCGTGGCGCGTGCCTCGGATTCGGCTGCCTCGTCGGTCAGTTCACGCAGCCGCGCCTGCCAGCCCGCCCGGTCACGGAGGCGGTGGGCGAGGCCGGCGAGCGCGTCGGCGGCGCGGCGGGCGCGCTGGGCCGCCTCCTGGCGCTCGTCCCGGACACGTGCGGCGTCGGCAGCGGCCTCGTCGGCCTCGGCGCGCACGGTACGGGCCTCGGCCAAGGCGGATTCCGCGGTTTCCGCGGCGGCGCGAGCGGTACCGGCGGCCTCGCCGAGCTCGGCCAGCATGCCGGGCGGGCAGTCGGCGCGCCACGAGCCGATACGGGCGGCGAGGGAGCGGTCGGCGGTGAGGCGGGCCGCGAGCGACCTGATGTCCTCGTCGCGTGCCGCGGCCCGCGCCCTGAGCGTCTGGCGCTCCTCGTCGGCGGCGTGTTCGTCGTGCATAGCGGGGTTGGGCGGGACGAGGAACACGTCGTCGGCACCGGCGCCGTCGGGCGCCGGTACGGGGGCGAGGAGAGCGGCCGTGGTGCCGACGGCGACGGCCGACCGGGGCAGCAGTGCGGCGGCGGCCAGGACTTCACGGGCGCGGGTGTGCGCGTCGGGGTCGGTGATGACGACACCGTCGACGAGCTCGGGCCGTGCGGCCAGGACCGCCGCGTGGTCGGCGGGATCGACGGCCTGGGCGAGGTAGCGCCAGCCGGGCAGGGCCGGGATGCCGTGCTCACCGAGGTATTCGACGGTGGCGAGGACGTCGGGGCCCGGCGGCAGCAGTCCGCCGTCCCCGAGGGCTCCGAGGATGCGGGAGTCGTCGGCGGCGGCGGTGCGCAGGTCGAAGAGCCTGCGTTCGGCGGCGGCGACGCCCTGGTCGAGGAGCTCGCGCAGCTCGTCGGCGCTGTTGTCGAACTCCTCGGCGGTGAGGGACTGCGCCTCCCCTCCGGTGGGCTCGTCGTTGCCGTCCGTTCCCGCGTCCGCGCTGCGCGGACGCGGGACACCGATGCCGGAGGCCGTGGGGAGACCCAGCAGGTCGGCGAGACGGTGGTCGGCGGCGATCGACTCCGCGGCCCTGCGCTCGGCCTCGTAGGACTGTTCCGCTGCCTGTGCGCCGTCGGCGGCGCGGGCCGCGGCGAGCTCGCTGCGGCTCTCCGTCGCCGCGGCCTCCCGGGCCCGGTCGGCGGTTGCCCGGGCGGCCTCCCGCGCCGTGTCCCAGGCGGCTACCGCGGCCTGTTCCGCGTCGTTCGCGGCGAGGGCCGCGCGGGCCGGGTCGGCGTCCGGAGCTGTGTCGTCGAGCCAGCCCGCCCGGACGGCCTCGGCCGTCTCCTGCTCGACCTCGGCGAGACGCTGGCGCAGGTGGCCGGCCTCGCTGCGGGCGCGCTGGGCCTCGGTGGCAGCGGTGGTGGCGTCCCGGTGCGCCGTTTCCCCGGTGGCCTGCAGGGTCGCTGAGCGCTCCTCCTCCTCGTCGGCCACCTTCTCCCCCGCCTCGGCGGCGGTGTGCAGGGCGCGTACGAGATCGGCGGCGGCCGTGGCGCGCGCGGCCAGGGCGGGAGCCGCGTCGCGCTCGGCCTCCCGGATGGCGACGGCGACCCGGGCCGAGCGGTCGGCGGCCGCCCGGTGGCGCAGGACCGCTTCGGCGGCCTGCCAGGCGGCGTGGAGGGTGCGTGCCTCGCCGAGCTCACGGCGCTGGGCCGCGGCACTCCTCTCGGCAGCGGTCAGGGCGAGGGAGGCGTGCCGGTAGGCCAGCTCGGCCGCGATCAGGTCGCGGTGGCCCCGGGCGGCGTCGGCCTCGGTGACGGTGTGGGCGGCTGCGGTGACCAGCTGGGCGAGCTCGGCGGTGCGGCCGCGTTCCTCGGCGGCGCGGGCGGAGAGCCTGCGGGCGAGGGTGCGGGTGCGCCGCTCGGCACCGGCGTGGACGTCACGGCTGCGGGCCCGGTTGGCGGTGGCCTCGACGATCCGGCCCAGCAGGTCGACGGAACCGGCGGTGAAGTCGCGTTCCGCGGTGAGCTCGGCTCGTCGGCCGAGCTTGTTCCCGAAGCCGCTGACGAGGTCGGCGAGGCCGTCCGTGTCACGGGTGTCGGTGACTGCCCGCAGGAGCAGGTCGGTGAAGTCGGAGTCCTTCTTGACCGCGAAGAGTCCGGCGGCCTCCCCCTCGTCGGCGTTCATCTCACGCTGGTAGCGGAAGAGTTCCGGGTCGAGCCCCAGGTCGCCGAGGTGTTCGTTCCAGCGGTCGTGGATCTCTTCCCAGTGCACGTCGAGGTGCGGGTAGAACTTGCCGGCGTCGGTGAGGGCGTCGCGGAAGCCCTTCATGGTGCGGCGCCTGCCGCGGGCACCGGAGGCGCCTTCGACGGGGCGGCCCACCGAGGTGGCCTCGGCGACGGGAAGGCTGTCGAGGCTGAGGCCGGGCCCCGGGCGGAAGGAGTACCAGGCCTCGGCGAACTTGCGGGGGTCGTTGGAGACCTGGCGGCCGCGCCATTCGCTGACCTTGCCGACGACGACGCACTCTCCGGTGAGCGTGTGCTGCCACTCCAGGGCGACGTGTCCGCAGTCGTCGGCGAGCAGGAACTTGCGCAGGACGCCGGAGCTGGCGCCGCCCAGGGTGTTGCGGTGCCCCGGCAGCATCACGGAGAAGATCAGCTTGAGCAGGACGGACTTGCCGCCGCCGTTCTCCAGGAACAGCACTCCCGCGGGTGCGGGGCGGCGCGGGGGGCCGACGGGCTCGTCCTCGAAGAACTCCGCCTGGGCCGGCGCGGGCCTGGGCACGGGCGCGCCGACGCCGCGCAGGTCGAGCACGGTGTCGGCGTAGCGCGCACCGGCGGGCCCGATGGAGTAGAGGCGGACCCGGGACAACTCGTACATGGCGGCGGACTCTCGTCGTTCAGGCGGCGGGGGGCGACTGGTGCGGCAGGGGGTGGGGGGCGGGGCGGGGCCGGGCTCAGGAGTGGAAGGGAAGTCCCGCGTCGGCGGCCAGCTCCAGGCCGTCGGTGTCGGGTGGGGGCAGCAGGGTCGCCGACCCGTCCGTGACCGGGACGACGCCCAGTTCCAGCAGCTCGGCCATGGCGGCGCTGCCGGCCATGTCGCGTACCTGGAGCTGGTAGCGGGCCGTGGTCCGGTAGGCGCCCCCCGAGTCGTCCCCGGTGCGCTGGAGGAAGCCCGAGTCCGTGAGGAAGGCGACCGCCTTGCCGATGATGCCGGTGGTGGAGCCGGCGAGCCTGCGGGCGTCCTTGGTGGCGCCGGTGGCACTGCGGCGGGCGTAGACGCGCCACCCCGACTCCAGACCGGGGGCGTCGGTGGCCGGGTCGGTGTTGTCACCCTGCTCCTCGGCGCGCTCCTCCAGTCGTCGGCAGGCCTGGCGCACGAAGGCGTCGACACCGTTGACCGTGATGCGGCCGATGTAGGAGTCGTCGGCCAGGTCTTCGGGCCGCGGGAAGGCCATGGCGGCGACGGCGAGGTGGGCGAGGCCGTGCAGGAAGCGGTCGGCCGAGTCGGAGGAGGCGCGCCTGGCGTAGTCGCCCATGCGGACGGTGAAGACCGAGTCCTCTCCGGCGGTCACCGCCATCCCGGCGCGGGTGGAGACCTCCAGGACGACGAGTCCGAGACCGGTGGCGACGGCGTCGGCGAGCCTGGCGAATGCGGGCTCCTCGCGGTAGCGCCGGAGCAGCTCGGTGTATTCGGCGTCCCGGGCGGGCATCAGTTTCGGCTGCAGCCCGAAGGAGACCAGGCGGGCCGCGTCGGCCGCGTCCGCGGGGGTGAGAGCGGCGGGAGCGGCCGGCCGGGCGGCGTCGGCCGCGTGCGTGAGGGACTGGTCGCCCCACGCATCGGTGTGCTCGGCGTGCTGCTCGCTCAACTCTGTGACTCCTCGGTACGGGTGCCGCTCTCGGGCGGCAGGGGGCGGGTGGTCGGGCCGGGAACGCTCATGAGGCGTCCTTGCGGTCCGCGGCCATCCCCGCCGCGTCCAGCAGGGCCATGCCCACTATCAGGTCGGCTCCGCCGAACTCGTGGTCCTCGAGCGGGGTGCCGTCGTCGACGGCGAACAGCAGCCGCCGCTCGCCCTGGCGGTAGGCCGTGCCGACCGGCGGACTCGCCGCGTGCACGGCGAGCAGGGCGACCAGGTAGGGCAGCTCGGGGTCGCGCAGCCGGGCCTCGGCGAGAAGTCCTGAGAGCCGGCGCGGGGCGTCGTGCTCCAGGTCGAGCAGCTCCATGGCGTGTCCGAGCTGCTCCTCGCTGAACCGGCTGTCGTCCGGGGTGGCGATGAGGTCGGGCTCGGGCATCTCGGCGCCGAGGTGCTCCCGCTCCACCGGGGGCATGAGCAACAGGTCGACGAGGTCGCCGACCCGGACCGAGGTCGGCGTGCGCAGCCCTGTGCCGTGCGCGAAGAACGCGTCGGTGGCCCGGGTGGCCTGTTCGACGGGGAGCGGCAGCAGCGGTACGACGAGCTGTCCGTAGAGGTCGAGGCCTGCCCGCGCCGTGGGGGTGGCGAACGCCTGCCGGTCCTGTTCGGCCCGGAAGAGGGGCCCCGCCTCCAGAAGCCGGGACTGGAGCTGGGTGTGGCGGCGGATGCAGTCCTTGACGATGTCGACGAGTTCGGCGGCGCGGCGCTTGTTCTCGGGTTCCTCCGCCTCGTCCCTGGCCTTGCGGATGTTGGTGAGGATGGCGTTCTCGTGGCGGTAGCGGTCGGCGACGTGGTCGAGCGCCTCGGTGATCATGTCGGGTACGGCGTTGAGCCAGTCGACGGCACGGACGTTGCGCCGGGTCGCCTCGAGCGTCCTGCGGAGCGTCTCGGCGTACTGCACGGTGCGGTACCGGGCCTGTTCCGCGGCGAGCTGCGCGTCGGCGAGGCGGCCCCGGCTGATGAGGACCTCCAGCTTCACCTCGGCGGCGATCTGGGCGCTGGTGACATCCGTGTCCAGGGCGCCGACCAGGACGTTGACCGCCTCGTCGGTGGTGCGGAGGTAGACGATGCCGCCGTGGCCGGGGACCTCCTCGATGAGCTTGAAGTCGTAGTCCCTGCGGACGTAGACGCCGTCGGGTCCGAAGGTGCCGTACACGGCGCGGAAGCCGCGGTCCACGCTCCCGACGTTGATCAGGTTCTCCAGGACCCAGCGCGCCACCCGCTCGTGCTCGGTGACGGGCCGGCGCGGTGCCTGGGCGGCGACCCGCGGGAGGAGCCTGGCCACTATCTGGTCGTGGTCGGCACCGGTGTCGAAGTCCATGTTGAGGGTGACCAGGTCGATCGCGGCGAGGGCGACTTCGGCCATCGCGTAGACCGTGTACTCGCCTGCGAGGTTGGCCTTGCGCACGTCGAGGTCGTGCAGCGGAGCGGTGCAGGCGAGCGCGCGCAGCCGACGCGAGAGCCCCTCATCGGCGGCGGGGCCCGGGGCGGGCCTCGGTCCCGCGCTGAGCTGGGGCGCAGCGGTCTGGGTGTCGGCAGGCGAAGTCACGCTGCACAGATTAGGTCCTCGCACCGACAACGGTCGAAACGGCGCAGAAGCGACCGGTCACGGGCGACCGTGACCGCCCCCTCCGGGGGTGCGCAGCACCAGGACGTCCCCTGTCCCCAGCTCGGCGGTGTCACAGCCTTCGAGTGGCGTCACTGTCCTGCCGTCGGCCCGCTCGACGTACTGCTCGCCGAGCGCTCCCGGTCCGCCTCCCGCCATGCCGTACGGCGGGACCCTGCGGTGTCCCGACAGGAGTGCCACGGTGACGGGTTCGAGGAAACGGATACGGCGTTCGACCCCGCGGCCCCCGTGCCACCGGCCCGTGCCTCCGCTGCCCTCGCGTACGCCGAAGCTCTCCAACAGCACCGGGTAGCGCCACTCGAGGATCTCGGGGTCGGTGAGCCGGGAGTTGGTCATGTGGGTCTGCACAGCGTCGGCCCCGTCGAAGCCGTCACCGGCACCGGAGCCGCTCGCGACGGTCTCGTAGTACTGGACCCGGTCGTTGCCGAAGGTGAGGTTGTTCATGGTGCCGGACCCCTCGGCCTGGACACCCAGGGCCGCGTAGAGGGCGCCGGTGACGGCCTGGGAGGTCTCGACGTTGCCCGCGACGGTCGCCGCCGGGTGGACGGGGGCCAGCATCGATCCCCTCGGGACGCGGATGTCCAGGGGGTTCAGGCAGCCGCTGTTGAGGGGGATGTCGTCCTCGACGAGCGTACGGAACACGTAGAGGACTGCTGCCATGACCACGGACTTGGGTGCGTTGAAGTTGCCGGTCTGCTGCGGGGAGGTGCCCTCGAAGTCGAGGACGGCGCGGCGGGCGTCGCGGTCCACGCTCACGCTCACCGCGATGACGGCGCCGTTGTCGGTCTCGTAGCGGCAGGAGCCGTCGTGCAGCCCGGCCACGATGCGGCGTACGGACTCCTCTGCGTTGTCCTGGACGTGACCCATGTACGCCTCGACGACGTCCTGGCCGAACTGGCGCGTCATGCGCCGTAGTTCGGTGATCCCCTTCTCGTTGGCCGCGATCTGGGCGCGCAGGTCGGCGAGGTTGGTGTCCGGGTCGCGCGAGGGGTGGACGGCGGCCGTGAGCAGGTGCCTGGTCTCCGCCTCGCGGAAAGTTCCGTCGCGTACCAGCAGCCAGTTGTCGAACAGGACGCCTTCTTCCTCGATCGTACGGCTGAAGGCGGGCATGGAGCCCGGGGTGATGCCGCCGATCTCCGCGTGGTGACCGCGTGACGCGACCAGGAAGCGCAGCCGGCTCTCCTGGCCGTCGGTGGCCTCGTCGAACACGGGCGTCACGACGGTCACGTCCGGCAGGTGTGTTCCCCCGTGGTACGGGTCGTTGACGGCGTACACGTCACCGGGCCGCAGGGACCCCCCGTTGCGCCGCAGCACCTCCTTGATGGACTCGCCCATCGAGCCCAGGTGGACCGGGATGTGCGGGGCGTTGGCCACCAGGTTGCCGTCCGCGTCGAACAGCGCGCACGAGAAGTCCAGCCGTTCCTTGATGTTGACGGAGTGCGCCGTGTTCTCCAGTCGCACGCCCATCTGTTCGGCGATCGACATGAAGAGGTTGTTGAACACCTCGAGCATGACCGGGTCCACCCGGGTACCGACGGCGGTCCGTTCGGGTCGCGGCTCCGTCCGGCGCAGCACGAGGTGCCCGGCCGGTCCCGCCGTCGCCTTCCAGCCGGGGTCGACGACGGTGGTGGCGTCGTCCTCGGTGACGACGGCCGGGCCGTTCACGGTGTCCTCGGCGCGCAGTGTCGCGCGGCGGTACAGGCCGGCGTCCCGCCATCCGTCCCCGGTGAACATCCTCACCGTTCCGAGGGGCCGGACCGGTCCTTCCCCCGTACGCGCACCGGCCTGGAGCGGGGTGTGCGATGCGGCGGTTCCGGTGGCTTCCACGGAGACGGCCTCGACCACCAGGGGCTTGCCCATGGTGAATCCGTAGCGCGCCCGGTGCGTTGCGCCGAACGCCTCGGTCATGGCGGCCACGGTGCCGAGGGCGACGGGCAGCGCGGCGTCCGTACCGGCGTAGCGCAGAAGGATCCGCGTCCGGGTGCCGATGGCACTGTCGGGAATGCCGTCGGCACGGAGTTCGGCGCGGGTGCGCTCCGCGAGGCTGTCGCTGATGCCGCGCACCCGGCCCCCGGTCGCCTTGTCCTCCAGACCCGCCTCGACGGATTGTTCGCGCATCGCGGTGGCGTCGGCGAGACCGATCCCGTACGCGGAGAGGACACCGGCGAGCGGCGGTACGAGGACGGTGTCGACACCCAGGGCGTCGGCGACGGCGCAGACGTGCTGGCCCCCGGCGCCGCCGAAGCCGGTGAGCGCGTAGCGGGTGATGTCGTGGCCCCGTTGGACGGAGATCTTCTTGACGGCGTTCGCCATGTTCAGCACGGCGATCTCCAGGAAGCCCGCGGCGACCTCGGCGGCCGTCCGCCCGCTGCCTGTGGCGGCCGAGACCTCCTCGGCCAGTTCACCGAAGCGTTCCTCCACGAGACCGGCGTCCAGCCGCTGGTCGCCGCCGGGGCCGAAGACGGCGGGGAAGTGCTCAGGGCGGATGCGGCCGAGCATCACGTTCGCGTCGGTGACGGTGAGCGGACCACCCCGGCGGTAACAGGCGGGGCCGGGGTCGGCCCCGGCCGAGTCGGGGCCGACCCGGTAGCGCCGGCCGTCGAAGTGCAGGACGGACCCGCCGCCCGCGGCGACGGTGTGGATGCTCATCATGGGCGCGCTCATCCGCACTCCCGCCACCTGGGTCCCGAGCTCGCGTTCGAACTCTCCCGCGTAGTGGGAGACGTCGGTGGAGGTGCCGCCCATGTCGAAGCCGATGACCCGGTCGTAGCCCGCCTGCCCGGACGTACGCACCATGCCGACGACGCCTCCTGCCGGCCCGGAGAGCACCGCGTCCTTGCCACGGAAGTGCGCCGCCTCACGCAGCCCGCCGTTGGACTGCATGAACATGAGGCGGATCCCCGGGAGTTCCCCGGCGACCTCCTCGACGTACCTGCGCAGGATCGGCGAGAGGTACGCGTCGACGACGGTGGTGTCCCCGCGCGGCACGATCCTGATCAGCGGGCTGACCTCGTGGGAACAGCTGACCTGGGTGAATCCCGCCCGCGTGGCTTCCTCCGCGACCGCTCTCTCGTGGTCCGGGTGACGGTAGCCGTGCATGAGCACGACGGCCGCACTGCGGATCCCGTCCTCCGCGGCCGCCCTCAGCCGGTCCGCCACGACGGCGCGGTCGAGCGCTTTCACGACCTTCCCCCGGGCTTCGGTGCGCTCGGGGACCTCGATGACCCGCTCGTACACCGCTTCGGGGAGCAGGATGCGGCGGTCGAACAGGCGCGGCCGGTTCTGGTACGCGATCTTCAGGGCGTCCCGGAAACCTTCGGTGATGACCAGGACGGTCGGCTCGCCCCGCCGCTCGAGGAGTGCGTTGGTGGCGACGGTCGTGCCCATCTTGACGCCCGCGACCCGGTCGGCGGGGACGGGGTCGTGGGGGCCGAGACCGAGCAGCAGCCGGATTCCGGCGACGGCCGCGTCACGGTAGCGGCCGGGGTCGTGCGACAGCAGCTTCCGGGAGATCAGCCGGCCGCCGGGGTCACGTCCCACCACGTCGGTGAAGGTGCCGCCGCGGTCGATCCAGAACTCCCAGCGTCCGGTCATCCCTCCATTCTGGCGCGGCGGACGAACCCTCGCACGAACGGCGTACGGGGCATTCCGGGCTCACCTCGGTCGGTGACCGCTCGGCCGGGTGCCCAGCCGTCCGAGCCGCACCCCGCGGGCACCGAGGGCGGGACCCCCGCCCGGCGGGCGGCCGGCGCACAGCCGTGCCCGTTCACGCCGCCACCGCCGTCCGGCCGCCCAGGACCTCGTCGTAGTGACCCAGGAGCTGGTCTCCGACGGCTTCCCAGGTGCGGCCCTCGACCGTCGCCCGCGCGGTCCGCCCGAAAGCCGCGGCCCGCGCCGGATCCGCGAGGAGTGCGGCGACCGCCGCCCGTACCGCCTCCGCGTCGTGGGGTGGCACCAGCAGCCCGGTGCTTCCGTGGGCGACCAGGTCGAGCGGCCCCCCGGCCGCCGGGGCGACGACCGGGACCCCGGAGGCCATGGCCTCCTGCACGGTCTGACAGAAGGTCTCGTACGGCCCGGTGTGCACGAAGACGTCCAGGGACGCGAAGAGGCGGGCGAGTCCCTCCCCCGTGCGCCGGCCGAGGAAGACCGCGCCGGGAAGCGCCCGGCGCAGCGCTGCCTCGCTCGGTCCGTCGCCGACGACCACGACGCGCACCCCTGGCAGCGAGCAGGCACCGGCGAGGAGTTCGACGTGCTTCTCGGGGGCGAGCCGGCCCGCGTATCCGATGATCTTCTCCCCACCGGGGGCCAGGGCGCGGCGCAGGGCCTCGTCGCGCAGACCGGGGCGGAACCTGACGGTGTCGACCCCGCGCGGCCAGAGCCGCAACCGGGGCACACCGTGGTCGGTGAGGTCGCGCAGCGCGGCGGAGGAGGGGGCGAGGGTGAGGTCGGCGGCGCTGTGTACGGCACGCATCCGGCGCCAGGCGGCGTTCTCGCCCGCACCCAGGTACGTGCGGGCGTAGCCGGCCAGGTCGGTCTGGTAGACGGCCACTGCGGGCAGTCCCAGCCGGGCGGCGACCGCCATGCCCCGTACGCCGAGGACGAACGGGCCGGCCAGGTGGACGAGTTCGGCGCGATGTCCGATGAGGGCGGCGGCGAGCCTCCGGCCGGGCAGGGCCACACGGACCTGCGGGTAGCCGGGCAGAGGAAGTGAGGGGACGCGCACCACCGGGCAGGGGTCGCCGGTGGACGAGGTGCCGGCGGAGGCGTTCGCCCCGGCCGGGGCGACGACGAGGGTCCGGTGGCCGCGGGCGGCGAGGTGCCGGGCGGTCTGCAGGGTGCAGTGGGCCACACCGTTGACGTCGGGAGGGAAGGATTCGGTGACGATGACGACACGCATAGGGGTGTTGTCACCACGCCGGGCGTGCCCTGGCCGACGTGGATCTGTCGGCCCGGGGAACGTCCCGTGAGCGTTTGCGCCGCAAGATCCGTCGGCCCGGGGAAACGCCCCATGGCCGTTTGCGCCGCGCGCCCCCGACGCGCGGCCTCGGGCTCCGTGGTCAGGCGGAGCGCCGGTTCAGACTGCGGGTGCGTCCGGTCCGATCCTGCTGCGCACCGCGGTCTGCACCTCGGCCTCTTCGGCCGGGTCGGCGGCGAGCCGCCGCAGTCGTTCGGCGACCCGGATGTCCCCGGTCTCCGCGTGGTGTGCGGCCAGTTCCCGGGTGGTCTCCTCGCAGTCCCAGAGGCACTCGACGGCGAAGCCGCTGGCGAAGGACGGGTCGGTGGCCGCCAGTGAACGGGCGGCCCGGCCGCGCAGGTGCGAGGAGGACGTCTCCCTGTACACATGGCGCAGTACCGGCGCGGCACAGGCGATGCCCAGGCGCCCGGCGCCGTCGACGAGGGTGCACAGGCGCGGGGTGTCGGGGCCCTCGCCCCTGACCGCCTCGCGCAGCGCGGCAAGGACGAGCGGGGCGTCCTGTACGGAGCCACGGCAGGCGAGGACCCCCGCAGCAGAGGCCCCGAGGGCATCGGGCCGGTGGGCCCAGCCCCGGGCCCGGTCGACCGCCGCTTCTCCGCACATGCGCTCGAAGGCGGCCACGGCCGCATCGGCGACGGTGCGGGACGGGCCGGTCACGGCTTGCTCGATCAGGTCGAGCACGGCAGGATCCTGGGCCTCGGCCAGGTAGTGCAGGGCGGCGCAGCGGGCACCCTCGGAGCCGCTGCGGGCGGCCTCGATGATCAGGGGGCGGTCCTCGGTCCCGGCGACGGCGGAGAGGCAGCGGGCCGCGGGGACGTGGAGGGCGCTGCCGCGTTCCAGTCCTTCCTGGGCCCAGTCGAAGACGGCCTGGACGCTCCAGCCGGGGCGAGGTCCGCCCGGCCTCATCTGCCGCTGCCACCGGTCGAACGATCCCTGTTCCGTCGCCGCCCTGACCCTGGCGCCGACCGCTTCGCGCGGGTCGTCGGCCCAGAGCCGCCAGGGGCGGGGCTCGAAGGCGTCCCGCACGGCGGCGGCCAGCTCGGCGGTTCCCTCCGCGGTGGCGGGGAAGCGGGCCAGCACCGCCCCGGCGAGGGAACGCAGCCCGGCGTCGTCGTCTCGCAGGGCCAGTTCGTCGAGTGCCCAGGCCCAGTTGGACCCGGTCGCGGCGTACCGGCGCAGGAGTACGAGGGCGTCGTCGCGCCCGTAGGAGGCGAGGTGCCCGAGCACGGCCAGCGCGAGACCCGTGCGTGAGTCGTCGGTCCGGAGGTGGTCCTCCGGATCCCACAGGTGCCGCTCGATCTCCTCGGTGCCACCGTCGAGATCCAGGTAGAGCCGCGCGTAGTAGAGGGAACGGTTCTCGACCTGCCAGTCGTGACGGGGATCGCTCAGGACGCAGTGGTTGAGAGCCGCGAGGGCCTCGGGACGCGGGGCGGCGAGCGCGTGGAGCGTGCCGTCGCCACGGCCCCTCTGCAGCAGGCCGAGCAGTGTGCCGCTCGGCGCTATGAACGGATCGAACATGGGGAAAGCCTCACATCAAGCTGTCGACGCAACCGGGACTGTGCTGTTCCATGTGCCGGGGTGACATCCCCTAGGCCGCGCAGCAACATGATCGGCCGACCGCCGTCTTCTGCCTGGTGCTCATCTTCCTCTGCCTCTCGTCGGTGGCCCGAAACGGACCCGCGACGTCATGATGACCCAGCCATTTCGCCGACGCGACCACATTTACGGCGCACCGGCCGGCCGGCGGCGCGGACGGCGTCTCAGCGCGCACCGAAGAGTTCCAGCAGGTCGTCCTTGCCGAACATGCGCGCGGTGTCCACGGCGGAAGGAGTTCCGGCGGCCGGATCGGCCCCTGCGGCGAGCAGTGCGTCGATCACCTCGCGCTCGCCCTTGAAGACAGCTCCGGCCAACGGGGTCTGCCCCCGGTCGTTGGCCCGGTCCGGGTCGGCCCCGCGGTCGGCGAGCGCGACGACGGCGGGGGCGTGCCCGTGGTACGCGGCGAGCATGAGCAGCGAATCGCCCCGGTCGTTGGTGAGGTTCGCGGGGACGCCCGCGTCGACGTAGGCGGCGAGCGCGTCGCTCTCGCCCCGGCGGGCCAGGTCGAAGACCTTGGTCGCCAGCTCGACCACCTCGGGGTCGGGTGTTTCGCTCATCGGAGGGGCCGCCTTCCATTGACCGCCGGCCGTTGCCGACCTGGTGGGGGGTACGGCCGGGGCCGTACGAGTGAATCGACAGGGTACTGCTCCGGGGCGGTCGTCAGCCTGCCCCTCGGAGCCGGAAGACACACCGCCGGGCCCACTTTCCGGCGGGGACCGGGCTCGCGCGGCTCACGGAGCTTCCGGGCGACCACTTTCCACCCATCTGTTGAGTGAAATGGAAGGCTATTCACTCAGTTGCACCTTTTATCGTATTGGTACATCTTGTGATCCTGGAAGTACTCATGGTGACTGTCCCCATCAACCAGGAGAACCGCTCATGATCCTCTCCATCTCAGGCGTGGTACTGCTCGGCATCATCGTCTTCCTGTTCTTCAAGAAGGACGGGCTGAAGGCGTCCCACGCCCTCATCTGCGCTCTGTTCGGCTTCTACCTGGCCGGCACGGCCATCGCCCCGAGCATCACGGCCGGCGGCGCGAGCCTCGCCGGCATGCTGGGCGGGATCAAGTTCTGACGCTCCGACACCGCTCCCACCTCTTCAGGAGACCGACGTGGACCGGCGACCACTCCCCCGCATTCTGAGCAGCGGCAGCGCTTCGATCACCCGCAGTCGCGAGATCGCACGCACGGCCGCCGACAACGCCACCGACGTCCTCCATCCGCTGATCACGGTCACCCGTGGCCTGCGGCTGCTGGCGGGAGCAGGTCGGCAGAGATGGGCCGCGACGCCCAGGGACCGGCGCGGACACGTGCTGTTCCTTGTCGCGGCATGCGTACTGGTGGTGGCGCTCATCCCCTACGGGCCGCTCCTGGCCCTCATCACGGTGATGGGCGCTGCCGCATGGCGGGGGCGCGCGCGGAACCCCGCGAAGACCGGCCCCGACGAGACGGAGACCGCACGGCTCCAGGCGCTGTACGAGGCGCTGGTGCCGCACTTCTCCGTGTCCGACGACCCCAGTCCGCTGTTCTCCCACGGCGGCGACTGGGAGAAGGCGTTCGGCACCTCGTTCGCCTTCGACGCCGACGGGCGTCCCACCCGGCTCCAGGTGAACTACCCGGCGTACTTCGACGACGGCGATCCCGCGTCACGCGCACGTGTCGAGCAGGTGCTCCACGCCAAGTCCGGCCGGAACCGTGAATACCACTTCTCCTGGGACGAGGAGAGCAACCACCTCCTCATGACGGTGCTCGCCGCGCTTCCCACCACCATCGCCGCCCAGCGGTTCGTCACCGCGCCCGGCGAGACCGTGCTGGGGTTCACCGACGCCGACGCGGTCCCGCGCACCGTTCCGGTCCAGGACGGCGACGGGACGCGGGACGCCTCCCCGGTGATCTGGCGGACGGGCGCCCGCTCGGCGGAGCCCCATCTGCTGATCGCCGGCCACCCCGGCAGCGGCACCACGACCCTGATGCGCTCACTCGCCCTGCAGGCCCTCCAGCACGGCGACATCCTGGTCGTGGAGGGCGGCGGCACCGGCGAGTACGGCTTCCTGACCGGCCGGGACGGCGTACTGGCCGTCGAGTGCGGGCTGGGCGGCGCCCTGGCGACACTCGAATGGGCGGCGCACGAGACGGAGCGGCGGCTCATCGCCGCCAACCGGGCCCGCCAGGCCGGGCATCCCGAGCCCGAGGACATCAAGCGCCCCCTGTGGATCCTGCTGGACCGCCCGAGCGCGCTGGGACACCTGGCGGCCGCCGACGGCAGGCAGGATCCGCAGGAACTCCTCCAGGTGCCGCTGCGGCACGGTCGCGCCGCCGGGGTGACGGTCGTCGTCGCGGACCAGTTCGACAGCCTCGACGCCCTCACGGAGACCGTACGGACCCACACCAGGGCACGTGCCGTGCTGGGCCCCGCGGACCGCGACCAGGTCGAGGCGGTCCTGGGAGTCCAGCCGCACACCACTCCGGTCACCGAGGTCCCGCCGGGCCGCGGCTACGCCCGGCTGGGCAACGGGCCCGTCATGCGACTGCAGGTACCGTCCACCCCGGACCCGCACGACGACGCCACGAGCGAGGCGCAACGGCAGGCGGTACTCGGCCTGTTGCCCGGTGGCGGCCCGGCGGAGGAGCGAGCCGCACCGGAGGCGTCGCCGGAGGCCGCCCCGGAAACGGTCGACGAGCCCGTGCCGGAGCACCTGGACCGGCTGGTCAAGACACCGGCCGTCGCGGAGGGCTGAGGCCCGGTCAGCTCGGGCCACGAAAGCCGGGCGCCTCAGGCCACGAAAGCCGGGCGCCTCAGGCCACGAAAGCCGGGCGCCTCAGGCCACGAAGGTCCGGGGCGCCTCGGCTCCCGCGCTCGCCCCGGAAGCGACGAGTGCGGCGGCAGCGGCCAGCCGCAGCGCCGCCTCGTCCGCCAGGGGGCCGCCCACGGTGAAGGGCAGCCGCACGTAGCCCTCGAAGGCCCCGTCGACCCCGAACCGGGGCCCCGACGGGACGCGGACGCCGACCCGCTCGCCGGCCACGGCCAGCCGGGAGCCGGAGAGCCCGCCGGTACGCACCCACAGCGTGAGACCGCCACGCGGCGCCTCGAACTCCCACTCCGGGAGCTCCCGGCGCAGCGCCCGCACCAGGTCGTCCCTGTTCTCGCGGGCCTGCTCACGCCGGACCGCCACGGCCTGTTCCCAGCCGCCCGTCCCCATCAGCCAGTTGATGGCGAGCTGTTCCAGCACCGGCGTCCCCATGTCGGCGTACGCGCGTGCCGCGACCAGGCTGCGGATGACGTCCGGCGCCGCCCTCACCCAGCCGATCCGCATGCCGGCCCAGAACGCCTTGCTCGCGGATCCCACGGTCAGGACGGTGCTGCCCGCCGGGTCGAACGCACAGACCTTGCGCGGCATCTCGACGTCCGCGTCGAGATGCAGCTCGGTCATGGTCTCGTCGACCACCAGGACGGTGCCCGCCGACCGGGCGGCCTCGACCAGAGCACGACGCTGCTGCTCGTCGGCCAGGGCCCCGGTGGGGTTGTGGAAGTCGGCGACGACATAGGCGAGCCGGGGCGCGGCGTCCCGCAGCACCTGTCGCCAGCGGTTCATGTCCCAGCCGCCGAGGCCCTCCTCCATGGCCACGGGCACCAGCCTGGCGCCCGACTCCCGCATGAGCTGGAGGATGTTGGCGTAGCTCGGGGACTCCACCGCGATGCGCTCACCGCGCCCGGCGAAGAGATGGCAGATGGCGTCGATGGCGCCCATCGCCCCCGTGGTGACCATGATCTGTTCGGGCATCGTGGGAATGCCGTGCCCGGTGTAGCGGTCCGCGATCATCTGCCGCAGCGCGGGAAGACCGGCCGGGTAGTCGCCGTGCGTGTGGGCGTACGGCGGCAGTTCCTCCAGCGCGCCCTGGACGGCCCGGGTCAGCCACGGCTCCGGGGCGGGCAGCGAGGCGCATCCCAGGTCGATCATCGAGCCGAGGGACTCCGGCGGCAGCGGTTCGAGGCCCCGGGCGGGCAACGGGTTGCCCGCCGGGACCGCGGTCCAGCTGCCGGCTCCGCGGCGCGACTCCAGGAAACCCTCCGCGCGCAGCGCCTCGTACGCGGCGGTCACGGTGGTCCGGCTGAGGGACAGGGCCAACGCGAGCTCCCGCTCGGCGGGAAGCCGCGCGGCGACCGGTACCCGGCCTTCCAGGACGAGCAGCCGCACACCGTCGGCGAGCGCCCGGTAGGCGGGCGGCTTGCGCCCGCCGGGCGCCAGGGGGCGTTCCTGCTGGCCCTGGAGCTGGCGAGCGAGCTGTGCCGCACCCACGGTCGAAGTCCACTGCGCCATGTAAATCAGTCCACCTTCCTCGGATTGGCCATAGTTGGTGGCCAATCCCCTGCCACAGAGTGACACGCGACAGTCCACCACCACCACACAGGGGGAACCACTTGACCGAGACCACCGCCCGGAGCGGAACGCGGCTCACCCGGCGGCTGACGCATCTGTACACGGGACTGGCCCTGTACGGGGCGAGCTCTGCGCTCCTGGTCCGTGCCGGGCTCGGGCTCGAACCGTGGGGCGTGCTGCACCAGGGGCTCGCCGAGCGGACCGGGATCTCCATCGGGGTCGTCTCGATCATCGTCGGAGCGGTCGTCCTGCTCCTGTGGATCCCGATCAGGCAGCGCCCGGGGCTCGGCACGGTCTCCAACGTATTCGCCGTAGGTATCGCGATGGACGGCACGCTCGCCCTCGTACCGGACGTGCACGGCCTCGGCGCGCAGATCCCGGTGATGGCCGCGGGCATCGTGCTCAACGGCGCCGCAACCGGCCTGTACATCTCCGCACGCTTCGGACCGGGGCCACGTGACGGTCTGATGACGGGCCTGAACCGCCTCACGGGGCGCTCCATCAGGCTGGTGCGTACGGCGATCGAGGTGGCCGTGGTCGTGACCGGTTTCCTCCTCGGCGGTTCCCTCGGGGCCGGCACGGTCCTGTACGCCCTGGCCATCGGCCCGCTCGCCCAGTTCTTCCTGCGCTTCTTCGACCTTCCCGCGCCCGGCGCCCGCACCGTGGCCGTTGCCGGGCGGACACCGCGAGGGGCGATACTTCCGCGGTGACCGCAGCGACCTCGGGGCGCCACCCCTATCTGGACCACCCTTCGACGATTCCCTTCGCCCACCGCGGCGGAGCGGCGGACGGCATGGAGAACACCGCAGCGGCGTTCCGGCGTGCGGCGGGCGTCGGCTACCGCTACTTCGAGACCGATGTGCACGCCACGGCGGACGGCCGCCTGGTCGCCTTCCACGACCCGACCCTGGACCGGGTGACGGACTCCCGGGGGCGCATAGCGGGGCTGCCCTGGAGCGAGGTGAGCCGGGCGAGGGTGGCCGGCAGCGAGCCGCTGCCGCTCTTCGAGGAGCTGCTGGAGGAGTTCCCGGACGCCCGCTGGAACGTGGACATCAAGGCGGAGCCCGCCCTCGCCCCGCTCGTCGACCTGATCCGCAGGACCGACGCCTGGGACCGCGTGTGCGTGGGGTCGTTCTCCGAGGGACGCGTGGCCAGGGCCCACCGCCTCGCGGGCCCGCGCCTGGCCACCTCCTACGGGGTACGCGGCGTACTCGGCCTGCGGCTGCGCTCGTACGGCATCCCGGCGGCGCTCCGGGCGGGCGCGGTCTGCGCGCAGGTCCCGGAGAGCCAGAACGGCGTCCGGGTCGTCGACCGGAGCTTCGTCCGCACGGCACACGCGCGCGGCCTGCAGGTCCACGTCTGGACGGTCAACGAACCGGAGCGGATGGCGGCGCTCCTGGACCTCGGGGTGGATGGCATCATGACCGATCACATCGAGACGCTGCGCACGGTACTGAGCGGGCGGGGGGCCTGGGCCTGACGCCCGGGACGGCCGCGCCGGCGCGGACAGAACGAGGGGACGCGGTGTGAGCACCGGTACCGCAGGGACCGCGGACCCGGCCGGGCAGCCGGCCGAGGCCGCCGAACGCAGGCGCCAGCAACACGGCTGGTACTTCTACGACTTCGCCTGCTCGGTGTACTCCACCAGCGTCCTCACGGTCTTCCTGGGCCCCTATCTGACCTCGATAGCCAAGGCCGCCGCCGACGCGGACGGGTTCGTGCATCCACTGGGGATACCCGTGCGGGCGGGCTCCCTCTTCGCGTACGCCGTATCGGTGTCCATCGTCGTGGCCGTGATCGTCATGCCGGTCGTCGGCGCGGCGGCGGACCGCACGGGACGCAAGAAGCCCCTGCTCGCGGCGGCCGCGTACACAGGTGCGACGGCCACGGCCTGCATGTTCTTCCTGGAGGGCCACCGCTACCTGCTGGGGGCCTTCCTGCTGATCGTCGCGAACGCCTCGATCTCCGTGTCGATGGCCCTGTACAACGCGTACCTGCCCCAGATCTCCACCCCGGAGGAACGCGACGCGGTCTCCTCGCGCGGCTGGGCCTTCGGGTACACCTCGGGCGCGTTCGTCCTCGTCCTGAACCTGGTCCTCTACACGGGCCACGACTCCTTCGGGCTGTCCGAGTCCGACGCGGTCCGCATCTGCATCGCCTCGGCCGGGGTGTGGTGGGGCGCCTTCGCCCTCGTACCGCTGCGGCGGCTGCGTGACAGCCGGGTGGCGCCCGGCGGCGACGGCGCGGTCGGTCCGGGCTGGCGGCAGCTGCTGGCGACACTGCGCGACATGCGCCGTCACCCGCTGACGCTCTCCTTCCTGCTCGCCTATCTGGTCTACAACGACGGCATCCAGACGGTGATCTCCCAGGCCTCGCTGTACGGCTCCGAGGAGCTCGGCCTCGACCAGACGACCCTCATCACCGCGGTGCTGCTCGTACAGGTGCTCGCGGTGGCGGGGGCGCTGGGGATGGGGCGACTCGCCCGGCTGTACGGGGCGAAGCGCACGATTCTCGCCTCGCTGGCGGTCTGGACGCTGATCCTGGCCGCGGCGTACGTGCTGCCCGCCGGCGCGCCCGTGTTCTTCTACACCCTGGCGGCCGCGATCGGCCTGGTGATGGGCGGCAGCCAGGCCCTCTCCCGGTCGCTGTTCTCCCACCTGATCCCGCGCGGGAAGGAGGCGGAGTACTTCTCCGCCTACGAGATGAGCGACCGGGGACTCAGCTGGCTGGGGCCCCTGGTCTTCGGTCTCGGCTACCAGCTCACCGGCAGTTACCGGGACGCGATCCTGTCCCTGGTGCTCTTCTTCGCACTCGGCTCCGTGCTCCTGGCGAGGGTCCCCGTGCGTGCCGCGGTGGCCGCCGCGGGCAATCCCGTGCCGGACCGGATTTAGACGTTGAAGTGAAAGGCCGGTAGTGTACGCCTTTGGTCTGCCCGGCGGACCGTTACTGCGTGTGGAAGAAGGTGAACCGTTGGGTGACATCTTCCACCAAAGGTGACAAACCGGGCACCGGTGGGTAGTAAACCCAGACCAAGCAGCGGCACGACGGGCGACGCATGACCGGCAACGGGAATCTTTACCGCCGACCGGACGTTGACCGGATGACGACGACAGCGACACCTGTCCTGTGGGCGACAAGCCCGGGAGGCACGATTCATGAGTGAGCGAGCTCTCCGCGGTACGCGACTCGTGGTTACCAGCTACGAGACGGACCGCGGCATCGATCTGGCCCCGCGCCAGGCGGTGGAGTACGCATGCCCGAACGGACATCGATTTGAGATGCCGTTCTCGGTAGAGGCGGAAATTCCGGCGGAGTGGGAGTGCAAGGCGTGCGGCGCCACGGCACTCCTGGTGGACGGGGACGGCCCCGAGGAGAAGAAGGGCAAGCCTGCGCGTACGCACTGGGACATGCTCATGGAGCGGCGTACACGTGAGGAGCTCGAGGAGGTGCTGGCCGAGAGGCTGGCGGTTCTGCGCTCCGGTGCCATGAACATCGCCGTGCACCCGCGGGACAGCAGGAAGTCTGCCTGACCGCGTATCACCGCACCGATCAAGAGCCGCGGGCCGCGACACAGAACACGGGCCTGCTGGAAGGCGTCCGAGAGGCCACCGGGCGTCGCCGCCCTCATCCGGCGGTCGAGGGAGCGTTCCGCGTGGCGTCCGAGCACCGAGCGGACAGGGGGCAGCAGGAGCAGGAGTCCCGCCGCGTCGGAGATCACGCCGGGGATCATCAGGAGCAGGCCGCCCAGCATCAGGAAGCCGTTGCCCTTGCTGCCGGCCGGGGTCGCGGCCGGGGTGGCGGGAGCGCCGGGCTGGCCCGGCATCTGCTGGAGGGTCTCGGTGAGGTTGCGGAAGGCCCTGCGCCCTGCCCGCTTGATCACCGCGGCACCGAGCACCGCGCCGGCGACCAGGATCAGCAGCACGGTGAAGCTGTTCGCCGCACCGGCCACGACGGTCAGCAGCCAGATCTCCAGCACCAGCCAGGCGGCGACGCCCAGCGGCAGGACGGTACGGGCGCGTGAGCGCCTTGGACGGTTCGGAGGCGGTGTGCCGGTCGTCATGCCCCCAGTGTGCCTGCACGGGCGTGCAAGCGGCGTAAGGGGGTGATCAAGGGGCTGCGGGACGGAACCGGTCAGGGGGCCTTGCGGCCCAGTACCTTGTTGGCCCGGCCGGTGATCCCCCAGCCCGTCACCCGCCAAAGGGCCTCGACGAGGATGTCACGGCTCATCTTGGAGTCGCCGATCTCGCGCTCCATGAAGGTGATCGGCACCTCGACGACGTGATAGCCCGCCTCGACCGCCCGCCGGGCGAGGTCGACCTGGAAGCAGTAGCCCTGCGAGGCAACCTCGTCGAGACCGAGACCGTCCAGGGTCCCGGTGCGGAAAGCCCGGTAACCGCCGGTGACGTCACGCACCGAGAGGCCCAGCAGCATCCGGGAGTAGAGGCTGCCGCCGCGCGAGATCATCTCGCGGTGCCTGGGCCAGTTGACCACCCGGCCACCGGGCACCCAGCGCGAGCCGAGGACAAGATCGGCACCCTTCAGGGCGGTGAGGAGGCGGGGCAGTTCCTCGGGCTGGTGCGAGCCGTCCGCGTCCATCTCGACCAAAACGCCGTAGTCGTGCTCGGAACCCCAGCGGAAACCGGCCAGGTAGGCGGCGCCCAGCCCTTCCTTGCCCTTGCGGTGCAGGACGTGGACCTGACTGTCGCCGGCCGCGAGCTCGTCGGCGACCTTGCCGGTCCCGTCGGGGCTGTTGTCGTCGGCGACGAGGATGTCCGCCTCCGGAACGGCGGCGCGCACCCGGGCGACGATGAGTGCGACGTTCTCGGCCTCGTTGTAGGTCGGAATGATCACCAAGACTCTGCCGAGCGGGCCGAACTGCCTCTGACCGCCGTCGTTCACTACTGCCCCTTAAAGTCCGTACGCAGGTGCACACCATATCCAGCAGGCCGCGGGAGGGCTCCGACGCGGTCATGGGGCGGCGTACGCCGCGTGGACAGATGCATGGAACTGCGGACAGAAGGACAGCGCTGCGGATCGGGGCCCGGCGTCCTTCGGGCCGACCTGGGACCCGCTGGCTGCGGGTCGACCGAGAGCCGTTGTCTACTGAACCTCCGGGCCCCACCCGGGTCGCACCTGCCGTCCGGACGAGACCTTCCCTCGCCCCCGAGGCGCGGGCGCTGAACCTGGCTGTCAGTGGTGGTGCGCCGGTGCGGCACACCGCCCCGTGACCCAGCGGCGTTCGACGACTGCGTGGAGGTCTGACCGGTCGGACGTCCAATGGTGGACCCGGCCGAACCTACCGGCCCGTGGGCGCTTCCTGTCAACAGTCGTTCGACCTGCCACTTCTCTCCGAAACGCCTGGTCAGCGCCGAGGACACGCAGGTCGTCGCAGACCCCCCGCGCCTTCGATCGGCGGTACGAAATGTCCTGACGTCACTCGTTCGGCCGTACGTAGACAGTTTGTCCGAAGACCACCGTGCGCAGACAGACCGGAAGCTCCGCGCCCGGCGTGAGATCGGGCAGGCCGGGGGTGCCGGAACGGGGGTCGGTCGACCACCGCGCCACGCGGTCGTCGGGTGCCTGGACCAGCAGTTCGCCGGTACGCCAGACGGCGTAGTCGGCCGGGGCTCCCGGAACGAGTACGCCCCCGTCGTCCCGCCCGACGGCCCGCCAGCCGCCCCGGGTGTGAGCGGTGAAGCCGGCGCGTACGGAGACACGGTGCGCGGGTGTGCGGTGATGGGCGGCCGCCCGCACGGTTCCCCAGGGGTCCAGCGGGGTGACCGGGCTGTCCGAGCCGAACGCGAGGGGCACACCGGCGCGCAGGAGGGCCGCGTACGGGTTGAGGGTCGCGGCGCGCTCGGCACCCAGGCGCCGGGCGTACATTCCGTCGGAGCCGCCCCAGGCCGCGTCGAAGGCCGGCTGGACGGAGGCGGTGAGGCCCAGTTCGGCGAAGGCTGCGATCGTCTCCGGGGTGAGCATCTCGGCGTGTTCGATCCGGTGCCTCGCGGCCCGTACCCGGGCGAGCCCGAGGTTCTCGGAGGCGGCCCGGACACCCGCCACCACGGCGGACACCGCGGCGTCGCCGATGGCGTGGAAGCCCGCCTGGAGCCCCGCTTCGGTGCACGCCGTCACGTGTGCGGCGATCCGCGCGGTGTCGAGGCGGCCGGTGCCGGTGTGCGGAGCGTCGGCGTAGGGCTCGTGCAGAAGGGCGGTGTGCGATCCCAGGGAGCCGTCGACGAAGAGGTCACCGGCCGCGCCGACGGCACCGAGCTCACGGATCCGCCGGGCGCCCTTCGCGTCCTCGACGGGCTCCGCCCAGTAGCCGAAGACCCGGGGCCCCGGCTGCTCGGAGGCGAGTCGCAGCAGCCCGGTGAAGTCCTCCTCGTCCGAGATGTCCGGGCCCGCGCACTCGTGCACGGTGCCGATCCCGAGCGAGGCGGCGTGCGCCAGCGCGGCACCCTGCGCCCGCGCCCGCTGCCTCGGCGTGACGGCGGCGTGGGCGGCCGCCCGCACCGCGTGGTGCGCGTCGCCGGTGAGGGGGGCCTCGGGGTGGTAGCCGGGCATTGCGGTGACGCCCGGGACCAGGTCCAGGAGCGCCGTGGTCACTACGGCCGAGTGGACGTCCACCCGGGGGAGGTAGGCGGCCCTGCCGCCTGCCGCCTCGTCGAGCTCCCCGCGCGACGGTGGCCGCTGCTCGGGCCAGCGTGCCGCGTCCCAGCCGTGGCCGAGGATCACCCCGCCCCCCGCATGGCTGTTCGCGAACGCACGTACGAGCCCGAGGGCGTCGGCGAGCGTGCGCGCACCCGAGAGGTCCAGCCCCGTGAGTGCGAGTCCGGTCGATGTGGTGTGGACGTGGGAGTCGGTGAAAGCCGGGGTGACCAGGGCACCTTCCAGGTCGATCACCTCGTCGACACCGCTCGCGAAGGCGTCGGCAGCCCCCTCCGAGCCCACCCAGGCGACATGGCCCCTTTCGACGACCATCGCGGTGGCGAACGGATCGGCGGGGCTGTGGACGTCTCCACCGCGCAGCAGCACGGTGCGGTGTTCGCTCTGGGGGGCGGTGCTCTCGGTCATGGGACCAGTCTCGCGCCTGCCAGGACCGTTCCCTCCCGCACCCCCTCCGCAACGGACGGGAAGGGCCTCAGATGCGCGGCGGCCGTGCCTCGTAGGGCGTGGAGAGCACGACGGTCGTACGGGTGGACACGCCGGCCAGCGTGCGGATCCGCGTGAGCAGGTGCTCGAGCTCCAGAGGGCTGGAGACACGCACCTTGAGGATGTAGTTCTCGTCGCCGGCGACGCTGTGACACGCCTCCAGCTCCGGCACTCCGGCGAGCCGTTCGGCGATGTCGTCGGGTGCGCTCGGGTCGAAGGGTTTCACCGAGATGAACGCGGTGAGGGGCAGGCCGACGGCCTCGGGGTCGACGACCGCGGCGTAGCCCCGGATCACCCCGCGCTGCTCCAGCCGGCGGACACGCTGATGAACGGCCGAGGTGGACAGGCCGGTGGCCTTGCCCAGGTCGGTGTAGCTCATCCGCCCGTCCTTGACGAGCAACTCCACAATCTGACGGTCCAGCTCCTCCATGCGGATCAACCTATTGCCCAGGGTCCCTCCAGGCACAGTCGTGGGAGCCCCGGAAGGGCACGTTCGAGGGGCATGTGACGAATACCACAAGTTTACGGGTGGGTAGCCGACTGCCTCGCGGTTACCGCCGACTTCCGGCGGGAAGTGCTTGCTGTGGCCGGGGCCGTGGCGCCATGCCGGCCCACCCGAGGGGGGAAAGACCCATGCAGAGCCTGAAGCTCACCGGACGTACCGAACCGGAAACCGACGAAGACGCGGCATACACCGGTTCCGACGAGGACGCCGTTCCCGACCCGTACGACACGTTCGAGATGTACCGGGTGATCTGCCCGGACTGCGCCCAGCCGATCGCGCTCCTGGCGGACGAGGACGTCCTCCCCGAGCACGCGCTGTGCCCCACGCCGTGGAATCCGTTCGTCCTCACCGTCTGCCCCGGTACGAGCCGTGACGCCTCCCGCGCCCGCCCGGCCGACGCGTCGCCCGGGACCCAGGAGCAGGAGACCGCACTGCTGTTGACGCTTCCTCAGGGACTCGACTGGCGGATGCAGCCCTTCTCGCACGCCGGCGGTCCGGGTTCGCGCCCCCTGCGGTACGTCCCGCAGACGCGGCGTCACGCCGCCTGACGTTCCCGCGCCCCGAGGCGCACCTCTGCACGCACCACGACGGCCCGGCCGGCGTGGTGCGGACAGTTCACCGGCCGGCCGGGACCGCGGCACCCGCAGGAACGGGCACGCGAATCGGCCGGACAGTGACCCGGGACCCCGTGGCGGCGTTGGCTCCGTATGACCACGCCGCATCCACCGGCCGGCCCAACTGGGCGGCCGGAACGCCGCGGCCCCGTACGCCGCCGCCCCGCCGCACCGACGTCCGGAGAATCGGTTCCTCAGCCCGGACCGCCGCTCCGTGAGCCCGCGCGGCAGCCCACACCGCACACCACCGACCCGCCCGCCCACCGGGCGGTGCTGCACCGTTGGGAGGGCACGGGCCGGGCGCTGCAGGGCCGCCACGACCAGGAGTGGAACCGGATCATGACGACACCGGTGTGCCGGACCGGCCCGTCCGGGTCAGCGTGTCTCGGGACCCGCGAGGTGACGGGCGATGACCATGCGCTGGATCTGATTGGTGCCCTCGACGATCTGGAGCACCTTCGCCTCGCGCATCAGCCGCTCCACCGGGAAGTCGAGGGTGTAGCCGTAGCCCCCGAGCACCTGGACCGCGTCGGTCGTCACCTGCATGGCCGCGTCGGTGCAGAACAGTTTCGCCATCGCCGCCTGTCGCGAGAACGGCAGGCCCGCGTCGCGCAGCCGTGCCGCCTCCAGATAGAGCGCCCTGCCGGCCTCGATGCGGGTGGCCATGTCGGCGAGCATGAAACGCAGACCCTGGAAATCCGCGACCGGCCGTCCGAACTGACGCCGGTCGGTGGCGTACCTGACCGCCTCCTCCAGGGCCGCCTGCGCGACTCCGACGGCACAGGCGGCGATTCCCAGCCGCCCCGAGTCGAGCGCGGACAGGGCGATGGCGAAACCCTGGCCTTCGTCGCCGATGCGGCGGTCGCCGGAGATCCGTACGCCGTCGAAGTGCAGCTGGGCGGTGGGCGACCCCTTCATGCCCATCTTCTTCTCGGGCAGGGCCGCGCCGAGGCCCTCGGCGTCGCCGGGGACGAGGAAGGCGGTGATACCGCGGGGGCCGTCCTCCCCGGTGCGGGCCAGCACCGTGTAGAAGTCGGCGACGCCGCCATGCGTGATCCAGGCCTTGGTCCCGGTGAGGACCCAGTCCTCACCGTCCCGCACGGCCTTCGTGCGGAGCGAGGCGGCGTCGGAGCCCGAGGCCGGTTCGGAGAGGCAGTAGGCGCCGAGCAGGCCGCCTGCGAGCATCGCGGGGAGGTGGGCGGCCCGTTGCTCCTCGGTGCCGTATCCGGCGAGCGCGTGACAGGCCAGCGAGTGGACGCTCACACCGAGGCCGACGGTGAGCCGGGCGGCCGCGAGTTCCTCGAGGACCTGGAGGTAGACCTCGTACGGCTGGTCGCCGCCACCGTGCGCGGAGTCGTAGGGCAGTCCGAGCAGTCCGGATTCGGAGAGCAGGGTGAAGACCGGGCGCGGGAAGAAGCCCGCTTCTTCCTCCTCGGCCGCCCTGGGAGCGATCTCCTTCGACACGATGTCGCGTACGAGCTCGACGAGCTGCCGGGACTCCTCGGTGGGCAGACGGCGTTCCACCGGCTGCGGGGCACGGTCGGACATGACGGCGCTCTCCTCCCTGTCGGGCGTGACGACGGTCGTGCGCTGGGTGTGCGCGGCGCCGCCGGGCGGTCCCGGGCGATGCCCGGAAATCTACGGCTCCCCAGCCGATCCTGCCTTCCCGGATCACGGGAGGCGCTGGCCAGCGGCTGTGGCGCGTTGAGTATGCCCGATCGGAGCCCATGCGTCACCGGGTAGCGGGAGCCTTGATCAGGGAAATTGGTCCGAACCATTGACCCAACTGGTCTAGTCCTCCTACGGTCTCCCCCGATGCCTCATCGCGTCCATGCCAATCACGGTTGGGCGGGGCAGGCACCCCCCACATCCAAGCCCTCCCCCACGAGGAGCCACAATGACCGGACTTCACCGTCCTCGCGCCCGCTTCCGGGCGCTCGCCGCGACCCTCTGCACCGCCGCTCTGGGAGCCGCCCTCCTGGGCGTCGCCGGTACGTCGTCCGCGGGTGCGGCTCCCGCCGCCTCCGCACCGGCAGCCGACGGAGCCGCCCCCACCGCGGCCGGGGACAAGGTGGTCGGATACTTCACCAACTGGGGTGTCTACGACCGCGATTACCACGTCAAGGACATCGAGACGTCGGGCTCGGCGGACAAGCTGACGCACATCAACTACGCCTTCGGGAACGTCCAGGGCGGCAAGTGCACCATCGGGGACAGCTACGCCGACCACGAGAAGGCGTACACGGCCGACCAGTCGGTGGACGGCGTCGCGGACACCTGGGACCAGGAACTGCGGGGCAACTTCAACCAGTTGCGGAAGCTGAAGAAGCTGCACCCCGATCTGAAGGTCCTCTGGTCCTTCGGCGGCTGGAGCTGGTCCGGCGGCTTCGCCGAGGCCGCCAGGAATCCCGCCGCCTTCGCCGACTCCTGCTACGCCCTGGTCGAGGACCCGCGCTGGGCCGATGTCTTCGACGGGATCGACATCGACTGGGAGTACCCGAACGCCTGCGGCCTGACCTGCGACACCAGCGGCCGTGACGCGTACGGCGACCTCCTGTCGGCGCTGCGGTCGAAGTTCGGCACCGGCAATCTGATCACCTCGGCGATGACGGCGGACGGGTCCGACGGCGGCAAGATCGACGCGGTGGACTACGCGGGCGCGGCGCAGTACCTGGACTGGTACAACCCGATGACCTACGACTTCTTCGGCGCGTTCGCGGCGCAGGGGCCGACGGCCCCGCACTCACCGCTGACCTCCTACCCGGGCATCCCGACGGAGGGGTTCAACAGCGACGCGGCTGTCTCCAAGCTCAAGGGCCTGGGCATCCCCGCGGAGAAGCTGCTGCTGGGCATCGGCTTCTACGGCCGCGGCTGGACCGGCGTCACCCAGCCGGAACCGGGCGGCACGGCGACCGGGGCGGCCCCTGGGACGTACGAGGCGGGCATCGAGGACTACAAGGTCCTGAAGGACAGCTGCCCCGTGACGGGCACCGTGGCCGGCACGGCGTACGCCCACTGCGGCAGCGACTGGTGGAGCTACGACACCCCGGCCACCATCGCCGCGAAGATGGACTACAAGGACCAGCAGGGCCTGGGCGGCACCTTCTTCTGGGAGCTGAGCGGCGACACGACGGACGGTGAGCTCATCAAGGCCATCCACTAGCCCTGGCGGGGTACACGCACCGCAGGGCGGGTCAGGGGTGGGGTGCCGGGCGGGCGCCCCACCCCACCCGTCGTACGCGGTTGCCGCAGGTCACATGAGTCCCGCCTGGGTGACGAACATGGCGAGGACGACGACGAGCGTCCAGCCCAGAACGTGTTCCAGGATCTTCGGGCCGTCCTCGGGTCCGCCGGTGCGGGCGCGGGAGTGGGTCCGGTTCTCGGCTGTGGTCGCGGTCATGGCATCTCACTCGGTCGTTCGGCAGCGGGCGTCCCCCGTGACCCGACCACAGTGCCGGCGGAGGCGGGCCGCGCGGTAGAGATCCGGGTCACAGCGGCAGGCCGGCGGGGGACGTGGGCGAGGGCACGGATCCGCGCTCCCGCTGGGGATGCGCGAGCAGAAGGGCGCAGGAGGGCGGGGCGGCTGTGTGCCATGCCACACCGCCGTGCAGGACGGGAAGCGGGTGCCGCATCGCGTGCGTCGGCGCTTCACGGGGCAACCGGCGCCGGTCATCCTGCCGATGTCCTGCCGCGGAGAGGGGCCCCCGCTTCGGGGCATGAACCCCGCGGTCCTCTTCGGCATGGCGTACGGATGCGCCGACAACGAGGACGACTACTTCCGGACCGGTTCCTTCGCACCGTGCCCCGGCCGGTACAACCTCGTCGCCCCGGAGGAGTGGGGCGACAGGATCCGCGGCGCCCACCCCGGCTACGCCGGCGAGCGGCCGCGTGTGCAGATCCGGCACGGCGGCTCCGACCAGCTGATCAACAAGAAGTCCCTGGAGAAGCAACGCGACGGCTGGACCGACGTGCTCGGCATCCCGCAGACCCCGTCGTCCACCTCGCGCCCCGCCGCCGGCGTCACGAAGCAGGTGTACGGCGACGGGCAGGTCGAGACGTATCTGATCGACGCGATGGGCCATGAGGCACCGGTCGATCCCGGCACCGGCATCGACCGGTGCGGCACCGCGGGCCAGGGCCACGGCTCGCTCTGCGGTCCGTACTACGCCGCGCGGTTCTTCGGTCTGGGCGGCTGAGACGCGTACGCCCGCCGCACACGGCGGAGGCCGGCCGACGGTGCCGGAAGAGTCCCCCTCCCCCAGCCGGCCTCCCACCACCCGGCCCCACCGCCCCAGGGGACGAGCGGCCCATAGCTGCCCACCGGGCGCGGTGGGCACTCACCGTGGGCGGCGGTTCCCTGCCGGGGCCACGCAACTTCTACAGGCGAGTAGAAGCATAGAGTTGTCCCCGCGGGCCGGAGCGCGCTCCGGAGACGCCCGCCGGAGGGTCGGAGCCCACGCTCCCGAACCGGCCGCCCCCGGCGTTCGCCTCCCGTGGCAGACCGGTACGGGGTGGGCGGCTCGCCTGCCGCGCCGGTGTCCTCGGTGGCGGGGAACCCGGTCCCGGCCAGAATCGTTTTGTGCATGCACGTCTAGATGAGGAGTCATCGCTTGTCCGCCAGATCGACGGACCCTGCGGGATGTGGTCCCCGGCCTTCCCGCCCCTCCCCTCCTGAACACGGCTCGCCGCGGGGTGGTGCCCGATGAGCGCCGCGCAGGCATGGCTGGGGGTGCTGTCCGTGTTCGTGCTGACCGCGGGAACGGGCTACTTCGTCGCCCAGGAGTTCGCCTACGTCTCCGCCGACCGGCTCGCCCTCGCCCGGGAGGCCGAGGCCGGTGACAGGAAGGCCGCCCGCGCGCTGAAGGTGCTGGGACGGTTGTCGTTCATGCTGTCGGGCGCCCAGCTGGGCATCACCGTGACCGGCCTGGTCGTCGGCTTCATCGCCGAGCCCTCCGTATCCGCGCTGCTCAGGCCCGCCCTGTCCGGACTCGGCATTCCCGCCGGCGCCGTGAGCGGGATCTCCGTGGTGCTCGCCTTCGTGCTGGCCACCGTGGTGCAGATGGTGCTGGGCGAACTGGCCCCGAAGAACCTGGCCATCGCCGTCCCGGAAAGGCTGGCGAAGGCACTGTCCGGCTCCACCCTGGCGTATCTCAAGGTCGTCGGCCCCGTGGTGCGGATCTTCGACGGCGCGGCGAACGGACTGCTGCGGAAGACCGGCATCGAGCCGGTCGAGGAACTGCACCACGGTGCCACCCTGGAAGAGCTCGGCCACCTGATCGGGGAGTCCCACGAGCAGGGGCAGCTGCCGCGTGGCACCGCAGCGCTGCTGGACCACGCCCTGGAGTTCTCCGAGCGCACCCTGCACGAGGTGATGGTGCCGCGTGCCGACGCGGTCTTCGTCCGCAAGGACGCCACCGCCGCCGAGGCGATCGGTCTCATCGGCAAGCACGGCCACTCCAACTACCCGGTGCTGGGCGACCACCCGGACGACGTCGCGGGCGTGCTGGGCGTGCGGGACCTCATGGCACTGCCCGCCGGCCGGCTCACCGCCACCGCCGGCGCGGTGGCACGCGAGGCGCTGCTGCTGCCGGACACCCTGCCGCTGCCGGGCGCCGTGGAGCGGATGCGGGAGCGGGACGACGAATTCGCCGTGGTCCTGGACGAGCACGGCGGTGTGGCCGGTGTCGTCACCTACGAGGACATCGCCGAGGAGCTCGTGGGCGACATCGCGGACGAGTCGGACACGGTGACCGAAGTGGCCGTCGCGGACGGCGGCGGATGGCTCGTGGACGCCGGGCGCCGCCTGGACGAGGTGGCCGAGACCACCGGGATCGAACTGCCCTCCGAGGAGGACTACGACACCGTGGCCGGCCTGATCATCGACCGGCTCGGCCGCTTCCCGGCCATCGGCGACCACCTCACAATCGGGCTGCCCGACGGCGCGGTCGCGGCGATCGACGTACGCGCACTCGACCGCCATGTGCCGGAGCGCGTCCGGATCGAGCGTCTGGCCGAGAAGCCGGAGGAGCAGGCATGAGTTTCCCGATGGCGGTCTTCGTCACCGTACTGCTGCTGATCGGCAGCGGGTTCTTCGTCGCAGCCGAGTTCGCGCTGGTCGCCGCCAAACGGCACCGCATGGAGAAGGCCGTGGCCGAGGGGAGGCGCGGCGCCAAGGCGGCGCTGGCCGGCATGCGCGAGCTGTCTCTGATGCTGGCCGGCGCCCAGCTCGGCATCACGGTCTGCACGCTGGGTCTGGGGTCGGTGTCCAAGCCGGCGATCTCGCACGAGCTCGACCCGCTGCTGCACAAGCTGGGGCTTCCCAGCGCGCTCAGTTACGGTGTCGCGTTCGCCGTGGCGATGATCGTGGTGGTGTTCCTGCACATGGTGCTCGGCGAGATGGCGCCCAAATCCTGGGCCATCGCCCACCCCGAGCGTTCCGCGATGGTGCTCTCCCCGCCCTTCCGGAGTGTGGTGAAGACCGTGCGCCCGCTGATCTGGGTCCTCAACCGGGTGAGCAACGGCCTGGTGCGGCTGTGCCGGGTCGCCCCGCGCGACGAGCTGACCTCGGTGCACAACCGCGAGCAGCTCACCCACCTGGTGGAGGAGTCCGAGCGGCTCGGTCTGATCAGCGAGACCGACTCCGACCTGCTGACCCGCTCGCTGACCGAGCCGGAGACCCCGGTGCGCGACCTGCAGATCCCGGCCGCCGGCATCTCCGCCGTCGACGGTGACGCGGAAGCGGAGGAGATCCTCCGGCTGGCCACGGACACCGACCGCACCCGGCTGCTGGTCCGCCTGCACGGGAGTGCCCTCGGGTCGGTGCACGCGCGTGACGTCCTCGTCGCACGCGCCCAGGGCCGGACCACCCTCGCCCGTGAACTGGCCCGTCCCGTACCCGAACTGACCGGTGACGCCACCGTGGCCGAGGCGATCGAACTGCTGCGCCGGCGCCGGGCCTCGATCGCCGTCGTCCGGGACGCCTCGGGGCAACTGACGGGGATGGTGAGCCTGGACGACCTGCTGGCCCGTTTCCTGCAGCCGCAGAGGGCGTAGCGGAGAACAGGGGAGAGCGTCCCGGCAGCTGCCGGGACGCTCTCCCCTGTGCGCACCTGAGGCCGGGCGGGCCGACGGCTCCCCCTTCCCGGCGCTTCGGGACCGAACACCTCTCCGAGACCGGTCTCCACACCTGGCCGTCCCCGCCGGTACCGCGTACCGGTGGGTGTCAGTCGATGGCCCGCCGCGCCGGCCGGCGCAGCCAGCGCCCCATCCGACGTGGGGGCCGCACCACGACGCGGCCATGGGTCATCTTTCCGACCAGCTCCACGCGCAGTGTGACCGGCGCACCAGGAACCGCGGCCTGACGGAACGTGACCTTGCTGTGCTCCAGCCGGAGGGCATCTGCGTCGACCACGATGCCCGGCTTGGTGATCAGCGTCAGGGTCTTGCCGCACATGTCCAGGTCGATCCGCAAGGTGTCCTGCGTGATCAGTGCCTGGGTGAAGTCGAGCGTCACCTCGCACCACTCCACCGCGAGTTCCAGCCTCCGGGGCACCACCCAGCGCTGCGCGCGTTCGACCGAGCTGAACTTCTGGTCGATGCGGAGTACGTCCTTGACCTCGGTGACGGCCACACCGGCCGAGGGCGACACGGGCGGGAGGTCGACGGTGAGAGCGGTGAGCTCGCCCACGGTCCGCGCCGACAAGGCGGCCCCCACCCGCTCGTCCAGCTCGGCCGGGGTCAGGCGTCCGTCCCCTGCCGCGACACGCAGCACCTCCACCACGCGGTCCCGGTCGGCGTGGGAGGCCCGCAGCTCGGGAGTGGAGCCAGGGTTGGAGCGCTTGTCCGTGGGCGAGATGTCTCCCGGCATGTTTCCCCTGGTCCCGTCGATGGCCTTCACGTGCACCAGCCGACGGTGCGGCTGGAGGACCAACGCTATATCGCGACACGGCTCCCCGGCCAGGCTCGGGTCGGCGGCCGTCCGGGCCCGCACGGTCGGCAGGCCGCGGGATCAACTGTCCGGTAATGGCGTCGGTCATGACCATTGCTGACGGTGGCACTCCTCGCTATGTTAATTGAGAATCACACTGATCAGCAAGATCCGAAACGTCGTGGTAGCGCAACTGGCAAGCCAGAAGCGGCGCACAACGCCATCTGGTCGAGCAGGGAAGTGGGTAAGTTAATGAACAATCCCAGCAGACGAAAAGTTCTGTCCCTCGGTGTCGCACTCGGCCTCGTGGGCGTGGCGGACCCCGCCAGGGCATGGGCGTGGGGGCCGGCGGGCTCGGTGGCGGGAGCCGGGACGGGCGTCGATCCGGAGTACGTCTGGGACAGCGCGACAGATCCCCTGATGGTGTCGCTGCTCGAGAACGGCCAGGTGCCGTCGGTCAACGCCGCGATGGCGAGGTGGGTGAACAACGGTGACGCGCTGCCCGGCGGCCTTCCGGCCGAACTCACCGCGCATCTGAGGACGGTCAACAGGCTGCCCTCCTGGGCGAACCCCGCCAAGCTGGCCCGCGCCGCCGACTTCAACCGGCGCAAGGACACCTATCTGTTCATGCTGTACGGCCTCGGCAGCGGAATCATGAGCACCGTGATCCCGCGGGAGGCCAGGAGCGTCTACTGGTCCTTCGGCGGCGCCGACATGAAGGACCGCGCGGCCAAGACCTTCACGTTCGGCTACGACCTGTCCCAACTGGACGCCTTCAAGCCGACGGGGCAGTTCATCGTCACCGCCAACAAGACGCGACTCGTGCACGGAGCGGTGCGCCACCTGCTGCCGCAGTCGCCGCACTGGAAGGCGGGCGCCGACCAGGCCATCCCGATCAGCGTCGCCGACATCCTGGTCACCTTCCACAGCCTCGGCACCTACGTGCACCGGAAGATGCTCGACTGGAGAATCCCCATGTCGGCCGCGGACCAGGAGGCCTTCCTGCATTCCTGGCAGGTCGCGATCCACCTGCTCGGCGTGCCTGACGAGTACATTCCGCAGACCTGGGCGGCCGCGGAAGCCCAGTCGGCACAAGTGCTCACCCCGATCCTCGCCCCGACACCCGAGGGCCTCGACCTGGCCGAGGTGCTGCTCGGCCTGACCGCGGAGATCGATCTCGGTGTCACGCGCGGGTTCCTGAACGAGTTCGTGCGCTACGCCCTGAGCAACGAGGTCGGAGACTGGTTGAAGCTGCCACGCGACTACGCGGCAGCGGCCCTGGTCCGCACCGCGTGGCCGGCCTTCATCCTGTTCCGCGAGGGGCTGTCGCCCGTCATGCCCGGCACCTTCTACATGTTCGACCAGTTCGTGCGTGCCCTGGCCATGCTGTTCCTCAACAAGGGCGCCTCCACGAGCACCACCCCCATCACGATCCCGACCGGGAACAGGCCGGCCGGCTGAGCGGCCGGTCCGCCCCACGAGGCGCCCGCCCCTCCGCAGCCACGCCGGGGGGGCGGGTGCCCCGTTGCCACGCGAGGCCCTGACGCAGCTCCCCGACGCGAGCCCGGCCCCGGTGACCGTTCAGAGACCCAGCGCGCCCACGACCAGAGCGGTCACCGCGGTGCGGTGGTCGTGGCGGTCCTGCCACCGCAGCCCGCGTCCGGCCTCGACCGCCACGCCGAACCCCGCGTGCACCAGCACCCGGGCCTGACGCGGGTCCAGTTCCGGGCGGGCCAGCCGCAGCTGCTGCTCCCAGACGGCGATGTGTTCACGCTGCGCGAGGACCAAGGGCCGCCGCATGTCGGCCGGCAGGCCGGCGAGCTCGGCTTCGGCGACGCTGTTGAGCGCGGTGTACTCGAAGCTGTACGCCACGTACGTCGCCGCCAGCGCGATGATGGCGTCGCGCGGGCCGGGCACCCCGTGAAGACTCTGCTCCACCCCCTGGGCCAGAAGCCCCGCCGCCTGAAGGCACGCGGCCGCCAGGATGTCGACCTTGCCCTGGTAGTGGCGGTAGAGAGCCGACGGAGCCAGCCCCACCGCTTCCGCGATCTGTCCGTTCGTGACACTGGCGAACCCGTCCCGTGCGAAGAGCGGGATGGCGGCCGCGAGGATCTCCGCGCGTCGCGTACGGGGCACCGGCTGGGCGGGCAGCTCGACCGCGCGGGTGTTGCGTGCCGCCGCCGGGTCGGTCGCGGCCACGCGCAGAGCGGACGCCGACAGGAGTTCCTCGGCGCGGCGTTGAGCGATCGATGTGTGATGCATCGCGATGGACCCGATCGCACCGAGGGCTGCCGCGGCCCGCAGGCGCTCGTCCGGCAGTGGGTACTCGCGCTGCACCGCCTCGTCGACCCGCCCGACGACGTGCCCGAACTTGGCCCTGAGATGCCGGCGGTCCTCGCGGTTGAGGTACCGGGCCTCCCATCGGTACACACCGCCCGACGCGCGATGCGCGACGGTCACCCTGGTGACGGCGGTGAGCACCTCGGCCAAGGGTGCCCCGGTGGGCACCTCGCCGAGCGCGTCGACAAGCCGGTCCGCCATCAGGTCGGCGCACTCCGCGAACAGCGCGTACTTGTTCGGGAAGTGCCGGTACAGGGCCGCCGCGGTGATGCCCACACCCGCTGCGATCTTCTCCATGGACGCCGCGTGATAGCCACGCTCGCTGAAGACCCGGCCGGCCGCCTCGACGATGAGCTGCTTGCGGTTGCGGGGCCGAACGGCCGCGGTCGGACCGGCGGTCACGGCCGAACGGGCGGATGCGGAGACGGGGCCATGCCGGTCAGTCAACCACACCTCATCCAAGGGTCCCGGGCTCTCTCGACACGGACCGCACGGACGGCGAATCCCCGGATCACTCCCGGGCGGCCGGGGCCCGCCGCCGTCCGGCCGGCACCGGAGCCGAGGGGGCAGGACCTCCGAGGGCCGGGCTGCTCGGAGCCGCTTTCCGGACCTCTCCGCCGACGGTGAAGCCGGCCGCATCCGGAACCGTGCAGGCCCGTGCCGGCGTCCAGGTACCGGGAACCGGTGACCACGATCATCTCGCCGGGCACGACTCCGGAGTGGGGACGAATGACGGGCACGGTTACTGACGCCCCGCACGAGGCGGACCGGCGGCGGCCACCCGGCCGGCGCGGACGGGTGTGGGGGCTGCTGGGCTGCGGCATCACGCTTGCCGTGCCCGCCGCTCTGCTCCTGGTCCGGCTGACAGGACTCGACGCGGGAACGCCGCTCGCGGTGCCCATGGCGCTCTTTCCCGTCTCGACCGTTCTCGGTGCGCTGGTGCTGGGCGTGATGGCCGCCGTTCCCGCCCTGCGGTCCCGATGGGCCGTGGCCGCCGTCGCGGCTCTGGTGGTCGCCCACGTGACGCTGCTGGCACCGAGGTTCATGGCCGATCACCGGCGGGTGCCGGCGGAATCGGTGGAGCTGCGTGTCGCCACCGTCAACGCCGACGGCGGCGCCGCCGACGCCCGGGCGCTGGTGGAGTTGGTCCGCACCGAGCGGATCGACGTGCTGGCCGTGGAGCAGATACCGTCGGGTGGTGTGGACGCGCTCGACAAGGCGGGCCTGGGTGCGCTGATGCCGCACCAGGAGCTCCACCCCGAGTACGACTCGTCGGTCTACTCACGACACCCGCTGATCCACGCCGGCACGACACAGGTCGACACCGCCTGGCCCCAGACCACCGCCGAGGTCGCGGTCGGCGGGCACAGGGTGCGGTTCGTGGCCGTTCACACCTACTACCCCCTCGGGGACGCGAAGCGCTGGACACGGGACATGGCTGCCCTCACCTCCCTGGCCCGCCGCAGTGGTCCGGACACCGTGTTCCTGGGCGACTTCAACGCTTCTGTCGACCACACCCCGATGCGGGAACTGCTCGCGGCCGGCCTCACGGACACCCATGCGGAACTCGGCCGCGGATGGGCCCCCACATGGCCCGTCGGCCATGCTCTCGTCCCACCTCTGATCCAGCTGGACCACGTCCTGCACGGCTCCGGCCTGGTGGGTGTCTCCGTCGGTGAGCGCACCGTGCCCGGTACGGACCATCGGGCGGTCGTCGCGGTTCTGGCGCTGCCACCGGCGAAGGGCGGGGCCGGCTGACCGGGGCCAGGTATGCGGGCGACGGGCATCAGGCGGCCGGATGTGGCGACGAGTCCCGCATGTACCGACCGGTGGGGAGGCGGTTGTCCGGACGCCCCGCGGCACGAACGGGTCCCCGTGACCGCGACGACGAGCGGCGTGTCCGTCCACGAAGGCTCTCGATGGCCAGGACACCGCTCGGTCGAGGTCACGGCGGACCGCTGCTGTCACCTCGCCCACGAGGGCCGCGAACGATGCCGTCGGGCTGCCGAGGTGACCGTACCGCCCTGCCGGCTCAGGTCAGACCGAGCGAGCGCAGCACCCGCTGCTGACCTGCGGATACACCGGCCGGCCAGTAGACGTAGCAGACCCCGCCCGTACCGCTTCTGACCGCGCCGTTCGCGTCGTACCGCTTCGTGCGCAACCAGATGTTCTCCCACTCGCGCCGCTGGTATACGCGGCGCACCGCGTCGTTGGACGGCGATGCGGGATCATTGGCGATCACGTCGCCGTCGGCCGTGAAGCCGATGACGGTCATCAGGTGGCCCGCTGTCCCGTAACCGGCCCCCGTCAGCTCGCCCTTGAGGAACGACTGTGACGTGATGACCGGGATTCCCGCGGCGGTGAGCTTCTCCAGATCGGTCAGCGAGCCGAGCCGGGTGACCACGGCGTTCATGTCCCTGTACGTCGCGGCGTAGGCCGCGTTGAAGGGCCAGTTGCCGCAGCCTTCGTACTGGTAGTCGAAGGTGTGGCGGGCCGCGTGGCAGACCTGCGGGTCGGCGAGGCCGGGCTTGACCCAGGCCAGGTCCTCGGGGGTGGGTTTCCGGCCCCAGTACTCGATGATCATCTGCGAGGAGGTGGGGCTGCACCAGGCCTCGCCCCCGTTGTCGTACTCCGGGTACTCCCCCACATGGACGTTCTGCGAGTACCGGGGCACGGGCAGCTCCCGGGCGGCGCCGGGTGCGGTGGCCGGGACGGTGAAGCGGTCGGGGATGTCCGAGGCCATGGCGCCGACGCGGTGGACCGTCGGCGTGAGGCTGGTGCCGGGGGCGCGGTGGAGGGTGAGCCTCAGGCGGTAGGACACCAGCCGCAGCCCGCTCGCCACGTCGTCCAGCGAGAAGGTGTCGGTCCAGACCGTGCTCCTGCCGTCGGTCTGGTCGTCCACGGAGGTGCGGCGGATGTCCGTGTCACCGGCGGCCCAGCGGCCCATCACGTACCAGGGGGTGTCCGTCCCGTCCGAGTACCGGCCGCGCATCTCGATCTGGATCCAGGTGCCCTGGGGGGTGTGGGCGTTCCAGGAGGCGATCACCTCGGTGGCGGGGACGGCCGAGCGGTGGACCGGTGAGGTCCAGGTGGCGTACTCCCAGGCCTTGGTCGTGCCGGTGTGCGGGTCGGTGTAGTCGGTGCTGCCGGCGGGAGCGGAGATCACGAGGCCCGGCCGGCGGCCGGCGACGGCCCGGGTACCGGCGGAGGACCCGCAGCGCCAGTCGGTGTACGTGGTCCAGAAACGGTTGTCCACGAGCGAGGCTGCCGCCGGGGATGAGGAGGTGCGGGAGGTGCGGGAGGGGGCGGCGCTCGCCGGGACGGCGGAGGCGGCGGCGCCTGCTCCGGCCGCTGCCGCGATCGCGGCGGTGAGCACGGTCCTGCGTGAAGTCGGTCTGGTCATGGGCGAGACCCCCGGTCGTTGAGCGGATTGGGGCTGCGGGTGCCGATCGGTGCGCCAACTATCCCGGGTCGGCGCCGGTTCCGGCCAGTGATTCGACCCGTGCCGCGGGAGCAATATTGGTCTGGCCCACTGGCGTGACCTGCGCAGCGCCGGAAGCGGGCCCGCGGGCTCTCGTAGGGTGGAGAGATGAACGACCTGGCGGATCACGCGCGCGGGCTGCGCACCCTTCCCCCGTCCTGCGGGCCGGTGCGGCTGATCGCGGTCGACGGCCACGCGGGGTCCGGCAAGAGCACCTTCGCCGGCCACCTGGCCGCCGCGCTCGGCGACGCCCCCGTGCTGCATCTGGACGACCTGGCCACCCACGACGAGCTCTTCGGCTGGGCGGACAGACTCCGGGCCCAGGTCCTGGATCCGCTCTCACGTGGCGAGCCCGCGCTCTACACCCCGTACGACTGGACGGCCCGGCGTTCCGGGCCGCCGAGGACACTGGATCCCGCCCCCGTGATGCTGATCGAGGGGGTGGGTGCGGGCCGCTCGGCGGTGCGGCCGTTCCTCGCGGGACTGCTGTGGATCGAAGGCGACAGCGAGGCTTCCTGGGAGCGGGGCAGACACCGCGACGGCCCCGGCCTCTCGGATTTCTGGGACGGCTGGACCGTCGCGGAGCAGCGGCATTTCGCCGACGATCCCTCGTATCCCTTCGCTGATGCCGTGATACGCCGGATGCCGATGGGGTACGAGTGGCTGGAAGGGCTTCATCCGACAGCGGTGGCGAGTCGAATCATCACGGACAGTGAAGCCTGAGCATCGCCATACCGGGCAGTAGGAAAAGGCCCCGGAGGTGCCCCAACTCGGCTTGACCGAGGGCCCGTACAGGTCTTACGTTCTCAATGTGCGGCTTTCCGAAGCCCTCGAAGACGCGAAGCCCCCGGTCGTTCCCCCGTGACCGGGGGCTTCGTTCTGCCCTCCCGCCCGCGCCCGGCCGGGTCGGTCGCTCACCCTGGGTCACCACCCCCGAAGCGCCGGTAACGCCCTTAACCGCTCACTCCCTGTACAGGTACGATGCCTCTCGGGTGTGGTCAATTCCCGTCCCCAGCACGGTGATTAGGTGTGTCGCGCTGGGCATGCTGTGCGGGCGGGGCATTCTGGGGGCACGGTTTGTGGGGGACCTGATGGACATCGGCACGCCGGGCACGCAGGCCCCGGCCGACCTTGCCTGGCTGCGCGGGGTGGACGCCTACACCATGGGCGCGTACCCGCAGGCCGAGGAGGAGTTCAGAGCCGCGGTGCGTTTGGATCCCGGCATGGCGGACGGCTGGCTGGGCCTGCACGCGCTGCGGATCGACACCACCACGGCGCTGTTACGCATGTACCGCCATCGCGACCGATTCGGCGAGCAGCGCACCCGCCATCGCCGCACCCTCAACTCGTGGTACTGGCTCGGCTGGTGGGTGCAGCCCGTACTGGAGAGCCCGCGCGATCTACTCCTCGCGCACGCCTCGCACTGGCTGGACGGGCGCCATGTGCCGGAGCTGGACCGGGCGTTGGCGGGCCTGCCGCCGGTCGACACCGATCCCCAGGTGCGCTTCCTGCACGCCTGCCGCTCCTACCTGGTCAAGGACTGGGAGCAGCTCGTGCGCACCACGGAACAGCTGATCGACGACCCGCTGCTCGGCATCGAGGCGGGCCTCTTCGGCGGCATGGCGCGGGTGCGCCTGGAGATGTACGGGCAGGCGGAGCCCCTCCTGTCCGCCGCGCTGATGCGCTGTCGCAGCGAACAGCCGCAGCGCAAGGAGCTGCGCTACTGGCTGGCGCGGGCCCACGAGGGCACCGGCCGCAGCGCGGCGGCACTGCCGCTGTACCGCGCGGTGCACCGGGTGGATTCGGCGTTCATGGACACCTCGGCCAGACTCGCGGCGATCTCCGAGGGGGACGGCTACGACGAGGCCGCCGACCTGGCCGCTTTCTCACTGGCCGGCATCGGTTCGGACGGCACGGGCGTGGAGACCCGGACGGACGGGGACACGGCGCTCGGCACCGACCTGGTGGACGGCCGTGAGCCCTGGCTGGGCGGCGACCCGCAGGCCCTGCCCGGGGCCGTGGTGCCACCGTCCGGGCCCGGTGGTGACGGGGCGCGGACGAAGCCCGGGGCGCCGAGGGCCACCGCCTTCCCGGCGGGACCGAGCGACCCGGTGATGCTGGAGGAGGCCTTGGCGGCACTCGAGCGCATGGTCGGACTCGAACCCGTGAAGCGCCAGGTCAAGGCCCTGTCCGCACAGCTGAACATGGCGCGTCTGCGTGCGGAGCAGGGGCTCCCGGTGCAGCCGCCGAAGCGCCACTTCGTCTTCTCCGGCCCGTCCGGGACGGGCAAGACCACGGTCGCCCGCATCCTGGGCAGGGTGTTCTACGCCCTCGGGCTGCTGGGCGGCGACCATCTGGTGGAGGCCCAACGGTCGGACCTGGTGGGCGAGTTCCTCGGTCAGACAGCGGTGAAGGCCAATGAGCTGATCGATTCGGCGCTCGGCGGGGTGCTGTTCGTGGACGAGGCGTACAGCCTCTCCAACTCCGGTTACAGCAAGGGCGACGCGTACGGCGACGAGGCCCTGCAGGTCCTTCTCAAGCGGGCCGAGGACAACAGGGACCATCTGGTCGTCATCCTCGCCGGTTATCCCGAGGGCATGGACCGGCTGCTCTCCACCAACCCGGGGCTCTCCTCGCGCTTCACCACGCGGGTCGACTTCCCGAGCTACCGCCCTCTCGAACTCACCGCGATCGGCGGGGTGCTGGCCGCCGAGAACGGCGACGTGTGGGACGAGGAGTCCCTCGACGAGCTGCGCAGCATCAGTGGCCACGTGGTCGACCAGGGCTGGATCGACGAGCTGGGCAACGGCCGTTTCCTGCGCACCCTCTACGAGAAGAGCTGCGCCTACCGTGATCTGAGGCTGTCCGGCTACGCCGCCGCGCCGACCCGGGAGGATCTGGCCACCCTGCGGCTGCCGGATCTCATGCAGGCCTACGGCGAGGTGCTGTCGGGGCGGGGGCCGGTCGACCGGGGGAAGCAGGAGCCCGGGGCCCTGTGACGTCGCCGGCGGACGGCCCCGGCGGGGCCGCCCGGCGGCGCAGTGGATCCCCCCCGGTGGTCACCCCAGGGGAGCCATGGCCTTCGGCGCCTCCACCGTGCGGCGGGGCACCGTGACACGGTGGGCCGGGTCGCGGACCTCGCCCACGAGCTTCTCCAGGACGTCCTCCATGGCGACCAGGCCGAGCACCCTGCCCGACGCGTCGGCGACCTGCGCCAGATGCGTGGCAGCGCGGCGCATGACCGTCAGGGCGTCGTCCAGAGGGAGTTCGGCCCGTACGGTCGCCATCGGGCGCCAGATCTGCTGCGGGACCGCACGATCGCCGTCCTCCAGCTCCAGCACGTCCTTGACGTGCAGATAGCCCATGAACGGGCCGCCTCCCTCCGCGCGGACGGGAAAGCGCGAGTAGCCGGTCCGTACCGTCAGCTCCTCCACCCGGCGAGGGGTGACGGAGGGGCCCACCGTCACCAGGGACGCCCGGTCCAGCAGGACGTCGGTGACAGGCCTGCTGCCCAGTTCGAGGGCGTCCCCGAGACGCTCCTGCGCCTCGGGTTCCAGCAGGCCGGCCAGGCCCGCGTCCTCCACCAGACGGTTGAGCTGCTCACTGGTGAAGACGGCCTCGACCTCGTCCTTCGGCTCGACCTTGAAGAGCCGCAGCACGAGCCTCGCGCAGGCCCCGAGGGCGGAGGTGACCGGCCGGCAGAGCCGGGCGAAACCGACCAGTCCGGGGCTGAGCCACATCGCGGTCCTCTCGGGGGCCGCCATCGCCAGGTTCTTCGGGACCATCTCGCCGATGACGAGGTGGAGGAAGACCACGGAGACGAGCGCCACCGCGAAGCCGAGCGGGTGGACGAGCCCTTCGGGCACGTGCGCCGCGTGGAAGACCGGCTCCAGGAGGTGGGCGACCGTCGGTTCCGCGACCGCGCCGAGCGTGAGGGAGCAGATGGTGATGCCGAACTGGGCGGCGGCCATCATCTGTGGCAGGTTCTCGAGCCCGTGCAGGACCTGTCCGGCCCGGCTCGACCCGGCTGCCGCGAGAGGTTCGACCTGGCTGCGCCGTACGGAGACGAGCGCGAACTCGGCTCCGACGAAGAAGCCGTTCGCCAGCACGAGGAGGCCGGCGAACACCAGCTGTACGAGGCTCATCGCACGGCCTCCAGCAGGTCCTGGGTGAGCCGCTCCGGCCGTGCCACCGAAGACGCCGACGGGTCCGTCAGACGGACGAAACGGACCTGCTCGGCCCGGTAGTGGCCGACCTGACGGACGGCGATCCGCCAGCCGGGCAGTTCGGCCCGGTCACCGGGTGCGGGGATGCGCCCCAGGAGGTCGGCGACCAGACCCGCCACGGTCTCGTAGGGCCCTTCGGGTACGTCGAGGCCTATCCGCCGCAGGGTCAGTACCCGGGTGCTGCCCTCCACGTCCCAGCCGGCCCTTCCGTCGTCGGCGACGACGGGTGTCAGCTCGGGACGGTCCGCGCCCTCCGCGTCGTGCTCGTCGCGGACCTCGCCCACGAGTTCCTCGACGATGTCCTCGAGGGTGACGACACCGGCGGTGCCGCCGTACTCGTCGACCACGACGGCTATCGGCTGCTCGCTGCGCAGCTGCTGGAGCAGCTGCTCGACGGGCAGGGTCTCCGGCACCAGGAGCGGCGCCACCGCGATCCGGCTCACCGGGGTCCGCTGCCGGTCCTGGGAGGGGACGGCCAGGGCGTTCTTGAGGTGGACCATGCCGACCACCTCGTCGATGCGGTCCCGGTATACGGGAAAGCGGGACAGGCCGGTGGCCCGCGTGAGGTTGAGGACGTCCGCGGCCGTCGCCGACGCCTGAAGCGCGCTGACCTTCACCCGGGGGGTCATGACGTGCTGTGCGGTGAGACCCGCGAGGGAGAGGGTCCGCACGAAGAGGTCGGCGGTGTCCTGCTCCAGGGTGCCGGCCTCGGCGGAGTGCCGGGCCAGCGAGACCAGCTCGCCCGGCGTCCTGGCGGAGGCGAGTTCGTCCGTCGGTTCGACGCCCAGCAGCCTGACCAGCCGGTTGGCGACGGCGTTGAGGGCGGTGATCACCGGTCGCAGAAGGGTGGAGAAGAGGTGCTGGGGGCCGGCGACGAACCGGGCGACCTGGAGCGGCCGGGAGACCGCCCAGTTCTTCGGCACGAGCTCGCCGATCACCATCTGGACGGCGGAGGCGAACAGCATGCCGATCACGACGCTCACCCCGGGAACGGCCCCGTGGGGCAGTCCGGTGGCGGTGAGCGGTCCGGCAAGCAGCTGGGCGAGTGCGGGTTCGGCGAGCATGCCGACGACCAGCGACGTGATGGTGATGCCGAGCTGGGTGCCGGAGAGCTGGAAGGAGAGCTCACGCAGGGCGGCGACGACGGTGCGGGCCCGGCGGTCGCCTTCGGCGGCGGCGCGTTCGGCGTCCGGCCGTTCCACCGTGACGAGCCCGAATTCGGCTGCCACGAAGAACCCGTTGGCGAGGATGAGAAGGAATGCCGCGAGGAGCAGCAACAGGGGGGTGGTCATGCCGCCGCCTCCGGGGAGAGGGCGGCGCAGGTACTACCGGACGATCCGTCCATTGCTGGAGGGAGTCACTCCTTGGGTCGCAGGAATATGCCCCGCGGGCCTCGGAGGGCCCATGGCGCGGGGCGGGGCGCACCCGGTGCGCCACCGGTCCCAGAATAATCGGGATCGGGCCGGACGGGGCAGGGGGCTCAGCCGTTCTCCGTGGCGTCGTTCACTCCACTGCCGTGGAATTCGACGAGGGCGCGGAGCGTGCGGGCGTCGCGGATGGCCCGGCCTTTGGCGAGCCCGGGCTGGATGCCGAGTGCGGGCATGCTCGTTCCGTCGCTGAGGTCGAGGAAGACCCACGGGTCACCGGCGCGCAGGTTGACGCGGAGGATCTCCGCCCAGGCCAGTCGGCGGGTACGGGTGATGTTGACGACCGTCACGCCTGCCGCGTCGGCGGTGATGTGGGGCCTGCCGAGCAGGGCGAGGACACCGAAGAAGAGCAGGGCGACGAAGACGAAGCTGGTCCGCTCCCCCGGGCTGAGGTTCTCCAGTATCACCGCGACGGCGGAGATGACGACGAACGTCGCCGCCCCCACGGCCAGCAGGACCACTCGGGTGAGGGTGGGCCTGAAGGTGGCCGGGAGTGCGGGGAGTTCGGTCGGCCGGGGCTCGGGGGCGGACATGGCGGCGCTGTCGTCCTTCGGAGTGCTGTGTGCGGCTGTCAGAGGCGGCAGGCGTGGATGGCCGTCGTGAGGATGGCGCGCGCGCCCAGTTCGTACAGGTCGTCCATGATCCGCTGGGCCTCCTTGGCCGCGACCATGGACCGGACGGCGACCCAGCCCTCGTGGTGCAGGGGGGAGATGGTCGGCGACTCCAGGCCCGGGGTGAGGGCGACCGCGCGCTCCAGGTGCTCGACGCGGCAGTCGTAGTCCATCATCACGTAGGAGCGGGCGACCAGGACGCCCTGCAGCCGGCGCAGGAACTGCTGCACCTTGGGGTCCTCGGTGTCGGCGCCCTTGCGACGGATCACGACGGCTTCCGACTTCATGATCGGCTCGCCGATGACCTCCAGCCCGGCATTGCGCAGGCTGGTGCCGGTCTCGACGACATCGGCGATGACCTGGGCGACACCGAGTTCGATGGCCGTCTCGACCGCGCCGTCGAGGTGCACGACGGAGGCCTCGACGCCGGCGTCGGCGAGGTGGGCCGCCACGATGCCCTCGTAGGAGGTGGCGATCGTCATGCCGTCGAAGTCCTTGGGACCGGTGGCCGTGCCGGGCTTGGTGGCGTAGCGGAAGGTCGAGCGCGCGAAGCCGAGCTGGAGGATCTCCTCGGCCTCGGCCCCGGAGTCCTGCAGCAGGTCGCGCCCGGTGATGCCGATGTCCAGGCGGCCGGAGCTCACGTAGATCGCGATGTCCCGCGGACGCAGGTAGAAGAACTCGACCTCGTTCGTGGGGTCGACCAGGACGAGTTCCTTCGACTCCTTGCGCTGCTGGTAGCCGGCCTCATGGAGCATCGCCATCGCAGGCCCGGAGAGTGAACCCTTGTTGGGAACGGCGATGCGCAGCATGAAGTCGGGTTTCCTTTGTGCGGAGGAGTGTTCGGGACGTGCGGGGGCGTGGCTCAGAGGTGCGCGTAGACGTCGTCGAGGGAGATCCCGCGGGCGACCATCATCACCTGGACGTGGTAGAGCAGTTGCGAGATCTCCTCGGCGGCGGCTTCCTTGCCCTCGTACTCGGCGGCCATCCAGACCTCGGCGGCCTCCTCGACGACCTTCTTGCCGATGGCATGCACACCCTTGTCGACCAGCTCGGCGGTGCGGGAGGTGGAGGGGTCGCCGTCGGCGGCCTTGCGCTGCAGCTCGGCGAAGAGCTCTTCGAAGGTTTTGTTGGCCATGATGGTCCTTAGAATACGGGGTCCCGGAGCGCCGGTCAGCGCCAGGGTTCGCTGACGGTGCGCAGCGTGGCGGCGGTGGCCACGGCGGCGGTGACCGCTTCGTGCCCCTTGTCCTCGTTGGAGCCCTCGAGTCCGGCCCGGTCCAGAGCCTGTTCCTCGTTGTCACAGGTGAGCACACCGAAGCCGACGGGAACACCGGTGTCGACCGTGACCTGGGTCAGGCCGTTGGTCACGCCCTGGGACACGTATTCGAAGTGCGGGGTGCCACCGCGGATGATCACCCCGAGGGCGACGATCGCGTCGTAGCCGCGACCGGCGAGCACCTTGGCGACCACCGGGAGCTCGAAGCTGCCGGGGACCCGCAGCAGGGTCGGTTCGTCGATGCCCAGGTCGCGCAGCGCGCGCAGGGCACCGTCGACGAGTCCGTCCATGACCTGCTCGTGCCACTGGGCGGCGATCACCGCCACCCGCAGGTCTCCGCAGTTGCGTACGGACAGTTCGGGTGCGCCCTTGCCGCTCATGTCTCTCCTGTGTGTTCGCGCGTTCGTGTGTGCGTCGGTGCTTACTGGTTGCCGCAGGCCGACGCCGAGGCGTCGAGCCAGGGCAGGTCGTGCCCCATCCGGTCCCGCTTGGTGCGCAGGTACCGCAGGTTGTGCTCACCCGCCTGTACGGGCATGGGCTCACGCCCGGTGATCTCGAGCCCGTGCCGGACGAGCGCGGCGGTCTTGTCCGGGTTGTTGGTCATCAGACGCAGGGTGCGCACGCCGAGGTCCCGCAGGATCTGGGCACCGGCCGCGTAGTCCCGGGCGTCGGCGGGCAGTCCGAGTTCGAGATTGGCGTCGAGGGTGTCGGAGCCGCGCTCCTGGAGTTCGTACGCCCGCATCTTGGACAGCAGGCCGATGCCTCGGCCCTCGTGGCCGCGCAGGTAGACGACGACCCCGCGGCCCTCGGCCGTGACGCGTTCCATGGAGGTGTGCAGTTGGGGTCCGCAGTCGCAGCGCTGGGACTGGAAGATGTCACCGGTCAGGCATTCGGAGTGGACCCGGACGAGGACGTCCTGGCCGTCACCGATGTCACCGTGGACGAGCGCCACGTGCTCGACGCCGTCGACGGTGGAGCGGTAGCCGTACGCGGTGAACGGGCCGAAGGCCGTGGGCAGCCGGACCTCGGCCTCACGGCGCACGGTGGGCTCGGAACCGCGGCGGTAGGCGATCAGGTCCTCGATGGAGATGATCGTGAGGCCGTGCTTGCGGGCGAACGGGACGAGTTCCGGCAGCCGCAGCATCACCCCGTCCTCGCCGGCGATCTCGACGATGGCACCCGCGGGGCGCAGTCCGGCGAGCCTGGCCAGGTCCACGGCGGCCTCGGTGTGGCCGTTGCGGACGAGGACTCCGCCGGCGCGGGCGCGGAGCGGGAAGACGTGGCCGGGACGTACGAAGTCGCCGGGACCCGCCTTGCCCCCTGCCAGCATCCGGAGGGTGGTGGCGCGGTCGGCCGCGGAGATGCCGGTGGTCACCCCGTGCGCCGCGGAGGCGTCCACGGAGACGGTGAAGGCCGTCTGCATCGACTCGGTGTTGTGCGTGACCATCTGCGGGAGTTCGAGCCGTTCCAGCTCGTCGTCCTCCATCGGCGCGCAGATCAGGCCGCGGCACTCGCTCATCATGAAGGCGACGATCTCGGGCGTCGCCTTCTCGGCGGCGATGACGAGGTCGCCCTCGTTCTCCCGGTCCTCGTCGTCGACGACCACGACGGGCCGTCCGGCGGCGATGTCGCGGACCGCCTGTTCGACGGGGTCGAGCGCGAGGTCCTCGAGGGTGCGGTCGTGCAACCAGGTGGGCTGGGCAGTCATGCCGTGGCTCCTTCCAGAGCGGGTGTCCGCGTACGCAGCCACCAGTCGCGCATGCCCCACAGGACGAGGGCCCCGTAGACGACGTAGATGAGACCGGAGAAGGCGAGGCCGCTGTGGAAGTTGAGCGGTACGCCGACGAGGTCGACGAGCAGCCAGGCGAACCAGAACTCGACCATGCCCCGAGCCTGGGCGATCATCGCCACCAGCGTGCCGGCGAAGATGTAGGCGTCCGCCCACGGGCTCCAGGAGAGCGACGGGAAGGCGGTGAACAGTCCGCCGACCGCGAGGGTGCCGAGCACGGCGCCGCCCACCAGGTACCCGCGCTCGCGCCAGGTCGCGAAGCGCACGGCGATCGATCCGTCCTGCGCCTGCTGCCTGCCGCGGGTCCACTGCTGCCAGCCCCAGACGGCGACGGCGACGACGATCAGCTGCTTGCCGACGCTGCCCGCCTGCTGCACGGAGACGTTGGCGGCGATCAGGACGACGCCGGACAGGAGCTGGGCGGGCCAGGTCCAGACCGACCGGAGCCAGCCGAGCGCGAGGGCGATCAGGCCGATCGTGTTGCCGAGCATGTCCGACCAGATGATGTGCTGTCCGAAGGCGGTGAACGCCTCCGAGTTCAGCCAGTCCAGAGCGCTCATGCGACCGGCCCCCCGGATCGCGGCACGACCCCGTGGCCGAGCAGGCGTTCGACGTACTTGGCGAGGACGTCCACCTCGAGGTTGACCGGGTCGCCGGGCTCCTTGATGCCGAGCGTGGTCAGCGCGAGGGTGGTGGGGATGAGACTGATCGTGAAGTAGTCGGAGCCCGCGTCGACCACGGTCAGGCTCACCCCGTCGACGGTGATCGAGCCCTTCTCCACCACGTAACGGCTCAGTCCCTGGGGCAGCGAGACCGTGACGATCTCCCAGTTCTCGGAGACCTTGCGCTCCACGATGTGGCCCGTGCCGTCCACGTGCCCCTGGACGATGTGCCCGCCGAGGCGGCCACCGAGGGCCATGGGGCGCTCCAGGTTGACCCGGGAGCCTGCCGCCAGCGCGCCGAGGCTGGAGCGGTCCAGCGTCTCGGCCATGACGTCGGCGGTGAACTCGTTCTCCCCGAGGTCCACGACGGTGAGGCAGACGCCGTTGACGGCGATGGAGTCGCCGTGCTTGGCGCCCTCGGTCACCACAGGGCCGCGCAGTCGGAAGCGGGAGGCGTCGTCGAGCTTCTCGACGGCAGTGACCTCACCCAGTTCTTCGACGATTCCGGTGAACACTCAGTTTCCCTTCCGAGCAGGAACAGGGACGGCGGTGATGCGCAGATCAGGGCCGATACGGACGGACTCGGTCACGTGGAGGCGCAACGCCTGGGAGATGGTGGAGATTCCGGCGTCGGCGAGAGCCGCGGGGCCCGCGCCGAGGAGGACCGGGGCGAGATAGCCGACGACGGTGTCGACCGCTCCCGCGGAGACGAAGGAGCCGGCCAGGACCGGCCCGCCTTCGAGGAGGACGGAACGGATTCCCCGGCCGTGGAGGGCGGCGAGCAGCGCGTCGATGTCCAGGCCGGGCCCCTGGGCGGCGCGCGGCAGGCGCAGCACGGCGTCCTCGGGGAGGTGGCCGGCCTCGGCGTCGTCGGCGACCGCGATCAGGGTGGGCGCGGTCGGGTCGAGGACCCGGGCGCCGGGCCGCACGGCGGTGGCGCCGGTGTCGACGACCACCCGGAGCGGCTGGGTGGCGCCCTCGATGCCGCGCACGCCCAGCTGGGGGTCGTCGGCACGGGCGGTTCCGGAGCCGACCACCACGGCGTCGGCCTCCGCGCGCAGCCGGTGGACGTCGGCGCGGGCCTCGGGGGACGTGATCCAGCGGCTGGTGGCGTCGGCGGCGGCGATCCGGCCGTCGAGGGTCGCCGCGTACTTCCACAGGACGTACGGGCGGCCGAGGCGGACCGAGGTGAGCCAGGCGCTGTTGCCGGCCTCCGCCTCGTCGGCGAGGAGGCCCTGCTCCACCTGGACGCCTGCGGCACGCAGGGTGTCCGCGCCGCCCGTGGCCTGCGGATTCGGGTCGCCCACCGCGTAGACGACACGGTGGACGCCGGCCTCGACGAGTGCCTGGGCACAGGGGCCGGTGCGGCCGGTGTGGTTACAGGGTTCGAGGGTGACGCAGGCGGTGCCGCCCCGGGCCCGCTCGCCGGCCTCACGCAGGGCGTGGATCTCGGCGTGCGGCCCTCCGGCGCGCTGGTGGAAGCCTTCGCCGGCCTGTTCCCCGGCGGCGTCGAGGATGACGCAGCCGACGACCGGATTCGGGCTGGTGGCGCCGAGTCCGCGGGCTGCGAGCGTGATCGCCCGCCGCATGGCGGTTCTTTCGGCTGCGGTGGCCACCGGGTCCTCCTGCCTCTTCGGGCACGGACTCCGGGGCCTGTCGACGACGACAGATGAAACGGAACGCAACAGGGGAACGCCGTAAACCGAAGACACGGATGTGGTCGTCCCGGGACTTCCCGGAACGCATCCGCCTACGGCGGCGTACCTGTGACGGCCCGCCGCGCACTGCCTCCCATCCGGACTTTCACCGTCGGTCCAGGAATCTCACCTGGTCAACCGGCCGCTGGATGCGGACGGGTCGCGGACTATAACCGCCGGTTCGGAATTACACCGACCCCGGAGTGCGCTGCTGCTGGTACAGAACACATTCTGCCACGGTCCGCCCTGGTCCATACGGGTGCCCTCTGTGGAACAGCTCACAGAGGGACGCGTACGGCGTCACGGGGTGTGACGCCCCGCTCCGAAGAGGGCGTCCTGCGCGGCGTCCCGGGCGGCGAACAGCCCGCCGCGCAGGACCGCGCCGCCGCCCAGCGTCCCGGCCCTGACCTCCGTGCGCAGCGGTGACATCCGGGCCAGTCGCTCCTCCACCAGCGCGGCGAGCGCGACGCCGCCGGCGCGCCCGACCTCGCCGGCCAGGACGAGGCAGCCGGGGTCGAGCACGGAGACGACGGAAGCGGCTCCGATCGCGAGGCGGTCCGCGAGTGCCGCCAGGAAGGCCTCACCGCCCGCGTCACCGGCGCGCAGCGCGGCCCGGACGGCGAACGCGGCGGCGGGGTCCTGCTCCTGCGCCCCTCCCGTCGGGGGCTCCCCCGCCTGGATGCCGTGGTCCGTGGCCAGCCCGCAGACGGCGGCGGATCCCACCAAGGAGTGAAAACCCCCCTCGCAATTGACCGCCGAAGGGACCCCCGCGGTCCCGGGGACCGGCAGGAAACCGATCTCCCCCGCCCCGCCCGACGCGCCGCGGCGCAGCTTGCCGTCGAGCATGACGGCGGCGCCGATGCCGTGGCCGAGCCAGAGCAGGACGAAGGTGTCACGGTCGCGGGCGGCGCCGATGCGGTGCTCGGCGACGGCGGCGAGATTGGTCTCGTTCTCCACGAGGACGGTGGCGGGCAGGCGCGCCTGGAGTTCCCTGACCAGGCCCCGGTGCCAGGCGGGAAGCCCGGCGGTGTTCCGGAGCTCACCGGTGACGGGGTCGATCAGGCCGGGGGCGCCGATGCCGACGCTGTGCAGCGGGGCCGTGCCCGCGGTGCGGGCGGTGCGCTCCAGCATCGCGACGGCCCGCTCGACCGCGGGCCGCGTCCCGGTGTCACTGCCGATGGGCAGGGTCGCCTCGGCGAGCGTCACGCCGAGCAGATCCGCGACGGCCACGGCCACGCTGTCCGTACGCACGTCCAGGGCGGCCAGATGCGCCCGGTCGGCGACGATCCCGTACAGGCGGGCGTTGGGTCCGCGGCGGTCCGAGCCGCTCTCCCCGACGACCCGGACGAGGCCGGCGTCCTGCAACCGGTCCACCAGATCGGCGACCGTGGGCCGGGACAGGCCCGTCAGGGTCTTCAGCTGAGTGGCCGTCAGCGGGCCGTCCTGCTGGAGGAGCCGCAGGGCGAGCCGGTCGTTGATGGCCCTGGCGGTGCTCGGGGATGCGGGCATGCCGGGATCCTTCCAGATCGCTGACGGTCCATCGCCATGGGGTTATTTATCAGGCAGGGTTCCTGATAGTTTACGCCCCGCAACGCGCGACGCCCTCCGGAGGACACCGGCGGGCAGGGATCTTCAGGGGAGGGCACGGCGTATGACGAAGGATCCAGCGGTTTCGGTCATCGGCACGGAGCAGGTCAGGCGGGCGAGGTACGCGGTCGCCGCGGTCTTCGCCGTGCACGGGGCGGTGACCGGCAGTTTCGCGACCCGGGTCCCGTGGATCCAGGACCACGCATCGGTGAGCGCGGGTGAGCTCGGTCTCGCACTCGCCTTCCCCGCCATCGGCGCCTCGCTGGCCATGCCACTGGCGAGCGGCGTCAGTCACCGTTTCGGGGCCCGGACGGCCCTGCGCGGGCTGTTGGCACTCTGGACACTGGCGCTGATCCTGCCGGCCCTGGCCCCGAACCTGCTCACACTCTGCCTCGCGCTGTTCGTGTACGGCGCGGCCGCGGGGATGTCGGACGTGGCGATGAACGCGCTCGGCGTAGAGGTGGAGAACCGCCTCGACAAGTCGATCATGTCCGGGCTGCACGGCATGTGGAGCGTGGGCGCCCTGATCGGTTCGGCGGCGGGCACGGTCGCGGCCCACGTGGGCGCCGACGCCCGGTTGCACCACACCCTGGCCGCGCTGGTGCTGACAGCGCTCGGCCTGGCCGCCTGCCAGGGCGTCCTGGACCTGCGCAGCGAGCCCGACGAGGAGCCGCCGCCGCGCTTCACCCTGCCGCCGAAGTCCGCACTGGTCATCGGAGCGGTGGGCTTCTGCGCGGTGTTCGCCGAGGGGGCCAGCATGGACTGGTCGGCTGTCTACCTCCGGGACGTCATGGGCAGCTCGGCCGGGCTCGCCGCGGCGTCGACCACGGCGTTCGCCCTCATGATGGCCATCGCCCGGATCGCCGGCGACAAGGTCGTCGACCGTTTCGGCGCGGTCCGGACCGTGCGGGTCGGAGGCGTCCTGGCCACGGCCGGTGGGCTGCTCGTGGTCCTGTCACCCGGCCCCGCCCTGGCGCTCACCGGCTTCGGGCTGCTGGGCCTGGGCGTGGCGGTCGTCGTTCCGCTGGCGTTCGCCGCGGCCGGACGCAGCGGCTCGAACCCGAGCCGGGCCATCGCGGGCGTCGCCACGATCACGTACACCTCCGGGCTCATCGCCCCGTCCGCGATCGGCTCGCTGGCGGAGGCGACCTCGCTGCTCGTGTCGTTCGGTCTGGTGACGGTGCTGGCCTTCGGGCTCGTCCTGGGGGCCGGGGTGCTGCGGGCAGGCGACCGCAAGGTCGCGGAAGGCGGCGCCCCGCGGCCGGCGCCGACCCGGAGCCCGGCAGGCAGCTGACGCCCGGCCCACGGCGGGAGGGTAGGGACCGCAGCGGTCGGCGGGCGGGCGACGGCCGGGCGGAACGCGTGGTTCCGCCCGCGGCGGGGGTGGGCGGAACGGGTGGTCCCGCCCGCGGCGGGGCCGAGCGCGAGGGCACGGCGCTGCGGCACTAACATGGCTCTGATCTTTTCCGCGGGTGGACCCCCAGGGCGCACCGCACACACCAATCAGGGAGCGACCATGGGCCTCGGCGTGCGCTGGACCTTGCACGGCGACGGAAAGACGCCCGCACCGGGGGCCGTGGTGCGCCCCGACGAGCGGCTCTCCTGGCCCCGCACGTTCGGCCTGGGTGCCCAGCACGTGGTGGCCATGTTCGGCGCGTCCTTCGTGGCGCCCGTCCTGATGGGCCTCGACCCGAACCTCGCCATCATGATGTCCGGCGTCGCCACCGCCATCTTCCTCCTGGCGACGAAGGGCAGGGTGCCCAGCTACCTGGGGTGCTCGCTCTCCTTCGTCGGCGTGGCCGCCACGATCCGGGCCAGTGGCGGCAGCAGTGCGACCGTCACGGGCGCGGTGCTGGTGGTCGGTGCCGTGCTGTTCCTGGTGGGGCTCGTGGTGCAGCGGTTCGGCGCGCGGATCATCCACGCGGCGATGCCCCCCGTGGTGACCGGGGCCGTCGTGATGCTGATCGGCTTCAACCTGGCGCCCGTCACCGCGTCGACGTACTGGCCGCAGGACCAGTGGACGGCCCTCCTGGTGATGCTGTTCACGGGCCTGGCCGTGGTCTGCCTGCGCGGGTTCTTCTCCCGTATCGCGATCTTCCTCGGGCTCGTCTTCGGCTATGTCCTTTCATGGGTGCTCGACCTGGTCCTCGGGAAGATCCACTCCCCGGCCGGCGGCGCCGAGGCCGTCGACCACTGGCGGCTGGACCTGTCGGCCGTGGGGAACGCGGACTGGATCGGGCTGCCGTCCTTCCACGCGCCGAGCTTCGAGTGGTCGGCGATCCTGGTCGCGCTGCCGGTCGTCATCGCCCTCATCGCCGAGAACGCCGGGCATGTGAAGGCGGTCGGCGAGATGACCGGCGACTCCCTCGACGACAAGCTGGGCACCGCGATCGCCGCGGACGGCGCCGCCTCGATGCTGTCCACGGCCGTCGGCGGCCCGCCCAACACCACGTACTCCGAGAACATCGGGGTGATGGCGGCGACCCGGGTCTACTCCACCGCCGCCTACTGGGCCGCGGCCTGCTTCGCACTGCTCTTCGGCCTGTGCCCCAAGTTCGGCGCGGTCGTGGCCGCGATCCCCGGCGGCGTGCTCGGCGGCATCACCGTCATCCTGTACGGCATGATCGGCCTGCTGGGCGCCCAGATCTGGCTGAACGCCAAGGTCGACCTGCGCAATCCCCTCAACCTCGTGCCCGCCGCCGCGGGCATCATCATCGGCGTCGGCGGTGTCAGCCTGAAGATCACCGACAACTTCGAGCTGAGCGGGATCGCCCTCGGCACGCTCGTCGTGATCACCGGCTATCACGCACTGCGGGCCTTCGCCCCCGCGCACCTCAAGACCCAGGAGCCCCTGCTCGACTCGGGAACGTCCCAGTACGACGACGAACCGCCGGCCGGGAAGTCCTGACGAAGCGAACGGCCGCTCCCGACCCGGCGGTACCCGCTCAGCCCGTGGCCGGCTCGTACGCGTGGTCGGGGGCGAACGAACCCGCCGGGCCTTGCGGCCGTCCGACTCCCCCGGCAGCCTCACCCACAGGTAGGCGTCGATCCGGGCCAGGCCGGAGACCGTCGTCGGGGTCCTGCCGAGTGCCCGGCCGGCGGGGTCGCACCACTCGCCGGCCTTCGGCGCCCCGTTGCCGTTGCGGCTGGTGTCGATGACGGCGCCCAGCCCAGGCCGTCCGCCCAGCGCGGCGATCACCCGCCGGGCGTACGCGGTCTCGTCGGCCGTGCTGTGGACGTCGGACACGTTGGTGAAGATGCCGTCGCCACTGGTGGCCGCGCCCGCCTCGCGGAGCGCCACCGCCTGTTTCTCGACGACGTCCCGGCCGGAGTGCCCGCCGTCGAGGTAGACCCTGGCCCCCGGTTTCGCCGCGTGCAGGGTCCGGCCCGCCCGGGCCAGGGACGCGAAGCGGTCGGTTCGCTGTGCGGCGGAGAGCCAGTCGGACCGGGCGATCGCGTCCGGCTCCAGGATCACGACGACCGGTCCGCTGCCGGGTCCTGCGGCGAAGTCCTTCATCCACGCGTCCCCTCCCCCGGCGCCGGTGTTCGTCCGATCCGATGACGTCACCGGCCCGTCGGCGCCCTGGCGAGCCCATGACTGCGACGCTGCCCGCATGGACCGGATCGAGCAGTTCGCAGTTCCGGCCGGCACGGCCGGCCCGGTGACCGATGTCGGAGCGGTGATCGGGCGGATGCGTGCGTTCCGCTCCGGCTGGCCGCCCGGCGACGGGGTGGCAATCTTCAACCAGGTCTATCTGACGGTCACGGAGACCGTCTCCCAGCACATCGCGGACGGAGCGTTCCGGGACCGGAAGGCCGTCGCCGCACTGGACGTGCGCTTCGCCGAGCACTATCTGACGGCGGTCGACACGGCCGTCTCGGGCGGCAGTCCGCCCGCGTGCTGGCGCCCTCTGTTCCAGTACCGGCGCCATCCGGGCGTACACCCCCTGCAGTTCGCACTGGCCGGTATCAACGCGCACATCGGACACGATCTCGCGCTGGCCGTCGTGGACACCTGCCGTACGCTCGGCTGCGCTCCGGCGGACCTGAAGGAGGAGTTCGACCGGGTGGGCGATCTTCTCGTGATGCTGGAGGAGCAGATCCGCGAAGATCTGATGCCGGGTCCCGATCTGCTGGAGGTCGCCGATCCGCTCATCCATCTCGCGGGGTCCTGGAGTCTGGAGCGGGCCCGCGATGCCTCGTGGACGGCGGCCCGGATGCTGTGGCAGCTGCGTGGGGTGCCGCCGTTGGCCGAGGAGTTCAGGGCGCGCATGGATGCCGGAACCGGGCTGGTGGGGCGCTTCCTGCTCACTCCGTGCCGCTGAAGCGCTGCGCCCCTTACGAGCTCCTCCCTTCAGCCCTCCGGGAGCTCGACCGGCGCGATCTCGTCGAAGACGTCGCCCGGGCCGGGGTTCGTCGGGTCCGTCTCCCCGCCGAACTGCGCCATCACGCCCCACACCGCGTTCAGCGCGGTCTGCACGGCTCCCTCGGCCCAGCCCGCCGTCCATGAGATGTCGTCGCCCGCGAGGAACAGGCCGCGCTTGTCGGCGGGCAGCCGGTCCTGCATGAAGTGGGTGAACAGGCGTCGCTGGTAGCGGTAGTGGCCGGGCAGGTTGGCCTTGAAGGCACCCATGAAGTACGGCTCGTTCTCCCAGGAGACGGTGACCGGGTTGCCGATGACGTGCTTGCGGATGTCGACGCCCGGATAGATCTCGCCGAGCGACTTGAGCATGACGTCCATGCGCTCGTTCGGGGAGAGCGGCAGCCACTTCAGGCTGTCGTCGCACCAGGTGTAGGAGAGGCAGATGACGGCCGGCTTGTCGGGGCCGTCGTCCAGGAGGTACGTCCCCCGGGTCATCCGGTCCGTGAGCGTCATGGACATCGTGTCCCTGCCGGTGGCCTCGTCCTTGTCCAGCCAGAACGGCCGGTCGACGGGCACGAACAGCTTGGACGACTCCATGTAGTGGGTGCGCTCCATCGCCGTCCAGTGGTCGATCGGGAAGAGCGCGTCGTCGCAGGCGATCTTGGAGAGCAGCAGCCAGGACTGACCGGTGAAGACCGCCGCCCGGTAGGTGCGGATGTCACCGGTGGCGTCGGTGACCGTGATCCGGTTCCCGGCGGTGCGGTCGAGCCGTGTCACGGCGGTACGCGGCTCCCCGTCGTGCAGGGAGGAGAGCGACGTGCCGAGCGGCCAGTGCACGATCTTTCGCGGTTCACGGTCCCACAGGCGCAGCGGCAGCTGCTGGCTGCCGCCGACGATCCCCCGGTGGTGGTCGTCGGCCTCGGTGTAGACGACGCGGAGGATCTCCAGGATCGAGTTGGGGAAGTCGGTGTCCCAGCCGCCGGTGCCGAAGCCGACCTGCCCGAAGATCTCGCGGTGCCGGAACGAGGCGAAGGCGTCGGATCCGCACAGGAAGCCGTAGAAGGTCTGGTCGTCGAGCTTCTCGACGAGCTTCGCCCAGATCTCCCGGATGCGCGGTACGTCGCGCTCGCGCATCGCGCGGTTCATGTCGGAGAAGTCCGCGCCCTCCTCCAGGCAGGAGTTCCAGGCGTCCATCACCTCGCGGTAAACGGGCGGCAGGTCGTCGATGGTCCGCGCGTAGTGGGACTCGCCCTTGAGGTCGACGACGGTCGACGGAGTGGCCGGGGAGAGGGGGTTGGGGAACGGCTTGGTCTCCAGACCCACCAGGTCGATGTAGTGCTGGAGCGCCGTGGACGAGGGCGGGAAGCGCATGGCGCCCATCTCGGCCGTCAGCGAGGGGTCGCAGCCGTCGAAGCCCACGGTGCGCAGCCGGCCACCGATCCGGTCCGCCTCGTAGACCACGGGCTTCAGGCCCATCTTCATGAGTTCGTACGCGGCGATGATTCCGGAGAGCCCTCCGCCGATGACGGCCACCTCGGCACCGTGCTCGGTCGCCGGTATCTGCCCGATTCCCGCCGGGTGGGCGAGGTAGTCGTCGTAGGCGTACGGGAAGTCCGGCCCGAACATGGTGATCGGCGGCTGCGCGTCGGTGTGCTGGACGGCGTTGGGCACCGTGGACGTCATGGGGTACGGACTCCTAGCGGGGGAAGAGCGTCGGACGGGGGCGGGATGCTCAGACCAGAGAGCCGTACAGGCCGGGGAGGCGGTCCTCGAGATACGGGTTGGCGGCGCGTGACCCGGCGAGCAGCCCGGGGTCGACCTCACCGACGAGCAGTTCCTCGCCCCGGCCTGCGCGGGCGCGGACCGTGCCGTCGGGGCCGGCCAGGCAGCTGAGCCCCGTGAAGTCGAACTCGCCTTCTCTGCCTGCCCTGTTGACGTAGGCGATGTAGAGCTGGCTCTCGAAGGCGCGGACGGGTACGACGGCTTCGGCGACGAACGGGAAGGGGTGCATCAGCGCGGTCGGGACCAGCAACAGCTCGGTACCGGCCAGGGCGTGCGCGCGCACGTTCTCCGGGAACTCGACGTCGTAGCAGATCAGCAGCCCGATCTTCACGCCGTCCAGCTCGGCCTGCACCACGGGACGCTCACCGGGGGTGAACCACTCCTCCTCGAAGCTGCCGAAGAGGTGCGTCTTGCGGTAGTTGGCGAGTGGCGCCCCGTCGGGGCCCATGAGCTGCGCCGCGTTGAAGACCGCCTCGCCGGCGCGCTCCGGATAGCCGTAGTGGACGGCGAGGCCGCGTCGTGCGCAGATCTCGGCGACCGCTTGCGCGGCGGGTCCGTCCGCGGGCTCGGCGAGCTCGGGGACGGCGTCTCCGATGGCGTAGCCGGTGAGGAACAGCTCCGGGCAGACCAGCAGCCTGGCCCCCGCGGCGGCGGCCCGCGCGGCGGCCCCGTCGAGCGTGGCGAGGTTGTCGTCCACGGAGCCGGCTCGTCCGGAGCTCTGGAGCAGGGCGGTGCGCAACGGCGGCATGGCTGACCTCGGGCGGGACGAGCGGGGTGGGGAGACGTATTGAAGGTACGGCGCGGAGATCACCGCCGACAAGACGCGATTGTTGCGCACACACCGTCGATCCGTTGCGCGGAAAGGGGCTCGGGCGGCGATTCGTTGCATGAGGCGTCTTCGCAGGTCAGGCGAGTGATGTCGGTCTCGTCCCGTGGGCGTCGGCCGGCCCCGGAGCCGGGCTCCCGCGACACCCGGCCTCTGCCCCCGGCACCGGCACCGGCCCGCCCTCAGGCCGGCCCACCCTCAGGCCGGCCCACCCTCAGGCCGTCGGACCCTCAGGCCGGAGGGCCCGACGAGTACCGCCGCAGCAGCGGGGAGAGGACCAGGACCGACTTGGTCCGCTCGACGTACGGCTCGCCGGCGATCCGCTCCAGCACCTGCTCGAAGTGCCGCATGTCGGCGGCGAAGACCTGCACGATCGCGTCTGCGTCGCCCGTCACCGTGGACGCGGACGCGATCTCCGGATAGGCGGCCAGGCCCCGCTTGATGGCTTCGGGAGCGGTGTTGCGGCTGCAGTAGATCTCGATGAACCCCTCGGTCTCCCAGCCGAGCGCCGCCGGGTCGACCCGCACGGTGAAGCCCGTGATGGCGCCTTCGGCGCGCAGCCGGTCCACACGGCGTTTCACCGCGGGTGCGGAGAGGCCGATGAGGGCGCCGATGTCCGCGTAGGAGCGACGGGCGTCCTCGGCGAGGGCGTGGACGATGCGTTCGTCGAGATCGTTCAGGCGCACTTCGGGTGGGTCACTTCTCTGCGGCGGGAGGGTCCGGGGGCGGCACGGGCCGCCCCCGAAGTAGACCACGGGCGCCCCGGGCGGAGCGCGCTCACCGCGGGGAGCGGCAGGTCAGAAGGGGAACTGCGAACGGCCGTGCTGGACCGAGATCCACTTCTGCGTGGTGAACGCCTCGAGCATCGACTCGCCGTTCAGCCGCCCCAGGCCCGAGTTCTTCTCCCCGCCGAAGGGAACGATGGGCTCGTCGTGGACGGTGCCGTCGTTGATGTGGATCATGCCGGTCCGGATCTGCTGCCCCACCCGTACGCCGCGCTCGATGTTGCCGGTGTGGACGGCGCCGCTCAGCCCGTACGGGGTGTCGTTGGCGATCCGCACGGCCTCGTCCTCACCGTCGAAGGGGATCAGCAGGGCCACCGGCCCGAATATCTCCTGCCGCAGGACGGGAGAGTCGTCGGCGAGGCCGGTCAGGACGGACGGACTCACCACATTGCCTTCGGCCCGGCCGTGCAGCAGTGCCGTGGCGCCGGCCTCCACGGTCTCGTCGACGAGCTTGGCCACCGCGTCGGCCTGCGATGAGCTGATCAGCGGACCGATGTGCGTCGCGGGGTCGGCCGGGTCGCCCACCCGCAGTGAAGCGACCTTGGCGACGAACTTCTCGGTGAACTCCTGCTCCACCGAGCGGTCCACCAGGATGCGGTTGGCCGCCATGCACACCTGGCCCTGGTGGATGAAGCGGCTGAAGACGGCAGCGTCGACGGCGTAGTCGACGTCGGCGTCGTCCAGGACGATCAGCGCGCTGTTGCCGCCCAGTTCGAGCACCGCGCGCTTGAGGTTGGCCGCGCAGACCGTCGCGACGTGACGGCCGATCCTGTCCGAGCCGGTGAAGGAGATGACCTGCGGGACCGGGTGCTCCAGCAGGCTGTCGCCGATCTCGGCGATGTCGGTGACCACCACGTTCAGCAGCCCGGCGGGCAGCCCCGCCTCCTCGAACACCTTGGCGATCAGCGTGCCTCCGCAGACCGGGGTGTTCTGGTGCGGCTTGAGGACCACGGCGTTGCCGAGGGCCAGCGCGGGTGCGACCGACTTGAGCGACAGCAGGAAGGGGAAGTTGAAGGGACTGATGACGCCCACGACGCCCACGGGCAGCCGGTAGACGCGGTTCTCCTTGCCCTCGGTCGGCGAGGGGAGTATCTGCCCCGTGGAGCGCAGGGTGAGCTGGACCGCCTCGCGCAGGAACTCCTTCGCGAGGTGCAGTTCGAAGCCCGCCTTCAGCCGGGTGCCGCCGAGCTCCGCGACGATCGCCTCGCCGATCTCGGCCTCGCGCTCCTCGACGACGCGCAGCGCCTTCTCCAGCACGGCCCGCCTGGCGTACGGGTTCGTGTCCGCCCATTCCGGCTGCGCCCGCTCGGCGGCCCGGTAGGCCTGGTCCACCTCTCCGGCCGTCGCGACGGTGATCGACGCGAGCTTCTCACCGCTGTACGGGTTGAAGTCGATGATGTCCCAGGACCCCTTCCCCGGCCTCCACTCGCCGTCGATGTACTGCTGGGCCAGGTCGGTGAAGAAGGATGTCATGAAGTCCCTTACCGCAGAGGGGGCGGGCAGCTGATTGCGGCTCATATTACTTATGCTTCAACCATGTTGAAGAGGTACCGGAGTGCTCGCATGTGACGAGGACCGGCCTCCATGACCTCGGGCGCGCATGCGAAGTGCCCCTCCCGGCGCGAACACCGGAAAGGGCACCCATGATGCGGGGCCCAGCGGCCCCGCGACATCAACTCCAGCTGGCGTGGAGCGGCTTGCCCTCCGCATAACCGGCGGCGCTCTGCACACCCACGACCGCCTTCTCGGCGAACTCCTCCAGCGAGGACGCGCCCGCGTAGGTGCACGAGGAGCGGACACCGGCGATGATCGAGTCGACCAGGTCCTCCACACCGGGGCGGGTGGGGTCGAGGAACATCCGCGAGGTGGAGATCCCTTCCTCGAACAGGCCCTTGCGGGCCCTGTCGTAGGCGGACTCCTCCGAGGTGCGGTTCTTGACCGCGCGCGCCGAGGCCATGCCGAACGACTCCTTGTAGTACCGCCCGTCGGCGGACTGCTGGAGGTCACCGGGCGACTCGTAGGTACCGGCGAACCAGGAACCGATCATGACGTTGGAAGCGCCCGCGGCGAGCGCCATCGCCACGTCGCGCGGGTGCCGGACACCGCCGTCGGCCCAGACGTGCTTGCCGTGCTTCTTCGCCTCGGCGGCACATTCCAGTACGGCGGAGAACTGCGGCCTGCCCACGCCGGTCATCATCCGGGTGGTGCACATCGCGCCGGGACCCACACCGACCTTGATGATGTCGGCGCCGGCCTCGATCAGGTCACGCACGCCCTCTGCCGCCACGACGTTACCCGCGACGATCGGCACCTCCGGGCCGAGCGCCCGGACGGCGGCGACCGCGCTGATCATGGATTCCTGGTGGCCGTGCGCGGTGTCCACGACGAGGGTGTCGACGCCGGCGTCGAGGAGCTGCTTGGCCTTGCCGGCCACGTCGCCGTTGATGCCGACGGCCGCCGCGATCCGCAGCTTGCCGTCCGCGTCGACCGCGGGGGTGTAGAGCGTCGCGCGCAGCGCCGCCTTGCGGGTGAGGATGCCGACGAGCCGGCCGTCCGCGTCGACCGCCGGAGCGAGCTTGCGATTGGCGCCGTCGAGCTTGGTGAAGGCCTCGCGCGGGTCGATGTCCGCGTCCAGCAGGACCAGGTCCTTGGACATGACCTCGGACAGCTGGGTGAAGCGGTCGACGCCGGTCAGGTCGTGCTCGGTGACGACGCCGACGGGCCGGTGCCCGGCGTCCACGACGACGCCGGCCCCGTGGGCCCGCTTGTGCAGGAGGGACAGTGCGTCGCCGACGGTCTGGCCGGGGGCCAGCACGATCGGCGTGTCGAGCACGAGGTGACGGTTCTTGACCCAGCCGATGACCTCGGTGACGACCTCGATCGGAATGTCCTGGGGGATCACGACCAGGCCGCCGCGCCGGGCGATGGTTTCGGCCATCCGGCGGCCCGCGATGGCGGTCATGTTCGCCACGACGAGCGGAATGGTGGTGCCGCTGCCGTCCGGCGAGGAGAGATCCACGGCCTGCCGGGACCCCACCGCGGAGCGGCCGGGAACCATGAAGACATCGTCGTACGTCAGGTCGTAGGGGACCGAGGGAGAGGTCGTGTAGCGACCGGTACCGGGCTCAAGAAAACGCATAACACCCATTTTTTCATACGAAACGGTGCAGGTCGTTTCCACGAAAACACAGCAATGAGCCCCCACGTTCGTCAGTTCCTCCAAGGAGGCTGTCCGGGGGGCCGGGCAAGTGGAACCTGCCTTACCCATGGACCCTACCCGAACAGGAATCGCTCCTTCGTGATCACTATCCCTGGACCGGGTGACGAGGGGTCAGGTAGCTTCAAAACCGCAGGTCTCTGCGGTAGGCGCGATGCCGCCCACGAGCCCGGAACACCTGTCACGCGTTTGACCGGAGAGGATGGGGATCCGCCTGTGGAAAGCGAACTGCCCGACATCTACTGCCCGTTCCCCCGGCGCAGCAACTCGCACGTACCTCACACCCGTGAACACCTCGACACCTGGACGCGGCGCACCGGCCTGATCCATCGGGAATCGGCCAGGCGGCGTTTCGCCCAGGCGGACTTCGGCGCCTTCGTGGGCATGGTCTACCCGACGGCGAACAGCGAGCACCTCGATCTGGTCGCCGACTGGTTCGTCTGGCTCTTCCTCGTCGACGACCAGCTGGACGACGGACACCTGGGGCGCAGCCCCGACCGTGTGCGCGAGGTGGTGGAGCGGATGCGCGCCGTGGTCGAGGGTACGGCGCCCGGTCCCCGTCCGGACGAGGAGGCCCCCGCCGCACTCGTCGCCCTGGCGGACCTGTGGGAACGTACGGTTCCGGAGGCCTCCCCCCACTGGCGCGCCCGTTTCACCTGGCACCTGATGACGTACCTGACGACCGCCACCACCTGGGAGGCGGGGAACCGCGCCGACGGGGTCGTACCGTCGGAGGCCACGTACATCGCCAAGCGACGGCACACCGGGGCGATCCACGTGTGCATGGATCTGATCGAGATCGTCGTCGGCATCGGGGCGCCCGAGTCGATCCACAACGACGCCCGGTTCATCACGGCGCTGGAGGCGTCCTGCAACGTCGTGTGCTGGGCGAACGACGTCTACTCCTACGAGAAGGAACAGCTCCTGGGCGAGATCCACAATCTCGTCCACCTGGTCCGTCACCACCGCGGCTACGGGAAGCGCCAGGCACTCGAGCACGTGTGCGCGGAGATAGCCGCGGAGACGAAGCGGTTCCTCGCCGCCGAGAGCGAGCTGCTCGACCTGTACCCGGAACTGGCGGGCCTGCTGGTGCCCTATCTCGACGGGATGCGGAGCTGGATGCGCGGGAATCTGGACTGGTCGCGGCAGACCCCCCGCTACAACCCGGCGGACGTCAGCCAGTACGCGGAGCCCGCGGCCTACCTGGAGGAGTCCGTGCTCGGCGTCGGCGCGGACCACGCACCGCTGGGCGCGGGTGACAGCCGCTGAGGACGGCACGGCGGAGGCCGGGCACCCTGTGGTGCCCGGCCTCCGCCGTGCTCGGGGGGCGGTCGTCCCGGGATCGGTCGTGATCACGGTCGGACGTGCCTGGGATCAGTCGTCCGGGTCGGCACGCTCCAGTGCGGGCCGCTGACCGGCGGCGGACTCCGTCAGGAGGAAGTCGGCCGCCGCCGTGTCCGTGACGAGGCTGGTGACCAGACCCGAGCGCAGCACCGCGCCGATCGCCGCCGCCTTGCGCTGGCCCCCGGCGATGGCCACCACCTCGGGGATCCGGCGCAGCCTGTCGGCCTCCACGGTGATGCACCGCTCACCGAGGTCCCGGCCGACCCTTCGTCCGTCCGCGTCGAAGAGGTGGGCGGACATCTCCGCCGCCACGCCGAGCGAGGCGTAGTGGCCCCGCTCCTCGTCCGAGAGCATGTCGTGGACGGTCGAGATGCCGGGTTCCCAGGATCCGATGGAGACCGCGGCGACGGTCACCTTGTCGAAGTACTCGAAAGCGCGGGCGATACCCGTCTGGTGCCGCAGCGCGGCCGCCGTCGCCGGGTCGGGCAGAAGCATCGGAGCGTAGATGGGGTGCGCCTCACCGCCGGACACCTGAGCGGCCCGGCGGACCGCCTCGACCGAGCCGCGCTCGGCCGTGCCGGCGTCGTAGACCCCGGTCAGCTGTACGACCGTGCACGGGGGCAGCCGGTCGAGGGCCGCCGCCATGTGGATGGTGGAGCGGCCCCAGGCCAGCCCCAGCACATCGCCCTCGTTCACCAGCTCGCCGAGCAGATCGGCCGCGACCTCACCCAGGTTCTCCGGATCGGCGGCGTCGTCCTGCTCCTCCGCCGGGGATTCGACCACGACAGCGTGCCGCAGGCCGTAACGGGCCCGGAGCGCGTCGGAGCGCTCCGCGTCCAGCTCCGCCGGTACCCGGATCTCGATCCGTACGAGATCACGCTCGAGGGCCGTCTCCAGAACCCGGGCCACCTTGAAGCGGCTGACGCCGAACTCCTCGGCGATCTGGATCTTCGACTTTCCCTCGAGGTAGAACCGGCGGGCCATGGCCGCCGCCTGCACCAGCTCCGCGGGTCCCATCCGCATGGCTGACCGACCCGCCGAGATGCCAGACACCGCGATCTCCTCACTGTTCACACGCTCGTACGCCGTTCATCCTGTCAGATCCGGCGATCCTTGATCAGGCCCGTCGGGCCACGTTCATCTGAGCTTTGTTCAGTGGCCGCATGCCCAGGGTGCGGAAGCCGTGACGGTGTCCGCCTGGGCACGCAGCGCCCGCACCGCCTCGGCCGGGTCCTCGGCCCCGTAGACCGCCGACCCGGCGACGAACACATCCGCGCCGGCCTCGGCGCAGCGCTCGATGGTGGCGGCCGAGACCCCGCCGTCGACCTGCAGCCACAGCTCGAGACCGTGCTTCGAGATCAGCTCACGGGTGCGGCGGATCTTCGGCAGCATGATGTCCAGGAAGGCCTGGCCCCCGAAGCCGGGCTCCACCGTCATGATCAGCAGCATGTCGAGCTCGGGGAGCAGGTCCTCGTACGGCTCGATGGGTGTGGCGGGCTTGAGCGCCATGGAGGCGCGGGCGCCCTTCGCCCTGATCTCCCGGGCCAGCCGAACGGGCGCGGCCGCGGCCTCCGCGTGGAAGGTGACCGAGCCGGCACCGGCCTCGACGTACTGCGGCGCCCAGCGGTCCGCGTCCTCGATCATGAGATGGCAGTCCAGCGGGGTGTCCGTGGCCTTGCTCAGCGCCTCCACGATGGGCACGCCGAGTGTCAGGTTGGGCACGAAGTGGTTGTCCATGACATCGACATGGAGCCAGTCGGCGCCTTCCACCGCCTTCGCCTCCTCGGCGAGACGGGCGAAGTCGGCGGACAGGATGCTGGGGTTGATCTGGGCCATGTACCCAAGCCTGCCATGCTCGGCGCCACTTCCTCGCCCAGGTGCGCTCCAAAGCCTCACGGGATCATTACGGTTCGCACGGTCCCCGGTCTTTTCTCCCCCTCGGATCCGCTTTCCGGGCCCGGGCCGCCCACGGGATCCGCCGGAAGGGGCAGCCCCCTCCGCCGGTCCCACCGCCCCTGGTCCGCCCCGCCCCGCCCCGGGGAGCGGGCTCGACGGCCGGCGGGCGAGCCCCGGAGCCGGTGACCCGCTGCGGTCCGTACCAGGGCGCGGACAGCCCCTGGTGCCGGCCATGAGGCTGTGTTAGAAACTCCCCGTGACCAGCGACCAGTTCCTGAAGGAGCGCCTCAGCATCGATCTCTGCCGTGTGACCAGCTGCTCCTGTTGAGCCTGGCCCGGCAGCGCTGAGCGCTACCTGAACTGTGCGGCGTCGTCCGCCCGCCTTCCGGCCGCCCCTCGGGTGAGCCGGCGGTCCCCTCCAGAGCCCTGTCCGTGAGCCCGGACCGGACGGTCACCGTCCGCGTACGCCGGATCGGTCATTCACGTTCTGCGGGGGCCTTCCTCCCCACGTTGCCCGCGGGCGCTGTCGTCCGCGCTCCGCAACCCCTTGCCCGGCCCTGCCTGCCCTCCCGGCGGCCCTGCGCCCGCGGCACCTCTCGACGGAGTCCGCCATGACCTCACCCGCCACCACGGAGAAGCAGCCGTCCCGCCCGGCGCTCTCCGGTGAACCCGCTTCCCCGCCCACTGCGCGCCGCCGCTCGCCGGAGAGGGCCGCGCGGCTGCGCAGGGTGGGGCTGCGGCTGCTCGCGCTGATCGTGCTGCTCGCGCTCTGGCAGCTCGTCACCGCACTGCGGCTGTGGTCACCGTTGCTGGTACCGCCGCCGTCGGCCGTCTGGGACGCGCTCGTCGAGACGTCCGGCACCCACGACGGGGTGCGCGGCTATCAGGGCCACACCCTGATCGAGCATCTGGGCATCAGCCTGCGCCGGATCGCCATCGGCGCGGGCGCCGGTGTCCTGGCCGGACTCGTGGCCGGGGTGCTGATGGGCACGCTGCCGTGGGTGCGGGTGGTGTTCGAACCGGCGGTGGCCTTCCTCCGTACCCTGCCGCCGCTCGCCTACTTCAGCCTGCTGATCATCTGGTTCGGCATCGACGAGGCGCCCAAGCTGTGGCTGCTGGCGATCGCCGCCATGCCGCCCGTGGCCGTGGCCACCGCGTCCGCCGTCGCCTCCGCGCCCGCCTCGCTGGTCGAGGCCGCGCGGGCCATCGGGGCACGCCGCTCGCAGGTGGTGACCTCCGTCGTCCTGCCGTCCGCGCTGCCGGAGATCCTGGTCGGCGTACGGCTGGCGTTCGGGATCGCCTACTCCTCGGTGGTCGCCGCCGAGACCGTCAACGGACTGCCCGGCATCGGCGGCATGATCCGCGACGCCCAGCGCTACAACCAGTCCGACGTGGTCGTCCTCGGACTCTTCGCGATCGGCGTCTCCGGCCTGTTGATCGATGCCCTGCTGCGGGGCGCCGAGAACCGGCTCGCGCCCTGGCGCCGGCTTTCGTGACCGCCCTGCCCCGTACCACCGCTCCGGCTCCCTCCCCGTGCCGATCCCCACGAACAACGAACGAAGGACTACGCCATGCCCGGTACACGCGGTCCGCACCGCACCTCCATGCTCGTCGCGGCTCTGGGAGCACTCGTCGTGGTCACCGCCTGCGGTACCGGCGGCGGCGGAGGCGGTGACGACCAGGGCGACGGCAGAACGATCCGGATCGGCTACCAGGCCTTCCCCAGCGGCGACCTGATCGTGAAGGAGAAGGGCCTGCTGGAGAAGGCCCTGCCGGACCACACGATCAAGTGGATCAAATTCGACTCCGGCGCGACCATCAACACCGCCTTCGTGGCCGGATCGGTCGATCTGGCCGCGATCGGCTCCAGTCCGGTGGCGCGCGGTCTCTCCGAGCCGCTGAACATCCCCTACCAGGTCACCTGGGTGCTGGATGTCGCGGGTGACAACGAGGCGTTGGTGGCCCGTGACGGCTCCGGCATCAAGGACGTCAAGGATCTCGCGGGCCGCAAGGTCGCCACACCGTTCAGCTCCACCTCGCACTACAGCCTGCTCGCCGCGCTCGACAAGTCGGGCGTGGACGCGTCGAAGGTCGATCTGCTCGACCTCGAACCGCAGGACATCGTCGCGGCCTGGTCGCGCGGGGACATCGACGCGGCGTACGTCTGGCTGCCCACACTCGACGAACTCGGCAAGACCGGCAAGACCCTGGTGTCCAGCCGGGAACTGGCCGAGGCCGGCAAGCCCACGCTCGACCTGGGGGTGGCGTCCACCGCCTTCATCAAGAAACAGCCCGAGGTCGTCACCGCCTGGCGCAAGGCCCAGGCACAGGCGCTGGACCTGATCCATGACGACCCGTCGGCCGCCGCCGAGGCCGTCGGCAAGCAGCTCGGGGTCAGCCCCCAGGACGCCGCCGCCCAGCTGAAGCAGGGCATCTTCCTCAAGCCGGCCGACCAGGCCGACGACAAGTGGCTGGGCCGCCCGGGCCAGGTCGGCGGCCTGGCGGAGAACCTGCGGAGCGCGGCGGAGTTCCTGGCCGGGCAGAAGCAGATCCCGGCCGCACCGGAACTCTCGGAGCTGGAGAAGGCCGTGTACGTGGAAGGGCTCAGCGATGCAGTCTCCCGATGACCTCCGAGCCGATGGCCCTCGAGCGGATGACCCTCGAGCCGATGGCCGTCGAGCCGACGAGCGGGGCAGCACCCGAGAAGTCGCTCCGGAAGAGCCCCGGGCCGGTACGGCAACCGTCCCGCCCGCCGTGGCCGTACGTGAGGTGACCCACCGCTACGGGCGGGGCTCGGACGCCGTGACGGCCCTCGGACCGCTGTCGCTCGACATCCCGGCCGGTGAGTTCCTGGTGCTCGTGGGCCCGTCCGGGAGCGGGAAGAGCACGCTGCTGCGGCTGATCGCCGGTTTCGAGGAGGCCTCGAACGGCCACGTCACGGTGCACGGCCGGAAGCCGGAGCCGGGACGCCAGGCGGGAGTCGTCTTCCAGCAGCCGCGGCTGTTCCCCTGGCACACGGTCGGCGAGAACGTCTCCCTGGCGCTCCGCTACGCCGGAGTCCCCCGGGCCGAGCGCCCCGCGCGCGTCGAGGAGTTGCTGGACCGGGTCGGGCTGGCCGGCACCGCACGACGCAGGACCTGGCAGATATCGGGCGGCCAGCAGCAGCGGGTGGCCATCGCCCGGGCCCTGGCCGGCGGCAGGGACCTGCTGCTGCTCGACGAGCCGTTCGCCGCCCTGGACGCGCTCACGCGTGAGCGGCTCCAGGAAGACCTGCGGACGGTGAGCGCCCGGACGGGGATCACCTCGGTCTTCGTCACGCACAGCGTGGACGAGGCCGTCTTCCTCGGTACCCGCGCGGTCGTCCTGAGCGCCGGTCCGGGCACCGTCGCACTCGACGTCCCCATCCCCCTGCCCCGCACCGGGAGCGACGACCCGGACGGGCTGCGGGGGCTGCCCGAGTACGCCGCGCTGCGCGCCGAGATCGGCGCGGCGGTACGCGAAGCGGCCCGCTGAGCCGAAGGGACCGCCCGTCCCGGGCGGGCGGCCCCGCAACCCCCACGCAGACAGGAGTCCCCATGTCCCTCACCGCATCCATCGGTTCCGCCCCCGCGCTGCGCGCCTCCCGGCTGCCTCCGGACGGGCTGTACGAAGGTCCCCGCGAGCTGCGCAGGCTGGCGCCGGGACAACCCGACCGGCCCTACACGCTGTTCGACGTCGTACCGCTCGGCCCGGTGATCGGGGCCGAGGTCAGGGGTGTCGACCTGACCCGTCCGCTCGTGCCCGCGGTGCGCGAGGAGCTCGACAGGGCGCTGCTGGAGTGGAAGGTGCTCTTCTTCCGCGGGCAGCACCCCAGCTCGGCCGAGCAGCGGGCCTTCGCCCGCAACTGGGGCGAGCTGGAGACGAACCCGCTGCTGGCAACCGGGGACGACCCGGAGGTGGCGCGCTTCGACCGCGCGTCCGCGCCGAGCTTCGAGAACGTCTGGCACACCGATGTGACGTTCCGCGAGCGGCCGGCGCTCGGCGCCGTCCTCCACCTGCGTGAGGTGCCGCCGTACGGCGGCGACACGATGTGGGCGGACATGGCTGCCGCGTACGACAATCTCCCGCCGGAGGTGAAGGGGCGTCTGGAAGGGGCGCGTGCGGTGCACGACTTCGTGCCGGGTTTCGCGCGGTTCACCCCCGAGGAGCGGCTGGCCCCCTTCCAGGACCGCTTCCCGCCGGTGGAGCACCCGGTGGTGCGGACGCATCCCGGCACCGGACGCCGGATGCTCTTCGTCAACACCTCGTTCACCACCCGGATCGTCGGGTGGGACCGGGAGGAGAGTGACCGGATGCTGCGCCTGCTGTTCCAGCAGGCGCATGTGCCCGAGTACCAAGTGCGCTTCACCTGGCGCGCGGGGGACGTCGCGTTCTGGGACAACCGGGCGACCCAGCACTACGCGGTGAACGACTACGCCCCGCACCGCAGGGTGGCCGAGCGGGTCGCCGTGGCGGGTGACCGTCCGCGCTGACCGGACGGCCCGCGCGGGGCTGCGCCGCCCGGTCAGCCCGTGCGGCGCAGCAGGGCCAGGTACATCGCGTCCGTGCCGTGCAGATGCGGCCACAGCTGGACGTCCGGCCCGTCACCCAGCGCGGGCACACCCGGGAGGAGCGGGCGGGCGTCGATCCACTCCGCCTGGGCGGGCGCTCCGCCGCGCCCCTTGAGTACGTCCTCGACGACGACCCGGGTCTCGGCGAGGTGCGGCGAGCAGGTCGCGTAGCCGACCACCCCGCCGATCCGTACGGCCTTCAACGCCTCGCGCAGCAGGCCGCGTTGCAGCGGGCCGAAGCTCTCCAGGTCCTCCGGGCGGCGGCGCCAGCGGGATTCCGGGCGCCGGCGCAGCGCGCCGAGGCCGGAACAGGGCACGTCCACGAGGACCCGGTCGAAGGAGCCCGGCCGCCACGGTGGCCGGGTCCCGTCAGCGGTGATCACCTGGTACGGCCCCGGGTTGCCCGCCAGCGCTCGCTCGACGAGCCGGGCACGGTGCGGCTGCTTCTCCGCGGCGAGCAGGGTGGCCCCGCGTCCGGCGGCGAGCGCGGCCAGCAGCGCGGCCTTGCCGCCCGGACCGGCGCAGCCGTCGAGCCACCGGGTGTCCTCGCCTTCGACCGGAGCGTCGGCCAGTGCGGCGGCGACGAGCTGGCTGCCCTCGTCCTGCACACCCGCGCTGCCGTCCCTTACGGCGGCCAGGGCTCCGGGCTCGCCGCCCTCGGCCATCCGCACGGCGTACGGCGACCAGCGGCCGGGGAGACCGCTCTCCTCGCCCAGGGCGTCCAGCAGCTCCTCGGTGGTGGAGCGGCCGGGGCGGGCGACCAGCGTCACCTCCGGCCGTTCGTTGTCCGCCTCCAGCAGGTCCTCGATCCCGGCGCGGCCGCCACCCAGGGCGTCCCAGAGGGCGGTGACGATCCACCGGGGGTGCGAGTGGACGACGGAGAGGTTCTCCTCGGCGTCCTCCTCGTACGGGGGTGCCACGCGCTCCACCCATCCGTCGAGGTCGTGCGCGGAGACCTTGCGCAGCACCGCGTTGACGAACTTGGCTCGGCCCTCCCCCAGCACCACCCGCGCCAGCTCCACACTGGCGGAGACGGCCGCATGGGTCGGGATGCGGGTGCCGAGCAGCTGGTGGACACCCATGTTGAGCACGTCGAGCACCGGCGGGTCGACCTCGCGCAGCGGCCGGTCGATGCAGGCTGCGACGATCGCGTCGTAGGTGCCCTGGCGGCGCAGGGTCCCGTAGACCAGCTCGGTCGCCAGCGCCGCGTCCCTGCCCTCGAAGTCGCCCTTGGCGCGCGCCTTCTTCAGCAGCGGGGGAAGCACGAGGTTGGCATAGGCGTCCCGCTCGTCGACGGCCCTGAGCACCTCGAAGGCGAGGAACCGCACCGGATCCTTCTTGGGGCGGCGGTGGGGCTTGGCGGGACGGCGACGCTGCTGGTCGTTCACGTGAAAGGTGCTCCGCTGATGGTGAGGGGGCTAACCCGTCCAGCGTACGTCGCCGCCTCCGCAGGCCGGAATCGAAGCCTCAGGTACCCAGCAGCTCGCCGTGGGCGATGCGCACGCCGCGGGCCCAGTCGGCGGCCCTCATCGGCTTCTTGCCCTGCGGCTGGACCCAGAGGAGCTCCACGGCGTGCGAGCCGGTGCCCACGTACACGTTGTTCTTGCCCGCGGACAGCTCGCCCGGCGCCAGATCGGTGCGGTCCAGGACGGGCGCGGCCTGCACCAGCTTGAGGCGCTCCCCACGGAAGAGGGTCCATGCCCCGGGAGCGGGGGTGCAGCCGCGCACCACCCGGTCGACCCGGAGCGCGGGCGCGGACCACTGCACCTGTGCGTCCTCGACGCTGATCTTGGGCGCGAGTGTCACGCCCTCGGCAGGCTGCGGGACGGCGTGCAGGGTGCCGTCCTCGATGCCGTCCATGGTCGCGGCGAGCAGCCCGGCACCCGCGAAGGCGAGGCGGGTGAGCAGGTCACCGCTGGTGTCGGTGGGCCGGACCTCCTCGGTCAGGACTCCGTACACCGGTCCCGAGTCCAGTCCTTCCTCGATCAGGAAGGTCGACGCGCCGGTGACCTCGTCCCCTGCCATCACCGCGTGCTGCACGGGCGCCGCCCCGCGCCAGGCGGGCAGCAGCGAGAAGTGCAGGTTGACCCAGCCCCGCGCGGGCACGTCAAGCGCGGTCTTCGGGAGCAGGGCACCGTACGCCACCACGGGGCAGCAGTCCGGTGCGATCTCCCGCAGCCGCGCCAGGAAGTCCTCGTCGCGCGGCCTGGCGGGCTTGAGCACCTCGATGCCCGCCTCTTCCGCACGTTCGGCCACGGGGCTGGCGATCAGCCGGCGTCCCCGCCCGGCCGGTGCGTCGGGGCGGGTCACCACCGCGGCCACCTCATGGCGGTCGGAGGCGATCAGGGCGTCCAGAGCGGGAACGGCGACCTCGGGGGTGCCTGCGAAGACGAGCTTCATGGGTGGCGGACTGCCTCTCGGGCCGGAACGTACGTGGCGAGCAGCACACCAGTCTAAGGGCTGCTCCGGAGGCCTCGCCCGGCCAGGCCCGGCCGACGGGCAGGGGGCGTACGCACGTCCGTGCGCCCCGCGCATATGCACATACGCCCCCGTTGCGTGACCACATGGCCGGGTGACGCGTTGGTCAAGTGAGATTGACCGAAGTGGGCCGCCGCCGCGCGGTCCGATCCCTTTCAACGCCGGTTCGAGAGGCTTGTTCATGGCCGACCACGCAACCCACGACGCCCAAGCGCGTGCCAGCCTGCACCTGCTGGTGCGGGACATCGAGCGGGTCCGGCGGCAGGTGGACGCGCTGCGTACGCTCACTGCGCAGCTCGGCAACGTCTACCGTCCGCGCCGCTCCGGCCCGTCAGCGGGCTTCGTCGTCTACGGCAGGGCCCCGGCCCCCACGGTCCGGCTCGCACAGGAGCTACGGGACAGCGTCGAGACGCTGGTCACCGCGGCGGTGGACTTCGACCGTTCGCTGGGCTTTTCGTGGGACGCGGTGGGCTCCGCCCTCGGGGTCACCAAGCAGGCGGTGCACCGCCGGTACGGCGCCCGCCGCACCACTCCGCAGCCGGGGTCGGTGGAGACCGCTCCCGACAACGCGAACCGCGCGGTGCCCGCCACGCAGGGCTCCTCCCCCGTCCTGCCGGCCGTGCCCGCGGCCCGCTCCATGCCGCCTCAGCCGTCCGACCGCCCCGGCGCCTTCCCCGGCCCCCGCAACGGCTGACGGCGGCGGCCTGCGACTGGGCCCCGGTGGGCGGCGCCGACGGGTGGGGACCGCGGCCGGGCCTGCGACTTCGGACGGCAGCGGAGACAGGGCGCTCCCGAGCAGCCCGTCGCGGCGACCGAGGACGCACACCACCGGACAGCGGCCACCGGACGCGTGGCCCCCGGGTGACTTCCGGCCCCCTCGCCCGCTCCGGCCCGTCAGCCGATGTCCGGCGGATCGATCCTGATGCGTACCGGGTCGCCGCTACTCCTGGCCGTCCGCGCCGCCTGCGCCGCCTTCAGGGCGGACGCCAGCGCCGCCCCCCGGCCGGGCGGGACCCTGACCAGCGCCCGCTCCCAGGTCTCGCCGGGCGGGGCGTCCCCCTGTCTGCGGGGCCTGCCCGGAGTCGCTCCCGGCACCGGTCCGAGCACCTCCGCCTCGGGCGGCAGCTCCGCCCCGGCGAGGTACGCGGCCACGGCCTCCGGCGGGCCGGTCACCGAGGCCATCCGGGACACCGGTGGGAAGCCGAGTTCGGCGCGTTCCGCGAGCTCCCGACGGGCGTGGCCGACCGGGTCCCACCTGACCAGGGCCTGCACGGGCCGCAGGGTCGGCTCGGCGACGATCACCACCGTCCCGCCGTCCGGCTGCCCCCGCACCAGCGCTGCGGCGGCCGTCCAGCGCCGCAGCGCCTCCTCTCCCGCCCGGAGGTCGGGCCGGCCGACCATTGCCCAGCCGTCCAGCAGCAGCGCCGCCGCGTAACCGCCCTCGGCGACCGGCTCCGCCCCGGGGGTGCTGACGACGAGTGCGGGCCCGTCGGGGACGGAGTCCAGCACATGGTCCCGCCCGGACGTCCGTACCGGGACGGCGGGAAAGGCGCGTCCGAGCTCCTCGGCGGTCCTGCGGGCCCCCACGATCTGGGCCCGCAGCCGCACCCCTCCGCAGGCGGCGCAGCTCCAGGCCGTCTCGGCCCGCCCGCACCAGGCGCATACGAGGTCCTGCTGGTCCGGTGCCTGGAGCGGCCCGGCGCAGTGCCGGCACCGCGCGGGTTCACGGCAGCGCTCGCAGGCCAGCCTGGGCGCGTACCCCCTGCGCGGCACCTGGACGAGCACCGGTCCGGTGCGCAGGCCGTCACGCACGGTCTGCCAGGCCAGGCTGGGCAACCGCGCCGAGCGGGCCGCGCCGTCCCGCGCGAGCTCCCCGTCGCCGACGGTACGTACGAGGGGGGCCGCGATCCGCAGCTGGTCCCGGTCCGCACGCAAGGGGAGGGCCCAGCCGCTCTCGACCAGCTGGGCGGCCTCCACCGTGCAGCTCGTCCCGCCAAGGAGGAACGCGCAGCGGCCGTGTGCCGCCCGCAGCTCCAGGACCTCCCTCACGTGCGGGAAGGGGGCGTTGTCGTCGCTGTGGCTGGAGTCCCCGTCGTCCCAGAGGGCCACCAGGCCCAGGTCGGCAACCGGGGCGAACATCGCGGCCCGCGTCCCGACCACCGCGCGCACGGAGCCGCGCGCCACCGCCAGCCACTGGCGGTAGCGCTTCTCCGGTCCCGAGTCGGCGGTCAGCAGCGCGTGGTGCCCGTCCCCCAGCACGTCGGTGAGCGCGGCGTCGACCCGTCCCGCGCTCCGTCCGTCCGGTACGACGACGAGCGCGCCCCGGCCCGAGGCCAGGGTCGCTGCCATGGCGCGGGCGATCTCCTCGGGCCAGTGCGGTCCGGGCAGAGCCGTCCACACGGCCCGGGGCGCCCCGCCCTCGGCCAGCGCCCGCAGGAAGCCGGGGCCCTGTGCGTAGCGCTCCCAGGTCCCGGGAGCGGGGGCGGGGGGCGGCGGCAGCGGTGCGGGCGAGGGTCTGCCCTCGGCGCGGCCGTTCCTGGGCGGCACCGCGAGCTGCAGTACGTCGGCGAGGCTGCCGGCGTAGCGGTCGGCCACGGCCCTCGAGAGCTCCAGCAGCTCCGGTCCCAGCACGCGCTCGGGCGAGACGACGTAGGCGAGGGCCGCCAGGGCTCCCTGGTAGTCCGACGACTCCCGCCGCTCGATGAGGAAGCCGTCGATCAGCCCGCCGCCCTCGCGCCTCCCGCCGCGGACCTGGCGTCCTCCGGCCCCGAAACGCACCCGGACCCGGACGCCGGGCTGCGCGTCCGCGTCGAGCTCCTCGGGGACGGCGTAGTCGAAGTACTGGTCGAGGTGGAGTGCGCCCTTGTTCACCAGGACGCGGGCGACCGGAAGCTTCCCGGCGAGGGCGGCGCCCCGCCAGGTCCGGGGCTTGGCGCGGGGCACCTTGGCCCGGCGCACCGTCTCCCGGATGAGCGCAAGCTGCTCCGGTGCCCCGGAAGCGGGCTCGTCGGACCGCTCGTCGTCGCTGCTCACAGCCACATTCCTACCAGACGCCACTGACACGTCCCGGCCCTCGGGAACAGCCGCACGCACCGGGGCCCGGACACCGTGTGCGGTGTCCGGGCCCCGGACCGAGGATCGCGGGCGTGGGTGCTAGAGCCCCGCGGCCTGGCGGAGCGCCTCCACGCGGTCCGTGCGCTCCCACGTGAAGTCGGGGAGCTCGCGGCCGAAGTGCCCGTACGCCGCGGTCTGGGCGTAGATCGGGCGGAGCAGGTCGAGGTCGCGGATGATCGCGGCCGGGCGGAGGTCGAAGACCTCACCGATGGCGTTCTCGATCTTCTCCGTCTCGACCGCCGCGGTGCCGAAGGTCTCCACGAACAGGCCCACCGGTTCGGCCTTGCCGATCGCGTAGGCGACCTGGACCTCGCAGCGGGTGGCGAGCCCGGCCGCCACGACGTTCTTGGCGACCCAGCGCATGGCGTAGGCGGCCGAGCGGTCGACCTTGGACGGGTCCTTGCCGGAGAAGGCGCCGCCGCCGTGGCGGGCCATGCCGCCGTAGGTGTCGATGATGATCTTGCGGCCGGTGAGGCCGGCGTCGCCCATCGGGCCGCCGATCTCGAAGCGGCCGGTCGGGTTCACCAGCAGGCGGTAGCCCTCGGTGTCCAGCTTGATGCCGTCCTCGATGAGCTGCGACAGGACGTGCTCGACGACGAACTCGCGGATGTCGGGCGCGAGCAGCGAGTCCAGGTCGATGTCGGAGGCGTGCTGCGAGGAGACGACGACCGTGTCGAGGCGGACGGCCTTGTCGCCGTCGTACTCGATGGTGACCTGGGTCTTGCCGTCGGGGCGCAGGTAGGGGATGGTCCCGTTCTTGCGGACCTCCGAGAGCCTGCGCGAGAGCCGGTGCGCGAGGTGGATCGGCAGAGGCATCAGCTCGGGCGTCTCGTCGCAGGCGTAGCCGAACATCAGCCCCTGGTCGCCGGCGCCCTGCTTGTCGAGCTCGTCCTCATCGCCCTCGACACGCTTCTCGTACGCGGTGTCGACACCCTGGGCGATGTCCGGGGACTGCGCCCCGATGGAGACCGAGACGCCGCAGGAGGCTCCGTCGAAGCCCTTCTTGGAGGAGTCGTAGCCGATCTCCAGCACCTTGTTGCGCACGAGGTTGGGGATGTCGGCGTAGGCCTTGGTCGTGACCTCACCCGCGACGTGCACCAGACCAGTGGTGATCAAGGTCTCGACGGCGACGCGCGAGGAGGGGTCCTCACGCAGGAGCGCGTCGAGAATCGTGTCGCTGATCTGGTCAGCGATCTTGTCGGGGTGGCCCTCGGTAACGGACTCCGAGGTGAAGAGACGGCGGGACACATCGCTCCCTGGGGTTGCAGCGGCTGCTGGCTGATCATTTGTGGAACTCCGGGAGCTGCGCCCGGCACATTCCGTCGACCAGTTTATCGGTCGCTTCCGGTGATTGGGTCACGCGTCTCGCCCCTTGGGAGGTCTGTGACCTGCGGCACTGTTGACAGCAGTACGACAATCACTCCTTCCGTGTGCGAGTTATAGCTGTTTGTCGTGACTTCCTTCTCGCCGGGGCGGCGCTTACGCAATCTAACCGAAACGCGCCGCCACCAGGTCCCATACCGTGTCAGCAAGCGCTTCCTTCGGCCCGTACGGCACAGCGGTCTCCCCGCCGTCGGCCCCGAGAACGACCGCCTCGTTCTCCTCGGACCCGAAGGTCTTGCGCTCCCCCACCTCGTTCACGACGAGCAGGTCGCATCCCTTGCGGCGCAGCTTCGCGCGGCCGTTGGCCAAGACGTCGTCGGTCTCGGCGGCGAAGCCGACGACGATCTGCCCGGGCCGGGCCCGGTCCGCGGCGACCTCGGCGAGGATGTCGGGATTGCGGACGAGGGCGACGGGGGCCGGTTCCTGCCCGTCCTTCTTCTTGATCTTCCCGGTCGCGTAGGCGGCGGGCCGGAAGTCCGCGACCGCCGCGGCCATCACCACCACATCGGCGTCCTCCGCGGCCTTCAGCACGGCCTCGCGCAGCTGCACGGCGGTCCCGGCGCGCAGGACGTCCGCGCCCGCGGGGTCGGGAAGACCCGTGTTGGCCTCGACGAGCGTCACCCTGGCGCCCCGCGCGACGGCGGTGCGGGCGAGGGCGTAGCCCTGCTTGCCCGAGGACCGGTTGCCCAGGTAGCGCACCGGATCGAGCGGCTCACGGGTGCCGCCCGCACTGATCACCACGTGACGGCCCGCGAGATCGGGGACGCCGGGACCTCGGGCCAGGACACGCCGGCAGACCTCGAAGATCTCCCCCGGGTCCGGCAGCCGTCCCTTACCCGTGTCCGCACCGGTGAGCCTGCCGACGGCGGGCTCGACGACGACGGCGCCGCGGCGGCGCAGGGTGGCGACGTTCTCCTGCGTGGCGGGGTGCTCCCACATCTCGGTGTGCATCGCGGGCGCGAAGACGACCGGACAGCGCGCGGTGAGCAGCGTGTTGGTGAGGAGGTCGTCGGCCAGGCCGTGGGCGGCCTTGGCGAGCATGTCGGCGGTTGCGGGGGCGACCACGACGAGATCGGCCGCCTGGCCGGTCCGGACGTGCGGCACCTCGTGCACGCTCTCCCAGACCTCGGTCGACACGGGGTTCCCGGAGAGGGCCGACCAGGTGGCCGCCCCGACGAAGTTCAGCGACGCCTCGGTCGGAACGACCCGTACGTCGTGGCCGGACTCGGTCAGCCTGCGCAGCAGTTCGCACGCCTTGTAAGCGGCGATGCCTCCGCTGACCCCCAGGACGACCTTCGGCTTCTCCACTGCGTCTCCCCGCACTCGTGTCTCCGCGCACTGACGTGCGGCCTCATGACGTACGTACCCATGCTGCCTCACCGCCCGGGGTGCGCTCCGGCGGGTCCGGGGCCGGACACACCACAGGCCCGGCGGGTACCGGCCGCCGGGCCTGTGGTGAAGGTGCGTTTCCTGCCTGCCGCCTGCTTACTGCGCGGGGCCCTCGATGGCCTCGGAGGTCAGCAGGCCCGCGTTGATCTCGCGGAGCGCGATCGAGAGCGGCTTCTCGTGCACGTGGGTGTCGACGAGCGGACCGACGTACTCGAGGAGGCCTTCACCGAGCTGCGAGTAGTACGCGTTGATCTGACGCGCGCGCTTGGCGGCGTAGATCACAAGGCTGTACTTCGAGTCGGTGGCCTCGAGGAGCTCATCAATCGGCGGGTTGATGATGCCCTCGGGCGTGGTGATGGAAGAGGACACTCTCTGCCTTCCGAAGGGGATAGAGATCAAAGAGATCTTTGATCATGCTGGTTCCGCAGTGGTGATGCTCTGCGTCCGCGGACCGGTCGAGGACCGGTGAGGTCAGTCGTCGGTACCGCGGAGGCCGGAAGCCTGCAGCATCAACGTTAGCAGCTCGCGTGCCACGTCCTCGACGGAGGTGTTGACGAGCGTCGTGTCGAACTCCGCCTCGGCGGCCAGCTCGACCTTCGCGGCGGCGAGCCGTCGCTCGATCACGTCGGGCGCCTCGGTCCCGCGGCCCGTGAGCCGGCGCACCAGCTCGTCCCAGCCGGGCGGCGCGAGGAAGACCAGCTGTGCCTCGGGCATCGACTGGCGGACCAGCCGTGCGCCCTGGAGGTCGATCTCGAGCAGTACGGGCTCGCCCGCCTCCAGGCGGTCGAGCACGGCCCGGCGGGGCGTGCCGTAGCGGTTGCCCGCGAACTCGGCCCACTCCAGCAGCTCGCCGTTGGCGATCAGCTTGTCGAACTCCTCGTCGTCCACGAAGAAGTAGTGGACACCGTTGCGTTCGCCGGGGCGGGGCTTACGGGTCGTCGCCGACACCGAGAGCCAGACCTCGGGGTGAACCTTGCGCATATGAGCGACGACCGTGCTCTTGCCGACCCCGGAGGGGCCGGAGAGCACGGTCAGCCGCGGACGTACGTCCGGGGGTACGGGGGACGTCCCCCGGGATGTTGCAGCCATGGGGCGATTATCCAGGTTCTCAGGGGTGCCTGAGAACGTCAGGCGGCGCTGCCGCCGAACTCACGCTCCAGGGATGCGATCTGGTTGGAGCCAAGACCCCGGACCCGGCGGCTCTCGGAGATGCCGAGCCGCTCCATGATCTGCTTGGCGCGGACCTTGCCCACGCCCGGCAGGGACTCGAGAAGAGCGGAGACCTTCATCTTGCCGATGACGTCGTTCTCCTGGCCCTGCTTGATGACCTCATGGAGCGAGGCGCCGGAGTGCTTGAGTCGATTCTTGACCTCGGCCCGCTCCCGGCGAGCCGCGGCGGCCTTTTCGAGCGCGGCTGCGCGCTGTTCAGGGGTAAGGGGCGGAAGAGCCACGCCTACGTCACCTCGGATGTCGATCTGTCGGATACGGACCGGCGAGGAACCTGGCGGTTCCACACCTGGTGAGCAACGAACAACCTGTGCTCGTTGGCTCTCGACGGAGACTAGCGGCCATGACCGCCTGAGTCAGCGAGAACAGCGGAAAAGTCCTGGTCAGCCTCAGACGACCCGGACATTCCAGCCAAAACAACCCGGAATTCTGGTCAGGATTCCGCGAACAGGCTGTTACGTGGCATCGTCAGCTTTCCGGGACGGCCGTACGGACCTCGTCCGCGAACCGTCCGGCGGCTTCGCGCAGCCCTGACGCGTCCGGTCCGTGGCGCAGCACGCCCCGGCTCACGCTCGGCACGACGTTGCGCACCGCGGCGCCGAAGACGCGGGGCAGGTCCGCCGGGGTGGCGCCCTGGGCGCCGATGCCGGGAGCCAGCAGCGGACCGTTGACCGACAGGTCGACCCCCACGTCCCCGAGCGTGGCACCGACGACCGCACCGACGGAACCGAGCGGAGTGGCCCCCGCGTTCTCGGCGGCCATGTGGTCGAGCATCACCTGGGCCAGTGACCGCCCGTCCGCTGCGGTGGCGCGCTGCACCTCCGCCCCCTCCGGGTTGGAGGTGAGGGCGAGCACGAACACACCCGCGCCGGAGACCTCGGCGGCGTGGAGCGCCGGGCGCAGCGAGCCGAAGCCGAGGTACGGCGAGACGGTGACCGCGTCCGAGAACAGCGGCGAGTCCTTGTCGAGGTAGGTGGCCGCGTAGGCGCCCATCGTGGAGCCGATGTCGCCGCGCTTGGCGTCCATGAGCACGAGGGCCCCCGCCGCGCGGGACTCCTCGACGGCCTTCTCCAGGACGGCGATGCCGCGCGAGCCGAAGCGCTCGAAGAACGCCGACTGCGGTTTGAGCACGGCGACCCGGTCGGCCAGTGCCTCGACGACCGTGCGCGTGAAGCGCTCGAGGCCGGCGACGTCGTCGTTCAGGCCCCAGGAGGTCAGCAGGGAGGCGTGCGGGTCGATGCCGACGCAGAGCGGACCGCGGGTGTCCATGGCGTGGCGCAGGCGCGCGCCGAAGGGTTCGAGGGTCACTGCATGACCTTCCGTGTCTCGGCGCCGACGGCTTCGGCGAGGGTGGCGTACGGGGATGCGGCCAGGCGGGCGGCCAGGCCCTTGTGGATCGCGCGGGCGTAGAACGGGCCCTCGTAGATGAAGGCGCTGTAACCCTGGACGAGCGTGGCACCGGCCAGGATGCGCTGCCAGGCGTCCTCGGCGGTCTCGATGCCCCCGACGCCCACCAGGGTGATCCGGGTCCCCACGCGGGCGTACAGGCGGCTCAGGACCTCCAGGGAGCGCTCCTTGAGGGGTGCGCCGGAGAGTCCACCGGTCTCCCGGGCCAGGGAGGCGTCGGACTTCAGGCCGAGGCCGTCGCGGGCGATGGTGGTGTTGGTGGCGATGATGCCGTCCAGACCGAGCTCGACGGCGAGGTCGGCGACCGCGTCCACGTCCTCGTCCGCGAGGTCCGGGGCGATCTTGACGAGCAGCGGGACCCGCCGGCCGGTGACGGTCCGGTCGGCGGCCTCGCGCACCGCGGTGAGCAGCGGGCGCAGTGCCTCGGTGGCCTGGAGGTTGCGCAGGCCGGGCGTGTTGGGAGAGGAGACGTTCACGACGAGGTAGTCGGCGTGGGCGGCCAGCCGCTCGGTGGACTTCACGTAGTCGCCCACGGCTTCGTCCTCGGGGACGACCTTGGTCTTGCCGATGTTGACGCCGACGGTCGTACGGAAGACCGGGGTGCGGGCGGCGAGGCGCTCGGCCACGGCCGCGGAGCCCTCGTTGTTGAAGCCCATGCGGTTGATCAGCGCCCGGTCCGCGACGAGGCGGAACAGCCGCTTCTTCGGGTTGCCGGGCTGCGGCTCACCGGTGACGGTGCCGATCTCGATGTGGTCGAAGCCGAGCATCGACATGCCGTCGATCGCCACGGCGTTCTTGTCGAAGCCGGCGGCGAGCCCGAAGGGACCGTGCATCCGCAGGCCGAGCGCCTCGGTGCGCAGCTCCTTGTGGCGGGGGGCGAGCGCGGCGGCCACGAAGGTGCGCAGCACGGGCGTACGGGCGGCGAGCCGGATCCAGCGGAAGGCCAGGTGGTGGGCCTGTTCCGGGTCCATCCGCTTGAAGACCAGCTGGAAGAAGAGTTTGTACATCACGGTGTCCTCATGAAGAGGGGGACACCGTTTCCGGTGTCCCCCTGCTGGGCTTCCTAGTCGCGGGCCGCGATCAGATGTTCCGCGTGTTCCTGGAGGGAACGTACGCCGACGCCGCCGTGGTTGAGCGCGTCGATCCCCTGGACGGCGGCGGCCAGCGCCTGGACCGTCGTCAGGCACGGCACGGACCGCGCGACGGCCGCGGTGCGGATCTCGTAGCCGTCGAGCCGGCCGCCCGTTCCGTACGGGGTGTTGACGATGAGGTCGACCTCGCCGTCGTGGATCAGCTGGACGATGGTCTTCTCGCCGGCCGGGCCCTCGCCCTCGGACTGCTTGCGCACGACCGTGGCGTTGATGCCGTTGCGCTTGAGCACCTCGGCGGTACCGGACGTGGCCATCAGTTCGAAGCCGTGCGCGACGAGCTCGCGCGCCGGGAAGATCATCGAGCGCTTGTCGCGGTTGGCGACGGAGATGAAGGCACGCCCCTTGGTGGGCAGCGGGCCGTAGGCGCCGGCCTGCGACTTGGCGTACGCCGTGCCGAAGACCGAGTCGATGCCCATGACCTCACCGGTGGAGCGCATCTCCGGACCGAGGACCGTGTCGACACCGCGTCCGTGGATGTCGCGGAAGCGCGACCACGGCATGACGGCCTCCTTGACGGAGATCGGCGCGTCCAGCGGCAGGGTGCCGCCGTCACCCTCCTTCGGCAGCATGCCCTCCGCGCGGAGTTCCGCGACGGTCGCGCCCAGCGAGATGCGGGCGGCGGCCTTCGCGAGCGGGACGGCGGTCGCCTTCGAGGTGAAGGGGACGGTCCGCGAGGCGCGCGGGTTGGCCTCGAGGACGTAGAGGATGTCGCCGGAGAGCGCGAACTGGATGTTGATCAGCCCGCGCACGCCGACGCCCTTGGCGATGCCCTCGGTGGAGGCGCGCAGCCGCTTGATGTCGTAGCCGCCGAGGGTGATCGGGGGGAGCGCGCAGGCGGAGTCGCCGGAGTGGATGCCGGCCTCCTCGATGTGCTCCATGACACCGCCGAGGTAGAGCTCGGTCCCGTCGTAGAGCGCGTCGACGTCGATCTCGATCGCGTCGTCGAGGAAACGGTCGACCAGGACCGGCCGGGTGGGGCTGATCTCGGTGGACTCGGCGATGTAGGCGGAGAGGCGGGTCTCGTCGTAGACGATCTCCATGCCGCGGCCGCCGAGCACGTACGACGGGCGTACGAGGACGGGGTAGCCGATCTCGTCGGCGATCGCCTTGGCCTCGGCGAAGGTGGTGGCGGTGCCGTGCTTCGGCGCCGGCAGGCCGGCCTCGGCGAGCACGCGACCGAAGGCGCCGCGGTCCTCGGCGGCGTGGATGGCCTCGGGGGAGGTCCCCACGACCGGGACGCCGTTGTCCTTGAGGGCCTGCGCGAGGCCGAGCGGGGTCTGGCCGCCGAGCTGGACGATGACACCGGCGATCGGGCCGGCCAGCGACTCGGCGTGCACGATCTCCAGGACGTCCTCGAGCGTGAGCGGCTCGAAGTACAGCCGGTCGGAGGTGTCGTAGTCCGTGGAGACGGTCTCCGGGTTGCAGTTGACCATCACGGTCTCGTAGCCCGCGTCGCTCAGGGCGAAGGAGGCGTGGACGCACGAGTAGTCGAACTCGATGCCCTGGCCGATGCGGTTCGGGCCGGAGCCGAGGATGATCACCGCGGGCTTGGTGCGGGGCGCGACCTCGCTCTCCTCGTCGTAACTGGAGTAGAAGTACGGCGTCTTCGCGGCGAACTCGGCGGCGCAGGTGTCGACCGTCTTGTAGACCGGGCGGATGCCCAGCGCGTGCCGGACCTCGCGCACGACGTCCTCGCGCAGGCCGCGGATCTCGCCGATCTGGGCGTCGGAGAAGCCGTGCCGCTTGGCCTCGGCGAGCAGGTCGATGTCGAGGCGCTCGGTGGCGGCCAGCTCGTCGGCGATCTCCTTGAGCAGGAAGAGCTGGTCGACGAACCAGGGGTCGATCTTCGTGGAGTCGAAGACCTCCTCCTGGGTGGCGCCGGCCCGGATCGCCTGCATGACGGTGTTGATGCGGCCGTCCGTGGGGCGGACCGCCTCGGCGAGCAGCTCGTCCTTGTCGCCGGGCTCACCGGTGAAGGCGAACTGCGAACCCTTCTTCTCCAGGGAGCGCAGTGCCTTCTGGAGCGCCTCGGTGAAGTTCCGGCCGATCGCCATGGCCTCGCCCACCGACTTCATGGTGGTGGTGAGGGTGGAGTCGGCGGAGGGGAACTTCTCGAAGGCGAAGCGCGGGGCCTTGACCACGACGTAGTCGAGGGTCGGCTCGAAGGAGGCCGGCGTCTTCTCGGTGATGTCGTTGGGGATCTCGTCGAGCGTGTAGCCGACGGCCAGCTTGGCGGCGATCTTGGCGATCGGGAAGCCGGTGGCCTTGGAGGCGAGTGCCGAGGACCGGGAGACGCGCGGGTTCATCTCGATCACGATGATCCGGCCGTCGGCCGGGTCGATCGCGAACTGGATGTTGCAGCCGCCGGTGTCGACGCCGACCTCGCGGATGATCGCGATGCCGATGTCACGCAGCCGCTGGTACTCGCGGTCGGTGAGGGTCATCGCCGGGGCGACCGTGATGGAGTCACCGGTGTGGACGCCCATCGGGTCGAAGTTCTCGATGGAGCAGACGACCACGACGTTGTCGTTCTTGTCGCGCATCAGCTCCAGCTCGTACTCCTTCCAGCCGAGGATGGACTCCTCCAGGAGCACCTCGGTGGTCGGCGAGAGCGTGAGGCCCTGCCCGGCGATGCGGCGCAGCTCCTCCTCGTCGTGGGCGAAGCCCGAGCCGGCGCCGCCCATGGTGAAGGAGGGGCGGACGACGACGGGGTAGCCGCCGAGGGTGTCGACGCCGGCGATGACGTCGTCCATCGTGTGGCAGATGACGGAGCGGGCGGACTCGCCGTAACCGATCTTCGCCTTGACGGCCTCCACGACGCCCTTGAAGAGGTCGCGGTCCTCGCCCTTGTTGATGGCCTCGACGTTGGCACCGATGAGCTCGACGCCGTACTTCTCCAGGACGCCGTTCTCGTGCATGGAGATCGCGGTGTTGAGCGCGGTCTGGCCGCCCAGGGTCGGGAGAAGCGCGTCGGGGCGCTCCTTGGCGATGATCTTCTCGACGAACTCGGGGGTGATCGGCTCGACGTACGTGGCGTCGGCGATCTCCGGGTCGGTCATGATCGTCGCCGGGTTGGAGTTCACCAGGATGACGCGCAGGCCCTCGGCCTTGAGCACGCGGCAGGCCTGGGTGCCGGAGTAGTCGAATTCGGCGGCCTGCCCGATGACGATCGGACCGGAGCCGATGACCAGGACGGACTGGATATCGGAGCGCTTAGGCACGCTGGCCCTCCATCAGGGTGACGAAACGGTCGAAGAGGTATGCGGCGTCGTGCGGGCCCGCGGCTGCTTCGGGGTGGTACTGGACGCTGAAGGCCGGCTGGTCGAGCAGCTGCAGTCCTTCGACGACCTGGTCGTTCAGGCATACGTGGGAGACCTCGGCGCGGCCGAACTCCGTGTCGGAGACCTTGTCGAGCGGAGCGTCGACGGCGAAGCCGTGGTTGTGCGCGGTGACCTCGACCTTGCCGGTCGTACGGTCCTGCACGGGCTGGTTGATGCCCCGGTGGCCGTACTTCAGCTTGTAGGTGCCGAAGCCGAGCGAGCGGCCCAGGATCTGGTTGCCGAAGCAGATGCCGAAGAGCGGGGTCTTCCGCTCCAGGACGCCGCGCATGACGGAGACCGGGTGGTCGGCGGTGGACGGGTCGCCGGGGCCGTTCGAGAAGAAGACGCCGTCGGGCCGGACCGCGTAGACCTCGTCGAGGGTGGCGGTGGCGGGCAGGACGTGCACCTCGATGCCGCGCTCGGCCATGCGGTGCGGGGTCATCCCCTTGATGCCGAGGTCGATCGCCGCGACGGTGAACTTCTTGGTGCCGACCGCGGGGACGACGTACGCCTCCTTGGTGGCGACCTCGGCCGCGAGGTCGGCGCCGCTCATCTCGGGCGCCTGGCGCACCTTGGCCAGCAGTATGCCTTCGTCCTGGATCGCGTTCCCGGAGAAGATGCCGACGCGCATCGCACCGCGCTCCCGCAGGTGGCGGGTGAGCGCGCGGGTGTCGATGCCGCTGATGCCGACGACACCCTGGCTCGCGAGCTCCTCGTCCAGTGTCCGGCGGGAGCGCCAGTTGGAGGGCACCCGGGCGGGGTCACGCACGACGTAACCGGACACCCAGATCCGCTTGGACTCGGGGTCCTCGTCGTTCACACCGGTGTTGCCGACGTGGGGCGCCGTCATCACGACGACCTGGCGGTGGTACGAGGGGTCGGTCAGCGTTTCCTGGTAGCCGGTCATGCCGGTCGAGAACACCGCCTCGCCGAAGGTCTCCCCCACGGCCCCGTAGGCGCGGCCGCGGAAGGAGCGGCCGTCCTCCAGGACGAGTACGGCGGGAGCTTTTCCGGCTCCCCGGGTGGAGATCGTCATCGTGCGGTGCCTTCCGTCGTGCTGGTGGTGGTGCTGGTGAGGTGGTCGCCGGCCGTGCCGGCGAGGTGGTTGACGGCGTCGACCCACGCCTGGTGCTCGGCCGCGTGGTCGGAGCGGAAGCCGGAGTCGATCATCTGGCCGCCGTGCGCCCAGGTGATGACCAGCAGGCCGCCCTCGGGCAGGACCTTGCCGGCGAGCGCCTTGTCGAGCCTGGCCTCGCGCAGTGCGGCGGCCGGTACGAAGAAGTCGGCCGCCCCGGGACGTACGACGTCCAGGCCCTGCGCGGTGAGGGTCAGCTCGACCCGGCTGCGGGTGCCGAGGCCGTGCGCGACGATCCGGTCGAGCCACTGCCCGGCTGTCGTCGACGCGTGGTAGCGGCCGGTCAGCGTGAGCAGCGTCTCACCGTCGGCGTACCCCTGGGGGGTGGCCGGGAGCTCGGGCAGGCCTGACTGCAGGCTCCCCCGCCACTTCCATCCCTGGCGCATCAGCCAGTAGACGAACGCGACGAAGACGAGCAGTCCGAGGACCCAGCTGATGCGGGCGGACCAGTCCGTCACTTCGGCCGACTTCTGTTCGGCGGCCAGGCGGTACAGCTGATAACTGGGGGTGAGTGTTGTCACGCGAGCTTCCCGTCGACGACCGTGGCACGGCCCCGCAGGAAGGTGTGGGTCACTCGGCCGGGCAGCTCGCGACCCTCGTACGGAGTGTTGCGGCTGCGCGAGGCGAAGCCCGCGGGGTCCACAGCTCCACGGTATGCCGGATCGACCAGGGTGAGGTTGGCGGGCTCACCCGCCGAGACGGGACGGCCGTGTCCTTCGAGCCTGCCGATGGCCGCGGGACGGAACGACATGCGGTCGGCGACGCCCGCCCAGTCGAGGAGCCCGGTGTCCACCATCGTCTGCTGGACCACGGAGAGCGCGGTCTCCAGGCCCACCATGCCCATGGCGGCGGCGGCCCACTCGCAGTCCTTGTCCTCGTGCGGGTGCGGCGCGTGGTCGGTGGCCACGCAGTCGATGGTGCCGTCGGCGAGCGCCTCGCGCAGGGCCATGACGTCGGCCTCGGTGCGCAGCGGCGGGTTCACCTTGTAGACCGGGTTGTAGGTGCGTACGAGTTCGTCGGTGAGCAGCAGGTGGTGCGGGGTGACCTCGGCGGTGACGTTCCAGCCCTTGGACTTGGCCCAGCGGATGATCTCCACGGAACCGGCGGTCGACAGGTGGCAGATGTGTACCCGGGAGCCGACGTGGGCGGCGAGGAGGACGTCGCGGGCGATGATCGACTCCTCGGCGACGGCGGGCCAGCCGCCGAGACCGAGCTCGGCCGAGACGACGCCCTCGTTCATCTGGGCGCCCTCGGTGAGGCGGGGCTCCTGGGCGTGCTGGGCGACGACGCCGTCGAAGGCCTTCACGTACTCCAGGGCACGGCGCATGATCACGGCGTCGTCGACGCACTTGCCGTCGTCGGAGAAGACCTTCACTCCGGCGGCGGAGTCGTGCATGGCGCCGAGCTCGGCGAGCTGCTTGCCCTCCAGACCGACCGTGACGGCGCCGACCGGCTGCACGTCGCAGTAGCCGGACTCCCGGCCGAGCCGCCAGACCTGCTCGACGACACCGGCGGTGTCGGCGACGGGGAAGGTGTTGGCCATGGCGTGGACGGCGGTGAAGCCGCCGACCGCCGCCGCCCTCGTGCCGGTGAGGACCGTCTCGGAGTCCTCGCGGCCGGGCTCGCGCAGGTGGGTGTGCAGGTCGACGAGTCCGGGCAGCAGGATCTGGCCGGCCGCCTCGATCACGGTGGCGTCACCCCCGTCGATGCCGGTGCCGGTCTGCGCGACGGTCTCGCCGTCGATGAGGACGTCCTGCGGCTCGCCGCCGAGGACCTTCGCACCGCGGATCAGGATCTTGCTCATGGTTACTTGTTCTCCTCGGTACGGGCGGAGGCGGAGGGCAGAGCGGTCTCGGAACCGCCGAGCAGCAGGTACAGGACGGCCATGCGGGTGGAGACGCCGTTGGCGACCTGCTCGACGGCGGTGCAGCGGTCGGAGTCGGCGACCTCGGCCGTGATCTCCATGCCGCGGACCATCGGGCCGGGGTGCATCACGATGCTGTGCTCCGGCATCCTGGCCATGCGTTCGCCGTCCAGGCCGTAGCGGCGGGAGTACTCACGCTCGGTCGGGAAGTAGGCGGCGTTCATCCGTTCGCGCTGTACACGGAGCATCATCACCGCGTCCGACTTCGGCAGCACGTCGTCGAGGCGGTAGCTGACGTCGCAGGGCCACTGCTCGACGCCCACGGGGACCAGGGTGGGCGGGGCCACCAGGGTGACGTGCGCACCGAGCGTGTGCAGCAGGTGGACGTTGGACCGGGCCACACGGCTGTGCAGGATGTCGCCGACGATCGTGATCCGGCGGCCTTCGAGGTCGCGGCCGATTCCGGCGTCGGGTCCGACGAGCCTGCGGCGCATCGTGAACGCGTCCAGCAGCGCCTGGGTGGGGTGCTCGTGCGTCCCGTCGCCGGCGTTGACGACCGCGCTGTCGATCCAGCCCGAGGTCGCGAGGCGGTACGGGGCGCCGGAGGCGCCGTGCCGGATGACGACGGCGTCGGCGCCCATGGCCTCCAGGGTCAGGGCGGTGTCCTTGAGCGACTCGCCCTTGGAGACCGACGAGCCCTTCGCGGAGAAGTTGATGACATCGGCGGAGAGCCTCTTGGCGGCGGCCTCGAACGAGATCCGTGTCCGGGTCGAGTCCTCGAAGAAAAGGTTGACGACCGTTCGTCCACGCAGGGTGGGGAGTTTCTTGATCGGCCGGTCCGCGACCCGGGCCATCTCCTCGGCGGTGTCGAGGATCAGGACGGCGTCGTCGCGGGTGAGGTCTGCGGCCGAGATGAGGTGACGGGGGGTCCGGGGGTTGTCCCCGGGAGGGCGCAGCATCTGGGAGTCTCCGTGGAGGGTGGAGGGATCAGGCAGGCGGGCGTGCGGAGGCAGCCGTGCGGCCGGTGGGGCACACGGGACGGGGCTCGGCTACTGCTCGCCTGCCGGGACGGTCTGCTTGACGCCGAGCAGCACGGCGTCGCGGCCGTCCTCCTCGGCGAGCTGGACCCTGACCGTCTCCCGCAGCGACGTGGGGAGGTTCTTGCCGACGTAGTCGGCACGGATGGGGAGTTCGCGGTGACCCCGGTCGACGAGGACCGCGAGCTGTACGGCACGGGGCCGGCCGATGTCGCCGAGGGCGTCGAGTGCGGCACGGATCGTGCGGCCCGAGAAGAGCACGTCGTCGACCAGCACGACGAGACGGCCCTCGATGCCCTCACCGGGGATCTCGGTGCGTCCCAGGGCGCGCGCGGGGCGCATCCGCAGATCGTCGCGGTACATGGTGATGTCGAGCGACCCGACCGGCGTCTTCCGGCCGGTGATCTCTTCGAGCTTTCCGGCGAGCCGACGGGCGAGGAAGACCCCTCGCGTCGGGATGCCGAGGAGCACCACGTCGTCGGCGCCCTTGGCGCGTTCGACGATCTCGTGGGCGATTCGGGTCAGTACCCGGGCGATGTCGGGAGCCTCGAGAACGGGGCGTGCCGCATTGCCGGTGTCGTCATGCTGTGCGTCCATAAGAAACGGACCTCCTTCTCCGCCTCACCGGACGGATGTTAAAGGACGTCGAAATTGCGTCATCCACGTTACCAGGGCTTGTGCGAAGCCCAGGCCCCGCCCCCAGGAGGTGGCAGTCCGGACCTTTCGGCTTGACGCAGCCAAGTAACGCTGCGTAACCTCACAGTGAGTTACCAGCCACGCGGCCCAGCCGCAGAATGTTCCAGCGTCCGGGGAGCCTTATGTCCAGCGAATACGCCAAGCAGCTCGGGGCCAAGCTCCGCGCCATCCGCACCCAGCAGGGCCTCTCCCTCCACGGCGTGGAGGAGAAGTCGCAGGGCCGCTGGAAGGCCGTCGTGGTCGGTTCCTACGAGCGCGGCGACCGTGCCGTGACCGTGCAGCGCCTTGCCGAGCTGGCCGACTTCTACGGCGTTCCGGTGCAGGAGCTGCTGCCCGGCACGACCCCCGGCGGTGCCGCCGAGCCCCCGCCGAAGCTGGTCCTCGACCTGGAGCGCCTCGCGCACGTACCGCCGGAGAAGGCCGGACCGCTGCAGCGTTACGCGGCGACGATCCAGAGCCAGCGCGGCGACTACAACGGCAAGGTGCTCTCCATCCGCCAGGACGACCTGCGCACCCTGGCCGTGATCTACGACCAGTCGCCGTCCGTGCTCACGGAGCAGCTCATCAGCTGGGGCGTGCTGGACGCCGACGCGCGTCGCGCGGTGGCCCACGACGAGGGCTGAGCGCCCCCCGAAGAAACGTACCGCCGGGCCGGCGGGGTCCCAGGACCCCGCCGGCCCGGCGTTTTCGTGTCCCATGGTCCCGGCCGGTACGCCGAAGGGCCCACGGTCGCATGAACCGTGGGCCCTTCTCGTTCGGCTCGACGCCGCCGGGCGCTACTGCTCCCGGCGGAGATTCGGCTTGAGGTCCTTGAACCGGGCCAGCAGGCCGTTCACGAAGGCCGGGGAGTCGTCCGTGGAGAACTCCTTGGCGAGCTGGACCGCCTCGTCGATCACCACGGCGTCGGGAGTCGAGTCCATCCAGATCAGCTCGTACGCACCGAGCCGCAGGATGCTCCGGTCGACGACCGGCATGCGGTCGATCTCCCAGTCCACGGCATAGGTGACGATGAGGTCGTCGATCCGGTCCGCGTACTGCGCGTACCCCTCGACCAGCTCCATCGTGAATTCACCGACCGGCGGCTGACGGTCGTCGGTCCGCGAGAGCCGCACCCAGTCCGCGAGGACCGTCTGCACGGACTCACCGCGCTGGTCGGCCTCGAAAAGGATCTGGAAGGCGCGCTTGCGGGCCTTGTTCCGGGCAGCCACGGTTAGCTGTTCACCCGGCCGAGGTAGTCGCCCGAACGGGTGTCGACCTTGATCTTCTCACCGGTGGAGATGAAGAGCGGGACACCGATCTCGTAACCGGTCTCCAGGGTGGCGGGCTTGGTGCCGCCGGTGGAGCGGTCGCCCTGGACGCCCGGGTCGGTGTGCTGGATGGTCAGCTCGACCGCGGCGGGCAGCTCGACGTACAGCACCTCGCCCTCGTGCTGCGCGACGGAGGCGGTGAAGCCCTCGATCAGGAAGTTGGCGGCGTCGCCGACGGCCTTGCGGTCGACCATGAGCTGGTCGTACGTGTCCATGTCCATGAAGACGAAGTACTCGCCGTCCATGTACGAGAACTGCATGTCGCGGCGGTCGATGGTGGCCGTCTCGACCTTCACGCCGGCGTTGAACGTCTTGTCGACGACCTTGCCGGAGAGCACGTTCTTGAGCTTGGTGCGCACGAAGGCGGGGCCCTTGCCGGGCTTGACGTGCTGGAACTCGACGACGGACCAGAGCTGGCCTCCGTCGAGCTTGAGCACCAGGCCGTTCTTGAGGTCGTTCGTGGAAGCCACGGTTGCGGAATCTCCTGGACTGAAGCTGGTGGACGACCGAGGATGCGCGCCGGAGACTCCGCGAGGAGTTCCCCTAGAGCGCGAGCAGCTCCTTGGTCGTAATGGTGAGTAGCTCGGGTCCGCCGTCCGCCTCGGGGCGCACGACGAGCGTGTCATCGATCCGGACACCGCCCCGGCCCGGGAGGTGGACCCCCGGTTCGACGGTGACCGGCACACAAGCGTCCAGTTTACCCATGGCTGCCGGTGCCAACTGCGGGTCCTCGTCGATTTCGAGTCCGACCCCGTGCCCGGTGCTGGGCTGGAGCCCTTCCGAGTGACCCGCGGAGTCCAGGAGATGGCGGGCCGCGCGGTCCACGTCACGGTAGGCGGCCCCGGGTACGAGAGCCTCCCGTCCGGCCCTCTGAGCGGCGAAAACAAGGTCGTAGAGCTCGATCTGCCAGTCCGCGGGACTGGTCCCGATGACGAACGTCCGGCCGATCTCGCAGCGGTAGCCGCGGTAGTTCGCCCCCAGGCGGACGGAAAGGAAATCACCCTCCTCGACCCTGCGGTCGGTGGGCCGGTGACGGACCTGCCCGGAATGGGGTCCCGTCCCCACCGAGGTGGCGAAGGCCGGCCCGTCGGCCCCGTGGTCCACGAGCCGGCGCTCCAGCTCCAGGGCGAGGTGGCGCTCGGTCCGTCCCACCAGGATGGATTCGAGGAGTTCACCGAGCGCCTGGTCGGTGATCTCCGCGGCGATCCGCAGGCAGGCGATCTCCTCCTCGTCCTTCACCAGTCGCAGCTGCTCCACCGTGCTGCCGAGGTCGCACAGGCGCAGCCGCGGGGCGACGGAGCTCATGGCGCGGTGGCGGGAGACGGTCAGATCGTGTTCCTCGACCGCCAGGGACTCGGCGTGCAGGCCACCCACGAGACCGGCCGCGGCGACGACCGGGTCGCCGTCGGCCTCGGGCAGGACGGTCAGCCGCAGCTGCTCGTCGGGGCGCCCGTGGGCGGGGTCCCCGGTCGGCGCGTGGGGGCAGAGCAGGACGTCCTCGCCGGGGCCGAGCAGCAGCACGGCGCCCGGCGGGGCCCCGCCCGCGAGATAGCGGACGTTGGCGGGGCGGGAGACCAGGGCGGCCGCGGATCCGGCGGCGGCGTACCGGTCACGCAGCAGCCCGCGTCGGACGGCGTACACCTCTGACATGTTTCCGAGCCTACGAGCACCGGCGGAGCCCCGCCCGGTCAGCGCACCCGACCGGGAAGCGCTCGGTCGCTACCAGGCCGGCGGGCTGGCTATGGAGCGGGCCAGGACGTCGTCGAGGACCCGTGCGGTCGTCTCCACGTCGTAGGTGGAGTTGTCGATGATCGGCAGGCCGGAGCCGTACCAGCCGGCCATGCGGCCGTGGATCCTGGCGACTTCCTCGTCGGAGAGCCTGCGGTTCCCGCTGCGGGCCGCGTTGCGCTCCAGGACGACCTCCAGGCCGGGCAGGAGGACCACGGGCAGCAGTCCGGGGCCCACATGGCGCTTCCATCCGCCGAGACCGACGACGGGCCGGTCGGGGAAGACCGCGTCGTCGAGGATGCAGGAGATGCCGTTGGCCAGGAAGTTGCGGGCGGCGAAGCCGCAGGTTCGCCGGGCCAGGCGGTACTGGGCCTCCGAATGGTCGTTCCATCCGGCCTGCGGGTCGGCGAAGCCGGAGCAGACCCATTCGCGGACGTCGTCCAGGGACACGTGCGCGGTGGGGACCCGGCGGCGGCCCGCCCAGAGCTTGGCGACCGTGGTCTTGCCCGCTCCGGCGGGTCCGATCAGGAGCACGGCCAGGGTCGCGGAGCCCGTGCCCGCCTCAGGGGGCGGGGCGGGCAGCGGGACGGGGCCGCCGGGCGGCAGCTGGATGTGTCCGGTGGTCTCCCGGGAGGGAGGGACCGGGGCGTGCTGGGGAGCGGGCGGCTGGGACGCCTGCGGCCCCGGCGCCATGGGAGGAGGAGGCGGCCCCGCTTGGCCGGGGTGGCCTGAGTGCTGGGCCTGGTGCGTCCACGGTCCGTTTCCGGGACCCTGGGGCGGCGGCAGCGGGGCCCCCACTGCGTGCTGCATCCGGTGCCACTCCGTCTCGTACAGGCAACTGGCGCTGGTCGAACGGCAACCGTACCCTCCCCGGCCGCCATGCGGTGAACGGGCGGGGAAGGTACGGAGTGCCCGGTGTCAGTCCGTCAGTTCGTCGGTCAGGGCCCGCAGGGCGAGCCGGTAGGAACCGATTCCGAACCCTGCCACGGTGCCGGTGGCCACGGGGGCGACCACCGAGGTGTGGCGGAATTCCTCCCGTGCGTACGGATTCGAGATGTGCACCTCGATCAGCGGGGCGGTGCGCTGGGCTGCCGCGTCACGCATTCCGTACGAGTAGTGCGTGAAGGCACCCGGGTTGAGAACGACCGGAATCGAACCGTCCGCCGCCTCGTGGAGCCAGCGGATCAGCTCGCCCTCGTCGTTGGTCTCCCGGACCTCGACATCGAGACCGAGTTCCTTGCCGAGGGCCTGACAGGCGTCGACCAGGCCGGCGTAGCTCGTCGCCCCGTAGACGTCGGGCTCGCGCGAGCCCAGACGTCCGAGGTTGGGCCCGTTGAGCACGAAGACCCTGCGGGTCGTCACGCGGAGACCTCCCCGTAGGCGGCGAGCAGGACCGCCGGGTCGGGGCCCTCCAGCACGGTGGGCTTGCCGATGCCGTCCAGGACGATGAAACGCAGCAGGTCGCCGCGGGACTTCTTGTCGACCTTCATGTTCTCCAGGAGCTTGGGCCACTGGTCACCGCGGTAGGTGAGCGGCAGCCCGACGGACTCCAGGACGGCGCGGTGGCGGTCGGCGGTGGCGTCGTCGAGGCGCCCGGCGAGCCGGCCCAGCTCCGCGGCGAAGACCATGCCGACCGAGACGGCCGCGCCGTGGCGCCACTTGTAGCGCTCGTTCTTCTCGATGGCGTGCGCCAGCGTGTGGCCGTAGTTGAGGATCTCCCGCAGGCCGGACTCCTTGAGGTCGCTGGAGACCACCTCGGCCTTGACCCGGATGGAGCGCTCGATCAGCTCGGCGGTGTGCGGTCCGGAGGGCGTGCGGGCGCCCTGGGGATCGGCCTCGACCAGGTCGAGGATCACCGGGTCGGCGATGAAGCCGGCCTTGATGATCTCGGCCATGCCGGAGACGTAGTCGTGGACCGGCAGCGAGTCCAGCGCTGCGAGGTCGCAGAGCACCCCGGCCGGCGGGTGGAAGGCGCCCACGAGGTTCTTGCCCTCGGCGGTGTTGATGCCGGTCTTGCCGCCCACCGCCGCGTCGACCATGGCGAGCACGGTCGTCGGCACGGCGATCCAGCGGACCCCGCGCAGCCAGGACGCGGCGACGAAGCCCGCCACATCGGTGGTGGCGCCGCCGCCGACGCCGACGATGACGTCGGTGCGGGTGAATCCGGTCTGGCCGAGCGCCTTCCAGCAGTAGGCGGCGACCTCGACGGTCTTGGCCTCCTCGGCGTTCGGCAGCTGGATCGCGATGGCCTCGTAGCCCTGGGCGGCGAGGTCCTCACGGACCGCCTCGCCGGTCTCCGCCAGCGCCTCGGGGTGCAGGACGGCGACCCGCTTGGCCCGGTCACCGATGAGGTTCGGCAGTTCGCCGAGGAGGCGGCGGCCGACGAGCACCTCGTACGGGTCGGTGCCCGCCGTGCCGGCGATCTGGATGCGCGTGGTGCCCTGCTCGGTCATGCGTGTCTTCTCCTGGCCGGACGGTACGGGCTCGCCGGTACGCTCCGGCAGCTCCAGTGCCTCGATGATCGCCTGCGCGACCTCTTCGGGAGTGCGTGCGTCGGTGGCGACGGTGACGGTCGCCACCTCTTCGTAGAGAGGGCGCCGGGCGTCCATGAGCTCGCGCCACTGGCGCCGCGGGTTGACGGCGAGAAGGGGGCGGGCCGTGTTCAGCCCGACCCTTCGGACGGCCTCGTCGACGTCCATCGAGAGATAGACGACCGGGAGGCCGCCGAGCAGGGCGCGGGTCTCCGCGTCGAGCACGGCGCCGCCGCCGAGGGCGAGGACGCCCGGGTGCTGCGCGATCGCGTCCCGCACGGCCTGCCGCTCCAGAGCGCGGAAGCGCTCCTCGCCGTCGTCGAAGAAGATCTCCGGGATCGCCTTGCCCGCGGTGGCCACGACGTCCGCGTCGGTGTCGCGGTAGGTGGTGCCCAGACGGCCGGCGAGCAGTTCACCCACCGTGGACTTGCCCACCCCCATGGGGCCGACCAGGACGATCAGCGGGCCGCTCACCGGATCTGGAGGTGGGAGAGGTACGACTGCACGTTGCGGTGGGTCTCGGCGACGCTGTCGCCGCCGAACTTCTCCGCCACCGCGTCGGCGAGGACCAGGGCGACCATCGCCTCGGCGACGATCCCGGCTGCCGGAACGGCGCACACGTCGGAACGCTGGTGGTGGGCCTTGGCCGCCTCGCCGGTCACCACGTCGATCGTGGCGAGCGCCCGGGGCACCGTGGCGATCGGCTTCATCGCGGCGCGGACGCGCAGCAGCTCACCGGTCGTCAGTCCGCCCTCGGTGCCGCCCGCGCGGCCGGACGCGCGCTTGATGCCGCCCTCGGTGGCCAGGATCTCGTCGTGCGCCTTGGAGCCGGGCACCCGGGCCAGGTCGAAGCCGTCGCCGACCTCGACGCCCTTGATGGCCTGGATGCCCATCAGCGCACCTGCCAGCCGGGCGTCCAGCCTGCGGTCCCAGTGCACGTGCGAGCCGAGGCCCACGGGGACGCCGTAGGCGAGCACCTCGACGACTCCCCCGAGGGTGTCGCCGTCCTTGTGCGCCTGGTCGATCTCCGCGACCATCGCCTTCGACGCGTCGGCGTCGAGGCAGCGCACGGGGTCGGCGTCGAGCCGCTCGACGTCGGAGGGCTTGGGGTAGACGCCGTAGGGCGCCTTCGCAGCGGCCAGTTCGACGACGTGCGAGACGATCTCGATGCCCGCGGTCTCCTTGAGGTAGGAGCGGGCGACGGCACCGAGGGCGACACGGGCTGCGGTCTCCCGGGCGCTGGCGCGCTCCAGGACCGGCCGGGCCTCGTCGAAGCCGTACTTCTGCATCCCGGCCAGGTCGGCGTGGCCGGGCCTGGGGCGGGTCAGCGGGGCGTTACGGGCCTGCGCGGCCAGCACCTCGGGGTCGACGGGGTCGGCCGACATGACCTGCTCCCACTTCGGCCACTCGGTGTTGCCCACCATGACCGCGACGGGCGAACCCATGGTCAGGCCGTGCCGCACGCCGCCGAGGAAGGTGACCTCGTCCCTCTCGAACTTCATCCGGGCGCCGCGCCCGTAACCGAGCCGTCGCCTGGCGAGCGCGTCCGCCACCATCTCCGTGGTGACGGGGATACCGGCGGGAAGACCCTCCAGCGTCGCCACCAGTGCGGGGCCGTGCGACTCTCCGGCGGTCAGCCAGCGCAACCTGCTCAACGGTGCTCCTCATGCTCGCGCCTGTAACTGCAACGGCGCGACCGGGTGCGCGGCCCTGGCCCGCCACCCCCGATCCTCCCACGATCAGGAGGGCAGGCCTGCCGCCGGTCCAGCAGACGGACGTCCCGGACCCGTCCCTTGCGGGCGGGGAGCCGGCGCCGGAGCATGTGGGGGCGCCGGTCTCCCCGCGGGGAGGGGCCCCCGCACGACCTGCTCGCGGGTGTGGCCGTACCGGCCCCTCAGGGTGCCGGCGGGCGCTCGCGCGGAACTAACCCTCGCGCGCCGCGAGCGCCGCGGGAGGCGAGCGCGGTCGGCCAGGGCTCGTACAGCACGTCGAACAGCGTGCCGGGGGCCTCGGGGACGGCGGCCGCCAGGGAGTCCGTGGTTCCGGCCGGGGTGGTGGCGATCACCAGAGGGGCGTGCAGTGCCTCGCCGGCCCTCCCCCAGTCCGCGACGCGTACGTCCACCCCGAGGCGATCGCCCCAGCCGCGCATCTCGTCGCCACGCTCCCGGCTGCGCACGAATGCCGTGACCGGTCCCGTGCAGATCTCCGCCAGGGCGGCCAGCGCCGAGGACGCCGTGGCACCGGCGCCGAGGACGGCGGCGGACTCCACCTTCTCCACGCCGCGTTCGCGCAGGGCCGCGATCATGCCGGGGATGTCGGTGTTGTCACCGGTCCGGCGGCCGTCCTCGGTGAGGACGACGGTGTTGACCGCCTCGACCGAGGCCGCGGTACCGGTGATCTCGTCCAGCAGCGGGATGACCGCCCGCTTGAGCGGCATGGTCAGCGAGAGCCCGGCCCAGGAGGAGTCCAGACCTTCGACGAAGCCGGGGAGCCCTGCCTCGTCCACCTCGAAGCGGTCGTACGACCAGTGGCCGAGGCCGAGCTCCGCGTACGCCGCCCGGTGCAGGACCGGGGAGAGGGAGTGCGCGATGGGCGAGCCGAGGACGGCCGCCCTACGGACGGTACTCACTAGTTTTCCTGGTTCTCTTGGTACTTCTCGCGGTTACGCTCGTGCTCCTCGTTCGTCACCGCGAACAGCGTCTGGTCCTCGGTCACGGAGACGAAGTAGTACCAGGGGCCGGATGCCGGACTGATCGCCGAGTGCAGTGCCTCAGCGCCCGGGTTGGAGATCGGGCCGACCGGGAGCCCCTTGATGCGGTACGTGTTGTACGGATCGTCGATCTCCCGCAGTGCGTCCACCGCTCCCACATCCAGCGTGCTCTCAGCTCGGATGTAGTTGATCGTCGAGTCGAATTCCAGCCTTCCGACCGTTTCCAGGTTATCCGGCTTGAGGCGGTTGTAGACCACCGTGGCGACCTTGTCGAAGTCGTGCTTGTACTTGCCCTCTTTCTGGACAAGGCTCGCCACGGTAACGAGGTCGAGCGGAGAGTCCAGCTTCAGCCTCTTCGCGTTCGCCTCGAGATCAAGCTTGGCGTATTCCTTGTTCGCCCGCGTGACCATCTTCTTCAGCGCGTCCTCGGGCTTCGAACCCTTGGGTACCGCGTACGCCGCCGGGAAAAGGAAACCTTCCAGCGGATCCTTGATCTCCGGATTGTCATCTGCCCATTCGGGCAACCCGAGGCTCTCGGCCTTCGTCTCCGCGACACCTGCGGTGGTACCGGCCTTCAGCCCCAGCCTCTTGTCGATCGCCGTGTAGATGCCAGTGGTACTCGTTCCCTCGGGAATGACGAGTGCGTTCTGGCTCTTCGGGTCCAGCATCAGTTCGATGGCACTGTCGGCGGACATCTTCTCCTTCAGAAGATAGACGCCGGCCTGCAAGGAGCCACCCTTGGGATTCCCGTTCTGCGCCGAGACGAAGGCGTCCACGGACTTCACGACGCCGGCCTTCTTCAGGATGTTCGCGATCTCGTTGCCCAAGGCGCCCTCGGGGATTTCCACCTCGACCGAGCCCGTGCCGCTGCCCGCGTAGTCGGGCGCCGACCCGAACTGGTTCTGGAAGAACGAGTAGCCGACGTACCCCACCCCGCCGAGGCCGCCGACGAGGACCGCCGCGACGCCCAGGCAGGCGCAGCCGTTGCGGCTCTTCTTCTTGCCCTTGCCCCGGCGCTCGCCACCGCCCCTGCGCGACTCACGCGGGTCGTCGTCGTGTCCGTCGTCCTCGCCGGAACGGGAGTCACGGCCGTCGCCCGGCTCGTCCGCGCCCGTGAAGAAAGGATGCGTCTCCTCCTGCGGCACCTCCGGGTCCCAGTCCTGTCCCTGCTGCTGGGGTTCCTGCTCACGGCGGCCCGGGGGCTGCGGTGGCGGGTAGGCCTCGGGGGTCCCGTAGTGGTCGGCCTGTTCGCCGTAGCCGCCGGAGTTGTCGCTGTACTGGGGTTGCTGGGCCGCGTACGGCATCGCCGCCTGCTGACCGGTGTCCCAGCCGCCGTCGTACTGCGGCTGGGACTGCTGAGGCTGGGGCTGCTGCGGCTGCTGGGCGTACGGGTCGTGCGGCGCGCCGTACGGCTGCTGGTGCGGGTCCTGCTCGTGCTGATGCCGGTACGGGGCCTGCTGGTGCTGCTGCTGGTACGGGGCCTGCTGGTAGCCCTGCTGGGCGTACGGGTCCTGCGGGTAGGGCTGCTGCTGGCCTTCGTACTGGCCCTGGCCGTGGGCGGCCTGGTGGCCTCCCCATCCCTGGTCCCCGTACAAGGGGTCCTCGGGATGCCACGGTTCGGAGCCGGGGCCCCGGCCATACTCAGTCATCGATCCCCTTGAGCCGCGAGACGACGCTCCGTCTCTTCGCTTTGCTGTGCGGTGTCTGTTCGAACACCGGCGCATCGCGCGGAACGTTACCGTATCGCGATCAGACAACCACTTCGACGCCCTCGCCCGGAGCAGCGCCTGACGCCCGTTCGGACTCCAGAGCGTTCTGAAGGATCACCACAGCGGCAGCTTGGTCGATGACAGACCGGCCCTTCTTGGACTTCACGCCCGAAGCGCGCAGCCCCTGGGTGGCCGTGACTGTGGTCATCCTCTCGTCCACGAGACGTACAGGAACCGGTGCGATCGCGCGGGCGAACACCTGGGCGAAGGCACGGACCTTCGCGGCCGCCGGGCCCTCGCCACCGCCCAGGGAGCGGGGCAGTCCGACGATGACCTCGATCGGTTCGTACTCCTCGACGATCTGGCCGAGCCGCCGGTGGGCGGCCGGGACGTCGCGTCCCGGCACGGTCTCCACCGGCGTGGCGAGGATCCCATCGGGGTCGCACGAGGCGACCCCGATACGGGCGTCACCGACATCGACGGCGAGCCGGCGTCCACGGCGCATCTGCGACATGTCCGGCGTCACGCCGTCTCGGTGACGAGGCGTTCGACAGCGGCGACGGCGTCACCGATGGCGTCCGGGTTCTGGCCACCGCCCTGGGCGACGTCCGGCTTGCCGCCGCCACCGCCGCCGAGGGTCTTCGCGGCGGTACGCACCAGGTCACCGGCCTTGAGGCCGCGTTCGCGGGCGGCCTCGTTGGTGGCGATGACCGTCAGCGGACGCCCGTTGGCCGTGGTGAACAGGGCCACGACGGCCGGACGGCCGCCCTGGATGCGCCCGCGCACGTCGAGGACGAGCTTGCGCAGGTCGTCGGCCGAGGTGCCGTCCGGCACCTGTCCGGTGACCAGGGCGACACCGCGCACGTCCTTGGCCGACTCGACGAGCCCGGCGGCGGCCGCCAGGACCTTCTCCGCGCGGAACTTCTCGATCTCCTTCTCGGCGTCCTTCAGCTTGCCGAGCATCCCGGAGATCTTCTCGGGGAGCTCCTCGGGGCGGCCCTTGAGCAGCTCCTGGAGCTGGGCGACGACCGTGTGCTCCTTGGCGAGGAAGTTGTAGGCGTCGACGCCGACCAGGGCCTCGATGCGGCGTACACCCGAACCGATGGAGGACTCGCCGAGCAGCTTCACCAGGCCCAGCTGGGAGGTGTTGCGGACGTGCGTACCGCCGCACAGTTCCTTGGAGAAGTCGCCGATGGTGACGACGCGGACCCGCTCGCCGTACTTCTCGCCGAACTCCGCGATGGCGCCCTGCTTCTTGGCGTCGTCGATGGACATGACCTCGGCCTGGACGTCGAGTTCCCGGGAGAGGACCTCGTTGATCTTCTGCTCCACGTCGGTCAGGACCGTGCCGGGTACGGCGGCGGGCGAGCCGAAGTCGAAGCGGAAGCGTCCGGGCGAGTTCTCCGAACCGGCCTGGGCGGCCGTCGGCCCCAGGGCGTCGCGCAGCGCCTGGTGCGTGAGGTGCGTGGCGCTGTGGGCGCGGGCGATGGCGCGGCGGCGGGTGTTGTCGATGGCGGCGAACGCGGAGGCGCCGACCGTCACCTCGCCGACCTGGACCGAGCCCTTGTGGACCGAGACGCCCGGGACCGGCTGCTGTACGTCGCGGACTTGGATGACCGCACCCGTGTCGAGCCTGATCCTGCCCTGGTCGGCGAGCTGGCCGCCGCCCTCGGCGTAGAACGGGGTGCGGTCGAGGACGACCTCGACCTCGTCGCCCTCGGTGGCGGCCGGCGAGGGCACGCCGTCGACGAGCAGGCCGACGATCTTCGACTCGCCCTGGACGGAGGTGTAGCCGGTGAACTCGGTGACGCCCGACTTGTCGGCGACCTCACGGTAGGCGGACAGGTCGGCGTGACCGGTCTTCTTGGCCTTGGCGTCGGCCTTGGCGCGCTCCCGCTGTTCCTTCATCAGGCGGCGGAAGCCGTCCTCGTCGACGGAGAGGCCCTGTTCGGCGGCCATCTCCAGCGTGAGGTCGATCGGGAAGCCCCAGGTGTCGTGGAGCAGGAACGCCTTGTCGCCGGCCAGGACCTTGCCGCCGGCGGCCTTGGTCTCGGTGACGGCGGTGTCGAGGATGTTCGTGCCGCCCTTGAGGGCCTTGAGGAAGGCGGCCTCCTCGGCGAGGGCGACGGTCTCGATGCGCTTGCGGTCGGTGATCAGCTCCGGGTACTGCTGCCCCATGGTGTCGACGACGACGTCGACGAGCTCACGGACGACCGGGCCGGTGGCGCCCATGAGCCGCATGTTGCGGATGGCGCGGCGCATGATGCGGCGCAGGACGTAGCCGCGGCCCTCGTTGCCCGGGGTGACGCCGTCGCCGATGAGCATCACCGACGTACGGATGTGGTCGGCGACGACGCGGAGGGAGACGTCGGACCCCTGCTCGGCGCCGTAGCGCACGCCGGTCAGCTCGGTGGCCTTGTCCATGACGACGCGCAGGGTGTCGGTCTCGTACATGTTCTGTACGCCCTGCAGGATCATGGCGAGGCGTTCGAGGCCGAGACCGGTGTCGATGTTCTGCGACGGCAGGTCACCGAGGATCGGGAAGTCCTCCTTGCCGTCGCCGGCGCCCCGCTCGTACTGCATGAAGACCAGGTTCCAGATCTCCACGTAGCGCTCGTCGTTGACGGCGGGGCCGCCCTCGACGCCGAACTCGGGACCGCGGTCGTAGTTGATCTCGGAACACGGACCGCAGGGACCCGGGACGCCCATGGACCAGAAGTTGTCCTTCTTGCCCAGGCGCTGGATGCGCTCGGCCGGGACGCCGATCTTCTCTCGCCAGATCTGCTCGGCCTCGTCGTCGTCGAGATAGACGGTGATCCACAGACGCTCGGGGTCGAGCCCGAAGCCGCCGTCCTCCACGGAGTTCGTGAGCGCCGCCCAGGCGAACTCGATGGCGCCTTCCTTGAAGTAGTCGCCGAAGGAGAAGTTGCCGCACATCTGGAAGAACGTGCCGTGCCGGGTGGTCTTGCCGACCTCTTCGATGTCCGGCGTGCGCACGCACTTCTGCACGCTGGTGACGCGCGGGGCGGGCGGCTTGACCTCGCCGAGGAAGTAGGGCTTGAAGGGCACCATGCCGGCGGGGACCAGCAGCAGAGTCGGGTCGTCCGCGATGAGCGACGCCGAAGGCACGACGGTGTGACCGCGCTCCTCGAAGAAGCTCAGCCAGCGGCGGCGAATTTCAGCCGACTCCATCAGTAGTCCTCATTCCGGTTGCTCGAGTTGTAGGGAAGTGTCCGGTGGACGACGATCTCGGGTTCGGCCGGCGCCTCGATACCGAGGGCCCCGCCCAGTTCGGCCTCGCGCCTGACCATGCCCTCGCGCACGTCGAGGGCGAAGTCCTTCAGCTTGTGACCCGCCTCGATCGCCTTGTCGGCGGCCTGCGCCGCGAGGCTCTCGGGGGTCAGCTGCCGGATCTTGCGGTTGACCTTGGTGGTGGCCCAGACGCCGGCGGCTGCGCCGGCGGTGAACCAGAACGTACGGCGGAACATCGCTGGCTCAGTCCTTCTGTCCACGGGAGCTTCGGCCGTTCCGCCTCTTGTCGCGGGCGGACGGCACTGTACGGCCGACAATCACGGCGCGGCGGGAGGTCCGGCGTGCCGGTTCCGGCTCGGGGGCGGTGCGGCGGCCGATCGCCTGCCGCACCCCGTAGCCGAACGCGGCGACCTTCACGAGCGGGCCGCCGAACGTCGACGCGACGGTGGTGGACAGCGCGGAGGCGTTGGAGGTGACCTCCTGGACGTCGCTCGCGATGGCGTCGACCTTGTCGAGCTGGGTCTGCGCCGAACGCAGTGTGGCGGAGGCGTCGGCGAGCAGCGGGACCGCCTGCTCCGTGACGTCCGCCACCAGCGCGGTGGTCGCCTTCAGCGTCTGGGCCAGCCTCACCAGTACCACGGCGAGGAAGGAGACCAGGATCGCCCAGAAGACAGCCACCAGGATGCCGGCCACCTCTCCACCGGACACAGTGCACCGCTCTCTGTTCGTCGCCCGCATCGGCCGGGACTTCCCCCCGGCCGGTATCTGCCTGTCTCTGCTCGGCCGGCGCGTCCTGCCACCACTGCCGATCGTCGTCCCCCGAGCCTATCGCGCCGGGCGTCACGCGCCGTACCGCATTAGGAGCGGGCGGCGCGAGCCCCGGACCCGGGGAGATTGTACGGAGAGCTTATGTGCCAGTACTCTGCGTGTTCCATGCGACGCCCTCACAGCCCCTCCCCCGCCCCCGACGACGCGGAATCCGCGCCCGCGCGCGGAAATCTTCCGGCGGAGCTGAACACCTTCGTGGGCCGCGACGACGAACTGGCGGAGGTCGAGCGCCTCCTGGGGGAGTCCCGGCTCGTCACCGTGGCAGGGGTCGCCGGGGTCGGGAAGACCCGGTTCGTGACCCGGGTCGCCGCACTGATGGAGAAACGGTACTGCGATGGCGTCTGGATCGCCGAGCTGTCGGCCGTCCATGACCCCGAGCTCCTCGGACACGCGATCGCCGACGCGCTGGGACTCACCGACCACACCAGCAGACCGCCTCGCGTCACGCTGGCCGAACACTGTGCGGAGCGCCGGCTCCTGCTCGTGATCGACGGCTTCGAGCACCTCGCCGACGCGTGCGCCGGGCTCGTACGGGAACTGCTCCGCCGGGCGCCGCACCTCCAGGTGCTCGCGGCGGGGCGCCGCCCGCTGCGGGTGGACGGTGAACTCTGCTTCCCTCTGATGCCGATGAAGGACGACGACGCCCTGGAACTGTTCGCACGGCGCGCCATCGCCGTTCGTCCGGGGTTCCGGCTCACGGACGACGACCGGGAGACCGCGCGGGAGCTCTGCCGCCGGCTCGACGGCATCCCACTGGCGCTGGAGCTCGCCGCGGGGCGGTTGCGGGCCCTGACGACGGAGCAGGTGCTGCACCGTCTCGACGACCGTTTCCGGCTGCTGACCGGGGGCAGTCCGAGCGCGCTCCCCCGCCACCGGACACTGCGTACGGCCATCGGCTGGAGCCATGAGCTGTGCGCTCCCGAGCAGCGGCTTCTGTGGGCGCGGCTCTCGGTGTTCGCCGGGCAGTTCGACCTGGAGGCCGTCGAGTACATCTGCAGCGGGTCCGGCCTGCCCGCCGACTCCGTGCTGGACGTGCTGGACGAACTGCTGGCGCAGTCCGTGGTGCTGCGCGAGGACTCGGCCGTGGGCAGTCGCTACCGGCTGCTGGACACCGTCCGGGAGTACGGCGCCGAGTGGCTGCGGGCGACCGGGGACGCCGAACGGCTGCGCCGTAGGCACCGGGACTGGTATCTGGGACTCGCGACGTGGTGCGAACTCGACTGGTTCAGCCCCAGGCAGGCGGAGGCGGCGGCACGGATCGACTGCGAGCTGCCCAATCTCCGCCGGGCGATGGAGTGCTCGATGGAGAGCCCGGAGGAGGTCCATCTCGCGCAGTACCTGGCGGGCACGCTCTGGTTCTACTGGGCGGGCTGCGGCCGCCTGTCGGAGGGACGCCACTGGCTGGACCACGTACTGGAGGAGGACTCCCCGTACGACCACTCGCGGCTGAAGGCCCTGTGGGTGCTCGGGTACGTCGCGGTGCTGCAGGGGGACCCGGTCGGCGCGGTGTCGGCCCTGCAGGAGTGCCGCGAGGAGGGCGAGCGCGCGGGGGACGCCACCGCCGTGGCCTACGCCGTGCACCGCACGGGCTGCCTCTCGATCGTCACCGACGACCCGATCCGCGCCGAGGAGCTGCTGCGCGAGGCGCTCAGGCGCTACCGGGAGATCGGCGAGCTGAACAGCAACGTGCTGATGGCCCAGGTCGAACTGGGCATGGCGGTGGCGTTCCGCGGGGACCTGGACGCCGCCGCGGCGATCTGTGACGAGGTCCGGGAGATCTGCGAGGACCACGGCGAGCGGTGGACGCTGGCCTACGCGCTGTACGTCCTGGGATACGCGGCGCTCCGGTCCGGTCCTGGCGGGCGGGCGCGCCGGATGCTCGGGGAGTCCCTGTCCATCGCGCACGCCTTCCACGATCTGCTCGGCACGGTCCTCTCGCTGGAGTTGCTGGCCCTCATCACCGTGGCCGAGGGCGACGCGGCGGAGGCGGCGGTGCTGCAGGGTGCGGCGGACCGGATCTGGCCCTCGGTGGGGCTGCCGCTGTTCGGCTCCGCCCACTACGGCAGGCCGCGGGCCGAGTGCGAGGAGCGGGCCAGGGCGGAGCTCGGCGACGCACGGTACGACGCATCGCGGCGCTCGGGCCGGCAACTGGACGCGCAGGCCGCGGTGGCGCGCGCGCTCCGGGCCGGGGCGGACACCGGAACGGCCCCGGAGGGAACACCCCAGGGGAACCCGGAGGGGAAAACGCGAAGGCCCGCCGCCTCCCGTACACCAGGGAGGGGCGGGCCCGAGCTCGGTTGAGAGCTATGCCTGCGTGATCAGCGGGCGTAGTACTCGACGACGAGCTGCTCGTCGCAGATGACCGGGATTTCCTTGCGGTTCGGGTCCCGGTCCAGGCGGAAGGCCAGGGCCTTCAGGTTCACCTGGAGGTAGCGCGGGGTCTCACCGTCGGTGTCGAAGCCACCCTCACGGGCCACCTGGAAGGGGACCTTGGAGCGGCTGCGCTCGCGGACCTGCACGACGTCGTCGGGGCGCACGCGGAAGGACGGCTTGTCGACCTTGCCACCGTTGACCTCGATGTGGCCGTGGACGACCATCTGACGGGCCTGGTAGATGGTCTTGGCGATACCCGACCGCAGGACCAGGGCGTCGAGGCGGCGCTCGAGCTCGACGACCAGCGCCTCGCCCGTCTTGCCCTCGGCCTTACGGGCGCGGTCGTAGGCGCGCGCCATCTGGCGCTCGCTGATGTCGTACTGCGCACGCAGACGCTGCTTCTCGAGCAGACGGACCTTGTAGTCCGAGTTCTGCTTGCGGCCACGGCCGTGCTCGCCCGGCGGGTAGGGGCGGGCTTCGAAGTACTTGACAGCCTTCGGCGTCAGGGCGATGCCGAGGGCACGCGACTTCTTGACCTTGGGACGCGACTGGTTAGGCACGTTCTCCAGACCTCCGTTGTAGGTTAGGTTAGGCTTACCTTACTCAAGGAGATCGCATGTCTCGCCCTGGGAACACCACACACGTCACGGACAGCACAGACAGCGACGGCGCGCACGAAGGCGCCGTAACGACGGAAGGCCGATCTGATCGTGGTCAGCCGCGTCCCAGCGGGCTTGAAAACACTCGGATGCCGTCAGCAGCCGAACGCACACGAACTCTCGTACAGAGTACCTGCTCCGCGGTGCTGCTCGTACCGGGGCTGTCGGTGGTCCATCCGGACCAGGTGATGCCCGACAGCAGGAGCATCGGTCCGGAGGGGGATCTCTTCCTCGGCTTCCCCGTCGATTCCCCGGTCGTACGAGCCGCGACGCGCGCCCAGGGCGACGAACTGACCGCCGTGCTGGAGATCACCGACGTCGCACCGGTCTCCGTCCCGCACCGGATCCGCGGCCGCGCCCGGATCGCCGGCTGGCTCACGGCCGTACCCGGGCTCGCTCGGCCCGGCCGGATGATGCTCCGGCTGGAGACCGGGGAGGCGTCGGTCGACGATCTGTGGGGATTCGAGGAGGTGGATCCGGACGCCTTCCGGGACGCCGTCGCCGATCCGCTGGTCAGCCATGAGGCAGAGCTGCTCCAGCATCTGCACGCCGCACACAGCGACCGGATGGCCACACTGTCCGCACTGCTCGGTGACCGGGCCGAGTGCGGCTGTGAGGAGCACGGGCTCGGCGCCGTCCCGGTCGCGCTCGACCGCTTCGGCCTCCGGGTGCGGTTCGTCGAGGGCGGCGATGCCTGCTTCGACGCCCGGTTCGAATTTCCCGAGCCCGTGCGCGACATCGGCGAGCTGCGCCGCGCGATGCACACCCTCTTCGAAGCGGCGGCCTGCTGAGCGGCGGTCACGAGGACGCCGGGCCGCCCTTCTCACGGCCGAGCCGCTCGCGGACCCGGTCCGCCACGTCGGCGTAGCGCGCCTCGGCGCCGTACCGCGTGGGCTCGTAGTAACGCCTCCCGCGGACGGCGTCCGGGGCGTACTCCTGGGCGGCGATACCGCCGGGCACGTCGTGCGGGTAGACATAGCCCTGGGCGTGGCCGAGCTTGGCGGCGCCCTTGTAGTGGCCGTCGCGCAGATGGGCCGGGACCGGGCCCGCGAGTCCCCGGCGCACGTCTTCCTGCGCGGCGGAGATGGCCAGCGTCGCCGCATTCGACTTGGGGGCGAGCGCCAGCGCGATCGTGGCGTGGCTGAGGGTGAGCGCCGCCTCGGGGAAGCCGATCATGGCGACCGCCTGGGCCGCCGCCACCGCCGTGGGGAGCGCCGTCGGATCGGCGAGCCCGATGTCCTCGCTGGCGGAGATCATCAGCCGCCGGGCGATGAAGCGCGGGTCCTCCCCCGCCTCGATCATCCGGGCCAGATAGTGCAGGGCGGCGTCCACGTCGGACCCTCGGATCGACTTGATCAGGGCGCTCGCCACGTCGTAGTGCTGGTCGCCGTCACGGTCGTACTTCACAGCGGCGCGGTCGACGGTCTCCTCGAGCGTCGTGAGGGTGATCTCCCGCTCGTGCGTGGTGAGCGCCGCACCGGCCGCAGCCTCCAGCGCGGTCAGCGCACGCCGCGCGTCGCCGCCGGCGATGCGCAGCAGGTGGGCCTCGGCGTCCTCGGGCAGGGTGACGGCGCCGCCCAGGCCTCGCTCGTCGGTGAGAGCCCGGCGCAGGAGAGCGCGCAGATCCTCGTCCGTCAGTGGCTCCAGGGTCAGGAGCAGGGAGCGCGACAGCAGGGGGGAGATGATCGAGAAGTACGGATTCTCCGTGGTGGCCGCGATCAGCGTGACCCAGCGGTTCTCCACGGCCGGGAGCAGGGAGTCCTGCTGTGCCTTGGAGAAACGGTGGATCTCGTCCAGGAAGAGGACGGTCTCCTTGCCGAAGCCGCCTGTCGCGCGACGCGCGCCCTCGATGACGGCCCGGACCTCCTTGACGCCCGCGGTGATCGCCGAGAGCTCGACGAAACGCTTGTTGGTGGCCTTGCTGACCACGTACGCGAGGGTGGTCTTTCCCGTGCCGGGCGGGCCCCAGAGGATCACCGACGACGGACCGGCGGGACCTCCGCTGCCCTCGCCGACGAGGCGGCGCAGCGGCGAGCCCGGCTTGAGCAGATGCTGCTGTCCGACGACCTCGTCCAGCGTGCGGGGACGCATCCGGACAGCGAGGGGGCTGCTGGACGGGTCCTTCTCCTGGCGGTCTTCGGCTGCTGCGGTAAAGAGATCGGGCTCCACGTGAGGAAGCCTATGTCACCCCACCGACAGGACCGCCCGGCGCGTCAGCTGGTCCAGAAGTCCCACCAGCGGGTCAGGATCAGCATGCCGATGATCCCGATCCAGAGCACCGGCGGCACCCAGTGGAACTCGGTGAGGGTGTTCCGCAGCCAGGCGGGGGCGGGCAGGATTCCGTGCTTGATGTTGTGCGTGGTGACGTAGCAGAACATGAAGATCGTGGCGACCCAGGCCAGGCAGCACCACAGGCAGAGCGAGTTGATGTTGTACAGCGACTGGTACTGCAGCCAGGTGCAGAAGACGACGCCGAACAGGGTGCCCGCGTTGAGGCCCAGCCAGTACCAGGCGCGGAAACGCGCACCGGCGAGGAGCGCCATGCCGATGCCGATGACGACCGAGTAGGTGGCGATGCCGAGCATCGGGTTGGGGAAGCCGAATGCGGACGCCTGCTCGCTCTTCATGATGTTGCCGCACGCGACCACCGGGTTCAGGCTGCAGCCCGGGGTGAAGCTCGGGTCCTCGAGCAGCTTGAACTTGTCGATCGTGATCACCCAGGCGGCGAGCAGCCCGGCCGCACCGGTGATCACCAGCAGCAGCGCGAGCGCGCGACTGCCGCCGAAGGTCCTCGCGCCGCTGTCCTCGTCCTGCCGGGAGGAGGGGTGGTCTACCGCTGCCATCGTCATATCGCCGTTCCATCACTGAGTAGCCGGCCGGGCATGGACATTGTGCCGTACCACCGTTGCGGCCGACCGTTCGATCGGCATAAACGTGTGCGCGGAGAGGGGCCGGGACCGGTGGCCCCCGGGACGCTCGTATCGCCGCCGGAACGCCTGTTCCGCCGGGTCACCGCAGCCGTGGCGGGGCAGCGGTGCCTGCAATCAGCACCGACCCGGACGCCGCTCGGCAGCCACCTGTCGGAGGTATCCGCCAAGGTGAATCCGCTTTCGCGGAGTTGACGGGACGGGAAACGGTACGCACCGGGTCGCCCCGCGTTCGTGGCCGCACGCGCCGGGAAGGGTCGTCCCGCCGTCGATCCCTTCTCCGGACCCGGCCCCGCAGGAACGACCGGCGGGGCGAGGGTGTTCAACGGGCTGTGCCCGCCCGGGGACCGGGCGGGCACAGCGGTGAACAGCCTGCGGTCAGGCCAGCTTGGCCCGCACCGTGGTCACGAGTGCGTCGAGCGCGACCGGCGCCTGCTCACCGGACTCCATGTCCTTGAGCTGGACCGCGCCCTCGGCGAGATCGCGCTCGCCGGCCACGATCGTGTAGCGGGCACCGGACCGGTTCGCGTTCTTCATCGCGCCCTTCAGACCGCGGCCGCCGTACGCGAAGTCCGTGGCGATCCCGGCCTTCCGCAACTCCGTGACCAGGCCGAAGAGAACCCGTCGCGCCTCGTCACCGAGCGGTACGGCGTACACGCTGGTGGTGGCCGGGATCCCGAGCTCGATGCCCTCGGCTTCCAGGGCGAGCACCGTGCGGTCCACGCCGAGTGCCCAGCCCACCGAGGGCAGAGCGGGGCCGCCGATCATCTCGGACAGGCCGTCGTACCGGCCGCCTCCCCCCACCGCGGACTGGGAACCCAGGCCGTCGTGGACGAACTCGAAGGTCGTGCGGGTGTAGTAGTCCAGACCCCGGACCAGCTTCTCGTCGTCCTCGTACACCACGCCGGCCGCCGTCAGCAGATCGCGGACCTCCTCGTGGTACGCCTTGCAGGCGTCGCAGAGGAAGTCGCGCAGCATCGGGGCACCGGTCAGCTGCTTCCGGACGTCGGGCCGCTTGTCGTCGAGGACCCGCAGCGGGTTGATCTCGATGCGGCGACGGGTCTCCTCGTCGAGATCGAGGTCGCGCAGGAAGCTCTGGAGCGCCTCCCGGTAGACGGGGCGGCACTCCTTGTCGCCCAGCGAGTTCAGCAGGATGCGGAACTGGCTGAGGCCGAGCGAGCGGTACGCCTGGTCGGCGAGGATGATCAGCTCGGCGTCGAGCGCGGGGTCCTCGGTACCGATGGCCTCGGCGCCCACCTGCGAGAAGTGACGGTAACGGCCCGCCTGCGGCTTCTCGTAGCGGTAGTACGAGCCGGAGTACCAGAGCTTGACGGGCAGGTTGCCCGCCTTGTGCAGGTTCGCCTCCAGTGCCGCGCGCAGCACGGACGCGGTGCCCTCGGGGCGCAGCGCGAGCTGGTCACCACCCTTGGTCTCGAAGGCGTACATCTCCTTGGACACGATGTCGGTGGACTCACCGACACCGCGGGAGAAGAGGGCGACGTCCTCGAAGCCGGGCGTCTCGATGTAGCCGTAGCCGGAGTTCTTCAGGGGTGCGGAGATCGCCTCGCGCACCGCGAGGAACTTCGCGGAGCGCGGGGGGATCAGGTCGTACGTGCCCTTGGGGGCCTGGAAGGTACTCACGGTGGTTTTCTCTCGTCACATTCCTCGGCGGGGCGCGTCCAGACCGTTCAGGTACGGATTGGAGGCGCGCTCGCGGCCGATGGTCGTCTGGGGGCCGTGGCCGGACAGCACCACGGTCGAATCGTCGAGCGGCAGGCACACACGGGCCAGCGACTCGAGCAGCTCGGCGTGGTCGCCGCCGGGCAGGTCGGTACGTCCGACGGAGCCGGCGAAGAGGAGGTCACCCGAGAAGAGGACCTGCGGGACATCCGCGGCCTCGGGCATCCTGAACGTCACCGACCCCTTGGTATGGCCGGGCGCGTGCGCGACACCGAACTCCAGGCCCGCCAGCTCGAGCCGGGCGCCGTCGGCCAGCTCCTTGACGTCGTCCGGCTCGCCCACGGTCAGCTCACCCATCAGCGGCATCCCGATGGAGCGGCCAAGCGCCTTCTCCGGGTCGCTCATCATGTAGCGGTCCTCGGGGTGGATCCAGGCGGGGACGTCGTGGGCACCGCACACGGGGACGACCGAGGCGACATGGTCGATGTGGCCGTGGGTGAGGACGACGGCGACGGGCTTGAGCCGATGCTTCTTCAGTGCTTCCTCGACGCCCTGGGCGGCCTGGTGGCCCGGGTCGATGATCACGCACTCCTCACCTGCGGCGGGGGCGACCAGGTAGCAATTGGTCCCCCAGGCCCCGGCGGGGAACCCGGCAATGAGCACGATCGTCCTTAGTGTTCGTCCGAAGAGGAGGGCCGCGGAGGCGAATGCGGCAGATCAGAGACTACCGGCGCTCCTCATTCCACAGCTAACCCATATACCGTACGGGCATTCCAGGCCCGATCACACGACGTACAAGGAGACCATCCGGTGGTCAGCAGCGATCAGCGGCGGCGGCAGCTCGCCCGGGAGAAGTTCGAGCGGCAGCAGCAGCGTCGGGAGGAAGCGCGCCGGAGGACCAGGCGCCTCACGGTGATCATCGCTTCGTCGGTGGCCGTCGTGGCGGTCATCGGTGCGGGCGCGTATGTCTCGCTCGACGGCGACGACTCGAAGGACCCGGCGGACGCGGCTGCGAGCGCCAGCCCGTCGGCGTCGCCCTCGGAGAGCGAGAGCAAGGCTCCCGAGCCCGCGATGAAGATCGACAAGAAGGCGAAGTACTCGATGTCGCTCAGGACGAGCCAGGGCGACATCGGCATCGCGATGGACGCGGCGAAGACACCCCGCACCACGAACTCGTTCAAGGCCCTGGCGGACAAGGGGTACTTCGACAGCACGAAGTGTCACCGGCTGACGACGGAGGGCATCTTCGTCCTGCAGTGCGGTGACCCGAAGGGCGACGGGACGGGCGGTCCCGGTTACACGATTCCCGACGAGAATCTGACCGCGCTGGGCAAGGCGGGCGCCGACGGCTCGGTGACGTACCCGGCGGGCACCGTCGCGATGGCGAACACCGGCCAGCCGGGCACGGGAGGCAGCCAGTTCTTCCTGGTCTACAAGGACACCAAACTGCCGCCCAGCTACACGCCGTTCGGCACCATGGACGATGCGGGTCTGAAGGCCGTGAAGAAGATCGCCGAGGCGGGCGTCACCGGTGGGGCGGGCGACGGTGCTCCGAAGAAGACCGTCACGGTCGAGAAGGCGACAGTCGACAAGGCCTGACCGTCCGCGTGGCCGTCCGGCGCGGGCTCCCGGGAGCCCACCGGAGAATTTCAGCCGCGCTGAGTGCGGACAGCCGGGCGGCCGGTCGCCTAGATTGGCGTTGTGCAGGGCGGGCGCTGCCCGCCCCAGGAAACTGTGGACGATGCACGGGGGGCCAACCCCCTCGATGCATCAGGTGGAGGAGGCGCTGTGAGCAGCGACCCGTGGGGCCGTGTCGACGAGACGGGCACCGTGTACGTGCGTACGGCCGAGGGCGAGCAGGTCGTCGGATCGTGGCAGGCCGGTTCCCCTGAGGAGGCTCTGGCCTATTTCGAGCGCAAGTACGAGGGCTTGGTGGTCGAGATCGGCCTCCTCGAGCGGCGGGTGAAGACCACCGATCTGTCGGCGAAGGACGCGACGGCGGCGATCGAGCACCTTCGTCAGCAGGTCGACGAGCACCACGCCGTCGGCGACCTCGCCGCGCTCGGCAAGCGGCTGGACGCGCTCGTCGCGACGGTCGACTCCCGCCGCGAGGAGCGCAAGGTCCAGAAGGCGAAGCAGACCGACGAGGCCCGTAAGGCCAAGGAGGCGCTCGTCGTCGAGGCAGAGGAGCTGGCACAGAGCGAGCAGTGGCGGTCGGCGGGTGAGCGGCTGAGGGCGCTCGTCGACACCTGGAAGGGGCTGCCTCGTCTGGACCGCAAGTCCGACGACGAGCTGTGGCACCGCTTCTCGCATGCCCGTTCGGCCTTCTCCAAGCGTCGCAAGGCTCACTTCGCCGCGCTGGACGCCCAGCGCGAGGAAGCCCGCAAGGTCAAGGAGAAGCTGGTCGCCGAGGCCGAGTCGCTCTCCGGCTCGACCGACTGGGGCACGACGGCCGCCCGCTACCGCGACCTGATGACCGAGTGGAAGGCCGCGGGCCGCGCGCAGCGCGAGGCCGAGGACGAGCTGTGGAACCGCTTCCGCGGCGCCCAGGACGTGTTCTTCGCGGCCCGCAGCGGGGTCTTCGCCGAGCGGGACGCGGAGCAGGGCGAGAACCTCAAGCTCAAGGAGGAGCTCGCCGCCGAGGCCGAGAAGCTGGTCCCGGTGACGGATCTGAAGGCGGCCAGGGCCGCGTTCCGCTCCATCAACGAGCGCTGGGAGGCCATCGGCCACGTGCCGCGGGACGCCCGCCCGAAGGTCGAGGGCCGGGTGCAGGCGGTGGAGCGCGCGCTCCAGGAGGCCGAGGAGTCCGAGTGGCGCCGGACGAACCCTGAGGCGCGGGCACGCGCCGAGGGTCTGACCGGTCAGCTCCAGGCGGCCGTCGACAAACTGCGCACGCAGATCGACACGGCACGCGCCTCGGGCAACAACGCCAGGGCCGACAAGCTCTCCCGCGAGCTGGAGGGCCGGCAGGCGCTGCTGGACCAGGCGCTGAAGGGCCTGGAGGAGTTCGGCGGCTGAAGCCGGCGTTCCCTCACCCGGTGAGAGGGGCTCCCGTACGCGTCGCGTACGGGAGCCCCTCTCTCGTGTGAACGCGTGTGAACGGCGACGAGGGACCGTGAAGCACTGCCGGATTCCCGTGGTGATCCCGGGCATGCCGAGGCACGCTGATCTCCGCACCGGCATGTCGTGCGCGTGCCGGACCCGCTGGATTCACCGCGGTGCTGAAGCAGGTCCCCCCTGTGAGACCCACCCGGGCCGCACCGAACGCCGCGGCCACCGCCCTGGCCCCGCTCCTCTCCTGAGCGGCACGGCGTTCGCCGCCGGACCGTCGCCCTCGTCCGGCACCGCGACGACGGCACCGGCCGCGGACGGCCCGGAGCACGGGCGGAACGAGTCGACGCGTGGCCGGGCGGTCCCGCCGCGACGTGGGCCGGAGCCCCGTCGCCGACGGGGCCGACGCCGGGTGCGCTACGGGCGGCGCGCCGAGGTGACCCTGTAGACGTCGTAGACGCCCTCCACGCCGCGTACGGCCTTCAGGACGTGTCCCAGGTGCTTGGGGTCGCCCATCTCGAAGGTGAAGCGCGAGGTGGCCACCCGGTCCCGCGAGGTCTGCACGGCGGCCGACAGGATGTTCACGTGCTGGTCCGACAGGACCCGGGTGACGTCCGAGAGCAGCCGGGAGCGGTCCAGCGCCTCGACCTGGATGGCGACGAGGAAGACCGACGACTGGGTGGGGGCCCACTCGACGTCGAGGATCCGCTCGGGCTGCTGCGAGAGCGAGTCGACGTTGACGCAGTCCGCGCGGTGCACGGAGACTCCGCTGCCGCGCGTGACGAATCCGATGATCGGGTCGCCGGGCACGGGCGTGCAGCAGCGGGCCAGCTTGACCCAGACGTCCTCGACCCCCTTGACGACCACACCCGGATCCGCCTTGGCCCTGCGCTTGCCGCGCCCGTGCGAGGGCGGCGAGCTCTCCGCCAGGTCCTCGTTGGCCGCGTCCTCGCCGCCGAGCGCCTGGACGAGCTTCTGGACCACGCCCGCCGCGGCGACATGGCCCTCGCCGATCGCCGCGTACAGGGACGAGATGTCCGGGTAGCGCATCTCGTGCGCCAGCGTGACCAGGGAGTCGCCGGTCAGGATCCGCTGGATCGGCAGATTCTGCTTGCGCATGGCCCGCGCGATGGAGTCCTTGCCCTGCTCGATCGCCTCGTCACGCCGCTCCTTGGAGAACCAGGCGCGGATCTTGTTGCGCGCCCGGGGCGACTTGACGAACTGGAGCCAGTCGCGGGAGGGCCCGGCACCGGCCGCCTTGGAGGTGAAGACCTCCACCAGGTCGCCGTTGTCGAGGGTCGACTCCAGCGGTACGAGCCGCCCGTTGACCCGTGCCCCTATGGTCCGGTGGCCCACCTCCGTGTGGACGGCGTACGCGAAGTCGACCGGCGTCGCACCGGCGGGCAGCGCTATCACGTCGCCCTTCGGCGTGAAGACGAAGACCTCGTTGCGCGACAGGTCGAAGCGCAGGGACTCCAGGAACTCGCTGGGGTCCTCCGTCTCCTTCTGCCAGTCCAGGAGCTGGCGCAGCCACGCCATGTCGTTGACGGTGTCCTGGCCCCGGCCGCCGCCCGTGTTCTTGGGGATGTCGGTACGGACCTTGGAGGCGCCCGCGACGGCTTCCTGCTTGTACTTCCAGTGCGCGGCGATGCCGTACTCGGCGCGACGGTGCATGTCGAACGTACGGATCTGCAGCTCGACGGGCTTGCCGCTGGGACCGATCACCGTGGTGTGCAGCGACTGGTACATGTTGAACTTGGGCATCGCGATGTAGTCCTTGAACCGCCCGGGCACCGGGTTCCACCGGGCGTGGACGGTCCCGAGCGCCGCGTAGCAGTCGCGGACGGTGTCGACGAGGACGCGAATGCCCACCAGGTCGTAGATCTCCGCGAAGTCGCGGCCCCGCACGATCATCTTCTGGTAGACGCTGTAGTAGTGCTTCGGCCGTCCGGTGACGGTGGCCTTGATCCGGGCGGCACGCAGGTCGGCCTGGACCTCGTCGGTCACTATGGCGAGGTATTCGTCACGCTTGGGCGCGCGCTCGGCGACGAGGCGGACGATCTCGTCGTACATCTTGGGGTAGAGGATCGCGAAGGCGAGGTCCTCCAGCTCCCACTTGATGGTGTTCATGCCCAGGCGGTGAGCCAGCGGCGCGTAGATCTCGAGGGTCTCGCGGGCCTTCTTCTCCTGCTTCTCCCGCTTGAGGTACCGCATGGTGCGCATGTTGTGCAGCCGGTCGGCGAGCTTGATGACGAGGACCCGGGGGTCCTTGGCCATGGCGACGACCATCTTGCGTACGGTCTCCGCCTGGGCGGCCTCGCCGAACTTGACCTTGTCGAGCTTGGTGACGCCGTCGACGAGCAGCGCGACCTGGTCGCCGAAGTCCTTGCGCAGGGTGTCCAGGCCGTACTCGGTGTCCTCGACTGTGTCGTGCAGCAGCCCTGCCATCAGTGTCGCCGGATCCATGCCGAGCTCGGCGAGGATCGTGGTGACGGCCAGCGGGTGGGTGATGTAGGGGTCGCCGCTCTTGCGCTTCTGGCCCCGGTGCCAGCGTTCGGCGACCTGGTAGGCGTTCTCGATCTGGCGCAGCGTTGCGGACTCGATCTTGGGGTCGTTGCCCCGGACCGTGCGCAGGAGGGGTTCGAGGACCGGGTTGTACGGGCTGGAGCGCTGTACGCCCAGCCGGGCGAGGCGGGCCCGGACCCGGTTGGAGGAGCCGCCGGAACGCGCGGGCGTGGCCGGCGGGGTGGCGGCCGACCGGGCCGGAGGCTTCGCCGCGGGAGCGGGAGCCGGGGGCGTCGGCGCGGGGGCCGGTGGCGTCCGGGCGGGAGCCGGTGCCGGAGGCTCCGGCGCGGCGGATCCGGGGGCGGGCTTCGCCGGGGGTACGTGCTGCGCTCCCGAGGACGGCGCGGCCTTCGTGCCGGGAGGGGGCGTCGGCTTCGCTCCGCCGGGAGGGGACGGCTTCGCCTGAGCGGTGGGCGTTCGGGAGGCCGGATCCTGGGCAGGGCCCTGGGTGCGCTCGCCGGCGTCTCCGGGCGTGCCCGCCCCCCCGGACTGCGCCTTCCCGGGCGTGGCGGAGGCCGCCGCGGGCCTTTCGGGCTGCGGGGCGGCGGCTGGCTGGGCCTCGTCTGGCAAGAGCGCTCCTCGTGCGGATCCGGGCTACCGGAAAGCCCATGGTATCGACCCCCGGACAGGTCCTCGCCCTGGGAGTGTGGAACCCCTCACAACGCGGGACGGGTACCCGGATGTTCCCGGGTACCCGTCCTTCACGTTCCCACGCTCGCGGCGCAGGTCAGAGGGTGATCAAAGCCTCCAGCGGGGCGTCCCGCAGCCCTGCCTCGAGCCTGGCGCGGCCTGCGAGGAAGCCGAGCTCCATGAGGACCGACACCCCGGCGACCTGTGCTCCGGCCCGCCGGATCAGCTCCAGCGAGGCTTCGGCGGTGCCGCCGGTGGCCAGGACGTCGTCGATGACCATGACCCGGTCGTCGGCGGCCAGGTCCTCGGCGTGGATCTCGATCTCCGCCGTGCCGTACTCCAGCTCGTAGGCCTGCCCGAGCGTGGCGCCGGGCAGCTTCCCGGCCTTACGCACGGGTACGAACCCGAGTCCGGCCCGGACCGCTACCGGCGCGGCCAGGATGAAACCGCGCGCCTCGAGGCCGACGATCTTGGTGGCCCCGTGCCGCACGCACAGCTCCGCGAAGAAGTCGGTGAGCGCGCTGAAGGCGACCGGGTCCGCGAGCAGCGGGGTGATGTCCTTGAACAGCACTCCGGGCTTCGGATAGTCCGGCACGTCACGGATCCGGCTGAGCAGGAGCTCCCGGGTGGCGTCGGTGATGCTCGTACTGGTCACCGGCGGTTCCTCGGAGTCCGGCCGTGGCCTCCGGGCTGCCGGCGCTGGCCGACGACCGCCCCGGCGTGCTCGGTGTCGTCGAGGTCCTCGGCCCGGTCGTCGCGCTCGTCCTCGACGGACTCGCCCTTGGCCGCCGCGGCGGCACGCTTGGCGAGGATGCGCTTCTTCAGTGCCTTTATCTGCGGCTCGCGCTCCTTGAGGTCGGCGACCAGCGGGGTGGCGATGAAGATCGAGGAGTACGCGCCTGCGGCGAGGCCGACGAAGAGCGACAGCGAGATGTCGTTCAGCATGCCCGCGCCGAGCACACCGCCACCGATGAACAGCAGACCGGCGACCGGAAGCAGGGCGACGACGGTGGTGTTGATGGAGCGCACCAGCGTGCCGTTGATGGAGCGGTTGGCGATCTCGCTGTACGTCCAGCGGGTCTGCTTGGTGATCCCTGCCGTGCCCTCCTTGAGGCTGTCGAAGACGACGACCGTGTCGTAGAGGGAGTAACCGAGGATGGTCAGCAGACCGATCACGGTGCCGGGCGTGACCTCGAAGCCGACGAGGGCGTAGACGCCGACGGTGATGGTGATGTCGTGGATCAGCGCGATGAGCGCGGCGACGGCCATACGCCACTCGAAGGCGATGGCCAGGTAGATCACCACGAGGACCATGAAGATGCCGAGGCCGGCCCAGGCCTTGTTGGCGATCTGCTCACCCCAGCTGGGGCCCACCAGGTCCGCGTTGATCTCCGCCTCGGGGATGCCGAGGTCCTCGGAGAGCTGGGCCTTGATCTCGTCGGCCTTCTGGGTGTCGACCTCGGTGATCTGGATCCGGAGCCCGCCGTTGCCGAGCTCCTGGACGATCGCCTCGTGGCCGGAGGCCGCGACCGCGTCCTCGTGGGCCTGGGAGACGGACACCTTGGCCTTGGTGTCCGTCGTGAAGACGGCGCCGCCCTTGAACTCGATGCCCATGTTCAGGCCGCTGACCACCACGCCGAGGATGGCCGTGATGGTGATCAGGATCGAGACGCCGTACCAGATCTTGCGCTTGCCGATGAAGTCGTAACCGACCTCGCCACGGTAGAGCCGGGCGCCGAGATTGCCGAGTCGCGACATCTCACGCCTCCTTCGGGTGGTCGGTGCGGACGTTGACGCGGCGGGAGCGGCGCAGCGGCGGCTTGGCGCCGAGCCGCTTCGGGTCCAGGCCGGACCACGGGTGACCGCTGGCGAAGAACTTCGTGCGCGCCATCAGTGTCATGACGGGCTTGGTGAAGAGGAACACCACGACGACGTCGAGCAGGGTCGTGAGACCGAGCGTGAACGCGAAGCCCTGGACCTTGCCGACCGTGACGAGGAAGAGCACGGCCGCGGCGAGGAACGACACGAAGTCCGACACGAGGATGGTGCGCCGGGCCCTGGGCCAGGCGCGCTCGACGGCCGGGCGGAGCGTGCGGCCCTCCCGGATCTCGTCCCGGATGCGTTCGAAGTAGACGATGAACGAGTCCGCCGTGATACCGATCGCCACGATGGCACCGCAGACGGCCGGGAGGTTCAGCGCGAAGCCGATGGCCGGGCCGAGCAGAGCCATGATCGTGTAGGTCAGGACTCCGGATGCCAGCAGGCTGAGAAGCGCGATGAACGCCAGGCCGCGGTAGTAGGCCACCAGGTAGATGACGACCAGGGCCAGTCCGATGGCACCGGCGATCAGACCGGCCTCGAGCTGCTCGCCGCCGAGCGCGGCGGTGACGGTGGTGACGGTGTCCTCGCTGAACGACAGCGGGAGCGCACCGTAGGAGAGGACGTTGGCCAGGTCCTCCGCGGACTGCTGGGTGAAGCTGCCGGAGATCTCGGCGCTGCCGCTGAGCGTCTCGTTCACCTGGGGTGCGGAGACGACCTCACCGTCGAGGGAGATCGCGAACTGGTTCTGCGGGGACTGCTGCGTCGACAGCTTCTTCGTGATCGTCTGGAACTTCTTGGAGCCCTTGTCGGTGAACTCCATGGAGACGAGCCAGATGCCGCGCTGCTGGTCGAACTGGGCCTTCGCGTCGTCGACGTCCGTACCGGAGACCTCGGCCGGGCCGAGGAGGTACTTGGCGTCACCCTCGGAGCTGCACGCGACCGTGGGGTCCTCGGGCTTGACGCCGTCGCCGGCCTTGGCGCGGGCGGCCTCGTCGGTGCAGTTCAGCGCGGTGAACTTCTTCTCGAGCGCTGCGGTGGCGGCGTCGGGCGTCTCGGTCGCCGCGGGGGTCTCCGCCGCACCGGGGGCGCTGGCGGAGGGGGTCGGCGTCGTGTCCTTCTTCAGGGCGCCGGTGACCGCACGGCCCTGGGTGGTGGCACTCGCCGAGGGCGTCGCCTTCGAATCGGAGGCAGTCTCCGGGTCGCTCGCCTTCGCACTGGGCGTGGCGCTCGGCTTCCCGGAACCGCTCGGGGACGGGCTGGCGGAACCTTCGGGGGTGGGTTCGCCGCCGGTGACCGTGAGCACGGGCCGGAAGTAGAGCTGGGCGGTCGTCCCGACCTGCTCCCGGGCCTGCTTCGAATTCGTCCCCTTGGGGATGTTGACGATGATGTTCGACGCGCCCTGGGTCTGAACCTCGGCCTCGGAAACGCCCAGACCATTGACACGGCGTTCGATGATGCTGACCGCGGTGTTCATGTTGGTCTCGTTGATCGCCTCAGGCTTGCCGGGCTGGCTCTTCGCCTTGAGGGTGATCGAGGTGCCGCCCGCAAGGTCGATACCGAGCCGGGGCGTGGTGTGACCTGACAGGAACATCCCGCCGGTCAGGGCGACCATGGCGATGAGGATCAGAGCCAGGGCACGGCCCGGCCTGCCCTGTCCACCGGTTGAGCCCCGGCCTTTCTTCGGTGCTGCCACCTTTTCGTTTCTCCCTGTCCAACCGCCCCGCGCCGGGTACGCGCCCGAGCGGCCACGAAGTGTTGTGGGGACCCGCCCCCGCAGAAGACCGCACGGCCCGTGAGACGCCGGACACCTGTGGGTGTCCGGCGTCTCTGGGTCGTGGAACTACTTCGCGTCGCCCTCGCCGTCGGCCTTGGCGTCCTTGGCCTCGGCGCTCTTGGCCTCGGTCTCCTTCGGCGCGTCGTCATCCTCGGCCTTCTTGCCCAGGTCGATCTTCGCGACGTCGTCCGGGGACCCACCGGTGGTGAGCGAGGAGGCGTCGTCGGGCACGACCGTGTCGTCACCCTCCAGCTCGTCGTCGCCGTGGACGATGCGGTTGTACTCCGCGTCGTCCAGGACGGCGCCGATGGAGTTCTTGGCGTAGACGGCGTGGACGCCGGGCGCGACCTCGAGGAGAACCGTGTCTTCCTGAATCTCCTTGACGGTGGCGTACATGCCTCCGATCGTCCGGACGCCTGTACCGGGCTGCATGTCGTCGCGCATCTGCGCAGCCGCCTGCTGCTTCTTCTTGGCGGACCGGGTCATCAGGAACATGGCCCCGATGAGCACGATGAAGGGGAGGAGGGTCACGAGACTCACGGGACGGAACTTCCTTCGCACGACCACGCTGGATCAACGCGGGCTGGTCTACGGGGGTGGGTACACCGACCTGTACGGGCGGCATCGGCGGAGTCTAAGCGAGTCCGCATCATTGGAACAACGTCCAGCATCGCACCGTGGTTCCCCTGCTGGCCAGCCCGTCCGGTGTCACGCCCCGAACAGGCCCTGTTGTCCCTTTGCGCCGTGCTGCGGTGGCACGAGTCCGAGGTGAGCCCATGCCGCCGGGGTGGCGACCCTGCCCCGCGGGGTCCTCGCGAGCAGCCCTTCCCGGACGAGGAAGGGCTCCGCGACCTCCTCGACCGTCTCGCGCTCCTCCCCCACGGCCACCGCGAGGGTGGAGAGCCCGACCGGGCCTCCGCCGAAGAGTTTCAGCAGGGCGCCCAGCACCGCGCGGTCGAGCCGGTCGAGACCCCGTGCGTCGACCTCGTAGACCCGCAGTGCGGCGGCGGCGATGTCCCGGTCGATCCGCCCCTCGGCCTTGACCTGGGCGTAGTCCCGCACGCGGCGCAGCAGACGGTTGGCGATGCGGGGCGTGCCCCGGGAGCGTCCGGCGATCTCGGCGGCGCCCGCGGTGTCTATGGCCACGTCGAGCAGTCCGGCGGAGCGGTGGATGACGCGCTCCAGCTCGGTGGGGGCGTAGAACTCCATGTGACCGGTGAAGCCGAAACGGTCCCGCAGCGGCGGCGGCAGCAGTCCTGCCCTGGTGGTGGCGCCGACGAGTGTGAACGGCGGAAGCTCCAGCGGGATGGCCGTGGCGCCGGGTCCCTTGCCGACGATGACGTCGACCCGGAAGTCCTCCATCGCCATGTACAGCATCTCCTCGGCGGGCCGCGACATGCGGTGGATCTCGTCGAGGAAGAGGACCTCGCCCTCCTGGAGCGAGGAAAGGATCGCGGCGAGATCCCCGGCGTGCTGGATGGCGGGGCCGGAGGTGATCCGGATCGGCGCGCCCATCTCGGCCGCGATGATCATGGAGAGGGTCGTCTTGCCCAGCCCGGGAGCGCCGGAGAGCAGGACGTGATCGGCTGTGGCACCCCGGGCACGGGCGGCCTTGAGGACCAGGTCGAGCTGTTCGCGGACCTTCTCCTGGCCGACGAACTCGTGGAGGTCCTTCGGGCGCAGGGCGGCCTCGACCGCGGTGTCCTCGCCGTCCGCTCCGGCGTCGACCAGCCGGTCGTCCAGCCGCTCGTCCGTGAGCTCGCCGGTGTCGGTTCCGGTCTCGTCCCAGTTCATCTCGTCAGTCCCGCCTCGGGTCTTCGGTGCCGGTCCGGGCGGTGCTCCGGCCGGCGTACGGGGCGCGCGGGCCCCTGGGGTCAGCGTGCGCGGTTGAGTGTCTGCAAAGCGGCGCGCAGCAGCTGGGGCACGGGGGCCTGGCCGCTCTCGGCGACCGCCGCTTCGGCCTGCGGTGTCACGGCTGTCACCGCCTCGTCCGCCTCGCGGGTGGCGTAGCCGAGGCCGATCAGGGCGGCCTGCAGCTGGTCGCGCCAGGAGCTGCTGACGGCGGCGCCGATGCCCTGCTGCCCGATGTGGGCGCCGACCGGTTCACCGAGTCTGTCCTTGAGCTCGAGGAGGAGCTTCTGGGCACCCTTCTTGCCGATGCCGGACACCGCGGTGAGCGCCTTCTCGTCACCCGTGGCGACGGCGATGCGCAGGGCGTCCGGGCTGTGGGTGGCGAGCATGGCCTGGGCGAGCCGGGGACCGACGCCGCTGGCGGTCTGGAGCAGCTCAAAGACCTGGCGCTCGTCGTCGTCGGCGAAGCCGTAGAGGGTGAGCGAGTCCTCCCGCACGACGAGGGAGGTGGCCAGCTTGGCCTCCTGCCCGATCCGCAGGCCCGCGAGAGTGCCGGGGGCGCACTGGACGGCCATGCCGATGCCGCCGACCTCGATCACGGCTGTGGCCGGGGCGAGGGCGGCCACCGGGCCGGAGACGAAGGCGATCATGCGGTACGGCCTTTCAGCGTGCGATGGGCGGCGACGGCCTGCTGCAGTCGGTTCTGCGCGGGCGCACGCCAGATGTGGCAGATGGCGAGGGCGAGGGCGTCGGCCGCGTCGGCCGGCTTCGGCGGAGCGTCGAGCCGCAGCAGCCGGGTCACCATGGCCCCGACCTGTGCCTTGTCGGCGCGCCCCGATCCGGTGACGGCGGCCTTGACCTCGCTGGGGGTGTGCAGGGCGACCGGGATGCCGCGGCGGGACGCGCAGAGCATCGCGACGGCGCTGGCCTGCGCGGTGCCCATCACCGTACGCACGTTGTGCTGGCTGAACACCCGCTCCACGGCGACGAATTCGGGCCGGTGCTCGTCGAGCCACCTCTCGATGCCCTGCTCGATGGCGACGAGCCGGTGGCCGAGCTCCGCGTCGGGCGGGGTCCGCACGACGCCGACGCCGACCATGGTCAGCGGCCGGCCGGCCACCCCCTCGACGACTCCGACACCGCACCGGGTCAGCCCCGGGTCCACGCCCAGCACCCGCATGAATGGGCCCCCTCCGCCGCTTCGGTCATCTGTTCCCGCAGGCTATCGGCTACCGCTGACAATGCGACGGGCCGACGGGGTGTGTCCCGTCGGCCCGTCGGTGTGACCACGTGTCGCCCGCCTCAGGCGTCGACCTTCTCCATGACCTCGTCGGAGACGTCGAAGTTGGCGAAGACGTTCTGCACGTCGTCGCTGTCCTCCAGCACGTCGATCAGTTTGAAGATCTTGCGCGCGCCCTCTTCGTCCAGCTCGACCTGCATGGTCGGCACGAAGTTGGCCTCGGCCGAGTCGTAGTCGATGCCGGCCTCCTGGAGCGCCGTGCGGACCGCGACCATGTCGGTGGCCTCGCTGAGCACCTCGAAGGTGTCACCGAGGTCGTTGACCTCCTCGGCACCCGCGTCCAGCACCGCTCCGAGCACGTCGTCCTCGGTCAGCTCACCCTTGGGGACGATCACGACACCCTTGCGGTTGAACAGGTACGAGACCGAGCCCGGGTCCGCCATCGAACCGCCGTTGCGCGTCATGGCGACGCGGACGTCGGACGCCGCGCGGTTACGGTTGTCGGTGAGACACTCGATGAGCACCGCGACGCCGTTCGGCCCGTAGCCCTCGTACATGATCGTCTCGTAGTCGGCGCCGCCGGCCTCGAGGCCGGCGCCGCGCTTGACCGCCGAGTCGATGTTCTTGTTCGGGACCGAGCTCTTCTTCGCCTTCTGAATGGCGTCGAAGAGAGTCGGGTTGCCGGACACGTCGGCACCGCCCGTACGGGCCGCGACTTCGATGTTCTTGATCATCTTCGCGAAGAGCTTGCCGCGCTTGGCGTCGATCACGGCCTTCTTGTGCTTCGTCGTAGCCCATTTAGAGTGGCCGGACATCTGCCTTCTCCTTCGCGTCACCAAAATCGATCCGAACCCGAGAGATCCTACCGGGGTCGGGTCAGCCCACGGAGCGCACCATCTCGGTGAAGAGCGCGTGCACGCGGTGGTCGCCGGTCAGTTCCGGGTGGAACGAGGTGGCCAAGGCGTTTCCCTGGCGTACGGCCACGATATGCCCGCCGTGCACCGCGACGACCTCCGCGCGCGCGCCGACCGACTCCACCCAGGGGGCCCGGATGAACACGCCGTCGACGGGCCCTCCGAGCACCCCGGCGAACTCGACCGCGGCCTCGAAGGACTCGTTCTGCCGCCCGAAAGCGTTACGGCGCACGATCATGTCGATGCCGCCGACTGTCTCCTGGCCCGAGCGAGGGTCGAGAATCTTGTCGGCCAGGAGGATCATGCCGGCGCAGGTGCCGTAGACCGGCATCCCGGCGGCCACCCGTTCGCGCAGCGGTTCCAGCATGCCGAAGAGGACGGCCAGCTTGGACATCGTGGTGGACTCACCACCGGGTATGACGAGCCCGTCGACCTCGGCGAGCTCCTCGGGCCGCCTGACCGGCCTGGCCACGGCGTCCGCCGAGGCCAGGGCGATCAGGTGTTCCCGTACGTCGCCCTGGAGAGCCAGGACTCCGATGACAGGGGTGTCGGTCATCGGTGCTTACCAGCCGCGGTTGGCGTAGCGCTCGCCCTCGGGCAGCGTGTCGCAGTTGATGCCGACCATGGCTTCGCCGAGGTTGCGCGAGGCATCCGCGATGATCTTCGGGTCGTCGTAGAAGGTGGTGGCCTTCACGATGGCGGCGGCGCGCTTGGCCGGGTCGCCGGACTTGAAGATGCCGGAGCCCACGAAGACGCCCTCGGCGCCGAGCTGACGCATCAGAGCCGCGTCCGCGGGGGTGGCCACGCCGCCGGCCGAGAACAGGACGACGGGGAGCCGGCCGAGCTCGGAGACCTCCTTGACCAGTTCGTAGGGAGCGCGGAGCTCCTTGGCGGCGGCGTAGAGCTCGTTGTTGTCGTAACCGCGCAGCCGGGCGATCTCGTTCTTGATCTGGCGCAGGTGCCGGACCGCCTCGACGACGTTGCCCGTGCCCGCCTCACCCTTGGAGCGGATCATCGCGGCGCCCTCGGCGATACGGCGCAGGGCCTCGCCCAGGTTGGTGGCGCCGCAGACGAAGGGGGTGGTGAAGGCGAACTTGTCGCTGTGGTTGACCTCGTCGGCCGGGGTCAGGACCTCGGACTCGTCGATGTAGTCGACGCCGAGGGACTGCAGCACCTGGGCCTCGACGAAGTGGCCGATGCGGGACTTCGCCATGACGGGGATGGAGACGGCCTCGATGATCTCCTCGATCATGTTGGGGTCCGACATCCGGGCCACGCCGCCGTCCTTGCGGATGTCCGCCGGCACCCGCTCCAGGGCCATGACCGCCACGGCGCCCGCGTCCTCGGCGATCTTCGCCTGCTCGGCGTTGACGACGTCCATGATCACGCCGCCCTTGAGCTGCTCGGCCATGCCGCGCTTGACTCGGGCGGTGCCGGTGGCCGGGGTCTCGGTGGACTGCGGGGTGCTGGGAAGCGTGGACACGGATCGACCTCACTGGGGGTGGAAAGACGCTGGATTCTGCAGCCCCGAGCAAACGCTCCGGAAGCAGTCCACAGCAAGGGCCAATGAACACCCCGTGGACCGCTCCGCACCGCACTCGGGGCTCCCGGAACGGTCCGTCCCCTCCTGCCGGGCCGGCCCGTCCCCCCTCCCGGAGCGGGTCCGCCCTCAGCTGCCGGGCCGGTCGGCCAGGGCGACCGGCGGCGCGTCGTCCATCTCGAACGCGAGCGGGAACGGGGCGTGGCCCGCGAGCCGGAACAGCCGCACCGTCCGGTGCCTGCGCAGCGCCCGTGCGGCGCGCACCGCGTCGTTGTGGAAGCGGCGCGCCATCGGTACGCGGCGTACGGCGGCGGCCAGTTCCCGAGCCGCGTCCTCGCCGCCGGGGAACTCCTTCACCGCCTCGACCTGCGCCACCTCGCCGAACACGGCCCGCAGGGCGGTGCTCAGCTCGCTCTCGGCGACCTCGCGCTGGTCCTCCTCGGCCTGCCGCGCCGCGTGCGCCGCCTCGTAGAGCACGATCGACGCGGCGGGGTCCAGGACCCCGGACGTGGCCAGCTCCTGGGTGACCGAGGCACGGCGCAGCAGCTGGGCGTCCAGTGCCGCCCGGGCAGCGTCGATGCGGGCGTGGAGCCGGTCGAGCCGCCCGGCGGTCCAGCTGAGATACAGGCCGATCGCGAAGAGCGCGACGACGGTCCAGATGAGGATTTCGATCACGGGCGGCAAGGCTACCGTCGGAGGGGGCCCTCGTAGCCCGCCGGTACGCTCCGGCCCGGCTGCCGGGCGGGCGTATCCGCCGGGGCGGAGGCACCGCGCCTACCGGCGGGGCTCAGGCACCGGGCCCGGCGACGACGCTCAGTCCCTGGCGAGGCCGAAGCGTGCCCGGAGTCCCGTGCGTTCGTCGGTGTCCACGGACGCGGCTCCCTCCGTCACCGTCTCGTACACCCCGAGGATGTCCGCACCGACGGTCGTCCAGTCGAAGCGGCGCACGTGCGCGCTGCCCCGCTCCCGCAGTCCCGCACGCCGCTCCGGGTCGCCCAGGAGCCGGATCGCGGCCGAGGCCAGCGCGTCCGCGTCCTCATTGGCGAACAGGTCGCCCGCGGCTCCCTGGTCGAGCACCTGCGCGAACGCGTCCAGGTCACTGGCGAGGACGGGCGCTCCCGCCGACAGCGCCTCGACCAGGATGATGCCGAAGCTCTCGCCGCCGGTGTTCGGAGCGACGTACACGTCGACGCTGCGCAGCAGCCGTGCCTTGTCCTCGTCGCTCACCATGCCGAGGAATTCGACGCGCGGGCGCATCTCCCGCGGCAGCGAGGCGACCGCTTCCTCCTCGTCGCCGCGCCCCGCGACCAGCAGCCGGGTCTCCGGACGGGCTGCCAGGATCGCGGGGAGCGCCTTCATCAGGACGGGCAGCCCCTTGCGCGGCTCGTCGATGCGTCCTATGAAACCGAGCGTGCCGCCCTGCCACTCGGCCTTCGGCTCGGCCCCGGCGAAGAAGTCCACGTCGACACCGTTGGGGATGACCACGGCGTCCCCGCCCAGGTGCTCGACCAGGGTCCGCCGCGCGTACTCGCTCACCGCGATCCGCGCGCTGATCTTCTCCAGCGCCGGCTGGAGGATCGGGTACGCCGCGATCATGGCCCGGGAACGCGGGTTGGACGTGTGGAACGTGGCCACGATCGGCCCCTGCGCCGCCCAGCAGGTGAGCAGGCCCAGCGAGGGCGAGGTGGGCTCGTGGATGTGGATGACGTCGAAGGTGCCCTCGTTGAGCCAGCGCCGGACCCGGGCGGCGGACAGGAACCCGAAGTTCAGCCGGGCGACGGAGCCGTTGTACGGGACGGGCACGGCCCGGCCCGCGGACACGACGTAGGGCGGCAGCGGTGTCTCGTCGTCGGCGGGCGCGAGCACCGAGACGTCGTGGCCGAGACGGATCAGGTGCTCGGCCAGGTCACGGATGTGGAACTGCACCCCGCCCGGAACGTCCCAGGAGTACGGGCAGACGATGCCGATCTTCACGGAGCTTCCCCCTGGGGGTCCAGATCCGAGAGCCAGAGCCGCTGCAGCATGTGCCAGTCCTCCGGATGCTCGGCGATCCCGGTGGCGAAGGCATCGGCCAGCGCCTGTGTCATGGCGGACGTCTTCTCGATCCGGGTACCTGTCTCCGGTACGGCGACCGGCGGATGGACCTGCCCCTGCATCACGGGCGTGCCGTCGAACCAGAGGGTGACGGGCAGCAGCAGCGCACCGGTCTGCTGGGCCAGCAGAGCCGGACCGGCGGGCATGCGGGCGGTGTCGCCGAAGAAGTCCACCTCGACGCCGGAGGCGGACAGATCGCGGTCGGCGACGAGGCAGACCAGCCCGCCCGCGCGCAGCCGCCGGGCCAGGGTCCCGAACGCGGACCCGCCGTTGTGTGGCAGGACCTCCATGCCCAGGCCCTGGCGGTAGGCCACGAAGCGGTCGTAGAGGCTTTCCGGCTTGAGCCGCTCGGCGACCGTCGTGAAGGGCACCTTCAGGTCCGTGGTGGCCCACGCTCCCGCCAGGTCCCAGTTCCCCAGGTGCGGCAGCGCGGCCACGACGCCCTGGCCCGAGTCGAGAGCCTCGGTGATCCGGTGGACGTCGCGGACGTTGATGGACGCCTTGATCCGCTGCGGACTCCAGGTCGGCAGCCGGAAGGACTCCATCCAGTAGCGCATGTACGAGCGCATGCCGGCCTTCGACAGCTCGGCGAGCCGGGCGGCGTCCGCGTCGGGCACCACCCGGGCGAGGTTCGACTCGAGGCGGAGCACGGACTTTCCGCGCCGCTTCCACACCTGGTCGGCCAGGGTGCGGAAGAGCGCGGCCGCGGCCGGCTCGGGAAGCTTCTTGACCACTCCCCAGCCGAGGCCGTAGAGCCCGTCGGTCAGCCGTCCCCTCAGATCGATTCCGGTGCCGCTCACTGCGCGGCCTCGCTCCCCTGGTCCGCCGTCCCGCCCTGGGCGGCGGCCGCGGCGGCATCGGCTTCCGCCGACTCCCTGCGCACGGTCACCACCCGCTGGATCAGCGTGACCAGACTGCCCAGGGCGACGATCCACAGCGCGATCGGCAGCAGGACCTGGATGCCCGGCACCCCGAATCCGTGCAGTCCGGCGAGGCCGGCCGCGACCAGCGAGATCACGAGGCGCTCGGCGCGCTCCACCAGTCCGTTCACCGCGACCGGCAGTCCGATCGACTCGCCCCGCGCCTTCGTGTACGAGACCACCTGACCGCTGGCCAGGCAGAAGATCGCGACCGCGCACAGCACGTTGTCGTCGCCGCTGCCCGCGTACCAGAGCGCGAACCCGGCGAAGATCGCCCCGTCCGCGACCCGGTCGAGCGTCGAGTCCAGGAACGCGCCCCACCGGCTGGAGATCCCGGCCTGCCGGGCCATGTTGCCGTCGACGAGGTCCGAGAAGACGAAGACCGTGATCACGATCGTGCCCCAGAAGAACTCCCCCATCGGGAAGAAGACCAGCGCACCTGCCATCACTCCGGCCGTACCGACGAGAGTGACCGCGTCGGGGCTGACCCCGAGGCGGAGCAGCAGAGCGGCGAACGGTGTGAGGACACGCGTAAAAAATGCACGCGCGTACTTGTTCAGCATGGCCTTCCCGAGGTTCGGTGGGCGCCGTGCGGCCCCTTCGGCCACCGGCTGGCCCATCGTAGTCACCAGCCGTGCCGGGTAAGGCGGGGCACCCCGTCCGCCGGAGGTCCGGGAAGCCCTGCGTCGCCGTGTGCGTCGTATGGACGACCTCCGGCACGAGTGAAAAGCTCGAATGACCGCGGGCGTGACCGAAGCCGCCGCGACGGCTCCCCCGTGCCCGTGCATCCACTCCCCGGCGCTCTTGCGGTACCGCGCCACCACCGATCGGGAGGCACGCATCATGGGTGACAGGACACACACGCACACCGGGGCCGCCGGCAGGGCAGCGACGGCCGACCGGCCCGCGTCCGTACGGAACGTGGTGCTGGTCGGCCACAGCGGCTCGGGAAAGACCACCCTGGTCGAGGCACTCGCGCTGACGGCCGGGGCGCTGAACCGGGCCGGCCGGGTCGAGGACGGCGCCACCGTCTCCGACCACGACGAGATCGAACAGCGCCGACGACGTTCCGTACAGCTCTCGCTGGTCCCCGTCGAATGGGGCGGCTACAAGATCAATCTGCTGGACACCCCCGGCTACGCGGACTTCGTCGGGGAGCTCAGGGCCGGTCTGCGCGCGGCGGACGCGGCCCTCTTCGTCGTCTCGGCCGCCCAGGAGGCCGACGCGGTGGCAGGCACGGCCCGCGCGCTCTGGGAGGAGTGCGCGGCGGTCGGGATGCCACGAGCCGTCGTCGTCACGCACCTGGACACCGCGCGCACGTCTTTCGACGAGATGACCCGGATCTGCGGCCGGATCTTCGGGCACGACGACCCCGACGCCGTGCTTCCCCTCTACCTGCCGGTGCAGGGGCCGGAGGGCCCGGACGGCCACGCCCCGCTCACCGGGCTCACCGGACTCCTCACCCAGCGCGTCCTCGACTACTCCTCGGGGGAACGGCGGGAGACCCCGCCCGCCGATGACCGGCGCGGTCCCCTCCTGGAGGCCCGTGCCCGGCTCATCGAGGGGATCATCGCCGAGAGCGAGGACGAGACCCTCATGGAGCGCTACCTGGGTGGTGGCGAGATCGACGCCCCGATCCTCGTCGAGGATCTGGAACGCGCCGTCGCACGCGGCTCCTTCCACCCCCTCCTCACCGCCGCGCCCGCCGTCGAGGGCGCCCGCCAGGGCGTCGGCACCGTGGAGCTCCTCGACCTGATCACCCGCGGCTTCCCCTCCCCCGTGGAGCGCACCCTGCCGGCGGTCACCACCCCGGACGGCGCACCGCGCCCCGCCCCGGTCTGCGATCCGTCGGCACCCCTGCTCGCCGAGGTGGTGAAGACCTCGTCCGACCCGTACGTGGGGCGGGTCTCCCTCGTCCGTGTCTTCTCCGGCACCCTGCGACCCGAGGACACCGTGCACGTCTGCGGCCACGGTCTCTCCGGGCCCGGGGGCGGAGCGCGTCCCCGCCATGAGGCCGATGTACGGGCCGGAGCTCTCTCCGCACCCTTCGGCAAGCAGCAGCGCCCCCTGGACAGCTGTATCGCCGGAGACCTGGCCTGCGTCTCCAAGCTCGGCGGTGCGGAGACCGGGGACACCCTCTCGGGCGACGGCGACCCGCTGCTGATGGAGCCGTGGGTCATGCCCGACCCGCTGCTCCCGCTGGCGGTCCGCGCCCACGGCAAGGCCGATGAGGACAGGCTCTCGCAGGGCCTGGCGCGCCTGGTCGCCGAGGATCCCACGATGCGTCTGGAGCAGAACCAGGACACCCACCAGGTCGTGCTGTGGTGCATGGGCGAGGCGCACACGGAGGTCGCGCTGGAACGCCTGCGCAGCAGGTACGGCGTCCAGGTCGACGCCGAACCCCATCGCGTACCGCTGCGCGAGACGTTCGCCTCCCGTGCCGTCGGGCACGGCCGGCACGTCAAGCAGTCGGGCGGTCACGGCCAGTACGCGGTCTGCGAGATCGAGGTGGAGCCACTGCCGCCCGGTACGGGCATCGAGTTCGTCGACCAGGTGGTCGGCGGCTCGGTGCCGCGCCAGTTCGTCGCGTCCGTGGAGAAGGGGGTCCGCGCCCAGGCGGCGCGCGGTGTCGCGGCCGGCCACCCGCTCGTCGACGTACGCGTCACCCTGGTCGACGGGAAGTCACACTCGGTCGACTCCTCCGACGCCGCCTTCCAGACCGCCGGTGCGCTGGCGCTGCGCGAGGCCGCCGCCACCACCCGCGTACAGCTGCTCGAACCCGTCGCGGAGGTCGGCGTCCTGGTCCCCGACGCTTACGTGGGTGCCGTCATGAGTGATCTCGCGGGGCGGCGCGGCCGGGTCGTCGGCACCGAACAGGAGGCCGGGGAACGCACGCTCGTACGGGCCGAGGTGCCGGAGGCGGAGATCGGCAGGTACACCGTCGACCTCCGCTCCCTGACGCATGGGGCCGGACGGTTCGACCGGGCGTACGCCCGGCACGAACCGATGCCTCCGCAACTCGCCGACCGCATCCGCGAAGCACAGGAAAACAGCACAAAGGTGAGCTGGTTGACCGGTTCTGGCGCCTCGTGACCGCCCCGCGGCCTCGTCGGCGGGCGGAGGCACGGCCCGGACGATAGTCTGTGGGCCCAGCTCAGAAGGTGTGCGACGTACGGTAGTTGGGAACAGCCGCAGGAGCAGACCGTGCGGGCGAGTGGGGGCGACAGTGGCCAACGACGGATTCGATTTCTCTCCCGGAGCGCAGATCCCGCTCCAGGGTTCGGGAGGACAGGCGGTGGCGACCAACGCCCTCGCCTCCGCCGCGTACCGCGACAGCGATGTGACGGAGATCCTCAAGGCCAACAGCGAGTGGCACAAGTCCGAGGTGAAGCCGGGCGAGTCCAAGCTGTTCAAGTCCGACTATTTCAAGCCGAATCTGGGCGAGGCGTTCTCCAGGGCCGTCCAGGAACGCATGCTCGGCGGCGGCCGCAACGCGCTCATCCAGTCCTTCGGCACCGACCCGCAGACCGTCGTCGAGCACTGCCTGTCCGCGACACGGCTGCGCAAGGCGCGCGACACGAAGCTGACCCTGGTCACCGCGGTCTTCGGCTTCGCCTTCCTGCCCGGCCTGGTCCTCTGGGTACTCGCCTTCCGGCTCCGTGACTTCCTCAACAGGTCCAAGGACAAGTTCATCCAAGGGCTGGGCGGGATCCTGCTCGTCGCGCTCGGCGGCGCCGCCGCGTTCTTCCTGATCGCCATGCCGCTCACCGGGCTGCTGGGCCTCTACCTGCGTGCCGCCGCCATCGCCCCGCTGATCGGCTGGCTGCTCGCCAAACGGATCGCGGAGGACTCGGTCAAGGACCTGCGCGCTCGCTGGGAAGGGCTCCTCTCCGGCTCCGGCGTCAGCGCGAAGATCCCCGAAGCCGTACCCAAGAACCCCAACGAGACCGCCCGCGAGGCCCTGCGCCAGGGGCTGGAGAAGCTCTCCGCCGAGCAGCAGTCCAACTCCGTCTTCTACGCGGGCCCCAAGGGCGTCCTCGGCATGGGTACCCGCTGGGGCAGCTGGCAGCTCGCCGAGGAGCTCACACCGGAGGACCCCACCAGGGAGATCCACCAGTTCCGCAGCTGGGACGTCGTACGGGCCATCCACGACCAGCTGAAGATGCTCGAGCGCGGGCCGCTGAACACCGGCGGCTTCCCCACCCCGTCCGTCAAGCACTGGATCGTCACCCCCGTCGGCGAGAACGCGGACTCCGTCTCCCGCCCCGAGGGCGAGGACGTCGCCACCTTCCAGGTCAAGCCCCACGAGATACAGCGCATCTGCAACCACCAGCAGTTCGGCAGTGGCAACCGGCATTACCTGGGCGTCCAGTTCACGCTCTGGGACGGCCAGCTGGTGATCACGATGCTGATCACCGTCACCGTCCTCCACGAGACGCTGCGGATCGAGGTCACCGGCCACGCGCTGGGCCCCGTCCATTCGCTCTTCCTCACCAAGCCGGAGGCGGCGACCAAGACGGTCAAGAAGGCGGTCAGGTTCTGGGAGACGCGGAAGATCACGCTCCCCCTCGTCAAGGCCAGCGAGGTCGTGAGGCTCGCGCTGCGCGCCCCCTTCACCTGGTACCCGCCGCTGCTCGACTACCTGGGCGGCAAGATCGTCCTGCCCGAGCCCTTCGGTCTGCGCCACGCCTGGGCGGCGAAGCCCTGGGGCCACCGTTTCATGGCCGACGACGCCATGCGGACGGCCACCCCGGTCCTGCGCGTCGTCCACTCCGCGACGATGCGGGTCCTGAAGGAACACGGCGTCGACACCGAGCGCTTCGACAACCGCTCCATGATCCTCAGCGGCCTGGTCCAGGACCCCGCCCCGAGGAAGGCCGACGTCTACGACGCGTGAGCCCGCCCGGGCGACCACGCCCGGGGCGGGATCCCGCTCAGACGGACAGGGGCCCGGCCGGCCACACGCCGGCCAGCATCGTCCGGGTGTCCCCGAGGAGCTGCGGGAGCACCTTCGTGTGTCCGACGACCGGCATGAAGTTGGTGTCCCCGCCCCAACGCGGCACCACGTGCTGGTGGAGGTGGGCGGCGATGCCCGCGCCGGCCTCCGCGCCCTGGTTCATCCCGATGTTGAAGCCGTGCGCCCCGGAGGCGGCCCGCAACGCGACCATGGCCCGCTTGGTGAAGTCGGCCAGCTCCGCGGTCTCCGGGCCGTCGAGCTCCGTGTAGTCGGCCACGTGCCGGTAGGGCACCACCATCAGGTGCCCGCCGTTGTACGGGTACAGATTGAGCACCGCGTAGACCTTCTCACCACGCGCGATGACCAGCCCGTCCTCGTCGGACTTCGACGGAATCTCGCAGAACGGACAGCCGTCCCCGGCTCCCGGACCGCTCGGCTTGCTCTCCCCCTGGATGTAGGCCATCCGGTGGGGCGTCCACAGGCGCTGGAACGCGTCGGGCGTCCCCACTCCGATCTGCTGCTCCGGCTCACTCGTCATGCCGGTCAGCATATTGCGTCGCTCCTCCCGCGCGTGTCGCCGGGGCCGAGCGCGCCCGCGCACCGCGATGCTGACGCCATGAGCGACCGCCCCACGGCCCCCGTCCCCGACCGGCTGAAGGAATGGGAGCAGCGCACCGAGGTGCCGCTCTTCGCCGCGGCCCTGGTCTTCCTCACCGGTTACGCGGTCCGCGTCCTCGCCCCTCTCGACGCCCAGCCGTGGCGCGACGTCGCGCTCGCCCTCGTCGCCGCCGCCTGGCTGCTCTTCGCCGTGGACTACGGCGTACGGCTCCGGCTCAGCGGTCAGGGCCGGCACTTCGTACGCACCCACTGGCTGGACACGATCGTCCTCCTGCTGCCGCTGCTGCGCCCGTTGCGCGTGGTCCAGCTCTACACGGCGGTCCAGAAGCGCCGGGAGCGGCCCCGGCTGAGCCTGTACGCCCGGGTGATGACGTACGCGGGACTCACGACCGTGCTCCTGGGCTTCTCCGCGGCGCTCGCGGTGTACCACCAGGAGAAGGGAGCGCCCGGCTCCACGATCCGCACGTTCGGGGACGCGGTGTGGTGGGCGTGCGCGACGCTCACCACGGTGGGTTACGGGGACGCCGTACCGGTCACGTTCGGCGGCCGGGTCGTCGCGGCGGGGCTGATGGCCTGCGGGCTGGCGCTGCTGGGGGCGGTGACGGGTTCGTTCTCGTCCTGGCTGTTGCAGGTGTTCACCCGGGAGGACGAGCGGAGGCCCCCGGGGAGCGCGTAGCTCCCCGGGGGCCTCACCGGCATCCCGCGGCAGGGATCACACCTGTACGCGGCGCTCCACCACGTCGGCGAGCTTGGCGATCGCCTCGTCGCGGGCGATGCCGTTCTCCTGCGAACCGTCGCGGTACCGGAAGGACACCGTCCCGGCGTTCATGTCGTCGTCACCCACGATGATCATGAACGGGACCTTCGCCTTCTGGTGGTTCCTGATCTTCTTCTGCATGCGGTCGGAGGAGGCGTCCACCTCGACCCGCAGCCCCTTCTTCCGGGCCTCCGCGGCGAACTCCTGGAGGTACGGGATGTGGGTGTCACCGATCGGGATGCCGACCGCCTGGACCGGGGCCAGCCAGACCGGGAACGCGCCCGCGTAGTGCTCCAGCAGCACCGCGAAGAAGCGCTCGATGGAGCCGAAGAGCGCACGGTGGATCATGACCGGGCGCTGCTTGGTGCCGTCCGGGCCGGTGTACTCCAGGTCGAAGCGCTCGGGCAGGTTGAAGTCGAGCTGCACGGTCGACATCTGCCACGTACGGCCGATGGCGTCCTTGCACTGCACCGAGATCTTCGGGCCGTAGAACGCGGCGCCGCCCGGGTCCGGGACCAGCGGGAGGCCCTGCTTCTCGGCGACCTGGCGCAGCGTCTCGGTGGCCTCCTCCCAGACCTCGTCGCTGCCGACGAACTTCTCCGGGTCCTTGGTGGAGAGCTCCAGGTAGAAGTCCGTGAGGCCGTAGTCACGGAGGAGGTTCAGGACGAAGGTGAGCGTCCTGTCGAGCTCCTCCGCCATCTGCTCCTTGGTGCAGTAGATGTGCGCGTCGTCCTGGGTGAAGCCCCGCGAGCGGGTCAGGCCGTGGACGACACCCGACTTCTCGTACCGGTAGACCGTGCCGAACTCGAAGAGGCGCAGCGGCAGTTCACGGTAGGAGCGGCCGCGCGCGTCGAAGATCAGGTTGTGCATCGGGCAGTTCATCGGCTTGAGGTAGTAGTCCACCCCGTCGTCGAGCTGCATGGGCGGGTACATGCCGTCGGCGTACCAGTCGAGGTGGCCGGACTTCTCGAAGAGCTTGCCCTTGGTCGCGTGCGGGCTGTAGACGAACTCGTAGCCCTCCTCCTCGTGGCGGCGCCGCGAGTAGTCCTCCATGGCCCGGCGGATGACGCCGCCCTTGGGGTGGAAGACCGCGAGACCGGGACCGATCTCGTCGGGGAAGGAGAACAGGTCCAGCTCGTTGCCCAGCTTGCGGTGGTCGCGCTTGGCGGCCTCCTCCAGGAACGTGAGGTGCGCCTTGAGCTCGTCCTTGGTGGGCCAGGCGGTGCCGTAGATGCGCTGGAGCATGGGGTTCTTCTCGCTGCCGCGCCAGTACGCCGCGGCGTTCCGCATCAGCTTGAACGCGGGGATGAACCGGGTGGTGGGCAGGTGCGGGCCCCGGCAGAGGTCCTTCCAGCACAGGTCGCCGGTCTTGGCGTCCAGGTTGTCGTAGATGGTCAGCTCGCCGCCGCCCACCTCGACGTCCGCGCCGTCGTCGGACGACGCGGAGCCCTTGATGCCGATGAGCTCCAGCTTGTACGGCTCGTTCGCCAGCTCCTCGCGGGCGGCCTCGTCGGTGACGACACGGCGGGAGAAGCGCTGGCCCCGCTTCTGGATCTCCTGCATCTTCTTCTCGACGGCCTTGAGGTCCTCGGGCGTGAACGGCCTCTCGACGTCGAAGTCGTAGTAGAAGCCGTCCTTGACCGGCGGGCCGATGCCCAGCTTGGCCTCGGGGAACAGCTCCTGCACGGCCTGCGCCATGACGTGCGCGGTGGAGTGCCGCAGGATGTTCAGGCCGTCCTCGGAGGAGATCTCGACGGGCTCGACGACCTCGCCGTCCCGAAGCTCGTACGCGAGGTCACGCAGCTCGCCCTCGACCCGCGCCGCCACGACGGTGCGCTGCCCGGGGAAGAGCTCGGCGGCCGTCGTGCCCGTCGTCACCACGCGCTCTTCCCGCTCGGAATCGCGTTGGATGATCACACGGACGTCTGACACCGGTCTCTCCTGACTGAGGGGGTGCGGCGCTTTCCTCCTGCGCGCGCAAGAGGAATCGTACCGAGCCGGGGGGCCTCGACGCGAAAGGGATACCGCGCGCTACGTCTCGTCCCCCGTGCAGGCCTCCTCGAAGAAGTCGACGTTCTCGTGGAGCGACTTCATCAGCCGGTCCCGCTCCGCCTCGTCCACCTGGACGGGCGCGACCTGCGAGGCGCCGCCGAGCCGCCGGAAACCGCCCCGGTTCTCCAGCCTCCCCTCCACCCGCAGCGGCAGACCGACCAGGTGCGCGTGGCCTGCGATCCGGTACGCCTCCTCGTCGAGCTCCATCCGGACGTGCGCGACCTCCGCGCCTGCCAGCACCCGCAGCCGCACGACACCGGGGCCGCGCGGCCCGGAGCGGCGCAGCCGCACCACGGCTCCGGTGATCCGTACGGGAACGGCGGGTTCGTCCTGGAGGTAGCGCGCTCCCGCCAGCCGGAGGGCGGGCAGGTCGCCCGGGGAGAACTCGACGGGCTCGGGGCTCGCGGGGCAGCCCTCGGGGGTCCCGGCGGCGGGCGCCCAGGCAAGGGTGATCCTGGCGCACTCCGCTCCCCGGACGAGCGCGACGACCGCTTCCGTCAGTTCCCGGCTGACGCCGGCGGCGACCGCGGAGTCGAACGCCTCCGTTCCGCCGGTGGCCCGCTGGTAGTCGACGGCCTCACGGGCCGCGTGCAGCGCCGCGTAGAGCTGTACGGCGACGGCTCGCCCCTCGGTGACGGGGACGAACGCGGTGAGGCTGCGGCCGTCCGCCGCCGGTCCGACGAGCGTGCCGTCCAGGGCGCTCCGGGCCTTCCTGCGGTGGCGGGCCCCGTGGTAGCCCGCCCGGCCACGCACGGCGAGTGACCCGGCGAGGAGGATCTGCCGGGCCGCCGTGCGCAGCTGGTCGGAGCCGGCCCAGTCGGCGGCTCCCGAGGCACCTTCGGGGACGTCACGCCACCAGCGGATCTCGTCGCTGGGGACGGTGAGGGCGACCAGGATGTCGCGGGCGGAGGGCGCGGCGCTGCGGGTGAGCGCGGTGAGGGCCTCGGCGAGCAGTTCCTCGCCGTCGGGGAAGGCGGTGCTGTCCGGCACGAGCAGGCTGGTGCCGCCGGTGGCCGGGCCTGGCGGGACCCAGCGGCTGTAGCGGCCCTGGGCGCCTCCGCGCCGGTGCCAGCCGTGCCGCCGCAGCAGGGCTCCGAGAACGGCGGGGTCGACACGTGCGGGGTCGGGGGTCTGCCCGGGCCCCGGCCCGCCGGCGTGGGGATGTGCACGGCTGCCCGCCGGAATCGTCCCTCCGGTGGGCTCGTCCGTCGACCGGTGCATCAGGGTCTCCCTCCCGCCCCGACTCGGGCCATGATGTCGCAGAGTGCGCGGTCGTCGAAGATCCGCGAGGTCGGGATCCGCACGGTGGTCCGGTTCCTGCCCGTCACCGGGTGGCCGGCCAGGTTCGTCCAGTAACAGCAGTGCCGCAGGTCCAGCCGTTCGTGTCCGGCCCGCAGCCAGTCGTCCTGGCTGCGGGGCACGAGCATCACGACCAGGATCTTGTGCACCGACACGGGAGTACGCGCGAGCTTCACCAGATGGGCGTTGTCGAGGGTGAAGGAGAACGCGGCGCCGGGCGGGTGCGGGGGGATCTGGTAGGTGCATTTGAGCTGCACCTTGATGGTCACCTCGTCGTCGACGGTGTGGCCGGGGGCGCCGTGGCTGACGTGCCAGTCGATGCCGTTGTCGGGAAAGGGCTGCGAGAGCGAGCAGCCCGCTGCGGCTGCTACCGCGTGGAGGTAGCCCACCTGGAGGGTCTCCATGCAGGCGGTGGTGGCGAGTGTGCCGCGCAGCGGTGGGGTGTTCCGCTGCTGCGGCGGCTTCACCCCGTGCTCATCGGCGCGGGCGGGACTCCCTGGGTTCGGCTGCGCGAGCGCCATGGCTCCGTGCCTTCCGGGCTGTGCCGACCGGTTGCCCGGTCTCCGCTGGCGGGCTGGTCAACTTCCTTGCCCGTCCCTTGTGTTGTCACCGCAGGAGCCGGGCCGTAAACGGCGTATCAGGCATAGGGTGCGGGTATCACCGAACCGGGCGGAGGAATCCCGTCATCCGCCCAGCAGGCGCGAGGAGTTCGGGGATGACGCATTGGTTCGAGGGGCCGCTGGCGGCTTTTGACACCGAGACAACAGGCGTGGACGTCGAGGAGGACCGGATCGTCTCGGCCGCTCTCGTCGTCCAGGACGCTGCGGGCGGACGGCTCCGCGTCACCCGCTGGCTGGTCAATCCGGGGATTCCGGTGCCGCCCGGCGCCACCGAGATCCACGGCCTGACCGACGACCATCTGCAGCGCAACGGCCGCTGGCCCGCGCCGGTCGTCGAGGAGATAGCCCGAGCACTGGCGGAGCAGTGCGCGACGGGACGGCCGCTGGTCGTGATGAACGCGCCGTTCGACCTGACTCTGCTGGACCGGGAGCTGAGGCGCCACCGGGCCTCGTCGCTGGCCGGCTATCTGCGGAACAAGCCGCTGTGCGTGCTGGACCCCCGGGTGCTGGACAAGCACCTCGACCGCTACCGCAAGGGCCGCCGCACGCTGACGGACCTGTGCGAGCTGTACGGGGTGACGCTGGACGGCGCGCACGACGCGGCGGCCGACGCGGCGGCCTCCCTCGAGCTCGTGCGGGCCGTGGGGCGCCGGTTCTCCGCCCGGCTGGAGCGGCTGTCCCCGGCGGAGGTGCACTCGCTGCAGGCGGTGTGGCACGCGGCTCAGGCACGTGGCCTGCAGGCGTGGTTCGAGAAGAACGGCACCGCGGAGGCGGTGGATCCGGCGTGGCCGTTGCGTCCGGAACTGCCTGCGGCGGCCTGATCCCGGCCCGGGGTACGCGAAAGCCGGTCCGTCGATGATGACGACGGACCGGCTTTTCCCGGGTGGGCGATACTGGGTTCGAACCAGTGACCTCTTCGGTGTGAACGAAGCGCTCTCCCACTGAGCTAATCGCCCGGGAACGGGTTGAACCATACAGGGCTCGGCGGTCTCCGTTCAAACCGCTCGGAGCCACGCCCTCAGTCCGCGGCGTCCGGCCCGCATCATGAGCGTGTGGTTGGCCCGGAAGACGAGGCGCCCGGGGACGGCGAGGCGGCGGAGCAGCGCCTTGCGTACGTCGGCCTCCTGTTCGTACACGATCCGGCTTCCGCCCTCGTGGGGGACGACGGTCCAGCGCGCCCAGCCGTCGAGGTCGCCGCTCATCTCCGCCTCGAGGGTCCGCGGGACGGAGTCGCCGCGACGCTGCCGCAGCGTCAGGACGAGGTCGTACGGGAGGAACGAGCGGAATCGCGCCGTGGCGGTCACGTCGTCGACACGGCTGACCTCGCGGACCTGCGGCCACCACCGCGGATAGTCCTCGGCGCGTTGCAGGGCGGCGTACACGGCGTCGGGCGGTGCGGGCAGCTCCCACACACTGGTGAAGCGGTAGTGGTTCCAGTCCATGGCTCCAGTCTGCGCGCACGCGCCTACTCAGACCCGGAACTGAGTATCCGGGCCCATGCACGCCGTTGTGGCCGCCGCCACACTCCCGTACATGAGACATGTGCCGCCGCCCGCAGAGGAACTGGCTCTCCTCGATCACGAACTGGCCCGGCTGGACGCCCGTCGGCTGCAGCTGCTGAACCGTCGTGCCTGGCTGCTGAGCGTGCTGCGCGCTCCGGCCGTTCCGTCGCCTCCGCAGGCGCCGGCCGCCCGGTCCTTCGCCCCGCCGTACGCTCCGTCCACGTCCGGGCCCGCGTCCTCGCGCGGCACCCAGAACGTGCTGCTGGTCCTCGGTGGGCTGCTGCTGACGGTGGCGGCGATCGCGTTCACCCTGTTCAGCTGGGGCGAGATGGGCATCGCCGGCCGCTCGGCGGTGCTGGCGGCGGTGACCGCGGGCGCTCTGGTCGCTCCCGCGCTGCTGCTCAGCCGCTCCCTGCCCTCGACGGCGGAGGCGGTGGCCGCTCTGGCCCTGGTGCTGACGGTGCTGGACGCGGTCGCGCTGCACGCGGTGGCGGCGCCGGAGACGGACGGGCTCGTGTTCTCGGCGGTCGCGTCGACGGTCCTGGTGGCGGTGTGGACCCTGTACGGGCTGCTGCTCGGCCGCCTGCGGACGCCGCTGCCCGCGGCCGTCGTGGCGGGACAGCTGCCCCTGGTCCTCACCGCGTGGGCCGCCGGGGCGTCGGCGACCGGCTTCGGCTGGGCGCTCCTGGTGACGGCGGCGGCGGATGTCGCTGTGGCGTCGTGGGGCCGGGGGCTCGCGGTGCGCGTCACCGCGTGCGTCGGGGCGTTGCTGACGGGGCTGATCTCGCTAGCCCTCGGGCTGGGACTGTCCGTGTCGGCCGACGATGTGCTCGGGGCCGTCGGTCCGGGCGCGTTGCTGCTGGCGGGGGCCGTGGTGGCGGGGGGCGGGGCGTGGCGCGCGCCGAGCGGGACGGCCGTCCTCGGCGGTGTGGTGGCGGGTCTCGCGGCGGTGGCCGCGGTGGGCGGTGTGCTGGGTGCGGGGCTGCCGTGGGACTGGGCAGTCCTGGTGTATCTGCTCTCCGGCGCGGCGTTGACGGTGGTACTGCGCTTCCGGACCCCGCGGCCGGTCGTGTGGGGCGTCCTGGGCGCGTCGGCCTCGGTCGTGGCGGGCGCGGTGCTGTGGGCGGCGCCGGTGGTGGCCGCGGTGCTGCTGGGCCCGGCGTCGGTGACGGCGGAGGTGTGGTCCGGGGCGCCGGGGAGTTTCCGGGGGGCGCTGGGGCCCTCGGTGCCGTGGCCGGAGGCGACCTCCACCCCGGTGGTGCTCGCCGTGGCGGCGGGCCTGTCGGCCGCGCTCCACCTCCGGTGGCCGTCGGTGCTCCCGGAGAGGGGCCGGAGCGTCGCGGCGCCCGGTGGGGCGGTCCTGGCCTGGGGGGCGGTGCACGCGCTGCTCGCGGTGACGGACGTGCCGTACGCGGTGGCCCTGGGCGTGGAGCTGCTGCTGGCCGCCGTGCTGCTGGCCCTCGTGACGCGCCGCGCGGCCGACGCGTTCGCGGTGACCTGCCTGGTGTGTGCGCTGGTGGGGTCCGCGAGCGTGGGACTGCTCGGACTGGCCTCCGAGCCGGCGACGTACGCGGTGTCAGGGGCGCTGGCCGTGCTGTTCGCGGGCTCGGCGACCGCTTCCCGGGTGCCCGTGGTGCGGTCGGTGCTCGCCTGCGCCTCGGTGCTGAGCGCGATCGCCGTCGCCGCCGCGGCGGGGGCGTCGCTGGGGTGGAACGCCCCGCACACGGCACCTCTGCTGCTGGTGGTGACGGCGGCGACGGCGCTGCTCGGGGCGCGGCTGCGGGAGCCCGTGGTGGCGGCTTCGGTGGAGCTGGCGGGGGTGTTCGCCGCGGTGGTGGCCGTGGTCCTCGCGATGACGGACGCGCCGTTCCTGGCCCTGGTGCTGGGGCTGTGCGGGGTGCTGGCCGCGGCCACGGCGCTGCGGCCGGAGCGGCGGCGCGTGGCGGGGTATGCGGCGGCTGCACTGTTCGTCGCGGCGGCGTGGGTGCGGCTGGCGGCTTCGGGGGTGACGGACCCCGAGGCGTACACGCTGCCCGTGTCCGTGGCCGCGTTCGCGGTCGGGTACCTGCGCCGCCGCGGTGACCGGGCCGCGTCCTCGTGGGTGGCGTACGGCCCCGCCCTGTCCATGACGATGGTGCCGAGCCTCGTGGTGGCGTGGGGCGACCCGCACTGGCTGAGGCCCCTGCTGCTGGGGGTGGCGGCGCTGGTGGTCACGCTGGCCGGAGCCCGTCTGCGTCTTCAGGCGCCCCTGGTGCTGGGCGGTTCGGTCCTGGCGCTGGACGGGCTGCACGAGCTGGCCCCGCATGTGGTCCAGGTCTTCGACGCGCTCCCGCGCTGGGCGCCCCCGGCGCTCGCCGGGCTGCTGCTGCTCGCGGTCGGTGCGACCTACGAGCAGCGGCTGCGCGACGCGCGCCGGGTGCGGGAGAGCTTCGGCCGGATGCGCTGAGGCATCTCCCGGACGGTCAGGGCATCTTGTCTCCGACCAGCGCGAGGTTCTGGATGGCCGCCAGGCCGTACAGGGCGGTGGTGTTGGTGCTGACCCAGGCCGCTTCGCTGCCCGGTACGGGCCCGGTGGGCCCTTCGACCTTCCTGGTGCTCCAGTCGGTGTTCTCCTTGTAGTCCCAGGTGTCCGCGCTGCTGTAGAACTGCTTCCACGCCCGGGTGGCCAGCGTGACGTCGCCGGTCCGTACGGCGGCGTAGGCGTCCTGCCGGGAGTGGCCCTGGAACAGCAGGAGCGTGCCGAAGTTGCTGCCGTAGCGGGCGGCCTGTTCGGCCTTGGTGGCGTTGAAGTAGCGGCAGTAGTCGATCCAGGCGGCCTCGAACGCCGGCATGTCGATCATGTCGATGAGCTCGGCGTTGAGCTCGACCAGGCCGAACATGGCCGACAGGTGCGAGACGCCGACCGCGGGCTTCTCGGCTATCGCGAACCTCCCGGTGTCGAGGTCGTAGAGGCCGACGCCCTGCACGAAGCCGTTGGGCTGGGCGGCGATGGTCTCCATGGTGGACAGGACGCGGGCCCTGGCCTTCTCCCACTTGGGTCCCCGCCGCTCCCACTCGGTGAGCCAGGCGGAGACCAGGCCGCTCCAGTCCGTGCCGAAGCCGATGGACAGCGCGTGGCGGTCGGGCGTGTAGGGCTCGGTGCGGATCTTGCGGATGGGGTCGAGGGCCAGGAAGGTCTCGTCCGAGTCGACGTTGGCGTGCATGAGGTCGCCGACGCGTTCGTCGGCGGTGAGGAAGTAGAACATGCGCCGGTAGGTGGTGTTGGCGATGCGCTGCTGCTTCGCGCTGTCGGCGTAGTGCTGGACCCCGTGGCGGGTGCCGAGGCCGGCCCACTTGCCGAGGTGGTAGACGTCGACCTCGCCGGTGTGCCGGGTCATGGCCTCGGCGAAGCGGTAGATGTCGGCGCGGCCGGAGCGCATGTAGGCGTACCAGAGCCAGAGGTCGGGCGAGAGTTCGGAGTTGTCCCAGGCGTAGCCGCCGACGTCGTAGCACCACTGGTGGCGGGTCGGGTCGTAGGTGTGCATGATGTCGCCGTAGTCCCAGAAGCCGTACCAACGACGCATCTCCACCTGGTCCTTGTAGTACGTGAAGAGGAAGTCCAGGTGGTCCTCGATCTTCGACTTGGCGGCGGTGGAGCGGTCGGGCTCGGCGAAGAGGCCGCCGAAGACCTTCGCCCTGACGAGCTGCTTCGGCGGGGCGGCGAGCTGGGGCGGTGTGCGTACGGCGTCGACCTGCTGGGCCAGTGCCTCGGGGGCGGGGGTGGACTCGTTGGCCCAGAAGAGGAGTTCGCTGGTCCTCGCGATGCCGTACGGGGTGCCGAAGCCGGGCTCGTAGTCCTCGTAGGTGATGTTGAGGCCTTCGAGCTGTTCGGGATAGGTGTCCTGTTCCATGCCGTCGTGGTAGAAGCGCAGGTCCATGGGCTGGGCTTCGGGCGACCAGAGCCAGAGGGTGACCTCGGCCTCGTCGGTGTGCGCGTCGCGGATGTCGAGCTGGGCGGGGTGCTTCTCCCAGAAGTCACGGAGCCCGAAGGAGAAACCGCCGCTGGGGCCGCCGACGTACCCGAATCCGGAGGCCCTCCTGCCGCCGCCCGCGCCGATCCAGCCGTGCCCCTTCTTCGTGCGCTTGCGCAGGCCGAAGCCGTCGGCGGTCAGCTGGGAGAGGGTGTAGTCGCCCCATTCGGGGATGTACTGGAGCCGGGTGGTGACCCGCTGGTCCCAGGTGGCGGGGTCGGGGAGCTTCCGACCGGCGAACTGCGCCTCGCGCACGGCCGCCCCTGGGTCGCGGCGCAGGCCGGTGATCCCCTTCACCGCTTCGCGCAGCAGCCCGGTGCCCTCGCCGCCGATCCGGATGTGGCGGTCGTAGGCCGCGTCACGCATGGGCACGGTGAAGCGGACACCGAGGCCCCGGACGAAGTCGCCGCTCGCCTTGCCCGGCTCCTGGGTGCCGTCGTAGGTGATGGTGTGCACCATGCGGAAGGAGTCGGCACCGGCGTAGAAGTAGAGGCGCACGGAGAACGGCATCCAGGACCGTGAGCCCCTGCGGTGCTTGCCGTCGATGCGGACGACGGCACGGACGGGTCCGTCCTGTTCGACCACCGCCTCCCCGATGACGCTCTCGAAGCGCTCGTACTTCTCGTTGCCCTGGTCGCCGTCCTCGATCTCACCCTGGCGTACGAGGACGAGCCGGCCGTCGCGGGCGATCTCGGTGGAACCGCGGGTGACGGTCCTGACGAGCGCGGAGCCGTTCGTCCCGAGCTCGGCGGTGATCACGCCGGTGGACACCGTGATCGTGCCGCCCTTGCGGACCGCCGTGACCTTCTTCGACGGAGCGGCCGGGGCACCAGGGGCGAGGGAGAACGTCTTGGCGGTGACCTCGGGCCCCACGGCGTGCGCGGTCCACTTGAGCGAACCGTCCGGCCAGTAGCCGATCGGCCAGGTCTGCACGGGGACGTCCTTGCCGTCGTCCGTGGACAGCGCGAACGTCTGGTCCTTCGCGTACTGCCCCTTCGGCCAGGGCACGCCGAGCGTGGAGCCGGGCGCCGCTCCGAGGCCGCCGGACTCCAGCCAGGTCAGGGTGACGGGTTCGCCGCTGTGCTCCGCGCTCCCTGCGGCCGACGCGGGAGTGGCACCGAGGGACCAGCTGAACTGTGCGGCCGCGCCGGCCGCTGCCGCGGCCTTCAGGAGGGTTCTCCGGGGCATCCTGGACATGGTTGTGCCTCTCTCCGTGCGAAATTCGGGACAGGGGACGAACAGGGAAGGGTCTGTCTGTCAGAGCGGGAGCCGGCGCGCCCGCACCGCGGTGGCGGCGGCGGCGACGGCCCCGAGGACGGGGACGGCCAACGGCAGCACCAGTGCGCCGGACAGCACGACGACGGCCATTCCGCAGACGAGCAGGAAGGATCCGGCCGGGTCGCGGACCGTGTTGCGGCCCGCCTCGGCCAGGAGGGAGCGCCACAGGGTGCCCGGCTCCCAGCACGAGGCGGCGCGTACCACGGCGACCAGGAAACCGATCATGGCGAGGATGCCGACGGCGCCCACGAAGGGTCCGCCGGGCAGACCGGCCCGGACTGCCGCCAGGTCGAGCCGGAGCAGGGCCGCGGCTGCCAACACGGCCGCACCGACGACCCACCCGCCGCGGGCGGCGGCCCGGGCGTCGGCGGCGAACTCCCGCAGGCCCCCGTGCTCCCCCGCGAGGTAGCGGCGCAGGTGCCGGGTCCCCGCGGCGAAGGCCGCGGGGAACGTGAGCAGGGGCAGCGCGGCGACCGCGATCCACACGCCGACGAGCAGACATTCGGAGAACAGGGCGAAGCGGTCCATGACGAGCGAACGCCTGGCCGGGGTGCGGGTCTTCGTCGCCACGGCGCGTCAGCCCTTCAGGCCCGAGGTGGCCATGCCGTCGATCAGGTACCGCTGGAACGCCACGAAGAAGGCCAGCACCGGGAGCAGGGCCACCAGTGACATGGCGATCATGCCTCCGTAGTCCGCGACCGCGTCCTGGTCGATGAACATCTTCAGCCCCAGGGAGACGGTGTACTTGTCCGGTTCGTTGAGGTACAGCAGGGGGCCCATGAAGTCGTTCCAGGCATTGATGAACGTGAAGATCGCGCTGGTGACGAGTGCCGGCCGGCACAGCGGCATGACGATGGACCAGTAGGTCCTCAGGTGGCCGCAGCCGTCCAGCCGTGCCGCCTCGTCGAGCTCCTTGGGCAGCCCGCGCATGAACTGCACCATGAGGAAGACGAAGAAGGCGTCGGTGGCCAGGTACTTGCCGATCAGCAGCGGGGTGAAGGTGTTGATCAGTTCCAGTTCCTGGAACAGGACGTACTGCGGAATGATCAGCACGTGGTACGGCAGCAGGAGGGTGCCGATCATGATGGCGAACATGACGTTGCGGCCGGCGAACCGCACCTTCGCGAAGGCGTAGGCGGTCAGCGAGCAGGACAGCACCACGCCGACCACGGAACCGACGGCTATGTAGGCCGAGTTCAGGAAGAACGTCGAGATGGGGATGTCCGCGATGCCCTCGGTGAGCCGGGTGTAGTTGTCGCCGATCGGGTCGGCCGGGAACAGGTCGAGGGCGCCGATGATCTCGGCACTGGGCTTGAAGGACGCCCCGAGCGTCCACACCACCGGATAGAGGACCACGGCGAGGATGACGAGCGCACCGAGGTGCCAGGCGAGTGCGCCGGGTCCCCGGCGTCGTACGGCTGCGTACAGGAGACTCATCGGCCGCCCTCCTCGTAGTGCACCCAGCGCTTCTGGGACCAGAACAGCACGGCGGTGACCAGGCCGACCGCGACCAGCAGCAGCCATCCCATGGCCGAGGCGAAGCCCATGCGGCTGTTCACGAAGCCTTGTTCGTACAGGTAACAGGTGTAGACGAGCGTCGCGTCGGCCGGACCGCAGCTGCCGTTGCTGACGATGTAGGCCGAGCCGAAGATCTGGAAGGAGTGGATGGTCTCCAGCAGGACGTTGAAGAACAGCACCGGCGAGATCATCGGCAGCGTGATGTGGAAGAACCTGCGCCAGGGGCCGGCGCCGTCCACCTCGGCCGCTTCGTACAGCTCCCGCGGGACCTGCTTGAGGCCGGCCAGGAAGATGACCATCGGCGCGCCGAACTGCCAGACGGTGAGGGCGATCAACGCGTAGATGATCATCGAGGGGTCGCCGATCCAGCCGCCGACCTCGACGCCGAACACCTTCTGCGTACGGTCGACGATCGCGTCGTCCGAGAACAGCGCGCGCCAGACGATGGCCGCCGAGACGCTCGCGCCGATCAGGGACGGGGCGTAGAAGGCGGCACGGTAGAAGGACTGACCCCACCGCTTCTGGGCGAGCAGCATGGCGACGGCGAGCGCCGCGGCCAGCTTGATCGGGGTGCCGATCAGCACGTACCAGGAGGTGACCTCGACCGACTGGCGCCAGCGGGGGTCCGCGAACATGTCGGTGAAGTTCTGGAGGCCGATCCAGCGGGGCGCCTCGAAGAGGTTGTACTCGGTGAACGACAGGTACAGCGAGAACACCATCGGCCCGGCGATCAGGAACAGGAAGCCCGCGATCCAGGGCGACATGAACAGGTAGCCGGCCACGTTCTCGCGACGGTTCCGCCGCTCCGGGGCGGCGGGCGGCGCGTTTCCTCCGGGACCGTTCCTCTTGGCGACGGAGCGGCCGTCCCCGGCGTCGAGCTCGCCCGGGGAGGTGTGGATGTGAGTCACCACGGTCCTCTCAGTTCGAGGCGAGGGCGGTCTTCGCCTCGGAGAAGAACTGCTTCACGGAGTCCTTCGGCGAGGTCTTGCCCAGGGCCAGGTCGGCACCGATGCGCAGGAAGGCCGCCTCGATGACGTCCGCGCCGGCCGGGTGCGGGGTGATGGGCTCCAGGACACCCGCGTCGGCGATCGCGGTCTCGTACGCGCCGATGGCCTTGCTGGGGGCGTCGGCGGGCTGGTAGGCCTCGAACTGCGCGGTGGTGGCGGGCACGCCGCGGTCGTATCCCATGATCCGGGCGACCTCGGGGTCGTGGGTCATGAAGCTGATGAAGGTCGCCACCTCGGCGGGGTGCTTGGTCCGCGCCGTGCCGCTCAGCATCAGCGAACCCAGGTACTGTCCGGTCTTCTTGCCGTCGGTGCTCGGGATGGGCGCGAGGCCGTAGCTGCTCCTGCCCTCCGCGCTGTAGCGGACCGAGAAGTTGTCCCAGGTGAACTCTCCGGCGGACAGGCCCTTGGCGGTCGCCGACGCGGGCTTGATCTGCTCGACCTTGCCGGGGTCGGCGTAGAGCCCCGACTTGACCCGCTCGAGGGCTTCGGTCCAGTACGGCAGCAGCTCGGCCTCGCCGAACCCCATGCCGTCCTCGCTGAAGAAGGCCTTGCCGTTCTGGCGCAGGATCAGGTCGTAGAGGTACATCACGCCGTGCGGTCCGGCGTCACCGGCGATCTTCTGACCGCTCTTGATCTTCTGCAGGCCGGCGAGCCAGTCGTCCCACGTCCAGCCGATCTCGGGCGTGATGCCCGCCTTCTCGTACACCTTCTCGTCGATGACGAGCGCCATCGAGTTGCTGCCGACCGGCACACCGAGCAGCTTGCCGTCGATCTCGGCGAACTTCTCCAGCCCGGAGCGGAAGCCGCCGAGGTCGAGGTTGCCCTTCTCCACCTGGGGGCTGAGGTCGAGGAGGACGTTCTTCGCCTCGTACTTGCGCAGGAAGGTCACGGCGTTCTGGATGACGTCGGGAGGGTTGCCACCGGCCGCCTGGGTGTTGAACTTCTTCCAGAAGTCCGGGTACTGCTGGAAGTCGGTCTTCACCTTGATCTTCGGGTGCTTCTTCTCGAAGAGACCCACGCACTGCTGGATCTTCTTTGCGCGGTCGTCGGCGCCCCACCAGGAGTGCCGGATGGTGACCGGACCGCCGGAACCGCTGCCACCCGAGCCGCAGCCGGCCGCGGTCAGTCCGAGACCGGCCGCAGAGAGGCCGGCCAGCCTCAGCAGCTGCCGCCTGTCCATGCCGTTGTTTTGAGACATAGCTCGCCCCCAGCGTTCGCATTGAATCGTTTTAGAAAGCGCTTGCTGGGTCAAAGTAAGGAGCAGCACCGGGCGCGTCAACGGTTAGGACGAAATTCCGGCGGCCTGACGACGGGCCGAACACTCGGGGCGGGCCGCACGGCCCGGCGGCGCCACGGACAAGACTTCCGGGGACACACGGAAACGCCGATGGCCCGGAAGCTTCTGAGAAGCTTCCGGGCCATCGGTCCGGGGTGGGCGATACTGGGTTCGAACCAGTGACCTCTTCGGTGTGAACGAAGCGCTCTCCCACTGAGCTAATCGCCCCGGCGCACGGCATACATTACCCCATGTCAGCGGCGCCCCAGGACCATCACCGGGTCACTGGTCGATCTTCCACGGCATCACTATGCCGAACTTCCAGACGTAGATCCCCACCAGCACCGCGATGATCACGAGTCCCAGCGTGGTGAGGATGATGTTGCGCCGCCGGACCTTCGGGTCGAGGGCGCGCTGGGCGGCTTCGGTGACCTTGCGCCGCGTCCAGCGCAGGACGAGCTGGGCCCAGACGAACTCGGTCGCCCAGATCGCCATACCACCGAAGATCACCAGCCATCCGGGCCCCGGCAGCACCAGCATCAGGACGCCCGCGACGACCACGGCCAGACCGACCACGAAGATCCCGACCTGCCAGCTCAGATGAAGCACCCTCGATTGCTTGATGAACCCGGGCGCGCGCGACCCCAGCTCGCGCTCCGCCGCCTGCTCGTCCCCCGCAGCGGACTCAGGGGCCACCGTGGCGGTGACCTCTCTCCGCTCGTCACTCTCCGCGTTCATGGAGCCCAACCTACCGGAACCGCGAGCGTCACCGGAATGGGCGAATGACCTAAAGTTACACACCGCTGGACGAGCGACCTGAAGCATCACAAATAGGTCAGAGGGGTTTACAACGCCACCGTAGGTGGCATGTCGATTTCGCCGACGTGCGAATCCCCGAGCGCACACTGAGCGAAAGGCCCTGGCGCTTATGAACACCACGGTCAGCTGCGAGCTGCACCTGCGCCTCGTTGTGTCGAGCGAGTCCTCACTGCCTGTACCAGCGGGCCTGCGGTATGACACGGCCGATCCCTATGCCGTGCACGCCACCTTCCACACCGGAGCGGAGGAGACGGTCGAATGGGTTTTCGCCCGTGACCTCCTTGCCGAGGGGCTGCACCGGCCCACCGGCACCGGAGACGTCCGCGTCTGGCCATCTCGGAGTCACGGCCAAGGCGTCGTCTGCATCGCACTGAGCTCCCCGGAGGGCGAAGCCCTGCTGGAAGCCCCGGCGAGGGCTCTGGAGTCGTTCCTGAAGAGGACCGACGCCGCGGTCCCGCCCGGTACCGAGCACCGTCACTTCGACCTCGATACGGAGCTCTCACACATCCTGGCAGAGAGCTGAGCCAGGCCGACAGCTGCGGGACGCCGTCCGACTCGGGGAGACGGCGTCGCGCGGACAACCTCATAGGGCAGGCACCGGCGCCGTCGCCGCGGAACCCACCGCGGTCGGCGGCGTCGGTGCGCGCGGCCCCCGGCCCTGCTGGCCCGAGACCGGCGGCCGAGGACTGATGGCCGGAGACAGGCGTCACAGGCGCCTCATTCGCATCATGCACCCCACGGCTACCTCCGGAATCGCCCCCGGAGGCCTCAGGAGGCCTCGCAGGATCCGGCAGGGCCGTCCGGCCAGGAAAAGGGGCCACCTCCTCGTCCTGAGCCCGTACCCGGCCCTGAGCGCGTCCGCCGAGCCAGTAGAGTCAGCCCGCATCGGTGGACGCCCGTCCGCCGGAGGCCAGGGAGCAAAGCGTGCTGATCCCACACGACACCCGGATCGCCCTAGAAACGGTGGTCGATCTGGTGAACACCGCACCGGAGAGCGACACGGGCGACGGGCTCGCGGACATCGCAGCCCTCTACGGCTTCGCGGAACGCCACGACATCAGCGGCGTCGGCGTCCTGGGCGAGAAGGACCTGCGAGCCGTGCAGGACGTCCGGAGCCGGTTCGCCGAGGTCTTCGCGGCACCGGACGCCCGCACCGCCGCGGACCTCGTCAACACCCTGGTGGCGGCGGCAGGCACCACACCGCAGCTCACGAACCACGACGGCTACGACTGGCACGTCCACTACTTCGCGCCGGACGCCTCGATCGCGGACCACCTCGCGGCCGACTGCGGCATGGCCCTGGCCTTCATCGTGGTGGCGGGCGAACAGGAACGTCTGCGCCGTTGCGAGGCCCCGGACTGCCGGGACGCCTTCGTCGACCTGTCGCGCAACCGTTCCCGCCGCTACTGCTCGAGCCGCACCTGCGGCAACCGGCTCCATGTCGCCGCGTACCGGGCCCGGCGCCGGGAAGCGGCAGGCTGAACCACCGGCGCGCCCGCCGGGCGCCGGCGCGCAGGAGGGGGACGGCCCTGCGGTGTGGTGGGAACCCGGACCGGGCGGCCGCTCACAGGAGGAAGAGATCGTGCAGGGCTGCCATCAGCAGCAGGCCACCGACGACCGTCAGAAAGATCATCAGCGGCGGCTGGGAAAGCGCGAAGAGGCAGCCACGAGGCTCTTCGGCGGGGGGTGCGGGGGCGTCGCCCCGGGATGTGTCCACCATCTCGTAGTGATCATGACGCAGAGCGGCCCCTGTTGGCGATCAACAGAGCCTTTCACAAGGCGAGTTCACTCACTCCGGGATGAACGGAATCGCTCCCGCGTCCGAAGACGCACAGCGCGTTCGCCCTGCGGGTCTCCAGCCGGTGCGTCCGGCCATGCGGACCCACCCTGCGCGGGCGCCGGCCCCGGCCCCTCCGGGGAGGTCAGCGCGGGGCCGCGCTGGAGGCGCGTACGACCAGTTCCGGCTGGAGCACCACGCTCCGGTGGCGGTGACTGCCGTCCTCGTCCTCCGCTTCCTCCAGGAGCAGCTCGGCCGCCATCCTGCCCATCACCACGGCCGGCTGCCGGACCGAGGTGAGGGGTACGGCGGCGGCCGCGGCGAACTCGATGTCGTCGTAGCCGACGATGGCGACGTCCTGGGGCACCCGCACTCCGGCGGCGTACAGCGACTGCAGGACGCCGAGCGCCAGCAGGTCGTTGGCGCAGAACACGGCGGTCGGCCGGGGTACGAGGCCGAGCAGCCTGGCCCCGGCGTCGCGGCCCGCCGCCACGTCCAGGCGGTCGGAGGGGATCTCGACGAGCGCCTCGGGGCCGAGCCCCGCCTCGGCGAGCGCCGCCAGGGCACCCTCGCGGCGGTCCCTGATCTGATGGAGATCACCGGGCCCGCTCACATAGGCGACGGAACGGTGGCCGGCCGAGACGAGGTGCCCGACGGCCAGCATGCCTCCGCGTACGTCGTCCACGGAGACGGCGCAGCTGTCCTTGGACGACGCCACCCGGTCGACCAGCACGTGCGGGATCCGGTGCCGGGCGAAGGCTTCGAGGTTGCCGCCGGTGGCGTCGGCCGGGGTGACCAGTACCCCGCAGACCCGCTGCTCGGCGAAGAGGCCGAGATACTCGGCCTCCTCCTCCTGGCTCTGGCCGCTGTTGCAGACCATCACGCCGAGCCCGGCCTCCCGGGCCGCACGCTCCGCGCCGCGGGCGATGTCGACGAAGAAGGGGTTGCCCATGTCGAGCACGAGCAGAGCCATGATGCGGCTGCGGCCCGCCCGGAGCTGCCTGGCCGACTCGCTGCGTACGTAACCGAGTTCCTCGATCGCCGCCAGCACGCGGGCCCGGGTGTCCGGAAGCACCGCCTCGGGGCGGTTGATCACATTGGAGACCGTGCCCACCGAGACTCCGGCCTGCCGGGCCACGTCCTTGATCCCTGCCACACGCCCCACTTGCCCTGCCCCACTGATGTCGGCCGCCGTGCTTCGGCGCCGGGTCCCTGGCCCACGGACGGACGGACGGCCCGTCCCACCGCCGCCCGGACCGCGTCCGTCCGGATTGAATTGTTTCAATCCGTTCGGGACGCTAACCGCATGCGCGGGATACCGTCAAGGTCGAGGCGATGGGACCTGAATATACCGAGGCGCGGCGCCCATCCGGGCTCCCCGACTCCCCGCGAAAGGTATGAATCGATTCACACCGCCTGGTCCGCGCCGTCGGCGGACGGACCGCGTCGGGAGGCCGTCAGATCCCGTGCTTCTTCAGGATGGCCTCGATGTCACTGAAGTCGTCACCGGGAGCGGCCGCCTGCTGCGGCTTCTTCTTCGGCCTGTCCTGCGCCTGCGGGGCAGCCGCGCCGGCCCCGGATGTCAGCGTGGGCGACGCGGCGCCAGGCGCCACCGCGGCGCCCCGCCCGGCGGCCCGGGCGGCCTTGCGCTCCTTGCGGGTCGAGCCACTGCGGCGCTCCACGGCCCGCGTGGTCATGAAGAGCAGCCAGGCCGCGGCCAGCAGACCGAAGCCGATCCAGACGCTCGGCTTGAACACGATGCCCGCCACCCACTCGACCACGCCGGTCATCACCAGGCCGACGGGCACCAGTGAGTAGGCGGCGATCCGGGTCGCCGTGAGGAACCGCTTTCGGTACGCGGTGATGGCGGCGATGCCCAAACCGGCCGCCGACACCGCGGAACAGATGGTCTCGGCAAGCATCGGGGCCTCCAGCTGTCGGGATACGTCCCTTCCATCCTGCACCGGCAACGGCCGCAGGGGCCACGGTGCGGGTCCACATCAGGGACTTCTCAGGGCCGTGGTCGTCCCCAGGTCCCGATTGGGAGGGCCCGGTCCCGCCTGAAAGACTGATGCCATGAGCGATTCCCCCTCCGCGGCGCCTGTCGTCCTCGACCTCTGGTGCGAGCTGGAGTGCCCCGACTGTCATCAGGCCCTCTCCGACGTCCATGCCCTGCGCGCCCGCTACGGCGACAGGCTCGAGATCCGGCTGCGCCACTTCCCGCTGGAGAAGCACAAGCACGCGTACGCGGCCGCGCAGGCCGCGGAGGAGGCCGTCGTCCAGGGCAAGGGATGGCCGTACATCGAGGCCGTACTCGCCCGCACCGCCGCCCTCTCCCGCGCGGGCGAGCCCCTGCTGCTCGAGGTGGCCGGCGAACTGGGTCTGGACGCGGAGGAGTTCGACACCGCGCTGATCGACGGCCGCCATCTGCTGATCGTGGACGCCGACCAGGCCGAGGGAAAGGCGATCGGCGTCACCGGGACCCCGACGTACGTGATCGGCGACGAGCGGCTGGACGGCGGGCGGAGCCAGGAAGGACTGCGCGCGCGCATCGAGGAGATCGCCGACCGCCTGCTCGCCGGCCGGGACTGACGGCCGGGCCCTCCCCGGCTACAGCGCCTTGGCGAGGTTGTACTGCGTGACCTCGTAGCCGAGGGACTCGTACAGCCGCAGGGCGGGCGTGTTGGACGCGAAGACGTGCAGGCCGAGCAGGCCGAGGCCGGCGTCGAGTGTGACGGCCTCCGCGTGGTGCATCAGCGCCCTGCCGTGACCGTGCCCCCGGTGCTCCTCGCGCACCTCGACGTCGAACACGTAGCCGAGGCCACCCCCGGCCGGCTCCGCACGTCGCGCCACCCAGACGTGGCCGACGACGTCTCCGTCACGGACGAGGACGTGGAAGTACATGCCGGGGGTGGCCAGGCCGTCCGGCAGGTTCGTGGCGTGGTCGGTCTCGGACTTGCGCCGGGCCTGGTCCTCCGGGACCCCGCGCTCCACCCAGCTCCGCGCGTACGTCCCGACACTGGTGGCCGCCCATGCCGCGTACTCCTGCTCCGTCATGGGACGCCCGGTGACTCCGGCGGGCAGCGCGGGGGCGGTCGGCCGGAGGGCCTTCAGCATGTTGCGGCTGCGCTCGGTGTAGCCGAGCACAGCCGCAAGCGCCCGGGCCGCGTGGTTGTCCGCGGGGGCCACCAGGCGCACCTGGGTACAGCCCCAGCCGCGCAGCACCTCCTCGGCGGCGAGCGCGGCGATGGTCCCCCGGCCGCGCCTGCGGTGCGACTCCTCGATGCCGAGTGAGTGGAGTATGCCCGCCGAGGCGCCGAACGCAGGGTCGGTGGAGATGCCTACGGAGCCCACGGGCCGCCCGTTGTCGCACACGTCGTACGTGCGTGTCCGCGCGCCGTCGGCGCCTTGCTGGACCGGCCCGGTCGGCCGGATGGTCGTGGTCATCAGGGATTTCTATCCGCTGGACGGCGGGCCGTCACCCTTCTTCGCGAATTCCGGCTCCCCGCACCGCCCTCACGGGTCGAGGTCATCCGCCGCGCGCTCGTCGAAGACCCGCATCGCCTTGACCGTCACCGGCCCGGGGGCGCCGGGCAGCTCCCGGCCGTCGACCCGGTGGACGGCCTGGATGTCGCGGAGCGTGGACGTCAGAAAGATCTCGTCGGCCCGCTCGAGCACGTCAAGCGGAAGGTCGGTCTCCTGCGCACCCGTCCATTCCACGACCAGGGCACGGGTGATTCCGGCCAGGCACCCCGAAGTGACGGGAGGCGTGTGGATCCGGCCGTCGAGGACGACGAAGACGTTGGAGCCGGTGCCCTCGCAGAGCTGCCCCACCGTGTTGGGAAAGATCGCCTCCGACGCGCCCCGCTCATGGGCGCGCGCGAGAGCGACGACGTTCTCGGCGTACGAGGTGGTCTTGAGGCCCGTCACCGCGCCGCGTTCGTTGCGCGTCCAGGGCACGGTCACCACGGCGGTGCTGTCGGGACGGCGTGCCGCCTCGCCCAGGGCGACGATCAGGCTGGGTGCGGCGTCCCCGCGGTCGGAGCCGAGCGGGGAGAGACCACCGGTGCAGGTGATCCGGAGCCGGCCGAGCTCCATGGGGTTCGCCTCGATGACCGTCTCGACGGCGTGGCGGACCTCGTCGTGGTCGGGGTCGGCCAGGCCCAGGCCCCTGGCCGAGCGCGTCAGCCGGACGAGGTGCCGGGTGAGGGCGAAGGGGTGGCCTCCGGCGACCCGGACGGTCTCGAAGATGCCGTCGCCGACGGTCAGCCCGTGATCGAACACGGACAGCCGGGCGTCATCGGCGTCCCGCAGTCCCCCGTTGACCCAGATCCTCATGACGCGGTCCTTCCTGTCTCCTCGTGAGCGCCCGACGCTACAGCGAGCAGTCGGGACGCCTTGAGCTCGGTCTCCGCCCATTCGCGCGCCGGGTCGGATCCCCAGGTGATACCGGCGCCGGTGCCGAAGCAGAGGAGCGGGGCGGGTCCGGTGCGGTCGATCCAGAAGGTCCGTATGCCGACGGCCAGTTCCGCGGTACCCCGGTCGGCGTCCACCCAGCCGACCGCCCCGCAGTACGGACCGCGGGGTGAGGTCTCCAGGGCGTCGATGATCCGCAGCGCGCTGGACTTGGGGGCGCCTGTCACGGATCCGGGCGGGAACGCCGCGGTGATCAGCTCGGGCCATCCGGCGCCGTCGGCGAGCCGTCCGCGCACGGTGGAGACCAGGTGGACGAGTCCCGGGTGCTTCTCCACGGCGCAGAGGTCCGGAACACTCACGGTGCCGGGCGCGCAGACACGGCCGAGGTCGTTGCGGACCAGGTCCACGATCATGACGTTCTCCGCGTGGTCCTTCTCCAGCAGATCGTCCTCGGTACGTCCGGTGCCCTTGATCGGGCCGGATTCGACGGTCCGGCCGTCGCGCGAGAGGAAGAGCTCGGGGGACGCGGTCGCGATCTCCACGCCGTGCTCCGGGAGCCGGATCGTGCCCGCGTACGGGGCGGGGTTGCCTCGGGCGAGCAGAGCGGTGAGAGCGTCCACGTCCGCCTGCGGGCCGGGCAGCGGCGCGGACAGGACCCGGCAGAGATTCGCCTGGTAGACCTCGCCGGCCGCGATGTGTTCACGGATCCGCCGTACGCCGGCCACGTAGGCGCCCTTGTCGAGCGAGGACGCCCAGTCCCCCGGGCCGGGCCCCCGCCAGGCCCCGGGGACGGGAAGGGGGACCTCTTCGGACCGTACGGTGGCGAAGCGGGCACAGACCAGACGGCCTTCGAAGTCGGCGCATACCGCCCAGAAGCCGGATGATTCGAGAGCGGCGGGATCGCTGGTGACATCCCGCAGGCCGGAGGCGACGAGGCCACCGAAGCGGGCAAGGGGGGTGAGGTCGCGCACGTGACCGAGTCTAGGGCGGCACGCGGTGACCTGCGACGAGCGGCGGTGACGCAGCACGCTGCGCAAACGCGTTTTTGTGCTGGCCCGGGAATCCGCTAGAGTTCAACACGTCGCCGGGACGCGCAAGCGGACCGGGAAAGACAAGCGGACGTAGCTCAGTTGGTAGAGCGCAACCTTGCCAAGGTTGAGGTCGCCAGTTCGAACCTGGTCGTCCGCTCGCAAAAGGTGGGGGATCTTCCCGAACCCCCACCCCTGGTGGAGTGGCCGAGAGGCGAGGCAACGGCCTGCAAAGCCGTCTACACGGGTTCAAATCCCGTCTCCACCTCCAAGGACGATTAGCTCAGCGGGAGAGCACTTCCCTGACACGGAAGGGGTCACTGGTTCAATCCCAGTATCGTCCACCGGTCCGCAAGGATCCCCGCGCGATTAGCTCAGCGGGAGAGCGCTTCCCTGACACGGAAGAGGTCACTGGTTCAATCCCAGTATCGCGCACGCAGTACACGCAGGTTCACCCTGCGCGATTAGCTCAGCGGGAGAGCGCTTCCCTGACACGGAAGAGGTCACTGGTTCAATCCCAGTATCGCGCACCAGCCGAAACCCCCGGTCGTCCTCGACGACCGGGGGTTTCGTCATGTGGCGGTGCGGGTCAGCCGGTGAAGAGCTGGGTGGCCTTGCGGACGAGCTCGTAGAGTCCGTACGCGAACGGCACGGCGACCCAGAGCCAGACGAACGCCATGAGCGGTTTACGAGTGCTGGTGGACACGGGGGCTCCCTTCCGGTGCCTCGTGGAAGCGTGCGTGGACCGGGCGTATGCATTCGTTGGCGACGAAGCCGACGACCAGCAGCCCGATCATGATCGTCAGGGATGTCGTGTAGAGGCTGGGACCGCTGTGTCCGGCCCGCTCCCCCGCGTCGGCGACCCGGTTGACGATCAGCGGGCCGAGCACCCCCGCCGTGGACCAGGCGGTCAGCAGGCGGCCGTGGATGGCCCCCACCTGGTACGTGCCGAAGAGGTCACGCAGGTAGGCGGGAGCGGTCGCGAATCCTCCGCCGTAGAAGGAGAGGATGACGAGTGCGCAGCAGATGAAGAGCGGCTTGGAGTCGTTGCCCAGCTGGGCGATGACCACGTACATGAGCGCACCGACGCCGAGGTAGACGCGGTACATGTTCTTGCGGCCGATGAGGTCGGAGGTGGAGGACCACAGGAGGCGGCCGCCCATGTTGGCCAGCGAGAGCAGGGCGACGAAGCCCGCCGCGGCGGAGACCGAGACCGGGGTGGAGGTGCCCGCGAAGAAGTCCTGGATCATGGGCACGGCCTTCTCGAGGATGCCGATGCCCGCGGTGACGTTCATGCAGAGGACCACCCACAGGCACCAGAACTGCGGTGTGCGCAGGGCGTTGCGGGCGGAGACCTGGGCGTTGGTGACGAGCCTGCGGGTCTCCTGCTTCGGCTCCCAGCCGTCGGGGAGCCAGCCCTCCGGAGGCACCCGCACGAGGAAGACGCCGAGCGCCATGAAGGCGGCGTAGACGACCCCGTGGACGAGGAAGGCGGAGGCGATGCCGGAACGGTCCGCGCCGAAGCTCTCCAGCATCCCGGTCGACCAGGGGGAGGCGATGAGCGCGCCGCCGCCGAATCCCATGATGGCGATTCCGGTCGCCATGCCGGGGCGGTCGGGGAACCACTTGATGAGGGTGGAGACCGGCGAGATGTAGCCGATGCCGAGGCCTATGCCGCCGATGAAGCCGTAGCCGAGGACGACGAGCCAGTAATGACCGGTGGCGGCGCCGAGCGCGGCGACGAGGAAGCCGGAGGAGAAGCAGACCAGGGAGACGAACATCGCCCAGCGGGGGCCGTTGCGTTCGACGAGGGTGCCGCCGAAGGCGGCCGAGAGGCCGAGCATGACGATGCCCAGCTGGAACGGGAGTGCGCTGGCGGTGCCCGAGAGGCCGAGAGCGGATTCGAGCGGTGGCTTGAACACGCTCCAGGCGTAGGCCTGTCCGATGGAGAGGTGCACGGCGAGCGCGGCGGGCGGTACGAGCCAGCGGCTCCACCCCGGGGGCGCGACAGTTCGGGACCTGTCGAGGAAGTTCATGGACCCGCACTTTAGGCATCAGCCATGGTCATGACTAGATCATGAACGGAAGTCGGTCGACCGTATGCAATGCGGGTCCGGGCGTCGGGCCCGGACCCGCCCTGCGGAAGTACCCGCTCAGAAGGCCGGGTCAGGAGCTGAACAGCATCCGGCCGAAGCTCTTCTGACGGTGGTGACCGCCGTGGTGACCGCCCTGGTGCGGCGCTCCCCATGCGGGGGCCGGCGCGGCGGGGTACGCCTGCGGGGCGGGCGGCGCGGCGGGGTACGCCTGCGGGGCCTGCTGCGCCCACTGCGACTCCAGACGAGTCAGGGACTCCAGCTCGCCGTAGTCCAGGAATATCCCACGGCAGCCACTGCACTGCTCGATCTGGACACCGTTGCGGTTGTAGGTGTTCATCTGGGCGTGACACTTGGGGCACTGAATCATCGAGCGAGCTCCTCAGTCGTGACGGCGTCACCGGAATGCATGCCCGGTGGCGATCGTCTCACCCTACGACGCGCGTTCGGACACCAACTCGGGCGGGAGGGAGGCAATTCGGACACATGCATCGATCATCAACTGTTCCACCTCATCCGGACTGCGGTCCTCCGCCGCGGACTTGGTCAGGGCGAGGGCGGCCGTCTGGACCGTGAGCGCCCTCGCCACGACGTCGAGCCCGGACCACGGGTCCCCTTCGGCTCGCACGGCCGGGCCGCCGGCCGCCCGGTAGGAGTCGAGGAAGCGTAGCCAGGTCCCGGACGGCAGCAGCCCGGCCGCGTACCAGGCGGCGGGCCGCGCCAGGTCCCAGGCGGGATCGCCCAGGCCCGTGTCGTCGAGGTCGATCAGGAGCCAGGGGCCGTCCCTCGCGGGGTGCCGCACGAGTTGCCCGAGGTGCAGATCACCGTGGCAGAGGAAGCCGTTCCGGTGGCCGGGAGCGGGGCTCTCGGCGCGGGCCCAGCCGGGCAGCCCGCGCCAGGCGGCCAGCACGGGCGCGACAGCCGGGTCGCCGGGGCGGGCCGCGCACATCCGGGCCACGGCCCGGGCGGCCTTGACCGGTCCGCCCATCGGCGGGAGCGGGTGGGGCGGCGGGGTGCGGTGCAGCCGTGCCAGGAGGACGGCGGCCTCCTCCCAGGGGGCGGCGTCGGGGTCCGAGGGGTCGACGGGCGTGCCGTAGGGCCAGAGGCTCACGGTGCGGCCCTCGGTGCTGCCGGGCGGCCCGTCCGGGGCGGGGAGCGCCGGAAGCAGGATTCCCTCCAGCCGGGGAGAGGCGGCAAGGGCCAGGCGGGCGGCCAGGGCGGGAGGCTCGGAGTCGGAGGCGTGGGCTTTCGCGACGACCGGTCCGCTGCGGACCACTGTGCCGTCGGGCCGGTCCGCGAGCACCTGGGGCGGGGCGCAGGCGCAGGCCGTGGCCCCGGCGTGCGCGCTGTCGTGCGCGAGGTCGCCCAGCGCGCGTACGACAGGGGTGGTGGTCATGGGCCCGGCTCCCGCAGAGGTGATCGGCCGGCCCCGCGGCCGGCCCCGCGGGTGATCGTACGCGGCGGCTCGGAAAATGCTCCGGACAGCGCGATGTCCGGCCAGCTCCCCAGCTGGCCGGACAAACGCTGCCGTCCGCCGCACCCCCGTCCCCACGGGGCTGTTGGCCGGATGTCCCGGTCCGGACCGCTCTTCCGGACCCGGGGCGCCGCTCAGCGCCCCAGCATCACGCCCACGGACGACGCCTGTGTGACCACTGCGTCCCAGCCGCCGAAGACGACGACCAGCAGGGCCGCCAGAGGAAGGACCATGGCTGTCGCCACCAAGGGGTGACGCGTACCGGACGGGCGTACGCCGAACGAGGCGTATGCCCTGCGTCCTCGCGTGCGGATCATCGTCCGCGTGGCGGTGTCCGCCATGGTTCCTCTCCTGACCTGTTCCGGAGCGGCGGGCGTCTGGCCTCGGGGGACGAGTTCCACGCCCGCCGCTTGACTTCAACACTAGGGAGCCGGAAGGCGTCCGGCGTCATGCCCGCGTACCGAATGCCGGGCCTCCCGGAGGATGATCCCGCCGTCTTCCGCGTACTCCCCTGGGTGGAGAAACGGTGCCGGCCGCGGCACCCGGCACCTAGGGGGTGCCCCCGAAGTCCCGCCGCATGCCGGCGGCCTCCTCCCCCTCACGCTCCCTGTACCGCGCGACCACGCACCGTTCTTCCAGAGCCGCGCGCGCCGGACCGGGAGGCGCGGCCGGCGCGGTCCGCGGGAGGAACTAGGAGTCGAGGCCGCCCGCGAGGGGACGCTCGGAGGCGTCCTCACGGGGGACCGGCTGTTCGACCAGGGCGAGCACCCTGGTCGCCATGAAGCGGGCGGTCCGGACAACTGATCCACTTCGGGTGACTTCACTCACTTCCACCACACCCCGGCGGACCGCTGTCTCCACCCGGCGGCCTGCCCTGGAGGCCACCACTTCGTACGTCCTGGTCGTGTCACCCGCGTCCACGACTATTTCCACACGATCGCCCTTCATCGATCCAATCCCCCTTCTGCGACGGTCCTTTGAGATCTCGCACGGGACACGGAGCCTGGATCCACGGCTCCCTGACCACTTCTCAATTCTCCCACCGGGCACTGACAATCGATGGGCCGACGAGGGCGCGGCCTCTGAGCGCGCCGCGCCACGGGTACGTAAGCTGTGCCTCGTCAGGCGGACCGGCAGCGGGGATGGGCAGACGATGGCGATGATGCGGCTCCGGCGCGAGGACCCGCGTGTCGTCGGCTCGTTCAGGCTGCACCGGCGGCTCGGTGCGGGCGGCATGGGCGTCGTCTACCTGGGCTCCGACCGCCGTGGCCAGCGGGTGGCCCTCAAGGTGATCCGGCCGGATCTGGCGGAGGACCAGGAGTTCCGCTCGCGCTTCGCGCGCGAGGTGTCCGCCGCCCGGAGGATCCGCGGCGGCTGCACCGCGCGGCTGGTGGCCGCCGACCTCGAGGCGGACCGTCCCTGGTTCGCGACGCAGTACGTGCCGGGCCCCTCGCTGCACGACAAGGTCATCGAGGAGGGCCCTCTCTCGGCCGCCGAGGTGGCCTCGATCGGGGCGGCGCTGTCGGAGGGCCTGGTGGCGGTGCACGAGGCCGGTGTCGTGCACCGTGACCTGAAGCCGTCCAACATCCTCCTCTCCCCCAAGGGCCCCCGGATCATCGACTTCGGCATCGCCTGGGCGACGGGGGCCAGCACCCTCACCCATGTCGGGACGGCCGTCGGGTCGCCCGGCTTCCTGGCCCCCGAGCAGGTGCGTGGTGCCGTGGTGACACCCGCGACGGACGTGTTCTCCCTGGGCGCCACCCTGGCCTACGCGGCGATGGCGGATTCGCCCTTCGGGCACGGCAGTTCCGAGGTGATGCTCTACCGCGTGGTCCACGAGGAACCGCACCTGTTCGATGTACACGACGCACTCGCCCCGCTGGTACGGGCGTGTCTGGCCAAGGATCCGGAGGAGCGGCCGAGCACTCTGCAGCTGTCCATGCGGCTCAAGGAGATCGCGGCACGCGAGGCGCAGGGACTGCAGGAGCGCCGGCCGCCCGCGCAGCGGGGCGAGCAGGAGCTGGACCGGCCGACGGGCCGGCTCGAGGGTCCCTACACCGAACAGGCGACCCGGCGCGCGGCCGGAGGAGCCTCCCAGGCGTCGCGCGCGCCGGGGCGGAGCCCTGCTTCGCAGCGCCCGGCAGCACCTCGCACCGGAGGCTCGCAGTCCCGGGGGTCGCGGGTCGGCCCGCGCTCCGGACGGCAGACCCACGGGCCGAAGGGCACGAACGGCAGGCAGGCCTCCCGGCCCGGCGTCCGGACGACTTCCGCCGGCAAGGCCGGGAAGCGGCGGCCGGCCAATCCGCGGCTGCTGCGTCAGCGGCTCGTCGTCTTCGTCGTGGTCACGCTGCTGGTCGCACTGGGTATCGCAGCCGCTCAGGGCTGCCAGGGCCCCGCACAGGGACTGGGCGGCACACCGTCACCGACGCACGACGGGGCCGCCGTACACCCGGCGCGGGTGGCGGGGTCCTGAGGGGCGGGGCCCGGTCAGGCGGATACCACCCGCGTCGCGTAGAAGGCCACGGCGGAGGCCGCGGCGACGTTGAGCGAGTCGACCCCGGCGTCCATCGGGATGCGCACATGGGTGTCGGCCAGGGCGAGTGCCTCGGGCGTGAGGCCGTCGCCCTCCGTGCCGAAGACGAGCGCCAGCTTCTCGTGCTGGCGTGCGACGAGTTCGTCCAGGGTGATCGACGTGTCGCTGAGACAGAGCGCGGCGGTGGTGAAGCCGGCCCCGCGCAGCAGGCCGACGTCCTCGGGCCAGGACGCCAGGCGGGTCCACGGGACGTGGAAGACCGACCCCATGGAGACCTTGACCGCCCGCCGGTAGAGGGGGTCGGCGCAGCGCGGGGTGAGCAGGACGGCGTCGACTCCCAGAGCGGCCGCGTTGCGGAAGGCCGCCCCGAGATTGGCGTGGTCGACGATGTCCTCGAACACGGCGACCCGCCGTACGGTCCCCTGTGCCGGGGACAGCAGCGTGCCGACGTCGGGGAGCGGCTTGCGCTGCATGGAGGCGAGGGCCCCGCGGTGGACGTGATACCCCGTGACGCGCTCGGCGAGTGCGGGGGTGACCGCGTACACCGGTGCCGTGGCCTCGTCGATCACGTCGCGCATGACGTCGATCCACTTGGCGGAGAGCAGCATGGACCGCATCTCGTACCCCGCGTTCGCGGCACGCCGGATCACCTTCTCCCCCTCGGCGATGAAGAGGCCCTCTGCGGGTTCCCGCCGACGCCGTAGCTCGACGTCGGTCAGGCCGGTGTAGTCGCCCAGACGCGGGTCGTCCGGGTCGTCGACGGTGATGAGTTCAGCCACGGAGTGCTACTGCCTTGTCGGGGGTGGTGTGGGGTGCGGGGGCGCGCCGCTCGGCGGGACGGGTGTCCGGCCGTTCAGCCTTCGAGCCGGCCGGCCGGGTCGCCGCCCACGGCGACGACGTCACCGATGACGATGACCGCCGGGGGGCGTACCTCTTCCGCCACGACGCGCTCCCCGACGTCTCCGAGGGTCGCGTCGACCCTGCGCTGGGCTGCCGTGGTGCCTTCCTGGACCAGGGCCACCGGGGTGTCGGGGGACTTGCCGTGGGAGATGAGGGCCTGGGAGATGGCACCGATCTTGTCGACGGCCATCAGGAGGACCAGCGTTCCGCGAAGCTGCGCGAGCGCCTTCCAGTCGACCAGGGAGCGCGGGTCCTCGGGTGCCACGTGGCCGCTGACCACCGTGAACTCGTGGGCGACGCCCCGGTGGGTGACGGGGATCCCGGCCGCTCCGGGCACCGAGATCGAGCTGGAGATTCCGGGGACGACCGTGCACGCGATGCCCTCGGCCGCCAGGGCCTGCGCCTCCTCCATGCCCCGGCCGAAGACGAACGGGTCGCCGCCCTTGAGGCGGACCACCGACTTGCCCGCCTTGGCGTGGTCGATCAGCGCCTGGTTGATCGCCTCCTGCGCCATGTACCGGCCGTACGGGATCTTCGCGGCGTCGATCACCTCGACGTGCGGCGGGAGTTCGTCGAGGAGGTCGCGAGGGCCGAGCCGGTCGGCGATGACCACGTCCGCCTCGGCGAGGAGACGACGGCCCCGGACCGTGATCAGATCGGGGTCGCCCGGACCGCCGCCCACCAGCGCGACCCCGGGGGCGCGGGTGCGGTGGTGCGGGGCGGCGAGGGTGCCGTCGCGCAGTCCCTCCACGATCGCGTCGCGGACCGCGGCGGAGTGCCGGGGGTCGCGGCCCTGGGAGGTGGTGGTGAGTACGGCGACCGTGATGCCCTCGCTGCGGCCGGTGGCCGGCGTCCAGGCGGTGGCCGCCTCCGCGTCGTCGCTCCGGACGCACCAGGTCCGGGTCCGCTCCGCCTCGGCGGAGGCGGCGTCGTTGGCGGCGGCGTCCGACGACGCGACGAGGGCGTACCAGGTGTCCGCGAGGTCGCCGTCCTGGTACCTGCGGCGCTCCCAGCGGATCTCACCGGTGTCGGCCATCGCCTCGACGGACGCGGTCGCGGACGGAGAGACCAGGGTGATGTCGGCCCCGGCCGCGATGAGGGCGGGCAGCCGGCGCTGCGCGACCTGACCGCCGCCGACGACGACGACGCGGCGCCCGTTCAGGCGCAGTCCGACGGGGTAGGCAGGGTGATCGTCATGCTCGGCCATGGTCGTGCGGGCTCCTCGTGCAGGGTGCGGTGTGCTGCGGGCCGCTGCGGCGGTGGAGCGGCGGTGACGCGGGCTGGGTGAGGCGGTGACGCGTGGGACCACGATACGGGGTGGCGGGGCGGGGAGCCGGGGCGGTGCGGTGGGCCGGGCGGGCGGGGTCTCACCGCCTCCTCCCCCTTCTCCGTGCCGGGCTCCTGACGAGCGACGGGCCGGAGAGGCCCCGGTCGCCGACGGGCCGGGCCCCCGCGTCCGGCCTCCGAGGCCGCCCGGGAGCGCCGGGCGGGCGGGGGCCGCATCCACCTTCGGGCAGGTGGTGCCCGGACGGGCCGGTCGGGCTCGTCCGGGCACGGTGACGGCTACTTCTCCGTGACACCCGCGGAGTCGAACGTCGCGACCTCGTGCATGGCGCGGGCCGCGCTCTGCACGATGGGGAGCGCCAGGAGCGCGCCCGTTCCCTCACCGAGACGCAGGTCCAGGTCGACGAGCGGGCGCAGCCCCAGCTTGTTGAGGGCCGCGACGTGGCCGGGTTCCGCGCTGCGGTGCCCCGCGATGCACGCGGCGAGCGCCTCGGGGGCGATCGCCCGGGCAACCAGTGCCGCGGCTCCGGCGCTCACACCGTCCAGGATCACCGGCGTACGGAGGGAGGCGCCGCCCAGCAGGAAGCCCGCCATGGCGGCGTGCTCCAGGCCGCCGACCGCGGCCAGGACCCCGATCGGGTCGGCGGGGTCGGGCTGGTGCAGGTCCAGGGCTCGGCGGACCACGTCGACCTTGCGGGCGTGCATCTCGTCGTTGATCCCGGTGCCGCGACCGGTCACCTCCGCCGGGTCCATGCCGGTGTAGACGCAGATCAGCGCGGCCGACGCCGTGGTGTTGGCGATTCCCATCTCACCGGTGAGCAGGCCCTTGTTGCCTGCCGCCACCAGGTCGCGGGCAGTCTCGATGCCCACCTCGATCGCCGCGAGAACCTCTTCGCGGGTGAGCGCCGGGCCGGTCGTGAAGTCGGCTGTTCCGGGACGGACCTTCCTGGGCAGCAGGCCGGGCGTCGCGGGGAGTTCGGCCGCCACACCGACGTCGACGACGCAGACCTCGGCGCCGACCTGTGCGGCGAAGGCGTTGCAGACGGCGCCACCGCCGAGGAAGTTGGCGACCATCTGGGCGGTGACCTCCTGGGGCCACGCCGTCACACCCTGGGCATGGACCCCGTGGTCACCGGCGAAGATCGCGACGGCGGCGGGCTCCGGCACGGGAGGCGGGCAGAGCCGGGAGAGCCCGGACAGCTGAGCGGAGATGATCTCCAGCATGCCGAGCGCGCCGGCGGGCTTCGTCATCCGCTTCTGGCGTTCCCAGGCCTCGCCGAGCGCCTTGGCGTCCAGGGGGCGGATGCCGGCGATGGTCTCCTGGAGGAGGTTGTGCGGCTCTTCGCCGGGCAGGGCTCGGCGGCCGTACGTCTCCTCGTGGACGACCCAGGACAGCGGGCGGCGCTTGGACCAGCCCGCCTGCATCAGCTCCGGCTCCTCGGGGAACTCGTCGACGTATCCGACACAGAGGTAGGCGACGACTTCGAGGTGCTCGGGCAGGCCGAGCGCACGGACCATCTCCCGCTCGTCGAAGAAGCTGACCCAGCCGACGCCGAGGCCCTCGGCACGGGCGGCGAGCCAGAGGTTCTCCACGGCGAGCGCTGAGGAGTACGGGGCCATCTGCGGCTGGGTGTGCCTGCCGAGGGTGTGGCGGCCGCCGCGGGTGGGATCGGCGGTGACGACGATGTTCACGGGCGTGTCGAGGATGGCCTCGATCTTCAGTTCCTTGAACTGCTTGGCGCGGGCCTTGGGCAGCGACTTGGCGTACGCCTCGCGCTGCCGCTGCGCCAGCTCGTGCATGGAGCGGCGCGTCTCCGCGGAACGGATGACGACGAAGTCCCAGGGCTGCGAATGGCCCACGCTCGGTGCGGTGTGCGCGGCCTCCAGGACCCGGAGGAGGACCTCGTGCGGAATGGGGTCGCTGCGGAAGCCGTTGCGGATGTCGCGCCGTTCGCGCATCACTCGCAGGACGGCTTCGCGCTCGGCGTCGTCGTACCCGGGGGCGGGAGCGGTGGCGGGGGCTGCTTCGGCTTCTGCTTCGGCGGGCGCCTCGGCCTCGATCTCGGCTTCGGCTTCGGCTTCGGCGGGGGCCACGGCTGCGGCCTCCGTGTCGGCTTCGGCCTCTGCTTCGGCCTCTGCCTCTGCTTCGGCTTCGGCTTCGGCTTCGGCGGGAGTCACGGCATCGGCGACGACGGTCTGATCCGTCGCCTCGGTGAGCGGGGCTTCCTCGGACGTGTCCTCGGCCGGGGCCGGGGCAGCTGGAGCCTCTGCTTCCAAGGGCTGCCCCTCCGCGAGCACGGGCGGCGGGATTACGGCTTGCGGGGCTTCGGCTTCCGGGGTCTCGATGATCTCGGGCCCGGCGCCCGGCTCCGGCTCCGGCTCCGGCTCCGGCTCTGCGAGGGTCTGAGGACCGGCTTGCGGTACGGCCACGGGAGCCGGTGCGGGTTCCGCGACGGGCTCGGCCTGGATTCCGGGCGGTGCCTCCGGCTGCTGGACGGCGACCGGCTCCGGAGCCTCCGGCACCTCGGGCGCGGCGGGTACGGGCTCCGCGACGGGGGCCTCCGGCTGCGGCGCGGGTTCGGCGGCCTGCTGGGGCTCGGCGGCGGGGACGACCGTCTCGGCCACGGGCGCCGGGACGGGGTGCGGGGCCGTCGGTACGGATTCCTCGGCAGGTACGAACTGCGCCACCGGCTCATCCGGGACGGCGGCCTCGACGGGGAGTCCGACGGGCGTCTCGACGGGCACCTCGGGGGGAACTTCCACCGCTATGGCCGCCGGGGCCTCGGCGGAAGCCTCCGCCGGTACGGGCTCCGGGGCCTCTGCGGCGGTCTCCGCCACCGGCTCGGGAGCGTCCGGCATCGGGACGGCCGCCGGTTCCGGGGCGACCGTTTCTGCGGGGGCGACGGGCACCGCGGCTTCAGCCGGTTCGGCGGACGCGGCGGGGTCGACAGGCGTGACGGGGACCTCGGGTGCGACGGGGAGGACCCCGGACTCCGCCACCGGTTCCGACACAGCCACCGGCTCGGGCTCCGGGACAGGGGCCGGCTCCGGCTCGGGCTCCGAGGCAGGGGCCGGCTCCGGCTCCGCCACCGAAACAGGGATCGGCTCGGGCTCCGAGGCAGGGGCCGGCTCGGGCTCCGCCACCGAAACAGGGATCGGCTCGGGCTCCGGGGCAGGGGCCGGCTCGGGCTCCGCCACCGGCTCGGGCGATCCCCATGCGGGCGCGCCCTGGGGCGGGATCTCGCCCAGCTGCGGGCCCGGCAGCACGGAGACCTCGTCCGCCGGGATGTCGTAGTACTCCGGGCCTGCCGTCGGCGGTCCTGCGTGCCGCACGGGCATCGGGTTCTGCGGGCCGGCCGGCCCGCGGTCCGCGAGCGAACGGACCACTCCGCCGGTGGGCATCACCCCGTAGGAGGGCGCCTCGGTGGACGCCGGGCCACGGTGCAGCGGGCGCCGGGCCGGCGCGGCGGCGGCCGGTACCTGCACGGGCGGGTGCACCGGGATGTGTACGCCGTTGAAGTCGGACGAGCCGGACGTGTGCGTGCCGTTCGCGCTCTGGGCGTGCGCCGGGTACTGCTCGGGCACCCCCGCCGGCGCGGCCGGGGCGTCGCTCCACGCGCCCTGGGGCGCGGGCATCAGGAGGAGGTCGTCGTCCTCGGCTGTGTGCTCGGAGGGTTCGAGGTAGGTGTAGGCGTCCGGGGCGGGGACGCCCGGCTGCTCCACCATGCCTGCGTTCTCCGGCAGTCCCTCGCCCGGGATCTGGCCGGTGTCAGTCATGCGTACCCCTCGCCCATCGTCAGTGCTCCTTCGCCCTTCGCCCGGGATGCCCGAACCACGGCACGCCGGTGCTCGTCAACAAGAACGAGCGGGCTCCCCGCGCGGCACGAAACGCGCGCGCAGGCATACATTCTCGCGGCCGTTCGCCGCCGCGACAGACAGTTCTGCCTCGGCTCGCTGTGGACTGCGCCACGTTGCGCGTCCCCCGGTTGCGCCGTACCACATCGCGGACCAAAACGGTCCACTTTTCCGGACATTGACGAACGAACCGTCGAACAGCCGGGCGCGGTACAACGATCGGTCAGCCTACCTCGCGCTCCCCCGCGAACAGTTCAGGGGGCGAGAGCGGGGCGCACCGCGGAAAGCAGGAACACGACGGAGCGTTCGCGTTCCGCCCAGCCTGATGTGTCCATCTCCACGGACTGGAGCAGCGCGCACTCGACCGTGTACCCGTTCTCCGCGAGGGCCGCGCCCAGCGCCTCCGCCTCGTCCCGGTTCGAGGCATGGGTGACGATGCGTTCCGGCCGCCGGTCGGCCACCGCCGTGACGACGGGGACCCCGCCGCCACCGATCCGTACGACATCGGGTTCGGGCAGGCGTTCCAGGACGCGCGGGGCCGTGCCCCTGACGACCTGGACGCCCACCCGGAAGGTCCGGGCGGCTGCCGCGGTACGCGCGCAGGCGTCGGGGTCCTTGTCCACGGCGAGCACCGCGGCGCCGAAGCGGGCCGCCTCCACGGCGAGGGCGCCGCTGCCGGAGCCGATGTCCCAGACGAGATCACCGGTGCGCGGCCCGAGGCGGGCAAGCTGGGCGGCGCGCAGGCCTGGCGACTCCCCTTCGCCTCCCTCCCCCGTGCCGCCGTACGACGCGGCGGGCAGGGCCCAGCCCCGGACGCCGTCGGGACTGCGGCCGGCTATCCAGGCCCCGTTGGCCGTGGCCTCGGGGCCGCTCCCGATGACGATGACGACGTTGGGGTCGCGCCAGGTGTGGTCGGCGGTCCTGTCGGAGGTGAGGACGGTGACCCGCTCGCGCTCGGTGCCGAGCTCCTCGCAGATCACGAAGGTGCGGTGGACGCCTTCCAGCAGCAGGGCGAGCTCGGCGGGACCCGCTCCGGGCGAGGTGAGCACGGCCACCTTGTGATGGGCACGGATGACGTTGACCGCGCGGCGCAGGGTGCGCGGGTGGGCGACGACGGTCTGTGCGTCGTCCCACGGCATGCCGGCGCGGGCGAAGGCGGTGGCGACGGACGAGACGGCGGGGACCACCTCGACCTCGAGACCGTGCTCGGGCTTGCGCAGGGTGCGTACGACGCCGAAGAATCCGGGGTCGCCGTCGGCGAGGACCACGGCACTTCCGCGGTGGCCGGCGATCCTGCGGGCGGCCAGGTCGACACTGCCGAGACGGATGCGCTCCGCACGCTCGGGCACTTCGGGCAGTGCGAGGTGGTGGGCCGCACCGGCGACGAGCGTGGCGGCCGAGAGCGCGGCTGTGGCCGCTCTGGTCAGTGGCGAGCCGTCCCAGCCGATCACCGTGACCCGGTCGGCCATCGTCGTCAGTCTCCTGGGGTGTGGGCAGGCGGGGCTCCCCTCGGGATGGGCGGAGCAAGGGTGAGCGTATCCGGTCCGTACCAACGCCCTGCCGGGGGCTCCCGGAGCCCGGGCGTCAGGTCACTTCCAGTCGTTGTACGTGCCGTAGCCGCCCGCGTCGGCCAGCTGCTCCGCGACGCCCTCCAGGTCCTCGGGCAGGAGCCCCCACACGATGAGGTCGGTCCTGATGTCGGCCCAGCCTCCGTCCTCGGTGGCGGTCCTGGCTATGCGGGCGTTGCGCAGGACCCCCTCGCTGATGCATCCGAGTTTCTGGGCGACCTGCTGGGCGGCGGTGTTCCCTGCGGGGGTGCGCAGTTCGATCCGCTCGAAGCCCTGGTCGCGGAAGAGCCACTCGGCGAGGGCCAGCACGGACTCGGTGGCGTATCCCTCACCGCGCGCCCAGGGGGCGGTGATGTAACGGACCTCGGTGGCCAGGGTGCGCCGGTCGGTGTTGAGGAGCCGTACGGAACCGACGAGGCGCTGGGTGAGGAACTCGGTGACGGCGAAGACCATCCCGTTGCCCTGGGTGCGTTCGGCGGGCGCGATCCTGCGCACCCAGCGTTCGGCGTCGACCTGGGTGTAGGGGTGCGGTGCGTCCGTCCAGGCGGTGACCAGCTCGTCGTTCATCATCTCGATGTAGGCGGGGACGTCCGCCATGTCGAAGGGGCGCAGCACCAACCTGTCCGTGCTGATGGAGATGGACGGGAAGGTGGTAGTCATGCGCAGCTCCATGCAGAAGACCGTGTAAAGGCACCAGCATGCAGCATCGGGCCGTGGATGTGCATGGCCGGGTCCGCACGGCGGAGCCCCGCGCACCGTGGCGGGGTGTGCGGGGCTCGTGGGGCAAGTGGTGCCCGGGCGTCAGGACTTGGCGGGCTCACCGAAGGCGGGGGTGATCGAACCCTTGTAGGTGTCCTCGATGAACTTCTTGACCTCGTCGGAGTTCAGGAGCTTCGCGAGCTTCTGGACACGGGGGTCGTCCTCGTTGCCGTCCCTCACCGCCAGGAAGTTGGCGTACGGGTTGCCGTCGGCCGCCTCCAGCGCCAGGGAGTCCTGACCCGGCTTCAGGCCGGCCTCGATGGCGTAGTTGCCGTTGATCACGGCGGCGTCGACGTCGTCCAGGGCACGGGGCACGGTCGCGGCCTCGACCTCCTTGAACTCCAGGCCCTTCTTGTCCGTGATGTCGCTGAGCTTGGCGTTGGTGCCGACGCCGTCCTTGATGGTGATCAGACCGTTCTCGGCGAGCAGCTGGAGCGCACGGCCCTCGTTGGTGGTGTCGTTCGGGACGGCGATCGTCTGGCCGGCCTTGATGCCCTTGATGTCCTTGACCTTCTTGGAGTAGAGGCCGAGGGGCTCCAGGTGGACGTTGACGACCGGCACGATGTGGGTCTTGTTCTTCTTGTTGAAGTCGTCCAGGTAGGGCTTGTGCTGGAAGAAGTTGGCGTCGACCTGACCGCTCTCGGTCGCGGTGTTCGGCAGGACGTAGTCCGTGAACTCCTTGACCTCCAGCTTGAGGCCGGCCTTGTCCGCCAGGTTCTTCTTGACGTAGTCCAGGATGTCGGCGTGCGGCGTCGGGGACGCGGCGACGACGAGGGCCTTCGAGGTGTCCGCACCGGCACCGGTCTCGCCCTTGGCGGCCGGATCGGAGTCCGTGCCGCAGGCGCTGAGGCCGAAGGCGAGGGCGGCGGCTGCGGCGGCGGCAGCGGTGATCTTGATGTTCTTGCGCACGAAGAGTGCCTCTTTCCGGTGGTGGGTGGTGCGCCCGGACAAGGAGTTCGGGCTTCAGGGGGAGATGAGGTTCAGGAAGTGGTGCGCCCTCGGCGCGCCAGCAGGCGTACGGCGCCGTCGCCGATCAGCTGGACCACGGTCACGATGACGATGAGCAGCGCGACGGTGATGAGCATGAACTGGTCGTCGAAGCGCTGGAATCCGTAGGTGATGGCCTTGGAGCCGAGTCCTTCGCCGCCGACGGCGCCGGCCATCGCGGAGTAGCCGATGAGCACGATGACGGTGGTCGTGACGCCGGATACCAGCGAGGGCAGCGCCTGCCGGAGCAGGACCTTGCGGACGATCGTCGGGATGGATCCGCCCATCGACTGGACCGCCTCGACGAGCCCGTGGTCGACCTCACGCACCGCCGTCTCGACGAGCCGCGCGAAGAACGGGATGGCGCCGATGGCGAGCGGCACGATCATCGCGGACGGGCCGATGAAGGTGCCGACGATCCAGGTGGTGAAGGGGATCAGGGCGATCAGCAGGATGATGAACGGCAGGGAGCGGCCGATGTTCACGATCACGCCGATGACCTTGTTCACCACGATGTTCTGCAGCAGCCCGCCCTTGTCGGTGAGGACGAGCAGAATGCCGAGCGGCAGCCCGCCGAGGACGGTGACGAGTGTGGACCAGAGCACCATGTAGAGGGTGTCGATGGTTCCCTGCGTGAGCAGTGGCTGCATTTCGGACCAGGTCACTTCGCCACCTCCTTGGTGATCGGGGCGGGGGTCTGGGCGGGGACGCCGACGGAGGCGGCCTCCACGATCTCGGCCTGGAGGCCCTGCTCGCGGAGGAAGCCGATCGGTACGACGTTCTCCTCGAACCGGCCGGGCAGCTCGATGCGCATACGGCCGATCTGCTTGCCGCCGACGGTGTCCATCGCGGCACCGAGGATCGAGATGTCGATGTTGTACGTGCGGGAGAGCTGTGAGATCACCGGCTGGGCCGCGGCCTCGCCGTGGAAGGTGACGTCGACGACGGTGGAGCCGGGGCCGGACGCGGTGCCGCCGACGGGGAAAAGCTCGTGGGCCAGCTCGGAGCCGGGGGTGGCCAGCAGTGCGCCGACGGTGCCCGACTCCACGATGCGGCCCTTCTTCATCAGTGCGGCGGAGTCGCAGACGGTCTTGACGACGTCCATCTCGTGCGTGATGAGCAGCACCGTGAGGCCGAGCTCCTGGTTGAGGTCGCGCAGCAGCTGCAGGATGGAGCGCGTGGTCTCGGGGTCCAGAGCGGAGGTCGCCTCGTCGGAGAGGAGCACCTCCGGGTCGCCGGCCAGGGCGCGGGCGATGCCGACGCGCTGCTTCTGGCCTCCGGACAGCTGGCCTGGGTAGGCCTTCGCCTTGTCGGCGAGACCGACGAGGTCGAGGAGCTCGAGTGCCTTGCGGGTGCGTGCCTGCCCTGAGAGCCCGAGGATCTCCAGAGGGAGCTCGACGTTGTCCCGGACGGTGCGCGAGTCCAGCAGGTTGAAGTGCTGGAAGACCATGCCGATGCGGCTGCGTGCCCGGCGGAGTTCCTTTCCGGCGCGGCGGCCCCGGCCCGCGAGGGCCGTGAGGTCCTGGCCGGCGACCGTCACGGTGCCCGAGGTGGGCCGCTCGAGGAGGTTGACGCACCGGATGAGGGAGGACTTGCCGGCACCGCTCTGTCCGATGACGCCGTAGACCTCGCCTTCGCGGACGTGCAGGTCCACGCCGTCCAGGGCGGTGACCTCACGGCCGCGTGACTGGTAGACCTTCGTGAGGCCCGAAGTGGTGATCACAGGGTTTCCGTCACTGTCGAGTGCACGGCGCGGTGTCCGCCGGGCACGGGGCATTCGTCTGATGAGACTGTTCTCAGTGGTCGACCGGTGGGAGTCTCGGCATGATCCGGCCTCGGCCGAGCCGCCGGGCGCGGGGTATGCCCGGGCCTGCTCGATCCGCTGGGTGCGGACGGCACGGGCTCGGTCTCGCTTCGGGGCGCGAGGCTCAGGCGGGGGCCCTCAGAAGGCGCGCATTCGACACGTACAACGAGCACCGGGCGTCGGGATCGCCTCGGTCGCAGGGCTGCGGTAGCTCGTCGTGGTCATGGCCCAAGTAAAACAGATTCGACGTTCCGGCAGCCCACGGTGTCCGCATAGCGGACGACGGTGGACGTGTGTCCCCTATGCCTGGACGGCTGCACGCACCGCTGTGACCTGCGAAAACGCGAGCGCCTCCCCACCGCGGCGCCGACCGCGGTGCGATCACCCTGTGCCCGCCCTGTGGCCAAGGCCACGATTCCTGGACGCACACGCGGCGGCCCCGCGCCCGGGCCCGCACGCGGCGGCTCCGGCCGCCCGTAATACCCTCACTCCATGCTTGACGCCCTGACGGTCGCGGTCGCCGTGACCGCGCTCGCCCTCGCCGCCTGGTGCGGATTCGCCGCCTACCGGGACCAGCCCACGAAGGACTGGCACTTCATCGGCATGGCGGTCGTCTCCGTGCTGGCGCTGGCGCAGCTGCTCGTGGGAATCGTGCAGCTGGCACGCGGTGAGCGGCCCGACCAGGGCATGACGATCTTCATCGCCTATCTGATCGGCGCCTTCACGGCCGTGCCCGCGGCGGGATTCCTGTCGCTGTCGGAGCGGACCCGCTGGGGTTCGGTGACGGTGGCGGCCGGTGCGGTCGTGCTCGCCGTCCTGGAAGTGCGGCTCTACGACATCTGGGGAAACTGACCATGCGCGACACCGACCGCACGGGGACCCCCGCCTCCCCGGCCCAGGAGCGGAACACCCCGCGGCAGAAGCAGCAGTTCGAGCTCGGCTCCGGGCCGGGGCGGGTACTGGTCTGGTTCTACGGGGTGTTCACCGTGGCCGCCGCGTCACGCTCGATCGTCGAGATGGTCCTCGACTTCGGCAAAGCCCCGCTCGCCTACGTCCTTTCGGCCGTCGCCGCCGTCGTGTACGGCTTCATCACGTACTCGCTGGTCCGGGGCGGGGAGAGGGCGCGCAGGGCGGCGCTGGTGTGCTGCGCCGCCGAGCTCGCGGGGGTGCTGATCGTCGGCACCTGGACGCTGCTGGAGCCGGCCGCCTTCCCCGACAGCACGGTGTGGTCGGAATTCGGCATGGGCTACCTGTTCATCCCGGTGATCCTGCCGGTCACCGGGATGATCTGGCTGCGCCGCGCACGAAACGTCTGACTCCGGGCGTCCCGGGAGTCGTTCAGGCGCTCGCCACGTAGGCCGGCGCGGTGGCGTCCTTCTCCAGCAGGACCAGCCGGACCCCGTCACCGCCGGTGGCGTTGCCCACCCGGGCATAGCCCGCCTTGCGGTAGAGCCGCAGATTGCCTTCGCTGCGTTCCCCGGTGTGCAGGCGGAAGCGGGTGGCCGAGCGACCGTCCGCCAGCCCGGATTCCGCGGCGCGCAGGAGACGGGTGCCGAGACCGTGGTTCCGGAGCCTGGGGTGGACGCAGAGCTTGCCGATCCGCCCGGTGCCGTCCTCGTCGGCGAAGCCGCGTACCGATCCGACGACTTCGTCGCCGAGCCTGGCCACGAACACCAGATCCGCGGCGACTTCTTCCCGGACGGAGTCGAGGGTCTGGACGAGCGGGTCGATCCGGTAGTTGCCGTAGAGCTCCGCCTCGCTCTGGAAACAGAGGTACTGGAGTCTGAAGATCTGCTCGACGTCCTGCGCTGTCGCCGCCGAGATGGTCACACTCATGCCCATGTGTGCATGCCTCCCGCTCACCTGATCCACCGGTTGTCTACCGCTCCTTTCCCCGCAGTTCAGGAGCTACAACCTCCGCCGCGAGCATTCTGCGCAGACATCCAAGGCATCGGGAACGCATAGGACCCAAACTGCCTTGTGACATACCCAACTCCCCTGCGATTTCCCGGTACGTCGGATCGTGGGGAGCCAGCATCGCCTCGAGTAACTGCGGGCATCTTCCGGGCAGCCGGCCCACCGCGACGCGCAGCGCTCGGCGTTCGTCGGCTCCCACCGCGATCCGTTCGGGGCAGTGGTCCCAGTCGCCCGGGGATTCGCCGCCCGCGTAAGCGTGTTCACGCCGCTTCCTGCGGCGGGCGACACGCGCCTCCGCCCGGACTGCGGCTCGGACCCGCCGGACGGGGTCGGCGGGCACCGCCGGGCCGGGGCGGGGCTCGAGCAGCCGTACCCACACCGCCTGTTCCAGGTCCGCGGCGTCGGCCCCTGCGGCCTGGGCCTCGGCCCTCGCCTCCGCGCGGACCAGGGCCTGCAGGGCGTGGACGACCGCTCGCCCGCGGTCGGCCGCCCCCTCCGCCTGGGCAGAGGGAACATGATCAAGAAGAGTCATGCCTCGTCAACGCTCCCCGTGCGCGGCGGGTTGCCGCACAGGGGGAGCTCCACCCGACCGGGGTACGGGAGCCGTGCGGCTGACGTGCGGGGCACGGCCCCGGGGCATCAGTCCTGGACGAAGTCGGCGGCGGCGAGCAGGGCGGTGTCGGGGTTGTCGGAGAAGATCCCGTCGATGCCCGCCTCGAAGTACGCCCGGAGAGCGCCGAACACGTCTCCGTACGCGTTCGGGTCCGTGCCACGCCGGAAGTCCGCGGGCAGGAAGCTGTTCTCGTTGCGCAGCGTGTACGGGTGCAGGACCAGCCCTCGCGCGTGCGCGTCCGCGACCAGGGTGGTGGGGGTGGTCAGCCGCCCCGCGCCGTCCCTGGGGATGACCAGGTCCAGGGTGGGGCCGATGCCCTGGGCGAAGGACGCGATCCACTTCAGCCCGGCCGGCTTCACCAGATCGGCGACGGTGCGGGGGTCGCCGGCCTCCACGAAGTCCCAGGGCCGTTCCTTCGGGCCGGACAGCAGGACGACTCGGGGCGTGGCGACGAGCTTCGACAGCCGCTGCACAGAGCTCGGCTCGAAGGACTGGAGGATCAGGGCGGAGTTCGCCCGGTGCCTGCCGTGGCGGCGCAGCAGCTTGGCGAGAGGCTCCTCCAGGCCGAGCCCGAGGCCCCGGAAGTAGGAGGGGTGCTTGGTCTCGGCGTAGAGCCAGACGGGCTTGCCGCGCCTGCGGCCCTCCTTGTCGGCCCAGCGCAGGACCTCTTCGAAGGTGGGGATCTCCCAGCGCCCGTCGTACAGCGTGTTCTCCTGGCGGTTGCCGGGGATCCGCTCCTTCGCGCGGAGCGTCTTCAGCTCGGCGAGGGTGAAGTCCTCGGTGAACCAGCCGGTGAGCGACACCCCGTCGACCTGCTTGGTGGTCCTGCGGCTCGCGAACTCGGGGTGCTCGGCCACGTCCGTGGTGCCGGTGATGTCGTTCTCGTGGCGGCAGACCAGGTGACCGTCCCTGGTCGGTACGAGGTCCTGCTCGACGATGTGCGCGCCCATGTCCAGGGCCAGCTGGTAGGAGCCGAGGGTGTGCTCGGGGCGGTAGCCGCTGGCGCCCCTGTGGCCGATGACGGTGGGTACCGGCAGGTTCCGGTAGGAGCCGCCGCCCACGCCGCGTCCCTCCGGGGCGCCACGCCCGGCGGCGTGCGCCGCGCCGGTCGCTCCGACGGCCGAAGCCCCGAGGACGGCCGCCCCCAGGAAAGTCCGCCGGCCAGGGCCTGTCCGCGCGCGCTCTGTCATGAATGCTCCTCGCATGTGATGTCCGGCACCTTCGGGGCAGGCTTGATCGTAGGCAGCTACGCCATCGGTGGGGCAGCCCGTGGACGAACACGGCGGAAACACACATCAACACTGTGTATCCGCCGGGTGAACCCGATGTGCGGAGAGGCGGTACCCGCGAGTATCGTCCTCACCTGCACAGACCCTCGCGAATTCCCGCCCCGGCCGCCCGGCCACGACACCGGAGGATGCGTTGTCCCGACTCACGGTCATCAAGGCAGTGCTCGGACCGATCCTGCGCCTGCTCTTCCGGCCCCAGGTGGAAGGCGTCGAGAACATCCCGGGGAACGGTCCGGTGATCCTCGCGGGCAACCACCTGACGTTCATCGACTCGATGATCATGCCGATCTGCTGTGACCGGCCGGTGTTCTACATCGGCAAGGACGAGTACGTCACCGGCAAGGGCCTCAAGGGCCGTCTGATGGCCTGGTTCTTCACCGGCTGCGGCATGATCCCGGTGGACAGGGACGGCGGCCGCGGTGGCGTCGCGGCGCTGATGACGGGCCGCCGGGTGCTGGAGGAGGGCCACGCCTTCGCCATCTACCCCGAGGGCACCCGCTCCCCCGACGGCCGGCTCTACCGGGGTCGTACGGGTATCGCGCGGCTGACCCTGATGACCGGTGCGCCGGTCGTGCCCTTCGCGATGATCGGCACGGACAAGCTGCAGCCGGGCGGCGCCGGTCTGCCCCGCCCGGGCAAGGTCACGGTCCGCTTCGGTGAGCCGATGGAGTTCTCGCGCTACGAGGGCATGGACCGCGACCGCTACGTCCTGCGGGCGGTGACGGACTCCGTCATGGCCGAGGTCATGCGGCTCTCGGGCCAGGAGTACGTCGACATGTACGCCACGAAGGCCAAGGCCGCCTGAGCCGGACGGGTGCTTCTTCCCGTACCGGGGCGGCTCCGCCCGTCCCGGTACCTCGGGGCGGCTCCGCCCGTCCCGTACCCGGGGCTGCTCCGCCCGGCACCCGCTCGGCGAAGGTCCGGGGCGCTGTCCGACGGGGTCACCCACTCGCCGCCCTCCGCCCGGTTGGTCACTCGTCGGGGATGATGCCGTCCTCCAGCTTCTGGCCGCGCAGCAGGAACCACGCGGCGACGGCCGTCGCGAGCAGCACCACGGCGCCGACCGCCGCCGACACCCTCAGCCCGTTGACGAAGGCCTCCTGAGCCGCGACCACGAGCTCCCCTCCCTGCTGTGCCGGTAGGTGCTCGGCCGTCTCCACGGCTCCGCCGAGCGACTCGTGGGCCGCCGTCGCGGCAGCGGCCGGGATGCCCTCGGGGGTTCCGAAATCCTTGTAGACGCCCGTGACGATGGATCCGAGCAGGGCGATGCCGAGGGCGGCGCCCAGCTCGTACGCCGTCTCGGACACCGCTGACGCCGAGCCCGCCTGCTCCTTCGGGACGCTGGAGAGGATCACGTCGGAGGTGACGGTGAAGGCGAAGCCCGCACCCACGCCCACCACGAGGAGCAGGACACCGATCAGCGGGTAACCGGTCTCCTTGTGGATCACCGTGACCACGGCGAGCGACACGCCGATGGCCCCGAGCCCGACGCCGACCACGGATCGTACGGAGTAGCGGCGGGCGACCCTTCCCGCCAGCAGCCCGGCGGTCACCGCGCCGACCGCCGCGGGCAGTTCGGCGAGCCCGGCCTCGAGCGGGCCCCGCCCCTGGACCAGCTGCAGGAACTGGGAGAGGAAGAAGACGATGCCGGAGAGGCCGAGGATGGTCAGCAGGTCGGCGAGGACCGCGCCGGAGAACCCCCGGTGGTGGAAGAGCCGCATGTCAAGCAGTGGAGCGGGGAGCTTGAGCTGACGGCGTACGAACCAGGCGAGGGCCAGCGCACCCCCGACGGCCACCAGGCCGGTCTGCCAGCTCGGGCCGTGCGAGGCGAGCTCCTTGATGGCGTACACGATGCCGACCATGCCGACCAGGGAGAGCCCCACGCTGAGCAGGTCCCACGGTCCCGGCGCCGGGTTCTTCGATTCGGGGATCATCTTGACGCCCACGGCGACGAGGACCGCCATCACGGGCAGGTTGATCAGGAAGACCGATCCCCACCAGAAGTGCTCCAGCAGGAGCCCTCCCACGACCGGTCCGACGGCGGCGCCCGCAGCGGCCATCGCACCCCAGATACCGACGGCGAGGCTGCGTTCGCGCGGGTCGTGGAAGAGATTGCGGATCAGGGCGAGCGTGGACGGCATCAGCGTGGCGCCCGCGACGCCGAGCAGCGCCCTGGCCAGGATCATCATCTCGGGGCTCGACGCGTAGGCGTTGAGCACGGAGACCGCGCCGAAGGCCGTGGCACCGGTCAGCAGCAGCTTCTTCCGGCCGACCCGGTCGCCGAGGCTGCCCATCGAGACCAGGAGTCCGGCGATCACGAAGGAGTAGACGTCCCCGATCCAGAGCAGCTGGGTACCGGTCGGTTCCAGGTCCTCGCTGAGGAACGGGGTGGCGAGTCCGAGGACGGTCGCGTCGACGGCGACCAGCAGCACGGCCAGGACGAGGACCGTGAGGGCGATCCACCGGCCCGGATGGTGCGGATCGCCGGTGACTCCGGCCTTCGAGAAGGTGCTGCTCATTTCTCCACGCTCCGGCGTGCTCCGCCCAGGAGCAACTCGACGATCATGTGGGGGAAGTCCTGCGCGGCGACCCGGCCGGCCTGCACCGACCACGCGCAGCTCCCGATCAGGCCGTACAGGGCCTCGGTCAGCCAGGCCGGGGTGAGGTCGATCCTGAATTCGCCGCGCTCCTGGCCACGCCGGAAGAAGGCGGCGACCCGGGCGTCGAGACGGCTCCAGCCCTCGTCGACGTCATCGCCCTCGAAGAGCTGGTTCTCGGTGACGAGGAAGGACAACAGCCCCGCGCTGGGCTGAACGGCTGTGATGAGGCGCCGCAGCCCGTCCTCCGCACTGCCCTCGTCGAGGCCGGCTGCGTCCAGAGCGGCTTCGAACTCCTGGATGCCCAGGCTCTCCAGCGCTCCGACCAGGGCGTCCCGCCCGGCGAAGTGCCGGTGCAGGGTGGCACGGCCGATCCCCGCGGCGCGGGCGACCTCGTCCATGGTCGCGGTGGATTTCCGGGTCAGCAGCGCGGCGGCGCTCCGCAGCACCTGCTCATGATCGAAAGGCATGAGACGACAGTAGCCCAGATGAGACAAGAACGTCTCGTCGAGAGTCGCCGATTGATCATCATCCAGGCGGAACACTCCGGCGACCGGTCTCGGCGGGACAACACACAACACATTCTGTCACTGTGTGTAATCGATCCAGCTCGCCGGGTAACGATGAGGCGTCCTGTCCGGCTGTCGGCGCGGGACGCCCGACGGGGTGGTGGGCCGGCCCCCCGCGGGTCGGTCCCGTGACCGACCGGCCCCGAGGAGACACATGTCCGAGCAGAGCACGGTCGAGGTCGAAACGGCTTACGGCTCGGTGTCGGGGAAGCTGGAGGGCGGCATCGCCCGCTTCCTCGGAATGCCCTACGGCCGTGCACCGATCGGTGAGCTGCGTTTCGCCGCTCCCGCACCGCTCCAGCCCTGGCAGGGCGTGCGGACGGCTCATGCCTTCGGGCCCACGCCCCCCAAGCCCCCGCTGGGTGGCAAGCTCGGTGAGATCATGGCCGACCCGGCCATCGCGGGAGACGAGTGGCTGAACCTCAACGTGTGGACGCCCGACACCGAGGCGGCCCTGCCCGTACTGGTGTGGATCCATGGCGGCGGATTCACCACCGGTTCGTCCGCCGTCCCCGCCTACGACGGTGCGACCTTCGCCCGTGACGGCGTGGTGTGCGTCTCCGTCAACTACCGCCTGGGGGTGGACGGTTTCGGCTATCTCCCTGATGCCCCGGCCCCGGCCAACCGTGGTCTGCTCGACCAGATCGCCGCGCTCACGTGGGTCCGCGAGAACATCGGCATTCGGAGGGGACCCGGGCAACATCACCCTGTGCGGGGAGTCGGCCGGCGCCATGAGCGTGCTCGCCCTGCTCTCGCGCGACGACGGCCTCTTCCACAAGGCGATCGTCCAGAGCGGCAACGCCCACATCGGCCAGACGCCCGAGGACGCCGCGCTGGTGATCGGCGCGGTGGCGGAGCGCCTGGGTGTCGAGCCCACCGCTGCCGCGCTGGCGGGGGTGGACATCGACGACCTGACCGAAGCACAGAACGAGGTCTCCAAGGAGGTCAGCCAGAGCGCGGACGCGGTCGCCTACGGGGCGAGCACCATCGCCTCCTGCGGCCTGGCGTTCCTGCCTGTGGTCGACGGCGACGTGCTCCCCCGCCTGCCCGCGGCCGCGATCGCGGACGGCGCGGGTGGTCAGGTGCCGCTGTTGATGGGCACGACCACCGAGGAGTTCCGTCTCTTCATCGTGACCAGCGCACTGGTGTCCGTGCTCCTGCCGGGCCCGTTCAAAACCCGGGTGAAGGCCTACGGGGCGCCGGCCGGCGCCTACGACGAATACGCGAAGAACGACACCGCCGCCTATCCGCGCAACAAGCCCTCCGGCATCGCCGCCGCGGTGCTGACCGACCGGATGTTCCGCATCCCGACCTGTCGTGTCGCCGAGGCCCGGGGCGAGAACGACGGGGCACCGACCTACCTGTACGAGTTCGGGTGGCGCTCCCCGGTCGTCCCCAACAACGTCCAGGTCAAGCTCGGCGCCTGCCACAGCCTCGACCTGCCCTTCGCCTGGGACACCCTGTCCCTGCCGGCCAACCAGAAGTTCACCGGAACCGAGCCGCCCCAGAGCCTCGCGGACGCCCTGCACAGCACCTGGGTCGACTTCGCCAGGACCGGACAGGCGTCGTGGAAGGAGTACGACGCGCAGGAGCGCCCCGTCATGACGTTCCGCTACAACAACACCGCGTCCGACCAGGTCGTCAACGATCCCCGCAGGACCGAGCGCGAGCTGTGGGACGGCCTTCTGGACACCGTCTGACGGCTCCCGGGGCGCCTGATGCCCGAGTGATTCCCGGGGCCGTCCCGGCGCCCGGGGAAATCCATGGGTGCCGGCCGGTCCAAGGGGCACCATGGCGGCATGAAGCCGCTGCTGCTGATCGACATCGACGGTCCGCTCAACCCGTACGCGGCGCTGGCCCGCCCCACCCCGCCGGAGGGCTATCTGGTGCACCGGATGCGGCCGACGGGGTGGAAGGAGGGGACACCGCTGCCCGTTCTCCTCAGCCCCGGACACGGCGCGGAACTGCTGGCTCTCGCCGGCCGGTACGAGCTGGTCTGGGCGACCACCTGGAAGGACGAGGCCAACGAGTGGATCGGCCCGCGTCTCGGGCTGCCGCCGTTGCCGTACATCGACTGGCCCGCCATGCACGCGGCCACCGTGGACGGGACGTACTGGAAGACGCGTTACGTCGTCGACTACGCGGACGGGAGGCCTTTCGCCTGGGTCGACGACGAGATCTCCGAGGCCGACACCGCCTGGGTCTCCGGGCATCACCCGGGGCGGGCCCTGCTGCGCCGGGTCGACCCCTGGGTGGGGCTGGTGCGGGCGGACTTCGATGTGCTGGCCGCCTGGGCGTGGACCGCGAGCCCCGGCGAGGCGTGAGCCGGGCGTCCCGGCGAGGCGTGAGCCGGGCGTCCCGGCGAGGCGTGGACCGCGAGCCCCGGCGAGGCGAGAGCCCGCGCCGGGGCCCACCTGGCCGGCCGCTCAGCTCCAGGGCAGCGAGGCGCGGTGCCGCCAGTACGCCTCCGGCTCCTCCACCAGGGCGGACAGCCGGTCCAGCCGGTCCGGGTCCAGGTCGAGCAGAGGCGCGTGCAGATTGGCCGCCAGCTGGGTGACGGTGACCGCGCCGGACAGGACGACCCCGGCCCACGGCTGACGGAGCACGAGCGCCAGGGCGACGGCGTCCGCGTCCAGTCCGGCTTCGGCACCGATCTCCCGGACGACGGCGGGCGCCTCGGTCCCGGCGAGCCGGCCGTTGGCCATGGCCTCCTTGACGATCACGGTGAGCCCTGCGTCGTGCGCCTCGGCGAGCGCCGTTCCGGCGGAGGTCTCCAGGGCGTTGTAGGTGGCCTGGACGGTACGGAAGAGGGGTTCGCCGTCCACCGTCACGGCCAGGGCGGCCCGGATGGCGTCGGCCTGGCCGGGACCGCTCGCGGAGAAGCCGAGCGTGGTACCTCCGGAGGCCAGTTCGGCGAGACGCGCGTGCAGGCCCTTGTCGCTCAGCACCGGACTGTCGGCGGTGACCGAGTGGATCTGGTAGAGATCGAGCCGGTCGCCCAGCAGCGCCGTCGTTTCGGCGTACTGCCGTTCGAAGGTGGCCGGTCCGTGGTCCTTCACCTCGTGCGTTTCGGCGTCGACCCGCCAGTCGGCGGTGTAGGTGTAGCCCCACTTGCTGCCGATGACCACGTCCGTCACGTCGGGGCGGGCGGTCAGCCACTCGGCGAGGAACTCCTCGGCGCGGCCGTAGGAACGGGCGGCGTCGAAATAGCGGACGCCCTGGGCGTAGGCCGCGTCCAGGAGCTCGTGGGTGCGGGCACGCAGCGCCTCCACACCGCGGTCGCCGGGCAGATCGCGGTCACGGTGCGGGGTGATGTAGCCGGGCCTGCCGACGGCGGCCAGGCCGAGCCCGATGTGGGAGGTCGGGGTGGTCGCTCGGTTCAGGCGGGCGAAGGGCATCGCGGGCTCCTCAGGGTCGGTTCCGAACGCCTTCCCGTCAACGTAGCCCGCGATGCCTGCGAATCAGCCTCGCGCGGTCGCCCAGGCGTGCTGCGTCACCAGGTCGGCCTTCACCTCGCCCAGCTGGACCGCGACGGCCGACGGGGCCGTTCCGCCGCGCCCGTTGCGGGAGGCGAGCGCGCCGGGCACGTTCAGGACGGTGCGCACCTCCGGGGTGAGGTGCTCCGAGATCTTCGCGAACTGCTCGTCCGTCAGCTCGTCGAGCTCGATGCCCTGCTGCTCGCACACCTTCACGCACTCACCCGCGACCTCGTGCGCCACCCGGAACGGGACGCCCTGCTTGACCAGCCACTCGGCGATGTCCGTGGCGAGCGAGAAACCAGCCGGAGCCAGTTCCTCCATCCGCTCCCGGTTGACGGTCAGCGTCGCCATCATGCCGGTGAAGGCGGGCAGCAGTACCTCGAGCTGGTCGCAGGAGTCGAAGACCGGCTCCTTGTCCTCCTGCAGATCGCGGTTGTACGCGAGCGGGAGGGCCTTCAGCGTCGCCATCAGCCCCGTCAGGTTGCCGATGAGGCGGCCGGACTTACCGCGGGCCAGCTCGGCGATGTCCGGGTTCTTCTTCTGCGGCATGATCGAGGAGCCGGTGGAGAAGGCGTCGTGAAGGGTGACGAAGGAGAACTCCTTCGTGTTCCAGATGATGATCTCCTCGGCGATGCGGGAGAGGTTGACGCCGATCATCGCGGTGATGAAGGCGAACTCCGCGACGAAGTCACGGGACGCGGTGCCGTCGATGGAGTTGCCGGCGGAGCCGCGCTCGAAGCCGAGGTCCGCGGCGACCGCCTCCGGGTCCAGTCCGAGGGACGACCCGGCCAGCGCGCCGGAGCCGTAGGGCGAGACGGCGGTCCGCTCGTCCCACTGCCGCAGCCGCTCGGCGTCCCGGGACAGGGACTGCACGTGCGCCAGGACGTGGTGGGCGAAGAGGACGGGCTGCGCGTGCTGGAGGTGCGTGCGGCCGGGCATGGCCACGTCCGGGTGCGCCTCGGCCAGTCCCACCAGCGCGTCCTGGAGCTCGGCGACCAGTCCGCCGATGATCCGGGCGTGGTCGCGCAGGTACATGCGGAAGAGTGTGGCGACCTGGTCGTTGCGGGACCGGCCGGCACGCAGCTTCCCGCCGAGGTCCGGGCCGAGCCGCTCCAGGAGACCGCGTTCGAGGGCGGTGTGGACGTCCTCGTCGGCGATGGTGCCGGTGAACGAACCGTCGGTGACCGCGGCTTCGAGTGAGTCGAGGCCGTCGGTCATGCGGGACAGCTCGTCGTCGGTGAGCAGTCCCGCCTTGTTGAGCACGCGCGCGTGGGCACGGGAACCCGCGATGTCGTACGGCGCGAGCCGCCAGTCGAAGTGGACGGAGGCGGACAGCTTGGCCAGCGCCTCGGCGGGGCCGTCGGCGAAACGGCCGCCCCAGAGGCGTACGTCGCTGTTACCGGTGCCGTTGCTCACTGCGGTGCTCCTCGGGAGTGCAAGGGGTGTGCGTCCGCCTGACGGCGGCGAACAGCATAACTATGCGATACGCCGTATATATTGTCAAAGCCGCTGGTCAGGGCGGAGAAAACCCCTACCCTCGCGTGGAAGCCGCCTCTACGATCGGCATCCACACACACGCCGTTCCAGGGGGGGGCCTGATGAGCGACGGACACGGGCCGGCCGAACGGCTCGCTCTCGGGGTCCCGCTGGGCAAGGCGCTGGACACGACTTCTCCGGCGGCCTGGGTCGCACTGGACACCGGGGTACGCATTCTGGCCTCGCGCGCCGCGAACCGGCTGCCGACACGTCACGAACTGCGCGGACTGCCGGCCGGTCCGCCCTCCCCCGCCGCCGAGTCCCGGATCGCGCTGGCCCTCTGCCACCCCAACGGCAGGGTGCGGGAGGCGGCCCTGGAACGGGTGGCCGGAGCACGAGGGCTCCGGCCCCTGCTGGTGGTGCGCTGCGCCGACTGGGCGGCACCGGTACGAGCCCGGGCCCGTGCCGTGCTCGCGGACACCGCCGGGCCTTGGCTCCCCGCGCTCGCCCCTCTCGTCCTGCTCCTGTCCCTCCGTGACCGGGGCGGCTTCACCCTGCGTCTGATGGAGGACGTGCTGCGCGACGGTCCTGGCACGGACGCCGAGGCGCTGCTCACCGACGAGGACCGTGCGGTACGACGGCTCGCCTACCGCATCGCGGTCGACCGGCACCTCCTGACCCCGGCGGAGCTCGCCCGCACCGCGGCCACCGCCGGAGACGACGTACGCATCCAGGTCCTCTGCGCCGAGGCCGCACTCGCCGGGGCCGGCGAGGACGACTACGACAGCGTGTTGGCGCTCCTCCTGGCCGCCCGGTCACCACAGGTACGGTCCGCCGGCGTGACCGGGCTCCGCCGGGCCGGACGGTACGGGGAGGCGGCTGCCTTCCTCGCCGACCGGTCGGGCCTCGTGCGGGCCTGCGCCCGCTATGTGCTGCGGCAGGGCGGCACCGACCCGCTCCCCCTGTACCGGTCGATGTGCGCCGATCCCGCCCGGCACCCGGCCGCGGCGGCAGGGCTCGGCGAGTGCGGTTCCCGGGAGGACATCGAGACGCTGTGGCCCCTGTCGGCCCACCGGCTGCCCGCCGTGCGCGCACACGCGGTGCCGGCGTTGTGCGCACTCGACGCCGTGCGGCCGGACCGTATGTGTCCGCTGCTCGACGACCCGGCGCCGGCCGTGGTCCGCGCTGCCGCCCGCGCCCTGCGGCCGTACGCCGTCGAGCTGCACCAGGACTGGCTGCGTGCACGAGTCGCACCGGACCGGCCGCGCCACACCCGGATGGCGGCACAACGGCTCCTCGATGCGCAGGAGCGTGCCTACGCGCGAGGGAGCGGGTATCCCAGGCTGTGAAATACCCGGTCGCAGCCAGCCGCTCGCACGACAATGTCGTCATGGGAAAAACATACGAACGTATTGACGGGCGTCTCCGGGCTTTCATCGAGGAACAGCCCCTGTTCTTCACCGCGACCGCGCCCCTGGACGGCGACGGCACGGTCAACCTCTCGCCCAAGGGCGTGCGTGGGTCGTTCGCCGTGGTCGACGAACAGACGGTGGCCTACCTCGACTTCGCCGGCAGCACCGCCGAGACCCTGGCCCATCTCCGGGAGAACGGGCGCATCACGCTGATGTGGTGCGCTTTCCAGGGCCCGCCGAACATCGTCCGTGTGCACGGCCGCGGGGAGCCGGTCTTCCGTGACGACCCACGCTTCCCCGGGCTTCTCGGTCATTTTCCAGGCATCGACCCGACCCCCCACGGGCTGCGCGCGATCATCGTGGTGACGGCCGAGCTGGTCCGGGACTCCTGCGGTTACGCGGTGCCGTTCATGGCGTACGACGAGGACCGTTCCCTGCACGCCGACCGCTTCCGGCGTGAGGACGACGAGAGCCTCAGCAGGTACTTCGAGAAGAAGCCCGACATCGCCACCAGCATCGACGGGCTGCCCGGCCTCCCCCTGCCACTGCCGGTCATGCCGACGGCAGCCGGCGGGTGAGGTACTGGGCCGTACGGAGCAGGCCCGGTGGGGAGCCGGCCGCCGCGCCCCGTACGGTCCGGAGCATGCGCAGATTCCTGGTGACCGCGTCGGTCCTGCTGGCGCTGGCCGGTTCGCTCGCGGCGCGGCCCGGCGGGCCGCCGCCGCTTCCTGAGCGGCTGGCCGACACGGGCGGCGGTACACAGCTCATCACCGCCGAGGCCCCCCGCACGGACTCCACCACGGGCACGGTCACCTGGTGGGACCGGGGCCGGAGCGGCTGGGTGGCGGGGGGCTCGGCGCCCGCCCGCTTCGGGGCGAACGGCCTGGCCGAGGGTCTCACTCGCGTCCAGGGCACGAACACCACGCCCACCGGGCTGTACGACCTGCCCTACGCCTTCGGGATCGAGGCCGCCCCGCCCGGCACCCGCTTCCCGTACCGCCGGGTCGGAGAGAGTTCGTGGTGGTGCCAGGACAACGCGTCCCGGCACTACAACCGATGGGTGGACCCACGGCCCGACGACTGCCGGGCGGACGAGGCCGAACACCTCGTCACCTACGCCACCCAGTACGCCCGTGCGCTCGTCATCGGCTTCAACTACCACCGCCCGGTGCGGGGCAGGGGCGCCGGGATCTTCCTCCACGTCGACGGAAAGGGCCCGACCGCCGGCTGTGTTTCCGTGCCGGCGGCCGCCATGGGCCGGATCCTGGCCTGGGCCGACCCGGCTCGCCGTCCGCACATCGCGGTCGGGACGGCGTCCGGCCCGACCGCGATCACCCGCTACTGAGGCCCGCGGTCGTTCTGGGCCAGCCGCAGCAGGTGGTCGGCCAGTGCCTGGCCGCCGTTCGGGTCACGGCTGATCAGCATCAGCGTGTCGTCCCCCGCGATCGTGCCGAGGATCGCCTGGAGTTCGGCCTGGTCGATGGCCGAGGCGAGGAACTGCGCGGCACCCGGAGGCGTTCGCAGCACCACGAGGTTGGCCGAGGCCTCCGCGGAGATGAGCAGCTCGGCCGAGAGCCTGCGCATCCGCTCCTCCTTGGCCGACCCTCCGAGCGGTGCCTGCGGGGTGCGGAATCCACCCTCGCTCGGCACCGCGTAGATCAGCTCGCCGCCGGTGTTGCGGATCTTGACCGCACCGAGCTCGTCCAGGTCGCGGGAGAGCGTCGCCTGGGTGACGCTCAGCCCGTCGTCGGACAGGAGCCTGGCCAGCTGGCTCTGCGAGCGCACCGGCCGGCGGTTCAGGATGTCCACGATCCTGCGGTGGCGTGCCGTGCGGGTCTGTGGCACCGACGGCCCGCCGTGGTCGGTTTCCTGCGCCTCGGTCATCGTCGTCGCCTCATTCTCCGGTTCGTCACTCTCCGGATCGTCCGTCCCCGTAAGCCGCGTCGAGGGCTCCCGGCAGAATCCGCAGGAACGCGTCCACCTCGGCGTCACCGATGATCAGCGGCGGCATGAGCCGTACGACGTCGGGGGCGGGCGCGTTCACCAGGAGTCCGGCTCCCTGAGCCGCCTGCTGCACCTTCGGTGCGAGGGGCCCGGTGAGCACGATACCCAGCAGCAGTCCCGAGCCGCGGACGTGGGAGACCAGCGGGTGCCCGAGGCCCTCGACGCCCTCCCGGATCCGCTCACCGAGCCGCTTCACGCTGTCCAGGATGCCGTCGGCGGCGAGAGTGTCCAGGACGGCGAGACCGGCGGCGCAGGCGACGGGGTTGCCGCCGAACGTCGTGCCGTGCTGGCCGGGCTTGAGCAGATCGGCCGCGGCGCCGAACGCCACGGTCGCGCCGATCGGCAGACCGCCTCCGAGGCCCTTGGCCAGGGTGACGACGTCAGGCTCGACCCCCTGGTGGGCCTGGTGCTCGAACCAGTGGCCGCAGCGGCCGATCCCGGTCTGCACCTCGTCCAGGACGAGCAGCGTGCCGGTGGCCCGCGTGATCTCCCTGGCCGCCTCCAGATAGCCCTTGGGCGGCACGACGACGCCGTTCTCGCCCTGCACGGGCTCGATGACGAGCAGTGCGGTGCCGGTCGTCACCGCGGCCCGGAGCGCCTCGACGTCGCCGTACGGGACGTGCGTGACGTCTCCCGGCAGCGGCAGGAACGGGTCGCGCTTGCCGGGCTGACCGGTCAGCGCGAGGCTGCCCATGGTCCGGCCGTGGAAGCCGCCGTCGGTGGCGACCATGTGCGTACGCCCGGTCAGCCGTCCGATCTTGAAGGCGGCCTCGTTCGCCTCGGCGCCGGAGTTGGAGAAGAAGACCCTGCCCGTCCGGCCGAAGAGCTGGAGGAGCCGTTCGGCGAGCGCGATGGGCGGCTCCGCGGTGTAGAGGTTGGAGACGTGGCCGAGGGAGGCGATCTGCGTGGAGACGGCCTCGACCACGGCGGGATGGGCGTGGCCGAGCGCGTTGACCGCGATACCGCCGACGAAGTCGAGGTACTCGTTGCCCTCCGCGTCCCACACCCGGGCGCCCGCGCCGCGCACCAGGGGCAGCTGCGGGGTGCCGTAGTTGTCCATCAGCGCACCCTGCCAGCGCTGTGCGAACTCCTCGTTGCTCATGACTCCCCCTCTGTTCCGTCAGGCGCGACGGGGGCCGTGTCGGGCACGACCATCGTGCCGATCCCCTCGTCGGTGAAGATCTCCAGCAGGATCGAGTGCTGGACCCTGCCGTCGATGACCCGGGCGGTCTCGACGCCGTTGCGTACGGCGTGGAGGCAGCCCTGCATCTTGGGCACCATGCCGCTGGAGAGGTCCGGCAGCAGCTTCTCCAGTTCGGTGGCGGTGAGCCGGCTGATGACGTCGTCGCTGTTCGGCCAGTCCTCGTAGAGGCCCTCGACGTCGGTCAGGACCATCAGCGTCTCGGCGTTCAGCGCGGCGGCGAGTGCGGCTGCCGCGGTGTCCGCGTTGACGTTGTAGACGTGGTTGTCCTCGGCGGAGCGGGCGATGGAGGAGATGACGGGGATCCGGCCGTCGTCCAGCAGCGCCTGGATCGCTCCGGTGTCGATGCCCGTGATCTCACCGACGCGGCCGATGTCGACGGCTTCGCCGTCGATCACCGGGCGGTGCTGGGTGGCGGTGATCGTGTGGGCGTCCTCGCCGGTCATGCCGACGGCGAGCGGGCCGTGCTGGTTGAGCAGCCCGACGAGCTCTCGCTGCACCTGTCCGGCCAGCACCATGCGTACGACGTCCATCGCCTCGGGCGTGGTGACGCGCAGTCCGGCCTTGAACTCGCTGACCAGGCCCTGCTTGTCGAGCTGTGCGCTGATCTGCGGGCCACCGCCGTGCACGACGACCGGTTTGAGGCCGGCGTGCCGCAGGAAGACGACGTCCTGGGCGAAGGCCGCCTTCAGCTCCTCGTCGATCATGGCGTTGCCGCCGAACTTGATGACGACGGTCTTGCCGTTGTGCCGGGTGAGCCAGGGCAGCGCCTCGATGAGGATCTGCGCCTTGGGCAGCGCGGTGTGCTTCCTCGCGGCGCTCATGAGCTGTACGCGCTGTTCTCGTGGACGTACTCGGCGGTGAGGTCGTTCGCCCAGATGACGGCGGACTCGCCACCCGCCGCGAGGTCCGCGGTGATCCTGACCTCCCGGTAGCGCATGTCCACCAGGTCGCGGTCCTCGCCCACGCTGCCGTTCCTGCACACCCAGACGTCGTTGATGGCGACGTTCAGCAGGTCGGGCTCGAAGGCGGCCTTGGTGGTGCCGATCGCGGAGAGGACCCGGCCCCAGTTGGGGTCCTCGCCGTGGATGGCGCACTTCAGGAGGTTGTTGCGGGCGATGCTCCGGCCGACCTCGACGGCGTCCTCCTCGGTCGCCGCGTTGATCACCTCGATCCGGATGTCCTTGGAGGCGCCCTCGGCGTCTCCGATCAGCTGCCGGGCGAGGTCGGCGCAGACGCTCTGCACGGCCTGGTCGAACTCTGCCTGCGCGGGGGTGATTCCGCTCGCCCCGGAGGCGAGCAGCAGCACGGTGTCGTTGGTCGACATACAGCCGTCGGAGTCGACCCGGTCGAAGGTGGTGCGGGTGGCGGCGCGCAGCGCGGTGTCGAGGGCGGGCGCTTCCACGTCTGCGTCGGTGGTGAGGACGACGAGCATGGTGGCGAGACCGGGGGCGAGCATGCCCGCGCCCTTGGCCATGCCGCCGACGGTCCAGCCCTCGCCGCCCGCGACGGCGGTCTTGTGGACCGTGTCGGTGGTCTTGATCGCGATGGCGGCCTTCTCGCCGCCGTGCTCGCTGAGTTCCTTCGCGGCCTGCTCGATGCCCGGCAGGAGCTTGTCCATGGGGAGGCGCAGGCCGATCAATCCGGTGGAGGCGACCGCGATCTCCCCCGCGCTGTGACCGCTGAGGACCTCGGCGGCCTTCTCGGCCGTGGCGTGGGTGTCCTGGAAGCCCTGGGGGCCCGTACAGGCGTTCGCGCCACCGGAGTTGAGGACGACGGCGGTCACTTCGCCGCCCTTGAGCACCTGTTCCGACCAGAGGACGGGTGCTGCCTTGACGCGGTTGGAGGTGAAGACGCCCGCGGCGGCACGGCGGGGGCCGTCGTTGACCACGAGGGCCAGATCCGGATGACCGCTCTCCTTGATCCCGGCGGCGATGCCCGCCGCCGTGAATCCCTTGGCTGCCGTGACGCTCACTGCATCTCCTCGTTCGTCTCTCCGCCCACGCGGCGCCGCGGCGCGGCCTTCGTCGTTGCCCGCAGCCCGGCGGCTGCGCGTGCTTCGCTCACGGTGCGACTCCGATGGTGGAGAGCCCCGTGTCCTCGGGCAGTCCGAGGGCGATGTTCATGCTCTGCAGGGCGCCTCCGGCGGTGCCCTTGGCGAGGTTGTCGATGGCGCTGATCACGATGATCCGGCCGGCCGCCTCGTCGTGGGCGACCTGGATCTGTACGGCGTTGGACCCGTACACGGCCGCGGTCGCGGGCCACTGCCCCTCGGGCAGCAGGTCGACGAACGGCTCGTCGGCGAAGGCCTTCTCGTACACGTCGCGGAGCGAGGCGGCGCTCACTCCCGGCTTCGCCTTCGCGCTGCACGTGGCGAGGATCCCGCGGGGCATGGGCGCCAGGGTCGGCGTGAAGGACACGGAGACGGGCTCACCGGCCGCGGCACCGAGGTTCTGGATCATCTCGGGGGTGTGCCGGTGGGTCCCGCCGACGCCGTACGGGGACATGCTGCCCATGACCTCGGAGCCGAGCAGGTGCGGCTTGGCGGCCTTGCCCGCGCCGGAGGTGCCGGACGCCGCGACGACGACGGCCTCGGGCTCGGCGAGACCGGCGGCGTATGCCGGGAAGAGCGCGAGGGAGACGGCCGTCGGGTAGCAGCCGGGCACGGCGATGCGCTTGGACCCCTCCAGCGCCGCGCGGGCCCCGGGAAGCTCGGGCAGACCGTAGGGCCAGGTGCCCGCGTGCGGCGAGCCGTAGAACTTCTCCCAGTCGGCGGGGTCCTCGAGCCGGAAGTCGGCGCCCATGTCGACCACGAGCACCTCGTCACCGAGCTGTTCCGCCACTGCGGCGGACTGCCCGTGCGGCAGGGCCAGGAAGACGACGTCGTGCCCGCTGAGCACCTCCGCCGTGGTCGGCTGGAGAACTCGGTCGGCGAGCGGCCTCAGATGCGGCTGCAGCGCACCGAGCCGCTCCCCGGCGTTGGAGTGGCCGGTGAGGGCCCCGATCTCGACCTGTGGGTGAGTGAGGAGCAGACGGAGCAGTTCCCCGCCGGCGTAACCGCTCGCTCCTGCCACTGCCGCACGTACCACCATCGGAATGCCTCCTCATCGATGGCATGACTATACGCAGTAATGCAGTGTTATGCAAAGATCGCTCGCCTGGCCGTTCGCCGGCCGGTGCCGGAGCCGGAGGAGGTGCCGGTGCCGGTGAGCGAGGCGCCGGGGCTCGAGTGCCGGATGCGCAGGTCTCCGGCGGTGGAATCGCCGGGCGGTCGCGGCGTCCGGTGAGGCGGGTGCGGCAGGACTTCGGTTACATGACCTGTATACCGACCGGGTGCGGAGCGGTCGCAAGACGCGGAGGCGGAGTGAGCGGCCATGGGTGAGATCGCCGAGGAGGCCGGCCGTGTGCACCGGGAGGTCGGCACACGCCGCGTGGGGTCGGACGAGGCCGGCACGGTGCTGTTGCGGCGCACTTTCGACGCCCCTGCCGCCGATGTCTGGGGGGCGGTGACCTCTCCGGAGCGCATCGCCCGGTGGTTCCTCCCGGTGACGGGTGACCTCCGGGCCGGCGGGAGCTATCAGCTGGAGGGCAACGCGGGCGGCGAGATCCTCGAGTGCGTCCCCCCTGGGCGGCTGCGTGTGTCCTGGCTGTTCGGCCCCGACCCCGGATTCAGTGAGGTCGAGGTGCGCCTGGCGCCGGAGGGCGGCGACCGGACGGTGTTCGAGCTGGAGCACGCGTCCGTCATCCCGGAGGAGTTCCGGAGTCAGTTCGGGCCCGGCGCGGTCGGTGTCGGCTGGGACCTTGCACTTCTGGGGCTCGGATGGCACCTGGCGGGCGGCGGGATCGACCCGGAGGAGGCGGTGGAGTGGCACACCTCCCCCGAGGCGAAGGCCTTCGTGGCCCGCTCGGGTGAGGAGTGGGGGCGGGCGTTCGCCGCTTCAGGAGCGGATCCGGAGACCGTGACCGCGACGACGGTGGCCACGATCGCGTTCTACACGGGGTCGTAGACCCGGCGACACGGGTGCGGGGCGGCGTTCCCGGCGCACGGCGGCGCCGTGCGTGTGCCGCGGCGGCGCGGACCTGCGGGCCGCTCCCGCCGGTCGCGCCCCGCCGGAGCCGACGGGAGTGGCACCCGGTCGGCCCGGCGCCCACGCTCGGCGTCCCCGGGGGCACGTCAGTCGCGGTCGGCCTGCTCCGAGCGGGCCGCGTTGCGCTCCTTGATGCGTGCCGCCTCCTCGCGGACCTCGGCCTGGGTGGCGCGTTCCTTCTGCAGCCACTCGGGCCCGTCCTGCTTCAGGGCGTCGATCTGCTCCGTGGTGAGGGGCTCCGTGACCCCGCCGCGGGCGAGGCCGGCGATGGAGACGCCCAGCTTCGAGGCGACCACCGGCCGGGGGTGCGGACCGTTGCGGCGCAGCTCCTGCAGCCACTCCGGCGGGTCGGACTGCAGCGCGTTCAGCTCGGCGCGCGAGACGACGCCCTCCTGGAACTCGGCGGGGGTGGCTTCGAGGTACACACCCAGCTTCTTCGCCGCTGTGGCGGGCTTCATCGTCTGGGTGGTCTGGTGCGACGTCATGGTGTCCAGGGTATCGAGCATGTGCGCCGCCTCCGACCACGGCCGGTAACCTGGCGGAGTGACAGGCTCGGAAGCACCTTCGTCGTTCCGGCTCGCCTACGTCCCGGGCGTGACCCCGACCAAGTGGGTCCGGATCTGGAACGAGCGGCTGCCCGGTACCCCGCTGACCCTCGTCGGCGTACCCGCCGCCGAGGCCGCCGGCCTGCTGCGCGACGGTGGCGCGGACGCCGGTTTCGTGCGGCTGCCCATCGACCGTACGGACCTCAGCGCGATCCCCCTGTACACCGAGACCACCGTCGTCGTCGTCCCCAAGGACCACGCGGCGACGGCCGTCGAGGAGATGTCGGCCGAGGACCTGGCCGAGGAGATCGTGCTGCATCCCCTCGACGACACCCTCGGCTGGGAGCGCCCGCCGGGCCGGCCCGCGCTCGAGCGGCCCGCCACCACGGCGGACGCCGTCGAGCTGGTGGCGGCCGGCGTGGGCCTGCTCGTCGTCCCGCAGTCACTGGCCCGGCTGAACCACCGCAAGGACCTCACCTACCGGCCGCTGGCCGGCGCCCCCGAGTCACGGATCGCCCTCGCGTGGCCGGAGGAGAAGACCACCGACCTGGTCGAGGAGTTCATCGGGATCGTCCGCGGGCGGACCGTCAACAGCACCCGCGGCCGCGCCCCGACGCCGCCGCAGCCGAAGGCCAGGCGCGCCGAGAAGAAGAGCGGCGCACCGCGCAAGCCGGCACCGGGCAAGACCTCCCGGGGCGGCTCCGGCGGCGCCAAGAACCCCAAGGGCGGCGCCAAGCGCGGAAAGCCCCGCCGCCGGCCGTAGCGGGTGGGCCGTGCCCTACCCGTAGTACTTCGGAGCTACGCGCCAGGTGCCCTCCCGGGCGGGACGCCGACCACAGGGGTCGCTCCATAACTTCGGTACCGGATTCAACGAGAACCATCCGGTACGGAAGGACATCCCATGGCGTCCCGCCCATGGAGCAGCCGCGCGCGGCGCGCCCTGCTCGCCTCCCTCGTCACCGCGTCGGTGGCGCTGCCGGTGTCGGGGGCGGCCCGCCCCGCCGCCGTTCCGGCCCCCGCTCCGGCCGCCCTCGCCCCGCTGGGCACGGCGGAATCCTCGGTCCTGGAGGCCAGGTACGCCGCCGGCCGGGAGGAGATCCGGGCGGCGCGTGACATGGCCGCCCGCCACGGCGACCGTCGACGGGCCGCAGCGCTCACGGCCATGGCGGGGCCGGGGCGCACCTTCCTGATGTTCGACGGGCGCGACGGCGGACGCAGCGCGGAGGTGTTCGGGGATCTGTCCCGCGCCGGACGTATCGCCGTCCTGGTGCCGGGGGCGGGTGTCGACCTCGATCACTACTGGCGCCTACGGCGTGACGCCGACGCGCTCCTGGACGAGCTGGGCAGCGGGTCCGCCGTCATCGCCTGGCTCGGCTACCGGACGCCTGCCACGCTGGGCCCGTCGTCGCTGACGGCGGGACGGGCCGGCGAAGCGGCGCCTCGGCTCAGGGCGTTCGTCCGGGAGCTGGGCGGGGCCGTGCCCGCCGCCCGGGTCTCCCTCCTCTGCCACTCCTACGGTTCCGTGGTCTGCGCCCGGGCCGCGTCCGGCCTCGAAGTGGCGGACGTCGTGCTGTACGGGAGCCCCGGCACCGGTGCCGGGAGCGCGGCCGGTCTGCGGACCCGCGCCACGGTGCGGGCGGGCCTGGGCGGGGACGACTGGATAGCCCTGGTCCCGCACACGGCTCTCCCCCTGCCGTTCGTCACGGTCGGGTTCGGGGCGGACCCGACGGCGCCGGAGTTCGGAGCCGAGGTGTTCGACGCGGGCGACGCCGGACACAGCGACTACCTGAGACCCGGGTCCGTCTCGCTCCGCAGCATCGCCGGGATCGTGGCGGGAACGGCTGGGACCCGTCATGGGTGACCTCGTGCGGCGCATCGATGTACGTCCCCTCGTGCGGCGGATCGATGAGGCGACGCCCCGGGACCGCGACCGCGCCGTCGACGCCCTGCGCGCCTTCGCCATCCTGGGCGTGGTGTGCGGCCACTGGCTGGTCACCGCGCTGGTCACCGACAGCGGCACGGTGCGCGGCGCGAGTCCGCTCCAGCACATGCCCCGGCTCGCTCCCGTCTCCTGGGTGTTCCAGACGCTCGCCCTCTTCTTCCTGGTGGGTGGCCAGGTGGGCGCGCAGGGCTACGCCTCCGCCCGGGCCAGGGGCGAGTCCTACGGGTTCTGGCTGAGGGTCCGGATGGGCAGGCTGTTCCGTCCGGTCGCCGTCGTGACCGCCGTGTGGGCCGTGGCGGCCGGCGTGATGCTGGCCTCGGGTGTGGACGAGGGGTCGGTGCGCGTGCTGGCCGGACTGGTGTGGTCGCCGTTGTGGTTCCTGCTGGTGTTCGCGGCACTGACCGCGGCGACCCCGCTGGTGGCCCGGCTGCACCCGCTGTGGCCGCTCGCCGTCGTCCTGTACGTCGACCTGTTCCGGCTGGGGTTCGACGGCCCGGCCGGACTGGGCTGGATCAACGTGGCCGCGGGCTGGCTGGTCCCCTACTGCCTGGGCGCGGCCTGGGCGCGGGGCGGCCTGCGCGACCGCCGGACCGGATGGGTGCTGCTGACCGGAGGCGCGGCGGCCACGGCCGGGCTGGTGCTGCTCGCCGGATATCCCGCCTCCATGGTCGGGGTGCCGGGCGGTGCCCTGTCCAACCTCGACCCGCCGACGCTCGCCGCCGTCACCTTCGGCCTCGCCCAGTGCGGGGCGGCCCTGCTGCTGCTCGGACGCCTGCGGCGGGTGCTCACGCGGCCCGCGGTGTGGGCGGCGGTGGCTCTGCTGAACCTCTCCGCGATGACCGTCTTCCTGTGGCACCAGACCGCGATGATCGTGGTCACGTCGACCGCCCTGTTCCTGAACGGCCCTCTCGCCGGACTGCACACGGTCCCCGACGGCCCCGGCTGGGTGTTCGCCCGGCTGGCCTGGCTCCCGGTGTTCGCCCTGGTGCTGCTGGTGTGCCAGGCCGCGTTCGGGGCGTACGAGCAGCGGGGCGCGGGGAGTTCGACCGTCGTACGGTCGGGTTCCCCTGCCCGGGCGCCGGAGTCGCGCCGTGTCTAAGCTGAGCGGCATGACGGGGGCTGGGGGGCGGATCGCGGCGGCTCTGCGCGGGCTGCCGCGCATGCTGCGCGAGGATCTGTGGACCGCTCCCGTCGATCCGGTGCCGCCCATGGGTGCGCCCGGATCGCCGGTCTGGCGGCCCGCCTTCGGGATGTTGCTGACACTCGTGGTGACGGTCCTCGGCGTCTGGCACGTGCCCGACCTGGTCCCGCACGGCGCCGCGGTACCCGAGTACGTGGTGCTCCTCGTCGTCAGCCAGGCCCTGGCACTGCTCACGGGGATGTGGCACCCCCTGTACGCGTGGTGGGCATCGCTGGCCCTGATGGTCGTCAGTGTGCGGATCACGGCGTACGCCATGACGCCTGGCGAACTGTATCCGTGGACCGGCCCCGAGATCGCGCTGCAGGGCACCGCCCTGTTCCTGCTGGCACTCCGCGTGCGTCCACGCCGGGCGGGTCTCGCGCTCGTGCTGAGCCTGCTGGCGGGGCTGTCGGCCGGCTCCACCACCAGGCCCCACCACTACTCCCTGTATGTCGCCGCACTGGTCCTGTTCACGGCCGTGGTGATCGGTGCCGCCCTGCGCGCCCTGCGCGTGGCCCGCACGGAGCTGGTCGAGCAGTCCGAGCTCACGGAGGAGGAGCGGGCCCGGCGCACCCTCCTGGAGGAGCGCAACCGGATCGCGCGCGAGCTGCACGACGTGGTCGCCCACCACATGTCGGTGATCTCCATCCAGGCGCAGGTCGCACCGCACCTGGTCGAGAACCCGTCGGACGAGCTCAGGGAGAACCTCACCGGTATACGGGAGAACGCCGTGGAGGCGCTGGCCGAGCTGCGCCGGGTGCTCGGGGTGCTGCGCTCGGAGGACGCGGTGGCGGACGGGCTGCGGCACGCCCCGCAGCCGACCCTGGAACGGCTGGACGAACTGATCGGCAAGGTCCGGAGCGCGGGCATCACCGTCACGGCGGAGACCACGGGCCGGCGCCGCCCGCTGCCGCCGGGGGTGGAGCTGTCGGCCTTCCGCATCGTGCAGGAGGCGCTGAGCAACGTACTGCGGCACGCCCCGGGGGCGAGGGCCCGGGTGCAGGTCGGCTACCACTCCGCCGCCGTCACCGTCCGGGTCACCAACACCGCCCCGGCGTCGCCCGGCCGGAGCACGGGCGGCGGGGGCCACGGGCTGCTCGGCATGCGCGAACGGACCGCCATGCTGGGCGGCGACCTCACCCACGGCCCCACCCCCGGCGGGGGTTTCGAAGTAGTGGCGACACTCCCCCTGGAGGAACTCTCATGACCATCCGCGTGCTGATCGCCGACGACCAGATGATGGTCCGCCAGGGCTTCACGGTGCTGCTGAACGCCGAGCCCGGCATCGAGGTCGTCGGTCAGGCGGTGGACGGTGTGGACGCACTGGAGAAGACGGCCGAACTCGACCCCGACGTCGTCCTGATGGACATACGGATGCCCCGCCTCGGCGGCATAGACGCCACGCGCCGCATCACCGGGGCACCCGGGGCGACCGCCCGGGTTCTCGTCCTGACCACCTTCGACCTCGACGAGTACGTGTACGAGGCGCTGCGCTCGGGCGCCTCCGGCTTCCTGCTGAAGGACGCCTCGGCCGACGAACTCGCCCAGGCGGTGCGGGTGGTGGCGGCCGGTGACGCGCTGCTCGCCCCTCACATCACCAAGCGCCTGATCGCCGAGTTCTCCCGGGTGAGCGCCGGGCCACGCCCTCCCGACAGGGGGCGCGTCGGTGACCTGACGGAACGTGAGACGGAAGTGCTGTCCCTCATCGCGCAGGGCCTGTCGAACGCGGAGATCGCGGCCCACCTCGTGGTCGCGGAGCAGACCGTGAAGACCCATGTGAGCCGGATCCTCGTGAAGCTGGGCCTGCGCGACCGGACCCAGGCCGCGGTGTACGCGTACGAGTCCGGGCTGGTGCGCCCGGCCGGCTACTGACCGGGGCTCACAGGGCCCCGTACACCGCGTCGATCAGCGCCATCTTGCGCGGGTCGTCGGCGATGTCCGGGCCCATGCGGTTCATGACGTAGCCGAGTGCGATCCCGGACTCCGGGTCGGCGAGTCCGCAGGAACCGCCCGCCCCGTCGTGGCCGACGGCCCGCGGGTTGGGACCGTACGAGGCATTCGGGCCGCTCAGCCAGAGGCCGAGACCCAGCTCGGTCTCGTGGGCGAAGCCCGCACCCAGCACCAGGTCCCGGCAGCTGCCCTGCCCCTCGCGGACCCGTTCGGCGGCCTCCTCGGACAGGATCCGCCGGCCGCCGAGGCTGCCCCGGCCGGCGAGGATCCCGTAGAGGGAGGCGACCGCGCGGGCGGTGCCGTGGCCGTTGGCGGCGGGAATCTCGGCGGCACGCCACTCCGGGGTGTTGGCGGCGGCGGTGCCCGTGCCGGGGTTGAGCAGGGAGGCGATGGCCAGCGGCTCCATGGTGGCGAAGAGCGCGGCCTGTTGCCGGGATACGTCCTTCGGCTGGACGAGCTCGGCCACCCGGCCGGCGTCCTTCTCCGGGAGGCCGACGGTGAAGTCGATGCCGAGCGGTCCGGTGATCTCCTGCCGCAGGAACTCCCCGGGCAGCAGTCCGGTGATCCGGCGGACGACCTCGCCGACGAGGAAGCCGTACGAGATCGCGTGGTAGCCGGAGCGGGTGCCCGGCTCCCACCAGGGCTCGGTGGCCGCCAGCCGGGCCGTGGTCAGCTCCCAGTCGTAGAGCTCGGCCAGGGTGTGCGGATCGCGCAGGCCCGCGACCCCCGAGCGGTGCGACAGCAGATGGCGCACGCGCACGGATTCCTTGCCGGCTGCGGCGAATTCGGGCCAGTACGCGGCAACCGGGGCGTCCAGCTCCAGAAGACCGCGGTCGACGAGGAGGTGGGCGCAGAGCGCGGTCGGGCCCTTCGTCGTGGACCAGACGTTGACCACGGTGTCCCGCTCCCAGGCACGGGTCCGCCCCCCGTCCGCCCAGCCGCCCCAGAGGTCCACCACGGTGCGGCCGTCGAGCAGGACGGTGACCGCCGCGCCCAGCTCGTCGCGCTCGGCGAAGTTCGCCGCGAACGCGTCGCGCACCGCGGCGAACCGGTCGTCACAGTGGCCTTGGATCTGCGGCACGGGTCTCTCTCCTCGTCTCGGTGCCACGCACCATACCGACTGGTCGGACTGGCGGGAAGACGCCGGGCGTGAGGTTCCTGCGGCCGGGTGATCAGCTCAGCGCGGAACCGCTTCGATGCTGAGGCTCCAGCGGCCGGGCAGTCCGGTGATGGTCACGGTGGAGAGCGGGCGGACGTCGATGTTCCAGTACGCCGACGGCGGGGCGTTGATGGCGTACACCAGGGCCGCGCGGACGACGGCGGGTTCGGCCACGGCGACGAGGGCGCCGTCGCGGACCGGGCGGGTGTCGAGCCAGCCGCCGATCCGGGATATGAAGGCGAGCAGGGATTCGCCGCCGTGCGGGGCGGAGCTCGGATCCGCGAGCCAGGTGTCGACACCGGCCGGCTCACGGGCGGCCACCTCGGACAGGGTCATGCCCCTCCACCGGCCCATGTCGCAGTCGCGCAGCGCCGGCTGGAGGAGCGGGGCGAAGCCGAGGGCGTCACCCGTGGCGCGGCTGCGCGGGGCGGGCGAGCAGTAGCGCAGCTCGGCGGCGCCGAGCCCCACCAGCGTATGGGCGGCGAGCTGGACCTCACGCCAGCCGGCGTGGTCGAGCGGCCGGTCGTCGTCGAACCGCTCGGCGAGGAGGGCGGAGCTGCGTGCTGCGGCGACCAGAGACACCCGAACGCTCATGCGAGCGATCGTGGGGCCGGGCGCCTCGCCGGTCAAGAGGGCCGTCGGCGGCGCCCGTGCGTCCGTGCCTCAGCCCAGCTGGAGGGCCATCCACATGTCCGGTTCGGCGAGCGGGGTGAAGCCCAGCTTGGCGTAGACCCCGTGGGCGTCCTTGGTGGCGAGCAGGAACCTGCGCACCCCCAGCGGCGCCAGCTCGTCACGGACGGCGGTGACGAGCCGGGTGCCGAGGCCGTTGCCGCGGCTCGCGCGGTCGACGTACACGTCGCATATCCATGCGAAGGAGGCGCGGTCGGTGATCACGCGCGCGTAGGCGGCCTGCCGGCCCGAGATCCGGTCGTAGGCACCGAAGTTGAGCGAGCCGGCGATCATCCGGTCCTGCTGCTCCCGGGTGCGCCCCATGGCCCAGTAGGCGTCCGTGGACAACCATGCGTGGATGCGGGCCGCGTCGAGGCGCGCGGGATCGCCGGAAACCGTGTAGCGCTGCGCGGAGGTGTCGTCGTCCTTCATCCGGGGAGGCTATCGCGCTGCGTCCGCAGCTCGTCGACGGCGATGCGCAGCCTGCGGACCCCCTCGGTGATCTCGGCGGGACCCGAGACGGCCGCGAAGCTCAGCCGGACGTGGCCGGCGGGTGGTTCGGCGCAGTGGTACGGACGGCCGGGCGCGACGGCGACGCCGGCCCGCAGGGCGGCGGAGACCAGGGACGACTCGCCGGCTGCCGGGCCCGGGAGCCGGAGCCAGATGCTGCCACCACCCGACGGCACGTGCGGCAGCGCGAGTTCGGGGAGCCGGGCGCGGACCGCCCCCGTCATCTCGGTGCGACGGCTGCCGAGTTCGGCGGCCACCGTACGGAGATGGCGCTCCCAGGCGGGGGAGCCCACGAGTTCGAGCGCGGCCTCCTGGACCGGGCGCGGCACGAAGAAGCTGTCGACGACCTGGATGGCGCGCAGCCGCTCCAGGACGGGGCCGCGTGCGGCCAGCGCACCGACGCGGAGGCTGGGCGACGTGATCTTGGTGAGGGATCGCACGTGGACGACGACACCGTCCGGGTCGTGGGCCGCGAGGGGCTCGGGCAGCGGACCGGTGTCCGCGTGGACGAGCCGGCGGGCGAAATCGTCCTCGACGACGAAGGCGCCGGCCCGCCGGGCCGCCCTCACGATCCGCTCGCGCCGCTCGGGCGCCAGGATCACGCCTGTGGGGTTCTGGAAGAGCGGCTGGCAGACGAAGACCTTCGCGCCGGTGGTGCGGAACGCGGCTTCCAGCAGATCGGGCCGCACCCCGTCGGCGTCCATCGGTACGGGGACCGGTCGCAGACCGGTGGCGCGGGCGGCGGCCAGCATGCCCGGATAGGTAGGGGACTCGACGAGCACGGGGGCTCCCGGCGGGGCGAGCGCACGGAGCGCCGTGGCCAGGGCGCTCTGCCCTCCCGCCGTGATCAGGACGTCGGACTCCGCGAGCGTGCCCCCGATCTCCCGGGCGAACCAGGCGCGCAGCTCGGCGAGCCCGTCGGTGGGGGGCCTGCCCCACGCTCCCGGCCGGCGTCCGGCCCGGGCCAGCGCGGCGGCCAGCGCCCGCTCGGGCTGGAGGCCGGGGTGGAGGTAGCCGCCGTTGAACTCGATGACCCCGGGGGGCGGTGCGGCGAGGGTGACGAGGACACCCGAGGCGTCGACGGTGCGCGGCACGACCTCGGGTCCGGCGTCCCCGCTGAGCGAGACCTCCTGCCAGGAGGTGTCTCCCGGCGCGGGTGCGACGGCACGGGTCCCGGCCCGGAAGGCCCCGGAGCCGGGGCGGGTGACGACCAGGCCTTCGGCGGCGAGTTGCGCGACGGCGCGGGAGACCGTCACCGGACTGACCTTGAACCGTTCGACGAGTGCCCGGCTGGACGGCAGCTTTCCACCCGGAGAGTAGCGGTCGAGCTCCGCCCGGAGGGAAGTGACCAGTTCGAACACACTGCTACGCTCATGCATGACAGCTCACGATAGCGCTACTGAACCGACTGCGATAGCGGTGAACGGCGACCGGCCCCTCGTGCGCCGCGGCCCCGGGAACGGCGTCGTGCTCGCCGGGCTCGGAGTCCTCGCCTTCTCGCTGACCTTTCCCTCGACGGTGTGGGGCCTGGAGAGCTTCGGCCCCTGGTCCCTGGTCGCACTGCGCAGCGTGCTGGCGGCACTGATCGCGGGATGCGCGCTGCTCGCCGGCCGTGTCCCGTTGCCCGCGCGCCGCCACTGGGCCGGTCTCGCGGTCGTCGCGGGCGGTGTGGTCGTGGGATTCCCCCTGCTGACCTCACTGGCCCTGCAGACCTCCACGAGCTCGCACGCGGCCGTCGTGGTGGGGCTGTTGCCGCTGACGACCGCGCTCTTCTCGGCTCTGCGCACCGGCTCACGCCCGCCGCGCGCCTTCTGGGTCGCGGCTCTCGCCGGCGCGGCGGTGGTGATCGCCTTCACGGTGCAGCAGAGCGGTGGAAGGCTCTCCGGCGGCGATCTCTACCTGTTCGGAGCGCTCCTGGTGTGCGCGGCGGGATACACCGAGGGTGGCCGGCTGGCCGGGGTGATGCCGGGCTGGCAGGTGATCGGCTGGGCCCTCGTCCTCTGCCTGCCGCTCGCCGTGGCCGGTGCGGCGGTGGCGCTGCCCTTCGAGCCGGTGCGCCTCACGACGCACGGGGTCGTCGGGCTGGTCTGGGTGGCCGCCGGGTCGACCTTCCTCGGGCTGTACGTCTGGTACCGGGGCATGGCGGAGATCGGGGTCCCCCGGGCCAGCCAGCTCCAACTGGCGCAGCCGCTGCTCACTCTGGTGTGGTCCTTCCTCGCCCTGGGCGAGGAGGTGTCCCCGGCCGCCCCGGTGGCGGCGGTGGCCGTCCTGGTCTGCATCGCCGTCACCCAGCGCGCGGGGAGCCGCGGCGAGCGCCGCAGGGGAGCCGACGTGCTCGTCCGGTCATAGACTTGTCGACATGGACCGCCACCCGTGAGGAGGTCACTCCCGATGGAGGCACACGCCGGCGACCGGCTGCTGACACACGGCAGGACCGTGGGGCAGCACGACCGGGTCGCAGAGATCATCGAGGTACTCGGCGACGGGGGCAGTCCCCCGTACCGTCTGCGCTTCGAGGACGGGCACGAATCGATCAGGTCCCCGGGTCCCGACAGCGTCGTCCAGCACACCGCCCCGGAGGACCGGAACCGGTAGAGCGCGCGTGCGCCGGGGGCACGAGTGGTTCCCGGCGCACGCGTCCCGCACGACGGCAGGGCCGCCGCGGCGGCCGGATCAGCGAGGCGTGCGGGCCCTGACCTGGTAGTGGTCGGCCACCACCCGCGCCATGGCCCCGATGCGGTCGGCCTTCACGTGCTTGGCGGAGAAGTAGACGTGGCCGCCCACCTCCGGATGGCCGGCGGCCAGGTCGAGGTGCCGGGAGAGTTCCGCCGGGTCCTGCCAGGCCGCGGGCTGGGCGGGGTCACCGGCCTTGTAGAGCGCCTCGCCGACGTAGAGGCCGACGCCGGTGCCCCGCACCGTCTCCGCCCACCACGGCAGGAGCTTCGCGTAGTCGGCCGCGGAGAACCCGATGTTCCAGTAGATCTGCGGGCAGATGTAGTCGATCCAGCCTTCCTTCACCCACTTCCGGGTGTCGGCGTGCAGGTCGTCGTACGTCTGCACACCGGCCGCGGTGTCGGAGCCCAGCGGATCGGTCTTCGCGTTGCGCCACACCGCGAAGGGGCTGATCCCGAACCGGACGCCACTTCTGACCGCCTTGATGCGTTCGGCCGTCTCGCGCACCAGCCGGTCGGTGTTGTCGCGGCGCCAGGCCGCTTTGGTTGCGAAGGCCCCGCCGTACTGCTCGTAGGCTGCGTCGTCGTCGAAGACCTGGCCCGCCACCGGGTAGGGGTAGAAGTAGTCGTCCCAGTGCACCGCGTCGACGGCGTAGCGGCTGACCGCGTCGAGCATCGCGTCCTGGACGAACTTCCTGACCTCGGGCAGCCCCGGGTTGTAGTAGAGCTTCCCGCCGTACGGCAGGACCCAGTCCGGGTGCAGCCGGGCGGGGTGGGAGGCGACGAGACGCGAGGGGTCCGTGTGGTTCGCGACCCGGTAGGGGTTGAACCACGCGTGCAGTTCCAGCCCGCGGGCGTGCGCCTCGCGCACCGCCGTACCCAGCGGGTCCCAGCCCGGGTCCTTGCCCTGGACACCGGTGAGGCACTGGGCCCACGGCTCGTACGAGGACGGCCACAGGGCGTCCGCGCTCGGCCTGACCTGGAGGACCACGGCATTGAGCCGCAGGGCGACCGCCCGGTCCAGATGGGCGATGAGTTCCGCCTCCTGGGCCGCAGCGCTCAGGCCTGGCGCCGAGGGCCAGTCCAGGTTGGCCACCGTGGCGATCCACACACCGCGCAGCTCGGCCGGGACGGCTCCGCGACCCCGGCGCCGAGGGGGATCCGGCCGTCGCGCCGCGACGGCGTCACCCGCTGTCATCAGCGCGGCCGCCACGCTCGCCGCGCCCATCACCAAAGACCTCCGGCCCATACGACGCATCTGTGTACCTTTCGTCTGTCTGTTCCCGTGTGTCACGTCGGCAGTGCGTGACGCAGATCATGCCCGCCCCGGGATCTCCCGACCCGCGGCCCACCGGATGGGCGTCGCGGAGTAACGTCGTGGGGTCGAGGCGGGCACCGGAATCAAACGGGAACTGCCGCACGAAGATCAGCGAAAGGCACGAGGTGACGGACTCTATGGCCGACATTGCACGCGTCGGAGTGGTGGGCTGTGGCCAAATGGGCGCAGGCATCGCGGAGGTGTGCGCCCGTAGCGGCCTCGATGTCATGGTGGCCGAGACCACCGGCGAGGCCCTGGAGATAGGGCGCACCCGGCTCCACAACTCACTCTCGAAGGCCGCCGAACGCGGCAAGATCACCCCGGAGGAACGGGACGAGACCCTCGGCCGCCTCAGCTTCACCACCGACCTCGGCGAGTTCGCGGACCGCGATCTCGTGATCGAGGCCGTCGTGGAGAACGAGCAGGTCAAGACCGAGATCTTCCAGGTGCTCGATCAGGTCGTGACCCGGCCGGACGCGATCCTGGCCTCGAACACCTCCTCCATCCCGCTGGTCAAGCTGGCCGTGGCGACCTCCCGGCCGGACCAGGTCATCGGAATCCACTTCTTCAACCCGGCCCCCGTGCAGCGGCTCGTCGAGCTGATCCCCGCGCTCACGACGTCCGACGAGACCATAAAGCGTGCCGAAGCCGTCGTGCAGAACGTGCTCGACAAGCACGCGATCCGCGCCCAGGACCGGTCGGGCTTCGTCGTCAACGCCCTGCTCATCCCGTATCTGCTCTCGGCGATCCGGATGTTCGAGTCGGGCATCGCCAGCCGCGAGGACATCGACAACGGCATGGAGATGGGCTGCGCCCACCCGATGGGGCCGCTCAAGCTCGCCGACCTGATCGGCCTGGACACCGTGGCCTCGGTCGCCGACTCGATGTACGCGGAGTACAAGGAGCCGCTGTACGCCGCTCCCCCGCTGCTCCAGCGGATGGTGGACGCGGGCCGGCTCGGCCGGAAGACAGGCTCGGGGTTCTACCCCTACGAGTGACCCGCTTCTCCGGTGCGGCGGGGCGGACGGACCGACCCGTCCGCCCCGCCGCACCGGCATGTGGCGTCACCCCAGCTGCATGTGATGGAGCAGCAGCAGTCCGGCCGCCATGTTGGCCGCCGGGATCTCACCGCGCGCGACCATGTCCGGCACGAGTTTGAGCGGGACCCACTCGCGGCGGGAGGACTCGAAGTCGTCCGCCGGATGACCGGTGTACGTCGCCTCCCGTGACCAGAAGAGATGGTGCCGGGCGTCGACGAGACCGTTGGCCGGTTCCACCGTCATCAGCGGGCGGAGCTCGCCCGGGCGCCAGCCGGTCTCCTCCTCCATCTCCCGGGCCGCCGCCGCGGCGACGTCCTCACCGTCCTCGACCACGCCGGCGGCCAGCTCCCACCCCCAGCTGCCGGTGATGAACCGGTGCCGCCACAGGAGCAGCACCTCGTTGGCCTCGTTGACCACGGTCGCCGCGGCGACGGCCCGGAGCCGGATGAGGTAGTGGTCCAGATGCCGGCCGTCGGGGAGAAGCACATCCGCCAGATTGACCCGGAACCACGGATTCTCGTACACAGTCTGTTCGTTTAAGTTCGTCCACTGCACAGTTCTGCCACCTTCCGACTGGTCGATGGCAATATCGGAGCAGGGTCCGTCTCGCAGGGGAACGCGCGGAGGCTCCTGGGGCGAGGCTCACAGGGGCACGCGCAGCGCCCCGTCGATCAGGCGGGCCGCCGCCGCGGCGTCGGCACTGCCGCTCGCGGCCAGATGCTCCCGTACGGAGCGCATCCGGCCCCGGAGCCGCCGGGATTCCATGCCCCGGGCGCGTTCCGCCATTTCCGAGGCCGTGCACGCCGCCCTGTCCGCCTCTCCCTGGAGCAGTTCGAGCTGGGTGAGCATGGCGAGCCGGTGCACGGTCCCGCGATCGTGCGCCGGGGAGCGTACGGCCGCCGCCGCGTGCTCCCGGGCACCGGGCAGGTCCCCGAGCCGCAGCAGCGCCTCCGCCACCTGGACGTTGACGAGACCCGGCTGGACGTATCCCGTCTCGTCCGGTTCGCCTCCGCTCCGGATGCGGCCGGCCTCGGTCTCGGCTCGCCGGATGCACTCCAGGGCGCTGCGGTGGTCGCCGAGCTGGGCGTAGGCCTTGGCCTGCATCGCGTGCAGATCGGTGGCCAGGGCCGGGGTGATGTGCGGGCCCGCCGCCCGTAGGGCGGCCTCGGCGAAGGCGACGGACCGGCGGAATTCGGCCAGGTACAGCGACTGGTTCACGAGGAGCGCGATCACATAGCCGCCGAGCCCACGGTCCCCGCTGGCCTTGGCGAGGCGCAGGGCCTGATGGAAGTAGCGCTGGGCGAGTCCGTGGGCGTCGGAGTCGTAGGCGCAGATGCCCGCGACGGCCACCAGCCCGGCGGTCGCGCGGTGGAGCTGACGGCCCGTGGCGTCGCTGTACCCGCCGCGCAGAAGCGGTGCGGTCTCGGCGTTGAGGAAGCCGACGATGCGGGACCTGGTCGCGATGCCGCCCGCCTTCCGGTACATCTGCTCGTAGTGCGCGCGGGCCGCTCGGAGCATCGCTATGTCCGCCATGCTCACGCGGGAGGGCCCGGGCCGGGAGACGTCACCGTCCTCGGGAGGGTTCTCCCACTCCCAGACCGGCATCACGGCTGTCGTACCCGTGACGGCGGGTGCGGTGACGAGGTGCGGACGCTGCTGTTCGTCGGAGCGCCACAAGGTGGTCGCACGCTCGACGAACCCGGAGAGGCCGGCGCCCTGGGCCGCCGTGTGCACCCCGTCGGTCCCCATGCCGATGTCGTCGAGCGTGACCGGCCGGTCCAGTCGGACCGCGAGGACATCGCAGATCAGGTCCGGGACCTGCCCCCGCGGGCGCTGGCCCTTCAGCCAGCGGGCGACCGCCGTGTGTTCGTAGCGCAGGCACAGCCCGCGGGCGCGGCCGGCCTGGTTGACGTGGCCGGCGAGCCCGGCACGGGACACACCCGCCTCGTCGATCAGGGATTCGAGCAGGACGTTGGGCTCCATTGCCCCCCCATGTGCGCGTCGCAATGAGCCTAGTGCAGCACGATTCACACGGGGTGTGAAAGGAATGCCCGAACCGTCCTGCTGTGCGCTCTGCCGCGCCGGGGCACCGCTCGCTTGAATGAGTGCCTCGCAAGAGGCGGCCGGGTCGTCGGCTCCCCCTCGTAACAGTTCGACGACCCGCCCCGCGCCGTTCGTTCTGCCGGCCTGCCCGACACTCCGTGGCAGGACGGGCGGCGCCGGGCCGTACAGCCCACTGCCCCGATGACAGGAGGGTCCCTGTGCGGCCCCCGGGCCGTCCGGCGAGAACAAAGGGGCGTATCCGGTGGCCGGATACGCCCCTTCTCACCGCCTGGACGACTACGCGCCGCGCAGCACCGCGCCCGTGCGCTCGGTGGCCAGGGCGACCGCGGTGTCGCGGGCCGCCGAGGCCTCCTCCACGGTCAGCGTGCGGTCCGGGGCGCGGAACCGCAGCGCGTACGCCAGGGACTTCCTGCCCTCCCCGATCTGCTCCCCGGTGAAGACGTCGAACAGCCGCAGCGATTCGAGCAGCTCGCCGGCGCCTTCGCGGAGCGCCTTCTCCACGGCGTCGGCGGGCACGTCCGAGGCGACGACGAGCGCGACGTCCTGGGTCGCCACCGGGAAGGTGGAGATCCGGGGCGCCTGGAGCGCACCGTCGACGGCCTGCTCCAGGACGTCGAGCTCGACCTCCATGGCGCAGGTCCGCTCGGGCAGGTGGAGCTCCTTGACGACGCGGGGGTGCAGTTCGCCCGCGTGTCCGAAGAGGGTCTCCTCGCCGCCGACCGTGACGTACAGCGCGGCGCAGCGGCCGGGGTGCCACGGCGCGTGCCGGTCGGCGCGGACCGTCACCTCGACGCCCGCCTCACGGGCGATGGAGCGAGCCGCCTCGACGGAGTCCGCCCAGTCGGCGGGGCGGCCCTTGCCCCACCAGCCGGCCTGCTCACGGGCGCCCGCGAGGACGACCGCGACGCGGCGCGGCTGACGCGGGAGCGCCGCGTCCAGTCCGGCGATCTCCTCGTCGGTGGGACGGCGGTCGACGGGCAGGCGCACGGCCTTGGTCTCCTCGCCGGTGGGCCTGAAGACCAGGCCCGTCTCGAAGAGCGCCAGGTCGTGGCTGCCGCGGCCGTCGTTGCGCCGCAGTGCGCCGAGCAGGCCCGGCAGCAGCGTGGTGCGCAGAGCGGGCTCCTCGTCGGAGAGCGGATTGACGAGGGTGACCGTACGACGGCGGGCGTCCTCCTTCTCCAGACCGAGCTGGTCGAGGACGGCCTCGCCGATGAACGGGTAGCTGAGCGACTCGACGTAGCCGGCGCCGGCGAGGGCACGGCCGATGCGGCGGTGCAGCCGCTGGCGGTCGGTGAGCCCGCGTCCGGAGGGCGGCGTCGGCAGGGTGGACGGGAGGTTCTCGTACCCCTCCAGCCGGATGACCTCTTCGGCCAGGTCGTTCGGCTCGGCGAGGTCGGGGCGCCACGACGGCACGGTGACGATCAGCTCGTCCTGCCCGTAGACGTCGCAGCCGACCTGCTGGAGACGGCGTACGACGGTCTCGCGGCCGTAGGCGACACCGGCCACCCGGTCCGGGTGGTTCGCCGGCATCGCGATGGTGCGGGGTGCGGACGGGGCGGAGATCTCCGTGACGCCGGCCTCGGCCGTGCCGCCCGCGAGGAGGACCAGCAGGTCCACCGTGCGCTGCGCGGCAGCGGCGGCGGCCTTGGGGTCGACACCGCGCTCGAAGCGCTTGGACGCCTCGGAGCTCAGCTTGTGGCGGCGCGCGGTCCGGGCGATGGCGATCGGGTCGAAGTGCGCGGCCTCGATGACGACCTCGGTGGTCCCGGCGTCCTCGGCGACATCGGCGATCTCGGTGTCGGCGCCGCCCATGACGCCCGCGAGGCCGATCGGCCCGCGGTCGTCGGTGATGACCAGGTCCTGGGCGTCCAGGACACGCTTGGCACCGTCGAGCGTGGTGAGCTTCTCGCCCTGCTCGGCGCGGCGCACCCCGATCGTCCCCTCGACACGGGTGCGGTCGTAGGCGTGCAGGGGCTGGCCGAGCTCCAGCATCACGTAGTTGGTGATGTCGACGGCCAGCGAGACCGTGCGCATCCCGGCCTTCTGCAGCCTGCGCTGCATCCAGATCGGGGAGCGCGCCTCGGGCCGCAGGCCGGTGACCGTCCGTGCGGTGAAGTTGCTGCATCCGAACGGGTCGGACACCTTCACCGGGTAGCCGTGCGCGTTGGGCGGGGGCACGTCCAGGAGCGCCGGGTCGCGCAGCGGCAGCCCGTACGCGATGGCGGTCTCGCGGGCCACGCCACGCATCGAGAGGCAGTAGCCCCGGTCGGGCGTGACGGCGATGTCGAGGACCTCGTCGACGAGCTCCAGGAGCTCGATCGCGTCGGTACCGGGCTCGAACTCCGGCGGCAGCACGATGATGCCGTGGGTGCCGTCGTCGCCCATGCCGAGCTCGTCGGTCGAGCAGATCATGCCGTGCGAGGTCTTGCCGTACGTCTTGCGCGCGGCGATCGCGAAGTCACCGGGCAGCACGGCGCCGGGGAGGACCACGACGACCTTGTCACCGACGGAGAAGTTACGGGCGCCGCAGACGATCTCCTGCGGTTCACCGGTGCCGTTCGCCGTGCCGACGTCGACGGTGCAGAAGCGGATGGGCTTCTTGAAGCCCTCCAGCTCCTCGATCGTCAGGACCTGTCCGACGACCAGCGGGCCCTTGAGGCCGGCGCCGGTCTGCTCGACGGTCTCGACCTCGAGGCCCACGGAGACGAGCTTGGCCTGTACGTCTCGGCCGGTCTCCGTCGCCGGCAGGTCGACGTATTCCCGCAGCCAGGAAAGCGGGACGCGCATCAGATCTCCATCCCGAACGGCCGGGTGAACCGGACGTCGCCCTCGACCATGTCTCGCATGTCCTCGACGTTGTGGCGGAACATCAGCATCCGCTCGATACCGAATCCGAAGGCGAATCCGCTGTACTTCTCGGGGTCCACGCCGCAGGCGACGAGCACCTTCGGATTGACCATGCCGCAGCCGCCGAGCTCGATCCAGCCCTCGCTGCCGCAGGTGCGGCAGGGGCGGTCCGGGTTGCCGACGGACTCGCCGCGGCAGACGTAGCAGACCATGTCCATCTCGGCGGACGGCTCGGTGAACGGGAAGAAGTTCGGCCGCAGCCGGGTCTTCATGTCCGGGCCGAAGAGTGCCTGGACCATGTGGTCGAGGGTGCCCTTGAGGTCGGCCATCGTCAGGCCCTCGTCGACGGCCAGCAGCTCGATCTGGTGGAAGACCGGGGTGTGCGTGGCGTCGAGTTCGTCGGTGCGGTAGACCCGGCCGGGGCAGACCACGTAGACGGGGGGCTTACGGCTGAGCAGCGAGCGTGCCTGGACGGGCGAGGTGTGTGTGCGGAGCACGACACCGGACTCGTCGCCCTTGGCACCGTCGGCGCCCTGCACGAAGAAGGTGTCCTGCATCTGCCGCGCCGGGTGGTCCGGCACGAAGTTCAGGGCGTCGAAGTTGAACCACTCCGCCTCGACCTCGGGGCCCTCGGCGATCTCGTAGCCCATGGCGACGAAGACGTCGGCGACGCGCTCCATGATGGTCGTCAGCGGGTGGCGCGCACCGGCCGGGGTGCGGTCGTAGGGCAGGGTGACGTCCACCGCCTCCTCGACCAGCACACGGGCGTCACGCTCGGCCTCCAGCTCGGCCTGGCGGGCGGCCAGCGCCTTGGAGACGGCGCCGCGGGCCTGGCCCACGCGCTTGCCCGCCTCGGCCTTGGCCTGCGGCGGCAGGGCGCCGATCTCGCGGTTGGCGAGCGACAGGGGCGAGGTACCACCGGTGTGCGCGGTCTTCGCCTGGGCGAGCGCGTCGAGGTCGCCCGCGGCGGCGAAGGCGGCGAACGCCTCGTCCCGCATGCGCTCGATCTCTTCCGGTTTCAGTGCCTCGACCTCGACTGGGTCGTACGACTTGTTCGGTGCCGACATCTCTTCCCGTGCTTCCGATTGGCTGGTGGCGACCCTGGTTCGACGACTGAGGACGCAAAGGTGCCAAAAGTCGAGTCTACGGGCCGCCGGGAGGCGAAGAAGCCCGCGGGCGCTCAGACCAGGTAGGCCGGCGCGCTCACGGGCAGGATAAATCGGAACTCGGCCCCGCCGCCGGGTGCGCGGTCGACCGTGATCGTGCCGCCGTGCGCCTCGACGATGCCCTTGACGATGTAGAGGCCCAGGCCGGTCCCGCCGCGCTTGCTGCCCCGCCAGAAGCGGGTGAAGACGCGGCCCATCGACTCCTCGGGGATGCCGGGACCTTCGTCGCTCACGGTGACTGCCGTTCCGCTCTCGTCGCTTTTCGCCGGTGCGGGCGCAGGGGCGATCTCAATGGTGACGGTTCCCTCGCCGTGGCGCACCGCGTTTTCGAGAAGGTTGCCGAGGACCTGGTCGACCTTGTCCGGGTCTGCCCAGAGCGCGGGCAGCGGCTGCCGCGTGTGTACGAGGAAGCGGTCGGGCGCCTGACCGGTCGCGGTGAGCGCCTGGACGTGGCGTTCGACGGCCGCGGAGATGTCCACGGGCTGACGGCGCAGCTCCAGCCGGCCGGAGTCGATGCGGGAGATGTCGAGCAGCTCGGCGATGAGCCGGGTGACGCGGTTGGCGTCGGCGTCGACGGTCTCCAGCATCAGCCGCTTCTGGTCGTCCGTGAACCGCTCCCACTTGGCCAGGAGCGTGGCGGTGAAGCCCTTCACCGAGGTCAGCGGCGAGCGCAGCTCGTGGGCGACGGTCGCGATCAGCTCGGCGTGGCTGAGTTCGGTGCGACGGCGCGCCTCGGTGCCGCGCAGTGACACGACGACCCGGCGGACCGGGCCGGCCGGGGTCTCGCGTACGTACCGGGCGGAGACCAGGACCTCGCGGCCGCCGGGGAGCAGCAGGTTCCGCTCGGGCTGGCCGACGCGGATGGCGAGCCCGCCGTACGGGTCGGTCAGGTCCCACCAGCGACGTCCCTTGAGGTCCTCGAGGGGCAGTGCCTGGTCCAGGGGGCGGCCGAGCGCGGTGGCCACGGGTGTGGCGGTGATCCGGGCGGCGGCGGCGTTGAAGCAGACGACCTCGCCGTTCTCGTCGGCGACGACGAGACCGTCGGGCAGGTCGTCCGGGTCGATGCCCGTCACCGGGTCACCCGCGGACCGGCTCGTGCCGGCCCCGCCGGAGAGGGCGCGCACGGCGGCCGTGTGTGTCGCTCGCGGCCTGCTCATGCCGACAGCCATCTTCCCGTACCCCACCTCTCGAACCGGTGCAGTGGGCCCCCGAGTCCGTCACCCTACTAGGCGCCGGCGGCCGGGCGACACCCTCGGGACGGGTACCGGCGGGGAGTGGCCCGTATCGATCGGTGGGGCGCCGGCGGGGTCAGCCGGCCCGCCGCGGGCGCTGGGCCCGCGCGGAGGCGTACAAGCACACGGCGGCGGCGGTGGCGAGGTTGAGGCTCTCGGCCTTCCCGTGGATCGGGACCCGGACCACGGCGTCGGCCAGGGCGCGCGTCTCCTCCGGGAGGCCCCACGCCTCGTTGCCGAACACCCAGGCGGTGGGACCGCCCATGGTTCCCGCGTCGAGCTCGTCGTCGAGGTCGTCCTCGCCCGCGCCGTCGGCCGCCAGGATGCGCACACCGGCACCCCGGAGCCCCCTCACTGCCTGCTCCACGGGGACGCCGACGGCCACCGGCAGATGGAAGAGCGAGCCGACGGAGGCCCGGACCGACTTGGGGTTGTAGAGGTCCACGGAGGCGTCGGTGAGCACGACCGCGTCCGCGCCGGCGGCGTCCGCGCAGCGGAGCACCGTGCCCGCGTTCCCGGGGTCACGCACATGGGCGAGGACGGCGACCAGCCGGGGCTTCACCGCGAGGATGTCCTCGAAGGGCGAGTCGAGGAAGCGGCAGACGCCGATCAGGCCCTGGGGCGTGACGGTCTGCGAGACGTCGGCGAGTACGCCGGCGTCGGCCAGGTGCACGCGGGCACCGGCGGCACCGGCGGCCTCGATGATGTCGGCGTACCGGTCGGCCGCCTCGACGGTCGCGAAGAGTTCGGTCAGCGTGGGTTCGCCGTCACCGCCCCGGTGCGCGGCGGCCTCCCGCACGGCCTGCGGCCCCTCGGCGATGAACCGGCGCTCCTTGCCGCGGAAATTGCGCCTGGCCAGTCGGCGTGCGGCGGCGATTCGCGGCGATCGCGCGGAGATCAGTTCGGGGGTGCCCATGGTCGGCGGCGAGCCTCTCTGCGTAAGTCAGCTTCTCTGCGTACGTTTCTCCGCGTACGGCTGACTACGTACGCGACACGTGGTGCAACGCACCGGACCCGCAGACGGCACACGCCTGCGGGTCCGGCTCGAAACGCTGGAAGACTGCCTGGGTCAGGCGGCCTTCGGGGCGTTGACGTCGCTCGGGAGGGCCTTCTGGGCGACCTCGACGAGGGCGGCGAACGCGTTGGCGTCGTTGACCGCGAGCTCGGCCAGGATCTTGCGGTCCACCTCGATGTTGGCGGCCTTGAGACCCTGGATGAGGCGGTTGTACGTCATGCCGTTCTGGCGGGCAGCCGCGTTGATGCGCTGGATCCAGAGCTGACGGAAGTCGCCCTTGCGCTTCTTGCGGTCGTTGTAGTTGTAGACCAGGGAGTGGGTGACCTGCTCCTTGGCCTTGCGGTACAGGCGCGAACGCTGACCGCGGTAACCGCTGGCGGCCTCGAGGATCGCCCTGCGCTTCTTGTGGGCGTTTACTGCCCGCTTGACGCGTGCCACTTTTAACTCCTTGCAGCGGGGCCGGGAATCGCGGTGTCGACTCACCGGCCCGGAAACGAATTGGTCCCGGTCGGATGGAGGTCGCGCCTCCGGCTCTGCCGGAGGCGGCGTCCTCTACTTGCCGAGAAGCTTCTTGATCTTCTTGGCGTCGGCCGGAGCCACGACGACCGTGCCGGTCAGCGAGCGGGTCTTCTTGGACGACTTGTGCTCGAGCAGGTGGCGCTTGCCGGCCTTCTCGCGGAGCACCTTGCCGGAGCCGGTGATCTTGAAGCGCTTGCTGGCACCGCTGTGCGTCTTGTTCTTCGGCATCGCGCCGTTATCTCCTCGTCAGTGGCGCCCCTCACGGTGCGGGCACCGGACTGCAGGGGCGTCAGATCTTTGGGTGGTTCCCGAGGGACCCGGGGGCGCCTGGGTGGCGGCCCCCGGAGGTCACGCCTCGGAAGGTGTCTCGGCCGGAGCCTCGGCCGCTGCGGCGGGGGCCTCAGCGGTCTCACCCTCGGACTCGGCGTCGGGGCTGTGCCCCTGGCGCTCCGCCTTGCGGGCGGCCTGGGCCTCACGGGCTTCGGCCATGGCTTCGGTCTTCTTCTTGTGCGGGCCCAGAACCATGATCATGTTCCGGCCGTCCTGCTTCGGGTTCGACTCGATGAAGCCGAGGTCCTCGACGTCCGAAGCGAGACGCTGGAGCAGTCGGAAACCCAGCTCGGGACGGGACTGCTCACGACCACGGAACATGATCGTGATCTTGACCTTGTCCCCCTGCTTGAGGAACCGGACGACGTGACCCTTCTTGGTGTCGTAGTCGTGCGGGTCGATCTTCGGCCGGAGCTTCATTTCCTTGATGACCGTGTGCGCCTGGTTCTTGCGCGCCTCACGGGCCTTCATGGCCGACTCGTACTTGAACTTCCCGTAGTCCATGAGCTTGCACACGGGGGGACGGGCTGTCGCCGCCACCTCGACCAGGTCGAGGTCGTACTCCTGTGCGAGTTCCAGGGCCTTGGCAAGCGGAACAATCCCGACCTGCTCGCCGCTGGGACCGACAAGTCGCACCTCGGGAACGCGAATCCGGTCGTTGATGCGGGGCTCGGCGCTGATGGATCCTCCTCGGTAGCACCACGCGACCGCCTGGCGGACAGCCGCGTAACGTCTTTCTTATGACCAACCGAGCGGGGAAAAACAGAAATGCCCCGGACGGGACACAGGCGGGGCTCCTGGAACTACCGGAACACCGCCGCGTGCAACCGCGGGGCGCAATCGGGCGGCCCCATCGTCCGTACGGAACGATGGCTGCCACCTGACCGGTGACCCGCCGTCCCTGAGGACGGTCAGGTGGGAGATCGGAGCCTCCACTTGTGGGCCGAACACATAGATGTCCGGCCGGTCGTTACACAAGGTTAGCAGCTCCCCGGGGCTGCGGCTAACCCGCTGCCCGGACGGCTCCCGCGGGAGGGACGCGTGCGGCCTGGCCTTATCGTGTGGGGCATGAGCGACGCGACCACCCCCAGCACCGAGAACCCCGGCTTCGACGACATGGCCCGCGACATCGCGGAGGTTCCCGCGGTCGAGGTGATCGTGACCGTCGCCGTCAATCTGATGAGCGCGGCAGCCGTGAAGCTCGGCCTGACGGAGGAGGGCGAGCAGCACAAGGACCTCGACGAGGCCCGCAAGCTGGTCCAGGCACTGGCCGGGCTGCTCGACGCGAGCGCCACCGAGATCAGCACGTTCCACGCCTCGCCGCTCCGCGACGGGCTGAAGTCGCTGCAGCTGGCCTTCCGGGAGGCCTCGCTCGTACCGGACGAGCCCGGCCAGGGCCCTGGCGAGAAGTACACCGGCCCCGTCTACGGCTAGCCCGGCCCCACACCTCACGAGCCCGCCGCCTGTGACAGGCGGCGGGCTCCTGTGCGTCAACGGCTGAAGAGCGGCTCGCCGGGGGCCTCGGCATCGGCCGGCAGCAGCGCCAGATCGATGCCGCGCACCAGCCGGGCGCGCAGCACCTCGCTGGCCGAGAGGGCGTCGGCGACCCGGCGGGCGGCATCGGCGACAGCGGCGTCGGGGGAAAGGACCAGGGCGAGGGTGCCGTCGGCCCGGCCGGGGCCGAGGTGGGCCCGCAGCACCGCGGGTTCCGCGGCGACCGCCTCCCGGACCGCGGCGACGACGGCGGGATCGTCGAGCGGGTCGGCACTGGTGCGGTTCTCGGCCAGGGCCAGCAGCGCCGGGCCGGTCAGCTCGAAGGCGACGGGCCCCGCCAGGTCGAGCACCACCGTGTCCGCCTTCTCGTGCGCGGCGGCCTGCAGTGCCTGGTGCAGGGGTACGGCGACGGGGCGCGCCTGCGGGTCCCAGCGGGCCAGTGAGGCGGTGGACGTGAAGGCGGGCAGGGCACGCCGGTCACCGGCCTGAAGGGTCGGCACCGCCATGTCGCTGGTCTTCTCGCGGCGCAGCCCGTTCCCGTCCTCCTCGACCTCGCCCAGGACGGCGACGACCGGCACGAGCAGCCGGGCGTCGCGGAGCGCCGCGAGGACCGGGCCGACGGCCTTCCGGTCCGCGGCCCAGGCCGCGAGGGCTGCCGTCAGTTCGGGCGAGGCAGTGCCGTCGTCGTCGGAGAAACCGGGGTCCGGGATGTTCTTGAGCGCCACAGGACGAGCGTAGTGGGTCGGTTCTCTCACCTGGGCGACAGGTCGGGCACAGGCTGCTGCCAGCTGCTCTCCCTGACGTCCGGGCCATGCCCCGTCACAGAACGCGCAGGCCCGCGCTGTCCGGCCTCGTGACCGCCGCCGTCGTGCTGCCGGCCGGTTCCGCCGCGGGAGGCGCCGTCTGGTGGGTCGCACGCCGGATGGCGCGCCCGCGGCCGTGACCGCCGTATCGTCCGCTTCGAGCCCGTCCGCCGCGACGGGCCGGAGCGAGGAGCCCGAGGTGGATCTCGACGAGGAGCTGGCCGACGCGCTGGCGCCCCTGGCGGACGGCGCCGACGTCTCGGTGGCTGTGCTGGACACGGAGAGCGGCGCGGGTGCCGCGTACGGGGACGGGGCGTATGACGCCGCCAGCATCGTCAAGGTCGACATCCTGGCCGCACTGCTGCTCCGGGCGCAGGACGAGGGCCGGGAGCTGAGCGGCGCGGAGCACGCGTACGCGGAGGCCATGATCCGGCGCAGCGACAACACGTCGGCCACCGAGCTGCTCAAGGTGATCGGCGGGGAGGAGGAGCTCGACGCGGCCAACGAGCGGCTGGGCCTGACGGGGACGAAGGCGGCCCACGCGTGGGGGCTGACCCAGACCACCGCCGCCGACCAGGTGCGGCTGCTGGAGGCGGTGTGCGGGACGGATTCGGTGCTGTCTGCGGCCTCTCGCGCGTACCTGACCGAGCTGATGGGCCAGGTCGAGGCGGACCAGCGGTGGGGGGTGTCCGCGGCGGGCACCGACGCGGTGCTGAAGAACGGCTGGATGCCCCGGACGACGACGGGGCTGTGGGACGTCAACAGCATCGGGCGGGTGGAGAGCGGCGGGCACACCCTGCTGATCGCGGTGCTGTCACGCGGGCACGCGACGAAGGAGGCGGGCATCGCTCTGGTGGAGTCCGTCGCGAAGGCGGCGGTCGACGTGACGGAAGCAGGCTGAGGCGGGTGCTGCCGGCCGGCGCTCCGGTCCGCTCAGCGCAGGGGGCCGGTGGGGAACGGGGTGTGTCCGGGTGCGGCCGCGTTCCTGCCGCCGGGGTTCCTGCCGCGCCACAGCACCACGGCCAGGGCGAGGAGTACGGCTCCGAGACCGCCCGCCGAGGGGGCCAGCCAGCCGGCCGGACCCCCGCCGCCGCCCTGCGGGGTGGGCCCGGAGCCGAAGTACTCGTCCCGGTAACCCGCCTGGGCGGACCGCGCGCCCGGATCGCCCGGGCCCTGCTTCGCCCCGGCCTCTATCGCGGCGGCGGGGTCGACCATGCCATAGCCCCTGGCGTCGTCGCGGCCGCCCGCGGGGGCGTCGCGGGCGGTGTCCGCGAGCAGTGTCTTGAGCTGCGCGGGCGAGAGATCCGGATGTGCGGCGCGCACGAGGGCCACGGCCCCGGAGACGAACGCCGACGCGGCGGACGTGCCCCACTCGATGTAGTAGTGCTGGTCGGGGTTGGCCACGACGATGTCGACTCCGGGCGCGCTGACGGTGGCGTACCAGCGGCGGGTGGAGAACGCGGCGTGCGTGCCGTACTGGTCGACGGCCGCGACGGCGATCACCCCGGGGTAGGCGGCGGGGTAGGAGATGCGGTCGCCCTTCTCCCCGCTGTTGCCCGCCGACGCGACGACGGCGACGCCCTTGCCGAGGGCGTACTGCACGGCGGCGTCCTCCCCGGGCTCCGGGTGGGCCGACTCGCTGTCGTCACCGAGGGAGAGGTTGATGACGTCGGCGCCCTGGTCGGCCGCCCAGCGGATGCCGTCGGCGAGTGCGGTTCCGCGTGACTTGCGGGCCTTGGCGCGTGCCGGGTCACCGGACTCGAGGATCACCCGCACGGGAAGGATCTTCGCTTCGGGGGCGACGCCGAGAACGCCGTCGCCCCGCCCGGGGCCGTTCCCGCGGCCCGCGATGATGCCGGCCATCGCCGTGCCGTGCAGGGCCCAGGAGCGGTCGCCTCGTCCGGCACCGAAGCCGATGAGGTCCTTGCCCGGGAGCACCTGGCCGGCGAGGTCCGGGTGGGCGTCGTCGACCCCGGTGTCCAGGACCGCGACCGTGATGCCCTTCCCCTTCGTGGTCTGCCAGGCCCTGTCGGTGTGCAGGGCTTCCAGGCCCCACTGCTGGTCGCGGATGGCGTCCGCCCGGGCGGGGACGGCGGGCAGCAGCGCGAAGGCGGTGGCCGTGGCCACGGCGGCGAGTGCGCGGAGCCGGCGGGGACGGGTCATTCCGCCTTCTCCGTGAGGTCGGTGACGGTCCTGCGCAGGGTGCGCTCCACCCGGTCGGCCACGCCCTTCGCCTCGTGGCCGAGTCCGGCCTGGGCGGGGGCGGTGGTGGCACCGGCGGCCATGGCCTCGGCCGCGGGCTGCGGCTCGGCGACCGTACGGCCGTCGGCGAAGCCGGAGACGGCGAACACGACGACGGGCAGCTCGGTCAGGACGTGGACCGTCCAGCTGGCGCGCTGCCGGTCGCCGAAGCCGGCGGCGACGGTGTCCTCGACGGGGTAGGTGCGGGGCATCAGGTCGGAGCGCCCTGCGAGGCGCTGGGTGGTGAACCGGGCACTGAGCGCGTTCATCGCGTCGGTGTCGGCCTCGGCGAAGACCATGCCGACGGTGGTGACGCTGCTGCGCGTGGCATCGGTGTAGGTGGCGCGCACCAGGCGTTCGCAGCCGACCGGGCGGAGCGTCTTCAGCAGCAGCGGGTCGAGGCCGGCCGCACAGCCACTGTCGCTCGCGACGGCGACCCTGGTCCAGACCCGGTCCGTGGCCCCCGGGCCCGCTCCGTCGCCCTTGAGGGTGCGCGGGAAGAGGGTGTCGACGGGTACCTCGTGCCAGGCGGAACGGCTGACGGAGTACGCGCTGTCGTCGCCGGACCGGGCCGCCGAGTCCCCGGTGAGCCAGCTGCCGGTGACCGCGCCGCCGATGAGCCCGAGACCGAGCACGGCGCATACCGCGGCGGCCGCGGTCCTGACGGGGTGACGGGCCCTGACGGGGCGCAACCGGGTGGTGGTCTCGGCGGGAGTCTCGGCGTACGCGTAGTAGGCGCCGGGCGGGGCGGGGGTCGCGCCGGGGCGCGGGGTGAGATCCACCGCGCCGACGGGCCTGCGCCTGGTGGCGGACGGTGGCGGCGGGCCGGGAGGGACCGGGGGTACGGGACGGGCCTGGGCCGCGGGCGGCGGGCCCGGGTGGGCCGGAGCCGGCGGCACGGGGCGGAGCCGGGTGGTCGTCTCCACCGGCGGCACGGGCTCACCGCGCGGAACCGGCGGCACGGGGGCCGGACGCTGTGACGGCGCCGCGGGGGCCGGACGCCGGGCCGGTGACGCGGGGGCGCCGCCTGGTGCGGGCGGCGCGGGCTCGTTACGCGGGACCGGTGGTACGGGCGGCGGGCCGGCCGGGCGGGGCGGCACTGGAGCGCGCTGCGCTTCGGTACTCATCCGTCCCCCTGGTCCACGTCCCCGCACCGCCCACGGGCCGCCCTTGCGCACGGGCCCGTCGGTCGATCGTGTGACGGTCACTCTACGGGGTGTACGGCGCCCCGTGGGAACGGGACCGGGGGCCCGGGAAGATCTGCACCGAACGTCCCCTACCCAGTGGTACGGCCTTCTGGCAAGCTGCGGCCATGACTGTCCGCGCCGCTGACCGGAGCCGTTACGACCGGGCCACCGCCCACCTCGACGCCCCGGTGGCCGTCGTCGACCTGGAGGCCTTCGACGCCAACGCCGACGACCTGGTGCGCAGAGCGGGGGGTAAGCCGGTCCGGGTGGCGAGCAAGTCGGTACGCTGCCGTGCCCTGCTGGAACGGGTGCTCGCACGTCCGGGCTTCGCCGGGATCATGTCGTTCACCCTCGCCGAGTCGCTGTGGCTCGCCCGTGCCGGATTCGACGACGTACTGCTGGCCTATCCGTCGGCCGACCGGTCCGCGTACGCCGAGCTGGCGGCCGATCCCAAGCTGGCGGCGGCCGTGACGGTGATGGTGGACGACCACGCGCAGCTGGAGCTGATCGACGCCGCGCGGGCCGGCGGCACCGAGGAGATCCGGGTCTGCCTGGAGCTGGACACCTCGCTGCGGCTGCTCGGCGGCCGGATCAGGATCGGCGCGCTGCGGTCCCCGCTCCGCTCCCCCGCCCAGGTGGCCGAGCTGGCCCGCTCGGTGGACCGCAGGCCCGGCTTCCGGCTGGTGGGGCTGATGGCGTACGAGGGGCATGTGGCCGGAGTGGGCGACTCGGTGGCCGGACGGCCGTTGCGTTCGCGCGCGGTCCGGCTGATGCAGTCGGCGGCACGCAGGGAGCTGGCGGCCCGGCGCGCGGAGGTCGTGCGGGCGGTCCGCGCGGTGGCGCCCGGCCTGGAGTTCGTGAACGGCGGCGGCACCGGCAGTGTGCAGCACACCGCCGCCGAGTCCGCGGTGACCGAGATCGCCGCGGGGTCCGGGCTCTACGTACCGAGGCTGTTCGACAACTACAGCTCGTTCACGGGCCGTCCGGCGGCCCTGTTCGCCCAGCCCGTGGTGCGGCGGCCGGGCGTCGGCGTGGTGACGGTGCTGGGCGGCGGCTACCCGGCGTCCGGGGCGGCGGGCCCGGACCGGCTGCCGGTGCCGTACCTGCCCGAAGGGCTGCGCTACGACCCGCAGGAGGGCCCGGGCGAGGTCCAGACACCGCTGCTCGGCGCCCCGGCGGACGATCTGCTGATCGGCGACAAGGTGTGGTTCCGCCACGCCAAGGCAGGTGAGCTGTGCGAGCGCTTCGACGAGCTGCGGCTCGTCGAGGGCGAGCGGGTCACCGCCACCGTGCCGACGTACCGCGGTGAGGGCCGCACCTTCCTCTGAGACCCCGGCTAGGGGGCCACCGTGCTGCCGACGCCGCCGCCGGTGGCGTCCCCGATCGGCCGGATGCCGCGGGTGATGGTGTCCATGAGGGAGAGCGGGAGCTCGTCCCTGCCCGCGTCGAACGCGAAGCGCACGACGACCGGTGTCTCGCTGCCCACCGCTGAGGGGAAGACGAGCGACTGCACGTAGCCGCCGGGGCCCTCTCCCGTGGTGACCTGGCGGCGCACCAGGTAGCCGGTGCGCCCCGCCACGGTCACCGACTCGGACGCGATCTCCTTCTGGGCCCTGATGCCCCCGTGGATGAGGTTGTCGATGACGTCCCGCCCGTAGGCGCGGTCGGCCGCCGTCGCGATGTCCTCCTCGGCCAGGGCCTTCATGGCCGTGAGGCCGGTGCCGCTCGCCGTCCGGACCGAGACCGTGCCGTGGTAGCAGAGGCTCCCGGAGTCGCCCGGGCAGGTGTAGGAGCCGACCGTACGCATCGTGGAGACGTCGTCGAGGGTGTTCTCCGGCTTCTCCCAGCCGTCGGGAACCGGGAGCGTGATCCCGTTGAGCTGGTCGACCAGCACCCCGGGGGCGTCCTGTGGACCCTCGGCGGGCGCCGGGGTGGCCGCGCTCGCGCTGTCCGTCGCGGTGGGCTGCGGCGTGCTGCCGGGCGCGGACCCCGGCCGCGTACCGCCGCCGTCCTCGCCCAGCAGGAGGAACCCTGTGACGGCCACGGCGACGGCGGTCAGGCCCGCCAGGGCCATGGCGGCGGCCCGGCCGCTCCGGCCGCCGCCGCCCCCGGGGGCGGCGGCGGTTCCGTGGGGTGCGTACTGCGGCTGGAGCCCCACGGACCGGGACGCGGCGGTCGAGCGGATGTGTCCGGTCCATGCCGCGCCCAGCCCCACGGACCGGGACGCGGCGGTCGAGCGGGTGTGTCCGGTCCATGCCGCGCCGTCCCACCAGCGCTCGGTACCGGGCACGTTCACGTCCGGGTACCAGCCGGGCGGCGTCACGTTGCTCATGCCACCACTCTAGGGAGCGTCAGTCGAGCGGAGTCACGTACGCTCCCGAGATTCCGCCGTCGACGAGGAAGTCGGTGGCGTTGACGAACGAGGAGTCGTCGCTCGCCAGGAAGGCGACGGCGGCGGCGATCTCCGTAGCCTCGGCGAACCGGCCGACAGGGATGTGGACGAGCCTGCGGGCGGCACGCTCCGGGTCCGCGGCGAACAGCTCCCGGAGCAGCGGGGTGTTGACCGGACCGGGGCACAGGGCGTTGACCCGGATCCCTTCGCGGGCGAACTGCACCCCGAGTTCACGGGACAGGGCGAGGACGCCGCCCTTGGACGCGGTGTAGGAGATCTGGGAGGTGGCGGCGCCCATCCGCGCCACGAAGGACGCGGTGTTGATGATCGAGCCCCGGCCCTGGCGCCGCATGTAGGGGAGAGCGGCCTTGCAGCAGAGGTAGACGGAGGTGAGGTTGACGTCCTGTACGCGTTTCCATGCCTCCAGCCCGGTCGTGAGGATGGAGTCGTCGTCCGGCGGCGAGATTCCCGCGTTGTTGAAGGCGATGTCGACGGAGCCGTACGTGTCGTCCGCCGCCGCGAAGAGGGCTTCGACCTGGCCGGGGTCGGTGACGTCGACGCGGACGAAGGTGCCTCCCGCCTCCTCGGCGGCGGCCCTGCCCGCGCTCTCGTCGATGTCGCCGCAGACGACGTGGGCGCCCTCCGACGCCAGCCGGCGGGCGGTGGCGAGGCCGATTCCGCTGCCCGCCCCGGTGATGACGGCGGTGCGGCCGGTCAGGCGGCGGCAGATGTTTCCGGTGTCGGTGGTCACGTGTGTTCAGGCCTCCGTGCCGATGAAGACGTTCTTGGTTTCGGTGAAGGCCGTGAGGGCGTCGGGCCCCAGTTCACGGCCGAGCCCGGACTGCGCGTACCCGCCGAAGGGGGTCCAGTAGCGGACGGCTGAGTGGGAGTTGACGGACAGGTTCCCGGCCCGGACGGCCTGGGAGACGCGCAGGGCGCGGCCCACGTCGCGGGTCCAGATGGAGCCGGCCAGGCCGTGGTCGGTGGCGTTGGCCAGACGGACGGCGTCGTCCTCGTCCTCGAAGGGGAGCACGACGGCGACGGGGCCGAAGACCTCCTCGGTGGCGACGGGGGCGTCGGGCGCGATCCCGGTGAGGACGGTCGGGGGGAACCAGAAGCCGGGGCCGGTGGGCGAGCTGCCCCGGATTCCGTCCGCGCCGTCCGGGACGAACCCGCGGACGCGCTCCAGCTGGGCCAGGGAGATCAGCGGTCCCATCTGTGTCTTCTCGTCCGACGGGTCCCCCACGACGACGGAGGCGACGGCCGGGACGAGGAGTTCCAGGAACCGGTCGTACGCGGACCGCTGGACCAGGATGCGGGTGCGGGCGCAGCAGTCCTGGCCGGCGTTGTCCAGGAAGGACATGGGCGCGGCGGCCGCCGCGGCCTCGATGTCGGCGTCGGCGAAGACGATGTTGGGGCTCTTGCCGCCGAGTTCGAGGGTGAGCCGCTTCACCCGGTCCGCGCACCTGGCCATGATCTGCTTGCCGACGCGGGTCGAACCGGTGAAGACGATCTTGGCGACGCCCGGGTGTTCGACCAGGGCGGCGCCCGTCACGTCCCCGGCGCCCGGCAGCACCTGGAAGAGGTGCTCGGGGAGGCCGGCGTCCAGTGCGAGCCGGGCCAGGTGGAGGGCGGTGAGCGGGGTGGTCTCGGCCGGTTTGAGAAGGACGGCGTTGCCGGCGGCGAGTGCGGGGGCGGCGCCCCATGCGGCGACCGGCATGGGGAAGTTCCACGGGGCGATCACTCCTACGACGCCCAGCGGTTCGAGGAACGTGAGGTCGACCCCGCCCGGTACCGGAATCTGGCGCCCCGTCAGGCGTTCCACTCCCCCGGCCGCGTAGTCGAGCAGGTCCCGTACGTTGGCCGCCTCCCAGCGGGCGTTGCCCAGGGTGTGTCCCGCCTCGGTGACCTCCAGCCGGGCCAGCCGCTCGGCGTGTCCGTCGACGAGCACGGCGAAGCGGCGCAGCAGCCGGGCGCGGTCGGCCGGAGCGAGGGCGGCCCAGGTGCGCTGGGCGGTGGCGGCTCGGGCGACGGCGGCGCCGACCTCGGCGGCGGTGGTGGCGGGGACCGTGGCGACGAGCTCTTCCGTCGCCGGGTTCAGGACACGGTGTTCGTTGATCACGGGGTGCCTCACAGGCGTTCGAAGGAGCGGCGGAGCTCCCAGTCGGTCACCGCTGCGTCGAAGGCCTCCAGTTCGACGCGCGCCATGTTGCGGTAGTGGGCTACGACGTCGTCGCCGAACGCCTCCCGGGCCACATCGCTGTGCTCCCAGAGCGCGGCGGCTTCGCGGAGTGTGGCCGGGACCCGGTCGTATCCGGCGGTGTAGGCGTTGCCCTCGCAGGCGTCGGGGAGTTCCAGCTCGTTCTCGATGCCGTGCAGTCCGGCGGCGACGAGTCCGGCGACCGCGAGGTACGGGTTGACGTCGCCGCCGGGCAGCCGGTTCTCGAAGCGCATGGAACGGCCGTGCCCGACGACGCGCAGGGCGCAGGTGCGGTTGTCGTGGCCCCACGCGACGGCGGTCGGGGCGAAGGAGCCGGGCTGGAAGCGCTTGTAGGAGTTGATGTTCGGCGCGTACAGCAGGGAGAAGTCGCGCAGGGCGGTGAGCTGGCCCGCGAGGAAGCGCCGCATCACGGGGGACATCGTCCCGCCCTCGCCCGCCATGACGCTCTGTCCGTCGGCGTCCCGGAGCGAGAGGTGTATGTGGCAGGAGTTGCCCTCGCGCTCGTTGAACTTCGCCATGAAGGTGAGCGCGACGCCTTCCTGGGCGGCGATCTCCTTGGAACCGGTCTTGTAGACGGCGTGCTGGTCGCAGGTGACGAGGGCCTCGTCGTAGCGGAAGACGATCTCGTGCTGGCCGGGGTTGCACTCGCCCTTGGCGGACTCGACGGTGAGCCCGGCGGCGGCCATCTCGTTCCGGATGCGGCGGAGCAGCGGTTCGATGCGGCCGGTGCCGAGTACGGAGTAGTCGATGTTGTACTGGTTGGCCGGGGTGAGTCCGCGGTAGTTGCGGTCCCATGCCTGCTCGTAGGTGTCCTTGAAGACGATGAACTCCAGCTCCGTGCCGACGTGCGCGGTCAGCCCGTGGGCGGCGAGCCGCTCCAGCTGCCGCCGGAGGATCTGGCGGGGCGCCGCGGCTACCGGCGAGCCGTCCTCCCAGGTGAGATCGGCCATGACCAGGGCCGTCCCCTCGTGCCAGGGGACGCGGCGCAGGGTGGTGAGGTCGGGGCGCATCGCGAAGTCGCCGTAGCCGTTGGACCAGGACGACATCGCGAACCCGTCGACGGTGTTCATGTCCGTGTCGACGGCGAGCAGGTAGTTGCAGCCCTCCGTGCCGTGTTCCAGCACCTCGTCGAGGAAGAAGGACGCCGCGAACCGTTTGCCCTGGAGCCTGCCCTGCATGTCCGGGAAGGCGAGGACCACGGTGTCGATCTCACCGCGCTGCACGAGCACGCGCAGCTCGTCGGTCCCCAGCGGGGGTGTTCGGTCTGCCACGGAGAACTCCTCGTTCGGTCTAAGGTATGGGAGAGAACCATTGGGGGGAAGGGGATCGGGACGTGGCGGAAGAGACCGGGGAACCCGGGCCCTCCGACCGGTTGCTGCCCGCGCTGCGGCCGGTCCGCGCGGGCAACGGCTTCGAGGAGGCGCTGGAGCAGATCCTCCAGGTGATCCGCCTCGGTCTGGTGCCCGGTGGCGGGCGGCTGCCGGCCGAGCGTGAGCTGGCCGGGCGCCTCGCCGTCAGCCGCGTCACCCTGCGCGAGGTGCTGAAGGCGCTCCAGGACCAGGGGCTGGTCGAGGCCAGACGCGGCCGCTACGGCGGCACGTTCGTGCTCCCCCGCACGGGCCCGGCCGACGATGACGAGCTGCGCCGACGGGTGGCGGACGTCGACATGGAGGACGTACTGCTCTTCCGCGAGGTCCTGGAGGCGGGGGCAGCCGGGCTCTGCGCGTCGCGCGGCCTCGACGACGAGGGAGCGGACCGGCTGCGTACGGCTCTGGCGGCGACACACGAGGCACCTCTGCCCGACTACCGCAGACTTGACACGTTCTTCCATCTGACGCTCGTCGAGCTTTCCGGCTCGCCCTCCCTCGCGGCCCGTTACGCGGCCGTGCGCGCAGGCGTCAACGAACTACTGGACTGCATACCCCTTCTGGTGCGGAACCTCGAACACTCGCAGCATCAGCACACGGCCCTCGTCGAGGCGGTGCTCGACCGCGACGAGGAGGCGGCGCGGGCGGTGACGCGCGAGCACTGCGCGGGGACGGCCGCGCTGCTGCGGGGCTTCCTGGCTTGATCTTGCCCTTCTGGATCCCCGCTCTTGCGCGGCGGCGCGGTACGAACAAAGGTATGACGCGACACCATTGCACCGGGCCGGTCCGCAGGCCGGCCGCCGGAGGGACCGCACCATGCACGAACCGCTCATCGGCGTCACGACCTATCTGGAGCCGGCGGCTCGCTGGGGCGTCTGGGAGCTCCCCGCCGCGGTGCTCCCCTCCGCATACCCTCGGCTGGTACAGCGTTCGGGCGCGCTGGCCGCGCTGCTGCCGCCCGACGACCCCGCGAAGGCGGCCGCCGCCGTGGCCCGGGTGGACGGCCTCGTGATCGCGGGCGGAGCCGATGTCGATCCCGGTCTGTACGGCGCGGAGCGTGATTTCCGGACGGGACCGCCGGCGCACGAGCGCGACACCTGGGAAGTGGCCCTGCTCCGCGCGGCGAAGGCGGCCGGCACTCCGGTGCTCGGGATCTGCCGCGGCATGCAGCTGCTCAACGTGGCACTGGGCGGCACCCTGACCCAGCATCTGGACGGCCACGCGGGCCCGTTCGGCAAATCCGGTGTCCTCGGCGAGCACCCGGTGACGCCTGTCCCGGGGACGCTGTACGCCTCGCTCGTGCCCGAGGAGGCGTCCGTACCCACGTATCACCACCAGGCCGTGGACCGGCTCGCGCCGGGCCTGGTGGCCTCGGCGCACGCGGCGGACGGCACGGTGGAGGCCGTCGAACTGCCGGGCGACCGGTGGGTGCTCGGGGTCCAGTGGCACCCGGAGATGGGTGACGACCTCCGGATCATGCGGGCCCTGGTCGCGGCGGCCCGGGCCGGGGCGGCCGTGCCCTCCTCCTGAGGCTCACGCGACCGGCGGACAAGGCTCCCGCACCCGGCCCGTCAGCGGCCACGCGCCCGACGGGCGGTCAGGGCTCGTGCGTCGCACCGGCGGTCAGGGCGAGCAGGTCGCGGGCAGGTCCCGTGGGCCGGTGGCCGGCGGGCCAGACCGCGCGCAGCTGACGGCGCAGCCGGACGCCGGCCACCCTGACCTTGACCAGGCGCCGCGCGGAGAGCTCCTCACCCAGCGCCAGTTCGCTCAGCACACAGGGACCGGCACCGCTCTCCGCGGCCCCCTTCACCGCGGTCGTCGAGGAGAGTTCGAGCAGCGGGCGCGCCAGCCCTCCGTGCACGGCGAGCGCGGCGTCCAGGACCTGGCGGGTGCCCGAGCCGTGTTCCCGCAGGATCAGGGGCGTCCCGGCGAGCTCACCGGGAGTCAGTTGGTCCCGGCGCGCCCAGGGGTGCGACGGAGCCACCACGACGACGAGTCGGTCGTGCGCGATGACCGTGCCGTCGAGCCCTTCCGGTATCGAGAGACCCTCGACGAAGCCGAGGTCCGCCTCACCGGCCAGCAGCCGCAGGGCGACCGCCGCCGAGTTGCCCGCGAGCAGGGACACGGCGGTCCCGGGCCGCTCGGCCCGCAGCGCGATCAGCCAGCCCGGCAGCAGATACTCCGCGATGGTCATGCTCGCGGCGACCCGCAGCCTGGAGTCGCGCCGGTCCCGCAGCGCCTGTGCTCCCGCGTCGAACGCCTCGGCCGCCTCCACGACCCTGCGCGCCCAGTCGGTGACGAGAGCGCCCGCGTCGGTCAGCCGGGATCCGCGCGGTGAGCGGTCGAGGAGGGCGACGCCGAGCTGCCGCTCCATCGACCGGATACGGCCGGAGGCGGCTGGCTGGCTGATGCCGACGTCCCGCGCCGCCCTGCCCAGGCTCCCGTGCCGCGCGACCGCGAGCAGCAGCACCATGGCTCCCAGGTCGGGAACCCGGTGGGACAGGGAGGGGGGCGAGGTCTCGGTACCGGACATAAGACCAGCTTATGACCTCATAGGCCGGCGCTCCCTGGTGGGAGGCGCCCCGCCCCCGGAGAATCGTGGCATGGCCATCTTTCCGCAGACCCGGGCAGAGACCCCCGCCTCCCGCGCCGTCGCCCTCCGGCTCCCGTCCCTGCGGCATTTCGGACCCAACTGGTACGCGACGGTCATGGGGACCGCCGTCGTCGCGACCGCGGGGGCCACGCTGCCCGTGGGCGTACCGGGTCTGCGGTCCGCCTGCGTCGCGGTGTGGGCCCTGTCCGCCGTACTGCTGGCCGTCGTGCTGACCGCCCGTGCCGGCCACTGGCTCCTCCACCCCGACCAGGCGCGCACCCACCTCATGGACCCTGCGGTCGCCCCGTTCCACGGCTGCCTGTCCATGGCTCTGCTCGCCGTCGGCGCGGGCACACTGGTGGCGGGCCAGGACGTCATCGGGCATCGGGCCGCGGTCGCCGTGGACGTGCTCCTGTTCACCGCCGGCACGGTCACCGGCCTCGTGGCCGCAGTGGCGATCCCGTACCTCATGGTCGTACGCCACCGTCCCGCCCCCGGAACCGCGTCTCCCGTCTGGCTGCTCCCGCTCGTGGCCCCGATGGTCTCGGCGGCGGTCGGACCGCTGCTGGTGCCCGAGCTGCCCCCCGGCCAGGGCCGCGAGGCGCTTCTGCTCGCCTGTTACGCGATGTTCGGGCTGTCCCTCCTGGCGACCCTGGTGATCGTGCCGCCGATCTTCGCCCGGCTGGTCCACCAGGGCCCCCTGCCGCTCGCACTGACCCCGACGATGTTCCTCGTGCTCGGGCCGCTGGGGCAGTCCACGACCGCCGTCAACCAGCTGGCCGATGTGGCGCCGGGCGCGATCCCGGCGCCGTACGCCTCGGCCTTCGGCGCCTTCGCCGTCCTGTACGGGGTGCCCGTGATGGGATTCGCACTGCTCTGGCTGGCCCTGTCCGCCTCGCTGGTGGTGCGTGCCGTGCGGCGCGGTATGCGGTTCACGATGACGTGGTGGGGGTTCACGTTCCCGGTCGGTACGTGTGTCACCGGCGCCGCGGGCCTGGCCCGGCACACCGGGCTGCACGCGTTCACCTGGCTGGCGGTGGCGCTCTACGCCCTGCTGGTGACCGCCTGGGCGGTCGCCGGCGTACGGACGCTGGGCGGGCTGTTCAGCGGAGAGCTGCTCGCAGGGCCCCGGCCGCTTCGGCCGGTGACGGTCCGTGCCACGTGAGGTGACGCCCGTCGACGAGTACGGCCGGCAGCCCGGAAGAGGCCTCGGGCCCGTCAGCGGCGCGAGTCGTACGTCGCGTCGATGTGCTCGGCGACGGAGACGACCAGCAGCCGGGTGCCGGGTACGGTGGCCCGCCACCGGTGCCGGACCCCGCCGGAGAGGAAGAGGGTGTCGCCCCGGCCCAGCCGGTGGGCCCGCCCTTCCGCCTCGACCTCGACGGCGCCCTCCACGACGTACATCACCTCGTCGTTGCGGTGCTGGAACTCGCGCCGCAGGTCCTGTTCGCCGATGAACTCCATCGCGCTGAGCTGGTGGCGTCCGCGCACCAGTCTGTGGACGCCGTCCTCGTCGTCCGCCCGTACGACGTCCACGGCGCGTGCGGAGTCCGCCGCGGCCCGCAGCCGCTCGGTCGTGGTCTCCAGGGCGTCCGCCACCCGGTCCAGGGACCGGGGACTGGGCCTGGCCCGTTCGTTCTCGATCTGGCTGAGGAACGGTACGGACAGGCCGCTGCGCCCGGCCACCGCGGCCAGGGTGAGTCCGAGGGTCCTGCGGCGTCGGCGGACCGCGGCCCCCACTCGAAGGGCTTCCTTCTCATCCATGTCCGGCTCCCTCCCCGGATCGCCATCCTCCCGGTTGCCAGCACCCTACGCATGTCGTCTGCGAGACGGAGGGGAAGTCTACGGACGGGGGGCGGACGGGGACCCTTCGGGGACTCCTTCAGTCAAGCGTGAAGGGGACGGCCCCGGTTCGCTACCGGGGCCGTCCCCTTCAGCGTGGGACGGGGGGTCGATCCGCGGGATCAGCCGCCGACGGGCGCCAGCTTCGCCACCACGTCGGGGTTGGCGTCCATCCAGCGGCGGGCGGACTCCTTCTCCTTGCCCGCACCGCCCTTCTGGATCTCCACCTCGAGCGAGGCGAGCTGCGCCTCGCTGAGCTCGAAGTCCTTCAGCCAGCCGGTCAGCTCCGGGAAGTCCTTGGCGAAGTCCTTCTTGGCGACCGTGTGGATCTGCTCGCCCTTGCCCCAGGCACCCTTCGGGTCCTTGAGCTTCTTCAGGTCGTGCTTGCCGTAGGCCCAGTGCGGCGACCACAGGGTCACCACGACCGGCTCCTCGTACTCACCTTCGAGGCCGTACTCCTTGAGCACCTTCTTGTTCAGCGTGCCCATCATCCCGGCGCTCGACTCGATGCCGATGATCTTGCCGTTGAACTTCTTGCCCTGGCCCTTGAGGTCCTCGAGCGAGTCGATGCCCTCGACGTACGACGGGACCGACAGCTCCAGCGAGGTGGGGCCGTACCAGGAACCGAGATCGGTGAGGTTCTCCTTGTACCGGTCCCAGTAGTCCTTGTGCGTCGTCGGCAGCCACGAATCGAACTGGACGTCGAGCTGCCCCTGTGCGAGGCCGGTGTAGAGCGGGCCCGGGTCGAGCTGCTTGACCGTGGTCTTGTAACCCCGGTCCTCCAGCATGTTCTGCCAGAGGTAGGTGCTGGCGATCGCCTCGTCCCACGGGAAGTACCCCATGTCGACGGTCTTGCCCGCGTCCTTGCCCTTCTGCGAGCCTCCCGCACCGCCCGGCACGGGGGCCAGCTTGTCGACCAGACCGGGGTTCTTCTCCAGCCAGGTGCGGACGCCGTCCTGCTCCTGGCCCTGACCGGCGTTCTGGATCTCGTTCTCGAGGCTCGTGAGCTGCTTCTCGCTGAGCTCGAAGTCCTTGAGCCACTTGGCGACGGCGGGAGCCTTCTTCGCGAAGCCCTTGTGGGCGACGGTGTGAACCTCTTCGCCCTTGCCCCAGGCACCCTTCGGGTCCTTGAGCTTCTTCAGGTCGTGCTTGCCGTAGGCCCAGTGCGGCGACCACAGGGTCACCACGACCGGCTCCTTGTTCAGCGTGCCCATCATCCCGGCACTGGCCTCGATGCCGATGATCTTGCCGTCGAACTTCTTGCCCTGGCCCTTGAGGTCCTCGAGCGAGTCGATGCCCTCGACGTACGACGGAACCGTCAGCTCCAGCGAGGTGGGGCCGTACCAGGAACCGAGGTCCTCCAGCTGGCCGCTGTACTTGTCCCAGTAGTCCTTGTGCGTGGTCGGCAGCCAGGAGTCCGTCTGGAAGTCGATGTCGCCGCGGGCGACGCCGGAGTAGAGCGGACCGGCGTCGAGCTGGGTGATCCCGGTCTCGTATCCGCGCTGCTCGAGGATCTCCTTCCACAGGAACGTGGAGGCGATGCCCTCGTCCCAGGGGATGTACCCCATGTTGATCTTCTGGCCCTGGCCGACGTTCGCGCTGCCGGCCTCCTCGGCCTTCGAGTCGCCGGAACCGGCGATGTTGAGACCGCCCGCGACGAGCGCGAGGACGACGACACCGGTCATCGCGACGGCGGTCCCGGGCTTGTAGTGCGTGAACTTGAGCCGCCGCGCACCGGCGGCGACCTTGGCGGCGGCGCGGCGGCCGAGCGGGGAGACCCGCTCGTTGAGCGCGCCGGTCATCCGGTCCAGGTACATGGCGAGGATGACGACGGCGATCCCGCTCTCGGCGGCGAGGCCGACCTGCAGCTGGGTGATCGCCGCGTACACCTTCTCGCCGAGACCACCGGCGCCGGCCATGCCGCCGATGACGACCATCGACAGGGCCAGCATGATGACCTGGTTGATCCCGGCCATGATCGTCGGCAGTGCGAGCGGCAGCTGCACCCGGGTGAGGGTGTGCTTGGGCGTGGTGCCGAAGGCTTCGGCCGCCTCGACCAGTTCGCCGTCGACCTGGCGGATGCCGAGTTCGGTCATCCGGACGCCGGGCGGCATCGCGAAGACGATCGTGGCGATCACGCCGGGGGTGACACCGACGCCGAAGAACATCACGCCGGGGATCAGGTAGACGAAGGCGGGCATCGTCTGCATGACGTCGAGCACCGGCCGCAGCGCGGCGCTGACCCTGTTGTTGCGCGCCGCCCAGATGCCCGTGGGCACCGCGATCACGATCGTGATGACGGCTGCCACGACGACCAGCGAGAGGGTCGCCATCGCCTCGTCCCAGAGGGCGAGGGAGTCGATGAGCGCGAAGCCGGCGAAGGTGAGCACCGCGGGGATGACACCGCGAAGCCAGAACGCGATGACGGCGAAGATCCCGGCCAGCAGCAGGGGCTCACCGCCGCCCAGTACGGCGTTCACACCGTCGTACATGCCGCCGAGCACGGTCTTGATGGCGTCGAAGATCCAGGTGAGGTTCGACTGGAGCCAGTCGACCGCGTCCTCGACCCACGCGCCGAAGGAGAGCCTAGGCACCGGCGTTCACCTTCTTGGTGTCGCGCTGGGCCGGGACGGCGGCCTCGACCTGCGGTTCCTCGCCGAGCGCAGCGAGCAGCCGGTTGCGGGGCACGACGCCGATGACGCCGCCGTCCGCGTCGGTCACGGCCACGGCGACCCCGCTGGTGGAGCACGGGGTGAAGAGCTCGGCTATCGGCGTGTCGGCCGTCACCGTCGCGGGAGCGCCGGCCTTGAGGTCCGTGTCGGAGCGCCCCGCTTCGGGCGCCTCCATGATCGAACCGGCGGTGAGCACCCGGGAGCGGTCGACGTCCTGGATGAAGGACGCGACGTAGTCGTTGGACGGCCGGACGAGGATGTCCTCGGCGGTGCCCTGCTGCACGATCTCGCCGTCCCGCATCACGGCGATGCGGTCGCCGAGGCGCATGGCCTCGTTGAGGTCGTGGGTGATGAAGACGATGGTCTTCTTCAGACGCTTCTGCAGTTCGAGGAGCTGGTCCTGCATGTCACGCCGGATCAGCGGGTCGAGTGCGCTGAAGGACTCGTCCATCAGCAGCAGGTCCGCGTCGGTGGCGAGCGCGCGGGCCAGGCCCACACGCTGCTGCATGCCGCCGGACAGCTCGTCGGGCCAGGACTTCTCCCAGCCGGCGAGCCCGGTCAGCTCCAGGGCCTCGGCGGCTCGCTTCTCGCGCTCCGCACGCGGGACGCCCTGGACCTCCAGGCCGTACGCGGCGTTCTCGAGCACGCTCCTGTGAGGGAACAGCGCGAAGTGCTGGAAGACCATGCTGATCTTGGTGGAGCGGACGGTGCGCAGCTCACGGGCGCTGAGGGCGGTCAGGTCCTGACCGTCGAACAGCACCCGGCCGGCTGTCGGCTCCAGCAGACCGTTGAGCATCCGCAGCAATGTGGACTTCCCCGATCCGGAGAGTCCCATGACGACGAAGATCTGGCCCGGTTCCACGGTGAACGAGGCGTCGATCACCGCTGCGGTCGTTCCGTCGGCGCGCAGCTCGTCACGGTGGGTACCGCTCTCGAGCTTCTGCACGGCTTGATCGGGTCGTCTGCCGAACACTTTGTACAAGTGCTCAGCCTGCAGCCTTGACACATACACCTCACGCGTTGAACCGAAAACGGCCTGCCACCCCCTTCGGCAGACCGTGGAGCGGTGCGGATTCGGTCCGCAGAGCACGCGCACTTGTTGAAAAATGGACGTGGTCCGCTCCGGTGCCGCGCCTGCCCTCGCTTACGCGAACCAAACACTTGTGTGACCCAGCTCACTACGGAAGACGGGGGAAGAGGGATCCGCACGCCCGCGCGTCCGGGCCGTGTCGGTGGGGTGCGGCATGATCGGGGGTGTGACGCGACGCCTGATGCTCCTCGACACCGCCTCCCTCTACTTCCGCGCCTACTACGGCGTCCCGGACTCGGTGCGCGCACCGGACGGCACCCCGGTCAACGCCGTGCGCGGACTGCTCGACTTCATCGCCAGGCTGGTGCAGGACCACCGGCCGGACGACCTGGTGGCCTGCATGGACGCGGACTGGCGTCCGCAGTGGCGGGTCGATCTGATCCCCACCTACAAGGCGCACCGCGTCGCCGTCGAGACCGGCGAGGGGGTCCCGGACGAGGAGGAGGTCCCCGACACCCTCTCCCCGCAGGTCCCGGTGATCGAGGACGTGCTGGACGCCCTCGGCATCGCCCGGGTGGGCGTCGCCCCGTACGAGGCGGACGACGTGATCGGCACGCTGGCCGGGCAGGCCGCCGGCCCGGTGGACATCGTGACGGGGGACCGGGATCTGTATCAGCTGGTCGACGACGCCCGCGGGGTGCGGGTGCTCTACCCCCTGAAGGGCGTGGGGACGCTCCAGGTGACGGACGAGGCCTGGCTGCGCGGGAAGTACGGCGTGGACGGCAGCGGATACGTGGACCTGGCCCTGTTGCGCGGCGACCCCAGCGACGGACTGCCGGGGGTGCCCGGTATCGGCGAGAAGACGGCGGCGAAGCTGCTCGACGCCTTCGGCGACCTGGCCGGGATCATGGCGGCGGTGGACGACCCCGCCGCCCGCCTGACCCCGTCCCAGCGCAAGCGGCTGGACGAGGCCCGGGACTACGTGGCGGTCGCCCCGAAGGTCGTCCGCGTCGCCGGTGACGTACCCCTGCCCGAGTTCGACCCCGCACTGCCGCGCGAACCGCGCGACCCGGCCGCCCTGGAGGCCCTCGCCACGCAGTGGGGACTGGGGAACGCGCTGCAGCGCCTGCTTCTCACGCTCCAGGACTGAAGGTGCTAGCTTAGGTAAGCCTAAGTGCATAGAACCTCATATATGCCCAGAGCAGGGAGTACCTCGTGGCAGATCGGCCGCAACGCCGGACACCGAAGGCGCAGGGCGCGCAGGTTCTGCGCACCGAGCAGATCACCCCGCACATGGTGCGCGTGGTCCTCGGTGGCGAAGGCCTGGCCGACTTCACCCTCGCGGGATACACCGACCACTACATCAAGCTGTGCTTCGCCCCGGAGGGCGCGGATTACAGCCACCCCTTCGACATGGCCGCGATCCGCGAGGAGTACCCGCGCGAGCTGTGGCCCACCACCCGCACGTACACGGTGCGCTCCTGGGACCCCGACACCCGTGAGCTCGCGGTCGATTTCGTGGTGCACGGGGACGAGGGCCTGGCGGGTCCCTGGGCGGCGCGGGCACAGCCCGGCGACCAGGTGACGTTCCTGGGCCCCGGCGGCGGTTACGTGCCGGAGGCCTCGGCGGACTGGCATCTCCTGGTGGGCGACGAGAGCGCCCTGCCCGCGATCGCCGCGTCACTGGAGCACATGCCTCAGGGCGCGCCGGTGCACGCCTTCGTGGAGGTTCCGGACCCCTCCGAGGAGCAGAAGCTCGTGGCGCCGGACGGCGTCTCGGTGACCTGGCTGCACCGCGGCGACCGTCCGGTCGGCGAGGCTCTCGTCGCGGCGGTGACCGGGCTGGAGTTCCCCGAGGGCGAGGTGCAGGCCTTCGTCCACGGCGAGGCGGGTTTCGTGAAGGAGATCCGGCGCCACCTCCGCCTGGAGCGGGGCATCCCCCTCAAGCAGCTCTCCATCTCGGGATACTGGCGCCTCGGCCAGAACGACGACGCGTGGCGCGCGGTCAAGCGTGAGTGGAACGAGCAGGTGGAGCGCGAGCAGGAGAGCGCCGCCTGACCCTCCCCCGCACCCCAGGGAACCCGGTCGCCGTCCAGGACGCCGACCGGGTTTCGTGTGCGCCTCACTACCGGGCCCCCGGCTCCGCCTCCCGTCCGCCTTCGTAGGCGCGCGCCGAGGCGTCCACATGGGCGAGCCGTCGCAGGGCTCCGAACATGGCTTCCCCGAGCACCGTGCCGACGACGACGCTCTCCACCAGGTCCTCCCGCGCCACCCGCCGCCGGACGTAGTCGAGGTCCGCGTGGGCGACGGACTCCGCCGCGTCCGCGTAGACGTCGAGCAGCTCGACGAAACCGCCGTGCCCCGCCCTGCGCAGAGCGGCCAGAACTCCTGCCAGGGACTGTGCCGCCGGGTTGTCCGGTTCCACCCGCCAGCCGCGCCGCGCCAGCAGCGCGGCGACCTCCTCGCGCGCCTCGGCGGACTCGGGCCCCACCCCTGCGGGATCCCCGGCCTGCGCGGGCGTGATGCGGACGGCCGCCACGCCGAGCACCTCGTGCAGCGGCTGCGCGGTGTCGTCGACCGCCCCCAGGACCTCCGCGATGGCGGACAGCGGCAGTCCCCCGACGTCCAGGAGGGCACGGATCAGCCGCAGCCTGCGCTCGTGGCCGTCGTCGTAACGCGCCTGGTTGGGGCTGGTCAGCCTGCCGGCGGGCAGCAGCCCCTCGCGTACGTAGTACTTGATCGTCGGCACCGGGACCCCGGACCTCCGACTCAATTCACCGATGCGCACCGTGCGTTCATCCTCCAAGCGCTTGCCAAGCCGACCCCCATCATAGATAGTTCCGCTATCGGATAGCGGACAGTGCCACTATCCATAATTCCCTGGGGGGTCTCCATGCAGTCATGGCGTACATGGCACCGGCCGTTAGTGCTGTTCGCCGCCTCGATGGTCGTGATGTCGGTCGTCGGAGCGGTGGGGATCCTGGTGGACGACCGGGTTGTCGCGGGTGCGGCGATCTGGGCCAAGCCGTTCAAGTTCGCCGTCTCGTTCGTGGCGTACGCACTGGCCCTGGCATGGATGCTGACGCTCCTGACCCGGGGCCGGCGCATCGGCTGGTGGGCCGGGGCCGTTGTCGCCCTCGCGTGCGCCGGGGAGATGGTGATCATCACCGGCCAGGTGATCAGGGGGAAGCGGAGCCACTTCAACCACGCCACACCGTTCGACTCGATGCTGTACGAGGCGATGGCGGCCACCGTCGTCGTCCTCTGGGCCGGCACGTTCGTCATCGCTCTGCTGCTGCTCCGCGCACGGATCGCCGACCGGGCCTCGGCCTGGGCCGTGCGGTCCGGGGTGCTGATCGCCCTGGTGGGCGCGGGGTTCGGCTTCCTGATGGCGCAGCCCTCGGCCGGGCAGCGTGCGGCCGGCGGTCTCGACACCGCCGATGTGGTCGGCGCCCACTCGGTCGGCGTACCCGACGGGGGGCCGTCCATGCCGCTGACGGGATGGTCGACGACGGGCGGCGACCTGCGCGTCCCGCACTTCATCGGCATGCACGCCCTGCAGGTCCTCCCGCTGTTCCTGCTCGCCCTGATCCTCCTGGCACCCCGGGTCGCCCGGCTGCGCGACCCGCGTGTGCGGCTGCGGCTGGTACTCGTCGCCTCCGGTGCCTACGCCGCGGTCGTCGCCCTGGTGACCTGGCAGGCGCTGCGCGGGCAGCCGCTGTCCCACCCCGACGGGGTGACGCTCGCCGCCGCGGGGCTGATCCTCGCCGCCACGGCCGCCGGAGCCCTCGCGGCGCTCCGCCCGCACGCCTCCGCCCCGTCGGCCCCCGCGCGGAACAAGGAGCTCGTCCCATGACCGGTGCGCTCTTCGAGATCACCTTCTTGGCGGCCGCGCCGTTCTGGCTGCTCATGATCTTCGCTCCGCGCTGGCGGCCCACCGCCCGCGTGGCCTCCTCCCCGCTGACCGTCCTTCCGGTACTCACCCTCTGGGCGGTGATGGCCGTGCCGGTCTTCCCGGAGCTGTGGGCGGCGGTGAGCGACCCGGACATCGACACCTTCCGCGAGCTCACGGCACTGGCGAACGGCGCCGGAGCGGTCTGGGCGCAGATCATCGCCTGGGATCTGCTGCTCGGACAGTGGATGTTCCTGGAGTCACGCAGACTCGGGGTGTCCCCGCTGGTGACGGGCCCCCTGCTGGTGCTGACGATTCTGCTCTCACCGATCGGCCTGGTGGTCCTCCTCGTCATCCGGGGGGTCCGGAAGTCTCCGTCCCGGCCGGCGCCGTCCGCGTAGGAGAATGTGGCGGACCGGAGAATCGGCAGGGGCACCGGCCAATCCGCGCGGCGGTCGGCTCCGAATCACCCGGGAAACCGATGCGTGCCCCGGGAGGATCGTCCGCGTGAGAGAAGCCGTACACATCAGTCGGGCCCCCGCGCCCGGTCCGGGCCTGCAGGAGCTGCTCGTCCAGGTCGCCCGTGGTGACCAGGACGCCTTCACCCAGGTGTACGACCAGGTCAGCGGGCCGGTTCTCGGCCTGGTGCGGAGCGTGCTCCGCGACCCGGCCCAGTCCGAGGAAGTGGCACAGGAGGTCCTGGTCGAGGTCTGGCGCACCGCCCCCCGCTACCAGCCGTCCCGCGGCAGTGCCATGAACTGGGTGCTGACGCTCGCCCACCACCGCGCGGTGGACCGGGTCCGGTCGGCCGAGGCGGCCGCGGCCCGGGAGCACAGGGCCGCGCTGCTCGACCGCACCCCGGACTTCGACGAGGTGTCCGAGCAGGTCGAGAGCCGGCTGGAGAGGGAACAGGTCCGGCGCTGTCTGCGGACGCTCTCCGAGCTCCAGCGGGAGTCGGTGACGCTGGCGTACTACCGCGGGCTGACCTATCGCGAGGTCGGCGAGCTGCTGTCCGTGCCACTGGGAACGATCAAGACACGCATGCGCGACGGACTCATCCGGCTGCGCGACTGCCTGGGGGTGAGCGCATGAGCACGGCCGAGTTGCACACACTGACCGGGGCGTACGCCCTGCATGCCCTGCCGGAGGAGGAGCGCCTCGCGTTCGAACGGCATCTGGGCGCCTGTGAGGCGTGCACCCAGGAGGTACGGGAGCTGTCCGCCACCGCCGCCCGGCTCGGGCTCGCCGTGTCCGCCGTCCCGCCGCCCGGGCTGCGGGAGCGGGTGCTGCGGGAGATCGCGACCGTGCGGCAGGAGGCACCGCCGCACAGCACGAGCGAGCGCTCCGGGGTCGCCCCCGGGCGGGCCGGCCGCTGGTCGTCGTACGCCCTCGCCGCGTGCCTCGCCGCCGCTGCCGCCTTCGGCGGGGTCGCCGTCTGGCAGAACCAGGTGGCACAGGACGCCCGGCAGGAGGCGCTCCAGGCCCGCCAGCAGAACGAGCAGCTGGCCCGGGTGCTGGCGGCTCCGGACGCCAGGACCAGCTCGGGGGAGCTGGAGGGCGGCGCCCGGGGCACGGTCGTGGTCTCGCGGAGCGCGAACCGGGCGGTGTTCCTGGCCTCCGACATGGCCCGGCCGCCCGGCGGAAAGGTCTACCAGCTGTGGTTCAACGACGACGGGAGCATGCGGTCGGCGGGACTGATGGACCCGTCGGCGACGGACGACACGGTGCTGCTGGACGGTCCCGTGGACGGCGCCTCCGGCATGGGCATCACCGTCGAGCCCGCGGGCGGATCGGAGGAGCCCACCACGCAGCCGGTGGCCCTCATGGACTTCCCGGACGCCTGAGCCGTCACGGCATGGGTGGGGCCCCGGCCCCGAAGGCCGGGGCCCCCATGCCGTGCACACCCGGGGTCAGCCGCGGCGGACCGTGCCCGGCGGCAGGGGGAAGAAGCCGCTGGTGCGGGCCCGGTAGCCGGCGTACCCGGGCCTCCCCTCCATGTGCCGCTCCAGCAGGGCCTTCCCGCTGCCCTTGATCAGCAGGAGGCTCATCACGACGGGCGACACGAGTGTCACGGCCGCGACCGCGGGGTCGGCGCAGACGACGAGGAAGAGCCCCCACCAGACGCAGAAGTCCCCGAAGTAGTTGGGGTGACGGGTCCAGGACCACAGCCCCCGGTCCATGATCCGGCCCTTGTTCGCCGGATCGCGCCTGAAGCGGGCCAGCTGTGCGTCGCCCACCGCCTCGAAGCCGGCTCCCACCGCCCAGAGTGCGGTCCCCGCCCAGGCCCAGCCGCCCGGTGACCCCGCCAGGTAGTACGCGGCCTGCACCGGCAGGGAGATCAGCCAGACCAGTGCCCCCTGGAGGAGGTACACCTTCCGCAGGGCGTACAGACCGCGGTTGCCCGGTGCCTTGGCCAGCATGGCCTCGTAGCGCGGGTCCTCCCCGTGGCCACGACCGCGGCGGCCGATGTGCACGGCGAGCCGCAGGCCCCAGACGGCGGTCAGCACGGTCGCCAGGACGCGGAGCGTCCCCTCCCCGTGACCGTTCGACATCGCGTACGAGACGACGGCGACGGCCGCGAAGCCGAGACCCCAGGCCACGTCGACGATCCGGTGCACGCCCTTGCGCAGGGCGATCAGGAACGTCCCGAGCATGACGGCGAGTGCGGCGCCCGCCGCCGCCGCCAGGTTCACCCCGAAGGCGCCCCATGCGAAGCCGTTCATCGTCCGGCCCCCGTACCCCGGCCCACCCTGTCCGCCGCTACGGCCTCCGCGCGCTGCGCGGGGACCGTGCCCGGATCCTTGTCCCAGCCGTCGGCGGGGCCGAGTCCACCGGGGTGCCGGCGGAGGCGGCGCAGCGCCCGGCCGGGACGGACGTGCACCGTGGGAGCGTTCCCAGGGCCGGTCTCGATGCCGTCCCCCATCCTGGTCCTGCCCGGAGGCGGGCCGCCGAGGGACTGCTCGATGACGGGTGCGCCCCGCCGGGCCGCCCGTCCGGAGGTGTCGGTGGAGGTGTTCACGCACTGTCCTCACGGGTCAGGAGAATCTGCTGCACATCGAGATAACCGGACCGGAATCCGGCCTCGGAGTAGGCGAGGTAGAAGGTCCACATGCGGCGGAAGGTCGCGTCGAAGCCCAGCGCCTCGACCTGGTCGGCCCGCTCCTCGAACCGTTCCCGCCACAGCCGCAGGGTCTCGGCGTAGTGCGTGCCGAAGCTGTCGCGCTGCTGTATGCGCAGACCCGTGTGCCCCGCGGTGACACGCTCCATCGCCTCGGTGGAGGGCAGCAGTCCGCCGGGGAATATGTACTTCTGGATCCAGGTGTACGTGCTGCGGCTGGCGAGCATCCGGTCGTCCGGCATCGTGATGGCCTGGAGTGCGATCCGCCCGCCCGGTGCGAGGCACCGCTCCAGGGTCCGGAAGTAGACGGGCCAGAACTCCTCCCCGACCGCCTCGATCATCTCGACGCTGACGATCGCGTCGTACTCCCCGGTGACGTCGCGGTAGTCGCAGAGCCGCACGTCGACCCGGTCCTCGTGGCCGGCCTCGCGGATCCGGGCCCGGGCCAGCTCCTGCTGTTCCCGGGAGAGGGTCAGCGTGGTGACGCGGGCGCCCCGAGCGGCGGCACGGAGGGCGAGTTCGCCCCAGCCGGTGCCGATCTCCAGCAGCTCGGTGCCGGGACCGGCCCCGGCAGCGTCGAGCAGCCGGTCGATCTTGCGGTGCTGGGCGTCGGGCAGGAGGTCCCGCTCGGCCGGGAAGCCGCTGAATACGGCGGCGGAGTACGTCAGCGTCTCGTCGAGGAAGAGGGCGAAGAGGTCGTTCGACAGGTCGTAGTGGTGGCTGATGTTGCCGCGTGAGCCCTCGGGGGTGTTGGCCTGCGCGGTGGGCTGCCGCAGCGCCCAGAGCCGGCGCAGCTTCTGCAGCGGTGCGGGGACGAGGTCGGCGGCGTGCCCGGCGAGTACGGTCAGGACGCCGACGAGGTCGGGGGACTCCCATTCGCCCGCCATGTACGACTCGCCGAAGCCGATGAGCCCGCTCGCGCCGATCCGGCGGAAGAACGCGTCGGGTTCGCGGATGTCCATCAGCGGTCCGCCCAGGCCGATGCTGCCGCGGCCCGCGAGTCCGGCACGCAGCGGAAGGCGGGCGAGCGCGTGCCGTACGAGCCGTTCGGCCACGGCGGTCCTGGCTCCCGAGGCCCGGGGCAGTGCGACGACATCGGGCCAGCGCTCCGGGTCCGCACCCGCGAGGAGGACCGTGGCGGCTGGTGCGGGGGCGGCGCTGCGGGGGGCCGGAGCGAGGGGGGCGACGGGCGGAGTGGGAGAGGTGGGCACCTTCACTGCATGCCTTCCTGAGTTCGGTGACGGGGGCGTGGCTGTACGGGCAGCCGGCGCAGGAACAGCCGGATGCCGTGCAGCCGGATCGCGGCGGAGACGACCGCGGTGGAGAAGGGGTGGCGCAGGAACAGCCGGAGCAGCCGGCAGGGCGTGGCGCGACGCCGGCTGCCGCGCACGGTCGCGGTGAACGGGCGTCCGCCCTCGCGCTCCAGATGGACCGTCAGGTTCAGCTGCGGGCCCGGTTCGGGCAGCCGCATCCGGTACCGCCCGTCCACCGGGAAGAACGGCGACACGTAGAAGCCCTTGCCGGTCACCGCCCGGCCCGCGGCGTCCGGGCGCAGCAGGTAGCCGTGGCGTTCCCCGTAGGTGTTGTGCACCTCGGCGACGACGCAGAGCGGGGTTCCGTCGGGGCGGCGGCACCAGTAGACGGTCAGCGGGTTGAAGACGTGGCCGAGCACCCGGGCCTGGGTGAGCATCGTGACGGTGCCGTCGGCGAGTTCGACACCTCGGGCCCGGAGGAACCGTTCGAGACCGGCCCGGATGGTGGGGGCCGTGCCGCCGAAGTGGTCACGGGCCTCGAAGCGGGCCAGCGGGCGCAGGACGGCCGGCAGCCGCGGCGGCCGGTCCGGGTCGATCAGCCACAGGTAGGTGCGGTGCCGCAGGGCGTACCTGCGGGGCGCGGTCCGTACGTGGGTGATGGTGCACGGATAGAGGGCACCGGTCACCAGGCCACTCCCAGCGCGGCGGCGGCCTCGGCGCCGGAACGGCAGCCGTCCTCGTGGAAGCCCCAGCCGTGGTACGCCCCGGCATAGGCGGTGACCGGCCCGGAGAGGGCGGGCAGCCGAGTCCGGGCGGCGACCGATTCCGGGGTGTAGACGGGGTGTTCGTAGACCGTGCGGGCCCGGACGAGGTCCGGGTCGACCCGGTCGGCGCCGTTCAGCGTCACGACGAACCGCTCGGGGGCGTCCAGGCGCTGGAGCCGGTTCATGTCGTAGCTGACGGTGACCCGGTCGGCGTCGGCCGCGCAGGAGGGCATCAGGTAGTTCCAGGAGGCGGCGGCCCTGCGGCTGCGCGGCAGCAGCGTCGTGTCGGTGTGCAGCAGCGTGGGGTTGCGGGAGTAGCGGAACGCCCCGAGGGTGCGCCGTTCCTCCTCGGTGGGATCGGCGAGCAGCCGGAGCGCCTGGTCAGGATGGGTGGCGACGACCACCTCGTCGTACTCCTCCGTGGCACCGTCCTCGGTGACGATCTCCACGCCGTCGCTGTGCCGGCGCACCGCCCGCACGGGGGTGGACGTACGCACGGAGTGCACCTGCTCGGCTATGCGGTCGACGTATGCACGCGAACCGCCGGTGACGGTCCGCCAGACCGGGGACCCGCCTGTCGAGAGCATCCCGTGGTGGTCCAGGAACCGGAAGAGGTAGCGGGCCGGGTACAGCAACGCGGTCACCGGGTCGCAGGACCAGACGGCGGAGACCATCGGCGTCAGGAAATGGGCCGTGAAGTACGGGGAGAAGCGCCGGCGGGCCACGAACTCCCCCAGGGTCATGAGTGCTGTGCCGGCCTCCTGGGCCAGGAGCGACCGCGCCGCCCGGTGGAACCGGGGCACCTCGGTGAGCATCCGCAGGTACGGGCCACGCAGCACGGCGCCCGGCCGGGCGAACAGCCCCGCGGCGCCCCGTGCACCGGCGTACTCCAGACCGCAGCCCTCGCACCGCACGGACATGCTCATCTCGGACTCCTGGGTGGCCACGCCCAGTTCGTCGAAGAGACGGAGCAGGTGGGGGTACGTACGCCGGTTGTGCACGATGAACCCCGAGTCGACGCGGTGTGTCCGGCCGTCCGACGAGATCAGGTCGTGGGTGTGCGCGTGCCCCCCGACGCGCTCGTCGGCCTCATGGAGCGTCACGTCCCGCGCCCGGCCCAGGACGTGCGCGGCAGTCAGCCCCGCCACTCCACTGCCCACCACGGCTGTGCGCCGCCGCTGCGTTGTCATTCGAGCTCCTCCTGGTGTTCCGCGGCCGTCCGGGCTCCGCCGGAGCGCCGCTCAGAGGTCATTCGGCGCAGGTCGGCCCGCGGATTGGCCGATCGGTGAACTTCCTTCGACCGAGTGAACGACCAATCCGCCGGGGCGCCCGGCGCCGAACTCCCGTTGTGAGAACAGACCGATACGTTTCGCAGAAGCACGGGGCCTCCGGGTCCCGGCGATCCCGCTGGGTACGTGCCGCCTGCGCCGCGCTCGGCGGTCTGATCGCCGGGTTCACCGCCCTGTGCGTCGCCGGACTCGTCGCGGCTGCCGTGCGTCCCGAGGCCGGTCCGGTCACAGCGGTGGGCGGGGCGGTCATCGACCGCACCCCCGCCGCCGTCAAGGACTTCGCCGTACGGAATTTCGGCACCGACGACAAGCTGGTCCTGCGGCTCGGGATCCTCGTCCTCCTGGCGGCGTTCGCCATGGCGGTGGGGTGCCTCGCGCTGCGGCACCGGTGGGGCGGCGCCGCGGCCGTACTGGTCTTCGGCGTGGTCGGGGCAGTCGCCGCGGCCGGGCGGCCGGAAGGCCGCCCGGCCGACGCACTGCCTTCGGTCGTGGGCGCGCTGTCGGCCGCCGCAGTGCTGTATCTCCTGGCCGGACGGCTGGCCCCGGCAACCGTGCCGCCTCCCGCGGCCGGGCAGACGCACGGCGGGGTGCGGGGCGCTTTCGACCGCCGCGGATTCGTGATCGCGGCGACCGCCGCCGCGGCGGCCTCGACCGGTGCGGGACTCCTGGGCCGACGGCTCCAGGCGTCCGGACTGGCCGGGGCCACCGCCTCACGCGATGGGATCGCGCTCCCCGCGCCGGCCTCGCCCGCACCCGCGACACCGGCCGGCGCGGACCTGGGGATCCGTGGTCTGAGCTCCTTCACCACCCCGAACAAGGACTTCTACCGGGTGGACACGGCGCTGGTGGTCCCCCGTGTGGACGTCGGCCGGTGGCGGCTGCGGATCCATGGCAAGGGGGTGACGCGACCCGTCTCCCTCGGCTTCCAGGACCTCCTGCGGCGCGAACTCGTCGAGCGCGACATCACGCTGACCTGCGTGTCCAACCAGGTGGGCGGTCCGTACGCGGGCACGGCCCGGTGGATCGGCGTGCGACTCGCCGATCTGCTGCGTGAGGCGGGGGTGAAGCCCCCCTCGAAGGGCGGCGTCGCGGATCAGGTCGTGGCGCGCTCCGTCGACGGGATGACCATCGGTACGCCGGTCGACGAGGTGATGGACGGCCGCGACGCCCTCCTCGCGGTCGGGATGAACGGCGAGCCGCTGCCGTTCGACCACGGCTTCCCGGTCCGGATGGTCGTCCCCGGCCTGTACGGCTACGTCTCGGCCTGCAAGTGGATCCAGGACATCGAGCTCACGACGTTCGACGCGTACGACGCCTACTGGGTGGAGCGTGACTGGTCCCGCGAGGCTCCGGTCAAGACGCAGTCGCGCATCGACACTCCGCGCCCCTTCGCCGCCCCGCGTGCGGGGACCGTGCCGGTCGCCGGCGTCGCCTGGGCCCAGCACCGGGGCATCGCACGGGTCGAGGTCCGGGTCGACGGCGGCGAGTGGCACGCCGCGCGCCTGGCCGCCGAGGCCGGCCGTGACACCTGGCGCCAGTGGGTGTGGGAGTGGCCCGCCACGACCGGCCACCACACCCTCGAGGTCCGCGCGACGGACCGTACCGGCGCCACCCAGACCGGCAAGCGGGTCGGCACCGTCCCCGACGGCGCGACCGGATGGCATTCGGTGGTGGTCGACGTGACCTGACCCGCCTGCCCGGACCCTTCCCTTCCTTTCCCCCTGTCGGACACCCGCTCACTCAGGAGAACATCATGAACAACCGCCGTTTCCGCCGCATCGCAGTGACCGTCTCCACCGCCGCCCTGCTGCCGCTCGCGCTGACCGCCTGCTCCGGCGACTCCGGCACCTCCGCGTCCGGCTCCGGGGCGGACAAGGCGGCGTCGAGCGCTCCGGCCGGGGAGACCCAGCCCATGGACCAGCCGTTCGGCCCGGGCTGCGCGACGGTCCCGAAGGAGGGCGCGGGCTCGTTCGCGGGCATGGCCCAGGACCCGGTCGCCACGGCCGCGTCGAACAACCCGGCGCTGTCCACCCTGGTCGCCGCCGTCAAGCAGGCCGGTCTCGTCGACACCCTGAACAGCGCCGAGAACATCACGGTGTTCGCCCCCACCGACGACGCCTTCGCCAAGATCCCGAAGGCCGACCTGGACAAGCTGCTCGCCGACAAGGCCCAGCTCACCAAGGTGCTCACCGCGCATGTGGTCGGCGAGAAGCTGACGCCGGACCAGCTGGAGAAGGGTTCCTTCGACACCCTCGCCAAGACCGGTCTGACGACGGCGGGTTCGGGAGAGTCCTACACCGTGAACGACTCCTCCGAGGTCGTCTGCGGCAACGTCCCGACCGCCAACGCGACGGTCTACATCGTCGACACCGTCCTGATGCCGTCGAGTTGAGCCGCCGACCCGTCGGTGCGCCGACGTCATGACCCCATCCGTCGGTGCGCCGGCGTCATGACCCCGCGAGCCCCGAGGACCACGCTCTCCGACCCGGCCGGAGCGGCGCCGGCCCCGGGGCTCGCGCCGTCGGCACGGCCGAGGCTTCGCCCGGTGCGGTGCGGGCGACCGGAGCCGTGCCGGACCGCTGCCCACTCCCACCGCACGCGACGCTGCCGGCTGCGCGGCCGGGGCCCGAAGCGGCTGAGGGGGAGGACCTGAGGCCGCTGCACCGTCGACTCGACGTAATCGCAGGATCAACCGCCAGAAAAACTACACATAAGGGGCATATAAGAGCACACTGGTCTGGAGAGCTGATGACCGCACCCCCTGACAGCGGTCGCTCCACCAAGTGCGAAGGAGTACATCCTCATGAGTAACATCTCGCACACCGGAAGGGACGTTTCCGGGCACACCGGGAGGGACATCTCCGGACATCCCGACGCCGAAGAAATGCGAGCGCGCCACGACCGCGTGGTGGGCGGTGGACGCAACACGGCCACGGACGCACCGGTGTTCCTGCTCGGCCTGTACTGCGCCGTCTCGCCGTGGGTGCTTCACTTCACCGCGAGCCAGCCCTCCCTGGTGACCCACAACCTCGTCATCGGCATCGCGATAGCCGTGCTGGCACTCTGCTTCACCGCCATGCCCCAGCGGATGACCGGAATGAGCATGGCCATTTGCGCCCTGGGCGCATGGCTCATCGTCTCGACGTGGATCGTGGGCCAGAGCCCCGACATGGGCGTCGTCCTCAACCAGATCATCGTCGGTGGCCTGGCGATCGTGCTGGGGGCCGCCTGCGCGGGACTCGCCATGAAGAACAAGAAGAAGACCTGACGGGAGAACGCACAGGAGTGGCCACAGGCAGGCACAGCCCGCCGGTGGCCACTCGCCGGTCACCTCATCCGCTCGTCCCGGGCCCGTGCGCACCATCCGTCCAGCCGCGGAGCCCGTTCACCCCACGGAGCTGTACGCCACCACACCTCGCAGCACGGCGTCGACGGCCTTGTGGGCGTTCTTCGCGACCGAGCTACCGTCCCGGGGCGCGGCGGCCGCGATCTGGCCGAGTACGTCGATGACCTGTTTGCACCACCGCACGAAGTCACCGGCCGGCATCTCCGCCTCCCGCAGCACCTCGTCCAGCGTCCGCCCCGAGGCCCACATGTAGACCGCCCAGGCGAAGCCGAGATCGGGTTCCCGCTGGCCGACCCCTTCCGTCTGGCTGATCTTGAAGTCCTCCTCCAGGGCGTCGAGGCGGCCCCAGATGCGGACCATCTCGCCCATCGCCGCCTTCGCCGGTCCGGAGGGCAGCTTGGGTGCGACCGCGTCGTCCGCCTGGCGCGCCTCGTAGACCAGCGCGGAGACGCACGCGGCCAGCTCGGCGGGGTTGAGGCCTTCCCAGACACCGTCCCGCAGGCATTCGCTGGCCAGCAGGTCGAGCTCGCCGTAGAGCCGTGCCAGCCGTCGGCCGTTGTCGGTGACCTCGCTGCCCCGCAGGTAGTCGAGCTCGGTCAGGAGCGCGACGATGCGGTCGAAGGTCCGGGCGATGGTGTTCGTCCGGCCCTCGATGCGGTGCTCCAGCTGACGCGTGTCGCGCTGCAGCCGGTGGTACCGCTCGGCCCACCGGGCGTGGTCCTCGCGCTCGTCACACCCGTGGCAGGGGTGGGCGCGCAGTTCCGTGCGCAGCCGGGCGATCTCCCGGTCGTCGGCGGCGGTGGCCCGCTGCTTGCGGTGCCTTCCCGGGTCGATGTGCCCCGCCTTGCTCCGCAGCGCGGAGGCCAGGTCACGGCGGGACTGCGGTGAGCGCGGGTTGAAGGACTTGGGCACCCGCATCCGCTCCAGCGCCTCGACCGGTACCGGGAAGTCGATCTGGGCCAGCCGCTTGACCTGCCGCTCGGCGGTCAGCACCAGGGGGCGCGGCCCGTCGTGGTACTCCAGCCCACGATGGCCGTTGGTCCGTCCGGCGGGCAGCCCTGGGTCGAGGACCAGGGCGAGTCCGGCGAACTTGCCGGTGGGGACGTGGATGACGTCACCGGGCTTCAGCTTCTCCAGGGACGACGCGGCGGCGACCCGCCGCTGGGCGGCCCCCTGCTTCGCGAGTTCCGTCTCGCGGTCCTTGAGGTCACGGCGCAGCCGCGCGTACTCCTCGAAGTCCCCGAGGTGGCAGGTCATGCCCTCCTTGTAGCCGGCGAGTCCCTCCTCGTTGCGCTGGACCTGCCGGGAGATGCCGACGACGGACCGGTCGGCCTGGAACTGCGCGAACGAGGTCTCGAGCAGCTCACGCGAGCGGTGCCGCCCGAACTGCTGCACGAGATTGACGGCCATGTTGTACGAGGGCCGGAAGCTTGAGCGCAGCGGATACGTACGGGTGCCGGCGAGCCCGGCGAGCGCCCCGGGGTCCATGCCCCGCTGCCAGAGGACGACCGCGTGGCCCTCGACGTCGATACCTCGGCGCCCGGCCCGCCCGGTCAGCTGGGTGTACTCGCCGGGCGTGATGTCGGCGTGCTGCTCGCCGTTCCACTTGACGAGCTTCTCGAGCACCACGGAACGCGCGGGCATGTTGATGCCGAGCGCCAGCGTCTCGGTCGCGAAGACCGCCTTGACCAGGCCGCGGACGAACAACTCCTCCACGACCTCCTTGAAGGTCGGCAGCATTCCGGCGTGGTGCGCGGCGATGCCCCGCTCCAGTCCCTCGAGCCACTCGTAGTACCCGAGGACGTGGAGGTCCTCGGGCGGGATCGACGCCGTCCGCTCCTCGACGATCTCCCGCACGAGGTGGCGCTTGTCCTCGTCGTTCAGCCGGAGTCCGGCCTGCAGGCACTGCTGGACGGCCGCCTGACAGCCGGCCCGGCTGAAGATGAAGGTGATGGCGGGCAGGAGGCCCTCGGCGTCGAGCCGGTCGATGACCTCGGGCCTGGACGGGGTCCAGATGCGGCTGCGCTGACGGCGCTCGCGCTCCCGGTCCGCCTCGCGCACCATCTTCCCGCGGCGGCGCTCGCGCGGGTTGTAGCCGCGCTGGTTCTCCATCCGGGCGAGCCGGACGAGGTCCGGGTTGACCTCGCGCCTGCCGGTGCCCCGGCCGCCGTGGTCGGTCTCCTCCTCGAAGAGGTCGTACATCCGGCGTCCGGCCATGACGTGCTGCCACAGCGGTACGGGCCTGTGCTCCGAGACGATCACCTGCGTGTCGCCGCGGACGGTGTCCAGCCAGTCGCCGAACTCCTCGGCGTTGGACACGGTCGCCGACAGGGACACCAGGGTCACGGACTCCGGCAGGTGGATGATCACTTCCTCCCACACGGCGCCCCGGAAGCGGTCGGAGAGGTAGTGCACCTCGTCCATGACCACATAGCCGAGGCCGGTGAGGGCCTGGGAACCCGCGTACAGCATGTTGCGCAGGACCTCGGTCGTCATGACGACCACGGGTGCGTCCGCGTTGACGCTGTTGTCACCGGTCAGCAGGCCGACCTTGTCCGCGCCGTAGCGCCGGACGAGATCGGTGAACTTCTGGTTGGACAGGGCCTTGATGGGCGTGGTGTAGAAGCACTTGCGGCCCTGCAGCAGGGCCAGGTGGACGGCGAATTCACCGACGATCGTCTTGCCCGACCCGGTGGGGGCCGCGACCAGCACCCCCTTGCCGGCCTCCAGGGCCTGACAGGCCTCGATCTGGAACGGGTCCAGCCCGAATTCGTACATCTCGCGGAAGGGCCCGAGGGCGGTGGCCTGCTCGGCCGCACGGACCCGGGACGCCTGGTATCGCTCAGCTGGTGAGAGGTCCTCTGTCATCTTGATACGAGCCTACCCGCCCCGTATGACAGTCAGCCCGATCTTTATTTCACGCTGCAAGGACCCGGACGGCGCCGGGTACGCAGGTGGCCGTGAGCGGCAGCGCGCCCAGCGGCTCACCGTCCGCGTACGCCGTGACACCGGCCGCGGCCAGCTCTATGGAGGAGACCCGGTGGACGGTGACCGCCGGGTGACCGAGGTGCCTCCCCTTGTACACCTTCGGGAAGACCTTGAGCAGAGTGGTCCGGCTGCAGTCGCCGACCACCGTCACGTCGAAGAGCCCGTCGTCCATGACCGCGTCGGCGCAGATCCGCATGCCACCGCCGTACGTGCTCCCGTTGCCCACCGCGATCAGCGTCGCCTCGATCTCGGTGACCGGGCCACCGTCCAGCCTGATGCGGTACGGGATCGGCCGGAAGGCGGCGAGCTCGGCGAGGATCGCCAGGTCGTACTTGAAGCGCCCGCCGACCCAGCGCATCCGGTTGCCCCGGTCGTTGACCCGCGAGTCGAAGCCCGAGGCCAGCACCGAGCCGAACCACCGCTCCCCGACCCGGCCGAGGTCGACGGCGCGCAGCTTCCCGCCCTTCAGCGCCTCCGCGGCCAGCCGTCCGGCGGCGGCCGGATCGCGGACCGGCAGCCCGAGGGCGCGGGCGAAGTCGTTCCCGGTGCCCACGGCGACGGCGCCGAGCGGTGTCGGGGTACCGGCGACTGCCTGCAGGGCGAGGGACATCATGCCGTCCCCGCCCACGGCTATCAGCGCTCCGGTCCCGCCGGCCACCGCCTCGCGGGCCCGCCGCAGCGCGTCGTCGGCGTCCTCACCGAGCACCGTCCGTACGGAGAAGCCGGCCTCGCGAAGCGCGGAAGCGGCCGGCTGCGCGGCACGCGCGCCCCGGCCGCTTCCCGCGGTGGGATTGACGAAGAGGGTGATCTCGCTGGTCACCCGCGGGACCTTACAAGGTCAGGTGATGTCGTCGTAACCGTTGAGCCGGTGCGACCGGCCCCCGTCCGCCGCACCGCCGGCCTGCTCGGGCAGAGCCGGCCGGGAGGACACCGGCTCGATCGCGCCGACGGCCTCGGGCGTGAGGTCCAGCTTCGACGCCTCGTCGTCGTCGAGCTCGGCGTCGGGGTTGCGCCGCCGCCTGCGCTTGTCGTTGAGCAGCGAGAACCCGACGGCGATGAAGTAGAGCACCGCGAGCGGGCCCGCGAGCAGCAGCATCGAGATGGGCTCGCCACCCGGCGTGGCGATGGCCGCGAATCCGGTCAGTCCCACGAGCATCCCGCGCCACCAGCGCAGCATGCGGGCACCGGACAGGACACCGGTCAGGTTGAGCAGGATGAGCAGCAGCGGCAGCTCGAAGGCGAGCCCGAAGACGATCACCATGCGGGTGATCAGGTCCAGGAAGTCGTCCAGCGGCAGCAGGTTCTTCACGTTGTCCGGCGTGAAGCCGAGCATGATCTCGGCGGTCTGCGGCAGGATCGCGTACGCCAGGTAGGCGCCGGCGGCGAAGAGCGGGACCCCGGCCGCGGCGAAGGCGAACGAGTAGCGCTTCTCCTGCTTGTGCAGGCCGGGGGCGACGAACGCCCACAGCTGGTAGAGCCACACGGGCGTGGCCACCAGGACGCCCGCCATCAGGGACACCTTCAGCGCGATGGTGAAGGGTGACAGCAGACCGTTGGTGGTCATCTCCGCGCAGGGGCGGCCGTTGACCATGGTCACGGCGCCGTTCTTGCAGCCGACCGAGTCCAGGATCGGCTTCATCAGGAACTCGAAGATTTCCTTCTGGAAGAACGCCGCCACGATCACGGCGATGACGATCGCCAGGACCGACTTCAGCAGCCGGTTGCGCAGCTCACGCAGGTGATCGAGGAGGGGCATCCGCCCCTCGTCGTCCTTCTCCTGCTTGCGGGCAGACTTGAGCAACCCACTTCCCTCGTCTCGTGCGGCAGCTTCCGGTGGTACGGATCAGCTGTCAGCTCTGGGTGGTGGGCTTGGCCTCGCTGACCGGACGGGAGCTGGTGACGTCTCCCGGAGCGGCCTGGATCGTGCGCGCGGTGGCCGCGGGCGGGGTGGTGTCCGCGACGTTCTCGGTGGTGGGCGCCGCGGGTTCCGCGTCGTCCTTCTTCATGGCCTTGGCCTCGCTCTTGAGGATGCGGGCCGACTTGCCGAGCGAACGCGCCATGTCGGGAAGCTTCTTGGCACCGAAGAGCAGCAGGATGACAGCGATGATCAGAACGATCTCGAGGGGCTTCAGATTGCCGATCATGTGCGACTTCCTTCTCACTGAGGCGTCTGGAGGGTGGGCTCGCTACCCGTTCGACCGGACAGATGTCCGACCTTCGCGCTGGCAGCGATCGTAACCCGCAGGGGTAAACGTGAGGCAATGCCCGCGCGTACTCCCGCTTGCGGCCCACACCTCCCTGCCTGGGCCGCTCCAGCAGCGTACCCCCCGAACCGGTGAATCTGGAGGCCGCGCCCTGCTATCGCAGGGCTTCTCCGGTGTCGGCGAGGGTGGTGGCCGCTCGTTCGAGATCCGCCGCCGCTCGGTTGATCCGCTCCGTGGTCGCGGCGACCTGCCCGGCGAGCCGCCGGGCCTCGACGAAGACCTTGACGGCCAGCACGCCGAGCACGGCGAGGCCGGCGAATCCCAGAGCGATGGCGAGCATGGGCCAGAACATGGACGGATCCTCGATGTCTCTCGTCACCGCAGGGCGGTGTGCAGGCGCAGCGTCCGCACCCCACCGCCGCTGAGGAGCTCGATGATGCGCTCCCCGGCCGGCTTGCGGACCGCCGAACCGCACGCGGGGCAGGTGAAGGAGTAGAAGGTCGTACGGCGGCTGGCGCCTATGGCCAGCCGCAGCGCTCCTGCCGCGAGCTCGAACCGCTCCCGGCAGTCCGGGCAGGCGGCCCGGAAACGTACGGTGTCGGGCACCGGAACCGGGACCGGCCCGGCCTGCGCGCTCGATATCGCGGTCATGTGGCCTCTGTCTCCTCGGTGCACCGGGGGCCGCCGCTCAGAGCGCGCCGTCGTAGGCGGCGAGTGCCTCACGCGCCGCCAGCCGGGCGCTCTCGGCCAGGTCCGGGGGCGATGTGATGCGTCCCTCGCCGCCCAGCCGCAGGGCGAGCCTGCGCAGGGAGGCAGGGTCGGGGGTGCGGAGCGTGATCCGCAGACCGCCGTCGGGCAGCTCCTCCGCGCTGTCGTGCGGGTAGTACTCGGCGACCCACCGGCCGCCGGGGCCGACCTCGATGACGACCTCCGGATCCTCGGCGGCGGGCTGCACCAGCCCTTCGCTGAGGTCGCGCAGCTCCAGCTCCGGCGGGGCGGACGGGGCGTCGAGGAGCCTGATCTCGGCGACCCGGTCGAGGCGGAACGTGCGCCGCGCCTCGGTGAGCCGGCACCAGCCCTCCATATAGGTGTGGCCGACGGCGAACAGCCGGATCGGGTCCACCTCGCGCTCGGTCAGCTCGTCACGGGCGGGAGAGTAGTAGCGCAGCCAGAGCCGTCTCCGCTCGGAGATCGCCCGGTCCACGTCGGCGAAGACACCGCCCTCGGACTCGAAGGTGACCGAGAGCCGAGAACTGGCGGCCCCCACCTCACCGGCCGCCGTCTCCAGCTTGGCGGTAGCGCGCACCAGGGCCTGCCGGTCGCTCTCCCGCAGACCGGGGAGCGTGGCGACGGCACGGGCAGCGACGAGCAGCGCGGTCGCCTCGTCGGCGGCGAGCCGCAGCGGCTCGGCGACGTCGTCCGGGTTGTGCCACCAGATCCGGTCGCCGTCGGTGTCGATGTCCAGCAGGTCCCCGCCGCGGAAGCTGGTCCCGCACATGGGGAGGACGTCGAGGTCCGAGATCAGCTCGTCCTCGGTGATCCCGAAGGCCCTGGCCACGTCCTGCACGTGCGCGCCGGGGCGCTCGCGGAGGTAGGTGACGAGGGAGAGCATGCGGCGGGTCTGGTCGATCGCGTTCGTGGCCACGAGTACGGGTCCCCTCAGTCCTTGGCCACGGCGCGCAGCCGGTCCATCACATCGGCCCGCAGATCGGCGGGCTCGCTCACGATGACGTCGGGCCCGAACTCCACGAGCCAGGCGTCCAGCCCGTGACCGTACGGGATCTCCAACTCGTCCCAGCCGTCACCGAGTTCCCGTACGGATATCGCGCGGGAGCGCAGTGGGTAGCCGGAGCCGGTACGCAGCCTGATGCGAGCGGTCCTGGTGGCGGTCTCCCCCGCCCAGCTCTCCACCGTCTCGCGGACGGTGACGGCGTCGGGAACCCTGGCGGTGAACGCCCCGGCGCGGGAGCGGACCCGGCCCGAGATCCGGGACAGCCGGAACACCCGCTCCGCTCCCCGGTCGCGGTCCCAGCCCGCCAGATACCAGTGGCCGCGCCAGCACTCGAGTGTCCAGGGCTCGACCTGGCGCTGCTCGGGGCGGGCGGCGTTGCCCTTGCGGTAGTCGAAGGTGACCGGGCGGCGGTCCCGGCAGGCGAGCATCAGCGGTTCGAAGGCCGCTTCGTGGACCGGGATACGGGGCTCGAGGGCGCTGTGCACCTCGTAGTCGTCCTCGGCCTCGGGCATGCCCGCGGCCCGCAGCTTCTGCAGGGCGCCGCTGGCGGCGCCGGCGAGCCGGGCCTGCTGCCAGACCTTGGCTGCGAGCCCGAGGGCCGCGGCCTCCTCGGCGTCGAGCGTGATGGGGGGCAGGCGGTTGCTGTCACGGCGCGCGAGGTAACCGGTGTCGCCGTCCAGGTTCTCCACGGTCTCGATGATCAGACCGAGTTCACGCAGATCGTCCTTGTCGCGCTCGAACATCCGGTTGAAGGATTCGTCGGAGCCCGCCTCCAGGTAGGCCTCGATGGACCCGCGGAGCTCACGCTTGCTGAGCGGGCGCCGGGTACCCAGCAGACACAGTGCCAGGTTCATCAGCCGTTCGGCCTTGGCAATCGCCATCGACGCCCTTTCTCGACGTGCTCTCCGACCGTCGACCGTACCGCCCCGGGGTGTCCGGACCAAAGCGAGGGCCCGTGCCTTGCGGCACGGGCCCCGACTGCTGTAGACGGACGGATCAGACGCCCACGAGGTCACAGACGAAGATCAGCGTCTCGCCCGGGGCGATCGCGCCGCCGCCCGCGCCACGGTCGCCGTAGGCGAGGTGCGCGGGAATGGTCAGCTGGCGACGGCCGCCGACCTTCATGCCCTGTACGCCCTGGTCCCAGCCGGCGATGACCTGACCGCCACCGAGCTGGAACTGCAGCGGGGTGCCGCGGTTCCACGAGGCGTCGAACTCCTCGCCGGTGGAGAAGGCCACACCGACGTAGTGCACGGAGACGGTCTGACCCGCCTGGGCCACCGGTCCGTCGCCCTCCCAGATGTCCTTGATCTCCAGGTCGGCCGGCGGCTCGCCACCCGGGAAGTCGATCTCGGGCTTCTCGATGCTCACTGAACTGCTCCTCTTACTGATGAACTGGGCAACCGGGACAGTCTTACATCTTCGTCAGGATGTCCACGGACCACACGAGCGTCGAGTTGGCGGGGATGGTCTGCTGCGCCTGGTCACCGAAACCCTGGTCCGGCGGGATGACGAGCAGGACGCGGCTGCCCACCTTCTTGCCGACCAGACCGGCCTTGAGCCCCTTGACGGTGATCTGGGTCAGCGGGAAGCTCGCGACCTTGCCCGTCTCATAGGTGCTGTCGAACTTCTTCGCGCCCTTCCACAGGTAGGCCTCGTAGTTCACGACGACGGTGTCGCTGTCCTTCACGGCCTCCCCGTCGGACTCGATGATGTAATTGGAGACCAGCTTCTTGGGCGGGTCGCTCTTGGGGATCGTGACCTTCGGTGCCTTGCCGTCGGTCTCGGCGCCGACCTTCGGCAGGTCGATGTTGTCCTGGGCGACGGCACTGCCCTTCGGGGACTTCGGGACCGACTCCCCGCTCACCACGTCCACGACGAAGACGAGGGTGGCGTTGGGCTTGATGTCCTGCCCCTGGCCCTGCTCGCCGTAGGCGAGATCCGGCGGGATGACCAACTGCACACGGCTGCCGACCTTCTGGCCGACGAGCCCCTGCTCCCAGCCCGGAATGACCATGCCGGCTCCGAGAACGAGACCGAACGGCTGCTTGCGGTCGAAACTGTTGTCGAACGGCTTGGTGGAGTCCCACGCCTGCCCGAGGTAGTTCACCTCGGCGGCGTCGCCGTTCTTCAGCTTCGCGCCGTCCCCCTCACTGATGACTTCGGTCTTCAGCTTCTTGGGTGGATCCCCCTCACCCTTCGCCAGAGTGGGCTTCTCACCGAACTTCGCTCCCGCGGTGATCGCGGGAAACCCGTTCTTGGAGGCGGAGTCGGAGGCCTTGTCGTCGCCGCATGCCGCCGTGGACAGCAGCAGAAGGGGGACGACGAGAAGGCCGGCAAGTCGGCGCACTGGTTCCTCAGATCTCAGACGGCACGTGAATGGTCCCCCGACACTCTAGGCGGATGGAAGGGCCCCGTACGAGGAACGTACGGGGCCCGGTCACATACGGGGCGGGACGTTCCTGTCCCGGGTCACATGCCCGCGATCAGCTTCTCCACCCGGTCGTCGACGGAACGGAAGGGGTCCTTGCACAGCACGGTGCGCTGCGCCTGGTCGTTGAGCTTGAGGTGGACCCAGTCGACGGTGAAGTCCCGTCGCTGTTCCTGGGCCCGGCGGATGAAGTCGCCGCGCAGCCGCGCCCTGGTCGTCTGCGGGGGCACGGACTTGCCCTCGAAGATCTTCAGGTCGTTGCAGATCCGGGCGGCCTGGCCCTTGCGCTCCAGGAGGTAGTAGAGCCCACGCCGCCGGTGGATGTCGTGGTAGGCGAGGTCTATCTGAGCGACCCTCGGATTCGACATGGTCATGTTGTGCTTCGCCCGGTACCGCTCGATGAGCTTGTACTTCATGACCCAGTCGATCTCGGTGCCGATCCGGTCGAGGTCCTCGGCCTCGACGGCGTCCAGCGTGCGGCCCCACAGCTCGAGGACCTGGTCGGTGACGCCGGTGCGGATACCGCGGCGTTCGACGAAGTCGACCGCCTTCTCGTAGTACTCGCGCTGGACCTCGATGGCCGATGCCTCGCGGCCGCTGGCCAGGCGCACCTTGCGCTGCCCCGTGATGTCGTGACTGACCTCGCGGATGGCCCGGATCGGGTTCTCCAGGGTCAGGTCTCGCATCACCGTGCCGGCCTCGATCATGCGCAGCACGAGGTCGGTGGCGCCGACCTTGAGGAGCATGGTCGTCTCGGACATGTTGGAGTCGCCGACGATGACGTGGAGACGGCGGTACCGCTCCGCGTCGGCGTGCGGCTCGTCCCGGGTGTTGATGATCGGGCGGGAGCGCGTCGTCGCGGAACTGACGCCCTCCCAGATGTGCTCCGCCCGCTGGCTGACGCAGTAGACGGCTCCGCGCGGCGTCTGCAGCACCTTGCCGGCACCGCAGATCAGCTGACGGGTGACGAGGAACGGAATGAGGATGTCCGCGAGCCGGGAGAATTCTCCGTGCCGTGCCACGAGGTAGTTCTCGTGACACCCGTAGGAGTTTCCAGCCGAGTCGGTGTTGTTCTTGAAGAGATAGACGTCGCCCGCGATTCCCTCCTCGTGCAGGCGGCGTTCGGCGTCGACGAGCAGACCTTCCAGAATGCGCTCGCCCGCCTTGTCGTGCGTGACCAGTTCGGTCACGTTGTCGCATTCGGGTGTCGCGTATTCCGGATGCGATCCCACGTCGAGGTACAGGCGGGCGCCGTTCCGCAGGAAGACATTGCTGCTGCGGCCCCATGACACAACACGGCGGAAGAGGTAGCGCGCCACTTCGTCAGGTGACAGTCGGCGCTGTCCCCTGAACGTGCACGTGACGCCGTACTCGTTCTCCAGCCCGAAAATGCGGCGGTCCATGACTGAACATTACGCCTTATGGCCTGAGCTGAAACCGGGTTCGGCAGCACCGTTTCGATCATTTTCCGAACCGGCCACAACCGTGGGCGCGCGCCCGGGATCTGCGAGGACCCTTCCGGTGGCCAGCAGAACCAGCAGCGCCGCCACTCCGCCGGCCCCCGCGACGGCGAAACTCCACGCCGTCCCGCCGATCTCGACGGCCGGACCCGCGACCGCCGTTCCGGCCGCCGCGCCCACCCCGAAGGTCGTCACGAGCCAGGAGAACGCCTCGGTCACCGTGCCCCGCGGCGCGTGCCGGTCCACCACGATGAACGAGCAGGCGATCGCCGGGGCCAGGAAGACCCCGGCGAGTGCCGCCAGCGCGGTCATCGCGGGCACACCGGGCGTCAGCATCAGCGGCAGGTAGCCCAGGGCCAGCAGCGCGACGATGACCCGCAGCCTGCGCTCGGGCTCCCCGGCCCACTGCCGCGCCCCGTACACCGCCCCGCCGATCAGCGCGCCGAAGCCGAGCGCGGCCATCAGCCAGCCGTACACGGACTCCCGGCCGTGGTCGTCGGCGTACGCGACACCGGCCACGGTGATCGAGCCGAGCGCGACGCCGACGAAGAAGAAGGCGCCCAGCAGGGCGAGCAGCCCCGGCGAGCGCAGGGCGCCGAGCCAGTGCGCCTCGCGCGGCGCCGAGCGCCAGGCCCGGGAGGGTTCCGACATGACGACGGACAGCGCTCCCAGCACTCCGATGGCGTTGATGACCAGGAGCGCGGCGGCCGGCGACCAGAGCGAGACCAGGACCGTCACGAGGAGCGGCCCCACGGTGAACATGATCTCCTGGGCCACCGCGTCCATGGCGTACGCGCGGTGCACCCGGTCCTCCCGGCCCAGGACCGTCGGCCACAGGGCGCGCAGGCCGCCCTCCAGCGGGGGCGTGAACACACCGGCGACGACCACCGCCGCGTACGCGGCCGGGAGGGAGCCGAGGCCCGTCAGGGCGAGCAGGGCCATGCCGAGCGCGGAGACGACCGCCGCGGGCAGCTGGACACGCGGCTGGCCGTACAGGTCGACGGCCCGGCCCAGCAGGGGCTGACCCACCGCCGTGGCCAGGCCGTACGCCGCCGCGAGGGCGCCGGCCAGCGTGTAGCTGCCGCCCTCCGCACGGGTGAAGAGGACGATCGCGATGTGGGCGGTGCCGTTCGGCAGCCGTCCCACCAGCGTCCCCGCCAGCAGCCGGGCGGCGTGCCGCGCCCGGAGGACGTCCAGATATCCCGCGGCCATGTCCGCCCCTCTCCCCCGACGGCGTCACAGCCTCGAGGTTTTACGTATAACGTCGGCATTCATACGTACCATGTGGGCATCCCGGGAGTCCATCCCGACGCAGCCGACCATCGCAGCACGGAGGCACGAGTGAGCAGCGCGCAGCAGCCCGCCCCGCCCCGGCCCACCAGCCGTGACGTGGCACGGGCCGCCGGCGTCTCACAGGCCACGGTCTCGCTCGTGCTCGGCGACAAATGGCGGGGCCGGGTGTCGGCGGCGACCGCCGAGCGGGTCCGTGGCACCGCCCGGGACCTCGGCTACCGGCCGAATCTCGCCGCACGCAGTCTCCGGCTGGGCCGCACGCGCACCGCCCTCCTCGTCGTTCCCGCGCTCACCAACGAATTCTTCGCCCGGGTGTACACCGGCGCCGCGGCCGTCGCCGCCGAGCACGACTTCGGCGTGGTCCTCTACCCGTCCCCCGACGGCACCGGCCCTGCCAGGGATCCGTTCGCCTCGGCGCGCGCGGCCCTCGACGGGGTGATCGCGTCGTCGATGGCGGCCGACGCCCTGGGAGCGCTGCGGGGCGCGGACCTTCCGCTGGTGATGCTGGACAGCGATCCGGAGGACCACGGCGCCGCGGCACGCGTGAACCTCGACATCGCGGACGGCATGCGTCAGGTGGCGGCCCACCTGCTGGGACTCGGCCACCGCCGGATCGTGCATCTCGCGTCCGCCGTGGACACCTGGACCTTCGCGGTGCGCGCCCGGGCGCTGCGGGAGGCGGTGCGGGACGTCCCGGGCGCCGCGCTGCTCACGGTGGCCTCGCCCCTGGACGTACGGGCCGGGCGCGAGGTGGCCGAGACGGTCCTGGCTTCCTCCGGCCCCCCGCCCACGGCCATCGTCTGTGACGACGACATCCTGGCCGCCGGCGCCTGCAAGGCCGTGCGCAGACGGGGGCTGCGGGTGCCCGAGGACATCTCCGTGACCGGCTTCGACGACCTGGCGCTCGCCACAGCGGTGGAACCGGAGCTCACCACCGTGCGCCTCCCGGCGGAACAGGTGGGCGAGCGGGGCATGAGGGCGCTGCTGGACGTCCTGGCGGGCCGCCCCGCGGCCCACCACGACCTCGCGGTCGGCCTGGTGGTACGCGGCTCCACCGCTCCGCCGCCCGCCGCGTGACAGAGCCCTCCGGCCACCGCACGCGGCGGCCGGAGGGCTCTGTCCGGAACTGTTCCGGAACGGACTACTTCTCCGTGGTCTCGTCCGAACCCTCGGCGGGGCCGTCCGCACCCTTCGCGGGGGTGTCGGTACCGGCAGCCGGGGTGCTGTCGCCTTCCGGCTCCTCCGTGTCGGACGGAGCGTCCGTCGGGGTGGCCCCGGCACCGTCCGCGTCCAGCAGCCTCGTCAGCTGGCGGCCGACGATCCGCTTGAACTTGCGCTGCTGCGGCCTCGTGCGGTCCAGGACCGCGACCTCCAGCCGCTCGGCGGGGATCTCCCGCTCATTGCCGTTGGCCTCGCGGGACAGGGCCTGCACGGCCAGCTTCAACGCCTCGGCCAGCGACATCCCGTCGCGGTGGCGCTGGTCCAGGAAGCTGCTGATCTGCTCGGCGTTGCCACCGACCGCGACCGAGCCGTGCTCGTCCACGATCGAGCCGTCGTGCGGGAGCCGGTAGATCTGGTCGCCCTCGGGCCCGGCACCGACCTCGGCGACCACCAGCTCCACCTCGTACGGCTTCTCGGCCGCACTGGAGAAGATGGTGCCCAGCGTCTGCGCGTAGACGTTGGCCAGCCCACGGGCCGTCACGTCGTCACGGTCGTAGGTGTATCCCCGCAGATCCGCGTAGCGGACCCCGCCGATGCGGAGGTTCTCGTACTCGTTGTACTTGCCGGCGGCGGCGAAGCCGATCCGGTCGTAGATCTCGCTGAACTTGTGCAGCGCGCGGGACGGGTTCTCGCCGACGAACACAATGCCGTCGGCGTACTGCAGCACAACCAGGCTGCGACCACGGGCGATGCCCTTCCGGGCGTATTCCGCCCGGTCGGCCATGGCCTGCTGGGGTGAGACATAGAACGGCGTCGACACCGGCTATCCGTCCCTTTCTGTCAGTGACGAGTGCATCGGAGAAGCATCGGGCCGGTCAGAGCAGCGCGGCACGCGGGCCGTCGGGCTGCTCGAGCCGGCGCTCCAGGATCGCGCGCGCGATCTCCGCGGATTCCGTGTCGTCCAGCCTGCGGAAGCCCTCGTCGGTGATGACGGTGACGATCGGGTAGATCCGGCGGGCCACGTCCGGGCCACCGGTCGCCGAGTCGTCGTCGGCCGCGTCGTACAACGCCTGCACGACCAGGGTGAGTGTCTGCTCCTCCGTCAGGTCGTCGCGGTAAAGCTTCTTCATCGACCCCCGCGCGAAGACGGACCCGGAGCCGGTGGCCGCGTAGCCGCGCTCCTCGGAACGGCCGCCGGTGACGTCGTACGAGAAGATCCGGCCCTTCTCACGGTCGACGTCGTACCCGGCGAACAGCGGGACGACCGCCAGGCCCTGCATGGCCATCGCCAGGTTGCTGCGGATCATGGTGGAGAGCCGGTTGGCCTTGCCCTCCAGGGAGAGCGTGGCGCCCTCGACCTTCTCGAAGTGCTCCAGCTCCAGCTGGAACAGCTTGACCATCTCCACGGCGAGACCCGCCGTGCCGGCGATCCCCACCGCGGAGTACTCGTCGGCCGGGAACACCTTCTCGATGTCGCGCTGCGCGATCATGTTCCCCATGGTCGCCCGCCGGTCACCGGCCAGCACCACTCCCCCGGGGAACGAGGCCGCGACGATGGTCGTGCCGTGCGGCGCCTCGATGGCACCCTGCAGCGGCGGCAGGCTGCGGTTGCCGGGAAGGATCTCGGGTGAGTGGTCGGACAGGAAGTCCATGAACGAGGACGAACCCGGCGTCAGGAAGGCAGCTGGTAGACGCCCGGTGCTACGAGTGTTGGCTTCCACGCGTTTCCCTCCAGGTATGCGATGGCCCTGCGCAAGGAGTCAGGATCATCCCCCAACTTGCCGATGGCCGGATTGCAGTTGCAGCAGTACGCCACGGACCCTACCCGCCCGGTGGCGGTGATCAACATGATCCCGGGTGGGGAAGCACTTCCGTGGGATGCCCCTGAGTGGGCGGGGCATCCCACGGAAGGCGCCGTGCCGACGGCGCGAGCTCGCCGACGAACGGTCCGGACCGGATCTCCGGCTGTTACTCGCCGCCTTTTTGCACGAACGAACGAACGAAGTCCTCGGCATTGGACTCGAGTACGTCGTCGATCTCGTCGAGGACGTCGTCGACGTCCTCGCTGAGCTTCTCCTGGCGCTCCGCGAGGTCCTCGGACGCCTGCGCTTCCTGCGCCTGCTCCTCGGTCTCCTCGGTGGAACGTGTCGCCTTCTGCTGTCCGCCGCCGGTGTCCTTGGTCGCCATGTAGCTCACCCCGCTCGGTTCGAAGCACTTGATCAGACCCTACCTACGGGGTCCGACATTGGCCCGGTACTTTCCTCAACGTCCGGAGGTCATCTGATTGATTCCCAGCCGGAGGCCCTTTCAGCCCCCCGTCAGCGTCCGGACCAGCTCTTCCGCGGTGCGACACCGGTCCAGGAGTTCCTTGACGTGCTCACGTGTACCGCGCAGCGGTTCCATCGTGGGCACCCGTTGCAGCGAGTCACGATCGGGCAGATCGAAGATGACCGAGTCCCAGGAGGCCGCGGCGACGTCGTCCGCGTACTGCTCCAGGCACCGGCCCCGGAAGTAGGCCCTGGTGTCCTCGGGAGGCTTCGTACGGGCCCGCTCGACATCGCTCTCGTCGAGCAGCCGCTTGATCTTCCCCCGGGCGGCCAGACGGTTGTACAGGCCCTTGTCGGCCCGTACGTCGGCGTACTGGAGGTCCACCAGGTGCAGGCGTGGGGCGTCCCAGTCCAGGCCGTCCCTGCGCCGGTAGCCCTCCATGAGCTCCCGCTTGGCGATCCAGTCCAGCTCGCCCGACAGGCTCATCGGGTCGTTCTCCAGGCGGTTGAGGGTGTCCTCCCAGCGGGCCAGGACATCCTTGGTCTGCTCGTCGGCGTCGGCCCCGTACCGCTCCTCGACGTACTTGCGGGCCAGCTCGAAGTACTCCATCTGCAGCTGCACGGCGGTGAGCGTCCGGCCGCTACGGAGCGTGACCAGCTGCTTCAGTGTCGGGTCGTGCGAGACCTGGTGCAGCGTGCGGACCGGCTGGTCGACCGCAAGGTCGACCTTGATGAAACCGTCCTCGATCATGGCCAGGACCAGCGAGGTGGTGCCGAGCTTCAGATACGTCGAGATCTCGGAAAGGTTGGCGTCGCCGATGATCACGTGCAGCCTGCGGTACTTCTCGGCGTCGGAGTGCGGTTCGTCGCGGGTGTTGATGATGGGGCGCTTGAGCGTGGTCTCCAGGCCGACCTCGACCTCGAAGTAGTCGGCCCGCTGACTGATCTGGAAGCCGTGCTCGTGGCCGTCCTGCCCGATGCCGACCCGGCCGGCGCCGGTGACGACCTGGCGGGAGACGAAGAACGGGGTCAGATGGCGCACGATGTCCGAGAAGGGGGTCTCCCTCTTCATCAGGTAGTTCTCGTGCGTGCCGTAGGACGCGCCCTTGTTGTCGGTGTTGTTCTTGTAGAGATGGATCGGCTGGGCCCCCGGGATGGCGGCGGCCCGTTCGGCCGCTTCCGCCATCACCCGTTCGCCGGCCTTGTCCCAGAGCACCGCGTCGAGCGGATTGGTGATCTCCGGTGAGCTGTACTCGGGGTGCGCGTGGTCGACGTACAGCCGTGCTCCGTTGGTGAGGATGACATTGGCCAGGCCGATGTCCTCGTCGGTGAGCTGGCTGGAGTCCGCGGTCTCACGGGCGAGGTCGAAGCCTCGCGCGTCGCGCAGCGGATTCTCCTCCTCGAAGTCCCAGCGGGCGCGGCGCGCCCGGTGCATCGCCGCCGCGTAGGCGTTGACGATCTGGGACGAGGTGAGCATGGCATTGGCGTTGGGTTGACCGGGGACGGAGATCCCGTACTCCGTCTCGATGCCCATCACTCGCCGTACGGTCATGCGGCCCTCCTTGCCCGGCGGCGCTCCCGTCCGGGAACGGCGCTCAAGTACCGCTGCTGGTCCGCGGTGCCCGTCCCCGCACTGCGCGACTCGGCGGTACGGCAGAGCCTAGAGCGCCTCTGCGCCGGTGGGGAGATCAATTGCGTCATTGTTCGGGTGTGGCCGGAGCTGCCGGGAAAACGGCCCGGCTGCGGATACCCTGCCGGGCATCCGCAGCCGGTCTGCGTTTTACAGGTACTGTCCGGTATTTGCCACCGTGTCGATGGAACGACCGGTGTCTGCGCCCTGCTTTCCGGTGACGAGTGTGCGGATGAACACGATCCGCTCGCCCTTCTTTCCGGAAATCCTCGCCCAGTCGTCCGGGTTGGTGGTGTTGGGCAGGTCCTCGTTCTCCTTGAACTCGTCCACGCACGCCTGGAGGAGATGGGAGACGCGCAGGCCCTTCTGGCCCTGCTCGAGGAATGCCTTGATGGCCATTTTCTTTGCCCGGTCCACGATGTTCTGAATCATCGCTCCGGAGTTGAAGTCCTTGAAGTACAGGACTTCCTTGTCACCGTTGGCGTAGGTGACCTCGAGGAAGCGGTTCTCCTCGGATTCGGTGTACATCCGCTCCACGACGGACTGGATCATCGCGTGGGCGGCTGCCTCCTTCGAGCCGGTGTGCTCGGCCAGATCGTCCGAGTGCAGCGGCAGCGAAGGCGTGAGGTACTTCGCGAAGATGTCCTTCGCGGCCTCCGCGTCCGGACGCTCGATCTTGATCTTCACATCGAGGCGGCCGGGCCGAAGGATCGCGGGGTCGATCATGTCCTCACGGTTGGAGGCACCGATGACGATGACGTTCTCCAGGCCCTCCACACCGTCGATCTCGGCGAGCAGCTGGGGGACGATGGTGTTCTCCACGTCCGAGCTGACACCGGATCCACGGGTGCGGAAGAGGGATTCCATCTCGTCGAAGAAGACGATGACGGGGGTACCCTCGCTCGCCTTCTCCCGGGCACGCTGGAAGACGAGGCGGATGTGCCGCTCGGTCTCACCGACGTACTTGTTGAGGAGCTCGGGGCCCTTGATGTTGAGGAAGTAGCTCTTCCCCGCGGGCTGTCCGGTGACCTCGGCGACCTTCTTGGCCAGCGAGTTGGCCACGGCCTTGGCGATGAGCGTCTTGCCGCAGCCGGGAGGGCCGTAGAGCAGGATGCCCTTCGGCGGACGGAGTTCGTGCTCCTTGAAGAGGTCCGGGTGGAGGTACGGGAGCTCGACCGCGTCGCGGATCAGTTCGATCTGGTCGCCCAGACCGCCGATCTTGTTGTAGTCGATGTCCGGGACCTCTTCGAGAACGAGCTCCTCGACCTCGCTCTTGGGGACCACTTCGTAGACGTAGCCGGACCTGGGTTCGAGCAGCAGGGCGTCGCCGGGACGGATGGTGATGTCCAGCAGAGGCTCGGCGAGCCTCACCACCCGTTCCTCGTCGGTGTGCCCGACGACCAGGGCGCGCTCGCCGTCCTCGAGGATCTCCTTGAGGGTGACGATGTCCCCGGCCCGCTCGAATTCCATGGCCTCGACCACGTTGAGCGCCTCGTTGAGCATGACTTCCTGGCCTCGCCGGAGGCCCTCGAGCTCGACGCTGGGGCTGACGTTCACCCGGAGCTTGCGGCCCCCGGTGAAGATGTCGCAGGTGTCGTCCTCGTTGGCCTGCAGGAAGACACCGAAGCCGGCCGGCGGCTGCGCGAGCCGGTCGACCTCCTCCTTGAGGGCCACGATCTGGTCGCGGGCCTCCCGGAGTGTGTTGGCGAGCCGCTCGTTCTGCGCGGACACGCCTGCCAGGTTGGTCTGCAACTCGACGATCCGCTCTTCGAGAATCCTCGTATGACGCGGAGAGTCGGCGAGCTTACGTCGCAGGACGGCGATTTCCTGCTCGAGATAGGCAACCTGGCCGGCTGGGTCTTCTGACCCCCGCCCGGGCCGGATGCCGCGGTTGATGTCGTCGTCGTGGGCTGCCACGGTCCTCACCTCCTCCAAGGGGAGCTGGACGCTTCCTGACCCTACCTGGGTGGGTGATGATTGAAACCCCTAGATCACAAAGACCCGGGAGTGTGTCCGATCTTCACCCTTGCGCCCTCCCTCACGCCAAGGGAATACCCACCCTTCGGCATCGGAAAGCAGCCGGTTGTATCGTCGAAGCGTTCAACACCCGTCAGGGCTGGCTTCAATTGGTGCAGATACGCAGGGAACGGCAGGACACATGACCGTGCAGCAGGACGCTCCGGGCGACAGTGACACGCAGGACCTCGAGGTCTGGATCGACCAGGACCTCTGTACGGGCGACGGCATCTGCGTGCAGTACGCGCCTGAGGTGTTCGAGCTGGACATCGACGGCCTGGCGTACGTGAAGAGCGGCGAGGACGAGCTCCTCCAGGAGAAGGGGGCCACCACACCGGTGCCGCTGCCCCTCCTCCAGGACGTCGTGGATTCGGCCAAGGAATGCCCGGGCGACTGTATTCACGTACGTCGCGTCTCGGACAACGTGGAAGTCTTCGGGCCGGACGCGGAGTGACGGCTCAGACGCCCCGTGCGGTGCTTCCGGCGGGGCCGGCCGACTTGATGAACGCGTTGCCCTCCCACCGCCAGGTGGCGCTCTCCAGCTCGTCGGGGCAGCAGCGGGGCACGTCGGCCGAGGAGTAGCCCAGCACGGTCGCCGAGACCCGGCCGTCACGGACCGCGAAGTCGGTGACGTTGAGTTTCTGAGCGGGGTCCACCAGGGTCGCCACGACCCGCGGTGCGGCCCCGCTCGGCTGTGTCACGACGTAGATGCCGCTGGGCGGGGTACCGGATCCGGCGGCACAACGGACGACGGCCACCGTCTCGGGCCTGCCGTCCCCGTCGAGGTCGCCCGGGGCGCTTTCGGCCACGGTGTGCCCGGCGGCACCGCATCCCAGCGGGAAGACGACGCCGGCCGGGTCGGGCGCCGCCACGGCTGACGCACTGCCGTCCTGCGTGGTGACCCCGTGCTCGGACGCCTCGGCCGTGGCGGTGGCCGCTTCGGGCTGGAGCAGGCCCGCGAGGGCGACGACCGCGGCCATCGCCGTCGCCGTGGCGAGCCAGTGCACCGGCTTGGCGTCGGTGTGCGCGAGGTCCGGGAGCGCGGAGGTCTGCACGCGGTATGTCTCCTGTGGTTCCTGGAGGCCTGGGTGGGCGGTGCCGAACGGATGTCGGCGGGCGGGGGTGGCCAGCATCGTGCCACACCTCACACCCGGGGGGAACGGCGGGGTCGTCGCGGTCGACGGAAAGGCGCCGCCGCCGGCTCCCGGGGCGGTCCGGGAACTCGGCGGCGGCGCCTGCGCGTTGTGCGGGTCAGTCCCGGGGGGCGGAGCCGCTCCGGCTGCCGGGGCCGTCGTAGTCGTCGCCGTAGGCGCCCTTGGACGGGCGGCGGCGGCGCAGCGGCGGCTCGACGCCGTCCGCGAGACGGCGGGCGGTGACGAGGAAGCCGGTGTGGCCGATCATCCGGTGGTCGGGCCGCACGGCCAGACCTTCCACGTGCCAGTTGCGGATCATCGACTCCCAGGGCTGCGGCTCGGCGAAGCAGCCGATCTCGCGGATGGACTCGACGGTCCGCGAGAGCTGGGTCGTGGTCGCGACGTACGCGCAGAGGATGCCACCGGGCACCAGGGCCTTGGAGACGGCCTCCAGGCACTCCCACGGGGCGAGCATGTCCAGGACGACGCGGTCGACGTCGGTGTCCGAGAGGTTGTCCTGGAGGTCGCCGACGGTCAGCTCCCAGGCGGGGTGCGGGGAGCCGAAGTAGCGCTCCACGTTCTGCTGGGCGATCTCGGCGAAGTCCTCGCGGCGCTCGTAGGAGTGCAGCATGCCCTGCTCGCCGATGGCGCGCAGCAGGAAGGTGCTGAGCGCTCCGGAGCCGACTCCCGCTTCGACGACGCGAGCGCCGGGGAAGATGTCGGCGAAGGCCAGGATCTGCCCCGCGTCCTTGGGGTAGACCACGGCGGCACCGCGGGGCATGGACAGGACGTAGTCGGGGAGCAGGGGGCGCAGCGCGAGATAGGCGACGTTTCCCGTGGTACGGACAACACTGCCCTCGGGAGCACCGATCAGCTCGTCGTGCGGGAAAGAACCCTTGTGGGTGTGGAAGTTCTTTCCGGCCTCGAGCGTGAAGGTGTAGTGGCGTCCCTTGGGGTCGGTGAGCTGGACCTGGTCCCCGACTTTGAATGGGCCGCGACGGCGGGCGGCACCGGTCGGTTCGGACATGTGACCAGCCTACCGGTATTTCACGGGCCGCTTTCCGGAGTGTCAGGCGGCGGGGCGGGCCATGGCCTTGATGAAGGCGCGCTCGACGTCGGCGGTGGAGAGGACGCCGTAGATCTCGCCGGTCTCCTCGACCACCAGGTACTCGGTGGCCGGGGTGGCCTTCAGCCGGTCCAGGAGGGCCTCGCCCGCCAGTTCGGCGGGGACCTTCATGCCGTCGGTGAGGTCCTGGGCGAGTCCGCTGACGGCCACCCAGGGGCGTCGGTGCTCGGGGACTCCGACGATGGCCGCCTCCCGGACGACCGCTTTCGGGGTGCCCTGACCGTCGACGACGACGAGGGCACGGGCTCCCGCCTCGTTGGCGCGGCGGAGCGCCTCGGAGAGCGGGGTGGCGGCCTCGACGGGCACGGCGCGCCGGGTGAGGGTGCGGGCTCGCAGTTCGGGGAGGTGTTCGCGGAGCCGGGCCGTTCGCAGGCTGTTCCCCGCTCCGGTCCAGATGATGGCCGCGAGGATCGCCGCGAGGAGGGCGTCGGTGACGGTCTCGAACCCGCTGATCTCACCGGTGGCGCTCCCGAGGGCGCCTGTGTGGGTGAGCAGCGGGAGGCCGACGAAGACGGTGATGGCCAGGCCCCGGCCGACCCATGCGGCGGCGATGGTGCCGCTCATCGGCTTGCCCGTGATCTTCCAGACGACCGCGCGGAGCATGCGTCCACCGTCCAGCGGCAGGCCGGGGAGCAGGTTGAAGGCGGCCACGATGAGGTTGGAGATCATCAGTCCGGCGAGGAGTACGCCGGGGACCGTGCCCGCTTGGACGAACTGGAGCGGGATGTAGAAGACGCCGCCGAGGACGAGGGAGAGCAGGGGCCCCACGAAGGCGAGGACGAACTCGCGGCCCGGGGTCTCGGACTCCTTCTCGATCTCGGACACGCCGCCGAAGAACTGGAGCTGGATGCGTCGCACCGGCAGTTTGTAGCGCAGGGCGGCGACGGTGTGGGCGAGCTCGTGCACGAGCACGGACGCGTAGAAGGCGATCGCGAAGAAGAGCGCGACCAGGTAACGGGCTCCGCCGAGCTCCGGGAGGACGCGGTCGAGCTGGCCGCCGAAGACCCAGGTGATCAGAGCCGCGACGACGAACCAGCTGGGGGCCACGTACACGGGCACACCGAAGGGGCGGCCCATGAGGATGCCGCCGCCGGGGTCTGCCGGCCGTCGCGGTTTGCCCTTGTCCGGTCCGGTGCCGGGGCCCGGGCCCCCTGCGCCGGGCTGTGGGCGCCCGCTGTCGCCGCTCTCGTCCACGAGGTCCCTTCGGTCGGTGGCACTGCCACGATCATGCTGTGCGCGAGCTCTGTGGTCGATGGTATGCCGCTGGGTGTCGGTGGCGGGCCGTAGGGTCTGCGACATGACGTCCGTACCGCGCCCGCCTCAGCCACCCTCGTCCCTGTCGCCGTCGCGCGCGAGCGATTTCATGCAGTGCCCCCTGCTGTACCGCTTCCGGGTCATCGACAAGCTCCCCGAGAAGCCCAGTGAAGCTGCTACCCGGGGCACGCTGGTGCATGCGGTGCTGGAGCGCCTGTTCGACGCCCCCGCGGTGGACCGCACGGCGCCGAGGGCGAAGGCGCTGATTCCCGGTCAGTGGGACCGGCTGCGGGAGGCGAAGCCCGAGCTGACGGAGCTGTTCGACGGGGATCCCGGGGGTGAGCGGCTCGCGGGGTGGCTCGGCGAGGCGGAGCGGCTCGTGGAGCGGTGGTTCTCGCTGGAGGACCCGACCCGTCTGGAGCCGGCCGAGCGGGAGCTGTTCGTCGAGACGGAGCTGGACTCGGGCCTGCGGCTGCGCGGGGTCATCGACCGCGTCGACGTGGCGCCCACGGGCGAGGTCCGCATCGTGGACTACAAGACCGGCAAGGCGCCCCGGCCGGAGTACGCGGAGGGCGCGCTGTTCCAGATGAAGTTCTACGCCCTGGTGGTGTGGCGTCTGAGGAACGTGGTTCCGCGCAGGCTCCAGCTGGTCTATCTCGGCAGCGGCGACGTGCTGACCTACGACCCGGTTCCGGCCGACCTCGAGCGGGTGGAACGCAAGCTGCTGGCACTGTGGGACGCGATCCGGCTGGCCACCGAGACGGGCGAGTGGCGTCCGAGGCCGACGAAGCTCTGCGGCTGGTGCGACCACCGAGCGGTCTGTCCGGAATTCGGCGGGACTCCCCCGGTCTATCCACTGTCCGTCCGCCCGGCGGAACCGGTGGAGGCTGTGCAGGGCAGAATGGAGCCGGTCCGGTCCGAGGCCGGTCAACCGGTGGCCCCCGAAGGCCCTTAAGGAGATTACGTGGCTATCCGCGTCCTGCTCGTCGATGACCAACCACTGCTGCGCACCGGTTTCCGGATGATCCTGGAGGCGGAGGGTGATCTCGCGGTGGTCGGTGAGGCCGGAGACGGCCTGCAGGCCATCGACCAGGTGCGGGCGCTTCAGCCCGATGTCGTGCTCATGGACATCCGGATGCCGCGGATGGACGGGGTCGAGGCGACCCGGCAGATCACGGGTCCGGGGCGGGACGGCCCGGCGAAGGTCCTGGTCCTGACGACGTTCGATCTCGACGAGTACGTGGTGGAGGCGCTGCGCGCCGGCGCCAGCGGCTTCCTGCTGAAGGACGCGCCGGCCAACGAGCTGGTGCAGGCCATCCGGGTGGTGGCCGCGGGAGAGGCGATGCTGGCGCCGAGCATCACCCGTCGGCTGCTCGACAAGTACGCCGATCATCTGCCCTCGGGCGAGGATCCCGTCCCGGACGTCCTGCACACCCTCACCGACCGCGAGCTGGAAGTGCTGAAGCTGGTGGCGCGCGGGCTGTCCAACGCGGAGATCGCGGCCGACCTGTTCGTGAGCGAGACGACGGTCAAGACACACGTGGGCCATGTGCTGACGAAGCTGGGCCTGCGCGACCGCGTACAGGCGGCCGTCTACGCGTACGAGAGCGGGCTGGTGCGGCCCGGCGCCCAGTGAGACGGGACCAGGAGTGAAACCGGCGCGGGCCGGGGCCGTCGGCCCCGGCCCGCGCCGGTTTCACGGACGACACCGTGATCAGGAGGACTCGCCGCGTCCGAGCTCCCAGAGCTGGAGGTCGGCCGAGGAGTTGACGGCCCACTCCACACCGGTCAGATCGTCGAGCGAGGCGACGTACTGCTTGCCCTGCCAGACCGGGAGCACGGGGACGTCGTTGGCAACGATGTCCTGGAGCTTCTCGAAGGCCGGTGCCGCGGCGCTGCGGTCCGCCTCGCGGCGGGACTGCGGGATGAGCGTCTTCTGCGCCTCGGTGGACTGGTACGGCGAGTTGAGGAAGTTGTTCTCGTCGAGGAACGGCGCGATGTAGGTGTCCGGGTCCGGGAAGTCGGGGAACCAGCCCATGCCGTAGACCGCGTAGTCGCCCTTCTTCTGGGCGGGGCGGTACTTGTCCCACGGTGTGCCCTGGACGTCGACCTCGAACAGCTTCGACTCGTTGAGCTGCTTCGCCAGGGCCTCGAACTCGGCCTTGGTGGCGGGGCCGTAGTGGTCGGTCGTGTAGTGCAGCGTGAACTTCACCGGGGTGTCGATACCGGCCTTCTCCAGCGTTTCGGCGGCCTTCGCGATACTGGGCTCGCCGTACTTGTTGAAGAACGAGTTGGTGTGGCTGGTGATGCCGGACGGGATCAGCGAGTAGAGCGGCTCGGCCGTGCTGCCGTACACCTTGCTGGCGATGGCCCCGCGGTCGATGATCCGCGCCATCGCCTGACGTACGGCCTTGTCCTTCACCACGGGGTCCTCGGTGTTGAACGCGAGGTAGCTGATGGCGAGACCGGGCATCTCGGTGAGCTTGACGCCCTCCTCGGGCTCCACCAGCATCTTCTGGGCCTGCTCGGGCGACATGTTACGCGTCATCATGTCGATCTTCTTGTCGTCGAGCGCCTTCCCCATCGCCTCCGCGTCGGGGAACAGGTCCAGCTCGACCTTCTCGTTGTTGATCTTCAGATCACCCTTGTACTTCGGGTTCCTGGTGAAGACCACCTTGACGATCTGGTTGTCCTTGACTTCCGGCTTCATGGTGTACGGGCCGGAACCGTCGACCTGGAAGCCCTCGCGGGCCACCTTCCCCGGGTACTTGTCCTTCTGGACGATGCCGGCGGGCGGTGTGGCGAGCTTGTAGGGGAAGGTCGCGTCCGGGGTGCGCAGGTGGAAGACGACCTCGTGGTCACCCTTGGTCTCGATCGTGTCGATGTTGGCGAACAGGCCGACCGGACCGCTCTCGTCCTTGATGTCGAGGACGCGCTGGATGGAGTACTTCACGTCCTCCGGAGTGACGGGGGTGCCGTCCGCGAAGGTGAGTCCGTCACGCAGCGTGCAGCGGTAGCTCTCGTTCTCCGTGTCGGTGAAGGCGCAGCTCTTGGCCGCCTCGGGCACCGGCTCACCCCCGCCACGCGGTATGTGGGTCAGGGTCTGCACCGTCTGGCGCAGCAGGTTCCACACGCCCGCCTCGTACCCGATGGCCGGGTCGAGCGGGGCCGGGTTGTCCTTCGAGGCGATGAACTGGTCCGTTGTCCCGACCACGATGGCGTCGCCCCCGTCGTCCGACCCGCCACAGGCGGCGAGCACGGGCGCGAGCAGGCCCACTACGGCCGGCAGCACCAGCGTCTTGCGGTTCATCTGGACGTTCTCCCTCATTCCGGCATGTGAGAAAACTGAGATTAGTAGGCGCCGAAGGGGCACTCGACCGGTGCCGGCCGTACACGAATTCGCTCGGTGATCACCGATGACGGGTTGTCCATGTCACGCTCGGGAACGTTTCGCACAAGGCTCCATGAATGCGGGCGTATGGGTGAGCAAAACGGACACCCGACTCGATCCCGAAGGGCCTGAAACGTCACCCCAAGTGACGAACATCACGTTCCCGCGGTATCGATTGCATTGACATGGACCTGATTTCTCCGGGGCGCGCGAGAGGAGGGCGGGGGGATTTCGGGGCGGCGTCCCGGTCACCGCCGACGGAGCGCCCCCGGTGGATCAGCGGTCACTCGGATGCGATCAGGCCCCGCAGGAAGGCGAGGTCCACCTGCTCCAGCGAGGGCACGACCGCTCTCCCCGGCGCGGGGGCGATGGGCGCCACGGACGGCACGGCGACGACGCGACAGCCCGCGGCCTCGGCCGCCGCGACCCCCGTCGCGGTGTCCTCGACGACCGCGCAGCGCCACGGATCCGCCCCGAAACCCGCGGCCGCCGCGAGGTAGGGCTCGGGGTGGGGCTTCGTGCGGACCACCTCGTCCCCCGCCACGGTGAGCGCGAAGTGATGACGGCCCACCGAGTCCAGGACCCGGTCGATGATGCGCCTGTGCGAGGCGGAGACCAGAGCGGTGGGCACCTCGTGTGCGGCGAGTTCGGCGAGCAGCCGGGCGGCGCCCGGCATCAGCGGCACACCACGTCCGATGCGCTTCTCGAAGCGGTCGTTGAGCAGCACGGTGAGTTCCTCGATGGCGATGCGGGCGCCGGTGGCCTCGATGAGGTAGCCGGCGCTGCGGGTCATCGGCCCGCCGACGACCACCTCTCGCCAGGACGGCTCGAGCCGGTGACCGAGATCGGCGAAGACCTCGACCTCCACGTCCCACCAGAATCCTTCGGTGTCGACCAGTGTGCCGTCCATGTCGAGAAGGACCGCTTGCAGCGCGGACCCTTCGGCCGTACGGGTCAGGGACGCGGGGACCGTACTGGTCATCGGCACACCTCCATGGGGACGAGAAGGCCGGCCGCCATCCCGGTGGGAACGGCGACCGGCCTGCACTGGACCGACCAGTCTACGGCTGCTGCGCGTCCACCGCGCGGAGTGGTGCCTTACCGCGCGCTGAACACCTCGCTACCGTGCGTTGAAGTACTTCGCCTCCGGGTGGTGGATGACGATGGCGTCCGTGGACTGCTCGGGGTGCAGCTGGAACTCCTCGGAGAGCTTCACCCCGATCCTCTCGGGCTCCAGGAGTTCGGCGATCTTCGCCCGGTCCTCCAGGTCGGGGCAGGCCCCGTAGCCCAGGGAGAAGCGCGCCCCCCGGTACTTCAGGGCGAACATGTCCTCGACGTCGGAGGGGTCCTCCCCGGCGAAGCCGAGCTCGCTGCGGACCCGCGCGTGCCAGTACTCGGCCAGTGCCTCGGCCAGCTGCACGGACAGTCCGTGCAGCTCCAGGTAGTCGCGGTAGGAGTTCGACTCGAAGAGCTCGGCCGTGGCACCGCCGATCTTCGAGCCGACCGTGACGACCTGGAGGCCGATCACGTCCGTCTCCCCCGACTCCTCGGGGCGGAAGAAGTCCGCGAGGCAGAGACGACGGCCGCGGCGCTGGCGCGGGAACGTGAAGCGGGTGCGCTCGGAGCCGTCCTCGTGCAGCAGGATCAGGTCGTCGCCCTTGGAGACGCACGGGAAGTAGCCGTAGACCACCGCGGCTTCCAGCAGGTTCTCGGTGTGCAGCTTGTCCAGCCAGCCGCGCAGGTGCGGCCGGCCCTCCCGCTCCACGAGCTCCTCGTACGTCGGTCCGTCACCGGCGCGGGTCTGCTTGAGGCCCCACTGCCCCTTGAAGAGTGCGCCCTCGTCCAGCCAGGAGGCGTACTCCTTGAGCTGGATGCCCTTGACGACCCGGGTGCCCCAGAACGGCGGCTCGGGGACCGGGTTGGTGACCGAGACGTCGGACCGCACACCGTCCTCCGGCTCGTCGGCCTCGATCACCGGGGTGTCCCGCTTCGGGACGCGGCGCTGCTTCAGCTCGGGGAGGCTGGCGCCCGGGACGCCGCGCTTGACCGCGATGAGGGCGTCCATCAGCCGCAGCCCCTCGAACGCGTCGCGGGCGTAGCGGACCTCGCCCTCGTAGATCTCGTGCAGGTCCTGTTCGACGTACGCCCGGGTCAGGGCCGCGCCGCCGAGGATCACCGGGTAGTCGGCCGCCATCTTGCGCTGGTTGAGCTCCTCCAGGTTCTCCTTCATGATCACGGTCGACTTCACCAGGAGGCCCGACATGCCGATGACGTCGGCGCGGTGCTCCTCGGCGGCGTCCAGGATCGCGGAGACGGGCTGCTTGATGCCCAGGTTCACGACGTTGAAGCCGTTGTTGGACAGGATGATGTCGACGAGGTTCTTGCCGATGTCATGGACGTCACCGCGGACCGTGGCCAGCACGATGGTGCCCTTGCCGTCGTCGTCGGTCTTCTCCATGTGCGGTTCGAGGTACGCCACCGCGCTCTTCATGACCTCGGCGGACTGGAGCACGAAGGGCAGCTGCATCTGGCCGGAACCGAAGAGCTCACCCACGACCTTCATGCCCTCCAGGAGGGTGTCGTTGACGATCTCGAGTGCGGGCCTGGTCCGCAGCGCCTCGTCGAGGTCGGTCTCCAGGCCGTTCTTCTCGCCGTCGATGATGCGGCGCTGGAGCCGCTCGTCCAGCGGCAGCGCCAGGAGCTCCTCGGCCTTGCCCTGCTTCATCGACTTCATGTTGACGCCCTCGAAGAGCTCCATGAGCTTCTGCAGGGGGTCGTAGCCCTCCTCGCGGCGGTCGTAGACCAGGTCGAGGGCGACCTTGACCTGCTCCTCCTCCAGCCGGGCGATGGGCAGGATCTTGGAGGCGTGCACGATCGCGGAGTCCAGACCCGCCTTCACGCACTCGTCGAGGAAGACGGAGTTCAGGACGACGCGGGCGGCCGGGTTCAGGCCGAAGGAGATGTTGGACAGACCGAGCGTGGTCTGGACGTCGGGGTGGCGCCGCTTCAGCTCGCGGATGGCACCGATCGTGGCGATGCCGTCCTTGCGGGACTCCTCCTGGCCCGTACAGATCGTGAAGGTCAGGCAGTCGATGAGGATGTCCGACTCGTGGATGCCCCAGTTGGTGGTGAGGTCCTCGATGAGCCGCTCGGCGATGGCGACCTTGTGCTCGACGGTGCGGGCCTGGCCCTCCTCGTCGATGGTCAGCGCGATCAGCGCGGCTCCGTGCTCGGCGGCCAACCCGCTGACCTTGGCGAAGCGGGACTCGGGGCCGTCGCCGTCCTCGTAGTTGACCGAGTTCAGCACGGCGCGGCCGCCCAGCTTCTCCAGACCGGCGCGCAGGACGGGCACCTCGGTGGAGTCCAGGACGATCGGCAGGGTGGAGGCGGTGGCGAAGCGGCCGGCCAGCTCCTCCATGTCGGCGACGCCGTCGCGGCCCACGTAGTCGACGCAGAGGTCGAGCATGTGCGCGCCCTCGCGGATCTGGTCGCGGGCCATCTCCACGCAGTCGTCCCAGCGCGCGTCGAGCATGGCCTCACGGAACTTCTTGGATCCGTTGGCGTTCGTACGCTCGCCGATCGCGAGGTACGAGGTGTCCTGGCGGAACGGCACCGTCTGGTAGAGCGAGGCCGCACCCGGCTCGGGACGCGGGGCACGGGGGGTGAGCTCGGAGCCGCGGACGCGCTCGACGAGCTGGCGCAGGTGCTCCGGTGTCGTGCCGCAGCAACCGCCGACGAGCGAGAGCCCGTACTCCTGGACGAAGGTCTCCTGTGCGTCGGCCAGGCCCTCGGCGTCGAGCGGGAAGTGCGCCCCGTCCTTGGTGAGCACCGGCAGCCCGGCGTTCGGCATGCAGAGCAGCGGGATGCGGGAGTGGCGGGTGAGGTAGCGCAGGTGCTCGCTCATCTCCGCGGGGCCGGTCGAGCAGTTCAGGCCGATCATGTCGACACCGAGCGGTTCGAGCGCGGTCAGCGCGGCGCCGATCTCGGAGCCGAGCAGCATGGTTCCGGTCGTCTCGAAGGCCAGCGAGCACAGCACCAGGAGGTCGCTGCCCATCGCCTCCAGAGCGCGCCGCGCACCGAGCACGGCGGCCTTGGTCTGGAGGAGGTCCTGCGTGGTCTCGATGATGAGCGCGTCGGCGCCGCCCGCGATCAGGCCTTCGGCGTTCTGCTGGAAGCCGTCGCGCAGGACCGTGTACGGGGCGTGGCCCAGCGTGGGCAGCTTGGTTCCGGGGCCGATGGAGCCGAGCACCCAGCGCTGCTGTCCGGTGGACTCGGTGAACCTGTCGGCGACCTCGCGGGCGATGCTCGCGCCCGACTCGGAGAGCTCGTGGATCCTGCCGGGGATGTCGTATTCGCCCAGGGCGGAGGCGTTGGCTCCGAACGTGTTCGTCTCGACACAGTCCACGCCGACCGCGAAGTACTCCTCGTGCACCGACCGGACGATGTCGGGCCGGGTGACGTTCAAGATCTCGTTGCAGCCTTCGAGGTTCTCGAAGTCCTCGAGGGTGGGGTCCTGGGCCTGGAGCATGGTGCCCATGGCACCGTCGGCCACCACCACCCGGGTGGCGAGCGCCTCACGGAGCGCTGCGGCTCGGGTCCGGCTGTCAGCTGAGGGGGTCGGCAACGAGGCCATGGATGTTCTCCCTGGGATGCGACGGCTGTCGGCTTTGCGCCCTTCTGCAGAGGGGGCACGCGGCCAGCGTAGCCGGGAGGCGCCCGGGCCGGTCGTCGCGTCCCACGGGGCGGACTGCATGCTGTGCGGGGAACAGGCCCCCTCAGGAGATGACGCATAATCTTCGCGCCACCGGACAGAGGTCGGCATCGACCGATAGTGTTCAGCATTGTCGAACCGAGGTGGAGGAGTACGGCGCGATGGCGAAGAACATCCAGTCGCTCGAGCGGGCAGCGGCGATGCTGCGTCTGCTGGCAGGCGGCGAGCGCCGGCTCGGCCTGTCCGACATCTCGTCGTCGCTCGGCCTGGCCAAAGGTACCGCGCACGGCATCCTGCGCACCCTCCAGCACGAGGGCTTCGTGGAACAGGACGCCGCGTCGGGCCGCTACCAGCTCGGCGCCGAGCTGCTGCGCCTGGGCAACAGCTATCTCGACGTCCACGAACTGCGGGCCCGCGCGCTGGTCTGGACCGACGACCTCGCCCGCTCCAGCGGCGAGAGCGTCCACCTGGGCGTGCTGCACCAGCACGGAGTCCTGATCGTCCACCACGTCTTCCGGCCCGACGACAGCCGTCAGGTGCTCGAGGTCGGCGCCATGCAACCGCTGCACTCCACGGCCCTCGGCAAGGTCCTCGCCGCCTACGACCCCGTCGCGCACAGCGAGGCCACAGAGGTGGAGCGGCGCTCGTTCACGCCGCGCACCGTCACCGGCGAAGCGGAGTTCGAGTCGCTGCTCGGCCTGATCCGGGCGCAGGGCTGGGCGGCCGACGTCGAGGAGACCTGGGAGGGTGTGGCGGCGGTGGCCGCCCCCATCCACGACCGGCGCAGGATGCCGGTCGGCGCCGTGGCCGTGACGGGCGCGGTGGAGCGTGTCTGCGCCGGCGGGGAGCTGCGGCCCGAGCTCGTCGCCGCCGTCCGGGACTGCGCCCGCGCCGTCTCCCGGGATCTGGGCGCCGGACGCTTCTGAGCACCCCGTGACGCCCGTGCCGATCAGGCCCGGGTGCGCGCTCCGCTCCGCCGGTGATCAAGGTCCGGCGCACCCGCGGCGCCGGTAACGATCGAGTCGCGCGTCACAGACCTCTTGACGCACCCCCCGCCGGGGAGAAACATTGCCGCTCACCGGTCGGCATTGCCGAACACCTAACGGCAATACGCGTTAGGGTGTGACAGTGCCGAGGGCCGGTCAAGCCCTACAGGTGACGTACCCGTACCTACGAGTACCCACCTGGGGCGCGATCCACCGGAGGGACCCGGTGTTTCGCCTTCCCCTGGACGAAGGACAAAGGAGTCGCGGGTGTCCAGCTCCGACATCTTCATCGGCGAGACCATCGGTACCGCCGTACTCATTCTGCTCGGCGGCGGTGTCTGTGCCGCCGTCACTCTCAAGCGATCCAAGGCACAGAACGCCGGCTGGCTGGCCATCACCTTCGGGTGGGGATTCGCCGTACTGACCGGCGCCTACATAGCCTCCGGCGTGTCCGGCGCCCACCTCAATCCGGCGGTCACGATCGGCCTCGCGATCCAGGGCGGCACCGCGTGGAGCGATGTGCCCCTGTATCTCGTCTCCGAGCTGTTCGGCGCGATGATCGGTGCCGTGCTCGTCTGGGCCGTCTACTACGGACAGTTCCACGCGCACCTCACGGATCCCGAGATCGTGAGGGACCAGCCGGCCGAGGAGGGCATGGTCGACCAGGCTTCGGCTCCGAAGGCCGGACCCGTGCTCGGAATCTTCACCACGGGTCCGGAGATCCGGCACGCGGTGCAGAACGTGGTCACGGAGGTCATCGCCACCTTCGTACTGGTCCTGGCGATCCTCACCCAGGGCCTGAACGACGAGGGCAACGGCCTCGGCGCTCTCGGGGCCCTGATCACCTCGCTGGTGGTCGTCGGGATCGGCCTTTCGCTGGGCGGCCCGACCGGCTACGCGATCAACCCGGTGCGCGACCTCGGCCCGCGAATCGTGCACGCGTTGCTGCCGCTGCCGAACAAGGGCGGGTCGGACTGGGGCTACGCCTGGGTACCGGTGGTAGGACCGCTCATCGGGGCCGCACTGGCCGGCGGACTCTACAACCTCGCCTTCGCCTGAGCCGCACACTCCACACCACACAGACTTCCGGGAGCCAACCGTGACCGACGCACACACCACCGGCCCGTTCATCGCGGCCATCGACCAGGGCACCACGTCCAGTCGCTGCATCGTCTTCGACAAGGACGGCCGGATCGTCTCCGTCGACCAGAAGGAGCACGAGCAGATCTTCCCCAAGCCGGGCTGGGTCGAGCACGACGCGAGAGAGATCTGGGAGAACGTCCAGGAAGTCGTCGCCGGGGCGATCGTCAAGGCCGGCATCACCTCCGCCGACGTCAAGGCGATCGGCATCACCAACCAGCGCGAGACCACGCTGCTCTGGGACAAGAACACCGGTGAGCCCGTCCACAACGCACTCGTCTGGCAGGACACCCGCACCGACGCGCTCTGCAAGGAGCTCGGCCGCAACGTCGGCCAGGACCGCTTCCGCCGCGAGACGGGACTGCCGCTCGCGTCGTACTTCGCCGGCCCGAAGGTCCGCTGGCTGCTCGACAACGTCGAGGGGCTGCGCGAGCGCGCCGAGCGGGGCGACATCCTCTTCGGGACCATGGACTCCTGGGTCATCTGGAACCTGACCGGCGGCACCGAAGGCGGCGTCCACGTCACCGACGTCACCAACGCCTCGCGCACCCTCCTGATGAACCTGCACAAGATGCAGTGGGACGACAAGATCGTCCAGTCCCTGGAGATCCCGCCCGCCGTCCTGCCGGAGATCCGGTCCTCCGCCGAGGTGTACGGCACCGCCAAGGGTGGCGTCCTCGACGGCGTCCCGGTGGCCTCCGCGCTCGGCGACCAGCAGGCCGCGCTGTTCGGCCAGACCTGTTTCGCCCAGGGCGAGGCCAAGTCCACGTACGGCACCGGCACCTTCATGCTGATGAACACCGGCCACACCCCGGTGAACTCGTACAACGGGCTGCTCACGACCGTCGGCTACCAGATCGGCGACCAGAAGCCGGTGTACGCCCTCGAGGGGTCCATCGCCGTCACCGGTTCGCTGGTCCAGTGGATGCGCGACCAGATGGGCCTGATCAAGTCCGCGGCCGAGATCGAGACGCTGGCCTCCTCCGTCGAGGACAACGGCGGCGCCTACTTCGTGCCCGCGTTCTCCGGCTTGTTCGCCCCGTACTGGCGCCCCGACGCCCGTGGTGTGATCGCAGGTCTCACCCGCTACGTGACCAAGGCGCACATCGCCCGGGCCGTGCTCGAGGCCACCGCCTGGCAGACCCGTGAGATCAGCGACGCCATGACCAAGGACTCCGGCGTCGAGCTGACCGCGCTCAAGGTCGACGGCGGCATGACCTCCAACAACCTGCTGATGCAGACGCTCTCGGACTTCCTGGACGCACCGGTGGTGCGCCCCATGGTGGCCGAGACCACCTGCCTCGGCGCCGCCTACGCCGCCGGTCTCGCCGTCGGCTTCTGGCCGGACACCGACGCGCTGCGCGCCAACTGGCGCCGCGCCGCCGAGTGGACACCCCGTATGGACGCGGCCACGCGTGACCGCGAGTACAAGAGCTGGCTCAAGGCCGTCGAACGGACCATGGGCTGGATCGAGGACGAAGAGAGCTGAGGAGCAATCGACATGACCACCCTGCAGAGCGTCCCCGCCCTCGGGACGCATCCGGCCTCCGGCTCCCTCCCGAGCCGTGCCGAGACCCGGGAGCAGCTTTCCAAGGCGACGTACGACCTCCTGGTGATCGGCGGCGGCATCCTGGGCATCTCCACCGCCTGGCATGCGGCGCAGTCCGGCCTGCGGGTGGCCCTGGTGGACGCCGGCGACTTCGCCGGCGCCACCTCCTCCGCCTCCTCCAAGCTGCTCCACGGCGGTCTGCGCTACCTGCAGACCGGCGCGGTGAAGCTGGTCGCGGAGAACCACTTCGAACGGCGCGCGGTGTCCCGTCAGGTCGCACCGCACCTGGCCAATCCGCTCACCTTCTACCTGCCGGTCTACAAGGGCGGGCCGCACGGCGCCGCCAAGCTCGGCGCGGGCGTCTTCGCGTACTCGGCGCTGTCCGCGTTCGGTGACGGCGTCGGCCATGTGATCAGCCCGGCCAGGGCGCAGCGCGACGTCCCCGAGCTGCGTACGGACAATCTCAAGGCCGTCGCGGTCTACGGCGACGACCAGATGAACGACGCCCGGATGGCGCTGATGACGGTCCGCGCGGCGGCCGACGCCGGCGCCGTCGTCCTCAACCACGCCGCGGTGACAGGGCTGCGGTTCACCCGGGGCCGGGTCACGGGTGCCGAGCTGGAGGACCGCCAGGACGGTACGGAGTTCGGCGTCGACGCGCGTCTGGTGCTGAACGCCACCGGGCCGTGGGTCGATCACCTGCGGAAGCTGGAGGACCCGAACGCGGCGCCCTCCATACGTCTGTCGAAGGGCGCGCACCTGGTCCTCAAGCGCACCCGCCCGTGGAAGGCCGCGCTGGCGACTCCGATCGACAAGTACCGGATCACGTTCGCCCTGCCCTGGGAGGACATGCTGCTGCTCGGTACGACCGACGAGGAGTACGAGGGCGACCCGGGCGATGTCGCGGTCACCGAGAAGGACACGGCACAGATCCTCGACGAGGCGGCGTTCTCCGTACGGGACCAGCAGCTGTCCCGCGACCTGATCACGTACTCCTTCGCGGGGCTGCGGGTGCTGCCCGGCGGTCCGGGTGACACGTCCAAGGCCAAGCGCGAGACGGTCGTGACCGAGGGCCGCGGCGGCATGCTGTCGGTCGCGGGCGGCAAGTGGACGACGTTCCGCCACATCGGCCGTACGGTGATGAACAAGCTGGCCGAGCTGCCCGGGCACCCCCTGGGCGAGGACATGGAACCGATGGCACGGCTGCCGAAGAAGCTGCCGCTGCCCGGTATCGCCAACCCGAACGCCGTCGCGCACCGGCTGCTGGTCGACGGCGGTTCGCCCGGGCCCCGGATGCCCGCCGACACCGCCCGGCACCTCGCCACCCACTACGGCTCGCTCTCCTTCGACATCGCACGGATGGCCAACGAGAACCCGGCGCTGGCCGAGCGCATCCACCCCGACGCCCCGGAGATCTGGGCGCAGGTGGCGTACGCGCGCGACCGCGAGTGGGCCGAGACGGCGGACGACGTCCTCCGCCGCCGGACGACGCTGACGATCCGTGGCCTGGCGACGGACGACATACGGTCCAGGGTCGAGGACATGCTGGCCGACGGGCGCTGAGTCCGGAGCGGCACGCGGGGGCGGTCTCCCACGGGGAGGCCGCCCCTGCGGCACGCGGCCGCCGGCGCGCGCCATGCAGCCGCCATACGGGCGCAACGTGACGCGGGGACAGTGGAGGGATGTCCGAACATCAGGGATTCCATCTGTCAGCGGCGCTGAACGGCGACGGTTCGCATCCGGCCGCGCCCGCCAGGCCCTTCACACCCGAGGAGTACGCCCGGCTCGTGCGCGGCGCCGAGGCCGGGCTGCTCGACTTCGTCACCGTCGAGGACGGCCCCGGGCGGCTCGACTCCGCGCTCCTGCTGGCCCTCGCCGCACAGGTCACCGACCGGATCGGACTCGTCCCGCTGGGGCCGACGACGGGTGATGCCACCGCATGGGCGACGCGGATCGCGACGCTCGACCATCTGAGTGAGGGGCGGGCGGGAGTCCGGCCCCGGGCCACGACGAGCAACGCCGAGCACGCCAGGCTGCTGCAGGTCCTCGGCACTCCCGAGGGCGACCGGCGGGTGGCCGAACTCTTCGCGCGGGCCGACGAGTTCCTGACCGAGGCCACCGGGGAGTGGGGCACCGCCGTGCCCTCCCCGCAGGGCAGACCGCCGCTCGCCCTGCTGGCGCACGCCACGGTCCCCTACCGGCTCGCGGCCGTGCACGGTGACGTCGTCTTCGTCACTCCGGCGGACACCGCCGGGCTGGTGGCCATACGCGAGGAGGTCGAGTCGCTGCGGGAGGAGGCGGGAAGGCCGCCCGGCGCACTGCGTGTCTTCGCCGACGTCACTGTCGTGCTGGGCGGCAGCCAGGAAGGTGCCGACGCGCGCCGGGCCGCCCTGGAGGAAGCCGCCGGGGCTCCGTTCACCTCGGACGCCGCCGTCTTCTCCGGTACGCCCGAGGGTCTGGCGGACCTTCTGGAGGAGTGGTTCCGGGAGGGCGGCGCCGACGGTTTCCGGCTGCGGCCCGCTGTGCTCCCCGACGACCTGGACGCGATCGTCTCCGGGCTGGTGCCCGTCCTGCAGCAGCGCGGGCTCTTCCGCACGGCATACACCGCCCGGACGCTGCGCGGCCACCTCGGCCTCGCCGCCGCCTGACACCCCCGCCGCAACCGGAAGGAAGGCTCCCCCTTGAAGTTCTCCGTGCTCTCTCTCGTCGGCCACGCCCCGCATCCTCTGACCGGCGAACTCCCCTCGGCCGCCGAACGGTTCCACGAGGTGATCGAGACCGGTGCCGCGGCTGAGCGGCTCGGCTTCGACGCGTACGCGATCGGGGAACGGCACGCCGGGCCGTTCCTCTCGTCGAGCCCAGGGGTGATCCTGGGCGCGCTGGCCGCCAGGACCTCCACCATCCGGCTCCTGACCGGGGTCACGGTCGTCGCGATCCTCGATCCGGTGCGGGTGGCGGAGGAGTTCGCGACACTCGACCAGATAGCGCGCGGCAGACTCGAACTCGTCGTGGGGAAGGGTGCGGAGGCCGGGCACTTCAGCCTGTTCGGGCTGGACGAGGAGCGGCAGTGGGATCTGCAGAAGGAGAAGTACGAGCTGCTGCGCCGGCTGTGGAGCGAGGAAGGGGTGGACTGGGACGGTGAGTTCCGTCCGCCGCTGAAGAACGTGACGACCGTGCCCCGCCCGTACGCCGGGCCGCCGCGGATCTGGCACGGCTCGGCGACCAGCCTCAACTCGCCCGAACTGGCGGCCCGGCACGGCGACCCCCTGTTCACCGCCAACGCGATCCAGCCGCGCGAGGCCTACGCGAGGCTGATCGCCTACTACCGCCAGCGGTTCGAGGCGTACGGGCGCGATCCGGCGGACGCGCGGGTGGCGGCGGGCTCCGGCGGCCTGCTGATCGCGGACACCACGCGGAAGGCGGTCGAACGCTACAAGGAGCTGTACGAGGCCAAGGTCGCCCAGTCCTTCAAACCGCATCTGGAGGGCAGGGCCGGCTACAACACCCCGTTCCGCACGATCGAGGACGCGATGGCCGACGGCCCGCAGCTCATCGGCTCCCCGCAGCAGATCATCGACAAGATCCTCGGCTTCCACGCGGTGTACCGGCACGATCTGCAGTCGCTCACCGTGGACGGATTCGGCCTGTCGCACGGCGAGCAGCTGGAGACGCTCCAGCGCTTCGCCGAGGAGATCGCCCCGGTGGTACGGCGTGAGGCGCCCTCCACGCTCTGGGACTGACAGGGGCGGTGGGCGGACCGGGCGGTGTACTGACAGGGGCGGTGGGGCGGACCGGGCGGCGCGGTGCCCGGTCCGTCGTCCGCGGGCCGCACAGGCCGGGGCCGGCTCCGTCCGCGACCTGTGCGGACTTTCGCAGCCCCTGAGGTTCCCCGTTCGGCAGGGGCCGCATAATGAGCACATACATCGGATGTATTGTGCGCGAGGAGGCCCCGCATGGCCGTCACCGACGAAGCGATCGAGAAGATCAAGGCAATGATCGTCTCCGGCGCCCTGGCCCCGGGAGACCGTCTTCCCAAGGAGAGCGAGCTCGCGGCCGAGCTCGGCCTGTCACGCAACTCTCTGCGCGAGGCGGTGCGCGCCCTGTCACTGATCCGGATCCTCGACGTCCGCCAGGGCGACGGCACCTACGTCACGAGCCTGGACCCGCAGCTGCTTCTGGAGGCACTCAGTTTCGTGGTGGACTTCCACCGCGACGACACGGTGCTGGAGTTCCTCGCGGTCCGCCGGATCCTGGAACCGGCGGCCACGGCGATGGCGGCGTCGCGCATCGAGGAAGAGGAACTGAACGCCCTGAGCGCCCAGTTGGACGCGCTGGGCCCCGATCCCTCGGTGGAGGCGCTGGTCGCCGGCGATCTGGAGTTCCACCGCGGCATCGTCCGGGCCTCCGGCAATTCGGTGCTGTGCTCCCTGCTGGACGGCCTGTCCGGCCCGACCACCAGGGCCAGGGTGTGGCGCGGACTGACCCAGGAGGACGCGGTCAGCCGCACCCTGCACGAGCACCGGGCGATTCTCGCCGCGCTGCGGGACCGGGACGCGGAGGCGGCCAGGTCCTGGGCGACGGTCCACGTGGCGAGCGTGGAACAGTGGCTGCGCTCAACCCTGTGAGGGTGCGGCGGGGCGCAGCCGAAGACCCTGCATCCCGCCGTCGACGGCGAGTGCGGTGCCGGTGACGGACGCGGCCGCCGGGCTCGCCAGGTAGACGACCGCGGCGGCCACCTCGTCGGCGGACACCAGCCGTCCCAGCGGCTGGCGGGCGTCGAGCGCGGCGCGCTCCGCCGCCGGGTCCTCGGCCCGGTCGAGCAGCCGGCCGATCCAGGGGGTGTCAGCGGTGCCGGGATTGACGCAGTTGACCCTGATCCCCTCACGGACATGGTCGGCGGCCATCGCGAGGGTGAGGGAGAGCACGGCCCCCTTGCTCGCGCTGTAGAGCGCGCGCTGCGGCAGGCCGGCGGTCGCGGCGATGGAGCAGGTCTGGGTGATCGACACGGCCCCGGGCCGCCCGGTGGCGGCGCGGCGCAGATGGGGCAGCGCGTGGCGGGCGACGCGGACCATGCCGACCACGTTGATGTCCAGGACGCGCGCCCACTCCTCGTCGGCGTTGTCCTCGACGGTCCCGATCGAGCCGATCCCCGCGTTGGACACCAGGGTGTGGAGTCCGCCGAGCTCCGCGGCGGCCCGGTCGACCGCGTTCCGTACGGCGCCGTCGTCCCTCACGTCGGCCTCGAGGGCCAGCGCCCCCTCGGGAGCGCCGGCGGGATCGAGGTCCAGCACGGCGACACTCGCCCCGCGCGCGAGCAGCAGTGCTGCCACCGCGGCCCCGATACCGGATGCGCCGCCCGTCACCAGCGCGGACAGCCCCTCGAAATCCTGCGTGCCGGTCATCGGACGGTCTCCTCGGGTGTGCGGCGGGCCTGCCAGACGGGGCCCTGCGGATAGCGGTGTCCGGCGATCGAGGCGGGGAGCATCCGGGCCGAGAAGCCCGGCGCGCGAGGGGTGACGTAGCGGCCGTCCTCGATCACGGCCGGGTCTGCGAAGTGCTCGTGGAGGTGGTCGACGTACTCGATGACGCGGTCCTCCCAGCTGCCGGAGACCGCGACGTAGTCGAACATCGAGAGGTGCTGGACCAGCTCGCACAGCCCGACGCCTCCGGCGTGAGGGCATACCGGGACGCCGTACTTGGCGGCGAGCAGCAGGACCGCGAGGTTCTCGTTGACGCCCGCGACGCGTGCGGCGTCGATCTGGACGAAGTCGACCGCGCCCGCCTGGAGCAGTTGCTTGAACACGACCCGGTTGGCGATGTGTTCGCCGGTGGCGACCTTGACCGGCTGCCCGGCGCGCACGGCGGCGTGGCCGAGCACGTCGTCGGGGCTCGTGGGTTCCTCGATCCAGTACGGGTCGAACGGGGCGAGCGCGTTCATCCAGTCCACCGCGCCGGCCACGTCCCAGCGCTGGTTGGCGTCGACGGCGATCCGGATGCCGGGGCCCACGGCCTGGCGGGCGAGTGCGAGCCGCCGGATGTCGTCGTCCAGATCGGCGCCGACCTTCAGCTTGATCTGGGTGAATCCGTCGGCGACGGCCTCCTTGGCCAGGCGGACGAGCTTGTCGTCGTCGTATCCCAGCCAGCCGGGCGAGGTGGTGTACGCGGGATAGCCCTGGGCGAGCAGCCGCTCGGTGCGCTCGGCACGGCCCGGCTCGGCGGCACGGAGGATGCCGAGCGCCTCCTGCGGGGTGAGGGCGTCCGTGAGGTAGCGGAAGTCGACGAGGGAGACGAGCTCCTCCGGGGTCATCTCCGCGAGGAACTGCCAGACGGGCTTCCCGGCCAGTCTCGCCGCGAGGTCCCAGGCCGCGTTGACGACGGCTCCGGCCGCCATGTGCATCACGCCCTTCTCGGGGCCGAGCCAGCGCAGCTGGGAGTCGTGCGTGAGGCTGCGGTACAGGGCGGCGAGGTCCGCGGCGGTACGCGGCACGGGGCGTCCCGCCACGTAGGGCCGGAGCGTCTCGATGGCCGCGGCCATGACATCGTTGCCGCGCCCGATGGTGAAGCAGAAGCCGTGCCCCTCCTCGCCCGCGCCGTCCGCGCGCAGGACGACGTAGGCGGCGGAGTAGTCGGGATCGGGGTTCATGGCGTCCGAGCCGTCCAGCTGCTCCGAGGTGGGAAACCGGATGTCGTCGACCTCGAAAGCCATGACGGTCAGACTCATGTGCGCCCCCAGGGCAATAACATCGGATCTCTCATTGGTCATCCGATGTATAACCCCTCACAGGTCGCGCAGTCCAGGGCCTGACGGAAGTTTGATCACTTTCGATCGGTACAGCTCGGATGAATCAAGGGGCGGCACGCTTCAGCTCTGCACGCAAACGGGCTGCGGCGGAACAGGACGGAAGCCGTAAGGTTGGTCCGTACACAAGGGAACTTCGGAAGGAGGCCTGGGTGATCGAGCTCGAGGGGGTACCCGAGCTGGTCGACCCGGTCATGGTGGCCGCGTTCGAGGGCTGGAACGACGCCGGTGACGCCGCCTCCACAGCGGTGGCGCATCTGGACCGGGAATGGAAGGGCGAGGTCTTCGCGGCGCTCGACGCCGAGGACTACTACGACTTCCAGGTCAACCGGCCCACGGTGTGGCTGGAGGGTGGGACGCGCAAGATCACCTGGCCCACCACGCGGCTCTCCGTGGTCCGGGTCGGCGGCGAGAAGCCCCGCGACCTGGTGCTGATCCGTGGCATCGAACCCTCCATGCGCTGGCGTTCGTACTGCAACGAGATCCTGGGCTTCGCCCATGAGCTGGGTGTCGGGATGGTCGTCATCCTGGGGGCCCTGCTCGGCGACACCCCGCACACCAGGCCGGTGCCCGTCAGCGGGGTCACCTCGGATCCGGATCTGGCGAGGACCATGGATCTGGAGGAGACCCGGTACGAGGGGCCGACCGGCATCGTGGGCATCCTCCAGGAGGCCTGCACGCATGCGGGGGTGCCCGCGGTGAGCCTGTGGGCGGCGGTGCCGCACTACGTGTCGCAGCCGCCTAACCCGAAGGCGACGCTGGCGCTCCTGAACAGGCTCGAGGACCTGCTCGGGCTGCGGATCCCGCTGGGCGAACTGCCCGAGGACGCCCGCGCCTGGCAGCTCGGGGTCGATCAGCTGGCCGCCGAGGACAGCGAGGTCGCGGAGTACGTGCAGACGCTGGAGGAGGCGCGCGACACCGCGGAGCTGCCCGAGGCGTCCGGCGAGGCCATCGCCCGCGAGTTCGAGCGGTACCTCCGGCGCAGGGACGTCGGCGGCCCGGGGCAGGCACCGGGGGGTCATGCCACGGAGAGCGGTGACGTGCCCTATCTCCGGGACACGTCCGGCGGACGCACGAGGCCGCCGAAGCCGCAGCGTCCGGAGAAGGGCCGGCCGAAGGATGCCGAGGGGGACGCGGCACCCGATGACAAGCCGCCCGCCGGGCCGGACGAGGACGCCTCGGACGACTGACTTCTCGCCTCCGGCGAGGAACGGCCCCGGACTTCGTCGCTCTCGCGAAGTCCGGGGCCGTTCGGCGGTGTCTGCGGATGCGGGTTACAGCGCGACGCCCAGCAGGGCGTCGACCGTGCGCGACACGAGGCCGGGCGCGCCCTCGTCCGTGCCGCCGCCGGAGCTCTGCCGCGCGGCCCAGCGGTCCACGGCGGCGAGCGCGGCCGGGGCGTCCAGGTCGTCGGCCAGGGCCTCCCGGACCTCCTCGACCAGGGCGTCGGCGGGGAGCCCGTCCGGCCGGGAGACGGCGGCACGCCACCGGGCGAGGCGCTCGACGGCATCGGCGAGCACCTGGTCGGTCCACTCCCAGTCGGACCTGTAGTGGTGCGCGAGCAGGGCGAGCCTGATCGCGGCGGGGTCCACGTCGTCCCGCCGCAGCGCCGACACGAAGACGAGGTTGCCCTTGGACTTGGACATCTTCTCGCCGTTCAGGGCGACCATGCCCGCGTGCACGTAGGCGCGGGCGAAGGGGTGCTCGCCGGTCAGCACCTGGGCGTGTGAGGCGCCCATCTCGTGGTGCGGGAAGGCGAGGTCGGAGCCGCCTCCCTGGACGTCGAAGCTCATGCCCAGGTGGTCCAGGGCGATGGCGACGCACTCGATGTGCCAGCCGGGCCTGCCGCGGCCGAGACTGCCGCCGTCCCAGCTCGGCTCGCCCTCACGGGCGGCCATCCAGAGCATCGGGTCGAGCGGGTTCTTCTTGCCGGGGCGCTCCGGGTCGCCGCCGCGCTCGGCGGAGAGCAGCCGCATGGCCTCGGCGTCCAGGCCCGAGACCTCGCCGAAGTGCGGGTCGCAGTCGACGGAGAAGTAGGTGTCGCCTTCGAGCTCGTAGGCGGCGCCCGCGTCACGGAGTCGTTCCACGAGCGGGACGATGCCGGGTATAGCCTCGACCGCCCCGATGTAGTGCTTCGGAGGAAGCATGCGCAGGGCGGTCATGTCCTCCCTGAAGAGAGCCGTCTCGCGCTCCGCGAGCTCGGTCCAGTCCTCACCGTCGCGCACGGCCCGCTCAAGCAGCGGATCATCCACGTCGGTCACGTTCTGGACGTAGTGAACCTGCCGCTTGGTGTCGAGCCACACGCGCTGAACGAGGTCGAACGCGTTGTAGGTCGCCGCATGACCCATGTGGGTCGCGTCGTACGGCGTGATGCCGCAGACGTAGATGCGGGCGACGGGACCGGGGTCAAGGGTGATCCGTCCGCCGGTCGCGGTGTCGTGGATCCGAAGGTCGCGGCCCTTGCCAGGCAGGGCGGGGACCTCAGAAGCGGGCCAGGCATGCATGTCATGAGCGTAACCGGACGATGCTTCCGGATACGAACCGGATGGCAGATCGTGGCCGAAGAGGCGGTCTTGCGCGCGGGCCTCTTTTCCTTCAACCGTCCCGGAGCCGTCCGCCCGCGGCCTTCACATACCCGTCCCGGAGCTGTCGGCCCGCGGCCGTCACACGGGCGGCCACGGGATCGGTGGCCAGTCGCCGCTGGGCTGTGGGTGCCGGCCGGACTTGCGGAGGCTCTCCACACGGGCGCGCAGGGCCTCGATCTCCACTGCGGTGATCAGTTCCCCCAACCGGGTGGCGAGCACCGCGCCCGGTTCCAGGCAGGCGGACAGCCGGTCGAGCACCTCGGCGGCCTCAGCGGTCAGCGGCTCGCCCGCCCATCCCCAGAGCAGCGTCCGCAGCTTGTCGTCCGCGTTGAAGGTGACACCGTGGTCGATGCCGTACAGCCGTCCCCCGGGTGCGGGCAGCAGGTGCCCGCCCTTGCGGTCCCCGTTGTTGATCACGGCGTCCAGGACCGCGAGCCTGCGCAGCCGGGGATCGTCCGCGTGGACCAGCAGGGCCGTCTTCCCCTCCCCTACCTCGGCGAGGCCGACGGCCTTCCAGCCGTCACCCGGCTCCTCGTCCTCGACGAGCGCGAGCAGGGGCGGCGGCCCGTCGGCCGCCGGGTCACCGTCGCCGTGCTCCGCCTCGATCCAGAGCTGGCACATCCCCTCGCCGTAGGGGCCCTCCCGCAGCACCGTGGGGGGCACGAGTCCCCAGCCGGTGGCCTCGGAGACCTCGTACGCCGCGACCTCTCGCTGGGCGAGGGTGCCGTCGGGGAAGTCCCACAGCGGCTGCTCTCCGGCGACCGGCTTGTAGACGCAGTGGCGCTCCGCGCCGTCGGAGGCGACCGTGCAGTACAGCACCGCGTTCGACGCGCCCCGGACCCGGCCGAGGACCGTGAGCTCCCCCTCGGCGAGCAGGGTGCGCAGCCCCGCGTCCGTCAGGCCCCGCGACGGTATCCGTTCTGGCGCGGGCATACGTGTCCTTCCGGGTCGAGGGGGAGGCTGCACAGCGGGCACGGCGGGCGGCCGGCGTTCACGACGTCCAGCGCGCGTTTGGCGAACGCCCGCGCCTGAGCTCCGCTCAGCCGGACACGCAGCATCGGAGGGCCGTTCTCCTCGTCCTGCAGAAGCCTTTCCTCGGCCTCCGCGAGGTCGTCCTCGGAGTCGGCGTCCAGCTCGACGAGCGCCTGCGCCTCGACGATCATGCGCTGCTCCTCGCCGTCCCAGGCGAGGGCCATGGTGCCGACCCTGAACTCCTCCTCGACGGGTGCGTCGAGCGGCGCGGTGTCGGTGACGTCCATGGGTGCCACCGCGGGCACCGGTGAGTTGCCGCCGGTCCGCCGGACGACCTCGTCGAGGAGTTCGTCGATCCGTTCGGCCAACGCGGCGACCTGGGTCTTCTCCAGGGCCACACTCGTGACCCGTCCCCGCGAGGACGCCTGCAGGAAAAACGTACGGCGGCCAGGCAGCCCGACCGTACCGGCCACGAAACGGTCCGGTGGGTCGTAGAGGAACACCTGACGGGACACGTCCTGTCTCCCTTGAGAATGTGATGGCGGATGGGGGCGGCCCCGGGCCGTGCTGGGATGTCCCACACGGCCTCTACGGCGCGTCCACCCTACTGCGCGGAGCGATCACGGTGCCCCAGCGCCGCCCCCGACGGCCGCATCCGTTGCCCTGTCCCCCGCCGCGTCGGCGCCGATGGCCTGTTCCGGCGGGGCGAGGGACGCGAAGTCGCCGGTGTCTCCGAGCCGGAGGAGGAACGGGCGCAGCCGCGTGTAGCGGATCGCGGTGACGGAACACGGGTCGGCCTGGACACGCTGGAAGAGGTCGAGGTGCATGCCGAGCGCGTCGGCGACGAGAGACTTGATGATGTCGCCGTGGGAACACATCAGGTAGGTGGCGTCCTCACCGTGTTCCGCCTCGACACGGGCGTTCCAGTCCCGCACGGCGTCGACGGCCCGCGCCTGCATGGTCCGCATGGACTCCCCGCCGGGGAAGGCGGCGGCCGAGGGGTGCTGCTGGACGACCTTCATCAGCGGTTCGTCGGCGAGCTCGGCGAGCTTGCGCCCCGACCAGTCGCCGTAGTCGCATTCACTGATCCGGTCCTCCGTGTGCAGCGGAAGGTCCGGGCGGGCGTCCAGCAGCGGCTGGAGCGTCTGCCGGCAGCGCTGCAACGGGCTGCTGACAGCCGCGGCCAGCGTGAGGGCGGACAGCCTGCCGGGCAGCGCGGCGGCCTGTTCGGCGCCGCGTTCGTCGAGGGCGACACCTGGAGTGCGGCCCGCGAGCACTCCGGAGGTGTTGGCGGTCGAGCGTCCGTGGCGTACAAGGATGAGCGTGGGCATACCTGCCAGCGTAGAGGTGCGTGAAGCCTCCGCGGCAGGGAAGAATGCGCGGGTGATCGTCGACTGCGGAATTTACCGGGACGGGCGTCGGACCGAAGGTCCCGCCGACTTCTCCGATGCCCTCGACGAGGCACGCTCCAGCGGGGACGCGTTTCTCTGGATCGGTCTGCACGAGCCGACGGAGAAGGAGTTCGACCTGGTCACGAGCGAGTTCTCGTTGCATCCGCTGGCGGTGGAGGACGCCCTGCGCGCCCATCAGCGGCCCAAACTGGAGATCTACGACGACTCACTGTTCGTGGTGATCAAGCCGGTGGTCTACGAGCAGGAGAGCGACACCGTGAGCGCCGGTGAGCTGATGCTGTTCATAGGTGATTCCTTCGTGGTGACGGTGCGGCACGGCGAGGGCGCGCCGCTCGCGGCGGTGCGGCAGCGGCTGGAGGCCGAGCCCGAGGTCCTCAGGCACGGGCCCACGTCGGTGCTCTACGCGGTCAGCGACGCCGTGGTGGACCACTACATCGAGGTCGCCGCGGAGCTCCAGGTCGACCTGGAGGAGCTGGAGGCTCAGGTCTTCGCCCCGACCGGCTCCAGGGACACCACGAACACGGCGGCGAGCATCTACACCTTCAAGCGGCAGGTGCTCGAGTTCCGCCGGGCGACGAATCCGCTGAGCGCACCGATGGCACGGCTGTCGAGCGCGGGCGTGCCGTTCGTCGACACGGATTCGCAGCCGTTCTTCCGGGACGTGAACGACCACCTGACGCGCGCCGTCGAGCAGGTGGAAGGGCTCGACCGGCTGCTCTCGGACATTCTGTCGGCGCATCTGGCGCAGGTGGGTGTGCGACAGAACGACGACATGAGGAAGATCTCGGCATGGGCCGCCATGGCCGCCGTACCCACCATGGTGGCCGGGATCTACGGCATGAACTTCGAGCACATGCCCGAGCTCGACTGGGCGTGGACCTATCCGGCGGTGATCGTGCTGATGGGCGTCGCGGTCGTCGGCCTGTACCGCCTGTTCAAGCGCCGGGGCTGGATGTAGCGCGGTCGCCCGTCTCAGGCGTACTCCGTCTCGGGCACGGCCGGGCCGCCGAGCGCGTCGCGCAGGGCCGGGGCGGGCTGTTCGAGGCTCACCATGCGCCGCCAGCCCACCAGGCGCTCGTAGGCGTACACCGCGTGGATGCCCGCGGCCAGCACGGCCGCCTTGGCCCTGGACCAGCGCAGCACGCCGCCCATGTGGCTCATCACGGCGAGGCTGACGTCGCGGTACACCCGGATCTCGGCCCGGGCGCACTCCCGCAGGACGGACTGGATCGTCCGGCCGTGTCCGGCCCGGGCGAGGCGGAGGAGTTCCTCGTGGCAGTACGCGAGGTGGTTGTCCTCGTCCCGCGAGATCATCTTCACGGCGCGGCCGAGGACGGGGTGCCCGGCGAAGTGCTTGAGCAGGAGCCGCATCTGTTCGGAGGCCCGCTGTTCGGTGACCCTGCTGTGGGCCAGGTAGACGATGACCTCCCGCTCGGTGAGCGGCTCCTCACGGCTGAGCCGGTCGTGGGCGAGCCCGATGCCCAGGCGCTCCAGCAGGAGGGTGTAGTCGGTCCCGTACGGCACCGCGACGGGCTGGAGCCCGCGCTGCTTCAGCAGGGCGTTGAAGATCCTGCCGTGCTTGTCCTCGTCGGCACCGTGCCGGGCTGCCTTGGGTGCCAGCTCGCGCAGTCCCGGCGGCATGAGTGCGGCGATGCGCCCGTTCTCCCAGCCGCCCTGCGACTCACCGCCGGCGGCGATCGAACAGAACAGCCGGAACGAATCGTCGTCGTCGAGGATCTCCTGGAAAAGACTCTTTGCCGAGAGCATCACTGCCACCCTTCGCACCGGTGTCCGCAGAGGCACAGTCAAATCCGGTACGCGCCGGTAGGCAACACGAGCGGGGCGGGGCGGGGCCGAACGGGCGCCGTGCGGCGCCCGGACCTGCCCCGGGGCCGCCGGAGCAGTGCGGGGCGTAACCCGGGGGCCGTACGGCGCGTTGTCCCGTACGACGGCCGTGGCGGGGAGGACCCCCGAGCCCCCACCACGGCCGTAGTGCTGCGCCCGGCGGTCAGGCGGCGAGGCCGGAGCGCTCCAGGGCGTCGGTGCCGGCGCGCAGGGCCGCGAGCCGCTCGTCGAGCGTGAAGCCCGCCGGTGCCAGGGTCAGCGTCGTGACGCCGGCGGCCGCGTACGCCTGCATCCGGTCGGCGATCCGCTCCACCGGGCCGAGCAGCGTGGTCTGGTCGATGAGCTGGTGCGGTACGGCGGCCGCGGCCCCCGCCTTGTCGCCGGCCAGGTACTTGTCCTGGATCTCCGCGGCTTCCTTCTCGTACCCCATGCGCTGGGCGAGCTGGTTGTAGAAGTTCTGCTTGCGGCTGCCCATGCCGCCGACGTAGAGCGCGGTGTACGGGCGGAACATGTCGGCGAGGCCGTTGACGTCGTCGCCGACCGCCAGCGGAAGGGTCGGACAGACGTCGAACCCGTCCATCGTCTTCCCGGCCTTCTCCCGGCCGGCCCGCAGGTGCTTCACCGCGGTCTCGTCGAGGTGCTCGGCGGAGGGGAAGATCAGGAGGGCGCCGTCGGCGATCTCGCCGGTCTGCTCCAGGTTCTTCGGGCCGATCGCGGCGATGTAGAGCGGGATGTGCTCGCGCTGCGGGTGGACGGTCAGCTTGATCGGCTTGCCGGGGCCGTCGGGCAGCGGGAGCGTCCAGTGCTCGCCCTCGTAGGACAGCCGCTCCCGGGACATCGCCCGGCGCACGATCTCGACGTACTCGCGCGTGCGGGCCAGGGGCTTGTCGAACTTGACTCCGTACCAGCCCTCGGACACCTGCGGTCCCGAGACGCCGAGGCCGAGGCGGAAACGGCCCCCGGAGAGCGAGTCGAGGGTGGCCGCCGTCATGGCCGTCATCGCGGGCTGACGGGCCGGGATCTGCATGATGGCGGAGCCCACGTCGATGGACTCGGTCCGGGCCGCGACCCAGGCCAGCACCGTCGGCACGTCGGAGCCGTACGCCTCGGCCGCCCAGCAGACGTCGTAGCCGAGCCGGTCGGCCTCCTGGGCGACGGCGAGGTTGTCGCCGTCCATCCCCGCACCCCAGTAACCGAGATTGATGCCGAGCCGCATACCCACGCTCCCTCTACTGATCAGTAACGTTCCTGTGCCCGGGACTCTAGCGCGGGGCGCCGGGATCCGGCAGGCTCGCCGGGGACGGGGTTGTCCACAGGCTTCCACGGCGTGGGGCCCTGGCCAGTAATCTCAGCGCCCATGGAGCAGAGGCATCTCGGCCGTACCGGCCTTCGCGTGTCCCGGATCGGGCTGGGCACCCTCACCTGGGGCCGGGACACCGACGAACACGACGCCGCCGACCAGCTCAAAGCCTTCTGGGACGTGGGCGGCACCCTCGTCGACACCGCCGACGTGTACGCCGGCGGGGAGGCCGAACACCTGCTGGGGCGCCTCCTGGACAACCTGGTGCCACGGCGAGATCTGGTCATCGCGACCAAGGCCGGCAGCGTGCCCGACCCCTACCGCCGCTTCGACGGATCGCGCGGGCACCTGCTCGCCGCGCTCGACGCCTCGCTGCGGCGGCTCGGGACGGACCACGTCGACCTGTGGCAGCTCCACGCCTTCGATCCCGTGACGCCGCTGGACGAGACCCTGCAGGCGCTGGACCTCGCTGTGTCGTCGGGCCGTGCCCGGTATGCCGGAGTGTCCAACTTCAGCGGCTGGCAGCTGGCCAAGGCGGCCACCTGGCAGCTCGCCGCGCCCGGGCTGCGCACCCGGCTGGCCTCCACGCAGATGGAGTACTCGCTGTTGCAGCGGGGCGTCGAGCGTGAGGTGCTGCCGGCGGCGCTGGACCTCGGGGTGGGGCTGCTGCCGTCGTCCCCGCTCGGCCGGGGGGTGCTGACCGGCAAGTACCGCACGGGCACGCCCTCCGACTCACGCGGCGCCTCCGAGCAGCTGGCCCCGTTCGTCGAGCCGTACCTCGACGAGGCGGCGGGCAGGATCGTGGACGCGGTGGCCACGGCCGCCGACGGCCTCGCCACGACGCCGCTCCAGGTCGCGCTCGCCTGGGTGCGGGACCGGCCGGGGGTGGTGGCTCCGGTCGTCGGGGCGCGCAACGCGCGCCAGCTGGCCGAGGCCCTGTCAGTGGAGGCGCTTAGTCTTCCTGACGAGATCTGCCAGGCGCTCGACGACGTGTCGGCGCCCGTGCACCGCTATCCCGACCAGGACTGGAGCACGCTGTGACTGCGCATCCCCGGGGAGAAGCCCCGGACCCCGCGGCCGAGGACCACGAGGCCGGCGAGGACGCCGCCCAGGCCGCCGACACGCCCGGCACGCCCGACGAGGGCGACGCGGGGAGCGCGGAGGGCGCGGAGGGCGCTCAGGACCCGGAGCAGGTTCCCGGTGTGCCCGCCGCCCCCGCACTGTCGGAGGCCGAGGCGGAGCTGGCCGCCCAGCGCGAGCTGCGCGAGCGGATCGAGCAGCGCAAGGCGGAGAAGGAAGGGCCCATCGCCGCCGGCACGAAGCTGAGCGGCCCGGCAGCGGATCTGCTCGCGGCGGTACGCGCGGTGGAGAGCGGTGAGAAACCGGGCACCGCCTTCTTCGACTCGCCCGCCTCGGCGCCCGCGCCCCGCCGGGCAGCCCCTGCCGCCGCCCCGACGGCGCCCGCCGGTCCCTCCCGGGACCCCGAGCAGCCGGCCCCTGCGGCCGCTTCCCCCGGCGCCGCGGCCGCGGTCGCGGCGGTGCTCGCCGGAGGCGGGGCCCCCGAGGCCCTGGCCCGCCCGGCGGCGGCGACACTCGGCGAAGGGGCGGCCCAGGCGCTCCGGGAGGATCCGTGGCAGCTGCTGTCCGTGCCCGGTGTACGCCCCGAGCAGGCGGACGGCTTCGCGAGGGCACTGCTGGGCGCGGAGTGCGGGCCCGACGACGAGCGGCGTACGGCGGCTCTGGTGGGCTGGCTCCTGGAGCGGGCCGCGCTCCGGGGCCACACCGCACTGGACGCCGACGAGGTGCGGACGGCCCTGGCCGGGTACGCGGTGACCGACCCCGGGGAGGCCGTGCAGCACGCCGTCGACGAGGGCGTCGTGCTGGTGTTCCAGGACGGCGTCGACGCCACGGAGCCGGAGAGCCCGGAAGGGACCGAGGAGACACCCGAGGACGGGACGCGGGGTGACGATGAGCCGGTGCCGGTCCTGCTCGGCCTCGACCGGTACGCCCTGGCCGAGGAGAGCCTCGCCGACGGCCTGGGCCGGCTGGTCAACTCCTGCGACAAGGGCGCCGACTGGACGGAGGCGGCAGCAGCCGCCCCGTCCTCCTCGGCGGGCGAGCTGATCCGGGCGGCCGCGGCGGCCGGTCTGGTGGCCCACAGCGGCGGCGAGGCCGCCCGTGCCGAACCAGCCGCCCTGATCGCCGCCGCACACGGCCTCGGTCTCCGGGTCGTGGGCACCACCCACAGCGCGGACGGGCGGCGCCGGCTGGAGGAGGCGGTCGGGGACGCGGGGTCCGCCGTCACTCTCTCCGCCCTGCTCTCCGGCGAGGACGGGCCGGGCCGGGACGCGGACGGCGCGTTCGCCCTCGACGTGCTGGTCGTGCTGGACGCCCCGCAGCTCGACGTGGAGACGGCCGCGATGCTGGTGGAATCCCTCGCCGACGGGACACGCCTGGTCCTGAGCGGTGACCCGGGCGTGCTGGGATCGGCCGGCGCGGGCCGGGTGTTCGCCGACGTCATCGCGGCGCGCGCCTGCCCTCACGTGGTCTCGCGCACGCCCGACCCCGGACCGATCGGCGAGCTGGTCTCCGGCATCGGCATCGGCGAGCTCGCCCAGGTCGACGCACCCGGCAGGGAAGTGGTGATCGTGCCCGTCCGGGACGCGGGTGAGGCCGTCCACCGCACGGTGCAGCTGGTGGCCGACTCGGTGCCGCGCGCCATCGGGGTGCCTTCCTCCGACACCCAGGTGATCACGGTGGGGCACGGCGGTTCGGCGGGCACGACGGCACTGAACGCCGCGCTCAAGGAGCGGCTGAATCCGGGACCGGGCCGGTTCGGCGGCTTCGACCCGGGCGACCGCGTGGTCCATGTCCCCGCTCCCGGCAGGGCGGTGCCCGGCTCGGTCGTCTCGGCTGACGCCGAGGGCCTGCGTCTGGACTGCGCCGGGACACCCGTCGTCGTACCGCAGGACCGGGTGGAGACCTCGGTCCGCCACGGCTGGGCGCTCAGCGCCCACCAGGCGGCCGGGATGCGCTGGCCCGCCGCTGTCGTCGTCCTGCCCGGAGACGCCGCGCAGGGTCTCAGCAGGCCCTGGGTGTACACGGCGTTCAGCCGTGGGGAGCGGCACCTGTCCGTGGTGCACGGCGTGGACCAGGCTCTGCCGCGCGCGGTGGCCGAGGTGCCGGCCCAGGAGCGGACCACCCGGCTGCGCCCCCTGCTGGAGGCGCTGCCCACGCCGGACGCCTCGTAGGGCGGTCCGCCCGGCGGGGCCCCGGAGCACGTCCGACGGGCCCGGTGCGCCGCGCACCGGGCCCGTCGGACGATGGGCTCAGGAGCGTTCCGGGAGGACGTCCTCCGGGTCCACGTCCAGCTCGTCGTCCTCGTCGAAGACGGAGCTGGCGTCGAAGCGGCAGACCACGAGGGACGGATCTGCGTCGTCGAACGGCGCACCGAGCCACTCCCCCGGGTCGGGAAGCTCGTCCACGGCGGAGACCCAGAGGGTGGAGTCCCCCTCCTCCAAGCCGAACTCCTTGTGCCGGGAGGCGATTTCGTCCGCCTCGTACTCGCCGAACACCACGCCCAGCGCGGCGTGCACACCGGCGCCGGCGGTCGGCAGGGCACTCCCGTCCTGTCCCTCCGGATCAAGATCGGCGAGCCGCTGCGCCTGGGCGAGCAGCCGCGCGGGCTCGGCCACCGCGTAGTCGCGCCTGATCAGCACAGTGACGGCGTGCGGTTCCTCCGGGCCCGCATACGGCGGGAGGGAGTCCTCCGCGGCGGGGATCTCGAAGGGGGTGACCTCGTCGTGGCGGTCGTAGAGCAGTTCGTCGTATACCTCGGCCGCGGCGGCCAGTGCGTTGAACGCGTCGTAGACAGCGGGGTCGTCGTCCCCGGTACGGCGTTCGACTGCCTGGAGGTGGCGGTCGAGCGCGGTTTTGACTGCATCGGCGGCGGCGCGTACCTCGGCAGCGGTGGGCTGCGCAGCATCAGACATGGGACAGACGCTATCCGTACCGGGGGTCTGCCCGCACAATAGATGCGATGCCGGAATACGAATTCATCGACGTGTACGTGCCGCGCGGGGTGACCCGCAAGGAGGCGGCCCGACTGCTCACCGACCGTGCCGAGTACGGGCACTGGGAGCTGGACCGACTGACGCTGCGCCGTGACGGCAGTCGCCGGGTGCGGCTGCGGCGCCGCATCATCCGCCAGCTACGGCCCACCTGGTAGGGCGGAGCGGGTTCCGCACACGCGGAACCCGCTCGTCACATGGCGCGACAGCGCTATGCGGCGCTGCGCGAGCGCCGGTACAGGACCGTGCCCGCGCCTGCGAGCAGCAGGCCCGCGCTCGCCGGGATGAGCAGGTCGAGCCCGCCCCCGCCGGTCTGCGCGAGCTGCTCACCCGCCACGAGCTGGGTCTCGGGCACCGGGGGTGCGTCCGGCGTGGCCGGCTTCTCCGGGGTGTGCGGCGTCCGCGGTACGACGGGAGGCGGGACCGTCTCCGTGTCGTTCTCGCAGTCGTTGCCGAAGACCGGGTTGAGCAGACCGCCGACGGTGACGCTGTTGCCGCAGACGTTCAGGGGGATCTCCACCGGCACCTGCACCTGGTTGCCGGAGAGGATGCCGGGGGAACCGGTCGTCTCCGCCTGGGCCGAGGTGCCGGGGGCACGGTGCCTGCCCGTCCCGGCCCCGTTGTCGCGCACGTCCTCGTGCCCGGAAGCCTGGCTCCCGGAGCCGTGACCGGACGGGGACGCCCCGTCCGGGGTGTGCGCGTGGCCGGAGTCCGAAGATCCGTTTCCGCAGTCGTTTCCGCTCGTGGGGTTGAGCAGACCGCCGACGTCCACGGAGTTTCCGCACACGTTGACGGGTACATCGATGGGGACCTGGATCGAGTTCCCCGAGAGCACTCCCGGTGAACTCGACGCGGCGCCGGCCGCACCCGCGTCGGCGTGCGCGTAACCGCCGCCGAGCGCGAGCACTCCGCCCGCCGCCGCCATGGTGATCAGGCCTTTACGTGTGACCTGTCGCATAGGTTGTCTTCCTGCCTTCTGCCTGCCGAAATGCCCCGGGCACAGCCGTGCGGGGGGCCGAACGCCCAGCGGCCCCGGAGTGCATGGCGCGCACTCCGGGGCCGACCGGACTCACACCCTCACGGGTTGACGCGCATCGTCACGCGTTGACGCAGGCGTTGCCGAAGGCGGGGTTCAGCAGCCCGATCACGGAAATCGTGTTGCCGCACACGTTCACCGGAACGTGGACCGGAACCTGGACGACGTTGCCCGAGAGCACGCCGGGGCTGCCGATGGCGGCACCCTGGGCACCGGCGTCGGCGGAAGCCATACCCGCACCCGCGAGCACGAGACCACCGGTAGCAGCCGCGATTGCGACGACCTTCTTGATCATTATTCCTCCTGATTGACAAGTGCGGTCCCAGCCGCGGACCGCATCACGTGTAACGAGGAGGGGGTGAGGGGGCTACGAGCGGGCGATCCCTTTCACCCTTTCCGGTGAGGTGCGTACAGGCTGTCGATTTCCGCCGCCGGGCGGGTCAGGAGTGGTCGATGAACCGGTCGAGCACCCGGGCGCCGAAGGTCAGCCCGTCCACCGGAACGCGCTCGTCCACACCGTGGAACATGCCGGCGAAGTCCAGCTCCGGCGGCAGCTTCAACGGAGCGAAGCCGAAGCAGCGGATACCGAGGTCGTCGAAGGACTTGGCGTCGGTACCGCCGGAGAGCATGTAGGGCACGGCGCGCGCGATCGGGTCCTCGGCCTTCAGCGCGAGCTGCATGGCGTCCACCAGGGAACCGTCGAAGTCGGTCTCCAGGGCCTTGTCCCCGTGCACGTCCTCACGCTTCACCCGCGGGCCGAGGATCCGGTCGAGGTCGGCCAGGAACTCCTCCTCGTAACCGGGCAGGAAGCGCCCGTCCACGTGCGCCGTGGCCTGTCCGGGGATCACGTTCACCTTGTAGCCGGCGCCGAGCATGGTGGGGGCGGCGGAGTTCTGCAGGGTGGCGCCGACCATCTTGGCGATCCCGCCGAGCTTGGCGAGCGTCGCCTCCATGTCCTCGGGGTCGAGGGGGGTGCCCAGCGCGTCGGACAGCTCGTCCAGGAAGGACCGCACGGTCTTGGTCACCCGGACCGGCCACTTGTGCCGGCCCAGCCGGCCCACGGCCTCACAGAGCTCGGTGATCGCGTTGTCGTTGTTGGTCATCGAGCCGTGCCCGGCGGTGCCGTCGACGGTGAGCCGCATCCAGTGCATGCCCTTCTGCGCGGTCTCCACCAGGTAGAGGCGCAGGTTCTCGTTGACGGTGAAGGAGAAGCCGCCGACCTCGCCGATCGCCTCGGTGACGCCGTCGAAGAGGTCCCGGTGGTTGTCGACGAGGTGGCGCGCCCCGTACGTGCCGCCGGCCTCCTCGTCGGCGAGGAAGGCCAGCACGATGTCGCGCGGAGGCTTGCGGCCGCTGCGCATGCGGTCGCGTACGACCGCGAGGGTCATCGCGTCCATGTCCTTCATGTCGACCGCTCCGCGCCCCCACACGCAGCCGTCCGCGATCTCTCCGGAGAAGGGGTCGTGGGTCCAGTCCGCCGCGTTCGCCGGCACCACGTCGGTGTGCCCGTGGATCAGCAGCGCCGGCCTGGAGGGATCCTCGCCCTCGATCCGGGCCACGGTGGAGGCGCGGCCCTTGTGGGACTCGATGATCTTCGGCTCGAGCCCGACCTCGGCGAGCTTCTCGGCGACGTACTCGGCGGCGGCCCGCTCCCCGGGGCCCGAGTGGTCGCCGTAATTGCTGGTGTCGATCCGGATCAGGTCACGACAGAGGTCCACGACCTCCTTCTCGGCGGTCTCGCCGATGCCGGCCGGGGACGTGTTGGTCTCGCTCACGCTGCTTCCTTCCACTGGCACGGTGGTGCTCCCCCTCATCCTCGCGCGCCCGCCCCCGTGCACCCAAGACCGCCCGGGCTCCGTCATGCGCCTTTCACATGGCCGGGGACGTGATCGAGCACCCTCGAATGTTTGCTATGGTTTTCCACGTCGGAACGGGCAGGGCCCGGAAGACACACCCGGTCCGGGTGGCGGAATGGCAGACGCGCTAGCTTGAGGTGCTAGTGCCCTTTATCGGGCGTGGGGGTTCAAGTCCCCCCTCGGACACAGCGGAAAACCCCCAGGTCGTCCTGGGGGTTTTCGCTTTTCCGTCCTACTCCTTGATGCGCAGGAAGGTCACGGAGTGTGCCGGGAAGGTGTGGGTGAATGCACGACCGTCGACGCGCAGGGTCGATTTCCGCGGTGCCACCTGACGGTCCTCGGCGGTGTTCACCGCGTCCGGGGCCGCCTGGAGCGTGGTGAGCCGGGCGGTCCGTGAGGCCGGCTTCGCCCCCAGGTCGATCCGGGTCCTGGCATCCGCCGCCTGTGCGTTGACCACCTTGACCACGAGTTCGCCGGTGGCGTCGTCCCGGGTGACCACCTGCCGGAAGGGTTCGGCCGGCTTGTCGTCGGTGAAGGTGCCCCACCGCTCACCGTCGAGGAAGAGGGTGACCTGGCGCCCGCGTACCTGTACGTGGATGTCGTAGGCGCGCCCCGTCTCGATGGTGGTGGCGTCCTCGGTCATCGTCTGCTTGGCGCCGTCGACCGTCTTCTCCACGGCGGAGCGGGTGTTGCCCCAGCCGCCGAGGTTCCACCAGTAGGTGTTCCCGGTGTCCTTGACCCCGAAGGCGACGAGGAAGCCTTCCTTCCCGGCCTTCTTGGTCGCCTTGACCTTCATGTCGTAGTTCTGCCAGCCGGTGTCCCCCGCCGTGACCAGGGTGTCCTCCGCGCTCTGGTCGGACTGGACGTACGCCCCGTCCTGGACGGCCCAGGTGCCGCGTCCGGCCGCCTTCGTCCACTGCGCGTCGCCGGCGGTGAAGTCGTCGCTCAGCAGCCGGCTGCCGTCCGCCCCGGTGACCTGGACGTCGTCGTAGGCGGCGCTGGTGGCCCAGGTCGACAGTCCGACGGCGCCGGTGATCGGTGCGGTGGTCGCCGGTGTCGAGGAGGCGGCACTCGGTACGACGCGGTCACCCACGTTGTTCATGAAGAGCTTCTGCATCTCGTAGTTGGCGGACCCCCATGACTTCTCGTTGTCGAACCAGATCATGTCCGGCCGCCACTGCGCGTCGTTCGTGTCGGCGAGGAGCGGGGCGTAGGAGGCGAGCTCCACGACGTCGGCGTTGCGTTCCAGGCCCGTCATGAAGGCCGCTTCGGCCAGGGCGTTGGAGAAACGGTTGTCGAGCGAGGCGTACTCACCGAGGAACACCTTCGGGCCCTGGCGGTCGTAGGTGTCGTAGCGGGCGTTGTTCTCCAGGAACCACTGCGGGCTGTTGTAGTAGTGCTCGTCGACCATGGCGACGCCGGCGTCGCGGTTCAGCTGCCAGGCGCGGTCGAAGGTCGCGCCGCTGTCGTCGGGTCCGGAGTTGCCGACCACGGTGATGTCGGGGTACCTGGCCTCGATGGCCTCGCGGAACTCCGTGAAGCGGGCGAAGTACTCGTCCGGCAGGTTCTCCTCGTTGCCGACCCCCAGGTGCGTGAGGCCGAACGGCGCGGGGTGACCCATCGCGGCCCGCTTCGCGCCCCAAGTGGAGTCGGCCGGGCCGTTGGCGAACTCGATCAGGTCGAGGGTGTCCTGGACGTGCCGCGCCAGCAGGGCGGGATCGTCGGTCGCCTTGTTCTGGCCGCAGCCGGTGACGAGGGCGGGCACGACCGGGAGGGCCATGGCCCCCATGTCCTCGGCGAACTGGAAGTACTCGTAGTAGCCCAGGCCGTAGGTCTGGTTGTAGCCCCAGAAGTTGGCGTTGACGGGACGTTGCTCGACCGGGCCGATGGTGTCCTTCCACTGGTAGCTGCGCTTCCGCTCCCAGTCGGGCGCCTCGTAGGCCTCGTGGCTCCCCGTGTTGACGATGCAGCCTCCTGGGAACCGCAGGAAGCCCGGATCCAGCGCGGCGGTCTTCTCCGCGAGGTCCTTGCGCAGCCCGTTCGCCCGGCCCTTGTACGTGTCGCGGGGGAAGAGCGAGATCATGTCCAGCCGTACGGTTCCGCTGCCGCCCGCCGTGACGGTGAGCCTGCCGTCCGCCGCCGAGGTGCGGGCGGTGAAGGTGCCCGTGTACTTCGTCCAGCGGTCGCCGCGGGCCGTGATGCGCAGGGGCTCGGCGAGCGCGGCGCCGTCCGCCGTCCGGGCTCCGACGGTCAGCAGGGTTCCGGTGGGACGGTCGGTGCGGGCCCAGACGGAGAAGTCGTAGCGCTCACCCCTGCGCAGGGTCAGGCCCTCGTTGTAGCCGGAGTTGGTGACGCCGAAGCCGGCCCCGCGGTCTCCGGCCCCGTCGAGGTCGAGGCGCAGGTAGCGGCGGTTGCGTTCGTTCAGCCGCTGTTCGTCGTCCACGGTCCCGGCGCTTCCCGTGCCGCCGGAGACCGAGGCCTCGCTCCAGGCGGTCATGGGTGAGTACGCGGCGTTGTCGGCGCGGTCGTACTCGAAGGAGCGGTTCTGGACGAGCTCGGCGTAGAGACCGCCGTCGGCGGCGTGGTTGATGTCCTCGTAGAAGACTCCGTACATCGAGTCACCGATGGCGGGGCCCGTGCGTCCGGGGTGCACGGTGAGGGAGTAGTCGGTCGCCTCCGCCACGGACGGGCCGTCCTCGGCGCGGGTGGGTGCTGCCACCAGCGTGCCGAGCAGGAGGGCGATGACCGGGACGGTGAGTCTCGGCCACAGGTGCGGGTGCGGCATGGACGCTCCAGAGATTATTGTTCGATATATCGGACGTTGACCAGAACTTCGAACGCAAGATAGGCAGGGCGCGGCGGCGGGTCAACGCCTCTGCCCGAACTGGCCGGGACGGACCGTCAGGAGCGCACGGGGACCCCGAAGTCCGGGGTGCCGTCCGGACGCCAGCCGAACCGCTGGACACGGGTGTGGCGGTTGGGGTCGTGCAGCGGGTCGCCGGTGATGTCCCTGTACGGCCGGGCGTGATAGACGAGCACGTCCGTGCGGCCGTCCTCGGCGACCGTGAAGGAGTTGTGGCCGGGGCCGTACTGACCCGTTTCCTCGCTGCTCACGAAGACGGGCTCCGGGGACTTGGCCCAGGAGGCCGGGTCCATCAGGTCACTGCGGGCGTCGGCGGTGAGCAGGCCCATGCAGTAGTTGGCGTCCGTCGCGCTCGCGGAGTACGTCATGAAGACGCGGCCGTTCCGCTTGATGACCGCGGCCCCCTCGTTGACCTTGAAGCCGACGCGTTCCCAGTCGTACTCGGGTGTGCTGAGCCGGATCTGGGGCCCGGTCAGCGTCAGGGGGCCGGCCATCCGCGAGAGGAAGAGTCCGGTGTTGTTGTCCAGTCCCGGTTCGTGCTGGGCCCAGACGAGGTAGCGGTCTCCGCGGTGGGTGAAGGTGTGGGCGTCGAGGGAGAAGGTGTCCCAGGCCGTGGTGAGCTGCCCCCTCTCGGTCCACGAACCACGCAGGGGGTCGGAGTCCTGGTTCTCCAGGACCCAGATCCGGATCTTCCAGATGTCGTCCGCCGGGGCCGCGGCGAAGTAGATGTACCACTTGCCGCCGATGCGGTGGAGTTCCGGCGCCCAGATGTGGGCGGCCATGTCCCCGGTGGTGTGCCTGGTCCAGATCACCGTTTCCGCGGCGGTGCTCAGGCCGCCCAGCGTGCGGGAGGAGCGCAGGATGATGCGGTCGTACTCGGGGACGCTGGCGGTGAAGTAGTAACGGCCGTCGGTGTGCCGGGTGATGTGCGGGTCGGCGCGCTGCTCGACCAGCGGATTACGGTAGGGGGCCCGTGACTCGGCGGCGTGGGCTGCGCCGGGTGCGGCGGTGAGGGCCCCCGCGGCCAGGGCTCCCCTCAGCACGGTCCTGCGGCTGGGCACTTCGGCTTGACTCACGGGTGTCGCCTTTCGGGTGGGTACTTCGGACGGGAGCGCGGGAGTGCGGGTTCCCGGCGTGTGGATTCCGCGTGCGGGCCTCGGCGTTTCGCGCGGCGACGGCCTCAGCGGACCGCACGCGAGGGGATCAGCTTCCGGTCACGCAGCTCGCCGAGCACGAGCGCGGCGTACTCGGTGGCTCCGCGCGCCGACGTGTGGGTGTTGTCGCGCTTCTCGTCGTAGAGGTAGAGGGCCTTGGACGCCTCGGGACCGAGCTCCTCGACCCGGGCCTTGGTCAGGACGGTGAGGTCGATGAGCGGGGTGTCCTGCTCGACGGCGAGCGCCCGCACCTCGGCGGGCAGGTCGACGCCCAGGCCGTTGACGAGCAGCGCGGTGCCGTTGTCGAGCGTGCCGTCGGTGTTGAACCACCGGCGGACGACCGGGGTGACGAGCACGGGCCGGCCCCCCTCGGCACGTACGTCCTCGATCATGGCGGTGAGGTTGGCCCGGTAGGTGTCACGGTCCGTCTGCTTGTCGTTGTGGGCGAGCTGGACGAGGACCAGGTCGCCGCGGTGGATGCGCGACAGGAGGGCGGGGAAGAGGGCCGGATCGTCCCGGAAGGTCTGCGAGCTCTCCCCGGAGTCCGCGTAGTTGGCGACGGAGAGGCGGTCGGTGAGGTACTGCGGGAGCTGCTGCCCCCAGCCCGTGTAGGGCTCGCCGGCCTGGTCGCAGACGGTGGAGTCGCCCGCGAGCAGGACCTGCGGCGTGCGGACGCGTTCGACGTGGAGCGAGGCGAGCTGCGGGGCCGCACCGCCGAAGGTGAGGTCGAGTCCCGGGCTGCCGGTGGCACCGGTGGGCTCGCCCTCCGGGTCGCGCACGTCCACGGTGAACGTGCGGCGGACGGTTTCACCGGCCGCGTTCGGGGTCTCGCCGAGCATGGCCCTGCGGGCCTCCGCGGCGACCGCCGTGGAGCCGGCCTCCGCACCACCACCGAGGACGGCCCGGACGCGGTAGGTGCCAGGAGCGACGTCGAAGTGGCAGACGACGGGGGCGGTTCCGGTGCAGCGATCCCGCCCGGCCGGCGTGTGGCCCTGGGCCCCGGCCGGGACGGCTGCGAGTGCGGTCAGGGCGGCAGCGGCGGTACAGGCGGCCAGCAGCACGGTTCCGGCTCTGCGCATGGCGGGGCTCCCTGGGTTGAATGGATTCAGCGGGGCCAGACCATACGCGGATCGACAAGCGCTTTCTACGGGGCGGACGGCTTTGCCCCTCCCCCTTGACGAGGGCCGCCGACAGCCCTAGCGTCGGTCCGATTTGACGAACACCGTCCGATATTTCGAACGCACGTGTCGGGAGAGCCATGCGTCCACACCTCGCGAGAAGAACCTCCGTACAACTGCTGCCGCTGCTGTCCCTCGTCGTCGGCCTGCTCGCGCTTCCCGGTGGAGCGGCCCATGCCGGCACGTCCGCGAAGGACGACAGGGCTGCCACCGCGCGGGCCGCCGCCTCGCTCACGGTCCATGGTCTCGGCGACGTACGCGGCAATCTCACCCTGCCCGTCACCGGCGCCCACGGCACCTCCGTGACGTGGAAGTCCCGCACACCCCGGGTCATCGACGCGACGGGCATCGTGCACCGCCCGGAGCCGGGTGCGGGGCCGGAGCGCGTGAAGCTCACCGCGGTCGTCACACGCGGCACGGCCTCCGCGCGCCGCACCTTCACCGCCTCGGTGCCCGAACTGCCCCGCAAGCAGGCGTACACCGGTTACGCCATGAGTTACTTCACCGGCGAGGACACCGCCGACGGCGAGCAGATCCGGATGGCGCTCAGCCGGGGTGACGACGCGCTGCACTGGCAGGAGCTGAACGGCGGCAGACCGGTACTCACCTCGGATCTCGGCACCGGGGGTCTTCGCGACCCGTTCATCATCCGCTCCCCGGAGGGCGACACGTTCTACCAGATCGCCACCGACCTCCGGATGTACGGGGGGACGGGCGGCAGCTGGGACCAGGTGCAGCGCACCGGCAGCAGGTCGGTCGTGGTCTGGGAGTCCACGGACCTGGTGAACTGGACCGATCGCCGACTGGTGCGGATCGCACCGGACACCGCCGGCAACACCTGGGCGCCCGAGGCGTACTACGACGAGAAGCTCGGCTCGTACGTCGTCTTCTGGGCCTCGAAGATCTACGCCGCGGACGACCCGGAGCACACCGGCAGCACGTACAACAAGATGATGTACGCGACCACGCGTGACTTCCGTACCTTCAGCGAGCCCGCCGTCTGGCACGACCCCGGATACTCGGTGATCGACTCGACGGTGATCCGTCACGACGGCAGCTACTACCGCTTCACGAAGGACGAGCGGAACCCCTCGTCGGACACCCCCTGCTCCAAGTTCATCACCGTGGAGAAGTCGCAGGAGCTGACCTCCGGCGCCTACGGATTCGTCGCCGACTGCGTCGGCAGGGGCTCGGTCGATCGCGGCGAGGGACCGGCGGTCTTCCGGTCCAACACCGAGGAGAAGTGGTACCTCCTCATCGACGAGTTCGGCGGACGGGGGTACGTCCCCTTCGAGAGCACCGATCTCGATTCGGGCCGGTGGACCGTGTCCCCCGACCACGCCCTCCCGGCGGGCGCCCGGCACGGCACGGTACTGCCGGTCACGCGGCAGGAGTACGAGCGGCTGCTGGGGGCCTTCACGATGGGATGATCGAGGTGCTGTGCCCGTCTCTGCCGGGCCCCCTCCGGTGAGAAGGACCGAAACGATGAGAGGACGGGCGAAGCCCCCCGCCGCCCCGCTCCCCCAGCGCGCGGGAGTCGACCCGGTGCGGGTGCGGCTCCCTCCGGATCCGGCTGGGGCCTGGCCTACCGTCCGGGACCATCTGCTGGACCGGTTCACGGGGGCGATCGGCGCCGGAGCGGTGGACACCATGCTCGCCGAAGGCAGGTTCGTCGGCGCGGACGGCGATGCGGTGCGCGCGGACGAACCGTACGCGGCCGGGCGGCATCTCTGGTTCCACCGGGACTTCGCGCCGGAGGAGCCGGTGCCGTTCCCGGTCGGTGTGGTGTACCGCGACGAGCACCTCGTGATCGCGGACAAGCCGCACTTCCTCGCGACCACCCCGCGCGGCCGGCACGTCACCGAGACGGTGGTGGCCCGGCTGCGCAGGGAGCTGGACCTGCCGGAGCTGCAGCCCGCGCACCGGCTGGACCGGTTGACGGCCGGTCTGGTGCTCTGCGTCGTACGGGCCGGGGACCGGGGCGCGTACCAGACACTGTTCCGGGACCGGCTGGTGCGCAAGGAGTACGAGGCGGTGGCGCCGTACGACCCGGCGCTCATGTTCCCCCGCACCGTGCGGAGCCGGATCGTCAAGGAGCGCGGGGTCATCGCCGCGCGCGAGGAGCCAGGGGATCCGAACAGCGAGAGCCGGGTCGAACTGCTCGAGCACCGGGGCGCCTTCGGCCGCTACCGGCTGCTGCCCGCGACCGGACGCACCCACCAGCTGCGGGTCCACATGAACGCACTGGGGCTGCCGCTGGTGAACGACCCGGTCTATCCGGTGGTGGAGCCCGAACCGGAGCACGAGGACTACGGACACCCGCTGCAACTGCTGGCGCGAGTACTGGAGTTCACCGACCCGGTCACGGGCGAGCCGCACCGCTTCGAGAGCGGGCTGCGGCTCTCCGCGTGGCCGGACCGGTGAACCCTTCAGCGGTCAGTGGCCGCGGTTGATCCAGTCCTCCAGCTGCGGGGCCTCCGCGCCGATGGTGGTGGGATCCCCGTGCCCGGTGCGGACGGTGGTCTCCGGCGGAAGGGTGAGCAGCCGGTCCCTGATCGAGTCGATGATCGTCGGGAAGTGCGAGAAGGACCGTCCGGTGGCGCCGGGCCCGCCCTGGAAGAGGGTGTCGCCGGTGAACACGGTGCCCAGCCCGGGGGCGTGGAGACAGACGGCGCCGGGGGCGTGACCCGGGGTGTGCAGCACCGTGAGGCGTGTCCCGGCGATCTCGAGCTCCTGGCCGTCGGCCAGTTCGGCGTCGGGGGCCCGGTCCGGGTGGGTCCGGTTCCACAGCGGCAGGTCGTCGGGATGCAGCAGGATCGGCGCCCCGGTCGCTTCGGCGAGGGCGGGGGCCGCGTCGATGTGGTCGTTGTGCGCGTGGGTACAGATGATCGCGCGCAGCGTGCGGCCGCCGAGCGCCGCCTCGATCGCGGCGGCGTCGTGGGCCGCGTCGATGACGACGGCCTCGGTGTCGTCGCCGACGATCCAGACGTTGTTGTCGACGTCCCACTCGCCGCCGTCGAGGGCGAAGGTTCCGGAGGTGACCAGGTGGTCGATGCGGGCGGCCATCAGAAGACCACCACCGAACGCAGGACGTCACCGTCGTGCATCCGGGCGAAGGCCTGCTCGATCTCGCCGAGCTGGATGGTCTCGGTGACGAAGGCGCCCAGGTCCAGGCGCCCCTGCTGGTGCAGGTCGATCAGCATGGGGAAGTCACGCGAGGGCAGGCAGTCTCCGTACCAGGAGGACTTGAGCGAACCGCCGCGTCCGAACACGTCGAGGAGCGGCAGTTCGATCTGCATCTCGGGGGTGGGCACCCCGACGAGGACGACGGTACCGGCGAGGTCCCGGGCGTAGAAGGCCTGCTTGTACGTCTCCGGGCGGCCGACCGCCTCGATCACGACGTCGGCGCCGTTGCCGCCGGTCAGGGCGCGGATCGCCTCGACCGGGTCGTCGGAGCGGGAGTTGACGGTGTGGGTGGCCCCCATCTTCTTCGCCGTCTCCAGCTTGCGGTCGTCGATGTCGACCGCGATGATCTTCGCTGCTCCGGCGAGCCGGGCGCCGGCGATCGCGGCGTCACCGACGCCGCCGCAGCCGATGACGGCGACGGAGTCGCCGCGTCCGACCTGACCGGTGTTGATGGCGGCGCCGATGCCCGCCATGACACCGCAGCCGAGCAGTCCGGCGACTGCCGGGGAGACCTCGGGGTCGACCTTGGTGCACTGGCCGGCTGCGACGAGGGTCTTCTCCGCGAACGCGCCGATGCCGAGCGCCGGGGAGAGCTCCGTGCCGTCCAGGAGGGTCATCTTCTGCTTGGCGTTGTGGGTGTCGAAGCAGTACCAGGGGCGTCCGCGCAGACAGGCACGGCACTGGCCGCACACCGCGCGCCAGTTGAGGACGACGAAGTCGCCCGGCTCGACGTCGGTGACACCCTCCCCGACGGACTCCACGACACCCGCGGCCTCGTGGCCGAGCAGGAACGGGAACTCGTCGTTGATGCCGCCCTGCTTGTAGTGCAGGTCGGTGTGGCAGACGCCGCATGCCTGGATCTTGACCACGGCCTCACCGGGGCCGGGGTCCGGCACCAGGATCGTCTCCACGCGAACGGGCTCGTTCTTCCCCGGTGCGATGACCCCTCGTACCTGCTGCGCCATGCCCTGGTCTCCCATCCCGACTGCCCCGTTGCCTGCAAAGATCGAACCCGCCCACCGTACCCGGGCGGGGAGCCGCTCACGGGGCGAGGACGTCCAGTTCGTGCAGCGCGCCGACCGCGATCTCCTTGGTCAGCCGTTCCGCGCCCTCGGCGTCTCCCTCTCGTACGGCTTCGGCGAGCCGGACGTGGAGCGTGACGGCGGCGGGGTCCGGGTCCTCGAACATCACCTGGTGATGGGTACGGCCGGCGAGGACCTCGGCGACGACGTCGCCGAGCCGCGCGAACATCTCGTTGCCGGAGGCGTTGAGCACGATGCGGTGGAAGGCGATGTCGTGCCGGAGGTAGCCCTCCAGCTGCTGGCCGCGCGAGGTGGCGACCATGCCGAGGGCGCATTCCGTGAGTGCCGCGCAGTGCTCGGCGGTCGCGTGTCGGGCGGCGAGGCCCGCGGCGACCGGTTCCACGGCGGACCGCAGCACGGTGAGGGAGCGCAGCTGCCTGGGCCGGTCGGAGCCGGCGAGCCTCCAGCGGATGACCTGGGGGTCGTAGACGTTCCACTCCTCGGTGGGCCGCACGGTCACCCCGACTCGGCGCCGGGACTCGACCAGGTGCATGGACTCCAGGACGCGGATCACTTCGCGTACGACGGTGCGGGACACCTCGAAGCGCTGGGCGAGCTCGTCGGTGCGCAGGACCATACCTGGCGGGCAGTCGCCCGCCGCGATCTCCAGACCCAGGGCGTCCAGCACATGCGTATGGAGCCCCTGGGCAGGTGTGGTCATACGCACAAGCCTACGGGGCGGCCTGAGGGAACAAAAAGTACGACGTTTATGTCACAGCCTCTTGAATAAGTCGTATGTAATGGGTTTCAGTAGCGCGACGGACCGATGTCGCGGACCGATGTCGATGAAGACAGCGAGGCAGCAATGAGCACCCCCCACGTCGTCGTGGTGATGGGCGTAGCAGGGACCGGCAAGACCACGATCGGCCCCCTGCTCGCCGACGCACTCGGCGTCCCCTATGCCGAGGGCGACGACTTCCACCCGCCGGCCAACATCGCCAAGATGTCCGCCGGCACACCCCTGGACGACGACGACCGCCGGCCGTGGCTGGACGCGATCGGCCGGTGGGCACACGGCCGGGCGGGGCTCGGCGGCGTCGTCAGCAGCTCGGCGCTCAAGCGCGCCTACCGTGACCGGCTGCGGGACGGGGCCCCCGGTGCCGTCTTCCTGCATCTGACCGGCGACCGCGCTCTGATCGAGCGCCGCATGGCGGACCGCAAGGGCCACTTCATGCCGACCGCGTTGCTCGACTCCCAGTTCGCGACCCTGCAGCCGCTGCAGGACGACGAGGCGGGCGTCGCCGTGGACGTGTCCGGCACCCCCGAGGAAATCACCGAACGGGCCGTCGCCGCGCTGCGCCGGCTCGCGAACTAAGGATCACCACCGTGACCAGTCTCAGCGTCGAGATGCTGGCAGCGGATGCCGTCGAACCCATCACTTCGGCCGGTAACGCACAGCTGGGCATCGCCGTACTGGCGGGCATCGCCGTCATCGTCCTGCTCATCACCAAGCTCAAGATGCACGCGTTCCTCGCGCTGACCATCGGCTCGCTCGCCCTCGGCTCCTTCGCCGGCGCCAACCCGGCGAAGACGATCACCAGCTTCACCGCGGGCCTCGGTTCGACCGTCGCGGGTGTCGGTGTCCTCATCGCCCTCGGCGCCATCCTGGGCAAGCTCCTCGCCGATTCCGGCGGCGCCGACCAGATCGTCGACACCATCCTCGCGAAGGCGAGCGGTCGGGCGATGCCGTGGGCGATGGTCCTGATCGCCTCGATCATCGGGCTTCCGCTGTTCTTCGAGGTCGGGATCGTGCTGATGATTCCGGTGGTGCTGCTGGTCGCCAAGCGCGGCAACTACTCCCTGATGCGGATCGGGATCCCCGCGCTCGCCGGGCTCTCCGTGATGCACGGTCTGATCCCCCCGCACCCCGGCCCGCTGGTGGCGATCGACGCCCTCGGCGCCAACCTGGGTGTCACACTGGCCCTCGGTGTGCTGGTCGCCATCCCGACCGTGATCATCGCGGGCCCGCTCTTCTCCCGCTACGCCGCCCGGTGGGTGGACATCGAGGCGCCGGAGAAGATGATCCCGCAGCGCCCGTCCGAGGACCTGGACCGCCGCCCCAGCTTCGGCGCGACCCTGGCGACGATCCTGCTGCCCGTCGTACTGATGCTGGTCAAGGCACTCGTCGACATCGTGGTGGACGACCCCGAGAACCACGTCCAGCGGGTCACCGACGTCATCGGCTCACCGCTGATCGCGCTTCTCGCCGCCGTGATCGTCGGCATGTTCACCCTGGGCCGTGCGGCGGGATTCACCAAGGGCCGTCTCTCCTCCACCGTCGAGAAGTCGCTCGCCCCGATCGCGGGCATCCTCCTGATCGTGGGTGCCGGCGGCGGGTTCAAGCAGACCCTCATCGACGCCGGTGTGGGCCAGATGATCCTGGACTTCTCCGAGAACTGGTCGATCCCCGCCCTGCTGCTCGGCTGGCTGATCGCCGTCGCGATCCGGCTGGCGACGGGCTCGGCGACCGTGGCCACCATCTCGGCGGCCGGTCTGGTCGCCCCCCTCGCAGCCGACCTGTCGACGTCACACGTGGCACTGCTCGTCCTCGCCGTCGGTGCGGGTTCGCTCTTCTTCAGCCACGTCAACGACGCCGGGTTCTGGCTGGTGAAGGAGTACTTCGGCATGGACGTCCCGCAGACGATCAAGACCTGGTCGGTGATGGAGACGATCATCTCCGTCGTCGCACTGGGCTTCATCATGCTGCTGTCGCTGGTGTTGTAGCCGCCCGGACGTGCGTGGACACCCGCGGCCCCCGTCACCGGGGCCCGCGGGTGTTCCGCTGTGCCGGGGGGTCAGCGCGGCGTGGCCGTTCCCTCCGCCGCCTTCTCCAGCTGGAACGCCTCGTTCCCCAGTCCGATCCGTGCGTGGACCTCGGGCCTGGTCCGGCGCAGCACCGCCCCGTAGACCAGGCCACCCGCCAGGGCCGTGACGATGACACCGGGCAGCAGCCAGTTCAGGGACGAGCCCGGGCCCGAGCCGACCAGGACGCCGAAGTCCCGGACCGTGAAGACGGCGATGGTCAGCAGGGCGAGGCCCGCGAGACCGGAGGCGACGAGCCGGGGCGCCTGGGCGCGGCCGGCGCCGCGCCGTACGAAGAAGGCGATCACGGCGAAGGAGGCCGCGGCCATCAGCACGATGACGCCGAGCGCTCCGACATTGCCCATCCAGGTGAACAGGTGCAGGACGGGCGCGGTGGGGTCTCCGACCGGGTTGTCGTCGGTGAGGGCGAAGAGGAGCACGACGACGGCGGATACCGCGGACTGCAGCATGGAGCCGGTGGCGGGGGCCCCGCTCGCCTTGTTGGTGCGGCCGAAACCGGCGGGCAGCAGCCCCTCGCGGCCCATGGCGAACGCGTAGCGGGCGACCACGTTGTGGAAGCTGAGCAGTGCGGCGAACATCCCGGTGACGAACAGGACGTGCAGGACGTCGGTGAAGGTGGCTCCGAGCCGCTCCTCGGTGAGGCCGAAGAGCATCCCCGGGCCCTCCTCGAGCGAGGTGCCCACGATGGAGGAGGGCCCCGCGGCGACGGTCAGGGCCCAGGCGCTGACGGCGAGGAACAGGGCGGCGTAGCCGACGGCCAGGAACATCACGCGGGACACGACGACCTGCGGGCGGCTGGTCTCCTCCGCGTACACCGGGGCCTGCTCGAAGCCGACGAACGCGGCGATGCAGAAGCAGAGCGCGGTGCCGAGGCCCGCCCCGGTGAGCGTCTCGGGGTTGAAGGCGTGCAGGGACAGGCCTTCCGGGCCCGGCTCGGCGACGGCGGCGATGTCGAAGATCACGACGAGGGCGCACTCGACGACGAGCAGCACGCCGAGGACCTTGGCGTTGAGGTCGATCTTCAGCCAGCCCAGTACGCCGACGAGGGCCACGGCGAACAGGGCCGGGATCCACCACGGGAGGTCGATGCCGAGGTAGGTGGCGAAGAGGCCCGACACCTCGAAGCCGAGGATGCCGTAGATGCCGACCTGCATGGCGCTGTAGGCGACCAGCGCGACGAGCGAGGCGCCGGCGCCGGCCGTGGGACCGAGGCCGCGGGCGATGTACGCGTAGAAGGCACCGGCGTTGTGGACGTGCCGGCTCATCTCCGCGTAGCCCACACCGAACAGCATGAGCACGATGCCGAGGATGACGTAGAGCAGGGGCTGTCCGACGATGCCCATCACGCCGAAGACCGTGGGCATCACGCCTGCGACGACCATCAGGGGGGCACTGGCGGCGAGGACGGACAGGAGCAGCCCCGGGGTGCCGAGCCGGTCGGCGCGCAGCGCGCGTTCCTCGCCCTTGTAGGTGTTGATCCCGCCGGTGTCGCCGGGCGTCCTGATCGTGCCGGTCCGGCTCGTGTCTGTTCTGCCCGTCGACATGGCGGGGGTGGTCCCTTCGTCGATAACAACGTGCTCAGGGGGCACCGAGCGCGAGGGTGCGCGCGGCGACGAATTCGGGGTACGGGTCACGGCCGGCGTACGACCACGGGGTCTCGGTGGCGTGGGGGCCGATGCGGTGGAAGAGCGCGGCGGCCTCGGCGGGGCGGCCTTCACAGATCTTGGCGTGGGCCAGGAAGTTCAGGTCGGCGCGGTGGCGGGGGTGGTCCTCGCGTTCCCATTCGAGCCACCAGTCGAAGGCGGCCTTCATCACCTGTCTCGCCCGGCGCCCCGACCAGTGCCCCGAGGCCGCCGGGTCGTCCGGCACGGCACCGGACGCGGCCAGGACGCGGTAGCGCTCGGCGTGGGCGACGACGGGGAGCACGGCGAGCGGCGAGTCGGCCGGCGCCTGTTCGGCGGCCCACGCGGCGAAGTCGTACACCTCGTGGAGCGGGTCGCTCTCGGGGTGCGTCTCGGCGAGTCCCGCTGTCATGAGGTGGTGGGCGTGGTGGTGCTCGGGATGGCGGGCGCGGATCTCCTCGAAGTGCCTGGCGGTCTCCTCCTGGGTTCCGTGCGTGCGCTCCAGCGCCATCAGGCCGAGCCAGGGGGTGGGATCGGCCGGGTCGAGTGCTGCTGCCGCCAGACACGCCTGACGTGCCCGGCCGGGTTCGCCGGCGTCGGCCTTGGGGCGCTGGGCACGGGCGACGGTGGCACAGGCGAGCAGAGTCGTGGCGTCGGAGCTGTCCGGTTCCGCGAGGAGCCAGTCGCGTGCCCAGCCGGCGGCGGAGGGGACGGCGGCGAGCGCGAGGAGACGATGGCCGCGACGGTCCCAGTCACTGCCTGTCGCTACGAGCAGGGAGCGGGCCCGGGTCCAGCGCCCCTGGGCGAACTGGCTCCGTACGTCGATGAGTTCACTGTCGTCGAGCGCCGGGTCGAAGGCGTGGTCCGAGCGTCCGGCTCTGCGGCGGGAACGCCCCAGGGGCGGCGGAGGCGGAGACATCCGCAGGTTTCCTTTTCGACTTCGACATGACACCAGCACATTCGGCTGCTGTGTGCGAGCAGACGATCGCGCACAGCAAAGCGGTAGGCAAGGCTCGCAGTCAAGGGCACCCCTGCCCCAACTGCGTTCATGCGCGACGGAGTTGGAAGTCGTCGCGGCATGGACTGAACCATTCACGCAGTTCGAGGGCCGCCTGCGGATGTGACTGATGAGGAAGAGGTGACGCGTGCCACACTGCAGCCATGGAGACCTCCGAGCCGCTCAAGCCCTTCCTCCTCGCGTTCCCCGGGCCGTTGCGCGACCGGCTGGTGGCCGCCGTCCTGTCGGGCGAGAAGGTCATGACGTCCGGACTGCTCATGGAGTACGAGGTGGAGCGAGAAGAGCTCCCGCCCGTGGGGGAACGCTCCGCGCTCATCGACTCGCACGGCCAGGAGGTCGCCGTGGTCGAACTGACGGAGGTACGGGTGCTTCCGCTGGGGTCGGTGGGGCTGCGGCACGTGCTCGACGAGGGGGAGGGTCACACGTCGGTGGCCGAATGGCGGGCGGGCCACGAGGCGTTCTGGCACAGCGAGGAGATGCGGGAGGCCCTGGGGGACCCGTCGTTCACCGTGGACGACGGCACGATGATCGTGGCGGAGCGCTTCCGGGTCGTGGAGCGGCTCGTCTGACACCGGACACCGGCCTGGAGCGGCCCGTCCGACACCGGCCTGGAGCGGCCCGTCCGACACCGGGCGCGGCGCGTCGACCTACGCCGCACGGGCCGCCTGACCCGGCCGGCCGCGCTCAGCCGATCGCCCTCGCCGCCGCGCGGCCCGCTGTCCGGCCCGAGAAGATGCACCCCCCGAGGAACGTTCCTTCCAGGGCACGGTATCCGTGGACCCCGCCGCCGCCGAAGCCCGCCGCCTCCCCCGCCGCGTACACCCCGGGCAGCGGGGCGCCGTCGTCGGTCAGGACACGGGAGGACAGGTCCGTCTCCAGCCCTCCGAGCGACTTGCGGGTCAGGATGTTCAGCCGTACGGCGATGAGGGGGCCCGCGGCCGGGTCGAGGATGCGGTGCGGCTTCGCCGTGCGGATCAGCTTGTCGCCCAGGTAGGAACGGGCGCCGTTGATCGCCGTGATCTGGAGGTCCTTGGTGAAGGGGTTGGCGATCTCACGGTCGCGCGCCGTGATCTCGCGGCGCAGGGCCTCCTCGTCGATGAGCCCTTCGCCGGTGAGGGCGTTCATCCCCCGCACGAGCGCGCCGAGGTCCTTCTCGACGACGAAGTCCACACCCTTGTCCATGAACGCCTTCACGGGTCCGGGGACGTCGGCCCGCGCCCTGCCGATCACGTCGCGCACCGACTTCCCCGTCAGGTCCGGGTTCTGCTCGGACCCGGAGAGCGCGAACTCCTTGCCGATGATCTTCTGGTCGAGGACGAACCACGTGTAGCCGTAGCCGGATCCCATGATGTGTTCGAGGGTGCCCAGCGTGTCGAAGCCCGGGAAGAGCGGGACCGGCAGCCGCTTGCCACGGGCGTCCAGCCAGAGCGAGGAGGGGCCGGGCAGGATCCTGATGCCGTGCTTGTCCCAGATCGGGTTCCAGTTCTCGATGCCCTCGGTGTAGTGCCACATCCGGTCGCGGTTGATGTGGTGGGCGCCGGCCTTCTCGGCGATGCCCAGCATCAGTCCGTCGACGTGCGCGGGGACCCCGGAGAGCATCTTCTCCGGCGGCGTGCCCAGCCGCTCGGGCCACTGGGCACGTACGAGGTCGTGGTTGCCTCCGATGCCTCCGGAGGTGACGACCACTGCTTGGGCCCTGAGCTCGAAGGCACCTGTCACCTCGCGGCTGCTCGCGGTGCCGCGCTCGGCCCCGCTCTCCTCGAGGATCTCACCCGTGACCGTGTCGACCGCTCCGGCCGAGCGGGCCAGGCCGGTCACCCGGTGCCGGAAGCGCGCCTGGACGAGGCCCTTCGCCATCCCTTCGCGGACCCGCCGTTCGAACGGGGCGACGACGCCTGGTCCGGTGCCCCAGGTGATGTGGAAGCGGGGGACGGAGTTGCCGTGGCCGTTCGCGTCGTAGCCGCCGCGTTCGGCCCAGCCGACGACGGGGAAGAACCGCATCCCCTGGGAACGCAGCCAGGACCGCTTCTCCCCTGCCGCGAAGTCGACGTACGCCTCCGCCCACTGCCGAGGCCAGTGGTCCTCGTCGCGGTCGAAGCCCGCCGTGCCGTACCAGTCCTGGAGGGCCAGGTCGTGGCTGTCCTTGATCCGCATACGGCGCTGCTCGGGCGAGTCGACGAGGAAGAGCCCGCCGAAGGACCAGTGCGCCTGGCCCCCCATGGACTGCTCGGGTTCCTGGTCGAGCAGGATCACCGTGCGGCCCGCGTCGACGAGCTCGGCGGTGGCCACCAGCCCCGCGAGCCCTGCCCCGATCACGATCACATCAGCGTCGTACGCCATGGGTTCCATCCTTCGGGGCGGTGCGGGCAGCGGCGGGCGGGGGCGGGCGAAGTTACTTGTCGGTCAGATCTTCGGTACGGGCCGCCCCCACGTCAACCGTCCGGTCGGTGGCGCCCTCACCGATCCCGGACGGCTGCCGGGCTATCGTCGGACCGTGTCGGTGCTGGTACTCCTGCTGTCCGTGGGCGCCGCCTGCTGCCTGGGCTTCGGATTCGTCCTCCAGCAGGACGCCGCCCGCCGCGCGCCCCTGAGCGATTTCCTCTCGCCCCGGCTGCTGCTCGACCTGATGCGGGTGCCGAGCTGGCTGGCCGGGCTCGGCCTGATGGTCTGCGGCATGGCCCTGGGGGCCCTGGCTCTCGGCCAGGGCGAGGTGTCGGTGGTGGAGCCGCTCCTGGCGACCAATCTGCTCTTCGCCATGGCACTTTCACGCCACCGCACGGGCCAGCGGCTGGGCCGGCAGGGCTGGGGAGGGCTCTGTCTGCTGGCGGGCGGCGTCACCGCGTTCCTGCTGGCCGGCGAGCCTCGCGGCGGTGAGGCGGTGACGGCGTCCCTGCGGCAGTGGCTGGTGATCGGTGTGGTGGCGGGACTCGCCGTGATCCTGACCGCGTCCGCCAGACACCCGCGGACCCGGGGGACCCCGGTACTGCTCGGTCTGGCGGCGGGGCTGCTCTACGGTCTGCAGGACGCTCTGACCAGGGTAAGCGGGGAGCGGCTGGCCGACCACGGCTGGGCGGCGCTGATGGCGAGCTGGCAGCCGTACACCGTCCTCGTCCTCGGAGTGACCGGGCTGCTTCTCGTCCAGAGCGCGTTCGAGGCGGGGCCGCTGCGGATGTCCCTGCCGGCGCTGACCGCCGCACAGCCGCTGGCGGGCATCGTGTGCGGGATCGGATTCCTCGGCGACCAGGTTCGCACCGACGCGGGCGCCCTGGCCTGGCAGAGCGTGGGGCTGGCGGCGATCGTGGCCGGAATCGTGCTGCTGGGGCTGCACCCGGCGATGCCGGAGGGGAAGGAACGACACGGATCCACGGCTGCCGACCGGTTGATGTTGGATGGGCCCCATGACTCCGGCTGACGAGATCCTGGACATCGTCGACGAGAACGACACGGTCGTCGGACAGGCACCCCGTGGCGAGGCCACCGCGCGCGGCCTGCGCCACCGCTGTGTCTTCATCGAGGCGAGGGATGCCGCCGGCCGGGTCTTCGTGCACCGCAGGACGGCCACGAAGCTGGTCTTCCCCTCGCACTACGACATGTTCGTCGGCGGGGTCGTGGGCACGGGCGAGTCGTACGACGAGGCCGCGCTGCGGGAGGCCGAGGAGGAGCTGGGTGTCTCCGGCCTCCCCCGCCCCACACCGCTCTTCAAGTTCCTCTACGAAGGTCCTGGGCACAGCTGGTGGTCGTACGTGTACGAGGTGCGCTGCGAACTGCCCGTACGGCCGCAGGCGGAGGAGGTCGACCGGCACGCCTTCCTGACCGGCGCCGAGCTGGAGGGGCGTCTGGCCGACTGGACGTGGGTGCCGGACGGCCTGGAGGCGTACCACCGGCTGCGGCAGTTCCGGGCGGGCCGTGGCACAGGGAGCGGCGCGTGAGCGAGTTCGTGCGCGGGCTGCGGCTGTGGTTCGCCCCGGAGCGGATACGCGAGGAGGGCGACACCCCGGACTACCGCTTCTCCCTCGCCAACGAGCGCACCTTCCTGGCCTGGATCCGGACGGCTCTCGCGCTCATCGGCGGCGGTTTCGCCGTCGACCAGTTCCTGCCGGGACTGGCCTGGGGCATCCGCGCCGGCCTGGCGCTCGGGCTGCTGGCGGCCGGGGTGCTCTGCGCGCTGCGAGCCGTCAACCACTGGGTGCGCTGCGAGCGTGCGATGCGGCGCGGGGAGGATCTGCCGTCGTCGCGCTTCCCCGCGCTGCTCAGCCTCGTGGTCGCCCTGGTGGCGCTCGCCATGGTGGTGGTGGTCCTGTTCGGCTGGGAGGGCCGGTGAGCGCCGCGGAGCGCGATCCCGGTCTCCAGCCCGAGCGGACACGGCTGGCCTGGCGCCGCACGACCCTGGCGTGCACGGTGGTGGCCCTGCTGGCGGTACGGCAGGCGCTCCACGGCGGGTCGACGGGGGCGGGGGTGCTCGCGGTGGCCCTGAGCCTGCTGGCCTGGCTGGGCTTCCTCGGGGTGGCCCACCGCCGGGTGACGGGCATGGGGGCCGCACGGCCCGACCCGCTGTCGCCGCGCCATGCTCTGACAGCTGCCGCGTGCACCGTCTTGCTCGCGGTGTTCGCCGTCGCGACGCTGTTCTGACCGGGCGTACGCCGTCAGTCCTGCCAGTCCACGGTGACGACGATCTTGCCCCGGGTGCGCCCCTCCTCGTTGAGCCGGTAGGCGTCGGCGGCCTGCTCCAGGGTGAAGACCCGGTCCACGTGGACGGAGACGATGCCTCGCTCGGCGAGTTCGGCGAGGTGGGCGAGGTCCGCGGCGTCGGGCCGCACGAATGCGTAGCGCCCGCCGTAGGAGAAGACCTCGGCGTCGGCGATGGACGCGAGCCGGCCGTCGGGCGCGAGTGTGTCGGCGGAGGCCCTGAGCGCTTCCCCGCCCACGGTGTCGAACGCCGCGTCGAAGCCGTCGGGGACCAGGGCTCGGAGCCGGGCGGCCAGCCCGTCGCCGTACTCCACGGGTTCGCCGCCCAGTTGGCGGACGTATTCGTGGTTGTGGGGCCCGGCCGTGCCGACGACCCGGCAGCCGGCGTGCCTGGCGAGCTGGACGGCGAGCGACCCGACCCCTCCGGCCGCCGCGTGGACGAGCACGGTCTCACCCTCCTGGACCTTCAGGGTGCGGTACAGCACCTGGTGTGCGGTGAGGCCGCACAGCGGGAGGCCCGCCGCCTCCTCGAAGCTCAGGCTCAGAGGCTTGCGGGCGAGGGTGCGCACGGGCGCTGCGACGTACTCGGCGAAGGTGCCGCGCGAGAGGAAGTCCTCGCGCACGTAGCCGATGACCTCGTCCCCCACCGCGAACTCGTCCACGGCGGCGCCGGGCTGGACCACGACACCGGAGACGTCCCAGCCGGGGATCACGGGGAACACGGCCTCCAGCCCCGCCTGGAGATAGCCCTCCCGGGCCTTCCAGTCGACGGGGTTCACCGCCGCGGCCCGCACCTTCACCAGGACCGAGTCCGGCCCGACCTTCGGGTCGGGCCGCTCGCCGTACTCCAGTACGTCGGCCGAGCCGTACCTGCTGTAGCTGATCGCCTTCATCCTCCGACGATCGGGGCGGTCGCGGGTCCCCGCAACTCAGGCCGTGACCACCTCGAAGGGCGGCAGCAGGGTCCTCGGGTCGTGCCCGGAGTGCCAGAGCCCGATGAGGAACGCGGTGGCCGCCGCCAGATAGGCGGCCCGGTCCAGCCCGCCCACCGTCAGCGGTACGCAGCCGAGGTCCCTCACCAGGGCGCCGACCGTGTCGAGCGCCGCCTCCTCGTCCCCGCACAGCGGGACGGCGACCGGACCGTCGGCGAAGGCGGGCGGGGTGAGCCGCCACACGGAATCGGGCAGGTGGTTGAAGGCCTTGACGACCCGTGCGCCGGTGGCATCGGCGATCGTACGGGCGGCTCCCGGGCCCGTCCCGGTGGTGAGCCGGAAGCCAGGCCCTACCGCGTTGGTGCAGTCCACGACGAGCCTGCCGCGCAGCGCCCCGTCCGCCGCACCGAGTGCCGCGAGGACTCCCGCCACGGCGTCGTACGGCACGGCGAGCAGGACCGCGTCGCCGAAGGCCGCCGCTTCCTGGAGCGTGCCGGCGCTCTGGCCGGTGCGGTCCGCGAGGGCCCCGGCCCTTTCCGGGGACCGGCCTCCGAAGAGGACGCGGTGCCCGGCTGCCGCCCACCGGCCGCCCAGTGCGTCCGCCATGTTCCCGGTCCCGATGATGCCGATGCGCATGTCTCTCCCCTGAACGCCCGTCACGTAGCGTCGTGCTGAAGGGGACGTTAGGGGACCCGTTACGCACCGTTCGGTGCCTGACGGACGGGAGAAGGGGAACTCATGGACCGGCTGCTCGCCGACTGCCGTGCACGGCTCGGCTTCGACCTGCTGGGGAACACGTGGAACCCCGTGGTCCTCTACGCACTCGGGCCGGGCCCGCGCCGGCCGGGCGATCTCCGGACGGAGATCGGCGGTATCAGCGCCAAGGTCCTGACCGAGACGCTGCGCAGGCTGGAGGCGTACGCGCTGGTGGAGCGCCGCGCGTACGCCGAGGCGCCGCCTCGCGTGGAGTACGCCCTGACCGGGCTCGGCCGGACACTGCTGGAACCGATCGAGGCGCTGGGGCGCTGGTCGGCCACGTACGGGGACGCGTTCGTGGAGGCGCAGGGGTGGCACGACTGACCGGGAGGCCGGGCGGGGACCAGGGGCACGGGGGCACGGGCGGCGAGCCCGAGATCACTTCTCGGATTCCGGAAGGACACTGGACGACATACCGACTGGTCGGCATCATGGTCCCGACCGTTCAACGCCCCGGAGGTGCGCCCCATGAGCCCAGTCCACCCGCCAGGTCTCGATCTCGACCTGCTGCGCGGCCATCTCGACCGGGAGCGGCCGGGGCTGGTGAACGGACCGCTCGACGCCCGGGTGATCGAGGGCGGCCGCTCGAACCTCACCTACATCGTCACCGACGGCTCCGGACAGTGGGTCGTGCGCAGGCCTCCGCTGGGCCACGTGCTCGCCACCGCGCACGACATGAAGCGCGAGCACCGGGTGATCAGCGCCCTGCACCCCACGGCGGTCCCGGTGCCGGAGACCCTCCTGCTCTGCGAGGACGAGGCGGTCGTCGGCTCGCCGTTCTACGTCATGGAGTACGTCGAGGGAACGCCGTACCGCACCGCCGAGCAGCTCGCCCCGCTCGGAGCCGAGCGCACCAGGGCGGTCGTCCTGGGCCTCGTGGACACCCTGGTGGACCTGCACGCCGTGGACCCCGCGACCGTCGGCCTCGGTGACTTCGGGCGCCCGGACGGCTTCCTGGACCGGCAGCTGCGGCGCTGGGGCAAGCAGCTGGACGCCTCCCGCAACCGTGAGCTCGCCGGCATCGACGAGCTGCACGCCGCGCTCGGCCGGGAGCTCCCCGTCTCCCCCGCGCCCACCGTCGTGCACGGCGACTACCGCTTGGACAACGTGCTGATCGGCCGGGACGACCGGATCAAGGCGGTCCTGGACTGGGAGATGTCCACGCTCGGCGACCCGCTCACCGACCTCGGTCTGCTCGTGATGTACAGCTCCGACCTGGACCTGCCCGAGTCTCCCGTCTCCACGACCAGCGGCGCCGCGGGCCACCCCAGCCCCGCCGAGCTCATCGAGCGCTACGCCGCCCGCTCCGGCCGCGACACCTCCGCCATCTCCTGGTACACGGCCTTCGCGTGGTTCAAGCTCGCCGTGATCCTCGAGGGCATCCACTACCGCTACACCCTGGGCCAGACCGTCGGCGCCGGCTTCGACCGCATCGGCGACCTGGTCCCCGTCTTCATCTCGCACGGCCTCACCACCCTCCAGGAAGGCTGATCACCCCGTGGACTTCGCATTCGACGCACGTACCGAAGAGCTGCGCACCAGGCTGCTCACGTTCATGGACGAGCACGTGTACCCCGCCGAGGCGGTCGCCGAGGAGCAGCGCGCGCAGCTGGCGTCCCCCTGGGACACCCCGCAGATCGTGGAGGACCTCAAGGCGGAGGCGAGCAGGCAGGGCCTGTGGAACCTCTTCCTCCCCGACGCCGAGTACGGCGCGGGACTGACCAACCTCCAGTACGCCCCGCTGGCCGAGATCACCGGCCGCAGCCCGCACCTGGCGCCGACCGCGCTGAACTGCGCGGCCCCGGACACCGGGAACATGGAGGTGCTCTCGCAGTTCGGGTCGGACGAGCAGAAGAAGCAGTGGCTCGAGCCGCTGCTGGCCGGGGAGATCCGCTCGGCCTTCGCGATGACGGAGCCCGAGGTGGCCTCGTCGGACGCGACGAACATCGAGACCCGGATCGCGAAGGACGGCGACTCCTACGTCGTCAACGGGCGCAAGTGGTACATCTCCGGGGCGATGAACCCGGACTGCGCGGTGTTCATCGTGATGGGCAAGACGGACCCGGACAGCGAGGACATCCGCCGCCAGCAGTCCATGATCCTGGTCCCGCGTGACACCCCCGGGGTGGAGGTGCGCCGGGCGATGCAGGTGTACGGCTACGAGGACCACTCCCACGGCGGCCACGCCGAGGTCGTCTTCCACGACGTCCGCGTGCCCGCTTCGCATCTGATCGGCGAGGAGGGCGGCGGCTTCGCCATCGCGCAGGCGCGTCTGGGACCGGGCCGGATCCACCACTGCATGCGGCTGATCGGGATGGCGGAGCGGGCGATCGAGCTGATGTGCAGGCGGGCCGTGGCCCGTACGGCCTTCGGCAAGCCGCTGGCCCAGCAGGGCGTCGTCCAGAACTGGATCGCGGACGCCCGGGTGACGGTGGAGCAGCTGCGGCTGCTGGTGCTGAAGACCGCCTGGCTGATGGACACGGTGGGCAACCGGGGGGCGCACACCGAGATCCAGTCGATCAAGATCGCGACTCCGCGCGCGGTGGTCGGCATCCTCGACCAGGCGGTGCAGCTGTACGGCGCCGGCGGCGTCAGCCAGGACTTCCCGCTGGCCGAACTCTGGTCGTCGGCGCGGACGCTGCGGCTGGCGGACGGTCCGGACGAGGTGCACCAGCGGTCGCTGGCACGGCGGGAGATCAAGAAGTACCTCTGAGCACCCGATACGGGGAGGCGTCCGGGCGGCCGCCTCCCCGGCGGGGTCAGAAGGTGAGCTGCCAGCTGTCGATGTAGCCGGTGTCCTGCGCGGCGACGTCCCGCACCTGGAGCTTCCAGGTGCCGTTGGCGGTCTCGCTCGACGCGTTGACCGTGTAGGTCGCGATCACGTTGTCCGCGGAGTCGCTGCTGCTGGAGTTCTTCAGGCGGTAGGCGGTGCCGTCGGGGGCGAGCAGGTCGACGACGAGGTCGCCGCGGTAGGTGTGCTTGATGTCGACCCCCACCTTGAGCGCGGACGGGGCGTTGCCCGTGCGGCCGGTGACCGGGACCGAGGAGGTCACCGCGGCGCCGCTGTCGGGCACGGAGACGTTGTCGGCGTTGCTGAAGACGGTCCCGGTGGGCGGGGTGACCGTCCCGGCGGACAGCGTCCAGACGGCGTGGGCGACGGCGTCGCTGTTGCGGTCCAGGGCCGTGTCGTTGATGTTCGCCGTCGTGTCGCACGACGAGTGGTAGCAGCGGTCGAAGGACTGGCCCGCCGTGCCGCCCCACTTCTGTGCCTGGGCGCTGGACTTGGTGTTGCTCGCCCCCGTGAACAGGCCGCCGACGGGCACGCCCGCGCTCTTGAAGGGGGCGTGGTCGGAGCGGCCGTCACCCTCGGTCTCTATCTCGGTGGGTACCGACAGACCCGCGAAGTAGTTCTTGAAGGTCTGCTCGATGACCGGGTCGTCGTCGTAGACGAAGTAGCCGGCGTTCGGCGAGCCGATCATGTCGAAGTTGAGGTACCCGGCGAGCTTGGAACGTTCGGCCGTGGCCAGGTTGTTGACGTAGTACTTCGAGCCGACGAGACCCAGTTCCTCGGCCCCCCACCAGGCGAAGCGCAGGTGCTTGTCCGGTGCGAGCTGCGCCCGTGAGACCGCGAGGGCGGTCTCCAGCACGGCGGCCGATCCTGAGCCGTTGTCGTTGATGCCCGCGCCGGAGCTCACCGAGTCGAGATGGGAGCCGGCCATGAGCACCTGGTTGGGGTCGCCGCCCGGCCAGTCGGCGATCAGGTTGTACCCGGTGGCACCGCCGGAGGTGAACTGCTGGAGCGTGGTGGTGTATCCGGCCGCGTCCAGCTTGGCCTTCACGTAGTCGACGGATGCCTTGTAACCGGCCCTGCCGTGGGCCCGGTTGCCTCCGTTGGCGGTGGCTATCGACTGGAGCTGGGTGAGGTGCGCCCTGACGTTGGCGAGCGGGATGTCGGGGGCCGCGGCGGCTGCTGTGGGCGCGGCCTGGACGGCGGGTGCGGCGGTCGCCAGCAGGGCTGCGACGGCGAGCGCGGCGGCGGGCAGGAGTCTGCGTCGGGCAGGTCTCATGAGGGGCTCCGGATTCCGTTCGGGGACTGACGGAACGTGCGGGGGTCCCGAGGGCCGTGCCCGGCCCTGGGCCTGGAGCGGTGGGGCTGGAAGTGCGCCCCCGATGCTCGGGTAGATGACTGAGTACCGTCAAGAGTGGAATCCGGACAGGCGTGTTCGCTGACCGGACGGCCAGGAGGAGGGGCAGGTCCCATGCGCCCAGGGAGCCGTCCCCTTTCCGCAGCACAGCGGCCGGCACCGCCGGGGAGCCTGCTTCCGCGTGTGCCGGAGCACAGGGTGGCCGGCCGCACGCCGGGGGCGCCCGTTCGCGGCGTTCTGCCTGTTCAGCGCACCTCGCGCGCCGTGGTCCGGCCTCTTGGCGGGGTGCCCCGGGCGCCGCACACTCCCAGTGGGCTCCCGGCCGGGAGCCCCGCCCTTGGCGTCACGTGCACCGAGAGGTCCTCCATGCGCCCGCTCCGCCGGCCCGCCGCCCTGTCCGCCGCCGCCCTCTCCACCGCGGCCCTCCTGCTGACCGCCCCTTCCACCGCTTCGGCCCACCCGCACGACGCGACGCACACCACCCCGGCCATCGCCGACGGAGGCTTCGAGACGCCGGTCGTCCCGGTGCCGGCCCCCTTCACCACCTACCTCGGCGGGCAGACCGCGGGACCCTGGGCGGTCGGCGGCGACAGCGTCGACGTGACCTCCGACCGCCTCTGGGACACGGCTGAGGGCAGCCAGTCGCTGGATCTGAACGGCACCACGTCCGGCAGCGTCTCGCAGGAGATATCGACGCACCCCCTGACCTCGTACGTCGTCAGCTTCGAACTGGCCGGCAACCCGGCCTGGGCCCCCGCCCTGAAGACGGGTGAGCTCAGAGTCGACGGCGTCCCCGTGAAGACCTTCAGCTTCGACGTCACCGGCCGCGGTTTCCGGAACATGGGCTACACCCGGCAGACCGCCGTCTTCTCCAGCCTGCTGAAGAACAGCGTCACCCTCACCTTCGCCAGCACCAGCCCCGGCCCCGGCGGCCCGGTCATCGACGACGTCCGGATCCGGAGCTGCCTGCTGGTGCTCTGCCCGCCCGCCTGAACCGGCGGGTGACCGGGGAGGCCGTCAGGGGCGCAGGGCCCTCAGCAGCAGGTCCGCCAGGTGGTCGGCGACCTCCTGCTGACTGAGCGGGCCGTCCGGGCTGTACCACGTGGACAGGTGGTGGACCGAGCCGAAGTGGTAGTCGACGACCAGGTCGGCCGGGGTCGCCACGGAGAACACCCCGGCCCGCTGGCCCTCCTCGATGAGCGCCCGGAAGCGCTCGTGGTACCGGCGGCGCTCGATCCGTACCTGCTTGTTCTTCTCCGGGCTCAGGTGATGCATGGAGCGGAAGAAGATCGAGGCGTCGTCGAGGTTCTCGATGGTCGTGACGACCACGTCCGCCGCAGCGTCACGCAGCCGCCGCTCGACCGGCGCCTCCGCGTCCGCGAAGGCGTCGAGACGCTCCTGCTGGAGGCGCAGCACCCGGGCGTAGACCTCCTGGAGGAGGTCCTCCTTGGACCCGAAGTAGTGGTACAGCGCCCCCTTCGTGACACCCGCGGCCTCGACGATCTCCTGGACGGAGGTGCGGTCGTAGCCGCGCTCCGCGAAGAGCCGGGTGGCGGCGGCCAGCAGCCTCTGGGGGACGGGCGTACCGTCCCCGTCCGTAGCCTTGGCCATTGCCGCCACCTGCCCTCTCGTACCACGCGTGAACTGTTCTAACGGGGGGAACGCAGTTCCCGCCTGAGGATCTTCCCACTCGCCGTCTTCGGGAGTTCGGTCAGGATCTCCACTTCGCGGGGGTACTTGTAGGCGGCCAGCCGCTCCTTGCAGTACGCGCTGAGCTCGCCCGGTTCCGTCTCGGCACCCGGCCGCAGGCTCACGTAGGCCCGGACGGTCTCCCCGCGGTAGGCGTCGGGGACGCCCACCACGGCCGCCTCACGGACGGCGGGGTGGGTGTAGAGGACGTCCTCCACCTCCCGGGGCCAGACCTTGAAGCCGGAGGCGTTGATCATGTCCTTCTTGCGGTCCACGACGTAGAGCCAGCCGGCGGTGTCCATGAAGCCGATGTCCCCGGTGCGCAGCTCCCCGTCGGGGAAGGCCGCCTCGGTGGCCTCGGGCAGATTCCAGTACCCGGAGACGACCTGCGGTCCGCGTACGGCGATCTCACCCTGGTCGCCGAAGGGGACGTCGTCGCCCTTCTCGTCGATGATCCGGACCACGGTGTCGGGGCCGGGCAGACCGACCGAGAGGGTGCCGGAGACGGGGTCGACGGGCGCCTCGTGCTCCGGCGGTACGGACGCGCAGGGCGCGGTGCACTCGGTGAGTCCGTAGCCGTTGCGGATGTACGGGCCGAAGCCGTCGCGGAACTTCTCGACCAGCGCGGGCGGCAGCGGCGCGCCGCCCGAGGAGATCACCTTGAAGGAGGAGAAGTGGTCCCGGGTGACCTCCGGGTGCGCGGCGAGCGCCATGAAGGCGGTCGACGGGCCCACGGTGTAGGCGGGGCGGTGCTCGGCGAAGGCCTCCAGCACGACGCTCGCCTCGAAGCGGTAGGCGAGGACCAGGGTGCCTGCGTTGGCGATACAGGCGGCGAGCTGGCACACCATGCCGGTGATGTGGAAGAGCGGGGCGAGCGCGAAGTAGGCCGCACCCTCGTCGATGGGGTGGCCGGCGCGCTGCCGCTCGGCGTTGACCATGATGTTGCCATGGGAGTTCATGGCTCCCTTGGGGCTCCCGCTCGTCCCGGAGGTGTAGCTGATCAGCGCGGTGTCCGCAGCACTGAGCTCCCGGCCGTCGGGGGCGGCCAGGCCTCGGCGGGCCACGGCCACCAGGTCGGATGCCCGGTCGTCGGCGCCGGGGGCGGGGAGGCGCTCGAAGCCGAGCACGCGCGGGTCGTCGGCCGACTGGAGGTCGAGCTCGCAGGCCGTGACGGCGATCCGTACGCTCGGGGCGGCCTCGGCGGTGGCCCGGAGATAGGACTCCCAGGCACGGTCGGAGCAGATCAGCGCGGTCACCTCCGCGTCCTTCAGCACATGCCCGACCTCGCCGGACTTGTACATCGGGTTGAGCGGGACGACGGTCGCGCCGGCCTTCCAGGCCCCGAGCAGCGCGAGGACGAAGTGCGGGGTGTTCTGCAGCATGATCGCGACCCGGTCGCCGTGCTCCAACCCCTCGGCGGCGAGGTGCCCCGCCACGGAGTCGGACAGCTCGTCGGCCTCCCGGTAGCTGAGGCGTCCGTCGAAGTAGGCGAGGGCGGTGTGGTCCGGGGCCCGCCCGGCGGCCGCACGGAAGGCGTGCACCATGGTCTCGGCCGGATGGACGGGGGCGAGCTGGGCCTCGCTGAGCAGGGCGGTCCACGGCTTCGCCGCGTAGATCGACTCGGTCATGCGCCGGCGCCCTCCCACTTCTGCTGCAGGTGGTTCATGTTCCCGATCCACTGGTCGGGGTCCTTGGCGCGGGCGCGGTAGTAACCGGCCACCTCGGGGTGCGGCAGCACCAGGAAGCGGTCCTGCTCCATGGCGTCGAACAGGGCGTCGGCGACGGCCTCCGGCTCGATCGCGGTGGGCGCGAGCACGAGGTCGCCCGCGGATCCGGCAGCCGTGAGCATGTCCGTGCGTACGCCCTGGGGGCAGATCGTGTGGACCTTGACGCCCCGGTGCCGGTAGGTCAGCGACAGCCATTCGGCGAAGGCGACGGCACCGTGCTTGGTCACGCTGTACGGGGCGGCGCCGATCATCGTCAGCAGGCCCGCCGCCGACGCGGTGGACACGAAGCGGCCGCTGCCGCGCTCCAGCCAGTCCGGGAGCAGCGCCTTGGCCGCGCGGACGTGCGCCATCACGTTGACGTCCCAGGCCCGGGCCCAGACGTCCTCCTCGGCGAAGGCGTCGCCGCCCGAGGCGAGGCCGGCGTTGGCGCAGTAGACGTCCACCGTGCCGTCGAGCGCGTCGCGCGCGGCGTCCACGATGCCGGAGGCGTCGCCTGCCACCACGGTGCCGCCGATCTCCTCGGCGAGCGCCTTGATCCGGTCGGCATCGAGGTCGTTGACGACGACCCGCGCGCCCTCCGCGGCGAATCTGCGGGCAAGGGCGGCCCCGATGCCGCCTCCGGCTCCCGTCACCACTACGCCAGCGCCCTGCACCGTACTCATCGGTCCCGCCTCTCTCAGCCGTCTTCCCCGGCAGACTAACCAGTCGGTATGTGATCGGGGAAGGGGTTCGGGGCAGGACTGGGAATCTGCCCAGTCGTGGCCGTTCCGTGTGGCCCGCACCCGCGCTAGCGTGCGTGGCCATGACAGTCGACGCGATCACGGAGGTAGCCCGATGACCCTGTCCAGGCGTGGATTGCTGGCTGTCGGCGGAGCGGTGGGAGCCCTCGCGACGACCGCCGCCGGACCGGGGACGGCCCTGGCCGCCGGCCGGGAGCACGGGACCGGGCGGGCCGGCGTCCGCACCGGTTTCGAGCGGCTGGCCGCCGACGGGTACCGGCTGCTGGCCGGGCAGAAGGTGGGTGTCGTCACCAACCCGACGGGGATCACGGCCGACGTACGGCACATCGTCGACGTGATGCACCCCGACGACCGGGTGAACCTGACCGCCGTCTTCGGCCCCGAGCACGGCTTCCGGGGGACCGCGCAGGCGGGCGGCTCGGAGGGGCGGTACGAGGACCCCGCCACCGGCCTTCCGGTCTACGACACGTACCTGAAGAGCGGGCAGCCGCTGGCCGACGTCTTCACGGCGTCGGGCGTCGACACGGTGGTCTTCGACATCCAGGACGCGGGCGCCCGGTTCTACACGTACATCTGGACCCTGTACGACTGCATGGAGGCGGCCGCGCTCGCCGGCAAGCGGCTCGTCGTCCTGGACCGGCCGAATCCGGTCACCGGGAGGGCGGCACTGGGGCCCGTGCTCGACCCGGCGTTCGCGACCTTCGTGGGACGCAGGGAGATCGCGCAGGCGCACGGGATGACGGTGGCGGAGCTCGCGCTGCTCTTCAACTCCGAGTTCCTGGCGGCCGGGCCGGTGGAGCTGGACGTCGTGAAGATGTCCGGGTGGCGCCGCAAGGACTTCTTCGACGTGACGGGCCTTCCGTGGGTGCCGCCGAGCCCCAACATGCCGACGCCGGAGACCGCGGTGGTCTACTCCGGGACGTGCCTGTTCGAGGGGACGAACCTCTCCGAGGGCCGGGGGACGACACGGCCGTTCGAGCTGCTGGGAGCGGAGGGGATCGACCACCGCTGGGCGGCCGCCGCGAACGGTCTGGAGCTGCCCGGGGTCGCCTTCCGTGAGGCGTACTTCGCGCCGACGTTCTCCAAGTTCCAGGGGAGGACGGTGGGCGGGGTGCAGGTGCACGTCCAGGACCGGGACGCCTTCGACCCCGTACGCACCGGCATCGCGCTGCTGGTCACGGCGAAGCGGACGTGGAGCGGGTTCGCGTGGCGGCCCGACAACTGGATCGACAAGCTCACGGGTAACACCCGGGTCCGCACGATGATCGACGCCGGGGCGGACACGGACGAGGTGGCTGGTGCCTGGGCGGCCGACCTCGCCGCCTTCCGGAAGGTGCGGCGGGAGTACCTGCTGTACCGGTGACCGCCGGGACGCCGTGAGCCCGTTCCCCGTCCGGCCGGACGGGGAACGGGCCCGGTCACGTCCTCGCGCGCGTTCAGCGGTGCGAGGGGAACTCCACGACCAGCTGGTAGGTCGGCCGGTTCTGCCAGTGGACCGACTTCTGGGAGATCCCGCCCAGCGGGCGGTGGATGATCGCGTCGGTGCACCACTGCTCACCGGCCTTGCAGCTGTCGTCACCCGGGTAGACCTCGGCGGCCGGCACCGCCGCCGCCTCCTTCAGGGTGCTGAGCAGCGCGGACCGGCAGGCGCTCAGGTCGCCGTCGCCGCAGTACGTCTTCGCCAGCGGCCCCTTGACGGGCTGTCCGAGGACCTGGCGCAGGTCCTTGTCGGCGAAGCCCCACCAGCCGTACTGGAAGGCGCTGCCGCTGTGCGCACCGCTCGGCCCGTGGCTGGCGGCCGGGGACTCGTCCGTGGCCAGGCTCGCGGTCAGTGCCGTGTAGAGGCCGTCACCCAGCCCGGGGCGGAACTCCGCCTCGACCAGCCTCGGCCACCACGCGTCCATGATCCGTACCGCGTCCGCGTGCGTGTACGTGTGCGATCCCGGAGCGGTCTCCTTGCGCTGTGCGCCTGCCGCCCGCCAGGAATCCAGCTGCTGCACCACCGCGTCGAGCGCCGGGTCCGTGACCGGCTGGGAGCGCAGCACCTTCAGGAGCTCCGGCAGCAGCTGCTCGCCCCGGAGGTCGGTGAGGGCCGCCTCCTCCATGGCGCGGGTGAGGGAGGCCCGGGTCACCCCGCCCTCCTCGACGAGGTCGGACACCCGGTCGTCGAGCAGGTCACCCCGGTGCACCGCGCCGAAGCCGAACGCGGCGGTGGAGTAGTCCTCGGCCTGGCGGTTGTTCCAGGAGATGTAGTAGTCCTGGCCGCTGGAGTGCGGGTGCTCGGCGAACGGGGTGTAGTCGGTGGTGTTGGCCGCCGGGTCGTACCCCTGCCACTCGTACGCCTTCTCGGCCTTGACCGGCAGCGCCGCGTCCACCCCGGCCGCGCGCACGGGGTTCATCCCGCTGTTGTAGTAGGCCGTGGTGCGAGAGTCCGCGTAGAACCAGTTGAAGGCGTAGTCGATGTGGCTCGCCGCCTGCTGGAAGGAGGCCGCGTCCGTCACGTACGCCGGGTCGTTGAGCAGCTGGAAGCCGATGATCGAGTCGGCCTCGTGCCGGTAGGTGGTGCGCAGCGAGGTGTAGGCGACGGGCTTGCCGTCCATCGTCGCGCGGTGGGTGACGATGCCGTAGTCCGTGCGCCACACCTGCATCCGGTAGGAGCCCTTGGCGGTGGAGTCGGCGACGGTGGGCTTCCAGGCGTTGGTGCGCTCCAGCTTCTCCATGGCCGTGCAGGCGCCGTCGTTGCGGTAGTGCGTGGAGTCCTTGGTGGGCGCGGAGCCGTCGGGTTCGCAGAGTTCGACGGCGTACGTGTCGGTGATGTCCTGGGCCGCCGAGGTGGCGCTCCAGGCGTAGTCCTGGCCACGCCCCATCTGGATGTACATGCCGACTCCGGCGAAGGAGACGCCTCGGGCGCTGATGCCGGGGCCCTGGAGTTCCTGGAGCATCATCAGCTGCGGCGCGAAGTAGCCGGTCTGCGGGCCCATGACGGCGACCGGGTTCCCGCTCGCGGTGTGCTTGCCGGACACCAGGAGGGCGTTGGACATCCCGCGCTTCTGGGCGCCGTCACCGGATCCGGGCAGCGAGCCCTCCGGTATGACCCCGTCGTCGTACATGCCCTGCAGCGGCTCGAGCGCGGCCGGCGCCTTCACCGGAGCCTTCCTGTTCGTGCCCGCCGAACCGGTGCGGTCGTATATCAGCGGTTCCGGGGTGACGGAGCCCGCGTCGGGAAGGGCGGTACCCCGGGCCTTGTCGGGCTTGCCGGCGTACGGGAACGAGGTGCCGTCGTGGACGGTGAGGACCGCTTCGGGGTCGTTGCGCTGCCGGAAGGACTCCCAGACCCGGGTGCCCTCCTCGACGCCGTACTTCTGCTGGGCGGCGAGCAGCGAGAGCGCGGCCTGGACCTCACCCCCTCCTCCCCCGCCGAACTGGCCGCCGACGACCGAGGCGATCGAGATCAGGTCGGTCAGCTTGAACGGCTGGATCTCGCCGATGTTCGTGATGGAGTCGATCTTCCCGGTGAGGACGTACTCGCCCGGGAAGTAGCGGCCCTTCTTCGACTTCACCCGGTAGGCGTTGATCCCGTCGACGTAGGCCTGTGCGTCGGCCATCGCCTGCTCGCCGCGTGCACCCTCGGTAGTCCTGATGCGTTCGACCTGGGCCTCGAGATCCGCCTCGGTGTACGGGGCCTGCGGCCAGAACTGCTGTTCCAGGCCCTGGTTGGCCAGTGCGCCACCTGCGAAGGAGGTGAGCTCGCCACGCCCGATGTGGCGGAAGAGGTCCATCAGCCACAGCCGGTCCTGTCCGGCGGCGAAGCCGGCGCCGAACTCGGTGCCGTAGCGGGTGGTGCCCTTGATGTGAGGGACACCGCTCTTCTTGTCCCGGGTGATCGTGACGTCCTCGCGCGGTTTCGTCACGGACTCCACCTGGTCGGCGGCGACCCCGAAGGAGGCGTCGTTGAAGAAGTCCGTCAGCTTCTGGTCGGTGAGGCTCGTATGACCCGCGACCAGGCCGTTGTAGCGGTCCAGCTGGTCGTCGCTGTGCGCGGGGTGCGTACCGAACGCCTTGTTGCCGAGAATCTCGACGAGCGTGGCGTTGCCGTTCGCACCGGGCGGCAGGATGTCCGCGCATTGGTTGTGGCAGTGGTCGGTGACGGCGACGGGTTCCGGTTCCGCCGCTCCGGCGCCGGGAGCCGAGAGCAGGGACGTGCCGAGAGCGAGAACGGCCGCGACTGTGGCGGCTCCGAGCGTGCGGGTGCGTGGGGGCATGCGTGCTCCTCCGGGTGGCCGATGGGCCGGAGGTTACTTGCGGTACCCCCCGCCGGTAAGGTGAACATCAGTCACTTTTTCTGAATCACCACACGCCTGCACGTGACCTCACGTGGACCGTCTCGATCCGTGGACGCTTTTCGCCTTTCGATGGAGCCGAATCGGGCACTCGTACGTCCATCCCTTGACGCCGAAGTACGAGTGACGGAGGTGGCAGTGCAATGGCCGGTTTCCGGAGTCTTGCGAGACAGGTCCGCGATCCGCGGGGCGATCTGGCTCTGCGGCGGTACTCGCTGCGCAAGTGCCTGGAACGATTCGCCCCCTATGGTCACCGGGCGACCTGGGATCATCTGTGCGCCCGGCACGGGATCGAGCCCGAGGACAGGGCCCCCGAACCGGTGCGCCTGATGCGCGCGCTGGAGGAACTGGAGGAGGCGCGGGCCGTGTGGCTCGCGTACGAGGCGGGCTTCGCCGAACGGCGGCGCCGCGAGAAACACGACGGGCTGCGGCGGCCCGGCGCATTCGACGACTGGCACCGGCGGACCTGGGGCGGCTACGGGATCGCCCACTGCGAGGATCCGGAGGTCCACCCCGGCGCACCCCTGGCCGAGGTCCTGGGGCGGCTGATCGCGGCCCTGGGCACGAAACCCGGCGCCGCCTGCCCGGTGTGCGCGGGGACCGGGATCATCTGGCGGCAGGACCTGGACCGCGAACCGTGGTCCGGTCCGGTCTGCACGGCGTGCGGCATCGTGGTCCCCCGGCCCGTCCTGACGGCGGGCGCGCTGGCCAGGGCCAGGGGAGCACGGACGAGGGACCTGACGGCGTCGGCCGCCTGAGGCGGACGTGACATCTGGGGACCCGCCGGAGCGGGAGCGCGTTCAGGAACGCCTGGCCGCGCCCCGCTCGGGCATGAGCCGCGAACCGGCCATCCGGTCACCGATGACGTCGTCAGGGTTGGACAGCACGCAGGTCTCCAGCGACAGGCAGCCGCAGCCGATGCAGTCGGTGAGATGGTCACGCAGCCGTCCCAGCTGCTTGATCCGCTCGTCGAGTTCCGAGCGCCACGCCCGGGAGAGCCGGGCCCAGTCCTCGTGGGTCGGCGTGCGCTCCTCCGGCAGCTCGGCGAGCGCGTCCCGGATCGTGGCGAGCGGGATACCCACGCGCTGGGCGGCGCGTACGAACGCGACCCGGCGCAGCGCGTCCCTGGTGTAGCGGCGCTGATTGCCACTCGTGCGACTGCTGCTGATCAGGCCCTTGGACTCGTAGAAGTGCAGGGCGGACACCGCGGCGCCGCTACGGGCGGAGAGCTGGCCGACGGTGAGTTCTTGGCATGACTGCGGGATCTGTGGCACTCCTCGAACCCTAATGGGCGCACCTCCGCCTCCGCCCCCGCTTCGAAAACCCGGCCGGTCCGTCGTTGACAGGGAGGCGCGCCCCAACCATGCTGAGCAAGCGCTTAGACACCGCCCGGGGAGGGCGACCGACAGCCGGAAGGCAGGGACCAGGAACATGGCAGAGCCGAAGATCTTCACGTCCGCGCAGGAGCTGCGGGACGCCGTGGGCGAGGAGCTCGGGCACAGCGACTGGCTGGAGGTCGACCAGAAGAGGATCGACCTGTTCGCCGAGGCCACGGGCGACCACCAGTGGATCCATGTGGACCCGGAGCGCTCGGCGACCGGCCCCTTCGGGACGACGATCGCGCACGGCTACCTCACGCTGTCGCTGCTGCCGGTGCTCGTGCCGCAGATCCTGCGGGTCGAGGGCGCCAAGATGGGCATCAACTACGGCACCAACAAGGTCCGCTTCCCCTCGACCGTCCCGGTGGGCTCACGGCTGCGTGCCACCGCCGTGCTCAAGAGCGTCGAGGAGGCGGGCGGCGGCGTACAGGTGACCGCCCTCGTCACGGTCGAGCGCGAGGGCGGCGACAAGCCGGCCTGCGTCGCCGAGTCGGTGTCGCGCTACTACTTCTGAGCCGCGCCGCGGCTTCCGGTCGGTGCGGAGTCCGCCGGGCCCTGCGCACGCCGCGTCCGCCCGGTCCCGTCCGGGGGGCGTGGCCCGCTCGCCGCCGCGGGCGCGGTCGTCACTTCCGGGCGCCCACCATGCGCAGGACGAGGTCGGCGTAGAGGGTGCCGACCTCCTCCGGCGTCCGGCTGCCCTGTGCGTTGAACCAGCGCGCCACGTCGATGCAGAGGGACAGCACGGCGAGCGTGGTGCCCGGAACGTCCGGGACGTCGAACTCACCCGCCCGGACACCGTCGCCGATGATCCGGCGCACCACGGCGTCGGTCCGCCTCCGCAGGGCGACGATCTCCACGCGGTGCTCGTCGCCGAGGGCCTCCAGCTCGTACTGCACGACCCGGGCCGTGGTGTGCCGCTCGGCGTGCCAGCTGACGAAGGACCGGACCGCGTCGGCGAGCCGCTCGGCCGCCGTGCCGTCCCTGCCGGCCGCCGTCTCCAGGAGGAGCAGGGCCCGGTCGTGGCCGATCCTGCTGATCCTGTGGAGCAGCTCTTCCTTCGTCTTGTAGTGGATGTAGAGCGCGGCCGGGCTCATACCGGCCCGTCCGGCGATGTCCCGGGTGGTGGTCGCGTGGTAGCCGCGCTCGGCGAAGGCCTCGACGGCCGCGACGAGCAGCCGCCTCGCCGCCTCGGGCGTGACCTCACCCCACGGCGTGCTGTCGCCGTCGGTCTCCTCCGCCGTGCTCATCGCCACGTGCCCCTTTCCGCTGGCAGGACGAACACCATACCGCGAACCTGAGCAAGCGCTTAGAGCGCTCGGGAGGTGAGATCGTCAGAGCTTCTGGAAGGGATCGTGCTCGGCGAGGATCTTCTCCAGCCTGGCCTGGTCCACCCGGCTGACGATCTGCCCCGCCTCCTGCCGGTCCCTGATGACCTTGGCGAGGGTGAAGCAGGAGGTGACGAGATAGAGGACGCCGATGGCGAGGAAGGCCCGCACCCAGGCGTCGGCGTCGAGGAAGAAGATGCCGAGGGCCACCGCGCCCATCGCCACCCCGAAGGAGAGGACGGCCTGTCCGTAGAAGGCGGCGGTGTTCTGCTGCTTGACCGATGTTGTCTCACTCATGTCGCACAGCATCCGGCGCGGTCGCGTACGCCGGTATCCGTCGGCGTACTCACCCGGTACTCAGACGGCGGTGCGGTCAGGGCACGGGACACAGCGGCGCGTCCGCCGAACTCCAGTGCGGCGCCGTCGAAGAACTCCCCGGCCTCCTCCGCCGCCAGGGGTCCCCGGCGGGTGCCGGCGGGGACCTCGCCCGAGTCGTCGCGCCCGGGACCGAACCCCCATGCCGGCCCGCCGGCCGCGAGCGCCAGGACGGGCGCTCCCGCGGTTGCCTTGCTCCCTCGACGCCCCCGTGGCCTCTCCCCCGCCGTGCCGGCCGAGGACGCCATCGGAGCGGGAACGCTCCGGTGCCGCCTCCCCCGGCGGGCGGAGTCCGCCGGGAGGGTGCTAGAAGGCGGAGACTCCCGTCAGTGCGCGGCCGATGATCAGCTTCTGGATCTGGCTGGTGCCCTCGTACAGGGTCATCACCCGGGCGTCCCTGACCAGCTTGCCGACGGGGTACTCGTCGATGTAGCCGTAGCCGCCGAACACCTGCAGGGCGTTGTTCGCGGCACGGACCGCGGCCTCGGAGGCGAAGAGCTTCGCCGTCGACGCGGCGGTGGCGAAGTCCTGTCCGCGGTCGATGAGATCGGCGACGCGCCAGGTCAGCATGCGGGCGGCGTCGACGTCCACGGAGATGTCGCTGATGAGTTCCTGGACGAGCTGGTAGCCCGCGATGGACTTGCCGAACTGCTCACGCTCGCCCGCGTAGCGCACGGCGGCGTCCAGCGCGGCCTGCGCGATGCCGACGCAGCCGGCCGCGACCGACATCCGGCCCTTGGCCAGGGCGGACATGGCGATGGAGAAGCCCTTGCCTTCCGGGCCCATGAGGGTGGAGGCGGGGACCCGGACGTCCTCCAGCACCAGTTCGGCCGTGGCCTGGCCGCGCAGCCCCAGCTTGCCGTGGACGGTGCGCCGGGTCAGGCCGGGGGCGTCGGCGGGTACCAGGAAGGCGGAGACGCCCCGGTGACCCGGGGTGTCGTTCGTGCGGGCGAACAGCAGGACCACATCGGCCCAGGTTCCGTTGGTGATGAACATCTTGGAGCCGTTGATGACGTAGTCTCCCCCACTCTCGGCTCCGCTCGAGCGGGAGGTGCCCCCACCGTCCCGCACGGCCCTGGTGGTCAGGTTTCCGGCGTCGGAGCCGGTACCCGGCTCGGTGAGGCCGAAGCAGCCGACGGCCTCGCCCGCGGTGAGGTCCGGCAGCCACTGCCGCTTCTGCTCCTCGCTCCCCCAGGACGCGATCGTCTTGGCGACCAGGCCGAGCGAGACGGACACGATGCCCCGCACCGAGGAGTCGCCGCGGCCGAGCTCCTCGGTCACCAGGCAGTACGCGAGGTGGTCCCCGCCGGATCCGCCGTACTCCTCCGGGATCGTCAGCCCGAGGAACCCGAGGGCACCCAGCTTCTTCACGATCGACTTGTCGACACTCTCGGCACGGTCCCACTCGACCACGTGCGGGGTGATCTCCCGCGCGACGAAGTCCTCGGCGAGCTGCCGGACGGCGTCCTGCTCCTCGCTCAGCTCCAGGTTCATCCTGCGACACCCCACTTTTAATTAGCACTGCTAGTTTTCCGCTTGCAGGCCCTACTATGTGCCGCATGGCCCGACCGCGCAAGCCCCTCCTCAGCAGAGACCGCATCGTCGAGGCGGCGGGCGTGCTCGTCGACGCCGAAGGGCTGGCCGCCGTCTCCACCCGCCGCCTCGCCGCCGAGCTGGGGGTGAGCGGACCCTCGCTCTACAACCACTTCCGGAACAAGGACGAGATTCTCGACGCGGTCGCCGACGCCGTGTCCGCACAGGTCGACCTGTCGATGTTCGAGGAGGCCGACCCGCGCGACTGGCCCGCCGCCCTGCACGACTGGGCCGTCTCCTACCGCGCGGCGCTCGCCGCGCACCCGCACATCGTGCCCGTGCTGGCCCAGGGGCCCGGCCGGCGTCCGGCCGGCCTGCGCGTCGCCGACGCGGTCTTCGGCGCCATGGTCCGGGCCGGCTGGCCCCCCGCCCAGGCCACCTACATCGGCGCACTGATGCGCTACTTCATCACCGGGTCGGCGCTCGGTTCCTTCGCCCGCGGCTTCGTCGACGACGAGACGGCGTACGACCCCGCCGACTACCCCCACCTCGGCCAGGCCCACCTGCTGGCCGACCGTCGGCAGCAGGTCGACGAGGGGGCCTTCGAGACCGGGCTGCGCGCCCTGCTGGACGGCCTCACGCTCCAGTACGAGCAGACGGTCACCGGACGCACGGTTCGGCCCGCGCCGAACGGTGCCTGACGCATCCTGGACGCATGGCCCGTACGACACCCCGTGACCCGGCCGCGCCCCGGCTCGCCGCGCTGGCGGCCCTGCTCGCCGACGAGACCCGCGCCTCCTTCTGCCTGGCCCTGCTCGACGGCAGGGCGTGGACGGCGGGTGAGCTGGCTCGCGCCGCCGGAGTCGCCGCCTCGACGGCCAGTGAGCATCTGGACAGGCTGGTCGAGGGCGGGCTGCTGGCCGAGGAGCGCCAGGGCCGCCACCGCTATCTGCGGCTGGCCGACGGGCGGATCGCCCAGCTGGTCGAGGAGCTGGCCGCGCACGCCCACCCCGGCGCCCCGGTACCGCCGCGAACCCTGCGCGAGTCGAGCCTCCACCACGCACTGGCCCGTGGGCGCACCTGCTACGACCATCTCGCCGGGCGGCTCGGCATCCGGATCACCGACGCGATGACCGAGCGCGGGCTCCTGCGGCAGGACACCGGTTTCGCGCTGACCGACGCAGGCCTGGAATGGTTCGGCGCGCTGGGTGTCCCCCTCGACACCGCCTCGCGGAGACCCCTGGCGCGGGGCTGCCTGGACTGGACCGAGCGGCGGCCGCATCTGGCGGGCACCTCGGGCGCCGCCCTGTGCCGCCACGTGCTGGACGCCGGATGGTGCGAACGGGTCGGGACGGGCAGAGCGGTCCGGACGACCTCCGCCGGACTGCGGGCCCTGTCCGAGCACCTGGGCATCGAGCCCGCGACCGTCGACACGGCCGGCGGTTCGGCGGGACCCGAAGGGTCCGCGGCCTAACGTCGTGGCCATGACGACGACACCGACAGCGCACGACACAGCGCCGGCCGCATCCGGAGGCGGCTGGCGCGCTCCCGCCGCCGCGGGCACCACGGTCATCCTGTGGGCCTCCGCATTCGTCTCCATCCGCAGCGCGGGCGAGGCGTACTCTCCCGGGGCGCTGGCGCTGGGCCGCCTCCTCGCGGGCACCCTGACGCTCGGCGCGATCCTGCTCGTGCGTCGCGAGGGGCTGCCCTCCCGGGCCGCGTGGCCGGGCGTCATCGGGTCCGGGCTCCTCTGGTTCGGGCTCTACATGGTCGTGCTCAACTGGGGTGAGCAGCAGGTCGACGCGGGAACGGCGGCCATGATCGTCAATGTCGGGCCGATCCTCATGGCGCTGCTGGGTGCCTGGCTGCTCGGGGAAGGGCTGCCGCGCCGGCTCCTGACGGGCATGGCGGTCTCGTTCGCGGGCGCCGTCGTCGTCGGTCTCTCCATGTCGGGCCACGGAAGTTCCTCGGTGCTCGGTGTGCTCCTGTGCCTGCTGGCCGCACTGGCGTACGCCGGTGGGGTGGTCATCCAGAAGCCCGCCCTGCGGCACGGATCCCCGCTCCAGATCACCACGTTCGGCTGTCTCATCGGCACGGTCGCCTGCCTGCCGTTCACCGGCGTGCTGGTCTCCGAGGCGGCCGACGCTCCCGTTTCCGCCACCCTGAACATGATCTATCTCGGTGTGTTCCCCACGGCCCTGGCCTTCACCACCTGGGCCTACGCGCTGGCCCGGACCACCGCGGGCCGGATGGGAGCGACGACGTACGCGGTCCCCGCGGTGGTGGTGCTGATGTCCTGGCTGCTGCTCGACGAGGTGCCGGCGCCGCTCACCGTCGTGGGCGGGCTGATCTGCCTGGCCGGGGTCGCGGTCTCGCGGACCCGCGCCCGGAGCCGTGGCGCGGTCGACGGCCCGGCGGTGGCGGCGGACCCGCCCGAGGGAGGCCTCCGGTGAATCCCGCCCGGCCCTGAGCAGCGCGCGTCCGCACCGCTGCCGTACCGGGCGCCTGGGTGCCGGCCCGCCTCCCGGCGCCGGTCCGGGGCGGGGCCGCTGCGGCCGGGTGGCGGGGCCGTGCCCCGCACGGCCCCGCACCTGCGCGCCGGCCCTAGAACACCACCAGCGCGCGTCCGCCCTTGCCCGCGATCATGTTGTCGAAGGCCGCCGGGATGCCGTCCAGCCCGATCCGCTCCGTCACCAGCATGGAGAGGTCGAACCGCCCTGCGCGGATGTGTTCGGCGAGCACCGGCAGGTCGCGTGCCGGGTCACTGTTCCCGTAGACGCAGCCGGTGAGGGAGCGGCCCCAGTGGAAGATCTCCAGGGCGTTGAAGGTCACCTGCTGGTCCTTGCCGCCGATGCCCACGACCGTGGTGCGGCCTCCGCGGCGGGTGGACTCCCACGCCCCGCGGATCGTGGCGGGGCGGCCCACGCACTCCACGGCGACGTCCGCGCCCTGGCCGCCGGTGAGCTTGCGGATGGCGCGCGGCGTGGTGTCGGACGCGACGACGTAGTCGGTGGCACCCGCCCGGCGGGCGAGTTCCTCCTTCTCCGGTGAGACGTCCACGGCGATGATCTTCGATGCTCCGGCGATGCGGGCGGCCTGCAGGACGGCGAGACCGACCCCGCCGATCCCGAAGACGACGACGCTCTCGCCCTCGCGCACCCGGGCGGAGTGGTGGATCGCTCCGTACCCGGTCAGGACAGCGCAGCCGAGCAGGGCCGCGTCGTCGAGCGGGATGCCGGCCGGGGCGGGCAGCACGCAGTTCGCGGCGACGACGGTCTCCTGGGCGAAGGCCGCGACGTTCAGGCCCGGGTGGAGTTCGGTGCCGTCGGCCGTACGGGCGTGGATGTTCGCCGCACCCTTGAGGGCGTCGGCGCAGAGCCAGACCTCACCGATGCCGCAGTGGAAGCACGCTCCGCAGGACGGCGCCCAGTTGAGGACGACGGGGTCGCCCGCGGCGACGTGGGTGACGCCCTCGCCGACGGCGCGGACCGTACCGGCGCCCTCGTGGCCGAGGACGGCGGGGACGGGCAACCGCATGGTGCCGTTGGACAGGGACAGGTCGGAGTGACAGACACCGGCGGCGGCGAGAGAGACGCTCACCTGGCCGGGGCCCGGCTCCGGGAGTTCGATGTCGGTGATCTCCAGCGGAGCTCCGACGGCGGGAAGTACAGCGGCGCGGACCACGAACAGACTCCTCGGTGGATCGGCGTGGGGATCAGAACTGGAGGGACTTGGTCTGGAGGTACTCGGAGAGGCCGTGCGGACCGAGCTCGCGTCCCACGCCCGACTGCTTGTAACCGCCGAAGGGAGCGAGCGGGTTGAAGCGTCCGCCGTTGATGTCGACCTGTCCGGTGTCCATGCGGCGGGCGAAGGCCACGGCCTCCTCGTCGTCCGCGCCCCAGACCGCTCCGGCCAGCCCGTACACGGTGTCGTTGGCGATCCGCAGGGCGTCGTCCACGTCCTCGTAGCGCAGGATCGAGAGCACCGGGCCGAAGATCTCCTCCTGGGCGATGGTCATTTCCGGCGTCACGTCGGCGAACACGGTGGGGCTGACGTAGTAGCCCTGGTCCTTGGGCGCCTCGGGGCCTCCCGCGACGAGGCGGGCGCCCTCTTCGATGCCCTTCTCGATGTAACCCCGCACCCGGGCCTGCTGCTTGGCGTTGACGACCGGGCCGACCCGCTCGCCGGGCACGTACTTGGCGACGGCCGTGGCGGCGAGGCTCACGGCCTCCTCGTACCGCTCGGCGTCGACCAGCATCCGGGTCCAGGCGCTGCACGTCTGGCCGGAGTTGGACATCACGTTGGCGACACCGACGTTGACGGCCTTGGCGAGGTCCGCGCCCGGGAGGATCACGTTGGCGGACTTGCCGCCGAGCTCCAGGGCGAGGCGCTTGACGGCCGCCCCCGCCGTGGCACCGATCTGCTTGCCGACGGCCGTGGATCCGGTGAAGGAGACCAGGTCGACGTCCTCGTGCTCGGCGAGGGCCTGCCCGGCGACCGTCCCGATACCGGTGACCAGGTTGAAGACGCCGGCCGGCAGGCCCGCCTCCTGGGTGGCCTCGGCGAAGAGCTGCGCGGTGAGCGGGGTGTCCTCGGCGGGCTTCAGGACCACGGTGCAGCCGGCGGCCAGCGCCGGGGCGACCTTGGCGACGATCTGGTGGAGCGGGTAGTTCCAGGGCGTGATCGCGCCGACGACCCCGACGGGCTCCAGCAGGACGGTGGAGTTTCCGAGCTTCTCCTCGAAGGAGTACGAGGCGGCCAGCTCGGCGTACGAACCGGCGACCAGCACCGGCACACCCGCGTGCACCATCTGGGACAGTGGCAGCGGGGAGCCGAGCTCGGCGGTGACCGTCTCGGCGATCTCGTCCTTGCGGGCGGCGAGCACGTCACGCAGCGCGGCGATCCTCGCGGCGCGCTCGGCGGGCGGGGTGGCCGCCCAGCCGGGGAACGCGGCGCGTGCGGCGCGCACCGCCGCGTCGACGTCCTCCGCGGTGCCCGCCGGGACGTGGTCGATGACCTGCTCGTCCGCCGGGTTCACGACCGCGATCGTGTCCTGGCCCGAGGCGGGCCGCCACTCCCCGCCGATGTACATCCCGTCATGCGCCTTCATGGCTGTTCCTCCCGGGCTCGCTGTGCCTGCCGCCGAAGCCGTGCGTCGTACGGACGGATGCCGTCCCGGCCCCAAACTAGCGCTGTTAGTTTTTCGGCGCCAGGGAACCGCTGGAGACACAGGTCACGCACGGCCGGTGCCACACTCGCACGCCGGGGCGGGGAATGCCCCGGGCAGGGGCGGTCACTGCGCGCGCGGTGGCCGGGGAGCGCCGCCGTCCGGCCGCGTCAGGTGGAGTTCCGCCTGGCGCGAGGGCGTTCGCGCCGGGGTGTGCGTGCCGCGGGCGCCGGTCCGGCACCCGCCGTCCCGGCCCCGGCTCCGCCGCCCCTGAGTCCGAGCCCCGCCGCCCCCACGAGCAGGACCCCCAGCATCACGAACGGCGCGCCGGTGCCCGCGACTCCCGCGGTCAGTCCTGCCGAGGCGGGGGCCGCGACCTGGCCGAGCCGGTTGCCGGTGAGCCTGAGGGCGAGGGCGGTGGAGCGGGCCGCCGCGGGGGCCGCCTGGACGACGGTGGTCATCGACAGCGGTTGGCCGAACCCCAGGCAGAAGCCCAGCACGGCGAGCATCACGGCGAGCCCCCACACCGGGACGGGCAGGGCGACGGCCGCACAGAGGAGGCCGCCGAGCAGACAGGTCGTGGAGAGCAGAGCGGCTCGGCCGACGATGCGCAGCACGGGTGACATGACGAGCCGGCAGGCGATGGTCGCGGCGGCCCGCAGGCTGAGCAGCAGGCCGACGGTGGCGGGTGGGATGCCCCGGTCCTCGCCGACCACCGGCAGGTAGGCGGTGAGGATGTCGGTGGCGCTGAGCACGGCGAGGCTGATGAAGATGCCGGCCGGGACTCCCCGGGCGCGCAGGATGCTGCCCACCGGCACCTTCTCGGCTGCCTGCCGGTGCGCACCAGGGGTCCTGGGGTGCTCGATGCGCCACAGCGAGGTGAAGGAGACGGCGGCGACGGCCGCCGAGACGAGCAGGGCGAGGGTGCTCGTACGGGCCATCTCGCCGTCCTGCTCGGAGATGAGGTAGCCCGCGGCGATCGGTCCGACGAGCTGGCCGAGGGAGGCGCCGATGGTGAAGTGGCCGAAATTGCGGTCCTGCTCGGCGGGCGGCGACTGCCGGGCGACGAGCGACTGGGCGCCGATCACGAAGCAGAGGTGGCCGAGACCCATGAGCCCGCTCCAGGCGGCCAGCACCGGGAGGGAGCCCGAGGTGCCGCTGAGCGCGCAGCCGCCGCCGATCAGGACGACCCCGACGGGCAGCAGCGGTGCGCAGCGGCCGTGATCGGTCCGCCGGCCCAGCGGTACGGCGGCGAAGAGCGGCAGCAGCGCGTACACACCGGCTATGACACCGATCGCGCGCTCGTCGGCACCCAGCGAGAGAGCCCGGTAGGAGACGGCTGGCCGCGCCATCGACACCGCCCCCTGCGCGAAGGCGAAGGCGATGACGAGGCGCAGCAGCCAGCCCCTGCCGGGCCGTGGTTCCGGAGGCATCAGATGATTCCGAAGAGGATCCCGGCGCCGAGGACCACCAGGGAGGTGAGCACGGCCCACTTGACCGTGAAGCGGGTGTGGTCGCCGAACTCGACCTTGGCCATGCCGACCAGGACGTAGACGGCGGGCACGAGCGGGGACGACATGTGCAGCGGCTGCCCCACGATGGAGGCACGCGCGATCTCCAGGGGGGAGACGCCGTGGGCGGCGCCGGCCTCGGCGAGCACGGGCAGCACTCCGAAGTAGAAGCCGTCGTTGGACATGAAGTAGGTGAGGGGGAGGCTCAGCAGGCCGGTGACGAGGGCCATGTGCGGACCCATCGCCTCGGGAATCGCCCCGACGAGCCAGTCCGCCATGTGTTCGACCATGCCGGTGCCGGTGAGTACGCCGGTGAAGACGGCTGCGGCGAAGACCATGCCGGAGACGTTGAGCACGTTGTCGGCGTGGGCCGCGATCCTGGCCCGCTGGTCGGGCATGTGGGGGAAGTTGACGGTGAGGGCGAGGGCCGCGCCGAGCAGGAAGAGCACCGGGATCGGCATGAGTTCCATGATCATGGCGGTCAGCAGGGCGATGGTGAGGCCGGCGTTGAACCAGTACAGCCGGGGACGCAGCGTCGGCCTGTCGGGGTCGAGCCCCTTGAACTCCTCCTCCGCGTCACCGTCCTGCGCGTCGCCGTCCTCGGCGGCGTCCGCACCGCCCGCACCACCGGCGCCGGCACCCTTCGGGCCCTTCGTGAGCCTGTCACCGCCGCCCGCACCGACGAGCACGGTCTCGGGCTCGGTCACCAGCACCTCGTCGAGGGTGAGCACGCCGAGCCGCTTGCGCTCACGGCGGCCCAGGACGCAGGCGAGGAGGATGACGGCGAGCAGTCCGACGGCCAGGGCCGGGATCATCGGGACGAAGATGTCGGCCGCGTCCACCTTGAGCGCGGTGGCCGCCCGGGCGGTGGGACCGCCCCAGGGCAGGGTGTTCATGACCCCGTTCGCGGTGGCCGCGACACCGGTCATGACGACCAGGCTCATCTTCAGCCGCTTGTAGAGCGGATACATCGCCGAGACGGTGATCATGAAGGTGGTGGAACCGTCGCCGTCCAGCGAGACGATCGCGGCGAGCAGGGCCGTACCGATGACGATCCGCATCGGGTCGGCCTTGCAGAAACGCAGGATGGCCCGGACGATCGGGTCGAAGAGACCGACGTCGATCATCACGCCGAAGTAGACGATGGCGAACATGAGCATCGCCGCGGTCGGCGCGAGGGTGCCGACCCCTTCGATGACGTAGTCACCGAGGTTCGCGCCCTGTCCGACGGCCACGCAGAACAGGGCGGGGATCAGGACCAGCGCCGCGATCGGCGACATCTTCTTCGTCATGATCAGGACCAGGAAGGTCGCGATCATGGCGAAGCCGAGGATTGTCAACATATGGGATACCTAACGTTCACCTTTGAACTTCACCGGTGCCGGCGGTCCGGACGACGTTAGGGGCCCCGAAGCAGCGTTAACAAGATGTTGACGTGTGAGCAATACGAGCAAAACCCCAGGTCAGCGAGTCGGTGTTACGGAGACAGGGACGGCGTTGAGCACCGCGGTACCGGACAGCGGGTCCAGGAGGGTGCCGTCCAGGAGCTGGTTCACGTTGACGCCGGGCTCCGCCCCGGCGACCGACATGCGGGTGCCCGGGCGGCTGTGGCCCCATCCGTGCGGGAGGCTCACGACCCCGGGCCGCACGGAGTCGGTGATCTCGGCGGGCGCGTCGACCTCACCGCCCGCCGCGGTGATCCGGGCCGTCTCGCCTTCGGCGAGTCCGATCCGGGCCGCGTCGTCGGGGTGGATCTGCAGGGTGCAGACGTTCGAGCCGCCGCGCAGCGCGGCGACGTTGTGCATCCAGCTGTTGTTGGACCGCAGGTGGCGGCGGCCGACGAGGACGAGTCCAGCGGGCCGCGCGCCGATCGACGCGCGGAGCCGGGGCAGGTCGGCGGCGATCGGCGCCGGGAACAGCTCGATGCGGCCGCTGCGGGTCCTGAGCACCTGCGGGATGCGCGGCTTCAGCGGGCCGAGGTCTATCCCGTGCGGACGCGCGAGGAGCTGCTCCAGCGTGAGGTCGTACGGGCCGAGCCGCAGCATCAGGTCGAGACGGCGCTCGGCGCCGGTGCGGCCGGTCAGGTTGCCGGCGAGCTCCTCGGGGAGTCCGGCCCTGGCGAGCGTCGTCGTGATGACCAGGTCGTCGACCGTCTCGGGCGGAGCACCGTGGTTGCCGCCGACGGCGAGGACCAGCCGGGCGAGGATCTCGCCCTCGTCCATCCGGCCCTCCTGCAGCGGCACGGCCGGGCGGCTGTACCGGACCTGGTTGCGGACGGCGAAGGAGTTGAACGCGAAGTCGAAGTGGGCGCTCTGCGAGGGCGGGGGCGGGGGCAGTACGACGTCCGCGTGGCGCGCGGTCTCGTTGAGATACGGATCGACGCTGACCATGAAGTCGAGGCCGTGCGCGAGCGCCCGGTCCAGGCGGTCCCCGTCGGGCGCGGAGAGCACCGGGTTGCCCGCGATGACGATCAGCGCCCGGATCCGGCCCTCCCCCGGTGTCTCGATCTCCTCGGCGAGTGCGGCGGCGGGCAGTTCGCCCTTGGCCTCGGGATGCCCGGAGACCCGGCTCCTCCAGCGGCCGAGGTCGAAGCCCTTGCCCGGCGCGGCGGCGCGCGGTGCGCGGGCGGTCGCGGAGAGGGGGAAGAGCGCACCGCCGGGCCGGTCGAGGTTGCCGGTCAGGATGTTGAGTACGTCGATGAGCCAGCTGGCCAGGGTTCCGTGCTCGACGGTGCAGCTGCCGATGCGCCCGTAGACGGCGGCGGCGGGGGCGGCGGCCAGCTCGCGGGCGATCTCCCGGATGGTGTCCGCGTCCACGTCACAGGCCGCGGCCACCGCCTCGGGGGTGAAGTCCGCAATGGCTTCGGCCAGTTCGTCGTATCCGTCCAGGTGCCCGGCGAGCGCGCCGGGGTCGGCGAGCTTCTCCTCGACGACGACCTGGGTGAGTGCGGCGAGCAGCAGGGCGTCGGTGCCGGGCCTGATGGCGGCGTGCCGGTCGGCCAGCCGCGCGGTGCGGGTGCGGCGCGGGTCGATGACGGTGAGGGTGCCACCGCGCCGCCTGAGCGCCTTGAGCTTCCCCGGGAAGTCGGGGGCGGTGCACAGGCTGCCGTTGGACTCCAGCGGGTTGGCGCCGATCAGCAGCAGATGAGCGGTGTGGTCGAGGTCGGGTACGGGGATGGCGTGGGCGTCGCCGAAGAGCAGTCCGCTGGAGACGTGCTTGGGCATCTGGTCGAGGGTGCCGGCGGTGAAGACGTTGCGGGTGCCGAGCGCGGACAGCAGCAGCGGCGGATAGAGCCCGCCGGCCATCGTGTGCACGTTGGGGTTGCCGAGGAACACCCCGACGGCCTGCTTGCCGTGCTCCTCGATCAGGGCCGGGATCTTCGCCGCGATCGCGTCGAACGCCTCGGTCCAGGTCGCCTCGCGCAGGACGCCGTCCTTGCGGACGAGCGGTGTGCGCAGCCGGTCCGGGTCGGCGTCGAGGCCCCCGAAGGAGGCGCCCTTGGGGCAGATGAAGCCCCGGCTGAAGACGTCCTCGCGGTCACCCCGGGCACCGGTGACCGAAGTCCCCTCGATGGTGAGGGTGAGTCCGCAGGTGGCTTCGCAGAGCGGGCAGACACGCAGAGCGGTACGGGTTTCGTGGGACACGGGCCCTCCCCGGGGCGGCGGCAGCGGTGGCGCGCGGGCGTGATCCGGCGTCCCACGGCGCGCTCGGCGGGCGTGGACTCCCGGCGGACCGAGCATACCGACCGGTACGGATGGTGGCGAGGTCTCGGCGCGACCGGTTGTCCCGTCCGCCCCGGCCCCTTCAGTCGAGGATCCGCGAGAGATAGGCCTGGAGCAGGACCCTGGTCTCCGCTATCAGGTCCGGGTCGCCCGCCGGGTCGGCACGGAAGGCGAGCTGGAGGAGGGCGTCGGCGGCCTGCACGCAGACCAGGACCGTACGGAGCAGCCGGGCATCGGCGGGGGCGCCGTCGCGCCCCCGGCCGAGATGGCCGGAGAGGAGCTCCGTCAGGCGTCCCGCGACCAGCCGGTTCACCTCCTCGTCGAGCGGACCCGCGGCCGGCACGGGCGGGCCGAAGTCGACGAGGGCGAAGCCGGGGACGGAGCGCTTCATCGCCAGGTACTCGTCGAGCACCGCGTCGATGGCCGCACGCCATTCCCGCTCCGGTATCCCCTCGAGCCTGGCGACCACCCGCCGGGCGTAGGCCTCCAGGTTGCGCTCGGCCAGGGCGTCGACCAGCGCCCTCTTGTTGGGGAAGAAGCGGTAGACGGAACCTATGGGCACTCCGGCCCTGTCGGCCACCGCCCGGGTGGAGAGCTGCTCGTAACCGGCCTCGTCGAGCAGGGCGGCACCGGCGTCGAGGATGCGGGCGAGACGGTCGGCGCTCCGTTGCTGCACGGGGACGCGTCGGAGGTTCGTATGAGCGTGGGACACGGTCCCATCATGCCCGTATGCCGTTGACGGGCCACGTTTCGATTCCTACGGTGATGCATAGGATTCTTCGTCAGGGGATCCACGGGATTCCTCATCCACCGGGAGCGCAAGATGAGCGGCATCGAACAGGCGAGGAAAGCGGCGGAGAATCCGGGCCACAGTTCCGGCTTCGGCAACGAGCACAGCTCGGAGGCCGTCCCGGGCGCCCTGCCGCACGGCCGCAACTCGCCCCAGCGTGCCCCCCTCGGGCTGTACGCCGAGCAGCTCAGCGGCTCGGCCTTCACCGAACCCCGCGCCCGCAACCGCCGGTCCTGGCTCTACCGGATCCGCCCCTCGGCCGCCCATCCCGCCTTCGTCCGCATCGACAACGGCACCTTGCGCACCGCCCCCTTCACCGAGACCGCCCCCGACCCCAACCGGCTTCGCTGGGACCCGCTCCCCGACCCGGCACCCGGTACGGACTTCCTCGACGGCCTGTGGACGCTGGGCGGCAACGGAGACGCCACGCAGCGCACCGGCATGGCGGTGCACCTGTACAGCGCGAACTCCTCCATGACGGACCGCGTGTTCAGCGACTCCGACGGCGAGCTCCTGATCGTTCCCGAGCGCGGCGGCCTGCTGCTCCGCACGGAACTGGGGCTGCTGGCGGCCCGGCCGGGCCAGATCGCGCTGATCCCCCGGGGGGTGCGCTTCCGCGTCGAGCTGCTGGACCCCACGGCCCGGGGCTACGTCTGCGAGAACTACGGCCAGCCCTTCGTCCTGCCCGACCTGGGTCCGATCGGTGCCAACGGCCTGGCGAACGCGCGGGACTTCCTGGCTCCCGTCGCGGCGTTCGAGGACCACGAAGGCCCGGTCGAGGTGGTCAACAAGTTCTGCGGGAACCTCTGGTCGGCGACGTACGGGCACTCGCCCCTCGACGTGGTCGCCTGGCACGGCAACCACACGCCGTACGTCTACGACCTGCGCCGCTTCAACGTCCTCGGCACGATCAGCTACGACCACCCGGACCCGTCGATCTTCACCGTGCTGACCTCGCCGTCCGACACCCCGGGGCTGGCGGGCGTCGACTTCGTCGTCTTCGCCCCGCGCTGGCTGGTCGGCGAGGACACCTTCCGCCCGCCCTACTTCCACCGCAACGTGATGAGCGAGTACATGGGGCTGATCGAGGGCGCGTACGACGCCAAGGCGGGCGGCTTCGTGCCGGGCGGCGGCTCGCTGCACAACATGATGTCGGCGCACGGCCCGGACCGTGAGACCTTCGACCGGGCGAGCGCGGCGGAGCTGAAGCCGCAGAGGATCGACGACGGTCTGGCGTTCATGTTCGAGACCCGCTGGCCGGTCACGGCGACCGCGCAGGCGGCGGGCGCGGGCCATCTCCAGCGCGGGTACGACGACGTGTGGCAGGGTCTGAGCCGCAACTTCCGGCCGTGAGACCGCACCGCCGGCCGCACCGCAGAGAGATCGGGTGAACCGGATGAATCAGGTGAACGAGGCGGGCCGGACGCCCGGGTTCGCCCCCGACTCCCTGCTGCTGAACCGGAAGCTGCCCCTCTGGTACCAGGTGTCGCAGTCCCTGCGGGCCTCCATACTGGGCCGCCCCCAGGACGCCTCGACGCGGCTGCCCACGGAGGAACAGCTCGCCGTGCACTACGGCGTCAGCGTCCTCACCATGCGCCAGGCCCTGAAGGAGCTGGAGGGCGAAGGGCTGATCAGCAGGCACCGGCGGCGCGGCACGTTCATCGAACCGCGCGCCCGGCGGGTGTCGCCGGTCCGGCTGCTGGGCTCGATCGACGCGATCGTCGCCCAGCAGTCGGGCGAGCGGACGACGGTTCTCGGCCACGGCCGGGCGCCCGTCCCCGGTGATCTCTCGGAGTTCTTCCCGGACTGCTCCGAGGTGGTCAGCTACCGGCGGCTCCGCTGCGACGACGGCACGGGCGAGCCCACCAACTGGGCGGAGAACGCGGTACGCCCGGAGATCGCGGCCCGGCTCGACGTGGCCGATCTGGAACGGTGGCCGATGACCAAGGTGCTGCGCGACGCCGTCGGCGTACGGATCTCCCGGATCACGGACACCGTCGAGGCACGCCTCGCCGACCCCGGCACGGCCGAGCTGCTCCAGGTCCCGTTGCTCAGCCCGATCCTGCACTACACCGGCGTGACGTACGACGAGGACGGCACGGTGGTGGACGTGGCGCGCATCCGCTACCGGGGAGACCGCTTCTCCTTCTCCGTGACCGTCGACGCGCACTGACGGCGGGGCCGCGGACGGACGGTCGCGGCGATAGTCCGGCAGACGGTCGTCACGCGGGCGGGCGGACGGTCGTCACGCGGGCGGGCGGTCGTTACGATGCCGGAAGTGGCGGACGTGCCGACGGGGAGGACCGACACGGTGGCAGCACGGGTGGCGGCCGGATCCGGCGGAGGCGATGCGCTTCCGCTCCTGGACGACCTCATGCCCTGGTCGGTGCGGCCCTTGAGGACGGGGCGCCCCTGGGTGACGGCCCCCGACGCCTCCTCGCTCCGGACCCGCTGGGACCTGCTGGTCCGCGCCGAGGGCGACGAGCAGGAACGGCTGTTCCGGCCCAGCCGCTCCCGGACACCGCTGACCCCGGCCTCGGCCCTGCCGGGCAGGTCCACCGGAACGAGCGCGTTCGCCCGGGACCCGGGCCCGTACCCCGAACCGGTCCGCGTCCTGCACGGGCCCTTCGACGAACAGTGGCTGATTCCCGACCACAGGCTGCTCGACGCGGCACGCCCCGAGCTCTGGCGGGTCGCCGACGGGCACCAGCTCTTCGCCGTCGAGCACGGATACGTACCCCAGGACAGAGGTCCCGCCCTGTCGGCGACCGCACTGCTGCCCGACGGACACTCACCGGCCGGCCGGCCCGGCCGGATACGCCCGCTCTACCGGCGGCCCGGCGGACGGGAGCCCAATCTCGCACCGGGTCTGGCCGCTCTGCTGGCTGCCCGGTACGGTGCGCCGGCCACCGTCGAATCCGTCCTGGCGTGGGCCCTCGCCACCGCTTCCCCCTCCCCCGGCGGGCCCCGCGTGCCGCTGCCCGCCGACGGCGCCCTGTGGGCGGAGGGTGTGGAACTCGGCCGGGAACTGCTGCGCGTCCAGCTGCGCGGGGCCCGAGGCGGAGGACGTCCGCGGCTGCCCGGCGGGCGGCGGCCGTACGTGAGGGCCGCGATCCCTCCCCGGCCCGACGCCCTGAGCTACGACGCCGACGACGAGACGGTCGCTCTCGGTGCGGGACGTGTCTCGCCCGTTCCCGTCGGTGCCTGGGACTTCCGGGTCTGCGGGGTGCGAGTGCTGGAGCTCTGGTTCGAGCGCCGCACGGCGACGGCGGAGGGGCTGGCGGGCGTAGGGCCGCGTGCCTGGCCGCAGGAGCGGACCTCGGAACTGCTGGAGCTGATCACCGTCCTGGCGCTGCTCGCAGAACTGCGGCCCCGGCAGCAGGCACTGCGGGAACGGCTCGAGCACGCGGAGACCCTGGCCCGGGACGGCCTGTGCTCGGCCGGGGTGCTTCCCGTCCCCGCCTCGGCCCGGCGCCCCGCGTCCGTACTGGATCACCAGGAGGAGGGCCCGGAAGGGCAGTTCGCGCTGCTGTGAGGCGCGATGCGCCGGCACGCGGGAGAGCCGCCGGTGGGTGAGGGTGTTCTTCCGCACTGCTCGCCGTCGGACGGGGTACGCCGCAGCCGAGGCGCGGGAGACGTCCTGGCGCGGGACCGGCGGCGGGAAGCGGCCATCCGTGTCGGGCCTGTGTGCGGGTCCTGCTGTGGGGCGCGCTGCCGGGCGGGGCGTCGGCGGGGGTGGGTGCCGTGCCGGCGCCGGGGAACACACCGACGCAACGCTGCCGGCCCTGGGGATGACGGATGGGCGGACAGCAGCACTGCGCCGGGACGGAGTGATCGTGGCACGGCCCTGAGCGGAGGGCCGGTACCGGTCGTGACAGCCGTCGGTCAGCGGCGGCTGCCGAAGAGCGAGCGCCGCAGCCGCCGCAGCGGGGCGAAGAGCGAGACACGCGCGCTCCTGCTCCTGCGGGTGTGCGCGGCGTCGCGCGAGGTGAGCTCGAGCATCAGCAGCGTCGCTTCCGCCGACTCGCGCTGCGGGACGGCGGGGCCGCCCAGCACTGCGAGATGGCGGTCGAGGCGCGAACTGGTCGCTCCGCTCCCACATGTAATGGCAGGCACACGCGGCCTGCTGCGCATCGTTATCTGTTCCATGTCACTCCCCACCCGTACGAGGGCACCCGGCCCGGGCAGGTTAACCCTATCGTCCCGCGGTCACACCCGTGTATCCCGGCCGCAGGATTGCACACCTGTGTACGGGGGTTGACGTGCCGTTACCGGATCCTGTCGGTTCCTGGACGGGTTGGGTTAGCTTGGAGGGGATTCGTCCGTACTGCGCAACGCTGCTGATGGAGGGTCACCGATGAGCGAAGTCCCGGACACCGGTCGTGTGGTCGCGGATCGTTACCGCCTCCTGGACCCTCTGGGCGAGGGAACGGCGAGCATCGTGTGGCGAGCCCGCGACGAGGTGCTGGGGCGCGAGGTGGCCGTGAAGGAGGTGCGGCCCCCGGCGGCCCTGCCCGCCGCCGACGCCCAGTGGCTGCACTCCCGCCTGGAGCGGGAGGCCTGGGCGGCGGCCCGCGTCTCGCACCGCAACGTCGTCGCCGTCCACGACGTGGTCACCGAGGATTCCCGGCCCTGGATCGTGATGGAGCTGATCCGCGGGCTCGCCCTGTCCGACGTGCTGGACGCCGATGGCACGCTGCCCCCTCGGCGTGCGGCACGGATCGGCGCGGAGGTGCTCACGGCCCTGCGCGGCGGCCACGGAGCGGGCCTGCTGCACCGCGACGTGAAGCCGGGCAACGTGCTGATGGCCAACGACGGGAGGGTGATGCTGAAGGACTTCGGCCTCACCACGCCCGAGGGGTCCTCCGCACTCACCGTGGCAGGTGAGGCGATCGGCTCGCCCGAATACCTCGCGCCCGAGCGTGTGCTGGGGCGTACACCTGGGCCCGAATCCGACCTCTGGTCGCTCGGAGTGCTTCTGTACACCGCCACCGAGGGGCGGTCACCGTTCGGCCGCCGCACTCCGGCGGACACCCTCCGGGCGGTGGTCGAAGAGGAGTTGCCACCACTTCGACGGGCCGGCGTGCTCACGCCCGTCGTCGAGGGGCTGCTCCGCAAGGACCCGGCCGAGCGGCTCACCTCCGGGGAGGCGGAACGCCGGCTGCGCATCCTGGCCGCGGGCGGGACCGGAGCGGCCCTCGGCGGCCCAGCAGGACCGCAGCTCAAGCCGCCGACGGACGACACCGGCGCGACGGCCGGAGAAGCGGGGGCCGGGGAAGCGGGGGCCGGGGAAGCGGGGGCCGCCACGGGCCCGCCGGAACCCGTCGGCCGCACGAAGCGCACCGGCGTCCTGGTGGCCGTCGGGGCGATCCTCGCGCTGCTCATCGCGGGAGGCCTCGCATGGGCGCTGTCGGACGACGACGACACCGACCGGGGAGGCGGCGGGAAGGCCTCGGCGGGGACGTCGGCGAGCGCACCGGCCGCGGGACCGGCGGAGGCCACGCCCGGAGCCACCGGGCACAGGCCGGTGGACGTGGTGGGACCGGCGTGACGCACGGGGAGGGGACTCCGCGGGGCGGAGCCCCCTCCTCGGCGGACGGCCGGGCCGACAAGCCACGCCGAAGCGGTGCGGTCAGGCCTTGGAGCTGAGGACGGGCAGGTAGCCACCGGACTGTCCGGCGGCGGTCGGGTGGTACGACTCGCCGATGTTGAGCCAGTTCACGCTGTGCAGCCAGGCACTGCCCGAGCAGATCTCGTGGCCGGTGAAGGTCGAGGTGACGTCGCCGAAGGTGAAGCCGTGATCGGCCGCACGCTTGGCGGTGGCGTCGTTGAGGTAGTCGGCGGCGCCGTTGATGGCTGCGCGTTCCTTCTCGCTCAGGCCGGCGATGCAGTTGCCGCCGAGCTTGTAGAAGCGGGGGTAGCCCAGGACGACGACGCGGGCCGAGGGTGCTTTGGCAGTGATCGCCGCGTACACGGAGTCCAGTCTGCCGGGGAGGGTCGAGTCGACGTAGGCGCGGGCGGTGGTGATCCGGCTGAGACAGGTGGCCTCGGACTGCAGGACACAGGTGGTCATGACGTCGGCGAAGCCCGCGTCGTTGCCGCCCACGGAGATCGAGACGAGGTCGGTCGCGGAGCTGAGAGGGCCGAGCTGACCGGCCGTGACATCGCTGGTCCGGGCACCCGAGCACGCGGTGAAGGCGAACGAGGCGGGGTTGTTGGCGGCCTTCCAGAGGGCGGGGTAGGCGCGGGTGCTCCGCTTGCAGTTGCCGCTCGCACTGTCGTAGCTGCCGGCACCGACACCCGACGAGTACGAGTCACCCAGGGCGACGTAGTCGACGGCCTCGACGGACTGTGCGGATTCCTGGGCCTGGGCGACTCCCGCGCCGGTCAGCGCGAGAACGGTGCCGAGCAGGAGAGAGGACGAGAACGCCACGAGTCTGGACATTTTCATGGGACCTCCTTGGGCAGGATCTCTGCCTGCTCCGTGGTAGCAGTACCGATGGGAATCGCGGTAGTGGGCATGCCAAAAAAGCTTCGCCACGGTCCCTCTGCCGGCCCCCTGGCGCCGCGTCACATCGAAGTCCACCGTCCGGCGCCCAGGAGGACGAAATCGCCGGTGCGCCCACCGGCGCCGAGACAGGCGCAGCCGGGGCCGCACGCGCCGCCCGTTCCGGCGGGCAGCGGGTCCGCGACTGCGGGGGCGGTCGTCAACTCCGTTGCACACGGGCTCAGTTCACCTCTACGCGCCCCGTTCGCACCCTTTCACCTCTTCGCGACTCCGGCCACCGCGTTCACCCCTTCGCAACCCGGACCGCCGTGTTCACCTCTTCGCAACCCGGCCGCCGCATTCCACTCCCGGCAGCCGGAGCCGCCACGACCGTGCGGCCACCGCCCCGGCCACCGGAGAGCGCACAGCCGGACGTCCGGCGGCATGCGCGCCGCCGGCACCGGACAGCAGGTCAGCGCGGAATTGCGCTCTGATCATTTCTGCCGCGGTGCTGATCCATTTCCGTCGGCACCTCCCCCTGGAGCAGGAACGCGCCGGAGAATAGGAGGTGTCAATTCCGCAGCCGAATATGACAGTTCCGCCGAAGTCTGAAAAGGGCGAGACGTCCATGCATGTCTTGCCATACAGTTCCAACCGCTAATACCGTCGTAGATCAACCCGCAACGGCCCATCACGCAGGCGGCTCCAGGGGAGGGCTCAGGCAGCCGCGGTGGACACCGGAGCGGGGCGCGGTAGGGGGGTGCCGTGCCCAGCGGCCGTACTCGGACGAGTCGGTCGCCGTGCGGCCAGTTGTGCCAGCTCATCCAGCCAGCTCGGAGTGGTATGCCGTCATGGCCGGGGTGAGAGCCCCCCTTTCGAACCGGACCTTTATCCGGACAGCCCGGGGGCGGGCCGTCCACCGGACGAGAGGGAAAGACTCATGAGTTCAGTTCTGCCTTCCTCGATCAGACCTGCCGTCGAAGAGACCGAAGCCGCTCGAATGAAGAGCGAATACCGTCCGATCTCTTCCCACCTCGCGATAGCGCCGCCGGTAAGTGTCGTGATCCCCGCCATGAACGAGGCGGAGAATCTTCCCCACGTGTTCAGGACGCTGCCCGACTGGATTCATGAAGTCGTCCTCGTCGACGGGAATTCGACCGACGAGACCGTCCGTGTCGCCCGTGAGCTACGGCCGGACGTCGTGGTCGTCAGGCAGGTCGGCAAGGGCAAGGGGGACGCCCTGATCAGTGGGTTCGCCGCCTGCACCGGCGAGATCATCGTGATGGTCGACGCGGACGGCTCGGCGGACGGCGAGGAGATCGTCAGCTACGTCTCCGCGCTGGTGGGCGGCGCCGACTTCGCCAAGGGTTCGCGCTTCGCCAACGGCGGCGGCACGGACGACATGACGCCCGTCCGCAAGCTCGGCAACCGGGCGTTGTGCACCGTGGTCAACCGCAAGTTCGGAGCCCGCTACACCGACCTCTGCTACGGCTACAACGCCTTCTGGAAGCACTGCCTGGACAGGATCACCCTGGACTGCACCGGCTTCGAGATAGAGACCCTGATGAACATCCGGGTGGTCAAGGCCGGCCTCCGGGTCCAGGAGGTACCGAGCCACGAGTACAACCGCATCCACGGCGTCAGCAATCTCAGCGCCGTGCGGGACGGGCTCCGGGTGCTGAGAGTGATCCTCAAGGAGAAGCGCGTGCGCCGCGGCGGTCGACGGCCGGCCGCCGTCCCCGCCGTCATCGGCCAGGGGCGGGGGCTGTGAGCCTCCGCGACTTCTCCGTCGTCATCTGCGTCTACACCGAGGAGCGCTGGGAGGACATCCTCGAGGCCGTCGCCTCGGTCCGCGCGCAGTCCCTGCCGGCGGAGGAGGTCCTCCTGGTGGTCGACCACAATCCCGCGCTGCTGCGTCGCCTGGCCGGGGAGTACACGGACTGCCCGGGTGTGCGGGTGCTCGCGAACGGCGGCCCCCGTGGTCTGTCCGCGGGCCGGAACACGGGCATCTCCGCCGCCCGTGGCTCGATAGTGGCCTTCCTCGACGACGACGCGGTGGCCGAGCCGGACTGGCTGCGCCACTTCGACAAGGGTTACGACGATCCGGCGGTGATGGCCGTCGGCGGCCGGACCCTGCCGTCGTGGGCCTCCGGCCGCAGGCCGGTCTGGTTCCCCGAGGAGTTCGACTGGGTCGTCGGATGCACCTACCTGGGGCTGCCACCCGGGCGGGTCCGGGTCCGCAACGTCCTCGGCGGCAACGCCTCGTTCCGCCGTGCGGCGTTCGACGCGGCGGGCGGCTTCGCCACCGGGATCGGGCGGGACGGCGACAGGCGCCCCCTGGGCGGCGAGGAGACCGAGCTGTGCATCCGGCTGAGCCGGGCACTCCCCCGGGCCGTCCTGCTGATCGACGACCGGGCCGTGATCCACCACAAGGTCACCGAGGCACGGGAGCGATTCGGCTACTTCCGGACCCGCACGTACGCCGAGGGGCTCTCCAAGGCGCTCGTCGCCCGGAGTGTCGGGGCGCACAGGGGCCTGGAGTCCGAGCGCCGCTACACCACCCGGGTGCTCCCGGCCGGGGTGCTGCGGGGACTACGGGACTTCCTCCTCGGCCGCCCCGGCGGAGCGGGACGCGCCGGCGCCGTCGTGACGGGGGCACTGGCGGCCGCGGCCGGCTACGCGGTGGGGAGCGTGCGGGTCCGGCGCGACGCATCGTCCTTCGCCGTACCGTCGGTCGAACCCGTGGCGGGCGCGCGTGAGGAGGTGCGGTGAGCGACGGGGGTGCGGCGAGCGGTGCCGTGCCGATCCTGATGTACCACGCTGTAGGCGACCGTCCGGCCGACGGTGTGTACGGCCTCTCCGTGTCGCCGGCCTCGTTCCGTACGCAGATGGAGATCCTCGCCCGGCGCGGCTTCACCCCGCTCACCACGGCCGCGCTCGGCGAGAGCTGGCGGACGGGGCGGCCGCTGCCGCCCCGTCCGGTGCTGATCACCTTCGACGACGGCTACGAGGGAGTGCACCGGCATGCCCTGCCGGTACTGGCCGAGTACGGATTCGCGGCCACCGTGTTCGTCACCACCGGCTGGCTGCGGGGAGCGCACGACGAGGGCGGCGCCCTGGACACGATGCTCGACTGGAGCCAGGTCCGCGAACTCGCCGCCACGGGTGTGGAGATAGGCGGCCACAGCCACACCCACCCGCAACTGGACCAGCTCGACGCGGCGGCGATGCGGGCCGAGACCGTGCGCTGCCGGGAGATCGTCACCGCTGAACTGGACACTCCTCCGGTGTCCTTCGCCTATCCCTACGGCTACTCCACCCGCCGGGTCCGGCAGTCGGTGCGGGCGGCGGGCTTCGCGCAGTCCCTCGCCGTGGGCAACGCTCTGGCGCGCCGCCGCCAGGGGCCGTACGCCCTGGAGCGGGTGACCGTCCGCCGGGGCACCGGCGCCGCCGAGTTCGCCCGGCTGGCCGACGGCAGGGCGGTCGCCCGGACGTTCGCGGTGGACCGGGCGCTCACCAAGGGGTTCGCCGTCGTACGCGGCGCACGACGGGCCCGCCGCCGGCTCGGGCGTCCGGGGCCGGCCGGCGCACCGGACTGAACCGGGTGCCCCCGGGTGGCCGCGCTTGGGCGCCGCCACCCGGGGGCAGCTGCCGAAACCTGGGTGCGCGGGATGCCACCGTGCCAGATCATGGGCGCATGTCTGCCAACCCCGAGTCCGCCCTGCCGATCCGGCTCAACGTCGACGACAGCGATTCGCCGTCCGACGTCGTGGACGCGCTGTTCCTGGGCCGCTTCGCGACGGGCGAGCAGCCTTACTCGCACAGTTCCTCCCTTGACCGGGTGAAGTCGGGGGCGACCCTGCTCCCCCCGGCGGCCAAGGTGCTGAGGGCCGCCCGTGACGACGACCGCAGTGCGACCCTCGCCGAGGGCGACGGGTGGACGCTGCTGGTCTCGCGGTGGAACCGGGGTGCCGACGTCACGGTCACGGCCACCTCCGCCGAGCTGGCCCGGAAGATCCTCTCCGAGGCGACCGACGGGGCCGAGGACGAGCCGGAGCCGCAGCCCGAGCACGTGACCATGGGCTTCTGGTACGTGTCCCCGCGCCGCGGCCCGCACCGGACCACCCGGCAGATCGCCGCCGGCACCTGGGACGAGGTCCGGGCCAACTACACGGCCCCCGTGGCCGACGCGATGGACCGGCTGATGAAGGTGACGCCCGACGACATCGCCGGCCGGCTGCTCCTGCTGCACGGCCCGCCCGGCACCGGCAAGACATCGGCGCTGCGCACCCTCGCCCGTTCCTGGCGCGACTGGTGCCAGGTCGACTGCGTGCTGGATCCGGAGCGGCTCTTCAACGATGTCGGCTATCTGATGGACATCGCCATCGGTGAGGACGACGGTTCGGCGAAGGGCCGGTGGCGGCTGCTGCTCCTGGAGGACTGCGACGAGCTGATTCGCGGAGAGGCGAAGCACACGGCGGGGCAGGCGCTGTCCCGACTGCTCAACCTGACGGACGGTCTCCTGGGACAGGGCCGCAACGTCCTGGTGGGGGTGACGACCAACGAGGACCTGGAGCGGCTGCACCCGGCGGTCGTCAGGCCGGGCCGCTGTCTGGCACGCATCGAGGTGGGCTCGCTGACCCGTGCGGAGTCGGTGGCCTGGCTGGGCACGGAGGAAGGGCTGGGCCGCGAGGGCACGACGCTCGCCGAGCTGTACGCCCTGCGACGGGGCAGCGGCCCCGCGTCCGTGCCGAAGCAGGACGCGGGGGCGGACGCGGGGCTGTACCTCTGAGCGGCCGGTTTCCCGTGCGCTACCGCGTGTACGCCGCCCGCACCGCGTCCTCGGCCAGGGCCAGGGCGTCGGCCCGGGACAGGCCGAGGCGCTGCGCCTGCTCGGCGTACTCCCGCGCCGCCGTCGCCGCGTGGCGGGTCGCCGCGTCGCCCGCGGCGGCGACGAACGTCCCGTTGCGGCCCCGGGTCTCGATCACCCCGTCGGTCTCCAGCGCGCGGTAGGCCTTGGCCACGGTGTTGGCGGCGAGGCCCAGCTCCCCGGCCAGGCCGCGTACGGTCGGGAGCCGGTAGCCGACGGGCAGGGCCCCGGACCGGGCCTGCTCCGACAGCTGGGCGCGCAGCTGCTCGTACGGGGCGGTGGCGGAGTCCGGGTCAACGGCGATCTTCAGGGTCACGCGCCGATTCTCCCGCACCCCGGGTCCCGTCACCGACGACAGCGCGGGGAAATTCGCAAGCGGCCGTGCCGGGCTCCGCGTTAGCGTCCGCCCATGACAGTTCTCGTACGCGACTTCCTGCCCGCCGACGCCGACGCCTGGGTACGGGTGCGGCGGGCCGCGCTGCCGTACATGGTGACGACTCCGGAGCAGGTCCTGAGCGACCTGGCCGAAGCGCATCCCGACCGGCACTACCGGCTGCTGGTCGCCGAGGAGGACGGCGAGGTGATCGGCACCGCGCAGGTGGGCATCTCCCACGAGAGCACGAAGCCGGACCAGGGGTTCTGCAATCCGTACGTACATCCGGACAGGAGGGGCCGAGGAGCGGGATCGCTGCTGGTGCGGGCCGGCGAGGAGCATCTGACCGGCGTGGGCGCGACCGTCGTCTACACCTGGGTGCTCGATGACGGGCCGGCCAACCTCGCCTTCGCCGGGAAGCGCGGATACGCGGCGCGCCGGCCGGCGCACTTCCTCCGTCTCGGCCTGGCGGACGGCACGCTGCCGCCGCTCCAGGAGCTCCCCGCCGGGGTCGGGCTGCTCACCGCCGCGGACTTCGAGGACGATCCGCGCCCGCTGTTCGAGGCCGACACGGAGACGACCTCGGACGAACCCAGCGACACCCCGGTGCGGTTCACCGACTACGAGAACTGGCTGGCCACGACGTGGCGCCGGCCCGGATTCGACCACGCGCTCACGTCTGTCGTCACGGTGGACGGGCGGATCGCGGCGTTCAGCGCGGCGGAGACGGACGGTCTGACCCGCTACTCGTCCGCCATGACCGGCACCCTGCGCGCCTACCGGGGCAGAGGCCTGGCGAAGCTCGCCAAGAACGACTCGCTGCACCGGGCGCGCGCCGCCGGGTACACCGACGCCTACACCGGCAACGACGCCGGCAACGGCCCGATGCTGGCGGTCAACCGCTGGTTCGGCTACGAGATCTGCGCCACGGAGGTACGTCATGTCCGCGAGATCGGCTGATTCCGGCCCCACGATGACCGTGGCGCTGGTCAAGGCGGGCCGCACCAAGATCCGTTACCCGGCCGAGCCGGTCGGCGACGACGGGAACCGGATCACCGTCCGGGCCCCGTGGGCGGCCCCAGGGGTCCGGGACTTCGGCTTCGTACGGTTCGAGCCGGGTGACGTCTTCACCGAGCACTACTGGCGCGACCGGTGGTACGCGGTGAAGGAGGTCCGCACGGGCGAGGGGCGGCTGAAGGGCTGGTACTGCGACATCACCCGGCCCGCGGTGCTCCGGGGCACCGAGCTCGTGGTCGAGGATCTGGATCTCGATCTGTGGGTGTCGGCGGACGGCTCCTCCGTACTGCGCCTGGACGAGGACGAGTTCGAGGAGAGCGGCCTCGCCGGCCGTGACCCTTCGGCGGCGGACGCGGCCGTCCGGGCACTGGACGAGCTGGAGGACCTGGCCCGCGCCGGAGGGCTGGCGGGCCTGGTCTCGTGAGGGGTCCGCCCTCTCACGCGGCGCGCGGTGTGCCGAGGATGCCGGTCATCACGTCGTGTACCGCCTCGCCGCCGAGGAGTGCGGCGAGTTCCTCGACACCGTGCTGTCGCTGCGGTGGGGTGAGCGAGACGTAGTGCTCGATGCGCTCGTTGAAGGTCCGCCGGTATCTCGCGTAGAGCTCCTCGTCGTTCCGGATGCGGCCGGCCAGCTCCACGAGGGCCACCGTCCCTGCGAGGTCGTCCTCCGGCAGCGGGTGGCCCGGAACCACGTCCGAGAACCTGCTCCCCATCCGCCCGAACCGCGTGCCGTGCAGGGCGCGCATGGTGAAGACATGGGCGTAGTGCTGTTCGTGGATCGCCAGGGGCAGCCGTCCCAGAGCGATCGATTCGTGGAGTGCCGTGAGCCCCGGAGCCAGCAGTTGGTCCGGAGTGCTCGCCGCCACCTGGAGCAGTTCACGCTGGCGCAGGAGCCGGCAGTCGGCCGTCCCCCCTGCGGCCGAGACCGTCTGCTCCCGGCCCTCGCCGAACGGGCCGCCACAGACGAGGACGCGACGGAACCGGGGCCAGTCGCGAAGCAGGTCCGGAAGCCACCGGTGCAGCAGGCGCATGTAGTCGTCGTTGACGCCGAAGTCCAGCAGGAAGTTCTTGAACCCGCCGACGTTGACGAGCAGGTCGTGTTCCGGTGCGGGGACGCACGCGACGGCCCGCAGCCCCTCGCTGTCGGTGATCGAACCGGTCCGGTGCATACGGGGGCCCACGCCCAGAGCGGCGAACTCCCTCGCGCGCTCGGCGACACCGGGGAAGTTCTGTACGACGCTGTGGGTGGCGAGCAGGTGGGCGGCGACGACCCGCTCGTGAGGCGAAAGGCCGCCCAGGTGCTGGTCGGCGGCCGGAAAGCCGGAGAGGGGCAGGGTCGCGCAGCGTTCGTGGATGCCGGCCAGTGGTTGTGTGAGCTGCCAGAAACTGAAGAGGCTGTCCACCATGGTCACGGGCCGCCGGGCCACGACCGACCGGAGTACCAGCTCGGCGTCCATCACGGAGATCACATGGTCGCTTCCCCGCACCAGGTCGTCGGTCACCTCCGCCGCGGCCTTCCGGGTCATGCCTCCGGTGTCGTGGACGGTGTCGAAGGCATCAGCGTTGCGCCGGGCGAACACAGCGGCCACACCGTCGCCGACGAACACCCGCTCGTGCCCGCCGAGCGGCCGGGAGACCGCGACGAGCTCGGAGACGGGGCCGAAACCACAGTTCTGTGCCCCCATCACGATCCGCATGTCACAGCCCTCCGCCGGTCGTCCCATGCGGACGGCCTGCCCCGCCGGGTGGGACGGCGGCGAGGACCTCGACGAGGCGCTCCGCGAAGTCGGCGGGGTATCTCGCGTAGCCGACGTGCCCGCCGGGGAACAGTTCCACCGTGCGGCCGAGCCGCTCGGCGAGGAAGAGCGCGGGGCGGTGCACGAGGTCCCCTCGCGAGGCGTGGCCACCCGCCCACACCACCTTCTCCGAGATCTCTCCGAGTGCGGTGAGGTCCGGCACGAAGCGTGTGAACGGCCGGACGAAGTGGCGCAGGAAGAAGTCGGTGTTGTTGTGCTCCTCGGGGAGGGCCGGCGCGGGCCGGCCGCCGTGGAGGGCCTGCAGCTTGACGAGGGCCGGCGCCATGCCCTCACTGCGGTACGTCCGGCAGATGTCGTCGAGGAGCGCCATGTGGCGTCCGGCGTCCGGGAGGACGCTCAGGGCGGGCGGTTCGTGGACGACGGCCAGCCGGATCCTGTCCGGGTGCCTGACCGTCACCTCCAGTGCGATGAGCCCACCGGAGCAGCTTCCGAAGACGCACACGGGCGCGTTCGGACCGGCGAGGTGGCGGATGAGGCGGTATGCGTCGTCGGCGTGCTCTTCGACCCTCTGGTCCACCTGCGGACCGACGAGCACACTGCGTGAGTTGCCGCGCGGATCGTAGGTGACGACACGGTGCCCGGCGGCCAGGACCGTGGCCAGGCGCTTGTAGACGGCGGCGTCGGAGTTGCCTCCTCCGATGAGCAGCAGCAGAGGCCCTTCGCCCCGTACTTCGAAGTAGATCTCCGCGCCTGGTACCGCGAGTGTTCCGCTGGTCGACGGGTCCATCACACTCCCATGCCGAAACCGGTGTCACTCCACAGCGTCACACGGCCGTCACGCGCTGTGCAGGGCGTGCGCGGTTCGCCGCCGCCCACTTCGGACGCCTCCCTGGCCCTGAGTGCTTCCCGTGGCTTCCGCGCGCCCGTCTCCTTCCCCTGCGCACCGGGCATACCGTCCGGATGACGGGCATCGAAGCAGTGCGAAGAATCCTCCGTGACCTCGGAATCGGTGAAGAGCTGCTGCACGACGACGCACGGTTGCGCGCACACCTCGCGCTCGACTCGGTCGACCTCACCCAGATCCAGGTGGAGCTGGCCGACCGGTTCGCCACCTCGATCGATCTCTGGACCGAACTGGACTACACCGTGCGACAACTCGGCGAGGTCCTCGACGAACGCGGGACCGGCGCGGAAGCCGGTGCCGGCCGGGACGCCGGTGCGGAGTACCGGGACCGCGGCTGGTGGCGCCCGGAGTTCGTGGACGACCTCGTGCTGAGCACCCGCCTCCACGCGGGGCACGGTGCGGCACTGGCCGGCGCCGGCCGCACCTTCACCAGGGCCGAGCTCGACGCGGCGGTGTCGGGCTGCGCTGCCAGGCTGGCGCACTCCGGCGTCCGGACCGGCGAGACGGTACTCGTGCAACTGCCGAACCAGGTGCGGTCCGTCGTTCTCGTACTCGCTCTGATCAGGCTCGGGGCACGCCCCGCTCTCGCCCTTCCCGCCCTGCGCGAGCACGAACTGGACCCGGTGATCGCCGCGTTGGAGCCGGCCGCGCTCGCCGTACCGGCCCGGCACCGGCGCTTCGACCACCTGGGGCTCGCCGAGCGGCTCCGCGAGCGGCACCCGTCCGTCCGGACCCTCCTCGTCTCGGGCCTCACCGGCGCGGCCGGGGGCCACGTGGACGTCGACCGTCTCGTCGAGGCCTGTGGCCCACCTCCCGCGGACACGGAGCGACGCCCCTCGGACACCGCCCTCTTCCTGCTGTCGAGCGGGACCACCGGCGCGCCCAAACCCATCGCCCGCACCCATGAGGCACTCGGACACGTGATCCGTGCCGCGGCGGCGGTCTCCGCGCTGACGCCGGACTCGGTGTTCCTCGCCGTCCTGCCCGTGGCACACGGTTTCGCCTTCTCCGCTCCGGGGATGCTCGGCACGCTCGCCTGCGGCGGAAAGGTCGTACTCGCGGCACCGGACGACGCGGCCGCGGCGCTGGCGCTGATCGAGCGGGAACGTGTCACCCACTGCGCGCTCACTCCGGCGCTCGCCCTGCAGTGGCTCGCCGCCCGGGCCGCGGCAGGCGGCCGTGACCTGTCGAGCCTGCGGGTCCTGCAGGTCGGCGGGGCGCGCCTGGACGCGGACACGGCCGCCCGGCTGGCGGACGCCTTCGACTGCCGGATCCAGCAGGTGTACGGCATGAGTGAGGGCCAGCTGAACTTCACCCGGCTCGACGATCCGCCCGAGGTGGCGTTCACCACGCAGGGACGGCCCTCCTCGCCGGGTGACGAAACGCTCGTGGTGGACGAGGAGGGCCGGCGCGTGGCCGACGGTGACGTCGGCGAACTCCTGGTCAGGGGTCCTGGAGTGATCACGCGGTACCACGGCGACGCGGCGGCCGCGTCGTTCACCGCCGACGGCTTCTACCGCACCGGCGATCTCGTCCGCCGCCACCCGTCCGGGAACTTCGTGGTCGCCGGGCGTCTGAAGGACGTGATCAACCGCGGAGGGGAGAAGATCCCGGCGGACGAGCTGGAGGCACTGGCCCTGGAGCACCCGGGTGTACGAGCCGCCGCTGCCGTCGCGATGCCGCATCGGGGCCTGGGCGAAGCCGTCTGCCTCTACATCGTGGCTGCCGGCGAGGCCGCGCCGCCGCTCCGGGAGATCCGCAGGCACTTGGAGGACAGCGGGCTCGCCCGGTTCAAGCTGCCGGAACGCCTCGTCGATGTCCCCGCGCTCCCCCTGACCGCGGTCGGCAAGACGGACAAGGCACTGCTGCGGGAGGACATCGCCGCCCGGCTGGAGAGGGAGGGCTGACGCACCCGGCTCCGGGGGCGCCCGCCGCCTGGATGCCGCGTGCGGGGACGTGCGTACGGCCTCACGGAGCGACGAGCTCCACCACGGACCCCGCCGTGTTCTCCAGGTACGCCACGTCCCCGGCGCCGGTGTGCCCGGGGAGCTCCGGCGGGAGCGGCCGCCAGCCGTGTCCCGGGGCGTGGGCCACCAGGACGTCGAGTGTGGCCCGGTCCTGGACGTGGAACGCCAGCCGGCTGACGCCGGGGCGCAGTCCCTCGTGCGCGCGTCCGGGCAGGTCGGGCGTGTGTTCGACCGCCACATGGCTGTCGCCGCGCCGCCAGCTCCGGCCGTGTGCCCAGCGCTGGTACGGGACATGGCCCAGTTCGCCGAGCAGCCAGCCCCACTCCGCCTCGGCCTCGGCCAGGTCGGGTACCCACAGGTCGATGTGGTGCAGCCGGCCTGTGGGGCTCGCCGCCACCGGCAGCGGGACGGCGCGCCGCGCCCCCTGCGGTGCGTAGGCGATGGTGTCGGCGTCCTCGTGCCAGTGGATCAGGAAGCGCTGTCCCGCGCGGTAACCGTCGAGGCCGGCACGGCAGTACGCCACCATGTCGTCGGGCAGCGCGTCCAGGGGGAACCAGCCCAGCTCGGAGCACTTGTCCGGCTCCGCGTTGCGAGGCGGACGGGCCGGGTCGTGGTCCGCCTCGAAGAACCAGCCCATCCTGGGGTTGCCGCCCGGCCCCCTGTGCTGCATGACCAGTGCCACCCGGAGCTCGTCCGGACGCAGCTCGACGCCGATCTCCTCCGCTGTCTCCCGGATCATGGCCGCCGGCACGTCCTCGCCGTCCTCCGCGTGGCCGGAGGGGGCGTGGAGGAGCCCGTCCGCGTATCCCGTGCCGGCCCTCCGGGCGAGCAGCACTTCGGAACCCCTGCGCAGGATCAGGTGGACGTCGACGACCTCGCTGTGCCGGTGCGGTGGCTCGGCGCGGGCCACCAGGGCGTACCTCTCGTCGTCGACCTCCTTGCCCCACAGCCGGGAGTCCGCGGAGAGCGGCTCGTGGTGGACTCGCTCGGTGTGCTCGGCGAGGAGAGCGGTGAGGCGGGCCGCGGGGAGGCCCGCGCCGTCCCACACGCCTTCGATCAGAACCAGCCGGCCGCCCGGCCGCAGCAGCGAGAACCAGTGCCGCAGGGCGGCCTCGGGGTCGGGCAGCAGCCACACCGTGTGCCGGGCCAGGACCACGTCGAAGCGCTGCGTGCCCACCGGGGGACGCGCCGCGTCCCCGACGAGCACCTCGGTGCCGGTCCCCGCGAGCTTGGCCCGCGCCCGCTCCACCATGCGCGTCGACCGGTCGACCGCGGTGACCCGGTGCCCCTGGCCCGCGACGAGAAGGGCCAGGCTGCCCGTACCGCATCCGAGGTCGAGCACCTCGGAGCGTCTGGCGGGCAGCCACGTCTCCATGCGCCGCGCCCAGGCGCTGCGGACCACCGGGTCGAGGAGCCCGTGGTCGGGCTCCTCGTCGAAGGTGCCGGCCGCAGCGTCCCAGTCGATCGTGGTCATACGGCCCATCCTCGCAGCCGCCACCGACAGCGCGTCACGCCCGATTCCTGCCCAGCACCTTCCTCACCAGGGGCCACACCAGGATCAGCGCGACGATGACGTAGACGGTCACGGAGAACGGGGTGTCGACCAGGCCCGTGACGCTGCCATCGCTGATCTGGAGGGCGCGCCGCAGCTGCTGTTCGGCGGACGGCCCGAGGATGACCGCGATGATCGCGGGCAGGATCGGCAGTCCGTACCGCCGCATGCCGAAGCCGATCAGGCCGATCACCAGGAGGATCACCAGGTCGACCGCCTCCCCGCCGACCGCGTACGCGCCAACGGCGGCGAAGAACAGGATGCCCGCGTAGAGGTAGGGGCGCGGGATCCGCAGCAGCTTCGCCCAGAGCGGCGCGAGGGGCAGGTTCAGTGCGAGCAGCAGCACCATGCCGACGAAGAGCGAGGCGATCAGGCCCCAGACCAGCTCGGGTTCACGCTCGAACAGGAGTGGCCCGGGCTGGATGCCGTACTGCTGGAAGGCGGCCAGCATGACGGCGGCGACGGCCGTGGTGGGCAGGCCCAGCGTGAGCATGGAGACCAGGGTTCCCGCGGCGGACGCGGAGGCCGCCGACTCCGGCCCCGCGACTCCCTCGATGGCGCCCTTGCCGAATTCGTCGCGGTGCTTGGAGAGCCGCTTCTCGGTGACGTACGAGAGGAAGGTGGGGATCTCCGCGCCGCCCGCCGGGATCGCGCCGAACGGGAAGCCGATGAAGGGACCGCGCAGCCAGGACTTCCAGGTGCGCCGGACGTCGGCCTTGCCCAGCCAGGGACGGCCGACGGGGATCGGCTTCCCGCTGGTGCGGCGCAGGTGTGCGGCGACCCAGAGGGCCTCGCCGATGGCGAAGAGTCCGACCGCCACGATCACCACGTCGATGCCGTCGGCCAGTTGGAGCGAGCCGAAGGTCAGCCTCTGCTGGCCCGTCATCTGGTCCAGGCCGACGAGGCCGATGGTCAGGCCGATGAGGAGCGAGGCGAGGCCGCGGATCCGTGAGGAGCCGAGGACGGAGGTGACGGCGATGAAGGCCAGCACCATGATGGCGAAGTAGTCGGGGGCGCCGATGTCCACCGCGAGCGCGGCCACGGTCGGGGCGAGGACGACCAGCAGGATCGTGCCGATCATCCCGCCGGCGAAGTGGCCGATCGCGGCGGCGGCGAGCGCCTGTGATCCGCGTCCGGCCTTCGCCATCGGGTTGCCCTCGATCGCGGCGACGACGGCCGCGCTCTCCCCCGGGGTGTTGAGGAGGATCGAGGTGGTGGAGCCACCGAACATCGCACCGTAGTAGATCCCGGCGAACATGATGAACGCACCGGTCGGTTCGAGTCCGTACGTCACCGGCAGCAGCAGGGCCACGGCCATGGCGGGGCCGATGCCGGGGAGCACACCGATCGCCGTGCCGAGCAGGACGCCGAGCGCGGCCCAGAGCAGGTTGACCGGCGTGAGCGCCGTGCCGAAGCCGTCGATGAGGGAGTTGAGGGAATCCATCGGTCAGAGCACCCCCATCAGCGGGCCGCCCGGGAGGGGCACCCCGAGCAGGTTGTCGAAGACGAAGTAGGTCACGAGGGAGAGTCCGGCCGCGATGAGCGGATCGCGGTCGTGGTGACGGCTGCCCAGGGCGTAGGCCGAGCCCCAGAAGAGCAGGGCACCGGAGATGGGGAACCCGAGGGGGCCTATGAGGACGGCGAAGGCGAGGAAGACACCGGTGAGCAGGGCGACGGTGCGCCGGTCGGCGGGTTCGTCGAGGTCGACGTCCTCACCGCCCTCCGCCTCGCCACGGCCGCCGCGCAGGACGTCGACGGCCAGCAGCACGGCGACCGCCAGCAGCCCGATACCGACGACGACCGGGACGGTTCTGGGACCGACGGGCCCGCGCTGGGTGATGTCCACGCTCATCGTCAGGGCGTCGGTCAGGACGAGGACGCCCAGCACGAGCAGCAGGACGCCGACGCCGAGTTCGGAGTGTTCGCGCAGCCAGGCGCGTGCGCCGGCGGGGCGGGAGGGTGTGGTCTCGTCCGTCACAGTCCCAGCTCCTCGAGCACGGTGGCGACACGCCGGTCCTGGGCGTCCAGGAAGTCGCCGAAGTCGTCGCCGGTGAGGAACGCGTCGTCCCAGCCGTTCTTCTTCATGGAGTCGCGCCACTGCTTCGAGTCGTGGAGCTCGCTCACCAGCCCGATGAGCTTGTCGCGTTCGGCCTCGGAGAGTCCCGGCGGGGCGACGATGCCTCGCCAGTTGGTGAAGTCGGTGTCGAGGCCGGCCTCGCGGAGGGTGGGCGCGTCGAGGCCCGGGACCCGCTTCGGGCCGGTGACGGCGAGGAGCCGCAGCTCACCGGCCTCGATCTGGTCGAGGTACTCGCCGACGCCCGAGACGCCGAAGCCGACCTTGTTGCCGAGGATCGAGGCGAGCAGTTCGCCGCCGCCGTCGAAGGGGATGTAGTTGACCTGCTGGGGGGCGATCCCGGCGGCCTTCGCCATCAGCATCGGCGCCAGGTGGTCGGGTCCGCCGGGTGAGGATCCGCCGCCGACCGGGATCTTCCCCGGGTCCTTCTTCCAGGCGGTGAGCAGCTGGTCGATCGTCCTGTACGGGGAGTCCTTGGCGACGACGACGATGTCCTGCTCCTCGGTGAGCCGGGCGATCGGGGTGGTGTCGGCCAGGGTCGTGGACGACTTGTTGGTGTGCACGGCGCCCACGACACCCAGCCCCATGGACATGGCGAGCTTGCCGTTGCCGTGCTCGGCGGCCAGCCGGGTCACACCGACGGTGCCGCCCGCGCCGGGCAGGTTGAACACCTCGATGCCGTGGGTGAGCCCGGCGTCCTCGGCGTTCTTCGCCGCGGTGCGCGCGGTGATGTCGTAACCGCCGCCGGGTGTGTTGGGAACCATGAAGCGCAGTCCGGGAATCTGCGTGCCGGTGTCGGAACCGCTGCCGGTGGAGAGCAGCGGCGGCCCGACGACCACCAGCAGCGCGGCTCCGAACAGGGCGAGTGGAGTGCGCAGTCGCACCGGTGCCGCCTTTCGAGCTCTACGTGTAGGGGGTGATCGAATGTGAGGTGGCCCACATGTTGCCTGCGCGTTAACGAGCTGTCGCCGTTCCGGAACCAATGGACGTTGTGGTCGTTGTGGTCGCGCTCTACGGTGTCGGCGTGACGAGAGTGCTGGTGGTGGACGACGACTTCATGGTCGCGAAGCTGCACAGCCGCTATGTGTCCGCATTGGACGGGTTCACGGTCGTCGGCGTGGCGCATACGGGCGCCGAGGCCCTGAGCGCGGCCCGCCGGCTGCGTCCCGACCTGGTCCTGCTCGACATCTTCCTTCCCGACATGGACGGGATCCAGGTGCTGCGGGAGTTGCGCGCGGCGGAGGAGCGGGACGGGGACACCCGCAGCGCGGACGCGCTGTTCATCACGGCCGCCCGCGACGCCGGGGTGGTCAGGGCGGCCCTGCGCGCAGGCGCCCTGCACTACCTGATCAAGCCGTTCCACCGCTCGGCCCTGCAGGAGCAGCTCCAGCACGTGGCCTCGCTGCGCAACCGCCTGGACGCACTGGACGAGGCCCGCCAGGAAGCCCGCCAGGAGGACGTGGACCGCATCTTCGGCACCCGCCCCCCGGGCTCCCGCGAACTCCCCAAGGGCCTGGCGGCCCATACCGCGGACCTGGTCGAACGCGTCCTGCGTGACCACCCGGCCGGGCTGTCGGCCTCCGAGTGCGCCGAGGCGGGCACCCTGTCCCGGGTCAGCGCCCGCCGCTACCTCGAGTACTTCGCGGAGACGGGACGGGCCGAGGTCTCCCTGCGGTACGGCGGGACGGGCCGGCCGGAGCGCCGCTACCGCGCGGTGTCCTGAGCCGCCGCCCTTATAGGTGCCCTGTTCATGTATCGCTCGGCCCCCGGCCACACGGCGCGCGTGAGCATGACATGAACTCCCGGCAGCGTGTCCGAGGTTGGCGCAGCTCGACCGAGGAGGACGAACCGTGGTCACGTATTCCTTGTCCCGCAGGCAGATGTTCGGATTCGGCGGTGCGGCAGCCGCCGCGCTGATGCTCGGGACGGGGGCGTGGGAGGCGCGGTCCGCGTTCGCCGCACCCACCCTGAAAAGTGACCCGTTCACCCTGGGGGTCGCCTCGGGCGACCCGACGTCGGACGGCGTCGTGCTCTGGACGCGCCTGGCTCCCGACCCCTTCGCCCAGGACGGCCTCGGCGGCATGCCGCCGGAACCCGTCCGTGTCCACTACGAGGTGGCGGCCGACGAGCGGTTCCGCCGGGTCGTGCGCCGCGGCAGCGTCGTCGCGTCCCACGAACTGGCGCACTCCGTCCACCCCGAGGTGCGCGGGCTCGCCCCCGACCGCACGTACTGGTTCCGCTTCAAGGCCGGCTCCGCGATCTCCCCCGTGGGACGTACGCGCACCACCCCGGCCCCCTCGGCCTCCCCTCGCGAGCTGAAGTTCGCCTTCGCCTCCTGCCAGGCCTGGCAGGACGGCTACTTCACGGCGTACCACCACATGGCGCAGGAGGACCTGGACCTGGTGGTGCACCTCGGCGACTACCTCTACGAGTCCGGCGTCAGGACGAACAAGCGCGGCGTGACCACCGACCCCAAGTTCCACACGGAGACCCTCGACCTCGCCCGGTACCGCCTCCAGTACGGCCTCTACAAGTCCGAGGCGCCGCTCCAGGAGGCGCACGCCGCCTTCCCGTGGATCATGACCTTCGACGACCACGAGGTGGAGAACAACTGGGCGGCCGGGACCTCCGAGAACGGCGAGGACCCGGTGACCTTCCTGCGGCGGCGCGCCGCCGCCTTCCAGGCCCTGTACGAGCACGCGCCGCTGCGCCGCACCCAGCTGCCGAAGGGCCCCGACGTACAGATGTACCGCAGGCTCCCCTACGGCCGCCTCGCCGACTTCACCATGCTCGACACCCGCCAGTACCGCGACGACCAGCCGTGCGGCGACGGCACCTCGGCCGACTGCGCCGACCGTTTCGGGACGGACCGCACCCTGCTCGGGTCCCGCCAGCGGGACTGGGTCCTCAAGGGCTTCAGCCGCTCGCAGGCGCGCTGGCAGATCCTCGGCAACCAGGCGCCGATGGGCCAGACCGACCACGACCCGGGCCCCGGCACGACGGTCTGGATGGACCCCTGGGACGGCTACGTCGCCGAGCGCAACCGGCTGCTCGCGGAGGCGGACACCCGCGGGGTGCCCAATCTGGTCGTGATCACGGGTGACCGCCACCAGAACTACGCGTGGGACCTCAAGCGCGACTACGCAGACCCGGAATCGGCGACTGTCGGCTCGGAGTTCGTGGGAACCTCGGTCACGAGCGGCGGGGACGGCGCCGACATGACGGCCCAGGGCGAGACGTTCCTGGCGGCGAACCCGCACATGAAGTTCTTCAACAGCCGGCGCGGTTACGTGCGCGTCACGGTGGACCGCGAGCGGTGGACGAGCGACTTCCGCGTCCTGCCCTTCGTGACGAAGCCGGACGCACCGATCAGCACACGCGCGAGCGTGGTCGTGGAGGACGGGACGCCGGGCGTACAGATCTGACGTACGGCCACCGCCGTCGTGGCGGGCAGTTTCGCGGGGCGGCCGGTGAGCGCCCGTCACCGCCCGCTGAGCTCCGTCGTACTGGGAAAGGCTGCCCCCACCTCCGGAGCGTCATCCGCGATCACATCCGCCAGGCGCTCGGCCGGCGGCCGACGGTCACCGAGCTGCCCCGGACGACTCACTCGCCAGCGCCCCCCGGGCACACCGGCTCGGCGATCCCCTCCCCCTGGAGAACCGGGCGGGATGCGGCTCGTACAGAGGAGGCCGAGCCACCGTCCTGGCTTGCCGGCCGCGGCCCGCCCGGGCTCTCGGGAGCCGTTGCCTGAGCCCTCCCCTAACCGTCCCTTAAGCGCGCCATAACGATCGCCACCTGCGCCTTCTCCCGCCCGGATCCGCCCCCCGCGGCGGCTAGTTTGCTGATCACCGGGGCGGGGCCCGTCCCGCCGGCGCCGCACTTCACGGGGGGGCTGCGCCGCCGTACGGGCCCTGTGCCGCGTCCCTCACAGACGTGTCCGTCGAAGGAGAACCACCACCATGGCCGTCATCACCACCGCCCGCCGCAGGCTCGCCGGAGGCATCGTCGCGTTCGGCGTCGCGCCGCTCGCGCTGACCGGGCTCTCCGCCGCCCCGGCCGTCGCCCACGGTTCGCTGAGTGATCCGGTCAGCCGGGTCTCGGCCTGCTTCGCGGAAGGGCCGGAGAGCCCGAAGTCGGCGGCCTGCCAGGCGGCTGTGGCGGCGGGCGGGACCCAGGCGCTGTACGACTGGAACGGTGTGAACATCGCCAACGCGGCGGGCAAGCACCGCGAACTGATCCCGGACGGCAAGCTGTGCAGCGCGGGCAACGACAAGTTCAAGGGGCTCGACCTGCCGCGCGCCGACTGGCCGTCCACGCCCATGGAGGCGGGCAGCCACACCTTCCGGTTCCGGGCGACCGCTCCGCACAAGGGCTCGTTCGAGCTGTACCTGACCAAGGCGGGTTACGACCCGACGCAACCCCTGAAGTGGTCGGACCTGGAGGAGAAGCCGTTCGCCACGGCCACCGACCCGACGCTGGAGAACGGGTCGTACGTCTTCGACGGCACCGTACCGCAGGCGTCGGGACGGCAGTTGGTCTACACGGTCTGGCAGCGGTCGGACTCCCCCGAGGCCTTCTACGCCTGCTCCGACGTGGTCTTCGGCGGGGAGAGCACCGGAGGTGACACCACCGGGGCCGCCCCGGCGCCGGCCGCGTCGGCCCCGTCCGAGGAGGAGATCGCCGAGGGCACCGACAAGTCGTCCGTCGAGCACAACGGCCACGGTGACGACGACGCGGCGACCGGCGCGGAGGTCACCGAAGCGGCACCGGCCGCAGAGGCCTCCGAAGCCTCGGAAGCCTCGGAAGCCTCGGAAGCCTCGGAAGCCGGGGCGAACGCTCCCGAGCCGAACAACGTCGCGGCCTCTCCCGCGAACGCGGCCCCCGCGGACGAGGCCCTCGCCGAGACGGGTGGCAGCGGCAGCACCTCCTACCTCGCGATGGGCGGAGCCGCCGCGCTGGCCCTCGGCGCGAGCGCCCTGTTCGTCTCGGTCCGCCGACGGGCCGCGGGCGGCGCGCACCGCGCCTGACCGGGTGGCTGCCGGGCCCCGTGTCACCGGGGCCCGGCAGCGCGCGTCAGCCGATGACCGACGCGCAGGTGGTCGGGGTGGCGCGGGCCGGGTCGAGGGCGTTCGCCACCTCGTGGAAGGCGATCCTGTCGACGGTCCCGATCGCGACGTGCTCGGACAGGTCGACCGGGCAGAGGTCCTGGAGCAGGACGTTGCGGACGTTCGGCCCGTCCAGGTACTGCGTGCGGTACGGGGTCACGACCTCGTCGTACCGGGTCGCGATGACGGTGTAGCGGACCCCGGGCACGGTGTCGCCCCCCGCGTTGAGCTTCGTGATGAAGGCGGAGCCGGCGATCTGGTCGGCGAGGCCCGGGGTGTTCACGGTGAGGAGATCCTCGGCCCCGGGGAAGTACGGCAGCAGCCGGGTGAGGCCCAGGAGCGTGGTGCCGTGGTTGTCGGGGGCGATCCCGACGAGGGCGTTCACCTTGTCGGCGCCGCCGAGGAACTTCAGGTAGTAGTTGGGCATCATGCCGCCCTGGGAGTGGCCGACGAGATCGGCCTCCGGGGCGCCGGTGGCGCCGAGCACCTTGTCGACGAAGACGTCGAGCTGTCCTGCCGACCTGTCGATCGGGCCGAGTCCGTGGAAGAACGGCACGCCCGGGAGCTGTCCGTAGTCGAGCGAGAAGACGCAGTAACCCCGGTTGACGAGGTACGGCGCGAGGACCAGCCAGTTGTCGACCGAGTTCCCGAAGGTCCCGTGGACGAGCACGACCGGGCGGGGGTGGGCTGCGGAGGGCTTGCAGGAGTAGTCGTTCCATCCACGGGACGGAGCGGCGGTCTCCGCCGCGGTCGCGGTCGCCGCGGGGGCGACGAGTGCGGCGACCGCGAGGAGCAGCGCGGCGAGGGTACGGCGTGCGCGTGGGGTGCGCCGGGCTCGGTTCCAGGGCAGCATCGGGTGGTCTCCTTGCGGCTCAAGGGAGTTGCGATGTCGGTGCGCCCTGCGGTCCGGACCACAGCGAATGACGTTTTTTCAACGTGCTCATGCCAAATTACGCACGGGTAAGGTGGCGGGGGAAGTTACGCGTCGGTAAAAGATTGCGGCGCCCCTGGGTCAGGCCGCGAGCCGCCCCGGCTTCACGGCCCCCGGGCCGAACCTGGCCCGCAGCCTGTCGGACACCGCCTCGATCCGCCGCGCCCGTTCGTCCACCGGGTCGAAGGTGAGCTGGCGGGCGGCGCGTTCCGCGTCGTGAAGCCCCTCCGCCCGCAGCCCGATCCCCCGCACCCGCGCCCGCTGGAGAGCGAACGAGTCCTGGATCCGGTAGGCGAGCGAGGTGAGCGCCGCCGAGTGGGCGGTGGGCTCCGGGAGCGTACGGCTGCGGGTCAGCGTCGCGTAACCGGTCCGGTCGGCATAGCGCACGGAGACCGCGAGCGAGCGGCACACCTGGCCGTCACCGCGCAGCCTGGCCCCCAGCTCCTCGGTGAGCGAGAGGAGCGCGCGGCGATGCCGCTCCGGGTCCAGTTCGTCGTGGGGGAAGGAGCGTTCGGCGGCGATCGACCGGGCGGCGGCGTTCGGCACGACCCGCGTACGGTCGATGCCGTTGGCCCGCTCCCACAGCTCGCGCCCGGTCCGTACGCCGGTGATCCGCTGCAGGGTCGCGAGCGGCGCGGCGGCTATCCGGCCGATGGAGTCGAGCCCGTATCCGCACAGGGTGCGCGCGGTCGCCGCCCCGACGCCGTCCAGCGCGGCGGCGGGCTTGGACGCGAGGAAGCCGGCGTGCTCACCGGGGGGCACCACGAAGGTCGTCCCGGTCGCCGCCTGCCGTGCGGCCATCCTGGCCAGCATGGGGTTGGAGGCCGCACCGATCGCGCAGTCCACGCCGTGCAGCGCGAGGGCGCGCACCCGGATCAGGGAGGCCAGACCCGCCGCGTCCTGGCCGAAGTAGCGCAACGCACCGGTGACGTCGGCGAGCGCGGCGCCGGGCGGGGCCGCCTCGACGACCGGGGTGAACGCCCCGAGGAGGGCGAGCAGTGCCTCGTAACCCGCGCTGTCCGGCAGTCCGCCGCCGATCCGGCGGAACCGCAGGCACAGGACGGCCGGCTGGTCGTTCATCCCGCGCTCCCCTGGCTCCGGTGCCACAGCTTCCTCCCGGTGGGCGGCCCTTCACCGGCCGGCTGGAGATCGGCCCAGGGGTTCATCTCGTAGCCGGTCGGCAGCTGGATACGGCGGCCCGGCTCCTGCTCCTCCTCTTCCTCACGCACACCGGGCGCCTCCGCCAGCCGTGCCGCGACCGCGTCGAGGCCGCCGGTGCGCCGGAGTTCGGCCAGCTCCGCCAGGTTCCAGGCCGCCGAGCCGACGATGCTCATGCTGCGCGCGCCGCGCCGCTGGACCACTCCGCGCACGAGCAGCAGCCAGGAGTGGAAGACGGTGTGCGCGCAGGCGGCGTGGCTGTCGTCGAAGAAGGCGAGGTCGACCAGCCCTGTCCCGTCGTCCAGGGTGGTGAAGATGACCCGGCGCCCGGAGCGGACCGGCGGGGTCTGGGTGGCCGCCTTGGCGCCCGCGACCAGCACGGTCTCCCCGTGCCTGGCCTCCCGCAGCCGCTTGGCGGAGACCGCGCCCAGTTCCTCCAGGAAGGCGTGGTGATCTCCCATCAGGTGACGGGACACGTCCATGCTGAGGACGCCGAGCTCGGCACTGAGGCGTTCCGCGTCGTTGAGGTCGGGCAGCCCGACGGTGCCGGTCCTGTGCCCGCCGCCGAGCGGGAGCTGGGCGCCCGCCGCGCCGGATCCGGAGCCCCGCTGGGCGCGGTGGAGTTCGGACAGGTGCAGCAGCAGGTCCCGGCGGTTGGCACCGAAGGCGTCCAGCGCGCCGACCTGGGCCAGCCGTTCGGCGGCCGGTTTCCCGGGCCTTGCCCGCTGCCAGAAGTCCAGCAGCGAGGTGTAGGGCTGCCCGGCCTCGATCCGGGCGACCTCGGCCTCGCTGATGCCGTGGACGTCCGAGAGGGCCAGGCGCAATCCCCATTTATCACCGTTGTCGCCAGACACCAGTTCGATCCGATGGGCGGCCGCCGACCGGTTCACGTCCAGCGGCAGCACCGGCACCCCGCGCCGCCGCGCGTCCGCGAGCAGCAGCCGCTTCGGGTACATCCCGGGGTCGTGGGTGAGCAGCCCGGCGTAGAAGGCCGCCGGATGGTGGGCCTTGAGCCAGGCCGACTGGTAGGTCGGCACGGCGAAGGCGACCGCGTGCGCCTTGCAGAAGCCGTAGCTCCCGAACGCCTCGATGATCTCCCAGGCGCGGGCGATCACCTCGGCGCCGTACTTCCTCCGCGCCGCCCGCTGTGCGAACCAGACCCTGATCCGGGCCTGCGACTCGGGGTCGGAGAGTCCCCGGCGCACCCGGTCGGCCTCGCCGCGTCCGCAGCCGGTCATGATGTTCACCATCTCGATGATCTGCTCGTGGAAGACGACCACCCCGTAGGTGTCGCGCAGCGCCTCCTCCAGGTCGGGGTGCGGGTAGCGCACCGGCGCGCGTCCGTGCCTGGCCTCGATGAACGGCCGCACCATGTCGGCGGCGACCGGCCCCGGCCGGAACAGCGAGATGTCGACCACCAGATCGTGGAAGGTGGCGGGCTGGAGCCGGCCGACGAGGTCGCGCTGGCCCGGCGACTCGATCTGGAAGCAGCCGAGCGTCTCGGCGCTCCTGATCAGCCGGTACGTCTCCGGGTCGCCCTGCGGTACGGCGTCCAGGTCGACCTCCCGCCCCGAGGCCCGCTTCACCTCGGTCACCGCGTGCGCCATCGCCGACTGCATCCGCACGCCGAGCACATCGAGCTTGAGCAGCCCGAGGTGCTCCACGTCGTCCTTGTCGAACTGCGCCATCGGGAAGCCCTCACCACTGGTGGGCATGACCGGCGTACGCCGCAGCAGCGAGGCGTCCGAGAGGAGCACCCCGCACGGGTGCATGGCGATGCCGCGCGGCAGTGCGTCCAGCGACTCCACCAGGTCCCAGAGCCGGCCGTACTCCTCCTTCCGCGCGGCCACGGCCCGCAGCTCGGGCAGTTCCTCCATCGCGGCGCGGGCGTCCCTGGCCCTGATGTGGGGGAAGGCCTTGGCCAGCCGGTCGGTCTCGGCCGGGTCCATGGAGAGCGCGGCGCCGACGTCGCGGATGGCGTGGCGCACCCGGTAGGTCTCGGGCATGGAGACGGTGGCGACCCGCTCGGCGCCGAAGCGCCCGATGATCGCGCGGTAGACGTCCAGGCGGCGGGCCGACTCGACGTCGATGTCGATGTCGGGCAGCACGAAGCGGCGCTTGGACAGGAAGCGCTCCATCAGCAGCCCGTGTTCGACCGGGTCGGCGTGGGCGATCCCGAGCAGGTGGTTGACCAGGGAACCGGCCCCGGAGCCGCGCGCGGCGACCCGTATGCCCATCCCCTTCACGTCGTCGACGACCTGGGAGACCGTCAGGAAGTAGGAGGCGAAACCGTGGTGGGCGATGATGTCCAGCTCGTGGTGCATCCGCTCCCAGTAGTCGCGCCTGCGGTCGTAGCCGCGTCGCACCATGCCCGCGGCGGCACGGGAGGCCAGCACCCGCTGGGCGGTGCGCCGCCCGGCTCCGACGAGGTGCGGCTCGGGGAAGTGGACGCTGCCGAGACCCAGGTCGTCCGCCGGGTCGACGAGACAGGCGTCGGCTGTGTGCCGGGTCTCCGCGAGCAGCCGCCGCCCCGCGTCCCGCCCGAGCCCCGCCGCGGTGGCGATCCGCTCGGCGGTCTCCTCCATCGCGCGGGCGCCCTTGAGCCAGCGCTCCCCGCTGTCGAGGGGGGAGCGGCGCGGGTCGACGGGGACGAGCCGGCGGGCCGAGTCGAGCACGTCGGCGACGGGGCCCTGCCCCGGGTCGGCGTACCGGACGGCGTTGGTCAGCACGGCCCGCACCCCCTGCTCGGCGGCGAAGCCGACGGTACGGGCGGCGAGCCGCAGCGACCCGGGTCCGGTGCCCTCGCGTCCGTGGTGGACGGCTTCGAGGCGCAGGGCGTCGCCGTAGATCTCCCGCCAGGGGGCGAGCAGCGCGGCGGCCCGGTCGGGCCGGCCCGCGGCCAGTGCGGCGCCCACCTCGGAGGCGGGGCCGAGCAGCACGGTGAGCCCTTCGGCGGGCAGCGCGTCCCGGCCGACCAGGGGCTGCCCGGCATCCCGGTCCCCGGCACCGGGGGCGTGGGCGGCGGTGACCAGCCGGCACAGTTCGGCCCAGCCGCGGGCGCCGTCCCGGGCGAGGAAGGTGACCCGGGGTGCGGATTCATCGACAAAGGCACCTCCACGGACCGGCGTACGCGGCCTGTGTGTACGCCCCTCCCCCGCCACCTGCCGGGCCACTGCGAGCTCCGCCCCGAAGAGCGGCCGTATCCCGGCCTTCTCACAGGCCCGGGCGAAGCGGACCGTGCCCGCGAGGCTGTCGCGGTCGGTCAGCGCGAGGGCGTCCATCCCCCGCTCGACGGCGCGCTCGGCCAGCCGCTCCGGGTGTGATGCCCCGTACCGCAGGGAGAACCCGGAAACGGTATGCAGATGCGTGAACCCGGGCATCCGCACCTCCTGGACCGATCCGTACTCACCACCCCCTCGCTCTCCACCATAGACCAAGTTTCGAACGTTCGTACGATAACCGAGAGCGCGGCCGCACCTCCGCCATTCGGCCCGCTCCCGCCTGCGCGGACAGCGCCCAGCCCGGACCGTGGGGGCATGACATTCGCTGACGAGGTGAAGAACGCCGTCACCGCACGGGCCGCACTGCTGGTCGTCGGCGTCCTGGCGCTACAGCTGCTGTTCATCGCCTCCTACGTCGGCGCGCTGCACAGGCCCGACCCGACGGACGTCCCCTTCGGGGTCGTCGCCCCGCAGCAGGTGTCCGGGCAGCTCGTCACCCAGCTGGGTGACCTGCCGGGCGGCCCGCTCGATCCGCGTGCGGTCTCCGACGAGGCCGAGGCCCGCCGGCAGATCCAGAACCGCGACATCGACGGCGCCCTGATCGTCAGCCCCACCGGGGCGACCGACACCGTGCTCGTCGCGTCCGGCGGCGGCACCGTACTGGCCACCTCCCTGGCCAAGATCATCGAGGAGGCGGAAAGGCCGCAGCAGCGCACGGTGCGGACCGTGGACGTGGCCCCCGCCTCCCCGGACGACTTCGACGGCCTCTCGTCGTTCTACCTGGTCGTGGGCTGGTGCGTCGGCGGCTACCTCTGCGCCTCGATCCTGGCGATCAGCGCGGGCACCAAGCCCGCCAACCGGCAGCGCGCGGTGATCCGCACCGGCGTCATGGCGCTGTACTCGGTCGCGGGCGGGATCGGCGGCGCGGTCATCATCGGCCCGGTCCTCGGAGCGCTCCCCGGCAGCGTGTGGGCCCTGGCCGGCCTGGGCGCCCTGGTCGTCTTCGCGGTCGGCATGATCACACTCGCCCTGGAGGCGCTCACCGGGATCGTCGGCATCGGCCTGGCCGTCCTGCTCATCGTGATCGCGGGCAACCCGAGCGCGGGCGGAGCCTTCCCGCTGCCGATGCTGCCGGACTTCTGGCGGGCGATCGGCCCCGCCCTGCCGCCCGGCGCGGGCACCTGGGTGGCCCGCTCGATCGCGTACTTCAGGGGCAACGCGGTCACCGGCCCCCTGCTGGTGCTCTCCGCCTGGGCGGTCGCCGGCACAGTCCTGACCCTGCTCCTGTCGATGCGCCGCCGGGACACGGAGGAGACCCCTCGGACGGCTGCCGCCTCCGGCGGGGGTTCGACCCTCGGCTGAGGTCCGGCCTCTGGGAACACGGCGTCCGTGAATCGCCGGGAACCGGGCATGCCGCAGGTCTACGAGGCGGAATCCGCAGGTGATCCCGGAGGCGTCTGCCTCGTACGGCGCATCGGTGGCGTGGCGCGCGTCGGGCAGGCATACGTCCCCGCCGGCACCGCCGAGGGGTTGCCGGCGGACCTCCGCTCCACGCTCACCCGCATCGGGCGCTACGGCCGGAGCGCCGGCCTCCTCGCCCCCCTCACACCGCCCGGATCACCCTCACGGGCCGAGGGGTGGCGGCGCTGGGCCGCGGATCGGTCCTTTCCCGTACGCCCTGACCCGCACCGGGACGGGGAGCGCACGACCGCCCTCCCCGCCCCCTGGTGCGCGGGCGGGGTCAGCCCAGCATCTTCTCGATGAGGCCGGCCGCCCGTTCCGTGCCGCCCTCGGCCCGGGCTTCGGCACGGAGCCGCGCCGAGCGCCGGGCGACGTCGGGGTCGGCGACGAGCCCGGTGAGCGCGGTGCGCAGGGCCTCGGCGGTGGCGTCCGCCGTATCGATGCGGCGGGCCACGCCCAGGCCGACGAGCCGGTCCGCGTTCATGAACTGCTCGGCACCCTGCGGGACGGCGATCATGGGGACCCCGGCGTACAGCCCTTCACTGCTGCCTCCCATCCCCGCGTGGGTGACGAACGCGTCGGCCTGCTCCAGGATCGCCAGTTGGGGCACCCAGGAGTGCACCTCGACGTTGCCGGGGAGGTCGCCGAGTGCACCGGGGTCCGTGTACTTCCCGATCTGGAGTACGACGTGCCAGCCCTCCAGGTCGCCGTAGGCCTCCACACACCGGCGGTAGAACTCCGGCTGGTTCGTGTACGCCGATCCCAGGGAGATCAGCAGCACGTTCTCGGCATCGGCCGGCCGTGTCCAGGCCTCCCGGTCCGCGCGGGAGCCGAAACAGGGACCGACGAACGTCACCACGTCGGGGTCGACATGCTCCGCCTGCGGCTGCATGGCCCTCGGGATCATCGCCAGGGCCCTCGCGGGCCGTCCGGAGAAGGTGTCCACATCGGTGGTGGACGCCCCCGAGACGGCGAGCCACTGCGCGAACTTCGCCCGGTAGGCGTCGGCACCGGGCAGCGCCCACAACTGCGCTGCCATCTCCTGGTGTTCGTAACCGTCCCAGGCCACGAAGGTCGGGGAGAGCTGGAGGACGGGCCGGCCCTGCGACTCCGCGAGGGCGCGTGCGGCGTAGGCGCCGATGTCGTACAGGTACAGATCCGCCCTGTCCTGGTCGTACGCGGCGCGGAGCTGGGGCAGGGCCTGGACGGCGTCGTCGAGGAAGACGTCCATCGCGGCGATCGGGTCGGCCGGCCAGTCGTTGTCGGCGACCGGCAGGACCGAGGCGTACGGGACGAACTCCGCACCGGTGTCCGTGATCAAACCGGCCACCGCGGGGTCGTTGGCGTAGCTCACCCGATGACCGCGCGCCACCAGCTCACGCACGATCTCGAGGCTCGGCAGGACGTGGCTGACGGCGGGAATGCCGATCATCGCGATATGGGTACGGCGACGGGACATACGGAATCACTCGTTTCAGGTCTACGGCGAGAGGGACACACCGGACCGGCGCGCCGCCGCCGGGCATCGAACTGCCGGGGAGCGCACACGGGTCGCGGGACGGGAGCGGGGGCGCTGCCCCGCCCGTGTCAGCCGTAGATCTGGTGGAAGTGCATGCCGGAACCTTAGCCCGGCCCGCACGGGATCTCCAGAGCGCACACGCTCGCCGGACCGGACGAAAGTCGTCGGACGCTACGCGCGGAGACCGGCCGGCACGGGCCTGTCGGGCCGTATTGGCTCGTCAGACGCTACGCGCGGAGATCCGGGCGCCCCGACCGCCACCGGATGCCGCCCGCGGGGCGGCCGAACTCTTGGCGACCAACTGACGAAATCGCTGCGCATGGCAGGTCCATGACGGCATACTCAGGGCGGCCTCGCGAGATCCGCGAGGCGCAGGGCCAGGCTCAACCCCCTTTCATTCACCGGAGGTTGCTCATGCGTCGCCGTTTCACCGTGCCGCTCGCCGCAGTTGCTGTGTCGCTCCCGCTCGTCCTCATCCCTGCCGCATCCGCTTCGGCGGCCCCGGCGGACAAGCCCCAGGTCCTCAGCTCCTGGACCCAGACGAGCGCCTCCAGCTACAACGCCTGGAACGCCGCCAACAACAACAAGGGCGCCTGGTCCGCGTACGGCTTCGACTGGTCCACGGACTACTGCAGCTCCTCTCCTGACAACCCGTTCGGTTTCCCCTTCCAGACGGCCTGTGCCCGCCATGACTTCGGTTACCGCAATTACAAGGCCGCCGGTTCGTTCTCCGCGAACAAGGCCCGCATCGACTCCGCGTTCTACTCCGACCTCAAACGCGTGTGTGCCCGCTACTCCGGCGCGCAGCTGACCGCCTGTAACAGCACCGCGTGGACGTACTACCACGCCGTGGACATCTTCGGCTCCACACCGGCCAAGGCGAAGGTCGACAGACTGGCCCAGGCCGCCTGACCTCTGCCACGGAGGAACAGCGCGACCTGAAACAGAGGGCTGAGGCCGCTGCCGCGGCGGCCTCAGCCCGTCGTCCGGGTGAAGGCCCGGAGGAGCTGGTCGGCGCATGACCGGCCGGCCCTGCGCGGGCAGCCGCACCCGCACACCAAGGGCCTCCGGCCTGCCCGCTGGAGGGCGCCTCCCTGCGGGAGAGCCCTGACACCGAAACCTGACAAACGTCATCTCTTCCTGTGAACGGAGTCGTTCCGAAGGAGGACGGACGGCCGGTGTGACACACAGAGGATGGAGGTTCCTGCCCCGCACACCTGATGAGACGGGATCCGCCCATGCGTAACACCCGACCCACCCCTCGCCCCGACCGCCGGAGAGCACGCCTGGCCGCCGTGGCATCGGCGGTCCTGCTGTCGCTCACGATCGGTGCGCTTCCGGCCGGGGCCGCCGCCCCGTTATCCGCCTCCGCCACCGCATCTGCCGCCTCCACCACGTCCGGCCTCGACCGGAAGGCGCTGCGCGCCTCCCTCGACGCGTTCCACCAGGCGGGGATGTACGGGGCCTATTCATCGGTCAGGGACGGCTCCGAGAGGTGGCGCGGAGCGGCAGGTGTCGCCGACATCGACACCGGACGGCCGGTGCGCCCGGACTACGAGCACCGGGTCGGCAGCATCACCAAGACCTTCACCTCGGTGGCCGTCCTCCAGCAGGTGGCCAAGGGCCGAATAGACCTGGACGCCCCGATCGGGGACCACCTTCCGGAGCTGGTACCGGGCGAGCGGGGCCGGAAGGTGACGGTGCGGATGCTGCTCAACCACACGAGCGGCATCGCGGACTACATACTGCCCGCCTTCCCCAAGCTGGTGACGGACCCGGGACAGGCCCTGGACGAGGGCCGGTTCCGCGAGGCGGCCCCCGAGGAGCTGGTCCGCCTGGGCCTGGCCGGCGAGCCGCCTGCGCCACGTGGGACGTACTCGTACGCGAACACCAACTACGTCATCGCCGGGCTGCTGTTGAAGAAGGTCACAGGCCAGGACCCGGAGTCGTACATCGACAGGAACGTCATCCGCAAGGCCGGACTGCGGCATACGTACTTCCCCCGCTCCGCCCGCATATCGGGGCCGCACTCCAAGATGTACGAGTCGTTCTACGGACTCATCGAACCGGCGCGCGACTACAGCGTCTACGACATGTCCTGGGCCGGGACGGCCGGTGCCATGGTCTCCACGATGAACGACCTCAACGACTTCTACCGCCAGCTCCTGGGCGGGAAGCTGCTCGGCGCTGCCGAACTGCGGGAGATGAAGACGACCGTCCCCGCGTACGAGCCGGCCCCGGGACAGGAGGTGGCGCTGCGCTACGGCCTCGGTCTGTACACACTCAAGATGCCGAGCGGCGGCTGGTACTGGGGCCACGACGGCGGCGTGTTCGGGGCCGGGACCTGGGCGCTGTCCACCGAGGACGGGCGCCGCCAGGCCGCGATCGGCTACAACCTGATGAAGTACGAGCGGTTCGGCGACGACGGGAAGCCGTTGCCGGACCCGATCGGTGCGGCGCTGCTCGGGCACATGGACGGAGCACTGAGCGGCACCCCCGCCGAGCGTGTCCCCGGGGCATCGCCGGTGCCTCAGCGTCTGGTCGCCCCCGAGCAGCTGCGGTGAGCGCACCGGCGTTCCTCCGGACACGGAAGCGTCAGAAGGCTGCCGGCCGAGGCCGGAGGCCGACCGGCACCTCACACGCCTGCCCCCTGTCCTGAACCGCCGGATCACCGATGGCCTGCCGGTCCGGATCCGCTTCCCGGGCGGATCCGGACCGGCGAGGCCGAGCGTGGTGTCGCTCTCTCCGGGACGCCCATGCCTCGACATCAGGGAGCGCGTCGTCAGGGAACGCGTTCGGCAGGGAACGCGTCTGTCAGGCTGCGGGCACGTGCCGCGCGATGCGCTCACAGAAGGACCCCGGCTGTCGACATTCCTCCTGTGAAGATTGCGTAGATCACAGGATGGTCACTAAGGTCGGGCCTCGAACCTTCGCACGGATGATCGCCCCGCCCGGGGTGACAGCGAAGGAACCGCCGAGTCCGTGACGTGCACGGAGCCGGGGATTGGCGTCTGTCCCCCACATCCCGGTAGGCGGCTCGAGGAAGAAG
>NZ_JNXG01000018.1 GCF_000717025.1 Streptomyces atroolivaceus
CCGCTCGGCCGGAACGTCGGGGTGGCCGATGGTGTACGCGTGCAGCTGCCGTGCCTGGTCGCGCAGTGCCTCTTCGCTCTTCGCCGACAACAGCCAGGGGAGAGCGGGGAGTTCGGCTTCCGCCGGTTCGGGTGCGTCCGGGGCCTGCTCGATGACGACGTGCGCGTTCGTCCCGCTGATCCCGAAGGAGGACACACCCGCACGGCGCGGTGTGTCGTCCGCGAGCCACGGACGGTCCTCGGTCAGCAGACGTACCGTGCCGTCCGACCAGTCGACGTGCTCCGTGCGCCGTTCGGCGTGCAGGGTCCTCGGCAGCCGGCCGTGGCGCAGCGCCATCACCATCTTGATGACGCCGCCGACTCCGGCCGCCGCCTGCGCGTGGCCGATGTTCGACTTCAACGAGCCGAGCCAGAGCGGGCGCTCCGCGTCGTGCTCCCGGCCGTAGGTGTTGAGCAGGGCCTGCGCCTCGATGGGGTCGCCCAGCCGCGTGCCCGTGCCGTGCGCCTCGACGGCGTCGACCTCACCTGCCGTCAGGTCCGCGTCCGCCAGGGCCTGGCGGATCACGGCCTCCTGGGAGGGGCCGTTGGGGGCCGTGAGACCGTTGCTCGCGCCGTCCTGGTTGACGGCCGAACCCCGGACCACCGCCAGCACCGGGTGCCCGTTGCGTATCGCGTCCGAGAGCCGCTCCACCAGCAGCAGGCCGACGCCCTCGCTCCAGCCGGTTCCGTCGGCCTCGGCCGAGAACGCCTTGCAGCGGCCGTCGGGGGACAGCCCTCGCTGACGGCTGAACTCCACGAACATGCCAGGGCTCGCCATGACGGCCGCGCCGCCCGCCAGTGCCAGCGAGCAGTCCCCCTGCCGCAGAGCCCGCGCTGCCAGGTGCAGGGCGACCAACGACGAGGAGCAGGCGGTGTCCACGGAGATCGCCGGGCCTTCGAGGCCGAGGGAGTAGGCGATGCGGCCGGAGGCGACGCTGCTGAGCTGTCCGGTCAACAGGTAGCCGTCGACTCCCTCGGTGGCTTCCGCGAGCCGAGGACCGTATTCGAGACCGTACGTGCCGGCGAAGACGCCGGTGTCGCTGCCGCGCAGCGATGTCGGGTCGATGCCGGCCCGCTCGAACGTCTCCCAGGCCGTCTCGAGCAGGAGACGCTGCTGCGGGTCCATCGCCGTCGCCTCGCGCGGGCTGATCCCGAAGAAGCCCGCGTCGAACTCGCCCGCCCCGTGCAGGAACCCGCCGCGTGCGGTGGTCGACCTGCCGACGGCCTCCGGGTCGGGGTCGTACAGGTCCTCGTCCCATCCGCGGTTGTCCGGGAACGGGCCGATGGCGTCGGTCCCCTCGGTGACGAGGCGCCACAAGTCCTCGGGCGAGGCGACCCCGCCGGGGTAGCGGCACGCCATGCCGATGATCGCGACCGGCTCGCCGGGGTCGGCCGGCGCCCGCCGTGCGGTCTCCCGCGGAGTTCCCGTCTCGTAGAGCAGCGCGTGCAGATGTGTGGCCAGCGTCTCCGGCGTGGGGTGGTCGAAGGCGACGGCCACCGGCAGGCGTACGCCCAGGGCCTGGGCCAGGCGGTTCCGCAGCCCCACGGCGGCCGAGGACTCCATGCCGAGGTCACGGAAGGTGCCACCGGGCGATCCGGCCGTGCTGCCGGCGGCGGCCCCGAGCACGCCCGCCGTCTGCTCCCGTACGACTTCATGCAGGCGCCGGAGGCGCTCGGTGGGTGCCAACCCGTCCAGCTCCGCCCGGAGTTCGGTCACCCGGCCGGTGGCACCGGCGGCGTCACCGGTGGTGTCGTAGGCGGGAAGCTCCAGCCGTACAGGCCCGGCTGTGCCCGCGTCCACGTCGTCGCTGACGCCCGCCGCAGCCTTCGTCCCGGGGGCCAGGGGCCCCGCCACGCCGCCGGTCGCCCGTGCCAGGTCGACGGGCAGGCCGTGCGCCCACAGCTCGGCGAACGCCGCCGACATGGCCCGGACGCCGTCCCGGTCGCGTACCAGCGACCCCGTCACCACGGTGCTGTCCACCAGGCCCGCGTCCTCGACGATGTCCTCGACAGCCATCTTGAGCACCGGGTGCGGGCCGGCCTCCAGGAAGGCCGTGTGGCCGTCGGCCAGCAGCGCGCGCACCGCCGCCTCGAAGAGCACCGGACGGCGCAACTGGCCCGCCCAGTACGGGCCGTCCAGCTCCAGGGTGTCCAGCAGGGCGCCGCGCGCCGAGGAGTAGAACGGGATCCCGGACGGGGCGGGGCACACCGTCCGCAGTCCCGCGAGCAGCCGGTCCGCGATCGTTTCCACCTGGCCGACGTGGACGGGGAAGTCGGCCCGGATCCGCCGGGTCCGCACCCCTTCGTCCGCGAGTGCGGCCAGCAACTCGGCCAGCGCGTCCTCGTCGCCCGACACGGTCACCGAACCCGGTCCGTTGACCGCGGCAAGGCCGAGCCGGTCACCCCACGGAGCCAGCCTCGCCCGCATCTCCTCGGCGGGCAGCAGCACGGCCACGATGCCGTGGCGGCCCGAGAGCTCCTCGGTCAGAGCCGCACCCCAGACCGCCGCGATCCGTAGCGCCTCGGACCGGGGCAACGCCCCGCAGGCGTGCGCGGCCGCCATCTCGCCGATGCTGTGCCCTACCACCGCGACCGGCTCGACGCCGCGGGAGCGCCACTCGGCGGTCAGCGAGATCATCACGGCCACCAGCGCCGGCATCACCACCGCCGCGGACTCCAGCGGCGGAGCGCCCTCGACGCCTCGCAGGACATCGGTCAGATCCCAGTCCACCAGCGGGCGCAGCTCCTCGGCGCAGGCCTCGACGCTCTCCCGGAACACCTCGGAGCCGTCCAGCAGATCGACGGCCATTCCGTCCCAGTGCGCGCCGAAACCGGGGTAGACGAAGACGGCGCCCGGCGCGCCGCCCGCCTGCGGTACCCGGCCCTCGTGCAGCCCTTCGGCAGCCTCCTCGACGCGGCCGACGGCGACCGCCCGCAGAGCCGCGAGCAGCTCGTCGCGGTCCCGGCCGACCAGCACGGCACGGTACGCGGCCGCTTCGTCGGCGGCCCTCAGCGCTGTGGCGGCCGACGCCGGCGTCAGGCCGGGGAGAGCGTCGAGCCGCTCCGCCGCGGCGGCGGCACGCGCCCGCAGCGAGGCCGGTCCGGGCGCCGAGACCGGCCACAGTACGACGGGGTGGGGTGCAGCAGTCATCGTCTACCGTCTCCGAGTTTCGGTTGCGCGGGATTCAGGTGGAACAGGTCGTACGAAGGGGAGATGAGCGCCGGACGCCGAGGCGCGGCAGGAGCGGGGCGTCGCCCTCCACCGCCCCGACGGGGTCGCGGTGCGGCCCTCAGGACCGGGCGGCGTACTCGGCGGCGAGCAGCGAGGAGATGAGCCTGAGCATGATCGTGGGCGCCGACCGGTGGAAGAAGTGCCCGCCGGGCAGGTTGAACACCCTGAAGTCAGCCGAGGTGTGGCGCGCCCATCCGGCAGCCAGCCCGGGCGTCACCAGCGGGTCGCTCGACCCGGCGAACACCCGGATCGGGACCGGCAGCGGCTCCTCCCCGGGGCCGGGGCCGGGCGCGCGGCCGTGCGCCAGGCGCAGGTCGTCCCGGAGTACGGCGACGGCGAGCCGGAGCCACTCCGGATAGCGCAGCACGAGCTCCGGCAGCCCGCCCAGACCGGTCATCCAGGCCGTGAGTTCCTCGTCCGTGACCCGGTCGGGCGCGATGTCGCCGCGAGGCGCGTGCGGTGGCGGGCAGGCTCCGACCAGCAGCTGGCGGGGCGGTGTCCGGCCCTGGGCGAACCGCCGCCGGGCCATCTCGTAGGCGACGATGCCGCCCATGCTGTGCCCGTAGAAGGCGTAGGGCGCGTCCATCAGCGGGTCGAGCGCCTCGTCCAGTTCGTCGAGGAGCCGAGCGAAGTCGTGCAGCCGGGGCTCGCGGGCCCGGTGCTCCCTGCCGGGCAGCTGCACCGGTACGACCGTGACACCGCCGCCCAGGCGCGGCTGCCAGCCGGAGAACGAGGAGGCCGACCCACCCGCGTGGTGGAAGCAGAACAGCCGCAGCGGCGCGCCGGCCGGATCCGCCTGCCGGGGCAGCAGATACGGCGAGGGGGTGCCACCCGCGGTGGTCTCGCCCGGCCGGCGGCCGCGCGGGCCACCCGGGCCCCCGGCGGCCGGATCCGCCGGGGTGCTCATGGCTCGACCGTCTGCGCCGTGAGCGCGTAGATGTCGCGCAGGCTGGTCGACTCCAGAACCTGCGCCATCGGCACTCTTCGTCCGGTCTCCCGTTCGATCGCGGTGAGCAGGGTCAGCAGGAGAAGCGAGTCCCAGCCGGGCAGTTCGTCGAAATCGGCGCCCACCGTGCTGGGTGTGAGCGACAGACCTGTCTCGGAGTGGACGAGGGAGAGGAAGTCGTCGAGGCTCTTCACTGGTGCAGCCCTCCCAGGCTCAGGGTCAGCCGGATGTGATCCGGCGGCGCGGGGATCTCCGCCAGGTCATGGCGGTAGAGGGTGGGGGCACCGTCGGTGCCGCCGCCGGCCGGCCGGAAGCCGTTGCCGGGGTAGAAGTCCTGGACCTTGCCGTTCTTGGCCGACGGCCGGTAACCGGCACGGACCGAGCGCAGGCCCTGGTCCCGGGCGTGGCCGAGGACGGCCGACAGACAGGCCTGCTCGATGCCGCGGGCGAACACCCGGCAGCTGAGCAGGAAGTTGTCGATGACGAGTTCGTCGCCCTCGCGGTGGGCGAGGACGGCGCCGACGACGCCGTTGTCGCCGAACCGGTCGCCGGAGCGGATGGTGAGGACCAGGGAACCTGGAGCGGCGGCCCGCTCGGCCACCTCGGACTGCTGGAGACGCTCCGTCGTCAGGTTGAACTGGTTTGTCCGCAGCGTCAGTTGGGAAACCCGGGCCAGCTCCGCCGGAGAGGCGTCGGCGAAGCGCACCTGGACGTCCAGTTCGCGCAGGTAGTCGTCGAGCGAGGAGAAGCCGTGCAGGAAGTCCTTGCGGTCCAGCTCCTCCCGGTACCGCTCGGGACGCTTCAGATCGTCCACGGTGATGTCCCGTACGTCGAACCAGCCGTCCCGCAGCAGCTTTTCGACGTGCAGTGCCGGCTCCTCGTCCAGTGCCACCACGGCGACGTCCGGGAGTTCGCGGACGACGAGCCCGCACTCGTACGGACTGTCGTCCGCGAACACGAAACTGTCCACCCCGAGATTGAGTTCGGCGGCCAGCTCGCGCAGATTGTCGTGCTTGGGACGCCAGTTGGCGACGACCCGGACGAAGTCGTCCTCGCGTAGCGTCATGTCGGGGTGCGACCGCAGTACCTCACGCACCGGATCCAGGTCGTTCTTGCTGACCGCGGCGAGCAGCACCCCCTGTGAGGCGACCTGGCGGGCGGTCCGCTGCAGTCGGCGGAACGCCTCGCCCCGGTAGGAACCGGCGACCTCGATGCCCTCGATCCCGTCGTCCCCGAGGATTCCGCCCCACACGGTGTTGTCCAGGTCGAGGACCAGGCACTTCTTCGCGCGGCCGGTGGCCGCGCGGAGCAGGTGGGCCACGTCGCGCGCATAGGCCGCGTGCGCCTCGGGCGAGAACTCCGTGTGCGTGTAGACGCCGAGCCGGTCGTCACGGAGCGGCAGGTCCGCTCCGAGCAGCGGGTCGAAGTCGAGCACGGTCAGGGCGGGATGGCGGTCCATCAGGCGGAGCAGGCGCGCGTTGGCCTCCCGCCACACCGCCCCGAGCCGGGCCCGGTCGCGTACGCCGATCAGCTGCGCCGTCCACTCGCGCGGCAGCGGCAGGGTGTTGAACACCAGCGTTCCCTGTCCCGCGCCGGCGAAGGACGTCGCGAGACCGTCGAGCAGCGTCAGCTTCTCGTCGAAGATCCGGCGCACGTCCTCCGGCTCCCAGGGCACAGGCACCTCGTCGAAGACCACGGAGGCGTCCAGCAGGCACACCACCGCGTCCGGCTTCGCCGAGTACAGCTCGCTCGCGGTGTCCGACAGGTCGAAGACGTAGCCGTCGAAGTCGGACACGTGCGGGCGGAGCAGCAGACCGTGGCGCGCCAGCTCGGCCGTGACCGGCGCGACCAGTCCGGACACGGTGCTGTGGCCGGTGAAGGCCACCGACACGACCGGGGTGTCGGGGTGTTCGGCGAGTACGGCGTCCGCGCCGATGCGGGCCAGCAGGTTCCCGGCCCAGCGTGTCTCGGCGACGCCGGCCCCGCGGACCAGGCCCCGCACCCGCGGATACTCGGCGGCCACACGGCCCCGCTCGTGGAGCGACCGCAGTGTGTCGTCCGTCTTCTCGACCATTCCCAGCTCTCCCCGTGCGTCGGGTACGACGCGGCCATGCTTGGCGAGCCGTCTAAAGCGGCCCTAACAGCCGCCTAGAGCCCGGAGACGCGGGAGGCACAGGGGCGGCGGGGCCCTTCGGCCCCGGGAATTAGGGCCCCTTAAGGGGCGGTTTGGAAGGCCCCCCTAGATCTTCCTCCGCACCACGGCGTGATCGGTGACCGGCGGACCCGGCCACCGCAGCGACCGCGATTCCACGGAGGAACAGCATGACAACAGCCCTCACCGCAGAGACGGATTTCGACCTCGACCTGGACCTGGAGGTCGTGATCCAGGATTCGCCCGCGATGGAGGCCAAGTCCTTCACGGGCACCGGCACCTGTCTCTCCTGCCCGGTCACCTCCTGGCACTGCTGATCGCCCGTGAGGCCGATCGGCTGACCCGCTGACCGGGCGCCGGGCGGCGCGGCCCTGACCGGCTGTGCCGCCCGGCGCACCCATGCCACCACCACGCACAGAACGGACCGGGGACGGACACGTGACGGACAGCGACATCTTCGACGCCGCCGATGTGGTGCTGCTGCGCGCCGCGGCTTCCCGCATGCCGCCCGCGGCCGGCGCACCCGTGGGACCGCCCACCGGTCCCACCTCCGAGACGGCGTTGAGGACCGAGGTGGGACGGCTCGCGGCGGACCCCGCGTTCCTGGCCGCTGTCCGACTGGCCAGCCCCAGCCTGGCCGACGAGGTGGAGAAGGTGCGGACGGGCGTCCCGCTCAAGCGCAGGCGACTGAACCGGGTGCTCGTCTCCCTGACCAAGTACCACCTTCGGATGACGTATCGGCCCACCCCTTTCGGACTCTTCGCAGGTGCCGCCCTGGCAGGTACGGGCCCGGCGCCCGTAAGGGAGCTGGGCGGCGCGCACCGGAGCCTGAGCCGCCCCGACGCGGCCTGGCTGCACGGCGTCCTCGAGGACGAAGTGGTCACCACCCCCGGCCTCCGGGAGCGCGCGGCCCTGACCGCCAACCCGCTGCGCACCGTCCGGGACGGCCGCGTGGTCCTCGTGGACCACCACGACCCGTCCGGGAAGCGGCAACTGGCACACTCGGTACGGCTCACCGCAGTCGTGGCGTACGTCCTCGAGCGAGCTGCCGAGCCGGTCACCTGGGACGAACTGGCCGAAGCGATGGCCGACCGGTTTCCCGGGGCTCCGGCCACGACCGTGGAGCGGACCGTGGCACAACTGGTCGGCAGTGGTTTCCTCCTGAGCGACCTGGTTCCGGCACCCGACCACACCGCCCCCCTCGACCACGTGCTGAAGCGGCTGGCCGGCACCGGCCACCCCGTGACCCGTGCCCTCGTCGCGGTACGCGACGGACTCGCCGCCCTGGACGACTCCCCGCCCGCCACCCGGGGCCGGGCGCTCGCCGAGGCCACCACCCGTATGGGGGAACTGCGCCGGGCCGACGACGTGATCCAGTCCGACCTGCGGCTCGACGCGCGCCTCGTCCTGCCCGTCGAGGTCGCCCGGGAGGCCGCGCGGGCAGCGGCCGCCCTGTGGCGGACGACGGCCACCCCGTCGGGCATGCCGCACATGCGGGCGTACCACCTGGCCTTCCTGGAGCGGTACGGCACCGACCGGCCCGTGCCGTTGCTCGAACTCCTCGACGAGGCACGGGGCCTGGGCCTCCCGGAGAGCTACCGCGGGCCCGTCGGCGCGGACGGCGCGCCGACCGCGCCGACGGACGCGGACCGGCGCCGTGACCAGTTCCTCGGGGAGCTGGTGCACGGCGCCCGGCCGCACACGGGCGTCGGCGAAGTCGTGCTCGACGAGGAGACCTTGAACGCCCTCGACGCCACGGTGGCCACCGGGCCCGCCAGGCCCGCTCCGCCCGGCGGAGCTGACCTTGCGGGCAGGGGGGACGGGGCCGGCGGCCCGGGTTCCCCCCGCCGAGTCCCGGCGTCCCTGGAACTGGGCGCCGAGCTCGTCGCCGGCAGCTGGGAAGCGCTGTGCGCAGGGGAGTTCAGCCTCGTCCTCGGCGCGAACCCGGGCTCCCCCCGCGCCGGTGCCACCTTCGGCCGCTTCGCACCGCTCCTGGGCGGGGACACCGGGCCGGTCGGCGCGGTGGTCGCGCGCGCCGAGGAAGCGGCCCACGCCGTGGCGGCGGCCGGGGAGGTGACGGCCACGGTGGCCTACCGTCCCCGGGTGGCCCGCTCCGCGAACGTGGCCACCGTGCCCCAGTGGCTCCCGTACCGCATTCCGCTGGGCGTCCCGCGGGCCGCCCGCGACGGTGTCACGGACCTGTGTCCCGAGGACCTCGCCGTCCAGGCGGACCTGGACCGCCTGCGGGTCGTGCACACACCGACCGGCCGCCCGGTACGACCGGTCTCGTACTCCATGCTGAACCCCGGCAGCGGTCATCTCCCGTACGTGGCACGCTTCCTGCTCGACCTCGGCTACGAGGGCCAGGACTGGTGCACTCCCTGGAACTGGGGATCCTGGGCCTCCGCGCCCGCACTGCCCCGGGTCCGTACGGGCCGCACGGTGCTGGCACCCGCCCGCTGGCTCCCGGACCGCACGCTCCGAGAGGGTGCCGCGGAATCCGACGGCACCGGTCCGGGCTGGCGCGCCGCGGTCGCCGCATGGCGCCGGCGCCGGTGTGTTCCCCGCTACACACTGCTCACACGGGTGGACAACCGGGTGACCGTCGACCTCGACGATCCGCTCCATCTCCTGGTTCTGCACGACGAGGTGAAGCGGCCCCAGGGCCTGGTGATCACCGAGTGGTACGGCGGCCCCGAAGGAGCCGGCTGGTTCGCCGACGCCGGCGGCCCGCACGCCTGCGAACTGGTCTTCCCCCTCTTCGCCCGGCACCCGGCCACCACGGTGCCCCCGGCGCCGGCGGCAGCCCCGGGGGCGGCCACCCCAGCCCCCAACGCCTCCCCGGCACCGGTGGGCACGACGGCCGCCGGTGGGCCGGACCGCGCACGGTGGGCGGCTCTGCCCGGGGGCGAGTGGCTGTACGCCAAGGTGTACGTCCCCGACGCCCTGCACCAGCAGGTCCTCGGCCGGCACCTGGCGCGGCTCGTCGATTCCCCGGTACTGCGCGCGGCAGGCGCCGACCGATGGTTCTTCCTGCGTTATGCCGACCCCGACGCACACCTGCGCCTGCGTTTCCACGGCAAGCCGGAGAGCCTGTGGCCGGTGCTGCTGCCTGCCGTACGGGAATGGGCCGAGGAACTGCGGGAGGCAGGGCTCACCGACCGGCTGGTGCTGGACACGTACGACCCCGAGATCGAGCGCTACGGCGGACCGGCTGCCATCGAGCACGCCGAGCGGGTCTTCCACACCGACAGCGCCGTCGTCCTCGCACAACTCGCCGCGCCCGCCGACCCCGCCGTCCCGCCGGTCACCCGGGCGGCGCTCGGGATACTCGACCTCCTCACCGGGCTGGGCACCCCGCAGGAGACCCTCCGCTGGCTCGGCGACCCCCGGTTCCTCGCCCGCCGCTCCGAGGTGGCGCGCGCTACGAAGGAGGCGGTCGCGGACCGGCTGGACGGGCGCCCCGCGGGCGGCCGCGCCCCGGCGCGAGCGCCCGGACCCGCCGCCCCGTCGGCCGGGCGCAGTGCCGCGCTGGCAGCACTGCGCGAGATCCTGGCCCCCGGCCCGGCCGGAACCGGGGGGTCGGGAGACAGGCGGGCCGCGGTCGCGATGAGCCTCGCCCACATGCACTGCAACAGGCTCCTCGGTCCCCGCCGCGAGGAGGAGATCCTCGCCCATGTGACGGCCCGCGAGGGTCTCGCTCTCAGTCTCAGCAGGAAGAGGCACGGCCGATGAATCCCGTCCACGACGCCCGGGTCGCGGCGCTGGAGACCGCTCACACCGTGGCGGAGCGGCTCCGCGACCCCGCCCGGGTCGCCCGGATCACGGCCGACGCGTTCGCCGAGGTGCCCGCCGACCTGATGCTGCCCGGCTGGCAGCCGGCGTCCGTGCTCCTCGGCCACCCGGGCGTGGGCCTGCTGCACGCCGTCTGCGCGGAGGACGACGAACAGTGGTCCGAGCCTGCCCACGCGCATCTGGCCGCCGCCGCCGCCACGGCCCCACAGGCAGGGCCGGCGGCCGTCGGGAACCTCGTTCTGCCCGCTCTGGTACGGGCCGAGGGCACCGGCGGGTACGCACGGCTGCTGGACCGGAGCACCGGCGTACTCGCCGACCACAGCCGCGCACGCGTCGCCGCCCTCCGGGACCGCCGTGACGCAGGGCTTTCCTACCTCGACTACGACGTCGTCGCGGGCCTCACCGGCCAGGGCAGGACGCTGCTGGCCGTGGCGGCCCGGGGCGACGAACGGGCGGCGGACGCGCTGACGGAGATCCTCGCCCTGCTGATCGAGCTCACCCGGCCGTCACGGGTGCACGGCGTGGACGTCCCCGGATGGTGGTGCGCGCCGGACCGCTATCCGGTTCCCCAGGACCGCACCGCCTACCCGCGCGGTGACTTCAATGTGGGCGTCGCCCACGGCGTCTGCGGCCCGCTCGCGCTGCTGTCGCTGGCGCACCGGGCCGGCCACCGGGTGCCCGGCACCCTGGACGCGGTCCGGAGGCTCACCGAATGGCTGCGAGGTCACGCGTACGACGACGGGCGGGGCGGCGTGTCCTGGCCCGCGCGGGTGGCCTTCGACGAGGAGACCGGCGAAGTCTCGCCCGTCCGGAACACGGCCGCGCGGGCAGGCTGGTGTTACGGCACCTCCGGGATCGCGGGTGCCCTCCACCTGGCCGGCACGGCGCTCGACGACGAGGCGACCTCGCAGCTGGCCGTGTCCGCGCTGTCCGCCCTCCTGCGCCGGCCGGTATCCGAACTCGTCCGAGGCGACCCGGGTTTCTGCCACGGTCTCGCGGGCGTCCTGCACGCCGGGGTCCGTCTGGCGGCGCGGACGGGCGACGCGGAACTGTGGCGCGGCGCCGACCGCCTGGCGGTGGGGCTGACCGCCCTGTACGACGCCGGCTCCGCCTTCGGCTACCACCAGCTGGTCCGCACCTCCACCGGCCCGGTCATGCTGGAGAGTCCCGCCCTCATCGACGGCGCGGCCGGGGTGGCGTTGGCCCTCCTCACGTATGCGAGGACCCGCGACGCGGCCGCACGGGAATCGCCGCGCACGCAATGGGACGCGGTCTTCCTGACCTCGTGACCGGCCGATGCCGTTCTCGTCTCGAACGGCATCCAACGCGTGCCACGACGGGCCCTCCCGCACGTCGGCGGACCGGTACGGACTGCGGATCGGCCACCGCTGCCGGCGTTCTCGGGTGCCGCAGGCCCTACCAGTCATGCCCTTCCGGCAGGTCGGGCAGTCCGGGTGCGGACAGGTGCAGCACCTCGTATCGCTCGGTGGCTTCCTCGTCAGGGTCTGCTCCGTCCGCCCACAGGACGAACCGCATCAACTGCCAGTCGTGCGGGTCGAGGCCCAGGGCGACGGTGTGCACGTCCTTCCGGTGGGCGATCCGGCGAAGCTCCTCGACTTCCCGTCCGATCAGCGCGGTCAGGCCCAGCCCGGTGCCGTCGGGGTCGGAGCCGGCGGGAATCGGGGTGAGGCGACGCGAGGCCGTCCGGGGGGACGTCGCGCGGGCGCGTCCGGCGTGGCAGGCGATGCCGGTCCAGTGACGTGCGGCCGGACGCCCGAAGTCCCGGATGATGTTCTGGAACCCTCCGCCGCCGACCAGGAAGTGGGCCATCGCACCGGTGTCGTTCCAGAGGTAGAAGGGTGCGTACTCGTTGACCGGCGAGCCGTCCACGCCGCGTTCGCGGATGACGTACGCCTTCAGCCCCAGTCCGGCGCGGTCGTCGAGCACATGCCCGCCGTCGGCCACTCGCGTGCGGATGACCTGCATGTCGTAGTCGGCGGGCAGGGTGATCTCGTACTGCTTGGCGTACACGAAGGGGCTGCCTTTCCCGATGGACCGCCGAAGAGCCGACGGTGGTGAATGGACGAGGTGCGTGGTGCGTGCGGTGCCCGGCCCCGAGAAGGCGGTGCCACCCGGTGCGGACCCGGGCACGAAGTGGACGTCCTCGACCCGGACGGGCGGAGGACCCTCGGCTTTCCGTCCGATCCACGGGGCGCAGCCGGTCTGCTCCGGGCGGCGGACCGTGGAACGCGTGACACGCGCACGGAGGCCCCGGGTCCCCTCTACCCGCGGGCGGTTGACGCGTGTGCGGACAGCAGGCTCAGCACACCGGTGATCGCCTGGTCGAACGGGGCCACGGAGTCGACGGCGCGGGCCAGCACATAGCCGCCCTGCACGACCGCGACCACCGTCGCGGCGGTGGCTCGTGCGTCCAGCGCGGCATCCAGTTCGCCGGACTCGCGTCCCTCGGCCAGGATTCCCGCGAGGCGATCGCACAGCCAGGCGAAAGACTCCTCGACCGGTGCCCGGAGCGTCGGGTCGGCCATGACGTCCGGGTCCTGGGTGAGGCGCCCCACCGGGCAGCCCTTGAGCACCTCCCGCTCGCGGCGCAGGTACGCGGTGATCCGCTCGACGGCGGTCCCGGGCGCGGAGAACTGTGTCTCCGCCGCGGCCCGCATCTCCTCGACCGTGCGACTGATCGCGGCGAGCGCCAGATCCGGTTTGCCCGCGAAGTGGTGGTACATGCTGCCCTGCCCGGCTCCGGCCCGCTGCTGGATGGCCTTGGGACTCGTGCCGGTGTAGCCGCGTTCCCACAGCAGTTCCCGAGTGCTCTCGATGAGGCGGTCCGCAGTACTCATGCCACCTAGTGTACATACTGGTAGGTACAGAAGTTCGCTGCCGCTCGACCAGCCGGGACCTTCCTCCGTTCGGACAGCCGCCCCGTCGAAGAAGCCCGGCCTCCTGTGTGTCCGGTCGCGTGCCCTGGAGCATCACACCGACCGGGGTGGGTGTGCACGGCGGGCCCGCCACACCGTGCGTACGGAAGACACGCCGGCCGGCCCACTCCGCCCCTGACGCCCGGCACATGGCTCTCCGTCATGGCGGACCCCGACCTCTTGCTTCGACGCCAGGCCGGGGGGCGGGCGCACCCCCCGCTTGACCTGCGGCTCCGGAGGGGACGCGCCGTCCACGGCGACACCGGTGCGGCTCCGGGCCCGGCCCGCATAAAGGCTCCCATCGCGGGAATCCGACGGGTCCAGCACTTGGAGGAAACATGACCATGACTGAGCAGCGGACCGGCCCGGGGACGGGGGAGAAGCTCTGCGTTGCCTGCGCGTCAGCAGAGACGGGCTCCGAGCCGGAACGTCCGGAGACTGCTCGGGAGCGGGTCAACCGCCGGTGGAACGAGCTCCTCCAGGAGACGCGGGTTGCCCAGACGGGTGTGCAGATCCTGTTCGGCTTCCTGCTGAGTGTGGCCTTCACACCTCTGTTCCAGGACCTGGGCACGTTCGAGCGCGCCGTCTACGTCACGACCGTCGTGCTCGGGGCGACGGCCACCGCCTCGCTGATAGCCCCGGTGTCCATCCACCGCTTCCTGTCCGGGCAGCGCATGAAGGACGAGGTGGTCGAGGCCGCCGGCAGGCTGATGATCTGCGGGATGGTGCTGCTGGCCCTCACCATCGGATGCACCCTCCTGCTCATCCTTCACGTGGTGGTGCCGGGCCCGCTCGCGGTGGTCCTGGTCGGCAGCGTCATGCTCTGGTTCTGTCTGTGCTGGTACGTCCTCCCTCTGCGGCTGCGCCGCCGGGGCGCCCGGCGTCCGCACTCGCGGCGCGTGACCCGCACGACCCACGTGACCAAGAAGTAGGACAGCGTCCGGGCGGACGTGCCTCCGGACCTGCGGGTGGCGCCCCTGTCTGCGTATCAGAATCCGCTAACGCTGCCGAACTCGGCGAAATGCGGCGCCGGGGGGTGCTGTGATCGTGTTCGGAGCGAGGTCACGAGGGCCTGTCGGTGGATCGCCGGCAGCTGACCCGTCAGGGCTGTGGGCTACCCGGCGGGCCGGGGAATAGGTTGTCGGAAACGCTCCGGGCAGCCGGACTCGTGATGGGGGCGAGCATGACCATGCAAAAGGGAACCAATGTCCCGGTGCCGGCTCCGGCCGTGCGGGTCGAACTGGGCTGGCGTGCCTCTCCCGGGGCACCCGACGTGGATGCCTCGGCGCTCCTCCTCGTGTCGGGAAAGGTGCGCAGCGACGCGGACTTCGTCTTCTACAACCAACCGGCGCACCGCTCCGGCGCGGTGCGCCACGAGGGCAAGCAGACGACCGGCGGCGCCGTCACGGACACCCTCGCCGTCGATTTCGCGCGGATGGAGCCCACGGTCGACCGTGTCGTCGTCGCGGCCTCCGCCGACGGCGGCACCTTCGGACGGGTGACCGGCCTCTACGTGAGAATCGTGGACCCGGCGAACGGCTCCGAGATCGCGCGCTTCGAGAGCGCGGACGCGACCGTCGAGACCGCGTTCATCCTCGGTGAGCTCTACCTGCGCCAGGGCGCCTGGAAATTCAGGGCTGTGGGACAGGGGTACGACACGGGGCTGGCAGGTCTCGCGACGGACTTCGGTATCTCCGTCGACGAACCGCGGCAGGCGCCGCCGTCCCAGCGGTCGCCGGCGGCTCCTCAGCCCTCCGCACGCCCCGCCGCCCCGCGGACCGCTCCCACTCCGCCGCCCGCACCCCCTGTCGTACAGGCCGTGAGGCTGACCAAGGTCACGCTGACGAAGGAAGCCCCCTCGGTGTCGCTGTCGAAACAGGGCGGCACCTCCGGTGCGCTGCGCGTCAATCTCAACTGGGAGGTGCGCAAGCAGTTCAAGGGCTGGGGTGCGAAGCTCGGCAGGGCCGTCGCCATGCACGCCGACCTGGATCTCGATCTGTGCGCACTGTACGAACTCACCGACGGGAGCAAGGGAGTCGTGCAGGCGCTCGGGAACGCCTTCGGTTCGCTCCGGCAGCCGCCGTACATCCACCTCGACGGAGACGACCGTACCGGCGCGCTCTCCACCGGCGAGAACCTCACGGTCAACCTCGACCACAAGGACCGGCTGCGTCGTGTGCTGATCTTCGTCACCGTCTACGAAGGCGCCCGGAGTTTCGCAGATCTGCATGCCACGGTCACACTCCAGCCGCAGAACGGTGCGGCGATCGACTTCTCCCTCGACGAGTGCACCGTGCCCTCCACCGTGTGCGCGCTCGCGCTGATCACGCGCAACGGGGGAGACCTCACCGTGCAGCGCGAGGCGCGCTACCTCGTCCCCCAGCGTGGGGTCAGCCCTCAGCGGACCATCGACGCCGCATACGGGTGGGGCATGAACTGGACACCCGGACGCAAGTGAGGCGGCAGCGGTGACCGTGGCCGCCCGGGCCGGCCGCGGCTCAGGGTTCCGGTGCGGCCTCGGGGCGGGCGTACGTTCGCCCCTTCCAGGCCGCACCGAGCCCCCGGTGGTGCTGAACCGCGGAGTCCACCGTCATCAGGAGGTAGAGGACCGCGGTGAAGGGCAGCAGCGGGGCCAGCCACAGCGACTGCCGGTAGTAGCCGAGCATGGGCATGTAGGTCCCGGCCATCACCGCCCAGGCCGCCCCGCCCGCGACCGCGGCCGTCGCATCGCCCGTCAGCAGCCCGGCGCACAGAGTGGCGGGCGGCGCGACATAGACGAGGCCGAGACCGAGGACCGTGCCGGCGAGCAGGATCGGGCTGTGCCGCAGTTGCGCGTACGCACTCCGCGCGACCATGTGCCAGAGGTCCGCCAGCCGCGGGTAGGGGCGCACGCTGTCCACCCGGTCGGCGAGTCCCAGCCAGATACGGCCGCCGCTGCGCCGCACCGCGCGCGCCAGGGAGACGTCGTCGATCACCGCCTGGCGGATGGACTCGGGGATCCGCGCCCGCTCGGCTGCTCCGGCACGGAGCAGCACACAGCCGCCCGCCGCCGCGGCCGTCCGCGATTCCCCTCCGTTGATCCGGCGGAAGGGGTAGAGCTGCCCGAAGAAGTAGACGAAGGCCGGCACGACCAGCCGCTCCCAGGTGCTGGTCACCCGCAACCTGGCCATCTGCGAGACCAGGTCGAAACCGTCCGCGCCCTCGGTCCCGGCCGCGGCGACGAGTTCTCGCAAGCTGTCCGGCTCATGAGCGATGTCGGCGTCCGTCAGCAGCAGGAATTCGGGCTTACGCTGCCGGGCCAGCGCCATCCCGTGCCGCAGCGCCCAGAGTTTGCCCGTCCAGCCCGGCTCGGGCTCACCGGGCGTCACCACGGTCAGTGGCAGTCCGCCGCACCGTTCGGACAGCGCCCGGGCGAGCTCACCGGTGCCGTCGCCGCTGCAGTCGTCGACCAGGTAGACCTCCGCATCACCCGGATAGTCCTGGGCGAGCAGTGACGGCAGGCTCATCGGCAGGACCTCGGCCTCGTCCCGCGCGGGCACGACCACGGCCACCGAGGGCCAGCGCGCCGGGTCCCGGCGAGCCGGGAGCCGCTGGTCGGTCCGCCAGAAGAAGCCCTGGCCGAGCAACAGCCACACCCACACGATCAGTGAACCCACGGCGATCCAGGCAACGGCGCTCATCCGTCGAAGTGTGCCCCACTCCAGCGGCGCCGCAAGGGCGGTCGACTATGGTGACCGGGTGAAGATCGCACTCATGGACTCGGGAATCGGCCTGCTCGCGGCAGCGGCCGCGGTACGCCGAATGCGGCCGGACGCTGATCTGGTGCTGTCCTCGGACCCCGGTTCGATGCCCTGGGGGCCCCGCACGCCCGAGGACGTGACCCGTCGCGCCCTCTCCGTGGCGCAGGCGGCCGCCGCCCACCGGCCGGACGCGCTGATCATCGCCTGCAACACCGCGTCCGTCCACGCCCTGCCCACCCTGCGGGCCGAGCTGGAGCCCGGGCTGCCGGTCATCGGCACGGTGCCCGCGATCAAGCCGGCGGCCGCGGGCGGCGGCCCCTTCGCCATCTGGGCCACTCCCGCGACCACCGGAAGCCCGTACCAGCGTGGGCTGATCGGCGAGTTCGCGCGGGCTGTGGACGTGACGGAAGTGCCCTGCCCGGGGCTCGCCGACGCGGTGGAGCACGCCGACGAGGAGGCGATCGACCGCGCGGTGGACGCTGCCGCAGCCCTCACCCCGGCCGGTGTCACGGACGTCGTCCTCGGCTGCACCCACTACGAGCTGGTGGCCGAACGCATCCGTGCCGCGGTCGAGCGCGACCGGCCCGGCCGCCCCCCGCTCGTGCTGCACGGCTCCGCCGAGGCCGTGGCCGCCCAGGCGCTGCGCCGTATCGGGGCGGTCCCCGCTCCGTCGGCCGAACCGGTCGGCACCCTTACCGTTCTCCTCGGCGGGCAGACCGCTGATCTGACAGAACCCGCTCTGGCCTACGCAGAGGGCCTGCTGCTCAAGGCCGTCACCCCTGTGATCTGACCGTTCGCGGGGCCTCGCCGGGCCCACGCACCCCTCCTCGCGGCACGGAACCTGGGTACGCTGCTTGGCATGACGGACCACCCCGGCAACGCGCGGCACGGTTCGAGCCAGGCCCCGAGCACGGTCTGGACCGGACGGGCCACCAACCGCTTCCAGTGGCTGCTCGCCGCTGCCGGAGCGGGGTGCCTGGCGCTCGGTATCGAACTAGCTGTCGACTCGGCCTGGGAGGCCGGGTTCGCTCCGCTGCTCATGTCCGTCATCGGCTGCGTGGCCGCCGGACTCCTGATCCTCTTCGGGACCCTCGCCTTCGTGCACGTGGCCGTCAAGGTCGACGGCGACGCCCTCGAGGTGCGCTGCGGTCACGCCGGGCTCCCCAGGCGCCGGATCCTGCTCACCCATGTGGTGGGCGCGGAGTTCGCCCCCAAGGTCACCCCGCGCCAGTGGGGCGGATGGGGCTACCGCTGGCGCCCCGACCAGGGAACGGCCGTGGTGGTACGCCGAGGGGAGGCGCTGGTGCTTCGGCTGGGGGACGGCAGGACCTTCACCGTCACGGTGGACGACGCGGAGGCCGCCGTACGCTTCATCCGCGACCGCCTGCGCCTCACGGCCGACGGGAAGCCCTCGGGGCCCTGAGCGTGGCCCGGCTCCGGTGCTCCGCGTGACCGGAGCCACTGCCGCCCGCACAGTCGCCCACCGTAGACTCCGGCAGGTGAGCGCCACCATCACCACCGCCGAACCGCCGTCCGCCCCCGTGTCCCGCAGCAGGAAGCTGTGGCCGCGGCTCGTCCGGCCGGCCGCAGCCGTGCTGTCCGGTGCGCTGCTCTACGCGAGTTTCCCGCCCCGGCCCCTGTGGTGGCTGGTGCTTCCCGGCTTCGCGCTGCTGGGCTGGGTCCTGACCGGACGCGGGCTGCGTGCGGCGCTGGGCCTGGGTCTCCTCGCGGGCCTCGGTTTCATGCTGCCGCTGCTGCACTGGACGGGGGAGGAGGTCGGCCCTGTTCCGTGGCTCGCGCTCGCGCTGGTCGAGGCACTGTTCATCGCCGTCGGCTGCGTCGGTATCTCCGCGGTCTCCCGGCTTCCCTACTGGCCCGTCTGGGCCGCTGCCGTGTGGACTCTGGACGAGGCTCTGCGGTCCCGCGTGCCGTTCGGCGGCTTCCCCTGGGGCAAGATCGCCTTCGGCCAGGCCGAGAGTGCCTTCCTGCCGCTCGCCGCACTGGGGGGAACCCCGCTGCTCTCGTTCGCCGTCGTGCTGTGCGGCTTCGGACTCCTGGAAGCGGTCAGGCAGGTCCGCCGCTACCGCATCACCGGTGCCGTGCCGCGCTCCGCCGTCGTCGCGGCGGCCGTCACCGTGGCCGCCCCCGTCGCTGCGGCGCTGGCGGCTCTCCCGCTCGTGGACGACTCACCCGAGGACGGCACGGCCACGGTCGCCGCGATCCAGGGCAACGTGCCGCGCCTGGGACTCGACTTCAACTCCCAGCGCCGGGCCGTCCTGGACAACCACGCGGAGCGCACGGTACAGCTCGCCCGGGACGTCGAGGCGGGAAAGGTACCGCAGCCCGACTTCGTCCTCTGGCCGGAGAACTCCTCGGACCTCGATCCGTACCGCAACGCAGATGCCCGCGAGGCCATCGACCGGGCCGTGCGGGCCATCGGCGCCCCCACCGTCATCGGTGCCGTCCTCACCCCCGACAGCGGACCCCTCCGCAACACCCTGATCGAGTGGGACCCGGAGAGCGGCCCTGTGGACACCTACGACAAGCGGCACATCCAGCCGTTCGGCGAGTACATGCCCATGCGGTCCGTCGCACGCGTCTTCAGCGAGGACGTCGACCGGGTGCAGCGGGACTTCGGCCCCGGCGGCAAGGTCGGCGTGTTCGACCTGGCGGGCACGAAGGTCGGGCTCGTGACCTGCTACGAGGCCGCGTTCGACGGTGCCGTACGCGACACCGTCAAGGACGGCGGACAGATGATCGCCGTACCGAGCAACAACGCGACCTTCGGGCGCAGCGAGATGACCTACCAGCAGCTGGCGATGAGCCAGGTCCGGGCGGTCGAGCACGGGCGCTCCGTCGTCGTACCCGTCACCAGCGGCGTCAGCGCGGTGATCCGGCCGGACGGCACGATCGTGCAGAAGACGGAGATGTTCACCCCGGACGCCCTGGTCGACGAGGTGCCGCTGCGGTCCACGCTCACCCCCGCCACCCGGCTGGGAACCCTGCCGGAGGGCGTCCTGACGCTGCTCGCGGTGGCCGGCCTCGGCTGGGCCGTGGCGCGGTCGGTGCGCGCGAGGAAGGCGCGTGAGGACGTGACGGCCGGTACGGAGAACGCCCCGGCCGCGACGTAGTCTCGTCGCATGGCTACTCCAGACTTCATCCGCGACATCCGTGCCACCGCCGGGCACCAGCTGCTTCTGCTGCCGGGAATCAGTGCGGTCGTCTTCGACGACGCGGGCAGGGTGCTGCTGGGCCGGAGGTCGGACACCGGCAAGTGGTCGGTCATCGGTGGTATCGCCGAGCCGGGTGAAGAGCCGGCGGTGACAGCCGAGCGTGAGGTCCACGAGGAGACGGCGGTGCACTGCGTCGCGGAACGGGTCGTGCTGGTCCAGGCGCTCAAGCCGGTGCAGTACGCCAACGGCGACCGGTGCCAGTATCTGGACATCACCTTCCGCTGCCGGGCCACGGGAGGTGAGGCGCGGGTGAACGACGACGAGTCGCTGGAGGTGGCGTGGTTCGACGTCGACGCGCTGCCGCCGCTGAGCGAGTTCGCCCTGCTCCGGATCAAGCAGTCCCTGACGGACGAGCCCACCTGGTTCGAGCGCACCCAGGAGGCCTGACGGGCCCGGCTCCCCCTGTCGACGGCGGAGGCGGGCCCTTCGCACGGCCGGTTCAGACGGTGCCGGCGTCGGCGGGCAGCGTCGAGGGTTCCGCGGCCTTCCGGCCGTCCGGCTCGACGTCCGTGAGGTCCCGGCTCCTGGTCTCCTTGGCGCAGACGATCGCCAGCACCGTGAGAAGGGCGGCGGCGATCACGTACAACGAGATCGGTGTCGAACTGCCGAAGTCGGCGAGCAGCGCGGTGGCGATGAGGGGAGCCGGGGCGCCGGCCGCGACCGACGAGAACTGGGCGCCGATCGAAGCGCCCGAGTAGCGCATCCTCGTGGCGAACATCTCCGCGAAGAACGCCGCCTGCGGAGCGTACATGGCACCGTGGAAGATCAGCCCGACCGTCACGGCGAGCAGCAGACTGCCGAAGCTCCTGCTGTCGATCAGCATGAAGAACGGGAACATCCACAGCGCGACACCGATGGCGCCGACCAGATAGACGGGCCTGCGCTCCACCCGGTCGGACAGCGCCCCCCACAGCGGGATCACGGCGAAGTGCACGGCGGAGGCGATGAGCACGGCGTTGAGGGCCGTCTGCTTGCTCAGCTCCGCGGACGTCGTCGCGTACACGAGGATGAACGCGGTGATCACGTAGTAGCTGATGTTCTCGGCCATCCGCGCGCCCATGGCGATCAGCACGTCGCGCCAGTGGTGCCGCAGCACGGCGACCAGAGGCATCTTCTCGGCGGGCGAGTCGTCCGCCGTGCGCTGTTCGGCCTGGGCGAGGGCGGCCTTGAAGACAGGCGATTCATCGACAGAGAGACGAATCCACAGCCCCAGGATCACGAGCACGCCGGAGAGGAGGAAGGGGATGCGCCAGCCCCATGACTCGAAGGCGGACTCCGACATGAGAGCGGTGAGGGCGGACAGCACCCCGGTCGCGAGCAACTGCCCCGCGGGCACCCCCGTCTGAGGCCACGACGCCCAGAACCCGCGCCTCTTCGCATCGCCGTGCTCGGACACGAGCAGGACGGCGCCGCCCCACTCGCCACCGAGGGCGAATCCCTGCACCAGGCGCAGGACGGTGAGGAGTACGGGTGCGGCCGAACCGATGGTGGCGTGCGTGGGGAGGAGCCCGATGGCGAAGGTGGCGGCACCCATCATCAACAGGCTCAGGACCAGGAGCTTCTTGCGTCCGAGCCGGTCTCCGTAGTGCCCGAACACCAGGGCCCCGACCGGGCGTGCGGCGAAGCCCACGGCATAGGTGAGGAAGGAGAGGAGGGTGCCGACGAGCGGGTCGGACTCGGGGAAGAACAGCTTGTTGAAGACCAGGGCGGCAGCGGAGCCGTAGAGGAAGAAGTCGTACCACTCCACAGTGGTCCCGACGAGGCTCGCCGCGACGATGCGGCGAAGGTTCGACGGGGGTGGGGGAGCGGTTGCTGGGGCGGCCATGGATACCACTTCCGGACAGTTGGCGGGGACGTTTCCGTGTCGCCATACCGTAGGAAGGGGCAGGTCAGGGGCGTATGTGGCGGGACACCATAGTTCGGGTGGCGGGTGTGCGGGCGGGCGCTACGGGGCGGCCTCCCGGGCCCACGCGTGGCGTGCGGCGGAGAGCGCGGCGAGTGTCCGAGCCGCACCGTTCGCGGGACAGGCGTCAGGGCCGGCGGAGTGAAGGCAAGAGGCCGAACGGCCGCGCGACGAGTTCGCGGGCCCGGAACGGTCTACCCACGTAGTGAACGCAACGAATCAGGCGATACATCGCGAAGGCGACGAAAGCTCGCCATCAGGAGGCCGGCACGATGACCGAACGTCTGGGCAGGGTGACCTGCGACCTCTCGATCTCCGTCGACGGGTACTCGGCCGGGCTCCACCAGACCGAGCAGCGTCCGTTCGGCGACGACGCCGGCGATGGCTGGGGCAACAGGCTGCACGCCTGGATGTTCGAGACCCCGGAGCAGCGGCAGGTCGAACTCGACCGGCTGACAGCGGCCGGCGCCTTCATCATGGGGCGCAACATGTTCGGCCCCGTACGCGGCGCGTGGGATCGCCGGTGGAAGGGCTGGTGGGGCGACGATCCGCCGTACCACGCACCGGTCTTCGTCCTCACCCACCACCCGCGCGACCCGCAACCGATGGACGGCGGCACCACGTTCCACTTCGTCACGGACGGCGTCGAATCCGCCCTGCGGCAGGCCCGCGAGGCGGCCGGGGACCGCAACGTGTCGGTCCACGGAGGCGCGACCACCATCAACCAGTACCTGGCCGCGGGCCTGATCGACGAGCTGCGGCTGCACATCGTGCCGTTCACGCTCGGCGCCGGCACACGGCTGTTCGACGGCGTGCCGGCACTGAATCTCGAGCAGGTGGAGTCCCGGGCGGTGAACTCGGTCACACACGTGACGTATCGCGTGCTGCCCTGAGGGGAGGACGGCGTGGTCACACGTACCGCTACGCCGACGACGGGCGTCCGCCGTCGTCGACAGCCCGCTCCCGCCCGACGACGGCCCCCTCCGCCGTGCTCTGGCCCTCTGGCACTCTGCTCCCCGAGTCGCCCCGCGGTTCGGGGAGCAGAAGGTCAGGACGGCTCCGACTCCAGGTGGTACGTCGTGTCGACCCAGAAGCCGTTCGTGGCCCTGGCCTTGATCTCCAGTACGTACTGGCCGGGAAGCAGCGGCATCATCCCGCCCCATATGCCCCACGCGTAGCGTTGCGTCAGCCCCGTCCTGAACGGCGCGGTGAACTCCTGCAGCGGCAGGACGATGCCGTTGAGGGATGACGTCGCCTCTGCCACCGACATGGCGAGGGGCACCCTCGAATGCGAGCGGGTGTGCTGCATGTTGAGCACAGGGAAGAACACCGGCCGGTCCGAGGGGACCGCGCAGCGCCGTACGACCCGGCCGCCGTAGGTACCCGCCAGGAACCACAGGTCGTCCGGCTGGTTCCAGGCGGCGTGCTCGCCCGTCGTGTCCTCGACCGGACTGCGGCCCTCGGGTGCGGACATGGCCCACTTCCACCACCGGCCCGCGAGCCTCCCGCCCGCTTCCCCGCTCAGCTTCCACCCGCTGTCGATCGATCCCGCACCGCTCATGACGCCCCTCCCGCGCAGCCCCTGGTCCGGGGCTCGTGTCGAACGAGCAGACAGTACCCGGGGTGCGCGACCGGCCCGGCGGCGACCTGGCGTCGGCCACGGGCCCTGCCGCTGGAAGACGAAGCTGGAGGCCCTGCAGGCCGATGGTGGCCGGGATCGTCGAGCCCTGCAGCGGGCGGGCACCTACGCCTGGGACTCCGACGGCAACGGTACGACCGCCTCGACGGAGGTCGGCCCCAAGTTGCTGTGTTACTCGAAGAGTTGGGGGCACTCGTAGGGTAGGCCGGTCCACGTCGGATCGGGTCTCAGGGCGATAGCTCGAAGGAGAGGCAGATGACCACGCAGTATGGCAACCGACCGACCGGGCAGCAGCCCCACGGTGCACCGCAGGGCACGGCCCGGCACGAGCGGCTGGCCGTGGCCGCCATAGTTGTCAGCGCTGTCGGCCTCGTGGGCGGCATGGTCCTCGGCGCTCTGCTGGCCTAGCGCATGGTCTGAGCCGGCGCCCTCATTCCGGCCGGTTGCTGCGACCCGCAGCAACCGGCCGGAATGACGTCGTCGGATTCTTGCTGCGCAGCCACCCCCGGGTGACGGGGGCCGAGAAACATCGGAACGGAAGCGGCGCCAGACTTCGTTCTGGAGACGGGCCACCGGGGCGCGTGCGCCGCCCGGCTGCTGCCCCGCCCGCTCAAGGGCCGTACGCGCGGGCGGGCTAGTGCATCAGCTCGGAGTGGGGGTGCTCCGGCGCTGCCGGACAGACGTAGAGCTGCTGGTCGTAGCCGCTGCCGATCTGGACGGCGGTCGGTTTCCTCGGAACAGGGCCGGTGCCGAGGGGCGCGACGCGGACATCGCGGGCGACGCGGCCGCGGTTGCGCACCTCGATGCCTTGGGCGTGGAAGAAGTCGATCACGGCCTGACCCTCCGGCCCGGTGCTGCTGGACGAGGGACTGGAGTGTTCTCGTCCTTCGCAGACTTCGTTCGGGAGCCAGCTGCTGTCGTCGTCGGCCTCGAACGTGGCGATGGTCAGCAGGGCATCCATGTCGCTGCCGCAGGCAGGACAGAGCCGGGGCGTGGGGTCCGTGGCGCCCCAGCGAGGCCAGCCGCCGGCCTTCCAGCCGGGTGCGCCCGCCAACTCGAGGTCGTAGAACTCCTGCGGGTACGACGCGTAGGCGCTGTCCACATCCGTGTCCGCTGCCTGCCACACGCTCCAGTTTCCGAGCTGCTCCTGGATCTCCTTGCTCAACTCCAGGTGGTCGGGGTATTCGGTGACCTGCTCCGGGTTGAGCAGGCACGGCTCGGGAAGGTAGCCGTCGAACTGCATCGCGGGCGGTTCGGGGGGCGCGGTGAGGATGTCGGTGACCGTGGCGGCCGACCGCCAGAACAGCGCGGTCCTGGGCATGATCGGGTGATCGAAGGGACACCACAGGACTTGGAGCAGGTCTGCTCCTCCAGGCGCGTGCAGATCGGGCACGTCCCGCAGGTACAACTGTGCGACCGGCAGCATCGCTATGGACCCCTCGTACGGCGCGATGGCCACCCTCAGCGGAAGTTCCCGAGGCGGGCGGATCCGCTCCAGGGCCTCTCGCTCGCGCGGGGTCGGGCCCCTGCCGCTCGAGGCCGCATGAATCTGCCGCTCCAGCCTCACGTCCGCCGGGGACAGAGCCTCGTTCATTCCGTCCACCACATGAGGTCCGTCGCAGTGCGGCCACGGCTCGTCGGCGGGCCACAGCAGCGGTCCGCCGATGGAACTGTCCTGCGGTGACGGAGACCCGGGGCGGGGGTGCAGCCTGGTCGCCGTGCGCGCCAGCGGAGCCAGCTGAGGGAATACCGAGGTGACGTCGAACGGCCGCGGTGGCGTGGTCGGAGTGCTGTTCATAGCCGGGATCCTGCCAACTCACTCTGACAACGCGCTCAGCCACCTCGGAGCAACCCTCCCCAGGTGAGCCTCGCAGGGTTGACCTGAACGTCTGAGGTACTCATCGCGAAGGCACTCGGCTCCCACGACAGGACGACTACCCGCCTGGTAACCGCAGCAGCATCTCGATACTTCTCATCCGCGGAGGCTACTGCCTGGAGGACTCGAAGACCGCTGGCCCGGCGATCAAGAACTCGAAGCTGCAACCGGACTGCGGGACGGGGCACTCACTGGTGTGCTGAACGGTGGCTCCATCGCTCAACGTGATCGACTGCCATCGGCCGACGCATACGCGACACCGGAACATATGACCTCACCGGTGCAACGCCCGTGACGCGCAGCCGTCGCACCGGGCGCTCTGCTGTTCCGCCGCCCGTGTGACCGGTGTGCCGGGGCGGATCGGGGGCAGAAGCCGTGACGTTCACCCCTGCGATCAGGGGTGAAGGGGCGCGCCTGAAACCTGGGGAGGTCGAGGGCGCGCCCTCGCGTTCGGCGCACCGAAGGACGGATGGGCCCGGCGACCCGATCCGGCCGGTCCGGTTCGGGCGTGGCCGGCCGGTGCTCGATGCTTGCCGCGCCCCACCCGTGCGGTCGTTCCGCCACCCCGGCGGGCAAGGAGTTCACGATCCGTGCGGACGTGCGGGACCCGGACGGCGACCCGGTGACGTACAAGATCTTCCTGAGCGGCACTACGCCAGTGGCGACAGGGGGCTCGTCGAGGCCCGGTGGCGGTCGACCGGTAACGGCACCTTCGCCGTCGCCGCCACGGGGCGGCCGGGCCCTGCCCCCGCACGTACGCTCCGGACCGGACGGGAACGACGCGAAGGGCGTCCGGACCGGACGTGACGCAGAGCCCTCTCTCCTGCGCGGCCGGGGAGGCCCCGGCGCGCGTCTCACCGGTGCGCCGCCCGGTCCTGCAGCGTCGTCTGCCACACCGGGGCCTGTTCCTGGGGGCCTGCCTCCTCCTGCCGGCCTCCGCGCTCGAAGAAGTCGGCGAGCGGCAGGGCGGCCGCCCCCACGGTGACGGCGTCCGGCCCCAGGGTGCCGAGGCCGATCTGCACGTGGGCGGCCGGATACGCGAGTGCGTACGAGGTCGCGTGGGCCCGGACCGAATCCAGGAACCGGGTGCCGAGCTGGAGCCCCGCCCAGCCCCCGACGAGGATGCGCTCGGGCTGGAAGAGATTGATCAGGTCGGAGAAGCCCGCGCCGAGGTACTCCGCGGTCTCCTCCAGGACGGCCAGGGCCGTGGCGTCGGAGCCCGGTCCGGCCTCGTCGCCCTGTCCGGCCGGATACGCCGCGGCCAGCATGGCCGTGAGCGCGGTCTCCTCGTCGACGTCCGCGAGAGGCTCTCCTCCCGCCTCCCTCCAGCGCTCCAGCAGCGCCTCCGCGCCCGCATAGGCCTCCAGGCAGCCGAGCGCGCCGCAGCGGCAGCGCCGGCCTCGCACCCGCACGGTCAGGTGCCCCCATTCGACGGCCCGGCCCGGGCTCATGTCGTCGGTGACCACGCAGGCCCCCACACCTGAGCCGAACAGCACGACCACGGCGCTCTGCGCCCCGCGCCCGGCACCGAACCACATCTCGGCCTGGCCGAGCGTCTTGGCACCGTTGTCGATGTAGTACAGCACGTTCGCCGGGAGCGGCACCGACTCACGCAGCAGACGCTCCAGCGGCACCGCGTCCCAGCCGATGGTCTGGCCGTGCACCACGGCGCCGTCCTCGGGCGTCCTGGAGACGATGCCCGGCACACCGACGCCGACTCCGAGGAGCCGGTCGGCCGCGATCCCGGCGCGTTCCAGGACCTCGGTGACGCCCGCGCGTACATGCCCCACCACGACACCGACGTCGTAGCGGTCGACGCGCCGCGGTCCGTCGAGCGACAGGGGCTTCTCGACGCGTGCGAGCTCCGTGAGGGCGAGGTCGAAGAGTTCGACTCTCACCCGGGTCTCGCCGATGTCGACACCGATCATGTACCGGCTCTGGGGCCGGATACGCAGAAGGGTGCGAGGCCGCCCGCCCGCGGAGTCGACGCTGCCGGCCTCCTCCACCAGCCCTTCGGTGACCAGTTCGGCCACCACGTTGCTCACGCTGCCGGAACTCAGCCCGGTGAGCGGGCCGAGCGAGAAACGGCTCAACGGGCCATCGAAATACAAACGTTGCAATACGGCGGTGCGGTTCTCGCGCCGCAGGTCACGCACCGTTCGGCCGCTGCGTACTTTCACCCTGCCCCCTCTTCCTGAAGCTCACCTCTGCAACATACCGCCGCGACACCTCTTGACGCGACCTTCACTTGGGGTTTAACTCACACCCTAAATTAAGCCGTGTGGGTTTGAGGTCGAACATGGAACGTCGTTCCGACCCGGTCCGCGGCGGACATCCGTCACTTCTGAAAGGCCCCTGGAGTCATGCGCAGAATCCGAGCCGCGGCCGTCGGTGCCGTCACCCTCTCGCTCGTACTCACCGCGGCTGCCTGCGGCGGCGGATCGTCCGGGTCGGGCGGATCCAACGACCAGCCGAAGACGCTCACGTACTGGGCCTCGAACCAGGGCGCCAGCCTCGAGGTGGACAAGAAGGTCCTGCAGCCCGAGCTCGACAAGTTCGAGAAGGAGACAGGGATCAAGGTCAAGCTGGAGGTGGTGCCCTGGGGGGACCTGCTGAACCGCATCCTCACCGCCACCACCTCCGGGCAGGGGCCGGACGTCCTGAACATCGGGAACACCTGGAGCGCTTCGCTTCAGGCCACCGGTGCGCTGCTGCCCTGGGACGAGAAGAACTTCGAGGCGATAGGCGGCAAGGACCGCTTCGTCGAGTCCGCCCTCGGCTCGACCGGTGTCCAGGGCGAGGACCCGGCCGCCGTCCCGCTGTACTCCATGGCCTACGCGCTCTACTACAACAAGAAGATGTTCGCCGACGCCGGCATCCAGAAGCCGCCCAGGACGTGGGACGAGGTGGCCGAGGCCGGGAAGAAGCTGTCCAAGGACGGCAAGTGGGGGCTCGGCGCCGAGGGCTCCAACCTCTCCAACAACATCCACCAGGTCTTCGTCCTGGCCAAGCAGCACGGGGCCGACTTCTTCACCGCCGAAGGCAAGGCGGACTTCACGTCCGACGGGGCGGTGGCGGCCGTCAAGCAGTACGTCGACCTCATGGCCAAGGACAAGATCATCGCACCCGGCAACGCCGAGTACGCGCAGAACCAGTCCCTGAGCGACTTCGCCAAGGACAAGACGGCCATGGTGCTCTGGCAGACCGCGGCCGCCACCTTCGAGTCCCAGGGCATGAAGAAGGAGGAGTGGGACGTGGTGCCCGCCCCGGTCCAGTCGGGGAAGCCCGGCACGGGCAAGGGCACGAACTCCATGGTCGCCGGCATCAACATGGCCGTCTTCAACAACACCAAGAACATCGACGGCGCCAAGAAGTTCGTGAAGTTCATGACCAGCGACGAGGAGCAGACGGTCCTGAACAAGGCCTACGGCTCCATCCCGCCGGTCAAGGCCGCCCAGGAGGACGACGCGTTCAACACCTTCGCCCTGTCGCCCCTGCGGGAGACCCTCGCCACGAGTGCCGCCGCCCTGCCCCAGGTCCCCGAGGAGTCGCAGTTCGAGACCGTCGTCGGCACGGCGGTCAAGGAACTCTTCGCCGACGCGGCCGCGGGCCGGCCGGTGACGACCGCATCGGTCAAGGCGAAGCTCGAGAAGGCCCAGCAGCAGATGCCCAAGAAGTGAGCACGGACACCACCATGACCACGACCGCCGCCCCGATCCCCGGCGAGCGGACAGCAGAGAAGAAGAACCCCGGAGCGGCGCCGCGCAGACGCCGCTCCGGGCGGCTGCGCAAGATCGGCCTGCCCTACCTGCTGCTGCTCCCCGCCCTGCTCCTCGAACTGCTGGTCCACCTGGTGCCCATGATCATCGGCATCGTCGTCAGCTTCCGGCAGCTCACCCAGTTCTACATCCGGGACTGGGCCACCGCGCCCTGGGCCGGTTTCGACAACTACGCCGTCTCGGTCGACTTCGACGCCCCGGTGGGCGAGGCGCTGGTGCAGTCGTTCCTGACGACGTGCCTGTTCACCCTGCTGTCGGTGAGCCTGTGCTGGTTCCTCGGAACCGCCGCCGCGGTCTTCATGCAGGAGACCTTCCGCGGCAGAGGCTTCCTGCGCACGCTCTTCCTCGTGCCGTACGCCCTGCCCGTGTACGCGGCCGTCATCACCTGGGCGTTCATGTTCCAGCGTGACAACGGAATCATCAACCACGTCATCCACGACCAGCTCGGCCTCACCGACAGCCCTCCGTTCTGGCTCATCGGTGACAACGCCTTCGTCACCCTGCTCGTCGTCTCGGTGTGGAAGGGCTGGCCCTTCGCCTTCCTCATCATGATGGCCGGCCTCCAGAACATCCCCCGGGACATCTACGAAGCGGCAGCGCTCGACGGCGCCGGGGTGTGGCAGCAGATCCGCCGCATCACCCTGCCGTCACTGCGGCCCGTCAACCAGGTCCTCGTCCTCGTGCTGTTCCTCTGGACCTTCAACGACTTCAACACGCCGTTCGTCCTCTTCGGCAAGGCGGCACCGGCGTCGGCGGACCTGATCTCCATCCACATCTACCAGTCGTCCTTCCAGACCTGGAACTTCGGCACGGGCTCCGCGATGTCGGTCCTGCTGCTGCTGTTCCTGCTCGTCGTGACCGGCCTCTACCTCCTGTTCACGTCCCGAGGAAAGCAGGCCACCGATGCCTAGGACCGCACAGCGCAAGGCCCCCCCTTCCCCGATGGCGCCCCCGCAGTCGTTCCTGTGGGCGCGGCGGACCTTCCTGACACTCCTCACCGTCTTCGTGGTCCTGCCGGTGTTCGTCATGATCACCAGCTCCCTCAAACCGCTGGAAGACGTCACCGGGAAGTTCCAGTGGATCCCCTCGGGTCTGACCATCAGTCCCTACTTCGACATCTGGGACACGGTCCCCCTCGCCGACTACTTCATGAACTCCCTGATCGTCGCCGGGGCGGCGACCGTCTGTTCCGTGGTGATCGCGGTGTTCGCGGCCTACGCCGTCAGCCGCTACAACTTCCGCGGCAAGCGCGTGTTCACGGTGACCGTCCTCTCGACGCAGATGTTCCCCGGCATCCTCTTCCTCCTGCCGCTGTTCCTCATCTACGTGAACATCGGCAACGCCACCGGCATCGCGCTGTTCGGGTCGCGGGCCGGCCTCATCATCACGTACCTCACCTTCTCCCTCCCCTTCTCCATCTGGATGCTGATCGGGTACTTCGACTCGGTGCCCAGGGATCTGGACGAGGCGGCCAAGGTGGACGGCTGCGGGCCGCTCGGCGCGCTGTTCCGGGTCATCGTCCCGGCGGCGATCCCCGGCATCGTCGCCGTCGCCGTCTACGCGTTCATGACGGCCTGGGGCGAAGTGCTCTTCGCCTCCGTCATGACCAACGACACCACCCGCACCCTCGCCGTCGGCCTGCAGGGCTACTCCACGCAGAACGACGTGTACTGGAACCAGGTCATGGCCGCCTCCCTCGTGGTGAGCCTGCCCGTCGTCGCCGGGTTCCTGCTCCTCCAGCGCTACCTCGTCGCCGGCCTCACCGCCGGCGCCGTCAAGTAGCCGCACTCACCGACCGTTCCGCCCACCCCCGCCTGCTCGAATTCTGCGAGGTACCTTGTGTCCGAACCGATAGATCTCGCCGCCTTCCCCCGCGACTTCGTCTGGGGCACGGCCACGGCCGCGTACCAGATCGAAGGTGGCGTCGCCGAGGACGGGCGATCCCCTTCGATCTGGGACACCTTCTCCCACACCCCGGGAAAGGTCGCCAACGGTGACCACGGCGACGAGGCCTGCGACCACTACCACCGGTGGCCGGAGGACGTCGCCCTGATGAAGCGGCTGGGCGTCGACTCGTATCGCATGTCGACGGCATGGCCCCGCGTCGTGCCGGGCGGGGACGGGCCGGTCAACGCCCCGGGGCTCGACTTCTACGACCGACTGGTGGACGGCCTCCTGGACGCGGGCATCACCCCCAACATCACCCTCTACCACTGGGACCTGCCCCAGGCACTTCAGGACCGGGGCGGATGGACGGTGCGTGACACGGCCGAACACCTCGCCGCGTACGCGGCCGTCGTGGCCGAACGGCTGGGGGACCGGGTCACCCGGTGGGCCACCCTGAACGAACCACTGTGCTCAGGATGGATCGGGCACCTGGAAGGCCGGATGGCCCCCGGCCTGACCGATCTGCCCGCAGCGGTCCGGGCCTCCTACCACCTGCTGCTGGGCCACGGTCTGGCCACACAGGCGATCCGGGCCGCCGCCCCCGGGGCGCAGGTCGGACTCGTGACCAACCACTCCACGGTGGAGGCCGCGTCCTCGAGGCCCGAGGACCTCGCGGCAGCCGTCCGCATGGACGGTCACACCAACCGCTGGTGGCTGGACCCCGTGTACGGCCGCGGCTTCCCCACGGACATGCGGGAGCTCTACGGAGTCGAACTGCCCGAGTGCGCGGGGGACCTGGAGACCATTGCCACCCCCCTGGACTGGCACGGTCTCAACTACTACTTCCCGGTCACCGTCGCCGACGACCCCGAAGGTCCCGTCCCGCACGCCAGGGAGGTCCGGCTGCCAGACGTGCCGCGGACCGGCATGGACTGGCAGATCGATGCCGGCGGTCTCGAAGCGCTGCTCATGCGCCTGACCGACGACTACGGCGTAGGCCGCCTCTACGTCACCGAGAACGGCTCCGCCTTCCCCGACACCGTCGGCCCCGACGGCGCGGTGGACGACCACGAACGGACCCGCTACCTGGAGCAGCACCTGGCAGCGTGCGCCCAGGCCGTCCGCAAGGGTGCGCCCGTGGCCGGGTACTACGCCTGGTCGCTGCTGGACAACTTCGAGTGGGCCTACGGCTACGACAAGCGCTTCGGCCTTGTCCATGTCGACTACCCGACGCAGACACGCACCATCAAGAGCAGTGGCCACCGGTACGCGGACGTCATCCGTACGCACCGCGGCACTCATGCCTGACGGCGCTTCGTAGCACGGTGTGTCTCCTGCCGGGGCTGCCATGGATCCGGTCCCACCTCGCACGGTGATCACCACCGACGGGGGTGGATCGCGGCCTGGGGCCCGAAGCGGAGCCGCTGGTCAGGGCCCCGGGCGTGAGAAGCGGGACGGCGATGCGCAGGAGGAAGTCATGTGTGCCGGAGGTGACGAACAGACCGATCACCTCCGGCAGGCGTGCGGCCCGTTCCCGGAAGCCCTCGATGACGGGGCGGGCCGGGGGCCGGATGCGCACCGGGATGAGTGCCTCGACGGGCCGGCCGGCCCGTCGAGGCCCAGGGAGGAAGGAAACGTTCCACCCGGCCGGGCCGCCGACGCCGCCGTTCGCGCCGCGGCCCGTAGCGGCGAAGCGCTCAGAACGGCATGCGGCCCCGGGCCCGTCGTCCGGCCGAGCCGCTGTTGCCCACGGCCTTGGAGCTGCTGCGGAACGGCTTGCTGAAGATTCGGCCCAGGACACCCGGAGCCTTGCCGCCGGCGCGTGATCCGGCCCCGAGGGTTCGCTGGGTGCCACGTTCGGGGTGGCGGGACAGGCGCGGTACGAAGAACGCGAGGACGGCCAGTACGACACAGACGGCGACGATGCCGACAATCATCATGAGGAGCTCCCTGGGTTGGTGTGTCCTGCCGTCTGCCCCGGCGGACCACCGGTATGCACCGCCACTCCGGAGGGTGCTGCCGTACGGGGCGAGCACCGGCCGCTGCGGGAGGCAGACCCTCGCTGTCCTCTTGATCGACCCGTGTCGAGGGGCGCGTCCGCCCGAGGAGTCTGGGGCCCGTGAGGCCGATCAGGGCGTCGAAGGGCTCAGACGTGCAGGGCCGGCCTGTAGGTGAGCTCTTGGATGTGGCCGTCGAGCGTCCGGTGCCCGATCAACTCGAGGTCGAAGTCGGCCGCACCCCGGAAGACCGGGTCCAGCCCGGTCCGACCTGTGATCACGGGGAAGAGAGTCACCTGGACGCGGTCGACCAGTCCGGCGGCCATCAACGCCCGGTTCATCGACAGGCTGCCGTGGGAGCGCAGCGGTACCTCGGACTCCTCCTTGAGCCGGGCGACGACGTCGACGGCATCGCCGTGCACGACCGCCGCGTCCGGCCAGTCGAGCGGTCCCTCCAGCGTGTTCGACACCACCGTGGCCGGGAGGCTCCTCATCCGTGTGACCCATGGGTCGCGCACATCGGCCTCCTCGGTGCTCGACGCGAGCATCCGGGCGAACGCCCGATACGTCTGGGCCCCGAAGACCATCCGCTGCTCGCCGTCGTACAGGGCGAGGCGGTGGTCGAGGAGCTCGGGGCCCTGCCTGCCCCAGTAGCCGGTCCAGTTGCCGCCGGCGGCGCCGAACCCGTCGAGGCTCGAGAAGACGTCGAACGTGTAGGTGGCGGTCATGATGCTCTCCTCGAGTCGATGGATCGCGTGTCGGCAGTACGGACCGGTGACCACGGAGGGACTCATCGTCCTCGGAGCGTGGAGCCGGACCACTCCGGAGACGACCCGGGGGCTCGACCAAGGCCGAGGACGGGGGGAGAGGGCGTGATCGGCGACACGGCGGGCGAGAGGAAGAGCGTGGCACGCCGATACACGGATCCGGGCCATTCCCGGGGCAGCGCGTGTTGCGCGACCCGGCCTCGGGACGGCCGGACGGGTCCTCGCCGCGCCCGGGGCCCCGTACACCGTCGGTCTCCTCGCCCCCCTGACCCCACCGAGCGGGGCACCCCGCCCGCCGGTCACAACCTGCGGTGGAGCAGGAACCCGAGCAGCACGTCGATCTCTCGCGCCGCGCGCGGCGCGAGGGGCACGCTCCGCAGGCAGGCGCGGGCCGCGTCGAGGTGGTGGCCCGCCTCGGCCACGGTGGCGGTGCGGCCGCCGCACGCTTCCACGAGTGCGGCCGCACGGACCGCGCCGGCGTCGTCGAGTCCGAGCGGGGAGTTCAGAAGACCTGCCAGCTCCCCGGCACGGCGGCCGTCACCGGCGAGAGCGGCCAGAACGGGGTACGTCTTCTTCCGCTGCCGCAGATCGCTGTGCACGGGCTTGCCCGTGACGGCAGGGTCACCCCAGATGCCGAGCAGGTCGTCGATGACCTGAAAGGCCACCCCGAGGTGGCGCCCGGCACGGTCCAGCGCGGCGACGGTGCGGGCAGGAGCCCCGCCCAGGAGGCCGCCCAGTGCTGCGGCGCAGCCCAGCAGGGTGCCGGTCTTGAGTTCCGCCATGGCACGGTATTCGTCGGGCCGGACGGCCTCGGGTCCCGTCCACGGGCGGGCCGCGAAGAGAAGGTCCTCCGCCTGACCGTGCACGAGGCCGCCCAGTGTCCCGGACAGCCGCCCGACGGCCGCGGCCGTGTGCGGTCCCGGTGTCTCGGCGAGCGTCTGCACCGCGAGGGCGAAGAGCGCGTCCCCGGCGAGCACGGCGGGCCCGGTGCCGTACGCCTTCCACACGGTCTGCCGCTGCCGCCGGGTCCCGTCCCCGTCCATGATGTCGTCGTGCAGCAGCGAGAAGGTGTGGATCAGCTCGACGGCCACCGCGCCGGCCACGGCGCTCTCCCCGGGCGCCTCCGCGGCCTCGGCGCACAGGACGGCGAGGGCCTGGCGCACGCCCTTGCCCTCGAACGACCCGTCAGCCGGCGTACCGCCGACCTCGCACCAGCCGAGGGAGTACGCGGCCATCTCGCCCGGCCAGGGATGGAGCCGCCCGACGGCGGCCGACAAGGACGGGCGCACCAGATCGCGACAGCGGGCGAGTATGCCGGGAGCGGTGGCCGAGGGCTCGGACGACGCGGAGTCCGAAGGCGTGACGTCCCCGGCCGGCGCGGCCTTCCGGGCGGATCCGGCGGGCGCGGCGTCGCGTACGGTGCCGGCCGACGCGGTCACGGGGGAGGTCATCGCGTCACCGCCTCCCCCGTGCGGTGGCCGACGCCGGGCAGCGGGCCGACTCCCAGCTCCACCGCCGCCTTGTCGACCATGTCCCGGGCGTGCTTCAGGCCGATGCGGTCCAGGGTCCGGCGGAGCCCGGCCAGTTCCACGACCGTTTCCGCCGGGTTCCGTCCGAGCCGGGCCAGCGACTTGGCGAGCCCCAGCCGGGACAGCGCGGTGCCCCGCGGCTCGTTCATCTCCTCGAACTCCGCGAGCGCCTGTGCGTAGGTGTCACGGGCCTGCGGGTACTGCCCCGCGCGGTAGTGCACGTTGGCCCGCATCTTGTGGTTGTACGCCAGCGCACTGGACAACTTCATCTCGCGGCACACGGATTCTGCCTCGGTGAGCAGCGCCAGCGCACGCTCCACGTCACCGTCGCGTACGGACACGACGTCGGCTATGCCGCGCAGCGCCCAGGCCCGGCCTCGCCGGTCATCGGCTCGGAGCGCGGTCTCGGCCGCCTCCTCGAAGAGGGCGAGTGCCCTGTCGTACGACCCGGTGTTCCGGTGCATCTGGGCTATGCCTTCCAGCGCCCAGACCGTGTGCCGGGCCTCTCCGCGCCTGCGGGCTTCCGCGAGGAGTCGTTCGTGCAGCTCGCCGACGGCCTGGTAGTCGCCCTGGATGCGCCCCGTCTCCGCGAGACCGGCGAGCGAGTAGCCGCGTACGACCACGTCGCCCCCGCGTTCACCCATCTCGGCAGCGAGCCCGAGGAGCCGGTACGCGAGTGCCAGCGAACCCCGTTGGCGGGCGAGCGTGCCACCGCTCCACAACGCCCATGCCATGGCCCCGACGTCCTGCGCCGAACGTGCCGCACGGTAACTCGACTTCCACGCGGCGTCGGCGTCAGCCACGCGCCCCAGCCGCCTGTAAGCCTCCGCCACAGCGAGCCCGCAGCGTGCCATTTCCCGGTGCTCCCCGGCACGTTCGGCAGCCCGTAGTTCTTCGACGCCCTTGGCCAGCACCTCGCTGAGGGAGGAGTTCACCGACAACGAGCCGAGCGCCCCCTGGTATTCGGGAGCGAACGCCTTGCCCTTCGGCCGATCCTGCTGAGTCACCCGTGCCACCTGCTCACTGTCTCGCCTGTCTTCGGAACCGTTGCCCCGACGGCTGTCGGCCGCGGTCTCTGATCAAGACGGTATGAGCCGGCAGGGGTTCCACGAATCCCTCTTCACGTCGGTCACGGGTCATACGTGAGGGCCACAGGAGACACGTGGACTAGTCATCGGGATGGACGCCGCGGACGGAGGGGGCGGCCGCTCACCGTCGTCACCTGGCCGCCGCGTAGGTCCTGCTCGCACGGGCAGGACCGCCGGCGGAGGCTGTGGGCCACGCGCCCGCGGTCCTCCGCGAGAGGGAGGCCGAGGAACCCCGTCCGGACGGTGTGGCGGGCGGGCGCGTCCGTCCGCGGGAAGGATCAGAGGCCTGTGGGTGCGGCCGGGTTCAGTCGTCGGCGACCTGGACGGCTATCGCGTAGTAGGTGCCGTCCGTTCCCGCGATCAGGCTGTCGAAGACCGGTGTGAGCAGGTTGACGGCGCCGCAGTCGGAGTCGTGGTTGGTCCACCAGGTCGCGTCGGACCGGAGCAGCGACACCACACGCGTCGCCGTCCGGGCGGCTACGGCGTGGTCCACGAGGGCGTGGGACGGCCAGACGATGCCGACGGAGGCGACAGACGTGAGGAGACCTGCCGCGGTCCCCACCTCGATGAGCTCCAAACTGCCTTCGACGGCCCCGGCCCCCGGCGGTACCGCGGGAGCGAGGAAGCGCTTCCACGCCGGGTCCTCGAAAACCTGGGTGAGCAACGCGCGGATCTGCGCCGTCAGTTCCGCCATGTCCGGGGCGGACTCCGCGTACCGGCCGGCCCGGACGTACACGCGCCCCTCTGTGGTCAGCGCGGCCATGCTCCGGCGCAGCTCGCTCAGCAGGACGTCGTGGGACCTCATGCAGTCATTGTGGCGACTCCCCGAAAGAGGCATCGGCACGGCGTCCGGTACGGGTGACGCCACCCGGTCGCAGCTCGAGTCCCGGTACCGGTCCGGCAGTCGAGGCTCACCGATCTCGTGGCGGTCGGTTCGGCGGGATGGCGGTCGAGGGTCCGCTCGAACGTCACGTGCAGGTGGTAGCCGTGCGTCGGACTGCGGTGGTCGGCGTGCGGCCGGGGGTGGCGCCAGTTCCCCGGCACCGCCTAGATCTGGTCCGTCGGGTTGCTGCGCAGCTTGCGCCGTTCCCAGCGGCTGGGGTGGCGGATGACCACTCCCGACACGCCGCCGGAGCCCGTGAGCCGGATCAGCGGAGTACCCGGGAGGCGGTCCGGAGTGGTCCTGTCCGTCAGGCCGCCGATGCCGGGGTCCATGCCGCTGGTGTCCGCGGCCCAGGCGTCGGGGATGACGACGGTGACACCGGCCGCCTCCCCGTAGGCCTCCACCGCGATCTCGGTGAGGCGGCACCGGACCCGGCTGAAGTCCAGCTTCACGCCGCCCCATCCTCCGTGAGCTATCACGCGCCCCGGAACCTCCCAACGCCCAGGACCTCGGGACGCGCCGTTCATTCCGCCCTTGAGTACCAGCGGCGGCCGGTTCTCGGAGGAGTTCAGCTGCGGCAGGTCGGCAGTCAGGACGGCCAGCTCCGCGTAGGTCTTGGACGTCAACGCCTGCTCCAGACGCGCATCCAGCTCGTCGAGATCGATACGGCCTTCGGCTGCCGCGTCGCGCAGTCGCTCCACCACCGCTTCCCGGTCGTCATGAGAGGCGCGGAGCTCACTCGGGGCGGCGGGGCGCGGGGAGGGCTCCGGAAGCTGAGCAGTCATGTCCACAGGATAAGTGCCCGGCGGATCGGGGTGCACGGCTACCGCGCCATGGGAGTTGTGCCGCCCGAGGCGTCAACCGGGATCTAGGTGGGTAAGGTTGCGACCGTCAGGTGAAGATAGCCTTACCTAAGTTTTAGGAGTACCGGTGACCAACCCCTTCGAGGACGAGAACGGCACCTATCTGGTGCTCGTCAACGACGAGGGACAGCATTCGCTGTGGCCCGCCTTCGCCGAGGTGCCCGCCGGCTGGACCGTGGCACACCAGGAGGACACCCGCCAGGCCTGCCTCGAGTACGTGGAGCGGAACTGGACCGACCTGCGGCCCAAGAGCCTGATACGGAGCATGGCGGCCGGTCCCGCCTGAGCCGTCCCACGGAGCCGCCCTGCGTGAGCACGCCGCGGGTTCGCCGGCGGAGCCGGGGTGGCGGGCGCTGCCGCCGCCCCGGGCGTCCCGCTCGGCGGCGTCCGCCCCGACGGTCACGGCGCCCCGCCCACGTGCGTGGGGTGCCGTAACCGGGGGCCGGGGAGGCACGGAAACGCCCGGCCGCCCCGGGGTGCATCAGCACGCGGGCACGGCGATCCGCACACGACTGCTTCCGCCGTCGGAAAGGAACGAGGCCAGTTCGCTCCCCTGCTCGGCGACGCTGTCGCGGTCGGGCCGGGAGAGGCCGCGCAGCGGGGTCACCACCACGGTGCCCACGTCCACACTCCAGGTCGCGGCGACCCGGCCGTCGACCAGTACGACGCGCTCGCCGGCGACCGAGAGACCGCGGTGGGCGTCGTCGATGATCCGGCCGCGGTCGTGGTAGCCGAGGATGGCGTTGTCGAACGCCGGGAGGAACCGCACAGGTGCGGGCGTTCCGGGGTCGGGGCGTGGTGCGCCGGGGAGGTCGAGCAGTTCGCGGCCGCGCTCGTCCCGGAAGGAGACGAGTTCCTCGCGCAGCGCCTTCACCGCTGCCGGGAGCCCGGCCAGGCCGCACCACGCGCGCAGGTCCGCCGATGCCGCAGGCCCGAAGGCGGCCAGGTAGCGGCGTACCAAGGTCTGGCCGACCGGGTCGGAGGTGTCGAGGACCGGCGGGTCGATGCTCCGGCCCAGCCAGGAGGAGAGCAGGACGTTGCGCACCCCCGCATCGGTGCGCCACAGCCCCCGAGGCGGGGTCTGTGCGACCGGTACCAGGGCGGCGACCACCATCTCGCCCAGGGCCCGGCGTCCTGGCTTCGGCCAGCGCACGGTGAGCTCGCGTACCAACTCGGCGGCCGAGCGTGGCTTCCCGTCCGCCAGCACCGCCCGTCCGGCCTCGGCGAGTTCGTCGAGATCCGTCCCGTCGAACTCGCGGCGGTATACGCCGAGCACCCGCTGGCGCAGCATGGCGTCGTGGCGAGCCCGCCAGGCGACCGCGTCCTCGGCGGTCACCAGGTGGACGGTGCGCCGCATCAGGTGGATCCGTACCACGCTGCGCCGGACCAGCAGGTCAGACAGGGACGCCGGTTCGAACGTTCGCAACCGCGACCAGAGTCCGACGTACGGCTCCTGCGGCTCCTGCGCCTGGAGGCCGCCCAGGTGGCCGACGGCGTCGAGCACGGGCAGGCCGGCGCGATCGAGGAGCAACTGCCGGGCGAGCGTGGCGCGATTGAGTGCCCGGCTGTCGAGAACGGTCATCGTGTCACCACGGGGGCGGGGCGCCGGAGGTGGGCCGCGTTCCCGGTCCGGCCGGAATCTCGCGTGTTCACGGCGGCTGGGTTCCTTTCGGTCACGTGCATGTCCAGAACCACAGTCGCAGGGGAAGCGGACAGGGGCTGTCCGCTTCTCCGGGGGATACTGCTGACATGGCGAGGACCTCGGCGCGACTGCTGTTTCTGCTCTCCCTGCTCCAGGCGCGTCGTGACTGGCCGGGGCAGGTGCTTGCGGAGCGGTTGGAGGTGAGTCCGCGTACCGTGCGCCGTGACGTCGACCGCCTGCGTGAACTCGGTTACCCCGTAGTGGCCGCCAAGGGGCCCGACGGGGGCTACCGTCTCGACGCCGGCGCGGAACTCCCGCCGCTGCTGTTCGACGACGACCAGGCCGTCGCCCTTGCCGTCGCGCTCCGGACCGCCGCCACCACCGGTGCCGGCATCGAGGAAGCGGCGGCACGTGCGCTGAACACCGTCCGGCAGGTCATGCCGGCGCGGCTGCGCCACCGCGTCGACGCCCTCCACGTCACCGCCGTCGGACCAGCGGAGACGCAGCCCGGTCCGCAGGCGGACCCCCGCGTCCTCGTCGCGCTGAGCGAGGCCGTCCACGCCCGTGAGGTCCTGCGCTTCGACTACACCGGGGCGACTTCGGAGGCCGGGCAAAGCGACGCCGCGAAGCCGCCGCGCCGTGCCGAACCTCACCACCTCGTCACGTGGCGCGGGCGCTGGTACCTCCTGGCCTGGGACCTCGACCGCGACGACTGGCGGACCTTCCGCGCCGACCGCATCGCCCCGCGCACCCCCAGGGGGCCCCGTTTCACCCCGCGTGACGTGCCCGGGGGTGACGTCGCCGAGTTCGTGGCGGGCAGATTCCAGGGATCGGCCGGCGGCGGGGACTGGCCCTGCCGCGGAGAGGTCATCCTTGACCTGCCGGCTCCCGTCGTGTCCCGCTACAGCCGCGACGGAGTCGTCGAGGCACTCGGTCCGGACCGCTGCCGGCTCCTCCTGGGGGCGTGGTCATGGCCCGGACTGGCGGCCACGATCGGCAGGTTCGACGGCGACTTCCAGGTCGTCGGACCTGCCGAACTCAAGGACGCCTGCGCGAACCTGGCACGCCGCTACGCCGATGCCGCGACCGGCGAACCCTCAGGGATATGACCGGGCTCAGCGGGCCGGTCCCGGCTGTGCGCGGGTGCCTTCGTACGGCCGGGGCCGGCCACGGAACGCACGAGGCGTCCGCCCGGGAACCCGGACGGACGCCTTCGAGCCGCGGGACCGCCGGGCTCGGAAAGCCGGGTCAGGACTCCTCGGCGGTCCGTGCCTTCGGCGTGGTACCGGCGGCCACGGGCACCGGCTCGTCGCGCCGTGACCGGTGGGACATCCATGCGGCGACCAGGGCGCCCGAGATGTTGTGCCACACGGAGAACACCGCGGCCGGCAGAGCGGCAAGCGGGCTGAAGTGAGCAGTCGCCAGGGAGGCGGCGAGACCGGAGTTCTGCATGCCGACCTCGAAGGCCATGGCGCGGCTGGCAGGCCGGCCGAGCCCGGAGACCTTGCCCGCGCCGTAACCGAGCGCGAGGCCGAGGCCGTTGTGCAGCACGACGGCGATCAGCACGCTCACAGCGGCCGACTTGATCATACTGGCGCTGCCCGCCACGACGGCGCACACGATCGCGGCGATGGCCAGCGACGACAGCCAGGGCATGAGACCCAGCACGCGGTCGACGAACTTGCCCGCGACGAGGCGAACCACCAGCCCGCCGAGGATCGGGAGCAGCACCGTCTTGAGGATGTCGGTGATCATCGAGCCGGCGTCGACAGGCAGGTAGGCGCCCGCCAGCAGCAGTGTGAGGGGCGGCGTCACCAGCGGGGCGACCAGGGTGGAGACGGTGGCGACGGAGACCGACAGCGCCACGTCACCGCGGGCCAGGAAGGTCACCACGTTCGACGCCGTGCCGCTCGGCGCGCAGCCGACCAGGATGAGCCCGGCCGCCAACTGGGGAGGCAGCTGGAGCAGATGGGCGATGGCCCAGCCGAGGCCCGGCATGATCACGTAGTGCGCGACGAGGCCGATCGCCACGGCCCACGGACGCTTCACCACACCTCTGAAGTCGAGCGGGGTCATCGTCAGCCCCATGCAGAACATGACGATTCCCAGCAGGTACGGAACCGATCCCGTCCAGCCGTCGAACGTGCCGGGGGTGACGAGACCGGCTACGCCCGCCACGAGTACGAGCACGGGGAACACCGTGACGGCGCGCCTCGCCGCTTTGTCGTCGGAGGCCGGCTGATCAGGGCTTATCTGTTCGGTTTGCACAGGCGCGATGGAACGCCGCAGGTGTACGCCTCCGCAAACGCGTCTCGCGATGTGGACACCGTGTCCAGGATGTGTCTGCCCTGAGGGTCCTTTCCGGCGTGGCTACAGGTGTATCCCACGCCCCTGCCAACGGCTCCTCAGCCGGCGGTCGTGGCCGGCGACGACGATCGCTCCAGGGCCCGCACCCATGGCGTCCTCGAGCTCGTCGCAGAGCCGCGGGGACAGGTGGTTCGTGGGCTCGTCGAGGAGCAGCAACTCGGGCGGACGCGCCACCAGCAGGGCCAGCGCGAGCCGGCGGCGCTGACCGACGGACAGGCGTCCCACCTGCTTGCCGAGATCCGCCTCGGCCATCAGGCCGAGCGAGCTCAGCGGGACGGCTTCCGCGCGCTCGTCACCGAGCGCATGTGCGTAGGTGTCCCGGACGGTGCGGTCCGGCCGGTCGAAGACGGTGTCCTGGGCCAGCAGCCCCACCGAGAGCCCGCCCCTGCGCCGGACCTCGCCGGTGTCCGCCGTGAGGTGCCCGGCGAGCACGGCCAGAAGCGTCGACTTCCCCGCACCGTTGTCACCCGTCACGAGCAGACGCTCGGTCGCCGACACGTCGAGGCGGTCGACGGCGAGGCGGTCCCGGACCCGCACGCCTCGCAGGGAGACGAGCGTTCCGTCCCCCGACGGTCCGGCGAGCGCGTCGCGGCGGAAGCGCAGTGGCAGGGGCGGCTGGGCGACCCGGTGCCGCTCCAGTTCGTCGAGTCTGCGTGCGGCGTTACGGACCCGCCGCGAGACCTGGCTCTGTACCCGGCCCGCCCGGACGCCGTATCCCATCTTCTCGTTGTCGCGTGGTCCACGGTCCGGGGCGACGCGACGCGCGGTCGTGCCGGCCGACAGGCGCAGGGCTTCCAGCTCCTCCTGCTCCTCGGCGTAGCGCCGCTCCCAGCGCTCCCGTTCGGCGCGCTTCTCTGCCTGGTAGGCGGAGTAGTTGCCGCCGTAGCGCACAGGTCCGTCGACGGCCGGGTCGAGGTCGACCAGGTCCGTGCACACGGCGTCGAGGAAGGCCCGGTCATGGCTCGCGACGACGACGACCCCGGAGAGGCCGCGGACCTGCTCCTCCAGGAACTCGGCAGCACGGTCGTCGAGGTGGTTGGTCGGCTCGTCCAGCAGCAGCGCCGAAGGTTTGCGGACCAGAAGGGAAGCCAGGGCCAGGCGCCCGCGCTGCCCGCCGGACAGGGAGTCGAGCGCCCGGTCCCGGCCGATCCCGCCGAGGCCGAGGCCCTCGAGCACGATCGTGGCGCGGCGGTCGGCGTCCCAGGCCTCCTGTTCCTGGGCGCGCTCGAGCCGTCGGCCGTAGGCGTCGAGCAGCCCGGCGTAGTCGGGGGAATCCTCCTGTGCGCAGGCGAGTCGGCCGGAGAGGTGTTCGAGCGCGGCGAGCTCGTCGCGGACCTCTCGCAGGGCCTCGTCCAGCACGTCGGCGATCGTGGCCGCCGCGTCGAACGGCATCTCCTGGTGCAGGAAGCCCAGGTCGGCAGGGCGGGTGATGATGCCCGCGTCGGGTTCGTCGGCGCCGGCGAGCAGACGGAGCAATGTCGACTTACCGACACCGTTCTCTCCGATCAGCCCGATGCGGTGGCCGGGGGACGCGGTGAGGGAGAACCCGTCGACCACCCGCCCGGTGCCGAAGGAGCGGACGACGTCGCGTGCGAGCAGGGCTGCAGAGGGGGTGTCGGACACAGGGGTGACCTCGTGTGGCGTGCGGGCAGACGGACTTCTGCCCCGGGTGGGCACGGGAAACGGGAACGACGGGTGCCACGCGGCAACGGTGCTGTCGCGCACCGGCCGACGGGCGGTCACATCCGGGTATCACCCGGAGATGTCGTCGTCTCCCACCATGTCCTGTCTCCTCGCCGAGAGGTCGCTGTCCGGAGGGACCCTAGCAGCCGACGGCCCTCCGGTCCTGAGGTTCCGTCATCCTTGCGCCCGGTCCCTGGGCGCCGCTCGGCACGGGCGATGTGCCGTGCCGTGCCGGGCCGCGCCGAAGCGGACGCACAGGCCCGGTGCCGTGGCTGCCGTCGTCACCGCAGGTGGTGGGGGAGCGGGCCGCCACGAGCGCGGAGGCGATGACCGCGAAGGTCCTCGAAGGGCTGCGAGTCGTCCTGCGGTGAGGTGCCGACTGCTCCGTACGAGCGCTTGTGTGGGTCATGCGTGCAATGTCTCCGTGGCGGATGCGCACCGGGCGGAAGATCAGCGTTCCGCTGCCACCGAAGGCTCGTGCGCGTCAGGAGCCCTGCTCCGCACGCCCGCTCGCGTAGGTCCCGGGGATGCGGAGTACCACGCTTGCGGGCAGCGTGGGGGAGTGCCGCAGTTGCTGAGAACCCAGTGGATCCCCGTAGGCCTCATCGTGCTGGCCGTGGCGGTCGACCTGGTCACACCGCACGATGTGACGTCCGCGCCGCTCCTCATGGCGGCACCCGTCGCCGCCGCGCCGCTCTTCGGCGTGCGGGGGATCATCGGCATCGGCCTCACGGCGATGGTCGTCCACGCGTTTCTCGCGCGGCTCGACGGGACCTTCGGCTGGCGCGCGGGCGTGGCCAACCAGATCACCCTGGCGGCCGTCACCGCGCTCGCCGTGCTGATCCACCGCACGCTGCGCAGACAGGACGCCCGCGCCCGGCGCGCCCAGCACGTAGCGGCCGTCGCCCAGCGGGCCGTGCTGCCCAGGCCCCCGTCACGGCTCGGTGACCTGCACATCGACGCGCGGTACGTACCGGCCGAGAGCGAAGCCCTGATCGGCGGAGACCTGTACGTGGTGCAGAGCACCCCGTACGGAATCCGGGTGATGGTGGGCGACGTACGGGGGAAGGGCCTGGGGGCGGTCAGCGCCGTCAGCGCGGACCTCGGCGCCTTCCGGTACGCGGCGGACGAGTCCGAGGACCTTCCGCAACTGGTGACCCGGCTGGAGAGGGCTCTCCTGCGCGAGGGCGGCCGGCGCGGCGGACAGCAGCAGCAGGAGGGCTTCACGACGGCTCTCATCGCGGAGTTCTCCCCGGACCTGGAGACCGTACGCCTGGTCAACCGCGGGCATCCGCCGCCCGTACTCCTCGACGCGCAGGGCGGCGCCACACTGCTCGAGGCGTCCGAGGAGGCGCCCCCGCTGGGCATGAGCGACCTCGGAGCGTGGTCCGCGCCGCTCGACAGCTTCTCCTTCCCGGCCGGATCCACTCTGCTCTGTTTCACCGACGGGGTCACCGAGTCCCGGGACGCCGACGGGCGCTTCTACGACCCCGTCGCCCGACTGCCGCTCGTGCTGGGCAGGCGGGCGCGTTCCGGCGGGCGCCTCACGCCGGGGCAGATCCTGGACACGCTGATCCAGGACGTACGGCGCCATGCCGGCGGCCGGCCACAGGACGACCAGGCGATGCTGGCCCTGCACCGCGCCCGTGCCGGGCACGGCTCCGCGCCGCCGGACAGGTCCGCTCCGGCCGCCGCCCCGGGCTGACGGCGGGCCGGGGCGCCCAGCACCGCCATCCGCCGTACAGCGGGCGACACCTGATGTGCGGGTGGTCCCCATCCGGTCCACACTCGGACCATGCGCACCGACAGGGTCCCCCCGGGTCCCGGTTCAGGCGCGGACGACCCCTCCGCGGAACGGGGCTCCGCCAACCGGACGCTGGCTCTCGCGGCGATGCTCTTCGCCGTGTCGATGACGTTCATCGACCAGACGATCGTCTCCATCGCGGCCCCGAGCATCATCGACGAGCTCGGCCTCTCGTCCTCCGGGATGCAATGGGTCGTCAACGCCTACCTGCTCGCGCTCGCCGCCTTCTTCGCGTTCGGCGGCCGGCTGTCCGACATCATCGGCCACCGCCGGGTGATGCTGCTCGGCACCCTTCTGTTCGTCGTCTCGTCCGTGCTGTGCGGGTGCGTTCCGGCCGGCGACCTCGCTCAGACATGGCTGATCATCTTCCGCGCCACCCAAGGGCTCGGCGCGGCACTGATGTTCCCCGCCGCGCTCGCCGTGGTCATCGCCGTCTTCCCCGTGGAGAAGCGCGGCCGCGCCCTGGCGCTGTTCTTCGGTCTGTCGGGTGCGCTCACCGCGGTCGGCCCGCTGCTCGGTGGCTGGCTGACGGCCTGGACCTGGCGGGCGATCTTCTGGGTGAACGTGCCCATCGCCGTCATCGCCCTGGTCCTGGCAGCCATGGCCCACATCCCCGGGACCCGCCGGCGCGAGAAGCTCGACGTGCCCGGTGCCGTCCTGGTCGCCGCAGGCATGGGGCTCAGTGTCCTCGGATTCCAGCAGGCGTCCGCATGGGGCTGGAGCAGCGTCGCCACCTGGGCGTGCGTCGTCGGGGGGATCGTCGTCCTGGCGGTGTTCTGCCGCTACGAACTCGGGGTGGCGGAACCGCTCATCAGACTGCAGGTCTTCCGTGACCGGGCGTTCACCGTGGACACGCTCGTCCTCTTCTTCGCGATGCTGGCCTTCGTCCCGGTGTTCTTCTTCGCCTCCGTCTACGCACAGGTCTCGCTGAGCGCCTCACCGAACCAGGCCGCGCTGTACCTGTTGTACTTCTTCATCGGCTTCGGGATCGCGTCCCAGTGGGGTGGCCGGATCCTGGACCGGCGCGGGGCCCGCCCGGCGATGAAACTCGGCACGGCGCTCGGCGCGGTGGGGTTCGCACTGTGGGCGAACAAGCTGACGGACCTGTCGATGCACGACCAGTGGCCGTACGCGGCCCTCGCCGGTGCCGGTATCGGCTTCCTGCTGGCACCGGCCTCCACCGACGCGGTCAACCGGTCGATCGGCGCCTCGTACGGCGAGGTCACCGGCATCACCCAGACCGTGCGCAACTTCGCGGCCAGTATCGGGATCGCCGTCTTCGGGACGGTCCTCACGCACGTCACCACCGACAGGGTCGTGGAGACCCTCACGTCCGGGGGAGTACCGGCGGGCCCGGCGCGTGATGCCGCCCGATCGGTCGCGGAGGCCGTCACCGGGAATCCGGACGCGAGGGAACCGACCGGTGACGGCCGGACCGCCACACTGATGCGGGACTCGATGGACGCGGTCAGGCTGGATTTCGCCGAGGCCAACCAGTGGGTGTTCTACGGGATGGCCATCGCGCTCGGGATCGCCTACCTGTGCGCCCTGCGGCATCCGGGGACGCGGGTGACCGGCGACACGCCCACCGGGAGGCATGTGCGTCCGGAGCGGGGCGCCCCGGGGGACGGCGGCTGAAGAAGCGCCAGGAGCACGGCCGCCCACCCGCCCGGTCCGGCGCCTGCCGCCTCACCCGTGCGACACGGACGCCCCGCGTGTGCGGCGGCTTACGACGGGGAGGCGTGGCGTATGCACTCATGGACTCTCGACGACATGCCCGACCTCTCCGGCACCACCGCGGTGGTCACGGGCGCGAACAGCGGGATCGGAGCGGTGACCGCGCTCGCGCTGGCCCGCTCCGGAGCGCGGACCGTCCTCGCCTGCCGGGACCCCGAGCGTGGCGGGCGCGCGCTGGACGCCGTCCGACGTGCCGCGCCGGGCTCGGACACCCGGCTCGTCGGTCTCGACCTGGCGGACCTGTCCGCCGTGGCCGAGGCCGCGCGCCACATCGCCGAGGAGACCGACGGCAGGCTCGACCTGCTCGTCAACAACGCGGGAGTGATGGCCCTGCCCCTGCTGCGCACGGCCGACGGCTTCGAGACGCAGTTCGGCACCAACCACCTCGGCCACTTCGCGCTCACCCACCACCTGCTGCCCCTGCTCGGGGCGGGAGGCCTGTCGCGGGTCGTCACCGTGTCGTCACTGGCGCACCGCTTCGGCCGTATCGACTTCGGCAACCTGAACGCCGAGCGCGGCTACGACAAGTGGCGAGCCTACGCGCAGTCCAAGCTCGCCAACCTGCTCTTCACCGCGGAACTCCAGCGCCGTGCGGACGCGGCCGGCAAGCAGGTGCTCGCGCTGGCGGCCCATCCGGGCCTGTCGGCGACGGAGCTCGGACAGGCGGGCCCACGGCTGGCCGGACGCGCCTGGGCGGCGAAGCTGGAGCGGGCGACGCGGGTGTACACGCAGCCGGCGTCCGCCGGTGCGCTGCCCACGCTGTACGCGGCGACCCTGCCCGGGGCGCTCGGCGGAAGCTACTACGGCCCGCGGCTGCTGGGCGGGACCAGAGGAGGCCCCGCACCGGCACGCATGGCGGCCCGGGCCCAGGACATGACCACGGCACGGGCCCTGTGGGACGAGTCGGCGCGCCTCACCGGCACGGCCGCCGACGTCAGCTGACACAGGCCGCCCGCGGCGGCGGCCGGGTGAGGCGTGTCTCACCCGGCCGCCGCCGCTTGCTATGCAACCAGTTGCATAGAACGATCGGGGCATGGCGCTCGAACACGCGATCCTCGTCTCCCTGCTGGAGCAGCCGGGCTCAGGCTATGAGCTCGCCCGGCGGTTCGAGCGGTCCATCGGGTACTTCTGGACCGCCACGCACCAGCAGATCTACCGCGTACTCAAGCGCATGGAGAGTGACGGCCTGCTCGACGTCCGCGACGTGCCGCAGGAGCGCCGGCCGGACAAGAAGGAGTACTCCGTCGCCGCCCCCGGCCGCGCCGCCCTCTCCGGCTGGCTGCACGAACCGATCGAACCCGAGAGCCTCCGCCACGATCTCGCGGTCAAGATCCGTGGTGCGGCCTTCGACGACCCGGCCGCGCTGCTCCACGAGGTCGAGCGGCACCACCGGGTGCACAGCGACCGGCTCGCGCACTACCTCGCCGGGGAACTGCGTGACTTCACCGGCCCCGGTGCCCCCGCGCCGCTCGACGCGGGTCAGGAGCTGCAGCACGTCGTGCTGCGCGGCGGCATCGCGTACGAGCGCATGACGGTCGTCTGGCTCGACGACGTACTCGCCACCCTCCGCCGGCTCGGAGCGACCGGCCCCCACATCTGAAGCATCCTGCATCCTCCCGCCCGTAATCCCTCGGAAGGCGTACCACCATGGCAGACCCGCTGCTGTTCAACCCGCGTACCTACGACCCGTCGCACTTCGACCCCGAGACCCGCAGGCTGCTGCGCGCCACCGTCGACTGGTTCGAGGAGCGCGGCAAGCGGCAGCTCATCGAGGACTACCGTTCCCGCGCCTGGCTGGGGGAGTTCCTCGAGTTCGCCGCGGAGGAAGGCCTGTTCGCCACCTTCCTCACCCCCGCCGCCGCCGCGCAGCGGGAGGACCAGCGCTGGGACACGGCCCGGATCGCCGCGCTCAACGAGATCTTCGGGTTCTACGGACTCGACTACTGGTACGCCTGGCAGGTGACCATCCTCGGCCTCGGCCCGGTCTGGCAGAGCGACAACGCCGCCGCCCGCAGCCGTGCGGCCGGTCTGCTCTCCCAGGGCGAGGTGTTCGCCTTCGGCCTGTCGGAGAAGTCGCACGGCGCCGACATCTACTCCACGGACATGCTTCTGGAACCGGATGGCGACGGCGGTTTCCAGGCGACCGGTTCCAAGTACTACATAGGCAACGGCAACGCAGCCGGTCTCGTCTCCGTCTTCGGCCGGCGCACCGACGTCGAAGGCCCGGACGGCTACGTCTTCTTCGCGGCCGACAGCCGTCACCCCGCCTACCACCTCGTGAAGAACGTCGTCGACTCCTCCAAGTACGTCAGCGAGTTCCGTCTCGACGGCTACCCGGTCGGCCCCGACGACGTCCTGCACACCGGCCGCGCCGCTTTCGACGCCGCCCTCAACACCGTCAACGTGGGCAAGTTCAACCTCTGCACCGCCTCGATCGGCATCTGCGAGCACGCGATGTACGAGGCCGTCACCCACGCGCACAACCGGGTCCTCTACGGCCGCCCGGTGACAGCGTTCCCGCACGTCCGCCGTGAGCTGACCGACGCCTACGTCCGGCTCGTCGGCATGAAGCTGTTCAGCGACCGCGCCGTCGACTACTTCCGTTCGGCGGGACCGGACGACCGGCGGTACCTGCTGTTCAACCCGATGACGAAGATGAAGGTGACCACGGAGGGCGAGAAGGTCATCGACCTGATGTGGGACGTGATCGCCGCCAAGGGATTCGAGAAGGACACGTACTTCGCCCAGGCAGCCGTGGAGATCCGCAGTCTGCCCAAGCTGGAGGGCACGGTCCACGTCAATCTGGCTCTCATCCTGAAGTTCATGCGCAACCACCTGCTGGATCCGGCCGGGTACGAGCCGGTGCCGACGCGTCTGGACGCCGCGGACGACACCTTCCTCTTCCAGCAGGGTCCCGCCCGCGGCCTCGGCTCCGTGCGCTTCCACGACTGGCGCCCGGCCTTCGACGCGTACGCCGCGGTGCCCAACGTCGCCCGCTTCCGGGAGCAGGCGGACGCGCTGTGCGAGTTCGTGGCGGATGCCGCGCCCGACGAGCAGCAGAGCCGTGACCTCGACTTCCTGCTCTCCGTCGGCCAGCTCTTCGCCCTAGTGGTCCACGGGCAGCTGATCCTGGAGCAGGCCCGGCTGACCGGCCTGGACGAGGACGTGCTCGACGAGCTGTTCTCCGTACTCGTCCGCGACTTCTCCGCGAACGCCGTCGAGCTGCACGGCAAGGACTCCGCCACCGGGGAACAGCAGCGCTGGGCCCTCGCCGCGGTACGGCGTCCCGTCGTCGACGACGCCCGCGCGGCGCGGGTCTGGGAGCGTGTGGAAGCGCTGTCCGGGGCCTACGAGATGGCTCTGTAGTACCGGCCGGGAGCCCGGGCGGTCCGGCCCGCATCGCCTGCGCTGGAGGGGGCATATGGAAGGTCCGGCGGCCGGATCGGGCCGGCTGCCAGGAGGAGGAGACCATGGAAACGGTCTGGACAGGACCTGCGCGGCTGGACCGCTCGCTCGACGACGACGTGATCGGATACGGCGTGGAAGCACCGGACGGGAGCGTGGGCACCGTCATCAGACTCTCTCCGGTACCGGGCTTCGACCATCTGGTCATCGACGCGGGAGTCTGGAAGTTCGGCAGGAGCGTCGTCGTGCCCGCCGGCATGGTGACCGCCGTCGACGACGCCGAAAGGGTGATCCGGGTCAGGTGCACCAAGGACCAGATCAAGGACGCCCCGCGCTTCGAGCGTGATCAGGACACGGGCGACCTCTTCTACCTGCGGGGGCTCGGTGCGTACTACGAGTCGCTGACCGCCACCCCCGGATGAGAGCGGAACCCACCGGCGCCACCGGCTTCGGCCGGTGGCGCCGGACGGCTGTCCGGACGGGGTGACGGTCGCTATTCCGTGGCGGGGGACATCCGCGTCGGACTCGCGCGGCCGACCGGTCCCTCGCGGGAGGCAGGCCGACGGCCCTGACCTTCGTGGTTCATCCTGGACGGGCCGGTCCCCGGGAGCGGCCGGGGCCGGACGGTACGCGTCACCCTCGCGTCGCACGTGGCCGGCGGTGGCGGCGGGAAGTGGCTGCCGAGATGGCGTCTCCGTCCGGGCGGGCCTGCATCAGGTGAGGACGCGCTCCCGGAGACCCGGACGGGACCGACGCGGGCCGGTGCTCCGCATGCGCCGTGGAGCAGACCGACACGATGCCGGTCCGGGCGGCCCGGCGTGGTGCGCCGGTGCCCGGCACCGAGCTGATGACGGACGACGGCGTGGCGCCGATCATGGACCGCATCCTCTTCCGCCACGGCCGGCTGGAGGCCGCGTGTACGCGTGAGCTCGTGGCGCACGCCCTCGGCAGGCTCTGACCGGGCGGCCCGGTGTGCCGTCGGCGGCCTCAGGCTCCGGAATGTGGGCCGTCGCCCGTGTCGCCGGCGCGCACCACGTTCACCAGCGGTTCGCCGCGCTGGAGGCGGCCGATGTTGTCGGCGATCTCCGCCGCGCGGGCCGCGAAGGTGTCGGTGGTGTGGCCCGAGTTGTGGGGAGTCATGAGCACGTTGGACAGGTCGTGGAAGGGCAGCCGGCTCGGCCGGTCCGGCGGCCCGGACCACCACACGTCCAGGGCGGCGCCGCCGATGACACCGGAGCGGAGTGCCTCGTAGAGAGCCTCCTCCTGTACGACCGGCCCCCGGGCGACGTTGACCAGCAGTGAACCGGGCCCCATGGCCTTCAGCTCGGCCGGTCCGATCATGCCGCGGGTGGAGGGGCTCAGGGGGACCGTCACCACCACGATGTCCGACTCGGCGAGGAGTCCGGGCAGCCGGTCGTTGCCACCGATCCAGTCGGGCCGCAGGTCGGTGGGGACCGGCGCCGTGGGGTCGCGCCGCACGACGCGCACCCGGAGCCCGACCGCCTGGAACAGCCGGGCCACCTCGGTCCCCGTCTCTCCGAAGCCGATGATCCCGGCCCGCCGGCCGCTCAGCGTCGAGCCGAACGGGAGCCCCTGATCGACGGCCACGTTGCGCCAGTGTCCGGCGCGCAGGGCGCGATCGGCCGACAGCACGTCACGGGAGAGCATCAGCGCGGACATCAGCACGTGCTCGGCGATGGAGGGGCCGTGGTGGTGGGTGGTGGCTACCGTCACGCCGGGGCCGAGCGCGTCCAGCGGAACGCCGTCGTAGCCGGCGCCGACGACGTGCACGAGCCGCAGCCGCGCGGCGCGACGGGCATCCTCGGCACCGAGCTTCGTCCCGACGTACACCTCGACGTCCGGGAGGGCGCCGGAGATCCGGTCGGCGTCCCAGTCGCAGGCGTCCAGCCATTCGTGCCCGCCCTCCGCCCGGGACTTGAGCGGTTCGTGGAACCGGCTGAGGATGCGGTGATTGAGCATGATGCGCACGATCGGGTCACCACCGGGGGGTCTTGGCCGGGAACGAGGGGTCGAAACGGCGCATGTAGCCGGTGTCGTCGCGGTCGCGCAGCCCGCAGTCGAGGTACTGGCGGTGGAGCCGTGCGAGTGCGTCCCGGTCCAGGGTCACTCCCAGACCGGGAGCCGTCGGCACGGCGACGCTCCCTTCGCTGAACCTCAGGGCACCGGTGTCCACCACGTCCTCGTCCGGCCGCTTCCAGGGCCAGTGCGTGTCACAGGCGTAGGTCAGGCGGGGGGTGGCCGCCGCCAGGTGGGTCATCGCCGCGAGGCTGATGCCCAGGTGCGAGTTGGAGTGCATCGACATGCCCAGCCCGAAGGCCTCGCAGATCGCGGAGAGCTGCCCGCAGCGCCGCAGTCCGCCCCAGAAGTGGTGGTCGGACAGGACGATGCTCACCGCTCCCTGGGCCACGGCCGGTGCCAGGTCGTCGAAGGAGACCACGCACATGTTGGTCGCCAGTGGCGTCGGTGTGCGCCCGGCCACGGCCGCCATACCGCCGAGGCCCTCGGTGGGGTCCTCCAGGTACTGCAGGATGCCGTCCAGCTCGCGGGCGACGTACAGCGAAGTCTCCGTGCTCCAGGCCGCGTTGGGATCGAGACGCAGGGGAAGGTCCGGGAAGGCCCCGTGCAGCGCCCTGACCGCGGCGATCTCCTCATCCGGCGGGAAGACGCCTCCCTTGAGCTTGATGGACGAGAAGCCGTACGTCTCGATCATGCGGCGGGCCTGGTCGACCAGCCCCGCCGGGTCGAGAGCCGCGCCCCAGTCGTCGTCCTCCTCCCCGGGGTGCCCTGCCCACTTGTAGAAGAGGTACGCGCTGTAGGGGACCGCGGGCCGAACGGCTCCCCCCAGCAGATCGCTGACAGGCCGGCCGACGATCTTGCCCTGGATGTCCAGGCACGCGACGTCGAACGGCGCCATGATCCGGTCCACGGTGCTGCTGCCGGTGACCATCCCCGACATTCCGTCCCCGCCCGCGGTGTCGGCTCCCAGCGCACGCGTGGTGCGGGCGGTCAGGTCTTTGAGACTCCAGACGTCCATGCCGGTCAGCTCGGCGGCGGCGCGGCGCAGACGCTCCAGGTGCACCGTGCCGCCGTAGGTCTCGCCGACCCCGCTGACCCCGCCTTCCGTGGTGATCTCCACGATGGTGCGCAGCGCGTACGGCTCGTGCACACCGACCGTGTTGAGCAACGGGTGGTCCCGGAAGGCCACGGGGGTCACGGTGACATCGACGACGCGTTCGGAGGTGCGTGCCATGCAGGCCATCCTCGTTCGATGATCGACGTTCTCATCTGTGGACAGTATTTGTATGTGTGGACGCGCGGCGATGTCAATGGGCCGGCCGGGAGGCCTCCGGTACCGGGGTGAGGAGGACCCCCTCCGTCATGAAGCGCCGGAGGTTGCGCAGGGCGAGGTCGCCCATCGCCGCACGGGTCTCCCGGGTGGCGCTGGCGATGTGGGGGAGCAGAACCACCCGGTCCGACCCCAGCAGCGCCTGCGGCACGTTCGGTTCGTCGGCGAACACGTCGAGTGCCGCACCCGCGATCCGTTCCGACTCCACCGCGGCGACCAGGGCCCGCTCGTCGACGACGCTGCCCCGTGCGACATTGACCAGGTACCCCTCGGGGCCGAGTGCGTCCAGCACCGCCGCCGAGACCAGCCCTTCGGTGCCCCGCCCTCCCGCGACGGTGACGACGAGCGCGTCGCACGCTTCGGCCAGGGCCTCCGCCGTGGGCACGTGGCGGTAGCCGACTCCGGGGACCGGTGAGCGCGTGCAGTACGAGACCTCCATGCCGAAGCCGTCGAGCCGGCGTGCGACGGCCCGGCCTATTCGGCCCAGCCCGAGGATGCCCACCCGCTTGCCGCTCACCCGGGTGGCGAGCGGGAAGGGTGCGCCGTCCCAGCCGCCGGCGCGCACGTACCGGTCGGCGGCGGACATCCCGCGCATGACGTCGATCAGGGCGCCCACCGCGAGGTCGGCCACGCAGTCGGTGAGCACGTCGGGGGTGTTGCTGACGTCGATGCCCCGCGCCCGGGCCCGGACCACGTCCGTCGTCTCGTAGCCGACACCGAAGTGGACGATCGCCCCCAGTCGCGGCAGCGCGTCCATCAGGGCGTCGCCCACCCCGACCCGTGCGCTCGTCACCGCGGCCACCACGTCACTCCCGTGGTCGCGCAAGTAGCCCGCCGCGTCGGGAAGTTCCGGCAGGCGAACCGTGCGGTAGCGCGCGGACAGCTCCCTCTCGAGGCCGGGCAGAAGGGCGGACACCTGCAGGACGGTGTCCGGGGTGCTCGTCGCGGTGGATGAATTCGGCAAGGTGACACTCCAGTTTCGTCGCCGGTTCCGGTGCCCCGTGGCGCTCGACGGCGTCCGTGCGAGACCTGGCGCGGCAATGTCCGCTCTTCCGCATGTCTTGACGCTGCCGCGGCACCGGTTTAGCTTCGCGTTCACGGATACGGACCGAGTACGCAATTGTAGACAGCTCGCAGTGGTCGGACCTGTACCCCCGTGCTCGGAACGCGACACATCAGCACTTCCCCGGAGACATGTGACGATGAAGTCCTCCGTTTCATCCACCCAGCGCGCCGCTCCAGGACGGCCCCGCAAGCTGACGGCGACACTGCTGGCGGGCGCCCTGCTCACGTCCAGCGGGTGTGCCGTGGCCAACAGCGCGGGCGGCGACACCGGCCGCGCGGACGGCCGCACCCTACGGGTGGTGCTCACCCAGGAACCGCCCACCCTGGAACCCTGTGAGGCATCCCTGACGGGCACCGGCGTCGTCGTCCGGTCGAACATCACCGAACCCCTGGTCGAACGCGACCCCGCGTCCGGCGAGCTGAACCCCTTGCTGGCGACCGGCTGGGAGCGGACCGGCCCCCGCACCTGGACCTTCGACATCCGCTCCGGCGTCACCTTCCAGAACGGCGCGCCGTTCACCGCGGAGGACGCCGCGTTCTCCATCGAACGTGCGGTCAACTCCGACCTCGCCTGCAACGTGGAGGGTTACGTCTTCGGTGACGACGACCTCGAGGTGGAAGCGGCGGACGACCGGACGCTGACCGTCACCACCGAGGAGCCGGACCCCATCCTCCCGCTGCGACTGAGTTTCGTGGAGATCGTGCCCCGTACGACCGACGCCGACGCCAAGGTGCGCACGCCGATCGGTACGGGCCCCTACGCCGTCCGATCCTGGCAGCCGGGAGCGGCGATCTCCCTCAACCGCTTCGGCGACTACTGGGGCGAGGCCCCGCCCTTCGCACGGGCCCGGTACGTCTGGCGCACCGATGCCGGCGTGCGCGCTGCCATGATCGACAAGGGTGAGGCGGAGATCGCCGTGGCGCTGGACCCGATGGAAGCGGAGAAGGACACGACGGCCGCTTACCCCAACAACGAGACGACCGCCCTGCGGCTGGACGGGCGCGAGGCTCCGCTCGACGATCTGAGGGTGCGGCGGGCGATCGATCTGGCCGTGGACCGGCAGGGCATCATCGACGCCCTGCTCGGCGGTCTGGCCGACCCCGCCGGCCAACTGGTCCCGCCCGGGGTGGTGGGACACAGCGACACGATCGAACCCACGCGGCAGGACATCGCCGAAGCCCGCGCCCTGATCGAGGAAGCGTCCGCCGACGGTGTGCCCACCGACCGCCGGATCACCCTGGTCGCCCGCAACGGCATGTTCTCCGGGGTGTCGGAAACGGCGGAGGCGCTTCAGTACCAGATGGAGCGGATCGGGCTGCGCGTACGGGTCCGTATGGCCGACACCGCCACCCAGCTCCAGTACCAGCTCCGCCCACTGCCCGAGAACGTCGGCCCCATCGCCCTGCTGATCATGCACGGCAACCAGGCCGGTGACGCCGCCTTCACCACCAGCCAGTACCTCCTGAGCGATGGCCCCCAGTCCACGTTCGGCACGGAGGCTCTCGACCGGCGCATCGCCGGATCGGCGGCGCTCTCCGGCGAGGAGCGGCAGAAGGCCTATGCCGCCCTGCTCGCGGAACAGAACGAATCCGTCGTCCAGTACACCCACATCGCCCACATGAGCGGACTGCTCGGCCTGTCGTCGTCGATCCGGTACAAGCCCGACTCGGCCAGTGGAGACGAACTGAGGCTGGCCGAGGTCAGCCCGGCCGAGGGGGCGAAGGACTGACATGATCCCGTTTCTGCGCAAACGCGTACTCTCCAGCGCGGTCCCCCTGGTCTGCGTCGTCCTCGGCGTGTTCTTCCTGGCCCGGATGACAGGCAATCCCGTCGATCTCTACCTCCCCCTGAGCGCCACCCCCGAGCAGCGTGCGGAGTTCTCCGCAGCGCAGGGCTTCGACCTCTCGATCGCGGCACAGTTGTGGAACTACCTCGTCGACGCCGCGCATTTCGACTTCGGCACCTCGCTGCGCACCGGGGAGTCGGCGGGCGCGATGGTGACCGACGCCTTTCCTGTCACCCTGCAACTCGCCGGTGTGACCATGCTGCTGGCGATCACAGGTGCGTTGCTGGTCGGCAGCCTGGCCGCCTACCGGCCCAACTCCCTGATCGACAGGATCGCCAGTCTGCTGTCGATGACGGCCGCCAGCATCCCCGACTTCTGGTTCGCCATCATGGGCGTACTGGTCTTCGGTGTGAGCCTCGGGCTGCTGCCGACCTCGGGCACGATCGGCGGCCCCGAGATATGGGTGCTGCCCGTCGCGACCCTGCTGATCCGCCCGTTCGGCGTGCTGGTGCAGGTGGTTCGCGGCAGCATGGTCGCCGCGCTCTCCGCGCCCTACGTCAAGATCGCCCGGAGCAAGGGCGCCACGCCCCTGCGCGTGGTCTTCGGCCACGCGCTGCGCAACGCCGTCACGCCGGTGCTGACCGTGGCGGGCGACCTGGCGGTGGGTCTGGTCAACGGAGCGGTGATCGTCGAGACGATCTTCGGCTGGCCCGGCATCGGCAAACTCATGATCGACTCCATCCTCCAGCGTGACTTCGCGGTCCTCCAGGCGGCCGTCCTCATGACCGCCGTGACGATCTTCGCGCTGAACATCCTCGTCGACGTCTGCCACGCGCTGACCGACCCCCGAGTGCGTCAGGCGGTGCCGGCGTGAGCGAAGGAAGCACCATGACCCGAGAAGATTCCTCCCCCGGGGACGCGGCCGCCCCCGCCCGGAGGGTGCGGCCGAGCTGGTGGCGGATGCTGGGACGGGACCGAGCCGCAGCCGTCGGGGCCGTCGTCCTCACCCTGGTCACCCTCGTGGCCCTCCTCGGTCCGCTGTTCATCGGCGACCGCGCGCAGCGGCAGGACCTGGACGCCTCCCTGCGGCCGCCGTCCCTGGGCGACGGGCCGTACGGGCTTCTCGGCACCGACGTCCTGGGGCGCAGCATGGTGGCCCGGCTCATCGAGGCCGCCGCCACGACGCTGTCCGTGGCCGTACCGGCCGTGCTCTGCTCACTGGTGATCGGCTCGGCCCTGGGTCTGTGGGCCGGCTACCACGGGGGACGCCGCGAGAGCGTGGCCATGCGCGTCGCCGACGTGATCCTCAGCTTCCCCTCGCTGCTGATCGCTGTGGTCGTGCTGTACGTCTTCTCGCCCAGCGCGCTGAACCTCGTGCTGATCCTGGCCGTGACCCGTATCCCGGTGTACCTGCGCACCGCGCGGGCGGAGGCGGCGGAGCTGCGGAGCCGGCTGTTCGTCGACGCGGCCCGAACCTTCGGCACGGCCGGCCGGATGATCATCTGCCGGCACATCCTGCCGATCGCCCTGCCGACGCTGCTGACGGTCGCCACCCTCGACTTCTGCTTCGTGATGCTCACCGAGTCGTCGCTGAGCTTCCTGGGCATCGGTATCCAGCCCCCGGACGTGAGCTGGGGGCTGATGGTCGCCCAGGGGCGGCAGTACCTCCAGACGGCATGGTGGGTCACCGTGCTGCCGGGGCTTGCCATCGTGCTCACGACGGTGTCCGCCACGGTGCTCGCCGCCTGGGCCCGCATCGCCACCGACCCCGCCCAGCGCTGGCGCCTGACGCTGCCCACCAGGCGCCGGACCGCCTCGGCCCCCGTCCCTCCGGAGATGATCCCGTGACGACCACCACCAGTCCCACCCCGTCCGGAACCGACACCCCGGCCCTCGCGGTCGAAGGCCTGTGCGTGGACCTGACCACGCCCGCCGGGACGGTGCGAGCCGTCGACGGCGTCAGCTTCAGTGTCCGTCGCGGACGCACCCTCGCCCTCCTGGGCGAGTCCGGCTGCGGCAAGTCGATGACCGCTCTGTCCGTGGTCGGGCTGCTGGACCCCGCGGCCTCGGTGACGGGCGGCACCGTCCGGGTCAGGGGTGACGACACCCTGCGCATGAGCCCGGCACAGCGCCGCAAGCTGGCCGGACCCGTCCTGTCGATCGTCTTCCAGGACGCCCTGACCGCCCTCAACCCCGTGCAGCCGGTCGGCAGGCAGATCGGTGAACCCTTCCGCATCCACCGCGGGCTCTCCAGGCGCCAGGCCCATGAGAAGGCGGTCGAGTTGATGACACGGGTGGGAATCCCCGAACCGGGAGAGCGCGCGCGGTCCTACCCCCACCAGTTCTCCGGCGGCATGCGGCAACGGCTGCTGATCGCGATGGCCGTCGCGCTCGCTCCCGACGTGCTCATCGCCGACGAACCCACCACCGCTCTCGACGTGACCGTACAGGCGCAGATCATGCGGTTGCTGCGGGACCTCCAGGACGAACGGGACATGGCCCTCGTACTGATCACCCACGACCTGGCCGTGGTCGCCCGGCGCGCGGACGACGTGGTCGTGATGTACGCGGGCACGGTCGTGGAGAACGGACCGGTGCACGACGTCTTCTCCGTGCCCCGCCACCCCTACACCCGGGGGCTGCTCGATTCGGTTCCGGAGGACAGTGTGCGCGGGCGTCCGCTGCCCGCCGTTCCCGGGAGCCCGCCCGAGCTGAGCGCGGTGCCGCCCGGCTGCGTCTTCCAGGCCCGTTGCCCGCTGGTCCGGGAGCGCTGTGTCCGGGAACGGCCGTCCCTGCGGACGGCGGGCGACGGCCGTGCGGCCGCCTGTCACTTCTCCGAGGAGCTCGCACGTGTCTGAGTCCCGTGCCACCACCGCCACCCCCGGGCCTCCTGCTGACGGCCCGCGTGAGAACCCTCCGCTGCTCGAGGTCCGAGGGGTCACCAAGACCTTCGGCAGCGGCCGGCGCCGGCTGACCGCTCTGGACGGGGTCGACCTGCGGATCGGCCGGGGGCAGACCCTCGGGCTCGTCGGGGAGTCGGGCTGCGGCAAATCCACCCTGGCCCGGGTGCTGCTCGGGCTGGAGCGCCCGGACGAGGGAACCGTACGGTTCGACGGAACCGACCCCTTCGCCCTGCGCGGCAAGGAACTCCTGGCGTGGCGCCGCCGTGTGCAGATGGTCTTCCAGGACCCCTTCGCCTCGCTCAACGCACGCATGTCCGCCGCCGACCTGATAGGCGAGCCCTGGGGCACCCACCGGGACGTCGTCCCGGGCGCCAAGGCCCGCGAGAAGCGGATCCGCGAACTGCTGTCCCTGGTCGGTCTCCGTGAGAGCGACGCCCACCGGTATCCCAACGAGTTCTCCGGAGGACAGCGCCAGCGCATCGGCATCGCGCGCGCCCTGGCCCTGAACCCCGACCTCATCGTGTGCGACGAGCCCGTCTCCGCTCTCGACCTGTCGGTGCAGGCGCAGGTCCTGAACGTCCTCTCGGAGCTCCGCACCCGACTCGGCGTCACCTACGTGTTCATCTCCCACGACCTGTCCGTGGTGCGCTACATCTCCGACCGGGTGACCGTGATGTACCTGGGCAAGGTCATCGAACAAGGAGACACGGAGAACGTCTTCGAACGTCCCCAGCACCCCTACACCGCCGCGCTGATGTCGGCGGCTCCCGTCCTGAAGCCCACCCGCGACGCCCGCCACCAGGAGATCCACCTCCAGGGGGAGATCCCCTCACCCTTCGACATCCCCTCGGGGTGCCGCTTCCGTACCCGCTGCTGGCGTGCCGAGGACCTGTGCGCGACCCGCACACCTCCGCCCGTCGTCAGGGAGACGGAGGACGCGGCCGAACCGCACACCGCGCTGTGCCACTTCCCCCTGGAGGCAGGGTCCGCGTGGGTGTGACCGGGCCGGAGTTCGCCCTGCTCTGCGTCACGGTGGGGGTGGGCGCCCTGCTCCAGGTGTCCATCGGCTTCGGCCTCGGCATGATCGCCGCACCGGTCTTCTCGCTAGTCGACCCGGCGCTGGCCCCGGTCGCGGTCCTGCTGCTCGCCGGCGGGGTGACGGCGACGGTGCTGCTGCGCGAGCGCGGCCGGGCGGACCTGCGCGGCTGCGGATGGGCCCTGGCCGGACGGGTGCCGGGAGTGCTGGCGGGCACAGTGCTCGTCGTCGCGCTCCCCAGCCGGTACCTCTCCCTCTTCATCGCCGGCGTGGTCCTCGTCGGCGTCGCCGTGAGCATGGCCGGCTACGTCCCGCAGCAGCGGCGGGCCACGGTGGTCCTGGCCGGCATGGCCTCGGGTCTGATGGGCACGGCGACGTCCGTCGGAGGTCCGCCCATGGCGTTGGTGTGGCAGCGGCTGCGCGGGCCGGAGCTGCGCGCCACGATGAGCGCGTTCTTCCTCGCGGGCTCACTCATGAGCCTCACCGCGCTGACGGCGGCAGGCACGGTCGGAGCACATGCCCTGTGGGGCGCCGTGCTGCTCGCCCCCGCCGCTGTGGCCGGAGTGCTGCTCTCCCGGCCACTGACCCGCCGGCTGAACGTGCGGCGCACCCGCGTGGCCGCCACGGCTCTGGCGGTCGCGGGTGCGTCGGTGCTCGTCGTGCAGCAGTTCGTCTGACCTGCGGGGACGTCGGGACGAACGGGCCGTGCGGAACGCCTGCGCCCTGGAGAGCCCTGCGCCCGGGAGAGCGGCTGTGCCAGGGTCCTGCGGGGGGCGCCCGGTCCGGCATTCGTGCTGAGGGGCCTCAGGCGGTCTGGAGACGGTCGTCCTGATGTGTGACGACGGGCCGGCGGAGCGCGGGGGAGACCGTGGCCCGCATGCCGAGCATGGTGTCGGCGACGTGAAGTGCCTGCGCGACGGCCTGCGTGCCGGTCATCACACACAGGGTGTAGGCGGCGTCCTCCACGGCTCGGGCGGTTGCGCCGTTGGAGCGGCGCGCCTCCTCGATCCGTGCGTCGGCGTAGCGGGCCAGAGCCACTCTCAGGTCCTGAGGACTGGGTGTCAGCACAGCGGGTTCTCCTCTGAGGTTCGATCCACGTCCGGTGCGGTGCGCCGGGACACATGGCCGGTGCCGGGCCGGGCGGACGGAGCGGTTCACACACCGTCACGTGACCCGGCGTCACGCGTCTACCCGCTCCTGTACGGAGTACGCACTCCTCTGCGTGTACACCGGTGCTCGCAGGTCCGGGCGTTCTACCGTTCACCGATGCGATCAGTCCCTTGGTGGGTCCTGTTCTCCTCGGCGTCCGCCCCGGTCCTGCTCGTCGGCGGCTGGGCGATCTCGGCGGAGCTCCAGGGGCCCGGCTACGATCCCGCGTCGGCGACGATCAGTACCCTCGCCTCCGACGGTGCCGGCGGGTACTGGGTCATGACGTCGGCGCTGCTCGCCCTGGGAGCCTGCCACGTGATCACCGCGTGCGGACTGCGACCCGCCGCACCCTTCGGACGGGTGGCGCTGGCCGGAGGCGGACTCTCGGCCATGCTGCTGGCCCTGTTCCCGGCCCCGAGCAGCGGTGGTTCGTACTCCCACGGTGTGGTCGTGGCCGTGGCGTTCGCGCTGCTCGCCGTATGGCCGGTCCTGGCGGCGCGGCGCGGCGGTCCCGGCCCGCGGGACGCGGCGGGAGGCCGAGCGGCCGGCGGGCCGCCCGCGGCTGCCCCGCCGTGGGCGCTACGGCCGGGGCCCTCCGCCATGGCGGCCGCGATGATGTGGATCGGCGGGGGCTGGTTCCTGCTCGCCCTGTTCGTGCTCGACACGGCGGGAGCGGCCGAGAGGGTCCTCACGTTCGCGCAGTCGTTCTGGCCGCTCGTCGTGGTCCTCTCCTGCCTCCGGGGAACAGACCGTCCGGAGTGATCCGCCCGTGGCCGGGCCCGCGTGGGCAGGCCCGGCGCTCCGTCCTCAGGGGCGCGGCCCGATCGGCAGGTCGCCGTCACGGACCACGATCGCCGACGCGGGGCACGAGTCCGCGGCGTCGAGCGCGCGTTCGTCGGGAGCCAGCCGCGCACTGACAGGTCGTGCCCGGTCCTCGTCGTCCAGCCTGTACAGATCGGACGCCATCGCCGCGCACATGCCCGACCCCATGCACAGCTCGCGGTCCACCTCCGTGGTCCAGGTCACGGCCGTCACCACCCCACCGGCATCGCGCGCGGCCCCCGCACGAGCATCTGGTTCTTCCATTCCACGTCCCCCGCCACGCGCAGGTCAGGGAAGCGCACGAGCAGCGCCTCCAGCGCCTCCTGCAGCTCCAGCCTGGCGAGCGGTGCCCCGAGGCAGTGGTGGACCCCGTGCCCGAAACCCAGGTGCTGGACGCCGGTCCGGGTGACGTCGAGCCGGCCCGGGGCCTCGAACCTCAGGGCGTCGCGGTTGGCGGCGCCGACCGCGACGAGCACGGGCTCACCGGCTCGGACGAGCGTGCCGCCGACCTCCACGTCCTCGGTCGCGTACCGGGGGAAGCCGGCGCCGCTGCCGAGTGGCACGAACCGCATCAGTTCCTCGACCGCTCCTCGGATCAGGTCCGGCTGCTCCCGCAGCAGTTTCAGCTGATCAGGATGGTCGAGCAGCAGGTGGACGAAGTTCGGGATCTGGGTCGCGGTGGTCTCGTGACCGGCGACGAGGATGCCGACACAGAGATCGACCAGTTCCAGTTCGCTGAGCCGGTCCCCGGTGTCGCGCGCCTCGATCAGCCCGGTCATCAGATCCGGCCGGGGGCTGCGCCGGTGCTCCTCGATCAGCGAACCCATGTAGGCGCGCAGTTCCTCCCGGCTGCGCAGGAACTCCTCCGCGGTCAGGGAACTGGTGGACAGGGCGGCGTCGCTCCAGGCCCGGAACCTCGGCCGGTCCTCCTCCGGCACACCGAGCATGCGACAGATCACCGCCACGGGGATCGGCAGCGCGTAGTGCTCCACCAGGTCGGCCGGCTGGCCCTGGGCCTCCAGCTCGTCGAGCAGGCCGTGGGCCAGCTCCCGTACCCAGGGGCGCAACTTCTCCACCTGATGCACGGTGAACGCCTTGGCCACCAGGGTGCGCAGCCGGGTGTGCTCCGGAGGGTCCATGCTGAGGATGCCGCTGTCCCGGCTCCCCTCCGACTGGCGGGGCTCGTCGTGGCGGAGGGCCTCCGCCCGGCTGAAGCGGCGGTCGCCCAGGACCAGGCGCGCGTCGGCGTAGCGGGTGGCCAGCCACGCCGGCTCTCCGTACGTCAGGCGTACGCGCGTGAGCCCGGGCCGTACCAGGGCCTCCTGGTAGGCGTCTGCAAGCCCCAGCCCTGCCGACTCGTTGAAGGGGTAGGGGACAGGCGTCTCTCCTGCTGTGGCCGTCATCGGGTGGCCTCCCTGCTTCTCGGCGGATCATCCGAGAATCCGGGGGCGCCGCCGACCGGGTCAACAGCGCCTTGTCGGCCACCCGGCGGCGCCGCCCCGAGGAGGCGACGGCCCGGGGCCTGCCGGAGCGCACGTACCGGCAGGCCCCGCCCATGGCTGCGGGGCTACGGCTTGCGGCCCACCGCCACGTAGCCCGCGCTGATGACGTCGTCCTGCCCGGGGACCGGCTCGCCGAGCTCGGGGTGCCACGCCTCGGCTGCCACGATGCCGGGCTCGACGACGTCGAGCCCGTCGAAGAAGCGGGCGAACTGAGCGCGGGTGCGGGGCGCCAGGGTGAGCGTGTTGGCCTTGTACATCTCGTCGACCTTGCGGGCCGCCGCCGGGTGGAAGTCGGCGGTGAGGTGTGAGATCACCACATGGCTGCCTGGCGCGAGCACCTCCGTCAGCCGGTCCACCAGCTCGTAGGCGCCGTCTTCGTCGCTCACGAAGTGCAGCAGGGCGATCAACGAGAGCGCGACCGGCCGGCTGAAGTCCAGCGTCTTGCCGGCGTGCCGGAGTATGGCGTCCACGTCGCGGGCGTCCGCCTGCACGTAGTCGATGGCGCCCTCCTCCGTGCCCTTCAGCAGAGCCCCCGCGTGCGCCAGCACGATCGGATCGTTGTCGCAGTAGACGACCCGCGTGGCGGGCGCCGCCTGCTGGGCCACCTGGTGGAGATTCGGCTCGGTGGGTATTCCCGTGCCGATGTCGAGGAACTGCCGGATCCCCTGGTCGGTCAGCCATCGGGTGGCGCGATGCATGAAGGCCCGGTTCACCTTCGCCATGACCGGGACTCCGGGTTCGACGGAGATCATCTGCCGGCCCAGGGCCTCGTCCACCGGGTAGTTGTCCTTGCCACCGAGGAACCAGTCGTACATCCGGGCGGGATGGGGTCTGCTGGTGTCGATGCGGAGGGCGGGGGCATCGTTGTCCGGTCGGGACATGGCGAACTCCTGGTGTGCGCGACAGTGGCTGATCAACTTGCGAACAGAATAGGGAAGATGGGTGCCAAAAATGCCCGCCGAAGACCAACTCGGCTATCACGGCCAGACACTTCGTCGGTGATGTCGCGTACGTAGGGGCCCTGGCACCGTCCGGATGGGGACCCGGGGGCGCCACATGGAACCGCGGAAGCCGGTGGGGAGCCGGCCTCGGGACTGGTAAGCCCGCATGTTGATGTGTCGCGTATTCAGCGGATGGGGCCGGTTCTGATCACTGACTGTCGTCGGTCACGGTGGTCCAGCGCGGATCGATGCAGCGAGACCGGATCCCCGGTGCCGGCCCCGCATGGCGCAGAGTTCATGCGCTCCGCGTGTCCCGGCGCCGTATCCCACCACAGCCGCGTCTTCCCCGAGCACGCCCCGGAGAGGCCGCAGGTCCTCCAACGGCGCCAGGGGGTCAACGGGGTCCTCAAGGAGCACGCCGTGCTTCTGATCAGTTCCGAACCGCCGCATGGCGTTGTGCCGAGAGTGCCATGAGGACACTCTCGTAGCTCAAGTCCGGTGGAGGTCCAGCACGGCCGACGGCGAGATCCTTCCCTGCGGGACGGACCCCAGCCGGTCCGATCCGGGGGCCAAGAGAGCCGCCGCCCCCGCCGGCGAGTGCCGGGTGTCAGCTGGTGCTGCAGGAGACGGTGGGCCAGGTCCAGTTGCCGTTGGCCTGGATGGTGGTGCCCCAGTTGTTGCCGCTGCCGTTGGGCTTTGCGGTCAGCACCTGCGCGCTGGGGTAGGTGGCGGTGGTGTTCCAGGTGGAGAGGACTTTCGCGGGGGAGGGCACGTTCATGGTGACGGTCCAGTTGCTGGAGCCTGACACCGATACGTCGAGGTTGTAGCGGTCGCTCCACTTCTGGCCCGCGGTGACGGTGGCGGTGCAGCCACCGCCACCGCCACCGCTGCCGTCGGGAGCCACGGCGCGACCGGTGTGAGGAGAGATCATGCCCGCGCAGAGCCCTCGGCTCGCGAGTCCCTGAGCGATACGTGGGATCGCGGCGAGCGTGTTGGCGGGCCAGTCGTGCATGAGGATGATCTGGCCGTTGGTGAGCCGGGCGTTGGCCTGCACGATCGCGTCGGTGCTCGCGTTGTTCCAGTCCTGGGAATCGACGTCCCAGATGACTTGGGTCAGACCGTACTTCGACGCGACCGACCGGACCGTCGAGTTGGTCTCGCCGTACGGAGGGCGGAACAGTTTCGGCGTGCCCCCACCACCGGCGGCGATGGCCTGCTGGGTGCGGGACAGCTCCGAGTCGACCTGCGCCTCACTCTGCTGGGTCAGGTGCGGATGGGTGTAGCTGTGGTTCCCGACCCACATACCGGCGTCGACCTGCGCCCGGACCCGGGCCGGATCGGCCGCGGCGTACTGGCCCTGGTTGAACATCGTGGCCCGCAGACCGTTCTGCTTCAGGGCGTTGAGCAAGGCCGGCGTGCCGCTCGAAGGACCGTCGTCGAACGTGAGCCCGACGTAGCCGTTGCACGCGGCAGCGGGGGCGGCGTGTGTGGGGGTGGTGTCGACGGCGACGGTGGCGGTCGCTGCCATCGTGGCGACGGCCAGAACCGTGACCGCGGGCCGCAGGGACGGGCGTGGCGTGATGCGCATGCGAGTGAGCCCTTCTCGTTCTGGTGGACGTGGGGGAGGCGGCTGCCGGGGGGCGGTGGCGGGCATGGACTGCCACCGCCCCACCTGGTGCGGAATGTCTGTTGCCATGTAGCTGGAGGTGCCCAGGATCATTCCCTGGCGGGCCCACGCCTCGGCGTGATTGCCGGTGGTGATGGTTTCGCCGGTCCTCTTCGGCTGCCGCACGCTCCGGACTGCTCGAACGTCCGAGTGCCCACGAGGGAAGGGGCGTTCACGCGGGTCGTCCCGTAGATGCCGTAAGCCGGGCGCCGGGCGTGGCCGGTACGGCCGTGGCGGCCGTCACCTTGGTGAGAACGTTGCGGGTGGTCCGTCTCGGACGGGCGGGGGCGCGGCTCGTCGGCTGTGCGGATGCGGCGTTCATGAGCGTGCTTTCCTCCTGGTCCCTCGTGAGGCCGGGCGGGGGTTCCGGGCAGTGCGAGACGCTCTCTGTGGGGGTGACGGTGACTTGGTGAGGACGGCGGTCGTGCGTCGGTGCCACGCTTCCCGGCCGGACCGGGCCGGTCGTCGTGCTCGGCGAGCGGGCTGGATGCCGGGTCGGGTGGACCCGGATCAACAGGATTGAAGTCTGTCGACGGCGAACAGTGTTGAGCCGGCTCCGTCGGGTGTCAATAGTTTCGGCATGAATTACGAAACGGTCGGGCGAGGGTTGGTTGGATGGGCAGGGCATATTGCCTGTTCATATGTGCCGTCGGCGGGAAACGGAAGCGTCGTCGGTTGCGATGAGCGAAGTGTCCACGGAGATGGTGGCCCATGGTGTTCGAAAGTTTCGAAGCTGGCTGCTTGCTGACCGGTGTGGTCGGCACGGGAGGCCGCGGGGCTATGCGCTCGGCGGCGGTTCCGCACGGAACCGCCGCCGAGCGCCGGGCGTGCGACGCCGCTTCAGCCCTTGCGCACGTCCTTCAGCGCGGTGTTGAGTTCCAGGACGTTGACCCGCGGCTCGCCCATGAACCCGAGGGTCCGGCCTTCGGTGTGCTCGGCGACGAGTTCCGCGACCTGCCGGACGGGAAGTCCGTTCCGCTCCGCCACCCGGTTGATCTGGAGCTTCGCGTAGGCCGGGGAGATGTTCGGGTCGAGACCCGAACCGGAGGATGTGACCGCGTCCGCCGGTACCTCCTCCGGCCGCACCTTGTAGGACGGGGTGGAGTTGTCCGCCACGACCGCCGCCTTCGCCTCGGTGACCCAGGTGATCAGCTCGGCGTTGTCCGCGGAGCGGTTGGTGGCACCGGAGAGGATCAGCGAGTACCGGAGGTTGACGCCGTTGCTGCCCAGGCCGTTGGAGGGACGGGGCTGGAACCATCGCAGGTCCGGTTTCGCCGCCTCGTCCGGACTCCGCTTCGGCAGGTCGTACGTCTGGCCGATCAGGGACGACCCGACGGTGCGTCCGCTCGCGTCACTGATCTCGGAGCCGTTGGCCTTCCCGCTGAAGAGCGCCTGGGCGACGCCCGTGACGGAGAGCGGATAGAGCACGCCGCAGATGACACTGAGGACCAGCAGGGCGCGGAGCCCCGCTCCGAGCGTCCGGGCGGTGTTTCTGAGAGAGGTGTTCATGGCTGATCAGCCGTTTCCGTTTCAGGAGAGCCCGGGGACGAGGGAGATGAGCATGTCGATGACCTTGATGCCGATGAACGGTGCGACCAGGCCGCCGAGTCCGTATACGCCGAGGTTGCGGCGGAGCATCTTGTCGGCGGCCGCCGGCCGGTACCGGACGCCCTTCAGCGCGAGCGGCACAAGGGCGACGATGATCAGCGCGTTGAAGATGACGGCGGACAGGATCGCGGATTCCGGTGACGCGAGACCCATCACGTCGAGCTTGTCCAGGCCCGGGTAGGCCACCGCGAACATGGCAGGGATGACCGCGAAGTACTTCGCGACGTCGTTGGCGATGGAGAAGGTGGTCAGGGCGCCCCGGGTGATGAGGAGCTGCTTGCCGATCCCGACGATCTCGATGAGCTTGGTGGGGTCGGAGTCCAGGTCCACCATGTTCCCGGCCTCCTTGGCGGCCGAGGTTCCGGTGTTCATCGCCACGCCCACATCCGCCTGGGCGAGCGCCGGGGCGTCGTTGGTGCCGTCACCCGTCATCGCGACGAGCTTGCCGCCCGCCTGCTCCCGCTTGATGAGGGCCATCTTGTCCTCGGGGGTGGCCTCGGCGAGGAAGTCGTCGACTCCCGCCTCCTCGGCGATCGCCCTGGCGGTCAGCGGGTTGTCACCCGTGATCATGACGGTCCTGATGCCCATGCGGCGCAGTTCGTCGAACCGTTCCCGCATCCCTTCCTTGACGACGTCCTTCAGGTGGACGACGCCCAGGATCCGGGCGCCCTTCGCGTCCTCGACGGCGACCAGCAGTGGCGTACCTCCGGCTTCCGAGATCCGGTCGGCGGGACCGCCGGCGTCGTCGGCGACGTGGCCGCCCCGCTCCCGCACCCACGCGACGACGGAACCGGCCGCTCCCTTGCGGACCTTGAGACCGTCCACGTCCACCCCCGACATACGGGTCCGAGCCGTGAAGGGGACCCATGTGGCGTGGGCGAGTTCGCCCTGGTGGCGTGCGCACAGACCGTACTTCTCCTCGGCGAGCACCACGATCGAGCGGCCTTCCGGAGTCTCGTCCGCCAACGACGACAGCTGTGCGGCGTCCGCCAGCTCCGCCTCCGTCGTGCCCCTCGCCGGTACGAACTCCGCTGCCTGCCGGTTGCCGAGCGTGATCGTCCCCGTCTTGTCGAGCAGGAGCGTCGAGACGTCACCCGCCGCCTCCACCGCGCGCCCCGACATGGCCAGGACGTTGCGCTGGACCAGACGGTCCATACCCGCGATGCCGATCGCGGAGAGGAGCGCGCCGATGGTCGTCGGGATCAGGCAGACCAGCAGGGCTGTCAGCACGATCATGGACTGCCGGGCGCCGGCGTGGACCGCGAACGGCTGGAGCGTCACGACGGCGAGCAGGAAGACGATGGTCAGCGACGCCAGCAGGATGTTGAGCGCGATCTCGTTGGGCGTCTTCTGCCGGGCGGCGCCCTCGACCAGGGCGATCATCCGGTCGATGAAGGTCTCACCCGGCTTGGTGGTGATCCGGACGACGATCCGGTCGGAGAGCACCTTCGTACCGCCGGTGACCGCACTGCGGTCGCCGCCGGACTCCCGGATCACCGGGGCGGATTCACCCGTGACGGCCGACTCGTCGACGGACGCGACCCCCTCGACGACGTCACCGTCACCGGGGATGATGTCGCCGGCCTCGCACACGACCAGGTCGCCGATGCGCAGCTCCGCGCCGGGCACCTCCACCTCGTCACTGCCGTGCAGCCGGCGGGCCACCGTGCCGGTCTTCGCCTTGCGGAGGGTGTCGGCCTGCGCCTTGCCGCGCCCCTCGGCGACGGCCTCGGCGAGGTTCGCGAAGACCGTCGTCAGCCACAGCCACGCCGTGATGGCCCAGCCGAACCAGTCACCCGGATCCTGGAGTGCCAGCAGGGTGGTGGCCACCGAACCGACGAGCACCACGAACATGACCGGGGACTTGATCATGACGCGCGGGTCGAGCTTCCTCACCGCGTCCGGGAAGGACTTGAGCAACTGCTCCGGGGCGAAGAGACCCCCGCCGACACGGCCCGACGCGACGGCGCGGCCGCCGGACAGGTCTTCGTGCGGAGTACGGGTGGGGGTGACGGTACTCATGTGGCGAGTCCTTCGGCGAGCGGCCCCAGCGCGAGGGCCGGGAAGTAGGTCAGACCGGTGATGATGAGGATGGTGCCGACGAGCAGGCCCGCGTAGAGGGGCTTGTCGGTCCGCAGGGTGCCGGACGTGGCAGGCACGGGACGCTGCTCGGCGAGCGAGCCGGCCAGGGCGAGGACGAACACGATCGGCAGGAAGCGGCCGAGCAGCATCGCGATGCCGATGGTGGTGTTGAACCACTGTGTGTCGGCGTTGAGCCCCGCGAAGGCGGAACCGTTGTTGTTGGCGCCCGAGGTATAGGCGTAGAGGATCTCGGAGAATCCGTGTGCGCCGCTGTTGGTCATCGAGTCGGCAGGAGTGGGCAGTGCCATCGCCACCGCTGTGAAGCAGAGGACCAGTGCCGGGGTGACCAGGATGTAGCACGCCGCGAGTTTGACCTGACGGATGCCGATCTTCTTCCCCAGGTACTCGGGAGTACGGCCGACCATGAGGCCGGCGATGAACACCGCGATGACCGCCATGACCAGCATGCCGTAGAGGCCGGATCCGACACCGCCGGGGGCGATCTCGCCCAGCTGCATGCCCAGCATGGTGATGCCGCCTCCCAGCCCCGTGTAGGAGGAGTGGAAGGAGTTGACCGCACCGGTCGACGTGAGGGTGGTGGCCACGGCGAAGACCGCCGATCCGCCGATGCCGAAGCGGGTCTCCTTGCCCTCCATCGCTCCGCCGGCGATCTGGAGAGCCGGGCCGTGGTGGGCGAACTCGGTCCACATCATCAGCGCCGTGAAGCTGAGCCAGATGGTGGCCATCGTGGCGAGGATCGCGTAGCCCTGACGCAGGTTGCCGACCATCCGGCCGAACGTGCGGGTCAGCGCGGACGGGATCAGAAGGATCAGGAAGATCTCGAACAGGTTGGTGAAGGGAGTCGGATTCTCGAAGGGGTGGGCCGAGTTGGCGTTGAAGTAGCCACCCCCGTTCGTCCCCAGCTCCTTGATGACCTCCTGGGAGGCCACGGCGCCGCCGTTCCACTGCTGCGTGCCGCCCGTGAACTGCCCGACGCCGTGGATGCCGGAGAAGTTCTGGATGACGCCGCACGCAACCAGGACGATCGCGCCGACCACCGAGATCGGCAGCAGGATGCGTACGGTGCCGCGCACCAGGTCCGTCCAGAAGTTGCCGAGCTCGCCGGTTCGGAAGCGGGAGAACCCGCGTACGAGGGCGACGGCCACGGCCATGCCGACAGCGGCGGAGACGAAGTTCTGCACCGCGAGGCCGCCCGTCTGCACGACGTGGCCCATGGCCTGTTCGCCGTAGTACGACTGCCAGTTGGTGTTCGCCACGAAGGACGCGGCCGTGTTGAACGCCTGGTCCGGGTCGATCGACACGAAGCCGAGCGAACCGGGCAGCGCCCCCTGCAGGCGCTGTAGTGCGTAGAGGAAGAGGACGCCCACCACGGAGAAGGCGAGTACGCCGCGCAGATAGGCGGGCCAGTGCATCGAGGCCGACGGGTCGGCTCCGATGGCACGGTAGATCCACTTCTCCGGCCTGTAGTGCTTTTCCGCGGAGTAGACCTGGGCCATGTGGTCACCGAGCGGACGGTATGCCAGAGCAAGCGCGGAAATCAGCGCGAGCAGCTGGAGCACACCAGCTGTTACGGGGCTCATGACGGTGCTCAGAACCTCTCCGGGTACACAAGCGCAAGGACGAGGTAGACCAGCAGGGAGACGGCCACGACCAGGCCGGCGATGTTCTCGGCGGTCACAGCTTCGTCACCCCCCTCGCGATGAGAGCCACCAGCGCGAAAACCGCGATCATGGTGACGACGAAGGCCAGGTCGGCCATCGTGAGCTCCTGTGGGAAGTGAATGAATGGGAATCGGCCGGTGAGGCCGGACAAGAGCAAACCGCAAGGTCAGCCACGCCTTCAGTGGCTTTGACGGGCTCCATACGGAGGGCGCGGAATTCTTGACGCGGTTCGTACACGCGGTTCGTACGCGGCTCCCGCGGGGTTCCCTGCCCGCGTGACCGCCATTTCCATCGGGCTCACACCGTCTTCCTCCGAGCCGCGCGCCGCGCGAGCCGCGATATCGGAGCCGGGCGGCCTTCTACCGGGCTGCCGCGCCGGCTGCGTCCCGCTCCCGACGTCCCGGCGGCGGAAATCTTCGAGCGTTTCCCGGCGCACGAGCAGCCGGGCGAGTCCGTTGCGGACAGCCACCGTCGGAGGCCGGCCGACCAGGGTGTACCCGGAGGCCGTGGACAAGCGCCACCTCCGGCGGGGTGGCTGATTTGCCTAATAGGCCTAGGTAAATACATGATGGGGCAAGTTGAAGGGGATGGTGGTCATGGCACGAGCAGGACTGACCGCGGAACGCCTCACACAGGCTGGGGCGGAACTGGCCGACGAGGTCGGCTTCGACAAGGTGACCGTGGCGGCGCTCGCCCGGCAGTTCGGCGTCAAGGACGCGAGTCTGTACTCGCATCTGAAGAGTTCCCAGGACCTCAAGACGAGGATCGCCCTGCTGGCGCTGGCGGAGCTCGCCGACCGCGTATCCGCCGCCCTGGCAGGGCGGGCGGGCAAGGACGCGCTGGAGGCGTTCGCGAACGCCTACCGTGACTACGCCAGGGAGCATCCGGGGCGCTACGCCGCGGCGCAGCTCAGGCTCGACCCGGATGCGGCCGCCGCCAGTGCCGGTGGCAGACACGCCCAGATGACGCGGGCGATCCTGCGTGGCTACGACCTGACGGAGCCGGACCAGACACACGCGGTCCGGCTGCTGGGCAGCGTTTTTCACGGCTACATCAGCCTGGAGTCGGGCGGAAGCTTCAGCCACAGCGCTCCCGGTACGCAGGAGACCTGGTCACGGGTCCTGGACGCCCTCGACGCCCTGCTGCGGAACTGGCCCGCCGCCTGACAGCCCCTGACGACGCAGCCGTACCCCAAGACCGGAACAGGCAGTGAAAAGATGAGCACCCACCACCCCCGGCTGACAGCCGTCCCCATCACCGGAGACCTCCTGCGCGGCGCCATCGAACTGGAGCGCACCGAGCACGGTGTGCTGCCGCACAGGCTGCCCGCCCGCGCCCGTGCCCAGAACACCGACGGCCAGCTGGCCATGGCGGAGTCCCAGCCCTCCGGCGTGCGGCTCGTCCTGCGTACCCGGGCGACCGTCGTGGAGCTGGACACCCTGCCCACCAAGCGTGCTTACGTGGGAGCGCCGCCCCGGCCGGACGGGGTCTACGACCTGCTGGTCGACGGCCGCCTCCAGGGCCAGGCCGTGGTGACCGGTGGCAACACCCTGACCATCGACATGACCACCGGAGCCGCCGAGGTCCGGCCGGGGCCGCCGGGTACTCTCCGCTTCGGCGGACTGTCCGCAGATCTGAAGGACATCGAGATCTGGCTGCCGCACAACGAGACCACCGAGCTGATAGCCCTGCGCACCGATGCCCCCGTCGAACCGGCACCGTACCGGGGCCGCGCGGTGTGGCTGCACCACGGCAGTTCGATCAGCCATGGCTCCGACGCCGCGAGCCCCACCACCACCTGGCCCGCACTGGCGGCCGCCCTCGGCGGTGTGGAGCTGGTCAGTCTGGGGTTCGCCGGCAGTGCGCTGCTCGATCCGTTCACCGCCCGCGCCCTGCGTGACACCCCCGCCGACCGGATCAGCGTCAAGATCGGCATCAACCTGGTCAACGCCGACCTGATGCGCCTGCGCGCCTTCACTCCGGCCGTCCACGGATTCCTCGACACGATCCGCGAAGGCCACCCCACCACGCCGCTGCTGGTCGTCTCGCCCATCCTGTGTCCCATCCACGAGGACACCCCCGGCCCCAGCGCGCCGGATCACAGCGCCTTGAGCGAGGGGAAGCTGATCTTCCGGGCCGCGGGGGACCCCGCCGAAACGGCTGCCGGAAAGCTCACCCTGAACACCATCAGGGACGAACTCGCCCGCATCGTCGAGCAGCGGGCAGTCGAGGACCCGAACCTGCACCACCTCGACGGCCGGGCACTCTACGGCGAGGCGGACTTCGCGGAACTGCCGCTCCCGGACGCGCTGCACCCCGACGCCGCCACACATCGCCGCATCGGCGAACGCTTCGCGAAGCTGGCGTTCCACACCGGCGGCCCGCTCGTCGTCGCAGGTGAATGACCGCACGAACCGGTACGGGTCCGCCGTGAGACCGGTGGCGGTCCGTCCCGTGACCGGACGGCGGCCGCGGGGCATCGCGGACCGTCCGTATCCGGTGTGACCGCCCGGCCGTGCCCCGGTGTGCTGAAGGAGACGCCGGACGGCCGCCGGCTGAGCCAAACGGCCGTGACAGGGAGGAGGGCGGTTGAGAGCCCGGACACTCGAGGGCATATTTGAACAGAGGTCGCATATGTGTGTTCGTGGGCGACCTGCCTAGGCGGGGAGGACGAGTGATGGGCCCATGAGCATGGACGAGACGGGCCGTGGAGGTCCGCCTGAGGGCAGCGGCGAGCCCACACCGGCGGCTGCGGGAGACAGGCGGACGAGCGGCGTGCCGTCCGACGAAGTGCGCTGCTGGATCCTGGAACAGCTGCCGGTACCGGTGGCCTACTTCGGCAGGGACCAGCTGCTCGCCATGGCGAACGGCGCGGCGGCCGGCTCGGTCGGCAAGCCCGAGGCGTCGATACTGGGGCTGCGGCCGGGCGAGGTCGAGCCCGGACTGTTCCTGGAGGGCGGCGAAGGGCTCGCCGAGGCCATTGCCCGCGTGCTGAGAACGGGCGAGGGAGAGCCGTACGAGACACATCTCGTGGTGGCGGGAAGCGAGCACATCTGGCAGGCGGCGATGTCGCCCGTCCGGAACGCCGCCGGCGAGGTCCAGGGCGTGTCCGTCGTGACGCTCGACACCACCGAACAGTTCTGGGCCCGTCGCCGCCTGGCCGTGCTGAACAAGGCCAGTATGTGCATCGGCAGCACTCTGGACGTGGGCCGCACCGCCGAGGAGCTGGCGGAACTCGGCATCGACGGCTTCGCCGACTTCGTGACCGTCGATCTGCTCGCGGAGGTGCTGGCGGGCGACGAGGCGCGCTCCGTGCTGCACCGGGACAGGATCTCCTTCCACCGGGTGGCCCAGCGGTCGGTGCTCGAAGGGTGCCCCGAATCGGTCGTCCCGCTCGGTGATATCCATGACTACAACCGGGACTCCGTGGTGGGCCGCGCTCTGATCACCGGAGAGCCGTCGCGTCACACCGTCGACGAAGAGGCACTGCTGCGATGGGCGGCGGAGAGACCGGATCGCGGGCGGCGCATGCGTCTCAAAAAGGTCCATTCGGTCCTGGTCGTCCCACTGCGGGCACGCGGCATCACCCTCGGCATCGCGGTCTTCGCCCGCCACCGCACCCCCGCAGGGTTCGGCAGCGCGGATCTGCAGCTGGCCACCGAGCTCGTCTCGCGGGCGGCCGTGTGTGTGGACAACGCCCGCCGGTACACCCGTGAGCGAGCCACGGCACTCGCCCTGCAGCGCAGCCTGCTGCCCCGCCGCGCCGCCCGCCAGCAGGCCGTCGAGGTCACCACGCGCTATCTCCCGAACACCAACGGCGCCGGGATCGGCGGAGACTGGTTCGACGTCATCCCGCTGTCCGGGGCCCGGGTCGCCCTGGTCGTCGGCGACGTGGTCGGCCACGGCCTCCACGCCTCGGCGACCATGGGCAGGCTCCGCACCGCCGTGCGGACCCTCGCCGACGTCGACCTCGCCCCCGAGGAACTGCTCACGCAGCTCGACGCCCTGGTGCTGACGCTGGACCGCGAGGAGCCGGCGGACAGCGCCGACGGCGCCACGGTCGCCGGTGCGACCTGCCTCTACGCCGTGTACGACCCGGCGGGCGGGTGCTGCACGATGGCGAGGGCGGGCCACCCTGAGCCGATGCTGGTCCGCCCCGACGGCACCGTCGAACAACTGGAACTGCCCTCCGGACCGCCGCTCGGAGTGGGTGGCCTGACCTTCGAGGCGGCCGAGTTCGAGCTTCCGGAGGGCAGTCGGCTGGCCCTCTACACGGACGGACTGATCGAGACGGCGGGCAGGGACGTCGATACCGCCCTCGCCGACCTGCGCGACCTGCTCGGCCGCCCCGCGCGCTCTCTCGAAGAGGCCTGCGACAACGTCATGGACGCACTGGTTCCCGAGCAGCCGAACGACGACGTCGCCCTGCTGCTGGCGCGCACCCGCCGCCTGGACGCGGGCCACTACGCCTCGTGGGACCTCGCTGCCGATCCGGCCGTCGTCTCCTACGCCCGCAAACGAGCCGCGGCGCAACTGACGGCCTGGGGCCTGGACGACGCGGTGTTCACCACGGAACTGGTCGTGAGCGAACTGGTCACCAACGCCATCCGCTACGGCGGCGAGCCGATCCGGCTCCGCCTGATCCGGGACACCGCGCTCATCTGCGAGGTCTTCGACGGCAGCAGCACCGCTCCCCATCTGCGCCGTGCCCGGATCTTCGACGAGGGCGGACGCGGGCTCCTGCTCGTCGCCAGCCTCACCGAGCGCTGGGGGACCCGGTACACCGGCACGGGCAAGACCATCTGGGCCGAACAGCCGCTGCCCGGCGCGCATGAGGCGGAACTGCTCTGACTCCGGCCGGCGGCCGACCGGCCGCGGAGCAGTGCCCTGCGGACGGACGGGCTCAAGGTGGGGCGTCCCACCGCCGAAGACTCAGGTAAGTCGCACGCACACACACGCCGCGCCGTACTGGCGGGCGGCGCCCTGTTGGGCGCCGGCGCCCTCCTCGGTGCCACCCCCGCCGGCGCCGCCGGCAAGGTCGTCGCCGAACGACGACTGGACGATCGGCTGGTCGAGCTGACCGTCGACTCCCCGGCCCTCGGCGGCCGGAGCACCGTTGCCCTGCTGACCCCGCGCGGCTGGGACGGGCGCCGTCCCGGCGACCGCTGGCCCGTTCTCTATCTGCTGGCAGGCGGGGACGGCGACCACACGACCTGGACGACCCTCTTCAAGGTGCAGGAACTGGCCGAGCTGCGCGATGTCCTGGTGGTCATGCCGGGCATGCCGCTGTTCGGGTTCTGGACCGACTGGTGGAACCACGGCAAGGGGGGTGCTCCCCGGGTGCGCACGTACTTCCTGCGGGAAGTCGTGCCTCTGATGGAGCGGGACTACGGCGCCGGTCCGAACAGGGCGGCCGCCGGGGAGTCCCAGGGCGGGTTCGGTGCCCTGGGACTCGCCGCCCGGGTGGCGGGGCTGTTCGGTGCGGCCGCGGCCTTCGGGGCACCCGTGCATCCGGTACGGCACCCGGAGATGTGGCTCTCGGGAGCGAAGTTCGTCGGTGTGGACGGCTACGCGATCTTCGGCGATCCGTGGAAGCAGTGGAAGACCTGGCTCGACTGGGATCCGTACCACCACGCCGCGGGCCTGCGCCACACCCCCGTGTACCTGGCCTCCGGCGACGGGAAGCCCGGCCCGCTCGACGGGGACGAGCCCGACCCCCATATCCCCGGCACCGAGAAGTGGGTGGCGCTGGCGGACCACGGTGTCACCTCCGTCACCGAAGCCGTCTGCGGGGAGGAGACGAGGATGCTCGGCGACCGGCTCGCGTCGCTGGGCGCGCCGGTCGACGTCCACATCTACCCGGGTGGGCACAGCGGGACCTACGGGTACAGGGAACTGCGTCACGCCCTGCCGATGCTGATGGCCGCGCTGCGACGCTGACAGCCGGGCCGTCGGTCACCTGACCTGGTGCCGTCGCGCGAGGGCCGGGCGGCCTGCTCTCCACGGTCACCGGCGGCCGGTGCGTCGCTCCTCGGTGCGACGGCTCCCGGCGCTGCCTCGCGGCACCGGGAGCCGTCGGCCGGACGGTCAGGCCGCCGGAGCCGGGTAGGTCGGGTACTCGACTCCGGACACGTGCTGGACGACCCGGATGACCTGGGAGGAGTAGCCGAACTCGTTGTCGTACCAGAGGTAGAGGATCGCGTTGTCGCCCTCGACCTTGGTGGCGCCGGCGTCGACGATCGAGGCGTGGCGCGAGCCGATGAAGTCGCTCGAGACCGCGTCGGGCGCCGTGATGAAGTCGATCTGCCGCCTGAGCGGCGAGGTCAGCGACACGTTGCGCAGGTAGTCGAGGACCTCCTCGCGGTCGGTACCGCGCGCGAGCTGCAGGTTCAGGATCGCGATCGAGACGTCCGGCACCGGCACGCGGATCGAGCTGCCGGTGATCTTCGCATCGAGGTCGGGCAGAGCCTTGGTCACCGCGGAGGCGGCACCCGTCTCGGTGATGACCATGTTGAGCGGCGCGGAACGACCACGGCGGTCCGAGTTGTGGTAGTTGTCCAGCAGGTTCTGGTCGTTGGTGAACGAGTGGACGGTCTCCACATGACCGCGCAGTACGCCGTACTCGTCCGCCATCGCCTTCAGGGGCGGGACGATCGCGTTGGTGGTGCACGAGGCGCAGGAGATGATCTGCTCGTCCGGCTTGATCATGTCATGGTTGACGCCGTGCACGATGTTGGGCACATCGCCCTTGCCGGGCGCGGTCAGGACGACCTTCGCGATGCCGGGCCGAAGGTGCTTGGACAGGCCTTCGCGGTCGCGCCAGCGGCCCGTGTTGTCGATGAGGATGGCGTCCTTGATGCCGTGCGCCGTGTAGTCCACCGACGTCGGGTCGTCGGAGTAGATCACCTGGATCTCGTTGCCGTTGGCGATGATCCTGCTGTTCGCCTCGTCGACCGTGATCGTGCCCTGGAACTGGCCGTGGATGGAGTCGCGGCGCAGCAGCGAGGCGCGCTTCACGATGTCCTGTCCGGCGCCCTGGCGTACGACGATGGCGCGCAGCCGCAGGCCGTTGCCGGAGCCGGTCTTCTCGATGAGCAGGCGGGCCAGGAGGCGGCCGATGCGGCCGAATCCGTAGAGGACGACGTCGCGTGCCTCGCGGCGCTCCGTCTTGTTGGCGCCCGTGGCGCCGGCCACGGCCTCGGCGGTGAAGTCGTCCACCGACAGGCCGCGGTCGTCTGCCCGGTACGTCGCGGCGAGCATGCCGAGGTCGATCTGCGACGGTCCGAGGTCGAGCGCGGTGAGGGCGTGCAGGAACGGCAGCGTCTCGGTGACCGAGAGCTCCTCGCCTGCTATCTGCCGGGCGAACCGGTGGGTCTTGAGGATGCTGACCACCGACTTGTTCACCAGGGAGCGGCTGTGGAGCAGGATCGTGACGTCCCGCTCCCGGTGCAGCTTCCCGATGAGCGGGATCATCGACTCCGCGATCTCCTCGCGGGTCTTCCAATTGGTGAACGAGTCCTCGGTGGCAGTCACAAGTCCATCTTTCGAGCTAGGCGGTGCTCATATGTTAACCGCACCCGATTTTGATCATGCAATCGGTGCCACCCGACGGCCGTGGCCGAACGCACGACGGACCGGGCCGGGGCATCGCACAGATGTCGGGCAACCGCAGGACCCCGTGGGACGTCATCGAGGCATGACGCATTCGAGCCCCGAACGACGGTATTCCTACGGCTGCGGCCGTCCCGGCTGCTGCGGTACCCCCGTGGCGGGGCACAGCGACTGCCTGGCACACCTGGAGTCCGCGGACCGTGCCCGCTATCTGGCATCGCTGCATCCCGGCGCCGACATCGATCACCGGGGTACCACCCTCGGCCGAGCCCTGGTGGACGAACTGCTCGGAGCCGTGCGCGACCCGGAGAGCCGCCGCCCGGTCCTGGGGCACGCCCGGTTCGAGGAGGCGGTCTTTCCCGACGGGGCCTTCTTCCACGAAGCCGAATTCTCCTCGGAGGCTCACTTCCGTGCTGCGCGGTTCCCGCGTTTCGCGGGGTTCCGCAGGACTCGCTTCGCGGGACCGGCGGACTTCACCGACGCCTGCTTCGAGGACGAGTCGAGCTTCGTGCAGGCGCGGTTCGAAGGTCAGACGCTGTTCTACGGAGCGCGATTCCACGGCGAGGCCGAGTTCCTCAGCGCCCGATTCCACGACGTGGCCTGGATGGGCGGCGCGAGGTTCGGCACGGTGCAGTTCGACAGTGCGGGCTTCGACGGCGACGCCGATTTCAACCGAGTGCGTTTCGACGGCGAAACGAGCTTCACCTCTGCCGAGTTCGGGGGGCGGGCGACCTTCTCGGGGGCCCGTTTCGAGTGCGGCGTGTCATTCGGCTGGGCTCACTTCGCCGCGACCCCGGTCCTGGGGCCGCTGGTGAGCCGTCAGACGCTTTCACTGCGGAACGCGGTGTTCGACGGCCCGGTCGTCATCGAAGCGGCGGCCTCCGGTCTGGACTGCGGACGGACCCGCTGGGCCTCGACGGCGACCCTGCGGCTGCGCCATGCCGATCTGGATCTGACCGACGCGGTGTGTGAGTACCCGGTGACGGTCGCGGCCCGGGCCACTCCGTTCGCCGCCGGCCCGCACCCGCTGCCGGAGGACGGGCTCTCCGGCGACCCCGGCGTGCGGCTGGTCTCCGTGAACGGGGTGGACGCGGCGCACCTGATGCTGCACGACATCGACCTGAGCGCCTGCCGGTTCGCGGGCGCCGTCCATCTCGACCAGCTGCGGGTGGACGGCTGGTGCACCTTCGCCGTGCCCCCCACCGCTACGAGGCGGCCGTGGAGCCCCCGCAAAGTGCTGGCCGAGGAGCATCACTGGCGCGCTCGGGCCGGCCGGACGCCCGGACGAAGACGTGGCTGGACAAAGGCACCGGACGGCACCCCCGGCCTGCGGCCGGCCGCCATCGCCGCGCTGTACCGGCAACTGCGCAAGTCCTTGGAGGACGGCAGGAACGAGCCCGACGCGGCGGACTTCTACTACGGCGAGATGGAGATGCGCCGCCACGACGCGAGCAGGATGATGTCGGAACGTGCGCTGGTGACCTCGTACTGGGCCCTGAGCGGCTACGGGTTACGGGCCGCGCGTGCCCTGATCTGGCTGTTGGCGGCCATGACCGGCACGCTGCTGGCCATGATGCTGTGGGGGCTGCCGGCCGATGATCCGAAGCCTCTGACCAAAGGCAGGCAGGTGGCGGTGGGGCAGGACATGGCCCTCGTCACCGAGACCCCGGACCCGGTCAACCCCGCCGGGCCGGTGGCCGGACGTCTCACCACCGAGCGCTTCGAGAAAGCCGTGCGAGTAGTGATCAACTCAGTGGTCTTCCGCTCGTCCGGCCAAGAGCTCACCACCGCCGGAACGTACACCGAGATGGCCTCCCGTATCACGGAACCCGTCCTGCTGGGCCTTGCCGTCCTGGCGGTCCGCAACCGCGTGAAACGCTGATGCGGACTGCCCGGCCCCGCCCCGCCGCGAGCCGCCGCAAGGCCGAGGGGCCGGACGTCAGCCGTCGCCGGGGCCGGCTGTCGAGACGCACACCGGAGATCCGGACCCCGGCTACCGCGTGGCGCCGGCCCGCTCCTCGTCGGCGTCGAGGATCGAGATCTCCAGCTTGCGCAGGAGCCGCGCGAGTTGCCGGCGCTCGGAGGGGGACAGCCCTCCGAGCATCCGGTTCTCGTTGTCCAGGTGCTCGGCGAACGCCGTGTCCACCGTGGCGAGGCCCTTCTCCGTCAGCCGGCAGTACACGACTCTGCGGTCCTGGGTGTCCCGCTCCCGGACGATGAGGCCGTCCTTCTCCAGGCGGTCGATCCGCAGAGTCACCCCCGCCGACGACACCAGGCCGGAGTCGGCGAGCTGCCCGGCCGTCAGCCGGTAGGGCTCGCCGGACCTGCGGAGCGCGGTCAGGACGTCGAAGCCCGCCACGGACAGCCCGTGCCGCTCGACGGACTCGGTGAGGCCGGTGCTGTAGCGCAGGAAGGAGCGGTGGAGACGGGCCAGGACCTCGAGCGGGCTCGTGTCCAGTTCGGGCCGCTCCCGCGCCCAGTCCTCGATCACCTTCGCCACGGCGTCCTGGTCCCCAGGCCTTGATGCTGCCATCTCATCCCCTTGTACGGCGTCGGCCGGCGGTCCCCCCGGCTTCTCACGGCACTGAGAATCTTAGCGCTGAGGTGATGGAAGGCTCAGCCGCGGGACCGCCGTCACACAGGGGTCCACGGCCTCAGCTCGTCCGCGAGGTGGCCGCCCCCGCGCCGGCTCGATCAGGCACTTGACGCGTCCGTGCTCGTGCCCACGCATACGCGCTCAGGTGTTGAGTTCTTCCAGCGTCCTGCCCTTGGTCTCGACGGCGAACCATGCGATCACCGCTCCCACGGCCCCCATCACGGCGAGCTGCGCGAAGACCAGGGCCAGGCCGCCACCGGCCCCGATGATCGCGCCGACGGCCACCGGGCCGAGGATGACGCCGCACCGGTTCCACAGGCCTCCGAAGGCCGCGCCCTTGGCCCGGTTGAAGGTGGGGTACAGCTCAGGGGAGTACAGGTAGAGCCCCGCGTTGATCGCGTACAGGAAGAACGTCGTACAGGAGGCGAAGAGGGCGACCTGGCCGCCCGACGTCGCACCGGCGAGCGCCAGTACGCCGAGTGAGAGCGTCGTCCCGACGAACGCGCCGACCAGGGCGGGCCTCCGGCCGGTGCGGTCGATCAGCATCGCCATGACGAACGTGCCCAGCAGCCCCGTGACGTTGCTGAGCAGGGTGAAGACGAGGGCCGTGGTGAGATCCAGGCCGAACTCCTTCGTGTAGAGCGAGGGCAGCCAGGTGGAGATGCCGTGGTTCACGTAGTACGCCGCGAACCACAGGCCCGCCAGTACGGAGGTCCGGCGCAGGTAGCGTCCCCGGAACAGGTCCATGAGGGTGCCCTTGGGCTCGTCCACCGGGTTCGCGGACGGGGCCGGCGCAGGAAGCTCTTCGGAGGTGGCGCGGGCCACCTCCGCCTCGATCCTGGCGATGGCCGCCTCCGCCTCGGCCGTACGTCCGCGTGACAGCAGCCATCGCGGGGACTCCTCGACGTGGCGCGGCAGCATGGCGGCGATCAGCACCGGAAGGGCGCCGATGAGGAACATCGCGCGCCAGCCGAAGGCGGGGATCACCCATACGGCGAGCAGCGTGGCGGCCGCGAGGCCGGCCGGGAAGATCATCTCGTAGAGCAGGACGAAGCGGCCCCGCTTGTCGGACCGGGCGATCTCGTTGATGTAGGTGGCGGCGACAGGAACGACGCCGCCGATCCCGAGGCCCTGCACGAACCGGAAGAGGGAGAACATCTCGATGCCGCCGGAGAGGGCGACGGCGAGGCTGGAGAGACCCGTGATCGCGACGCCCAGGGCGACGGTACGCACACGCCCGATGCGGTCGCCGAGCCAGCCGGCGGCCAGCGCGCCGAGCAGCATGCCGATCGACGCGGACGTGACGGCGAAGGTGGCCTGCCCGGTGGACAGATTCCATTCCTTCATCAGTACGGGGAGCGCGGATGCGGCCAGCAACTGGTCGAACGCCTCGAAGAAGGTGACGGCGCCGATCAGGAACCGGACTTTGATGTGCCAGCGCGAGTGGGGCAGTCGTTCAAGTCTCGCGGCGATGGAGCCGAGTGCGGGCTTGCCGGCCACAGTCGTCATGGAGGGTGTCCTTCCGCGGGCAGATGAGTTGCGGAGACAGTAGGGGGCTATATCTAAGCGGTCAATAGTTAAGAGCTTAGGAAGCTGACTCCCTGCAACTCGGTCACCATCATCGGCGCCATGGATGCGGTGCTCAAGGACCCCCAGGCAACGATTTCACCTCGGGGTCTTGTGCTGAGAAAGTTAAGCGCTTAGATTTCTAGCACTTCGGCACTTCGGCAGTTCGGTGGCGGTGACCCAACGAGCGTGTCCGCAACCGGAGTCCACCCTTTTCCCGCCTCGTCCGGAGGTCCACCCGTGCAGCAGTTCCCCACCGACATCCTGATCGCGGGCCAGTGGCGGCGCGGCGCTGGTGAACCCGTCGACACGGTCGACCCGGCCACGGGCCGACTTCTCGCCACCGTCCACTCCGCCTCGGCGGACGAGGTGGCGGAGGCCGCCGAAGCCGCGGCCGAGGCCGTGGCGGACCCGGCCTGGCGCGACCTGCCCGCCCATGACCGGGCCCGCCTGCTCCACAGGATCGGCGAGCTCACCGAGCAGGCCGCCGACGAGCTCTCCGCCGTGCAGACCGCCGACACCGGCAAGACCCTCACCGAGACCAGGGCCCTCGCGCTCAGCGCGGCGGGCACCTTCCGTTACATGGCGGCCGTCCTGGAGACGGCCGAGGAGACGGTCACACCGTCCCGTGGCCCGTACGTGACCGTGAGCACGCACGAACCCATCGGCGTCGTCGGAGCGATCAACCCCTGGAACTCCCCGGTCGCCAGCGACGCACAGAAGATCGCTCCGGCGCTCGCCGCCGGCAACGCGGTGATCCTGAAACCCGCGGCCTGGACGCCCCTGGTGTCCCTGGCGCTCGGGCGGCTGATCACCCAGGCACTCGACGAGTTCCGGCTGCCGTCCGCACTGCTCTCCGTGCTGCCCGGGAGCGGCCGGGTGGTGGGTGACGCCCTCGTGCGCCACCCCCTGGTCGGCCGCATCGGATTCACCGGGGGCACGGAGACCGGGCGGTCCATCGCCGAGATCGCCGCCCGGAAGCTGATTCCCGCCTCGTTGGAGCTGGGCGGCAAGTCACCGACGATCGTGCGCGCCGACGCCGACATCGCACAGGCCCTCGCCGGGGTGCTGTTCGGGATCTTCTCGTCCAGCGGTCAGTCCTGCATCGCCGGCTCCCGGCTGTTCGTGGCCCGCGAGATCTACGACTCCTTCGTCGGGGAGCTCGTCGAGCGCGCACGCGAACTGCGGGTCGGTCCCGGTACCGACCCGGCCACCCAGGTCGGACCCCTGGTGCACCACCGCCACCGCGACTCCGTCGCCGCCTACGTCGACCTCGCCCGGTCCGAAGGCGCCCGCGTGCTGTGCGGCGGATCGGCGCCCGAGGGCCAGCTGTACGAGCACGGGGCCTACTACCTCCCCACCGTGCTCGACGGCCTGCCGAACACCTCGCGGACCTGCCAGGAGGAGATCTTCGGCCCGGTCCTGGTCGCCCTGCCCTACGACGACGAGGACGACCTCGTCCGCCAGGCGAACGACTCCGTCTACGGCCTGGCCTGCGGGATCTGGACCCGTGACCTGCGCGCAGCCGGGGCGCTCGCACGCCGGATCGAGGCCGGAACCGTCTGGATCAACACCTACAAACAGTTCAGCGCCTCCACCCCGTTCAGCGGGTGGAAGGACAGCGGCCTCGGCACGGAGAAGGGCCGCGACGCGATCCGCGCCTACCAGCGCCAGAAGTCCCTCTACTGGGGCATCTCGGACCACCCGCTTCCGTGGGCCAACTGACCCGGCACGCCTGCCCGTCCTGGAGGGACCCCATGCACCAGCCACCGCCCGGTCCGATCGCCCGGCTCCGCTCGCTGCGCTACGTCGAGCTGCACACCCCGGCCTTCACCGAGGCCGCCGACTTCTACGAGGACGTCTGGGGTCTCGAGACCGTCGAGTCCGACACCGGGGCCCGATGGCTCAGGGGTACGAGCGACGAACACCACGTCCTGCACCTGACCGAGCGGGACCGGGTCGGCCTCGGCAGGATCGCCTTCGCCGTCGCCACCCCCGCCGAGGTCGACCAGGCGGCGCGGCGCCTCGAAGCGCGCTCCCTCGTGCCCGTCACCGGACCGGGTCCGCTGGACCAGGCCGGCGGCGGTTACGGCCTGCGGTTCACCGACCCCGAGGGCCGACTCATCGAGATCAGCGCCCAGGTCGAGGCCGTGGTCCCGCGCGGCAGGGACGGCGCCGTGCCCGTCGGGGTGACGCACGCCGTGCTCAACACCACCGACATCGACGCCGCCGTCGCCTTCTACTGCGATGTCCTCGGGCTGCGCGTCTCCGACTGGTCCGAGCACCAGATGGCGTTCCTGCGCTGCAACAGCGACCACCACTGCATCGCCTTCAACCAGGCGGAGTGGACCTCGCTGAACCACGTGGCGTACGAGATGACCTCGGTCGACCACTTCATGCGGGGCCTCGGACGGCTGCGCCACCACGGCATCACCCCCCAGTGGGGACCCGGCCGGCACGGCCCCGGGAACAACACGTTCTCGTACTTCACCGACCCCTCCGGCCTGGTCTGCGAGTACACCTCCGAGGTCGCCCAGATCGTCGAGGACGCCTGGATCGCCCGGGTGTGGCGGCGGGTCCCCGAACTGTCCGACCTGTGGGGGACGGCCGGTGCGCCGTCGAAGGAGATCCGCTGCAGCATGGCCGGCTCCCCGGACCCGGGCCCCCTCGCATCCCCCGACGCCCAGGGCTCCGGCCCGCTTCTTCCCGTAGACGCCCAGGAGGCAACCGCATGAGCACCGTACGCAGGGTCGCCGTCGTCGGGTGGGGCGCCATCGGCCGCGTCGTCGGCACCGCGCTCGCCGAAGGGCGTGTGACCGGCGCCGAGCTGGTCTGCGTCGTCGACAACCGCCCGCTCGGTGAGGCCGCCCCCGTGCGGCAGGCGACCTTCGAAGAGGCCATGGAGACCTGCGACCTCGTGGTCGAGGCCGCAGGGCAGGGCGTCGTACGCGAATGGGGCGAGCGGGTCCTGGCCTCCGGCACCGACCTGCTGATCGCCTCCACGGGGGCGCTGACCGACGACGAGCTCACGAAGAGGCTGCTGACGGCCGGCCCCGGCCGGGTGTACTTCACCGGCGGCGCCGTCGGCGGGCTCGACCTGCTCCAGGCGGTGCGTACGCTCGGCCCGCTCGACGAGGTGCGGCTGACCACCACAAAACTGCCGTCCACCCTCGAACAGCCCTGGATGGACGACGAGCTGCTGGCGCGCATGCGGACCGCCACCGGACCGGTCGAGGTCATGTCCGGTACCGCGCGTGACGTCCCGGTCAAATTCCCCAAGTCGACGAACGTGGCGGCCTCGGTCGCGCTGGCCGTCGGCGACCTGGACGCTGTGCGGGTCCAGGTCGTCGCCGACCCGGCGGCGCATCACACCCGCCATGTGATCGAGGCGTCCGGCGGACACGGGGCGTACCGCTTCGAGGTCGCCCACCTGCCCGACCCCGGCAACCCCGCCACCAGCCAGGTGGTGCCCTACGCGGTGCTGCGCAGCCTGGCCGCACTCGCCGGACGGACCGGGCAGATCCTGTGAGCGCCGCCGGCATCCACGTCGAGGAGGCAGGCGACCACGGCCCCCTGCTGCTGTGCCTGCACGGCATCGGCTCCTCCTCGGCGGCCTTCGCCCCGCAGCTCGCCGAACTCTCCGCGTACGTGAGGGTCGTGGCCTGGGACGCCCCCGGGTACGCCAAGTCGCCCGACCCCGAGGCCCCCCTCGGCCTCGACGACTACGCGGACGCGGCGGCCGCCCTCATCCGTGAGCGCGGTACCTCCGCGCACGTCCTCGGCGTCTCCTGGGGCGGGGTGATCGCGCTGCGGCTCGCCACCCGCCACCCGGAGCTGGTCGCCTCGCTGATCGTCGCCGACTCCAGCCCCGGCTCCGGCACCGACGAGGCCAAGGCGGCCGGAATGCGCGCCAGGGCGGCCGACCTCGCCGAGCTGGGCCCCCGCGCCTTCGCAGAGGCCCGGGGCCCGCGGCTCGTGTCGCCCGACGCGCCGGACGACCTGGTACGCCGCGTCGTGGACACCATGGCGGCCTCGGTACGGCTGCCGGGTTACGCGTACGCCGCCGAATCGATGGCCTCGGCCGACCTGCGCGCCGAACTCCCCTCGATCGCCGCCCCCACCCTCGTGCTCTGCGGCGAACAGGACCGGGTCACCGGCATCGAGGCGAGCCAGGCCATCGCAGGGGCCATCCACAAGACCGCCTACGTGATCGTCAAGGACGCCGGTCACCTGGCCAACCAGGAGCAGCCGGGCCACTTCGACGCCTGGGTGCTCTCCCACCTCCGCATCACCGCATCCATCCCCGAATAGGAGCTCCACCATGCCGCTGACCACCGACGCGTACGACAACGGCGACGACCTCTCCGCGTACACCGACTCCCTCATCGCCACCAAGGCCTCCCGGGTCGCCGACTTCGACACCCTGTCCTTCCAGGAGAAGGCCGGCCCGCAGTTCCGCCGCGGCCAGATCCGCTACGTAGGCTCCGGCGCCACCGGAAACCACGAGAGCGACAGCCGCATCCTCCCCTCCGGGGGGTTCACCTTCTCCAACATGCTGCTGCCGCCCGGCGCCGAGGGACCTGCCCACACCCACCACGACGTCGAAGAGGCCTTCTTCGTCCTGGAGGGCGAGGTCAAGGTCGGCATCCACCGGGGCGCCGACGAGGCCGAGTACCGCACCCTGGGCTACCGCGACATGATCGTCGTCCCCGCCGGTGTGACCCGGTCGCTGAAGAACGAGGGTGACACCGACGCCCTGTTCTGCGTCGTCATCGGCACGCAGAAGCCGCAGGTGCCGTCGTACCCCGAGTACTCGCCGATGCACGGCGTCACCCGTGGCTGACCAGCCCCCGGCAGGCCGGCGCACCGTCGTCGTCACCGGAGCGGGCCGTGGCCTGGGACTGGCCATGGCCCGCCGGGCGGGCACCGACGGCTTCCGTGTCGTCCTCGCCGAGCTGGAACGGGCGCGGGGGGAGCACGCCGCCGCCGGCCTGCGCGCGGAGGGCCTCGACGCCCACTTCGTACGCTGCGACGTCGCCGACCCCGCCTCGGTGGAGGCGCTCGCCGACGCCGTACGTGAACTGGGCCCGCTGTACGGCCTGGTCAACAACGCGGCACTCGCCAACGGTGTCGGCGGCAAGGAGTTCCAGGACATCGACGTCGAGGTGTGGGACAGGCTGATGGCGGTCAACGCCCGCAGCCCCTGGCTGGTGTCGAAGGCCCTGTACCCCCTTCTCACCGGGCCCGGCCGCATCGTCAACCTCGCCTCGGACGCAGCGCTGTACGGCTCCCCGCGCCTCGCCCACTACATCGCCTCCAAGGGCGCCGTCATCGCGCTGACCCGCGCCATGGCACGCGAACTCGGCGAGAAGGGGATCACCGTCAACGCGGTGGCCCCGGGACTCACGGAGGGGGAGGCGACCGAGACCGTGCCCGCGGAGCGGCACGACCTCTACCGCGTGAACAGGGCCATCTCCCGGCCGCAGCAGCCGGACGACCTCATCGGGATCGTCTCCTTCCTGCTCGGCGAGGAATCCCGCTATCTGACCGGACAGGTGATCGCCGTCAACGGCGGCTTCACCATGAACTGAACCGCAGGAGATACGAGTTATGGATCTGGGCCTCGCCGACCGCACCATCGTGGTCACCGGCGGCAGCTCGGGCGTCGGCCTGGCCACGGTCCGCGCCCTGCTCGACGAGGGCGCCCGCGTCGCCACCTGCGGCCGCGACGCCGACCGGCTGGCAAAGGCGGCCGCCGGCCTCGGCGCCGGCAGCGACCGACTGCTGACCGGCGTGTGCGACGTACGGAACGCCGACGCCGTGAGCGACTTCGTCCGGCGTACCGCCGAGGAGTTCGGCGGCATCGACGGACTGGTCAACAACGCCGGACAGTCCCGGATGAAGGGGCTCGACGACTCCACCGCCGAGGACTGGCGTGACGAACTGGAGCTCAAGTTCGCCGGGGTACTGAACCCCCTCCAGGCGGCGCGCCCTCACCTCGCCGCGTCCGGAGCGGCGAGCGTCGTCAACATCAACGCGGTCCTGGCCAAGCAGCCCGAGACCCGGCTGATCACGACGAGTGCCGCGCGCGCCGGCATCCTCAACCTCTCCAAGTCCCTGTCCGTCGAGCTCGCCGGCGACGGCATCCGGGTCAACTCCGTCTGCCTCGGACTCGTCGACACCGGCCAGTGGACCCGCCGCCACGCGTCCTCGGACTCCGGCCTGACGTACGAGGAGTGGCAGGCGGAACTCGCCGAGGACCGGGGCATCGCGCTCGGCCGCCTCGGCCGGGCCGAGGAGGTCGCGTACGCCGTCGTCACCCTGCTCTCGCCCCGCGCCTCCTACATCACCGGCACCAGCATCGACGTCTGCGGCGGCGTCGGCCGCTCCATCCTCTGAGGAGACACCATGCGTCACGACAACGGAGGCGATCTCCTCGTCACCGTCCTGCGCGAACTCGGCATCGACACCGTCTTCGGCATCGTCAGCGTCCACAACCTGCCGCTCGTCGAAGCCGTCGACCGTGAACTGCGGTTCGTACCCGTGCGGCACGAGGCATCCGCGGTCAACGCCGCCGACGCCTACGGCCGTGCCCGGGGCGGTCTCGGCTGCGCCCTGACCTCGACCGGCACCGGCGCGGGCAACGCGGCGGGCTCACTGATAGAGGCGCTCAGCGCGGGGACTTCCGTACTGCACGTCACCGGCCAGGTGGAAAGCGAATTCCTCGGCAGCGGCCGGGGGTTCATCCACGAGACCAAGGACCAGCTCGGCATGCTGAAGGCCGTCTCCGCGTACGCGGCGAGCGTGCCGGACGCCGGGCAGGCAGGCAGGATCCTGCGCGAGGCGGCCCGTTCGGCGCTGGCCGCACCGGGGGGTCCCGCCAGCGTGGAGTGGCCCATCGACCTCCAGTACGCGGCGCAGACCGACGAACCCGTCGAGTACGCGGCGCCCGCCCCCGTCGTTCCCGCACAGGGTGAACTCGCCGCCGCCGGGGCCCTTCTGGCCTCCGCGCGACGCCCGCTCGTCTGGGCCGGCGGTGGCGCGAACACCGCCCGCGGCGAGCTGGCCCGGCTGCTGGAGGCGACCGGCGCCGGACTGATCACCTCGAACTCCGGCCGGGGCAGCGTGCCCGAGGACCACGAGCAGGTCATCGGTAACTTCGCCACCACACCTGCCGTGCGCGCCCTGATCGAGGACGCGGACGTCCTGCTGACCATCGGCACGCACTTCCGGTCGAACGAGACCGCGGACTACACCCTGGAACTCCCCGCCGCCCACATCCAGATCGATGTCGACGCGGCTGCCCTCGGCAGGGTCCACCCGGTCACCCACGCGCTGCACGGTGATGCGGCGGGCACCCTGGCAGCCCTGCTGCCGCACGCCGCGACCGCCGAACCCGGCTGGACGGACCGCGTCGGCGCCGTACGCACCGAAGTGCGCGCGATCCTGCACGACAACATCGGACCGCAGGCCGCGATCTGCGACGCGATCCGCGCCGCTCTTCCCCGTGAGGCCGTCGTCGCACGCGACGTCACCATCCCCTCCAGCAGCTGGGGCAACCGGCTCCTCGAGATGTACGACCCGAAGGACAACGTCTTCCCGCGCGGCGGCGGCATCGGGCAAGGGCTGGGCATGGGCATCGGCGCGGCGCTCGCGAGGCCCGGCGCGCCCACCGTCGTGATCGCGGGCGACGGCGGACTCGCCGTCCACCTCGGCGAGCTCCTCACCCTCGCCCAGGAGCGGCCCCGGCTGACCCTGATCGTCTTCAACGACGGCGGCTACGGGGTCCTGCGCAACATGCAGGACCACCACAGCGAGCGCCGTTCGGGTGTCGACCTGACCACCCCGGACTTCGGGCTGCTGGCCCGCGCCTGCGGGCTGCCGTACGCGCGCATCGCGGCGGAGGAGCACGCGGGACCGGTTCTCGGCGACGCCATCGCCTCGGACGGCCCCACGCTCGTCGAGGTCGACCTGGGCGCCCTCGGCCCGATGAAGTACCCGTTCACCCCGCCCGTGAGGATCCCGGGCCAGTAGCCCGGCCGACCGAACTGCCGGCAAGGAGGCAACAGACCATGAGCGAGGAATCGCTGCGGCTGACCGTCCGTCGTATGACCTGGGAGGCCGAGGGCGTCCTGTCCGTCGAGCTGACCCATCCGGACGGCAAACCCCTGCCGTCCTGGACCCCCGGAGCGCACCTCGACGTCCACGCCGGCGGCCAGGTCCGCCAGTACAGCCTGTGCGGCGACCCGCACACCCCGGACGTCTACCGCATCGGCGTGCTCAACGAGCCCGCCTCACGGGGCGGTTCACGTTTCGTGCACACCCAGCTGCGACCCGGCCAGCAGATCACGGTCTCCGAGCCGCGTAACCACTTCGCGCTGGAGGACGTTGGGTCCTACGTGTTCGTCGCGGGCGGAATCGGGATCACCCCGTTGCTCTCGATGGCCCGGGAGGCGGCCCGCCGGGGAGCCGAGTGGCGCATGGTCTACGGCGGCAGGAGCCGCGCGTCGATGGCGTTCACCGGCGAGCTCGAGGCGCTCGGGGGTGACGTCACGCTCGTCCCGCAGGACGAGCACGGTCACATCGACCTGGACTCCGTGCTCTCCGAGCTGCCCGAGGGCGCCCTGGTGTACTCGTGCGGCCCCGAACCGCTGCTCGCGGCCGTCGAACAGCGCTGCCCCGGGGACCGGCTGCGCCTGGAGCGCTTCGCCGCGCCGGCGGTGGAACGCACCGGTGACGACGAGGCCTTCGAGGTCGAATGCCGTACCTCGGGGACGACGTTCACCGTCGGCGCCGGAACCTCCGTCCTGGAGGCCGCGGAAGGCGCGGGGCTCACCGTCGACAACTCGTGCCGCGACGGGATCTGCGGCTCCTGCGAGACCCGGGTGCTCGAAGGAACCCCCGACCACCGCGACTTCCTGCTCAGCGAGGCCGAACGGGCAGCGGGCACCACGATGATGATCTGCGTCTCACGGTGTGCCTCCGGCCGGCTCGTCCTCGACCTGTGACACCTTCCCCCGCACTCTCAGGAGAGACCGTGACCGACACCTGGCCGTACCTGGACGTCCACCAGTCCCGTACCCACGAGCCCACCCCGTACGAGTACGAACTCGCCGCCACCCTCGAAGAGGTCTTCACCCGCGAGGGCCACGAGCTCGCCGACGTCGTGCGCGGGCTCAACGCCCGCCAGGTCCACGCCGCCGACGGCAGCCCGTGGACCGAGGAGTCCTTCCGCGCCGAGATGAACCGACTGGGAGCCTGACCATGACGCTGTCGTCCTCCGCCACCGCGGACCACATCTACGCCACCGGCCTGCGCAACCAGTGGCACCCGGTCGTCCCCTCACACTTCGTCGCCCCGGGCGCGATGCGCAAGGTGACCGCGCTCGGCGAGCAGTGGCTGCTGTTCCGGCGCTCCGACGGTGCCCTGTCCATGCTCGCCGACCGCTGTCCGCACCGCGGCGCACCCCTGTCGCTCGGCAAGCACCTCGGCGACCGGGTCGCCTGCTGGTACCACGGCGTGGAGGTCGAGTCCGACGGCACCGTCTCCTCCGTCCCCGGGCTACCCGGCTGCAGCCTGGAGGGCAAGAAACTGGTGACCTCGCTGCCGGTGCGCGAGGTCGCGGGCGCGATCCTCGCCTACTTCGGGGACGAGGAACACCCCGAGCCCGCCGAACTGACGCTCCCTGACCCGCTGACCGACCCCGAGGTGGACGCCTTCCTCTGCTACGCGGAGTGGGACGCGCCTTGGCGGTACGCGGTGGAGAACCTGCTCGACCCCATGCACGGCGCGTTCCTGCACCACGACTCGCACACCATGTTCGACGGCGACACGACGGCCAAGTTCCGCATCCGGGAGACCGCCCGCGGCTACTTCTTCGAGAAGACCGACCAGCGCGGCGTCAACTTCGACTGGGTCGAGCTCTGCCGCACCGGAGTGGACTGGGTCGACCTCTCCATCCCGTACCCGCCGTCGGCCGGCCCCGGCGGTCCGTTCGGCATCGTCGGCATGGTCTGCCCCGTGGACGAGCAGCGCAGTGGCGTCTTCTTCTGGCGCTACCGCAGGGTCCAGGACTGGCAGCGCGCGTCCTGGCGCTTCCTGTACCGGACGCTGATCGAGCAGCGTCACTGGGACGTCCTGGAGCAGGACCGCGTCATGCTGGAGGCCATGCCGGCCGATGCCGACCAGCGGGAGAACCTCTACCAGCACGACCTGGGCGTGGTGCGGCTGCGCCGGCTCTACCGCGCGGCGGCCGAGGCCCAGTCGACGGCCGGGGCCTGAAGGACACACCGCACGGAGACGTTCACCGGGGGAGAGGGCCCGAGGCAGCGGTACGGCCTCCGGCCCTCCTCGCGCGTGCGGACGTCTCCTCGCCTGGGTCGTGGGACGCCCGTCCGGGGCCTCGGGGTGGTCGCCGCCGGGTCAACCCCGTTCAGCTGCGGTGGCGGCGAGACCGTTGCCCGACCGCTCCCGCTCCAGGTGTGTGTGGACACGGCGCAGGAGGGAGGAGAACCGGTCCCGCTCCTCGTGGGTCAGAGGAGCGAGGAGGTCCGCCTCGGTGGCGGACACATCCGTGTTGAGCCGTGCCAGGGCACGTCTGCCCGCAGGCGTCAGGGCCACTTCGATGCGGCGGCGGTCGGAGGGGTCCCGGGCGCAGTCCACGTAGCCGGCCGCGTCCAGGTCGGTGACGGTCCTGGTCAGATCGCTCTGGTTCATGTCCAGCCGTGAGGCGAGTTCGCCCTTGGACAGCCGGCCGGCGTCGTCCAGCATGGCCATGATGGTCAGGTGCCACAGCCGCAGCCCGTGGGCGGTCAGCGCGTCGGTGAGCCTGCGGCGCGCGGCCTTGCCGGTCGCGTACATGAGGTAGGCGTTGAGGTCCAGCACGCTCGGCGGAGTCACACCCGCGGTCAAGGGCTCGTGAGCCGTCCCCGGGGAGCTCTGCTGCCGCACGGTCCTTCCTGACTCCTCGGCGAGACGGGCGGCCGATTCGTTCCAGGTCCTCCCGCGCGCGTGGTCCGCTCCTTGCCGCGTCACCACGCGCACCACGTCCTGTGCGGAGTGCGGGAGAGCCCTAAGGCCCAGGCGCCCCGGGTCCGGTAGCCGGACATGACGACCCGCACGGGCTCCTCCTCCGAATGGCGACGAACAATACTTAGTAAAGCAAGCCTAACCTAAGCGTGCAATGCCTGTGGCTGCGGGGGAAGTTGACGGGTGCTCGCCCGCGTCGTGTCGACAGCGCGGGTGAGATGAGGTTAGCTTTACCTAAGTTTCCGCCGACTGCCGCTCAGTCGGTGTGCCTCGTTCCCTTTTCCCCACGTCCGCAAAGCGGCTGCCCCCGCACGATGGGAGTGACATGTCACCGGCTTCACCCGACGATGTTCCACCGGTTCACGACCTCATAGGAATCGGCTTCGGACCATCCAATGTGGCCATGGCGATCGCGCTCACCGAGCGCAACTCACGCGTCGGCAGGCAGCAGGCCGTCACCGCTCACTTCTTCGAGAGACAACCGCGCTTCGGCTGGCATCGCGGGATGCTGATCGACGACGCCACGATGCAGGTGTCCTTCCTCAAGGACCTGGTGACGCTGCGGAACCCGTCGAGCGAGTTCAGCTTCCTGTGCTACCTGCAGAGCGAGGGGCGCCTGGTCGACTTCGTCAACGGCAAGAGCCTCTTCCCGCTGCGGGTCGAGTTCCACGACTACTTCGAGTGGGCCGCCGCCAAGGTGGACGACATGGTGTCCTACGGCCACGAGGTCATCGACGTCCGTCCGGTCGTGCTCGACGGTGTCGTGGAGTACGTGGACGTGACCTCCCGTTCGGGATCGGAGGTCGTGGTCCACAGGGCGCGCAACCTCGTGATCGGCACGGGCCTGCGGCCGCAGATGCCCGACGGCGTCGAGCGTACGGACCGCGTGTGGCACACGTCCGACCTGCTGGCCCGGGTGGAGGGCCTCGACGGGGCCGAGCCCCCGTCCCGCTTCGTCGTGGTCGGGGCCGGTCAGAGCGCCGCCGAGAACGTGGCGTACCTCCACCGCCGCTTCCCCGAGGCCGAGGTCTGTGCGGTGTTCTCCCGTTACGGCTACAGCCCCGCCGACGACAGCGGATTCGCCAACCGGATCTTCGACCCGGACGCGGTCGACGAGTACTTCACCGCCCCGGACGAGACCAAGCGCAAACTGATGGGCTATCACGGGAACACCAACTACGCCGTGGTGGACATCGACCTCATCGACGACCTCTACCGCACGGCGTACCAGGAGAAGGTCCTCGGGACGGAGCGCCTGCGGTTCCTCAACGTCTCACGGGTGGTCGGCGCCGTCGAGACGCCGGACAGGGTCCGCACCACGGTCGAGTCGCTGGTCACCGGGGAGCGCACGACGCTGGACGCCGACGTGGTCGTCTACGCCACCGGCTACCTGCCCGCCGACGCCCTCGGGCTCCTCGGTGAGGTCGGGGAGCGCTGCCGTCTCGACGCCCAGGGCCGGGTCCGTGTCGAGCGCGACTACCGGGTGGCGACAGATCCCGGTATGCGGTGCGGCGTCTATCTGCAGGGCGGCACGGAGCACACCCACGGCATCACGTCGTCCCTGCTGTCGAACACGGCGATCAGGGTCGGTGAGATCCTCGACTCGATCGTCGGGCGCGGGCAGAACGACGCGTCCGGCCGGCCTCGCGACGTGGTGGACGACGAGATCAGCACTCCGCTCTGAGGCGGCTCCCTCCGCCCGGCCGCCGGCGGCGGGCCCGGCCCGTCGACTCCGTCATCGGGCCGGGCGGGGTGTTCAGCCGGGAATCCGCAGCCGACTGCCCCTCGCCGCCGCCACCAGCTCGGGAACCGTCGCCAGTTTGACCCTGGGGCGCCCGGCAAGGCGGCCCAGCGCCAGTTCGGCACGCTCGATCTCCGCCAGGCCGCGGGCGTCCACGACCCGCCGGTTCCGGCGTCGCACCAGCCGCTGGAACGCCTTCGCCCCGTGCTCCGGCGAGGGAAGCGTGCCGCCGACGGCATCGTCCAGCAGTGTGCCCACGGTCTCGGCGGCGCAGGTCCGGTTGGCACCGATGCCACCCGTGGGGCCGCGCTTGATCCATCCCACGACGTAGGTGCCCGGCCGGTCCGTCACCCTGCCGCCCTCGTGGGGAACGGTGCCCGTCGCCTCGTCGAACGGCAGCCCGCTGACGGGCAGTCCGCGCTGACCGACGGCCCTCAGCAGCAGCCCGGCCCGGATGTCCCGGCCGGTCGTACCGCTCTCGGCGTCCGAGCCGTCCGTCACCCGTACGGCGCGGACGGTGTCGCCGCCGAGCGCCTCCACCGGTGCCGAGTGGAACCGGAACACGATGCGGCGGCCCGCCGGCGACGGGAGGGACCAGTCCACCACCTGGCGGTCGACATCCCGCAGGAGCGCCGCCCGGTCGCCCGGGGCCGCGCCGTCGATCGCCGCACCGGTCCGCGGGTCGTGGTCGTCAACGACCAGCTCCACGCCGGCCAGATGCCTGAGCGCGAGCAGCTCGGACCTGGTGTACGCCGCGTCCTCGGGCCCCCGCCGCCCCAGCAGCACCACCTCGCGCACCGAGCCCGAGCGCAGGGCCTCCAGCGCGTGGCCGGCGATGTCTCCGGCGGCCAGTGCGTCCGGGTCGGAGACCAGGATCCGCGCCGCGTCCAGGGCGACGTTCCCGTTGCCGACCACGACGGCGCGCTCGGCGGACAGGTCCACCGCGTCCGGTGCGACGTCGGGGTGGGCGTTGTACCAGGAGACGAACGTGGTGGCGCAGACGCTGCCGGGCAGATCCTCGCCGGGAATCCCGAGCCTGCGGCCGGCCGACGCGCCCACGGCGTAGATCACCGCGTCGTGATGCGCGGCGATCTCCTCCGCGGTGATGTCCCGGCCCACCTCCAGCCCGAGGTGCATGCGCACCCTCGGGTGCGTGTGGAACCTGGCGAAGGCGTCGCCGGCCTTCTTCGTCGACAGGTGGTCCGGCGCCACACCGTAGCGGATGAGCCCGCCCGCGACCGGCAGCCGGTCGATCAGGGTCACCTCGGCGCCCGTGTGCAGCAGCAGGTCCTCGGCGGCGTACATCCCCGCCGGTCCGGTGCCCACCACCGCCACCCGGAGCGGTGCGAAGTCCGACGGCAGGCTGCGCTCGAACGTCGGCTCCCCCCACACGTGGAAGTTCGGTCCTCGGGGGTCCTGTTCGGGCTCCCGGTCCGCGAAGTACGCCGCGTTGAGCGGGCCGTACTCCCGCTGTGAGGCCGGGAGGCCGTCCACGGGGAAGACCGCTTCCACCGGGCAGGCGTCGGCACAGGCGCCGCAGTCGATGCAGGACCTGGGATCGATGTACAGCATCTCCGTCCGGCCGAAGTCCGGTTCATCCGGCGTCGGATGGATGCAGTTGACTGGGCACACCGAGACACAGGTGGCGTCACTGCAGCACGTCTGGGTGATGGCGTAGGTCATGTCGTCCGCTCAGATCAGATGGGCACGCTTGTAGAACACCAGGGCGGGCTTGGTGAGCAGGCGGGCCGAGGCCAGGAAGTCCATGAGGCCCGCACAGCTCGAGCGCATCATCGACTTGTGGTGCTCGTTGTCCTTCGCCTCGCCGAGGGCACGCTTGCCGTCGAGTCCCGCGTTGGCGTAGACGTCCTTGTTCACCATGCTGGTGACGATGACGTACGACGCGATCGCGATGACGAGCGCGTTGATCCGGCGCCGCACAGGTCCGGCGCCGCTGAGGTGCTTGCGGGTCTCCGCGCGGGCGAACTTCATGTGCCGGGACTCTTCGACGACATGGATGTTGTTGATGGTGCGGACGAAGGGCACGACCCGCTCGTCCCGCATCCAGTCGCGCTGCATGACGTCGAGGACCTCTTCGGCCACGAGAATGGCCGCGTACGCCGCCTCGCCGAACGCGAGTGTCTTGAAGGCCCGCCCCAGCTCAACCGCCAGGCGGTGCGGCCGGTAGGGCGGGGCGCCCAGCTTCTGCGCGCCGCGCGCGAACATGATCGAGTGCCGGCACTCCTCGGCTATCTCGGTCAGCGCCCACTGGACGTCCGCGCTCGTGGGGTCCTTCGCGTACACGTCGCGCAGGACCATCTGCTGAAGGATCATCTCGAACCAGATGCCGGTGCTGGCCACCGAGGCGGCTTCCTGGCGCGTCAGTTCCTTGCGCTGCGCCTCGGTCAGCTCGCCCCAGTACGCGGTGCCGTACAGGGTGCTCCACTCCGGGCTCGCGCCGTGGAACTCCTTGTCGAGCGGCGTGTCCCAGTCGACCTCCGTGGCGGGGTCGTACGCGAGTGTGGCAGCCGATTCGAGCAGGCGGCGGGTGAGGTGGTCCTCGGGCGGCCGGCCCTCGGCATCCGGTCGGACGGTGCTGCTTGCCATGGTGCGGCTCCTCGGTTCGTCAGTGATGTCCTTGGTGCTTCGCATGCGCGATCTTTTGTGACGGGTCGTCATGCAGGGCGCTGCTGACCGGAGATGGCGGCAGCGCTGAACGACGGACCGGCGCCGGCCCCGGCCGGGCGGCTTCTGTCCCGCCTTGTTAGACGGAAGGTATAGCAAGGATGCCGGGCGGGCCTACCCCCGAGTAAGAAATGTGCGCCGATCCTCGCCATATCTCCTTGCGTATGCCCACGGGCGGGCGTTCCTGTCGTCGGCCGGGAGTGCGGAGAGGGGGTGCACGTTCGGCATGTCGAACATTGTTCGCAATTTCAGCGCGAGTCATTGACGCGACCATTTCCCGCGCCTACGGTCCCGTCCGAAGTGGCGGGCGCGCGTCGAAATATCGAACGTGCGGCCTTCCCTTCACGCGTCCCCGCACCTCAGAGACGAGTCGAGACGAGCCGCCATGCAACCACCCCTCCTCAGTCGGCGCCGAGCCCTCGCGGGCGGTGCCGGCGCCCTGGCCGCCGCCGGAGCCCTGGGCTCCCTGTCCGGCTGCGCCGCGCCCGCAACCGCCGCAGGCGCGGGGCAGACCCTGCTGCGGTACTGGCATCTGTTCGGCGGCGGTGACGGCGTCAACATGCAGGGGCTGCTGGACGACTTCAGGGCCGGGCACCCGGAGATCGCCCTGGAGGCCTCGACCCTGCAGTGGGGCGCCCCGTACTACACCAAGCTCGGCATGGCGGGCGCCGGTGGCAGGGCACCCGAGCTCGCCGCCCTGCACCTCGCCCGGCTCGCGGGCTTCGCCCCCGGCAGGCTCCTCGACCCGTTCGACCTCGGTCTGCTGGCCGAACACGGCGTCCGGGAGAAGGACTTCCCCCCGGACATCTGGCGCCGGGGCCAGGTGGGTGGCAAGCAGTACGCAGTCCCTCTCGACACCCACCCCTTCGTCCTCTACTACCAGACCGAGGTCTGCGAGAAGGCCGGGCTGATGTCCGGCGGCCGGCTCAAACCGATCAGTGACGCGGGCGAGTTCGCCGACGCACTGCGCGCCGCGAAGAAGACGACCGGGCAACCCGGTCTGGTGACCGAGACGCTCGGGCCCGACTGCATCACCCCCTGGCGTCTCTTCTCCAGCTTCTACGCCCAGACCGGCGGCACGGTGCTCTCCGCGGACGGGAAACGTCTGGCGCTCGACGACGCCAAGGCGCTGAGAGTGCTGGAGTACCTGGCCCGGCTCGTCGAGGAGGGGCTGATGGTACGCCGGGCCGACTACGCGGGGTCCGTCGGCGTCTTCAACGGCGGGAAGACCGCCTTCCACCTCAACGGTGAATGGGAGATCAGCACGTTCACGACCACCGGACTCCCGTTCTCCATGACCCGTATCCCCGCGCTCTTCGGCACCACGGCCACCCAGGCCGACTGCCATGCCTTCGTCCTGCCGCACCAGGAGGACCGGGGCGGCGCCACGAACGAGGCGGCGCACACGCTCGTCGCCTGGATGCTCAAGAACTCAGTGGCCTGGGCCGAAGGCGGACACGTGCCGGCCTATCTGCCGGTGCTCGACGATCCGGCCTACCTCGCCCTGAAGCCGCAGTCCGAGTACCGCACCGTGATCGACGACGTGGCGCTGGACGAACCCGCGTGGTTCGCCGGCTCCGCCTCCCGGCTGTGGATCGAGCTCGGCGCCGTCTTCTCGGGGGTTCTCACCGGATCCCGGAGCCCGCGCAACGCCCTGACCGAGGCCAAGGCCCGGCTGCGGACCCTCCTCGACACCCGTAACCCCCTCCCGGGAGCCGCGTCATGACCTCCACCACCGCGGCGGCGCCGGCACCCGTGGCGAAGCCCGCCGGGCGAGCCACCGGACGTCCGGCACGCGGCGTGCGCAGGAAGTGGACCGAACACGGTCTGGTCTTCATCGCGCCCTTCTTCCTCGTGTACGCCATGTTCCTGATCTGGCCACTCATATCCGGCCTGGGGATGAGCCTCACCAGCGAGAACATCACCGGCACCGGAGGAGAGTTCGTCGGCCTCGACAACTACGCCGAGGCGGTGCGCGACCCCGACGTGTGGTCGTCGCTGTGGAACACCGTCTGGTTCACGGTCCTGTCCACCGTTCCCCTCGTCGTCGTCGGTCTCGTACTGGCGCTGCTCGCCCACCAGTTGCAAGTGGTCCAGTGGCTGTGGCGGCTCAGCTGGTTCGCCCCGTTCCTGCTGCCGTCCGGGGTCGTCTGCCTGCTGTTCCTGAACATGATCCTTCCCTCCGACTTCGGCCTCGCCGACCAGATGCTCGCCGCCGTCGGGCTGACGCCGGAGATCGGATGGCTGACCGACGAGCGCTACGCCATGCTCAGCATCGTGGCGACCACCGTCTGGTGGACCGTCGGCTTCAACTTCCTGCTGTATCTCGCCGCACTCCAGGCCATTCCGGCGCATCTGTACGAGGCCGCCGAACTGGACGGGGCCGGCGCGTGGAACCGGCTCCTGCACATCACCCTGCCGATGCTGCGCCGCACCACCGGGCTGGTCGTGGTCCTCCAGATACTGGCCTCGCTGAAGATCTTCGACCAGGTCTACATCATGACCGGCGGCGGCCCCGACGAGTCCACCCGGCCGATCCTCCAGTACGTCTACCAGCAGGGCTTCACGGGCTACCGCATCGGCTACGCCTCGGCCGTCTCGTACATCTTCTTCGCCCTGATCCTGACCGTCTCCCTGGTGCAGCCGCTGCTGTCCCGGCGCCGAGCTGAGGAGGCCGCGAAGTGAGCGGTTCCGCCACCGTCACCACCCGCCCCGCCCCGAGGACCGAGCGTCCCGCCGACGCCGGGGGCCGCCGCCCGCGCTGGACGCGCGGCAGGATCGTCCTGCTCGTCGTCGCCCTGCTCCTCACCGCGGCCTGGCTCCTGCCGCTCGCCTGGGCGGTCGCCACCTCCCTGAAGCCGGAGGGCGACACCACGAGGACCCCGCTCTCCTGGATCGGCTCGCGCGTCACCTTCGACGCGTACAGCAAGGTCTGGGAGTCGGGCGACCTGATGATCTGGCTCATGAACTCGGCGTACATCTCCGTCATGACCACCCTGCTGACCGTCGTGACGTGCGCGATGGCCGCGTACGGATTCACCCGAACCGACTTCCGCGGCCGGCGGCTGCTCTACGGGCTGGTGCTCGCGGGCATCATGGTGCCCCCGCAGGTGCTCATCGCCCCCCTGTTCCGCGAGATGGTCCAGCTGGGCCTCGTCGACACCTACTGGGGTGTGATCCTGCCCCAGGTCGCCGTGCCGGCCATGGTGTTCATCCTGGTCAAGTTCTTCGAAGGCGTGCCGAGGGAACTGGAGGAGGCGGCCTTCGTCGACGGAGCCGGCCGCTGGCGGGTGTTCTGGACGATCGTCATACCGCTGTCCCGGCCCGTGCTGGCGGCCGTGGCGATCTTCACCTTCATCTCCACCTGGAACAACTTCCTGTGGCCGTTCCTCGTGACCACCGACCCCGGCGGCATGACCCTGCCCGTCGGTCTCGTCAACGTCCAGTCGACCTTCGGGGTGCGGTACGCCCAGATCATGGCCTCGCTCGTGATCGCGGGGACGCCGCTCCTGATCGTCTTCGCGTTCTTCCAGCGGCAGATCGTGCAAGGCATCGCGCACACGGGTCTCGCCGGACAGTAGGGGGGGCGCGTGGTCTCCGGGCCCGTGCGGACGGCACCGCGTCCGTACGGGCTCAGACGATATCGGTGCCCCGAGCCAGAAGCAGCGCCACATCCGCCGAGGCGACCGCCACCGTCCCGGCGAGTGCCGCCTTGCGCCAGGCCCTGACCGGCCGTGGGCCGATGTGCACCGTCGTCGCCACCACGGTGCACAGGGCGACCCCGGACAGCACGGCGAAGTCCCGGCCGGCGGGCGCCCCCGCGGGCCCCAGGACCAGCACCGCGGTGGCGGCCGTCAACGGGAGGGGCAGCAGAAGCCGGGTGCGGGCCGGACCCAGCCGCTGCGGCAGGCCGCGGATGCCCGCCCGCAGATCCGCCTCGATGTCCGGCAGCACATCGCCCAGATGGGCCGCGCCGCCGAGCAGAGCGCCTGCCGCCACGGCCCACCAGGCGGGCCAGGGGTTTCCGGGCAGGCTCAGGGCGACCAGGCACGGAAGACTGCCGAAGCCGACGGCGTACGGCAACCAGGACAGCACCGTCTCCTTGAGCTTCAGGTTGTACGCCCATGCCGCCACGACTCCGGCCAGGTGCGCCGCACCCGCCCAGGCACCGCACGCGAGCGACAGCACCGCGCACAGCGACAGCGCGGCGAAGGCCGCGCTCCAGACCGTGCCCGGGCCCACCGCCCCGCGGGCCACCGGCTTCCCCGGGCGCGCGGCCTCGGCGTCACGGCGGGCGTCGAAGGCGTCGTTGCACCAGCCGACCGACAGCTGTCCGGTCAGTACGGCGGTGGCGACCAGGACCCAGCGCCCGGCTCCTGGACCGGAGCTGACGGCCAGAGCGGTGACGAGTACGGTCACCGCCGCGACCGGGCCCGGGTGGCAGGACAGTACGAGCCCCGCCGACGAGCGCGGCAGGCCCAGGGCGCGCGTGGGGGCCGGCGGCCGCTCCGTGGTGTCCACGGGGCGATCGTAGGCACCCCGGTGCGGACGAACACGGCAGCCGCGCGTCCCATATGCGCTGATTCGGCCGTCCATGTCGGCAGGATGAGGGGCATGACCTCTCCGAATCGGTGTCCAGGGTGACCCGGATCGCGGCTGTCCACGGTGTCCTGCCGCCGCACCGCCACGCCCAGGAGGACGTCACCGACATGGTGGCGCGCGTCTGCCTGCCCGCCGGATCGGACCGCCGGGTGCTGGACCGTATCCACACGAACGCGGGCGTACGCACCCGGAACATGGTGCTGCCCCTGGAACGCTACGGAGAGCTGGAAGGCTTCGGTGCGGCGAACGACGTGTTCATCGCCGAGGCCGTCGACCTCGGGGCCGAAGCCGTCAGCGGCGCCCTGCGCAAGGCCGGGCTGCGGCCCGCCGACGTGGACCTCCTGATGTTCACCACGGTCACCGGCGTCGCGGCGCCCTCCATCGACGCGCGGCTCGTCGGACGTCTCGGGCTCCGCCCCGACGTGAAGCGGCTCCCCGTCTTCGGACTGGGGTGCGTGGCCGGTGCCGCCGGGGTCGCTCGGCTGCACGACTACCTGCTCGCCCGGCCGGGGCGAGTGGCGGTGCTGCTCTCCGTCGAACTGTGCTCGCTGACCTTCCAACGCGACGACGCGAGCCCTGCCAACCTGGTCGCCACCGCACTGTTCGGCGACGGCGCGGCGGCCGCGGTACTGGTGGGAGGCGGCCACCGGGATCCGGCGGACGGCCCCGAGGTGGTCGACACCCGCAGCCGCCTCTACCCGGACACCGGACACGTCATGGGCTGGGACATCAGGGGCTCCGGCTTCACCGTGGTGCTCGACCCCGCCGTCCCCGACGTCGTACGCCGATACCTCGCCGAGGACGTCAGCGGCTTCCTGGAACAGCACGGGCTGAAGCCGAAGGACGTCGCCCGCTGGGTGTGTCATCCCGGCGGCCCGAAGGTCCTGGAGGCCGTCGCCGACGTCCTTTCCCTGCCCGAGGGGGCCCTCGACGTCACCTGGCGTTCGCTGGCCGAGGTCGGCAACCTCTCCTCGTCATCGGTCCTCCACGTCCTGCGGGACACGATGGAGCAGCGGACGCCCGAGCGCGGGACGCCCGGTCTGCTGATGGCGATGGGTCCCGGCTTCTGCTGCGAACTGGTGCTGCTGCGCTGGTAGTCCGGAGGAAGACATGATCTGGTACACGGCTCTCGTGGTGGCCGTCGCCGCCGAACGCCTCGCCGAGCTCGCGGTGGCGCTGCGCAACGCCCGGTGGAGCCTGGCCCGGGGCGGGACCGAAGCCGGCCGCGGGCACTACCCCGTGATGGTGGCCCTGCACACGGCGCTGCTCGCCGCCTGCCTCGCCGAGGCGTGGCTGGCCGGCCGCCCGTTCCTGCCGTGGCTCGGCTGGACCATGGTCGCGGTGGTGGCCGCCGCACAAGGACTGCGCTGGTGGTGCGTCCGCACACTGGGCCGGCGCTGGAACACCAGGGTCATCGTCGTCCCGGGCCTGCCCCTGGTGACCGGCGGGCCGTACCGGTGGCTGCGCCACCCCAACTACGTCGCGGTCGCCGCCGAAGGAGCGGCTCTGCCCCTGGTCCACGGCGCCTGGGTGACCGCAGTCCTGTTCACCGTGCTCAACGCGGCCCTCATGACCGTACGCATTCCGTGCGAGGACGCCGCGCTGGCACCCCTGGCGCGAGCGGACGCAGGCGCGTGATCGACATCCTGGTGGCGGGGGGCGGGCCCGCCGGCCTGGCGGCGGCGATCCGGGCCGCCGCGGCCGGTCTGGAGGCCGTCGTCGTCGAACCCCGCCCCATGCCCGTGGACAAGGCCTGCGGTGAGGGAATCATGCCCAGCGGAGTGGCGGCCCTGCGCGCCCTGGGAGTCACTCCGGCCGGCAGCCGGCTCCGGGGGATCAGATACGTCGAGGGTGCCCGGCAGGCAGAGGCGACCTTCCGGGGCGGCCCCGGCCTCGGAGTCCGGCGGACCGAGCTGCACTCCGCTCTCCACCGCCGGGCCAGGGAGCTCGGGGTACGCGTCGTCACGGGCCGGGCGGCCGAGGTGCGCCAAGGACCTGCCAGCGTCACGACGGCCGGGCTGACCGCTCGCTGGCTGATCGCCGCCGACGGGCTGCACTCACCGGTGCGCCGGGCACTCGGCCTCGAGCGCCCCTGCCCCGCACCGCGCAGATACGGGCTGCGCCGCCACTACCGGATCGCCCCCTGGACGGACTTCGTGGAAGTCCACTGGTCGCGCGAGGGCGAGGCGTACGTGACGCCGGTGGGGGAGGGGCTGGTGGGCGTCGCCGTGCTCAGCCGCCACCGCCGCTCCCACGAGCAGCACCTCTGCGCCTTCCCCGCGCTGGCCCGCGCGCTCCGGGGCCTGGAGGCGGGTCCGGTACGCGGGGCGGGGCCCCTGCGCCAGGCGGCGAGCGCACCGAGAGCCGGCCGGGTCCTGCTGGCGGGGGACGCGGCCGGCTACGTGGACGCACTCACCGGCGAGGGCATCGCGCTGGCGGCGGCCACCGCGTCGGCGGCGGTCGACTGCCTCGTCGCGGGCCGGCCGGACGCCTATCCGGCGCGGTGGGCGCGGCTGACGCGGCGGCACCGACTGCTCACCGGGGCGCTGCTGGGAGCCGCGGCACATCCGCTGACCGCCGGGCTGATCGTGCCCGCCGCACACCGGCTGCCCCCGTTGTTCAGCGCCGCGGTGCGTGCCCTGCAGTAGCCGGCGGCCGGACGGGAGCTGCCGGTGGCTCTGCCATCCTGTCGGGGTGCCGCCCACACCCCGTACGCCGCAGCCCGTCACCCCCGACCCGCCCCATCCGGCGATGAAGCCGCTGATGACGCAGTCCTGGCTCGACCTGGCCTTCGTGCACTGGGCGGCCGACCCGGCGGACGTGGCACCGCTGCTGCCCGCCGGGACCGTGCCGGACACCCTGGACGGAGTCACCTACGTCGGACTCGTCGCCTTCCGGATGTACCGCGTCGGGTGGCTCCGGCTTCCGGGCATCCCGTACCTGGGCACCTTCCCCGAGACCAACGTCCGGCTGTACTCCCGGGACGCGCAGGGCCGGCGCGGGGTGGTCTTCCGCTCGCTGGACGCCTCCCGGCTGATCCCCGTGGTGGTCGCCCGGACCGTCTTCCGCCTGCCGTACGTGTGGTCCCGGATGACGATCCGGCGCGAGGCCGACATCCTTGCCTACACCAGCCGACGGCGTGCGCCCGGGCCCCGTGGTGCCCACAGCAGGATCGTGGTGCGCACCGGTGAGCGGATCGGGGCACCCAGCGAGCTCGAACACTTCCTGACCGCACGCTGGGGCATGCACAGCACCTTCCACGGACGCCCGATGTATCTCCCGAACGCCCACCCCCGCTGGCCCCTGCACCGTGCGCAGCTCATCGAGTGCGACGAGAGCCTGGTGGCGGCGGCGGGACTGCCCGCGCCCGCCGGGGAACCGCTGAGCGTGCTCTACTCGCCAGGAGTCCCGGTGCGCTTCGGCCGGCCTGCCCGCCCCTGACTCGGGTGATGGTCCGACCGAGGCCGGTGGGCGGCTTCCACGGCATGTCGCCGGCCCGCCCGCACCCGCGCCCCTCTACTGTCGCCGCCACGGAACAGGACGGAGCGGGGGAGCGGTATGCGCGATGTGGCCCGGCTGCTGTGCGGACGGCGCACCAAGTGGCTCGTCGTGGTGTTCTGGCTCGTCGTCCTCGTCCTGGCGGCACCGCTCGCCGGGAAGCTCATGGACGCCCAGGACAACGACGCCACGTCCTGGCTTCCGAGCAGCGCCGAATCCACCCAGGTCTGGGAGGAGTCCAAGGGTTTCCGGCCCGAGATCATCACCGCCGTCGTCGTGTACGCACGCGAGGGCGGCCTGACCGGGGCGGACCGCAGCCGTATCGCCGAGGACAAGCGGCAGTTGACGAGGCTGCGCGCCCACGGCGTCAGGGGTGAGGAGACCCGCGGCCCGCTCTACGACCGCAAGACCGCCCCGGCGGCCGCCCAGATCTTCGTGCCCGTCATCATGGACGAGAAGGGCTGGGAGCGGATCGGCCCCGCCGTCGACTCCGTGCGGAACGTGGTGGGGAGCAGCGGGGGAGGACTCGACGTCCACGTCACCGGCCCGGGCGGGGTCGCGGCCGACTCCTCCGAGGCCTTCTCGGGTATCGACTCGACCCTGCTCCTCGCCGCCCTCGCCGTCGTGATCGTCATGCTGCTGATCACCTACCGCAGTCCGACGCTGCTCGTACTGCCCGTGGTAGCGGTCGTCGCCGCTCTCCTCACCGCGCAGGCCCTCATCTACCTGCTCGCGGCGCACGCGGGCCTCACCGTGAACGGACAGAGCGCGGGCATCCTCACCGTGCTGGTCTTCGGCGCCGGCACGGACTACGCCCTGCTCCTCGTCGCCCGCTACCGCGAGGAGCTGCGACGTCACGAGGACCGGCACGAGGCCATGGCCCGGGCGCTGCACCGTGCGGGGCCCGCCGTGCTGGCCAGCAGCGGCACCGTGGTGCTGAGCATGCTCGTCCTGCTGGCCGCCGAGATGAATTCGACCCGTGGCCTCGGCCCGGTGGCGGCGATCGGTGTGGCGGTCGCCCTGATCGCCATGCTCTCGCTCCTCCCGTCCCTCCTGGTGATCTTCGGCCGCTGGGTCTTCTGGCCGGTCGTCCCGCACTTCGGCACGCCCGAGCCCACCGAGCACGGGTTCTGGGCCCGGACCGGGCAGCGGCTCGCCGTGCACCCACGCAGGATCTGGGTGGCCACCGCCCTGGTGCTCGCGGCACTGTCACTGGGGCTCGTCCAGTTGCGCGCGGCGGGACTCAGCAACGCCGACTCCTTTCCCGACAAGCCGGACTCCATCGCGGGACAGGAGGTACAGAACCGGTACTTCCCGGCCGGCAGCGGAAGCCCGCTCGTCGTCATCGCGGCGGTGGACCGCGGTGCCCAGGTACGTACGACCGTCGAAAAAACCCGCGGAGTGGTCCCGGGATCCCTCGTCCTGCCGCCCGGAGCCCGCCCGGAGCACGACGGACGGGTGATCTTCGAGGCGACCCTGACCGACGCGGCGGACAGCGAGCAGGCCAGGAACACGGTCGAACGGATCCGGGAGGCCGTGCACCGGATCCCGGGCGCGGACGCACAGGTGGGCGGAGACACCGCGGCGGCTCTCGACATGGACGCCGCCACCCGGCACGACAACCTGCTGATCATTCCCCTGGTGCTGCTGGTCGTCCTGATCATCCTCGCACTGGTGCTGCGCGCCCTGCTGGCACCGTTGCTGCTGATCGCGACGGTCGTCCTGTCCTTCGCCGCCGCTCTCGGCGTGAGCGCGCTCGTCTTCCGCCACGTCTTCGACTACGCGGGCGAGACGACGGACTTCCCGCTCTTCGTCTTCGTGTTCCTGGTGGCGCTCGGCATCGACTACAACATCTTCCTGGCCACCCGCATCCGCGAGGAGGCCCTGCACCAGGGCACCCGCGCGGGTGTGGTCACCGGGCTCGCCGCCACTGGGGCGGTCATCACCTCGGCAGGCCTGGTCCTGGCCGGCACCTTCGCCGCCCTCGGGACCCTCCCGGTGGTGGCCTTCGCCGAGATCGGCTTCGCGGTCGCACTGGGCGTGCTCCTGGACACCTTCGTCGTGCGGTCCGTGCTGGTCACCTCCCTCTTCCTGGACATCGGACCGCGTGTGTGGTGGCCGCACGCGCTGGCCCGCGAGGACGGCGGGGCGGCGAGGAAGCGGGAAGCCGTGTAAAAAGGGGGACATGGCCGGACGCTACGGCCGCCCGCGTTCGTTTCTCCGGATGAGAAGCCTCGCTGGTCAGGTCTTTCTCCTGCAGGTGGCGATCGTGGTGTTGCTCGTCGCTGCCTCCGTGGCCGCGCTCGTGCTGCAGTCCCGCGCCGCCAGCGAACGCGAAGCCCGCAACCGCTCGGTCGCCGTGGCCGAGACCTTCGCGAACGCCCCGGGCACCGAAGCCGCCCTGGAGGGCCCCGACCCCACCGCCGTGCTCCAGCCGAAGGCGGAAGCGGCGCGGAAGGGTTCCGGGGTCGACTTCATCGTCGTCATGAACCTGGACGCCGTCCGCTACACGCACCCACTGCCCGACCGGATCGGCAAGAAGTTCGTCGGTGAGGTGGCACCCGCTCTGGACGGCCGTGTCGTGACCGAGAAGGTCGACGGGACCATCGGCCCACTCGTCCAGGCCGTGGTTCCCGTGACGGGCGCGGACGGCGAAGTCGTCGGCCTGGTGTCGGCCGGGATCACCATCAAGAACGTGAGCGGCGTCGTCGAGAACCAGTTCCCCCTCCTGTTCGGGGCGGCCGCCGGGGTACTGCTCCTCACCATGGGAGGTACGGCGCTGGTCACCAGACGCCTGAAACGCCAGACCCACGGTCTCGGCCCGACCGAGATGACCCGGATGTACGAGCACCACGACGCGGTTCTGCACGCCGTGCGGGAGGGTGTGCTCATCGTCGGTGGCGACGGGCGTCTGCTGCTGGCCAACGACGAGGCGCGAAGGCTCCTGGGCCTCGCCCCGGACGTCGAGGGCAAGCCCGTCGCGGAGCTCGGGCTCGGCCCGGTCACCACCGGACTGCTGACCTCGGGACGCAGCGCGACCGACGAGGTGCATTCCGTGGGCGACCGCCTCCTGGCCGTCAGCCAGCGCGCCACCGACCGGAACGGCGGACCGCCCGGCAGCGTGACGACCCTGCGGGACACCACGGAACTGCAGGCCCTCACGGGCAGCGCCGCGATGGCGCGCGGCAGGCTGAAGCTCCTCTACGACGCCGGAACGGAGATCGGCACAGCCCTGGACGTCGTACGGACGTGCGAGGAGCTGGCGGACTTCGCCACGGCCAGGTTCGCCGACTACGCCACCGTGGATCTGGCCGAGGGGGTGCTGCGCGGCGAGGAACCCACGGCCGCCCGGGCCACCACCGACGGGCTGCGCCGCTCGGCCTTCAGCGGGGCCCGCGACGACACAGGGCTTTATACCCTCGGCTCGGTGGTCCGCTTCCCGCCCACCACCGACATCGGTGCCGGCCTGCTCAGGGGCGAAGCCGTCCTCGACACCGATCTGACACAGCTCTCCGGCTGGCAGCAGCAGGACCCCGAACGCGCCGAACGCCTCATGGAGTGCGGATTCCACTCGATGCTCGCGGTCCCGATGCGGGCCAGGGGAGTGATCCTGGGCGTGGCCCTGTTCTGGAGGGCCCAGACGCCCGAACCCTTCGAGGACGAGGACCTGTCCGTCGCGGAGGAGCTCGTGGCCCGTGCCGCGGTGAGCATAGACAACGCGCGCCGCTACTCGCGCGAGCACAACGTGGCGGTCACCCTGCAGCGCAGCCTGCTGCCGCAGGGACTTCCCGACCAGAGCGCCATCGACGCAGCCTTCCGGTACCTCCCCGCCCAGGCAGGGCTCGGCGGGCTGGGCGGTGTCGGCGGGGACTGGTTCGACATCATCCCGCTGCCCGGCGCCCGGGTCGCGCTCGTGGTCGGCGACGTGGTCGGGCACGGGCTCCACGCCGCCGCCACCATGGGGCGCCTGCGCACGGCGGTCCACAACTTCTCCACCCTGGATCTGCCCCCCGACGAGCTGCTGTGGCACCTGGACGAGCTCGTCGCCCGCATCGATCTGGACGAGTCGGCCGAGGGCTCGGAGGGAGGTGGCGTCACGGGGGCCACCTGCCTCTACGCGATCTACGACCCGGCTTCCGGGCGCTGCACCATGGCGCGGGCCGGACACCTCCAGCCGGTGATCGTCGGCCCCGACGGCGACGCCGCGTTCGCCGATGTGCCCGGCGGCCCGCCTCTGGGGCTCGGTGGCATGCCCTTCGCGACCCTCGACGTAGAGCTCCCGGAGAACAGCCGGCTGGTGCTCTACACGGACGGGCTCGTCGAGGAGCGGCACCGTGACATCGACGAAGGACTGGAGCTGCTGCGCGACACGCTGTCCGGACACCCCGACCGGACCCCGGACGAGACCTGCGAGGCCGTCCTGCGCGTCCTGGTGCCCGCGCGGGCGCGTGACGACGTCGCGCTGCTCGTCGGCCGCACCCGTCGTCTCGCCGCAGAGAACGTGGCCGAGTGGGACGTGCCCTCCGACCCCTCGGCGGTCGCCACGGTCCGCTCCGACGTGTCCCGGAAGCTCACCGAGTGGAATCTGACCGAGGAGGCGTTCACCACCGAGCTGATCCTCAGCGAACTGGTCACCAACTCCATCCGCTACGCCACCGGACCCATCCGCGTCCGTCTGATCCGCGACCGGACCCTCATCTGCGAGGTGTCGGACCGCAGCAGCACATCGCCCCATCTGCGCCAGGCGGCCAGCATGGACGAGGGAGGCAGGGGACTGTTCCTCGTCGCCCAACTGGCCGAACGCTGGGGCACCCGCTACACCGACGACGGCGGAAAGGTCATCTGGACGGAACAGCCGCTGCAGCCGGAGATGAACGGAGTCGGGTGACCGAGCCCCGTCAGGTCACCGGCGGCAGTCCAGGAAGAGGTGGGGTTCGGGCACCGCGCCCGGGTGCGACGGCGTGAACACCGCGTCCTCCTCGTGCGTGACGGTGAGCCCGGCACCCGTCACCAGCGCCCTGACCGCCTCGGCGCCGAAGCTTGTCACCCGTACCGGCCGGCCCATGAAGACGGCGTCCACGCCTTCCACGTCCAGCGGCACGGTCGCCAGTACCAGACGGCCGCCCGGCCTGAGCGACCCCGCCAGGCGTCGTACGAGCGAGCGCTGCTCGCCGCGTGACATCTGCAGCAGCGAGAAGTAGACGCAGACCGCGTCGAAGCTCTCCTCCTCCAGGGGGAACGCACGGATGTCGGCGCAGCGGAAGGAGGCCCCGGGAACGCGGTGGGAGGCCAGGTCCACCATGACGGGTGAGACATCGACACCCAGCACCTCGTGCCCGGCGGCCGTCAGCGTGTGGGCGGTCGGCCGGCCCGTCCCGCTGCCGACGTCCAGAACGCGGCTGTGCGGCGCCAGATGCTCCAGCAGCCGGTGCAGGGAGGCGTGGTGCGCGGCCGAGCCGGTGAAGGCCGTCTCGTAGTCGGCCCCGATGGCGTCGAACGTCTCGGCTGCCGCGTGCTGGTGGCCCTCGGCCATGAGGACACCCCCTTCCGGACCGTGCCTACGGGATACGGGCGACGGCGACGTAGACGCCGCTGAACTCCTGCTCGGGGGCCGGGGTACCGCGGAACCATTCGGGAGCCGTCACCAGACCCGGCTCGACGATGTCCAGGCCGTCGAAGAAGCGGGCGAACTCGTCGCGGGTGCGCAGCGCGAGCCGGATGCCGCCCTTGCCGTACTCGGCCGCGCCCTGTTCCCCGCGCTCGGGGTTCACGTCGGACGCGCCCTGGGACAGCACCACGTAGCTGCCCGGCGCGAGGGTGGCCGCCAGCGTGCGCACGATGGCCTGCGGGTCCTGTTCGTCGGGGAGGAAGTGGAGAAGACCCAGGAGCGAGAGAGCGATGGGCCGGTCGAAGTCCAGGACCTTGCGAGCCGCCTCGATGATCGTGGCGGGCTCGAGCACATCCGCGTGCACGTAGTCCGTGGCTCCCTCCGGCCGGCTGATCAGGAGGGCCTCCGCGTGCCGCAGGACGATCGGGTCGTTGTCGCAGTAGACGATCCGGGAATGCGGGTTGATCTCCTGGGCGATCTGGTGCAGGTTCGGCGCGGTCGGGATCCCCGTACCGATGTCGAGGAACTGGGTGACACCCTCACGTGCCAGCCAGGCCGTGGAGCGGTTCATGAAGGCACGGTTCTGGAACGCCCCGGCCTTCGCCTCGGCCGGCAGATGCTCGGCCACCGCCTGGTCCACCGGGTAGTTGTCCTTGCCGCCGAGCAGCGAGTCGTAGACGCGTGCCGAGTGGGGCCTGCTGGTGTCGATCGGGGGGTGAGGTGTCCCAGTCGTCATGACGAGCTCCGTTGCAGATGAGGTGGACCGCTCCACCTGCGAAGTCTGCCACAGCAACTCGTCCGCGCGGGACCGTCGTTGACGCCGCGGGTGGAGCAGCGGCTCCCGGGGACAGCCCCGGGAGCCGCGTCCTCGGGCCGCGTGTCAGGGCGCGTCGACCAGGTCGTGCTTGGGTACGGTCACCGTGCGGGCGCCGGGCTTGCCGCCCAGGACCACCTTCCGGAGGGCGCTGTTGTTGTCGAGGTCGGTCTCCTTGAGACGCTTCTCCGGGTTGGCGAGCACCTGGATGTAGTAGGTGCCGTTCGCCAGACCCGTGATGTCGAAGGACTGGCCGGGAAGGTCCTGGGTGTACGTGTCACCGGATCCCACGTCGAGCACCTCCCGTACGGAGATGGAGTTCTCCTGGCCGCAGGCCGTGGACAGATCGGTGTTGTCCGGGTGCCAGTTGGCGTTCTTCACCGTGTAGTCGACCGCGTCGGTGTTGGCCAGGCAGAAGGCCTCCTTGCCGCTGCGCACGGTCTCCTTCCGGTCGGCCTTCAGCAGCCGGTAGCTCGCGAAGTCGGTGAAGTGCCAGTGCTCGTGCCCCGGCCTGGGGTCCCACTCCATGGTCCCGGTGGGGGTGTAGCCGACCTGCTTGCCCGAGGCGTCGTAGAAGTACTGGTAGGCGTCCATCAGCTCGTTGCCCGGCTTGCGGAAACCGTCCACCACGAGCTGTGCCGGCCCCGCGTTCCACACGTTGGCGCTGAAGGCCAGATAGTCCTTGCCCGGCGTGCCGCCGTCACCCTCACCGATGGTGATGCCGTAGGCGGGCAGTGAGCGCAGGTCGGGCTTGGGGACGTCCGGCACGGTCGCCGTGCCCGTGGGGCGCTTGGCGTTCGGCCGTTCCGCGGGTGCCTGCCGGGAGCCGTCCGTGCGCCCCGGCCCGTCGCCCTGCGCCGAGCGGAGTCCCGAGCGCTTGGCGGCCCAGGGCACCGCGGCGGGCGCGGGCGGGTGAGGGCCGTGGCCCACGTTGTACGAGGGGCCCGCACCGGTGGTTCCGGACACCGGAGCGGGTGTACGCGCCGGGGTGTGGCCGGTGTGGCCGGTGTGGCCCGAGTGTCCGGCTCCATGGGCGGCGTGCCCCGTCGCGGAGCGGGCGCCCGCCTCGGCGGCGGCGCTCCCTTCCTCCCAACTGCGCTCGCGCACCGTCACCTTGACGGTCTGCGGCTTGGCGTCGATCTTGAACAGGTCGCGGTAGCGCTGGGTGACGGCCACCTCCGCGGTGTACGTCCCGGCCGGGAGCGCGACCGGCGCCGCGTAATAGCCGGCGTACGTGTTGGACGCCCATCCGTTCTCGACACCCCACACCGAGCCGAGCGTGAAGGGATTCGTGGGGCAGCTCTCGGGATACTTCGACGTGGCCGGGGCGTCGGGCTGGATCCTGCCCGAGGCGTTGTTCGGGCAGAACGGCTCCGTACGGTTCACCACCGCCTTGCCCGCGGCGTCCCTGACCGTGATGCGGATGAAGTCCGGCAGCCCTGAGAAGTCCTTCACCAGGCCCTCGGGGAGGGTCCTGGTCCGTGTCTTCGTCCCCTCTCGGATGACCTGGGTGGCGACGACCGGATCCTTGTAACTCTTCCGGGTCACCCGCAGTTCGAGCGGCGCTCCGGACGCCGTGAGATACGTCCCCAGATCCAGATAGACGCCCGGATCCTCCTTCCATGAGTCGAGTGTCACCGACTTCGACGCGGCGACCAGGCCGAGCTGCGGTCCCGTCTTCGCCTGCTTGCTGTCGGGCGCTGCCGCGACGACGCCCGCGGTCACGACGATCGCCGCGGCGGCCGCGACCGCCGGACGCCACAGGCGGCTGCGGGGGGTTCTGTTGCTCATCGTTCTCCGATGTCCGAGTGCCCCGTGGGGCAGTGGATTCGCTTTGCCCGTGAGAGAGGGCAACCATGGCCGCAGGTTGTCCGAAGTCCCCGTCGGCAGGGATTGTTGGCCGAAATCAGGCATTGAGGTGTGCAATGAGACATTTTCAGGCTGTTCCTGACGTGATCTTGAGATGGCTGTGCTAGAAGCCCCTGCGCCTGCGTGACCGCTGACGGGCGCGAAACGGGCGCCACCGGGGGTGAAACAGGCATCGCCCCGCTGCCCGGTCGTCACCGCAAGCCCGCCACCAGCGCGGAGGCCGGAGATGAAACGGGCGTGAACGGGCACAGGCCAGGGGGCGAAGAAGCTGGTCGAACAACCGTTTCTGCTTGTACAAACAATGCGTGGGCCCGAACGGACGCCGGGCCCACACCGGATTCGCACTAGCGCAGGGATGGTGGCGTGGGCACCGAGGAACGCCGACGAGGAATTCTCGAGACGGCCCGACAGGACGGTTCCGTCGACGTGAATCAGCTGGCCGAACGGTTCCAGGTGGCCAAGGAGACCATCAGGCGCGATCTGCACACGCTCGAGGAGCACGGTCTCGTACGGCGCACGCACGGTGGCGCGTACCCGGTCGAGAGCGCCGGGTTCGAGACGACCCTGGCCATGCGCACCACGCACCACGTGCCGCAGAAGTCACGGATCGCGACAGCCGCCGCGGATCTGCTCGGCGACGCCGAGACGGTCTTCATCGACGAGGGCTTCACCCCGCAGCTCATAGCCGAAGCCCTTCCCCGTGACCGGCCGCTGACCGTGGTCACCGCCTCTCTGGCCGTCGCGACGGTCCTCGCGGACGCGGAGAAGACCTCCGTGCTCCTGCTCGGCGGGCGGCTGCGCGGCAGCACCATGGCGACGGTCGACCACTGGGCCACCCGCATGCTCGCCGACTTCGTCATCGACCTGGCGTACGTCGGAGCCAACGGCATCTCCCGCCAGTACGGGCTGACCACCCCGGACCCGGCGGTCGGCGAAGTCAAGGCACAGGCCATGCGCAGCGCCCGGCGCCGTGTGTTCGCCGGGGTCCACTCGAAGTTCGGCGCGGTGAGCTTCTGCCGTTTCGCCGGTGTCGGCGACTTCGAGGCGATCGTCACCGACACCGGGCTGCCGTCGGCGGAGGCGCAGCGATACTCGCTCCTCGGCCCGAACGTCGTGCGGGTCTGACCGGACCGACCCGGGAACCGCCGTCCCCACACCCCGCCGACCTGGTCCCCGCACTCTCAGGAGGCCGGAGGTCAGCCCCGCCGTGCCCGGAACCGCCGAGGAGAGCGGGACACGGGCACCGATCCACGAGCCGCTACGACCGATCAGGAGAACTTATGCCCCACCAGCATCGACGCCGTGGAACCCGCGTGCGTGCGGTCGCGGGCACGGCAGTGATGGCTTTCCTCGCCTCCGGGTGCGCCGGAGCGGGCGGCACCGCGTTCGGAGGAGGTGACGCACTGAACGTACTCATGGTGAACAACCCGCAGATGGTCGAGTTGCAGAAGCTCACGGCGGAGCACTTCACCGAGGAGACCGGCATCAAGGTCCACTTCACCGTGCTCCCGGAGAACGACGTCCGCGACAAGATCAGCCAGGACTTCTCCAACCAGGCCGGCCAGTACGACGTCGGCACCATCAGCAACTTCGAGGTGCCCTTCTTCGCGAAGAACGACTGGCTGCACCCGCTCGACTCGTACGCCGCGGAGGACACCGCCTTCGACCAGGACGACATCCTCGAACCCCTGAGGGAGTCGCTCACCGCCGAGGGCAAGCTCTACGCCCAGCCGTTCTACGGCGAGTCGTCCTTCCTCATGTACCGCAAGGACGTCTTCGAGGCGAAGGGGCTCACGATGCCCGCGCACCCCACCTGGAACCAGGTGGCCGGACTCGCGGCGCGGGCGGACGGGGCCGAGCCCGGCATGAAGGGAATCTGCCTGCGCGGACTGCCCGGCTGGGGCGAGATCATCGCCCCGCTCACCACCGTCGTCAACACCATGGGCGGCACCTGGTTCACGAAGGACTGGGAACCCCGGCTCACCTCACCTGAGTTCAGGAAGGCCACGAAGTTCTACGTCGACCTCGTGCGCGAGCACGGGGAACGCGGCGCCTCCCAGGCCGGGTACGCCGAGTGCCTCAACAACATGACACAGGGCAAGACCGCCATGTGGTACGACGCCACGGCCGGTGCCGGCTCGCTGGAGGCGGCCGGCTCCCCGGTCAAGGGGAAGATCGGCTACGTATCCGCGCCGGTCGAGGAGACCAAGAGCTCGGGATGGCTCTACACCTGGGCGTGGGGCATCCAGAAGGCGTCCAAGAAGTCCGACGACGCATGGAAGTTCGTCTCCTGGGCGTCCAGCAAGGAGTACGAGTCGCTCGTCGGCGAGACCAGCGGCTGGTCCAACGTCCCGGCGGGCAAGAGGGCCTCCACCTACGACAACCCCGCATACCGAAAGGCGGCAGGCGCCTTCGCGGACGTCACCGAGCAGGCCATCTCGGGTGCCGATCCCAAGAACCCGGGCACCCAGCCACGCCCCGTGCCCGGTATCCAGTTCGTCGGCATCCCCGAGTTCACCGATCTCGGCACCCGGGTCGCGCAGGAGATCAGCGCGGCCGTCGCCGGCCGCCAGTCCGTCGACAAGGCGCTGGCCACCTCCCAGAAGCTGGCCGAACAGGTCGCCAAGGAGTACCGATGACCACAGCAGTCGGAACCACGCCCCAGTCGCCACCCCGGCCACCCGCACCCGCCCGCTCACGGAGGACCGGCCCACGGGCCTGGGCCACCAGAGCACCCCTCCTGCCCGCCCTGGTCTTCCTGATCGCCGTCACCCAGTTGCCCTTCGTGGCCACCCTGGTGATCTCCCTCTTCGACTGGAACTCCCTCAACCCCGACAAGCGCGCCTTCAACGGGCTCGACAACTACGCGTCCGTCTTCACGGACGCCGCCCTCCGCGACTCGGTCCTCACCACCATCCTGCTGACCACGGGTGTCGTCATCGCCACCGTGGTCATCGGACTGGCCCTCGCGCTGCTGCTGGACCGTACGTTCTTCGGCCGGGGCATCGTCCGCACCCTGCTCATCACGCCGTTCCTGATCGTGCCCGTCTCCGCCGCGCTGCTGTGGAAGCACGCGCTGTACAACCCGGAGTACGGCCTCCTCAACGGCGCGCTGAGCTGGGTCGGTGAGCTCTTCGGCGACACCAGCCCGAGCCAGCCGGACTGGATCGCGGACATGCCGCTGCTCGCCGTGATCGCCGCGCTCGTCTGGCAGTGGACCCCGTTCATGATGCTGATCCTGCTCGCGGGCCTCCAGAGCCGCCCCGCGGAGGTCGTGGAGGCCGCGCGCCTGGACGGGGCGAGTGCCTGGCAGACCTTCCGCTACCTGACCCTGCCGCACCTGCGCAGGTACCTCGAACTCGGAGTCCTGCTCGGCGCCGTCTACATCGTGCAGAACTTCGACGCGGTCTTCACGATCACCGCGGGCGGACTCGGCACCGCCAACCTTCCGTACACGATCTACCAGACCTTCTACCAGGCCCACGAATACGGACTGGCGTCCGCCGCGGGGGTCGTCGTGGTGATCGGCACGATCATCATCGCCACCTTCGCGCTCCGGACCGTCTCGTCCCTCTTCAGTGAGGAGGCGAACCGCGCATGACCACCACCACCGCCCCCGCGCCGGCCCCGTCCGCGCGACGGGTCCTGCGCAGAGCCAAACGGCGCAACACCGCGCTCGGTCTGCTGGCCTGGGCGGCAGGACTCGTCTTCTGCCTGCCCGCGTTGTGGATGCTGCTGACGTCGCTGCACGCGGAGTCCGACGCCGCGACCAACCCGCCCTCCCTCTTCGCACCGCTCACCCTCGACGGCTACCGGGCGTTCTTCGGCTCCGACACCGGCGTCACCCCGTGGCCGCCCCTGCTCAACTCCCTGGGCGCCTCCTTCTTCTCCACCGTCCTGGTGCTCCTGCTGGCGCTCCCGGCGGCGTACGCCCTCTCCATCAGGCGCGTACGCAAGTGGACGGACGTGATGTTCTTCTTCCTCTCCACGAAGATGCTGCCCGTCGTCGCGGGGCTCCTCCCCGTCTACCTGTTCGCGAAGAACGCCGGGATGCTGGACAACATCTGGCTCCTCGTCCTGCTCTACACCTCGATGAACCTGCCGATCGCCGTCTGGATGATGCAGTCCTTCCTCGCGGACGTGCCGGTGTCCGTCATCGAGGCCGCCCAGGTCGACGGCGCGAGGCTGCCGACCGTCCTGGCCCGGGTGGTCGCGCCGATGGCCGCTCCGGGCATCGCGGCGACCGCCCTGATCTGTTTCATCTTCAGCTGGAACGAACTGCTCTTCGCACGGGTGCTGACCGGCGTCGTCGCCCAGACCGCACCCGTCTTCCTCACCGGGTTCGTCACCAGCCAGGGCCTCTTCCTCGCCCAGCTGTGTGCCGCGTCCGTCGTCGTGTCCCTGCCGGTGCTCGCCGCCGGCTACGCCGCCCAGGACAAACTCGTCCAGGGCCTGTCTCTTGGAGCAGTGAAATAATGCGGGCAGCGATCGTCGAAGCCCCCGGCAAGGTCTCCGTCACCACCGTCCCCGACCCCACGCCCGGCCCCCGTGAGGTCGTCGTCTCCGTCGCCTCGTGCGGGCTGTGCGGCACCGATCTGCACATCCTGCAGGGCGAGTTCGCGCCCACGCTGCCGCTCGTCCCCGGCCATGAGTTCGCCGGGGAGGTCGTGGGCGTCGGACGTGACGTCACGGAGCTGGCCGTCGGTGACAGGGTCGCCGTCGACCCCTCGCTGCACTGCCACGAGTGCCGCTACTGCCGCAGCGGACGCGGCAACCTCTGCGAACGCTGGGCCGCCATCGGCGTCACCGTCTCCGGTGGCGCCGCCGAGTACGCCGTCGCCCCCGTCGCCAACTGCGTCAAGCTGCCCGAGCACATCGACGTGAAGGACGCGGCCCTGATCGAGCCGCTCTCCTGCGCGGTCCGCGGTTACGACGTACTGAGCAGCACCCTCGGAGCCGAGGTGCTGATCTACGGCTCCGGGACCATGGGCCTGATGATGCTGGAGCTCGCCAAGCGCACCGGGGCGGCAGGCGTGGACGTCCTCGACGTCAACCCCGAGCGCCTCGCCACGGCCGGCCTCCTCGGCTGTTCCCGGTCGGCGGCCGGAGCCGACGAGCTGGACAGGCCCGGTGGCTGGGACGTCGTCATCGACGCCACCGGCAACGCGGCGGCCATCCAGGACGGCCTCGGACGTGTCGCCAAGGGAGGGACGTTCCTGCAGTTCGGGGTGGCCGACTACGCGACGACGGCGGTCATCGAGCCGTACCGCATCTACAACCAGGAAATCACCATCACCGGCTCGATGGCCGTCCTGCACAGCTACGAACGCGCCGCGGCGCTCTTCGCCACCGGGGTCCTCGACCCCGCCGTCTTCATCAGCGACCGGCTGCCCCTCGACCAGTACCCGCAGGCCATCGACCGCTTCAAGGCGGGCATCGGCCGCAAGATCGTGGTCGAGCCGTGACCGGCGGGCCCGGTGCCGTCCTCGTACTCGGCGAGGCCCTGATCGACCTCGTACCCGTGGCCGGGGACGGAGGCGTGCGGGCCGCCCAGTTCGGCGGGGCTCCGGCGAACGTCGCCGTCGGGCTGGCCAGGCTGGGCACCCCGGCAGCGTTCGCCGGGGGCCTGGGCGGCGACGGTTTCGCCCGCACGATCGAGGAACGGCTGCTGGCGGCCGGGGTCGACCTCACGCTCTGCGAACGCTCCGGGCTGCCCACCGCGCTGGCCGTCGCCGAACCGGACGCCGGGGGGACGGGGTACCACTTCCATCTCCAGGACACGGCGACGTTCCGGCTGCCGGACCTCTCCGCGCGGGCCTCCGGCTTCGGGGCCGTGTACGTGGGCGGTCTCGCGGCCGTCGTGGAGCCGGCGGCAGCGGCCGTACGGGCCACCGCCCTCGCGGCCGCCGAGCACTCCCTCCTCGTCGTGGACCCCAATGTCCGCCAGGACCGCACTCTGGGCGCCGATCACGGCTCGGCGGCGCTGCGCGAGCTGTGCGACCTCGCGCACGTCGTGAAGGCCAGCGACGAGGACCTGGAGCGGCTGTGGCCCGGGGCGGACGCGGAGGAGACCTGCCGGAAGCTGGCGGCCGGCGGACGGCTGGTGATCCTCACCCGGGGCGCGAGGGGCAGTACGGCGTACACAGCCACCGCGCCGCCCATGTCCGTGGCAGCCACGCCGGTCGAGGTGGTCAACACGATCGGGGCGGGGGACGCGTTCGCCGCGGGTCTGCTGAGCCGGATGGGCGCCCTCGGCACGTTCACGGCGACACCGGAGCCGGAGGAGGTACGGGACATGCTGGCCTACGCGTCCGAGGCCGCCGCCTCGGTGTGCGCGCAGGCGGGCACGGAGCCCACCGTGACCTAGGTGTTGCCCTGTGAGGTTGGGGGCGCGGCGAGGTCCCGGCTTCCCCGCTCCGTGGAAGGAGCCGGGAGCTCGGGAGCCCATGGAGCGGGGGAGGCCGCCGATCGCCCTGCGGGGGAAGCAGCCGAATGCGTCCGGTACGGGGCCCGTACTCCGCCTCGCGGTCGCACCCACCGCGGGCCACGCCCTTCGGGCGTGCGGCGGGACTTCGCCGGCACCCCCTGGGCGCACGGTCGTGGACATGCGCACCCGCGCGCGGGTGCGCATCCTGACTGTGTGACCCGGAGCCCCGATGGCAGCCGAACGCCCGACGGACTGTCGCTCGTGCTCGCCCAGGCCGTGGTGAGTGCCGTCGACGGCGTCGGGGGGTACGCGGGCGGGGTCTACCTGCGCTCCCGGACCCCGGGCCTCCTGCTCATGGCCGTGCTCGCAGGGTTGCCCGGCCCCCTGCTGCGCCCATGGTGGCGGATGCATGTCAACCGGCCCTTCCCGGTCGCCGAGGCCTACCGCTCGGGCCGGCCGGTGTACCTGGGCGATGCCGAGGAATCCATGCGCCGGTTCCCCCAGCTGATGGCGGGGCTGCCGTTCCCCTTCGGATCGCTCTACGCTCCCGTCCCGGCCGGCACCACTCCCGTGGGCGTGCTCGTCGTCCTGCGCTATGCGACCCGGGGGGTACCGGTGGGCGGAGCCGACCGGCGCCGGTTGGAGGCCGTCGCCCGGGAGCTGGGCGCCGACATCGCCGCTCAGGGCTCGCCGGCCACGTGGGACGGCGAGCCCATGACCGTCCGGCTGCCTTCGGAGGCCGAGCGGCAGATGCGCGTCGGACACTTCGAGTGGGACGTGGGCAGCGGGGCTGTCACCGCGGACGACCGCACCCACGAGATGCTGGGGCATGAGCCCGCCGGCGCACGGGTGCGCTCCATGGAGGCCCTCACGGCCGGGCTGCTGCCCGAGGACGTGTACGGACTGTGGACACTGGGGAGCGGGGCCGCGCGGTCGGCCGAGCCCCGTGTGCGCCGGATGCCGCTGTGGGGGCCCGACGGCAGGCCCCTCGTGGTCGAGCTCTCCGGCCACCGGGAGCACGGCGGCGCGGCGGGCCTGCTGACGGGTGTCCTCCTCGACCCGGGAGCGGGCCCGGCCGTGCCCGACGCGGCCGACCGGATCCCGCGCGGCACGCTCTCCCACGACCGGCTCGGACGGATCACCTACGTCAACGGGGCGGCGGAGGACATCCTCGGCCACACCCGGGCGGAGCTGACCGGCCGGCCTCTGGGGGAGGCGCTGCCCTGGCTGGCGAACCCGGCCTACGAGGATCACCGCCGTGCATCCCTGTTCTCCGACGGCCCGGTCCACTTCCTCGCCCGGCGCACCCCGACGCAATGGCTGTCCGTGGCGATGTTCCCCGGCCGCGACGGGGTCACGATCACCTTCAGCCCGTCGCGGCGCCCCGGCCACAGCGCGGACACGTTCACAGCGAGGGGGGAGCCCGGCTCACCGGCCGACCGCTCCACCGTCCTGTACCGGCCGGTCGCCCTGGCCATCGCACTGACGGAGGCCGTCACCGCGCGTCAGGTATCGGCCGTCGTGACCGAGGAGCTGCTGCCCGCCTTCGGAGGCAGGCAGCTGGCCATCTACCTCCAGAACGAGCGGCGCCTCTACCTGGCCTGGGAGACGGGCTTCCCCAAGGGATTCCTCGACCGGTTCGACGGGGTGGGTCTCGACACCCACATCCCCGGTGTGGAGACCCTCACGACCGGCCGGCCGCTGTTCTTCGAGTCCATGGAGGCGCTGGGTGACGCCTATCCCGGCATCCCCATGGACGCCAGTGTCGGCGCCCGTGCCTTCCTGCCGCTCATCGCCTCCGGCCGCCCCGTCGGTTCGTGCATCCTCGGCTTCGACCAGCCCCGCGGGTTCAGCCCCGAGGAGCGCACCGTGCTCACCGCGCTGGCCGGGCTCATCGCCCAGGCACTCCAGCGCGCCCAGCGTTACGACACCGAGGCCGCTCTCGCCCGGGGGCTCCAGGACGCACTGCTGCCCCACCGGCTCCCCGTCGTCGACCACGTCGAGACCGTCGGGCGCTACCTCTCGGGCACCCAGGACATCGAGATCGGGGGCGACTGGTACGACGTCATCGAGACGGGAAGCGGCCTGGCCCTGGTCATCGGGGACGTCCAGGGACACGGTGTCGCCGCGGCTGCCACCATGGGCCAGCTGCGCAGCGCCGTGCGGGCCTTCGCCCTCATCGGGCACGAGCCGCAGGAGATCATGAGCGCCACGAACCGGCTGCTCATCGGCCTCGACCCCGGTCAGTTCGCCAGCTGCTGCTACGTGCTGCTCGACCCGGAAACCGGTGCCACGCGGGCCGTGAGGGCCGGGCACCCCCAGCCCGTCCTGAGGCATCCCGACGGCGAGGCCGAGGTCCTCGCTCTTCCCGGAGGAGTGGTGCTCGGAGTCGACCCGGACGCCTCGTATCCCGTCACGGAGCTGCGGCTCGGGCCGGGAGCCGTCCTCGCCCTCTTCACGGACGGGCTCGTGGAGAAGGCGGGTACCGACATCGACGAGGGCATCGAGCGCCTGCGCAGCACCCTTGCGGCGGTGGGCCACATGCCGCTCGCCGAGACCGCGGACCGCATCATCCGGCAGGCCAGGCAGGACGAGGACCGGCCCGACGACATCGCGCTGCTGGTGGCCGCCCGCCGCGCCCCGTCCCGCTGATTCCCGCCGGCCGGGCCGGGCGCGGTGTCCGTCATGCGGAACGCGCCGGGTGCCGGCTGCGCGCATGCGGCGCTGGTGAGGCATCCTCTGCTGGTCGGGCAGAACAGGCCCCTGGCGGTGAGTGGATCTTCCGCCGCAGCCTGTGACGGAGAAGGATTCGGAACCAGATGGCAGACAACTCGGACCTGTTGGCCTTCGTGCGGGCGCGCCTCGCCGAGGAGGAGGACATCGCGCGGGAAGCGGGTGGCGACGGCTGGCGGACTCCGGCGGAGGCGCCCGGTGAGGTGCACGACCGCACGAGCGGTATCGCGTTCGTCGTACGGTCCCGTGGCTACGACCGGCACATCGCCTTCCAGGACCCGGCACGCGCCCTGCGCCGCATCGAGACCAACAGGGTCCTTCTGGACGAGTACGAGGAGATCGCGGTCCTGGACACCGACCGGCCGGCCCAGGACTTCACCTCGGGCCGCGCCGTCGGGCTGGGTTTCGTCGTCCGGCAGATGGCCGCCGAACACGCGGGGCACCCCGCTTACCGGGTGAAGTGGCTGCCGCGGTTCTCCCACTGGGGCCCGCCCTCCCCTCCGGAATAGAAGGCGCGTCGGAGCCCGTCGGGCCACTCCGTGACCCCTCACCCGGGGTCCACCCCGACCGGACGGGCGACGTCCCGTGGCGGAGCGACGCCGGTTCGTCTCGCGGGGCGACCGCGCACCGGCAATGCTGGGGTGTGAGCGGTGGAAGCACCGTCCGTTCGCGAGCCGGCGCCGGCGACGCAGTCGCGGCCGATCCCGAGGAGACGCGTATGACGGGCACAGCTGGTCCTCTGGCAGGGCGCGTCGCCGTCGTGACCGGCGCGGCACGGGGTCTCGGCGCCGCCGTCGCACGGGACCTGGCCGACCGCGGAGTCACGGTCGCCCTGATCGGCCGGGAGGAACGGGGTCTGGCCGAGGTGCGGGACTCCCTGCCCGGCCGGGCGGAGTGCTGGGAGGTCGATGTCACGGACGAGGCCGGAATGGCGGAGGCGGCCCACGACGTCCGGGAGCGGCTCGGGCCGGTATCGGTCGTGGTCGCCAACGCGGGGCTGGCCGAGGGCGGTCCCTTCGCCGAGTCCGATCCGGTGACCTGGCGGCGCGTGATCGAGGTGAACCTGATCGGCAGCGCGATCACCGCGCGTTCCTTCGTGCCCCAACTGCGCGCCACGCGGGGCTACTACCTCCAGATCGCCTCGCTGGCCTCCATCGGTGCGGCTCCCCTGATGAGTGCCTACTGCGCGTCCAAGGCCGGTGTGGAGTCGTTCGCGCACTCGTTGCGCGCCGAGCTCGCCCATGAACACGTCGGCGTCGGCATCGGCTACCTGAACTGGACCGATACCGACATGATCCGTGACGCCGACCAGAAGCCCGTGCTGCGCGAGCTTCGGGCTCACATGCCGAGGCCCGCGCGCAAGGTCTACCCGGCGGACCAAGTGGCGCGCCACATGGTGCGGGCGATCGAACGGCGCCGTGCTGCCGCGTACGTCCCCGCGTGGCTCCGCGCGACGCAATTGGTGCGTGCCGGGATGCCCCCGGTCGTCACCGCGTTCTCGAAGCGCGAGCTGCCCAGACTGATGCGGGAGACGTCGTTCGAGGCCACGGGGCTCCTGGGGGCCGGCGGCCGGGCCGACTCCCTGGGCCGTCGAGGGCCGGACGGCTGAACGGCGTCCCGCGCGGAGCCGGCGCGCGCCGGACTGAGTACGGGGCCGTCGTGGGTCTGAGTACGTGACCCGATCCGGACCATGGCCTCCGCTGGTCGAATGGGACCCATGCTCCCCGACGCGCCGACGCGCCCCCGCATCCAGAACCTGACCTGCGCCGGAACGGCGCTGGTCGTGACCCTTCTCCCGCTGGCCGTCGGCGTCCTTCTGGCCAGGACGACGGCGCTGGATCCGATGGCACCCGTGAACGCGCTGGTCACCAGCGGCGGCCAGCGCGCACGTCTCGCCCCCTCGCGATGGATGCTGAAGGCTCGAACGCGCGAACTCCTTTCCCGGCGGTGAGGGAACTCCTGTCCAGGTAAGCGCTGTCCCTTCTGTTACACGGATACGCGCTGCCCGCGCAGGGCGCCGAGGGGAGCTGGGTGGGGGTGGGCGGGGCGCCATGACCAGGTGAACGGTGCCCCCGACGGGTCGGTGCAGCGATCAACGATTGACAGGTCTACGACCGGCGACATCCGTGCCGAATGCAGTCGTGTGTGACAGAAATGTCCGTACTTCGTCACATGAATCAGGGCACCTTTCGGCCATCTCGAAAGCGGGACAAAGTTTGCGTTCCCGGCACGACGCCGGGGTCGGAAAAGCGCCCGGCACTCCATTCCGGGCCTGCATGATGAGGGGTTTCCATGTCCCGTTCCGCACGACGGATCACCGCCACCGCTCTCGCCTCAGGCGCCCTGCTCGCCGCAGCGGCTCTGCCGGCAACGGCCGATGGCCGGGACCGCGGCCACAACCGGCCGGCGCAGCGCTCGGCTGTCGTCCTGGGCGAGATCCAGCACGACAGCCCCGGCCGCGACAACGGATCGAACCGCAGCCTGAACGCCGAGTGGGTGACCGTCACCAACACCAGCCGCCACTCCGTCAACCTCCGCGGCTGGACGCTGTCCGACGAGAGCCGCCGCACGTACAGGTTCGACCTGCGGCTGCCCGGGCGCTCCTCCGTCCGCGTCCACACCGGTGTCGGCCGTGACACCCGGCACGACGTGTACCAGGACCGCCGCAACTACGTGTGGGACAGCAGGGACACCGCCACGCTCCGTGACAACCGGGGCCACAAGGTCGACTCCGAGTCCTGGGGCCGGCACCGTGACGGCGGTCACCGCGACGGTGGCCAGCGCGACGGTGGCCAGCGCGACGGTGGCCAGCGCGACGGTGGCCAGCACGACGGTGGACACCGCGACGGCGGACACCGCGACGGCGGACACCGCGGCAACCGCTGATCAGTACCGGTAGGGGGAGCCTGCGTTCTCCTTGACCGGAACGGCGTACCACGGCTCACCCCTGTGGTACGCCGTACTCGTGCGATCCGCGGCCGCGGTGGGGCGGGGCCTGTGCACGGGGAAGCTGCGGGTGATGTCAGGATGGACTCATGACCATCAAGGCGTATTTCGACATCACCATCGACGACCAGCCCGCTGGGCGGATCGTGTTCAACCTTTTCGACGACGTGACCCCCAAGACCGCGGAGAACTTCCGCGCGCTCGCCACCGGTGAGAAGGGCTTCGGTTACGCGGGCTCGCCGTTCCACCGGGTCATCCCGGACTTCATGCTCCAGGGCGGTGACTTCACCCGGGGCAACGGCACCGGCGGCAAGAGCATCTACGGCGAGAAGTTCGCCGACGAGAACTTCACCCTGAAGCACAACAAGCCGGGCCTGCTCTCGATGGCCAACGCCGGCCCGAACACCAACGGTTCGCAGTTCTTCATCACGACCGTCGTCACCCCCTGGCTGGACGGCAAGCACGTGGTGTTCGGTGAGGTCGCCGACGAGGCGAGCATGGAGCTCGTCCGCAAGATCGAGTCGTACGGCTCCTCGACCGGCAAGACCAAGTCGGCGATCGCCGTCTCCGAGTCCGGCGTCCTCTAGGCACGCGACGGGGCTCCCGGCCGGTTTCCACGGGCCGGGAGCCCCGAGCCGTGTCCGCCTGCCGCCGCCCGTCCGCGAGCGAGGCCGTGAGGCCCAGCCCGGCCGGTGGGGAAGCCCAGCCGCGCCACTCCGAGGCGAGCTGGGCGGTGAACGTGGCGGCGAGCGGTGAGGCGGGCAGCCCGGCTCCGGGGTCCGGCGAGCACGGTGCAGTCCTCGCCGGCGACCGGCCGGGCGAGTCGCGCAGCCCGCCGGTGCGGTACGCCGGGTGCCGGAAGGCGTCCCGGGCCGGGGAGTGCCAGGGTGGAGACCCTGTACACCGTGGGCACGGGACGAAGGGACCGCGAGATGCGGATCGATCTTGCCGGCAGGACCGCGGTCGTGACCGGCTCCTCCCAGGGCATCGGGCTCGCCATCGCCACGGGGCTGGCCGGTGCCGGGGCGCGCGTCGTGCTGACCGGACGGGGCCAGGACCGGCTCGACGGGGCGGCGGACGTCCTGCGCGGCACGGAGCCGGACGCCGACGTCCTCACGGTCGCCTGCGACCTCGCCACCGAGGAGGGGGCCGCGGAGCTTCACGAGGCCGTGCCCGCCACGGACATCCTCGTCAACAACCTCGGCGTCTTCGGCTCCCGGCCGCCGCTGGACATTACGGACGAGGAGTGGCGCGCCTACTTCGACACCAACGTCCTCAGCGCGGTCCGTCTGATCCGCCTCTACCTGCCCGGAATGACCGCGCGGGGGTGGGGCCGCGTCCAGAACATCGCGAGCGACTCCGCGATCGTCATCCCCGCCGAGATGATCCACTACGGCATGTCGAAGACCGCGTTGCTCGCGGTTTCCCGCGGATTCGCCAAGGAGGCCGCCGGCACCGGGGTGACGGTGAACTCGGTGATCGCCGGCCCCACGCACACCGGTGGGGTCGAGGACTTCGTCCGCGAGCTCGTGGGCGGGGACCTTCCATGGGACGAGGCCCAGCGCGCGTTCATGCGCCTGCACCGCCCGCAGTCCCTCATCCAGCGCCTGATCGAACCCGAGGAGATCGCGAACCTCGTCGTCTATCTCAGCTCGCCGCAGGCGTCCGCCACCACGGGCGCGGCCGTGCGGGTGGACGGCGGGTACATCGACTCGATCGTGCCCTGACCTTCCGGACTGGCATGATCGGGGGCATGAACGAGCGCATCATCGCCGCGTGTGACGGGGCATCGAAGGGCAATCCGGGACCTGCGGCCTGGGCGTGGGTCGTGGCCGATGGCCTGGGCACCCCCCAGCGGTGGGAGGCGGGGCCGCTGGGAACCGCCACCAACAACGTCGCCGAGCTCACCGCCCTGCTGGAGCTGCTGAAGTCGACCGACCCGGTCGTACCCGTGGAAGTGCGCATGGACTCGCAGTACGCGATGAACGCGGTGACCAAGTGGCTGCCGGGATGGAAGCGCAACGGCTGGAAGACGTCGGCGGGCAAGCCGGTCGCCAACCGGGAGCTGGTGGTCGGCATCGACGAGCTGCTGAGCAGCCGCGAGGTTACCTTCCGCTACGTGCCGGCGCACCAGGTGGACGGCGACCCGCTCAACGCTCTGGCCGACCAGGCCGCGAGCGAGGTGGCCGTCTCGCAGCAGGCCGCGGGAACGGCGTACGGCACCGCGGACATGCCGGTGCCCGCACCTGCCCGTTCGACGAAGAGCCGGGCGGCGGGTGCGGGTGCGGGAGCGGCGAAGGGCGGGGCTGCCGGTGGCTCCGCGGGCCGGACGCGTTCCGGAGGCACGATCCGGGCCAAGTTCGCGGGCCGGTGCCACTGCGGGAAGCCGTACGCGGCCAAGGACATGATCGCCAAGAATCCGAACGGCTGGGGTCACCCGGAGTGCCGGGCGGCGCTCGCCTGACCGTCCCGTGGCGTCAGAGGTCGGCCCACACGAGGCGGCCGGACACGCTGGTGCGCGTGCCCCATCGTGTCGCCAGCACATCCACGAGCATCAGGCCGCGGCCGTCCTCGGCCACCGACGCGAGGCTGAAGCCGTCGCCCGGCCCGCCGACGGCCACGGGGCCAGGGCCCTCCGTGTCGTGTCGCCCGTCCGCCGAAGCGCCGTACGGCTCCGGGCTCCGTGGACCTGGCAGCGCCGGTATGTGCCGCCGGCCGCGGTTCCACACGCAGATGCGCACCCGGCCGGGGGTCCGTAGCAGGCGGCACCGGATCCTCCGGCCCGCGGTGTGCTCCACCGCGTTCGTGACCAGCTCGGTCACGACCAGGGCCGCCGTCTCGATGCGCTCGTCGGGCTCTCCCCAGCCACGCATGGCTTCCGTCACGCGGTGCCTGGCCACGGGGACACCCCGGGGGAGGCGGGGGATCCACCAGCTGTGTGCGCTCCGCCCGCCCGAGCCTTCCGGGGTCAGACGTGCGCACGTGACTATTTCCGACATGTACGTACTCTCCGTGCAAAGTGCATACTTTGCAAGAGGCAGAATGCCTGGATGGTTCCGGATCGGCGCCGAGCCGCTCCGGAGCCCGCACCGCCGCGGCGCTTGCGAGGAAGGGTACGTGGATGAGGCCCCGGTCCGGTCCCACCGTCCAGCACCGTGTCCTGGCGTCCCGCCTGCGGACACTGCGGGAGCGTGCGGGTGTCAGCCTTCAGGCGGCAGCCGTGGCCCTGGGTGCCCATCCCGCCACCGTCCGGCGGATCGAACGCGCCGAGACCGGGCTCGACGCGCGGCAGGTCCGTGTACTCCTGGACCGTTACGCGGTCTCCCCGGCCGAGGCCGAGCCGATCATGGCGGGACTCGCGGCCGCCAGCCTGCCGGGCTGGTGGCACCAGTGGCGTGACGTGATGGAGCCCTGGCAGCAGGAGGTCATCGGTATCGAGTCCTCCGCCGCGGTCGTCCGCACCTGGCATCCCGCTCTGGTTCCCGAGCTGCTGCGCACCCCGGCCTACGAGGCCGCCCTGTGCCGGGCCCTGAGCGCCCACGCCGCGCCGCGGCGTGACCGGCACCTCGAGCTGCTGGCGGAGCGGCAGCGTCGGCTGGAGGAACGCGGGGCGGCCCTCTGGGCCCTCTTCCCGGCCGCCGCCCTCCGTACGAGCGTCGGCGGACCCGCGGTGATGGCCGAACAGCGGGCCGTGCTGGAAGAGGCCGCGCACCGGCAGCACCTCACGGTGCAGGTCGTGCCCCTCGACTTCCCGCCTCACCCCATGACCGGTGTCCCGCCGCTGCACCTGCTACGCGTCCCGGCCCCGGAGATCGGCGACCGCGCGGTTCTGGAAACCCCCGGGTCCCGGGTGGACATCATCGACGAACCGGCCGCCGTCATGGACTACCGCATCCGGCTGGACGCTGCGTGCGCGGCTGCCCCGCACCCGGGTTCACCCCTGCCGAAGGGGACCGGGAGCACCGGAAACCCCTGAAGGCCGCGCCTGTTGTGGTTTCGAACGCCGGATGACGGTCACGCGCACAGTGCGGAACCGAAACGAAGCGGAACCCAGCACGGCCCGACGGACCGTTTCCTGCGAGAAGGAGTGAGAGTCATGGACAACTGGCGTATGCACGCGGAGTGCCGCGAAGAGGACCCCGACCTGTTCTTCCCCATCGGCAGCACCGGCCCCGCGCTCGTACAGGCAGAGGAGGCCAAGGCCGTCTGCGGCGCCTGCCCGGTGCGGGAACAGTGCCTGGACTGGGCCCTGGAGAACGGCCAGGACGCGGGCGTATGGGGAGGCATGGACGAGAACGAACGCCGCGCCCTCAAGCGGCGCCGCGCCAGGCAGCAGGCCAGGAGCCACGGGTGAGACCTCCGTGCTCCGGCCGTGCCGGTGGGAGATGATGAGCCATGGACACCTCGGTCTGGCTCCTCATCGGCGCGCTCGTGCTCCTGCTCATGGCGGGTGCCGCCGCCGTCCTGCTGGTACGCGTCATCCGGGCCAGGAGGCTCCTCGTCGACGCGGGCATCCCTCTGCGCAACAAGGCGCTCGTGTGGGCGTCGGTGATCTACACCGTGTCGCCCGTCGACCTGCTGCCGGACCCGGTCTACCTCGACGACATCGGCTTCCTGCTGCTCGCCCTGCGCTCGCTGCACGCCGCGGCGCATGCGGCCGGTGCGGGGCGGGGCCGGCCGGCCGCGGCACAGACGGAAGCCGGCGGCAACCTTTCGGCGTCCGGGAGCAACTGAGGGGGCGTAAGCCATCCCCGGCCAGAAGGTGCCTCTCGTGGAACCTCTGCTTCCCCACTCCGATTCCCACCCCTGCCGCAGACGCCGGATCTCCCGTACCCGTGGGCTGGTCGGCGCTCTGGCGGCCGGACTGCTCGCGGCCGGCGGTCTCGTGGCACTCGGCCCGACCTCGCAGGCCGCCACCGCCCGGCAGGCCGAGGCGCTCGACCGCGGCGTCGTGAGCGTGCACACCGACAGCGGGAACCTCGTCAGCTGGCGCTGGCTGGGTACCGATCCCGACAACGTTTCCTTCAACGTCTACCGTGCCGGTACCAAGGTCAACGCCTCGCCGGTCACCGCGTCCACGAACTACTTCCACTCCGGAGCGCCCGCCACCGCCGACTACACGGTGCGCGCGGTCGTCAACGGCGTGGAGCAGGGCGACTCGGTACACGCGATCCAGTTCCGCGCCGGATACAAGGACGTGCCGATCAGCCCGCCCGCCGGTGGGACGACCCCCGACGGTGTCGCCTACACCTACGAGGCCAACGACGCGTCCGTCGGCGATCTGGACGGCGACGGCGCCCTCGACTTCGTACTGAAGTGGCAGCCCACCAACGCCAAGGACAACTCCCAGTCCGGCTACACGGGAAACACGATCATCGACGGAGTCCGCCTCGACGGAACCAGGCTCTGGCGGATCGACCTCGGGCGCAACATCCGCTCCGGCGCGCACTACACCCAGTTCCAGGTGTACGACTACGACGGCGACGGCCAGGCCGAGGTGGCGATGAAGACCGCCGACGGCAGCGTCGATGGTGCCGGCAAGGTGATCGGCAGCTCGTCGGCCGACCACCGCAACTCCTCCGGATACATCCTGTCCGGGCCCGAGTTCCTGACGATGTTCAACGGGCGGACCGGCGCGGCGATGGCGACCGTGGACTACGTGCCGGCCCGCGGCACGGTGTCGTCGTGGGGCGATTCCTACGGCAACCGGGTCGACCGCTTCCTCGCCGGTACGGCCTATCTGGACGGCGCCAGGCCGTCCCTGATCATGGCCCGCGGGTACTACACGCGCAGCGTCATCGCCGCCTGGGACTGGCGGGGCGGAGCCTTCACCCGGCGCTGGACCTTCGACACGAACAGCTCGACCAACTCCGGCAAGGGATACGACGGCCAGGGCAACCACCAGCTGTCCGTCGCCGACGCCGACGGAGACGGCAAGGACGAGATCATGTACGGCGCCATGGCCGTGGACGACAACGGCTACGGACTGTGGACGACGAAGAACGGCCACGGGGACGCCATGCACGTGGGGGACCTCGATCCCTCCCGGGCGGGCCTGGAGGAGTTCAAGGTCGACGAGGACAGTTCCAAGCCGTCCTCGTGGATGGCGGACGCCAGGAACGGCCAGATCCTCTGGTCCACGCCGGCGAGCGGGGACAACGGACGCGGGGTGTCCGGTGACATCTGGGCCGGCAGCGCCGGCGCCGAGTCCTGGTCCTCCGCCGTCTCCGGTGTGCGCGGCCCGAAGGGCAACGTGGTCACCAGCCGTAAGCCGTCCAGTTCCAACTTCCTGTCATGGTGGGACGGCGACACGACCCGCGAACTCCTCGACGGCACCCACATCGACAAGTACGGCACCTCGGCCGACACCCGGCTGCTGACCGGGGCCTCGGTCCACTCGGGCAACGGAACCAAGGCCACGCCCGCGATCTCCGGCGACCTCTTCGGAGACTGGCGTGAGGAAGTCGTCTGGCCGACCACGAACAACACGGCCCTGCGCGTCTACTCCACGCCGCACGAGACCGGCACGAAGATCACCACACTGCTCCACGACACCATGTACCGGACGGCGCTCGCCTGGCAGAACACCGCGTACAACCAGCCCCCGCATCCCAGCTTCGCCATCGGCAGCGGGATGGCGACCGCGCCCCGGCCGAGCATCGTCACGCCGTAGCCCGCAGGCGGGCCGTGGCCCCTTCACCCGGGGCACGGCCCCGCTCGCCCGCGGCTCAGGATCTCGCGGCGCGTCCCGGCTCGGGGGCCCGGCGATCGGCCGGAACGGCTTCCGTCCCGGCGAGCACGACCCGCGCGCCGTTTCGTAGCTGCCCTGAGCCGCTCGGTCGGTGATCACCACGGCGGCCGAGGAGTCCCACGCGGGTATCCTGCCGGGGGATTTCCAGGTGCAGCGTCCAGGGGACGCGGTTTCGGCCGGGGGCGACGTGGTGCGCAGGTTCAGGACGGTGGTCCCGGTCCTCGCCCTGGTGGCGGTGGTTGCGGGGTGTGCCTCGTCCGAGGGGACGGACGGCCGGCGGCTGACCGAACAGCGGTAGAACTACTGCACACAGCTGGGGGCGTGGCAGAAGGCGAGGAACGCCGCGCGCACGGAACCCCCGGACCAGTCGGGGTACGACGAGGTCGGGGCCGTCGCTCAGGACGCATTCCTCGCGATGCGACCGCTCCGGGACGAGACAGTCGGCGGAGGCCGCACCCTGGGCGAGGCGACGGCGGCGGCGATGAACGACGGTGACTCCGAGGCGGAGGGGCGGGTCGTGCAGTACTGCGGAGACGCCGGCTTCGAGACACTGACCCGCTAGGAACCCTCCTGTCAGCGATCCCGGCGGAGCCGTCGGCGCCCGAACGGCCCGGGGCCCGGCCCTCAGGCATGGACCGCGACCGCTATTCGCCCGTCACGGGGTCGCGCCGCGTGAGGCAGTAGACGCCACCCGCAGGGTCCCGCATCACTGTCCACCCGTCCCCGTCGCGTACGAATTCGGCGCCGCGCCCTTCGTGCAGGGCGCGCCCGGCTACGAGGTCCGAGCAGGCCAGGTCCGGATGCGCCGAGGCCGGGCGGGGCTCGTCCAGGCGCTGGACGAGCAGGTGGACGGGCAGATCCTGGGACGGGCGGAGCACATGGAACTCGGGGTGGACACCGGGACGGGCGTCCCAGCCCGTCAGCGCGGCCCAGAAGGAGACCTCGGACTCGAACGCCGCCGGTGACACGTCGAGACAGATCTGGTCCAGCCGGCTCGTGGTACCTCCGGGGTCGGTGAAGACCGGCGGCCGTGTCTTCTGGCCCCGCCACGGCACGACACAGAAGGGCTGTCCGCCGGGGGAGCGCAGGACGGTCAGTTCCGGGTGCCGGGCCTCGCCCTCGGCGCCCAGCCGGCGGGCCCGTGCGGTGAAGGCGGACACGTCCTCCACCGCCAGATCGGGATGCGCTCCGCCGGCCCCGCCCACCGCCTGGGTCGCCAGGCAGGCGTCGGCCCCCTCCGGAAGCAGTGTGGTGAATTCGCCGCGCTCACCCCACGGCGTGGAGATACGAGTCCCGGTGACCGTGCTCCAGAAGCCGGCTGCGCGGCCGGCGGCCGTTGCGGGGCGGTCGATGAAGGCGTAGGTCCAGCGGATCACAGTGCTCCTCCGTGGCGATGCGGTGCGACTTCTCTCGGTCCTCATGGTGTCAGGAGCCCTTCCACGGCGGCCCGTTCACCACTCGTTCACCGGCCGGATCCGTCCGTGGCATTCCCTCGCACGCTGCGGGGACCTACGCTCGGCCGAATCGATCAACGCCGTCCGCGCCGTGGCCCGGTGGGGTTGACAACGTTGTCCCTCAATGCCGGAGGTATCCGAGAACATGCCCTCCAGACCGTCCGCGGCCCGGCGTCTCGTCGCGCGGGCCGCCGCGATCACGCTCACCGGCGCGCTGGCCGGCGCCGTCCTGCCGCCGGCCGCCCAGGCCGACGCGCTCGTCACGCGGCCCACCGCCTACGTGGATCCGATGATCGGCACGGCGAACGGCGGCAACACCTACCCCGGCGCGGTCCGGCCGTACGGCATGATCGCCTGGTCGCCCACCAGCACCACGGGTGACCAGACGAGCACCGGGGCGGCCAACGGTTACGAGTACGGGGTCACCCGGATGCGCGGACTGAGCCTCACGCACGTGAACGGAGCCGGGTGCAACCCCGGAGCCGCCGGCGACGTCCCGATCATGCCGTTCGTCGGCGATGTCACGTCCTCACCGTCCGCCGACACCAAGGACGCGGTCTACGCGTCCGGCTTCTCGCACGACAACGAACGTGCCGTGCCCGGCCGTTACACCGTCGGCCTGGACTCCGGCGCCACCGCCGACCTGGCCGTGAGCGAGCGTGCCGGTGTGGCCGACTTCAGTTTCCCGGCGGACGAGCCGGCCAACCTGCTGTTCAGGGTGTCCAACTCCCTCAACGGCAGCGAGGACGCCGAGATCGAGATCGACACCGCGCACCGTAAGGTGACCGGTTCGGTGCTCACCGGAGCGTTCTGCGGCCGGCGCGCCAACGGCGGCACCAACAACCGCAAGAGCTACTACCGGCTCTACTTCAGCGCCTCCTTCGACCGCGACTTCGCCACCACGGGTACCTGGCGCGACAGCACCCTCACTCCGGGGGCGACCAGCGCGAGCGGTGGTGAGGGTTACGCCACCGGGGCGGACCGCGCCGGGCGGGGATCCGGCGGCTACGTCGGGTTCGACACCTCGGCCGACGACGACGTCCGTATGCGGATCGGGATCTCCTACGTGAGCCAGGCCGGTGCCGAGGCCAACCTCCGCAAGGAGATCACCCCACGGGCGAGCGTCGACGACGTGGCCCGGGCGGGGTCCGCCGCCTGGGACCGGGAGCTCGCCTCCGTGCGCGTCGGCGGCGGCGGCGAGGCGCAGCGCACCTCGTTCTACACCGCGCTGTACCACTCACTGATGCAGCCGAATCTGATCAGTGACACCGACGGCCGCTACCCCGGCATGGACGGGAAGCCGCACCGCGTGACGCGCGGTCAGAAGGCTCAGTACAGCAACTTCTCCGGCTGGGACCAGTACCGCGCTCAGATCCAGCTGCTCGCCCTCCTCAAACCGAGGATCGCGGGCGACTTCGCCCAGTCGCTGTTCAACTTCGCCCGGCAGAACGACGGCGTCTGGGACCGTTGGGTTCACGTCAACGGCGCCACGCACGTGATGACGGGCGATCCCACGGCCGCCACCCTCGCCACGTTCTACGCGATGGGTGTACGCAACTTCGACTACGAAGGGGCCTTCGACTCCCTGGCCCGCCAGGCCACGGTGCCCCACCCGGACGGTCTGTCCGACGCCGGATGCCCCGGCCAGTGCACCGGTCAGCGGCCCAACCTCGCCCAGTACCTGGAATCCCACTACGCGGCCCACGACGTCTGCCACTGCTGGGGAGGTGCCGCCGAGACGCTCGAGGACGCGGTCGCCGACGCGGCGCTCGGCCGGTGGGCCCGGCTGCTCGGGCGTGACGAGGAGGCCGCCGCCTTCGAGGAGCGCGGCCTCTGGTGGCGCAACGTGTTCAACCCCGAGGCCGGCGACGGAGCGGGGACCACCGGCTACATCCAGGCGAGGAACCTCGACGGCTCCTGGGTGACCCCCTTCAGTCCGGGCAGCGACCGGGGCTTCGCGCAGGGAACCAGCGCCACCTACACCTGGATGGTCCCGCAGGACGTGCAGGGCCTGGCCGAGTCGATGGGCGGCCGGGAGGTGGCGGCGAAGCGGCTGGACGGCTTCTTCCACAAGGCGGACGGTTCCTGGTCGGTCAAGGGCGGTGACGCGCTGCGTTACGACCCGACCAACGAGCCGGGCATTCATGCCCCTTGGCTGTACAACGCGCTGGGGCAGCCCTGGAAGACCCAGGAGACCGTACGTGAGATCGTGAACACGGTCTACGGGACCGGCCCGCGCGGACTGCCCGGCAACGACGACCTCGGAACGATGTCGGCCTGGTACGTCTTCGCCGCCCTCGGTGTGTACCCGCAGACGCCGGGCAGCGCCACCATGCTGCTCGGGGCGCCGCTCTTCCCGACCGCGCTGCTGGACCGGCCGCAGGGCGGGGACATCCGCATCAGCGCGCCGCAGGCCGATGCCACACATCCGTACATCGACGCGGTGAAGGTCGACGGGCGGGCGAGTGACAGGTCCTGGACGGACGCCCGACTGGTCACCCGGGGAGGATCGCTGAGCTACCGGCTCGCCGACCGCCCGAACACGTCCTGGGCCACAGGACCTGCGGGTCTTCCGCGGTAGGGCCACGACTGGATCCGGTCCGGGGCCCGGTGGGCGGTGTGATGCCGCCCGCCGGGCCCCTCCCGCCCTCCGCGGAGGGCGGGAGGGGCACTAATTTTCTATCGTTGAAAATTCTGCGTGCACGACCGTTGTCAGGTGTTTGAGGCTGTGGCTCAATGTTCGACTATGTGCAGTGCTCCGCGGTCAGGGGCACTCCGGCTTCTTCGACGAGGACGACGCCTTGATACGACAACTAGCCCGCCCCCGCACACTTCTGAGAACACTCGCCTGCACGGCGGCGCTGCTGCTCCCCGTGGGGGCCACCCTGGTCCCGGCCGCCGCCGCGGCTCCCGCCGAAGGCGCTGCCGCCTCCTCGGCGGCCGCGGCGAAGGATCCCTCCACGGAGGTGCACGGCCTCAAGGGCGAGTACTTCGCCATGTCCGCACCCGGCGCCCGCGACTTCGCGAAGCTCGGCGCGGTGGCGCTCGACCCCGACATCAACTTCCCGGGGCTGACGGGGGCGTTCGAGTCGGCCACCGGAAAGACCGAACACACCACCGCCCGCTGGACGGGGCAGATCGAGGCCCCGGAGGACGGCGAGTACACCTTCGCCGCCATCGGCGACAACGGCTTCCGGCTCTTCGTCGACGACAAGCCGGTCATCGACCACTGGGAGCCGGACTGGGACAAGGAGCAGACCAGCGCGCCGGTGTCCCTGAAAGCCGGTGAACCGCACACGTTCCGGCTGGAGATGTTCCAGGACACCGGCGGGGCGAACATGTTCCTGCGCTGGTCGAGCGCGAAGCTCGCCAAGCAGATCGTGCCGGAGTCCGCCTTCACCCCGCCGGCCGACTTCGAGGTCTACCCGGTCGGGCTGAGCGTCGCCGGGAACGGGCTGAAGCTGCAGGCGGCGTTCGACCACGAGGTCAGCGGCATCGAGGACGTGAAGGACCACCTCACCATCGAGGCGGACACCACGCCGATGCCCGTCAAGTCGGTCGCCGGCGTGCCCGGCAACCGCAAGGCGCTCGTCGTCACCCTGGGCGCGGCTGTCCAGAAGGGCCAGCAGGTCAAGTTCGTGTACGACGGTGAAGCCGGCCTGAAGAACGGCGACGAGACCGTCCCGGAGATCAGCCGCAGGGCGAAGAACCTCTCCACGCACCGGCTGCTCACCCCGTGGGGCGAAAAGGTCGACCACAAGAACCCGATGCCCGAGTACCCCCGTCCGCAGCAGGTGCGCGACGACTGGAAGAACCTCAACGGACCGTGGGAGTTCGCCGGGGCCGAGGCCGGCGAGAAGCCCGTCTTCGGCAAGAAGCTCGACGAGCGCATCACCGTGCCGTACCCCGTCGAGTCCCAGCTCTCCGGGCTCGAGCGCCACGAAGACCACATGTTCTACCGCAAGCTCGTCACGGTGCCGAAGAGCTGGTCGGTCGGCAAGCGGAGCAGCGACGACCGCCTGAAGCTCAACTTCGGCGCCGTCGACTACCAGGCGAGGGTCTGGGTCAACGGCAAGCAGGTCGCCGAGCACACCGGGGGCTACACCGCCTTCAGTGCCGACATCACCGATGCTCTCAAGGGCCACGGGCCCCAGGAGATCGTGGTCGCCGTCACCGACACCACGGGACCCGACCAGCCCACGGGCAAGCAGTCCGCCAACCCCAGCGGCATCTTCTACACCGCGTCCTCCGGTATCTGGCAGACCGTCTGGATGGAGCCCGTCGCTCCGGCCGCCGTCGACTCCCTGAAGACCACCCCGGACATCGACAAGGGCCGGCTCGCCCTGACGGTCAACTCCGAGGACGCCTCCAGGTCCGCCCGGGTCACCGCGGTCGCCCGCGACAGGAAGGGCAAGGTCGTCGGCACCGTCACCGGCCCGGCCAACAGCGAGCTGAGCCTCCCGGTCGCCAGGCAGCACCTGTGGACGCCGGACGACCCGTACCTGTACGACCTGGAGGTCACCCTCAGGGACGGCCGCTCGAAGGACACCGTCGACAGCTACTTCGGCATGCGCTCCTTCGGTGTCGCCAAGGTCGGCGGATACCAGAAGCTGGTGCTCAACGGGAAGCCGTTCTTCTCCCTCGCCCAGCTCGACCAGGGCTTCTACCCCGACGGCCTGAACACGGCGCCCAGCGACGACGCCCTGCTCTTCGACCTGAAGACCCAGAAGGACCTCGGCTTCAACTCCGTCCGCAAGCACATCAAGGTCGAGCCCGCACGCTGGTACCACCACGCGGACCAGCTGGGTCTCCTGGTGTGGCAGGACTTCGTCTCCGGCAACATCACGGGCGAGAAGGGCCAGAAGGCCTTCCTCGACCAGGGCGCCGAGATGATGGAGCAGCTGCACAACTACCCCTCCATCGGCGCCTGGATCGTCTTCAACGAGGGCTGGGGTGAGTGGGACCGCATCGAGACCGGCAAGATCACCGAGAAGGTGCAGGCCGCCGACCCCTCGCGCGTCGTCAGCGCCCACAGCGGTGTCAACTGCTGCAACTCCAAGGGGGACTCCGGCAAGGGCGACATCATCGACCACCACGACTACAACAACACCGACCCGGCCTTCCCCGACGAGACGCGTGCCGCGATCGACGGTGAGCACGGCGGCTTCACCCTGCGGATCCCCGGCCGGATGTGGCCCGGTGCGCCCACCGCGATCTACAGCGGTGTCGCGGACAAGGACGCCCTGACCGCCAAGTACGTCGACAACACACGCACGTACTACCTGGAGGCCGCCGGCGCCGAACTCTCCGGCTCCGTCTACACCCAGGTGACCGACCTGGAGAACGAGCTCAACGGTCTCTGGACGTACGACCGCCGCGAGATCAAGGTCGACCCCGCCAAGGTGCGGAAGATCAACCAGGAGGTCATCGCCGCCGGCGCCGCCGCGGGCGAGCGGGACACGGTCAAGGGTGGCGGCGCCTGGTCACTCGACGAGAACAAGGGCACCGAGGCTGCCGACAGCGGCCCGAACCGCAAGGACCTCACCCTCTCCGAGGGCACGTCCTGGACGGCCGGAGTGCGGGGCTCGGCGCTGAAGTTCAACGGTGACGGTCAGTACGCCGAGACCGACGGACCGGTCGTCGACACCACCGGCGACTACACCGTGTCGGCCTGGGCGTCGCTCGACGCGCTTCCCGGCAACTACGCCACCGTCGTCAGCCAGGACGGCCGGCGCCAGGAGAACCCGTTCTACCTCCAGTACGGACAGGGCGGTTTCGCCTTCTCCACCCCGGGCGCCCACCGCGCCCGGGCCGAGATGAAGCCTGAGCTCGGCCGGTGGTACCACCTGGTCGGCGTCCGCAGCGGTGACGAGATCAAGCTGTACGTCGACGGCGAGCTCGCCTCCACCGCGGCGGCCGGTGCCGCCGATGTCAGCACCGGCGGGCTGTCCGTGGGCCGCGCCAAGTGGTCGGGCGCCGACACCGATTTCTGGAACGGCTCCGTCGACCAGGTGAAGGTGTACGACAAGGCACTCACCGGCCAGGAGGTGACCGCGCTCCACGACGGCGAACAGCCGTAGGGGGCACCCCGCGGGACCGCTCCCGGCAGTGCGCAGGCGCGCCCGCACGGGGAGGAACCACGCAGGACCGCTCCCGGTAGTGTGCGCACGCGCCACACTGCCGGGAGCTCCGCGATGCCCCGGGGTCCAGGCCACCCGGGCCGGGGCGAACGCAGACACCCGGCGAGGGACTGCCGTGGATCATGCCGAAGACGTCAGCTGCGGGCGTGAACGCCCCCCCCCGGCCGTCACACCGGGGTGACCGAGGCTCCGGTGCTCTCCCGGGCCAGCACACGGTGCGGGACCACGATGCGGCGGGCGGGGAGCGCGGCCACCGGGCCGAAGACGCGCTCGGTCAGACACTGCACCGCGCGTTCGGCGATCTGCTCCCGGTCCGGGGCGACCGTGGTGAGGGAGGGGGCGGCGAACCTGCCGTCCTCGATGTCGTCGAATCCCATCAACGCGAGGTCCTCCGGCACCCGCACGCCCTGTTCGGCCGCCACGCGCAGTGCACCGAGGGCGAGTTCGTCGCTGAAGCAGAAGACGGCGTCGGGGGGCTCGGGCAGAGCCAGAAGTTCACGCAGGGCCCGCGCCCCTTCCGCCCGGTGCAGGTCGGCCACCTCCACCTCGGCCACCGGACTCAGCCCCGCCTCCCGCAGCCCTTGACGGAAGCCTTCGGCGCGCAGTTCGGCCGTGCCGTGGCCCAGTCCGGACTGCAGGCCGATCGCTGCGATGCGCCGACGGCCCCGGGAGACGAGATGCCGAGCGGCATCGCGCGCCGCCCCCACGTTGTCCAGAGCCACGTGGTCGATGGACCCGTCCGGCTCCAGCTCGCCCAGGACGACCAGGGGCAGGCCCCCGGCGAGCGAGGCCAGATCGGCGGGGGACGTCGACCACGGGCTGATGATCATCCCGTCGACCTGGTGTCCCTCGGACCCGTCGAGAAGACGCCGCTCCAGATCCGCCCGCCCCCCGGTCCGCTCCAGGAGTACCGTCCAACCGCGCCCCTGCGCGGCGTCGATGAGGAGGCCGGCCAGTGCGCCGAAGTAGGGGGAATGGATCTCGGGCACGACCACCCCGATGAGTCCGGTGCGTCCCTGCCGGAGGTTACGGGCGGCGAGGTTGGGGCGGTACCCCAGCTCTTCCACCGCCGCCATGACGCGGGCGCGCGTCGCCGGGGCCACTGCCGCGGCGTTGCTCACGACATTGGAGACGGTCCGGACGGACACTCCGGCGAGCGCCGCGACGTCCTTGAGTCTCGCTGTCACAGTCGGTGGGCTCCTGTCCCTCTGGGGGCGGGCGGTCGGTGGCCCGTGCCCTCTGCGCTGTGCACCGTAACAGCCCTGTCGGATCACGGTGTGCACTTCCTCTTGCCACGTTGATTGCAACGTTGCAACATTGACGCGTCGGCAGCCGGCAGAGGGGAACATCCCACCGGTGCCTGCTTGTTGTGCCCGTCTCCCGTCCGTGAAGGGACCACCGCCATGCCCGAAGCCGCCCTCACCCCGCAGCTCGACGCGGCCGTTCAGGACCTGTACACCGCCGGCGTCACCGCATGCCGGGGCGCCTTCACCCCGCAGTGGGCCGACGCGATGCGCGAGGACATCGAAGGAGCCTTCACCGAGGCGCGCGGCCGGGAGGGCGGGGCGGTCGGCCGGGGACCCCACCGCTTCTACGTCGAGATCCACCCCGAGCAGCTGCGGGGCTTCGTGGACCTGGTCGACCATCCGTGGGTTCGCTCGGTGTCCGAGGCCGTCCTGGGGCCCGACTACCGCATAGTCGAGCTGGGCTTCGACGTCCCGCTGGCCGGAGCGGTGAACCAGCCCTGGCACCGGGACTTCCCCATGCCGGACGCCACCCGGCACCGGCGCCGGCTGACGTCCCTCGCCTTCAACCTCACCGCAGTGGACACGCGTGACGACATGGGTCCCTTCGAGATCGCGCCGGGCACCCAGTGGGACGACGACGCCCGGTTCGGCCACGCGATGTTCCCGCCCCGCGACACCTACTCTCGCTACGCCGCACTCGCCGAGCGCAAGTATCCGCGGCGTGGGGACATCTCGGCTCGGTCCGCCCTGACGATCCACCGGGGCACGGCCAACCACTCGTCCGAATCCCGGCCGGTCCTGGTGCTCGGCATCGACGCACCGGGGGCCGGTAACGACGCGCAGCACGACATGGCGGTGACCAGGGAGTACTGGGCCTCTCTGCCGGGGCGGGTCCGGGCCCATCTGCACTGTCCGGTCGTGGACGAGCTCAGCCCCATCGTCCAGAGGCACACCATCGAGGGCCTGGTGATGGGCGAGGCCTGACACACCGGAGCCCGGCGGCGGCCGGACCGGGCCGGCCGCCGCCGGGCTCGACGGCTCACCTCACGGCGCCCAGGGCGCGTCCACCGCCCACGTCGTGTCCTCGGTGAAGGTGGCCGCGTTGTCCCACGCGTGGCCGCCGCCGGGCGTGGCCAGCCACACCTCGGAACCGATGTGGCGCAGATAGCTGCCGGGCAGATTGGCGCTCGACAGCCGGACCCCGCCCTGACCCGCGACCGCGCACCAGGTGGCGTCGGCCTTGAAGAGGGCCGAGCCGTCGTTCGCGTCGCGGCGGATCCGGAAGTCCCGGTGGCGCAGGTACTCACCGGGATAGTTGCGGGACTCCAGCGAGTAGCAGTTGCTGTTCGCCAGGCCGGTGACGATCTTCCAGGTGGCGTCGTTCTTCAGCAGCGCGGTGCTGCCGCTGTCGACGACCGCCGTGTAGGCGAGTTCCTGGGAGTGGCGCAGGTACTTGGTCGTATGACCGGGCGTGGTGACCCGCAGCGACGTGTACTGCCCGGTGGGCAGGGTGACCGGCGGCGGGGGTGTCTTCGACGCCTGGATGAGGGCCTGGTTGGCGGCCTTCACCCGTGCGGTGTCGACCTTCACCACCTGGCGGTCGTAGGTGAGCAGCCCGTTCGCCTCGTTCTCGACGTCCGTGATCTCGGTGTAGACGGAAGCCGAGAGCCCGGCCGGCAGCTGGCCGACCCGGATGGCGTCGAGGAGCCCGACGAACCGGTTGTTCAGAGCGCCGGTGCCTGCCTGGTCCTCGTAGCTGAAGCCGCCGCCCGGATACCACTCGTGGCCGGGGACCTTGTACCCCAGTCCGCCGAACTCGCCGAGTACGGCGGCCCGGGTCGCGGTGGGCGCCGTGTTGCCGGGGCCGACGTACACGTGGTTGTCGATCACGTCCCCGTTGCCGCCGTCCACGGAGCCGCAGCAGTTGACCCCGCTCATGTTGTCGACCAGCCGGGACGGGTCGTAGGCCTTCACCTCGTCGGCGATCCTGGCCTGGTCGTACTGGCCCCACCCCTCGTTCTGGTTGACCCACATGACGACCGAGGGAGAGCTCCGGTGCTGGTCGATGACCGCGTGGTACTCGGCCTCCCACTGGGTCCGTGCCGCGGCGTCCGGGGTCTTCCCGGTGTCCATCGAGGGCATGTCCTGCCAGACGAGGAGGCCCAGTCTGTCCGCCCAGTAGAACCAGCGCTGTGGTTCCACCTTGATGTGCTTGCGCACCATGTTGAACCCGAGGTCCTTGTGCGCCTGCAGGTCGTACCGGAGCGCGGCGTCGGTGGGAGCCGTGTAGATGCCGTCGGGCCAGTAACCCTGGTCGAGGGTGCCGGTCTGGAAGACGAACTTCCCGTTGAGGACGGGACGCAGTACGTTGTCGACCTTCGCGACGGCGATGGACCGCATGCCCGCGTAGCTGCCCACCGTGTCCACCACGTCCGTCCCGTCGAGCAGCTCGGCGCGTACGTCGTACAGGAACGGGTCGTCCGGGCTCCACAGCCGGGGATTCGGCACCGGTACGGAGATGTCGGCGCCGGGTGCGCCGGTCGCCGTACCCACGACGGTGCCTCCGCTGGAGACGGTGACTCTCGCGCTGCGGCCACCGGCCGCGGCCGCCCGCACCTTCACGCGCAGGGTGCTGTTGCCGAGGTTCGGTGTCATGTCCAGGCGGGTGACGTGCGAGGCCGCCACGGGCTCCAGCCAGACCGTCTGCCAGATCCCCGAGGCCGCGGTGTAGAAGATGCCGCCGCCCGGATGCGGGTTCACGTCGTTGATCCGCTGCTTGCCGACGGCCTGGCCGCCGGTCTGTGTCGGGTCGTACACGGAGACGACGACGGTGTTCGTGCCGCCGTTGAGGCGTGGCGTGATGTCGTACGAGAACGAGTCGAAGCCGCCCTTGTGGGCGCCGACCTGCGTGCCGTTGACCCAGACGGTGCTCTGCCAGTCGGAGGCGCCGAAGTTGAGCACGACACGGCGGCCGTTCCAGTTCGACGGGACGGTGAACGTCCGCTTGTACCAGAGCTTGTCGTTCTCGGTGATCTTGCGCTTGATGCCGGAGAGCGCGGACTCCGCGACGAACGGCACCCGGATCTGCTCGGAGAAGGCCGCCGGCTGCCCGGCGTCACGGCCGGTCACCGCGAAGTCCCAGATGCCGTTGAGGTTCGCCCAGTCGGGCCGCGTCAGCTGAGGGCGCGGGTATTCGGGGAGCGGCTTGTCGACGGGCACCTGGTTCGTCCAGGGCGTGGTCATGGGCGCCGGCTTCGGTGTCCAGGCCGTGGGTGCGGCGGCGGCCGGGGCGGTGCCTGCCCCGACGAGTGCGGTGGCGAGCAGCGCCAGCAGGCCGGTGCCGGCGGTTAACCGTCTCCACCAGGCGCGGGGGCGTGGTACGGGTGCGGATCGCATAGTGGGACTCCTTCGGGAGAAGCCCCCGCACCGGCCGGCGCGGGGGCGTGACATCAGGTCAGAGCAGCTGCCAGAGATGGTCGGCGGTGACGGCGCGACAACTTACTTGCAACGTTGGAAAATCGATGTCGGCGGTATGACAGCACGCGGTCAAGCCGGTGTCCAGGGTTGGCGCAGTACCTGGTGCGGTACCGCCCTGCGGCCGGTGTGCGGGAGGGGCAGGCGGGGGCGACACGTTTTGGAAACGCATCGACAACTCTCTTGCCGCCTGTGGCGCCTCGCCTATATAACGTTGTAAACCGAGCCGCCGAGAGGCCGCACAAGCTCCTCACGACCACCGTTTCCGCAGCTCGCAGCGGGGTCGTGAGGGATACAGCGTCATCTGCCGCCGAGCGACAGATGCACCGTCCCGCCATGCCTGGCCGCACGCCGAACGGTGTGCCGTCACCTCGCCAAGGAGCGTCCCGCGCATGATGACCCAGCGTCGATCCCGTACCCTCGCCGCGGCCTGCCTGCTCGCCGCCACCGCCACGCTGGCCGTTTCCGGCTGCTCGAAGTCGGAGACCTCGAACAGTGCGGGCGGTGACAGCAGCCAGGGAGCTCAGGCGGCAAAGTCCCCCGAGGCGGCCTCCGGCCCCGGCTGTTCGCTGCAGAGCTACGGCGCACCCGAGATCGACCTCAAGGACGCGGTGGTCGGCTTCTCCCAGTCGGAGAAGGAGGCCAACCCGTTCCGTATCGCCGAGACACAGTCGATCAAGGACGAGGCCGCCAGGATCGGGGTCAAGAAGCTGCTCACCACCAACGCGCAGTCGCAGCTGTCCAAGCAGATCAGCGACATCCAGGACATGCTCTCCCAGGGTGCGCAGTTCCTCATCATCGCGCCGCTCAACTCCGACGGTCTGGAGCCGGCGCTGAAGGCCGCGGCGGCGAAGAAGGTGCCCGTCCTGACCATCGACCGCAAGGTCAACTCCACGGCCTGCAAGGACTACGTGGCCTTCCTCGGCTCCGACTTCGTCGAGCAGGGCAAGCGGGCCGCCGACGCGATGATCAAGGCGACCGGCGGCAAGGGCAAGGTGGCCATCCTCCTCGGCGCCTCCGGCAACAACGTGACCACCGACCGGACCAAGGGCTTCGTCGACCAGATCAAGGCCGAGGCACCCGGCATCGAGATCGTCGCGCAGCAGACCGGCGAGTTCGCCCGTGACAAGGGCCAGCAGGTCATGGAGCAGCTCATCCAGTCCAAGCCCGACATCACCGCCGTCTACGCGGAGAACGACGAGATGGGCCTCGGCGCCGTCACCGCGCTGAAGGCCGCCGGCAAGAAGCCGGGCAAGGACGTCAAGATCGTCTCGGTCGACGGCACCCGCAACGCCGTGCAGGCCCTGGTCAACGGCGAGTACAACGCCGTCATCGAGTCCAACCCGCGCTTCGGACCGCTGGCCTTCGCGACCGCCCAGAAGTTCTACGGCGGCGAGGAGATCCCCGAGAACGTCATCATCACCGACCGCGCCTACGACGAGACCAACGCCAAGGAATCGCTCGGCGGGGCGTACTGATCCGCTCCTGAACCCAACGGTCCCGGCCGCCGTGGCACCCGCATCGGGCCACGGCGGCCCCGGGACCTCACCCCCCTGGACAGCGGAAGGCCAGAAACACCCATGGCACCACCCGAAGCAGTACCTCAGGCACCGGAGGCGGCCGTTTCCACGGCCTCCGCCGTGCTCGAAGCCCGCTCGGTGAGCAAGAGGTTCCCCGGAGTCGTCGCCCTCGACGACGTCGGTTTCTCCCTGCGCGCGGGGGAGACCCACGCGCTGGTCGGGGAGAACGGCGCGGGCAAGTCGACCCTCATCAAGGTGCTGACCGGTGTGTACCGGCCGGACGGGGGCGAACTGCGGATGAGCGGCGAACCGGTCCGCTTCGCCCGGCCGTTCGAGGCACAGCAGGTCGGTATCTCCACGATCTACCAGGAGGTCAACCTCGTCCCCCTGATGAGCGTGGCGCGGAACATCTTCCTGGGCCGCGAACCCAGGAACCGTCTCGGCCTCATCGACTTCACCCGCATGCACCGCGAGACGGGCGAACTGCTCGACGGCTTCGGCGTACGCGTCGACCCCCGGCGCCCCCTGCACACCCTCGGCGTCGGCACCCAGCAGATGGTCGCGCTCGCACGGGCGGTGTCCGTCAACGCCCAGGTCGTCATCATGGACGAGCCCACCTCCTCGCTCGAACCACGCGAGGTGGAGACCCTCTTCCGCGTCATCGAACGTCTACGCGGCCAGGGCATCGCCGTCCTGTACGTCAGCCACCGCATGGACGAGCTCTACCGGATATGCGACCGGGTCACCGTCCTGCGCGACGGACGCCACATCCACACCGGCGACCTCGCCGGCCTCGACCGGATGCAGCTCGTGTCGATGATGCTCGGCCGCGACCTCTCCGAGGTACGCCGCTCCGGCGTCACCAACTTCGCCGCGGAGGGACACGAGGCCGCCCGCACACCCGTACTCACCGCGACCGGCCTCTCCAGTCGCCTCCAGCTCCACGACATCTCCGTGTCGCTGTACGCCGGAGAGGTGCTCGGCCTCGGAGGCCTGCTCGGCTCCGGCCGCAGCGAGACGGCCAAGGCGCTGTCCGGCGCCCTGCCCCTGGACGCGGGCGAACTCACCGTCGACGGCACCACCCTGAAGCGGCTCACCCCCGCCGCCGCCATCCGGGCCGGCATCAGCCTGCTGCCCGAGGACCGCAAGGCCGAAGGCATCGTGCCCGGTCTCTCGGTCCGCGAGAACATCGTGCTGGCGGCCATGCCCCGTCTCTCCAGGGCCGGCGTCGTCTCGCGCGCCAAGCAGGACCGCATCGTCGACATCTTCATGAAGCGCCTGCGGATCAAGGCGTCGAGCCCCGAGCAGAAGGTCGGGGAACTCAGCGGCGGCAACCAGCAGAAGGTCCTGCTGGCCCGCTGGCTGTGCCTGGAGCCCAAGGTCCTGCTGCTCGACGAACCCACCCGGGGCATCGACGTCGGAGCCAAGGCCGAGGTCCAGAGCCTCATCGACGACCTCGCCCGGGAGGGCCTCGCCGTCCTGCTCATCTCCTCCGACATCGAGGAGCTCATCGAGGGCGCCGACCGGATCGTCGTCCTGCGCGGCGGAGCGGTCGCCGGTGAGCTGTCGGGCGACGACGTGGCCGAGGACCGGCTGCTCGCAGTGCTCGCCGACCACGCACCGGAGCCGGTGGACAGGGCCCCGGCCGCCCAGGAGGACCCCCGATGACTCAGACCGCAGTCGCCCCGCCCGCGAAGGGCGGCACACCCCGGAAGCCCGTGAGCCCACTGGCCCGGCTGCGCGACCCCGCCTGGTACCAGCGGTACGGCGTGTACGTGGCCGTGGCGGTGGTGCTGCTCTTCAACGCCCTGTTCACCGAACACTTCATGACCGCGGACAACTTCCGCACCCAGCTCGTCCAGGTCGCCCCCATCGTCATCGTCGCCCTGGGCATGGCCCTGGTCATCGGCACCGAGGGCGTCGACCTGTCCGTCGGCTCGACCATGGCGCTCGCCGCCGCCTTCCTCCCGCTTTACCTGGGATACGGGCTCATACCCGCGCTCCTCGTCGCCCTGCTGGCAGGCGCCGTCGTCGGAGCGGTCAACGGCGCACTCGTCTCCCTCGTGGGGCTGCAGCCCATCGTGGCCACGCTCGCGCTCTTCGTCGGAGGCCGCGGACTGGCCCTCGTCATGGCCGACGGCCAGCTCAAGCAGATCGTCAACCCCGACCTGCTGTCGCTGGGCACCGGCTCCTTCCTCGGCGTTCCCCTGGTCGTCTGGATCGCCGGAGTGCTGGCCGTCGCAGTCGCCTTCCTGGTGCAACGCACCACCTTCGGCCGGCAGGTCGTCGCCGTCGGCGGCAACCGTTCCGCAGCCGCGCTCGCCGGACTGCCCGTCAAGCGGATCCTCATCGGCGTGTACGTGATCTGCGGGGTGCTCGCGGCTCTCGCCGGCATCCTGGCCACGGCCAGGCTCACCGCCAGCGACCCGTCCTCGCTCGGCACCCTCATGGAACTCTCCGCCATCACGGCGGTCGTGGTCGGCGGCACCCCCCTCAACGGCGGCTCCGTCCGGGTCCTCGGCACCGTGGCGGGCGCCCTGCTCATGCAGCTCCTGCGCGCCACCCTCGTCAAGCACGACCTGCCCGACTCCACCGCACAGATCGCCCAGGCGGCCATCATCATCGCCGCCGTCTACGTCGCCCGGGAGCGTCGGTCCCGATGAACGAAACCAAGCCCCTCCCCACCGCCCCGGCCCCGGTGCCGCCGGCAGCGCCCGCGGCCCGCCCCGCCGGCGCCGAGCAGACCGGCCGGCAGCGCGCCGCCGAACTCCTCCAACGCCAGGGCGTCCTCGCGGTCCTGCTGGCCGTCGTGATCGCCGCCTCGTTCATCTACCCGACGTTCGCGTCCCTGGACAACGCCCGCGGGGTGACCATCCAGGCGTCCTTCCTCGCCGTGGTCGCACTCGGCATGACCATGGTCATCATCACCGGTGGCATCGACCTGTCCGTCGGATCGGTCTTCGCCCTCGGAGGGGTCCTCGCCGCCTGGGCCTCGCAGTACGGCTTCCTCGCCGCACTACTGCTCCCGCTCGTCGTGTGCGGCGGGATCGGCCTGCTCAACGGGTTCCTGATCGCCCGGGGGAACATGGCGCCCTTCATCGTCACCCTCGCCACACTGCTGGGCGCCCGAGGCCTGCTGCTCGCCCTCACCGACGAGGGAGCCACCACCTATCTGGTGCCCAAGGACTCGGCCTTCGGCGAGCTCGGCCAGGGCAGCGTCTGGGGCTTCGGCTACCCGATCATCATCGCCCTGGTGCTCTTCGGAGCCGGCGGACTGGTCCTGCAGCGCACCTCGTTCGGCCAGACCCTCTTCGCCGTGGGCGGAAGCAGCGACGCCGCCACCCTGATGGGCCTCCCCGTCGCCCGTACGAAGATCCTCGTCTACACGCTCAGCGGCCTGCTCGCCGGACTGGCCGGCGCCCTCAACGCGGCGAGGCTGTCCTCCGGCGTCACCATCGTCGGTGTGGGCATGGAACTCGACGCGATCGCCGCCGTCGTCATCGGAGGCACGCTCCTCGTCGGCGGCGCCGGATCCATCAGCGGAACCCTCTGGGGCGTCCTGTTGCTGGCCGTCATCCAGAACCTGATCAACCAGATCGGTTCGCTCAACTCCTCCTACCAGTCGGTGGTCAGCGGCGGCTTCCTTATCGTTGTCGTGGTGGCGCAGCGCTATCTCGCGCGCAGTCGCAGAAGCACCTGACGACGAGCCGGCCGTTCAGGGCCGGACGAAGAGCCAAGCCGAGCCGAGCCGAACACCAAGGAGTGCCGTGGGCGTCAGCCTCAAGGACGTTGCACAACGGGCGGGCGTGTCCATCAAGACCGTGTCGAACGTGGTGAACAACTATCAGCACGTCACACCCGCCATGCGCACCAAGGTGCAACAGGCCATCGACGAGCTCGGCTACCGGCCGAACCTCACCGCTCGCCATCTGCGCAAGGGCCGCACCGGCATCATCGCCCTCGCCGTGCCCGAATTCGGCAACCCGTACTTCGCGGAACTGGCCGGAGCGGTCATCGACGCTGCGGCCCGGCACGACTACACCGTCCTGGTCGACCACACCGCCGGGCTCAGGGAGAAAGAGCTCCTGGTCAGCCAGGGATTCCGGTCCCACGTGATCGACGGCCTGATCCTCAGCCCCATCCACCTGGAGACCGAGGACCTCATGGCGCGAACCGAGACGGCGCCCCTGGTCCTGCTGGGTGAGCGCGAGTACGAGGCGCCGTACGACCACATCGCGATCGACAACGTGGCGGCGGCCCGCGCGGCCGTGTGCCACCTCGTCGGCCAGGGCAACCGGCGGATCGCCTTCCTCGGATCGCGTACCGGCCGGGAACGCCAGCCCGCGCACCTGCGGCTCCGGGGCTGGCGCGAGGAACTCGCGGCCGCCGGCATCACACCGGACGAATCCCTCGTCGTGGTCACCGACGGCTACGGCCGGGAGGACGGCGCCGCCGGCATGGCGCAGCTCCTGGACCGGGCGGACAGGCCCGACGCCGTCTTCGCGTACAACGACCTCATCGCCATCGGCGCCATGCGGACCATCACCGAACGCGGCCTGCGCATCCCGGACGACATCGCCGTCGTCGGCTTCGACGACATCGAGGAGAGCCGCTACACCACCACCACGCTCACCACCATCGCCCCCGACAAGGAAGCCATCGCCCGGCTCGCCGTCGACAGCCTCGTCGAACAGCTCGCGGGCACGCCCGTCGCCGAACCTCGCCGGCCACGCCCCGGCTACCGCCTCGTCGTCCGCGAATCCACCACGCCCGGGCCCGACTCCGGCCACACCGAGGACCTCTGATGCCGCGCCCCACCGTGCACCGCACCCCGTTCGGCTCCGCCCAGGGGGCCCCCACCGACCTGTGGACCCTCGACAGCGGGACGGGGGTCAGCGCCGGGATACTGACCTACGGCGCGTCCCTGCACCGCCTCACCGTGCCGGACACCGCCGGCGCCACCACCTCCGTCGTCCGCTCGCTCTCGACGCTCGACGACTACACGGCCGAGCACCCCTACTTCGGCGCCGTCGTCGGCCGTTACGCCAACCGCATCGCCCACGGCCGCTTCGTCCTGGACGGCACCGAGCACCACATCCCCGCCAACGACCGGGGCCACGCCCTGCACGGAGGGCCGGACGGCTTCCACACCAAGGTGTGGGAAGGTGCCCCCGACCGCACCGACGACAGCGTGTCCGTACGTCTCACCCTGCACAGCCCCGACGGAGAGATGGGCTTCCCGGGTGCGCTGGACGCCACCGTCACGTACACCCTCGACACGGCGGGCACGCTGGCCGTCGACTACGTCTCGGTGACCGACCGCCCCACGGTCGTCAACCTCACCAACCACGCCTACTTCGACCTGGCCGGCCACGACGACGTCCTGGGCCACCACCTGGAGGTCGACGCCGACGCCTATCTGCCGGTGGACGACGACGGCATCCCCCTGGGACCGCCGGCCGAGGTCCGCGGAACCCCCTTCGACCTCACCGCGCCTCGGGTGCTGGGGGAACGCCTCGCCACCGAGGACCCGCAACTGCGCGCCGCGGGCGGCTACGACCACTGCTGGGTGCTGCGGGACGCGGGCGGCGGCCTGCGCCGCGCCGCACGCCTCACCGCTCCGGACGCGGCACGCGTGCTGGAGGTGTGGACGACCGAGCCCGGCATCCAGGTCTACACCGCCAACCAGCTCGACGGCTCCTTCACGGACGGCACCGGGCGCCGCCACGAGCGGCACGGCTCGGTCTGCCTCGAGACACAGCACCTGCCCGACTCACCGAACCGGCCCGACCTGCCCAGCACCGTACTGCGCCCCGGCGAAACCGCGCGCAGCCGTACCGAACTGCGTTTCCCGCACCTCGGGGATCAACCGATTGCCCTCCGGCGCGGCGGCCTGCTGTAATTCCGGCACCAACCGATCAACCCGGGAGATATCCGTGCGCCGAGCTTCTGTGTTCCCCCCGACAGGAATGCACACCTGTCTCGAGGACCTGAAGCTCAGCGCACACATTGAACCTGGGAATTCTGGCGCACGTCGACGCGGGTAAGACGAGCCTGACCGAGCGGCTGCTCCACGACGCCGGAGTCATCGACACGGTCGGCAGCGTCGACGACGGCAGCACAGACCGACACCCTCGCCCTGGAGCGGCAGCGAGGCATCACCATCAAGTCCGCCGTGGTGTCCTTCGCCGTCGACGGCGTCACGGTCAACCTGATCGACACCCCCGGCCACCCCGACTTCATCGCCGAGGTGGAACGGGTCCTCGGCGTGCTCGACGGCGCGTTATCTGCCTGGAGCGGCCGGCGGGAACCGGTGCGGCCGTGGAGTTCATCGACAAGGAGCCGAATCCCTTTCTCGCCACCGTCGGACTCCGCGTGGAGCCCGCAGCTTTCGGCAGCGGAGTGGAATTCCGGCGGGAAGTGGAGCTCGGCTCCATGCCGTACGCACTGATGCGCGCGGTGGAGGACACCGTGCTGGAGACGCTCGGCCAGGGAATTCACGGATGGCAGGTCACCGACTGCACGGTCACCACGACCCATTCCGGGTACTGGCCCCGGCAGAGTCATTCGCACGCGGTGTTCGACAAGAGCATGTCGAGTACGGCGGGCGACTTCCGTCATCTGACGCCGCTGGTGCTGATGGACGCCCTGAAGCAGGCAGGGACCACGGTGTACGAGCCCCTGCACCGCTTCCGCGCCGAGCTCCCGGCCGATGCGCTCGGCCCGCTCGTGCCGGTCCTCGCCCGGCTGCGGGCAGTCCCCGCGCCCCCGGTGACGCGCGGAGGGGTCTGCACGGTGGAGGGGGTGATCCCCACCGCGCGCGTCCATGAGCTGCAGCTGCTGCTGCCCGGGATGACGCGTGGCGAAGGGATGCTGGAGTCCGCGTTCGAGGACTACCGGCCGGTCACCGGACCTGTCCCGCACAGGTCCAGGACCGACCGCGATCCGCTGAACCGCAAGGACTACCTCCTGCGCACCCTGCGGCGGGTCGACGGCGGGCGGTGAGGGACGGCAGGCGTGACGGACGCGCATCCCCGCGCGCCCGTCATGTCCCGCTTCACTTCAGGTAGCCTCCCGCCGTCCCGTGCGCACGCGCCGCGAGTTCGTCCACCGCACGGGGACGAACCGTCAGGGCATCTTCTCGCCCGACACCAGCTTCGTCACCAGGCGTTCCAGACGGGAGGCCCTGAGCTCCGGCGTCCTCGCCCTGAGGAGCTGCAGGATCACGAGGTACCGGTCCGTCCTGCCGAGCCGCTCGAAGCGTTCCGCCGCGCGCGGCTCGGCTGCCAGCGCGGCGGAGAGATCGGCGGGCACCGTGGCCTCCTTCTGTGAGGGGTAGGCCGTCTCCCAGCGCCCGTCCTCGCGTGCCGCCCGTACCGCGGCGAGTCCGGGCTCCCTCATCCGGCCGGCCGCAGTCAGCGCCTCCACCTTCCGTACGTTCACGAGGGACCACGCGCTTCCCGGCCGGCGGGGCGAGATCCGCTGGAGGTAGTACGTCTCGTCCGAGGACTTGCGCTGCCCGTCGATCCATCCGTAGCAGAGAGCGGTGTCGACCACCTCGGAGGCCGTGACGGATTCGATGCCCGAGCTCTTCTTCGCGATCCTCAGCCACAGACCGGAGGACGCCCCGTGGTGCTCCTCCAGCCATCGCGCCAGGCCCTCCGCCCGCTCGAAGAACAGCGGTTCCGCGCCGGGAGTGGTGTGGTCGGCCACAGTCGTGACGCCTCCTTCGGGAACGTCCCAGGTCTTGGGGAGCAGGCTAGGCGCCCTGTAGGACGGTTGCCGTCCTACAGGGCACCCGGGGCGGCACAGGTCAGTCGGAGGCCGCGAAATGATGGGTGCCCGATCCCATGGTGGAGACGGCACCACCCCCGACGTCCAGCCGCTGGAAGGCCGCAGGGCACCGGCCGGCGCTCCGCCTGTCGCCGCCCGGTACCCACACCTCGGCGGTCGTGTTCGCCGGCAGCACGGCCCGGAGGGCGAAGCCGTCCGCGTCCTTCCTCCACCGCGTGGCGACCCGCCCGTACGCTGAGCCGAACCTGCCTTCGGAACCGTAGGCGTAGCGGTTGAAGGAGTTCTGAGTTCTTCCCGCGTCCTGGAAGCTGCCGTCGGCGGCGCCCCTGTCGATCTGGTAGCCCCAGCTCGGGAAGGTCCTCTGCATGAGCAACGGGTAGGCGGCGTCCGTGTGGCCGGTGTCCGTGAGGCAGGTCCGGGTTCACTCGCAGGAGGAGTCGTAACCCTTCATGCGACCGGCCGAATGGTCCTTCCCCGGTACCGATCGTTGCGCTGTCCGGTTGACGCGGCTCAGGCCCGCCGGGGATGTGGACGAAAGGTCAGGTGTTCGCACTTCGCGGACCTGACGGGTCCGCGATCCGCTCCTCCATCTCAAGGGAGAACGCATGCGCCTGCGCGCCCACTGGGCACCGGCCGCCCTACTGCTGATCGCCCCTCTGATCGGCACCACCACGGCCACGGCCGACACCGGGGAGACCCTCGTGCCGGTGCAGAAGTCGGCCCGGGCCGTGCCCGGGCAGTACATCGTCACTCTCTCGCCCGAGCAGAAGCCTGCCGCCATGGCCCAGCAGCTCGGCGTCAGCACCCTCTTCACCTACAACAAGGTCCTGCACGGTTTCGCGGCCTCGCTCACGGCCGCCCAGCTCGAGCAGGTGCGCGGCGCGGCGGGCGTACAGAGGGTGGAGGAGAACAGTGAGGCCTCCGTCTCGCCACCCGCCGTCAAGCCGGCCGGGAAGCGGGCCGTGGCCGGAAGCTGGGGGCAGGACCGCATCGACCAGCGGAATCTGCCGCTGGACGGCACGTACGACGTGGACGGCACGGGTCAGGGCGTGACCGCGTACATCCTCGACACCGGCATCGAGTCCGGCCACAGCGAGTTCGGCGGCCGGGTGGACGCCGGGTACGACGCGATCGGTGACGGCCGCAACGGTGAGGACTGCAACGGCCACGGCACGCACGTGGCCGGGACCGTGGCCGGTGCGACGTACGGTGTCGCCCCCGCGGCCTCCCTGGTGCCGGTCCGGGTGCTCAACTGCCAGGGCTCGGGCACCTGGGCCGGGGTCATCGCGGGCCTCGACTGGATCGCCCAGAACGCCGAGCAGCCGGCCGTGGTCAACGCCTCGCTCGGCGGGCCCGCGTCGTCGGCCGTCGACGACGCGTTCGACGCGCTCGCGGCGGAGGGCACCCTGCCCGTGGTCGCGGCGGGCAACGAGGACCAGGACGCCTGCGACGTCTCCCCGGCACGCGCCGACGGCGTACTCGCCATCGGCGCGAGCGATGATCAGGACCGGCAGGCGACGTTCAGCAACTGGGGTACCTGTGTGTGGCTCTACGCCCCTGGTGTGGACATCGTGTCCGCGAACCTCGGTGGCGGTTCCACGACCCTGAGCGGAACGTCCATGGCCAGCCCGCACGTTGCCGGTGTCGCGGCGCTCTACAAGGAGCAGAACCCCGACGCGGCCCCGCAGGAGGTCGCCGACTGGCTCGCCGCCGAGGCGACCCCGGACGTGCTGACGGGCCTGGGGTCCGGCTCGCCCGACCGGCTCCTCCACACCGGCGGTCTCTGACCTCCGGCCGGCTCCACGGGAGCGGGGTCCGCGTCCTGCGGGCCCCGCTCCTCGCTGTGTCGTGGAACAGGTACTTTCGGTTGGCTGACCAGGGTACGCAAAAAACTTACGTCGATTGCGTACGTCTTTCGGAGGAAGGGCCGGGCTGCGCAGCCCTCCTCGATGCTTCTCGAGGTACGCCACTCAAGGCCCCTCTGCTGCGCTCTGACGTGTTCCGGTTTCTGTCGCAAGCGTGGACGCTCTCGCACTTCTCTGCAACTCTCTGACCGCAAAGCGCAAAACTCAGCTCGATGCGTGCGGGAACAGGTGCCGCAGGGCTGTGCCGACAGAGCCGCGCCCTCGGCGTGTACCGCGCCGAGGCCGAAGATCGGGGACCTATGAGAGCCCAACGCTGGAGATGGCGGACCCTTTCCGCCGTGGTCACGACCAGTCTTCTGATGATCGGATGGCCGTCGCTCACCGCCGCGGCGGCCGACGGACCGAACATCGCCGCAGGCCGGGCCACGGCGGCGAGCAGTGCCGGCGGCGAGTACGCCGCCCGGAACGTGACGGACGGCAATCAGGCCACGTACTGGGAAGGGACCGGCGGCACACTGCCGCAGTGGGTGCAGACCGACCTCGGCTCCACCGCCAGGGTCGAGGAGGTGCGGCTGAAGCTCCCCGCGAGCTGGGAGAGCAGACAGCAGACGCTCTCGCTCCAGGGGAGCGCCGACGGCACCAGCTTCTCCACCCTGAAGACCTCGGCCGCCTACACCTTCGGTCCCGGCACCTCCAACGAGGTGCGGATCTCCTTCCCTGCCACGCAGACACGTTTCGTGCGGGTGAACATCACGGCCAACACGGGCTGGCAGAACGCCCAGCTCTCCGAGCTGGAGGTCCGTGCGGCGGGGGAGTCGTCGGCGAACCTCGCTGCGGGCCGGACGCTCACGGCGAGCAGCTACACCGAGACGTACGTGGCCGCCCACGGCAACGACGCCAACCGCGCCAGCTACTGGGAGAGCAGGAACAACGCGTTCCCGCAGTGGATCCAGGCGGATCTGGGCTCCTCGGTCCGGGTCGACCGCGTCGTGCTCCGGCTGCCCGACGGCTGGGAGCAGCGGACCCAGACGCTGAAGATCCAGGGAAGCTCCAACGGCTCGGACTTCAGTGATCTGACGGCGTCCAAGGCCTACAGCTTCAGCCCTGCCGGCGGTCAGTCCGCGACGGTCTCCTTCGACACGACCACCACCCGTTACGTGCGCGTGCTCGTCACCGCCAACTCCGTCCAGCCGGCCGCCCAGCTTTCCGAACTGGAGGTCTACGGCCCGGCCACCGGTGACACGCAGGCGCCCACCGCGCCGTCCGGTCTGGCCTTCACGGAGCCGTCGACCGGGCAGATCAAGCTGACCTGGACGGCCTCCTCGGACAACAAGCGAGACCGTCTCCTACCACGTCCGGGCCAAGGACGCGGCGGGCAACCAGTCGGGCAACAGCAACACCGTCACCCGCACCGGCGATTCCGGTGACACGCAGGCGCCCACCGCGCCGTCCGGTCTGGCCTTCACGGAGCCGTCGACCGGGCAGATCAAGCTGACCTGGACGGCCTCCTCGGACAACACTACGTCGTGCGGGCCAAGGACGCCGCGGGCAACGTCTCCGGCGCCAGCAACACCGTGACGCGCAACGGGTCGACGAGCGGCGCCTCCGACCTCGCCGTCTCCAAGCCGATCACCGCGTCCTCGGTGGTCCACACGTTCGTCGCGGCCAACGCCAACGACAACTCCCTCAGCACGTACTGGGAGGGCGCGGGCGGCAGCTACCCCAACACGCTGACGGTCGAGCTGGGTGCCAACGCCGACACGGAGAGCGTCGTCGTCAAGCTGAACCCCGACAGCAGCTGGGGAGCGCGCACCCAGAACATCCAGGTACTCGGACGGGAGCAGGACGCCACCTCGTTCACGAGCCTGGCCGCCGCCAAGGACTACGCGTTCAGCCCGGCGACGGGCAACACGGTGACGATCCCGGTCACCGCCCGGGTGGCCGACGTCCAGCTGAAGTTCACCTCCAACAGCGGATCCGGCGCAGGTCAGGTCGCCGAGTTCCAGGTGCTGGGCGCTCCGGCCCCCAACCCGGACCTGCAGGTCACGGCGGTCGCCGCCTCGCCCTCGGCCCCCGTGGAATCAGACCCCGTCACCCTGTCGGCCACCGTCCGCAACTCCGGTGCGGTCTCCTCTCCCGCCGGGAAGCTGGACTTCGAGCTCGGCGGATCCAAGGTCGCCACCGCTTCGGTGGGCGCTCTCGCCGCAGGCGCCTCCGCCCAGGTCGCCTCGTCCATCGGAGCCCGCGACGCGGGCAGTTACACGCTCGGGGCGGTCGTCGACCCGGCAGACGAGATCATCGAACAGAACGAGACGAACAACCGCTTCACCGGCGGCACCCCGCTGGTCGTGAAGCCGGTTTCCAGCTCCGACCTCGTGGCGAGCGCGGTCACGACCTCCCCGTCGGGCCCCTCGAACGGCGACACGGTCACCTTCTCCGTCGCCGTGAAGAACCAGGGCTCCGTGGCGTCCGCGAGCGGCAGCCACGGGATCACCCTCAGCCTGATCGACTCCAAGGGGGCCACGGTCAAGTCCCTCACCGGCGCGCACAACGGCGCCATCGCCGCGGGTTCCACGACGTCGCCGGTCTCCCTGGGGACCTGGACGGCTGCCAACGGCTCGTACACGGTGAAGGTGGTGCTCGCCGAGGACGCCAACGAACTGCCGGTGAAGCGCGCGAACAACACCAGCACCGAATCGCTCTTCGTCGGGCGCGGCGCCGACATGCCGTACGACATGTACGAGGCGGAGGACGGTGTCACCGGGGGCGGGGCGAAGGTCGTCGGCCCCAACAGGACCGTCGGTGACATCGCGGGCGAGGCGTCGGGCCGCAAGGCCGTGACGCTCGACAGCACCGGAAACTACGTCGAGTTCACGACGCGGGCGCCCACCAACACCCTGGTCACCCGGTTCTCCATCCCGGACTCCGCGGGCGGCGGTGGCATCGACTCGAAGCTGAACGTCTACGTGGACGGTACCTTCCTCAAGGCGATCGACCTCACCTCGAAGTACGCCTGGCTGTACGGGAACGAGACCGGACCGGGCAACGCCCCCGGCTCGGGAGCGCCCAGGCACATCTACGACGAGGCGAACATCATGCTGGGGAAGACCGTCCCGGGCGGCAGCAGGATCCGGCTGCAGAAGGACGCGGCCAACACCAGCACGTACGCGATCGACTTCGTCAGCCTGGAGCAGGTCGCCCAGAAGGCGAACCCCGACCCCGCCCGGTACGCCGTGCCCGCGGGCTCCACCCACCAGGACGTGCAGAACGCCCTGGACAAGGTCCGGATGGACACCACCGGAAGCCTGGTGGGCGTCTACCTCCCGGCCGGTGACTACTCCACCTCGAGCAAGTTCCAGGTCTACGGCAAGGCCGTGAAGGTGGCGGGAGCCGGGCCCTGGTTCACGCGGTTCCACGCGCCGTCCACACAGGACAACACCGACATCGGATTCCGTGCGGAGGCCAGTGCGAAGGGTTCGTCGTTCTCCGACTTCGCGTACTTCGGCAACTACACGTCCCGGATCGACGGGCCGGGCAAGGTGTTCGACTTCTCCAACGTCTCGGACATCGTGATCGACAACATCTGGAACGAGCACATGGTGTGCCTCTACTGGGGGGCCAACACCGACAACGTCACCATCAAGAACTCCCGGATCCGCAACATGTTCGCCGACGGCATCAACATGACCAACGGCTCCACGGACAACCACGTCACGAACAACGAGGCGCGGGCCACCGGGGACGACAGCTTCGCGCTGTTCTCGGCGATCGACGCCGGCGGCGCGGACATGAAGAACAACGTGTACGAGAACCTGACGTCGATCCTCACGTGGCGGGCGGCGGGAGTGGCCGTGTACGGCGGCTACGACAACACCTTCCGCAACATCCACATCGCCGACACCCTGGTGTACTCCGGGATCACTGTGAGTTCGCTGGACTTCGGCTACCCGATGAACGGGTTCGGGACCGGCCCCACGGCGATCGAGAACGTCTCGGTCGTGCGGGCCGGCGGTCACTTCTGGGGGACGCAGACCTTCCCCGGGATCTGGCTGTTCTCGGCCTCCAAGGTCTTCCAGGGCATACGGATCTCGAACGTGGACATCGTCGACCCGACGTACAGCGGGATCATGTTCCAGACGAACTACGTGGGAGGGCAGCCGCAGTTCCCGATCAAGGACACGGTGCTCACCGACATCTCGGTCTCGGGCGCACGCAGGAGCGGCGACGCCTTCGACGCGAAGTCGGGCTTCGGGCTGTGGGCGAACGAGATGCCGGAGGCCGGCCAGGGGCCTGCTGTCGGTGAGGTCACCTTCAACGGACTGAAGTTCAGCGGCAATGCCCAGGACGTGAAGAACACCACCTCCACCTTCAAGATCAACATCAACCCGTAGCAGGCCGGGACGGCGCGGAGGGGTGCTCCCCGGGGCTCCGGAAAGGGGTCCCGGGGCGCCCGGTGTCCGCGTAACCTCTTGCAATCAGAAGTCCGCCTCTTGCGGACCTCGGGCGCGGAGTCGGCGATGAGCCCCTCCCTGCCGACCGGGACGTGGGCGGTCGGGCGGGTCGTGCGGCGCGCCCGACTCGTCCGGGATGAGTCGGGAGGAGTGGCTCCATCGAGGCGCCGGGCTACTCCAGCCCGGCGCCTCACCGCATGCGGAGTGCTGTCAAACATTTACCAAATCTGCGCGAGATATTGCGCTTACTTGTCGCCGGTGGTTGAGTGTGCCGCGCCCCGGCAGACAGCCGGCCGAGGCCTTCCGCGCTCATGCCCGAAGGGGACCACCGATGAGAAGTGCTGGGTTTCGCCGTACCCGCCGTGCCTCCGCGGCCGCCGTCGTCACCGCGCTCGCCCTGACCGCCCTTGCCTCCTGCGGCACGAGCAGCAGCGGCGGCGGGGACGACGACTCCGGCAGTGGCTCGTCCGATCCGTCGGCGCCGCTCGACCCGAAGGCCGAGGTGACGCTGTCGATCGACTGCATGCCGCCGGCCGCGAAGGCCGCGGAGCTGCGCGAGTGGAACGAGGACGTCAAGACGTTCAACAAGAAGTACCCGAACGTCAGGATCAACGGGAAGTCGACGCCCGGACAGTGCCTGGAGCCGCCGCGCTTCACGGCCATGCTCAAGGGCAAGTCGCAACCGGACGTCTTCTACGCGTACTTCACCGACCTCCAGCAGGTGCTGGACAACGACGGTGCCGAGGACATCTCCGCCTACGTCAACGACACATCCGTACCCGCTCTCAAGGACATCCAGCCCCAGGTGCTCGACGTCGCCCGCAAGGACGGCAAGCTCTACGCGCTGCCTACCAGCAACTACACCATGGGTCTCATGATCAACCGGAAACTGTTCACGCAGGCCGGGCTGGATCCTGACACCCCGCCGGCGACCTGGGAGGAGGTCCGCGCCGCGAGCAGGAAGATCGCGGCGCTCGGCAAGGGCATCGCCGGTTTCGGCGAGTACAGCGCCGGCAACAACGGCGGCTGGCACTTCACCGCCGCACAGTACGGCCTGGGCGGGGACGTCGTGGACGCGAGCGGCAGGAAGGCCGCCTTCAACGACGACAAGGGCAAGCAGGTCCTCCAGCAACTGCACGACATGCGCTGGGAGGACGACAGCATGGGACGGACCCAGCTGCTGAAGTGGGGCGATCTGCAGAAGCAGATAGCCACCGACAAACTCGGGATGTTCCTCGCCGCGCCCGACGACATCACGTACATGGTGCAGCAGCTCGGCGCGACGTACGAGAACTTCGGCATGGGGCCGATCCCCGGCGCCGAGGCCACTCTGTTCGGCGGAAACAACTACATGGTCAAGAAGGGCAGTTCGCCCGACAAGATCAAGGCCGCCGTCGCCTGGCTGAACTTCCAGAACCTCACACCGAAGAAGGGGCAGTTCGACTGGGGCCGCAGGAAGGCCGACAACCTGCCCGTCGGGCTTCCCCAGCCCAACTTCTTCCTCGGTGAGAGCAAGAAGGCGGACGACGCCGAGCGTGTCACCCACGCCACGATGCCCGTCGAGAACTTCAGGGCCTTCATGGACAACCCCGTCCAGGGGAAGGCCGAGCCGCCGAAGGCCCAGGAGATCTACAAGATCCTCGACAACGCGATGTCCGCCGTGCTGACCAACAAGGACGCCGACATCGACAAGCTGCTCGACACCGCCGAGCAGCAGGTCAACCAGGTCCTGGCGAACCAGTAGCGGAGGGGCGGACGCCGGGCCGGGCGGGCCCGGCCCCGCATCCCGACCCGCCGTCGGCGAGCGACCGTACCGGCACCGAGGAGACACCATGTCGGCCCCCACCCTGTCCACCGGGAAGGCGAGCGCACCGCCACCCGGGCACCACCACCCCACCACCGGGCCGGACTCCGCCCGCGAGGAGTTCGTGCGCGCCCTGCGCCGCAACATCACGGCGCACGGCTTCCTGATCGGAGCCGTCCTCTGCTTCTCCTTCTTCTCCTGGTATCCGATGGTCAGGGAATTCCTCCTGGCCTTCCAGAAGACCGAGGACGGCAGGACGACCTGGGCCGGCTGGTCCAATCTGAGCTACGTCTTCAACGACCCCGCGTTCTGGCAGGCCTGGCGCAACACCCTGCTCTTCACCGTCCTGGCGCTCCTGCTGGGCTTCGCCGTCCCGTTCGTCGTGGCCGTCGTGCTCAACGAGTTCCGGCACGCGCAGGGATACCTGCGCCTGCTGGTCTACCTGCCCGTCATGCTGCCGCCGGTCGCCTCCGTACTGCTCTTCAAGTACTTCTACGACCCCGGCTACGGACTCTTCAACCGCATCCTGGAATTCCTCCACCTGCCCGCCCAGCAATGGCTCCAGGACCCCGGCACCTCCATGCTGTCCGTCGTCATCGCCTCCACCTGGATGAACATGGGAGGGGCCACACTGATCTACCTCGCCGCACTCCAGGGCATCCCCGGCGAGCTGTACGAGGCGGCCGAGCTCGACGGCGCCGGGCTGTTCCGCAAGATCTGGCACGTCACCATCCCGCAGACCCGTCTCATCCTGTCGCTCCTGCTGCTCATGCAGATCATCGCGACGATGCAGGTCTTCACCGAGCCGTTCCTGCTCACCAACGGCGCCGGCCCCGAAGGCTCCACCACGACCGTCGTCTACCTCATCTACCAGTACGCCTTCAACTTCAACAACTACGGCGGAGCGGCGGCCCTCGGCCTCCTCCTGCTGGTCGTACTCGCGGGCTTCTCCGCGGTGTACGTACGCCTCAGCCGCAGCAGTGAAGACTAGGACGGGAGCACGACGATGGCATCGAGCACGCTTGTCTCCCGGCGCGGAACCCGCGGACGGAAGGCCCGCCGCCGGGACACGGGCCAGGGCCGCCAGCGGACCCTCATCTCACCGGCCCAGCTCGGCCGGCCACGGGGAAGGGCTGTCTACTGGATCGTCTTCGCCCTGGTGGCGCTGGGCTTCACCCTCGTGTTCCTCGGCCCCCTCTACTGGATGGTGACCGGCGGCCTCAAGACCACCCAGGAAGTCGTACAGAGCCCGCCCACCGCCTTCCCCTCCTCGATCCACACGGAGAACTACTCCCAGGCGTGGAACGTGATGGACCTGGCCCAGCTGCTCCTCAACACCCTCTACTACGCGTTCGGAGCGCTCGCCTTCCAGCTCGTCCTCGACGTGGCCGCCGCCTACTCGCTGTCCAGACTGCGGCCGGTCTTCGGCAGGGCCATCCTCGGCATGATGCTCGCCACCCTCATGATCCCGGCGACCGTCCTCGTCGTGCCGCAGTACCTCACGGTCCTCGACGTGCCGATCTTCGAACGCAACCTGCTCAACTCGCCCTGGGCGATCTGGCTGCCGTCGGTCACCAACGCCTTCAACATCTTCCTGCTGAAGCGGTTCTTCGACTCCATACCGGGCGAACTCCTCGATGCCGCGGCCATGGACGGCGCCTCACCCCTGTGCACCCTGCGCTCCATCGTCCTGCCGATCTCCCGGCCGATCCTCGGGGTCGTCTCCATCTTCGCGGTCGTCGGGGTCTGGAAGGACTTCCTCTGGCCCATGCTGACCCTGCCCGACCCGGGCAAGCAGACCCTCAACGTCGGCATCTACTCGCTGTCCAACGGGGTCCCGCAGAACGTCCTCATCGCCGCGCTCACCATCGCGTCCGTACCGACGCTGCTCGTCTTCCTGCTCTTCCAGCGCAACATCATGAGCGGTCTCACCGCGGGCGGCCTGAAGGGTTGACGCATGGTGCTCCCCGTTCGGATCAGGCGGGGCTCCCTGATCCGGTCCGACCGGACGGGAGACCCCTCCGAACCACCGCCTTCCACCAGCACTCCGCCGCCGGCCCTCCCGCCGCACGCCCCGCGTCCGGGCCGGGGGCGGAGTACCTCCTGCCCGAAAGGAACGCCACGTGGCAGCCAACCGTCCGACCGAGGCCACCGCACCGTGGTGGCGCGACGCCGCCATCTACCAGATCTACGTACGCAGCTTCGCCGACGGCGACGGAGACGGCACAGGTGATCTCGCGGGAGTACGGGCCAGGTTGCCCTACCTGGTGGAACTGGGCGTCGACGCCCTGTGGTTCACCCCCTGGTACCTCTCCCCCCTGGCCGACGGCGGCTACGACGTGGCCGACTACCGGGCCATCGATCCCGCCTTCGGGAACCTCGCCGAGGCGGAGAAGCTCATCGCCGAAGCCCGTGATCTGGGCATCCGCACCCTCATCGACATCGTCCCCAACCATGTCTCCGACCGGCACAGCTGGTTCGAGGCGGCGCTGGCCGCCGCACCCGGCAGTCCCGAACGCGACCTCTTCCACTTCCGGGAGGGACGCGGCGACCACGGGGAGCTCCCGCCCAACAACTGGGTCTCCGAATTCGGCGGCACCCCGTGGACCAGGGTCGACGACGGCCAGTGGTACCTGCACCTGTTCGCCCCGGGCCAGCCCGACCTCAACTGGGCGCACCCCGCGGTCCGTCAGGAGCACGAGGACGTGCTGCGCTTCTGGTTCGAACGGGGCGTCGCCGGCGTGCGGATCGACTCGGCGGCCCTGCTGGCCAAGGACCCGGCCCTGCCCGACTTCGCCGAGGGCACCGACCCCCACCCGTACGTCGACCGCGACGAACTCCACGACATCTACCGCTCGTGGCGCGCCATCGCCGACCGGTACGACGGCATCTTCGTCGGCGAGGTCTGGCTCCCCGACTCCGAACGCTTCGCCCGCTACCTGCGGCCGGACGAGCTGCACACCGCCTTCAACTTCAACTTCCTGGCCTGCCCCTGGGACGCCGGGCTGCTGCGCTCCGCGATCGACGACACGCTCGCCGAGCACGCCCCCGTGGGAGCACCCGCCACCTGGGTGCTGTGCAACCACGACGTGACCCGCACGGTGACCCGGTACGGACGTGAGGCGACCGGCTTCGACTTCGCGGCCAAGGTCTTCGGCACGCCGACCGACCTGGAGCTTGGCACCCGCAGGGCGCGGGCCGCCGCCCTGCTCTCGCTGGCGCTGCCGGGCGCCGTCTACCTCTATCAGGGTGAGGAACTCGGACTGCCGGAGGCCGACATCCCCCGCGACCGGATCCAGGACCCCATGCACCTGCGCTCCGGGGGCACCGACCCCGGGCGGGACGGCTGCCGGGTGCCCCTGCCCTGGTCCGCCGACGAGCCCGGCGCGGGCTTCGGATCCTCGGCCGAACCATGGCTGCCCCAGCCGGCGGGCTGGTCCGCGTACGCCGCCGACGGGCAGAGCACCGACCCCGGCTCCATGCTCACCCTCTACCGTGAGGCACTGCGACTGCGCCGCGGCGAACCGGGTTTCGCCGCCGCCCCGGGCGAGACCGCCGAGGGCCGGCTGGACTGGCTGCCCTCGGCACCGGGCGTCCTCGCCTTCCGGCGGACTCACGGACTGATCTGTGTCGTCAACCTTTCGGGGAGCCCGGCCCAGCTCCCCGGCCACGACGAGATCCTGCTGACCAGCGCCCCGCTGGAACCCTCCGGTCTGCTGCCCGACGATACGGCGGCCTGGCTGCGAGGGACGCGTTAGCGGGGGAGCGGGGGCTGCGGCACAGTGGTCGTATGGATGATCTCAACGCTCTCGCCGACGAGCACCTGGCCGCCGCCCGCGCCCACGCGCACGGACGCAGCGCGCATCTGCTGCTGCGCCAGGAGCCCTTGCGGCAGACGGTGATCGCGCTCACCGCGGGGTCCGCCCTCGACGAGCACAACGCGCCGCCCGCCGCGTCCCTCCAGGTGCTGCGCGGTGCGGTACGGATCACCGCGGAATCCGGAGACGTGGACCTCGCGGCGGGCGGGCTGCACCCCATCCCCCAGGAGCGGCACGGACTGCTGGCGCTGGAGGACGCGGTGGTGCTGCTCACCGCCGTGAACGACTGAGCGCACCTGGAGTACACCCGCGGGACCGAGGCATGAGAGAAAGGGGGACAGCCGGGGCGCCGGGCACACCGGTGGCGGCGTCCTGTCCGTCCGCCTTCCTACGTCCCACGGAGTATCCGCGTGCCCAGCAGGACCCACGACCCCGTCGCGGAAGGAACCCTGTCCCCGGCGGGGCGCACCCCGGGGAGGCACTGGCGTGCCGCTCTGCGCCGCACCCCCGTATCGCTGTGGAACGACGACCTCTCCGACTGGGCGGCAGCCCTCACCTACTACGCCATCCTGGCGCTGCTCCCCGCCCTCCTCGTCACCGTCTCCGTCATCGGTCTGGCGAACCCGGGTGCCACCAACGCGCTGATCGCCGACATCACGGCCTTCGCCCCGGCCGAATCGGGAGCGGCGCTGCGGCGGCCGCTGGAGGCGGCCACCCAGGAGCGCACGGCCGTCTGGCTGCTGGTCGCCACCGGCAGCGTGAGCGCCGTGTGGTCGGCCTCCAGCTATCTGGCGGTCTTCCGCAGGGCGATGCACGCCATGCACCAGGTGAAGGACACCCGGCCCGCCCTGCGCCAGGCGCACGTCATCGTGGCCTCGGCCGTCGGCTTGCTCGTCCTGCTGATGGCCAGTGCCTTCGCGCTCGTACTCACCGGGCCTCTGGCGCGCTGGCTCGGACGGCGGGCCGGGCTGGCACACGCGGGTGAGACGGTGTGGGCGGGCCTCAAATGGCCCGTGATGCTCTGCCTCGTCGCCTGCCTCATCCTGGTCCTCTTCAGCACCGGTCCGCGCTCCGCGCGGAGTGTGCGGCAGGCGCTGCCCGGTGGGGTGCTCGCCGCCTTCCTGTGGCTGATCGCCTCGGCGGGATTCGCGCTGTACGCGACCCACATCGGCAGTTACAGCCGGCTGTACGGCTCGCTGGCCGGCCTGGTCGTCTTCCTGATCTGGATCTGGTTCACCAATCTCGCGCTCCTGACCGGAGCCCAGTTCAACGTCGAACTGGCCCGCACGGAGGCCCACAAGGTGCGGGAGGAGACCTGAGGCGCCAGCGGACCTGATGCGTCCGAGGGGGCTTGTGGGAGCGCTCCCAGGGCGGAAGTATGGGGCGATGACCCGGACCGCGTACGTACGCCCCTACCGGCACGCCGACCAGCAGGCCCTCGCGGACATCTGCGTCCGCACGGCTGACGACGGCGGTGACAGCACACATCTGTATCCCGATCCCGGGCTGATGCCCGCGCTGTTCGCCGAGCCCTACGCCCACCTCGAACCGGACCTGGTCTTCGTCCTGGACGACGGGTCCGGACGTGCGGTCGGGTACGTGCTGGGGACGGCGGACACACGGCGGTTCGTGGAGGCCTTCCGGGAGACCTGGCTCCCCCGGGTGGCGGACCGGTTCCCCGAGCCCGTGGGGGAACCGGAGTCGCTGACCGAGAGGATGACGGCCCTCCTTCACCGCCCCGAGCGCATGATCCTTCCTGAGCTGGACGAGTACCCCGCGCACCTGCACATCGACCTGTTGCCGCCGTGGCAGCGCAAGGGCCACGGCAGGGAGCTGATGAGCGCGTTCCTGGACGCGCTGCACCGCAAGGGGGTCCGAGCCGTCCACCTGTCCATGGTGACGGTGAACGCCCCGGCCAGGGCGTTCTACGACCGGCTCGGGTTCCAGGTGGTCGACGTGCCCGACCCCGGCGCGCTCACCTATCTGGGGCGCCCGACGGAGGGTGTGGAGCCGACGGGCTGGGCAGGTAGTGGGTGGCGAGCCCGGGAGAGGGCCCGGGACGCCGGTTCGGAGAGGTGAGTGTGATGCCGGAGCAGAGCGCGTGGAGCTTCGCGGACGACCGGGGCCGGCTGGTGGCGGCGGACAGCCGGCCGTCCCGGGTGCTCGCGTACGTCCAGGCGGGAGCGACGCTGTGGGACTACGGGATACGCACGGAGGGCGTCTTCGGGTCCGGGCACGACGGGGCGGAGCCCGACCGGGCCAAGACCGGATCGCTCCCGCTCGACGTCGTGGACTACCGGGGTGCGGGCGACGGCCTCGACGTGGACACGCTGTTACGCGGGGGTCCCGACCTGGTCGTCGCCGTCAGCTACGGCCACGGCCAGCTCTACGGACTGGACCCGGACACCGCCAAGCACCTGGAGGAGCACGTCCCGGTCGTCGTGATCGACGTGGGCCAGGCCCGCACCCTCGACCGGGTGGCCGCGCGGTTCGCCGAGCTCGCACACTCGCTCGGCGGCGCGCCGGTCCCGGGCGCCGCGGGCGAGCTGCACGCCGCCCGTGAGCGGCTCCGGGCCGCGGCCCGTGCGACGTCACCCGGTCCCGGGGTGCTGGCCCTCTCGCCCGCGAGCCAGGAGCAGGCCTATGCCGCCCGCCCCCGGATGTGGCCCGAACTGCGTGTCCTGGCAGAGCTGGGCGTCGGCCTCGTGTCCCCTCCGGAGGGCGCCGGTGTCAACTGGGCGACCGTCGACTGGGCGGCCGCGGCAGCCATGCGGCCCGGCATCGTCCTTGCCGACACCCGGTCCAACGCGCTCCCGCTGCACGAGATCACCGCCCCTGCCTGGAGGGCCGCCGGGGCGCGCGCGCGGATCGTGCCGTGGAACCCGGAACCCCTGTGCAGCCCGCAGGGTCATGCGCGCTTCCTCGCGCTCGTCGCGGACGCGGTGGAGGGGGCGGCCGCCGGCTGAAAAGGATTCCCAAAAATATTCTGCAAAAACTATTTGGCAAAGTGTCGATGCGCTCTAGGCTGCCGCCATGGACAGCGACACGACGCACCGTGTGATCGATCCCGAGCGGGACCCGGCGGCCCTGAAGGCGCTCACTCACCCCCTGCGCCTCAGGCTGCTCGGCCTCCTGCGGCTGCACGGTCCCGCCACCGCCAGCGAACTGGCGGCCAGGACCGCGGAGTCGTCCGCCTCGACCAGCTACCACCTGCGGGTGCTGGCCAAGTACGCCTTCGTCGCGGAGGCGGAGCACCGCGACGGACGTGAGCGCCGCTGGAAGGCCGTGCACTCCGTCACCTCGGCGGACAACGCGGCGATGCTGGCCACGCCCGCGGGCCGGGCCATGCTGGTCCTGGGCAGACGCCGTCAGATCGAGCACCTGCAGCAGACCATCGAGCAGCACGAGGCGGACATCGACACGGGCCGGCTCGGCGAGGAGTGGCACGACCCGTCCGGGATCGACGACCTGATGCCGCGGCTGACGCCGGAGTCCCTCCGCGAACTCCGCGACGCGATCACGGCCAAGCTCACGGAGCTGACCGCACGGGACGAGCACGACCCCCGGGCCCGGAGTGTCGTGCTGCTCACCGCAGGACTCCCGCTGGCGGCGGGCGCCCCCGCCGCCGAAGCCGCCCGCGAGACGGGCATCACCCGGTGACCCCCGCGAGCCGGGCGGCCGAGGCCGCACCGCCCGATGAACGCACCGCCCGCCGCCGGTTCGTCACCGTGTCCTTCCTCTTCTGGCTGCCCGCAGGCCTCGCTCTGGCCTCGATGGTGCTGCTCCTCACCGAACGGGGCCTCTCCCTCGCCGTGGTCGCCGCGGTGTTCGCCGCCCACTCCCTGACCGCGGCCGCGCTGGAACTCCCCACCGGCGGCCTCTCCGACGTCATCGGCCGCCGCGCCGTCCTGGCCTGCGCAGGTGTGCTCAACGCCTGCGCCCTCACCCTCATAGGCCTCGGCACGACCCCGTGGGTGCTCGCCCTCGGCGCGGCTCTCATGGGTGCGGGCCGCGCCCTGTCCAGCGGGCCCGCCGAAGCCTGGTACGTCGATACCGTTCACGCCCACGCCGGCCCGGGGGCCGACCTCCGTACGGGACTGGCGCGCGGCGGCGCCGCCTCGTCCGGCGCGCTCGCGCTCGGGGTGCTGCTCGGTGGCGTGCTGCCCTGGCTGCTCGGCCTCGGCCCGGACCCGGGGGCCCGGGTCCGGGCGTTCACCTCGGATCTCGTCGTGCCGCTGTCCGTCCCCGTGCTGCTGGGCGTGGCCGTCGAGATCGCCTTCGTCCTCTACGTCCTGACCGCCCTGACCGAGCCTCCCCGCCCGGCGGCCACCCTGCGCGGTGTCCTGCGGGGCGTGCCCGGTGCCGTCGCCGCCGGGCTGCGGCTCGGCGCCAAGGACATGCTGATCCGCCGCATCCTGCTGACCGCTGGCGCCGCCGGCACCGCGCTCGCGGCCCTCGAACTGCTCACGCCGGGCCGCGCCGCGGCACTGACCGGGACGGCGGAGTCCGGTGCCGTGCTCTTCGCCGGTCTGGCCGCCGCCGGGTTCGTCTGCTCGGCGCTGGGCAGTCAGCTGGCGCCGCTCGTCGCCCGGCTCGCCGGAGGCGGCGAACGCGCGGTCCTGGCAGCGCTCGCCGCGAGCACGGCCGGCCTCCTGGCGCTCGGCGCCACCGTGTCCGCCACCGGCGTACCCGCACTGACCGTGGCCCTCGCCGGATACGGACTGGTCTACCTGGGCCTGGGAGCCGCAGGGCCCAGCGAGAACGACCTCCTGCACCGACGCGTCGACGCCTCCGGAAGGGCGACCGCCCTCTCCGTCCAGTCCCTCGCCATGCAACTGGTCGGGGCCGCGGGCGGCGTGGTCGTCGGCGTACTGCCCGCAGGACCGCTGCCCTGGCTGCTCGGTGCCGCCGTGCTGCTGGCCGGGACACTGCTGTGGGCCAGGCGCGACGCCGTCGTCGCACCACAGGCCGGGCCCGCCCCCGTCGCCGAGTAGGGGCGGTGCCGACCAGCTGCCCCGTACGGACGCCCCGGATCGCGTCCGCCCCCGCCGTTCGGGAGGCTGGCCCGAAGCGGGACGCGAGATCCCCGACCTCCAGGAGCCGGCATGCAGCAGGACAAGCACCCGTCGTACCGTCCCGTGGTCTTCCGTGACCGCTCGGCCGGGTACGCCTTCCTCACCCGGTCGACGGCGTCGAGCGAACAGACCATCGACTGGGACGACGGCAACAGTTACCCGGTCGTCGATGTGGAGATCTCCGCCGAGAGCCACCCGTTCTTCACCGGCAGGGCAAGGGTGGTCGACACGGAGGGCCAGGTCGCGAAGTTCGAGCGGCGTTACGGGGACGAAGGCGGCAAGGACGCCCCCTGAACCCCGGATTCCCGGTGCTCCTGCGCACCGGGCAGAATCGGCGGCAGTGTGCCCGTGGCAGCAGTGCTCCGCCGGTCACCCCTGCCCGTGTTCCCCAGGAGACCCGCTCCCCATGCCCGACAGCCCCGCCCTGCTGGTCATCGGCGAATGTGTCGCCGACATCGTCCGGCTGCCGGAAGCGCCGGACCGGATCCATCCGGGCGGCAGCCCGGCGAACGTCGCGTACGGGCTGGCCAGACTGGGCCTGGGAACCACCTTGATCACCCAGCTCGGACCGGACTCCAACGGGCGGCTGATCGGGGAGCACCTCGCCTCGGCAGGGGTCCGCGTCCTGACCGACGGCAGCGGTGCGCCCACGCCGGCTGCCACGGTCGACCTCGACGAGGCGGGCCGGGCGGCGTACACCTTCGAGATCACCTGGACGCTGGGCGCGGTGCAACTCCCGGGGGAACCGCCCCGGCACGTCCACACGGGATCCGTCGCCACCGCCCTGGAGCCCGGTGCGGCGAGCGTCCTGGACCTCGTCCGGTCCTTCCGGCCGGCGGCGACCGTCAGCTACGACCCCAACGTGCGGCCCGGCCTGATGGGCGACCACGCCCGTGCAGTGCACCGGGCCGAGCGCTGCGTCGCGCTCAGCGACGTCGTCAAGGCCAGCGACGAGGACCTGCGATGGCTGTATCCCGACGAGGCCCCGGAGAAGGCCGCCGTCCGATGGCTGCACTCCGGACCCGCGGTCGTCCTGGTCACCCGGGGTGCCGGAGGGGCAGTGGCGTTCCTGCCCGGCGGTGCGACGGTGAGCATCGGGGCGCCCCCTGTAAGGGTCGCGGACACGGTGGGGGCAGGGGATGCCTTCATGTCCGGCACGCTGCACGCCCTGGCCTCGTACGGACTGCTCGGAGCGCAGGGCCGTGCGCGGCTGCGCTCCATGGACCCCGCCGTTCTGCGTGACGTGCTGCGACGCGCCGTGGCGTCGGCCGCCGTGACCGTCGCGCGGGCGGGCGGCCCTGCCTCCCGACGAGGCGGAGCTCGAACGGGCGCTGACCAGTGCGCCCGCCCCGGAGCGGTGAGCTCCTCCAGGGTGTCCTCGCCCGTACCCCGGTCGTTGATTTCGTTATGACCGTGACCCTTACCGACACCCTCCCACCGTCCACCACCGAACAGCTGACCGGCGTACTCCTCGGTCCGGACTTCCGTCGCGAGCACGGATTCTGGCAGCGGCTGATCAGCACAGAACCGTTCCGCCGCCCCGCCGGCGGAACACCCGAGGAACGACTGGCTCTCGCCTACGACCGGTTGCGGATCCTCAACCGGTCCCTCGACAGCGGAGCGCGCCTCGCAGCCGACCCGCGCGCGCTGGCCGCCCTGCACGCCTGGCTCGGCCCGGTGGACCCCGCGCTCACCACCGTCGCGGGCATTCACTACAACCTCTTCCTCGGCAGCATCCTCGACCACGGCTGTGCCGGTCGCCGCGACCTGTCGGACTACCTGACGATGCGGCGCATCGGCACCTTTCTCTGCACCGAGGTGGCGCACGGCAACAACGCGGCGGCCATGGAGACCACCGCGACCTACGACCGTGAACGCGACGGCTTCGTCCTGCACACTCCGAACGCAGGCGCGCAGAAGTTCATGCCCAACACCAGTCCGGCGGGCGGAGCCAAGTCCGGACTGGTCGCCGCACGCCTGGTGGCGGACGGTTCCGACCACGGGGTGTGCCTCTTCCTGGTGCCGCTCACCGACGACGTGCGGGCGCTGCCGGGTGTCCGGGTGCGACGGCTTCCCGCACGTATGGGCAGCCCGGTCGACCACTGCCTGACATCGTTCGACCGGCTCTTCGTGGGACGGGACGCCCTGCTGGGGTCCGGAGAAGAGGGCGACGGTCCGGGGGAGTTCAGGACAGGGCCCGGAGACAGGCGCCGGCGCTTCCTGACCTCGATCGGGCGGGTCACCCCCGGCCGGATCTCCATGAGCGCCTGCGCGGCGGGCTCGGCCCGCGCGACCCTGGCGGTCGCCGTGCGCTACGGCGGCCACCGGCTGATCTCCGGGAGCCGCGGCAAGCCGCCGGTCCCCGTCAACGCCCACCGGTCCCACCACGGACCGCTCGCCTCGGCCATGGCCACGGTGTTCGCCATGAGCCTGCTGTACCGCAGGGCGCAGGAGCGCTGGGAAGCATGCACGGACGAGGACGGCCGGACGGACGCGGGCAGACTCGTCGACGTCGCCAAGGCATGGATCACCTGGCGGGCCCGGGACGTCATCGTCGAGAGCCGTGAACGCTGCGGCGCGCAGGCGCTGCTGGAGAACAACGGCATGACGGAACTCGTCACGGGCGTGGAGGGAGCCATCACGGCGGAGGGCGACAACATCGCCCTCTACGCCAAGGCGGCGGCCGACATGCTCTTCGCCGCGGACCCCGGCCGTGAGGACGTCCCGGACCGGACCCCGCACCCCGGCGACCTGACCGATCCGTGTTTCCTGGGCCGGCTCCTCGCCTCCGTCCAGGACATCTGGTTCGCCAGGGCCAGGGCCCGGGCGCTGCGGGCGCCCGACGCCGACGCCCTCGGGCGGTGGAACGCGGCCTCGGGCCCCGCCCTGCGCGGGGTCGAGGCCTATGCGTACAGGCAGGCCGCCGAGGCGTACGCCGAAGCCCGGGCGGCCTTGCCCGAGGGAGAGGCGAAGGAGCGGCTCGGCGAGCTGGAGCGGTTGTTCGCCGTCGAGTGGGTGGCCCGCAACAGCGGTGATCTGCTGGCTGCGGGGCTCCTGAGCGGCGATCAGGTCGACACCCTCCCGGAGACCGCCGAGGATCTGGTCGCGGCCGTCGCCGCGCACGCCCCGCAACTGGCCGAGTCCTTCGCCCTGCCCGAGGAACTGCTCGCCGACTGGCCGATCGCCGGACCCGGTTACGCGGATGCCTACGACGATCCCCGCGGGCCCTGGAACACCGGAACGGCGGACGCCCGATGAGCGCAGGACGCAGGGGGCGGCCTGCGTGCGGCCGACTGGGCGAGCGCCTGGAGATCCTGGGCCTGCGCGTTGTCCTGCTGGCCTACTGGGGCACGACCTCCGCGCTCGCCCGCCGGAGCGGCAAGCCGCACAGGGACGGAGGCGAATCGGTTCACCCCAAGCGCTGACCCGCCCGACGGCCTGCCGGTACGGAGGGGGCGACCCCCTCGCCGTACCGGCCGACGGCACCCGCGGGCGCCGACACGCCGCGTGATAGCTTGCAGGCGCCAGTCACACTCCACGTGGAGTCAGGGAATCCGGTGCGAATCCGGAGCTGACGCGCAGCGGTGAGGGGGACGGGCGGGGCCACGGCCACTGGAACACCCTCGGGTGCTCCGGGAAGGCGCTCCGTCCGGACGAACCCGAGTCCGAAGACCTGCTGGCACCCGCTTCCATACCGGGGGCGGAACACCGTAACGGGCTTCGCGCATGAGCCCAGAGACGCCGAGGGACTCCGTGCCGCCCATAGCCAGCACCGTACGCCGAACAGCCCTGCTCATCGCGGGACTCGTCCTCCTGACCGCCTGCGGCGGAGGCGGGAGTGCCTCCGGTGGCGAGGCACGGGAAAGCGCCGCCGACGGCTTCCCCGTGACGCTGGAGAACTGCGGTCGTACGGTGACCGTCGACGCGGCACCGCGTCACGCCGTCTCCCTCAACCAGGGGTCGACGGAGATCCTGCTCTCCCTGGGCCTCGCCGACCGGCTCGCCGGTACGGCGACCTGGACGGACCCGGTGATGAAGGGGCTGGAGAAGGAGGAAGCCGGCGTGCCCCGGATCGCCGAGAACCAGCCCTCCTCCGAGAAGGTCCTCGCCGAGGAACCCGACTTCGTCAGCGCCTCGTTCGAGTCCACCCTCGGCAAGGGCGGTGTGGCGTCCCGCGACCAGTTCCAGGAGCTGGGCGTACCGACGTACCTCGCACCGTCCGACTGCACGGGCAAGGACAACACGGGCAGCAGCGACGGCTCCCGCACCGTGCCTCTGACCATGGACCCCGTCTACACCGAAGTGCGCGACCTGGCCAGGGTGTTCGGGGTCCCCGAGCGGGGCGAGAAGCTTGTCACGGCTCTCCGCGGACGCGTCGACAAGGCGACCGCGGACATCGACGCGTCCGACGCCACCCTGCTCTACTGGTTCGCCAACGCGGAGGCCCCCTACCTCGCGGGCTGCTGCGGAGCCCCCGGCATCATCACGGAGGAACTCGGCGCGAAGAACGTCTTCGACGACACGCACGAGGAATGGCCGCAGATCAACTGGGAGACGGTCGCCGACCGGAACCCCGACGTGCTGGTCATCGGCGATCTGACCCGTAGGTCCCAGACGGCCGAAAGCGCCGAGAAGAAGATCGAGTTCCTGGAGTCCAACCCCGCCACGAAGAACCTCGACGCTGTCCGTCACAAGCGGTACGTCCTGCTCAGCGGCCAGGCCATGAATCCGACCATCCGGACCGTGGAGGGCCTCGAGCGCGTCGCGGCGGGGCTGCGTTCGTTCGGACTCGCGGGGTGACGAAGACCGGACAGGTCCCGGGCGTGCGCGTGGTGCGGCCGCCCGCGGACCGGACGGCCGCCGGAGCGCGGCTCCTGCGCGACGGTCTCCTGTGGAGCGCCGGAGTCGCCCTGCTGCTCCTGTCCGTCGCGGTCGCCGTCACGATCGGGCCCGCCCGCATCTCCGTCCCGGACGTCTGGTCCGCGGTGGCCTCGCACCTCGGCCTCGGCGACGGACGGCTGACCCCGATCCGGGACGGCATCATCTGGAACCTGCGCATGCCCCGCACCCTGCTCGCTGCCGTCTGCGGGGCAGGGCTCGCGGTGTGCGGCACCGTGATGCAGTCGCTGTTGCGCAACCCGCTCGCCGACCCGTTCGTGCTCGGCGTCTCCTCGGGGGCGTCCACCGGTGCGGTCGTGGTCGTGGTCCTGGGCGTCGGCGGGGGAGCGGTGTCGGTCTCGGGCGGTGCCTTCGTCGGGGCCCTGTGCTCCTTCGCCCTCGTCCTGATGCTCAGTCACACACTCGGCGGATCCACCGACCGGGTCGTCCTCTCCGGGGTCGCGGCCATGCAGCTCTTCTCCGCGCTCACCTCCTTCGTCGTGATGACCGCCGCCGACGCCGAGCAGACCCGGGGCGTCCTCTTCTGGCTGCTCGGGTCGCTGAGCGGGGTCGGCTGGGGCGATGTCTGGATGTGCTCCGCCGTCCTGGCCGTGACTCTGCTGATCTGTCTCGGTCACGCACGTACGCTCGACGCCTTCGCCTTCGGCCAGGACGCCGCTGCGGCCCTCGGGGTACACGTGGCCCGCACCCGGATCGTGCTGCTCTGCACGACCGCACTGCTGACCGCGGCCCTCGTCAGCTCGGCGGGTGCCATCGGTTTCGTCGGACTCGTCCTGCCGCACGCCGCCCGGGCACTGACGGGATCGGGGCACCGGAGACTCCTGCCGGTGACCGCGCTCGCCGGAGCCGTGTTCCTGGTCTGGGCGGACACCCTCGCCAGAACCGTCCTCGACCCGCAGGAGGTGCCGGTCGGTGTGGTCACGTCCCTCATCGGGGTGCCCGCCTTCGTCCTGGTCCTCTATCGCACGAGGAGGAACGCGTGACCCGGGTGGGCGCCCCCGGCGACGGTTTGCGGGCCGCACGGGTCAGCAGGGAGGCCGGCGGACGGATCGTCCTCGACGACGTGAGCATCGCGCCACCGCCCGGGACCACCGTCGGACTCCTGGGACCGAACGGCTCCGGCAAGACCACGCTCCTGCGGGTGATGGCCGGCGTACTCGGCCCTGGAGCGGGTGTCGTCACCCTCGACGGCCGCACGCTCGCGGAGACCGGCCGGCGAGGGGTGGCCCGCCGCGTGGCCGTCGTCGACCAGCACGCGGTCACCCAGGTCGACCTGAGCGTGCTGGACGTCGTACGCCTCGGCCGCATCCCGCACCGGCGCGCCTGGTCGGCGCCCGGCTCCGAGGACGAAGCAGCCGTACGGGAGGCTCTGGCCCGCACCGGGCTCGCCGACCGCGCCGGGCAGTCCTGGCACACCCTTTCCGGCGGTGAGCGCCAGCGCGTCCAGATCGCACGTGCTCTGGCTCAGCAGCCGCGCGAACTCCTGCTGGACGAACCCACGAACCACCTGGACATCCAGCACCAGCTGGAACTCCTGTCCCTGGTCGCCGCGCTGCCCGTCACCGCCGTGGTCGCGCTGCACGACCTCAACCTGGCCGCGATGTTCTGCGACCGGGTCACGGTCATGAAGGAGGGCCGTGTGGTGGCCGGCGGAACGCCCTCGGAGGTGATCACCGAGGAACTCATCGCCGATGTCTACCGTGTACGCGCGGTGGTGACGCCTGAAGGGCCTGAGGGACGTCCCTCGGTGCGGTTCCTGCCGGGAGCAGCCGCCCACGGGCGGCCGTAGTACGACGAGTGGGCGGGCCCGTGAACTGCCCGGGTCCGCCCCTCGCTGCTGTCGTGCGGCCTTTCGCCGCTGTGTGAGGGGTCAGCGACGACGTCCCTGGCCGAACTCGCCGCCCATGTCCTTGCCGCTGCCCGTGTCCTTGCCGTCCGCGTAGTCGATCTTCTCCTTGCGGAGCTCGGCGGAGACTTCCTTCTGTTCGGTGACCCTGCTGGTTTCGAGGTGGACCCGCTCCACGGGGACCGCCTCCTTGCGGACGGTTGCTCGTTCGGCGTGCAGGGTGACCTCGACGTCCTGCTCGCCGAGCTCGCTCCGCCCCGTCATGCCCGCTCCCTTCTCGCCCGGCTGCACGGGTTCGCGCACCACGCGCACCTCCTCGTGCGACACCGGCACCGTCCGGGTGACGTTCTCGGTCACGACGTACTTGTGCAGGCGTGCCTTTCCGCTCTCGTACTCCTCCGTGCCGACCTGGAGCTGCTCCTCGGACCGGATCATCTCCTCCCGGCCGCCGGTGCCCGCGGCGGACCGCTCGGCTCCGGCCCCGGCGAGCGGGCGCGACGTGGAGGAGGTGTCCATGTCGCGGTGCCTGCCCGCACCGGCTCCGGTCCCGGTGGTCTTCGCCTGGCCGGCCGAGGCCGTGCGGGCGGTGCCTGCCGCACCGGCCGCACCCATGGCTCCCGTTCCGGTGCCGGACGTCGTGCGCGCGTTGCCGCCCGATCCGGCGGGACCGGTGCCCTTCCTGGTCATCCCGTAGTGCCGGTAGAGCTCCTCCTCCTCCGACACGGACAGGTGTGCGTCCGCGTCCACCCGGGGGGCGTCCTTGACGCGGTCCTTCGGGTGTGAGACGTGCAGGTCGGAGCCCACACGGCGGGCTCCGGCAAGCGGTACGAAGCTCTCCTTCATGCCGAACATGCCGGTCTTGACCGTGATCCAGTCAGGCTTGCCGGTGTCGTCGTCGACGTACACCCGCCCCACTGTGCCGACCTTCTCTCCGTCGCTGTCGTAGACGGTCAGACCGTCGAGTTCTCCGGAATCCGTGAAACCCTCAGCGGCTCCCATGGCCGATTCCTCCTCGCCCGGGCGCGTCCTGCGGATGGGTCCAGCAGGGGAGGCGCGTCCGGATTCCATCGCGCCTCACCCGCTTGGACGCTGCAACCTCCCGGTCCGGGAGGCGAGCGGCCCAGGCGACCGGGGAGGGGCGGTGGCCCCGTTCCGGGCGGATATCGGCCCGCCACACGCATTACGCCATTCGGGTGAGCACTCTCCCGGGTGCGCCTGGAGTACGGGCCCCGCCCCGCCCGTATGATCGACGCGCCGCTGCCGACCGCCGGCAGGCCTGTCACGGGGGTGTGCACCATCGGATCCGTAGGCATCAGCCTGCCCCGGCAGCGCGGCGAGCTGCTGGCCCGGCAGGAAAGCGGCCTAGCGCTGCACCATCTGGTCTGGCGGCTGGGACCCGGCTGGCGGGTGTGCAGCAGTGCCGTGCTCGGCGGCGGGATCGGCCCGCGTTCCTGGATCCTGAACGCCCAGGTGCCCGGCGGCTATCCCCGGCTGGACCCCGACTGGCACCTCGCGGAGATCGCGGCGGCCGAGGCGCTGGACGGCCCGGGAGCCGGGCTGATGACCGCCGCCGATGTCACCACGTACACCGTCGCGGACGACGGAGGCGTGATCGCGACCGTCACCAGCGGCCTCGGCGTACGGGGATGGGCCGCAGCCCCGGAAGAGGGCGCCGACGGCGCGCTGCCACCGGGCACCGTCAACATCGTCGTCACCCTCCCCGTGGCCCTCTCCGACGCCGCCCTGGTCAACGCGGTGGCCACCGCCACCGAGGCGAAGGTCCAGGCGCTCGTGGAGGCCGGGCTCGACTGTTCCGGGACGCCGACGGACGCGGTGTGCGTCGCCGCACCCGATCCGGGACGGCGGCCCGGGGAACCCTTCGCAGGACCACGTTCGCGCTGGGGCGCGCGACTCGCCAGAGCCGTGCACCGCGCCGTTCTGGAGAGCGCGCTGCGGCAGTCTTGAGAGCCACGGGTCTCGAGACCGTCCGCACCGACGAAGGGAACGCCCCATGACCACCGCACCCCCCGCCCCCGGCACGCCGACGGTAGCGGTCCTCGGTACCGGCATCATGGGATCCGGGATGGCCCGCAGCCTCCTCAGGGACCGGCTTCCCGTCCGGGTCTGGAACCGCACGAGGTCCAGGGCCGAGCCGCTGTCCGCCCACGGCGCCACCGTGACGGACACGGCCGAGGAAGCGGTGCGCGGAGCCGACGTCGTCCTCACCGCGCTGAACGACGGCCGGTCGGTGGCGGAGACCCTCACCGCCGCGGCGCCCGGTCTGCGCCCGGGGCAGGTCTGGCTGCAGAGTTCCACCGTCGGTCTCGACGCCACGACCGACCTCGTCCACCGGGCCGCCGGACTGGGACTGGTCTACCTCGACGCCCCGGTCTCCGGAACGAAGCAGCCGGCGGAGCAGGGCACACTCACCGTCTTCGTCTCCGGCCCGTCCGGTGCCCGTGCGACGGCGCTGCCGGTCCTGGAGGCGATCGGGCAGCGCACGGTATGGGTCGGTGAGGAACCGGGGGCCGCGACCCGGCTCAAGCTCGTCACCAACACCTGGGTGATCAACATGGTCAACAGCGTGGCGGAATGCCTCAACCTCGCCGAGGGCCTCGGGCTCGACCCGCAGCTCTTCCTGGACGCGATGAAGGGCGGCCCGCTGGACACGCCGTACCTCCACGGCAAGTCCGCGGCGGTGCTCTCCGGCGATCTCACCCCGAGTTTCACGCTCTCCACCGCGCTCAAGGACTCCCGCCTCATCCTCGACGCGGCCGAGGCGTCCGGAGTGAAGCTCGACCTCGTCGCCGCCTCCGCCGAGCGGTTCACCCGCGCGGAGACGGCCGGACACGGCGGCCAGGACATGATCGCCACGTACTACGCGGGCCGTCCCGAATAGCAGGTCAGACGACGGTCACCGGATGCCGCACCACCGCGTCGAACAGATAGCCCTGCGTGTTGTGGGCGGTCGTCGTCGGCTGGGTACGGCCCGAGCGGTCCGTCGCCCGCGCGAGCAGGACGCCCGGGCCCGTCTCCTCGGGAACCCAGTCGGCGGTCCAGCGGACCCAGCTCCCGGCCCTGGGCTCGTCCCGCAGCCGCGCGGGGCGCCACCGGGCGCCGCCGTCCGTGCTGACCTCGACCGAGCGCACCGGGGCGCCGCCCGACCAGGACCGGCCGGTGAGCAGATGCCTGCGGCGGGCGGCGAACGAGGCGCCGGGCGCCAGCTCGAACGCGCTCTTGAGCGTCTGACGGGTCAGCGGCGCGCTGCCCTCGGGCGGGTACCCGGGGCCGAAGAGCCGGTACAGGCCCGTGTTCCACGGGCTCAGCAGAGGCTCCGCGCTCACCTCGATGTCACCCACCCACTTGATGTTCGCGATGCCCACCCAGGACGGCACGACCAGCCGGACGGGAGCGCCGTGGTCGGGGGGCAGCGGCTCGCCGTTCATCTCGTACGCGAGAAGCACGTCGTCCAGGGCCTTCGCCACCGGAAGGGGTCTGCGCACCCGTCCGAGATTCGTTCCGTCGCTGATGACCTCCGCGTCCAGACCGCGCGGCAGGACATCGACCGCGTTCCGGCCGATTCCGGCCCGGCGCAGCACCTCTGCGAGCCGTACCCCGCGCCAGCGAGCCGTCCCGATAGCGCCGAGGGTCCAGGCGGTACCGCTGACCTGCTGGCCCTGCTGCGAGGCGAAGAAGCTCCGGCCGTTGCCCGCGCACTCGATGAACGCGGTACGGCTGACGGACGGCAGGGCGCGCAGTGCCTCGTACGAGAAGTCCACGGGTCCGCCGGTGAGTCCGCTGCCCCAGACCGTCAGCTTCCAGTCCGCCGTGTCGATGACCGGGGTCGAGGTGTGGTTGCGGACGAAGAAGCGGTCGGCGGGGGTGAGCAGCCCGGTGTCCCTCAGTGCCGCGAAATTCGTCTCGGCGTTGGTGCCGCGCACCGTGAACAGTTCCGGCGGCAAGGGCTTCACCACCCCGGCGAGCGACTGCGCCGCGTGGGCGGGGGACGCGGCGGCCGGGATCAGCGGGGCCGCGACCGAGGCCGCGGCGATCAGTCTCAGCAGATCACGACGGTCGATCCCTGCCATTCTCGCACGGCCGCGGGTCCACTGGCGAAGCCGCCTCCGGTCGTACGCGGCTTCGGACGGGAGTACGGAATTCATGGGCGCTCCAGAGGGAGAGGTCTGCGTTTCGGGTGGGTCCGGGTCAGCGTGCAGGGGGCAGCAACTCCCTCACAAGAGCGCCCACCTGGCCGGTCTCGATGAGGAACCCGTCGTGTCCGTACGGGGATTCGATGATGCGGAGGCGGTCGGCGCCGGGCAGCAGCGCCGCCGGCTCGGCCTGCTGCGCGGGCGGGTACAGCCGGTCCGAATCGATGCCGGCGATCAGAGCCGGCATGTCCGCCCGGCGCAGGGCCCGCGCGACACCACCGCGGCCCCGGCCCACGTCGTGCGCGTTCATCGCCTCGGTGAGCACCACATAACTGCCCGCGTCGAAACGACGCACCAGCTTGGCAGCGTGATGGTCGAGATACGACTCCACCTGGTAGCGCCCGCCCTGCGAGGGCAGCTCACCGGGCTGCGCCCGACGGCCGAACCGCGCCCCCAGCTCGGCCTCGCTGCGATACGTGACATGGGCGATCCGCCGGGCCAGACCGAGCCCCTGGTGCGGGCCCGAACCGGGCGGTGCGTCGTGGTAGCAGCCCCCTCGCCAGCCCGGGTCGCTCCGGATCGCCGCGATCTGCGTGCTTCCCCATGCGATCTGTCCGGCCGAGGACGCGGCGGGAGCGGCGAGCACCAGCAGCGCCCCCGTACGGCCGGGAAGGCCAACCGCCCATTCGAGCGCCCGCATCCCGCCCATCGAACCGCCGATCACCGCCGCCCAACGGCTGATCCCCAGGGCATCCGCGAGCAGTGCCTCCGCCGCCACCTGGTCACGCACCGTCAGGAACGGGAACGCCGAGCCCCAGGGGGTGCCGTCGGGCCGCCGGGAGGACGGGCCGGTACTGCCCTGGCAGCCGCCCAGAACGTTCGGCGCGACGACGAACCAGCGGTCGGTGTCCAGTGCCCGGCCCGGTCCGATCAGCGCGTCCCACCAGCCGGCCGACGGATGCCCGGGGCCGACGGGCCCCGCCGCGTGGCTGTCACCGGTCAGCGCGTGCAGGACCAGCACCGCGTTGGCGCCGTCCGGCGCGAGCCGGCCCCACGTCTCGTACGCCAGACGCACATCCGGCAGCGTGGCACCGGATTCGAGCCCCAGCGGACCGTCGAGCGCCACCCACGAACGGCGGCCGGGCGGATCCCCCTCCCGCCAGCCTCCGGCTGCCGGCGGAAGAGGGAGCGCGCGGGGCGGGGCGGCCCCGTTCAGGACGCCGCCTTCGCGGCGCGGAACCCTGCCTCCAGATCCGCCTTGAGGTCGTCCACGTTCTCCAGGCCGACGGAGAGCCGCACCAGCCCCGTGGTGGCGCCCGTGGCGGCGAGCTGTTCCTCGGTCAGCTGGCTGTGTGTCGTGGACGCCGGGTGGATGATCAGGCTCCGCACGTCACCGATGTTGGCGAGGTGGCTGAACAGTTCGACCGCGTCCACGAACCGTTTGCCGGCCTCCACCCCGTCCCTGAGCTCGAAGGCGAGCACGGCACCCGCGCCGCGCGGAAGGTAGCGCTGTCCGGCCTCGTACCAAGGACTCGACTCGAGCCCGGCGTAGTGCACCGCCGACACCTCGTCCCGGCCCTCCAGCCAGCGGGCGAGCGCGAGGGCGTTGGAGGTGTGCCGCTCCAGGCGCAGGCTCAGTGTTTCCACGCCCTGGAGGAGCAGGAAGGCGGAGTGCGGGGCGAGCGCGGGTCCGAGGTCGCGCAGCAGCTGGACCCGCAGTTTCACGGCGAAGGCGCCGTGCCCGAGGTCCGGCCAGTACCGCAGGCCGTGGTAGCTGGGGTCGGGGGTGTGGAAGTCCGGGAAGCGTTCGGTGTGTGCCCCGAAGTCGAAGGTGCCGCCGTCCACGACGACACCGCCGATCGTGGTGCCGTGCCCCCCGAGGAACTTCGTCGCGGAGTGGATCACGATGTCCGCGCCGTGCTCCAGCGGCCGCAGCAGGTAGGGCGTGGGCACGGTGTTGTCGACGATCAGCGGAACCCCCGAGGCGTGCGCCACGTCCGCCACGCCCCGGATGTCGAGCACGTCACCGCGTGGATTGCCCAGGGTCTCCGCGAACAGGGCCTTGGTTCCGGGCCGGATCGCCGCCCGCCACGCCTCGGTGTCATCGGGGTTCTCCACGAACGACACCTCGATGCCGAACCGGGGGAGTGTGTGCCGGAACAGGTTGTACGTACCGCCGTAGAGCGAGGCGGAGGCGACGATGTGGTCCCCGGCGCCCGCCAGCGTCAGCAACGCGAGCGTCTCGGCCGCCTGGCCGGAGGCGACCGCGACCGCTGCGACTCCTCCCTCGAGCGCGGCGATCCGCTGTTCCAGGACCTCCTGGGTGGGGTTGTGGATCCGGGTGTAGATGTTGCCGGGCTCCGCCAGTGAGAAGAGGTCGGCCGCGTGCTTGGTGTCCTTGAACACGAAGGACGTCGACTGGTAGATCGGCACCGCCCGGGCCCCGGTCGCGGGGTCGGGGACCGCGCCGGAGTGGATCTGCTTCGTCTCGAAGGACCAGGCGGTCACGGCGTCCTGCCGGTCGTGGTCCTCGGGGGTGTGTCCTGCGGTGACGGAGTCGACGGGCTGGCTCATGTCATACCTCGCACGGTCGTTCGGGGGATGACCGCGCGAGCACGGTGGCGGCGCGGCGGCGTACTGGTTACGGACCGTAGAGGCCGTCCGCGCCGGGACGGAAGCGGGTGGCGCACGTGGCCACGAAGCTGCAATGCCGCCGCAACAGACGCGAAAGGACCGGCCCCGCATCCCACGGAGCCGGCCCGGCGTCGGTCGCGCGTCAGTCCTGGGTCAGCATCCCGCTGCGCAGCTTGCGGAGAATGCGGCTGAGCAGCCGGGAGACGTGCATCTGCGAGATGCCGAGCTCCTCACCGATCTGAGCCTGCGTCATCTCCTGGCCGAAGCGCATGTCGATGATGCGGCGCTCACGTGCGTCGAGCTCGCCCAGCAGCGGGGCGAGCGTATGGAGATTCTCCACCGCCTCCATCGCGGGGTCGGGCTCGCCCAGCACGTCGGCGTAGGAGCGCACGCCCTTCGCGCGGCCCGCCGGTGCGGTCGCGTCGGCCGGCATGTCGAGCGAACCCGCCGTGTAGCCGTTGGCCGCGAGGATGCCCTCGGTGATCTCCTCCTCCTCGAGACCGAGGTGCTCGGCGAGCTCCCGCACCGTCGGATCCCGGTCGAGACCCGCCGCCAGGGTCTCCTTCGCCTTCGCCAGGTCCACCCGCAACTCCTGCAGCCTGCGCGGCACATGCACGGACCACGTGGTGTCCCGGAAGAAGCGCTTGATCTCACCGACGATGTACGGCACGGCGAACGAGGTGAACTCCACCTCACGGGAGAGGTCGAAGCGGTCGATGGCCTTGATCAGACCGATGGTGCCGACCTGGACGATGTCCTCCATGTCGCCGCTGCCCCGGTTACGGAAGCGTCCTGCGGAGAACCGCACGAGCGACAGATTCATCTCGATGAGGGTGTTCCGGGCGTACTGGTACTCGGGGGTGCCCTCCTCCAGCGCCTGCAGGCGGTCGAAGAAGAGCTTCGACAGCTTCCGCGCGTCCTGCGGGGCGATCTGAGCGGCATCCTCGATCCAGGGAAGCCCGTCCGGGGCACCTGCTCGTTCCGCACCGGCGGTCTGTGCAGTGTGCACGGTCATCCCGTCACGCTCCTCAGGTTGTGGGCCATGAGGTGTAGGCGCCTGCCCGAAGGGCTGCAACTCATGCACGGCGCGGCGTTTTTGAGCCACACGAGTGCCGGTATCGGCCGGGAACGTTCGTGACCGTCCTCGGCGCCGGACTTCCGTGTGTGCGCACGCACAGAACCGCCCCACCGGTACGGGGGAGCCTGGTGGGGCGGCGTATCCAGAGTGCCACAGGCGGACGCCGGTTGTGGTCGTATCCCGTCCAGAGGTGCGCGATTCGCGGGACGGACCCGAGCGGTCGTCCCGCGCACCGTGGCAGGCCCGCCCGCGTCGTGGCGATCTGCGGGCGAGCCGGAGGACGCCGGCACGGGCGGTGGGCGCGCGACGGCGGTGCCGTGTCCTGGTGAGCGCTTTGATTGCGCCTTCGTGAACAGACCGACGGCCTGGGAATAGGTGTACGGCGGATCTGTCTTTACCCCCTGTCGTCGGTCGCCGATACCAACCGGAGTGAGAGCGTCCATGCCCGAGGTCACACCCCTGTCCGTCCCCCTGCCCACGCATCAGCCCACGTCACGGGCCGGCCACCCGTCCCCTCCGCGGGTGCCCGGCCCCACGGAGGCCCATCCGCTGGACAACCCCGCCCGCGCGTCGCTGACCGGTCCGCACACCCGCTTCGCCCAGCGCCGCGGCCGCATCCTGCGCTATCACCCCGACGTCACGCCCTGGATCGCTCTGCCGGACGCACCCGATGCCCAGGACTGGGCCGATGTGGCCGCGCTCGCCGGCTCCGGGGCATCCGTCACCCTCACCGCCTTCCGCGAGCCTCCGCCGGCCGACTGGGAGATCGTCTTCCAGGCCGACGGCGTGCAACTGGTGGACCACACGGTGGACGCCGCCCCCGACCCCGAAGCCGTGCTCCTGGGCCCGGCCGACGTGCCGGAGATGCTCGACCTGGTCGAGCGCACCCGCCCCGGCCCGTTCCTGCCGCGCACGGTGGAGCTCGGCACCTACCTCGGCATCCGCCGCGCCGGTGCCCTGGTCGCGATGGCGGGGGAGCGTCTGCACCCGCCGGGCTGGACCGAGATCAGTGGCGTCTGCACCGACGGGTCCGTACGGGGACAAGGCCTCGCCTCGCGCCTCGTCAAAGCGGTCGCCCACGGCATCAGGGAACGCGGCGAGACACCCTTCCTGCATGCCGCCGCATCGAACACCTCCGCCATCCGGCTCTACGAATCCCTCGGCTTCACCCTGCGCCGCAGGACGTCCTTCCTCTCGGCGATCGTCCCTGCGGACACGGTGCCGTGCACCGACGTCAGGACCCCGGACCAGGGGACGGGTAGTTTGGAAGACGTGGGGCGTTAGGGACGGACAGGCGGGAGGCGTGCCGTGGTCATGGGGCTCCGGCGCCCGTCGGCGGCGCGCAGGCCACCGCTCCCCGGTGCGGACCCGGGGGAGACGGCTGCGGGCGCCGCCAGGATCGGGAACTGGGCGCTCGCGCTGTGGATCGTCCTCCTGACCGTGGCGGTCGTCCTGCTCGACGCCCTCTCCGGTAACGACCTCCCTCTCATCCCGCTCACGGTCGTGCTGCCCGCGCTGGCCTCGGTCTTCTGCACGGTCCGCCAGACGGCCGCCGTGGCGGTGTGGGTCACCCTGGTCGTCGTCGGATCGCGGATCGCCTCGACCGGCCCCTTCTGGGACGTCGTCTCCCTCATCGGCTTCACCGCCCTCGCCAGCGCTCTGGGTGTCGTCGCCTGTGCCGCACGCATCCGGCACGCCGTCCAGGTGGCGAGGCTGCGCTCGGCCGTCGTCGCGCTTCAGCGACAGATCCTGCGCCCCCTCCCCGTCACCACGCGGCAGGTCCGCGCCCACGGCCTCTACGAGCCGATGGAGGAGGACCGCTTCGTCGGCGGCGACATCTACGAGGTCGTGCAGTCGCCCCATGGAACCCGCGTGATCATCGGCGACGTGCAGGGCAAGGGGCTGCCCGCGATCGGGGCCGGATTCGCCGCGCTCGGCGCGTTCAGGGAAGCGGCCGTGCGGGAGCCCGAGCTCACCGCGGTGGCCGACTCCGTCGAGGACGCGGTCGTACGGCACAACGCCTTCTCGGCCGAGACCGGTGAGACCGAGCGCTTCGTCACCGCCCTGCTGCTGGGCTTCGACGGTGGCGACCGGGTGCAGGCCGTGAACTGCGGCCATCTGCCGCCGCGGCTGCTGCACGAGGGTGCGGCGTCCGTCGTCACCCTGCACCGGACGTCCGTGCCGCTGGGCATGGCGGACCTCAGCGCCGAGGCGCGCGCCGCCGAGTGGCTCCGCTTTCCGCCGGGCGCCGCACTGCTCGTCTACACCGACGGGGTGACCGAGGCGCGCGACGCCACAGGTGTCTTCTACCCGTTCGACGAGCGGCTCGGCCGGTGGGTGGGGGACGAGCCGGACCAGGTCCTGGACGCGCTTCAGAGGGACCTGCAGCAGTTCTCCGGCGGGGTACGCCGCGACGACGTCGCCGTGCTCGTCCTGAGCAGGCCGCCGGACGGCGAGACCGCGACCGCGTCGCTCGGGAACGCGGCGACGAACGACACCCACACCACGAAGTGACACCCGCACCGCTCCTGACGTGAACAGGGCCTTCCGTATCGCAGGCGGGACCCCACCCCCGGTGCGCAGCTGGTTTCCGCCCGCCGGGCGCGGGCGACGCCTCGTCGGAACGCCTGGATGATGAACGCCCGCGCCCCTACGCTCGTCCCATCCCGGCCGCCACACGCAGGAGTTACCCGTGGGACAGCGCCCCTTCGCGATCGACCCCGCAGGTCGCGACATCCACGGAGAGGCCGACGCACTACGTTCCCGAGGCTCGGTCGCGGCGGTCGACCGGCGGCATCACGGTCTGGGCACCGACCGGACACCACGTCCCCAAGCAACCGCTCGCCGACGACCGGGTGTCCAAGGAGCCCTACGAGCACCGGCCGGCCTGGATCGAGGGGGAGTTCCGGGATTCTGGATCAACTCGTGGGTGGGCGTGACCAACATGATCACCGCCTACGGACCCGACCACCGGCGTCTGCGCAAACTCATCTCCCCTGCCTTCACCAAGCGGCGCACCGACGCACGCGGCCGCCGTGTCGGGGAGATGGCGGAACGTCTCCTCGACGAGATGGCCGGGCCCGCCGCCGACGAACCCCTGGATTTCCGCGCCGCCTACGCGCATCCCGAGCTCTTCGGCGTTCCCGCGGACCACGGGGCCGACACAGCGAGGCTCGTCGGCGAGGTCATGGACACCACCGCGACACCTTGAACAGGTCCTCGCCAGTGGTGACGTGCACCACTTCGACCCCCACCAGGCTCGACAAGGACCATGCCCTGCCCGTACGCCTGGGCTGCCCGCCGGCATGGTTAGAATGGGTGCCATGGGTTCGTACTACTTCTTTCTCTGATTCACGGCCAGGACGCCGCCCCGCGACGCCGACCGTCGCCGCGTGACCTTCCGGGCCACGCGATGTGCCGCAGTCCTCTCCGTCGTCCGACACCCCTGTCCCGCAGCGTGCTTCCGTCCTTGACGTCGATGTGCGCGCCGCTGAGGGCATGTCACTTCAGGGAAAGCACCCATGTCTCTTCAGTACCCCCGCGCCCAACTGGCGATGAACGACGTCTCCAAGGCGTACGGCGACCGGTCCGTCCTCGACGAGGTGTCCCTCACCGTCCGCCCCGGAGAGAAGGCCGGCGTCATCGGCGAGAACGGGTCCGGGAAGTCCACCCTGCTCCGGCTCATGGCCGGGGCGGAGACCCCGGACAGCGGTGACGTCACCGTCAGCTTCCCGGGCGGCACCGGATACCTCGCCCAGACCCTCACCCTCGACCCCCGCAGCACGGTCCAGGACGCCGTCGACGCGGCTCTCGCCGAACTCCGCGCCCTGGAGCGTTCGATCCGTGCGGAGGAGGAGGCGATGTCCCACGAGGACCTGGACGACGCGAGGCTCGCCGCGTACGGAGACCTGGTGACGGCGTACGAGGAGCGCGGCGGCTACCAGGCGGATGCCAGGACCGACGCCGCACTGCACGGTCTCAGGCTCGGTCATCTCACCCGCGACCGCGAGCTCGGCACCCTCTCCGGAGGCGAGCAGTCCAGGCTGGCCCTGGCCTGCGTACTCGCCGCCGCCCCGGAACTCCTGCTCCTCGACGAGCCCACCAACCACCTCGACGCGAACGCCGTCACCTGGCTGGAGGAACATCTGCGCGCCCACCGCGGCACCGTGGTCGCCGTCACCCACGACCGGGCGTTCCTGGAGCGGATCACCACCGTGATCCTGGAGGTCGACCGCGATCTGCGAAGCGTCTCCCGGTACGGCGACGGCTGGGACGGCTACCGTGCGGCGAAGGCCGCCGCGCACCGCCGCTGGGCCCAGGAACACCAGGAGTGGCTGGCCGAACTGGCCCGCACGGAAGAACTGGTGAGCGCCGCCGGCCAGCGCCTCGCGGGCACCGGCAAGGACCCCGGGCAGGGCTTCGGCAAGCACCGCAGATCGCATGAGGCCAAGCTGTCGGGCCAGGTCAGGGCCGCCAGGACCCGCCTGGAGACGCTGCGCCGCTCACCCGTGCCCGCGCCTCCCCGGCCGCTGCGCTTCACCGCCGACCTCATCCTCGCCCGCCCGGAGGACCGCCCGGCGGACGGAGACGCCGGCGGTTCGACCTTCGTGGCCGAGCTGGACTCCGTCCTCGTCGGCGAACGGCTGGACCTGCCCTCCCTGCGCGTCGAACCGGGCCGACGGCTTCTGGTCACCGGGCCCAACGGGGCGGGGAAGACCACTCTCCTGCGCGTCCTGGCCGGTGACCTCGCGCCCGACTCGGGCACGGTCCGGCGACGGGGCGGAATCGGCTACCTCCCTCAGGAACTCCCCGTCAGGCCCACCCGCCGCACACTGCTGTCCACGTTCGCGGCGGGGCGGCCGGGATTCCCCGACGAGTACGAGGACGAGTTGCTGGCTCTCGGCCTGTTCCGTCGGGAGGACCTGACCGTGCCGGTGGCGGCCCTCTCCATCGGGCAGCAGCGCAGACTCGCCCTGGCGCGCCTGGTGACCCGTCCGGCGGATCTGCTGATCCTGGACGAGCCGACGAACCACATCGCGCTCGGACTGGTCGAGGAGCTGGAAGCCGCGCTCGACCGCTATCCGGGGGCAGTCGTCGTCGTCTCGCACGACCGGAGCTTCCGCGGCCGCTTCACCGGCGAGCGCCTCGAGCTCCGGGCGGGCCGTGCCGTGGCGGGCTCCGGCGTCTACGCCTCCGAGGGGGCGCGTCCCTCCCGTACGTAGGCTCGCAACCGCTCGACGAAGACCCGCTGGCCCGCCACCAGCCGTTCGAGGGCGTCGTCCGGTGTGCACCAGGCGAACCGGTCCATCTCCGGGAACTCCCGCAGCACACCGGACCCCCTCGGCCACTCCATGGTGAAGGTGCCCGGGACCGCCCTCGCGGGGTCCAGCCGGCCTTCCACGGCCCATACGGTGACGGTCTTGCCGCCGGACTGGCGTGTCTCACCCAGTGGGATCCAGGTACCGGCCGGTACGGGCAGCCCGAGTTCCTCCTCGAACTCCCGGCGCGCGGCGGCGGCAGCCTCCTCCGGGGGTTCGTACTCGCCCTTGGGGACCGACCAGGCCGCCGCGTCACGGCGGGCCCAGAACGGTCCGCCCATATGGCCGATCAGTACCTCGGCGTCCGGCAGGCCGTCCTCGCCCGCGACGACCCGGAAGAGCAGGAGACCCGCGCTGCGCCTGACTGTCGACATGTCGTCAAGTGTGAGGGCCGGGAGTACGGAAGGCCACCGGCGCGGGAGCTGCGAAGCCTGACGGCCGGGGCCGCATGGCCACGGACCCGGGCCGTCGGGGGTCACTCCTTCGCCGCGTGTTGTTCCTCCTGATGTCCTCGTTGTCCTCTGGTGCGCCCCGACGAGCCCGGCCATGCTGTCGGCCGACAGCGCATTCCGCGCGCAATCCGCTCTGCACCAGGAGGATTTGTGGGCCCTGGCACATTCCGCAGCGCCGTGCGGCCACTCGTGCTGCTCGCGACCGCGGGCGCGATGGCGGTCGGAGCCATCGCACCCGCAGCCGCCGACCAGACTCCGGACCCCCGCCCGCACACCACCGCCGAGGTCCTCAGACCGGTCGCCCCGCCCGCGGCGAGCGGCCCGTCCGGCCTCCCGGGATCTGTCGTGGACGGCGACGGCATCGAGACCGCCCGTGCCTCCCGTCCCATCGCCCCCGGCGTCCGGCTGAGCTCGTACGACCGCCTCGAGTCCGACAAATGGCTGCGGGTCGACACCCTCTCCGTCGACCTGGACGGCAGGGGAGTACGCGCCGACTACCTCTCCTCCGGCAAGGTCGCGGACCGGCGTACGGTCTCCGAGCTCGCCGCCGGGCACGACCCGGGGAAGGGCCGCCGCACCGTCGCCGCGATCAACGCGGACTTCTTCGACATCAACCAGACCGGAGCGCCCCAGGGCCCTGGCGTCAAGGACGGCCGGACGGTCCACTCCCCGGCCCCGGGCGTCAACCGTGCGGTGGGCATCGGACCGGAGAACGCGGGCCGAGTCCTGGAGCTCTACTTCGAAGGCACGCTTTCCCTTCCATCCGGAGCCCACCCGCTGGCCGCGTACAACGCGGCGAACGTACCGGCTCAGGGCGTGGGGGCCTACACCTCGTCCTGGGGCAGCGCCGACCGCGCCCTGACCGTCGACGACGCACAGCCCGTCGCCGAAGTGGCCGTGCGCGACGGCAAGGTCGCCTCGGTGTCCGGCACCCCGGGATCAGGGCCCGTGCCCGAGGACACCGTGGTGCTCGTCGGGCGTGAGGCCGGGGCCGGACTGCTGGCCGCCCTGGAACCGGGCGACCCGGTCGGCATCGAGTACCGGGCACGCACCGACAGCGGAGCCGTGCCACGCACCGCCGTCGGCGGCCGGGAGCTGCTCGTCGTCGACGGGACCGCGCAGAACCACGACGGCGAGGGCAACAACACCGCGGCGCCCCGTACGGCTGTCGGGTTCTCGAAGGACGGCCGGACCATGCAGGTCCTCACCGTCGACGGACGCCAGACGGACAGCGGCGGCGTCACCCTGACCGAGCTGGGCGAGATGATGCGCGAGGCAGGCTCGTACAGTGCTCTGAACCTGGACGGGGGAGGCTCGTCGACCCTCGTCGCCCGTGAACCGGGCAGCGATGCGCTCCGGATCGAGAACAGCCCGTCCGACGGCAGTGAGCGCACCGTCCCCAACGGTCTGGCCCTGACCGCGCCCGACGGCAGCGGGCGCCTGGAAGGGTTCTGGGTCGAGACCCGCACGCCGGCCGGGGCCGCCCCCGGCGACGGCCCGGTCGGCGGCGGCCACCCCGAGCGGGTCTTCCCCGGCCTGACCCGGCAGCTCACCGCCGCCGGGTACGACGAGACGTACGGCCCCGCCGCAGGCGCCCCCCGCTGGCGTGCCGTCAGTCCGGCGGTCGGCGGTGTCGACGCCGGAGGGACGTTCACCGCCCGCCGCAGCGGCACGACCGACGTCCGGGCGGAGCGCGCCGGCGCGCACGGCGTGACCCGGCTCACCGTCCTCGACCGGCTGGCCCGTATCCGGCCCACCACCGCGCGCGTCGGCCTGGCGGGCAAGGAGGCCGCCGGCCGTTTCGGCATCGTCGGACTCGACGCCCACGGTACGAGTGCTCCCGTCGAGCCGGGAGACCTCGACCTCGACTACGACCGCACACTCTTCGCCGTCGCCGACGACGGCAGGGGATCCTTCACCGTCAGGTCCCTCACCGGCTCGGGAGCGGGACGGATCACGGCCACCGTGGCAGGCGTCAGCACGACCCTCGCGGTGAGCGTCGGCCTCACCGAGCAGACCGTGGCGGACTTCGAGGACGCCGGATCCTGGAAGTTCAGCCAGGCTCGTGCGGACGGTTCACTGGCCGCGACGCCTGACGGGCACACCGGCACCGGGCTCCGGCTCGATTACGACTTCACCCGGTCGACGGCGACCCGCGCCGCCTACGCGTCCCCGCCCCGCCCCGTCGTCGTGCCGGGTCAGCCGCAGGCGTACACCCTCTGGATCAAGGGAGACGGCAACGGCGCCTGGCCGACCCTGCACCTCAAGGACGCCGCCGGCTCCGACCAGCTGCTGCGGGGGCCGTACCTCACCTGGACCGGCTGGCGGCAGGTCACCTTCGCCGTGCCACCGGGCGCGGCGATGCCGCTGTCGGTGCACCGCTTCTACCTCGCCGAGACGGCAGCGGCCCGGCAGTACACGGGTGAGATCGTCATCGACGGCCTGACCGCCCAGGTGCCGCCCACGGTCGATGTTCCCGAACAGGCCGAGCTCACCGACCCGTTGATCGACACCGCAGCGGTCACAGAGGGCCGGGACTGGCAGTTCGCGGTGATGTCGGACGCCCAGTTCGTCGCACGCGACCCGGACAGTGCCATCGTCCAGCAGGCCCGCCGCACCCTGCGGGAGATCAAGGCGGCGCACCCCGACTTCCTCGTCGTCAACGGGGACCTCGTCGACGAGGGATCACCCGCCGACCTCGCCTTCGCCCGCCAGGTCCTGGACGAGGAGCTGGGCGACGCACTGCCCTGGTATTACGTACCGGGCAACCACGAGGTGATGGGCGGGAAGATCGACAACTTCATCACACACTTCGGACCGGCTCAGCGGACGTTCGACCACAAGGGCACCCGGGTCATCACCCTGGACACGTCGAGTCTCAGCCTGCGAGGCGGCGGCTTCCCCCAGATCAAGGAAGTGCGCGCCCAGCTCGACGCGGCGGCGGAGGACCGGTCCGTCGGCTCCGTGATGCTGATCGAGCACGTGCCCCCGCGCGATCCGACGGTGCAGAAGGGAAGTCAGCTGAGCGACCGGAAGGAGGCCGCCCTCGTCGAACAGTGGCTCGCCGATTTCCGCCGTACGACGGGTAAGGGCGCCGGGTTCATCGGCAGCCACGTCGGGGTCTTCCACGCCTCGCACGTGGACGGAGTCCCGTATCTGATCAACGGCAACTCCGGCAAGGCTCCGGCAGGCCCGGCGGACGAGGGAGGCTTCACCGGCTGGTCCCTGATCGGAGCCGACCGCGTCTCGCCCGGCGAACAGGCCGCGGCACGCCGGCAGCCGTGGCGGGGAGGGCCGGACTGGGTCTCCGCACAGATCCGCGCGCACGTCGACGCACTGGCCCTGGAGGCCCCCTCCGCGCTCGTCGCGGGGGAGCGCACGGTAGTCGGCGCACACCTCACCCAGGGCACGCGGACCGTGCCGGCGGCCTTCCCGCTCAGCGTCGACTGGACCGGCTCCCCGAACGTCCACATCGGGGACCCCGGCGATGCCCACCGACGCCACTCCGTGACGCTCGACCCGGCCACGGGCACGCTCACCGCGCTCCGGCCGGGCACCGTCATGCTCGCGGTCACCGTCAACGGCGTCAGCCGGCAGGTACGGATCCGGATCGCGGCCGGGGCGGTGGCGCCCGCCGCCTGACACCACCTCGCGTGCCGCACCACCGCACGGCTCAGGACGTGAGCCGGGAGCCGTGCGGTGTGCACGTGTGGGGCAAAGGCGCGCGGTCGCGGCAGGCGGCAGCCAGTCCCTCGGCTTCCAGGGCACCTACTCCGGCACCCACGCCGAGGCCGCACCGTTCACGCTCGACCTGCCTGCACGGTGATCTGAGTCCGCACGCGCCCACCTCGCGCCGGCCGGCCCTCCCTACAGGGGCGCCGGCGTATCCCCGTCACGCCTTCCGGTAGCCGTACGCGTCCGTGGCCGCCGCCTCCACGGTCTCCAGATCGCCCCCGGCCGACGCCGTCACCAGCGCCGCGACCGCGCCCTCCACGAACGGAGCGTCCACCAGCCGTGCCCCGTCCGGCAGTTCACCGCCCTCCGCAAGCATGGACTTGACCGTGAGCACCGCGCTCCCGAGGTCCACGAGCAGTGCGATCCCGACGCCCCTGTCGACCGTTCTGGCCGCCTCGGCGATCAGCTCCGTACTCGTCCCCAGCCCGCCGGCCGAGGTGCCACCGGCCGCCGCCACCGGTGCCGTCGCGCCACCGGCCGCCAGCCCTCGTGCCAGCTCGGCGACGGCTTCCGCCACCGGCCCGCTGTGGGAGACCAGCACGATCCCGACCTGTTTCTCCTCGCTCACGCGCTGCCCCCGGCGCCCGGTTCCGTGGCCTCTGTGAGGGCCCCGACCAGCAGCGCGGCCGAGGCGGCACCCGGATCCTGGTGCCCGATGCTGCGTTCGCCCAGATAACTGGCCCTGCCCTTGCGAGCCCGCAGCGGCACGGTCGCCAAGGCGCCGGCCAGCGCCGCGTCCCGGGCCTCCTCGAACGAGTTGCCCAGCACTTCGACCGCCGGAAGCAGCGCGTCGAGCATCGTCTTGTCCCCCGCCTGCGCCCCGCCGAGCTGAGCCACCGCGGAGACGCCCGCCCCGAGGGCCTCGGCCAGCTGTTCCCCGGTCACCTCCGGCGCGTCGCCCAGTGCTTTTCCCGTGCGGCGCAGCAGAGTTCCGTACAGCGGCCCGGACGCCCCACCCACCGTCGAGATCAGATGCCGGCCCGCCAGCGTCAGCACGGCCCCCGGCGTCGCGGGTGGCTCCTTCTCGAGTACGTCGTTCACCGCGGCGAAGCCGCGGCGCATGTTGCTCCCGTGATCGGCGTCCCCGATCGCGGCGTCGAGCTCGGTCAGCCGGTCCGCCTCACGGGCGACGACAGCCGCGGTGGCAGCCATCCAGCGACGGAAGAAATCGGTGTCGAGCACAAGATCTCCTGTTCCTCACACGGTGGGAGGGCCCGTTCACCGGCCCCAGCGGAGTGCGGGCGTCTGTACCGGTGCGTCCCAGAGCCGCACCATCTCCTCGTCCACCTGGCAGAGCGTCACCGAGCAGCCTGCCATGTCCAGCGACGTCACGTAGTTGCCCACCAGCGTACGAGCCACCGAAACGCCCCGCTCCGACAGCACCCGCTGCACCTCGGCATTGAACCCGTACAGCTCCAGCAGCGGAGTCGCGCCCATCCCGTTGACCAGCACCAGCACGGGACCGCTGGGCCGCAGATCCTCCAGCACCGCGTGGACCGCGGCGTCGGCGATCTCGCCGGACGTCATCATCGGGCGGCGCTCCCGGCCGGGCTCGCCGTGGATGCCGATGCCCAGTTCGAGTTCGCCGGAGGGCAGATCGAACGTGGGAGTGCCCTTCGCCGGAGTGGTGACGGAGCTGAGCGCAACCCCGAAGCTCCGCGAGGACTCGTTCACCCGCCGGGCCAAGGACTCCACCCGCTCCAGTGGCGCCCCCTCGTCGGCCAGCGCCCCGGCGATCTTCTCGACGAACAGTGTCGCCCCGGTGCCGCGCCGGCCCGCCGTGAACGTGCTGTCGGCCACCGCCACGTCGTCGTCGACCAGAACCCGGGCGACCTGGATGCCCTCGTCCTCGGCGAGTTCGGCGGCCATGTCGAAGTTCAGCACGTCCCCGGTGTAGTTCTTCACGACGAACAGCACCCCGGCACCGCTGTCGACCGCGGCGGCCGCCCGCACCATCTGATCGGGTACCGGCGAGGTGAAGATCTCGCCGGGACACGCCGCGGACAGCATTCCGGGCCCGACGAAGCCCGCGTGCAGCGGCTCGTGCCCGGACCCGCCGCCGGACACGAGGCCCACCTTCCCGGCCACCGGGGCGTCACGCCGGACCACGAGCCGCTTCTCGGTGTCCACGACGAGCTCGGGGTGGGCGGCGGCCATTCCGCGGAGCCCGTCCGCGACGACGGTCTCCGGCACGTTGATGAGCATGCGCAACGGTTCCTCCTGGGGAAGAGCATGGCGGCCGGCCGAACGAGGTGACCGGCCGCGGGCGTGGATCCGGTCCTTCTGTCTCAGGTGCGTACGGCACCAGTATCGAAGAGACCCGGGTGATCGGGAAGCGACGCGTCGGAGGGAACCGTCCCGAGCCGCCGGCGAAGGGTGACTTCCCCGGCACAGCCCGTCAGGCCCGGCCTCAGCGCGACGTTCGAGCCGCGTCGTCCTCCTTACGTCGCTGAGCTGATGCCATGGTCATCCTCGCCGCGCCACAGTGCGGGCGAGCCACTCGTCGAAGGTCTCCGTCCCCCGGGGCCCCGGCCCGGCCGGCAGCTGACCGTTGCCGGCCATGGCGGCTCCCGCGGCGCCGGGCAGTCTCACCGGCACCACCGGCCTGCGCTCGCCGCGGGCCCGGAGCAGCCGCCGCACCAGGTCCACGAGCTGCTCCTCCCGCGGCCCGGCGAGTTCCGGTGCCATGCCCTGGGCCGGAGCGAGTGCCAGATCCACCAGGTGGCGGGCCACCTCCCGGGCCGCCACGGGCTGCGTGCGCATCCGGGGCACCACGGCGAGCGGCTTCGGCATCTGATCCAGGGTCTGGGGCACGAACTCGTGGAACTGTGCGGCCCGGAGCACGGTCCACGGCACCTGTCCGCCCCTCACGACCTCCTCCTGCCGCAGCTTGCCCTGGTAGTAGCCGTGACCGACCCGGTCGACGCCGATGACCGAGAGCGCCACGTGGTGGCGTACCCCGGCGCGTGAACCCGCGTCCAGCAGATTGCGGCTGACCGAGCCGAAGAAGGAGACCGCCTTGTCGCGACCGAGAGTCGTCCTGTTGCTCACGTCGATGACCGTCTCCACGCCCACCAGGGCGGCTTCGAGTCCCGCACCGGAGACGAGGTCCACACCGCGCGACCGCGCCAGCGTCACCGGTTCGTGCCCCGCCGCGGTGAGTTCCTCGACGACGAGCCGGCCGACCGCCCCGGTGCCGCCTGCCACTGCTACCCGCATGTCCTGCTCCTTCGATCCCGTTCGGTCCTGCGACGGCGCGGCCCGGCATCGGCGTGCCCGAACCGCGCCTCCTGTCTCCAGGACGGAGCGGGCCGGCGCGGATGTGACATCGCCGGAGCGCGGCCCTCAGTCGCGCACACAGAGTTCGCGGTCGCTCAGCCACTGGCCGAACCAGTCGCTGAGCGGAAGGGTGACGCACCACCCGGGCTCGTTCACGTCCGGAGCAGGCACCGTCGGCGTGGGTTTGTCGGGCTTGGGCGCCGTCGGTGTCCCGCTCGGGTCGGCATCGGGCGCCGGGGGCGTGGTGGCATCCGGCAGCCCGCTCAGCATCTCGCGGAACACCTGGGAGGAGTGGGGATTGTCGGCGCACTGCCACACCCCGTGGGGGCAGTAGTCCGTGATCGTCTGGTACACCGGCTTGTGCCGCTCGATCCACTCCAGCATGCGGCGCATGTACTCGGGGTTGTCGCCGTTGCGGAACAGCCCCCACTCGGGGAACGAGATCGGCTTGCCGTGCTCGGCCGCGAAGTCGACCTGCTTCTGCAGTCCGTACGGCTCGTTCACCTGTTCGTCGAAGGTCCGCGCCGGAGGCTGGTCGTAGGAGTCCATGCCGATGATGTCCACGACGTCGTCGCCCGGATAGCATTCCGTCCAGGGCACGGCGTCCCGCCCCCTGCTCGGCGCGAAGTCGAAGCGGAACTCCTGGCCCGGCACGGAGCGCATCGCGGTGACGATGCGATTCCAGTACGCCTTCCACGCGACGGGATCGGGGCCGCACCGGTGGGTGTACGTCGTCCCGTTCATCTCCCAGCCGAGGACGATCACCGTGTCGGGAACGCCCAGCAGGACCAGACGCTCGGCCAGTCTGCGGAAGTGCTCGTCGAACTGCCCGTAGGCACCGGCCCTCAGCAGACCGCGCACCTCGTCGTCGGAGACACGCTCCTCGTTCCGCTCCAGCATCGGCGTGTTGAGTACGAACATCCGGTCCTCGTCGGCTTTCCGCCACGCCGCCCACGCGGCGAGGAAGCCGGGACGGCCCTCGATGTTCTCCCACAGGTCGCCCGGCAGATAGCTGTGCCCGACACGAAGCTCCGTACCGCCGAGCCAGCGCGACAGTTCCGCCATCCGCTGCACGCCCTGGGGGCCGTAGTCCAGGTAGGCGCCGATGGCGGTCGTCCTGTCCTGTTCCGGTGCCCTCTGGGTGGCGCCCTTGCCGGCCTGGGTGTCCGTGGTGTCGTGATCGGCGAGGACCGCGCCGCCGACGAGGAGGCAGAGCGCGGTCGCCCCGATGCCGAAATTGATGAAACGGCGCTGTACGGGCACGGCTCCTCCTTGGATTGCGGCCTGTCCGGCCTTGTCGACCCTAAGGAGAAAGATTCAACGACGGGCTCCGGGAACGGCCGTGAATAGACCATTCGCGACACGTCCAGGCTCAGAGCGGACCATTCGGGTGACGCACGTCGAAGGTGAAAGGCAGGGCACGCACCCGGTTGTCGAAATTCGAATCGATCAGACCGGGATCACCCGAAGCACGGACCCCGTCCAGCCGCGTGAGCATCTCGCGGAAGAGAGCCTTCATCTCCAGCTTCGCCAGGTGCGCCCCCAGACAGTGATGGGGACCTCCGCCGCCGTATCCGAGGTGCGGATTCGGGGACCGGGTGATGTCGAACGCGTCCGGGTCGTCGAAGACGGACGCGTCCCGGTTCGCCGACGCATAGAGGAGTACGACCTTTTCCCCCGGCAGAAAAGTGTGGCCGCCGAGTGCGCATTCGGAAGCAACCGTCCTTCGGAACTGGATGATCGGCGTCGAGTGCCGGACGATCTCGTCGACCGCTCCGTCGGCGTAGCGGTCGAAGTCGGACTCCAGGAGGGCCCTCTGATCGGGATGTGCGGTCAGCAGGACCATCCCGTGGGCGATGGCGTTCCGGGTGGTCTCCACACCGGCCACGAGCAGCAGCGAGAAGAAGGCGCCGAGCTGGCGCGAGGACAGGGCCTGTCCGCCGACGTCAGCGCGGACGAGCGCCGAGATGACGTCGTCCGCCGGGACGCGGCGCCGCTCTCGGGCGATGCCCGCCATCTCCAGCTGCATGCGGGCCAGGGAGCGCAGTCCGCGCCCCGGGATCCGCAGCCGCGCGCGGCCACGCCTCCGTACTCCGACGTACTCCGACGCGTGGTCGATCCGTGCGGCGATCCCGGGCCGATGGCGTGCGGGAATGCCCATCAGGTCGCAGATGACCTCGAACGGCATACGGGAGGGCGCCGAGCGCATGAAGTCGCCCGGGCCCTCCTTGACCACCTCGTCGACCAGCCGCCGGGCGACGGCACCGATGTTCTCCTCCGCCTCGGCGAGCAGCCTCGGCGTGAAGGCACGGGAGATGGTCCTGCGCAGCCCGGCGTGTTCGGCGCCGTCCATGTTGACCATGGAGTTGCCGAACACCGCCTTCGCCCAGGGCGCCGGTTCGGGCACGGTCACCCCGGGTGCGCTCGTGAAGACCTGCGGCTGCCGGCTGGCCGCCCTTACGTCAGCGTGCTTCACCAACGCGCGGAACGGAGTCCGCGGCCCCGTCCGAGGAGTGAAGCGGACCGGTGCGTCGAGCTCTCTCAGCCGGGCGAACGCGGCCAGCCGCTCGGACCGTGGCAGCCGCCAGAAGGCCGGGTCGGCCAGGTCGGCACCGGCCGCCCCTCGCACGCGGTCCGCGGTCACCAGTGTCGGCGCTTCCATGCTCAGCCTCCGGGAGTCAGGAGGACCATGCTCGCCCGGCGGAAGGCACTCGGCGGCCGACACGGCCGGACGGGCCGGACAATTCCCACGGTCGCGTGATGTCCTGCGGATGAGAACCGTTCGCCCCCGGTCTCGTTGCCCAGTCGAGCGGGACACCTCGCAGAAGCGGACGAGAGGGAGGTACACCCACCATGAACCCGACCGACGGCACGCGCGGGGGTCCGGGCGGCGCCCCGCGGCCGGCCCGCCGGGCGGTCCTGCGCACCGTCTTCACCGCGGCTGTGGTCGCCGGCACCGGCGGCGCACTCGCCCCGGTCCTCCTCGAGAGCCCGGACCCCGGAGGCCGCACCCAGGAGCGCGACGCAGTGGGCCCCGAGCGGTTCTCCGAGTTCTACAAGGGCCGGGAGATCCGGGGGACGGCCACGCCCGTGGTGCCGGCCGGCGCACAGTCGCACGCCGGTGAGGCCGGGGCCGTCGCCATGACCCCCGGCATCGACGTCAGTGTCGACGGACGTGCCTTGCATGTGATGAGGCGCGCCGACGGGAGCTATATCAGCACCGTCAACCACTACGAGTCGTTCCCGACCCTCGTCGAGACGGCCCGCGCGGCGGTCGACGAACTCGGCACCGCCCAGTTGTCAGCCGTCTCCCCGCACACCATCTGAGCCCTGAGGACGGAGCACGGGTGCACAGCCGCAAGAATCAACGCGACCTCACGCGGACCGAGAAGAAACGCCTGGTCGACGCGATCCTCGAGCTCAAACGCTCGGGACGCTACGACGACTTCGTCACCCTGCACAGGCAGTACTACGTCACCGACACGGAGCGAAGGCCTCGGCCCGCCCACATGACCCCGTCCTTCTTCCCCTGGCACCGCAGATATCTGCTGGAGTTCGAGAAGGCACTGAGGGCCGTCGATCCCCGGGTGACGCTTCCGTACTGGGACTGGACGCGGGACGACACGGCGAGCGCCTCCCTCTGGGCGGAGGACTTCCTCGGCGGAAACGGCCGGCCGGGCGACCGGCAGGTCATGACCGGGCCGTTCGCCTACCGGCGGGGGAACTGGCGTATCCGCGCCGGAGTCACCGACGACCCCTTCCTGCGGCGCGACTTCGGCCGGCCCTCCGCGCCCGTCACCCTGCCCGGGGCGGCGGACGTGGACCGCGCGCTGAAGGATCCGGTGTACGACGCCGAGCCCTGGAACAGCGTCAGCACCACCGGCTTCCGCAACAGGATCGAGGGCTGGGGCATCAGGGGCGCCCGCGGGGTGGCCAACCACAACCGGGTGCACCGCTGGATCGGCGGTTCGATGGCGGGCGCGGCCTCACCCGACGACCCGGTCTTCTGGCTGCACCACGCCTTCATCGACCTGCTCTGGACCCGTTGGCAGAAGGCGCATCCGCGCTCCCCCTACCTGCCGGCCCGCGCACTCCCCGCCCACGACCCGCAGCGGGACCGGATCTTCGCGTCCGACCAGCCGATGCCGCCCTGGGACGTGGCGCCCTCGCAGCTCATGGACCACACCCGGTTCTACCGGTACGTCTGAGGGGCGCCGGCCGTCCCCGGAACAGCTCCTGGCCTCGCCGGAACGGGAACGGGCCTCCCCCTCCGCCTGGAAGCAGAGGGGGAGGCCCGGTGGTGCCTCGGCGGGATCAGTGGCCGTAGCCGTACTCACCCTTGTTCTCGTGACTGTCCGACACGTTCGCGCAGGTGTTGCCGAACGCCGGGTTCAGGAGGGCGATCACGTTCACCGTGTTGCCGCACACGTTGACCGGGATGTGGACGGGCACCTGGACGGCGTTGCCCGAAAGGACACCGGGGGAGTGCGCGGCGACGGCCTCCGCACCGGCGTCGGCGGCGGCCATGCCGGCACCGCCGGCGATGAGGGCACCGGTGCCTGCCATGACGGCGGCCACCTTCGAGATACGCGACATGAGTTCTCCTTGAGGGGGTCGGAACCGGCTGCGGAGCGTGCGGCCGGTATGCCCTGACAACGCGAAAATCGACAGACGGTAACGGATCGGCCCAAAACTCATCATCCTGACTCAACTCCGGCCCAGGGCCGCGAGCCCGGCAGCCGGAAGCTCGCTCAGCCGGCCCCGCCAGTCCCGCGCTCCGGGAAAGCGGGACTTCACCGTTTCCGCGGCCCGGTCCCGCACGGTCAGCTGCGTCTCGCGCAGCCGCAACAGCGGCTCCAGTGCGGAACGGGCCAGCAGCAGACGCTGATTGACGACGGGCACCGGGCCCCAGTGGTTCTTGTACTGTTCCGAGCCACGCAGCAGACTCAGCACACCGCCATCCGAGCCCACCGTCTCCCGCGCGATCTCGCGCAGCAGCATCGAGGAGACGTCCACCTTCCTCTCCCTGAGCAGGGGATCGGCACCGTAGAGGTAACCCCCGGTCAGCTGCGCGGACCGGAACGACAGGTCGGCGGCCACCACCTCCCCGTCGAGCAGGAACTCCCTCACCGAGGCCTCGCCGTCGCGCACCATCCGGCGAGCGGACCGCACGAGGTGCGCACAGAAGCGGGGCCGCAGGTGCTCCGGGTTGACCCCTCTGCCGAGCCACTGGAGTTCGTGCAGCCGCAGCAGGGTGCCGACCGCGCCCGCCACCCGGTGAACGGGCGCCGTCCGGCACTCGATGCCCAACGCGTCGATCCTGCGCAGCTTGGCCCGGGCCCGCTGGGCACGCGAACCGGTCATCCGTCCGATGAGGGCGTCGATCGGCCCGGCGGGCAATTCCATGCAGGTCGAGTCCGAGCGGCTGCTCCGGGCGCCGGGCCATTGCTCGAACAGCAGGTGTGCCGAGGCTTCGGGCCGTACCTCCCGCAAGTCCACGACCGCGTGTGCGGCTGCCCGGTGGAGTCCGTGCCCCAGCGCGTCGACCGCTGCCCGGGTGTCCTCGCCGTCCGCCAGGATGTCGAAGAAGTCGGAGATCGCGCCGCCCATCGGCACCAGCAGAGGCATCGGGCGGTGCACGAGCATCAGGGGTGCCGCGCCGATCAGGCGTCCGCCCCGGCGCGCCAGCAGGACCCGGAGCCGGCCCGGGGTTCCGTAGGAGAGCCACCACGAGTGGAGCCACGCGTGACTCTGGAAGGGCGTGGCAGAGGTGCAGCGGCGGTGCAGCGCGTCCCACTCGGGGGCGAGATCCGCGAAGTCCGGCAGATCCCTGCAGAGGGTGACGGTGAGCCTCCCGCGAAGGCCGGTGTTCATCGCACGAGCTCCCGTTCGTCGGACGCGCCGCCCTGGGCGGGGGCGGGTACCTGAGCGGTGACACCCCGGCGGCCGGGGCGGGGGCGGACCAGAAGGACCAGTCCGCCGACCAGCCCGCCCACGGAGGCGCCCACGGCCGTGCCGAGCGGCGCGGAGGGGGACACCGGATCGACCGGCGTCACGGCGTGCGAGAACTTGATCAGCTTCACGCCGGTGTCCTTCGCGACGTGTCCGCTGCTGACGACCACGGCCTCGGTCACCGCGTTGGCGATGTCCGCGGCGCGGTCCCGGTCCGCCGACGTACCGGTGACCGCGATCATGGGCGAGTCGGGGGAGGTCTCGGACCGCACGTGCCCGCGGAGCTCACGGACGGGTTCCCCGGCGGCCCCCTTGGCGTAGGTGAGGGTGGCGTCGCTGGTGGCCAGGCGGCCGTACGACTGCGCGTAGCCCAGCGCGGCGGCAGGATCGATGTCCTTGCCGGCGGTGACCATGGCATAGCTGGTGGCCGCGTACTCGGGCCGGGCGAGCATTCCGTACGAGAATCCGCAGGCGGCTCCCAGAAGGACGCAGGCGGGCAGTGGCCACCAGGCGGGCCGTACGAATGCGGGGCGCAGCCTGCGGAAGCGTCCGATGACGGACGGCTGCTGCTCGGGCGAGTCGGTCATGGGTGAACTCTCTCGGTCGGGGGGAGGGGGGCGGTGGCGACGGCCTGTGCGTAGACGTCCAGGAGGCGCCGGCTGCTGGACCTGATGTCGTAGGCGTCCACGACGGGAGGCGGCGGCAGCCTCCGGGTGCCGCTCTCCACGTGGTGCCGCAGCGCGGCTGTCAGCTCCTCCTCCGGACCGGTCGTGCCGGAGGAGGAGCCGATACGGGTGGTGCCCGGCACCCGGCCCGCCGGGAGGTCCTCGATCGCGGGGCAGGCCGCGTGCACCACGGGCAGTCCGGCGGCCAGGGCCTCGACGACGGCAAGGCCGAAGGACTCCTCGCGTGACGCCGAGACGAAGATGTCGACGGCACTGAGCACCGCGGGAATCGTGGGAGCGGCGCCCGCGGTGCCGCACTCGCCGAGGAACCTGACACGGCCTGCCACACCGAGCCGGGCGGCGAGAGCACGCAGCGGCACGGCTTCCGGTCCGTCACCGGCCAGTACGAGCCAGGCACCGGGGAGGGCGGCGACGGCGCCGATCAGCAGATCGAAGCGCTTTCCGGGCACCAGCCTGCCCACGCCCCCGACCACGTAGGCCGCGTCGGGGAGTCCCAGCAGGGACCGTGTGAAGCGCCGTTGCGCGCTGTCGAAGCGGAATGCCGCCGCATCGATACCGTTGGGCACCGTATGGATCCGGGCGGCCGGCACACCCCAGTCGCGCAGCCTGCCCGCGACGGTGTCGGACACGGCGACGGTCGCCGCTCCGAGCCGCTCGGTGCGCAGATAGAGCTCCCGGGTGCCCCGGGTGAGCGGTCGTCCCTCGATCTCCGCGTGCCCCAGTGAATGCTCCGTCGCCACCACCGTGGCCCCGGCGAGGCGCGCCGCGATCCGGCCGTAGACACAGGCCCGGTAGAGATGCGTGTGCACGAGGTCGTACGAACCGCGGCGGATGAGCCGGGCCAGGCGGGGCACGGCGCCGAGGTCCCGGTTGCTCCTCATCCCCAGGTCCCGCACCCGGACGCCGTCCGCCCGCATCCCTTCCGCGACCGCTCCCGGGTTGGTGAGCGTCACGACGTCGCAGCGCACCGGCAGGTGGCGCAGCAGCAGCCGCAGTTGCTGCTCGGCCCCGCCGACTCCGAGGCCGGTGATGATGTGCAGCGCCTTCACCTCGCGTCACCCTGCGCCGCCGTGCCGGCGGAGCGGTGCAGCAGCCTGTGCCGTACTTCCTTGGCCCGCAGACGGGCGCCTCGGTCGGCGTGGCTGACATGCGTGCGGGGAAGGGCGAACGGGCCGGAGAGCGCGCCGGGGGCGAGGGCGCAGCCGTAGGCGTATCCCGCTGCCCGTACGGACTCGACCACCCTCCGGTCGACCGTGCCGTACGGGTAGCAGAAGCCTGACGGCGTCTGCCGGACGATGCGGGTGAGCGCGTCCCTGCTGCCCTGTGTCTCCCTGCGCAGTTCGTCGTCGGGCAGTGCCGTCAGGTTCCGATGGAGCATCCCGTGGGAGCCGACCTCCATGCCCGCCGCCGCGACGGTACGGATGCCCTCCTCGGTGAGCAGCGGTCTGCGCGGGCCGAGCGGATCCCAGGCGTTGGAGCCCCCGGGACGGCCGGGCAGGACGAACACCGTCGCGGTGCAGCCGTGAGCGAGCAGCACCGGGAGCGCCTCGTCGAGGAAGTCGGCGTACCCGTCGTCGAAGGTGAGCCCGACCAGCCCCCGGCTCCCGGCGGTCCGCGCGCCCAGAAGCGTCGCGATGGCCACGCCGGTCAGCCCTCGGCGCCGCAGCCAGGTCAGCTGCTCGTCGAGGCGGTCTGCGGAGACGGTGATCCCGTACGGATCGTCCGCGGGATCACTCACCGAGTGATAGGTCAGGATCCACGCCTCGGACCGGAACCGGAGCGTACGGGCGGGGCGCGGCGAAGTGTCAACGGCCATGCGGGAACCTCTGTCGGATGAGTGCCAGCAGATGAACGGCCTCGGGGGCTCGGAGCGCGAGCCCGGTGAGAAGGAACGCCGTGGGTACGAGGAGGCAGCCGGCCGCCAGGCCCGCCACCGGTCCGGCCACCAGGTCCGTGGCCAGCCGGCCGGCGGCTGCCGCGACCGCCGCCGCCGCCACCGGCCGGGCGAGGGAGAGCGCGACGGTCCCGGTCCGCACCGCGACCGCCCGCGAGCCCAGCCCGAGCAGCATCAGCACGGCGGCCGTACTGATGCCGAGGGCGTTGGCGGCCGCGATGCCGTTGACGCCGAACGGGCGGGTCAGGAGCAGCCCGGCCGCTGTGGTGACCAGGAGCCCCGCCCCCATCGCGCAGAGCGGGTACCAGGTGGGCCTGCCTGCCGAGAAGAAGGGCCGGCACAGAGCGCCGACCAGCGTGTGGCCGAGCAGCCCGAGGGCGTAGACCCGCATGGCACCGGCCGTGGCGGCGGTGTCCGTGGCGTCGAAGGCGCCCCGCTGGAAAAGGACTTCGACGATCAGGGGCGCACAGCCGAACACCGTCGCCGTGCCCAGCAGCACCACGGTCCCGGCGAGGGCGAGATCACGTTCGACCCGTCGCCGGGCACCGTCCCGGTCCCCGGCGGCCATGGCCCGCGCGACGACGGGGAAGGTCACCGTGCAGATCATCATGGACAGGACCATCGGCAGCTGCGCGACCTTCTGCGCGTAGTTGAGATGGGAGATGGCACCGTCCGGCAGGGACGAGGCGAGGAACCGCTCCACGAACACCTGCGACTGACGGCTCACCACGAACAGGACGACCGGCGCCAGGACCGCCGCGCCGAGGAGAGCGGGGCCCCGCTTCCGCGCCGCCCGCTCACCGCCCCGGCCCGGCATCAGCCGTAGGAAGGTGGGCAGCAGGGTGAGGATCATCAGCAGGCTGCCCACGGCGACCCCCGCGGCCGCGGCGCGCACCCCCCACACGGTGTGAAGCGCCAGAGTCATGCCGATGATGCCGATGTTGTACGCGATGTAGACACCGGCCGGTGCCAGGAACCGGCCGTGCGCCCGCAGCGCGGCACTGAAGTACCCCGTGATGCCGAAGGTGAGCACCGTGACGGCCGTCAGACGTGTGCATTCCACCGCGAGCCGGGGGTCGTCCAGACCGGGCGCGAGGATACCGACGGCCCAGGGAGCGCCCCAGACCAGCAGCCCGCCCGCACAGGCCAGCGCGGCGAACAGCCTCGGAAGGGTGCCGGCCACGAGGGCGCGGACCGGGTCCCGGGCGTGGCCACCGCCGGCACGCCGCGTCAGGGCCAGGCTGAACGCCGGTACGAGGAGCAGCGCCATGCCGTCCTCGATCAGCAGCGTGGCCGCCATCTCCGGCACCGTCCAGGCGATCAGAAAGGCGTCGCTGGCATGGCTGGCGCCGAAGAGCCGGGCGATGGCCTGGTCCCGGACGAGCCCCAGCAGGGCGGCGACCACGGTCAGACCCGCCGCACCGCCCGCCGCCCGCGCGAGGAAGCGTCCGGGCCGGACCGGAGCATCTGGCGTGGACGGCGCGGTGACCGTAGCCTCCACGGCCTCACCGGTGACCGTAGCCTCCACGGCCTCACCCGTGGCGGTCCCGCTCACGCGGCGGTCGCCCTCTCCGGCTCGGAGAGTGCCCACCACGCGGCAAGACCGAGCACGATCCCGGTCAGGACGGTGGAGGGACCACCGATGTCCGCGTAGAGGAAGTCGACCGTCTGCCAGGTCATCAGCCCGACGGCGGCGAGACCGCAGTCGACGGCCGCGGCTCCCCGTGCCCGTGCGAGCACCAGCCTGCGTACCCCGCCCACCAGCAGGGCCGCCCAGGAGCCCGCCAACGCCGTGAAGCCGATGAGCCCCTGCTCGCTGAGCACCAGCAGATACATGTTGTGGGGGGAGAGCAGCGGCTGCTTGCGGAACTCCTGCCCGGCACCCGCCGTGTCGCTGCCGGCGGAGAGCCCGATCGAGGCGTGGGCGTCCCGGTGCGCCGGGAAGCCCTTGAGACCGACGCCGGTCGCGGGGTGCTCGCGCCACATGCCCGTCGCGGCGGCCCACATGGTGTAGCGGTCGTTGACCGACCGGTCGGGCGTACTGGTCACCTCGGTGATGCTGGTGAGGCGCTGCGAGATCATCTCGGACCCGACGCCGAATCCGCCCACCAGGACGACTCCGGCCGCGCCCAGCACAGCCAGCGCGCGGACGGCCTGCCGGAGTCCGGTCAGCGCGATCACCGCGAGGGCCCCCGCGGCCGTCGCGATCCACGCCCCCCGGCTGAAGGACAGCGCGAGTGGGACGACCAGAAGCGCGGCGGCCGCGAGGGCCCACGCCCTCAGCGGACGAGGCGCGCCGGCGGGGGCGCGGAGCGCGTACGCGGTGGCCGCGACCAGACCGTAGCCGACGACCGTGGCCATCCCCATCACGTCACCGGGGCCGAACGTGCCGACCGCGCGGACGTCCTCGCCCATGTAGGAGGCGCCGGAGCCGGTGAGGTACTGGTGGACACCCGTCGCGCCCTGGACGGCCGCCAGCAGGACGACCGCGCCCGCGACGGCCCGGAACCCCCGGGCATCCCTGACCAGGAGAAGGACGGCGGCCGGCACCAGGACGAAGATCTGCAGGTACCGCACGAACCCCGGCAGTGCCGCCACCGGGTCCGCGGCGGTGACCGTGGCCAGGGCGATGCCCACCGCCGGCAGTCCCAGCACCACCGCCGCGGCCGTCGTGAGCGGACGCCGCCGCAGGAACAGCAGGCGGCCCGCGCAGACGAGCACGGCCACACCCGAGAGCAGATCGGCCGCCCGTACGCCGGACACGCTCCCGGTCTCCGTGCCGTCTGCCGGGAGGGCCACGAGCAGGACCGTCGCGAGCAGCGGCAGCAGCGGCAGCAGCGGCAGCAGCGGCAGCAGCGGCAGCAGCGGCCAGCGGTCGCGCCGCTCGCGGGGCAGCGCCTTCTCGCGGGCGGTCTGTGCGGCCGGTGCCGTGGTCAGGGTGAGTGTCACGGGTCAGCTGCCTCCGAGCCGGAACACCGAGCCGGCCGTGCGCGCCAGCACGCACACGTCCTGCCACAGCGACCACGTCTCGATGTAACGGTTGTCGAAGCGGGCCCGGTCCTCGATCGACGTGTCGCCGCGCAGGCCGTGCACCTGGGCCAGTCCCGTGATGCCCACCGGCATCCGGTGCCGGGTCCGGTAACCGGGGTGCTTCCGGCTGAACTGCGCGACGAAGTAGGGCCGTTCGGGGCGCGGCCCGACCAGGCTCATGTCTCCGCGCACGACGTTCCACAGCTGCGGCAGCTCATCGAGCGACGTCCTGCGCAGCGTCCTGCCCACGCCGCTCATGCGCCGGTCGGCCGACACGTTCCACCGGGTGGCCGACTCGTGGGCGTCGGCCGGGCGCAAGGTGCGGAACTTCAGCAGGACGAACGGCCGCCCGTACCTGCCGATCCGCTCCTGACGGAAGATGACGCCGGGGCCGTCGCAGACCCGTACGGCGAGTGCGCAGGCGGCCATCACCGGGGACGCCACCACCAGTGCCACCGTGGCCAGGACGGCGTCCATGGCCCGCTTCACCCGGTGAGCCACCGGACGGCGCGGTCCGGGGTACAGCGAGTGCGCCGCGAATCCCCACACATGGTCCGGCCGGGGCGCGGTCCTGCAGTGGCCGACCGTCCCCTGATCGGTGATCAGCCACACCCGGCAGCCGTGCCGCACGAAGAGCGCGAAGAGCTCCGCCCCGTCGGGCGCGGCCTCGGGCGGGACCGTGAAGACGGCATGCCGTACGGAGTTCTGCACCACGGCCCGGCCGGCGTCCCGCACCGACGCGAGAACGGGTAGCGGCGCTTGGCCGGCCGGTGCGTCCGCGTCCGTACCGGAGCCCACCGAGCCCACCACCCGGCCGACCGGCCGCATCCCGTACCGCGCGTGCTCCTGCAGCACGGCGACGACCCGGTCGGCGACCGGACCGTCGCCGATCACCAGCGCCGACTGCGGAGCGCGTGCGGCCGACCAGAGCCGGGACCGGTGTACGACGGCACGGGCCCCGCAGCTCACCAGGGTCTGGAGGCCGGCCGCACAGCCGAGCGTCACCCACCCGACGGTGTGGCGCGGGTCGTACGCGGACACCGCCTCTGCGACGACGTACCACTGCACCGCGGCCAGCCCGGCCAGCGCGGGGAGCTCCGCCAGAGCGGACGGGGAGAGCCCGGTCCGGTAGAGGCCCCGGTAGGCGTTCAGGAGCAGCTGTACGGCAGCCTGCACGAGGACGGCGACCGGTGGCCACGGGCCGGGTGCGACCAGCGCCACGGTCAGGCCGAGGGAGAGTGCGTCGGAGGCCATGAGCGCCGTCGGCGCCCGCCGTCGCGCGGCACCTCCGGCGGCCTGTGGGGCCGGAGCCCCGTCCCTGCCGCTGCGCGGCGGGCGGATCGTGGCAGCCGCACGCCGTACGGCAGTTGCCTGGGCGGCTCCGGGGGCAGGTGCACTATCCGTCGTCATCGCTCGGTGCGCTTCCTCGTCGTGGGGCGGGACTGGCCGACAAGTTCCTGGTAGAGGCGCAGGACCGCACCGGCGGTCTCCGTCACGTCGAAGAGCGACCGGGTGCGGCTCTGTGCCGTGCGGCCAAGCTCCACGCGCAGCGCCGGATCGCTCAGCAGAGTGGTCAGCGCCGCCGCGAGTGCTGCGGGGTCCTCCGGCGGCACGAGGCAATGGGGCAGGTGACCGGGCGGCAGGCTTTCCCTGGCCCCGTCGACGTCGGTCAGCAGGACGGGCGTGCCGCAGGCCATGGCTTCGAGGGGGGCCAGCGCCATCCCCTCCCACCGCGAGGGGAGAACCAGGAGATCCGCCGCCTGGATCCAGGGCCGCACATCCGGGCTGGCCCCCGTGAACAGCACTCCGGGGGGCGCGGAGCGCCGCAGCTCCTCCCCGTACGGCCCGTCCCCGACCAGGACCAGCCGGGCACCGCCCACCGTTGCCCTCCGCCAGGCGTGCAGCAGCAGGTCCTGGCCCTTCTGCCGGCTCAGGCGGCCGACGCACACGACGAGCGGCACGCCGACGGGGATCTCCTCGGGCAAGGGGAGCGAGGCGCGGACGGAGGCGGCGGAGCCCTCATGGGCAGGCCGGAATCGGCCCAGGTCGATGCCGTTGTGGATCACCGACCAGCGTGCCGTGACGCCCGCGCGCTGCCCGGCCCGGAGCTCGGACTCGCTGACGCAGAGGATGCGGTCGCTCCACCGTGCCCCGAAGCGCTCCCACGCCACGGCCAGTTCCGCGGCCCTTCCCTCCAGGGCCTCGAACGACCAGGCGTGCGGCTGGAACACCGTCGGAATCCGGCCGCGCACGGCGAGACGCCCGGCCAGCCCCGCCTTGGCACTGTGGGCATGGATCACATCGGGAGCGGATCCCCGGATCAGCCGGCCGGCCGTGATGACCTCCCGGCCGAGCCGGGGGCCGGGGGCACGCTCCGCCGGCCAGGCGCACACCCGGGCCCCGGCGGAGGAGGCACCGGCCGCCAGTGGCCCCTGGGGCGGGCAGGCCACGACGGTCCGCAGCCCTGCCCGGACCTGCGCCGCCACGAGATCGGTCACGACCCGTGCGACTCCCCCTTCCACCGGCTGGACCAGGTGAAGGACTGTCAGTCGATTCTCGTCTGGGCAACTCTTCTGCAGCACGTACGGCTCTCTTTCACATGCCCCCGAAGAGCCGGTTCGGGTAAACACCGGCGGCAAGGAATATGGCGGCGGAGATCAAGTGGGTAAAACCGAAACGCACTGTGGCAGAGCGTGCGTGGGAAACGCGCATGACTCGCGCACGTGTCCATAAAAATCACCTCCGAACAGGCCGGCGTCCGCAGTGCCCCGAATATTGCGGCGTGTCAGACGGCTATGTCCGCCTTGGTCCGTCGCCGTGCCGCATGATGGCCGTGCCGCACCTCTCCGTTCGTATACCGGAGGCCCCGGATACGCTGACGGTAATACGCCGCAATTCATGTCGGGTTGCGTGCTCGAATTCTGGCGGCTGGTGTTCCGGCCGTCCCGGGCCGGTATTCTCCGGCCCCGCTGTCGCTCGTCGCGCTTTCCGCGTGAACCGGCCAACCACCGTGGAACGGCCCTCCGATCCACCGTGCGCCGGATGTACTGCTGGCCGGGCCGCGTACCCAGGGGCGCGGCCGAAGAGGCAGTATCGGATACGACTCGTGGTGATCGTCCGCCCCGTGGCGGTCCACGAACGGCCGATGAGGACAGAGGAGAATCGATGGTTCACGAACGGGCCGGGCAGCCGGCGCAGCCCGGAGACCTGGTGGACGTGGCACGGCTGGTGACGGCCTATTACACGGTCCGTCCCGACCCGGCCGAGCCCGGACAGCGTGTGGCCTTCGGGACGTCGGGCCACCGCGGATCGGCGTTCGCGGCGGCGTTCAACGACGACCACATCGCCGCCACCACCCAGGCCATCTGCGACTACCGGGACCGACAGGGCACGGACGGGCCACTGTTCCTCGGCGCCGACACCCACGCGCTGTCCGAACCCGCGCGCATCACGGCGGTGGAGGTGCTGGCGGCCAACGGCGCCACCGTCCTGATCGACAGCGACGACGGCTACACCCCCACGCCGGCCGTCTCGCACGCGATCCTGACGTACAACCGGGACCGCACCGCCGGCCTCGCGGACGGCATCGTCGTCACGCCGTCGCACAACCCGCCGGCCGACGGCGGGTTCAAGTACAACCCCCCGCACGGTGGTCCGGCCGGCTCGGACGCCACGTCCTGGATCCAGGACCGTGCCAACGCCCTGATCGAGGGCGGCCTCAAGGAGGTCCGGCGGATCCCCTACGCCCGGGCGCTCGCCGCCGCCACCACCGGGCGGCACGACTTCCTGACCGCCTACGTCGACGACCTCCCGGCGGTCCTCGACCTGGACGCCGTACGTGACGCGGGGATCCGGATCGGCGCCGACCCCCTCGGCGGCGCCTCGGTCGCGTACTGGGGGAGGATCGCCGAACGCCACCGGCTCGACCTCACGGTGGTCAATCCGCTCGCCGACCCCACCTGGCGTTTCATGACGCTGGACTGGGACGGCAAGATCCGGATGGACTGCTCCTCGCCGTACGCCATGGCATCCCTGATCGAGCGACGCGACGCCTACACCATCGCCACCGGCAACGACGCCGACGCCGACCGGCACGGCATCGTCACGCCCGACGGCGGTCTGATGAACCCCAACCACTACCTGGCCGTCGCGATCCGCTATCTCTACTCCCACCGTGAGGGCTGGCCGGCCGGTACCGGCATCGGCAAGACCCTGGTCTCCTCCTCCATGATCGACCGGGTCGCCGCGGACCTCGGACGGCGACTCGTGGAGGTCCCGGTGGGCTTCAAGTGGTTCGTCGACGGCCTGTTCGGCGGCACCCTGGGATTCGGCGGGGAGGAGTCCGCAGGAGCCTCCTTCCTGCGCCGCGACGGCCGGGTGTGGACCACGGACAAGGACGGCATCCTGCTCGCGCTGCTGGCCTCGGAGATCACGGCGGTCACCGGCTCCACCCCCTCCCAGCACTACGGCGAACTCACCGCCCGGTTCGGCGACCCGGCCTACGCCCGGGTCGACGCCCCGGCGACGCGCGAGCAGAAGGCCGTGCTGGCCAAGCTCTCCCCGGAGCAGGTCACCGCGGACACGCTGGCCGGTGAGCCGATCACCGCGGTGCTCACCGAGGCGCCGGGCAACGGTGCCGCCGTCGGCGGGCTCAAGGTCTGCACCGACAGCGCGTGGTTCGCGGCCCGTCCCTCCGGCACGGAGGACGTCTACAAGGTGTACGCGGAGAGCTTCCAGGGGGCCGCGCACCTGGCCGAGGTCCAGGACGAGGCCCGCGCCCTGGTCTCCGACGCGCTGGGCGCCCGGGGCTGACCGGCCGGGCGGGCGTGGCCGCTCCCGGTCGCGCCCGCCCTCCGCCCTTCCGGCATCCACGGGGCGAGGCCTGGGACGGTGTCCTGCCCGCCCGCACCCCGGACGCCACGGCCGTTCCGGAACCGGGGGGGCAAGGCCGTGACGGCTCCGGAGCGGGCGCCCTGGGCGTCCGGCCTCCCCGCCTGCCGAGGACGGCGCGCCGGCCGGGGTCCCGATCCGGATCAGGCTTCCCCTCGGAACGCCTGAAGGATCCGCCCGGCGGCCAGCGTGGCGGTCAACTCGCCGTCACGGACGCGCTGTTCGAGCTCGGGAGCCAGCGTACGCACCGCCGGGTGGCTGCGCAGGCTGTCCAGCAGTTCGTCACGGACCATCGTCCAGGTCCAGCCGACCTGCTGCTCCCGGCGCTTGGCCGACAGCCGCCCGGTGGCCTCCAGGAGCGTACGGTGCTGCTCCAGCCGCTCCCACAGCGCGTCCAGGCCGGTCGATTCCCTGGCACTGCACGTCAGCACCGGGGGAGTCCATTCCGCGTCCACCGGGTGCATCAGCCGCAGGGCGCCCGCCAGCTCACGTGCCGCGGAGCGGGCGTCGCGTTCGTGCGGGCCGTCGGCCTTGTTGACCGCGATGGCGTCGGCCAGCTCCAGGACTCCCTTCTTGATGCCCTGGAGCTGATCGCCGGTACGGGCCAGGGTGAGCAGCAGGAAGGTGTCGACCATGTCGGCGACCGCCGTCTCCGACTGTCCGACCCCGACCGTCTCCACCAGCACCACGTCGTAGCCGGCCGCCTCCATCACCACGATGGACTCTCGGGTCGCCTTGGCCACTCCGCCGAGGGTTCCCGCGGTGGGGGAGGGGCGTACGAACGCGCGCGCGTCCACCGCCAGCCGCTCCATCCGGGTCTTGTCACCCAGGATGGAGCCGCCGGTGCGGCTGGAGGACGGGTCCACGGCGAGCACCGCGACCCGGTGCCCGAGGCCCGTCAGCAGGGTGCCGAACGCGTCGATGAACGTGGACTTGCCCACGCCGGGCACCCCGCTGATACCGATGCGCCGGGCCTGCCCGGCGTGGGGCAGGAGCTCGCTCAGCAACTGCTGCGCCAGTACCCGGTGGTCGGGCCGCGCCGACTCCACGAGCGTGATCGCGCGCGCGACGAACGCCCTCTTCCCGTCGAGCACACCCTTGACGTAGGCGTCGACGTCGATGTTCGCGGCCACCGTCAGCGGCTCACAGCTCGTGGCCGAGCGAGGCGGCGAGCCGCGCGACCAGGTCGTGCGCTGCGTCCGGGATCACCGTGCCGGGCGGGAACACCGCGGTGGCACCCGCCTCGTGCAGCGCGTCGATGTCCTGCGGCGGAATCACCCCGCCCACCACGATCATGATGTCCTCGCGGCCCTCGGCGGCGAGCTCCTCGCGCAGCGCGGGCACGAGCGTGAGGTGGCCGGCGGCGAGCGACGAGACGCCGACGATGTGCACGTCCGCCTCGACCGCCTGCCGGGCGACCTCGCCCGGCGTCTGGAACAGCGGGCCGACGTCGACGTCGAAACCGAGGTCGGCGAAGGCCGTCGCGATCACCTTCTGGCCGCGGTCGTGGCCGTCCTGTCCCATCTTGGCGACGAGGATGCGCGGACGCCGTCCCTCCGCCTCCTCGAAGTCATCGACCAGTGTGCGGGTGCGGTCCACCGACGGTGACTCTCCTGCCTCTTTGCGGTACACGCCGGAGATCGTACGGATCTGGCCGGCGTGCCTCCCGTACACCTTCTCCAGCGCGTCGGAGATCTCCCCGACCGTGGCCATGGCCCGGGCGGCGTCGACGGCCAGCGCCAGCAGGTTGCCCTCGAGTCCTGGCCCGGGGTCCCGCTCGGCCGCGGCCGTCAGAGCGCGCAGCGCGGCCTGGCAGGCCGCCTCGTCACGCTCCTCACGCAGTCGGCGGAGCTTCTCGACCTGCTGGGCGCGCACGGAGGAGTTGTCGACCTTGAGTACGTCGATCTTCTCGTCGGTCTCCACCCGGTACTTGTTGACCCCGATGACCGGCTGGCGGCCGGCGTCGATGCGTGCCTGGGTGCGGGCGGCGGCTTCCTCGATCCGGAGCTTGGGGATGCCCGCGTCGATGGCCTTGGCCATGCCGCCGGCCGCCTCGACCTCCTGGATGTGCTGCCAGGCCCGCTGCGCCAGGTCGTGTGTGAGCCTTTCGACGTACGCGCTGCCGCCCCAGGGGTCGATGACCCGGCAGGTGCCGGACTCCTGCTGGAGCAGCAGCTGCGTGTTGCGGGCGATCCGTGCGGAGAAGTCCGTCGGGAGGGCGAGTGCCTCGTCGAGGGCGTTGGTGTGCAGCGACTGGGTGTGCCCCTGGGTCGCGGCCATCGCCTCGACGCAGGTGCGCGTGACGTTGTTGAACACGTCCTGCGCGGTCAGGGACCAGCCGGACGTCTGTGAATGGGTGCGCAGCGACAGCGACTTGGCGTTCTTCGGCCCGAACTCCTTGACCAGCTTCGCCCACAGCAGGCGGGCCGCGCGCAGTTTGGCGATCTCCATGAAGAAGTTCATGCCGATCGCCCAGAAGAAGGAGAGGCGTGGTGCGAACGCGTCGACGTCCAGGCCCGCCGCCTGTCCGGCCCGCAGGTACTCCACCCCGTCGGCCAGGGTGTAGGCGAGCTCCAGGTCGGCCGTCGCGCCGGCTTCCTGGATGTGGTAGCCGGAGATGGAGATGGAGTTGTAGCGCGGCATCTTCTGCGAGGTGAACGCGAAGATGTCGGAGATGATCCGCATCGAGGGGCCGGGCGGGTAGATGTAGGTGTTGCGGACCATGAACTCCTTGAGGATGTCGTTCTGGATGGTCCCGGCCAGCTTCTCGGGCGGCACGCCCTGTTCTTCCGCGGCGACGATGTACAGGGCGAGTACGGGAAGTACGGCGCCGTTCATCGTCATCGACACCGACATCCTGTCGAGCGGGATGCCGTCGAAGAGCTGGCGCATGTCGTAGATGGAGTCGATGGCGACGCCGGCCATGCCGACGTCGCCGGTGACCCGGGGGTGGTCGCTGTCGTAACCGCGGTGGGTGGGCAGGTCGAACGCGACCGAGAGTCCCTTCTGGCCGGCTGCCAGGTTGCGCCGGTAGAAGGCGTTGGACTCCTCGGCCGTGGAGAAACCGGCGTACTGGCGGATGGTCCAGGGCTGGTTGACGTACATCGTCGGGTACGGGCCGCGCAGATACGGAGCGATGCCGGGGTACGTGCCGAGGAAGTCCAGCCCCTCCAGATCCCGCCCCGTGTACAGCGGCTTGACGTCGATGCCCTCCGGGGTCTCCCAGAGCAGCTCGTCCTCGGACCGGCCCGCCGACTCCTTCACCGCGGCCTTCCACTGGTCCTCGGGGACCACGGTGGCGGGCTCGCCGGCCAGCGGGACGTCGGAGAAGTCCGGCACGGTCGTCCCGGTGGTCTCGGGGGTCTGCATCACGCCACTCCCATGCGGTCGAGTTCGGAGGAGAGGACGGCGACCACGTCGCAGCCGGCGAACACGTGGACGTCGGCCCCTGTGTACTCGCCCGGTCTGCCCGCCAGGAAGATCTGTTCGGCGCCCGCGGCCCTGAGGGCCGACGCGACGGCTTCGGCCTGTTCGCCGTAGAGCGTGTCCGTCGAGCACAGGCAGGCGATCGTCGCTCCGCTGGCCGTGAAGGCCGCGGCAGCGGTCGACGCGTCCACGGACGCCGGTTCGTGGACGGGCTCGATGCCGCCGGACAGGAAGAGGTTCGCCGCGAAGGAGGCCCGCCCGGTGTGCACCGAGGCGGGCCCCAGTGCGGCGATGAACACCTTGGGGCGGCTGCCCGTGGCCGCCAGGTGAGCGTCGGACCTGGCCCGCAGCGTCTCGAAGGCCTCATCGCGCCGTACCTCGGGCAGTCCGCCGCCCGACGGCGCGGCGGGCACGGCCTCGCGCTCCACCGGCCGTTCGTCGAGAGCCGGGAACTCGCTGACTCCGGTCACCGGCTCCTTGCGCCGTGCCAGGTCCTTGCTCCGCGCCGCCCAGGTGGCGGCGAGCCGTTCCCGGACCATGCCGGAGCGAAGGGCGGCTGCCTGGCCGCCGGTCCGCTCCACCTCCTGGAAGAACGACCAGGCGGCGGCGGCGAGTTCATCGGTCAACCGCTCGACGTACCAGGAACCGCCCGCCGGGTCGATGACCCGGGCCAGGTGCGACTCCTCCATCAGGATCGTCGAGGTGTTGCGGGCGATGCGCCGGGCGAACGCGTCCGGGAGCCCCAGCGCATGATCGAACGGCAGCACGGTGACGGATTCCGCTCCGCCCACGCCCGCGCCCAGACAGGCCAGCGTCGTCCGCAGCATGTTCACCCAGGGATCACGGCGCGTCATCATCACCGACGAGGTCACGGCGTGCTGGCGCTGTGCCCCCGCGCCCGGGGCCCCGCAGACCTCGGCGACACGGGCCCACAGCCTCCGGGCGGCGCGCAGCTTCGCGATGGTCAGGAACTGGTCGGCCGTCGCCGCGTACCGGAACTCCAGCTGCGCGCACGCCTCCTGGACGCTGAGCCCCGACGTCGTCAGCTCACGGAGGTAGGCGACACCGGTGGCCAGCGAGAGCCCCAGCTCCTCGGCGGCGGAGCCGCCCGCCTCGTGGTAGGGCAGCGCGTCCACGGTCAGGGAGCGGAGTCCGGGGTACTCGCGGGAGCACAGCCGCGCCCAGTGGGCGGCAGGGCCCAGCTCCGGCTCGGCGCCCGTACGCGCGGCCTGCCCGAGCGGATCCACCCCGAGACTGCCGCGCACAGCCTCCTTCGCGATTCCACGGGCCTCGTAGAGCCCGAGCAGTTCGCGGACGGCGGGCCCGGGATCGGCGCCGGCGTCGAGCGCGACGGGCGCCAGGTCGAGATGGACGCCCTCGAGCGCGCGGCCGAGGCCGGAGACCGGCACCCCGCCCGGTCCGCCCACGGACAGCCAGAGCGACGTGACACCGTTCTCGAGATCGCCGAGCACGGCCTCGTTCAGGCGCACGGGATCGGCCAGCGCGTGGCGCTGGCGCACGTCCCAGCCGCCCGTGGTGCTGCCCGTGGCCGTGCTGCCGCGGGTGAAGGGCGCGAAGCCAGGCAGACCAGGGTCCGCCGACGCGTCGGCCGAGGTGTACAGGGGGCGGGCTGTGAGCCCGTCCTCGAGTGCGGTGGACAGTGCTTCCTCGGCGGCCGTGCCCGTGACTTCCTTGCCTGACCTGCGCAGTACGCCTTCGACAAGGCTCTGCCACTGGTCGTGGGAAGGGTCGGGGAACTCGGCGGCCAGAGAAAGCCCGTCAGCAGGCAGGACCGTCATGCTCAGATGCTAGGTCAGCACTCCGACGAGCAGCAGGGCTACCGACTGTGACCTTGCACTCTCCGAAATGCGAGAATTTCCACGGCTGGAGAGGCCTTGTCCCCGGGGCGGGACCCGAGGCGAGCCCGACGCCCGGCGGAAGAGCCGGCGTCGGGCAGCCACGGTCAGGGGCCGACGTAGGCCGCTAGGTGCTCGCCGGTGAGGGTGGTGCGGTCGGCGACGAGGTCGGCCGGTGTGCCCTGGAAGACGATCCGGCCTCCGTCGTGACCGGCTCCGGGCCCGAGATCGATGATCCAGTCGGCGTGCGCCATGACCGCCTGGTGGTGCTCGACGACGATGACCGACTTGCCGGAGTCGACGAGGCGGTCGAGCAGGCCGAGCAACTGCTGGACATCGGCGAGGTGGAGGCCGGCGGTCGGCTCGTCGAGGACGTAGACGCCGCCCTTCTCGGCCATGTGGGTGGCCAGCTTGAGTCGTTGCCGCTCGCCGCCGGACAGCGTGGTGAGCGGCTGTCCGAGGCTGAGGTAGCCGAGCCCCACGTCCGCGAGCCGGCCGAGGACGCGGTGCGCGGCCGGCGTAGCCGCCTCACCGGCGCCGAAGAACTCCCCGGCCTCGGCCACCGACATCGCGAGGACTTCGCTGATGTCGCGGCCGGCCAGGTGGTATTCGAGGACCGACGCGTCGAACCGCTTCCCTTCGCAGTCCTCGCACGTCGTCGAGGCACCGGCCATCATGCCCAGGTCCGTGTAGATCACGCCCGCGCCGTTGCACGTGGGGCAGGCTCCCTCGGAATTGGCGCTGAACAGCGCCGGCTTCACACCGTTGGCCTTGGCGAACGCCTTGCGGATCGGATCGAGCAGTCCGGTGTAGGTGGCCGGGTTGCTGCGCCGCGAGCCCTTGATCGGGCTCTGGTCGACCGACACGACGTTCTCGCCGGAGGGGATCGACCCGTGCACGAGCGAGCTCTTGCCGGAACCGGCGACACCGGTGACGACGGTCAGCACCCCGAGCGGGATGTCGACGTCGACGTCCCGCAGGTTGTGCGCCGACGCCCCGCGGATCTCCAGTGCGCCGGTGGGCTTGCGTACCGACTCCTTGACGGCGGCCCGGTCGTCGAAATGGCGGCCGGTGACGGTGTCGCCTGCCCGCAGTCCGTCGACGGTGCCCTCGAAGCAGACGGTCCCGCCCGCGCTGCCCGCCCCGGGGCCGAGGTCGACGACGTGGTCGGCGATCGCGATCGTCTCCGGCTTGTGCTCCACCACGAGAACCGTGTTGCCCTTGTCCCTGAGCCGCAGCAGCAGGTCGTTCATCCGCTGGATGTCGTGGGGGTGCAGGCCGATGGTGGGTTCGTCGAAGACATAGGTCACGTCGGTGAGCGAGGAGCCGAGGTGGCGGATCATCTTGACGCGCTGCGCCTCGCCGCCCGAGAGAGTGCCCGCCGGCCGGTCGAGCGAGAGATAGCCGAGGCCGATCTCCGTGAACGAGTCGAGGGTGCGCTGCAGCGCCGCGAGCAGCGGCGCCACCGACGGCTCATCGAGACCGCGCACCCACTCGGCCAGGTTGCGGATCTCCATCGCGCAGGCGTCGGCGATGCTGAGGCGCTCGATCCTGGAGGAGCGGGCTCCCTCGCTGAGCCTGGTTCCCTCGCACTCGGGGCAGGTGGTGAAGGTGACCGCACGCTCCACGAACGCCCGGATGTGCGGCTGCATCGCCTCCTTGTCCTTGGACAGGAACGACTTCTGGATCTTGGGGATCAGCCCCTCGTAGGTGAGGTTGACGCCGTTGACCTTGACCTTGACGGGCTCCCCGTAGAGAAAGGCCTGCAGTTCCTTCTTGGTGTACTTGCGGATCGGCTTGTCCGGGTCGACGAAACCTGACTGCGCGTAGACCTGCACCGTCCACTGACTGTCCGACTTCCAGCCCGGGATGGTGAAGGCGCCCTCGGCGAGCGACTTCGAGTCGTCGTAGAGCTGGGTGAGGTCGATGTCGGATACCGATCCCCGGCCCTCGCAGCGCGTACACATCCCGCCGGTGCGGTTGAAGGTCGCCTTGACGGTTCTGGTCCTGTCCGCACCGCGTTCGACGGTGATCCCGCCGCTCGCCCGGACCGAGGCCGTGTTGAAGGAGTACGCGCTGGGCGGGCCGATGTGCGGCTCGCCGAGCCGGCTGAAGAGGATGCGCAGCATGGCGTTGGCGTCGGTGGCGGTGCCGACCGTGGAGCGGGGGTCGGCGCCCATCCGCTGCTGGTCGACGGTGATCGCGGTCGTCAGCCCGTCGAGGACGTCGACGTCGGGCCGCGCCAGCGTGGGCATGAAGCCCTGGACGAAGGTGCTGTACGTCTCGTTGATCATCCGCTGCGACTCGGCGGCGATCGTACTGAACACCAGTGAGCTCTTGCCCGAGCCTGAGACGCCGGTGAACACCGTCAGCCGGCGCTTCGGGATCTCGACGCTGACGTCCTTGAGGTTGTTCACGCGCGCGCCGTGCACGCGGATCAGATCGTGGCTGTCGGAAACATGCGGCGCGGGCGACCGCGTGTTCTTCCTCGTTGCCATGCTTGTCGGTTCTCCATCTGTCACGCGTGCCGCCTGCGCGGTCGCCTCGGCGTCGCCGGTGCGTCGCGGCGACGGTCGTTGTCTATCAGGACGGGGGCGCCGTCCGGGGTGGAATCACCCGCGGGGCTGGTTGAAGCGCAGCATGTTTCCGGAGGGGTCGCGGAAGGCGCAGTCACGGACGCCGTACGGCTGGTCGACCGGCTCCTGGAGGACCTCACCGCCCGCCGCACGGATGCGCTCGAAGGTGGCGTCGCAGTCATCCGTGGTGAAGATGACACCGCGCAGCAGGCCCTTCGCCAGCAATTCCGCCATGGTCGCCCTGTCGGCGGGGGCGGCGTTCGGGTCCGCGAGCGGCGGCTCGAGGACGATCTCCACACCTGGCTGCGACGGCGCTGCGACGGTGATCCAGCGCATGCCCTCGAACCCGACGTCGTTGCGCACCTCCAGGCCGAGGACGTCACGGTAGAAGGCCAGCGCCTTGTCGTGGTCGTCGACGGCTATGAAGCACTGCGAAAGCTTGATGTCCATGCGAATCACGCTACGGGCGGCGGGAGGCTTTCGCTTCTCCGTTCCTGACCGGTCGCGTGCGGACCTTGGCGACGCAGGCGGGGATGGCGGCGCCCGCGTCATGGGGCCGGGCCCGGTACGAACTCGGGCTCTCGCCGACCAGCTCCGTGAACCGCGAACTGAACGACCCCAGCGAGGTGCAGCCGACCGCGAAGCAGACCTCCGTCACCGTCATGTCGCCCCGCCGCAGGAGGGCCTTCGCCCGCTCGATCCGTCGCGTCATCAGGTAGCTGTACGGCGTCTCCCCGTAGGCGGCGCGGAAGGTCCGGGAGAAGTGCCCCGGCGACATGAGAGCGGTGCGCGCCAACGCCGGAACGTCGAGCGGCTCCGCGTAGTCACGGTCCATCCGGTCACGGGCCCGGCGCAGCCGGACGAGGTCTTCCAGCGTCACCGGACCATTTTCCCACGCCCTGGACGGGCGTCGACGGCCGCACCGTACGGCTGTGGAGGCCGGCCCAGGTCACTTCTGTCATGGATTTTCACAGTGCGTAGCGTATTGCCCGCAGTTATGCTGCTGTCGATCCAGAACCGCAGGGGAAGGACGCATCGTGGCCGTGGGACCCGTGGAGTACCTCGTCGTCACCTTTCCCGGCGGACGCTTCGCCGACGCGATCGCTCCCGCGCTGGCCGACGCCGTCGGGTCCGAGGCGGTACGCATCCTCGATCTGGCCTTTGCCCGCCGCGCTGAGGGCGGCGCACTCGAGCGTGTCGAACTGCGGGAGATGGACCCCCAGGGGCTGGTGCCGTTCGATCCACCGGACGATCCGCCGGCAGGGCTCCCGCAGATCCTGGGTCTCGAGGCGCTCGGACGTCTCCCGGAGGGGAGCTCCGCGGCGCTGATCGTGTGGGAGGACCTCTGGTCGGTGCCCCTCACCCGGGTGGTCCAGGAGGCGGGTGGCCGGCTCCTGGCGCACGAGCGGGTCCCGGCGGACGGCGGGGACGATGTCATCACGCTGCTCGAGAGGCTCGCCGACCTCAGGCAGCGGGGGGTGCTCACCGACGCGGAGTTCGCGGAACAGAAGACGAGGATCCTCGCCGACTGAACCCCCACCGCCCGGTGTCCCGGTACCTCACGTTCCCTTTGTCGATCCACGCACGCCGTGCGACGTTGATTCCGACCTGCAGTCTGTCGGGAAAGAGGCAGTTCATCGTGCAGACCGCCCGGGCCGTCCCCGCCTCAACCGTTGTCAACCTGCGCGATCTCGGTGGTATCGCCCTGGGGCGTCACCGCCGCCTGCGGCAGGGAATCCTTCTGCGCTCGGGCCAGCTCAGCGCTTTCGAGCCGCACGACATGGCGGTGGCCGCACTCGGCATCCGCACGGTCGTCGACCTGCGTACCGCCGACGAGCGCCGGTGGGCCCCCGACCGGCTGCCGACGGGCGCAAGGCTCTTCGTCGCCGACGTCCTCGGCGACGACCCGGGCATGGCGCCGGCCCGGCTCAGGTCGCTGCTCGGTGACCCGGACGGAGCCGCGGTCCTGCTCGGCGGCGGGCGGGCCGAGGAACTGTTCGCACAGACCTACCGCAGGATGGTCCTGTCTCCGGGGGCGGCGGCCGCCTACCGCGCCTTCCTGGACACCGTCGCGGATCCGGGGGCGAGACCGCTGCTCTTCCACTGCGCGAGCGGTAAGGGCCGGACGGGCTGGGCCACCGCTCTCCTGCTGATGATGGCGGGGGCGTCGCGTGATGTCGTGCGCGCGGAGTTCCTCGCGGTGAACCGAGCGGTGCGAGCCGCCTTCGGGCCTGCGGTGCGGCGCTTTCTCGACGACGGAGGGGATCCGGACATCGCGTCCGCGGTCATCGAGGCCCGGCCCCGGTATCTCGAGGCGGCTCTGGACGCGATGGACGAGCGCTGGGGAGGGCTCGAGGGCTATCTGAGCAAGGCGCTGCGCCTTCCCCCGGCGGTCGCCGAGCGGCTGCGCGCCGACCTGGCCGTTCCGGCCTGAGGACCGGTCCGAGGATGGGAACCGGCCCGGGGCCGCGTCGGGGGACGTGGCACCGGGCCGGCGTGCGGCGGCTGCGCCGCCTGGGGCCTCCAACGAAAGACCCTAGATCTTCAACAGCTGTTCGCTGATGTCGCGGTAGCGCTGAAGCGCTACGCGCAGCTCCTCGGTCTGGGCATCGGTGTCCTGCTCCTGCCAGCTCGCGCGCAGGACGTGCCTGCGTTCCGCGAGGGCCTCGGTCAGGGCCGAGACGATCTGGTCGAACGTGCTGTCGGCCGACTCGACCGCCCGGTGAGGGCTCTCGACGAAGTCGGTGACCGCCTGCTGCATACGAAGCGACAACGCGTCCCGGTCGTCCCGCGAGATCAGGGGCCGGCTGCTGCCGGAGGCCTCGTGGTGGCCGGTCCGCTCGGCGGCCGGCACGGCGGGAGCCGTCCGCGGTGCGGGCGGGGCGCTGAGATCGCCGGGGCCTCCGCTCTTCGGCCCGAGGCCCTTGCTGTCGCCGGGCGCCGGCCCGGGTGCGGCAGCCGGGGTCATGCCGGGCGCCGTTCCGGGTGCGGCAGCCGGGGTCCTGCCCTGCGCCGTCCCGGCTGCGGGCCCTTGGGCGCCGTCGTGCCGGGGCTGTGTGAATACGGGCTCTGTCGTGTGCTCGGTGCGGTTGGTCATGCTGCTGCACTGCCCTTCGTCTCGTGCCGGTCCGTCCTGGCCGGCTCATCGGGTGCGTCCGCGAGAAGCACGTCGAAGAGCGCCCTCGACTCGATCAGGGCCTTCCGCATCTCCTCCGTGCCGCCCTGGCCGCGCACGGCTGTGTGCACCCTGCGGTAGCCGTCGACCTGCTCGGCGTGATGGACCGAGAGAGCGTCCGTCTGCTCCTGGAAGCTGTGGCCGTCCGGGAAGCCCCGGTCACGGGCCAGCTGCGCCAGAAGTGCGTCGGCTTCGACGATCGCGTCCCTGGGGGAGTCGATGAACTGCTCCTGCACCTCGGCCCAGCGGCGGGCGTACGCCTCGCGGGCCTCCGGCCGCAGGGGCCGCTCCGACAGGGAGCCGTGGAGCCTCACCCGCTCGGAGAGCTCGTGCTCGGCCGCTTTGGTGTCGCCGTCATGACGGGCGACCGTCCGGTCGTACTCGGGTCCGAAGCGCCGCTGGAGTCCCCGCCCGCCGGTCCTACGGCCGCGGATGAGGAAGAAGGCGAGCGCCGCCACGAGGACGACGGCAACGATGATCACCACGGTCGTCATGCCCGACGCTCCCGTCGCCTCGCGCTCGGTGCCTCGTGCTGGTCCACTCTCGTCAACCCCTTCCGTTTCGGGCCCGGCTCGGTGTAAGCGGCCGGGCGGTGCGCATCAGCCGTGTTACCCACTGGACACCGTTCATGCGTCGATGCTCCCGGTAACCTGGGACGCGTCGACCCGGACGTGCCCGGCCGATCGCGGCGTCGTCCGAAACGAGTCGCGAGAGGAGCACGCGGTGACCGAGCGCAAACCGGCAGGGGTCAGCTTCGAGACATGGGTGGACCGGCAGATCCGCGAGGCCGAGGAACGAGGCGCGTTCGCCGACCTGCCGGGCGCCGGCAAGCCGATTCCCGGGCTCGGGAGGCCCTACGACGCGATGTGGTGGATCAAGGCGAAGATGGAGCGTGAGGGTCTGTCGGCGCTCCCGCCCTCACTGATGCTGCGGAAAGCGGCCGAGGACGCCCGGCAGGAGGCGTCCCGCGCACGGTCGGAGGCCGAGGTCCGGCGCATTCTCACCGAGATGAACGAGAGCATCCGCCAGGCGCTCGCCAGGCCGCCGGAGGGCCCGCCGCTGAACCTCGAGCCGTTCGACATCGACGCGGTCGTGTGGGAGTGGCACGCCGAGCGGCGCGGTGGCTGAGGGAGCAGGCGCGCACGGCGTACCCGGAGTGCGTGATACTCGCCCCATGAGATCGAGCGGTACGGACCGGGTCGGCGAGGTCCGGATCAGGCGGGCCGTCGCGCGCGACGCCAAGCGGCTCACCCGTCTGGTGACCGCGTCACGCGCCTACGAGGGCCCCTACGCACCCATGGTCGCGGGGTACAAGATCGGCCCGGACTACATCGAGGCGCACGGCGTCCACGTGGCCGTGGACGCCGAAGGCCGGGTGCTCGGCTTCTACGCGTTGCTGCTGTCCCCGCCGGAGCTCGACCTGATGTTCGTGGCCGACCACGCCCAGGGGCGGGGCATCGGCCGGCTCCTCATCGGTCACCTTCGGGAGGAGGCGCGCCGGGCAGGCCTGGCCCACGTGCGTGTGGTCGCGCACCCGCCGGCCGAGGGCTTCTACCGCAGCATGGGCGCCGAACGCACCGGCACCGTGGTGGCCCGCCCGCCCGCGGTGATGTGGGACCGGCCCGATCTGGTGCTCGGCGTCGACGTCGGTCCCTGAGCCGGACGGCCCGGCCGGATCCCTGATCGCGGCCGGGCCGCCCGTACGTGCCCGGGACGGAGACCGCTACGCCCAGCCGCCGTAAGGACGGGTGATGAGTTCCATCCCGTGACCGCTGGGATCGGGGAAGTACACCCCGCGTCCGCCGTCGTTGCGATTGATCTCGCCGGGATGCTTCCGGTGGGGATCGGCGTAGTACGTGATCCCCTGCGCCTTGATGCGGTCGAAGGCCGTGTCGAACTCCGCCTCGGAGATGAGGAACGCGTAGTGCTGCACGGTGATCGATTCCGCGGGAATCGCCGCGAAGTCCAGCGTGACGCCGTTCGCGAGAACCACCGGGATGAACGGTCCCCACTCGGTTCCGACGGTGAGGCCCAGGATGTTCGCCAGGAACTCGGCCGATTCGCGGTTGTCCCGGCTGTGAACGATGGTGTGATTCAACTCGACTGACACTGTGGAATGCCTCCAACAGGCATCTCACGGGCTACCTCCACGCCTCACCCGGACGGTGACCGACGCGCGATGCCGTACGACGATCCTAAGTGAGTTGTCACGGTGCGTCGAGGTCCTGGCCCCGAGCGGGCGTCGGTTCGCGGCCTCCCGCGGTCGGTGTGGTGGATCGGCCGGTGGCTGCCACCATGGAAGGCGTGGCAGGCACGCTCTCTCCCGTGGCTGTCCGGCCGGCCGGGAACGCGTGATGCAGGATTCACAACGGCTTCGCGGGGCACCAGAACCACCTCTACGAGGTGGGGGAGGCATCCATGGCACAGGTACCGGCGGGCAGTGGTGAGAACGGGAGAGACAAGGCGGGGAGGAACACGCGCAGCGGACGGCAGGAGACCGAGGAGGAGCGGGCGGACCGGCAGTGGGGCGAGCTGCTCCAAGAACTCCGGGTGGCCCAGACCGGCGTCCAGATCCTGTTCGGCTTCCTGCTCGCGGTGGTCTTCCAGCCCCGGTTCACCGATCTCTCCACGGTCGACCGGAACATCTACGTCGTGACCGTCATGCTGGGATCGGCGACCGCGGCCGCCCTGATAGGGCCTGTCTCGTACCACCGGCTGCTCACCGGCCGCCGGCTGAAGCCTCAGACGGTCATCTGGGCCTCACGCGTGACGAAGATGGGACTCGGCCTGCTCTTCTGCACGATGTGCAGCACGCTGCTGCTCATACTGCGGGTGGCGCTGCACAACGTGGTGGCCCTGTGGCTGGTGGGCGGGATGGCCCTGTGGTTCCTCGTCTGCTGGTTCGTGTTCCCCCTGTGGGCCATCGCCCGGGACAACGGCCGGCGGCCGGCCGACGGGGGAGAGTCCCCGGACGCCGGGGACTCCGGGCCGCGTTCCTGACCCGTCAGTCGTCGTCCACGTCCGCCGGGCTGCGTACGTCCGTCACGGTGAAGAGCCCGCCGTCCAGGTCCCGCAGCGTCGCCTCGCTGCCGTGCTGGACGGCGCGCCGCTCCATGAGGGTCCCTCCGTTCCGCTCGGCGGCGAGGACCGTCGTACCCACATCGGCCACCGGGAACTGCACCTGCCAGTGAGGGCGCACCTGCGGGTCGGGAGCCGACTCCACGGCACCGGAGCTGATCCGGGCCAGCGGGCGTCCGTTGCAGCGTACGAGCACCTCTTCCTTCACGTACGCCACGTCGCAGCCGCCGGGCTCCCCGCTCTCCCAGCCGAGGACCTCGCCGTAGAAGATCGCGGCGTCGAAGGCGTCCCTGGTGCGCAGCCGCAGCCAGGCGTGTGCGCGGTTCCCGGACGGGGCGAGGGTGGCCGCACGCCCCGTCCACTCCCAGAGGCCGAAGGACGCGCCGTCCCGGTCGGCGGCCAGGACCGCGCGCCCCTGCCCCACGGTCAGCGGGCCCACGGCCACGGTGCCGCTGCGTTCCCGGATGCGGCCCGAGACGACACCGGCGTCGCGGACCGAGAAGTAGGGCATCCAGGCCACACCCACGTGGTAGGCCGACGCGACCGCGCCGATGCCCGCCACCGGCTCACCGTCGGAGCGCGCCATGAGGAAGTCCTTGCCGAGCGGCCCGGGGCGGAACGTCCAGCCGAGTACGGCGCCGTAGAAGCGCTTGGCGTCCTCCAGGTCGCGGGTCACCAGGTGGACCCAGCACGGGGCACTCGCGCCGCTCAGGACTGCCGGTTCCGGCGCGGTCCGCGGGTCGCTAGGAGTCATGGTCCCACTGCCTTATCGGTTCTGCGGCATGACTTCTTCGGTGCCGCGGGGCCAGGACCAGCCTCATGTGCTTCGGCGACTCCCGCAACACGCGGCGGCAGCGATCACACCCCGCCCCGGGGCGGCGCGTTCGTGATGTCGAGGAAGACGTGCTCGGCCTCCGGCCAGGTCCGGGCGATCGACCGCTTGATGCGGACCGCGACCCGCTCGACGTCCTCGCTGTCGATACCGGGGGCCAGATCGACCCTGGCCGCCACCAGCACCGAGTCGAGACCGAGGCCCATGGTGAACAGGGCGGCGACGTTGTCGATCTCGGCCTGGGACGTGAGGTAGTCCTCGACGCCCCGGCGCAGCCCGAGGTCGGCGGACTCCCCGATCAGCCGGTCGCGGGCGTCCCTGCCCAGCCGGAAGGCGACGTAGACCAGGAGCAGGCCGATGCCCAGAGAGGCGGACGCCTCCCACACGACGTCCCCGGTGACGAGGTGCAGCACCATCCCCGCCATGGCCAGCAGCACACCCAGCACGGCCGTGCTGTCCTCGGCGATCACGGTCCTCAGCGCCGGGTCGCGGGCGGCGCCCTCCTCCCCGCGGAGCTGGATCAGTGCGCGGACGAGCGAGCCGCCCTCCGCGATCAGGGCGACCGCGAGGACGATCAGGCCCACCGTGTATCCGTCGGGTGACTCCTGCTCGTCGCGGCCCAGCGCCTCGACGCCTTGGTAGAACGAGAAGCAGCCCCCCACGACGAAGATCCCGACGGCCGCGAGCAGCGACCAGAAGTAGCGCTCCTTGCCGTACCCGAAAGGGTGACGGGCATCGGGAGGGCGGCGGCTGCGCTTGAGCGCGGCCAGCAGGAAGACCTCGTTCACGCTGTCCGCCACGGAGTGCGCGGCCTCGGACAGAAGGGCCGGGGAGCCCGAGAGGAGTCCCCCCACCCCCTTGGCCGCTGCGATGACGAGGTTGGCGGCGAGCGCGACCAGGACGGTGACGCGGGTCTTGCGGTCCGACTCCGGCTGGTTCATATGCCCCCCGGTTTCATGTTCCTGTTCCTCCGATCGACGGTGAAGTGCGACGGTCCCAGGCAGAGACGTCCGGGCCCGCTCCGTGGCGGGCCCGGACGTCTGCGCCCCGCCGGCCGGTGGCCGGCGCGCTCGTGTGTCAGTCACGCCGGTGCTCGTCCTCCGGCGGCGGGATCACCTCGTTACCGCGGTCGCTGAGCTCGTACGGGGTGAGGGCGTGGCCGTTCTCGGGGAAGCGGTCCGCGCCGTGCTGCCCGCTCTCCTGGATCTCCGTCCGGTGATCCGGACGCCGCGGCTGCTCGTCGGGACGCGGGGGCCGTGACTCCTTGTCGCGGCGCCTCATCCCGAACCAGAAGCCCCCGATCAGCAGAAGCACCACGAACAGGCCGACGATGCCGATGATCACGCCTACTGCTCCCGGCCCGTCGGCGCCGCCGGTGCTGGCGAGCGATTCCCATGCTCCGTTCGTTACGTCCATGCTTGGCGCATACCCCGGGGAATCGATCACAGACAGCCATTGACATGAATTCATGTTTTATGGCGATGTCACGGTAAATGTGTTTCATATGGTTCAAATCGGCTACACGATGATGACTGAGCAGGCAGGCCCCCTCGCCCTCGTCGAGGACGTGGTCGCGGCGGAACAGGCCGGCTTCGACTTCTCCGTCATCTCCGATCACTACTTCCCCTGGTTGGCTTCCCAGGGACACGCGCCGTATGCGTGGTCGGTTCTGGGAGCCGCCGCGCAGGCCACGTCCAGGATCCCGCTGATGACCTACGTGACCTGCCCGACCACCCGCTACCACCCGGCAGTCGTCGCGCAGAAGGCGGCGACGCTCCAACTGCTCGCCGAGGGCCGTTTCAGGCTGGGCCTCGGCTCCGGCGAGAACCTCAACGAGCACGTCGTGGGTGCGGGCTGGCCTTCGGCCCATGTCCGCCTCGAGATGCTCGAGGAGGCCGTACACATCATCCGGGCCCTCTTCGACGGGGGCTACGTCAACCACCACGGCACCCACTTCGACGTGGAGAACGCCAAGCTGTGGGACCTGCCCGACCGGCGCGTCCCCATCGGCATCGCCGTCTCGGGGAAGCGGTCCTGCGAACTCGCCGGCACGCTGGGCGACCTGGTCATCGCCACCGAACCCAAGAGCGAACTGCTGAGCGAGTTCGACCGGCACGGCGGGGCCGGGAAGCCCCGCGTGGGACAGGTCCCCGTCTGCTACGACACCGACCGGGACGCCGCGATCGCCCGCGCCCACGACCAGTTCCGCTGGTCGCTCGGCGGCTGGAAGGTCAACTCGGAGCTGCCGGGCCCCTCCGCGTTCGACCAGGGGACGCAGTTCGTCCGCACGGACGACATCGCCGGATCGATTCCCTGCGGCTCGGACGTCGAGGCCTTCGTCGAGGCCGTCCGGCCCTACGCCGAAGCGGGCTTCACCGAGGTCGCGCTCGTCCAGATCGGCGGGGCCCGGCAGCGGCCCTTCATCGACTGGGCGCGGAGCACGCTGCTGCCGGCGCTGCGCGAACTGTAGGCGGTCTTCGGAGACAGCACGTTTCCCCGCCTCACACCGGGTACGAGATCTTTCGCGGCCCCGCACCTCCGGGCCGTCGCTCGTGTCGCCGACACGGTGCCGTGGGGTGAGCCTGGAGTGAGTCCCCGGACGGCTGGAGGAAACGCGATGGGAGCAGGCAATCCGCTCGGCCGCTGGCCCGTGTACCGGCAGCTGACCGACGGTGATCCACTGGGCAGAGGGCGGGCCGTGGTGTCGCGGACGACGGAAGCGTCGCGGCCCCGGACGTCCACGGCTGACCGCGTGGTCAAGTCCGTCTGCCCGTACTGCGCGGTCGGCTGCGGCCAGGAGGTCTACGTCAAGGACGACCGGGTCGTCCAGATCGAGGGCGACCCGGACTCGCCGGTCAGCCGCGGCAGGCTGTGCCCCAAGGGTTCCGCGACACTCCAGCTCACCACCGGACCCGCCCGCCGTCACCAGGTGCTGTACAGGCGCCCGTACGGCACCGACTGGGAGCCGCTGGACCTGGAGACGGCGATGGACATGGTCGCGGACCGCGTCGTCGAGACCCGGCGCAGAACCTGGCAGTGGGAGCACCAAGGGCTCCGTACGGCACGCACCCTGGGCATCGCCAGCCTCGGCGGCGCCACCCTGGACAACGAAGAGAACTATCTGATCAAGAAGCTCTTCACGGGCCTCGGCATCGTGCAGGTGGAGAACCAGGCGCGGGTCTGCCACAGCTCGACCGTCGCCGGCCTCGGCACCTCGTTCGGCCGGGGCGGGGCCACCACCTTCATGCAGGACCTCCAGCACTCGGACTGCATCGTCATCCAGGGGTCGAACTTCGCCGAGGCCCACCCGGTCGGCTTCCAGTGGGTGATGGAGGCGAAGGCGCGTGGCGCCCGGATCATCCATGTGGACCCGCGCTTCACCCGCACGAGCGCACTGTCCGATCTTTTCGTGCCCATCCGCGCCGGGAGCGACATCGCGTTCCTCGGCGGCGTCATCAACCACGTACTCACCGAGGAGAAGGACTTCCGGGAGTACGTCCTCAACTACACCAACGCGGCCACCCTGGTCGGCGACGACTTCCGGGACACCGAGGACCTCGACGGGGTGTTCTCCGGCCTGGACGAGGAGCGCCGCCACTACGACGCCGAGACCTGGCAGTACCGCGGCACCGACGTCCAGGCCCCTTCGGGGGACGTCGACGAGCGGTACGAGCGCAGGACCGGGGACGCCGAGGACCACAGGCGCGTCCACGAGGCAGCCGAGTCCGAGGCCCACGGGTCCGGCGGCCCCCAGGCGGCGCCGTGGCCCCCGCGCGACGAGACACTGCGGGACCCCCGGTGCGTCTACCAGATCCTCAGGCGGCACTACGCCCGCTACACCCCCGAGATGGTCGAGAGGATCTGCGGGATCGGGCGCGAGGCGTTCCTGGAGGTCTGCGACGCCCTGACCTCCAACTCCGGGCCCGACCGCACGAGTGCCTTCGCCTACGCGGTGGGGTGGACCCAGCACTCCACCGGTTCCCAGTGCATCCGTGCCGCGAGCGTCCTCCAGTTGCTCCTGGGCAACATCGGGCGGCCCGGCGGCGGCATCCAGGCACTGCGTGGTCACGCCTCCATCCAGGGCTCCAGCGACATCCCGACCCTCTTCAACCTGCTGCCCGGCTACCTCCCGATGCCGCACGCCCACGCCCACGAGGACCTGGACGCCTTCATCCGGGCGAGCCGTACGGAGAAGGGCTTCTGGGGCAACATGCGTGCCTACGTCGTCAGCCTGCTGAAGGCCTACTACGGAACCGCGGCGACGGCCGAGAACGACTTCTGCTTCGACCACCTGCCCCGCCTCACCGGTTCGCACGGCACCTACGAGACGGTCATGGCCCAGCTCGACGGTGAGTGCGAGGGCTACTTCCTCATGGGGGAGAACCCGGCCGTCGGCTCCGCCAACGCTCGGCTGCAGCGGCTCGGCATGGCGCGACTCCAATGGCTGGTGGTCCGCGACTTCTCGCTCATCGAGTCCGCGACCTGGTGGAAGGACGGCCCGGAGACCGAAACCGGCGAAATGAGGACGGAGGAGATCGGTACCGAGGTCTTCTTCTTCCCGGCCGCGTCGCACACAGAGAAATCCGGATCCTTCACCAACACCAACCGCTGGCTGCAGTGGCACCACGCGGCGGTCGAACCCGACGGGGACGCGCGCAGCGACCTCTGGTTCACCTACCACCTCGGCCGCCGCATCAAGGAGCGTCTCGCGGCCTCCGGCGACCCGATGGACCGGGCCCCGCAGGACCTCACCTGGGACTACCCCGTGGAAGGGCCGCTGAGGGAGCCCGTCGCGGCCTCGGTCCTGTCGGAGATCAACGGTCACGGCCCCGACGGCGCGCCGCTGGCCGCCTACACCGAGCTCAAGGATGACGGCTCGACCCGGTGCGGGTGCTGGATCTACTGCGGTGTGTACGCGGACGGCGTCAACCAGGCCGCCCGCCGCAAGCCGCACACCGAGCAGGACTGGGTCGCCGCCGAGTGGGGCTGGGCCTGGCCCGCCAACCGCCGCATCCTCTACAACCGTGCCTCCGCAGCCCCCGACGGAACACCCTGGAGCACCCGGAAGGCGTACGTCTGGTGGGACGCGGCGGAGCGGAGGTGGACGGGCCACGACGTCCCGGACTTCGTACCCGACCGTGCGCCCGATTACGAGCCACCGCCCGGTGCCACCGGGCCCGACGCGCTGCGCGGGGACGACCCGTTCATCATGCAGGCCGACGGCAAGGGCTGGCTGTACGCCCCGGCAGGCCTCGAGGACGGCCCGCTGCCCACGCACTACGAGCCGCAGGACTCGCCGTTCAGGAACGCGCTGTACCCCTCACGCTCCCGCTCGCCGGTGCGGCTGCTCCACCGGCGTGAGGGCAACCGCTACCACCCGAGCGGCGACGAGCCGGGCGCGGACGTCTACCCGTACATCGTCACCACCCACCGCCTCACCGAGCACTTCACGGCGGGCGGGATGAGCCGCTGGTCGCCGTATCTGTCGGAACTGCAGCCCGAGTTCTTCTGCGAGGTGTCGCCGCAGCTCGCCGCCGAGCGCGGACTGGAACACGGCGGCTGGGCCACGATCGTCACGGCCCGCAACGCCGTGGAGGCCAGAGTGATGGTGACCGGCCGGATCACCCCGCTCACCGTGCACGGCCGGACCGTGCACCAGATCGGGCTGCCCTTCCACTGGGGACCCAACGGCATCGCCACCGGCGACGCCGCCAACGAACTGGTCGCGATCGTGCTCGATCCCAACGGCCTGATCCAGGAGGACAAGGCGCTCACCGCCGACATCCGGCCCGGACGCCGGCCCAGGGGCCCCGCCCTGCCCGCGATGGTCGCGGAGTACCGCAGCCGGGCGGGGATCACGGAGACGACAGGGACGCGGGAGACGACGTGACGGACAACCTGTTCAGTGGACCCGAGCACGACCCGGCACGGGACGCGGGTCACGAGAACGCCCCGCCGCGTGTCGGGTTCTTCACCGACACCTCCGTCTGCATCGGCTGCAAGGCCTGCGAGGTCGCCTGCAAGGAGTGGAACGCCATCCCCGAGGACGGACTGACGCTCACCGGCATGTCGTACGACAACACCGGCGGACTCGGCGCCTCCACGTGGCGGCACGTCGCCTTCGTCGAACAGCCGGTGCCGTCCGGGCGCACCACGCTGCCGCTCGTCGAGCCGGACGCCGCCGGGGCGGGGAGCCGGGCGGAAGCACCGGGCATGCGCTGGCTGATGTCGTCCGACGTGTGCAAGCACTGCACCCACGCCGCCTGCCTCGACGTCTGCCCCACCGGATCGCTCTTCCGCACGGAGTTCGGAACGGTCGTCGTCCAGGAGGACATCTGCAACGGCTGCGGCGTCTGCGTTCCCGCCTGTCCGTACGGGGTGATCGAGCAACGCCCCACGGACGGGCGCGCGTTCAAGTGCACCATGTGCTACGACCGTCTCGGCGCCGGGCAGGAACCCGCATGCGCCAAGGCATGTCCCACCGAGTCCATCCAGTTCGGTCCGCTCGACGAACTGCGGGAGCGCGCCGCGCTGCGGGTGGAGCAACTGCACGAGGCCGGAGTCACCGACGCACGGCTCTACGGCCACGAGCCGGACAACGGGGTGGGCGGCGACGGCGCGTTCTTCCTCCTCCTCGACGAACCCGAGGTGTACGGGCTGCCTCCGGACCCGGTCGTCACCACCCGGGACCTGCCCGCCATGTGGCGCCACGCGGGGACGGCCGCGCTGTCGCTGGCCGGTACCGCGGCACTGTCCTTCGCGCTTCCCGCACTCGCCCGACGGAAGGGCCGCCGATGACCTCGCACACGTCCAGCACACCGGCGGCCGTCGCCCGGTCCGACTCCTACTACGGCCGCCCGGTCATCAAGGCGCCCTCCTGGTCGGCCCGGGACATCGCCGGCTACTTCTTCCTCGGCGGGCTGGCCGGCGCCGGGTCCGTCCTCGCGGCCGGCGCGCACCTCACCGGACGCACCGCCACCGCGACGGCGCTGAAGGTGTCCTCACTGACGGCAGTCGGACTGTCCGCCGCAGCCCTCGTCCACGACCTGGGCAGACCGTCGCGCTTCCCCAACATGCTGCGCGTCTTCAAACCGACCTCGCCGATGAGCATGGGCTCCTGGCTGCTCTCCGCCTACGGCCCCGCCGCAGGAGCGGCGGCGCTCACCGCCGTCACCGGCCGGCTGCCGAAGGCCGGCGCGGCGGCGACGGCGGCCGCAGCGCTGCTCGGCCCGGTGCTGGCGACCTACACCGCGGTCCTGGCCGCCGACACGGCCGTACCCGCGTGGCACGGCGCGCACCGCGAACTCCCCTACCTCTTCGGGGCGTCCGCCACCGGCGCCGCAGCAGGAATGGCATTGGTGGCAGGCCCTGTGCACGAGAACGCCCCCGCCCGGTACGCCGCCGCGCTGGCGGCCGTCGCGGACGGTGCCGCACTCAGGGCCGCCGAAAGGCGCCTGGGCACCGTCGCGGTCACCTATCGGGAGGGCCGGGCCGGAAGGCTGATGCGTGCCGCCCGCGCACTCACCGCGGCCGGGACGGTGGGCGCCCTCCTCCTCGGGCACCGCAGCCGCATCGCGGCGGCAGGCGCGGGGCTCGCCCTGTTGGCGGGCTCCGCCTGTACCCGCTTCGGGGTCTTCGCCGCAGGGATCGCCTCGGCCCAGGACCCCGCCCACACCGTCGGCCCGCAGCGCGAGGCCGTGGAACGACGCACCACACGCTCCCAGTGAAAGGAAGCACAGTGAACAACCCGGACGTACGGACGCAGGACCACCAGGAGAGCGGCGACGTCGTCGTCGAGATGACCGGATGCCCGGCTCAGGACGCTCGGACCGTCTTCGACGTACTGCGCCGTTCCTTCGTCTCCGACCGTTCGGCGGGTGACGACCCCGAGGAGACCTCGACGACCCGCCCGATCGTGTGGACGGCGACGGTCGACGTCTCCGAGATCCGCGACGGAGCGGAACCGGCACAGCTCTCCGGGCCGGTGACCGTCGAGGCTCAGGGCGGTTACTGGGCGGTCGACCGGCTCCGCCGGCGCCTGGAGGACAGCTTCGCGGTCAAGATCGTGGGCACGGCCTCCGGGGACCAGGAACAGGAGGTCCGGTTGCGGCTGGAGAGCCGCGACGCCGCCTGAGCACCCCCGCGTGAACCGAGTTCCGGAAGGCGTACGCGTACATGGACACCACCCCCGCGAAGGACGAGAGGGACGCCGGCCGGCTGACGCCCGCCGACGACCGCTCGACCTTCACCCTCCACATCAACGGAACCGCGCAGACCCTGACCCTCGACCACCGGACCACCGTGCTGGACGCCCTTCGGGAACACCTCGGGCTCACCGGCGCCAAGAAGGGCTGCGACCACGGCCAGTGCGGCGCGTGCACGGTGCTCGTCGACGGCCGCCGCGCGAACAGCTGCCTGCTCCTGGCCGTCGCGCAGCAGGGCAGCCGCATCACCACGGTCGAAGGGCTCGCCGAGGGCGACCGCCTGCACCCGCTCCAGGAGGCCTTCCTGGAGCGGGACGCCCTCCAGTGCGGCTACTGCACCCCGGGACAGATCTGCTCCGCCGTCGGAATGATCGCCGAGTCCGCAGACGGCTTTCCCTCCCATGCCACCCCGCAGGAAGCCCTGGCCGACGACGGACCGGTGGCGCTCGGCCCGGACGAGATCCGCGAACGCATGAGCGGCAACCTCTGCCGGTGCGGCGCCTACCCCCGCATTGTCGAAGCGATCGAGGACGTGGCCCCGTGAAGCCCTTCGCCTATCAGCGCCCCGACTCCGTGGCCGAAGCGGTCCGTATGAACGCGGAACGCCCGGACGCCAGGTTCCTCGGCGGCGGCACCAACCTCGTCGACCTGATGAAGCTCGGCGTGGAATCGCCCGGCCTGCTCATCGACGTCAGCGGACTCCCGCTGGACCAGGTCACCGCGACGGACGAGGGCGGTCTCCGGATCGGTGCCACCGTGCGCAACAGCGACCTCGCCGCCCACCGGGCCGTGCGCGACCGTTACCCCGTCCTGTCGCAGGCACTGCTCGCCGGCGCCTCCGGGCAGCTCCGCAACGCCGCGACCACCGGCGGGAACCTTCTCCAGCGGACCCGGTGTCCCTACTTCCAGGACACCTCCAAGCCCTGCAACAAGCGGACCCCCGGCACCGGATGCCCGGCGCGCGAGGGCGTTCACCGCGACCTGGCGGTCCTCGGCCACTCCGAGGACTGCGTCGCCACCCATCCGTCGGACATGGCCGTCGCCCTCGCGGCACTCGACGCCACCGTTCATCTGCACGGGCCCGAGGGCGAACGGGCCGTGCCGGTCACCGAGTTGCACAGACTGCCTGGCGACGACCCCGGCCGGGACACCGTCCTCCGGCCGGGCGAGCTGATCACGGAGGTGGTCCTGCCACCGGCCCCCGGGGGCTCCGCGTCCCTCTACCGGAAGGCCCGCGACCGTGCCTCGTACGCCTTCGCGCTGGCGTCCGTCGCCGCCGTCCTGACCGTGCGTGACGGCCGTGTCCAGCAGGCCTCGCTCGCCTTCGGGGGGCTCGCGCACCGTCCCTGGCGGGCCCGCGCCGCAGAGGACGTGCTGCGCGGAGCGCCCGCGACCGAGGAAACCTTCGCACGTGCGGCGGACGCGGAACTCGCCGCGGCCCGGCCCCTGCGCGACAACGGCTTCAAGGTGACCCTCGCCCGCAGGCTGACCGTGGGCGCCCTGAAAGAGCTGACCGCCCGGGCCGGCTGAACCGTCCGCCCCCTAGAACCGAGGACTTCGCCATGAGCCACGCCCCCCAGCCGCTGGGCGCGCCCGTCGTCCGCCGCGAGGGCCGGGAGAAGGTCACCGGCACCGCGCGCTACGCCGCTGAACACAACGCACCCGACCGCCTGTACGGCTGGATCGTGCCCGCCACCGTGACGAGCGGGCGTGTCACCGCGATCCGCACCGCCGACGCGCTCGCCGTGCCGGACGTGCACACCGTGCTGACCCATGAGAACGCACCGAGCCTGGGGGAGACGGACGACCCGATTCTGGCCGTACTCCAGAACGCCCGGATCCCGCACCGGGGATGGCCCGTGGCCCTGGTCGTCGCCGAAACCCTGGAAGCCGCCCGAGCCGGTGCCGAGGCCCTCCACGTCGACTACGAGACCGCCGATCACGACGTCGTCCTCACCGCGGACCACCCGCGCCTCTACACCCCCGAGGAGGCGAACGGTGGCTTCCCCGCCGTCAGGGAACGCGGTGACGCGGAGGCGGCTCTCGCCGCCGCGCCCGTCACCATCGACGCCACGTACACCATGGGCGGGCTGCACAACCACCCGATGGAACCGCACGCGTCCACCGCCCGGTGGACGGAAGGGCACCTGACCGTCCACGACTCCAGCCAGGGGTCCACGACCGTGCGCGACACCCTTTCGAAGGCCTTCGGGCTCGACGGGAGCCAGATCACCGTCCTCTCGCGGCACGTGGGCGGCGGCTTCGGCTCGAAGGGCACACCGCGCCCCCAGGTGGTGCTCGCCGCCATGGCCTCCCGCCACACCGGGCGCCCGGTCCAGGTCGTGGTGCACCGCCGGCACATGGCCGCCCTTGTGGGGCACCGCGCCCCCACCGTGCAGCGGGTCCGTCTCGGCGCCGACCGCAACGGGGTGCTCCGGGCCGTCTCCCACGAAGTCGCCACGCACACCTCCCGGGTCAAGGAGTTCGTCGAGCAGGCAGCCGTGCCCGCCCGGGTCATGTACGCCTCTCCGCACAGCCGCACCGCTCACCGGGTGGCGGCGCTGGACGTCCCCAGCCCCTCCTGGATGCGCGCACCGGGGGAGGCCTCGGGCATGTACGCCCTGGAGTCGGCCATGGACGAACTGGCGTGCGCCCTGGGTGTCGATCCGGTCGAGCTGCGGCTTCGCAACGAACCGTCGGCCGAACCCGACAGCGGGCGTCCGTTCAGCAGCCGGAACCTCGCGGCCTGTCTGACCGAGGGAGCCCGGCGCTTCGGCTGGCACGGCCGCGACCCGCAGCCCGCCGCCCGGGAGGAGGGGCCCTGGCTGCTGGGCACGGGGGTCGCCTCGGCGACCTACCCGGTCCTGCTCTCGCCCTCGGCAGCGTCCGCGCACGCCGCGCAGGACGGCTCTTACACCGTCCGGGTGAACGCCACGGACATCGGTACCGGCGCGCGCACCGTACTGGCCCAGATCGCCGCCGCGGCGCTGGGCACGGCGCAGGAGAACGTCACGATCGACATCGGCAGCAGCGACCTGCCCGCCGGTTCCGTCGCCGGCGGGTCCTCCGGCACGGCGTCCTGGGGGACGGCGGTGCACAAGGCCGCCACCGCCCTGGTACGCCGGCTCGGCGAAGGCGGCACCGTGCCGCCGGAGGGCATCACCGTCACCGCCGACACCGAAGAGGAGGCGGCGGAGGAGTCCCCGTACGCACGGCACGCCTTCGGCGCCCACTTCGCCGAGGTGGCGGTCGACTCGCTCACCGGCGAGGTGCGAGTGCGCAGGCTGCTCGGCGTGTACGCGGCCGGCCGCATCCTCAACTCCCGTACGGCGCGGTCGCAGTTCATCGGAGGCATGGTCATGGGCCTCGGCATGGCGCTCACCGAGGGCAGCACCATGGACCCGGCGTTCGGCGACTTCACCGAGAGCGACCTCGCCTCCTACCACGTGCCGTCATGTGCGGACGTCCTGGACATCCAGGCACACTGGATCGACGAGGACGACCCGCACCTCAACCCCATGGGCAGCAAGGGCATCGGGGAGATCGGGATCGTCGGAACCGCAGCCGCGATCGGGAACGCCGTCAGGCATGCCACCGGTGCCCGGCTGCGCGAACTCCCCCTCACCCCGGACAAGCTCCTGCCCTACCTGCCGTGACCTCCGGTGCCCAGCCTCTTCGGTTGCGCAACCGGCCCCCTCGGGTCACTCTGATGAGTGACCCAGAAGTGATTACTGCTCACGCTTCGTGTTCGGGGGTCGTTGGTTCGAACGGGGTGAAGCACGTGAGCCTCGCGATGAGGAGCCTCGACGATGACCGTTCCACTCGACCGGCACTGTCTGGTCGAACTGCAGGTGTCGGCAGAGCGCGTTTCCCAGCTGCGGCGCATAGTCGCCGCACACCTTCGTCACTGGAGTCTCGACCTGCACGTCCGGCCGGTGTGCCGGGCCGCGGAGGAGCTCCTGACGAACGTCCGGCGACACGTCGGCGACGACGCCCGGTGTGTCGTGGAGCTCCGCTGGACCGGCCGGCACCTGACGGTGTCCGTGGCCGACGACGATTCCCGGATGCCCCGGCTGCTCGACGGCGGTGGCGGCGGCCTCAGCCGCGTCATGGCGCTGAGCGACAGCTGGGGCACCTGCCGGACCGCCGGCGGCAAGGTCGTGTGGTTCACGCGCTACGCGGAGACGCCGTGCACCGTCGGACTGCTTCCGGGTACGCCCCGCCCCGGCGGCCGTACGTCCCTGGGCAGCCCGGTGTCCGAACTCGTGTGACGAACAGCCCGGTGCCGGCCCGGCCGGCGCGGACGGTGTGCCCGGAGCACGCATGATCCGCGCCGGCCGGGTACGTGTGCGTGAGGACCGCGTTGCGCGCTGCGGCGTGGCGCGGCACGGTCGGAGAACAACGCAAGGAGGCACTGCCATGCCCATCGCGACGGTCAATCCCGCGAACGGCGAGACGCTCAGGACATTCGACGCACTGGACGACCAGGAGACCGAGCGCAGGCTCGCCGCCGCCCACCGCGCGTTCCGCAGCCACCGCACCACGGACTTCGCGGAGCGCGCCCGCCTGCTGAACCGGGCGGCCGATCTCCTCGACGAGGATCAGCAGGACATCGCCCGCACCATGACCACCGAGATGGGCAAGCCGGTCAAGGCCGCCCGTGCCGAGGCCGCCAAATGCGCCAAGGCGATGCGCTGGTACGCGGCCAACGCCGAACGCCTGCTCGCCGACGAACACCCCGATGACGCGGACGTCAAGGACTCCGGTGCCTCCCGCGCCCGGGTGCACTACCGGCCGCTGGGCGTCGTGCTCGCCGTGATGCCGTGGAACTTCCCCCTCTGGCAGGTCATGCGCTTCGCCGCACCCGCGCTCATGGCGGGCAACACCGGTCTGCTCAAGCACGCCTCGAACGTGCCGCAGACCGCCCTGTACATCGAGGACCTCTTCACCAGGGCCGGCTTTCCCGCGGGCTGCTTCCAGACGCTTCTCATCGGCTCGGGAGCCGTCGAGGCGATCCTGCGTGACCCGAGGGTCGCCGCGGCGACGCTCACCGGCAGCGAACCGGCCGGCCGCGCGGTCGCCTCCGTCGCGGGCGACGAGGTGAAGAAGACCGTACTGGAGCTCGGCGGCAGCGACCCCTACCTCGTCCTGCCGTCCGCGGACGTCCAGAAGGCCGCCGAGACCGCGGTGACCGCCCGCGTCCAGAACAACGGCCAGTCCTGCATCGCCGCCAAGCGCTTCATCGTCCACACGGACGTGTACGAGGAGTTCGCCGAGCGGTTCACCACGGGGATGCGGGCCCTGACCGTCGGCGATCCGCTCGAGGAGTCCACGGACGTGGGTCCGCTCTCCAGCGAACAGGGCCGCACCGACCTGGAGGAGCTCGTCGAGGACGCACTGGGCAAGGGCGCCACGGCGCTGTGCGGCGGAGGGCGGCCGGAGGGTCTGGACCGTGGCTGGTTCTACGAGCCGACCGTGCTCACCGGGATCGGCCCGGGCATGCGCATCCACCGCGAGGAGACCTTCGGCCCGGTGGCGACGCTCTACCGGGTGGCGGACCTGGACGAGGCGGTGGAACTGGCCAACGACACCCCCTTCGGACTCAGCTCCAACGTCTGGACGCGCGATCAGGGAGAGATGAGCCGCTGTGCGCGCGACCTGGAGGCCGGCGGAGTCTTCTTCAACGGCATGACGGCCTCCCATCCCGCGCTGCCGTTCGGCGGGGTGAAGCGCTCCGGCTACGGACGGGAGCTGGCAGGACACGGCATCCGCGAGTTCTGCAACGCCACCACCGTCTGGTACGGCCCCGAGTCGGACGCCCACTAGCCGTTCCCCTGGGAGACGCTTCATGACCGACGCCCGAACACCGTCCGGGGCATCCGCCCTGTCCGACACCGAGGTCGCCGCGCTCGACGCGCACTGGCGTGCCGCCAACTACCTTGCGGTAGGCCAGATCTACCTGATGGACAACCCCCTCCTGGAGGAGCCGCTGGCGTCCGAGCACATCAAACCGCGGCTGCTCGGCCACTGGGGCACCTCACCCGGCCTGAATCTGGTCCACACCCACCTCAACCGCGTCGTCAAGGCGCGGAACAGGCAGACCCTCTGCGTCTGGGGACCGGGTCATGGCGGCCCCGCGGTCCTCGCCAACTCCTGGCTGGAGGGCAGCTATTCGGAGACCTACCCCGACGTCGGCCGCGATCGCGCCGGCATGGGAGCCCTGTTCAAGCAGTTCTCCTTCCCCGGCGGTGTGCCCAGCCACATCGCCCCGGAGACCCCCGGCTCCATCCACGAGGGCGGTGAGCTGGGGTACGCGCTCACCCATGCCTACGGCGCGGCCTTCGACCACCCCGATCTCCTGGTCGCCTGCGTCGTCGGGGACGGGGAGGCGGAGACGGGGCCGCTGGCCGCGTCCTGGCACTCCAACAAGTTCCTCGACCCCGTGCACGACGGAGCCGTCCTGCCGATCCTCCATCTCAACGGATACAAGATCGCGAACCCGACGGTGCTCGCCCGGCTGCCGGAGGACGAACTCGACGCGCTCCTGCGTGGCTACGGCCACGATCCCGTGTACGTCGAGGGGGACGAACCCGCCGCGGTGCACCGCGCACTGGCCGCCGCCATGGACCTCGCCGTGGACCGTATCGAGGAGTACCAGCGGAAGGCCCGCGCCGAGGGCGCATCCGCGCGTCCCCGCTGGCCGATGATCGTGCTGCGCACGCCCAAGGGCTGGACCGGGCCGGAGGAAGTGGACGGACTGCCGGTCGAGAACACCTGGCGAGCCCACCAGGTCCCGCTGCCCGGGGTCCGGGACGACCCGGGCCATCTGCGCCAGCTCGAGGAGTGGATGCGCTCCTACCGGCCCCAGGAGCTCTTCGACTCCGAGGGCAGGCCCACCGCTCAGGTCCTGGACTGTGTCCCCGAGGGCACCGCCCGGCTCGGCTCGACGCCGTACGCCAACGGCGGTCTGCTGCTGCGGGATCTGCCGCTCCCTCCTCTGGAGGACCACGCGGTGCGGGTCGACAAGCCGGGGACCGTCATGCACGAGCCCACCCGGGTCCTGGGCGGGCTGCTCCAGGACGTCATGGCGGCCACGGCCGGCCGCAGGGACTTCCGGGTGGTGGGTCCCGACGAGACCGAGTCCAACCGACTGGGCGCGCTCTACGGCGCCACCGGCAAAGCCTGGCAGGCGGAGATCCTGCCGACCGACGAGCACCTTGCCCGCGACGGCCGGGTCATGGAGGTCCTGTCGGAACACCTGTGCCAGGGCTGGCTGGAGGGGTACCTCCTCACCGGGCGGCACGGCTTGTTCTCCTCGTACGAGGCCTTCGCCCATATCGTCGACTCGATGGTCAACCAGCACATCAAGTGGCTGCGCACCTCGCGACGGCTGCACTGGCGGGCGCCCGTCGCCTCGCTGAACTACCTGCTCACCTCCCATGTCTGGCGTCAGGACCACAACGGTTTCTCGCACCAGGATCCCGGATTCGTCGACCACATCCTCAACAAGAGTCCCGAGGTGGTCCGGGTCTATCTGCCGCCGGACGCGAACACACTGCTGTCCACCGCCGACCACGTGCTGCGAAGCCGCGACTACGTCAACGTGATCGTCGCCGGCAAGCAGCCCGGCTTCGACTGGCTCACCCTCGACGAGGCCCGCGCGCACTGTGCCCGCGGTGCCGGGGTGTGGGAATGGGCCGGTACGGAGGACGGCAGCCGCGAGCCCGACGTCGTGCTGGCCTGCGCCGGGGACGTACCCACACTGGAGACGATGGCCGCGGCCGGGCTGCTGCGGAGGCACCTTCCGGAGCTCGCCGTGCGCGTGGTGAACGTGGTCGACATGACCCGGCTGCTCCCGCACGAGGAGCACCCGCACGGGATGCCGGACGCCGAGTACGACTCCCTCTTCACCCGGGACAAACCGGTGATCTTCGCCTACCACGGCTATCCGTGGCTGGTGCACCGTCTCGCGTACCGGCGCGCGGGCCACGCTCAGCTGCACGTCCGGGGCTACAAGGAGGAGGGGACCACCACCACACCGTTCGACATGGTGGTCCGCAACGACCTGGACCGCTACCGGCTGGTCATGGACGTGGTCGACCGGGTACCCGGTCTGGGCGTCCGCGCCGTCGCCGTCCGGCAGGCGATGGCGGATGTCCGCACCCGTCACCACGACTGGATCAGGAAACACGGCACGGACCTGCCCGAGGTGGCCGACTGGACCTGGGAGGGCTGAAGGGCGACGCACTCCGGCCGGCCTGCGACGGAGCAGGCCGGCCGGAGTGCGTGCGGTGAAGGATCAGCCCACGACGGTGCGCAGGACCGGCGAGACGGCACCGCCGCCGGCGATCCGGAGGGCGTTGTCGCCCCGCATGCCCAGCTTGACCCGCAGGCTGTACTCGCCGGAGTCGGCGGTCCTCATCGTGGCGGGCAGGGTCACCCAGCGCTCGCCCTGCTTCTGCTGCAGGGTGACAGGGGTGCCGGAACCGACGTTGCGGGCAGAGCCGTGGATGTTGCGGGCAGAGCCGTGGATACGGAACTCCTCCCAGGCCGCGACGTCGCGCGCGGTCGCGTGCGCGGAGAGGGCCGGCCGAGTGGCCGGGTCCTGCGCGCGCTCCCCGGACGGCGGTGCGGGGACACCGGACGACGCCACGGCCCCGCCCACCGCGCCGGCCAGCACCGCCGCCGTCAACAGGGCTGCTGCCGACGCGCGCCTGAATCGGTCCATGAACGGCTCTCCTTCGTGCGCGACGTGATCCGTGGGATCAAACCGGCGTGATGGACTTCGGAGCGCCGAACCTAGACAATCTTCATATCATTCTCGCGCAGTGACACACCGTCAGAAACGCAGAACCGCAGCGAGCCTCCCGTGGTCCGCGAGGGAGTCGTCGGCGACGAACGCCACCTCGCAGCCGTTGTCCAGCGCCGCCTCGACGAGCTCGTCGACGATGTCTTCACGGACCTGTGGGTCCCCGGCCGGTGTGGCGTCCGCGCCCACCGGCTCCAGGTGTCCCTCCGTGACCCTGACCGTCTGCTCGAAGTGCTCCTCGACGGCGACCAGGCCTGCCCGGCCCTCCCGTACGGCCAGCCACACCTCGTCGAGCCCGCCGGCGAAGGAGCGGCCGCTGTGTGCCTGGTCGAGCCGGTCCTGGATCCGGGCCGCAGCCTGCTTCCGCCAGTCCCGGAGGGCCGGCTCCAGCTCCTTGGCCAGCTCGGGCGCGGTCGTGCCCGCGGTCGTCCCCTTCGCGACCCTGCCGACGGCCGGCTTGGCGCTCTCGCCCACCTCGTCCAGCAACGAGAGTGCGGGTGCGAGGCCGACCAGGAACAGTGGACGCGGGTCCGCGGCCAGGACCCCGCGCAGCTTCTCGTCGACCGCGCGCATGAAGTTGCGCGCGTCCTCGCTGCTGTAGGTGCTCGGGGTGTCGCCGATCCGCTCCTCGCGCTGCGGGTTGGGCTCCTCGTGCGGGGCGGTGGCCGGGAATCCGTCCCTCGGCTCGGGACGCAGGCCGTCGTTCGTACCCGAGAACAGTGTGGCGTGCTCCGCGGACAGGCTCAGGACCCAGAAGAGCTGCGCCCCGGCCTTCGCCGCGACCAGGTTGCGGGTGAGGTAGCTGTCGCTCAGCACCACCCGTTCGGGTGCGGTGCGCGGCAGTTGCCAGATCTGGTACTCGTCGGTGTCGGCGAGGATGACGAGGGACTCCAGGGCGCGGCGCTGGTCCACCTCGGCCACCGCGCGGTCGAGTTGGGCCTTCACCGCGGTCCGGGCCTCGTGGGTGACCCGGGGGTCGGCGTCGAGCCGGTTGCCGGCCTCGGCCACGAGGTTCCGCAGCCGTACGGCGTCCTGGGCGTTGTCCGGTGCCCGGCGGTGGGTCGGCATCGTCAGGGACAGGGCCGGATAGGGCCTGGTCGCGCGAAGTTCCTGCAACAGGCCGGGCGTCAGGGCGTCCGTATCCATCGTTCCCTCCCGGAGGGTTCGGGGTCCGCGGTGCTGGAGCCGCCCCTGAGAGGGGGACGGATCGTTCGACGAGTCAATTCATACCTTTTCATCCTAATATGGGCGAATTATTCCCCTGCTTTCCCGGAGGTACATGAGATGTCCACGCTCACTGTGTGGAAGTTCCGGACGGCCGAGGGCGCGGAGAACGTGGAGACCGCCCTGAAGGCCCTCCAGAAGGAGGGGCTGGTCAAGATCCTGGACGCCGCCGTCGTGACCTGGCCGGCCGAGCGCTCCAAGCCGAAGACCAAGCAACTGATCAACCTGGTCGGCGCGGGTGCGCTCAGCGGCACCTTCTGGGGAATGCTCTTCGGCCTCATCTTCCTGATGCCGCTGCTGGGCGCTGCGATCGGGGCCGCGGCCGGGGCGCTGGGCGGAAGGCTCGCGGACGTGGGCATCGACGACGACTTCATCGCCGAGGTCAAGCAGAAGGTGACGCCCGGGACATCGGCGCTCTTCCTGCTCACCCTCGACGAGGTGCCCAGCCGCATCGGCGAGTCGCTGCCCGGCGGCGGCGCCGAGCTGCTCCACAGCAACCTCGACCCGGAGCGTGAGGCCAAGCTCCGCGAGATCTTCGGCGACGAAGCGGAATGACGGGGGAGGGGTCGCACTCCGCGGGCGGGACGGGCGCTTCCGTGCGGCATTCCGGCGGTGCCCGGTGAGTGCCGCGGAGGCCGTCACGGACGCTCTGCGCGATCTGCACGGGCGCTTCGCCGGTGTACGCGAAGGCCGGCGGGCCGACTACATCCCGGAGCTGACCCGCTCCGACCCCGACGACTTCGGTCTCGCCCTCGTCAGCATGGACGGACACTCCTACAGCGCGGGCGCGGCGGACACCCCCTTCAGTCTGCAGTCGGTCTCCAAACCCTTCGTCTACGCCCTGGCGCTGGCCTCGCTCGGCCTGGAGGAGGTGAGCCGCTGGGTGGGTGCCGAACCCAGCGGTGAGGCCTTCAACGCCATCAGCCTGGAGGCCGGGACCGGGCGGCCCGCCAACGCGATGGTCAACGCCGGAGCCATCGTCACCACCGCCCTGGTCCCCGACAGCCGCGAGGCTCCCGCGTTCCACCGCATCCTGACCTGCCTGAGCCGGTTCGCCGGACGGAAACTGGATGTCGACGAGGACGTGTACGCCTCCGAGTCCGCGACCGGGGACCGAAACCGGGCGCTCGCCTACCTGATCCGCAGTGCGAGGGCCCTTCCCGTGGATCCGGTGGCCGCGGTGGACACCTACTTCCGGCAGTGCGCGGTGCGGGCCACCGCCGTCGATCTCGCCGTGATGGCCGCCACCCTGGCGCACGGAGGGGTCAATCCGGTCACCGGGGAGAGGGTCGTCCCACCTGAGGTCGCGGCGCAGGTTCTCGCGGTCATGGCGACCTGCGGGATGTACGACGCTTCCGGCGACTGGCTGCTGAGGGTCGGACTGCCGGCCAAGAGCGGTGTGTCGGGCGGCCTGATCGCCGCCGGGCCGGCCCGCTTCGGCCTGGCCGCCTACAGCCCGCTGCTGGACGCGGCAGGCACCTCGGTACGCGGTTACGCCGCGCTCGGCGCACTCTCGGAGCGTCTCGGGCTCCACCTCATGAAGAACCCGGCGCTGCCCGGCTCGACCGTCACGCTGGTCACCACCGCCGATGTGCTGCCCTCGGCGCCGTCCGGGCGGCGGGAGCGTGCGCTGCGAGGGCGTGTGGGGGTCGTCGCCGCCCAGGGCGCCCTCGACTTCACCGCGGCCGAGCGGGTGCTGTACGCCCTGGACGAGTCGGGCCCGGAGCGGGCGGGTTCAGTGGTTCTCGATCTGCGCGAGGTGACCGGCGCCGACTCGGTCGCCCTCGAGTTGCTGCACGCCGGTCTGTCCCGGCTCGCCCGGGAAGGCCGGCGCGCAGCCGTCGTCGATCCGGGCGACCGGCTGGGCCCGCCGGATCTGGTCCGGGAGCGCACCGGCCAGGACCTGCCGCGCTTCGGCTCCCGCGAGGAGGCCGCCGAGCACTGCGCGCAGGCCTTGGCCGCGCCGGGCTGAGCCCTCTACCAGATGGCTTCGACCCACTCGGGGTGGTCTATGAACGGGTTCCGGTTGTGCTGGTAGCGGTCGAATATGACCTCGTTGCGGTTCTGCTCGAAGCTGTCCGGCGGGTCTTCCTGGTTCCACTGCTTGAGGACGGAGAGGCGCCCGATGTACGGGGCGGACCCGTTGCTCACGCGGTCGTTCGGCTCCAGGTCGGCGAAGGCGTCGTTCCCTTCGTACCGCACCGCCATGTAGAGGATCATCCGGGCGACGTCACCCTTGACCGCGTCACGCGGTTCGAAGGAGTCGCTGTCGGTGTAGTTGCCGGGGGCTCCCGAAACGGTGCCGCCACCGTTGTCGAAGTCCTTGTTGCCGCGGGTGGAGTTGACCTGGACGTCCTCCGGACGCAGGTGGTGGATGTCGGTACCCGGGCCGGTGGAGGTGCCGAAGTCACCATGGGACTTGGCCCAGACGTGCTCCCGGTTCCAGTCGCCGGTATTGCCCCCGTTCTCCGTCTTGGACTGGGAGCGGCCGGTGTACAGGAGGATCACGTTGGAGGAGTTGGCCGGGTCCTCGTCGGTCGCCTTGAGCGCGTCCCAGACCTGGCTGTAGGAGAGCGTGGTCTGGTCGCTGATGATCGTGTGCAGCGAGCTCTTGAGCGCTGCACCCGTCTTGCCCAGGGCGCCCTGGTAGTAGGTGTCGTCGACGGCGGCGGCCGGGGGTGTCGTGGGGGTGGCGGCGGGCGCGGTGGTCGCGACGCCGGTGAGAACGGCGATCGAGGCGGCTGTCGCGAATAGTGGACGCGCGTAGAAGCGGCGACGACTGGACATGGGGGGTGTCCTCTCCGGGGTGGCGGAACGGTGTCGTGAGGGCCGTGCGTTGTCTGCTCGGTCGAGAGGCTTCCACACGCACGGTGCCGGTCGTGTGAACGTTGCGTATTCATCATGTGCAAGTCAAGTGACAGCTCGGGCCTGGCCTACGGGGCATCGGATGCGCGGATGCCGCCCCGGCGCGAGAATTGCCGCAAGGACGAGGAGGCGGTATGAGCGAAGAGTCCGAATCCGTATCCGTATCCGTGCCGGAAGTCCGGGGAGTGACTCCGGACCGTCTGCTGCACACCGGCGGCAACGATCAGCCCACCGCGGAGGATCTGGTGCTCGCCTCCGGGCGGGACCTGACCCCCGAGAGCCTGAAGTGGGCAGAGCGCCGGCTTTCCGAGGAGGGCCGTTCGGCCATGGACAAGCGGCTCCCGTAGGACCTGCGGGACACCCCTGGGCGGGGAGCGTGTGGGGCGCTCCCCGCCACTCGGTTAGCCTGAACGGAATATGAACCGTTTGACGACGTCGCAGGGCGAATTCGACCTCGCCCGCTTTCCCGAGAACCCGCGTGATCCGTTCCGTGCGTGGGACGCCGCCGACGAGTACCTGCTGCGGCGGCTGGAGGGAGCGGAAGGGAGCGAGCCGGTCCCTCCGGCCGGCACCGTGGCCGTGGTCGGCGACCGCTGGGGTGCCCTCGCCACCGTGCTGGCCGCGCACGGCCCTGTCCAGATCACCGATTCGTATCTCGCCCGACGGGCCACCGAGGCCAACCTGGCGCGCAACGGTGCAGCCCCGGATTCCGTGCGCATGCTGTCGGTACGCGACACCCCGCCGGAGCGTGTGGACCTGCTGCTCGTGCGGGTGCCCAAGAGCCTCGCGCTCCTGGAGGACCAACTGCACCGACTGGCGCCCGCCGTCCACGCCGGGACCGTCGTCATCGGAACCGGCATGGTGAAGGAGATCCACACCTCCACGCTCAAGCTCTTCGAACGGATCATCGGGCCCACCCGGACGTCCCTCGCTGTGAAGAAGGCGCGGCTCATCTTCTGCACCCCGGATCCGGCCCTGCCCAGGGCCCCCAGCCCCTGGCCGCTCCGCTACGAGCTACCCGACGACGTCGGTGCGGTCTCCGGCCGGACCGTCACCAATCACGCCGGGATCTTCTGCGCGGAACGCCTGGACATCGGCACCCGCTTCTTCCTGAAGCACCTCCCGGAGCGGACGGGGCCCGACCGCGTCGTCGACCTCGGCTGCGGGAACGGCGTCGTGGGTACGGCGGCGGCACTCGCCAACCCCGCCGCCGCCGTCACCTTCATCGACGAGTCGTACCAGGCCGTGGCTTCCGCCGAAGCGACCTTCCACGAGAACGCCGGGCCGGACGCCGAGGCCGACTTCCTGGTCGGCGACGGGATGGCGGACGTACCCCGGGAGGGCGTGGACCTCGTCCTCTGCAACCCGCCGTTCCACTCGCACCAGGCGGTCACCGACGCCACGGCGCGGAACATGTTCCACGGCGCACGAGCCGCGCTGCGCCAGGGTGGGGAGCTGTGGGTCGTCGGCAACCGGCACCTCGGCTACCACACCCAGCTGCGCCGGATCTTCGGCAACTGCGTCACCGTCGCCGGTGACCCGAAGTTCGTGGTCCTGCGGGCCGTCAAGCGCTGATCCGTCTCAGGGGAGGTCGTCCCGGCCGGCCCGGGACGGCACCTCGGGCACCTGCGCGTCCCGGCCGTGCGTGGGGCCGGGTGCCGGGGCGAAACGCTCTGCCCGGAGCCGGAGCGCTGCGCGCGCCTCCTCGCGCGTCCCCTCGAACAGGCGCGGCCCCTGCTCGCCGTCGGCGCCGAGGCGTCGGACGTCGACGACTTCCTGCGCAGCCCGCCGGTCCCCGCCCTGCTCAAGCCGGCCCGTGCCCTGATCTGGCGGCGCGTGGCCGCACTCGCCTACGACTCCCTGCCGGCATACGCCCATGAGCTGTACGGCAGAGCCGCACCGCCCCCGGCATCGGTCGACCGCCGTCTGCGCACCATGGGAACCACCCTGCGCTGCATCCCCGCCCGCCTCCGCTGGCGCCTGCCGCCCGGGCATATCGTGAAGGCGATGGCACGGCTCGGCCCCGGCAGCCGACCCGCCCCGTACAAACTCCGCGGTCAGGCAGCCATACTGGACGGGCCGGGGAGGGCGCAGCAGGAGCAGTGAGCAGCCGAGCAGACGGGGGCGACAACAGGCGATGGCGGACACCAGGCTGATCCAGAGCCGGTACCGGCTGCTCGATCTGATCGGGCGCGGAGGCATGGGCGAGGTGTGGCGTGCGCGCGACGAGTCGCTGGGCCGGCAGGTGGCCGTCAAATGTCTGAAACCGATGGGGCCGCAGCACGATCAGGCCTTCACCCGCATACTGCGCGAGCGCTTCCGCCGAGAAGCACGGGTGGCTGCGGCGCTCCAGCACCGAGGCGTGACCGTCGTCCACGACTTCGGTGAGTCGGACGGCGTCCTGTACCTCGTCATGGAACTCCTGGAGGGGCGCAACCTCAGCCAGCTCCTGGAGGACAACAAGCAGCACCCGCTCCCGGTGGCCGACGTCGTCGACATCGCGGAACAGGTCGCCGACGCCCTCGGCTACACCCACAAGCAGGGCATCGTCCACCGTGACCTGAAGCCCGCGAACATCATGCGTCTCGACGACGGTGCCGTGAAGATCTGCGACTTCGGCATCGCCAGGCTCGGCCACGACATCGGATTCACCTCCCGCCTCACCGGCACCGGCATCGCCATGGGCACCCCGCACTACATGTCGCCCGAGCAGATCAGCGGCGGGGAGGTCGACCACCGCAGCGATCTCTACTCCCTGGGCTGTGTCCTGTACGAGATCGCCACGGGTGTACCGCCTTTCGACATGGACGACGCGTGGGCCGTGCTCGTCGGACACCGCGACACCGTCCCCGAGCCGCCGCGCACCCACCGGGCCGAACTCCCGAGCTTCTTCGACGAGGTCGTCCTGGACCTGCTGGCCAAGACGCCGGGCGAGCGCCCGGCCGACGCGGGCGACCTGCGGCAGCGCATCTCACTCGGGCGCACCGGCGAGCAGCCCGAGGCCGGAGGGCTCCGGCTCGCCCCGCCCGTGCCGGTCCGGCACCCCGGTGGCAGGGCAGCGCGGCTCCCTTCCTGGACCCGCAACATGACCACCGGTCACAAGGCGACCGGTGCGGCGTATCCAGGGACGGCCGCCATCGACCACGCGGCGCTGCTGACCGGCGCGTGGACCACCGGGACCGGTCAGGTCCTCACCGGCGGTTTCCCGTCCGCGGGGCCGGCCCGCCCGACTCCGTCCGCCGAACTGCTCGCCACCCTGGCGGGCCGGCACAGCGCCGGGCTCAACCTGGGGCGCCTGGGCCACTGGGAGGAGGCGGGCGACGTGCACCGCGCGGTAGCGGCCGATCGCGCACTCGCGCTCGGCCCCGACCACCCCGACACCCTCGCCAGCAGGTACGAGGTCGGATTCACCCTCAGCCGCACCGGACGCGCGGCCGACGCGCTGCGCGAGTTCGGCCAGGTCGCGGAGGGCCGCGAACGCGCCCTGGGCCCCGACCACCCCGAGACCCTCGCGGCCCGGCAGGAGACGGCGTACGTGCTCGGCCAGCTCGGCCGGCACTTCGAAGCCCACCAGGTCTACGCAGCGGTCCTCGCCTCCCGGGAGCGCTCCATGGGTCCGGACCACCCCGACACCCTGCGATGCCGCCACAACCTCGCGTTCAACCTCAGCAGGCTGGGCCGCCTGGAGGACTCGTACCGCATGGCCCGTGAGGTGGCCGACGCCCGCGGCCGCCTGCTCGGCGAGACGCATCCGGACACCCTGGTCACGCTGTACGAAGTGGCGTACACACTCGGCCGGCTGGACCGCTGGAACGAGGCCCTCATGACCTACCGCGAAGTGGCGCAGGCCCGCGCCGCCGTGCTCGGCGCGGACCACCCCGACACGCTCTCGGCGCGCTACGAGGTGGGAATCAGCCTCGGCCGTCTGGGTCGCAGCGCCGAGGCCCTCGAGCTCTACAGCGCCCTGGTCGAGGACCGCACACGGGTCGGCGGCCGCGCCGACCCCGAGACGCTGCGCGCCAGGCACGGCCTCGGCGTCAACCTGGGGCGGATGGCGCGCTGGGAGGAGGCGCTCGCCGAAGCGCGCGAGGTCTGCGCGCTCCGGGAACAGACCTTGGGGCCCGACCACCCCGACACCCTCGTCAGCCGCCGGGAGGTGGCCGTCGGGCTGGGCTGGCTCGGCCGTTGGGCCGATGCACTCACCGACTACCGTACGGTCGCCGAGATCCGCGAACGGGTCCTGGGCGCCGACCATCCCGACACCCTCGCGAGCCGCAACGACGAGGCGCACTGCCTGGAACAGCTCGGCCGCGGCACGGAGGCGGTGGACCTCTACCGGCGGGTCGCAGACCTGCGCCGTCAGCGTGCGATGCCACCGCACTGACCGTCAGGCGCCGTGACCCCGTGCGCGGTAGAGGTCGCGCAGCAGCGCGATCTCCGCACCGTGGTGGAGCAACTCCTGGTTGACCCACCAGACGACGTCGACGAAGGGATCCTCCGGGTCGCTGCCGTACGGATAGGAGCTGTACCCGACCGTGTCGAGCGCGGTGTCGTCGGCGCCGAGCAGCGCCGCACGCCACGCGGCCGCCGAGGCCTCGAAGTCCGCGAGCGCCCCCGCCGCGTCCCCTGCCACGCGATGGTCGGCGCGGGTCAGGCTGTGGTTCCCCGCCGTGTGGTCGGCGCGCAGCGCCAACAGCTCGCTGAGATGGCTCAGACGCCACGCGAGAGTGGTGAAGGGGGGCGGCGAAGGGTGCGGGAACGGCGCCGTGTCACGTCCCCAGTCACCCGCGCCCGTCAGGAGGGTCGCGCCGGGCCCCGGCCCCGCGCTGTGGAGGCGGACCGACCAGCTGTCCGGCACCGGCTCCCACCGGTACTCCTCGTCGGTCAACGAGGGGACCGCCACCTCCGTGCCGTTGCCACTGTCCACGAAGGGGCCCGTGAGCCGGTCGGTGAGCCGCTCGCGTGCCTGGTCGAACTGTTTCAGCAACGGGACCAAGCGGGCCGGTGTGTTCATGGATCCTCCTGTGACAGGCGCGTGAGGACGCGTTTCCGGTGACGTGCGTGTGAGGACGCCTTCCGGGTCCGCACCTTGCCACAGCGCCGCCGGACGACCCACCGCTTTCCGCGTCCGCGTCCGGCGGGCAAACGCGTCCGCGTCCGCGCCCGTCCGCCGGGCCGCCCCCTGTCCAGAGGCGATCATCCCGTGTTACGAAGGGGCATGCCCGCAGACGAGACGTCCTCACCCGGCGCACCCACGCATGCCGCCTACGACGCGGTGATCGTCGGCGGCGGTCACAACGGCCTGGTCGCCGCCGCCTACCTCGCCCGCGCGGGACAGTCCGTACTCGTCCTGGAACGGCTCGGCGGCACCGGGGGAGCGGCCGTGTCGACCCGGCCGTTCCACGGGATCGACGCCCGGCTCTCCCGTTACTCCTACCTCGTCTCGCTCCTCCCGCAGAAGATCGTCCGGGAACTCGGCATCGACTTCGCCGTGCGCAAGCGCACTGTCTCCTCGTACACCCCGGCGCTGCGCGGCGGCCGGCCCACCGGACTGCTCGTCGGCGGTGACGGCACCAGGGACTCCTTCGCCGCACTCACAGGCGACGGCCGGGAGTACGAGGCCTGGGAGCGTTTCTACCGGATGACGGGCCGCGTTGCCGAGCGGGTGTTCCCGACGCTCACCGAACCCCTGCCGGCCCGTGAGGAGCTGCGAGCTCGCGTGGCGGACGCGCACGCCTGGAGCATGCTCTTCGAGGAGCCGATCGGCGTCGCCGTCGAAGAGACCTTCGCGGATGACCTCGTACGCGGAGTCGTGCTCACCGACGCGCTCATCGGCACCTTCGCCGATGCCCACGACCCTTCCCTGCTCCAGAACCGCTGCTTCCTCTATCACGTGATCGGTAACTCCACGGGGGACTGGGACGTCCCGGTCGGCGGTATGGGGGCGCTCACCGACGCCCTGGCCGACGCGGCCCGGGCCGCGGGCGCCGAGATCCGCGTGCTGCACGAGGCGACCCGCATCGAGACCGACGGCACCCGTGCCGAGGTCACGGTCCGCTCACCCGGCGGGGAGCACACCGTCGGCGCACGCCGGGTCCTGGTCAACGCGTCGCCGCAGGCGCTGGCCGCGCTGCTCGGCCAGGAGCCTCCCGCACCGGCCGAGGGCGCCCAGCTGAAGGTGAACATGCTGCTCACCCGGCTGCCGAGGCTGCGTGACCGTTCCGTCGACCCGCACCAGGCGTTCGCCGGAACCTTCCACATCGCCGAGGGTTACGAGCAACTGGCCACCGCCTACCGTGAGGCGGCGGCGGGCCACCTGCCCGGCGCCCCGCCCTCCGAGATCTACTGCCATTCCCTGACCGATCCGTCGATCCTCGGCCCCGGCCTCGCGGCCCGCGGTTACCAGACGCTCACCCTGTTCGGCCTGCACACCCCCGCCCGGCTCTTCACGGCGGACAACGAGGCGGCACGCACAGCCCTGCTCGATGCCACCCTGGCCGAACTCGACGCCCATCTCGATGAGCCGGTCGCCGACTGCCTGGCCCTCGACGCCGAGGGCCGACCGTGCATCGAGGCGAAGACCCCCCTCGACCTCGAGCGGGACCTGATGCTTCCAGGCGGCCACATCTTCCACAGAGACCTCTCCTTCCCGTACGCCACCGAGGAGACGGGCCGCTGGGGAGTGGAGACCGCACATGCCAACGTCCTGCTGTGCGGGGCGGGCGCCGTGCGCGGCGGCGGGGTCAGCGGGGTGCCCGGCCACAACGCCGCCATGGCGGCGTTGGGCCGGTGACGCACCTCGAGCACCCCCGTGAGAGCCTCGCGCATGCCTCGCCGGCCGAGTGACACCGTCGTGGCGACCGGTCTCCCGGCGACGGGGACACTCCGCCCCGCCCGGTCGGAGCACCGGGCGGGGCGGAGTGCTTCGGAGGGGCGGGCCGCCGGTCGCGTCCCGTTCCGCCCGGCCGGGCGGACGAAGAGGCGTGCGGGCCCCGTCGCGCTCCGTGCCGGCCGGGAGCCTTCCTGGTGACGGGGACGGTACGGCTCGTTCAGGAGGCCGTGCAGGCGCCGACGGCGGGTGCCGACGTACCGCCGTTCGTCGTGACGGTGAACCCGAAGGTCGTCGAGGAACCGGCCGCCAGTGATCCGTTCCAGGTGGGCCTGACCGTCATCACGTCGCCTGACGTGGAGGGCGTACCGTTCCAGACGGCAGAGACCTTCTGAGGTGACGGGACGGTCACCGGAACCGTCCAGTTGGTGATCGCCGAACCGCCGGCCTTGACGGTCACCTGGCCGTTGTACCCGCCGTTCCACGTCGACGTCTGGGTGTACGTCGCCGTGCAGGCCCCGGTGCCGCCGCCGTCCCCACCGCCTCCGCTCGACCCGCCGAGTGCCGCGAGCACCGCGTCGTAGGCGGGCTTCTTGTTGTAGTCACCGTCGAAGAGCAGCGGCGTGCCACTGCTGCGCCACGAGTACTTGTCCGTGACACCCCAGACGGTGATGCCGGTGCACCGTGTGACGGCCAGACAGGCGTTCACCACCTTCGTGTAGTTCGCGGCCTGGGCCGACCCGGATCCCTCGATGTCCAGTTCGGTGATCTGCACATCGACACCGAGATCGGCGAAGCGCTGCAGATTGGCCTGGAAATCGGAGGGAACCGGCGAGTTGCTGTTGAAGTGCGACTGGAAGCCCACACAGTCGATCGGGACTCCGCGCTGTTTGAAGTCCTTGACCATGTCGTACACGGCGTTGCTCTTCGCGTTCCGACCGTCGGTGTTGTAGTCGTTGTAGCAGAGCTTGGCGTCGGCATCGACCGTCCGCGCGGTGCGGAACGCCTCCTCGATGAAGCCGTTGCCGAGCTTGTCCTGGAACGGCGAACTGCGCCGCGCGCCACTGCTCCCGTCCTGGTACGCCTCGTTCACCACGTCCCACGAGTGGATCTCGCCCTTGTAGTGGGTCATCACCTGGGTGATGTGGTTGTTCATCGCCGAGCGGAGATCGGTGGCGCCCAGGCCGCCCACCCAGCCGGGAAGCTGCGAGTGCCACACGAGGGTGTGGCCCCTGACCTTCATCCCCTTGCTCTGAGCGTGACCGACGATCCGGTCGGCTGCCGCGAAGCTGAACGAGTCGCGCGTGCTCTCGAGGGCGTCCCATTTCATCTCGTTCTCGGGCGTGACCGAGTCGAACTGGGCGTTCAACGTGGACGCGTACGCCGCTTCGCCGAGGTGATTGGCAGCCACCGCCGTACCGAAGTAGCGGCCCTTCGCGGCCGCCGCGTCGCCGAGAGCGCCGACGGCCTGGGCGTTGCCGGCGAGTGCGACGACGCCGGCAGCGGCGAGGACACCCGCCGTGAGGAGCGACAGTGCCCGTCTCGCGCGCGCCGACGGGTGGGTGCGGGCGGGGATGCTGCCCGGGGGGATCTGGGCCATCACGTTTCCAGCCTCTTCTTCCGGTTGCCGGGCGGGCCGAACTGGGTGCCCGGACAGGGGATTCGGACCGTTCGAGGTGCTGTGCAGCCGTTGACGGACGCTCCAGAAGGGCGTACCGGCCGACGGGAGGGCGAGCCGCGCTACAAGGGGAGCGAGGGAGAGTATGCGCTTCACGAGAAGTCACGTCAACGTATTGTTTCCGAAACATTTCCGAGCGAACTCCCGCTCGTTTGATGGCAGTTGGCCTTTCATTCTGCGGGGGTACCCGCTCTGTACGAGGTCCTGCTGTTCCGCACTGCGTGGCGACTGCCGTGACCGGGTTGGGTATCGCGAGGGTTGTTGTCGGCGAGGAGCGAAACTTTCGACATGGATCAGGGTGGGCGCGACCTCACCTGCACAACGGGTGTCGCGGCCCCTTCGCCGCCGGTGAGGTGTTCGTTGGCGTCGTCGGGTACGCGGAGCAGAGCCCCGGCCCGGACGCGAGGTCGTCAACGAGCGGCACGAGCCGCTCGGGGGCCCGAAGTGCACGCTCGGAGCCGACACGGCCGGGCGTGAGGACCGCGGCCCGGGTGGCCGGCCGTGAGACCGCGGCCCGGGTATGCAGGGACGCATGGGCCGGCAGTCCACGGCCGTACGCCTCGCGGTCCCGCCTTCACAGGGCCCGGGAGGGCTGACCCGCGATGCCTTGACCACCGCAGCTATGAGACCGGCCCGCGTACGCCGAGCGGGCTGTCGGCGCGTCAGGGAGCTGATCTGCCTCGGGAGGCGTGGGCGGAGGGGCCGCACTCGTCGATGAGCTGCCGGAACCCGTCATCGCTCATGCCGGGCCCGGCGGTCGGGGCAGGGACGCCCACCCCGCCGGGGGCCGGTCGGTCAGTGGGCCGGCCGCTCAGTCGGAGGAAACGGCCCATCCCGTCGCCTCGATGCGTTCGGCGTCGCCGCGCCGGTTCCCGTCGAAAAGCGTACGGCTGCCGTCCTCGACCCGGATCTCGTCCACGTAGGCGCCGCGTCCGACGTACAGCTGGTCGGTCACATATCGCCAGCGGAGCCGCACGTCGGTGCCCCGCCAGGCTTTCAGGTCCGCCTCCAGACGGTGCCAGACGCGCCCCGACCAGCCGGAGACCGAGCCGTCCGGGTGGGGCCGGGAGTCCGCGGTGTGATCTCCCCGCACCGGGGCGGTGGTGAAGGGCACGGGCTGCCACGTCATCCCGGTGTCCGAAGACGCTTCCAGGCGGAGGACGTCCGAAGCCGGTTCGGTGTCCCACCAGAGGGCGCAGCTGAGCGACGCGCGGGAGGACACCGGGCGGAGCGCGGGGAGCGTGAGCGTCGTGGTGGACGCGCTCGCCATGCCGGAGTACCAGGCGGCGCGTCCCCGGGCCGGGCGGACGGGTACCGCGCGCGCCATCCGGTTGGCCGCCGCGACCCGCGGGGCGCTGCCCGAACGCCACGTGCGTACCGGGTGGACGGAGTTTCCCAGAACGATCAGGAAGGAGTCCGTCGTCGGATCGAGGACCAGACTCGTACCCGTGAAACCCGTGTGTCCCGCAGTGCGCGGAGTGGCCATCGCTCCCATGTACCAGTGCTGGTAGAGCTCGAAGCCCAGGCCGTGCTCATCGCCGGGGAAGGCGGTGTTGAAGTCGGTGAACAGCAACGCCACGGACTCCTCGGAAAGGATCCGGGACGCCCCGTAGGTCCCTCCGTTGAGCAGCGTGCGGGCCAGCACGGCCAGATCCCAGGCGCACGAGAAGACTCCCGCGTGGCCGGCCACCCCGCCCAGGCTGTACGCGTTCTCGTCGTGCACCTCGCCCCAGACCAGCCCGCGATCCAGCCCGGACCAGGGCAGCCGGGCGTCCTCGGTGGCGGCGATCTTCGGCTTCCAGGAGGCGGGCGGGTTGTACCGGGTGCGGTGCATCCCGAGCGGAGCGGTGATCTCCTCACGGAGCAGGACGTCCTGAGGACGGCCGGTGATCTTCTCCAGGATCAGCTGGAGCGAGATCAGATTGAGGTCGGAGTAGAGGTACTTCGTGCCGGGAGCCGAGGCCGGGATCTCGTCCCAGAGCAGCCGCAGCTTCCCCTCGCGGGTCGGCTCCTTGTAGAGCGGGATCCAGGCCCGGAAGCCCGATGTGTGGGTGAGTAACTGGCGGATCGTGATGTCCTGTTTCCCCCCGCCGGCGAAGTCGGGGAGATAGGAGGCGGCAGGCGCCTCGAGTTCCAGTGCGCCTCGCTCGATCTGCTGCACGGCGAGGATCGAGGTGAACAGTTTGGACACCGAGGCCAGGTCGAAGACGGTGTCCTCCGCCATGGCGATCTGCTGCTCCGCGGGGAACTCCACCCCGGTGTCGGTCTTCTCGTCATAGGCCGCGTAGCGCACCGCCTTGCCGATCGGCCGGTGCAGGGCCACGGTGCCGCCGCGCCCGGCCAGCAGCACGGCGCCCGCGTACCAGGGGTGTGCGGGCGAGGCGGCGAGGTACGCCTCCGCATCGGACACGAGGCGGTCCAGCGGCTCGTCCAGCAACCCGGCGCGTGCGGGGCTACCCCGGCGCAGCGTGGGTCTGCCCGCCCCCGGTCCCATAGCCGTCCCGTCACCCGCTCCCGTGTCCCGCCCGGCGCCGGCCGCCGTTCCCGCCGCTCCCACGAGGGGGATCGGTGCGAGGGCGAGCGCTCCACCAAGCGCCAGTATCCCGCCGCCCATCCTCCGACGGCTCATTCCCCGGTCCGACACGTCCCCGGCCATCCGGAACCCCTTCCCCTTCATGTCGAAAGCACCAGCGCGAAAGTAACTTTCGAATTCTCGTCCGATGATGAAACTTCCTGCCGAGGCAGATTACTGGCACTGCCGCCGCCCGTGGGGTCCCTCGCGGAACAAAGAAACTGATGCCATGTCAGGCGGTGGTGCCCCCGGACCGCATGCGGCGTTCATCAGCCGTGGCCGTACGGCGTCGGTCCGCCTCGACGGGTCCGGTCGCAGCTACGGGGACAAGGCGCCCCGACACAGGCACTCATGGCCCTTGACCCCCGGCGACGCGCCACCCAGGATCACGCCATGACAGGTGTACGCAGCAGCACAGTAGACGGCGTCGTGACGCGCAGCGCACGGCGTACCCCCGGGCGCACCGCCGTACGCTACGCAGAAAGGTCCTGGACCTACGCCGCCCTGGACGAGGCGGTCAGCACGGCGGCCGCCGTGCTGACCGCCGCACACGGACTGCGCCCCGGCGACCGGGTGGCTTCCTACGCCCACAATTCCGATGTGTACCTGATCGCCTACCTGGCCTGCGCCCGGGCGGGGCTGGTTCATGTGCCGGTCAATCAGAACCTCACCGGCGAGGACCTGGAGTACATCCTCCGCCAGTCCGGCAGCACACTCGTCCTCACCGACCCCGGCCTCGCCCCGCACGTCCCGGCCGGCCACACGACACGGCCGCTGCGCGATGCGCCGGACTCCCTCCTCGGTGAGCTCGACACCCCCCGCCCCTTCACCCCCGCACACGAGCCCGGCGCGGACGACCTGATCCAACTGCTCTACACCTCCGGCACGACTGCCCAGCCCAAGGGCGCGATGATGACGCACGGTGCACTGGTCCACGAGTACGTCAGCGCCGTCACCGCTCTCGACCTGTGCGCAGGCGACCGCCCCGTACACTCGCTGCCCCTCTACCACTCCGCACAGATGCATGTGTTCCTGCTGCCCTATCTGGCGGTGGGCGCCGAGAACACCATCCTCGACGCCCCGGATGCCGGCCGGATCTTCGATCTGGTGGAAGCGGGCCTGGCGGACAGCCTCTTCGCGCCGCCGACCGTCTGGATCGGACTCGCCAACCATCCGGAGTTCGTCACCAGGGAACTCGGAGCCCTGCGCAAGGCGTACTACGGAGCATCGATCATGCCCGTGCCCGTCCTGGAGCGTCTGCGGGAGAGGATGCCTGACCTGGCGTTCTACAACTGCTTCGGCCAGAGCGAGATCGGCCCCCTCGCCACCGTCCTCGGTCCCGAGGAGCACGAAGGGCGGATGGACTCGTGCGGAAGGCCCGTGCTCTTCGTCGACGCGAAGGTGGTCGACGAGCACGGCAAGGAGGTGCCCGACGGTACGGCGGGCGAAGTGGTCTACCGTTCCCCTCAGCTGTGCCAGGGCTACTGGGACAAGCCGGAGGAAAGCGCGGAGGCCTTCCGTGGCGGGTGGTTCCACTCCGGCGACCTCGCCGTACGCGACTCCGAGGGCTATTTCACGGTCGTCGACCGAGTGAAGGACGTCATCAACTCGGGAGGCGTTCTCGTCGCGTCCCGGCAGGTGGAGGACGCCCTCTACACCCATCCCGCCGTGGCGGAGGCAGCTGTGGTGGGACTGCCGGACGCGCGCTGGATCGAAGCCGTCACCGCGGTCGTGGTGCTCCGGAGCGCGGCATCGGAGTCCGAGCTCATCGAGCACGCCCGCGGAGAACTCGCCCACTTCAAGGCCCCGAAAAGGGTCATTGTCGTCAGTGAACTCCCACGCAATGCCAGTGGCAAGATCCTCAAGAGGGAGCTGCGGGACCGGTTTTCGGAATCCGGCACCGCAACTGCTCGGCCGCCTGCCGCACCGAGGCCTTGAACGGAGGCCGGGCCCCGCAGCGCCTGCGCCGGTCCGCCCGGCTCCGCACCCCGGTCGTCGCGCCCCCTTCCGCTCGCGCCCCCTTCCGCTCGCGAGCCCGGTCTCCGGTCAGATTCCGGCGAGGTTCCGTCCGTCGGCGCCGTGTCCGACCTGCTGCAGCGGAGGCGACCGCCGGCCACGCAGAGCCCTCCCGGCTGATGCTGAGTTCTGCCGTCCTCGGACGGCGGAACGGTTCCCCCGGGGCGCGGAACGGTTTCCCGGGCGCGCGGACCGGCTTTCCCGGGGCGCGCGGCGCGCCCGCGTGCGGCAACGCCGAGAGTGGCACGGCACGTCTGGTCACGCGAGAGCGGCCGGTGGACCGCTTAGCCCGTTCGCCGACCTCTGTGCGATCCCTCCCCAGTTCGCGCCCCGCATCGACTGACCTGCGTAAACGGTCCTCCGGTGGCCGCATCACAGGCCTGTGCGGGTGACGTGTGGAGCAGCGCCTCGTGTTGCGCGGCTGACGGCCTGTCGGTTGCCTCGGGATCGGAGCACAGCAGAGGTGCCGCGCACACCGGCCGGACCCTGCTCCCGATGGAGGATCCACATGCGTAACACGCGTATCTGCGCTGGTATCTGTCTGGCCGTTGGTTCTCTCGCACTCGCGGCCCCGGTGGCGGGTGCGGCGGCCGACCCCGCCGGCGAACAGACCATGCGCATCAGCCCGGCGAAGGCCTCGCCGGGCTCGCAGGTCACCGTCAGCACCAGAGCCTGCGGCAAGGAAACCTACGGCAAGGGCACGTCGGAGGCCGCAGGGGCCTTCCACCTCTTCGAAGGCGACCGGGAGGGCGTGCTCGTCGGCGTGTTCGTCATCCCCACGGGCACGCAGCCGGGGACGGACACGGTCACCGTGAAGTGCCCGCCACGAATCAAGATCACGGACACGTACCGGATCGCTCACCGCGTCCCCAAGGGCGGGATCGACGCCGGCGTGGGGGCGCCCTCCGGCCAGGGCACACAGCTCGCTGCGGGCGGTGTGCTGCTCGCCGCTGCGGTGGCCGGGGGAGTGGTCAGGATGCGCCGCCGAACCGCCGCGGCCCGTTCCTGACCGTACGGCTCACGTCCGCGGGCCTGGAAGTCCTGCCGGCCAGGCTCCGCGGGCGCCCCCACCCCACCCGCTGCGATCCAGAGGCTCACGTGATGGAGACCGGGCGCACGACAAGCACGCCACCCCCGTCGTTCCCGAAGGCCAAGCACCTCGTCTGGGCCGCGGTGGCGGGTGCGGCACTGATGATCGGCGGAATGAGTGACGACCGGCCGCCACGGCCACCGGTCACCGGCAGTGCGGCAGCCACCCCCGCGCTGCCCGCCGCCACGGCCGCGGCGGGCGCCACCGTCGACCCCGCGGGGCCCCCGCCGGCACCCGCCTACCTGGCACCGGAACCGCTCACACCCGGTCGCAGCGGCCCCGTCCCGCGCCCTGCCGTGCAGCCGCTGCCGCCCTCGACGCCGCTGCGGCTGCGGATCCCGGCCATCGAGGTGGACGCGCCGATGATGAAGCTCGCCCTGAACGCGGCGGGGGCCCTGGAACCTCCGCCCGACAACGATCCCGTGCCGGCCGGCTGGTACGCCGGCGGAACAGTGCCCGGCTCCGTGGGTACCGCCGTCACCACCGGGCATGTCGACACCCGCGTCGGGCCCGGCGTGTTCCAGAAGCTGGGGTCGGTACGGAAGGGCGCCACCGTCGAGGTCCTCCGTGCAGACCGGCGCACCGCCGTGTTCACGGTGTACGCCGTCGAGGTCTACGCCAAGAAGAACTTCCCGGACGAGAAGGTCTACGGTGGCTCCGCCCGGCCGGAACTGCGGGTGATCACCTGCGGGGGCGACTACGACAGGAGGTCGGGCTACCAGGACAACGTCGTGGTCTTCGCCACCATGACGGCCTCGCGTTGATCGCCTCGGCCGATACGGCGCTCCTAAGTTGCCACAGCGTCCTGGGAGACTCCGTCAGTCGGCCTTCCTCAGGTCGACGATCCGCTTGATCTTGCCGACCGACCGCTCCAGTGTCTCCGGATCGACGATCTCGACCCCGATGCTCACGCCGACCCCGTCCTTCACTGCCGAGGCGATCGACTGCGCGGCCGCCTCACGCTCGGTCGTGGTCGCACCTGCCCGTGCCTCCGCCCGCACGGTCAGCGCGTCCAGCCGCCCCTGCCGGGTCAGCCGCAGCTGGAAGTGCGGCGCAACCCCCGGGGTCCGCAGCACGATCTCCTCGATCTGCGTGGGAAAGAGGTTCACGCCGCGCAGGATCACCATGTCGTCACTGCGCCCGGTGACCTTCTCCATACGCCGGAAGGCACGTGCCGTGCCCGGGAGCAGCCGCGTCAGGTCCCGGGTCCGGTAGCGGATCACCGGCATGGCCTCTTTGGTGAGAGAGGTGAAGACCAGCTCGCCCTCCTCCCCTTCCGGGAGGACCTCCCCGGTGAACGGGTCGACGACCTCGGGGTAGAAGTGGTCCTCCCAGATATGCAGCCCGTCCTTGGTCTCGACGCACTCCTGGGCCACACCTGGGCCCATCACCTCCGACAGCCCGTATATGTCGACGGCGTCGATCGCGAACCGCTCCTCGATCTCGGTCCGCATCCGTTCGGTCCACGGCTCGGCTCCGAAGATGCCGGCCTTCAGTGAGGTGGAACGGGGGTCGACACCCTGGCGCTCGAACTCGTCCAGCAGGGTCAGCATGTACGACGGTGTGATCATGATGATCTCGGGCCGGAAGTCCTGGATCAGCTGGACCTGGCGTGCCGTCATGCCCCCGGACGCCGGAATGACGGTGCAGCCGAGGCGTTCCGCTCCGTAGTGTGCGCCGAGCCCTCCGGTGAACAGCCCGTATCCGTAAGCCACATGGACCTTGTGGCCAGGGCGCCCGCCCGCCGCCCTGATCGACCGGGCGACCACGTCCGCCCAGGTGTCCAGGTCACGCTCGGTGTATCCGACCACCGTGGGCCGGCCGGTCGTACCGCTCGACGCGTGGATCCGCCGCACCCGGTCCTCGGGGACGGCGAACATCCCGAACGGGTAGTTGTCGCGCAGGTCACCCTTGACGGTGAACGGAAAACGGGAGAGATCGGCGAGCGTACGGCAGTCCTCGGGGCGCAGCCCCGCCCTGTCGAAGGCCGCACGGTAGAAAGCGACGTTCTCGTAAGCGTGCCGGAGCGAGGTCCTCAGTCGCTCCAACTGCAGGACTTCGAGCTCCTCGCGGCCGAGCCTCTCGCCGGCGTCAAGCACCGCGCTCATACGGATCATTCCCTTCGCCGACCGGCGACCGACCATTCGGTCGCCTCCTGGGAGCAGTAATTCAGGGGGCGGGGGGTTCTGGCAAGAGGGGTGGTGGTGCCTGTGGACAACTCCAGGTCAGAAGCCCAGCTCGGTGAGTCCGGGGGGTCGTGGTCCGGGTGCCGTCAGAGTGTGCGCCGGTGTGCCCTGGTGAACCGCCCGGCGGTCTCCAAAGTGTGGCCAGTTACGCAGGGCGCCCGCCGGTCATCTCCTGGGTCATCGCGGTCGGCGCCGCCCGGGTCACGCCGGGGGCGTCTGCCGGACCTCCCCTACGGTTCTGCGGCGGCGGCGATGACGCTGTCGAGGAGGGAGCGGGAGCGCTGCAGGACGTTGATCATGCGATCGATTCGGGCTCGCTCCACCGTCAGCTCGTCCACCAGGAATGTATCCGCCGTCTCGGCGGGGCCGCTGCTGTCGGCCGGGCGAACCCCGGGCGGGCATCGGGAGCACGGCGAGACGACGGTTGCCCGGGTCCAGCGGATCGATTCGCATGATGCACATCACAACATTGCCGCTTGATCCTTACATCGGTGTCAAGTTCTACGGTAACGGCATGACCTTCGAAGCAACCACCTTCCCCCTCCTGGTCCCCGCCCGCCTCGGGGCTCACGCGCTTGCGAACCGCCTGGTCATGGCCCCCATGACCCGCAACCGCGCCGAGGCCGACGGTACTGCCACCCCGCTGATGGCCGAGTACTACGCCCAGCGTGCCTCGGCCGGACTGATCATCGCCGAAGCATCGACCCCGAACGCGGTCGGCCAGACCTACCCGAACATCACCGCTTTGCACACGGACGCCCACACCGCCGGGTGGCGCCAGGTCACCAAAGCCGTACAGGCGGCCGGCGGCGGCCCGATGTTCCTGCAGATCCAGCACGGCGGGCGCGTCGGACACCCCGACAACAGCGGCCTCACCCCGATCGCACCCTCGCCGATCCCGCTGCCCGAGACAATCCACACCCCCACCGGACGCCAGGCGGCCGTCACCCCGCGTGAAATGACCGCCGAGGACATCCGGAACACGGTCCGCGATTTCGCGGCAGCGGCCCGCCGCGCCGTCGACGCCGGTTTCGCCGGAGTCGAGGTCCACAGCGCCAACGGCTACCTGCTCCACCAGTTCCTCGCCCCCAACACCAACCACCGCATCGACGCCTACGGCGGCAGTATCGAGAACCGCATCCGCTTCACCACCGAGGTCATCGACGCCGTCATCGCCGAGATCGGCGCCCACCGCACCGGCCTGCGTATTTCGCCCGGCAACACCGTCAACGGCATCACCGACACCGACGCGAACCTTCTCTACCCCGCACTCCTCGAGGCCAACGGCGACAAAGACCTCGCCTACCTCCACCTCGCCTTCGCCACCCCCGCCCAGGCCCTCTTCAACCGCCTGCGCGACATCTGGCCCGGCACCCTCATCGCCAACCCGGTCCTGCCCGCCGACCAGATCCCCGCCGACGGCGGCAAGGACGCCGCCGAACGCCTCATGGCCGCCGGCGCCGACCTCATCGCCCTCGGTCGACCCTTCCTCGCCAACCCCGACCTCGTCCAACGACTGCGCACCGGCGCGCCCGTCAATCCCGTCCGGGCCAAGTACGCCATGTACACCGGCGGCCCCACCGGCTACACCGACTACCCAGTCCTCGCCGCCCACAACTGCCCCTGAACGGCGCATTCCAGGGGTCGTCCCGGCTCGCGGGCAGCCTGCGGCTCACCTGTTGATCGTTTTCGAGTGCGGTTCGAGTCATCTCATGCGGATGATGCTGCAGGCGAGTTGCAGCCGGCCTGGGCGGAGACCGACGCGTGCCTCATAGCGGCTACGGGGGGCGCAGGAACTGGGGGAGTCAGTGGGAACCGCCATGACGTCACCCAGCTCATGTCCCTGCTGGACGCGATCCACGCATTGCGGGCGTGCGGTAGGGCGCGCCCCCGCCCCGCCAGCACCGTCTGCTTGAGACGAGTGGCCGTGTCGTCGCGGGGCACTGGGCGGCACATCAGTCAAGCCACGACCGCGGCAGGAGCGCTCAAGCCACACCCAGGCCCCTGGGTATCCTGATCGTACGAAGGACCGGAACCCCGAGCTTGAACGGGTCCGTTCCGCTGCGGAACGGGCACGGGGATGCCGGCCACCCCAGATACCCACCCGGCCCTGGGCCGGAGAGGCCGCAGCACGGTGAGGGCGGCCTCAATCGTGGTCCCCGGCACCTCGGTCGGGCGCGCTCATGTCCCCCGTGGCGGGAGTGCCGTCGGCGAGCCCGTAGCGCAGGTAGACGGTGCCCTTCGGGCTGGCTACCGGAGGTGTGAGGAGCGTGACGTTGGTGGGCACCGCGCCATCGTCGAACACCTTCTTCCCGACGCCGAGCACGATCGGATGCAGCCAGAGGTCGAGACGGTCGAAGAGCTTCTCCCGCAGAAGGCTCTGGACGAGGTTCAGGCTCCCGACGACCTTCACGTGCTCGTGCCGGTCACGGATCCCGCGCACCGAGTCGGCGAGATCCGGGCCGAGCTGCTCGGACCCGGCCCACGAGAGATCTGGCCTGCCGCGAGAGGCCACGTACTTCGGGACGCTGTTGAAGAGTGTGGCGATCTCGTTGTCCTCACCGCCCTCCTGGTCCGGCCAGTAGGCGGCGAAGATGTCGTACGTCCGCCGGCCAAGCAGGAGGGCGTCCGTGCCCTCGTAAGCGGTACCGACCTGCGCCCCGGTGACCTCGTCCAACAGGGGCGCCTGCCAGCCGCCGAACGGGAACCCCACCGGGTCCTCGTCGGGTCCGCCGGGCGCCTGCCCGACAAGGTCGAGGGTCGCGAACAGCTCGATGTGGATAAGGCCCATGGCTCACTCCCGATGAGTCGGTTGTCCCCCTCAAGAGATAGACCAGTGGATGCCCGCAGGCTCATCGCCACGAGGGGCCCCGGGTTCACCCAGTCGAGCGGAATGACCATGAGGTCCTCGCCGGGGAACGATAAGAGGACGCAACCGCCTCGTTGCCGACATGTAGGCCCAGCCAGGCCGGTGCCGCTGACCGGCCCGCCGGGTGAAGCGCGGGCAGGCCGCGAAGCCGGCCACTCGAAGGCAGCCACGTCACAGCAACGCCTCGATGCCTTCCCGGTCCTCGGGCAGCCCGGCCGCGCGGAACCACAATCCGTTCCCGGCGATGCCGCCCGTCACCTCGTCGGTGTCCACGAAGGCCCGCAACAGGTCGCGTTGGGCTGGGGTCAGTGGGTGGGCCGGGTCATAGCCACCGTGGAAGGCCTTGAGCAGGATTGGCCCGCGTTCGTGGTCGGTGACCGACATGCCGCCGGCGGCCACGATGGCGACGGCCACCGGCGCCACCTCTTCGAACGATTCGGCCAGGGCGAGCGCGGACCGCAGCACGGTGAACCGGAACCACCCGTCGAGCCCGGGCAGCGGCTCGAGGAACCATCCGTCCGTCGTTCGCGGGTCCCGCAGCGCGTCGAGGAGGACGGCAAGAGCGCGTGGCCGATCACTACGGGCGGGACCGAGCGCGGCGCAGACCCGCACGGCCGGGTCGGAGTCGGCAAGCAGGTCGGAGGTGTCCATCCCCCACATGCCGAGCGCCCGCGCCACACCCGCTCGTTCCCGTCGCCCCGCCCCTGCGCCAAGGCGGGCCCGCAGCAGTGCGGCGGCCCGCGGTACCCGGTCGGCGAGCCCTGGGGCGGAGAGGAGCGGCACTGCGGCGCCGCGCGCGGCCTCACGGACGTGGGGATCGGGAGAGGAGAGGAACGGCTCGACGGCGTTGTAGAGGGCTGGGCGAACCTCCCGGCACGCGTGCAGTGCGGCGAGCTCTTCCGGGTCCTGCTCGCGTCGCGTCTCGTCGTGCCAGGGCGCCCACTGCCAGTCGGTTCGGTCGCGCACCAGATCCTCCCCGTAGGCGGCCGACTCGGCAACCTGCCCCAGCCAGACGAGCAGGGCGGCCCGCAAGCTGCGCGGCGGCCCACCGTCCCACGGAAAGTGCCCCTCGTGCTCGGCGAGACCCATGGGGTGGTCGAGGATCGCGGCGACGAACAGCGCCACGGGCGCGGTGACGGTGTACAGCGAGCCCTGGTGCAACACGCCCATGTCCAACGCGGCCAACGCCTCGGACCGGACCTCGGCATCTTCGTCCACGAGGGAGCACAGGGAGACCGGTATGTCCTCGGCGGAGCCGTAGGCGTGCTGGAGAGACTCCCAGTCCGTCCCCGACAGCAGTTCTCGGGCTGCCGCCGGCAACCCGCTCAAGATCCGCCTCATGCGGGCACTCTCGCCATCCGTCATGCCCGCACCCTGCCAGCAGCCACTGACAACGCCCCCTTCCGGGAAGAGGGACGAACGGCGAACACCCCGGCTCAGCCCACGCGAACGCCACCCTGCCGGCCATGCGGAGTGCTCAGGACGACAACTCCAGAACTCATCGAACAGAATCAGTGCTCAGTCACAGCAAGTGGGACTGAGCGCCGTAGTCGGTCAGCTGAGCGTCAGAGCGGCCGGCCCACCGTGTCCTTCTGACCGGGCGAACACCGGTCACCTACAGCTGTCTTGGCGATGCTTGCCGCTGGGACCGTCAAACAGAGCTTGCAGCCGGGCCGTGGTCGTCGTGGCGGGCTTTGTTCTCGCCGTAGAGGCCGTGCGCGGCGAACGCCCGCACCAGCCAGGGGCGGCGCAGGAACATCTCGCACAGGTCAGTGGCCACGCTGGTGGCCGTAGTGCGCCAGTCGGGCTCGGGATGGTGCCGACGAGCCGCAGTCGACACCCCGGCAAGGAAGCCGGCCGCTTCCTCGGCCATCAGACAGTTCTCGTCGCCGCCCGTGCCGGAGTTGAGGAAGCCGTGACCCGGTCCCGGATACCACGAGTAGACCCCTCTGCCTGCCGGCCTCCACTCGTCCCCACCGACCGGGCCGTCTGCGAGCAGTGGAGCGGGCCAGTACGGCGCCCACTTCGAGCGCGGCGGCTGCAGACTCAAGTGGCTGTGTTTCCGGGGTGATTGGGGGCAACCGTAGAGTGGGCCGGCCCACTCGGGGCCGGGTCTCAGGGCGATAGCTCGAAGGAGAGGCAGATGACCACGCAGTATGGCAACCGACCGACCGGGCAGCAGCCCCACGGTGCACCGCAGGGCACGGCTCGGCCTGGTCGGCGGCATGGTCCTCGGTGCTCTGCTGGCCTAGTGCATGAACTGAGCCGAAATCGGTGACACTTCGGCCGGTTGCTGTGCCGCACCGATCGGTGCGGCACAGCAACCGGCCGAAGTGTCACCGTCGGATTCCTGGCTGGTGGGCCTGTCTTGAGAGATCGAGTGTGGGCGACCGGTGTACCGGGTGGCAGAAGCCGGGACGATCATTCCTGGAGCAGGAATGAAGGGCGCGCCCGAAACCTGGGGAGGTCGAGGGGGCGTTCTCACGTCTGCCGGTCGGGTCTGTCGTTCGGCACCGCTTCGACGGACTGATATAGGTGCAGATCTCGACCGCCACGGGGACGAAGCAGCAGGCGGTAGACCTCGCGGGCCCGACCGTCCAACAGTGCCTTGCCGCAGGTGCTCAGATCATCGGGCCGGTCACCAGCGTCTTATGGCAGTCGCCAGACCGGGGAAGAGCATGTCCAGGTGGCGGGTCGGCAGCTGAGTCCTGGCGGCGCGGCCGCCACGTCTCGCAGGCGCCGACCGGGAGAGGGGCGGGCGGGTGGCGTTCGGCACGGCTACCCGAGCAATTCGGTAACAGCTGTTACCATGCGGGTATGGCGAAGACACAACTGGGCGCTCGCGTGGATGAGGACGTCGCGGAACTCGCGAGGAAGCGCGCCGCCGACCTGGGACTGAGTATCGGCGACTACCTCGCCCGCCTGGTGCAGGACGATGCCAGCGGTCTGCGCGCCCACGCGATGGACGCAGCTGCCCGCTTCCTGGCCGAACACCAGGCACTCTTCGACGAAGCAGAAGACGCGGGGCAACCTGCTGCGGGAGCGCGCGCGGCCTGATGGACCTGCACATCGACGTCCCCTGGATCTTGCAGGTCGCCGAGGCTGCCGGGGTCAACGATCCGGCCCCCGACGACTACGGCGTCCCGGTCTCGGCTGTGGCCCGCCACCGGGCTGAACTGTTCGAGCAGCCCATCTACGACGGCCCCTACGCCAAGGCCGCCGCCCTGGTACACACCCTCGGCCGCTGCCGCTGGCTGGAACGCTCCAACATGGCCGTCGCCGCCGCCACCGGCGTCATGTATCTCGAGGCCGCCGGGATTGCCGTCAAGCCCGCTCGCGCGGACGCTGTCGCCCTCAGGGACCTGCTCCTGGATCCGGCCTGCACCGCCGGGAAGATCGCCGCTCTGCTGCGGACCTGGCCCACCGCTACCTGATGGCCGCAGGCCCGGCGCTGCTCCTCGGGGCGTCGGAAGCCGTGCCACCCGTGCAGAGCGCAAGGAACTGCCGGGCGGCCACCGGGTCGAACGATGCGGCTGAGTCAGCGGCTGCGCCAGCCAGTGCGCGGACTTCTGTACCCGCTCTTTCCCAGCAGGTCCTTCCGACAGCGTGTGCGCGGGCTCCCGCTGGGGCTAATGGGCGTTGCGACGCCGGCGGGCGCGCTCGAACTCAGCGGCATCCGTCATCCAAGGGCCGTGCTGTTCGAGTGCGGCGCAGCCGCCGCGGACGAAGGCGCTCACGAGGTTTCGGTACCCGCCGATCCCGTCGACCAGGCTGTACTCGACCTGGTACTCCGGATCCGAGCCGCCTTCACCCTCGTGCACCGTCGTGATCCGGGCGATGGAGTCCGCGTAGAAGTGGAGCTGGATCCCTTCGCCCATCTCCTCGTCCTCGATGGTGAAGACTTCGTTGTCCGCGGCAGAGCGATCGCCGACGAACTCCCAGAACTCCGCGGTGGCAGTGCGGGGGTTGTCAGCGAACCACTTCCTCTCGACGCCCTTGTCGTCGGTGAACGACAGGATCGTCTTCCTCGCGCTCTCGCCGAAGTCGGCGCGGTCGCCGGCAGCCTCCTCGCCATCCTCCATGGGCGTGCTCCTGGAATGGTCCGCGGCCTCCGAGCACATCAGGAAGCTCACGGTACGCACCGCGTCATCGACGAGCTCAGGGTGTGCACGGCGCACGGCTGCGTCGACCGTCGTCGCCATCCGATCCCAGGCGAGCTTGTCCGTGGCGCGCTTTCCCCGTCGCGGATCGCGGCCGATCCGCATCCCGGCGCACGCCTGCTCCGCGGAGGCGATCACACGCATGACCTCGGGCAGCAGCGCGGGATCGACGGCATCGGGCATCCGCCTCGGGACCGTCGAGCCGTGCAGGTACTGGCCCGTGTACATCAGAAGGGCGGCGTCGAGTGGACCGAGTACTACTCCGCGCTCGGCGCGACGGCGGTCCGCGTGGTACTCCTGAGCTCGTCTCCCGTCGGAGGTCTCTGTAGCCGCGCGCATCGCCGCGCAGACCTGACCGCGCTCGAGCAGATCGATGTCAGCCCCATGCGCGATGAGCCGACCCCTGTCCCACCGGATGCGCTGGAAGAGCGCGTCGACGTCTGCGGGCGCGGATAGGAGGATCGGGTCCAGGAGCGCGACGGCAGCGCTTTCGTCGAGCCGGCCCTGGGTTCCGGCGGCGTCGCACAGCGGAAGGACAGCACTCCACAGCAGCAGGTGTCTGGCCAGGTCCTCCCGGATCACCGCAAGATGGGCTTCCCCGATCGAGAATGTGAACGTGCGAGGCGCATGGTTGGCGTCGGCCCCGGCACCGAGCATCAGCTTCAGCTCATCGTCCTCGCGGATCACGTTCGGGATCCAGCCGCTCCTACGTCTGAAAACGGTGTCTCTCATGGACGCAGTCTTCCGCATCGGACGAGGTAGCGAGTCCTGCCTGCACCGATCTGACCGGCCGCTTTCGTGTACACCCACGCCGTCCGGAGCGAGCAGGCCGGCCCCAGCAGTCGCTGTTGGAGCGCAGCGCACGGCCGCCGGTGCAGTCGGTGTATACGTCGGAGGCGTCAAGGAACGGATGCCTTGCGCGGCGAGGTTGGCCAGGGCACAGCGGCGCCCGAAGGTGTCATTGACGCGCATCGCGCCTGCCTGTCGGGGGGTGAGGGTGGGATGGCGGCGGCACCGCGCCTGGACGGAGTCCGTCTCGTCCGCGCTGATCGCGTACTCGTCATCGCCCGGCTGTTCGCCCTGCCAGGTTCGGGCGTACAGGCCCAGCACCCAGGCGGCCTTCAACCGGAAGCCGGGCCGGTGATGAAGATCCAGGCACGGTGCTGCCAGGACTTGAGCGCGTCCCGGGCCGGCGGCGGCGCACGGTCGACGCCGGCACGAACGGGGCGATGCCGCGCCGGGCGGCGCTCTCGGTCCGGTTCCGGGCACGAACACGACCAGCGTGACAGTGCTCAGCAGGCAACTGGCGGACCGACGCCTTGATCTCGGCGCCTTCAGTGGTGAACGAGGCGGGACGGCAGCAGCGTTGACAGCCTTTGAGCCGGGCAGGCCCGCCTGGGCGAACCGGCCACGCCAGCAGCAGCGCGGACCCATGGGGGACAGGCACTCCCCGACGACGGAGCGGGTGTCGAAGGCGGCCGTCGCCGTCGGTCGGGGTGCCAAGGAAGCAGGCCTGCACACGAAGCCGTCCAGGTAGCCTGCCGCTGCACGAGATTCGGCTGGAACAGCGGGCGAACGCCGGGTGACGGCCAAGCGGAACCCAGGTCTGTCTGCGTCCTTCTCGTGATCTCCTTCGAGATGTACGACCTGCCGCGGAGAGGGAGCCCCGAGGTTCACACGTATAGCAAACGCCAGACATGTTTTGCTGGCCGTCGCGCTGAGTGCCACCGCGGGGGTGGCCGTGCCGGTCACGACCGCGTCCGCCGCACCGGTGCCCCAGGCGGCTTCCTCGAACTGCCCGATGCAGATGTTGACCTCGCCGTCCTGGACTCAGCGCGCTGACGTCGTTGACTCCGACCCGACGGGTCGTCACCAGGTGGGACACGCCTATGACGCGACGTACACCACGCATCTCCTGCGGTGGACGAACGGTGTGCCGCAGGATCTCGGAACGGCGCACACCGGCGCATCGGGAGTCAACACCCAAGGGGACGTCGTCGGAACGATCACGACCGGTGACGATCCGGCGGGAACCGGGTGGCGTTACCACGGGGGAGAGTTCAGCCCTCTCCCCGGCTTGACTGCACAGGCCGAGAGCTACCCGAGCGCGATCAACGCCGACGGCGCTGTCGCGGGCGTCAGCAGCCTCGGCAGCATCACCGTTCCCGTCGTGTGGTCCACCGACGGCTCCGTACGCCGGCTCGCTCTGCTGCCTGGCGACACTTCGGGATGGGCGAATGACATCGACGACGACGGTACGCTGGTCGGCTTCAGCAGCGGCGCGAGCGGAGAGCACGCGGTGCGCTGGCTGCCCGACGGCACGGTGGAGCGGCTACAGGAGGTCAACCCCGCCCACAGCTCCACAGCTGTCGCCATCCGGAATGGAAGTGTGCTCGGCCAGGACATCCCGGGGATCGGAGTGACTTCGAGTCTGTTGTGGCGTGCGGGTGCCACAGACCCCGAGCAGCTCAGTAATGGGACACCGCAGGCGGTCAACGCTCGCGGAGCAGTGGTCGAGTTGACCGTGCCCGACGCCAAACTGTGGCTGACCGAGCCGGACGGAACGGTGCGCTCCCTGCCCACCGACACCACCCCGTACGCCACGGGCGGCGTCACGGCGCTCACTGACGACGGTGTGGCCTACGGTCACTGGAACAGCACACCGGTGAGCTGGGACTGCCGACCGCCGGTATCCGCGCCGTAAGACGGGCTGAGGCCGTGGGCCACCGTCGGCTCGGGCAGCGGTGTTCACCGCCACGGCCACGGTGGCCCAGGAAGCCGCGGACGAGGAGCTGGGCCAACAGGCCGACCATCAGATTCCGGCCTCTCCTGCGCAAGCTGCGGTGCAGCACACCCAGTTGGCCGGTCATGCGGTTGATGAGGTGCCGGAGGGCCTGCGCGTGCCAGTCCCCACGTCCGCGTCGGCGCCGGTAGTGGGCGTTGGCCCCACCGGAGGCGGCGAGTACCGAGAACGGCCACAAGCAGCCGGCGTCCTGTAGCCGGTTGTTCTCGATCCGGCGCGCCCGACGTAGAGCTGCCCCGCCTTCACCGCTCGGGTGCCGGCGAACCGGGCCGGGGCGTCGCCGAAGTCGCCAGGAGGCGGGCGTCGATCCGGACGCCCGTGCCGGGAAAGCTCAGCGTGACCTCGGCACACGGGTGCTGCCGGAACGCTTCCTCGCTCGCCTCGGTGAGGTCGTTACCAGTGCGGCAGGCAGCGTCGAGCTGCCGCAGCAGGCCGAACATGTGCCTGCAGATGTGCTCGCAAGGGTGGGTGCGTCGCCGCTGTACGGCACGATCCCCATGGTGGTCACGCGAAGGTCGCCGGGGGCCAGTTGAGCAGCATGGTGTCGGCCACCTGCTGGAGGTCGTCGCGGCCGATGCCGCTGGCGGCCTGGACGGAGATCCCGTAGGAGACGGACGTGAGGTAACGAGCGAGCCGGTCCGGGTCGGTGCCGGGTGGCAGATCGCCCTCGGCGACGGCGCGCCGGAACCGGTCGGCGACGCAGGACCCGCCGTAGTTGCGCCAGGCGGTCAGCACGTCGTGGGCCCGTCGCCCGGGGGCGCCGGTGGCCAGGGCGCCCTGGACGCCCAGGCAGCCCGTCGGGTAGCCGGGGCGAGTGGTGGCCCGGACCGCGCCGTTGAGGAGTGCGGCGGCCACAGCCCGGGCGGTCGGCTCCTCCAGGGCCCTGGCCACGTAGGCCCCCGGTCCCTCGGTGTAGCGGTCGACGGCCCTGCGGAACAGCTCCTCCTTGTTGCCGAAGGCCGCGTACATGCTGGTGCGGGTGATGCCCATGGCCTCTGTCAGGTCGGTGAGGGTGGCGCCCTCGTAGCCCTGCCGCCAGAAGACGATCAGCGCCTGTTCGAGGGCTTCCTCGGCGTCGAACCCTCTCGGCCGGCCCGCCCGCGCCTTCTTCCTGTTGTCCACGTCGACCAGCATACCTATTCCGTACCGATCGATACTCAAGTGGTACCGTACCGATCGGTACTGAACTGGGGAGGTGCTGTCATGGGACAGCTCGAAGGAAAGACCGCCGTTGTCACCGGCGGAAGCACCGGCATCGGTCTGGCGACCGCCGTACGGCTGGCGGGTGAGGGTGCGCACGTGTTCGTGACCGGCCGGCGCAAGGCCGAGCTGGACGCGGCTGTCGAGGTCATCGGCTCTGCGACCGGCGTTCAGGGCGACGTCGGGGACCCCGCCGACCTGGACCGGCTGTTCGCTGCGGTCCGTGACCGTGGGCAGGGGCTCGACGTGCTGTTCGCGAACGCCGCGATTGCCTCGTTCGCGACGCTGGAGCAGATCACCGAGGAGCACTTCGACCAGATCTTCGGCGTCAACGTCCGGGGAACGCTCTTCACCGTCCAGAAGGCGCTGCCGTTGCTCAACGACGGCGCCACGGTGGTGTTGACCGGCTCGAGCAACGGCGTCAGCGGCGGGGAGGCGTTCGGCGTCTACGCGGCGTCCAAGGCGGCCATCCGCTCCTTCGCCCGGACCTGGGCCAACGAGCTCAAGGGCCGGGGTATCCGGGTCAACACCGTCACCCCGGGCCCCATCGACACCCCCGGGCTCGCCGGCGTCGCCCCCGAGGAGATCGGGGCGGCCGGCTTCACGGCTCACCTCGCCGGCATGGTCCCGCTGGGCCGGCTGGGCCGCCCGGAGGAGGTCGCTGACGCGGTGCTCTTCCTCGCCTCGCCGCAGAGCAGCTTCATAACCGGCGCCGAGCTCGCCGTCGACGGAGGCCTCAACCAGGTCTGAGCCGGGGAACGGCCTGGAAACGGCGGACGACCGGGACCACCGCACTGATCCCGGTCGTTCCACAGGTACGGCGTCGTGTTGACGATCATGTGGAGAACTCGTCCAGGACGAAAGCGACACAGGTACAAGTCCGCACCAGCACGAACGCCCCCCAGCACACGGCCGACCGGGGTGCCTTCCGCAGCACGAGCACCGTCTACGAAGGCCTCGGCGCGGTCTCCGGCACCCCGGTCATGGACCTGAAGCCGAAGACGGACGATCACGGGACGCCTCGGTCGTCGGGGGTGCGGTGGCCCCGGGGGTCAGATGGGCAGCCGCGGCACGCTCTCGATCAGCCGGCGGGTGTAGGGGTGCGCGGGTTCGCCGAGCACCTGGGAGGTGGCTCCCTGCTCGACGACCCTGCCGCGTTCCAGCACGGCGGTGCGCTCGCACAAGGAGGCCACGACTGAGAGGTCGTGAGAGACCATCACCATCGTCAGCCCCCGCTCCTCCTTCAGCTCGGCCAACAGGTCGACGACCTTCACCCGGGTGGTGACGTCAAGCGCGCTGACCGGTTCGTCGGCCAGCAGGACGCGTGGGTCGCAGACCGTGGCCCGGGCGATGGCGATGCGCTGGCGCTGGCCGCCGGAGAACTCGTGCGGGTAGCGGTCGACGGCGTCCGCCTGGAGGCCGACGCGCTCCAGCGCCGCGGCCACCTCGGGCGCCGCCGTGGCACGGGTGGCGAGCCCGAGGGAGCGCAACGGTTCCGCGACGATCGCGCCGACCTTCCGGCTTGGGTCGAGGGAGGAGTACGGGTCCTGGAAGACGCACTGCACGCTGCGTCGGAAGCGGCGCATCTGTTCGCGGTCGCGCGGCTTCAGGTCCGCACCGTCGAAGCGGACCGTGCCGGCCGTGGGGCGGGCCAGGCCCAGCAGCAGGCGCAGCAGCGTGGTCTTGCCCGCGCCGGACTCGCCGACCAGCGCGAGGCTCTCGCCCGCCTCGACGGCGAGGGACACGTCCCGCACCACGTCGGCGGCGGCCCCCCGGTAGCGCACCGCCGCGTCCTTCAGCTCCAGCACCGGTGTCATCGAGGGCTCCTCAGGTCCAGGGCGGACTCCAGCTTCCGGGCACTGGCGACCAGGGCCCTGGTGTACTCCTCGCGTGGCGCGCGCACGATGTCGTGGACCGCGCCCTGCTCGACGGCCCGGCCGTCCTTCATGACCAGCACCCGGTCGGTGACCCTGGCCACGACGGCGAGGTCGTGGCTGACGAACAGCACGGCCATCTCCCGTTCCCGCACCAGGCCGTCGATCAGCTCCAGCATCTCCGCCTGCACGGACACATCCAGAGCGGTGGTGGGCTCGTCGGCGATGAGCAGCTTCGGTTCGCAGGCCAGAGCCATCGCGAGGGCGACGCGCTGACGCTGGCCGCCGGATATCTCGTGCGCGAAGGCGCGGGCGATGCGGTCGGGTTCGGGCAGCCGTACCTGTTCGAGGGCGTCGCGCACGGCCCCGCGGAGCTGCTTGCCCTTGAGGCCTGTGCGGCGGGCGATCGGCTCGGCGATCTGGCGGCCCAGCCGCATCAGCGGGTCCAGTGCGGTCAGCGGCTCCTGGAAGACCACGGCCGCGTCCCGCCCGCGTACGGCGGTGAGCCGTTTCTCGCCGGCCCCCACGGTCTGCGTCCCGGCCAGCTCCACGCTGCCGCTCGAGGTCATGCCGCCGGGCAGCAGCCCGAGCACGGCGAGCGTGGTCAGAGACTTGCCGGAGCCGGATTCGCCGATGAGACCGAGCCGTTCACCACCGGCCACCGCGAAGGACAGGTCGTCGACCAGGGTCCGCCCGTCGGGGGCGCGGACGGTCAGTCCGCGTACGTCGAGGAGAGTCACGTGCGCCTCCGCCGGGCGGCCGGGTCGAGGGTGTCACGCAGGCCGTCGGCGACGAGGTTCACACCGATGACGAGCAGTACGAGCAGGACGCCGGGCGCGAGCGCACCGGCCGGTGCCGTGGTGAAGGTGGCCTGGGCCTCCTGGAGCATGCGGCCCCAGGACGCGTTGGGCGGCGGTGCTCCGAGTCCCAGGTAGGAGAGCCCGGCCTCGGCGAGCACGGCGAGGCCGAACTGCAGGGCGAGGTTGACCACCAGTGTGGGCCAGATGTTGGGCAGGACGTGGGAGAGGACCGTACGCGGCCAGGAGGTGCCGGAGGTACGGGCGGCGGTGATGTAGTCCTGGGCCAGGACCCGCTTGACCAGGATGCGCACCAGCCGCGCCACGACCGCGCTCTGTGCCAGGCCGATCGCCAGGACCGCCGAGCCGAGCGTCGCCGACCGTGCGGCGACGATGAGCATCGCCAGCAGCAGCGTCGGGAAGGCGATGAGGATGTCGAGGAACGCCGAGAGCGTGTCGTCGATCCAGCCCTGTGCGAACGCCGCGAGCACGCCCAGGGTGACCCCGATGACGGCGGCGATCGTCACCGAGCCGAGCCCTGCCTCGACGGCGATGCGGGAGCCGGTCATCACCTGGGTGAACAGGTCGCGCCCGAGCTTGTCGGTACCGAGCAGGTGACCGTCGCCGGGCCCGGCGAGCCGTCCGCCGGAGGTGTCCTCGGCGTCGTAGGGCAGCCAGAAGAACGACACCACGGCCAGCAGGGCGATCAGACCGGCCAGTACGCACCCGACGGCGAGGGTGGCGGAGCACCGTGAGCGCCGCTTCGTGGAGGGCTTCATGGGTGGCTTCGTGGGGGTGAGCAGGTCCGTGCCGGTCATCGGGCACCTCCCGAAAGTCGGCCGCGCAGCCGCGGATCGATGATCCGCTGGACCAGGTCGGCCACGAAGCCGATCACCAGCACCGCGAGGGTGGACACGAACAGCACGCCCTGGATGACCGGGTAGTCGTGCTGCGCGATGCCGGTGGCGAGCAGGGAGCCGAGGCCCGGCAGCGCGTACACCGACTCCACGACGACGGCGCCGAGCAGCGTCGAGGCGAGTTCGATGCCGAGGACGGAGATTACAGGCACGGCGCCGTTGCGCAGTCCGTGCCGCCACAGGGCGCGGCCGAAGGACGAGCCGAGGGCGCGCGCCGTGCGCAGGTAGTCGCTGCCGAGGACGTCGAGGGTGGCGGAGCGGACGTAGCGGATCAGGGACGCGCTCATCACGAGGGCGATGGTCACGACCGGCAGGACGAGGGCGCGGAACGCCTCGGCCGGATCGGACCAGCCGTCCTGCGGGAAGCCGCCGGAGGGCAGCCAGCCCGCGTTCAGCGCGAACACCGCGATGAGGATCATGCCGAGCCAGAACACGGGTATCGCGATACCCAGTTGGGACACGCCGCTGAGCAGCGCGCCGTACCAGGTGTGCCGCTTGTACGCGGCGACGAACCCCGTGGGTACGGCGACCAGCACGGCGAGGACGAACGCGGCCAGGGTGAGTGGCACGGTGACGTCCAGCCGGGCGGTGACCTCGGGTCCCACGGGCAGTGAGCTGACGAACGAGGTGCCGAGGTCGCCGCTCGCGAGCTGCCCGAGCCAGTGGGTGAACTGTTCGGGCAGCGGGCGGTCGGAACCGATGGAGTGGCGGGCCGCGGCTATCTGCTCGGGGCCGGCGCCCACCGCGGTGAGCGCGTTGGCCGGGTCGCCGGGCAGCATGCGCAGCAGCACGAACAGCACCACGCTCGCCAGGGCCAGCGATACGGCGAGGAAGGCGAGCCGGCGCAGCAGATAGCGCGCCATCAGCCCGTCTTCTTGATGTCGTAGGCGAAGAACTGCGAGTTCAGGCCGTTGAGCGGGTAGCCGGAGAGCTTGTTGTTCGCGACGACGATCTGCGGGTAGAGGTACAGCCAGTCGCTGGCGGCGTCCTCAGCGGTCTGCCGGTTGACCTTCTTGAGCAGCTCGGTCTGCTCGGCGGTGCTGGAGGCTTCCTCGGCCTGCTCCACCCACTTGCTGACCTGCGGGTTGTCGTAGCCCCAGTAGAAGTCGGGGTTGCCGTACCAGACCAGGTCGCGGTCGTTGACGTGTTCCTGGAGCGTGGCCGCGAAGTCGTGGTTCTTGTAGACCTTCGTGTACCACTCGTCCGGAGTGATCGTGTTGATCTTGACCGTGATGCCGACCTTGGCGAGCTGGGACCTGATGAAGGTCGCCGCCGTCGGGTGCGGGTCGTAGTTGGGGGTGTCGAGGGTGAAGCTGAAGCCCTTGGCGTAACCGGCCTCGGCGAGCAGCTTCTTGGCCTTCGTCACGTCGTGGGCGTCGACGTCGGTGAGGTCCTCGTACCAGGGGTCGGTGGGCGGCACCATCGAGCCGATCTGCTTGCCGTAGCCGCCCCAGACGGACTCCAGGAGCTTCTTGTCGTCGATGGCGGCGGAAACGGCCTGGCGCACCTTGACGTCGGTGAAGGGCTTGGCCTTGTCGTTGAACGCCAGCAGCAGCTTGGTGGTGGAGTCGCCGTCGTTCACCTTGTAGTTGCCGTTGCTCTTGAACTGCTCCAGGGCGTCGGGCGACTGCTCGCTCGTGACCACGTCGACGGCGTTCGTCAGCAGCGCGTTGTTCAGCGCCGTGGCGTCCTTGTAGTAGTGGAAGACGACCTGCTTGTTGGCGGCGGCGTCGCCCCAGTAACCGGCGAAGCGGTTCAGGCTCAGCGCGGAGCCACGGGTCCACTTGTCCAGGGTGTACGGGCCGGTGCCGTCCTCGGTCGTCTTCAGGTCCTTCGCCTGGGAGTTGATGATCCAGACGTAGGAGAGGTTGTAGACGAAGGAGATCGACTTCTTGGACAGCGCGATCTTCACGGTCCGCGCGTCCGGGGTGGCGATGTCCTTGACGACCTCGAGATTGCTCTTGCGGGCGGACTGGGAGTCGTCCGCGAGCACCTTCTCCAGGCTGTACTTGACGTCCTGGCTGGTGAGTTCCTTGCCGCTGTGGAACTTCACACCGTCGCGGAGGGTGAAGGTGTAGGTGAGACCGTCGGCGCTGATCTCGTAGTCCTGGGCGAGGAGCTTGTCGATCTTGCCGTCGTCGGCGAGCCCGAACAGGCCCTCGTAGACGTTTCCGTTGAGGGCCTCGGTGACACCCTGGCCGCCACCCGCGGTGTTGTCGAGGTTCTGCGGCTCGTAGAGGGAGCCGATGTTGACGACCGCGTCCTTGTCCCAGGTGCCGCCCGAGGCGCTGGACCCGCCGGAGCCGCCGCAGGCGGTCAGGGTCAGGGCGAGAGCGGCGACGGAGGCGGTGCCGTACAGGACGTTCTTCTTGGTGCTCATGGGGCGAGGGCTCTTTCGGTGCGGGGAGCTGCGGGGTGATCAGTGCTGGGCGTCGAAGCCGTCACGGAAGACAGGGAGCTTCTCGCCGGCCTCGACGGGCAGGTGGAAGCGGTTCTGCCGCGGCGGCATCGGACAGTTGTACTGATCGGAGAATCCGCAGGGCGGCACGAAGGCCTGGTTGAAGTCGAGGACGACCCTGCCGGCGTCGTCCGTACGCCGCACGAAGAGGAACCGGCCGGCCCCGTAGGTGACGTCGCCGTTGGTCGGGTCGCCGAAGACGAGCAGCAGGGTGCCGTCGTCGTCGAAGGCGCTGAGCGTGTACGCGCGGCCGTCGACGGTGAGTGTGATGTCGCCGGGGACGACCAGGTCGCGGCTGCCGCCGTTGTCCCGGATGTGCTCGAAGGCGATGCGCCGGGCACCCGCGACGGGCGTGTACGAGGCTTCCAGGACCCAGGCGGGGTCGTAGGGGAAGGCGTCGACCCGGTCGAAGTGGCGGATGGCGGGCGCGTCGGCGTCCCAGAACCGCAGACCGTGCTCGTCCTCGCCGGTGACCCGGTCCGTCCGCCGCAGTGTGGTGACGGTCACGGTGTCCGGCAGACCCGCGCGCGCGTGGGCCACGTCCGGGACCTCGCCCGCCGGAGCCCAGCGGGTTTCGACCAGGGCGAGATTGCCTGTCGGGGACGTGAGCGCGCGGTGGCGCCCGGCACGCCAGGCGTCCCATTCCTCCGCTGGGTCGATGGATGCGCGGTCGGGGGCGGGCTGGGACACGGTAGTACTCATTCGTCTAGGCGGGCAGCCCTCACGGTCCCTGGGAGACAGGGTGTGAATAAGTGGCCAAAGCATCACCTTTATTGACCATAAGCTCATCTAATGTCAAACGCCCGTGCCACATTGTGAGACGCATCTCTGGGGTGAGGACGGCGGGCAACCGTCCCGGAGAGGGCAAGATCACCGAATGCGCTACTCCACCTGAATTAGCAGGCGGCCCAGGTGGGCAACTCCGTGAATCAGATGAACGAGAGTGGCAAGGATTCGGTCGACGAGGACCAACGTGTCCTTCGCGCCCGCTCCGACCGCACGCCGGCCCGGTCCGTCGAGCAGCTCACCATCTCTCCGGGCCCGCCACTCCGGTACGGGATCGGCGATCACAGCCACCTCAAGCCCTGTGACCCGACGCTCCGACGTGATCAACCCACGCGGCTTCATCTCCACCACGAAAGGCCTGGCGAGCCGGCGCTGCCATCACGCCGCGAACCGCGCACGAGGTTGGAGATCGTCCAGAGGCTTGGCAGGTCGTCCTGGCGGACGGCGTCGAGCCACTCCGGTAACCGCCCGCCCCGGTGCAACGGCCGACTGCCACTTCGACCACACCAGGTATGTGCGCCGCCCGGCGGACGGGCGCGAGGCCGAGCGCAGCCGGTGTCGACCGCAGCCGCTCGGTCCACGGGCCGTACCGCCTGGTCGGCCCGGCGTTCCGTACCTGCAGGACCACCTCGTCGACGCCGGCCGGATCGGTGATGCCGAGGCAGTCGGTACCGACTTCCGTCGGTCATCATGCGTCTGCACCAGCGGGCCCCACTGCTGCCTCACGCGACCTTGGCCTCATCCTCATCCGGTCAGCCCGCGACCTTGCCGGCCATCTTGAGAGAGCAGCCCGCATCCTCATGCCCACCGAGCCCGCGCACTGCCCGGATGCTGTCCTGCGCGGAGTTGCAGACCGCTGCTGACCTCGTAAGGCGCCGCCCGAGACCCGTCGACCGCTGGACACCGCCCGACCTGCCCAACGGGGTTCCACGAGGGCCCGCCGACGTGGTCGCCGCGTCAGCCGCGGTGGAGCAAGGTCAGCATGACCTCGTACAGCGTCGCTTCAGGGTCCGCCGCCGCGCCCTCGGAACGCCAGGCCACGAATCCGTCGGGGCGCACCAGGACGGCGCCCTCGGCGGAGGTGCCGTGGACGGCGGACCAGTCGGCCCCGTCCTCGGGCTTCAGGTCTGCGTCCGGGGCTGAACCGATCCCGAAGGCCTGGAGGGGGACCGACAGGCGCTTCGCCACTTGCTCCGCCCCCGCACGCCAGTCCGGAGACAGGGCGTCGCACAGCAGCACGAACGACTTCTCGTAAAGATCCAGAGTCGACACCCGCCCGCCGCCCCGGCCGAGCCACATGTGCGGTGCCCGGGTGCCGGGTTCGCCCGTGAGGCTCATGCTCTCCGGGACCACCGGAAGGCCGGGATCGACCTCCAGGACGGCGCCCCGCACGTAGCGGTAACCCAGGGCGACGGTGAGCATGCCGCCGCCCTTACGGCCGCCGCCAGGCCCGGGTGATCCGGCGTACCCCGGGTGGCTGTGTTCTCCCGAACGGGCCGACGCACGCGCGCTCGTGGCCTTCGCCACCGGCAGCCGTTCCGCCTCGTACGTCTGGAGGAGCTCAGGCCCCGCGGCCTCGCCGATCACGGCAGCCAGCTTCCACGCCAGGTTGTGAGCGTCCTGGATACCGGTGTTGGACCCGAAGGCTCCGGTGGGGGACATCTCGTGCGCCGAGTCGCCGGCGAGGAAGACCCGGCCGGAACCGTAGCGTTCGGCGACCCGCTCGGCCGCGTGCCAGGGGGCCTTGCCCGTGATCTCGACATCCAGGTCCGGCGCTCCGACCGCCCGTCGGATGTGCTCCGCGCACCGCTCGTCGGTGAAGTCCTCCAGCGTCTCACCCCGGTCGGGCTGCCACGGCGCGTGGAACACCCACTTCTCCTCGTTGTCCACGGGCAGGAGCGCCCCGTCCGCCTCCGGGTCGGTCAGATAACAGACGATGAAGCGGCGGTCACCCACCACGGAGGCCAGCCGCCGCGAGCGGAAGGTGATGCTCACGTTGTGGAAGAGGTCGCCCGGCCCCGTCTGGCCGATGCCCAGCTGCTTCCGGACCGGGCTCCTCGGACCGTCGGCCGCGACGAGGTAGTCCGCCCTCACCGTGGTGAGTTCTCCGGTCGCCCGGTCCTTCAGTACGGCGGTGACCCCGTCCGCGTCCTGCTCGAAAGTGATCAGCTCGGTCGAGAACCGCAGCTCGCTGCCCTGAGCCCGCGCATGGGTGACCAGCACGGGCTCCAGGTCGTTCTGGCTGCACAGGCACCAACCGCTCGGGCTGAACCTGGCAAGCCCGCCGCCCGGGTCGATCTCCTTGAAGAGCCACTCCTGGTCGTCGCCCGTGAGCGACCCGGCCTGAAGGATTCCGTGGTTGTCCGCCAGCACGGATGCGGCGTCGCGGATCAGCTGCTCCGCGCCCGCGGCCCGGAACAGCTCCATCGTGCGGACGTTGTTCCCCCGCCCCCGCGGGTGGGTCGAGGTGCTGCTGTGCTTCTCCACAAGCAGGTGGCGGACGCCGAGCCGGCTCAGGAAGAGGGAGGCGGACAGGCCCACCAGGGAGCCGCCCACGATGAGGACCGGTACGCGGAGGTCGACGTTCTCGTTCATCAGTTGCTCCAGCTCGGACGCGGGACGGATGCAGTGTCCATGCCCTTGCAGGAGGCCTTCGGCCGGACTTCGGACGGTGCCTCACCTGAACGGTTCATAAATCTCGCGCTGCCCGTACCGGCGTTCCACGATCAGTCGCGGGAGCGATGCTCGCGATGCGGGGGCGGATGTCACGCGCCGGCGGGCAGGGACCTGCGCCGCTTCCACCGAAACCGACGGATGACGAGAGGCCACGGGACGTGGCCTCCGCACCGTCTCGAAGGAGAGCGAAAAGATGACAACCCTCTCGGAACGGATATCTCAGTCCGCCTTCGACGGTTCGAGGCTCCGGGTCATACTGCTGCTGGACCTGCACGACGGCGCCCAGAACCAGTTCCTCGAGGCGTACGAGCACATGCGCAACCAGGTGGCCTCGATTCCCGGACACATCAGCGACCAGCTGTGCCAGTCCATCGAGAACCCCTCGCAGTGGCTGATCACCAGTGAGTGGGAGAGCGCACCGCCCTTCCTGGCCTGGGTGAACAGCGAGGAGCACGTCGCGACGGTGCAGCCGCTGCACAGCTGCGTGCGCGACACGCGCTCCCTTCGCTTCAGCGTCCTGCGGGAGACCGGGGCCGCGTTCGAGAGCACCCCCGAGCCTGCGAAGGGCCGCCTCCAGTCCGCTCCGCGACTGGGCGACGGCGTCGTGCGCCACGCACTCACCTTCACGGTGAAGCCGGGCACGGAGGAGATGGTCGCGAAGATCCTCTCCGACTACGACTCCCCGCAGGCACGCGTCGACGAGAACACCCGGCTGCGCCGTACCTCGCTCTTCATGCACGGAAACCGTGTCGTACGAGCGGTCGAGGTCGAGGGCGACCTCATGGCAGCTCTGCGCCACGTCTCCCGTCAGCCCGAGGTCAGGGCCGTCGAGGAGGCCATCAACCCGTACCTGGAGCAGGACCGTGACCTCAGCGATCCCGACTCCGCCCGGATGTTCTTCACCCGGGCAGCACTACCGACCGTCCACCACGTGACGGCGGGACGGCACGCCCCGGAGGACGTCCAGCGGCACTCGCTGTTCTACCAGGCCAAGGAGGGCTGTGGCATGGCGCTGGCCAGGCTGCTCGCCGGCCAGGACGAGGAAGTGGCGGACGACGCGTCGAGCCCCGTCGAGAGCAGCACGATCTTCCAGCGCGACGACATCGTGGTGCGGCTCCTCGAAGTGCGCGGACCGCTCGACGCGCAGCCCGCGCACGCACTCGGCATCGGCGGCAACCGCAAGGCGGCCATGCTCGGCCGGCTGCTCGACGGCGGTGCCAACGGCATGCCGACGACCGACCAGGAGGCCGCGCGCTTCCTCGCGCAGGCCGAGATGAACCTGATCACCGACCGTCGGGCCACCGAGTCCTGATGCGTCACCGGCAGCGGGGCGACCCGCTGCCGTCACACCGCACAACGTGCCTGGAGGAGAACAGCCATGACCACCCACCGGCCTCGCATCGTGGACCTCAGCGAGACTCAGCCCAACCGCAGGCGCGGCGGCGACCTGCGCGCCCTGCTCACCCCCACGGCGGTGGGTGCCACCAGCGGCTTCATGGGGCTGGCCATCGTCGCCCCCGGTGACCGCATCGGTGAGCACTACCACCCGTACTCCGAGGAATTCGTGTACGTCGTGGACGGACTCCTCGAAGTGGACCTGGACGGCGAATCACACCCGATGCGGCCCGACCAGGGCCTGCTGATCCCGCCGCACGTCCGACACCGCTTCCGCAACGTGGGTGACGTGGAAGCCCGCATGGTCTTCCACCTCGGCCCGCTCGCCCCGCGTCCCGAGCTCGGACACGTGGACACCGAGGTCACCGAGGCCGCGGACCCCAGTGACGGCTACGCGCCGCCAGAACGAACGGGGGCGGCCTCATGACCCGGCGGCGCGTGGCCGTCACCGGGGTAGGCGTCGTCGCACCCGGTGGCATCGGAGCCCCGGCGTTCTGGGATCTGCTCGCCAACGGCCGCACCGCGACGCGCGGCATCACGCTGTTCGACCCGGCGGAGTTCCGTTCGCGCATAGCCGCCGAGTGCGACTTCGACCCCGTCGCCCACGGCCTGGACGCGGACCTGATAGCCCGCTCCGACCGTTACATCCAGTTCGCCCTGGTGGCCGCCAGGGAGGCACTGGGCGATGCCGGTCTCGACCTCGAGAGGGAGGACCCCTGGCGCATCGGCGTGTCCCTCGGAACCGCGGTCGGCGGCACCACCCGACTGGAGCACGACTACGTCGCAGTCAGCGGCAGCGGCGCGCGCTGGGACGTCGACCCCCGTCCCGCGGGCGCGCACCTCGAACGCGCGTTCGCGCCCAGTACGCTCGCCTCCGCGGTCGCGGAGGAAGTCGGTGCGCACGGGCCCGTACAGACGGTCTCGACCGGCTGCACCTCCGGCCTCGACGCGATCGGGTACGCCTTCCACTCCGTGGAGGAGGGACGGGTCGACATCTGTGTCGCCGGAGCGTCCGACACGCCGATCACCCCCATCACGGTGGCCTGCTTCGACGCGATCAAGGCGACCTCGGCGAACAACGACGACCCGGAGCACGCCTCCAGACCGTTCGACGCACGCAGGGACGGGTTCGTGATGGGCGAGGGCGGCGCCGTCCTCATCCTCGAGGAACTGGAACACGCCCGCGCCCGCGGCGCGACCGTCTACTGCGAGATATCGGGCTACGCCACGTTCGGCAACGCCTACCACATGACCGGGCTGACCACCGAGGGACTGGAGATGGCCGAGGCCATCAACACCGCCCTCGCGCACGCCCGGCTCGACGGATCGCAGGTCGACTACGTCAACGCGCACGGATCGGGCACCAAGCAGAACGACCGGCACGAGACGGCAGCGGTCAAACGCGCCCTGGGCGCGCACGCGTACAAGGTGCCGATGAGCTCGATCAAGTCGATGGTCGGCCACTCACTCGGCGCCATCGGAGCCATCGAGATCGCCGCCTGCGTCCTGGCCATCAAGCACCAGACGGTGCCGCCGACGGCCAACTACGAGACCGCCGACCCCGAATGCGATCTCGACTACGTACCCCGCACCGCGCGGCCCCTCAAGCTGCGCAGCGTGCTCTCGGTCGGCAGCGGCTTCGGCGGATTCCAGTCCGCCGTCGCCATGACCCGATCAGGCGGGAGGACCCCATGAACACCCCGGCACACCGCCGCTCCGTCATTACGGGGATCGGTGTCGTCGCCCCCAACGGGACCGGCGCCGGTGCTTTCTGGAAACAGACCCAGGAAGGTGTCAGCGTCCTCGACCGGGTGTCCCGTGAGGGCTGCGAGAACCTCCCGCTGCGCGTCGCGGGCGAGGTCAGGGACTTTGACCCGGTCACCTTCATCGAGGAGCGCTTCCTCGTCCAGACGGACCGCTTCACGCACTACGCGATGGCCGCCGCCGATCTCGCCCTGGACGACGCACGGCTCGGACGCGCGGACTACGAGGGTGCGCCGTTCAAGGTGGGTGTGGTCACCGCTGCCGGATCCGGTGGCGGTGAGTTCGGCCAGCGTGAACTCCAACGGCTGTGGGGTGAGGGCTCCCGCTTCGTGGGCCCCTACCAGTCCATCGCCTGGTTCTACGCGGCCAGCACCGGCCAGATCTCCATCCGGGGCGGTTTCAAGGGGCCGTGCGCCGTCGTGGCCAGTGACGAGGCCGGCGGCCTGGACGCGCTCATGCACGCCGCACGTTCCATCCGGCGAGGCACGGACGCGGTGGTCGTCGGCGCGGCCGAGGCACCGCTCGCGCCGTACTCGGTCGTCTGCCAGCTCGGCTACGAGGATCTCAGCCTCTGCGACGAACCCACGCGCGCCTACCGGCCGTTCACCGCCGACGCCTGCGGATTCGTGCCGGCCGAGGGCGGCGCGATGCTGGTCGTCGAGGAGGAGACAACGGCCCGCGACCGGGGGGCGAGGGTACGGGCCGAACTGGCCGGCCACGCCGCGACCTTCACCGGCGCGGCCCGGTGGGAGGAGTCCCGCGCGGGACTGGCCCGGGCGATCGAAGGAGCGCTCCGAGAAGCGGACTGCGCGCCGGAGGAGATCGACGTCGTCTTCGCCGACGCGATGGGTGTGCCCTCGGCGGACCGGGCCGAAGCCCTGGCGATCGCAGATGCCCTGGGCCCGCACGGACGGCGCGTCCCCGTGACCGCGCCCAAGACCGGCACCGGCCGCGCCTACTGCGGCGCGCCCGTGCTCGACACCGCCGCCGCCGTGCTCGCGATGGAACACGGCCTGATCCCGCCGACGCCCAACGTCTTCGAGGTGTGCCACGACCTGGACGTGGTCACCGGGCGCGCGCGTCCCGCGGAACTGCGGACGGCACTCGTCCTGAGCCGAGGACTCATGGGTTCCAACGCGGCCCTGGTGCTACGGCGTCCCACCGACCCCCCTGTGTGAGAAGGAGCAGCCTCATGAACGCTCAACTGACGTACGAAGAACTCGCCGCGCTCATGAAGAACGGCGCCGGCCTCACGGTCGACCCGACGGAGATGGCCAGCCGCCCCGGCTCGGCCTTCGACGAGTACGGCCTGGACTCGCTCGGACTGCTCGGCATCGTGGCCGCGCTCGAGAACCGGTACGGCCGTCCGCTGCCGGTCGACGCCGACCGGTGCAAGACGCCCGGCGAGTTCCTCGAACTCGTGAACAACACCCCTGTGACAGGAGTCTGACGTGTCCGGACACACCGAGAACGAGATCACCATCGCCGCCCCACTGGACCTCGTCTGGGACATGACGAACGATCTCGAGAACTGGCCGCAGCTGTTCAGCGAGTACGCGGCCGTCGAGGTCATCAAGCGTGAGGGGCAGAAGACGACCTTCCGTCTCACCATGCACCCAGACGACAACGGCAAGGTCTGGAGCTGGGTCTCCGAGCGCACCACGGACCGTCGGGGACGCAACGTACGCGCGCGGCGTGTCGAGCCCGGACCGTTCCAGCACATGGACATCCGGTGGGAGTACTCGGAGGTCCCGGGCGGCACGCGCATGCACTGGCGCCAGGACTTCGCGATGCGCCCCGACGCACCGGTCGACGACGCGTGGATGACCGACAACATCAACCGCAACTCGCGGGTCCAGCTGGAGCTCATCCGCGACAAGATCGAACAGCGCGACCGGGAACGCCGCTCCGCCTCGGTCCCCGCCAACTGATGCCCCGAAAGGCAGCCAGATGCACCACGCACTGATCGTCGCCCGGATGGCGCCCGAATCCGCGCCGGACATCGCCAAGTTGTTCGCGGCCTCCGACAACACCGACCTGCCCCACCTCGTCGGCGTCAACCGGCGCACCCTGTTCCAGTTCGGCGACGTCTATCTCCACCTGATCGAATCCGACCGGCCTCCGGGCCCGGAGATCGCCAAGGTGACGGAGCACCCGGAGTTCAAGGCCATCAGCGACCAGCTGACCGCCTACGTGAGCCCTTACGACCCGCAGACCTGGCGCGGCCCGAAGGACGCCATGGCGCAGCAGTTCTACCGGTGGGAGCGCGACGGCTCCGTCTGACACACGGACGACCGCCCCGGGTCCGGCACCTGAGTGCCGGACTCGGGGCGGTCTCCGTCGCCGGGGTACGCGTTACGGCACGACGCACTCGAACGCGTGCAGGTACGCGTTGACGGGGTGGATCTCACCGACCCGCAGGCCCGCGTCGGACATCCGCCCGACGAGGCTCTCCCGGGTGTGCTTGGCACCCCCGACGTTGAGCAGGAGCAGCAGGTCCATGGCGGTGGTGAACCTCATAGACGGGGTGTCGTCGACCAGGTTCTCGATGATCACCACGCGGGCACCGGGCCTGGCCGCGGCGACCACGTTGCGCAGGGTCCTGCGGGTGCTCTCGTCGTCCCACTCCAGGATGTTCTTGATGATGTACAGATCCACCTGGAACGGGATGTCCTCACGGCAGTCCCCGGGCACGATCCGCACGCGGTCGGCGAGCCGTCCGCCGTCCCGCAGCCGCGCGTCCGCGCGTGCCACGACACCCGGCAGGTCCAGGAGGGTTCCGTGGACCGAGGGGTGCTTCTCCAGCAGGCTCGCGAGGACGTGCCCCTGGCCCCCGCCGATATCGGCGACCGACGACACTCCGGTGAGGTCCAGGAGGTCGGCGACATCCTGCGCGGACTGCACGCTCGACGTGGTCATCGCCCGGTTGAACACCTGGGCGGACTCGCCTGCGTCCTGGTGGAGGTATTCGAAGAAACCCTTGCCGAACGTCTCCGGGAAGACGCTCGTGCCGGAGCGCACCGCATCGTCGAGACGCGGCCAGACCTCCCAGGTCCAGGGTTCCGTGCACCAGAGGGAGATGTACTTCAGGCTGTTCGGGTCGTCCTCACGCAGCAGCCGCGACATCTCCGTGTGTACGAACTTCCCGTCCGCCGTCTCGCTGAAGATCCCGTAGCAGCACAGCGCGCGCAGCAGCCGGCGGAGTGGTGCGGGCTCGGCGTCCACGACCAGGGCGAGCTCCGCGGCCGATGCCGGCGTCTCGTCCAGCGCGTCGGCGACGCCCAGCCTGGCCGCCGCGCGTACGGCCGCGGCGCAGGCCGCTCCGAACGCGAGCTCCCGGAGCCGCATGGACGCGGGTGGGGTGGTCTGCGCGGTGACGATGTGGGGCGCCGTGGGAGGAGGTGCCACGGGGGTGGTGTCGGGGGTGGGGCTCACGGTGGTCATACCGTCTCGTTTCTCCTTGTGCGGCGGTGCGCCGTCATCCGGCACACATCCCGGCCGGGACGGACGTCCCGCACGTGTTGCTGACGAAGGTGTTGCCGGTGCCCGAGGTGTCGCGGTTGGCGAGGTCGGCCGGCTTGTTGCCCTGTACGAGGTTGCGGCTGACGGTGTTGTCGGTGTTGAGCGCGCCCACGAAGCTCTTGAACAGCAGGATGCCGCCGGAGAGCGGGGTCGACCCGACGTTGTCCCGGATGACGTTGGACCGGACGATCGTGGCCTCGCTGCCGGTGAGGACGATGCCGGAGCCCTGGATGGCGGAGAGGCGCGGGGTCGCCGGACAGAACTTGTTGTTCTCGAGGATCCGGTTGCCGCTGATCGTCATCGCTCCGGCCGCGGGCTTGGACTCGTCACCCACGACGAAGACCCCGCTGCAGTTACCGGTCAGGGTGTTGCCGTCGATCACCATGTTCCTGACCCGGCGGGCGGTGACACCGATTCGGTTCCCGCTCACGGAGTTGTCCACGACCAGGGTCCCGCCGGTGTCGGTCGCCCCGCCCTCCTCGCTGACGGAGTTGGCGACGAAGATGCCGGCGTCACCGTTGCCGGTGGCGGTGTTGTGCCGGAAATCACCGCGGGTGGAGCGCTCCTGGGCGATGCCCCAGGTGCCGTTCCTGCTGGCGGCCACCCGGCGTACGGAGAGTCCGTCGGTCCAGGACGCCCAGATGCCGCTCTTGTCGAAACCGGAGACGGTCAGCGCACGGATGCGGACGTCGTCGACCGTGTGTCCCTTCGTCCCGATGACGCAGAGACCGTTCCCGCCGGTGGCGCACGCGTTCGCAGCCTTGGCTCCGCTCGCGGCCGGCGGCGCGATCACCGTCCGCCCACCGGTCCCACGCAGAGTCAGACCGGGCGTGGTGATCAGCACGCTCTCGCGATAGGTGCCGGCCAGGACGACGACGGTGTCGCCGGGCTCCGCGGCGTCCACCGCGCTCTGGATCGATTCGCCGGGACGCACCACAAGATCACGATTGCCGGACGCGACGGAGGGAACGGCCGCGAGGCCCAGAGCCGTGGCCGTGGCGACGGTGACGCTCGCCAGGCATTTCATGTGTCTTTTGCTCATGAGCCGAAGCTATGGGCGATCAACGGCCCGTGCCACGCAAGGTGAGCGTACGGATACATGGCGTGCCTGAATGGCTTACTCCCGCGATGCCGCTGCCACCGCCCGGATCACCGCAGACGGCCGCGACCGCCGCCGACCGTGGCCACGCCTCACCGGTCGGCCCGGGCGCGGGTGGGTCCGCGCGGCCGGTAGCGTGGCCCCATGAGGGGCGAGCGAGATCTTCGAACACTGCTGCACGGCCTGCGGCCGGAGCTCCGGCCCGGCCGCTACGTCTATGTGACGCTGCCCGGCGGTGACGTCCCCAGGAGCGTCACCCCGGTGGTGACCGTGTCCGAGCAGGAAGGGCTGACGCTCGTCGTCCAGGAGGCGCAGGCTGTGGCAGCAGGCCTCGACCACCACTTCGTAGCCGGATGGATCACGCTCCGTGTCCATTCCGCGCTGGAAGCCGTCGGGCTCACCGCAGCGGTCTCCCTGGCCCTCACCGACGCCGGAATCAGCTGCAACGTGGTCGCGGGATTCCACCACGACCACCTGTTCGTGCCGTATGCCCGTGCTGCCGAGGCGGTCCAGGTGCTCGAAGCGCTGGCCGCGGAGTCCGGGTAGCGGTGCCCGGCTCCGCAACGTGAGCCGGGACACGTAACATGGCCGCATGTCCTTCCTCCGCCGCCGTAGCGCCGCCACACCCGCGGGCCCGGACTTCGATGTCCTGGCCATGGACCCGGGGGACTGGCCCGGCAACCTCGGCGCCGGTCTGCTTCCCGCTCCCGACGGGAGCTGTCAGGGCGTTTTCCTGCGTTACGACCTGTTCGGCGGACGCGGCCCCGCGATGATCATCGGGAATCTGCCGGAGGGCTCACCGGCCCGCGAGACCGAGGAGGGCCAGGTTCCCTTCGAGGTCGCCCAGCTGCTCCTCGCCCTCGAGAACGACGAGCCGGTCGAAGTGACCGGCACCGAGGACGTGCCCGTCATGCAGGGCGACAGCCTGCTGATCGTGCGGCGGATCAAGCTCTCGGAGAGCCGGATCTCGTGCGTCCAGTTCGACCGGAGCGACGGCGTGCTCGTCACCATCGCGAGCTGGGACCGGCCGATCACCGACGATCTGTACGCCCTGCTGAAGCCACTTCCCGCGGAGCTGTTCCAGCAGGGATGAGTCGTCCCGGCGCCGTCAGCAGCTGTGTCACCCGCGCCGCCGACGTCCCGAACCCCGTCGGCCCGCTGATGTGCCACGGGGTTCCGGTGCCCCGGCGCAGATCCTCCTCACGGTAGCGCCGGCAGTCCCGGTGCCAGATCAGGATGCCCGCCAGCCAGTGCTGGAGCTCCACCACATAGCCGGCCAGGACCTCCCTCGCCTCCGCGTCCAGATCGAAGTCGTCGTACAGAACCGGCAGTTCCTGCTCGGCGACATGCTGGAACTGGCGCATCCGTGAATTCATCAGGTCGTGCACGATCGAGACACCCGTCGGATAGTCCACCCCGAAGAAGTTCTGCACGACCAGGACACCGTTGTGCACCTCACCCTCGTACTCGATCTCCTTCTGGTACGAGAACAGGTCGTTGAGCAGGCACGCGTAATCCGATGCCGCGTTCTCCAGGGACCGCATCGGGCCGCTGCGGTAGACGGCGTCCGGCACCTTCCTGCCGTGGCCCAGCCGGCACAGGCTCATCGTCAGGTCCGAACCGAACGTCGCCCGGCGCATCTCCATGTAGTCCACCGGATCGGGGATCCTGTTCTGCGCCTGATTGGCCAGCTCCCACAGCCAGCTCGCCGTCATGGACTCCACCGCCTCCCGGAAGGTTCGGCGGGCGCTCTCGTCCATCGGCCCGGCCGTCCGCCGCCAGAGGTCGGCGAGCCCCCGCTCCAGCGCGTTGACCGGTTCGGGGGCCGACGACCCGTCCAGTGGCATGAACAGAGAAAGCCGCTCGTTGGCCAGCCGCGCCCCCGCCAGATCACGACTCCGGCCGTGCACCACCGGGAACCAGTCGTCGCCGTACGTCCCCCAGGTCAGCCATCCCGAGGAGAGGTCGAGCTCGTCCGGGGTGGCGTCCGGGTGCAACCCCGCGGCGCAGAGCGGCAGATCGGTCGCGATGAGCCGCTCCTCATCCCAGATGTGCGAACCCGGCACACCCGGCTGCGCATCCAGCAGCCCCATGCGGCGCGACCAGTCCACGATCCGTACCCGCGCTCCGTCCAGATGCGGGCTCAGCGTCGTGCTGAACGGCATGTCGAATGCGGGCAGCAGGGACGGGCCGACGTGCTGGTACGGCACATGGGTGTGGCTGCGCAGACGAAGCGATTCGGACCGCGGTGTGAAGCGGAGTGACGCGGCGGACATGCCGAAGCCGGGCACACTCTCCGCCGCGCCTCCGCCGTTCATGTAGCGGCTGGAGCGCATGTGCCACTCATGGCCGCCGGACTGCCAGTCCTGGAGCCCCTTCACGTATGCCAGGACAGCAACCGTCTCGTCGGCGGTCAGCCCCTTCTCCGCACACAACGGGCCGAGTTCGGTCAGGGCGGTGTTCTCGAACTGCTGCAGGCGCGACGTCAGCAGATCATTGACCGATTCGGCCGCCTCCTGTGTCGAGCAGCCCAGGAACCTCTCCAGGACCAGGACACCGTTGCTGTTCTCGCCCTCGTCCTCGACCTCGCGCTGGTAGGAGAACAGATCGTTGCGCAGATGCACGCCGTCGGAGAAGGCGTCCCTCAGCACCCGCAACGGGCGCGAAGCGGCCACCGCGGCGGGGACCTCCGCGTGCGACGCGTACTCCACCAGCCCTGCGGACCACGGTGCTCCGCCCACCTTGCGGCGCATCTCGATGTACTCGACGGGGTTGGCGATGCGTCCCTCGTTGATGTTCGCGAGCTCCCACAGGGATTCGTTGAGCAGATTCTCCGTCGCCTCGGCGAACCGGGCCCGCCAGGCATCGGACATGGCCGGTACGGTCCTGGTCCAGAGGTCGGCCAGCCCGGCTTCCACCGGATTCGTCGGTTCCGGCGTCGGCGCGCCCCGTTCCATGGGCATGAAGGCGGGCAGCCGGTCCAGATAACGCTTCCCTCCCTCGCGGTCCGGAGTCCGCTTGAACAGCTCCAGGAAATGGTCGTCGAAGAAGAAGACCCACACATACCAGTCGGTGACCAGGGACAAGGCCTCGGCCGAGCAGTCGGGGTGGGTGTACGCGCAGAGCAGCGCGTAGTCGTGGGACTCGAGGTCCTTCTCCTCCCAGATTCCGGAGCCCTCCAGCATCCCCATGCCGCGCGCCCATTCCCGGGTGTGGCTCCTGGCCGCCTCCAGATGGGGGTTGAGGCGCGCCGGATACGGCACGTAGAAGTCCGGCAGTGAGAAGGGCTGTGCCATGTGCGTCCGGCCTTTCCGAGAACTCCGGGCGGTCCACGCGGACCTGTCCTGTCGGCGCCAGCCCTACCCTTCGGCCATCCGGGGCACGCACGGCGCGGAATAGTCACACAAGTTCAGGTCCGACTGCAGACTGCACTCTTGACTCACCAACACCTCCCGCCACAGAGTGTGCGCCGACCGACGAACACGGGGTCTCCCCGGGTACCGCTCTGCCACCCCGGCCCAGAAGGGTTGTCATGACGTCGAAGCAGAGGATCAGACTCGCGCTCGCGCTTACCACGGCGGGGGCGCTGAGCCTGGCGCTCCTCTCCCCGGCAGCGGCCGGCGCGGACACCGTACGACCGGAATGCCCGCGAGGCCTGGCGTGCGACTGGGTCCCCGCCGCCTACCAGCAGACCGGCGACCCGGCGGACAAGGACACGTACGGCAACTACGACACGGCGGACCGGCCTGACAGCAACGCCATCAAATTTATCGTCCTGCACGACACCGAGGTCGACTACGAAACCACCCTGAAGATCTTCCAGAACCCCGCCAACCAGAGTTCCGCCCACTACGTGGTGCGCTCGGCCGACGGTCATGTCACCCAGATGGTGAAGAACAAGGACGTCGCCTGGCAGGCGGGCAACTGGTACGTCAACACCCACTCCATCGGCATCGAGCAGGAGGGCGTCGCAGCCGAGGGTGCCAAGTGGTACACCCCCGAGATGTACCGCTCGACCGCTCGCCTGGTGCGTCACCTGGCGGCGAAGTACGACATCCCGCTCGACCGGCAGCACATCCTCGGCCACGACGGTGTTCCGCCCACCAGCGCGGCCGGCACACAGAACATGCACTGGGATCCGGGTCCGTACTGGGACTGGAACCGTTTCATGGCCCTGCTGGGCAAGCCCACCGTGCCGAGTGCCCCCCGAAGCAGCGAACTGGTCACCGTCAGCGCGGACTTCTCCAAGAACCAGCAGGAGTTCCGTGACTGCGAGAAGGGCGTGGACCTGCCCCGGCAGGGCAGCAGCGCGGTACCCCTGCGCACCGGGCCGTCCGCCGACTCGCCGCTCTTCTCCGACCCGGGGCTGCACCCGGACGGGTCGCCGGGGACGAACTGCGCCGCGGACTGGGGCAGCAAGATCAGCGCCACACAGCAGGCCGTCGTCGCCGACCGGGCACCCGGCTGGACGGCGATCTGGTGGTACGGGGAGAAGGCGTGGTTCCCCACTCCCTCAGGCTCCCGGATCCTCAGCCCCACATCCGGCCTTGTCGTGCGGCCCAAGGCGGGAAGGCCCGAAGTGCCGGTGTACGGCGTTGCCTACCCGGAGAAGGCCGAGTACCCCACGGACTTCGTCAAGCCCACCGTGGGCAGCCCGCTCGTGTACACCATCAAGGAGGGGCAGGCCTTCCCCGGCGGGGGAGAAGCGCCCACCGGCTACTACTACGCACCGACGATCGACGCGTCGAAGCCGTACGACCACACGTACTTCTCCGGAGCCCAGAAGTACGTGACGGTCCAGATCGGCCACCGGGTCGGCTTGGTGAGGGCGGCCGACGTCGACGTGGTGCGAGCCGGCTCATGAGCCGCGGCTGAGAGACTGCGGCCGGCGCGCTGCGGGACCCATGTGTCGGCACCGGTCCCGCAGCGCGCTTCCCTTGTCCGTCGGGCCGGTCGACCCGGCGTGGTCAGCGTGTGCCCACTGCGGCGCGCACGGCCCGTCGGGCCATCGCGCAGTCGTCGTGCAACCTGCGCAGCAGCAGCCGCTGCTCCTCGCTGGAGGTCAGGACCCCCTGCCGCGCCTGGCCACCACCGGCGGGCGCGCCCTCGCGCATGGCCCGTTGGACAGCCGTCTCGTACGTACGGATCTCCCTGGTCAGCACGATCATGAGGTTGACCAGGAAGGCGTCACGAGCCGCGGCGCCCGCCGCCTGCGCCAGCTGGCTGATCTGTCGCCGCGACGCCGGCGCGTCACCGAGCACGGTCCAGAGCGTTGCCAGGTCGTACCCCGGCAGATACCAGCCGGCGTGCTCCCAGTCGACCAGCACGGGCCCGGTGGGCGGCAGCAGGATGTTCGAGAGCAGCGCGTCACCGTGGCAGAACTGTCCCATGCCCTGCCGGCCGCCTGCGTGGGCCAAACCGTGCAGCAGCTTCTGCAGGTCACCGAGATCTCGATCGGTGAAGAGACCCAACTCGTGATAGCGCGCGATGCGTGAGGCGTAGTCCAGCGGCGCGTCGAACAGGCCGGCCGGCGGCCGCCAGGCGTTGACCCGGCTGACCGCTCCGAGCACGGCCCGCAGGTCGGCACGGGGTGGGGCCTCCGCCGGGTGCCTCGTCAACGCCGCTACGCGGCCGGGCATCCGCTCGATCACCAGGGTGCAGTTCTCCGGGTCGGCGGCGATGAGCCGCGGGACCCGGACTGGCGGGCGGTGCCTGACGAAGGCCCGGTATGCAGCTATTTCGTGCCTGAACCGCTCCGTCCACGCGGGGGAGTGATCGAGTAAACACTTGGCCACGGCCGTCGTGCGTCCCGTGGTGCCCACGATCAGCACCGAGCGCCCGCTACGGCGGAGTACCTGCACCGGATTGAACTCGGGGCAGATGCGGTGCACCGAGGCGATGGCCATCCTCAGCTGGGCGCCCTGGGCGCCGGACAGATCCAGTCTTCCGCTGAGCGGTTGGGAGCCCGGCCCCGCTGCCCGCCGGGTCCGACCCGTGCTGGACGCCGGTGCCGCGGCGCGGGGGTCGAGATACGGCCCGCCGCCCGCCCCGAAGGGACGAAGCGGCCGGGGCGGGGCGGACACGGAGGACGATGCTGTGTACATGGGCGAAACAGATCCCTTCGTGCGCCGACAAGTTGCGTGCGCCGCCCCGGCCGACGGCCGTCCGGCACCCTGGGGAGTACCTAGGGCTGCCGGGCGGGGTGGCGCTTTCCTACCTGACACCGGCGCACGGGTGGCACAACATCTAGCGACCCCTGGCGAACCCTGGCGAATATTCACCCGGCATCCGCTGGAGGGCTAGGGTCAAGTCAGCCGAGAACCTGGGGGCTTGACGTGACCGGAGAACCCAACACCCGCCTGTCTGACCTTTTCGGCCTGGCCGGATGGTCGAAAGGCGAACTCGCGAGAATGGTGAACAGGCAGGCGGCGGCCATGGGCCACCTCCAACTGGCCACCGACACCTCGCGGGTCCGGCGCTGGATCGACATGGGGGAGTCCCCTCGCGATCCGGTGCCCGAGGTGCTGGCAGCTCTGTTCACCGAGCGGCTCGGCCGTGTCGTGACCATCGAGGACCTCGGGTTCGGCCGGCGCGGGCGTGTGGGGAAGCGGCGAAAAGCCGGGACGGAAGACAATCCCGACGGTCTGCCGTGGGCGCCCGAACGGACGGCAGCGGTCCTCACCGAATTCACGGGAATGGACCTCATGCTCAACCGACGCGGCTTGGTGGGCGCGGGCGCCGCGCTCGCCGCTGGCTCAGCACTCACCGGCGCCATGCACGACTGGCTGCACTCCGAGCCCGCTCCGGCGGCCCGGGCCTCCCGCCTCAACGACCCCCTGTACGCCGACAACGCCGGCTTCGACCTGTACGAGGCGGCCCCCATCGGTTCCGAGGAGATCGAGGCGCTCGAGCGCTCGGTCGAGGTGTTCCGGGCCTGGGACGCCTCGAGAGGCGGCGGGCTCCAGCGCAAAGCGGTCGTGGGCCAGCTCAACGAGGTGGGCGGCATGCTCGCCTACCATCACCCCGAGCATCTGCAGCGGCGCCTCTGGGGCGTCGCCGCCAACCTCGCCGTTCTCGCCGGCTGGATGTCCCACGACGTCGGCCTCGAGCCCACGGCCCAGAAGTACTTCGTGATCGCCGCCCACGCGGCGCGTGAGGGGGGTGACCGTCCCCGCGCGGGGGAAGCACTGTCCCGAGCGGCCCGGCAGATGGTCCACCTGGGCCGGCCGGACGACGCCCTCGACCTGATGAAGCTCGCCAAGTCCGGTTCCGGGGAAGAGAATCTGCCGCGTACCCGGGCGATGCTGCACACCATCGAGGCATGGGCGCAGGCAGCGATGGGGCGGGGGCAGGCGATGCGGCGCACACTCGGCGAGGCCGAGGAGCTGTTCGTCTCGGACAAGGGTGATGTACCGCCGCCGAGCTGGATGCAGATGTTCGACGAGGCGGACATGCACGGGATGCAGGCCCTGGCCTTCCGTACGCTGGCCGAGCACGACCCGGGCGTGGCCTCCACCGCTCAGCGGCACGCCAAGCAGGCCCTCGATCTGCGGATAAACGGCCGCCAACGGTCCAAGATCTTCGACTACATCTCGCTCGCGTCGGCGTGCTTCATCGCCGACGACCCCGAGCAGGCCGACCGCTACGCACGACTCGCTCTCGTCTCCATGGGGGAGACGTCCTCGCACAGGACCTGGGACCGGCTCCGTGAGATGTACCGGCTCACCGGTCAGTTCGCGGGTTACGCCAAGATCGAGGACCTGCGTGAGGAGATCGAACTCGCCCTGCCCTCGGGTGCGCTCGACAAGAAGACCAGGCGCTCCGAGGTCTGACCTCGCACCTCGATCAGTTCACGACGACAGAGGGTTGCGGGCCGGTCGGGCCTGTCGCGTCCAGAGATCCGTCGCGAGCACGGGAGCAGCACGGAAGATCCCAAGGGGTGGCACGGAAGCTCCGTAACCCCCTGGAATGGTCCGGAAGGCCCTCATGCCTCGACGCGGGCGACCAACACGCAGGCGTCGTCGAACCGTTCGGACGATCCGAGCTCCTCGACCACGGTCCGTACGCAGTCCTGCGCCGAGCGGGCCTGCGCGAACCGAGGCGCCAGCCCCAGAAGCACGTCCGGGCCGGCGTGCCGGTCGATCTGCCGTGTCAGTCCGTCGGTGTGCAGCACGAGCACGTCGCCCGGCAGCAGGTCCACCTGGTCCTGCTCGTAGGTGACTCCGGAAGCCGCCCCCAGCAGCACGCCGTCCGGCAGGGGCAGAGGGTGCCCCTCTCCGTTGCGGAACAGCAGCGGCGCGGGGTGCCCTGCCTGTGCCCAGGTGAGCCTGCCGGTCGTCTGGTCGAAGGTGCAGCACACGGCGCTTCCCAGGGCCGGCTGTGCCGAGCATTCGATCAGCTGGTTCAGATGACCCATGACCGCCCCCGGGCCGATCCCGGCCACGGCCATGCCGCGCAGTGCGCCGAGCAGCATCGCCATGGCCGAGGTGGCCGGGATCCCGTGGCCGGTGAGGTCACCGACGGTGAGCAGGGTTCTTCCGTCAGGAAGCGGCAGCGCGTCGTACCAGTCGCCGCCGATGAGATCGCTCGACCCCGAGGGCAGGTAGTGGGCGGCGATGTCCAGCCCGCCCGCGCCCTGGCCGGGTATCGGCAGCGAGCCGCGCCACGGCGGGAGAACAGCCTCCTGGAGCTGTACCGCCATCCGGTGTTCGGCGCTGGCCATCTGTTCGCGGCGGCGCAGCGTGTCCCGTGTCCTGCCCACGATGCGCTGGCTGCGCCTCAGACTGCTGACATCACGCAGGACCGCCCACATGGAAGCGGTGCAGCCGTCCGTGTCGAGGACGGGCTCTCCCATCATGTGCAGCGTCCGCATACCGCCGTCGGACAAAAGGATCCTGAACTCGCCGTCTATCGGCCTGCCGTCCACCAGGCAGTCGGTCACCATGGATGTGAGCAGAGGCTGGTCCTCCGCGAGGACGACGGACGGCAGTTCGTCGAGGGACAGCCCTCCTGTCCCCGGCGCCCTCCCGAAGATCTGATGGAGCTCGTCGGACCAGCTGACCTCATCGGTGAGCAGATTCCACTCGGCGCTGCCCACCCTGCTGAGGAGCGAGCCCGTGGGAGCCCCGGCCGAAGTCTCCGGGCCGGTGTCTCCCGGGGCGCCGGCGGCCGACGCGTGGGGGATGCCGTCCCGCAGCTGCCCCAGATGCTCGCCGAGGTCGTCGAGCTGGTGGACCGCGAGCTCGCAGAGCGCCCGCTGCCAGCGCAGCTGGGGATCGTCGTCCTCGATCACTGAGGCGTCGCGCCGCACGGCGTCCACGTCGCCGCGCAACAGCCGGGTCCGGTTGATCAGGGCGTCCACGGCATCGCGTTCGGGTGGCTGTGGGGCGGGGCGGTCCGCAAACAGATGGGACGGCATCTGGTACTCCGATACAGGCGGTGCGGCCGGTTCGTGGGGGTGGACCGAACACGACTGTTGCACAGGCCGGGGAGCCCCGTAAGGGCTTTGGCAACACTCGACACGTTCTTGCTTCCGGCATATGCCGTCGGCCGGGTGGGGCCGTGGTCCGCCGAACACCCTTGCGCTTCCTGGTGAGTTGACGCAAGTCGACCGGCGTGAGCAGCTCGATGTGCGCCCGCGCGCGCGGCCCTGCGCGGCTCGCACCGGCTTGGATCAGGGCATATGCGGGGGTGGTGCGGCGCCGGGATCAAGGGCCGGCGCCGTGAGCGGGGTGCGGTCGGCGGCATGTGCGGTGCGACGGGCGGGCCGCCATGTCGTCCGCCTGTTCGGGACTCGGTCGTGGAGGGCGTGCGGCGCATGGTGCCGCGGGTTCCGGTGGCGGGAATGGTGATGCGTCCGCGTGTGTTGAGGCGGTCAGAAACGAAAACGACACCCATTGCCATCCTGGGAGTGGGGTCGGGATCCCCTCTGGAGGCCTCATGGCACGCAGTGAGACCAGGCCCGTCGTCCTGCTCCGGTCCACGGCCGGAACCGGCCACACCTACGTGACGCGGAAGAACCGGCGCAACGATCCGGACCGCCTCGAACTGCGGAAGTTCGATCCGGCCGCAGGGCGTCACGTCGTGTTCCGCGAGGCGCGCTGACGATCGGCGGTATCGCCCTCCCGTCGCCTGCGGAACCGCCCCGGCCTGCGGGGTCGTGGTGTGGATCACATGGCAGGGGGTGGAGGTGCGGGAACGATGGATGGTGGTTTATCGTTCATCTACGCGTGGGGGTGAGTGGCCGGATCCTGTCGAGCAGTGATTCCGTCTTCGCCTTCGCACACGAGCCGCCCCGGCTGGATTCCCCCGATCCGGCCGGGGCTTCCCCTTTTCCGGCCGGATGACGCGCCTCAGGTCTCGGACCGGCTGTGCTCACCCTGCGCCCGGGGCGGGACTGGGCAGCGCTCACAGGAGGGCCGCGCTCACATGGTCTGCGTGAGATCCCTCGCGTAGTGCTCGATAGCGGGCCGATACCGCTGTACGGGCGGACTGTCGCTCGTCGTCGCCACCAGTCGCAGCAGCAGCTGCATGGCCTCGTGATGCTCGCCGGTGTTGAACAGGGCCATGGACAGGAAGGTCCGCATCGCCCCGTTCTCCGGAAATTCGGACACGCCGCGCCGAAGCGTCTCGACGGCCTGCCCGAATCTGCCCAGGACGCGATAGGTGCTGCCCAGCCCGAGCAGTGCGCCCTGGCGGTCCTCCTCCGTGAGGCCGTCGCCCTGCAGGCTCCGCTCGTAGTACGGCACGGCCTCGGCCTCCAGGCCGAGCACATCGTGGACCCACGCGGTCTGGTAGGCGACGTCAGCTGCGTCGGGGAACGCGGCGGTGAGGGAGAGGAGGCGCTCCCGGGCCTGTTCGGGATGACCCTGTTCGCGCAGCCGCACGGCTTCGGCCAGCAGTTCGTCCTTCTTCTGTGCGCTCATGCGCTCATGGTCGCACCCGGTCCGGGGTGTGGGCGCCAGGGTTGGGGGCATCCGTTCCGCCATGACAGCAGAGGCGGATAGTAGTGCACGACGCAGGAGTGTGGGACGTCTGTTGCTGCGCGCGGCAGCGCTGGCCGCGGCGTTCCTGGCGCTCGTCGCGTTCTCCGTGGTCCTGGCGAAGGTGACGCTCACGCCGTCACCGGCGTCGGAGGACATCGTGACGTCCAATCTGAAGCCGGGGCGGTCCCTGCGACAGTACGCGGAGGATTACACCTTCCTCGCGGCGTGCAAACAGGCAGGCGGCAATCTGCTGCTCGGCGCACCGTTCGGGGTGCTGCTGCCGATCCTGGTTCCGCGCCGGCTCCGGATGATCCGGATGACCGTGCTGACCGTGCTCGTCATAGCGGTCGTGGAACTCGCGCAGGGCGCTCTCGTGGCGGGGCGGGCCTTCGACATCGACGACGTGATCCTCAATACGGCCGGTGCGCTGCTTGGCTACGCCCTGATCGGACGTCGCCTCAGTCACCGCTATCACGTGCTTTCGGACGAACCGGTCGCAGCGGACACGGAGAAGCCCGCACGACGGGCCCCGGCCAGGACCGGGCCGGCCCTCGGCAGCCGGGCGAAGCCGGGCACGGAGGCGAAGACCGGCACGAAGGCGAAGCGGGCTGCCAGGCCGACGGCGTGGATCAAGGCGAAGCGCGGCGGCCGGCCCCGGACGGAGCCCACCGCACGCCGGAGCGCGTCCGCGCCGGTGGCTCGCGGACGCGCTCTGCTCGACAGGTGGCGCAGTCGTCGGGAGGGCCCGGGCGGGGGAGCGCCCGGAGCCCGCCGACGCGGAGCCTAGAGCGCCGGGTAGGCGTTCTTCATGAGCTCCTGGAACTGGGCGGAGAACCACTTGCCCGAGACGGGGGCATCGCCCAGGGCTCCGGACATGTTGTTGTTGTTGCGGGCGTTACCGGTGTACGTCGGGTCGCACATCCGGTCGAATCCCTTGCCCTCGTCGTTCGGGATCGCCTTGCTGGAGCCGTCCGACTCCCCCGGGGGCTTCATCCAGACGTACGCGTCGATGCCGGCTTCCGGCGCTGCCTGCGGCCGCTCGCCGAGGCCTGCTCCGGACTGGTTGCACCAGTTGCCCAGGTGGATGCGCCGGTCGTAGCGCCCGCCGTTCACATAGGTGTCGACATTGGTGGAGGCGCCCGGACCGCTCGGCCGGTTCGCGCCGCCCCAGCCGTTGCGCGAGGTGTCGATGAGCATGCCGATGTCGGAGTTGAAGCCGACCGAGACCAGCTCGTTGCGGAACGCCTGGGCGAAGGAGAGCTCGTCCGTGTAACGGTTCCAGTCGACCCACTTGGACTGCCTGACAGACGTTCCGTTCACGGCGTCGTCGATGGAGAAGTTCTCCTCCTTCAAGGCGCTGTAGTTGGCCGTGTTGGTGATGAAGCCGTGGACGTCGTTGACGGTCGCGCCCTCGGCGGTCGCGGCCTCGTGGAAGATGTCGGCGGAGGCGCCGAAGTTGTCGTCCCAGCCGATCCAGCCGTGGTGTCCCGCGTCGATGTAGTTGTAGACGTTCGGCGCGTCGCCGAGCTTGTTGAGCGCGTAGCCGACGCCCTTGACGTAGTTCCCGTTGGCCTTCATGACGTCACAGGCCGGCGTGGCGGTGGGCCGGCCGCCCGCGTTGGTCACGAGGTTCGGCAGGGAGTCGATCTCGACGGTGGTGACGATGCGCAGACCCGCGTACTTCGCGTCGGCGAGGATGGCCGCGATCGGGTCGATGTACTCGGACTTGTAGCGACCGATCTCGGTCGGGCCGAGCTCACCGTTGGAGGCGAGTGCCGCACAGTCGCGCCCGGGCAGGTTGTAGATGACGAGCTGGACGACGAGTTCGCCGGAACCCTTCTGGGTCAGGGCCTCGTCCAGGTGGTCACGCAGACCCATTCCGCCGTTGGCACCCTCGATGGCGGCGATACGGTCGAGCCACACACCCGTCGGCTGGTTCGAGATCCGGCTGCCGCCCGGTTCGGCGGCGGCGTTGGCCGACCACTCGGGATTCACGTAGACCTTGGCGCCCTGGTAAGGGTTGTCCGCCTGCTCACCCGCGGGCGGGTCGGTGGGGTCCGGGGGATCGGTCGGACCAGTGGTGCCTCCGTCACAGGTGACGCCGTTCAGCTTGAACGTCGCGGGCACGGTGCTGTTGCCGTTCCCGGTCGCGTTGAAGCCGAAGGTGGCGGAGGATCCGGTGGCCAGGGTGGCGTTGTAGCCGGCGTCCTTCGCGGTGACGGCGGCGCCGCTCTGCGAGACGGTGGCGTTCCAGCCCTGGCTGACCTTCTCGCCGCCCGCGAACGACCACTGCAGCTGCCAGCCGGAGATGGCGTCGCCCAGGTTCTTGACGCTCACCGAGGCCGTGAGCCCTCCGTTCCACTGGTTCTGGATCTTGTAGTCGACGGTGCATCCAGCAGCCGCTGCTGCGGAGGCCCCGAAGGGCGCGACCGCGGCGGCGGAGCCTGCGGCAGCGGCGACGAGTGCTCCTGCGGCTATGAGCGCCGTTCGGGATCGGCGCAGGGTGGTGCGGCTCGTGCGGCTCATGCGAATTCCGTTTCCTCAGCTGTCGAGGGCGCGCAGATGATCACGCAGCCCGTTTCCGTACGGGGTGGGGGTACCGTCGTAGTCGCTGATCAAGGACGGGGCCGTGGAGCGGTCCCAGGTGTTCCAGGTCCGTCCGAGGGAAGGGTTGCTGGTCGTCGAACCCCTGCATGACCCGGTCGGCGGGGCCGGTGGGAGCAGGTGTTCTCGCCGATCTCGCCTGCGGCGAGGGGGACTTCGGCCCGACGGGTGCGAGGGGGGCGGTCCAGCGGCCCTCGTTCGCACGGATGTCGGCGTCGTGGATGTGTCGTGGTGGGTGGTACCGCGTGTCTGCGGACCTCATGACCTGTAGCGGGCAGGCGCCGGCCGGCGCCGGTGTGCCGCTCCGTGCGGGACGCTGCCCGGTCTCGGCAGCCGCCCCACGGCCCCGGCCCAGCGGGCCAGGTACTCAGGCGCTGTTGTTGTTACTCGTCCGCCTGCCGCGGATCCTTGGTGTTCAGGCCAAGCCGGTACTCCTAGTTCGGGGGACGCAGGGGCGGTACGGGTGGTCCGGTCGAGGCTCGGCCGTGCGCAGGCGTGCCCGACGAGCTCGTTTCTCCGGACGCCCGTGCCGGGCGGTCCGTCAGCGGGGACGGGAGGATCCACCGGACCGGTGGAGCCGGTCGGATCCGTGGTGACGGGCGGGCTGTCGTGCTTCGGCTCACGGCGTACGGGGTCCGATCCCGCACCGCAGGTCTGGGAGCCCGCCCCGAGCCCGCACTGATCGCGCGTGTCTCGTTCGTGCTGCTGCCGGCCGCAGTGCCCGTCCCCTGGAATCCGCCGTCCCACTGGTGCGCGGTGCTGTTCTCCACCGTGCGTGCGAGGGCGGATCCGGAAGCCGTGACCCTGACCGCGAGAGCGTTGCCGGCCAAGTCGAGCACTGCTTCGAGGAGCAGCCTGAACAGGTGCGATAAGTGCGGGAGGTGACGCATGAGCGACTCCTTGCAGATCGGGCGTGCCCCCTACGGCACGTCGACTGGTGGAACCGCTCCCACTGGTGTGGCTTGACGTTAGAGCGTCAAGTGGTGTCGGTCAACACACCAGTTGGCACTTCTTGCTGTCGAAATAATTCGACTCTTCAAGTCTCTTGACTCTCTTTTTCCACCTCCCCATGCTGGGAGCGCTCCCACTGGTTCAAGGCTTGTGCTCAACCCCGCACGCCCCCCATGTCGCCGAGCCGCGAGGAGGTACTGCGCATGCCATCGGGACGCGTACGAAGATCCTGGTTACCGGGGAGACCCGGCAGAACCGGAGCCGGACACCGGCGTTTGTGGACAGCATTGGTGGCGGCATTGGCTCTCCCCCTGGGAATGACCGCCGCCGCCGGCGGGCCGGCCCAGGCCGCAGCCGTCCAGTGCAGCGTCGACTACAAGACCAATGACTGGGGTTCGGGCTTCAGCGCCGAGCTCACCGTCACCAACAGGAGCTCCGCCGCGATCAACGGCTGGACCCTGACCTATGACTACGCGGGCAGTCAGAAGCTCGCCAACGGCTGGAACGGGACCTGGTCCCAGTCGGGCAGGACCGTCACCGTCAAGAACGCGAGCTGGAACGGCTCCATCGCCGCCGGTGCCGCCGTCACGACGGGTGCGCAGTTCACCTACAGCGGCAACAACACCGCACCGACCACCTTCGCCGTCAACGGCACGGCATGCGTGGGGGCTCATAAGCCACCGATCACCGTTCTCACCAGTCCGGCGGCGGGCGCCGTCTTCTCCGCCGGAGACCCTGTCCCGCTGGCCGCCACCGCGGCGGCCGCCGACGGGGCGGGGATCAGCAAGGTCGAGTTCTACGACGACACGAAGCTGCTCGGCACGGACACCACGTCGCCGTACACCCACATCGCCGAAGGACTCTCCGCCGGAGGCCACTCGGTGTACGCCAGGGCGTACGACAGCCTCGGCGCATCGGCGGAGTCGACCCCGGCGGGCATCACCGTCGTCGCCGGCCCCGCAGTCGTCGCGACGCCCGCCCAGCTGGGCGTCCAACAGGGCAAGTCGGGGACGTTCGACGTCAAGCTCTCCACCGCGCCCTCCTCGTCGGTCGCCGTCACGGTGGCGCGGAGCGCCGGCAACTCCGGCCTGAGCGTCACCGGTGGTGCCAGTCTCACGTTCACCCCGTCGAACTGGTCCACCCCCCAGAAGGTGACCGTCTCGGCGGACGCGACCGGCACGGGAGCGGCGACCTTCACCGTGACGGCCCCCGGGCACAGCAAGTCCGAGGTCACCGTCACCCAGCTCGCCGCGGCGAAGGACTACGACGCCCGCTTCCTCGACCTGTACGGCAAGATCACCGATCCGGCGAACGGCTACTTCTCCTCGGAGGGCATCCCCTACCACTCCGTGGAGACCCTGATCGTCGAGGCGCCGGACCACGGACACGAGACCACGTCGGAGGCGTACAGCTATCTGATCTGGCTCCAGGCCATGTACGGGAAGATCACCGGGGACTGGGCGAAGTTCAACGGTGCGTGGGAAACCATGGAGAAGTACATGATCCCCACCCACGCCGACCAGCCCACGAACTCCGCGTACAACGCGTCGAAGCCCGCCACCTACGCCCCTGAGCACGACACCCCGAACGAGTACCCGGCCGTCCTCGACGGATCCGCGGCCTCCGGATCGGACCCGATCGCCGCCGAGCTGAAGAGCGCGTACGGCACCGACGACATCTACGGGATGCACTGGATCCAGGACGTCGACAACGTCTACGGATACGGCAACTCTCCCGGAAAGTGCTCGGCCGGCCCCTCCGACACCGGTCCCTCGTACATCAACACCTTCCAGCGTGGTTCCCAGGAGTCGGTCTGGGAGACCGTCACCCACCCCACCTGCGACAACTTCGCCTACGGCGGTGACAACGGCTACCTGGACCTGTTCACCGGGGACGCCTCGTACGCCAAGCAGTGGAAGTTCACCAACGCCCCGGACGCGGACGCCCGTGCCGTTCAGGCCGCCTACTGGGCGGACGTCTGGGCGAAGGAGCAGGGCAAGTCGAGCCAGGTCTCGGCCACCGTGGCCAAGGCTGCCAAGATGGGCGACTACCTCCGCTACTCGATGTTCGACAAGTACTTCAAGAAGGTCGGCAACTGCGTCGGCCCGACCACCTGCCCCGCCGGCAGCGGCAAGGACAGCGCGCACTACCTGATGTCCTGGTACTACGCATGGGGCGGCGCCACCGACACCTCGGCGGCATGGTCCTGGCGCATCGGATCGAGCCATGCCCACGGCGGCTATCAGAACCCGATGGCGGCCTACGCGCTGAGCTCCGTCGCCGACCTCAAGCCCAAGTCCGCCACGGGGCAGCAGGACTGGGCGAAGAGCCTGGACCGGCAGATGGACTTCTACCAGTGGCTCCAGTCCGACGAGGGCGCCATCGCCGGCGGTGCGACCAACAGCTGGAAGGGCAGCTACGCACAACCTCCGGCCGGCACGCCGACCTTCCACGGCATGTACTACGACGAGAAGCCGGTCTACCACGACCCGCCGTCCAACCAGTGGTTCGGCTTCCAGGCGTGGTCCATGGAGCGCGTCGCGGAGTACTACCACGAGTCGGGCGACGCCCAGGCAAAGGCCGTTCTCGACAAGTGGGTCGACTGGGCCCTGTCCGAGACGACCATCAACCCGGACGGCACCTATCTCATGCCTTCCACCCTCAAGTGGTCGGGCGCTCCCGACACCTGGAACGCGTCGAGTCCCGGGGCGAACTCCAACCTCCACGTCACGGTCGCGGACTACACCAACGACGTCGGGGTCGCCGGTGCCTACGCCAGGACGCTGACCTACTACGCCGCCAAGTCCGGTGACGCCGAGGCGAAGGCCACGGCCGAAGGACTGCTCGACGGCATGTGGAGCCACTACCAGGACGACGCCGGAGTGGCGGTTCCCGAGACCCGCGCCGACTACAACCGGTTCGACGATCCCGTCTACGTCCCGAACGGCTGGACGGGCGTGATGCCCAACGGCGACACCGTCGACAACGACTCGACGTTCCTCTCCATCCGGTCGTTCTACGAGGACGACCCGAACTGGCCGAAGGTGCAGGCCTACCTGGACGGCGGAGCCGCTCCGGTCTTCACCTACCACCGATTCTGGGCACAGACCGACGTCGCGCTGGCTCTGGGGGCGTATGCAGACCTTCTGGAGTGAGTGACCGCAGCACCAGGGTTCCGGCCGTCGGCCATCAGCCGGCGGCCGGGCTCCCGCGCGTCCGGCCGTCAGCAGCCGGGCGACCGTCGAGCCGACCAGCCTCACCCCGCTCGGCCTGTCCGGCAGATGACCAGGCGGAACGCCGGGGCGAGGCGCCGCCAGGCCGACTCGCTGCAGCGGCACGCATGCCGGCCGGGAGGCCGAGCTGGACGGCCCGGCCGCAGCCTGATGCCCGCCCAAGGCCTCACGCCCGTACAGGATCTGACGTATAAAGCTCCTGGGCGGACTGAAAAGGCCGGACGGGGTCACACGGAAGGCATGACGTCCACCGACGTAAGGACAGACAGCTCCGGGGATCCCGGCCACGGAGGTACGCCGCGCCGCCGCGCCCGCATGCGAGGATGCCTGCCGTTCGCCGGCGTGTGTGCCGCGGCGCTGGTCCTCCTGTTCCTGGGATCCCGGCTCAGCCTGCTTCCGGGACTCGGTGACCTCTTCGAGGAGGAGACCACCGACCGATCCGGTCCAGCAGTGCTCAAGTCCATCCAGGACATGAGCGCCTACGAGGCCGCGTCCGGCAACTTCCAGGTCGTGGTCGACCTGGAGAAGGACGCCAAGTTCCTGCCCGACGCCGTCCGGGGCACCCGGACGCTGTACGTCGGCGCGGGCACCGTCGGAGCCTCGGTCGACCTCGGCAGGGTCGGGGCGGACGGGGTGACCGTCAACGAGGACCGCACCACGGCCGAGATCGTGCTGCCCCACGCGGTGCTGGGCAAGCCGGCCCTGGACCCGGACCGCTCCTACGCCGTGTCCAAGCAGCGTGGTCTTCTCGACCGGCTCGGCGACTTCTTCTCCGACAACCCGGGGAGCGAGCAGGCCGTCAACAAACTGGCGGCGCGGCACATCGGAAAGGCCGCAGAGGAGAGCGGCCTCACGAAGCGGGCCGAGAAGAACACCACCTCCATGCTCCAGGGTCTGCTCGGCTCGCTCGGATTCGAGAAGGTCACCGTCCGATACAGCGATCCGCCCGGCTGAAGCGTTCACCGGCTCACCCGCCTTCACCGGCCCGGCGGCCCTGCGTCACACTCGCCGGAGCGAACGGCCGCGCCGTCGGCCGTCAGGAGCCAGGGAGTGATGACCATGACCACCGAGACCACGGAACGCTTCAGGGCCGCCGTCGCGAAGGGCGATCCGGCAGCGCTGGAGGAGCTGTTCACCGAGGACATCCGCCTCTTCAGTCCGGTCAAGTTCACCCCCTTCGAGGGCAGGCCGATGGTGCTCGGCCTCTTCGGCGTACTCCTGCGCACGTTCGAGGACTTCCGCTATGTCGGCCACTTCGAGGGCGAAGCGTCCACCAGCGCGGAGGGTGCGCAGGAACCGTCGGAGATCCTGCTGTTCAGGGCGACGGTGAACGGCAAGGAGATCCACGGGATCGACCTTCTCCAGTTCGGCGAGGACGGCCGGATCAAGGAGTTCACCGTGATGGTCCGCCCGATGTCCGCAGTCCACGCGCTGGGCGAGGCCGTCCTGCGGGGGCTCGCCGCCGACGGTCTCGTACCGGACGGAACGGCGCACTGAGAAGACGGTGCCCGGCCCGGGTTCTCCCGGCCGGGCACCGGACGGCATGGCGCAAACGCTTTGCGCGGTCGGTCGGTTACCCTACGTGAGTTCACCGGGCTTTATCGGCAACTCGAGGGGACTCCGAATGAACCGTATCCGCACCGTACTTGCCGCGCTGGGTCTCACCGCCGGCCTGGTGGCGGCTCCCGCCGCGAGCGCCGCACCGCACGAGAACCGCACCACCGCAGTCAGCCACGACCCCTGCACCGGCGAGTTCCTCGGGGACGCACGGCTCGGCCCCCGGTGGCTGCCCTCCGCGAAGCAGGCCCCGGTCGGTCCGCTGCTCAAGGGGTACAAGCGCACGGGCAGCCTGTCCCCCTCAGCCTTCCTCAACAAGTACTGGGAGGGCCCGGCGGACACGGGCAGCTGGAAGTACCCGCCCAACGACGGTTTCGCCGAGGTCAACGGCGAGATCGACAAGGAGCCTGCGAAGCTGCGCACCGGGCAGCGCCTGGACCGTTTCGGATCGGAGTACGGCGCCTACCTCGCACCGGCCGGCGACGCCTACAAGGAGCGCGCACTGCCCCCGCAGAACCTGAACACCCGCGAGTCCGCGGTGCCTTGTGACTACCGCGTCTACAAGGTCGCCAAGCCGTTCTGGGTCTGGGAGGGCAGCATCGCGCCGTGGTTCGAGCAGCCCGGCGGAGGCCGGCAGATCAAGCTCGACGCCGTCTTCCTCGACCCGGGCGCGGGCCAGCGGCTGAACGTGAAGTGGCTGCTGGACAACGCCTACCTCACGCCCGCGGGCGCGTAGCCCCGGCCGTGGAACGCCGGGAACTGCGTGCCGCGCTGGGCGCGGCCGGCGTGCCCGACGGTTACTACCGCATCGAAGGCGTGCACGAACCGGTTCCCACGCCGCCGGACTTCCTGTACCTGAGGAAGGCGCCCGACGGGGTGTGGGAGACCGGCGCCTACGAGAGAGGCAGGTACGAGGTGATCGGACGGCATCCGGACGAGGCGGCGGCCTGCGCACACCTCCTGCGGCTGCTCGTCTGACCGGCCGCCGACGGTTTTGCCGTAACGGCAACCTCCCTTGGCCGGAGCCGGCGCGGCGCCGAATGATGGTCATGCAGTCAGGCCCCGAGAACTCGAGGAGACACACGCTTCCCTGCCCGCCGCCCGGCCTTCCACGACCGTCCCCGGGGCCGTCCACCGGCTGGTGGACGGCCCCGGCGGCCGGATCCACCTGCTGGAACAGGGGACCGGCCCCCTCGTCCTCATGGTCCACGGCTTCCCCGTGACCTCGTACTCCTGGCGCCATCAGCTCTCCGCCGTCGCCGCGGCGGGTTTCCGTGCGGTGGCCGTCGACGTACGGGGCTACGGCCGTTCGTCGGCATCCGGCCCGGTGGAGGCCTACCGGATGACGGCCCTTGTGGCCGACGACGTCGGCGTCGTGCACGCACTCGGCGAGGAGACCGCGACGGTCATCGGCCACGACTGGGGCTCACCCATCGCCGCTGACAGCGCTCTGCTGCGGCCCGACGTCTTCACGGCCGTGGCCATGCTGAGCGTCCCCTACTCTCCGTGGAACGCGATGCGGCCCACCGACGGCTTCGCCCGTCTCGGGGGGAGCGAGGAATTCTACGTCAGCTACTTCCAGCAGCCCGGCCGCGCCGAGAAGGAGATCGAGCCCGATGTACGGGGCTGGCCGGCCGGGTTCTACACCTCTCTCTCCGCCGACACCATGCCGCCTCCGGGCTCGGACAGTCCCTTCTTCGTGCCCGCCGGAGCGGCCATGCGCGACCGCTTCACCGGCGGTGCCCTGCCGTCCTGGCTCACCGAGCAGGATCTGGACGTGTACAGCGCGGAGTTCGAGAGGACCGGACTGACGGGCGCGCTCAACCGCTACCGGAACGTCGACCGTGACTGGGAGGACCTGGCTGCCTGGGACGGAGCCCGCCTGACCCGGCCCGCCCTTTTCATCGGTGGCGCCCTCGACTCCTCGACGACCTGGATGGCCGATGCCATCGCCCCCTACCCCACGACGCTTCCGGGACTGGTCTCCTCGCACATCCTGGACGGGTGCGGACACTGGATCCAGCAGGAACGCCCCGCAGAGGTCAACGCACTGCTGACGAAGTGGCTGCACACCGTGCACTCGTGACGGCCGCGTGTCGAAGCCGGGGCCCCGTCCGCGGACCGGCCATGGTGGTCGTATGAACAGTGCAGGCATTCTCGCCGATGCGTTCGAGCGCATCCACGAAGCGGTGCACGCCGCAGTCGAAGGACTTCCGCCCCAGGACCTCAACGCCAGGCTCGACGGCGAGGCCAACTCCATCGCCTGGCTCGTGTGGCACCTCACACGCGTCCAGGACGACCACGTCGCCGACGCGGCGGGGACCGAGCAGGTCTGGTTCGCGAAGGACTGGGTGTCCCGATTCGAGCTGCCCCTGGAGAAGGGGTCGACCGGCTACGGTCACAGCAGCGCGCAGGTGGGTTCTGTGACGGTGGAGTCGGGCGACCTCCTTCTCGGCTACTTCGACGCCGTGAACGAACAGACCCTGGGCTTCGTCCGGGGGCTCGACGGGCGGGCCCTGGACCGCGTCGTGGACGAGGCCTGGTCGCCGCCGGTGACCCTCGGAGTGCGGCTGATCAGCGTCATCGCCGACGACCTGCAGCACGCCGGGCAGGCCGCGTTCGTGCGGGGGGCGCTGGAGCGCCGTCAGTAGACCGCGGATCCGGTGCGCGCATAGTGTCCCGGACTCGTGCCGACCACACGTTTGAAGTGCCGGGAGAAGTGCGACTGGTCGTAGAACCCGACCGAGGCCGCGACCTCCGGCGCACGCATCCCGCCGAGCAGCAGGCGCCGGGCCAGATCGACGCGACGTCCCGTCAGGTACTGGTGAGGGGCCATGCCGAACTCCTGGCTGAAGGCCCGCACCAGGTGCGTGTGATGGGTGTGCAGCCGCTCCGCCGCGTCGCGCAGCGCCAGCCCTTCGACGAAGCGCTCGTCGAGCAGATCCCGCAACGCGTACGCGACCCGGCGGTCGGGCACCTGCGGGGCGACGGGCTCGTCGCGCAGATGCCGGGCGAGACGCTCGGAGACGATCGCGAGGCGGCTCTGTGCCTCGAACTCGTCCCCGGGGCGTTCGAGCGTCCGGTGGAGCTGGTGGACACGGTGGCGCAGCCGCGGATCCCGCAGCACGGGCCGGTCGACCGCCCGCCCGACGAGGTCCGCGTCGATCTGCGTGTTGCTCAGATACAGCACACGCTTGCGGAAACCCCCGGGTGTGGCCGCACCGCCGTTGTGGGGGACGTGCGGAGGCAGCAGCGTCACCACCGAGCTGGGCGCCCCGTGCTCGTGGCGGTCCAGGTCGTAGCGGACCATCCCCTCGTCGACGATGAGCAGCGTCCACGCGTCGTGCGTGTGCATGGGATACGCGTGGTCGGCGAAGTGTGCGTGGAAGACCTCGTCGATCCCCTCGACGCGCGGACGCCACGCGCTGATGTCCGGACGTGCACCCATGGACGGAAGCGTACAAGAGCCTTACCGGTGACCTCGGCGTGCAAACTTCGTACAAGACGGCCGGCGGCGGGCTCGGCAGACTTGCGGCATGAACGACGACAACGCCCCCGTACGCTTCGACACCAAGATCGCCGTACTGCTCCGCGACGACCTCGAGACCTGGCAGCGCCTCAATGTCACCGCGTTCCTGGTGAGCGGCCTGGGCACGCAGGTGCCCGAGGTGATCGGTGAACCGTACGCCGACGCCGACGACACCCCGTACCTGCCCATGTTCCGGCAGCCCGTCCTGGTGTTCGCCGGGTCCAAGGAGCTCCTGACAACCGCGCACACGAGGGCGGTGGGCCGGGGCGTGACCCTGGCAGTGTTCACCTCCGACCTCTTCGCGACCGGCCACGACAAGGCCAACAGGGCTGCCGTCCGGGCGGTACGGAGGGACGGGATGGACCTGGTCGGCCTGGCCGTGTACGGGCCGCGCAACGCCGTCGACAAGATCCTCAAGGGCGCGTCGATGCACTCCTGAACGACGCCTCGGCGTCACCGGACGGATACTCGCGGGCACACCCGTGCGGGTGATGGTCCCCGGTGCCATACTCAAGACAAGTCCGCTTGACAGGCTTGTCATTGTCCCGAAAGGCGACGCGTCATGAACTGGGCATCGTGGACCACCCTCGGTGTCTTCGCGGGAACCGGCGGAGTGCGCACCGAAGAGGTAGGTGTCGTGAGCGGTGATCTGACCGTGCACACGACTTGGACCGAAGAGCAGGCCGAGGTCGCCGTCCAGTACAGCGGCGCCTCGGACTGGTTCACACTGGCCGGCAGTCCGGTGCCGTGCCCCTCAGAGGAAGAAAGCAGATCTCTCCATCAGAGCGTCGTCGAGGCGGTACGCGCCGGCGGCGGAGCCACGGTTCCGGCTCCGCACACGGTGGCGTAGCCCGCCAGGGCCGCGCGGCGGGCGTTCAGTCCGCCGCGAAGCGCACCACATAACGACGCTGCCAGGGCGTCTCCACGGCCTTGGAGTGATAGTTCCGGCGGACGTAGGCGACAGCTTCCTCCGCCGGGACGCCGTCCAGTACGGCCAGGCACGCCAGAGCCGTGCCGGTACGTCCCCGGCCCCCTCCGCACGCGACCTCGACCCGCTCCTCCGGAGCGCGGCTCCACGCCTCCTTCAGCACGGAGCGCGCGGCTTCCCTGTCTGCGGGCAGACGGAAGTCGGGCCAGCGGAGCCACCGGGAGTCCCAGGCCACCGGAGGTGGAGGGCCGCCCAGCAGATGGACCGCGAAGGTGGGCTCAGGCCCCTCGGGAAGAGGACGCCTCAGACCGCGTCCACGGATCAACCGCCCCGAGGGCAGGCGCATCACGCCCTCACTTCCTGGATCCCAGGTCTCCGTCACACTCAGGCCTTCCCGTCGAGGTCCTCGGACAGCAGGCTGGCCAGTTCCTCCACCGCGTCCGGCGCGCTTTCGCCCACGGCTGACAGCACCAGCAGGTCGCCGTGCTGAGCTGCCAGGGCGAGGACCGACAGCATGCTCCGGGCGTCGACCGGATCGCTGCCCTCACGTGCGACGGTGACGGCGACCGGCTGACGCATGGCCGCCTGGACGAAGAGGGAGGCGGGGCGGGCGTGCAGACCGCTGCGGGAGCCTACGGAGACGGTGCGCTGGTACACGGGTTCACTCCAGGTGAAGAGGGGATCAGGGGGATCAGGGGTCCGGGATCCGCGGGTGTCAGGCAGCCACCGGGACTTCGGCCTCGTCATCGGCCGGCGCGGCCTTGTCCGGCTTGCCCCGCATGCCCTTGAGGGCGACGACCAGAGCGGTGGAGACCACGGTGCCGGTGGCGATCGCCAGCAGGTAGAGGAACGGCTCGCCGATGAGCGGGACGACGAACACACCACCGTGCGGGGCGCGGAGCGTACAGCCGAACGCCATGGACAGCGCTCCCGTGACCGCGCCGCCGGCCATCACGGACGGGATCACCCGCAGGGGATCCGCCGCAGCGAAGGGGATCGCGCCCTCGGTGATGAACGAGGCGCCCAGCACCCACGCAGCCCTGCCGTTCTCCCGCTCGGTACGGGTGAACAGCCTGCGGCGTACGGTCGTGGCGAGTGCCATCGCCAGAGGAGGAACCATTCCGGCCGCCATCACCGCGGCCATGACCTTGAGACTCCCGGGCGTCGGGTCGGCCAGGCCGCCGACCGCGAAAGCGTACGCGACCTTGTTCAGCGGGCCACCCATGTCGAAGCACATCATCAGGCCGAGGACGACGCCGAGGATCACCGCGTTGGAGCCCGACAGCCCGTTCAGCCAGTCCGTGAGGGCGTTCTGGAGGGAGGCGATCGGCTTGCCGACCACGATGAACATCAGGAAGCCGACGGCGATCGACGCGAGCAGGGGTATCACCAGGACGGGCATGATGCCGCGCAGCGTGGGATGGACCTTCAACCGCTGGATCGCCATCACCGCCGCTCCGGCCAGCAGACCCGCGACCAGGCCGCCGAGGAACCCCGCGTCGATGGTGAGTGCGATGGCGCCGCCCACGAATCCGGGTACGAGCGCCGGCCGGTCCGCCATCCCGTAGGCGATGTACCCCGCCAGCACGGGAACCAGGAAGCCGAAAGCGGCGGAGCCGATCTGGTTGAGCAGGGCGGCCCAGCTGGCCGCCTCGCCCCAGACGAAGTGGTCGGCCACCGACTTCGCGCTCGCGATCTCGTAGCCGCCGATGGCGAACGACAGGGCGATGAGGAGTCCGCCGGCCGCCACGAACGGCACCATGTAGCTGACACCGGACATCAGATAGGTCCGGAGCCGGACACCGAAGTGCCCGGAGGCCCCCGCTGAACCGCGCGTACGGGGATCTGGTTCCCGGCGCTCGTCGGAGACCCTGCTGATCTCTCCCCGCTCGGCCTTGCGCCGGGCCTCGGCGATGAGTTCGGCGGGCCGGTTGATCCCGGCCTTCACGCCGGTGTCGACCACCGGCTTGCCGCCGAACCGGCCCTTCTCCCGCACATCGACGTCGTGGGCCCAGATGACCGCGTCCGCGGCGGCGATCACTGAGGGATCCAGTCGTTCGAACCCGGCCGAGCCCTGTGTCTCGACGTTCAGCACGACTCCCTCGGCGCGTGCGGCCGCCTCCAGCGACTCGGCGGCCATGTAGGTGTGCGCGATACCGGTCGGACAGGACGTGACGGCGACGATGCGGAACGGCTGCACCTTCTCGCTCTCCGTGTCCGCGGGAGCCACCTCAGCCTCCTCCGGGTCCGGAGCCGCCGCGGGAGCCTCCTCGCCGCGGATCCGGGCCGCCGCCGCGGCGGGGTCGCCCTCCGCCCGCAGCGCGCCGGTGAACCCGGGGTCCATGAGCCGCCGCGCCAGGCTCGACAGAATCGTGAGGTGGTCGTCGTCCGCGCCCGCGGGCGCGGCTATCAGGAACACGAGGTCCGCGGGCCCGTCCGCAGCACCGAAGTCGATGCCCCGCGCGCTGCGGCCGAAGGCCAGCGTCGGCGCGGCGACATGCTCGCTCCGGCAGTGCGGAATTCCGATGCCGCCGTCCAGGCCGGTCGGCATCTGCGCCTCGCGGGCCGCCACATCGGCGAGAAAGCCGTCGAGGTCGGTGACGCGGCCCGCCGCCACCATCCGTCCGGCCAGTGAACGGGCGGCCGCGCTCTTCGTCTCGGCGGACAGATCGAGATCGACCAGTTCCGCGGTGATCAGCTCACTCATCGCGGGGCTCCTTGCTCGCGTACCGCCCGGAGGACGGCGCGGGGGGACGGGGGCGTCGTAGGGCTGGACGGGAATGCGGCGGTCATGGGGCCTGCTCCGTCAGAGTCAGGTCCACGGGGATGTCCTCGGTGGTGACCACCGAGGACGGATCGAGGTCGGAGGGTGTCGGCATGGCGCTGCCGGGCAGCTGCACGGCAGCGGCTCCGTGCGCCACAGCGGCCGACAACGCGGCCCGGCCCGTGCCCCCGGCGGACAGGAACCCCGCGAGCGAGGCGTCTCCGGCGCCGACGTCGCTCCGCACGGTGTCCACCCGCGCAGCGGCGAAGTGGGCTCCGGACTGTTCCACGAGCAACTGTCCGACGGCACCGAGGCTGGCGAGCACGGACCGCGCCCCGAGCTCGCAGAGCTCGTGTGCCGCCTTGAGCGCGTCGCCGACCGTCGCGAGCGGACGGCCCACGGCTTCGGCGAGCTCCTGGACGTTCGGCTTGATCACGTCCGGCCGCTCACGCAGCGCGGCGACGAGCGCGGCGCCCGAGGTGTCGAGAGCGATCCGGACGCCGGCACGGTGACTGCGGGCGACCAGTTCGGCGTACCACCGCGGTGGCAGTCCGCGCGGCAGGCTCCCGCAGCAGGCGATCCAGTCCGCGCCCGCCGAACGGGCCCGGACGGTGTCCAGCAGGCGTTCCGCCTCGGCGGGGGTGATCTCGGGCCCCGCCGCGTTGACCTTGGTGAGCGTGCCGTCGGGTTCGACGAGAGTGATGTTGACACGGGTGCTGCCGGCGATCTGTACCCCGGCGGCCTCGATGCCGTGTTCTCCGAGCAGCCGGGCCAGCAGTGCGCCCTCGGGCCCGCCCAACGGTGCGACGGCCACGGTGCGGTGCCCGGCGGCGGCGACCGCACGGGAGACGTTGACGCCCTTGCCGCCGGGATCGACACGGTCGGTGGTGGCCCGCAGAACGGCGCCACGGGTGAGCCCCGGAAGTTCGTACGTGCGGTCCAGGCTCGGGTTGGGAGTGACGGTCAGGATCATGCGCGTACCACTTCCGTGCCCTGGCTCTCGATGGCCCGGGCGTCCTCGGGGCTCAGCCCCGTATCGGTGATCAGCAGGTCGACATGGGAGAGATCACCGAAGCGCGCGAAGTGCGCCTGACCTGACTTGCCCGAGTCGGCGAGGAGAACCACCCTGCGGGCCGCCGCGATCACGGCTCGCTTCACCGCGGCCTCGGCCAGGTCCGGGGTGGTCAGGCCGCCCTCGGGCGAGAACCCGTTCGTGGCGATGAAGGCGACATCCGCGTTGATCTCGGCGTACGCACTCAGCGCCCAGGCGTCGACGGCCGCGCGTGTGCGGTGCCGAACCCTGCCGCCGACCAGATGCAGTGCGATTCCCGGATGATCCGAGAGGCGTGCGGCGACGGGCAGGGCATGGGTCACCACGGTGAGGCGCGACTCGATCGGGATGACGGCCGCCAGCCTGACCGTCGTCGTCCCGGCGTCGATGATGATGTTGCCCTCGGCCTGGAGTTCGCCCAGGGCCGCGGCGGCGATGCGGTCCTTCTCGTCGGCCGCCACGGTGTCGCGTTCGGCGAGATCCGGCTCGAAGCCGAGCCGCCCGGCCGGGATCGCACCGCCGTGCACCCTGCGCAGGAGCCCCGCACGGTCGAGGGCCTTGAGGTCACGACGGACCGTCTCCGCGGTCACCTGGAACTGTTCGGCCAGGGACAGCACATCGACGCGTCCGCTCTCGCCGGCGATGCGCAGAATCTCCTGCTGCCGCTCCGGTGCGTACATGTGGTTACGTATCCGTTTCATGCCCGAGTCTGTGGTTTCATCGGCAGACTACGGTCACATCTCAGGAAAGTAAACACATTCGGGCGAGGAGTGGGCATGAGCGGACTTCGGCGCGGCAGATGCGACGGTCCGCGGCTTCTCAGTCGGCGCCGTGGGCGGCCGGCCGCGAGCGGCTGAGCGGCCTGGCCAGCAGCGGTGCTCCCAGAACCTGATGACCACCGCTCGCGTGCATGCGCACCTCACCGCGCTCGCTGATCTCGGCGCGCACGATTCCGGTCTCGTCCTCGTACACCGGGTAACCGCCCGCACCGGAACGCGCCGTGAGACGGACGATCACCACGTCGTCCTCCGCGCCGCTCGCCTGGAATATGAGCTCGTAACTCTCCGGGTAATCCATGACCCACCTCCTGACCGGGCCGGCAGCAGCCGCTCGCCCGTCGTTTCCATTGTTTCGCACCGGAGCGCGAGACGCTTAGGGAAGACGGTCGAGTGACCTTCCGTGGTTGCGGATGCGGAATGGGTGAGGCGGGGCGACCATCATCTGCAAGGGACCGGACACGTGCTGTCAGCCTCGCACGGCCGGCCGTGACGCCAGGCGGAATCGCCGGCGCGATCGGACTTCGTCGGCGCGGGACCCACGGGCTCCCGGCCGCCCTGTGGAGAGGAACTGCCGTGCTGATGGCTAATCCCGCAACGCTGCGGAATCTCGTCAAGCGCTACGAGACACTGCGAAGCACCCATGCACGGCTGGGTACTTCCGAGAGCAGCCGTCAACTCGAGGACGTCTCCTACACCCTCTGCGTCACCACCGGAACCAGGACCGTGCCCGACGCCCTGGCCGTTGCGGCGGCGCAGTTGCGAGCCGTCCCTGCCGCAGGGTCGCTGAGTCCGGCGCCAGGGCCTGCCGAGGTGCAGCTGACCGCCTGACGCCGTAAGGCTTTCTCAGGAATGGCGCCGGTTCCCTCGAACCGGCGCCATTCGCCCGTCCGGCCGTCTCCTGGCACGGGAAATCACGACACGCCGAATGGGCGGACGGCGCCGTCGATCGGGTGACACCCACCGGTCGGACAACATGACTGCCCATGGAGGCGGCTAGGCATGCAGCATGAGATTTGAGCCCCGTCGAAACAAGACCGTTTCCCCGCGTACCCGCCGGCTCCGCGTCGCCGGCGGCACCTTGTGTGCCGCCGCTCTTGCCGCCACCCTCGTGACCGGTTGCGGTCAGGACAGCGGTGACGAAACCGCCGCGGCCACCTCTGAGGCTGCGAAGGTCCTTCCGAACCAGACGACCAGCCCTTCCGAGAGCGTTTCGGGCAGCCCCTCCGCGCAGCTGACCGAGGAGCAGACCGAGCGCAAGGAACTGCTGTCGACCGTCAAGGTCACCTTCGACAAGGCCGCCACGACGGCCATCGGTGAGGTGTCCGGTGGCAAGTTGACCGACCTGGACCTCGAGGGCCTCGACGACGAGGATGACGACGACGCGACCGGTAGCCCGAGTCCGACCGGCAGCCCGACAGGCGGCACCAGCCCGAGTCCCGAGGGCACCTCGAGCCCGGGCGGGACCGGCAGCCCGAGCCCGAGTGGCAGCTCCGCCAGCCCCAAGTGGGTCGCGGAGGTCGTCGAGAAGGACGGCACCGCACACAACGTGACCATCGACGCGGTGTCCGGCGACGTCATCGACTTCGCACCGGAAGCCGGTCAGAGCGCTGCGGACAAGCAGGAGCTGGCAGCCCAGATCACCAAGGCGACGCAGACGCCCCAGCAGGCCGCGAAGGTCGCCTTGTCCAGGCAGAAGGGCTGGGTCACCTCGATGGCTCTCGACGAGAACGACAGCCAGGTCCTGGTCTGGAAGATCGACGTGGTCTCCAAGGGATGGAACAAGACCACCTTCGACGTGGACGCGGTGAAGGGCACGGTCACGAACGAGCAGATCGACGAAGACTGATCACAGCATGAACGGACTCATCGGTGGCGGACCGCGTCGCGGTGCGCCACCGATGCGTTCTTCCCGGCGCATGAGCGCGTGCGGGACGGCGCGAGGGCTCAGCGGCCCACGTCCGTCAGGTCACGGGTGAAGCGCAGCCCGGGCTTCCCCATCAGTGTCATCGCACCGGCCTCCACGAATCCGGCACGGGCCAGCACGGCCCTCGAACCGTCGTTGTCCACGGTTGTCCTGGCTCGGAGGGAGGTCAGGCCGTACTCCGCGAAAGCCAGTTCACACACCCTGCGTACGCCTGACGTGGCCAGCCCCCGCCCCGCCGCCCGCTCGGCGATCCGGTAACCGAGCTCGGCGGAGCCGCCCGCGACGTCGACGAGGTTGATCCGGCCCAGGACCGCCCCGTCTCCGTCCGCCAGGATGTGGAAGTGGTGCATTCCCGCTGCCTGCTCCGCCAGCAACTCCGCGTGCCGGGCGTCGAACCCGGCGAAGTAGTCGTCCCCCCGGTCCGGGACCGAAGCGGCGAAGTACGCGCGGTTCTCGCGTTCGAAGGAGAGCAGAGCAGGAGCGTGGTCGGGGCGAAGACGTTCGAGGGCGGTCATACGGCGACGATAGAGGGGTGGCGGGGTCTTCGGCAGCGTCGTTTCGCCGCCGTCACGCCAGGACGCCCCAGCTCGTCGGAGGGTGGGCCGGTTCCCCCGGGGCGCGGCCGGCCCCACTGCCGGGACGCCTCGGATCGCTCACAGGCGTGCCCCGACGGGGGCGCCGTTGCGCGGGACGAGGAACGCCGGAGCCGACGGAAGGGAACCATCGGTCCCGAGCGGTGCCGTGACGGCGCCCGTGTCCGTGCTCATGACCGAGGCGTCGTTCCAGGTGCCGCCGATGTCCCAGGAGTTGCCGCTGGACGCGGTGTCCGCACCGCGAGAGGCGGGGTGCCCGTCCGAGACGGCCAGATTCGCCGTGAGGCCTGCCCGGGCGCGCCCGCCGTATCGGCGTCGAAGCCGGTGCCGCTGTTGCTGAAGGTGCTGTTGCCGCTCAACGTGAGGGGCCCGTATTGCCGTTGCCGGTGAAACCGTGCTTCGCGTTGTCGAACGCGGGGCGTCCTCCGGCGCCGCAGTGACCTGTACTCGGGCGCCCGGACTTCTCCGTACGCGGCCGGCGAAGCTCTCCGTCCGGGGCGACCACCCTCGGTCCGTATCTGCCGCGCCGGAAGCCGACTCCGCCCTGGTACCGCTCGCGTCGGCTCGTACGCCCGTGCTCGTACGTCAGTACGGACGGTGACCAAGGTGCTCCACGTGCGTTGTACGGGGCGTGTCCCCTTCCTCTCCCAGTTCGCCCCAGGCCTCGGCCTCGCCGGCGGTGAAGCCGAACCCCTTCTTGCTGACGCCATGCCAGGGTGAGGCCGCCCGGGTGCTCCTGGCCTACGTCGGCTCGCTGCCGCTCGAGGGAGCTGATGCGCGGCTCCTCGCGGTCGTCGTCGCCATCCGGGCGGCGCGGGGCGGGATCGGCAACATCACCGGTCAGGACGTACGTTCCCTCCGCCTGGCCGACCCGGAGGGGGCCGTCACCGCGTTTGCCGCTCTGGGCTGGCGAGGGCAGGAGGCTCTGCTCGGCCCGGATCTCGTCACGCCTGTGGCGGTCACCGTGCCAGGACTCGCCGGCCGGCCGGGCTCCCCGCTGCCCTTCGGCAAGGTGATGCGGTCGAGGGTGTCGGGCTGGACCCTCCGCACCCTGTCCGCCAAGCCGGTCAAGAAGACCTCGACCGCCGCACGGCTGGCCGCGTTGTTTCTGGCTGCCCACGGACCGGCCGACGACCTCGGCACGCTGCCCGCCCACCTGCCCGACGAGTGCCGGGCCGCCCTGCCTGAATTGCTCGCCAAAGGGTTCCTGCGGGAGCTGGACGGCGACAGGTATCTCCTGGCCGAGGCCGTACGGCACCTGTCGGGGGTGCGTCCCCCGTCCGGCCCCCCTCCCGGCACGCGCGACGAGCCGGCGGGTGAAGAGCTGAGCTGGGACGAGTGGAAGGAGCGAGCGAGCGTGGCCCTGCGGCGGCACGTGGAGGCTGTCGAGGGCTGTCACGAGTGCTCCCTGTCCACGGCCAGGGTGTCGGAGGCCTTCATGCGCAAGGCGGTTCCGGCCCAGTTCGAGGAGAAGGTGCGCAGGGCCTACGGCGTCTGGGAGGCCAAGTACCCCGGCCAGGGGCCGGCCGCCGCCGAGTTCGCGGCGGCGTTCCGGGCGGCGCACGGCCACGGACCGTCCGTCAAGCAGCTCTGCACGGCGATGGGCTGGGGGAAGATGTCACGGGAGCTGCGGATCCACGTCATCCGCCGACTGATCACCGAAGGCTGGCTGACGAATACCGATCCCGTGCCGTGGACGCTGCGCCCGGGCAAGGCTGCACAGGCCGGCTCGTCCGGCGGGACAACTCCCGCGGGCGCGGGTGCACGCCCGCGCTGAGTACGTCGGGAGCGTGCGGCGTGCTTACCCCTGCACCTGACGTCACATCCGCCGGTCTCCGAGGGCGGACCCCGCCCGGCGTGCGGCACTCCCGCTTCGTCGATGTCGGCATCCCGGCGCCGAACGCCGTGCGTTCGTAGGGTTCGAGGTCAATGTGATGGGCATGTCAGGCGTAGCGCGCGTGCCCCCACAGCCACGCGCCGACCGGGAGGACGCAGTGACAACCAGCGCATCGATCCGCAGAGCCGGCCTCGTCGTGACCAGTGCCATCGCTCTGGTCATAGCCTCGGCGAGCAGCGCGCTCGCCGCCCCGCCGACCGCGCTGCCCTCGAACGCGGACGCAATGGAGCAGGCCTTCCAGCCGGCGTACGACTACGACACGGACGGGTGTTACCCCACGCCGGCGATCGGCTCCGACGGGACCATCGCCGCCGGCCTCAAGACCACCGGCGCGGTCAACGGCAGTTGCCGTGACGCCGTGGATCTGGACAACACCAACGGATACGCCCGCTCCAAGTGCAACAACGGGTGGTGCGCGGTCATGTACGGGCTCTATTTCGAGAAGGACCAGGCCGTTGCCGGCAGCGGTCTGGGTGGCCACCGGCACGACTGGGAGCACGTCGTGGTGTGGGTCCAGAACAACGAAGCCCGCTACGTATCCACCTCTGCCCACGGTGACTTCGACATCTTCGCCAGTGACCGGATCCGGTGGGACGGCACCCACCCCAAGATCGTCTATCACAAGGACGGAGTCAGCACCCACTGTTTCCGCCCCGCGAATGCGAACGACGAGCCGCCGGAGAACCACTATCACCAGTGGAGGTTCCCCGGTCTCGTCGGCTGGAACGGCTACCCGGCCGGCCTGCGGGACAAGCTGGTCCAGGCCGACTTCGGGAGCGCGGTGTTCGGCCTCAAGGACGGCAACTTCGCCGGTCACCTGGAGAAGGCCCGCCCGGCAGGAATCCCCTTCGACCCCTACGCCTGATGGTGCCGGCGGGACGGGTGGCACCGGCCCGCCGCCATCCCCGACCCCCGGTGTCAGCGCTCCGACAGCTCCGAAGGTGCCTCCTGGATCACCCATCCGTTGCCGTCCGGATCAGCGAAGGACATGAACGAGTTCCAGGTGTCGCCCTTGCCCTCCTCCCAGCCCGTCGCGCCCACATGCCGGATCGGGGAAACTGCCACACCCCGGCCCGCCAGCTCCTCACGCGCGGCCTCGATGTCCGTCACGCAGACCTGGAGGCCCTGCAGCGTCCCGGGAGCCATCGTCTTCTCCCCGGGGAACGCGGGCATCCCCTGAAGCATGGCGATCGAACAACGCGAGCCCGGTGGCGTCAACTGGATGATGCGCATACCGGGCGCTACCTCGTCGTCCAGATCGAGCCTGAATCCCGCCTTCTCCGTGTAGAAGGCCTTCGCCAGGTCCATGTCGGTGACGGGGACCGGGATGACTTCGAGTGTCCAGTTCATGCAGTCTCCTCAGTAGAGCCAGTGCGCCTGACGGCCGATTCCTCCCCGGCGAAGCCGGAGCGGCACGAGCGTCACGGCGAACTCCGAGGAGGTCCACCGTCACCCGGGGAGCAGCCGACGCGTACGCCGAAACGCGAACAAAAGCCGCAGTTTGACCATTTGCCCTGCTTGTGGAACGCGCCACGCCGGAGAGCGGTGCCGGGCCGCGGCCCAGTACCGGCTGTCGGCCGGCGCAGTCTCAGCGGTGTGGGTGTCGACAGCGGTGGCCGTCGGGTCGAGGCCGACGAAGAGCAGGCCGGCCCGAAGCCCCGCCGTTCACGCGTCTGCGGACGGCAACTGCGGGAGAGGCCTGCCCCAGGACCGGAGGGAAAGACCCTAGGTCGCCGCCTGGGAGCTGTCCCGGAAGCCGCCCCACCCGTGCCAGCGGTCGATCTCGATCCAGGCGTTGACACGCCCGCGCTCACGGTCCGCGTACGGCTGGCCGAGGTACTGCCGGGACAGCCGGTCGATGCCCGCAAGTCCTTCGTCGTCGCTCACTTCGACGACCCGCCCGATAAGGGTCACATGCGTGTACCAGTCGGCGTCGTCGAGCACCGTCAGAGTGACCCGGGGGTCCCGACGCACATGGTCGAGGCGCTTGCGGCCCTCGTCCATGTTGACGAGGACCCTGCCGTCGTCCCAGAGGTACCAGGTGGCGGCAGACACCGGCTGTCCGTCCGAGCGAAGGGTGGCGATCACAGCCGGGTTGGGCTTGCGCAGCATGGCGATCGCGGCGTCAGGAAGGGGCGGCTTCGACATGTTCTCTCCTCTGTCTCGTGCTGCGCCCTCGGGTGACGGTGAACCAGCGGACGGTCCGGAGGGCGTGTCTCCACGCTGCCACACAACGTCTGCGTCGTCCGGTACCGCCCCCACGCTGCGCGTCCGCGGCGTCCGCCCACGCGCAGGTGAGAGGAGCGCGGCGCCGGCACGCGACGGGGGTTGTCAGTGGTGGCTGTGATGCTGGGGGCATGGACGAACTGATGAGGCGCCGTGTGTACGGTGCCGACCACGACGACCCCGACCCGGGCCCCAGGCCAGGGCACGTCTACGTGGAGTTGGTGGGCGGCCCGCTCGACGGTTTGCTCCTGGATGTGACCGGCTGGTCCGCGGAGCGCCTTGCCGCAGGTGCCGCGCTCGGCACGGAGCTCGGGAGATTCGGTGCGGGTGGACGCGCCGTGTACGGGCCCGTGACAGCCGACCCCGAGCGCTGGGCCTGGGAGGCGGACAGCCCCTGAGCAGTTGCGCTGTCGCGCCGACCCGTGGGGAGCCCGTCATCCATGGAGCGGATCGCCATCAATGTCCCCACATGGCGGTGGCCCTGCCGGAGACTCGAGCGGGCCGCGTGGCGCGGTGACTGCGTCGCCCTTCCAGGTACCTGTGTGGAGGAGACCATCCGGCCCGAGGAGGGCGCGGCAGTCTGTTCTCCCTGCATGCGCGGCGATCGGTACTTTCGCCAGTGTTCCGGCCTGCCTGGTGACGTCCTGACAGTCCCGTCCCTAGCGTGCTCGACCGACACCATTCCGGATCCAGGAGGTGCACACGATGAAACACTCCATGCGCCGTGCGTTCGGCGCGGCAGCGGGCCTGCTCACGATCGCCTTACTCGTTCCGACCTCGGCGGCGGGAGCACATACGGAGGTCGAGGCGGGGGGTGGGACGGGGCCCCACCCCGCCGGCTACGAAACCGTCGCTGGGCTGCCCGGCCACACGGTCTACCGGCCCGACACCCTGCCCACCGACGAGAAGCTGCCCATCGTGGCCTGGGGCAACGGAGCTTGCCGTGCGGACGGCACCTGGTTCGAGAACATTCTGACCGAGTTCGCCTCGCACGGTTTCCTCGTCATAGCCAACGGCGTACCCGGTGGCTCCGGCCGGACGTCCTCGGACATGCTCATCGAAGCGGTCGACTGGGCCATCGATGAGAACAGCGACCCGGACAGCGCATTCCGGGGCAGGATCGACACATCCGAGATCGCGGTCATGGGCCAGTCGTGCGGCGGGCTGGAGACCATGGAGGTGGCCGACGACCCGCGTATCGACACGACGGTGATGTGGAACAGCGGCCTGATGAGCAGGCTCGACAAAAGGACCCAGTTGCCCCGCCTCCACGCACCGGTGGCGTACTTCATCGGCGGCCCGGGCGACATCGCCTACGAGAATGCCGCGGATGACTGGGGCCGGCTCCCCGCAGGGTTGCCGGCCTTCTCCGGCAACCTCGACGTCGGGCACTACGGCACCTACGCCGAGCCGAACGGTGGTGAGTTCGGGCGCGTCGGCGTCAACTGGCTGAAGTGGCAGCTCAAGGGCGACACCACCGCCCGGACCGAGTTCGTGGGACCGGACTGCGGGATGTGCTCCACCGACTGGGACGTCCTGCAGAAGAACCTGTCCTGATCCCGGACCTGATCCGGTACGAGGCCGCGCGCAAGCGCGAGTCCCGTAGCGGGGTCGGAGGGCTCGCGGTCTGCGCAGCCGTGTCCGACACAGGGGGCGTGGGCCGGATGAGGGCGGTCCGCGACCGCCCTCACAACCGTGCAACGAGGCGTCCGGGCGGAAGTGACGTGGCTACGCTGCGAGCAGCAGACCTCGTCGGTCTGCGGAGCGCGCCGAGCCCGCTCCGTCCGGAGCCGCCGCGGTGTCCGATCTCCCCGCGTTCATCCGAAGGCCTGGACTGCGGCCCGGACGGCACGGGGCTGGTTGAGCAGGTCGGTGCTGTCCGACCACTGGTCCACGTTGCCCACCAGCGGCAGCCCGCGAAGATCCGGGTCCGTCACGGACCGGGCGAGCACCTGCGCGAAGCGCTCGGCACGCAGGACCAGGAAAGGGCGGGCGTGGTAGGGGCGGCGTCCGGGATCCACCGGTTGGATGAGACCGGACGCGTTCTGCAGGGAAGCCACGGCCTCGTAGGCATCACACAGGTGCGCTTCCCTGGCCGGATAGTCCGTTGCCTCCAGCGCACCACGAAGCATGGGACCGAGCGACTCCGCGCTCGGCAGCCGACCGAACGCACTGCCGAGCCACTTGGTGTAAGGAGCGTACTGCCGCTCCAAGAGGAGGCACAGGGACATCAAGCTCCGTACCAGACGTGCGGCCACCACTGCCGAGCCGATGTCGTCACCGACTTCCGCGCAGCGCCCCACGAATGCCTCTTCCTGTGAGACGCGCTGCCACTGGCAGGCCAGCAGGTACCGCCATACCTGCTCGGGATACCAGGCCATCCTGCTACGGACTTCGGTGAGGTCACCGAGATCGTCATGGAAGACCGTCCCCGCGGTGGTCTCCGCCAGCCGTTGCTGCGGGATCGCCAACCAGTCGCGAGGGCTCAACTCCGCAGACGAAGCCCGAAAGCCAAGTTGACCGGCCGTCCAGCCGTCCACGTCGTACAGGCTCACTCGATGATTGACCGGGCCATCGGTCACCTGCATGCGCCCGACCGGATCCTGCGGATCGTCGCTCTCCCGGAAGTGGGTCGGCCACCCCCGGACCTGCTTCGGCAGCCGCTCAGCCAAGGTGCGGCTGATGTCGTCACCTCGCTCTACCCGGTCGTGGGCCGTCAGGAAGATCTCCAGCCGCGGACCCCACTCGTGGTCCGCGGACCTCGGCGAATCGAACCCCAGCACCTCGGATCCGCTTCCCACCCGAGCAGCGGCATACCGGAGACCCGGGAAGGCATCCAGGAGAATCGGCTGGACTTCCTCCTCGTACAGGATGCGGGACAGTTCAATGCCAGGCACGAACCTGGCGCCGGAGATCTTCATGAGCACACTGTGCTGAACCTTCTCGTGCCGTGCCAACAGTTATCGCCCCGCGTCCGGGGCGTCGGCACCTGGGACAGCTGCGGCCGTTAGGTTCCTCCTCGCCTTTCTGACCAACGCCGCCGGATGGAGCGACGAGCGACGTCTTCGCCTCGGCCAACGTCATGCTGCCGGCCTCGTCTGCTGAGAACCGGTGACCGCTGCAGACTCGTGGGGGCGGTGTGCAACGCCGGGCCGGCGCCCATCCGGGACAGGGCACACGCAGCGGCTCGGTTCGAGCACGATAATGGCGCCATGCGTATCCGCCCGGTGGACATCGACGAGCTTCCGCTACTCCAGGACATCGAGCGAGCCGCCGGGCAGTGTTTCCGGGGGGTCGGGATGGCAGAGATCGCTGAGGACGAGCCGCTCCTGGTCAGTGAACTGGCCCGCTGTCGGAGCAACGGACTGGCCTGGGTCGCCGTCGATGCGGCAGACGTTCCAGTGGCGTACCTCATCGCTGAACACGTCGACGGGAACCTCCACGTCGAGCAGGTGTCGGTACATCCTGATCAGGCACGGCGCGCCATCGGGCGCTCGTTGCTGAACCATCTGGCGGATCACGCTGCCGCGAGTGACGTACCCGCCCTCACCCTCACCACATTCGCCGAGGTCGCATGGAACGGGCCCTACTACGCGCGCTGCGGATTCCGCACACTTGACGACAGCGGGATCGGCCCGGGTCTTCGGGAGATCCGCCGGCGGGAAACCGCTCACGGCCTGGACCGCTGGCCAAGGATCTGCATGCGTAGAGATCTGTGACTCGGCGCCTTCGCCGGGCGCGCCGATCCGAGAGGGCGGCGCTTGCGGCACATCTCGCATGCCTGTCCGACGGCAGTGCGCGACGCGGTCGCTGTGCAGCGAGCTGACGGTGCGTGAGGTACTTCGCACACCTCACTGCGGCGAGCCTCGATTCCGTGCGATGACTGGCAGGTGTGATCCGATGCCGGTTCGCCTTCGACAAACAGGTAGCGGTGCGGCTGGCCGAGCAGGTGGGTCAGCCCCCGGGTGAGACGCGTGAGCGCTTCCGCCGTGTCGTTCCGAGTACGACGAAGCCACCGCTCCCTGTCGTCGCCATGCTCGGAGAGACAGTCGTGCACAGTGAGGACAGCCGGCGTTCGCTGGGCATCCATCGGGACTGACCGGTCGCGACGGTCACGAAGGTCGCCGACTACTACCGGAGTCATGACCGGTCGCACGGCGAGCCTCGGAGAACGGGAAGGCGATGGCGCCGAGATCCTCCGCGCGCGCTGCGGGATGGCGTGACGTGCTCTTGCCGTGTGTCGTCAAGTCCGTGGAGTACGCAGGGGCCTCGTGTGCGCATTGCCGCGAGCTCGAGGGCCGCGGGCCCTTGCGGGCTCTCAGGCCGCCCGGCATGATCCGGAGCATGATGACCAACCGAAAGGCCCGTGCCGCGTAGACGGCCTGGCGCGCTTCGCGCCGATACTCCGGTCCCGCCCGTCTGGGGCCCTTGGACCTGCCGAATCCCCGGGTTGTCCGAGCGCACCTGCGCCGAGATCCAGCGCGCGGAGCGTGAGCACGGCGACTCCTGGGCCGGACTGTGGGACGGCTTGTGGGACGGGGCGGTGGAGGCCGCGCTCAGGCACTACCGGGCGTTCCTGCGACAGCCAGGCCGCTACCTGGACCTGTGCTTTCCAGCCTCTCCCCATCCGGACTCCTCGCTTGTCGACGTGGCGAACGCCCGGGCCATCCTGCAAGAGGCGTTGCGTTCGCTTCCCCAGCCGTCCCGCGCGGAACTCGGGCGGGTGGTGAGGTGTCTGGACGCAGAGCTTCGCCGCCGGACCCTCCCCGACCCGCATGCCTGCCGACGCCTGCAATGGCATGCCGAATGGTGGCACCGACGCCTCTACGACGGTGAATTCCGGTGGTGAGGGGCTCAGCACGTCCCCGAATTTCCTTGTTGGCTGGCCCGTGGATTGCGCCATCTCGGCTCAGAGTATGTTGCGGAGGGCTCTGGTCTGGGTATTTGCCCGCGTGTATGTGGACTTGGAGGGTGCAGCGCCATAGGTGAAGGTCGTCCCGATGCGGTGGTGACGCCCCGCCAGGTCGCGAGAACCGAGCCCGCACGCCTTCCGCTGTGGGGGTTGGGGGAGGGGACCTGTACCCGCAGGAACAGACTGGAAGAGGGACATGGCAGAGTACGAGATCACGACCGCCGGCATCCGGGACATGGCGAGGTTCCTGGAGTGGGCCGACGACGAACAGTGGAACCCGGGGAAGCTGGACCATCTCCCCTTCCACGCGGCCGACCCGCACGGATTTCTCCTGGGGAGGCTGGACGGGGAACCCGTCACCTCCGTCTCCGCCGTACGGTACGGAGCGGACTTCGGGTTCGTCGGGTTCTACATCGCGCGGCCCCCTGTCCGCGGACAGGGATACGGGATCCGGACGTGGCAGGCGGCCATGAAACACCTGGACGGCCGGAACGTGGGCCTCGACGGCGTGATCGCACAGCAGGACAACTACCGCAAGTCCGGGTTCCGCACCGCCTGGAACCACGTGCGGTACGCGGGAGTGCCGGGCTGGGAGAAGACTGCCGGGGACATCGCAGTGGTCGATGCGGGATCCATTCCCTTCGGCAGTCTGGCGTCCTACGACCGCCGCTTCTTCCCCGCGCGCCGGGACGCCTTCCTCTCCTTGTGGGTGGGGGTGCCGGGCCACACGGCCCTCGTGGCGCTGCGGGAAGGCGAGTTGAGGGGTTTCGGAGTCGCGCGTCCTGCCGAATCCGGCGCGCGCGTCGGCCCTCTCTATGCCGCTTCCGACGACATCGCTGTCGCCCTGCTGAACAGCCTGTCGGCAGCTCAGCAGGGGGCGCCGGTGGCGCTGGACGTGCCTGATGTGAACGTGGCGGCGGTCAGGCTGATGGAGCGCCTAGGACTTGAACCGACCTTTGAGTGTGCACGGATGTACACCAGGGACACACCCGACATCGACATGGCAGGCATCTTCGCTGCGACCACCATCGAACTCGGATAGCACGTCGACTTCCTGCGATCGACTCCGTCCATGTCATGCCGGAGGCCGGTACCGGCCTCCGGCATGACGGTGAGGGGGCCGCAAGGGATGACCACGCCGCCCACGACAGGCGGATCCGCTGTGGCGGCGAGGCCGAAGTCGTGGCGGCGTGTCTGACGGTGCGCTGTGCTCGTCCACGAGGTGGTCGTGGTCGCCGACCGTACCGCCACAGGTCCTGACGGCTCATGAGCTCAGGACCGGCAAGGCTCCGAGGTGGTCCTGCCGGCCCGGCCGCCTCTGGGACTCACCCGCTACAGCTCACCGGCGAACGCCCCGGCCAGCTCGCGCCATTCGGCCCTCGGGAGGCCGCCGCCGCCCTCGTCGGCGGTGAGGACCTGGAGCGCCACGTGGTCGGCGCCGGCGTCGTGGTACTCCCGTGTCCGGGCCTTCACACGTTCGGCGTCACCCAGGGCGAAGAGGGCGTCCAGGAGACGAGTACTGCCACCACCGTCGAAGTCGCTCTCGGTGAATCCCAGGCGCAGCAGATTAGCCGTGTAATTGGGAAGTTGGAGGTACATCGCCAGCATGTTCCGCGCGGTGGCGCGGGCCCGGTCGATGTCGGTGTCGAGGACCACCGACAGCTCGGGAGCGAGGAGTGCGCCGGGGCCGAGCGCCGTGCGTGCCTCCGCGGTGTGTTCGGCGGTGACGAGATAGGGGTGGGCGCCCAGCGTCCGGCCGGAGGCGAGCTTCAGCATCTTCGGGCCGAGCGCTGCGATGATCCGGCGCTCGGGGCCCACGGGCGGGGTCGTGGTGTCGAGCGCGTCGAGATAGGCGGCCATCGCGCTGTACGGCCTCGAGTACTGCGGCACCATCGGGCCGTGGCTGACGCCCAGACCGAGCACGAACCGCCCGCGTGCCGACGCTTCGATCTCGGCGATCCGGGCCGCTACCTCCTCGGCGGACTGGTCCCAGATGCTCAGGATGCCGGTGGCCACAGTGACCGTGCGTGTGGCGGTGACCACAGCCGCGGCGTCCTCGATGGAAGGGCTGCCACCGATCCACAGCGTGCCGTACTCCAGTTCCTCGAGCTCGGCCACCGCCTCCGCGATCGCTTGTCTGCCCGGGCCGTCCGTCCGCGACCCGTGCAGGGCGCTGCTCCAGATACCGACCCGTCCGAATGCCTCACGTGTCTCAGAAGTCATGGTGTGCTCAACAGCGACACTCACCCCCTATTCCCGGCTGGACGGGGTTCATCCGAATGGGTGCCGGTCACGGCAGCGCCACCCGGACCCCGTACCGGCGAAGTGGCCCCCCTCGGGGCCTTTGAGCGCGTAGCTGAGCGGGTACGTGGCCGGATGAACCGAGGTGACCTGAGGTGCCGACCCCACAGGGAACGTGGAGCGGCTTCCAGAACTTGAGGTGGGGCGGCGGTGACATCCGCAGACCAGGGCGAAGGTGAAGGACGGACGGTCCTCCCGGATCGCAACGGCGCGGACGGAACCTCACGACCGGCGGCTTGTGTCCACATAGGGACCGACCGTTCCACGGACGTTCACGATGTCCTTGCCGAGGGGCTGTGTGCGAGCCGAATCCCCGGGATTGGCTTCGCGACGTCCAGTTCTACGCAACAGACGAGGCACCCATGGCCCTGAGACACTCAGCCGTCGCCCTTGCTCTTCTCTCTGCGCTTGCCTTCCCGGCGACCGCGCAGGCTGCCATGGCCGCTCACACGCATGAGCCGGTTCGGAAAACCGCGTTCGACCTGCAGGCCCACCGCGGAGGCCTCGGCCTGACCACGGAGGGATCCCTCGAGGGCTTCGGTAAGGCGCTACGCCTGGGTGTCAGCACTCTGGAGCTGGACACGCAGGTCACCAGGGACCGGAAGGTGGTCGTGACACACGACCGGCAGGTCAGCGCTCAGAAGTGCAAGGACACAGCGCCGCTGACGACGGGTGACCCGATGTTTCCGTATGTCGGCAAGTACATCAAGGATCTGACGCTCGCCCAGGTCAAGACGATGGACTGCGGATATCAGCAGTTGCCCGGATTCCCCGAGCAGGAGCAGATCAAGGGCTTCCGCATGGTTGAGCTGAGGGACGTCCTCGATCTGGTGAGGAACTACGGGGCCAAGCGGGTCAAGCTGAACATCGAGACGAAGGTGGAGGCCGGAGCACCCGAGCAGACCGCGCCGCGCAAGCTCTTCGTCCGTCGTGTCTTCGAGGAGATCCGCCGTTCCGGTATCGAGAAGCAGGTGTCCGTCCAGTCCTTCGACTGGGGGGCGTTGAAGGAGATGCACGAACTCGCACCTGCCTACCCCCTCGTGGCGCTGACGAACTACGACTTCCTCCAGGTGGGGAAGCCCGGAGCTTCGCCCTGGCTCGGCGGAGTCGACGCCGATGACTACGACGGAGACTTCGTGAGGGCTGCCGCTTCCGTCCCGGGGGTGACCACACTGTCCCCGAACTACGGATTCCCGCAGAACGGTACGATCGGCGACCCCGAGTTCCGCTTCTACCCCGACAGGAAGATGATTCGCGACGCACACCGGCGTGGGCTGAAGGTCGTCCCCTGGACCTGTGACGACCCCGCCACCATCGAGGCGCTCATGGACATGGGCATCGACGGCATCATCACCGACTACCCCGACCGCGTACGGGAGATCATGGCCGCCCGTGGTATCCCTCTGCCCGTCTCGTACCCTGCGCCGCGACGCTGACGACCGGCGCGCCGCCCACGGCAAGCGAGTGCCCACATCCGGCTCGCCGTCGCCTGCACCGTCGTCCTGGGAGAGGCGCACCCGACCACGACCGGGGGTGCCGGTCGGAGTGGGAACGCGCCTTGCTCAGCGGTGACGAGGCCGCAGCACTCCGGCGAGCAGGAACGCCAGCAGTCCGGCAAGTGGCACCACCAGAAGACCTGCCCGGAGACTGGTCGCGTCGGTCACCAGGCCGACGATCGGAGGCGAGGCCAGGAACCCGAGGCGCATGAGCCAGGAGACGATCGCCAGCCCTGAGCCGGGCTTGAGGCCCGGAAGTTCGTCCGCCTCGTGCATGGCCGCGGGTACCAGCGTCGCCACCCCGAACCCCGCCGCGGCAAAGCCGAGAATCGTGCCGGGGACGGTGGGGACAGCAAGGGCAAGGCCCATGCCGGCTGCTGCTATGAGGCCGCCTGCTCGCGCCACCGTACGCTGGCCGAACCGGTCGACGAGCCGGTCGCCGATGATGCGTCCGACGAACTGGGCCCCCACCAGAGCGATGTAACCGAAGGCCGCGAGTGTGATCGATGCTTGCAGCGAGCCCGAGAGGTAGAGCGTCGCCCAGGAACTGCCCGCGTCTTCGACGAGGGTGCCGGCCGTCGCGATGAGGACGAGTGCGGCCAGCACGTACACGGTGCGCCGGCCCGGCACCGCAGGGCCCGCCGAGCGTTTCACGAGGCCGTCGCCGTCGCCGTCGGATTCCGGGACCCGGTCGTTCTCGGGGCCGGTCAAGCAGAACCGCAGGGCGACACACGCCGCGATCGCGAACACCACGGCCGAGAAGGTCAGGTGCTGGCCCCTCGAGAGGCCGAGCGCGATCGCCGCGGCGGCCATGGACCCCCCGGCGACGGCGCCGATGGACCAGATCGCGTGGAAGGAATTGATGATGGAGCGTCCGTAGCGGCGCTGCACCCGCAGTCCATGGGCGTTCTGCGCGACGTCGGTGACGGAGTCCATCGCTCCGGCCAGGAACAACGCTCCCGCGAACAGCGCGACCGAGTCGGCCAGGCCGGCGGCGAGAATACCCGCACCGGTCAGCAGGGTGCCCGTCACCGCCGCCCGCGCCGACCCCAGCCGGCGGATGGCCGCTCCGGCTGCGAGGCCTGCCACGAGGGCCCCCGCCGGGAAGGCTGCGACGGCCAGCCCGTAGACGGCGTTGCTCATGTCCAGATCAGCTTTGATCTGCGGATATCTCGGCAGGAGCTTGGCGAAGAGAGCCCCGTTGGTGAAGAACAGTACGGCTACGGCTGCACGAGCCCGCCGTTCGGCCTGAGCGGGCCGGCTCGGTGTGTCAACGGTCATTCGAGAACCATATATATCAGGCGTACGAACGTACACTCGCCGCCTGTGCGGCACATGCTCCACGGGACCGGGTCGTGTGGCGACAGGCCAACGGCCCCACCGTCGAGTGCCGGTTCCCATGGCCAGGCAGGGCGTGGTCGACCGCCTCGGCACCGCACCCCGAAGGAGGGACCTGCGAGACGATGCGCCTTCCAGCCGCGCGGCGCCGCGATGTGTCATGACCTACGTCGAGAAGAGGGCGTCCACGTGAGGGCATCGCCGTCCGGTCACATCCCTGCGGGCGCGTTCGCGGGATCATATGCCCCACGTGCACCCCAAGCCGTCCGCTCCGTGCGCACACCGGTCGAACCCTCGGGCGCACGGCCGGGCGGGCACTTCGGACGCGAGAGGCCGGTGGTGCCGGTGTGGCTTACGTCCGGCGGGGGAGTGGGGGTTCATGACCGGGGGTGCCGAGGGCGCGTGACACCGACACCTCAGAGGTGTAGCTCAGCGAGTGGCACCACGGATGCGCACGGTGCACTCGGGCCGGTACGCAGACCTACCAGCGCCTGGCATGTACCGTGCGTGGGCTCCGGCCGACGGCCGACCGGCAGCGTCGTACTCACACGCCCTCAGGCACTCCCGCCGTCCATTCTTCTGAGCTCGGTTACTTGGCAGGCTCCGCGACTTCGTCGCGCTTCGCAGCCGGCACCGGGCTGTAGTAGACGGAGCGTCCCTGCTTGGAGCGCTCCAGCAACCCTTGGGCGACGCCGTGCTCGAGAGTGTTGCGGACCACGGTGACCTGGGCCGGGCGCTGCGGGTGGGTCTCCGTCAGGGCGGCGGTCACCTCGGCGGCGGACTTCGGCTCCCTCTGATCCGCCAGATATCCGGTGACCAGCTCACGCCACGTCGGCTCGCCGGCCTCCTTGGGTGCTGCCGTCTTGGCGGCGGAGGTCTGCTGCGCGGCGCGAGTGCGAGGCTTGGACCCCTCTCCTCCTCCCTTGGCGGAGGACTTTCCCTTGGCCTGGCGGGCGGCGGGCACGGACGCCGCCGCCTTCCGGCCGTTGCCCTTGCGGGCAGCCGGCTTTCCGGGGCCACCCAGCACCTCTTGCATCTTGACCAGGATCTGCTCACCCTCCTCCAGGCGGACGAGCTCGTCCTGCAGCCGGGCCAGCTCGGCACGCGCCTGCTCCTGCTCGGTCCGGTTGGCGGCGAGATCGTCCGTGATCCTCTGCGCGTAGTCTGCGCTGATGCCGGATGTAGGAGTGTTTTCGGACATGCAGTCCTCGTCTTTCGTCGTGTCTCAAACGGGTATGGGCGGCTGATGCTACCCACAAACGAAGGCAACGCCCCAGTGGATGCCGATTTACCACAGATGCAAGGCCTTCCTCGGCGCTCGATCGCAAGGAACCGGGGCGTGCTGCTTCACAGGTTGAGGTTCCCAACGCCACGCTGAATGCGAGTTGTTGGCGCGAAGTTGCGGATGCAGGAACCGCGATCAGGAAGTTCGGGCGGGCGAGCCGTTGGTCGTCCGGCCGGAAAGTCCTCTCTGGGCAAGCTGTCTGCCGAGGAGCGGTACACCGTCGAGCTCCGGCCCTCGTGAGGCCGGGTCCCCACACGGGTGGACGCGAACGAGCGACGGCGAGCAGTGCGGGCTGGTGCGGCGAGACCGGTCTCGGCGTCACCCCTGGTGGGGCACTCGCCTCCTCGTTCAGGGTGGGCAGGTGCGGGGCGCGGATGTCCGCGACCGCTTCGGCCGCGAGCCCGGGAGCGTGAAGTCGGACCATCGCCCCTGTGCCACCCGGCATGTACGAAGGTGTCAGGGCTTCCACGGTTTTCACGTCGGTCCGTGAGCACTGCCTTCGTGCGCGGTTCGCTGACGGGAGGACCTTGCCGGGGCGCCGGGAAGGTCTCAGCGGTCAGCCGTGATCATTCGTGGGACGAGGGTCGACGATCCGGCGGCAGGAGTCCGTAGTTCGTGCACAAATCGTGCCGTAGGAGTGAGTCGGGTCCACTGGATGTGCACATAGCGTCGTTGCTCTCTGGTGGGGGCCGGTTTCGCCATGTAGCGTCACTGCCAGATGTCGTGGTCCGCCGTACCTGCCCGCGCTTCGGTGCGGGCGTTCTGCTGTGCCGGTTCGGGCCATGACATCTCCGGGACCGCGCGGTGCGGCGCCGGATATCAACGGGAAGGCACGAGCATGGCCAGCGGAACCGTCAAGTGGTTCAACGCCGAAAAGGGTTTCGGCTTCATCCAGCAGGACGGCGGCGGGCCGGACGTCTTCGCGCACTACTCCGCCATCAACGCCACTGGCTTCCGGGAGCTCCAGGAAGGCCAGGCCGTCACCTTCGACGTCACCCAGGGCCAGAAGGGCCCGCAGGCGGAGAACATCACGACTGCCTGATCCGGTAGTCGAGTCGCCCAGGCCCCGGACACGATCCGAGGGCCTGGTGCCGACACAGCCGGCGTAGGCGTCCGCCGGGGGCGGACAGATGTACGTCTGCCCCGGCCCGGGGCGTCGAGCGGGCAACGTCAGGCGGACTCGCGCAGTTTCGTCATGCCGACGCGGGCCGCAGCCCCCGCCGAGACAGGCCCCGGTCCGAATAGCTCCCGCGTCCCACATCGAGGTGGGCGCGGTTCGGGGAGCGGAGAGGCCTTGCTCCAGAGGACACCCACCCTGAGCACCTGTTCGTGCAGGGGGTTGTCCAGCCGCCCACGGCCGTGCCCGGCCTCGCAAGGGAGCGAACTGCGTCGACTGGGGCGGCGTGTGTCGTCGCCGGCCACGGTCGAGCACATCTTCACGTCCTGCCTGAGGGGGTGTTCCGGGCTCGGACGGGGTATGTGCTCGGTGCGCAGGCCCCGAGTCCGGTCTGCGGAACGGCTCACGATGCCGACGTCACGTCGGATGTCCCGACTCACCCTGCTCACTGAGGAGTCAGCAAGTGGAGACGGACGAGGGTGCGAGTGCGGGTGATCATCAGGCGCAGGTGATCGTCGTGGGTGCTGGTCCAGCCGGTTCGGCTACGGCCCTGCACCTGGCGCGGGCCGGTGTGGACGTATTGCTGCTCGAGAAGGGCACCTTCCCCCGGGACAAGGTGTGCGGGGACGGCCTCACCCCTCGCGGAGTGCAGCAACTGGTCCGCATGGGCGTCGACATCGACGCTCCGGGCTGGATGCGCACCAAGGGCATGCGGTGGGTGTGCGGAGGACGCCAGGTACACATCGACTGGCCTCGCTCCGGCAGCCATCCGGACTTCGGTCTCACTCGCTCCCGGCGCGACTTCGACGACATCCTGGTCCGCCAGGCTGTGGCCGCCGGAGCACGGTTGCTCCTGGAGACGAAGGCAACGGGCCCCCTGACCGACCGTGCCGGACGCATCACCGGCGTAAGCGCTGTCGTGGGAGCCGACCAACAGCCGAGGAACTACCACGCCTCCGTGGTGATCGCGGCTGACGGCGCCTCCGCCCGAACCGCTCTGGCCATGGGGTTGGAGAGGGACCCGAGCAGGCCGGTGGCCACCGCCGCCCGCCGCTACTACCGCAGCGAAGCCCGCACCCACGACCCCTACCTGGAGCTCTGGGCCGATCTGCTCTGTTCCCGGACCGGACGTGACCTGCCGGGATACGGCTGGATATTCCCGCTCGGTGACGGCCGGGTGAACGTCGGGTTGGGCGCCCTTCCGCACAGACGTCACGGTGCGGTCGATCTGCGGGCCACCATGGAGCAGTGGGTGACACGGCTGCCCCCGCACTGGGAACTGCGGGAGGAGAACGCCGACTCGCCGCTGCGCAGCGCCGCTCTGCCCATGGGCTTCAACCGGAGGCCGCAGTACCGTCGCGGCCTGCTACTGGTCGGCGACAGCGGTGGCATGGTCAGTCCATGGAGCGGTGAAGGCATCGTCCAAGCCATGGAGGCGGGTGAGATCGCCGCAGAGACCGTCGCCCTGGCCCTGCAGCGTCCGGGCGGCGCCGGGCGTGAGCAGGCTCTGCACCAGTATGCGAGCGAAGTGAACTGCCGCTGGGGGCGCTACTACCGGCTCGGCAACACCGTCGCCGAGCTGGTGTTCGCCCGCTACGGCTACCGCCCGCTCCTCAACCGCCGAGTCATGGCCTCGCCCACTCTGGTGCACACTCTCGCCCGGTTGCTGACGCACGGAACCGACGCGCCCTCAGGCGACCTGATCGACACCGTCGTCCGCGGCCTCGTGCGGATGGTTCCCGCGCCACGTCGGCACGCAGGGGGCCTGGGCGTACGCCGTCGGTGATTCCTGAGGCGCGTCCTCCGCCCGAGAGCGACCGGATGAGCGACCGGTCGAGCGGCCCGGCAGGAAGGCCGGAAGGTCCGCTTCCTGGTATCCCACCGAAGCCACTCCGGTCGACAGCCCGGCGTGCGCAACGGCTGTGTCGGACCCTGCTCATCTGGCGGGCCTCACGACCTGTACGCCGGCCTCGCAGCCCCGTGGCCGAATCGTCTCGGTGTGGGCTTCCGGGCGCGGGTCAACCACCTCGAACCCGGCGGGCCTCCACCGCCGAACCACCTCACAGTCCTGCCAGCGACATGTCGAGTACCCCTCCCACGGCGCCGTAGAGACTGCACCGGAGGGAGTGACGTGCCCTGCGGCGCAGGGCGAACGCCAGCAGGAACGAGAACGCGAAGAGCCCACCGAGGGCGACCGCCGCCCATTGGCTGTGGATGAAGAAGACAAAGCTGATGACTCCACCCCAGACCAAGACCGGCAAGAGCGAGCCACGCAGTACGGTCCAGAACGCGACCCGCACCGCCCCGGCCGGCAGCACACGTCCATTCCACACCTCGATGTGGTTCCTGGTCACACAGTGCTCAGGGCGCATGCGGCCATCAGACCACCCCATGATTCCCGGCGGGCTGGTATGCGCGAGAGAACGCCCCGGAAGGGACGCGGACTGGTAGCAGCCCACCGCCGAGGCTCCGATACCGAGGGCCCGGCCTGTTCCCGCGACCGTGCCCCGTCGAGCGAGCGGCAGGTGCGTCGTCGGGCGGCGTGGCGCCGTGGCGGTCCGGAACAGGTGTGACGGACGAGGCAGCGGTCGCGACCGGCACCGGGACGTTCCGGGCGTCGGCTGCGCTGTCTCTGCTGCGTCACGCTCGCCGCAGACCCGGCCCGGCCGGAGGTCGGTCGCAACGCGCGACTTCGTTCGGCCGAGCCTGTCAGGCGCCCCGTCCGACGCGGCGCCCCGCCGAGGTCCGCCCCGTCGTACCCGGCCGTCGCACCGGCCCGTCGGACCAGGCATCGGCCGAAGCGGGCGACTGCGGGGACGATCGAGTGAATCGCGGCGACACACCGCAGTAAGGGGCGAAATCTGGCTAGAAACACCCAGTCAGTGAACGCACATTCGCTCAAATGGCGGGCGATCCGTACTGGAAGGCTGACAGTGGGAACGCTGAACAAGCTGGAGCAGCGCTTCGAGGCCTGGGTCAACGGCGCCTTCGCGAAAGCTTTCAAGTCTGCGGTGCAGCCCTTGGAGTTCGTCGGCGCGCTCCGGCGCGAGTGTGACGTCAATGCCAGGATCTGGAGCCACGACCGCACGGTTGTGCCCAACAGCTTCGTCATCGAGCTCAACACCGACGATCACGCATTGCACAGCACATGTCTGGTCATGCTCGGCGAGGAACTGGTCGAGAAGGTACGCGACTATGCCGAGTCGCAGCTCTACTCCTTCGTCGGCCCTCTGAAGGTGCAGCTCCAGTGCGCGGACGACCTGGAGACGGGGCGGTATCGGGTGAGGAGCCGTATCGAGATCCCGCCGAACGTCCAGCAAGCCATGGAAGCCGCCGAAAGGCGCGCCGTGGCTGCGCGTGAGTGGGGCGGCCACGGGGAGGCCATGACGTGGAGGCAACCGCCACGGTCTGTGAGCGAGGGGAAACAGGTACTGACCGTAGAACAGTTCATAGAGCATGAGCTGACGGTCGACAGTAACGGCATGCTGGTCCGAAAGGGCCTCCGGGCGGTCGCCAGGTCGTCGCAGCTACGCAGCATGAAGGATCTCGGAACGAAGGGTGCTGACGCTCCCGAGCTGCTTCCGTCCGGGCACGGGCCGTCGACCCGCCTGCACCTCGGGGACCGGCCTCCAGACGGTCCCACGGCGGGGGCCGGCCGGCCGAACGGCCTGGTTCCCGAGGTCCAGAAATGCCTTCCTGCCGGCCAGCCGCAGCCGTCTGAGTCAGATGTCGAGGACTGCTCCCGCGAAGACGCACCTCGCCGACCCGAAGAACACGGTAGATCGATGGCGGAAGCATCCCGTCGTCGACGCGCCGAACCTGTCCCCACGAGCTCTTCGAGATCCTTGAAAGGACTGAACAGTATGACGCACGACCGTGACATGAGCGTGGGCAGACCTGCACCTGATGGAGGAGAGGAAAGGCCGGACGCCTTCGGAGGCCACAGGCCGCCGGATCGGTATGCCGCGAGCGATCCTCAGTCCGCCGTATCGCGGGAACCCCGGCCGTTGGCGCGGTCGGGCGACGAGTACATGCCCGGTGAGTACGGGCAACAGGCTTCCGCGGGCGTGCCCGCTGCCAACAGCTTGGGTGCGGCCCCTCTGTCACGCCCGTACGCCGGAGCGGCGCAGCCCCCACGGTTCGCCGATGTTCCGCCGGTCAACCACCGGGCCGCGGCCAACTACGCCCCCGTAGGTCCCGACCGTTCAGGGCACGGCGCCGCTCTGGGGCACAGCTCGTCGGTCGAGCTCTCGTCGGACCGTCTTCTGCGCAACAAGGCCGGCGTCCGGGGCAGCTTCAAGAAGCTGCGTATCGGCGGCAGGAGCGCGGAACGGGTACGACAGCAGAAGCTGGCCGTGCTCCGCACGCCGGTGATGGACTGCTACAAGATCGCCGTCATCAGCCTCAAGGGCGGGGTCGGCAAGACCACCACCACGACTGCTCTGGGTGCGATGCTCGCCACCGAACGCCAGGACCGGGTCGTGGCGATCGACGCCAACCCGGACGCCGGAACACTCAGCCGCCGGGTACGCAGGGAGACGAGCGCGACCATCCGTGACCTGGTGGCCGATCTCCCGAACCTGCCCAACTACATGGCGGTACGCCGCTACACGTCCCAGTCCCCGAGCGGTCTGGAGGTTCTCGCCAACGACGTGGATCCCGCCCTCTCCACCGCGTTCAACGACGAGGACTACCGCAAGGTCGTCGGCTGCCTCGGGCAGCACTACCCGATCATCCTCACGGATTCCGGCACCGGCCTGCTCCACAGTGCCATGGGTGGTGTCCTTGACCTTGCCGATCAGCTGATCGTCGTCGCCACCTCCAGCGTGGACGGCGCTGCCAGCGCGAGCACCACCCTGGACTGGCTCAACGCCCATGGCTACGCGGACCTCGTCCAGCGGAGCATCACCGTGGTGTCCGAGGCGCGTAAGACCGGCAAGATCATCAAGCTGAACGACGTGGTGGCGCACTTCCGTGCTCGTTGCCGGGGTGTGGTGGTTGTCCCCTTCGACGAGCACCTCTCGGCAGGAGCGGAGGTCGATCTGGCGAAGATGAGGCCGCAGACCCGTGAGGCCTACTTCAACCTGGCGACTCTCGTGGCCGCCGACTTCCACCGTACCCAGCACGAGCCCGTCGGCTGGCCCGCCCTCCCGCACTCGGGGTACAACTCGGCCAGCGTCTTCTCGGCTCCTGTCTGGGGCTGAGCGCTCTCCTCCCGACCACGCAGGTGCAACGTGCAGCGGGTCGTGCGGCGCATCCGAACGGCCGTTGCCGTCCGACCCGTCGTCGCGATGAGCACACGTGGGCGGAATGACCCCGCTCCACGGTAGTGGCCGCCCCCGGCTTGCCGGGCGGCGGCCAGGGCCGGGTGCGGCGCCGGCCGCACCGAGACACGGCGGTGATCCGCGGGGTCGTGCCCCCTCTGTGGCTCCCGTCGCTCCGGTGCGCTCCCCGGCGATGAGCCACGGGGCCGGACAAGGGCGTGCGAGCCCTCATGCTGTGAAGTCGATTCCGGGGACCATGCCCGTCGTGGACGGAGGCGCCCTTCTGTCAGGGGGCTTGGGGGGAGGAGCGGTGACTGAGGACCGTCTCCCGGAACGACGCGACCACCGGGCGTAGGTCGGTGTGGTGCCACGCTGCCCAGAGGTGTACTGATTCCCGGTGCCAGGGCAGTTCGCGTACTTCGACTCCTTCGGTGGTTCCGTGGATCATGCTTCTCTGGATGAGTGCGAGCCCGAGGCCGGAGGCGACGAGGCCTAGGGCCGTCAGCGGTTCCGGTGCGTCCAGGCGGATGTCAGGCGTGAAGCCCGCTGCCGTGCAGGCGGCGATGAACGTGTCCCGGGCTGCCGGCTGATGGGACGTGTTGACGGCGATCCAGGGCAGGCCGTCCAGGTCGGGCGCTGTGATGTCCTGACGGCTCGCGAGGGTGTGATGCGCGGGGATGGCGAGGAGCAGCGGGTCCTCGAGAAGTGGTGCTGCCATCAGATCGGGATCGTCTGCTGCTGGGGGCTGCTGGACCAGGGCGATGTCGAGGCTGCGTTGCCGCAGGCCGACGAATTGTTCGTCCGCGGTCAGGCTGTAGAGGGCGACGTGGATGCCGGGGCGTTCCTGCTGCAGGGTGCGCAGTGCCGAGGGGAGCACGCCCGTGTGCATGGCGTCCGGGACGTAGCCGATGCACAGCCCGCCCTCCTCCCCGCGTCCGAGACGGCGGCCGAGGTTCTCCAGCCTGTCGGCATGCCGCAACAGCGCGCGAGCCTCGGTGAGGAAAACCCGTCCGTCGGCGGTCAGGCGGATGCGCTGCTGCATGCGCTCGAAGAGGGTGAGGCCCAGGCTCTTCTCGAGCTGGGCGATCTGGCGGCTGAGTGGTGACTGCGAGATGTGGAGCTGTTCCGCGGCGCGGCCGACGTGTTCCGTTTCGGCGACGGCGATGAAGTAGCGAAGTTGTCGCAGGTCAAGCATGTAAGACCTCGGGGGACTCAACTCAGTCCAAGCGAGTCTTGGACAGTCTCAAGTATGGATCGTAGCGTCGAGGGAGTCAGACCGGCGGACCTCGCCTTCCCTAGGAAGCGACGTCGCCCCCCTCCCCTCTCCAAGGAAACACCCCATGGGTATCGCTTCCCTACTGCCCGGACCGCTCGGCTTCGGTACTGCTCCGCTGGGCAACATGTTCCGACACGTCCCCGACGCGGAGGCGGCCGCCACCGTCGAAGCCGCCTGGGACCACGGCATCCGCTACTTCGACACCGCGCCCTTCTACGGTGCGGGGCTCGCCGAGATCCGCCTGGGCGAGGTCCTGGCCGCCCACCCGCGTGAGGCGTACGTCCTGAGCACCAAGGTCGGCCGCCTCGTCCTGGACGAACCGGAAGACCCCGCCGCCCGTGAACTCGGCGAGAAGGGAGGCCTGTTCGAGTACGGCCGCCCCAACAAGCTGCGCAACGACTACACGGCGGACGCGACGATGCGCTCGATCGAGGACAGTCTCGGCCGGCTGAAGACCGACCGGCTCGACATCGTCTGGGTGCACGACATCGCGCAGGACTTCTACGGTGACCAGTGGCTCGCCCAGTACGAGACGGCTCGCACCGGCGCCTTCCGTGTACTGGAGCAGCTGCGTTCCGAGGGTGTCATCAGGGCGTGGGGCCTGGGTGTGAACCGGGTGGAACCACTCGAGCTCACTCTCGACCTCGACGAGCCCACCCCCGACGCCTTCCTCCTGGCCGGCCGGTACACATTGCTGGATCACGCCCGTGCGCTGCAGCGCCTGCTGCCCGCCGCTGCCGAGCGGAACGTCGACATCGTCGTCGGTGGACCCTACAGCTCGGGGATTCTGGCCGGAGGGACCCATTTCGAGTACCAGGAGGCGCCCGCCGAGATCGTCAGCAGGGTGGCGCGGATCAAGGCTCTGGCGCAACGGCACGGCGTCGGCATCAAAGCCGCTGCCCTGCAGTTCTCCCTGGCCCACACCGCCACCGTTGCCGCCATCCCCGGTGCCACCAGGCCCAGCCGTGTCGCGGAGGACGTCGCCGCGCTGGGCGAGCGGATCCCGGCCGGGTTCTGGACGGCGCTGCGCGAGGAGCGGCTGATCGCGGCCGACGCTCCCGTACCCGCCGTCTGAATGCTGACCGACACCTGCAAGGAGAACCCTCATGGCCACGACCACCGCATCGGTACGCATTCCCGCACCGCCCGACCGGGTCTGGCAGCTCATCGGCGGGTTCGACAGCCTGCCCGACTGGTTGCCGTACATCCGCAAGAGTGAGCTCGGCGAAGGCGGCCGGACCCGTTCTCTCACGAACGAGCAAGGCGGCCGGATCACCGAGCGTCTCGAAGCCTTCGACGACAAGGCCCGCACCTACAGCTACTCGATACTCGAGGCACCGTTCCCGGTGACCGGTTACCTGTCGACCATCACGGTGCGCGAGGACCCGGAGAGAGGCTTCTCCCTCGTCGAGTGGAGCGGCACCTTCACACCGGACAGGATCGGCGACGACGAAGCGATCGCCCTGTTCCGCGCTATCTACGGTGACGGTCTCGAGGCGCTGCGGCGCACCCTCGCACCCTGACCGGAGCGAGGCAATCATTCGACGACAGGTGAAACTGTCATTTTTAGTCGACGGTAAATTTACTTGTCATCTGAAACAGTGACAGGTAAATTTGTCGTATGGACGATGCAGTGGTGATCCCGACCCCGGACAAGAACGACGACGACTTCTGGACCACCGTCATGACCCAGGTGGAGCCCGCCTGGAACGACCCCACCGATGACGACGCGTTCACCATGGACGAAGCAGTGCTCGACGCGGTCCGCGCACTGGCTGAACGGATTTCGACCCGTGCGCTGGCCTATCGCACCGCGGGCAAGCCCTTCGAACCCGCTCTCATGGCCGCGCCCGATGTGCAACTGGCGCTGCTGCGGGCGCTGTACGAAGCCAAGCGGTCCGTCGACCGGCTCGCGGAAAGCGCAGCGACCGTAGCAGGCCGCAGTGGAGTCAACTATGCCCAACTGGGTGCAGCCTGGGGTGGCATCAAGCGTCAGTCCGCTCGCCTCAAATGGCCCCACGCGGTAGCCAAGAGGTCCGCCAGCGAGTCCATCCCGCTTCGCTACGCAGGCGGTACAGCCGTCATTCACCACGATCCGGACGCCGATGCCTGGTGGTACGCGGCCATCGCCGCGGACCGCCAGGAGGAGGAGTCCGACGCCGTCCACGCAACCTCCACCGAGGCCATCGCGCGGGCTACGGAATTCCTGCTGGCACACGCTCAGCCCGCCCGGCCGGCCTCCGCCTGACCGCAAGGCACAGCCCCGGCGGCAGGTTCAGGCGGCGTCACAAGACGCCGACCGCCGGGGCGGAGGTGATGTGGACGCGGGTAGCGCACTGCACGACGCTGCCCGTTCGACCCGGCGCTCGCGGGGGTCGAACGGGCAGCGTCGTACGACCTCGCGATGGCGGGTTCAGCGCATGAGCGTCGATCCGTTGATGGTCCGTGCCCGTGGCCTGTGGTCAGGTCCCGATCATCACCGGGTGCGTAGGTGGCCACAGAAGTACTTCCGGAACGGGTGCACCATGGCCCCGCACCCGTACCCGCGGTGGAGCCCGTCGTCGCACTCGGGAACGCAGCAGGACAAGGATGCGTTGTCCGTTACCCAGGGGGTACGCGAGGTGCGAGAACGGCCCGCCCCCCGAAACCGGAATGGGCGTGCACCGAAGGGAGTACGACATGACCGACCGCAGGCCCCAGGGCACCGCCTACACGGGGGCCGAGGGCAGCCCGCCGCCTGTACCCGCAGATATGCCCGACCAGCAGGTTCAGGACGGAGAGGACGCGCTCGACGTGATAATCCCGCCGAGTACCGAACGCCCCGAAACGGAACCGCAGGCTGAGCCTGATGGCGACGATCCCGACCCGGACGAGGCCGGATCGGGACGCAGCGCTGCCCGCAACGCCGGTGTCCACCCGGAAAGCCCCACCCCGGACGAGCCGACGGGGTGAACCGCCCGGCCGCGTCCGCGAGTGCCCGGTGCCTGTACGGGGCACTCGCGGGCGGTAGCCTCTGACACCCTCCTGTGGAGGGCCACGCGCCGAGCAGGGCGTCGGGCGGGCGGGCATCACGCCGAGAGGAGCTCCGCAGACGGTCGGTGCGACGGTCGAGGCTGCCCGGATGTCAGGGATGGAACGCTCCTGCCTGTCATGCGCCCGCCCATCCACGGGGGAGTCCCGGCAATCAATCGGGTGCGGCACCGGCGCCGCACAGCCCGGCGGAGGCGACTGCTCCCGTGCCGGCGCCTGACGGCACACTCGCCCGCGTGGCGGACGTGCTGGTCACGGCGCACACTGGCCGGGGATGACGGCAGCCGGTCCGGAAAGGCCTGGGACGATGGGCGACTACGCGAACCTCCCCGGTGTCACGACGTGGTACGAGACCGAAGGCGCCGGCGACCCGCTGGTCCTGCTGCACGGCGGCTTCTGCACCAACGACACGTGGGGGGCGCTGCGCGCCGACCTCGCGGCCGAGTACCACGTCTTCCTGCCCGAGCGGCGCGCGCACGGGCACACCCCCGATGTCCCGGGGCCCCTCTCCTACCAGGACATGGCCGACGACACGGTGGCGTTCCTGGAGACGGTCGTGGGGGGACCGGCGCATTTGGTGGGCTGGAGCGACGGCGGCGTCGTCGCGCTGCTCGTGGCCATCGCCCGCCCCGACCTGGTCCGCAAGGTCGTGGTGATCGGGGCCAACTTCCGGCCGTCTCCCGAATGCTTCGTGGAACCGGCGATGCTGGACACGATGACGCCGGCCGGTGCCGACCTCGCGTTCTTCCGGGAGATGTACGAGGCTGTCGCACCGGACGGCGCGGAGCACTGGCCGGTGGTGGCGGCGAAGGTGATCGACATGTGGCGCACCCAGCCGGCACTCACCACCGGGGACCTGGCCCGTGTCCAGGCGCCCGCGCTCGTCATGGTCGGCGATGACGACATGATGACGCTGGAGCACACGATCGCGCTGTACCGCGCGGTCCCCAGGTCCCAGCTGGCCGTCGTCCCCGGTGCCTCCCACCTGGTCCCGCTGGAGAAGCCGGCCCTGGGCAACCGGCTGATCACAGATCACCTCCTGCAAGATGAGGTGGAGACGCTGCTGCCCATCCGGCGCGCGCCGGCACCCGAGGCCGCGGGCGGCACTGCGGCATGACGATGCCGGGGCCCGTCCTGCCCAGCCACTTGACCGCGGGGCCGTAGGTGTGCCGCTGAGACGGAGACCTGCCCGAACTTTCCCGGCCCGCGAACCGGCGGCGGGAGCACGGACCGGCAGGCGCACGCTTCTACGTCCGGCGGCGTGTCGCCCCGCACGCGCGGGGCGACACGCCGCCGATACAGGACTTCTCGCACCCTTCGGGACGAACGGGTGACGTCCCGGTCCACAGCCCGGGGTCACCGGAGTCACCAGGGTTCAGACGTCCTGCCTGGCCCGTGCCATTTCGTGTACCCGGCCGCGGACGAGGAACCAGCCGCCGACCAGCGCAGCGGCGATCAGCGGCAGGAACATCACGGTCGTCCGGCCGACGCCGCCGCCCCACCACATCAGGAAGGCCACACCGACGAGGAACAGCAGGGTGACGATCTGGGTGTACGGCGCCCAGGGCAGACGGTAGGCGGGCCTTGTGACCTGACCGTTCTGCGAGCGGTGCCAGAACACCAGGGAACAGAGCATGATCATGCCCCAGGTGCCGAGGATTCCGATCGAGGCGAGGTTGAGCACGATCTCGAATGCCTGGCCGGGTACCACGTAGTTCAGCCCGACGCCCAGAACCCCGAAGCCTGCGGTCAGCAGGATGCCGCCGTACGGGACCTGCCCCTTGTTCATCAGGCCGGTGAAGCGGGGGGCGGAACCTGACAGCGCCATGGAGCGCAGGATGCGGCCGGTGGAGTAGAGGCCGGAGTTCAGGCTGGACAGGGCGGCGGTCAGCACGACCAGGTTCATCACACCGGCCGCACCCGGTACGCCGAGCTTGTCCATGACGGTGACGAACGGGCTCTGGTCCCCGGAGTAGGCGGTGTAGGGCAGCAGCAGCGCGAGCAGCACCACCGAGCCGACGTAGAACAGCCCGACCCGCCACATGATGGAGTTGATCGCACGGGGCATGATCTTCTCGGGGTTCTCGGTCTCGCCGGCGGCGACGCCGCACAGCTCGACCGAGGCGTAGGCGAAGACGACGCCCTGGATCACGAGCAGCATCGGAAGGGCGCCGACGGGGAAGACACCGGTATCCGAGACGGTGGACAGACCTGGGGTGTGGCCGTCCACCGGATGCTGGGTGACAACGAGGAAGATGCCGATCAGCATGAAGGCGACGAGGGCCGCAACCTTGATGATCGCGAACCAGAATTCCATCTCGCCGAAGTACTTCACCGAGATGAGGTTGGCCGCCAGCACCACGGCGAGGGCGATCAACGCGAGGAGCCACTGTGGGATGTCGCTGAACATGCCCCAGAAGTGGGCGTACGTCGCCGCAGCCGTGATGTCCGCGATCGCGGTCGTCGACCAGTTGAGGAAGTACAGCCAGCCGGCCGCGAAGGCGCCCTTCTCGCCCATGAACTCACGGGCGTAGGAGACGAAGGCGCCGGACGACGGGCGGTAGAGGATCAGCTCACCCAGCGCGCGCACGACGAAGAAGGCGAAGACACCGCAGACGGCGTAGGCAATCGCGAGCGAGGGTCCGGCGTCGGCGAGCCGACCGCCCGCACCCAGGAAGAGTCCGGTGCCGATCGCGCCGCCGATGGCGATCATGTTGATGTGGCGGGACTTGAGGTCCTTGCTGTAGCCGGCGTCGCCGGCGTCCACGTGGGGGGAGTTCGCAGCTGGTGTGTCAGCTGCGAACTGATCGGCTGCTGTGATGCTGCCGTCACTCATGGAGGGGGTTCGCCTTTGTGAGGGGATGATGGTCGGTCCCGGCCGGGTCCGTGGGGGGAACACCGGCGATGGCTCGAAGGCGCATGATCAGGAACCCTGCGATTCTGGCAGTGCGCCATACCTCTGGAAAACAAATCTGAGGTATTCCAGAGGTTTCGGCACAGTAAAGCAAGCGGGCTCTCATCTGCAGAGCAGTGAGCGCAGTGCTACGCACCTCAGAGATGAGCCCGGACCCCTGTGCGTCAGCCGCAGGCCTTGCGCCTTGACCGACGAGTCCCGCTCACCGGATGCGGTCCCGGCCGATGGCCGGCGGGAGGTGCGGGCCGGCTGCCCCGGGCCCCTTCGTCACTCGGTCTTGCCGTCGGACACGAAAGGCGTCATTCTGTCCGCGGGCCGGACCCCTCGGCCACGCCGCCCTACCGCGGGCGGCGCGCACCGGGTACGCGGGCGTGTTCCGTCGTTGTTGCGCGAGTGCAGTGCACGGCGCCCGGTGCCTGCACCGACCGGAGTGGTAGGCGCCATGAGTCACATGTGGACAGGCGAGAAGGTGTGCCTCCGGGGCGTCGAGCCCGAGGACTGGAAGAGCTTCCGGGCCCTGGCGCAGAACACCGTCGACGAACGCAACGCCGACCTGGTCGAGCCGCCACGCTCGGACGCGAGCCTCCGCGCCTGGACCGCTGACCGCGCCGGCCGGTCACCGCGCACCGAGGCGTTCCGGCTGGTGGTCGAGGTGCTGGCGGATCGCGTGTTCGCCGGGGCCGTGACGGTCGGAGAGACCGACAGCCGTGCGGGGCGGTTCAGGACGGGCATCGAGATCTCCCGCGATCACCGCGGGAGAGGGTACGCGACCGAGGCCACCGAACTGATCCTCACCTATATGTTCGCGGAGCAGCGATACAACAAGTGTGAAGTGGAGGTCTACGCCTTCAACGAGGCATCCCTGGCCCTCTACCGCAAGCTGGGGTTCGTCGTCGAAGGACGGCTCCGCCAGCACGAGTACTTCGCCGGCGGGTATCACGACGTCGTGCTGCTCGGGATCACCGCCGACGAATACTGGGCCACGCACAGCCGTCCGTCGGTGCAGTGAGCTGCGACCCGCAGGTCGAACCGGCGGCCGCACCCACCTCCTCCCGGCCCGCACTGCGCGCGGGGCCCGGGTGACACCCTGCTCGGCCATCACCTCACCCAGCCCCCGCCGCCTCGTCGTCCACGGGGATGCCCAGTCGGCTGATCACGGTGGTGAGGGCCGCTCCCAGCGGGAGCGCGATGCGGGTGACGGCGTGCCGGTCGCCCCGGGTGGGGTCCCGGTTGACGACCAGTACCGGCTTTCCGGTCTGCGCCGCCTGGCGAACGAACCGGAGCCCGGACATGACCGTGAGGGACGACCCCAGCACCAGTAGCGAGGTCGCCTGGCGGACCAGTTCGCGGCAGTGCTCGACTCGGGGCGGGGGCACGGCTTCGCCGAAGAAGGTCACGTCCGGTTTCAGGATGCCGCCGCAGGCGCTGCAGGGCAGCACGCGGAAGTCTCCGACCTGGTCGTCGGTCAGGTCGGCGTCACCGTCCGGATTGATCGCGGCGGCCACCGGAGCGAAGCCCACGTTGGCCTCCTCCAGCCGCCGGGCGAGCTCGCGGCGCGGGCTGAAGGCACCGCAGGAGAGGCAGACGACCCGCTCCAGACTTCCGTGGAGTTCGACGACGTCCTCGCTGCCGGCAGCCTGGTGCAGGCCGTCGACGTTCTGGGTGATCACACCCGAGAGCAGGCCGTGCCGTCCGAACGTGGCCACGGCCCGGTGCCCGGCGTTGGGGCGGGCGCGGCCGAAGGTGCGCCAGCCGAGATGGCTGCGCGCCCAGTACCGCCGCCGGGCCTGGGCATCGGCGGTGAAGTCCTGGTAGGTCATCGGTGTGTGCCGGCTGAGGCTTCCGCCCTCGCCGCGGTAGTCGGGAATGCCCGACTCCGTGGAGATACCCGCCCCGCTGAGCACCAGCACACCGCCTGCGCTCAGCGCATCGGCGACCGGCCTCAGATCCGTGGTGCCCGGCGGCAGGTCCTCGGTCGGGATCCAGCTGAGAGTGGGGCGCATGCGCATGCACCCAGGATACGGAACACGCTGCAACCGCCGATGGCCCCGCTCCTGCCGGGAGCGGGGCGCGCCATGGTCGTCCGCGGGCGTGCTCGTCGCTACTCGCCGGGAGCCCGGTACCGTACTCGCTCGGCTGTGCGCAGGGCAGCCAACGTTTCGTCGATGGTCAGGAGAGCCGTCGTCTCGAACGAGCTGAGCGCGCCGCCCCCGCTGATCGCCAGCGCAACCGCGGCCATGGACACGTTGTCCGGAGCTTCCCACAGGTTGTAGCCGTCGTGGGTGCCGAAGGCGTACCAGAAACCGTGCAGCTTCCCACCCACGGACTCGATGTAGGACCGAGCGGCCTCGGCGCGGTCCTCGGGGTGGCTGATCAGCCTTGCCCACGTCTCGGGTGTGTAGCTGAACCTCGACAGATAGAGCGGCATCGTGTCTCTCCTTCGGTTCACCCGGAGATGCCCGCGCCGGGCGACGGAGGAGCCGAGGCGGCCCGCGTGTCCCCCGAACAGCCGGGGCCGACGACCGGCGTGGCCTACGGCCGACGGATGGGCGGGCCTCCCGCGGCGGATCCGATCGGAAGCCGCGCCCCGCTCGGCGGGTTTCTGCCTTTCAGCCCCGCCGCTTCCGCTTCAGACGTCTCGGCCCGGGTGTGCCCCGCCACCGGTCCTGAACGAGTTTCACTCCTCGGCGCTGCTGCCGGCCACGTGCGAAAGCCGAGGGGTGCCGGGGGAGCCCGGCCGAACCCGGACAGTGCTCACCGCTCCTTGCTCCCGGTGTCAGCGGGACTTCCCCAGGCCCGCCCGGAGCAAGGACGCCCCGGCGGGGGTGAGGGTGTGCAGCACGGCCGGGCCGTGCCGGACGGTGGTGATGAGCCGCGCGTCACGCAACGCGGTGGCGTGCCGGCTGGCCGAGGACGTCGAGACCCCGGCCGCACGGGCCATCTCCGTGGTCGTGGCGCCGGTGGACGCGGCGCGCAGAGCAACTGCGCGCGCACGCCCGAGCAGGGTGATCAAGGGCCTGTCGGCAGCGTCCTCGTGCGGGGCATCAAGGGGGCTCGGTTCGTGGAGCATCGAATACCAGAGCACGGGTGGCAGCTGAGGATCGGCGAAGGCGACCGGTTCGCCCCAGTTGAAGTAGGAGGGGACGAGCGTCAGCCCACGGCCGCCCAGATACAGGTCCCGGTCGGCGGCCTGCTTGGGATAGCTCACCTCCAGGACCGGAGAGCGCCAGCGCAGCATGGGCCCGAGTCCGGAGAGCATGCCCTCGACCCCGCCGTCCAGCAGCCCCCGGCAGCGTACCGCCCGTTCCGCCTCGATCCTGGCCTGTGTCTGTTCCTCGTACGGGGCGACCACCGCGTCGTGGTACGCGCGCAGCATCCCCACGAACTCCTTGCGCGACTCCAGCCGGGTCAGCCTTCCGGCCCACGTGGGGGCCCCGACGGTCCGGTCGAGGATGGCCACCTCATCGAGGACTCGCTGCGGAGGCGTGGCGACGATGGATTCCATCCCCATGGCCAGGTCGCCCACCGCGTGAGCGGGAGTCAGGAAATCCGGGAAGTACGCGGCTCGCGGGTACAGGGGCAGCAGGGCGTTCCGCAGAACCCGCTCCAGCCCCTTGTCCCGCAGTTGCTGCCGTGCCGTGCGGTACCACTCCGCGTAGGCCCAACGGCCTTTCCGTGACTGTAATCGGTGCAGACTCGCGGCGATCTCCCAGACCGGATCAGGCGCGGTGGCGATCCTGGTTCTGGCCAGATCCGCGTCACTGAAATGTATGCGGAGCATGCCCTCGTCCCCCTTTTTTTTGCCAGGCTTTGCACTGTTCAGCAGCAGCCCTGGTTCAGTACGTCTGGCTGGGTGATCGTAGGTCGCGGAAATCAAGAGGTGATAAACGGGAGTTCGACGGACATGGGGTGCGCGTTTATCTCCGCCTGTGCGAGCGTCCTCCTGCTGACGCGCCCGCATGCCGGAGGGTGGGGCTTGTTGTCCAAGGGGTGGGCAGCTGTCCTGGAGGACTCGGAGGGGCGTCGTGGCGAGAGCCGGCGACCATCGGCGTACGTCTTTCGTCCCGGTCCGCCTGGGGCCGCGGGCCGATGTACCGAGTGCCGGTGACGGCTAGCTTCACAGCATGCTTATAGGACTACTTGGCACCGGCAATGTCGCCCGCGCACTGGCCCAAGGGTGGAGCGTCGCAGGACACGACGTACTCCTGGGTTCACGTCGACCAGAGGACCGGGCAGATGCAGGCTTCCCCGTAGCGGGCCTGAGCGAGACAGCCGCCCAGGCAGAGGTGCTGGTCAACGCCACTCCAGGAGCCGTCTCCGTGGAACTGCTGCACTCCATCGGGGCACCGGCGCTGGCGGGCACCCTGCTGATCGACGTCGGGGTCGGCCTCTCCGACGACTACGCCGAACTCTCGCACCCCAACAGCAGCCTGGGCGAAGAGATTCAGGCGGCCTTCCCTCTGACCCCCGTCGTCAAGACCCTGTGCACCATGGATTCCACCGTGATGATCGCCCCGGACGGTCTCGACGGCCCGAGTACCGTCTTCCTCTCCGGCGACGACGCCGAGGCCAAACGCATCACCGGCCGACTGCTCACCGACCTCGGCTGGCCCCCGTCGTCACAGCTGGACATGGGTGGCATCACCACCGCACGCGGACAGGAGCACTTCGCCCTGCTCTTCATGGGCATAGCGGGTGGTCTGGGTGCTCACACGTTCAACATCAACGTGGTCACCCGCTCCTCTGTCCAGGGTCCGCCGTCCAAGTGATCCTGCCTGACTGATCACGGCCGTGCGTGACGGCGTGCCATGAACTTCCCGGTACCGACAGGGACTTCGTGTGCCGGGGACTTCTCCGCTCGGCGACGGGGCGGCCTCAGGAGGTCCGGACCACGCTCGACGGGACCGCCAGGAAGATCCGGGCCGGAGCTGTCCGGAAGGATGGGCCTGAGCGGACTCGCCATCCCGCGCTCGGCGGGGTGCCGGTGTCACACCTGTACCCCGTACGGGTGCCCTGGCGTCAAAGGGTCGCCCGTTCTCCTGCGGCGTGCTGCCAGCTCGTCCGGCAGGTCCTCCGCCGGTTCATGACGGACGTGGTCACAGGGGGCGCCGCGGCGGCCCTCCGGCAGGACACGCCCTGTGACGGTGGAGGCCGGACGGTGACGTGAGGACTGCCCCGATGAGCGGTACTCTGCAGCCGCTGATCGACGGCCCGGAGGTATGCCTTGCGCCTGTTGCTGACTTCGGACACCCATGTGCCCAAGCGGGCCAGGCACCTGCCCGCCCCTCTGCTGGCGGCAGTAGACGCAGCGGATGTCGTCATGCACGCCGGTGACTGGGTGGACGAGGCGACCTTGGACCTGTTCGAAGCGCACGCGCGGCGCCTCGTGGGTGTCTTCGGCAACAACGACGGGCCGGAGCTACGAGCCAGGCTCGATGAGGTCGCACGTGTCGAGTGCGGAGGGCTCCGCTTCGGTGTGGTGCACGAGACGGGGCCGTCGCAGGGGCGCGAGGGACGGTGTGCGGCTCGCTTTCCCGATCTCGACGTCCTGGTGTTCGGCCACAGCCACATTCCGTGGGACACCACCGCTCCCGGCGGGCTGCGCCTGCTCAACCCGGGCTCGCCGACCGACAGGCGCAGACAGCCGCACCGCACATACATGACCGCTGAGGTGTCGGGCGGCCGGCTCGTCGACGTACAACTGCACCGCCTTCCGCACCCTGTCTGACGGAGGGTCCGGACAACATCCTCACCGTCCGCACCCGTGCGAGCAGCCGATGCCGATGCCGGCCTTCGGGCAACCGCCACACTCTGCCGCCGGGAACGGCATCGTGGTGAGGTGGACACCGATCCACCGGTGCGCGTTCGGCCGCCTTCCGGCGCAGCCGGACCGGGAATGGTTCTCCTTCGTGAGCACCCCACGGACACCGCCGCGCCGCCAGATCGCGCGGTCGCCCCACGCCGGGGGATGCCTCCGGCTTCCGGAGCGGTGTCATGTCTCACTGCAGGCCGGCCCGGGGGTTGCAGATCTGGCACGCCTCGATGTCGGGGTCGGTCAGTGCGACGACTGCTTCCTCACGGGACATGAACCCGAAACTGTTCTTGTACAGCATGCAGTTCCCCCGGTGCAGCAACGCGCTCGAGCTCGAGCGTTGCGGCTGGATCTTCCACGACTGTGCGGCACGAGCCCGCTCGCGCTGACGCTTCTCCTGCTGTTCCTGGCCTTCGAGCTCTCGGATCCGGCGGTCCACGCATCGCAGCTGCCAAGCAAGATATGCCCGTGTCGCCCGCCACTTCTCCAGCCGGGACGTCTCGCCGGTCCCGGACAAGGCTACGGCCCCCCGTCCGCGGTCACTGTCCCGTGCTCCGGGGGCGTGCGCGCTGAGCCTGCCCCGCCCCGGTGTGTGGTCTCCCGGGAGGTATGGGTGGGCACCGTCGTGCTGAAATCGAGCCCTTCATTCCGGAGCCGGGCCCCCTCGTCTCGTTGCCCGGGGGGTGCGGGCGGAGCTGTCTGCGCGTTCGAGCCGTCAGCCGCTGTCCCAGTGCTTCTCGGCCGACCGTACGGGCATCGGCTCGGCCGGCCACGGGAGGCCGGCGGCGCGGTTTCGGTGAAGGGCGAACTGGGCGTCGCGCAGGTCGAGGGAGCGATACTTGTCGGCACACTTGAATGGTACGTCTGTTCGATTTGTTCACGCGAGTTGCCCACCGCTTTGCTGTGCCGGGCGCTCCGGTTCGTCCTCTTTTCCTGCGATGAGGGAGGCTGGGGCGCTCCGTGTCCGGCTCCGGCTCGTTCGGAGTCCCCCGGCGAGGCGGTCGGGCGGGGGAAGGCGGTCCCTGGGCGGAGTCGCGGACGTGGACGCTTGTTCTGCCGCGGGTGGCCCGCTGCGCGGAGGTCGCAGGCGGGAAGGTGATCGTCAGAGGCGTTTCGGCGCAGGCATCGCGCCGTCAGTGCGGACCTTCGCGTTGTAGGCCTGACCGGAGGCACCGAGATGTCCGCCGAGGCCGTCGGTACGATGTCTGCCCAAGTCATAATGCGGTGGACAGCCCTCCGTCGCCGGGCGACCATCTCCGCGATGGAAGACGACACGCACTCCCTGCCCAAACGCGTCCGGTTCGTGGAGCTCGGCGCGACGGCGCTGCGGGCGCTCGCTCACGGTGACCTCGCCGGCGGCAGCGCCGCCGCCGGGGTCGCCCTTGACGAGCACTTCGTCAGCGAGCGGGCCCGCTCGATCTTCGGTTATCGCGCTGAACAGCTCGCCGAGGACCCGTCGGCCGCGCCGTGGATCGCGCGGGCCGTGGTGTCCGAGCCGGACGGAGCCGTCGTCGGGGACGCAGGGTTCCACGGGCCGCCGGACGAGACCGGCATGGTGGAGGTCGGCTACACGGTCGTACCCGGGTACCGCCGCCAAGGCTATGCCCGCGCCATGCTGAGGGCGCTGCTCCTGCGGGCCGCCGCAGAACCCCAGGTCAAGACCGTGCGGGCCACGATCAGATCTGACAACGCCGCCTCTCTGGCAACCATCGAAGGCTTCGGATTCACGCCAGTCGGCGAGCAGGGGGAAGAGCGAGACGGGCTTGAGATCGTCTTCGAGGTCCCGGCGGGCGCGCTTCGGGCCGAGGAGTTGTCCGGCTCGGATGAGCGGCCGAGCTGACTGGGCTCCTGCGGACCGTTCCCCTCCTGGTCACCGCCGTCTGCTGTCTGCCGTCCACCGGCGCGAGACGTCGACACCGGGAGGAGCAGCGCAAGCGGGTACTCGCCGACATGTTTTCCGGCTAGGCGGAGCGGCGTCCGTCCGTACCGGCCGAGGGCACCGTACGGTGCGTTCAAGGCCGTGTCCGGCTGGCGGGCGCCCTGTGGCGCCCATCTGCACCGGCTGACGGAGAAGATGCCCACCGAGGGCGTCCCGTCTCCGCCCCGTGACCGTTTCCCGGTGCCATCCCCCGAGGGCCCGGGCGACGAAGAAGCCCCCGGCTGCCGCACCAGCGCGGCCGGGGGTTTCTCCACGCCCCCGAAGTGCGGGCTCCCATGTCCGCGTGAGCCGTCGCGCCGGCCAGGTTCTGCTGACAACCTGACAACCTCATCCGCACTGTGCCGCTGCCGGTAGACGCAGACAGCCCTCCGGAGTGGGGACGGAGTGCCCGGCTGTGGCATTCGAGGGCCGGATGAACACACAAACGGAAAGATCTATACCGGTTGCACCGGTGATCTTCGGCTGCGTAGTGTCCCCGTGGGATATCGGGCACCCGTTCGCACTGTCTCTGGATCGATACGCCGCGTTCAGCGGGGTGGCACCGGATGGAAGAAGACATCTCCGCAGCAGGCGTCACCCGGCAACGGACCGTTCCCCGGAGCGTGTTGCCGACGTGACGGCGGGGTCTCAGAGAGTGGGTAGACATATGCAGCCGACGTTCGTACTGGTCCATGGAGCCTTCGCGAACTCCTTCTCCTTCGCTCCCCTCCAGGCGGAACTCGGCCTTCTCGGGCACCGTTCGGTCGCTGTCGACCTCCCCGGCCACGGTTTCGGAGCAAGCTACTCGAGTGCCTACCAGGCGCCGCAGGACCTCGAGGGTCTCGCAGCAGCGCCCGGCTCGATCAAGGGCGTCACGCTGGCCGACAACGTCACGCACCTGATCGGGATCCTGGAGCGGGCGAAGGAGAACGGCCCGGTGATCCTCGTCTCGCACAGCCGCGGCGGTGCCACGGCGACCGCTGCGGCCAACGCACGGCCGGACCTCATCGACCGCCTCGTCTACGTCGCGGCCTGGTGCCCGGTGGATCTGGACGTCAACGACTACTACGCCGAGCCCGAAATGGCCACGGTCGATGCCGCGTCGCTGGGCCTGGCCATGGTCGGGAACCCGGCCGAGCTGGGCCTGCTGCGCATCAATTTCCGGACCTCGGACCCTGACGCCCTGGCGGCGTTCAAGGCGGCCTTCGTCGCCGACGGCACCGAAGAAGAGTTCTTGACCTTCCTGAACACCTTCCAGCCTGACGAGAACCTGGACGTAGGCACCTCGGCGGACCGGGCGCGGGCCGATTCCTGGGGCCGTGTCCCCAGGACGTTCGTGCGCCTGGCCGACGACGCGAGTATGCCGCTCGCCATGCAGGACCGGCTGATCCGCGAGGGCGACGCGCTGACACCGGACAACCCGTACGACGTCCGTACCCTCGAGGGCAGCCACCTGAAGTGGCTGATCGCCCCGGCACCGGCGGCCCGGCTCCTGGGGGAGGTCGGTGCGCTCACATCCCGGTGAGTCGGTCATGAGTTGTTCCCACTGCGCCGACCGTGCGGCCGGTGCCGCCTGAGGTCCTGAACGGTGAAACGGTCCGGGGCGGGAGGGTCCTGCCGGGTGCGGGGCCGGCTCGTCGTCCAGCCCTTGTTCAAGGCTGTTGATCTCGAAAGGATGAACCCCGGCCGGATTCCGTGTGCCGGAAGCGACAACCTCCCACGCTGCTGCTGTGCAAAAGACAAGTGGCGGTACGGACCGGGGCCCACGCGCCGGCAGCGCCCGCGTGGGGAAGCAGAGGCAGCCGCAGGAACCTCCGCGGAGTTCGGTGCGCCCGGGGGCGGAGGCCACGCGCCGGGCGCCTCTGGACGAGCAGGTGCGGTACTGGTTCGACAACACTCTCACGGGTGGGGTGGCAGGCCTGATCGGATGGCTCGCCGTTGCCTGCCTGGCCATCGTTGTGCCTCTGAGCGCGGTCCTGGTGTGGACGGACGACCGGGCTCCCGACGCCCTTTGGGCGAAGACGGCTGCGGTGTGGCGGACCGTAGGCCAGACGCTCAGACTGGGCGGTGAGGTCGGATCGCCTCTGCGTGTCGCCTTGTCTGTTCTGCTCGCCCTCGTCGCCCTCTTCTACGTGTCCACCCTCGTCAGTCTCATCACTGCTGCGATCACCGAGAAGCTCGTCGCTCTACGCCTCGGGCACTCCACGGTCCTGGAAGAGGGGCACACGGTCGTACTCGGCTGGTCCGCCCAGATCCACACGGTGGTGACCGAGCTCGTCCTGGCCAATGCCAACCAGCGCCGGAGCGCGATCGCGGTGCTGGCCGACCGGGACAAGACCGATATGGAGGAGGAGCTGAGTGCCGAAGCGGGGAGCACCGGGCGCACACGCATCATCTGCCGCAACGGACGGCCCGCCGACCCGGCCGCGTTGGCACGGGTCAGTCCCGGCACGGCTGACGTCGTTCTGGTGCTTCCGCGCGACGAGCCGGACGAGGACGCGGAAATCGTCAAGAGTCTGCTCTCCCTCCGGGCCGCAGTGGGCGACGACTGCCGGGTGCGGGTGGTGGCTGTCGTCCGCGACGAGCGCTACCAGCTCGCCGCGCGTCTCGCGGCAGGTCCGGACGCGGTCGTCCTCGAGGTCGACGACATCACCGCCCGATTGGTGTCGCAGTGCGTCAGGCAGCCGGGCCTCTCTCTCGTCTACCAGGAACTGCTCGACTTCGCCGGGGAGGAGTTCTATGTCATCGACGCTCCGGCCTTGGCGGGTCAGGCTTTCGGCCGGGCACTGTTGGCCTACCGGAATGCCTGCGTGGTCGGTGTCGTACGGGCAGACGGCAGGGTGCAGCTGAATCCGGCGGTCGACTCGGTCGTTCTCCCGGGGGACCGGGTGGTCGTCATCGCGCAGGACGACGACACCGCGGTACCGGCCGACGAACCCGCGGCAATCGACGAGTCAGTGATCGTGTCCCGCCCACCGACGGTGGCGCGACCACAACGGCTGCTCCTGCTGGGGTGGAATCGCCGGGCCCGACGCATCGTCGCTCATCTGTCCGGCCATACCGGGGCGGGCTCCGTCCTCCATGTGGTGGCTGACGGAGGGGAACTGACGGGTCACCAGGTACGGGAGGCGGCCAACGAAGCCATCGGACTGGACGTCACCTTCCACCCCGGCGATCCCACCCTGCCCGAGACGGTGAACGGTCTGGATGCCGCCGGTTACGACGGTGTCATCGTCCTGGGGCCCGACCGTTCGGCGGGCAACGGGGCGCCGGATGACCGGGCCCTGGTCACACTGCTACTCCTGCGCGCCCTTGAACGCAGGACTGGGCGGGCGATCTCCGTGGTCACCGAGATGACCGACGACCGGAACAGGGCGATCGCGCCGGTCGGACCCGGTGCCGACTTCGTCGTCAGTGGCAAGCTGATCGGCCTCCTGATGGCCCAGATCTCCCAGAACTGGCGTCTGGCCGACGTTTTCGAGGGCCTCCTGTCTCCCGACGGCAACGGCATCCACCTCAGGCCGGCCGGTGACTACGTCCGGGAGGGGCATCAAGCCTCCTTCGCCACCGTCGTCGAGTCGGCGTCACGCCGCGGGGAGTGCGCCATCGGTTACCGGAGCCGTGAGAGCGCGACAGTCGGGCCCGGCCATGGGGTCCGGGTGAACCCTGCCAAGACGGTGGTCCGGCGCTGGATGGCGGACGACGACGTCATCGTGATCACCGCACACTGAGAACGGGCCGCTGCGCTCGCACTCCAGCACCGGCGTACGTGCCGTCACACCTGGCAGGTCACCCCGCGACCGCACCTGATGTGGCCCGGGCGGAGACGGCCATGGTCAAGGCGGCGGCGGGTGCACCGGAACCGGGTTCCGCCGGCCTCACTTCAATACGGTCCGGACGATGTTTCCGGAGTGCGGGGTCCGGTTCAGTTCGGTGCGGATGTCCGCGACGCCCTGATCCGCCAACGCTCTGTTCTCCCGGAGACGGGGCTTGAGGGGTGCGGGTCGCCGGGTGATCCCGACCGCAGGGGCTGCACCGGCGCGAGGCGGAGTCCCGAGGGCTTTGGTATGAAGACCACGATGACGTGGTGGTGGGCGGGCGCTCCCTTCATCCTGCTGGCCTCTGTGATCGCATCCGTCATGGGAACGCCGGAGGTGCGGGAGGACGTCGGCGGGATGTTCGGTCCGGCAGCTCTGATCAGTGCGGTGGCCGCGCCGGCCATGGGGTTCACCGTGGCGCTCGTAGGACGTCGGCAGCAAGCCCGCCGTCGCTTCGCCATCATGGGAGCCGTGTCCGGCGTGCCGGTCCTCCTCTTCCCGGTCTTCGGAGTGCTGCTCGCCGAGTGTCCTGATGGTCATCACTGCTAGGGCGTGTCGCCAGGGCACCGCCCGCATCAGCAGTCATGCGCGGATGACAACTGCCTGACAGGCCTCGGCGGTCTCGTCGGGGGGTGGCGATGCCGCACCACTGCTTCAAGTGGTTGAAGCAACGTTCCGCGACGTTGCGCTGCACGGCGGCAGATCTCCTCCCGCACGCCACCGAGACCATGACCGGGGTGCCGGGCTTTCTCTCCTTCTAGACCGAGCGCATCGACGCCGGCGAGCACGGCGGCGACGTGGACCGCCTCTCCATGGGCATGGCCAGCGTCCGAACACGTTCCGTGCACCAACGCCGACGCGGGCGTCGATGTAGCGCTGTCCGGTGCGGTGGCCGCTCTGCTCCGGCGCGGCATGGACGCCGGCCAGGCAGCGGACAGCTCTCCGGCATGGTGGAGTTGATGAAGCGGAGGTGTAACCGCGGCTCGACGCGCGCCCGTTGGTCTGGACGTGATCAGCCGGGGCCACTTGGCCGACGCCGAGCGGGTCGTGCCGGAGCGGCTGCTGCCGTCGACCGGCAACCGGTGCGGCCGGCGGCGGGATCACCGTCAGGTGCCAAGGGGCTTCGTCACCGGCTCGGCCGGGTGCAGTGGGGGAGTCACCGGAACTCTTCGGCAGTGGAAGACGGGTGGCATCGCATGCACGTCGACTACACCTCTGTGCGCGCCCACCACGCCGCTGAGGTCCCGACGCGGCACCGTGCGGTCATGCGGAATGAGGGCTCCACGAAGACCAGCCCGTGCCGCCGGCGCGGACGAGTACGCGGCTCCTCCTGGAGGAGGCGGTACGGCAGCCGAAGCCCCGGCCGGTCCGAACCGGCGCAGACGGCGCGCCGCAAGGGGCGTGGACACGGCAGGACAATGACCCGCCCGGTACGTCGCACGCCCTGCCGGCGACCGTGGGCCGCAGCAAGGATGAGCACACGGACCAGGCAAGCGGCTCCGCTCACCTGCCCTCGGCAGGTAGACATACGGTGGAAGGAACCACGTTGTTGCTGCTCATCTCTCCGGACGGTGTCGAGGAAGCCCTCGACTGTGCGAAGGCCGCCGAACACCTTGACATCGTGGATGTCAAGAAGCCCGACGAAGGCTCGCTCGGGGCGAACTTCCCGTGGGTCATCAGAGAAATCCGCGCGGCGGTCCCGGAGGACAAGCCGGTCTCCGCCACCGTGGGGGACGTACCGTACAAGCCCGGTACGGTGGCCCAGGCCGCGCTCGGCGCGGCTGTCTCCGGAGCCACGTACATCAAGGTCGGCCTCTACGGATGTGTGACGCCCGAACAGGCCATCGAGGTCATGCAAGGGGTTGTCCGGGCAGTGAAGGACTATCGACCGGACGCGTTCGTCGTCGCCTCGGGCTACGCCGACGCCCACCGGATCGGTTGCGTCAACCCGCTCTCCCTGCCCGACATCGCCCGCCGCTCAGGTGCCGACGCTGCCATGCTCGATACCGCGGTCAAGGACGGGACTCGCTTGTTCGACCACGTGCCGCCCGATCTCTGCGCGGAGTTCGTCCGGCTGGCCCACGACGCCGAGCTGCTCGCCGCCCTGGCTGGCAGCATCAAGGTGGCTGACATCGGCACGCTGACCCGTATCGGCACGGACATCGTGGGAGTGCGCGGGGCGGTCTGCGAGGGAGGCGACCGCAACGCCGGAAGGATTCAGCCGCACCTGGTGGCCGCCTTCCGGGCGGAGATGGACCGGCACGCCCGAGAATGCGCAGCGGCCGTGGCCGCCGCGGGCTGACCGCCGAGCATGCCGACACGCTCGCCCAGCCCCGTGCCCGTGCTCCGCGATGAGTGCTTCGCCGTGCTCGACCCGGCGACGGGCGAAGCCTTCGCCGAGGCTCCCGACCAGCAACCGGACGAGTTGGACGCCGTCGTCAACCGGGCCCACGAGGCCTGGCGCGGCTGGCGGTCCGACTCGTCCGCCCGCACCCCCGCGTTGTTCGCGGCAGCCGATGCCGTGGAGGCGGCGGAGGCTGACCTCGCTTCCCTGCTCACCCGTGAACAGGGCAAACCCCTGTCCGAGTCGTACGCGGAGATCGCCCGTGTGGCGGCCCGCCTGCGCTACTTCGCCGAGCTCGACCCCGGCCGGCAACCGATCACAGACGGCAGGCCGGTACACGGCGAGATCCGTTGGCGGCCGCTGGGGCCCGTCGGCGCGATCGTCCCGTGGAACTTTCCCCTCCAGCTCGCGTCGGCGAAGTTCGCGCCCGCGCTCGCCGCAGGCAACACGGTGGTGCTCAAGCCCTCCCCGTTCACACCCCTCGCCACGAGGATGCTGGGGTCCGTCATCTCCACCGCCCTCCCCAAGGACGTACTGACGGTCGTCACCGGTCGAGAGCCCCTCGGCGCCCGGCTCGCCTCTCATCCGGGGATCCGCCACGTGACGTTCACAGGCTCGATCCCCACCGGTCGGGCGGTCGCGGCCGGCGCGGCCGGCGCGCTTGCCCGGGTCACCCTGGAACTGGGGGGTAACGACGCCGCCATCCTGCTGGACGACGTGGATGTGGAGCGGGTCGCGGACCGTCTGTTCTGGGCGGCTTTCCGTAACTGCGGCCAGGTCTGCATGGCGGTGAAGCGCGTCTACGCTCCGGCCCGGATCTACTCCCAGGTGGTCGAGGCACTCGCGTATCGCGCGAAGACCGCAGTCGTGGGGGCCGGGCTCGACCCGGACTCCGAGATGGGGCCGGTCAACAACGCTCCCCAACTGGCCAGGGTCGAGGGTTACACGGCCCGGGCCCTGGCCGACGGTGCCCGAGCCGTGGCCGGAGGTCACCGGCTGGACCGACCTGGCTACTTCTTCGCCCCCACGATTCTGGCCGATGTCCCGTCCCACAGCCCGGTGGTGACAGAGGAGCAATTCGGTCCTGTTCTGCCGGTGCTGCCGTACGGAAGCCTGGACGAGGCCGTCGAGGCGGCCAACGGCACCTGCTTCGGGCTGGGCGGCTCGGTATGGGGGACCGACCTCGACCGGGCCGAGGCGGTCGCCGACCGACTGGAATGCGGGACGGCCTGGATCAACCACCACGCCGAACTTTCCCTGGCCCAGCCCTTCGCGGGCATCAAGGAAAGCGGAGTCGGTGTAGCGGGTGGGCTGTGGGGGCTGCACGGGAACCTCAGGCCGTTCGTCGTGCACCGCCCGAAGGAGGCGTGACGATGCGGTTCCGTGCGGCGGTGCTGCGCTCGTACGACACCCGGTTCGGCGTCGAGGAACTGATCCTGAACGCGGGACCGGCCGACGGCGAGATCCTGGTCAGGATCGCGGGCTGCGGCATGTGCCGGACCGACCTCGTGGTCCGGAGTTCGTCGGGCCGCACGCCGTTGCCGGCGGTGCTCGGCCACGAGGGGTCCGGGGTCGTGGTGGAGACGGGCGGACCGGACACCGGCCTCCGGGCCGGCGACCATGTCGTGCTGAGCTTCGACTCCTGCGGACACTGCCGGAACTGCATCGGCGCGGCCCCTGCCTACTGCGACTCCTTCGCCTCGCTCAACCTCTTCGGGGGGCGCCCGGAGGGTGCGGCGCGGCTCACCGACGCGGCCGGGGGCGAACTGGCCCCACGGTGGTTCGGTCAGTCCTCGTTCGCCGAGTATGCGATCGTCCGGGCCCGCAACGCCGTCCGGGTCGATCCCTCCCTGCCCGTCGAGCTGCTCGGACCGCTCGGCTGCGGCTTCCTGACCGGCGCCGGAGCGGTCTTCAACTCCTTCGGCGTCGGCCCCGGCGACACCGTCGCCGTCTTCGGTGCGGGAGCGGTGGGCTTGGCCGCGGTGATGGCGGCCGACGCTGCCGGGGCGGTGACCGTAGCCATCGACCGGTACCCGGAACGGCTGGCCGTCGCCGAGCGACTCGGTGCGACCCCGCTGCACGCCGCATCGAGCGGCCTGCCCGAACGCATCCAGCGACTGACCGACGGCGGTGCGCGGTACGCACTGGACACGACGGGCTCCGCCAGGCTGATCAACGACGCGCTCCTGTCCCTGCGCCCGACGGGCCACCTCGGCTTGGTGGCCCGGCTCCGCACCGAGCTCCCCCTCCGGCCCGGGACCCTGGACCGGGGCCGCAGGATCTCCCACATCTGCGAGGGGGACGCAGTACCGGCACCGCTGATTCCGCGGCTGACCGAACTCTGGCAGGCCGAACGGTTTCCCTTCGACCAGCTGATCCGTACCTACCCGCTCGCCGACATCAACGAGGCGGAACGCGACTGCGACGCCGGCCGTGTGGTCAAGCCCGTACTGATCCCGGAGGGGACGGGCGGATGACCGAGGCGTCCGACGCCGTTCCCCGTCACCTGAGGGGCAGCCCGGTACGTACCTCCACCGGGGCCGGTACGTCCGCGAACCGACCCACGACGAGCCCTCCGGACCGATGATGCGGGCGCCCCGCCGGGACGCCGCCGCTCGTGCTGCTCGTGGCACGAGCTGTCTGGCGCTTGGGTGTCCGGACACACCGCGGATCCGTCAGCGCGGTTCTCACGTTCATTGTCTCTACTTCCCCAAGGGGTGCACATGGTCGACGCAGTGCGTCAGAACACCGGCGTGGACGGCGTGGAAGGGGGTGTCGGGCTGACCGCCCTCATGGTGGCCGCAGCACGGGCGATCGAGACCCACCGCCACGACAGCCTGGCGCAGGACGTCTTCGCCGAGCACTTCGTGCTCGCCGCACCGGCGTCCGCGGGCTGGCCGGTCCGCATGCAACAGGTGCCGGACGGGGACGCGAATCCCCTGTGGGGACGATTCGCGCGCTACTTCGGTCTGCGGACGAGGGTCCTCGACGACTTCCTCCTCCGCTCGGTGCACGAGGGGTGCGCGCGGCAAGTGGTGCTGCTGGGGGCGGGGCTGGATTCACGCGCCTTCCGACTTGACTGGCCTCCGGGCTGTGTGGTCTTCGAGGTCGACAGGGAGGGCGTGCTGGCGTTCAAGCGCGAGGTGCTGGGCGGCACGTCGGCCACCCCGAAGGCAGCACGTGTGGCTATTCCCGTTGATCTGCGCGCCGACTGGGTCGGAGCCCTGACCGACGCAGGCTTCGACCCGACCGCGCCGAGCGTCTGGCTGGCCGAGGGATTGCTGTTCTATCTTCCCGCCGCTGCGGAGACCTACCTCATCGACACGGTGGACCGCTTGAGCGCGGGCGGGAGTGCCCTGGCGTTCGAGGTCAAACTCGAGAAGGACCTCCTGGAATATCGCGACAGTCCGCTCTACACCTCGACGAGGCACCAGCTCGGCATCGATCTGCTCAAACTGTTCGATGGAGAGCCGCGGCCGGACTCCGCAGGCGACCTGGCGAACAAGGGCTGGTCCACATCGGTCCACACGCCTTTCGACTTCACGCATCAACACGGGCGAGGCCCGCTGCCCGAGCGGAACGACGCGCTGGCGGGTAATCGGTGGGTCTTCGCGGGGAAGCCCCAGCCGTAGCGCTGTAGAGATCACTGCGCGGTGGCCACAGGCTGGGCCGTCACCGAGTCCAGGCGCCGGCCCCCGACACGAGCCGCGGGCGGCCGATTTCCGCGCCGCCCGCGGCCTTTCGCGAGCTCCGGGGCCCTTCGGGCCGAAGGGAGCTGACAGAAGGCATGCCGGCTCGCGGACACGTGCCGCGTGGAAGAGGGTGCTGCTCCCCGCGTTCTGTAAGGGTTCGGTGCCCTCGGTGCCAGGGCGGGGCGAGGCGGCCGTCCACGCCGCCATCGAGCGCATGGGGACGGGTCGGACGGTGGTGATGGTGGCCCACCGGTTGCACACCGTCCAGCAAGCCGACCGCATCGTCTTCCTCGACGCCGGCAGGATCATCGAGGAGGGCAGCCACGAGGAACTGCTCCATCGTGGCGGCCGCTACGCCGAGTTCTGCAATCTCTCCCTGGCACCGGCAACGACGTGGCCCGGGCCGGACGAGGATGCGACGGACAGCTCCGCGGGGAGCGCGCCGACGGCGGACCGGCCGATCGCGGAGCAGGGACTGTCGTCGAAGTGATCGTGGGCCGGTGGTGGGGCTGCTCGGCGCCGGCCACCGGCCGGTGCCGAGTGTGCCTGCGCAGAATCGTCCGGGAGTTGTGTGAGGCGGCCGCACGGCAGGAAGGTGGTCCTCGCAGGCCGTGGCCTGGGCGAGGCCCTCGCGGGAGTTGGGCCATGCGGCGCCTCCGTACCCAGGGGCGATGAGCTGGGCGGGGGAGCTACTGTCACGAGCATGATTGAACACGATGCCCTCAGCGCTACCCGCGAGGCCTACGACGATGTCGCCCCCACCTACGCGCAACTGTTCCGCGACACACTGCATGACAGTCCCTTGGACCGCGCCATCCTGGGTGCCTTCGCCGAGGTCGTACACGCGAGTGGGAACAGCCGGGTCGCGGACCTGGGGTGTGGCCCTGGACATGTCACCGCTCACCTGCACGAGCTGGGGCTGGATGCGTTCGGTGTCGACGTCTCTCCCGTGATGATCGACTTGGCTCGGCAGGCCTGTCCGGGCCTGCGGTTCGACGTCGGCTCGATGGCCGCGTCCGACATTGCCGACAGCGCCCTGGGAGGCGTACTCGCACGTTGGTCCATCATTCACACTCCGCCGCAGGAAGTCCCCGCCGTTCTCGCGGAGTTCCATCGTGTGCTGACACCCGGCGGCCACCTTCTGATCGGCTTCTCGGCGAGCGATGGTTCGTCGCACGCGACGCAGGCCTTCGATCACGCAGTCGCCACGGCCTATCGGTGGTGGCCTGATCACCTCGCCGCGACGCTGCGCAACTCCGGGTTCGCCGAGGTGGCCCGGATGGTTCGCGAGCCTCAGCCCACCGACCGGCGGCAGTTCAAGGCAGTTCACCTGCTCGCCCGCAAAGCGGGCTAACTCCCCCGGCCCTGCACAGCGGCCGAACCGGACCGATCCGGACCGGATCCGGCGGGAACGCATGCGGGTCGTACCAGGACCTGCCCGAGTCCGATCGGGTGATTGAAGGAGTGGGGGCCATGCTGCATGGCTGTCGCCAGACCGGCTTCCCCTCGCGGACGCGCTACGTCACCGCGGGCGTCGCCGCACAGCTCACCCTCGCACGGGCCGGTCTCGCCACCGCCCTCGTCCTCCGGACGGCCATCGACCCGGCCACACCCGGAATCGGCAGGGTCGCATCTCGTGTCTCCCGCCCGCCTAGGCCAGGCCGTCGAGAGGCCGGAGGAAGCGGCGCTCGTACCGCTTGATGCAGCGGGTGCGACGAGCCAGTTCGAACGCTTCCTGGCACTCCGGATCGGACATGCTGTCCGTGCGGTACTGCTCGTACGCGGCCAGGCTGGGAAAGGAGAAGAGGGCGTAGGCGATGTCGCTGTCGCCCTCACTCGGCAGGAAGTAGCCGTGGTGAGTTCCGCCGAAACGGTTGACGAGCCGGACCCAGCGGCGGCCGTACTCCTCGAAGTCATCCAGCTTGTCGGCGTCGACCTCGTACTTCAGGTGAATGGTGATCATGCCTGCATGATGCCGTGTCATCAGCATTCCGTGCAGCTCGCGCACAGCGGCAGTCGGCCGGAGGCCCGCAACTGACCGGGGGTCTCTGCAGTACGCGGCTGCGGCAGCCGCACAGAGGTGCTCCGGGAGTAGCGCGAGGCCGCGAGACGGGTCTCGAGTTGCCATCGGCGTAGAAGCACCATGTGGCTGTCCCCAGGAGGAAGACTGCAGGGGGCAGGCTGTACGCACTTACCGCTCATCGGCAGCCTTGATCCATGCCTGTACTGCTCAGAACACATCGCTCGCACCATTTACTGCTGCTCCTGGTCGTGCTGGCGCTCGGGGTCGGCACGCCGACGTCGGCCGCCCGGCCGGCGCACGCGAAGTCGACGACCACCGCTGATCCGGTGCGCGAACTGGCCCGCTCCGCGGAGATGCTGCGCTCCGCGGAGCCCGGCGCCCCCGACGGCGATCTGCGCCCCCTCGGACGCATGATCGGCTCGGCGAAGATCGTCGGGCTGGGTGAGGCCACGCACAGTTCCCGGCAGTTCTTCACGATGAAACACCGTGTCTTCCGGTACCTGGTCGAGGAGAAGGGCTTCACCACCTTCGCGCTGGAGGCACCCTGGTCCACCGGCCTGGTTCTCGACGAGTACGTGTTGTACGGGAAGGGTGACCCGGAGAAGCTCATGCGGCAGGAGTTCCAGAGTTCGTACCGGATATGGAACACCCGCGAGTACCTCGATCTGCTGAGGTGGATGCGCGCCCACAACGTCCGACATCCGGACCGGCCCGTGCAGTTCATGGGCGAGGACAACGGCTACGCGGGACCCGGGCTCTTCGACGCGGTCACGGACTATGTGTCCGTGCACCACCCGGACCTGCTGCCGGAGTTCAGCCGCCTCTATCGCGAGTTCCGGCCGACACGGAGCGTGGAGGAGACGGTCAACGAGAACATGACCAGGCCCGTCGCCGAGCGCAGGCGGACAGCCGCGGACGTGCGGCGCGCCTACGAACTGCTGCGGGCGCAGGGGCCGGACGGGGACCCGGAGGCCTACGAGTGGGTCCTTCAGCACGCCAGGGCCATCTCCCAGACCGCCACCCTCTACTCGTACTATGACTTCTCCGACCCCGAGAAGGTCGCTCAAGCCATGCTCTACCGCGACCAGGTCATGGCGGAGAACACCGTGTGGTGGCAGCGGCACACCGACCGCCGGATGCTGTTGTCGGCTCACAACGGCCACGTCTCCTACGAATCCGACAACCCTGAGCAGTATCCGAAGACCCAAGGGGAGTTCATTCGCCAGGCTGTCGGGGCCCAGTACATGAACATCGGGTACACCTTCGGGCAGGGCTCGTACAACGCGATGGACCTGACGGAAGCCGGGGAGCCCTATCGCCGCTTCTCCGTGGAGCCGCTGGGCGTGGGCAGTAATGAGGAGGCGCTGGAGAGAGTGATGCACCGGGACTACTACCTCGATCTGCGGACCACATCCGAGCCGGCTCGGGGCTGGCTGAGGGAGAAAAGACTGACCCGGTCGATCGGGAACTCCTGGCCGGAGGACCCCTACCAGACATCGCTCGGGCGCCAGTTCGACGTGCTCATACACCTCCATCGCGTCACGGCCGCGGATCTCCTGCCGACGGCCCGGGCCGGAAGTCCCGGGTCTGCACCTCGGGTGGCACCGGCGCCGGACATGCACTGACCGACCGGCCTTGGAAGGGCTGCTCGGCACAGTGCCCGCCCCACACCGGAGCGTCGTGCGGTCAGCTCTCGTCAGGTGCGCCGTGCAGGAACTCCAGACGTTGCTGTGCCACCGTCAGGTGCCGGCGATCGAGCGACGGGAGGGCCCGCAGCAGACTGACAAGGTCGGGACCGCATTCCCTCGCCTTGGCCACATCCCTCAGCTGGGTCCAGCAGTAATGGGCGCTCTTCGCCGCGGAGAGAACCTCCGGCGCGTCCGGGGACTGGCGGACGAGCCTGGCCTGGCCGGCGCCGATCCACAGCTGTGTGGCAAGCATGAAATTGCCGGACATCTTGGCGAGATCAGCGCGGATCTCCACCCACTGGGTGGCCAGCGGCGAATCGAAGCCACCGGTCTGCAGAGCGTGCTGCTCCCACATCTGCGCCAACAGGGCAGCTTCTGTGTGCCGGCCGGCCTGGGCGAGCGCGTGGATGTGGGGGCGGGGGTCCTGTGCCACGAGGGCCGTGGGAGCAGGCAGAAGCGACGGTGCGGGAGCGGTCTGCTGCTGCACGACGATGTCCCGCTGTCGGGTCCGGGCCGGTTGCCGAGCCTGGTCCGTTCGCGGTCGATGGCCTGGCATGGCCGGACGCCGGTCGTCGTCTGTGGGCCCGGGGACTGGTGGGGGAGTACCGGAGGGGCCGGCCGGCGGTCGGAAGACCGGACCGGGCTGCGGCGGTTGCTGGTCCGGCGCCAGGGCATGGTCTGGCACCGGGTGGCGTACCGGCCGGTCAGGCTCGGCGGATACGTCGGCGCGTCGGTGGTGCGGCAGGAACGGGGCGTTCCCGGCGAGGCCCCGTGGCGCGTTCGTCGTCGGCTGCCGGACGGGCTCGTACGCGGCGATCTCCGGAGCCCTGGGAAGGACCAGGGCACCTGGGGGCAGGGCGGCGGCTGACACGGTGAACGCGTGCAGCCGGGCGTTCGTCGGCCGCTCCGGGCTCCGGCGGAGCTGCTCGATCCAGTGCCGGGTGTAGGTGCTCACTCCCTCGTCCCCGACGAATCCGGGTGGGGTGACCACACCGAACACCTCCGCGGCCGTCGAGGCGGGCAGGGTCCCGTACTCCTTCAGAAGAGGCCACGCCCCTTTGTCCGCCGCCAGGTCGAAGACCACAGTCGTGAGCCCCTGGGGACGGGTGCGCAGCTCGATGCCCAGCCATTCCCAGGGGAGCGCCGTGTAACGGGCGGTGGAGGTCGTGGTCCTGGAGAGAGCGAGGTAGAGCTGCTGCCCCCGGCGGTCGGTGGTGAGCCGGCCCGAGAGGTAGACGAACAGTGGACCGGGGGTCGCAGCGGCGGCGCGCAGCCGGACAAGCAGGGCGTTCTGATCGTGCAGGCCGTCGAGGTACGTGGTGTCGCTCGGCAGGCTGCTTTCCAGCAGGGCCGAGACAGGGACCATGGACAGTGCCGCGAGGTTCTCGGAGGGGAGCACCTGGACGGTGCGGCGCCGGGTGGCGCTGTCCCCCGCGATCATCAGTACATGCCCTCGCCGCTGTTCCGCCCCGTTGATCTGCATGGACACCACCGTACTCATGCCGCACGAAGTCCCGGAAAGCGCACCGACGGAGCTGCTCGCCGCAAGGGAATCACTTGCAGAAGGGCCTGCGACTCCAGTGCGCGCGTGGCGATCGCGGCGAAGGCTCGGAGAGGGCGAACCGGAGCCGTGCCGGTGCCTGCTCACAGCAGTCCTGCGGCGGTCCCGGGAACTCCGGATCTTCTCATGCCGGCCTGAACGGGCCGCCCAGCTCACCGAGGACCCACCGGGGCGGGCACGGGCAGCCCAGAAGTCGGCCGAGACCGGGCAGGAGGAGGGACCCCGACACTGCTCCCGTTCCCCACGCCTGCTGGGAGCCCGGCACCCGGCGTTGCCTGTCGCCGCCATGGAACAGATGCTTGAGCGGATACAGTCGCCGGCCAGGCCGTACCAGGAGCATGACGTGCCGCACCGACGGCCACTGCGCTGCTTCCAGATCAGTTCACGGCGGACCTGATCCAGCAACTGGTGCCGGACGGGCTGTGGGGGGTTCCGACGTTCCCCACCAGGTCATGGAGGTGTCCAGGGCCTGGTGGGGAGTCAGGCCTGCCGGGTTTCGACGTCCCCAGGGTGGCAGTCGCCGGTCTCACGGGCGGCCGTCTCATGGCCTGTGGGACGGGTGGCCGTCGGCGGCCCGTCCTGCACGGCCGGAAGCATCCGACCCAGGCGTGCGAGCGGGGACAGCACCATCACCACCGGGGAAGTCATCATGCCCGCGGCCGTCACCATGAGGCTGGTGCGCAGCCCCCACTCCGTCGCGAGGAACCCTCCGAGCAGAGAGCCGAGCGGGGCCGTCCCCATGCCGACGAACGTGATCGTCGCAGCCACGCGGCCCTGCATCTCGTCCGGGGTGACGGCCTGCCGCACCGCCATGACCGTGACATTCACCAACTGGCCGGCGGCCCCGAACACGAGGTTGATCGCAAGGAGCGCGGGGACCGTCGCCGCCGAGGAGCCGTGCAGCGCGGGCACACACAGGAAAACGCCGTCGCCGAGTACCGCCGCGGACACGAGAACCGTGCCGTAGCCGAACCGGCGTGGCAGGCGGGCGGCCAGGATCGAGCCAAGCAGCGCGCCCGGCCCCGTCGCCGCGAGCGCGAGCCCGACTGTGGTGCCCGACAGGTGCAGTTCTCGTGGCAGGAAGAGCAGGTAGCCGGTCATCATGGCCGCGAAGGAGAACTGGAAGGCGGCCGAGGCGAGGCACACGGTCCGCAGCGAGGTTTCCCTGACGACGAAGCGGAGTCCGTCATGGATCCGTCGCCAGACCCGAGGGGGACGTTCCGAACGCGCCGGGATCGATTCGGTCCGCCGGATCCGTCGGATCGACAGGAACGACAACGCGAAGAACACCGCGCTGGAGGCAGCCGCGATCGGCGCAGACAGCAGTGAGACCAACGTGCCACCGAGGGCGGGTCCGCCGATCTGTGCCGCGGACCGGCTGCCCTCGAGCGCGCTGTTGCCCTGCAGCAACTGATCGCGTCTCACCAGCCTTACGAGAGAGGCCTGATAGGCCACGTCGAAGAACACGGACAGCGCCCCGACGGCGAAGGCGACCACGAGCAGAGCGGGCAGACCGAGCCATCCCAGAAGACCGGCCACGGCGGCCGCGCCCAGTACGAGGGTCCGGCCCGCGTCCGTCACCACCATCACCGTGCGGGTCCTCCACCGATCCACCCACGCGCCGGCGAAGAGCGAGAGCAACAGGATCGGCGCCTGCCCCGAGGCGCGCAGGACACCCAACTCGCCGGCGCCGGCGTCGAGGGTCAGGACGGCGAACAACGGGAGGACGATCAGAGTGGCGTGTTCACCGAGTTGGGAGGCCGTCTGGCCGACCCAGAGCCGACGGAAGTCGCGATCCCGCCACAGACTTGGCGGAACAGGTCGATCGGAACCGGACACAGCGGAAGAAGAAGACGGCACAGGTATCCCTTGGACAGCCGGCGACGAGGCCCCTCACCAGGCGCACACCAGGTGCGCCCGCGATCCAGGCAGGGGAAGGCTCGCTGTGCCGCGACTTCAAGGGCAGCACGCGAAGACAGGCCGATGACGGCCTACAACGTCAACGCGCGCTCGGACGACCGACCATGTCTGCAACTCCTCGTGGGTCTGCTCCCTGCACCCGGGAACACTAGCCCGTGACGACTCAGCACGAAAGACGATTTCCGGGATCACGGCCGGGCCTCGCCACGGCCTGCCCCGTGCCTCGCACGTGAGGGCGCCCTGAAGATCTTCGGGCAGAGGGCGGGGTCGCGCCGAACAGCCTGCCATCATGTGCCCTGACCCGTCGTCGACTCCCGAGGAGCACCACACGTCATGCGCCTGACCCGTCTCACCACGGCCGTCCTGGCCACCGCGCTCGGCTGCGGCGGCGCGCTCGTCACCGCCCCGGTCGCCTCCGCCCAGGGCGGATGCCAGTACAAGGTCGTGTGGCCGACCGCCGGGGTGTATGAGAACCCCAATCCGAACAGCGTCGTCGTCAAGACCAAGTACGCCGGTGACATCGTCGGCGCGTCGACCTGCGAGGGCGCGTCCTACAACGAGTACAGCTATGCGCTGGTGGCCACCGATGCGGCAGCAGACGGACGGGGCTGGATACGCGTCGGGGCTGTCGTTCCCCTCTGACCGTGCATCTGGGAGTTCTGGCACCCATCCCCTGAAAGATCTCGCTGGTCATGCGCCGAAGTGACGAGCGGAAGCGCGCCACCGGTTCCGGTAGAAGACGGCACGAGCCCGATGCAGCCGGAATCGGGGCCGTTCACGGAATGGGTGCCAGAACCCACCGACGTGCTGTGCACGCCCTCGCAGCCGGGGCTCGCCCGGGCGTCCACGCGGCGCAGACTCCGCACGACCTTGCGCGGCCCCCATCAGTTCGTCGCCTCGGAGGCGCGTGGCAGCTGCGACTCCCGCCCGGACAGGGGGAGAAGGCCTTGTACGGCCTTGCACCTGCGGCGGGCGGGGTCGGCGAGCGCCGCTGAGGCGCGCTACGGCGGCGGCAGGGTGCCGGAGGCGTGGACCGCCCGTTCGGCCGCCGTGCCTTGTCTTCGGGACCAGAACGGGCGGTCGGACCAGCGTGCTTCCTGGGCGTGGGCAGCCCGGTGCGCGTGCTGGTAAGCCGTGCGGGCGGCGATGATCTTGGCTGAGTACGCGTCCAGAGCGCCCGGGACGCCGCGCAGGTGGGCGTCGATCGCCTGGCCCGTGCAGAGCCCGGAGTAGAGGGCGGTGAGGATGCCCTGGGAGGACAAGGGGTCGAAGGCCAGGGCGGCGTCTCCAGCCGCGATCCAGCCGTCGCCGTGAACCTGGCCCAGGTAGGCGCTGTGGGCGGGGGCGCGGCGGGGAGGACCCGGTGGGCCGAGTCCGTGGGGGAGGGCGGTGGGCGCCACGTACCGCGTGGCGAGCAGCCGGCGGCGGAAGTCCGCGGGGGTGATCAGGTCGGGGTCGGTGAAGTAGGCGACGAGGCGGCGTCGGGAGGGCAGCAGGGTGGTGTACCACCAGCCGTCAGGGGTGGATTCGACCAGGGAGTGGCTGTCGGTGGCTTCGGGCAGAGCACCGAGGACGAGGTGGTGGGAGGTCAGCCGGTCCTCGATGTGCCGGCGGGCCCCTGCGGGGACGGCGATCGCGGCGCGTCTGCCGGTGGCGTCGACGATCCAGCGACAGGTGACGGCGAACGGTCCGGCGGGTGCGGCGTGCAGGGTGAGCCGCCAGATGCCGTCGCTGTCGCGCACGGGCCTGCGTACGGCCGTGTGTTCCGCCACGTCCGCGCCTGCGGCACCGGCCGCGATGCGCAGGCTGCGGTCGAACAATGGGCGGTCCAGGTGCCAGCCGTGGCCGTAGGGATCACGAATGAAGTCGACGGTGTGCAGGGTGGTGGAGCCCCAGGCGGAGTGGTTGCCGTGGCACGGCAGATGTCCTGCGGTCAGGACCGTGTCGGGGACCTGGAGGTCGCGCAGGAGCAGGCGCGCCACCGGGACCAGGGCCTCGCCGGTCTTAGGCGGGCCGGTCGCCGCATCGGCGAGGAGCACCGTACGGCCTGCCCTGGACAGCGTGAGGGCGGCGGCGCAGCCGGCTGGGCCGCCACCCGCGATCACGACGTCGTAGTGGTCGCGTGGCGTTCCGCAGCCTGCCGTCGCGGAGGTCACCGGGAATCGTGGAGGGGGTCGAGCTTCTCCAGGTAGCCGGCGGCGATCGCCGCCTCGTCGTGGCCGGTGGCGCGCATGGCCTCGCCGATGGCCTGGGTCACCAGGGCGGCCTCCACCTGCTCGGCAGGCAGTTCTCCGCGCCAGGTGCCGGCCTCAGCGGCCAGCCGCGGGCCTCCTGCCTGCGGGACCTGGATATTGACGAGGTTGGCGTGGTCGGGTGCCCCTCGAAGTTGTTCGCCGGGGACGGACTCGACTTGGATGAACGCCGGGAACCTGCCGTCCCCGCCGTCGTACTCGTGGGTCTCGACGATGCCGAAGTCGGGCCAGTCGTCGATCATCTGCCGACGCTGCTTGTTGAGGTCGGAGCCGGTCAGCCCGCGCAGCCAGACCGCGCGTCGTCCGAAGGCCTGCTCCCTGGTCCGGAGAGCGGTGCCGGGGTCGTTGACGATGTCGAAGTCCGAGCGCTTCAGGACGTGGTTGGGGATCTGGGCGGGCCAGAAGGTGGGGAGGTACGGGCTGTAGCGCGGGCCGAGACCGCTCAGTACCTGGTAGCCGGAGCGGCAGCTTGCGGCGTCGCACTGCCAGGGGGCGGCCATCCACCGGGTGAGGTCTCCCGGGCCCTGCGCGGACAGCGGGCCGTCCACGGACTTGACCTCCTGGTCGCTGAGGACGTCGCCGTAGTCGCGCTCGGGCGTGCCCGGGGAGCGGTGCAGGATACGAAAGGGCTCGGCGTACATGGTCTTGATCCGTACAGGCCAGGTGACTTCACAGCCGGGGTGGAAGGCGTCCGCGGCACAGTTCTCCAGCGCGGCCCGGTCGAGCAGGGCCGGTTGCTCCTGGACGGGTGCCTGGTCGACGTCTTCGTGGTGCGCGTGGAGGGGGCCGGGCTGGAATCGGCCCTCGGCCCACCGGGCGAGCAGCCTGTCCTGGGTCGGGGAAAGCGTGATGTGCTGCCGTTCCGAGGTACCCCTGTCGCTGGACATCGCGTCGCCGTACAGCCAGGGCCATGGCAGCGGTGACGTTCCGTCCCGTTCGTAGTCGCGCATCTGGACGTAGATCTGGCGGCGCAGCTCCTGGCTGCTGTCACCCGGGTCGGCGAGGCGTGCTCGCAGTGCGGGTTCGAGGAAGTCGTGGGGGCCTTTCCAGCCGAACTGCGCGGCGAAGCCGTGGTTGGTCCACTGGAGGCCGCAGAACCTGCTGAGGATCGGCTCGATGTCGTCGGCGTAGGAGACGACGGCCTCGCCCGGCAGTGTTGCCCCGGTGGTGAACACGTCCTGGATCACGTCGTAGAGGGTGCGGACCGTCTTCACGCCGGGGGCGTAGTGCGGTGGGGCCACCACGACCCAGGCCGGCGTCGCCGTGCTCGTCTGTCCGCCGATCGTGACCGCAGCGGTCACGGGTCCGTCGGAGACGTCGTCGTACCAGGTGTCGTTGTTCGTGACCCCTGTGATCGGCTTCTCCGGGGTGGTGTAGGACGACGACTTCCCGTTGCCGCCGACTACCAGCAGGCGGCCGGTGGGCTCGGTGGAGATCTTGCCGAGCGGGACCTTTCGGCCCATGATCGTGCCAGTGTCGAAGGCACCCGTGTCGTGCAGGGAGGTGCGGACGGTACGGATGCCGGGGTCGATGACGAGCTTTCGGCGCTCGGCGCCGACCACGCCGGCGTTTCGCCGGCCTCGCTTCTCCGGCGTGAGGGACGTCGCTTCGGGGATGTCGAGCGGAATGTGGAAGCGGTACCAGGCGGCCTTCTTGTTGGCCAGGTGTACCGACCAGCGGATCTCGCTCACGCCGTCCTGGCCGAGTTTCAGCTCGCGGACGACCTCGCCCGCCTGGTTGTAGCCGTAGACCCGGAACCGGGCGGCCTGCTTGACGACCGCCCCGGCCGCGTCCTTGTGGGAACCGGGAGGAAGCGGCTTCTGGTGCGGTGACTCGGGGCCGATGAACGGCGCGGCGGAACTGTTGCCGACCCGGGCGATACCGATTGCCGGATGGATCTTCACTTGCACGATCTGCTGGTCCACGGGAAGCCTTTCGGTCGGTCACACCGAAGTGAACATAGGCATGGAAGTGGGTGTCTTCGCAGGTGGCGGGGGCCGTTGGAGGGAAGACCTCGCACCGTCGCGGCAGGTCGGGGGCCGGTAACCAGGTGGCCACCACCCTCCTCGGCCGGAGGATCACCCGAGAAACGGGTCACGCAGCTGATCAGGAGAAGAGGCGTCCGTCCCGATGGAGCCGTTCGTGTACCTGCCCGCCGACGACCCGCTCCTCGGCGTGGCCGGGATCGGACTCGGCCACGAGGCGGGACGCTGGTGGTGAGCGGTGGCGGGCTGCCGCCGGTGGAGCTCAGGCGTGCGCGTGTGGCGGACAGGGCGTAGAACCTACGGTTGAGGATGTACTGCCCCGAGAAGGCGATCAGTCGCGGTGCGAACGCCGAGATCGAGGGTCGACTGGCGACGCTTTGGCACGGAACGCCAGGGCGGTGAGGGCCCAGGCGCTGCACATGCCATGCGTTCCTGATCGAAGAGGTCGCCGCATGCTTGTCAGCGGCACGGGCTCCCGCTATGTTCCCGAGGTCTCACCGCGCTTCGGCCCAGCGCTCCGTCAGGGCCGTCCCCCACCTAGGAGCAGTCGTGAGGTTATTCAGACGTCTTCCGGCCCTCGTCGCCGCAGCCCTCCTGGCGTTGGCCGGACTCTCGGCCGCACCGGCGCAGGCCCGGGAAGCCGGCGTGACGGCCGCACCCGCCTTCAAGGCGCCCTACCCCTGTGGCCAGCGATGGACGTACAGCCACCACTCGGCCGAAGTACGCCGCGCGCTGGACTTCGTTCGCTCCGACGGCGGTGCTACGGCCGGCACTCCGGTACTCGCCTCGGCCGCCGGCACGGCCACCCGCTACTCACAGCCGAGTGGTGCCGGCAACTACATAGCCATCGACCACGGCGGCGGCTGGAAGACGTACTACTTCCACCTCTCGGCGTACTCCGTGGCGAGCGGCGCATCGGTCGCCCAGGGGCAGCAGATCGGCGTCACCGGCAGCACGGGGGCCTCCTCCGGGGCGCACATCCACTACGAGCAGCTGTACAACGGGGTGGGCCAGAACATCGTCATCAACGGCGCCGCCCTCTCCTACCCCGGCAGCTACAACCAGGCCTACCTGACCAGCGACAACGCGTGTGGTGGCAGCGGTTACCCGTTCAGTACCTGGGGCAGTGGGGTGAACGTCCGCGTCGACGCCCGTGTCAGTGCCTCGGTCGTCGCCACCCTCGCCGGTCCGACGGCCGTGCGGGTGCTCTGTCAGAAGCAGGGCGACACCGTCAACGCCGAGGGATACAGCAACAATTGGTGGAGCAAGCTGCGGGACCAGAACGGCTTCATCAGCAACATCTACATCGACCACCCGGACCAGAAACTTCCCGGCGTTCCGCTCTGCTGAGGTGAGGCCGGATCGTGGTGGACCGCCCTCGCCCCACCACGATCAGCACACCCAGATCTCTGGCATGCATGCTTCACATGTGCGCTGCGCGTACCCTCCGAGGGTGGTCAGCGATACGAGAACGATCACCCAGGGCAGTCGGCCCTTCGGGCGCGCCGCGTAGTCCACCCCGCCGGCGATCTCACCGGAGACCGCCACCTCGGCTCCGGCAGCCGCCTCGCCCATGGTGCGTATCTCCCCGGCATGCGAGCGGCCCCCCGATCGTGATCGGGGGGCCGCTCGGTCTCTACCTCTGTCCGCTGTTCACGCCTGACGCAGTGCGGTGCGGCCGGCGAAGCGCGCCGTGTGGCCCAGCTCCTCTTCGATCCGGATCAATTGGTTGTACTTCGCCGTGCGGTCGGAGCGGGAGAGCGAGCCGGTCTTGATCTGGCCGCATCCGGTCGCCACCGCCAGATCCGCGATGGTGGTGTCCTCCGTTTCCCCCGAGCGGTGCGACATGACAGCCGTCCAGCCCGACTGATGGGCCGTGGTCACCGCGTCCAGAGCCTCGGTCAGGGTCCCGATCTGGTTGACCTTGACCAGGACCGAGTTGCCGACGCCGGTGCGGATGCCCTCGCGCAGCAGCGTCTCGTTGGTGCAGAACACGTCGTCGCCGACGAGCTGGCAGCGGTCGCCCACGCGGGCGGTCAGTTCGCGCCAGCCGTCCAGGTCGTTCTCCGCCATGGGGTCCTCGATGGAGACGACCGGGTAGGCGTCGACGAGCTTGGCCAGGTAGTCGACGTTCTCGGAGGGGGTGCGGCGCACCCCCTCGCCCGTGTAGTCGTAGATCCCGTCACGGAAGAACTCCGACGACGCCGGGTCCATGAGCAGGCCGATGTCCGTGCCGGGGCGGTAACCGGTGCGTTCGATGGCGGTCATCACGAAGTCGAGCGCCTCCTCAGCGGTACGCAGCGCGGGCGCGAAGCCGCCCTCGTCGCCGACGCCCGTGGAGTGGCCGGCGGCCAGCAGGTCACGGCGCAGGGTGTGGAAGACCTCGCTGCCCATGCGGACGGCTTCGGCGAAGGTGTCCGCGCCCACGGGCGCGATCATGAACTCCTGGAAATCCAGGGGATTGTCGGCGTGGGCGCCGCCGTTGACGATGTTCATCATCGGCAGCGGCAGAAGGTGGGCGTCGGTGCCGCCGAGGTAGCGGTAGAGGGGCTGGCGGTGGGCCGCCGCAGCGGCCTTGGCGGCGGCGAGGGAGACGCCGAGGATCGCGTTGGCGCCGAGCCGCGACTTCGTGGCGGTGCCGTCGAGGGTCACCAGCGCGGCGTCGAGACCCGCCTGGTCCGCCGCGTCCCGGCCACGCACGGACGCCGCAACCTCCCCGTTGACGTTGGCCACCGCCCGGTCGACGCCCTTGCCGTGCCAGCGCGCGGAGTCTCCGTCGCGCAGTTCCACGGCTTCCCGGGCGCCGGTGGAGGCACCGGAGGGGACGGCCGCGCGCCCCAGGGACCCGTCCGCCAGGACGACGTCGACCTCGACCGTGGGGTTGCCCCGGCTGTCGATGATCCGGCGGGCGGTGACGGTCTCGATGGCGGCGTCGACGGTACCGACTGGCTTCGCGGACATGGGAGTTCCTTCCCGTTGTCATGTGCCGGGGCCCGGCTGCGACAACGCTGGCGCTGAGCCCGACAGGTGCAAAGAATACAGCAATGCTGCTCAGTTTGGCTGTACAGCATTGCTGTGCAGGTCAGGTGCACAGCTTTGCTGGCCAACGGGGTAAAATGCCCTATGCCCACCTCGGAAGCCGCCGCCATCGCCGCCGCACTGCGCACTGCGATGGGCAAGCTCACCCGACGCGTCAAGCACGAGGACCGCATCCCGCTGGGCCAGGTCGCCGTGCTCGGCGCACTCGACCGCGACGGTGCCATGACCACCAGCGACCTGGCCGCCGATCAACGCGTACGACCCCAGTCGATGGCCCGGGCAGTGGGGCTTCTCATGGAACAGGACCTGATCACGCGCCGGGCGCACCCCACGGACGGCCGCAAGTCGCTGGTCGAGCTGTCGGCCGCGGGCCGCGCCGCGCTCGAAGCGGAGCGCGGGCGCAGGGCCGGTTGGCTCGCGCAGGCCATCGAGGCCGAACTCACTGATGAGGAGCGGGCGTTGCTGGCGCGAAGCGCCGCCCTGCTGGAGCGGCTCGCCACACGCTGACGCCCCGACAGGCCACGTTCGCCCCGGCTCGAGACCCGGAGCCCCGGGGTCTCGGCTTCGCTCGCGCAGGAGGTGCTCCCTCCGCCGCACCGGCCGTGCGCCCAGGTACGTCCCGTGCGAGGACTTCCGGTCGGCCACGCCGAGAGCAGGTGCCGTGGTGACCCGGCCGCCCCCCGGAGCGGGCGCTTTCCCCGGGCAATGGTCGCCTGCCGGGGCAACGGCTCTCGCCAGGACATTCGGCCCCCTGCCCACTCGGCGAACCCGCAGTCCGAACACCATGTCACGCGTACGAGGTCTCGGCGCGCGCTGGGCCGATCGGCTGTGTGGCCACTCGTCCGAGGAGTCCGAGCAGGCTGAGTGTCAGGTAGCGGAGCCTCCCGCACGGTCTGGAGAGCTGCGTGTGCGTCCTTCCCGAGGAGCACGTGGGTCGTCCCGCCTGGCAGGGTGGGCAGCTCAGCCCAGTGCGTCACGGTCTCCGCGCTGGTGAGGCCGCACGGCAGACGGACGATCCCGTCGGAGTCGACGAAGCAGTTCTGGTGCTCTGCGTCGTCCCCACTCCGGTGCAGAGTCGTGAAGTACATCGGCCGTACCAGCCAGAACTCCTCACCCACCGCGGTATCGGAATCAGTGACGCTGTCAGGCGGATACCGCCCCGTGACCGCCGCTGCTACCGGCGTACCGCTCCGAGGCAACCTGTCGCGGGAATCAACCCATGTCACGGCGGTGTTCAGATTCGTCATCTCCAGCCTCACCCAGTCACTCGGCAGATCGTCTACTGTCCCTGTGCCCACCCGCTGGCAAGGACACTGCGCCGAGCTCAGTACCAGGAAAGACCGCTCGGTGTGCACGAAGGTTGCTTGTGACGGAGCGAGCAGGGCACCACGCCGACCACGGCCAACCCCTCCTCGGCCTTCACGATCACGAAGGGTCACGAGGGCCGACGGCACGTCAGCTCAGGGTTCGCCAACAGGTCCTGCAACTGCCGCGGGTGGGCGCATCGGCCGGGGCTCCACCCGGTTTTCGAGCGCACGCGGGTGAGTCCGAAATCCCCAGGCCCCGTCACCGGTTGCATGCGAAGATCTACCGGCCCCTCTCGGGCTCCACCCCGCCGCAGTAACGATTTCTCGGAGAGCCCATGCGCCGCGCCCACCTCCTCTCTGTCGCTGTCCTCCTGCTCTGCACCGCCTGTTCCAGCGATCCGTACCGTGACTCGGGGGAGGGGGCGAAGAAGGCCGTGGATCACGCCGCGGCCGTGCGCGCCGCGATCGAGAGGACGAGCGCGGACAGCGCCCGCGTGGACGAGAAGATCGAGTTGCAGTCCGCCGACAGCCCCACGGCTTACGTGTTCACGATAGCCGGGGCCTTCGACCTGGCTGGTGACAAAGGCCGGCTCTCGGTGGAGCTGGAGGAAAGCGGCATGGACCCCGTCGAGGAGGTCTTCGTCGGCGACACCGTCTATGTGCGGGGCTCGCGGGCGGTGGAGGAGGGGAAGTGGGCCTCGGCTCTCCGGAGCGAGGCCCTGACGCGGTATTTCCTGCGCGCGCCGCTGAACGACCCCGAGCACCTGCTCCGCCAGATGAAGGCGATGCAGCAGGTGTCGAACGAGGGCCAGGATCAGGTGAACGACGCTCCTGCGGTGCACTATCGGGGCACGATCGACCATGCCACCGCGACGCTTCGGATGACGGCGGAGACGAAACAAGGGCTGCACGACCTGCGCGAGAAGCTGGGCGAAGACATGCCCGTCTACGCGGACGTGTGGGTCGATGGGAAGGGGCGCGCCGTGCAGGCCCGACTGTCCTACTTCGGCGGGATGAAGGCCATGACGACGATGACGCTGTCGGATTTCGGGACGCCGGTGAAGGCCGAGGCGCCGCCGGCCAGGCAGGTCGTCCCCGTGACGGCGGGCGAGGACGTCCTGCTGGCCTGAGTGGGGCGGGGCAGGGCACGGCGCGGGGTCACCCTGGGCGACAGTCAGACCGAAGAGGTCGGCGACGGAGACGACACAGTCTGCCGGCGCGTGCGGCTGCTCGACTGGCATGGAGGGTCCGAGACTGCCGGGATGTGCGCGGTGGGTATGCCGGTGCGTTTGCGGGGCCCATCGGTCACGGCCTTCGGACGAGTGCCAGGGCGCCGCACTCCTTCGACGAGGACACTGTCACTTGGACCGCACCCGCAGTCGACGACGCCGGGCCCGCCTCACCGAAGCCCGGCAGAGGCCGTTCGCCGCCGAAGTGCGCGAAGTCGAGTCCATCGACGTCGACATACCCGACGGGCGCCGACCTGCTGTGGTGCGATCCCCGGTCCGTACTCACCACGGCAGATCGGCACGTGGGCTCCGCACCCATGATGCCTGGCTCCCAGCGCGAGTAGCCGGTATACAGCAGGCATCGTTTACCAGTTGTTGGATTGCCGATACTTTGCGTGAGGAGAGCGGGGCGTCGCAGATGCGGCCTGCGGTATCGGAAGGGAAGGACGTACATGAAGCGAGGCATGGCTACAAGCCTGGGGGCGTTCGTGGCCTCCGCGGCGCTGGCCCTCACGGTCTCTGGGTCCGCGTACGCGGCCGAAGGCGTGCTGATCGTCAATGGCGCCGAGTACAAGCATCCCTCCGGCTGCTATCCCGTCATCTGGTACCCGTCGTCGGTGACCAACCACACCGATGCCATCGCCGAGGTGCACTCCGGCCCCAACTGCACGGGGCTGGTGGAGGAGCTCGTTCATCCGGGGCAGACGTACCACTCCGAAACCGCCGGGAGTGTCTTCGTCCTCTGATGTCCCCTCCGGCCACCCGTCGGCCTCCGTCGTGGCTGCGGCCCACCGTCCGGCGGTGGGTGGCCCGGGCGTATGGATGTTGCCTCCACTCGCTTCGCGAGGAGGGCCCCGGGTGATCGAGGCCGGGCGGCGTGGGACGCGAAGCGGCACCGGCTCGTCCTGCCACTCCCATGCCGGCCGCAGCATGGACGGCAACGGCCTCTGCACGGCTCCGGACATCATGAACTTCCGCACCTCGCCCGGGCCCGACGAGACATGGTCGTCCTTCGTGCAACCCCGCGCGAGCGCGTGGCCGTCCGTCCGAACGAAACGCATGTGCTGTGCAACCCGTAGCGCCGGAGCCCAGGAGTTGCGAGGTCGCTTTCCTCCCGTGCTCGACGTGGAGTCCGGCGCGCGGCTGACCGGCGCCCTTCCGCCGTCCGTCGCTCAGCTGCCCCGGGCCGTAGACCCGGCCGGCGATTGCCGGCGGGTCTGGGAGCAGCCGTGCCTCAGCTCCAGTTGCCGGTCACCCAGGCGACGAGGCGTGGGCGGGGCGTCCCGTCGCACGGTACGAGTCCCTCGGTGGAGACGATCTCAGCGGTGAAGACCTGTCGGGCCGTCACGGTCAGATGGCTGGAGACGTCACCGGGTTCCCGGATCGTCTCCGGGCCATCGGACGCGACCGTCGATTCCTGGGTGAAGCAGCCGGCGTCGGAGAGAGGCTGGCCCAGATACCAGCCACTGACGAAGACGGCGTACAGGGTGGCGGCGGCGCCTAAGCGGCGCGGGGTTATCCAGGTGGGCACGAACGAAGTCTTCCACGAAGCAGAGCTCGGACGGTAAGCAAGCCGGCACTCGCTCATACGGCAAGAAGGAGAAGGTGCGCCGGAGTTAGGTACTGTTTCTCGGATCTCCTGACGGGGGTGGGGTGTTGGGGTCAGGCTGGCTTCATGGGTCGTGGGGATCTGACGAATGCGGAGTGGGATCGGCT
>NZ_JNXG01000019.1 GCF_000717025.1 Streptomyces atroolivaceus
CCGACTCTATCAGACTCTTTCGTGTCCGATTCCCGGCCGAAGCGGGTTCCTGCTCATTCGCTTTCCAGTTCTTCGCTTTCGCGTTTCCCTTTCCGGCGATTCCAACTTTACCAGACTCTTTTCCGTTCCGTTTCCGGTTCGAATTCGATTCCGATGACCTGTGGAGTGGTCTTTGCCTTTCGGCTGACTCGACTTTATCAGAAGCAATTCGGCCGAAGCGAATCCGGCTGTCTGCTTGAAAGAGAAGAATCGATCGGCTCTGCGGGAACCAGGTCCTCCGCACGAGCGAGATGAACTTTAGACGTTCCCGCACGAGCTGTCCAACTCGTTGGAACCGTTAAAATCTACCTCTCCACGCAGACCGTGTCAACAGTCTTTGTGGGCAAGCTGGAGACTAGCAGGTCAGAGCCCCCACACGCACATCAGGCCCTCAGGCTGCGGCGGGAAGCTCCGCGCTGCGCTCCCGGTCCTCCACGTCTCCTGTGTCCCCCGCGCGGGCCGCGCGGCCCCCCAGGACATAGACGTAGGCGAGAAAGGCCAGCTCAGCCGCCACGCCGATGGTGATGCGGGCCCAGGTGGGCAGGCCCGACGGGGTGACGAAGCCTTCTATGACTCCGGAGACGAACAGCACCAGTGCCAGGCCGATGGCCATGCCTATCGCCGCTCGGCCCTGCTGGGCCAGAGCCGAGCGGCGGGTGCGTGGGCCCGGATCGATGACTGTCCAGCCGAGGCGGAGGCCCGTGCCCGCTGCGACGAAGACGGCGGTGAGCTCGAGCAGCCCGTGTGGCAGGACGAGCCCGAGGAAGGTGTCCAGACGGCCGGCGGAGGACATCAGGCCGATGCCCACGGCGAGGTTGAGCACGTTGAGGAAGAGGATCCAGATCACCGGTACGCCGAGGAACGCCCCCAGCACCAGGCACAAGGCTGCCGCCTGCGCATTGTTCGTCCAGACCTGGGCGGCGAACGACGCGGCCGGGTGGCTGGAGTAGTACGTCTCGTACTCGCCACCGGGACGGGTCAGAGCGCGCAGGTCATCCGGGGCCCCGATCGACGCCTGGACCTCCGGATGTACGCCGATCCACCAGCCGATGACGGCCGTGAGCAGTGTGGAGAGCACTGCTGTGGGAATCCACCAGTGCCGGGAACGGTAGACGGCCGCGGGGAAGCCTGCGGTCAGGAAGCGTGTGGCGTCCCGCCACGAAGCCCGGCGGGTCCCGGTCACGGTGGAGCGCGCTCGGGCCACCAGCTGGGTGAGGCGAGCGGTCAGCAGGGGATCCGGGGCGCTGGACTGGATCATGGACAGATGGGTGGCGGTGCGCTGGTACAGGGCGACGAGCTCGTCGGCCTCCGCACCCGTCAGGCTGCGCCCCCGGTGCAGAAGATGGTCCAGGCGGTCCCACTCGATGCGGTGGGTTGTCACGAAGACGTCGAGGTCCATGGTCGGCTTCTGCTCCAGGCATGGGGGCGTACGGGTCCGAACTACGGCGGTGCGCTGCGTGTCAGCTTGGCAGACTGTGGTCCCGAGGGGCAGGGAAGGGCGGCGAGGGGTGGGTGGCGATGGATGAGCTCGTGACCGGAGACGCGGTGGTACTGGGATTGCGGCCGGCGAGGCTGCCCAGCCGGGCCTTGGCGATCGCCATCGATCTCGCTGTACTGCTGACGGTGTTCGTTCTGCTGTCCGTCGGTCTGGCCGTGGCGACCGCGACCCTCGACGAAGCCGCGGTCGCGGCGATCGCCGTCGCCACGTTCCTCCTGGTGCTGGTGGGTGGGCCGGTCGCGGTCGAGACGCTCACGCACGGCCGTTCACTCGGAAAACTCGCCTGCGGACTCCGCGTGGTGCGGGACGACGGCGGACCGATCCGCTTCCGGCACGCGCTTGTTCGGGGAGCGATGGGCATGGTCGAGATTCTCGGGACCTTCGGAGTCGTGGGCTGCATCGCCTCTCTGGTGTCAGCGCGGGGCCGTCGGCTCGGTGACGTGTTCGCGGGAACGCTCGTCGTACGTGAGCGGGTGCCTGCCGGGCGGTCTCTCGCCGTGCCGCCGCCACCGCCATGGCTCGTGGGACGGTTCGCCCAGCTGGACCTTTCGGGCGTACCGGATGGCCTCTGGCTCGCTGTACGGCAGTACCTGACGCGGATGAACCAGCTCGATGTCACGGTGCGCGGGTCCATGGCCCAGCAGCTGTCCTGGGATCTCGCCGCACGCACGGGCGTTCCGGTCCCTCAGGGTGTGCCGGCGGCTGCTTATCTGGCGGCCGTGGTGAACGAACGGCAGCAGCGGGACGTCCGGCGGGTGGTCGCGGCCGCGGGCCGCACCGGAGAGGTGCCGGGAATCCGGCCCGTTCCCGTGGGTCGGGACGTCTCCGGTGGCCGGCCGGTGGAGGCCGGGCGGACAGATAGCAGTAGGACCTCGGCGTTTTCCCCGACGCTGGATTCGACACAGGACTCCACCCGGAGCGCGCCCGAGGGGCCGCCTCCTACCGGATTCGCCCCGCCCGCCTGAGCTCCGTACCGCGCGCGCTTCATACCGCCTGAACGTGTCTCACCGGCTGAAGTCGGACGGTCCGAGCCCCACCGCGTGAGCGCGGCCGCGTCGGCCGTCACCCGGCCGCCCCACGTGCGGCCTCAAGAACCGTCCGGCGGACGGGACATGACCGAGGGCGGGGATTCGAGGTGCTCCAGCTCGATGCCCGGCGCCGCCAGCACCACGTCACCCGCGATGTGCACGGTGTGCTGATCACCCGTGTCCAGTGCGTTGACCTGGTACTCGTCCACGATCAGGGGTCCGTTGTCAGTGGCGTGCGCTTCACTGTTCAGCAGGGACCAGGACTGGTCGACGGTACGGGGGGCGAGAACCGGGTCCGTGAAGGTGACCAGGCGGACGCGGGTCGCGGGGGAATCGGGGGTGAGGCGCAGGAGCCGGGCGAGGGAGACGAGGAAAGCGGGGGACGTGCCGGAGAAGGTGTGGGCGCGGACATTGCCTTCGGTGGCATGGGTGCCGGCGGGGTCGGTCCGTACCCAGGTGACCCCGTCGAGGGCTGCGCCACGGATCTGCCAGCTCGATGCGTGCAGTTCGAGGCGGATGGGGCGGCCGAGTTCGTCCAGGGCCAGATCGACGGAACCCAGGTGGGCGCCCGAGGTGCCCGTGGTCTGGGAGACGTAGCGCCAGCCGGAAGGGCCGGGCGCGCAGTGGAAGTGTTCTTCGCCGAGGGGGGTGTGGTCGTGGAGATCGTGGAGCGAATAACGGCCGCGGGGCATGGGGTCCTTCGGGTTCCTCTGGCTGTGCGGGTGCGGTACGGGGCAGGCCCCCGACACGGGGGTGCGGGGGCCTGCGCTCGGACCTGCTGCTGAGAGCTGTGCCGGCCGTCGGCCGACGGCCGGCTCAGTAGCGGTAGAGGTCCGACTTGTACGGGCCCTCGACCGGGACACCGATGTAGTCGGCCTGCTCCTGGCGGAGGGTCGTCAGCTTCACGCCCAGCGCGTCGAGGTGGAGACGGGCGACCTTCTCGTCCAGGTGCTTCGGCAGCACGTAGACGTCGGTCGGGTAGGCCTCGGGCTTGGTGAACAGCTCGATCTGGGCCAGGGTCTGGTCCGCGAACGAGTTGGACATGACGAACGAGGGGTGACCGGTGGCGTTGCCGAGGTTCAGCAGGCGGCCCTCGGACAGCACGATCAGGACCTTGCCGTCCGGGAACGTCCAGGTGTGGACCTGCGGCTTGACCTCGTCCTTGACGACTCCGTCGATCTTCGCCAGACCGGCCATGTCGATCTCGTTGTCGAAGTGGCCGATGTTGCCGACGATGGCCTGGTGCTTCATCCGGGCCATGTCGGAGGCCATGATGATGTCCTTGTTGCCCGTCGTCGTGACGAAGATGTCCGCGGTCTCCACCACGTCGTCCAGCGTCGTGACCTGGTAGCCGTCCATCGCGGCCTGCAGGGCGCAGATCGGGTCGATCTCCGTGATGATCACCCGTGCGCCCTGGCCGCGGAGGGACTCCGCGCAGCCCTTGCCCACGTCGCCGTAGCCGCAGACGACGGCGGTCTTGCCGCCGATCAGGACGTCGGTGGCGCGGTTGATGCCGTCGATCAGCGAGTGGCGGCAGCCGTACTTGTTGTCGAACTTCGACTTGGTGACGGCGTCGTTGACGTTGATCGCCGGGAACAGGAGGGTGCCGTCGCGGTGCATCTCGTACAGGCGGTGCACGCCGGTCGTGGTCTCCTCGGTCACGCCGCGGATCTCGGACGCCAGCTGGGTCCACTTCTGCGGCGCCTCGCCGAGGGTGCGGTTCAGCAGGGTGAGGATGTAGGCGTACTCCTCGCTGTCCGCGGTCGACGGGTCCGGGGCCTCGCCGGCCTTCTCGAACTCGACGCCCTTGTGGACGAGGAGGGTGGCGTCACCACCGTCGTCGAGGATCATGTTCGGTCCGCCGGTGGGGGTGTTGGGCCAGGTCAGAGCCTGCTCCGTGCACCACCAGTACTCCTCGAGGGTCTCGCCCTTCCAGGCGTAGACCGGGACGCCCGCGGGGGCGTCCGGGGTGCCGTTCGGGCCGACCGCGATCGCTGCGGCGGCGTGGTCCTGGGTCGAGTAGATGTTGCAGGAGGCCCAGCGGACCTCGGCACCCAGGGCGACCAGGGTCTCGATGAGCACCGCGGTCTGCACGGTCATGTGCAGGGAGCCGGTGATCCGGGCGCCGGCCAGCGGCTGGGCCTCGGTGTACTCCTTGCGGATCGACATCAGGCCGGGCATCTCGTGCTCGGCGAGGGTGATCTCCTTGCGCCCGTAGGCGGCGAGGGAAAGGTCTGCGACCTTGAAGTCCTGGCGATTGGCGGCCGTCGTCATAACGGGCTGCTCCTCGTAGTGGGTCGAGGGTGGGTGGCTGGCTCTGCGGCGGCCACGGGCACACGAATGCCCGGGCGATCCGCAGTGCAGTCCGTCGGAGGCCCTCTCTCCCTCGGCCGGCCCGCTCCTGCGGACCGATCGACCGCCATCAGCAGCGACGTCTGGTACTCCCCCGAATCTACACCGAACGGCCCAGTGAGCCCCAGCCCGCCTGGTCGGCGGAGTGGGTCACGGGGCCGTTCGGGGCTGATCCTCAGTGGATCAGTGGCTGGATCCGGCCGGTGCGCCGTCGGGCGACACGGGACCGCCCGGGACCTTGCCCGGGTCGGTGCCTGCCGCAGCGGCCGACTCGTCGTAGATGTCGGGCTCGAGGTAGATGACCCGGGCGATCGGGACGGCCTCACGGATCCGGTTCTCCGCGGCGTCGATCGCTTCCGCGACCTCGGCGGCGGACTCCTCGGCCCGCACCGCGATCTTGGCGGCCACCAGCAGCTCCTCCGGCCCGAGGTGGAGGGTGCGCATGTGGATGATGCGGGTGACGGTGTCGCCGTCGACCAGCGAGGCCTGGATCTTCTCGACGTCCTCGACGCCCGCCGCCTCACCCAGCAGCAGGGACTTCGTCTCGGCGGCCAGGACGATCGCGATCACGATCAGCAGGATGCCGATGCACAGGGTGCCGATGCCGTCCCACACCCCGTTGCCGGTGCCCAGCGCAAGGCCGACGCCGGCGAGGGCCAGGATCAGGCCGACGAGCGCGCCGAGGTCCTCGAGGAGGACGACGGGAAGCTCGGGCGCCTTGGAGCGACGGACGAACTGCGTCCAGGACAGCTTGCCGCGGATCGCGTTGGACTCCGCGATGGCCGTACGGAAGGAGAAGCACTCGGCGATGATCGCGAAGACGAGAACACCGACCGGCCAGTACCAGGCCTCGATCTCGTGCGGGTGCTTGATCTTCTCGTAGCCCTCGTAGATCGCGAACATGCCACCGACCGAGAACAGCACGATGGAGACGAGGAAGGCGTAGATGTAGCGCTCGCGCCCGTAGCCGAAGGGGTGCTGAGGGGTCGCCTCCCGCTGGGCCTTCTTGCCACCGATCAGCAGGAGCCCCTGGTTGCCCGAGTCGGCCAGCGAGTGGACGCTCTCCGCCAGCATCGACGACGAGCCGCTGAAGAGGAACGCCACGAATTTGGCCACTGCGATGGCGAGGTTGGCGGCGAGTGCCGCCACGATCGCCTTGGTTCCGCCTGACGCGCTCATGGGTGCCTGGTGTCCCTTCCTAGGTGCTGCGGCACGGGCGCCGCGGTACGGCCGGACATTGTTGCAGCCGCTGGTGCGGACCGTACGTCAGACCACCACGGTCGCACGGAACAGCGTGCCCGTACCGGCGACTTCGACCGTTTCGCCCGCCGGGACGAACACGGATTCGCCGGGCGCGAGGGCCATCTCCCCCGCCTGGGGGGCTCCTGCCGTGCAGAGAAGGATCTGGGGCGTGGCGGCGGTCAGGTCGACGGAGGTCCCGCCGGGCGGCAGGACGTAACGGGACAGCCTGAATTCGTCGACCGGTGTCTCGTACAGCTCCTCACCGCTGGGCGCGGCCTCGGGGCGCAGGATGCCGGGTTCGGTTGCTTCGAAGCGGACGATGCGCAGCAGTTCGGGGACGTCGACGTGCTTGGGGGTGAGACCGCAGCGCAGCACGTTGTCGGAGTTGGCCATGATCTCGACACCCAGGCCGCCGAGATAGGCGTGCGGCACGCCGGCGCCGAGGAACATGGCCTCGCCGGGCTGGAGTTCCACGTGGTTCAGCAGCATCGCCGCGATGACGCCCGGATCGCCGGGGTAGTGGTGGGCGATCTGGGCGTACGGAGCGTGGGCGCCGCCGAGCCGTTCCGCCGCCTCGGCCGCTTCGGCCACCGTGTGCGCCATCTCGTCGGGGTCGGCGGTGAGGATCGCGGTGAGCACCTCACGCAGGGCCCCGTCCTCGGGCCGGGCACGGAGCAGGTCCACGTAGGGCTTGAGGGAGTCGACGCCGAGGGCGGCTATCAGGCCGGCTGCCTCGGCGGGCCTGCGGAAGCCGCAGAGTCCTTCGAAGTGCGTGAGCGCGCAGATCAGTTCGGGCTTGTGGTTGGCGTCCTTGTAGGTGCGGTGCGGCGCGTCGGCCGGGACGCCCCGGCGCTCCTCGTCCGCGAAGCCCTGCTGTGCCTGCGCGAGGTCGGGGTGGACCTGGAGGGAGAGCGGGGCGCCGGCCGCGAGCAGCTTGAGGAGGAAGGGGAGACGGGGGCCGAAGGCGCGGACGGCCGCGGTGCCGAGTTCACGCTCGGGGTCGGCCGCGATGACGTCCGTGAGGGACTGCTCGCCCGTCCCGGAACTCGCGGTGTCCGCTGCGGCGGGGCGGGTGAGGCGTGAAGGGGCTCCCGGGTGGGCTCCCATCCACATCTCGGCCTGAGGTTCGCCGGTCGGGGCTGTGCCGAGCAGCTCGGGGATGGCCGTGACCGACCCCCAGGCGTAGGGGCGCACGGTGTTGGAGAGCCGGTCCATGGAGATTCGTCCTCGTGGGATGCGCGGGGCGTGGTGCCCGGGGGAGCCGGGCCGTCAGGCCCGGTTGTCGGAGGCCAGGGAGGCGTAGACGGCGGCGAAATCGGTGACCGCGAGGAGCTCGGCGAGGGCTTCGAGCTCGCTGCCCTCCTCGGGTTCCAGTTCGCTGATGGCGGTGTCGTGGCTCAGGGCGAGCTCGCGGGCGGCCGGACTCGCGGTCAGGCCGCCGGTGGGCCGGTCGCGGAGCAGGACGACCCGGGCGCGCATGGCTTCGGGCTCGTCCACCCGGTCGCGGAAGAAGTCGTCGGGGTCGGCTCCGGCGGCGAACGCTCCGGCGAGCAGCCCTCCGTGGGACGGCAGCGCCTCCGGCAGCTCGGCCACGAGCGCCGGGCGGCCTGCGAGCTCGGCCAGGACGGCGGCGAAGCGGCGCCCGACCGGGCCGGCGGCCTCACCCTCCGTCCAGACGAGGGGCAGACTGTCGGCGAGTTCCGCGGCGAGGGTCTTGGCCGGGTTGCTGTAGGTGGCGATGGCGGGCCCACAGCGCTCGGCGGTGCGGTCGAGGCGGTCGGCGACCTTCTGCAGCGTCTCCGGGGGCGCGTCGACCAGGCCCACCCGGTCGAGCAGGGCGAGCAGCGGGGTGAGCAGGGCCCAGAGTGTGCCGGGTCCCGCCGCCGACGTCTCGGCGTCGTACTCGCCGTGCGGGGCGGCCGCCATGGGTACGACGAGTCCGTGGACCCCGTCGACGGCTTCGCGGAGCGGGGACCGGACGGGCGCGACGGCGACGACCGTGCAGCCTCGGCGGTACGCCTGCTCGGCGAGGAGGGCGAGGCCGGGTTCCGAACCGTCGGCCGTGGCGATGAGCAGCAGGTCCACGGATCCGGCCCAGCCGGGCAGGGCCCAGCGCAGTGCTCCGGCGGCTGCCGCGACCCCGGTGGGGCGGATCGCGGTGACGGGCGCGGAGGCTCCGGCGAGGGCGCCGATCAGGTCGGCGACGCCGGCCGCGGCGGTGCCGGGTCCCGCGACGAGGACGGCGCGGGGCCGGCCTTCGGGGGCCAGGGCGCCGATTCCCGCCTCGGCGGCGTGCCGGGCGGCTGTGCGGACGCGGGCTCCGGCCTCGGCGGCGCCGCGCAGCAGCCCTCTCCTGTCGGCTCGGGCCAGGGCTTCCGGTGCGTCGAGCAGCGACTCGTCGAGCATTTTGGTGGGCCTCCGATCACCGTGCTGATCAGGGTGCGGGTTACGCGGGGCGGCGGGCCTCGTCGACGAGGAGTACCGGGATGCCGTCCCGCACCGGGTAGGCGAGACCGCAGTCCGTGCCGGTGCAGACCAGCTCGGGGTTCTCGGCCGCGGACCGGTCGTCGAGCCCGGCGTGGCAGGCCGGGCAGGCGAGGATCTGCAGGAGGCCGGCTTCGAGCGGCATGGGGTGGGTCCCTTCGGGCATGCGGTGCGGATCCGGTACGGACCCCGGTTCGGGTCCGCGGAATGCGTGGTCAGCCTACCGCCGGGCCGAGAGGGCCGCGGCCCGGCAGGCCCCGCACGACGGGGCATGCGTCGGGCGGCATGTACGCGGCGGGCGGTGCGGGCACCGTGGGCGTCTCCACGGTGTCCACGGTTCGTGTGTCCACGGTTCATGTGTCCACGGTTCGTGTGCCCACGGTTCGTGTGCCCACGGTTCGTGTGCCCACGGTTCGTGTGCCCACGCTCGTCCCGGTCACGCGCGGACGAGCGTGAGGACCTCGTCGCGGACCGCCGCCATCGTCCTCTCGTCGCGCGCCTCGACGTTCAGACGCAGCAAGGGCTCGGTGTTGGAGGCCCGGAGGTTGAACCACCAGTCGGTGCCGGTCACCGTGAGTCCGTCGAGCTCGTCGAAGCGCACGTCGTCGCGGTCGTCGTAGGCCGCCCTGATCGCCGTCAGCCGGCCTGCCTGGTCGTCGACCGTGGAGTTGATCTCGCCGGAGCCCGTGTAGCGGTCGTACCGGTCGAGGAGCCCGGAGAGCGGGCCCTCCTGGCCGCCCAGCGCCGCGAGGACGTGGAGGGCGGCGAGCATGCCCGTATCGGCGTTCCAGAAGTCGCGGAAGTAGTAGTGCGCGGAGTGCTCGCCGCCGAAGATCGCGCCGTGCTCGGCCATCTCGGCCTTGATGAAGGAGTGGCCGACGCGCGTACGGACGGGCGTTCCGCCGTTCTCCCGTACGACTTCGGGGACGGACCAGGAGGTGATCAGGTTGTGGATCACCGTTCCCCTGCCGCCGTTGCGGGCCAGTTCACGGGCGGCCACCAGGGCCGTGATCGCGGACGGGGACACGCCTTGGCCGCGCTCGTCGACGACGAAGCAGCGGTCGGCGTCGCCGTCGAAGGCGAGGCCGAGGTCGGCGCCCTCGGCGAGGACGCGGGCCTGGAGGTCGACGATGTTCTTCGGGTCGAGCGGGTTGGCCTCGTGGTTGGGGAAGGTGCCGTCGAGCTCGAAGTACATGGGTACGAGGTCCAGGGGGAGGCCCTCGAAGACGGTGGGGACGGTGTGGCCGCCCATGCCGTTCCCCGCGTCGACGACGACCTTGAGCGGCCGGATCCCGGAGAGGCCTACGAGGCCCAGCAGGTGCGCGGCATAGTCGGTGAGGGTGTCGCGCTCGGTGACCGTGCCCGGGGTGGTGGCGGCCGTGGCGGGGAGGCCGTGGTCCGACCACTTCTCGACCAGCGTGCGGATCTCGGTCAGACCGGTGTCCTGGCCCACGGGCGCGGCGCCGGCGCGGCAGAGCTTGATGCCGTTGTACCGCGCCGGGTTGTGCGAGGCCGTGAACATCGCTCCGGGCAGGTCCAGTGCTCCGGACGCGTAGTACAGCTGGTCCGTCGAGCAGAGCCCGATGAGGGTGACGTCGGCGCCGCGTGCCGTCGCCCCACGGGCGAAGGCCGCGGCCAGGCCGGGCGAGGACGGCCGCATGTCGTGGCCGATCACGATGGCGTCCGCCTCGGTGACCTGGACGAACGCGGCACCGAAGAGTTCGGCGAGCGGCTCGTCCCACTGGTCGGGCACGACTCCGCGCACGTCGTACGCCTTCACGAGCTGCGACAGGTCAGCAACCACGGCCGGTCCTCCTGGGATCTTTACGGACCGCCCAAACTACCCGGCGGGCCGGAGCCCTCCGTCAGGGGAGCGGCCTGCCCGGCACCGCCGCCCTCCCGGCCGCGGTCAGGGAAGCATCCAGCCCAGCACCGCCGTGCTCTGCGCCATCACGACCAGGCACATCACCAGCAGCAGGCCGAGGCTCCACGGCAGGACCTTGCGCAGCAGATCGCCCTCACGCCCGGCGAGCCCGACGGCGGCGCAGGCGATCGTCAGATTCTGCGGGGAGATCATCTTGCCCAGCACGCCCCCGGAGCTGTTGGCGGCGGCGAGGAGCTCCGGCGACAGGCCGGACTCCCGCGCGGCTGACACCTGGAGGGCGCCGAAGAGGGCGTTGGCAGAGGTGTCGGAGCCGGACACGGCGACGCCGAACCAGCCGAGCACGGGTGAGAGGAAGGCGAGTCCGGCGCCTGCCGCGGCGACGGACTGGCCGATGGTGGCGGCCTGCCCGGAGAGGTTCATGACGTAGGCGAGGGCGAGCACGGACGTCACGGTGAGGATCGCGTAGCGCAGTTCGTGCACGGTGGCCGCCCACTCCCGCGCGGCGACACCGGCTCGTACGCCGAGCACGACGGCGGTGACCAGGCCCGCGAGCAGGACGAGGGTGCCGCCCGTGCCGAGGAGCGGGAGGGAGAACACGTTGGCGCCGACCGGTTCGCCGTCGGGCCCCGCGACATCGAGGAACGGCCAGTCGAAGACGCGTGTGGCCCCGGCCAGCAGCCGCTTCACGGGCGGGATCTGGGCGACGGAGAACACCGCGACGATCAGGGCGTACGGGGCGTAGGCGCGCAGGACCTCGCGGCGCGGGTCCTCCTGGTCCAGGTCCTCGCTGCGCACACCCGTCAGCACCGCCGCGCGTACGGGTTCACCGGCGGGCCTGCGGGCGCCCGGGAGGGCGATCAGCGCGCCCGCGCCGGCGAGGGCCGCCGCGATGTCGGCGAGCTGGGCGGAGACGTAGTTGGAGGCGGCGAACTGCGCGACGGCGAAGGCCACTCCGCAGACGAGGGCGGGCAGCCAGGTCTCCCGCAGGCCCCTTCTGCCGTCGACGAGGAAGACCAGGATCAGCGGGACGACGAGGGCGAGCAAGGGTGTCTGGCGGCCGACGACCGTGGCGACGGCGTCCAGCGGCAGCCCGGTCACCTGGGCGAGCGTCACCACGGGCGTGCCCATGGCGCCGAAGGCGACGGGCGCGGTGTTGGCGACCAGCGAGACGACGGCGGCCTTCACCGGGTCGAAGCCGAGTGCGACGAGCATGACCGAGCAGATCGCGACGGGTGCGCCGAAGCCGGCCAGCGCCTCGAGGAGCGCTCCGAAACAGAAGGCGATGACCAGCGCCTGGATGCGGGGGTCGTCGGAGACCCGGCCGAAGGAGCGTCGCAGGATGTCGAAGTGCTGGGTGCGCACGGTCATCCGGTACACCCAGAGGGCGTTGACGACGATCCACATGATGGGGAAGAGCCCGAAGAGAACGCCTTGCGCACCCGCGGACAGGGTCTGCCCGACGGGCATGCCGAACGCCGACCATGCGACGAGCACGGCGACGGCGAGCCCGATGAGTCCGGCCCGGTGGGCCTTCATGCGGACGGCGCCGAGCAGAACCAGCACGGTCACCAGCGGCAAGGAAGCGACGAGAGCGGACAGAACGAGCGAATCGGCTACGGGTTCGAGTTGCTGGACAAACACACAGACCTCCCCGGATTCCGTGATGCGGAAGCGATCTCTCACGGGTGGGGGAATGGTCGTGTCCGCGACAAGGCAGCGTCAATGCTCCGTACCGGAAAACTTCTTCCGGTACGCAGAGGTGACGGGTGGGACCGAAGAGGCAGGAGGTGTGTCAGGAGTCCGGGGAGCGCAGCACCCGGAGGTGCCCCCTGCGCGCGACCTCCACCGGGTCCGCCGCTCGCGGTCCCCTGCCGCCCTGCGGCCGGTCCTGAGGCCGGGCCGCCTCGCGCACGGCGTTGGCGAGCGCTTCGAGATCGTCACCGCTGGGACGGGTGGGGGCCGAGGGGTCGGAGAGCCGGAGGACCTCCCAGCCGCGTGGCGCGGTGAGCCGCTCACCGTGCTCGGCGCACAGGTCGTAGCAGTGGGGCTCGGCATAGGTGGCGAGCGGGCCGAGGACCGCGGTCGAGTCGGCATAGACGTACGTCAGTGTCGCGACGGCGGGACGGCCGCACGCGGTTCGCGAACAGCGACGTACAGGGCTCACGATGTTGGACGGTACCGCACTCTTGAGCGGGCTGCGACGACTCTCCCTCAGCTCACCCCCTCGTGTCGCCCCGTGGACCGGGCCCGGCAGGGCTCCGGCGCGGCCGCTCCGACCTGCGGGGCAACCGGTGCGCGCGGGACCGGGCGCGGTCGCCGGGGGCGAACGCAAGCGGTCGTTCGGCAGAAGGTCCGCGGTCGCGGCAAGGTCCGGAACCGCTCTCGGACCTGGCCGGAATGTTCATCTCCGGACATCCGGCGGGCCTACGGAGAAGCCGTGATCGACCCGGCCCGAGGAGGGTTACGCTGCGTCGGTGATGGACAGTCCCGTACCGCCCCACCCGTCCGAGCCGCGGCCCCGTCGCCGCGACCGCCATGGCCGCGGCATGCGCGGACCGGTCGCGCCGCCCCAGGTGCCGCTGTCCGTCAGCAGGGCGGAGAGCTTCCGCGATCTCGTCCAGGACTCCGTGGAGCGGCTGGAGCGACGCTGGCCGCAGCTGGCGGATGTCGACTTCCTGGTCCTCGACGTGCCGGGTTCGCTGGAGGAGACCGTGCCGCTGGGGCGCGCCCTGTCCGCCGTGAAGGGACAGCCCGCGCAGATCGTCGTCTACCGGCGCCCCGTCGAGATCCGCACCAAGACCCGCGACGAGCGTGCTCTGCTGGTGCACGAGGTCGTGGTCGAGCAGGTCGCGGAGCTGCTCGGCCTCTCGCCCGAGTCGGTGGACCCGCGCTACGGGCAGGACTAGGGCATCGTCCGGATCACGGCTCGCGTGGCCTGGCACCGCTCCCTGCCCCAGCCTGATCCCGACGGAGGACGCTGAACCGCCCCCGCTGCGGCCGTCAGTCGTCCAGGACCGACAGGTCCTGCTCCACTGCGGGCACCTCGACCGCGCCCTCGTCGTCCGGCAGGGTCTGCACGGTGAACATGCCGACCCCGCCCTCCGCGATCGTGAGGGTGCGGGCGGCGTGCACCGGGCCGCCCGACTCCGGCTCCACCGTCAGCGCGTAGCCGCCCTTGAGGCCGGCCGGGACCTCCGGCGTGATCTCCATCGTCGTTCCGCCCTTGACCGTGTAGGTCTTGGCCGTCGCCTCGCCGCCGCCGCTGCCCGCCGACGCCGTGACCTTGACCTCGGCCGTCTCGCCGGGGGCGGTCAGGGAGAGCACGGAGCCCTTCGCCCGGTTGTCGGCGACGCTCGCCCGTTCGCCTACGGGGCCGGTCGCCGGGATGAAGGCGACCTCCTGCTTGGCCCCGGTGCCCCGCACCACGCGCAGTGCGGCGACCACCGGAGTGGTGCTGCCGTCGGTGGGCGACAGCCGGAGCGAGCCGGGCTCCCCGCGGGTGACGTCCTTGAGGTCGACGCTCGCGGTCATCTGCGACTTGATGTGCAGGGTGGCGTTCCCGGCCGGTGACAGCGGCCCGGTCTTGCCCAGGAGCTGGACCTTCACATCGGCGTCGGCCTCCCCGGGCGCGAACGCCACCAGGCGCACGGAGGTCGCGTCGGCCGGGATCCCGGGCAGGATCTGCGTGCCCGCCGGATCGGCGGAGGCGGCCAGCCAGTCGCTGCCCACCTCGTCCTCCGCCGCGCTGACGACCGCGCCGACCCGTCCCGTCCGGGTGGTGACGTGGACGGTCACGTTCTCCGCGGCCTCGCCGGTCAGGGTGGAGATCAGCATCGGGACGCTCGACCTCGCCGGAACCGTGATGCCCTCCCCCACCGCGGACTCGAGGGGGCCCTCGGCGCCGTACAGCTCGATGTCGGCGACGGCGGCGGTGTCGTCGGGATTGGTCAGGTGGACGTAGTCCTGGCGGCCCTCCCCGGTGCTCGCCCCCGGGAACCAGAAGTCCGTGTCGGGGGCGGTGCAGCTGACACCGAGCAGACCGCGTGCGCCTCCCGCTGCGGCCGTGGTGGTCTGCTGGGCGGTCCAGCCGGGCGCGAGCCTGCCGGTGGCGGTGCCGACCAGAGCGGGAGCGTCGGACTTGGAGGTGTCGGCGGTGGCCGGCTTGCCGAGGTCCTTGAGGGAGATCACGGGCTTGCCGTCCGGCACCTTCTCCTCGTCCGCGTCGGCCTTCTCCTCGTCCCCCTCGGTCTTCTCCTCGTCCGCCGGCGCGTCCTCGTCCGCGGGGAGGGGATCGGCGGGCTTCAGTTCGGCGGCACCGGCCTCTCCGCCGTCCTTCCCTGCCGGGGTGAAGGACGTGTACGTCGTCTCCGCCACGTCGGACGTGCTCGGCGCCGGGCAGAGCAGGCTGGAGCGCTCGACGGGAAGCCGGGCGGCGGCCTTCGCCTCCACCACGCCCTCGCCACCGGGCACGGTGAGCGCGGCCAGACCGGTGACGGCGGCGAGGGCGACGACGCCCGCGATGAGGGAAATGGGGGTGGACTTCACTCGGACTCGCCTCGCGATGCGTTGCCGTTGCCGTTGCCGGTCTGCCACGGGCCCTGGCCCGGGGTCGTGTTCTCGTCGTGCCCTTCGTGCCCGTCGTACGGGGCGGCTTCGCCCGTACCCGTGGCGTAGGGCTGCTGCTGGGCGTAGCCGTACGGGTCGTAGGCGCCCTGCTGCTGGTACGGGTCCTGCTGGTAGGGATCGGCCTGGTAGTACTGGCCGGCGTCCTGCCCGCCCTGGTACTGGCCGTGGTCGGCGCCCTGGTACTGCTGCGCCTCCCACTCCCCGTAGTTCTGCTGGGGCACCGCGGCGTAGGTGCCGGTGCCGTCCTGGTCCTGGGGCACCGAGGCGTAGGTGCCGGTGCCGTCCTGCCCGCCCGGGACCGCCGCATACGGGTCGGCGGCCTGCTGCGCCGGGATGTACTCCCCCGGCGACTGCTCCGGAACGCCGGGGGCCGCCTCGTACCCGGTCGCCATGCCGTCCTGGGCGACCGCCGCGCCTGCGACGTCGTCGCCCGCCGTCGCCGCTTCCGCCTGGGCGGCCGCGCGCAGCCTGCGGGCCCGGCGCCCCTCCCCGGCGACCGGCTCGGCCGCGACGGCCTCCGGCTCCTCGGGCAGGTCGTCGTCGATCTCCCGGCGGCGGCCCGGCAGGGCCAGCACCACCAGGACGACGCCGAGCGCCACCTGCGTCCAGACCCAGGCGGTGTGCGTGAGGGGCGCGTCGTACGTCAGGTCGAGCGTGCCGCCCTCGGCGGGCAGCTCGAATCCCTGCGCCCAGCCGTCCACGGTCTTCGGGGTCAGCGCGCGGCCGTTCAGCGTGGCCTGCCAGCCCGGGTCGGCCGCGTCGGCGATCCTCAGCACCCGGCCGGAGTCGCCCTCCGGGACCTTGGTGTGCGCCTCGACGGGCAGGGACCCGACGGGTACGGGTTCGGCATCGGCGCCGGAGGGGACGATCGCGAGCCGGGAGACCTGGCGGTCGACCCGCCACAGGGCGCTGCCGTCCAGCTGGCTGAGCCGGCTCAGGCCCGGGGTCGAGTCCAGCACCCGGCTCATCTGCCGGGGCGCGCCGTCCCGTACGAGGACGTAGCGGATGGCGAAGCCACTGAGCTGGCTGCCCTGGTCGGCACCGGAGCCCGCGACCAGGTTGGCGACGACCTTGTCGAGATGGGTGTTGCTGCCACCCGCCTCGGTGAGCTCGGCATCGCCCAGGCGGGCTCCCGAACCGCGGACCAGGCTGTACGAGACGGCCGCCGGTGACGTGCCTCCGAGCACCAGGGTGCGTGCCTGGTCGCGCGTACTGCTCTCCTCCGCGACGAAGGCGGGCACCTGCACCGGGTCGCGGCGCTCCAGCGGACCGGCCGCGCCGCCGATCATCCAGCCTGCCGCGGCCAGGACCGGGGCCAGCCCGGCGGCCAGGGCGATCAGCGCGGCGACCGGCTGGCGCCAGCCGAAGCTCAGGGCGGCGACCCGGATCCGGGCGCCGTCCGCCCCGAGCAGAGCCGCGGCGATCAGCGCGATGCCGTAGACGAGCGTGGCGGGCCCCGCCCAGGTGGAACCGTTGGAGATCCCCGCGAAGGCCAGGGAGACGAGCACCACGGCCCAGGCCGCGCGGATCGCGAACCGGCGCTCCCCGCGCAGCAGGGCGGCCAGCGCCGCCAGCACGATGCCCAGCAGCAGGACTCCGCCCGCGGCCTTGGGACCGCCCGGACTGATGCCGAGCAGGTCGAGGGCGGACGCCGTGCCCGTACCGATGTCGAGTCCGGCCTCCTTCAGGAAGCCGGACGGCGACGTCAGCAGGGACAGCGACCAGGGCGCGAGGACCAGGATCGGGGTGCCGGCCGTGGCCAGGAAGCGCAGGCCGTAGGCGGCGATGTCGTTCCTGCGCAGCACAAGTACGCCGATGCCGAGGACCACCGCGAGCGGCCAGACGACCGGCGTGAAGGCCGTCGTCAGGGTGAGCAGCAGGGTGTACGCCCAGGTGGCGCGCCAGCTGCCGCGTGCGGTGGAGCCGTCGCCCCGCAGCCCGTGCGCGGCGACGGCCGCACGGGCGATCAGCGGAAGCAGGACGGCCAGGACGGCTGTGCCGAGACGCCCGGTGGCCAGCGCTCCCGTGGCGGCGGGCAGGAAGGCGTACGCGACGCTCGCCCAGGCCCGCAGGAGCCGGGACTCGACCAGCGGCCTGGAGGCGAAGTACGCGGTGAGCCCGGCGAGCGGGACCGAGCAGACGAGCAGGACGGTGAGCGCGAAGCCTGTGGAGCCGAGGAACAGCGCCGACAGGGCTGCGATCACGCCGAGGTAGGGCGGTGCGGACTGGGTGCCGCCGGTGCCGACAGGGTGCCAGCCGTCCGCGTAGCGCCCCCAGAGGTCGGAGACGTCGGCGGGGGCGGGCAGCAGCGCGCCGCCCGCCAGGGCGCCGCTGCCGAGGAGTCCCCGGCAGGCCACGAGGGAGACGAGGAGGAGGAGCGCGAAGAGCACGGGGCCGGGCTTCCGGCCGACCTTCTTGAGCCGCGCGAACTGCTCGACCTCCAGGAAGTCGGCGTCGTCACCGCCGGGCCCGGACTCGACGGCTCCGTGCCGTGAACCGCCGGAGTCGGAGTCGGAGCGGCTGCCGAAGTTGCCCGCGACCTGTTCGACGGTCGCGCGGACCGTGGCACCGGGCGGCGGGAAGAGCGACCGCAGTTCTGCCGCGTCCACCGTCGCCCGGCCGCGCGCGCGGCGGGCGGCGATGATCCGCCCGGGGCGCAGCAGGGTGCCGAGGAGTCCGGCGACCTCGTCGAGCGCCTGCCCGGGCACCTTGCCGACGAGGTACGCGAGGGTGCGCAGGAGGGTTCCGACGACGAGGCGGAGAAGAGACCACGGCAGCTGTTTGCCGCGGGCGTTGACGAGCATCGTGTAGACGGCGCCCGCCTTGTCGACGCGGTGCGGACTGGTGACGGAGCGTCCGGCGCAGTCGATGGGCCGGCGTTCCCTGGCCGAGGCCTCGGCATGGCGCAGGACGGCGTCGGGGGCGACGAGCACCCGGTGACCGGCCATGTGCGCGCGCCAGCAGAGGTCGACGTCGTCGCGCATCAGCGGGAGCCTGCGGTCGAAGCCGCCGAGCTCCTCCCAGACGTCGCGTCGCACCAGCATGCCCGCGGAGGAGACGGAGAGGACCGTGCGGACCTGGTCGTGCTGTCCCTGGTCCTGCTCGCGGCGGTCGAGACCCGTCCAGCGGCGACCGCTGTTGGCGATGGAGACGCCGACCTCGAGGAGCTGCTTGCGGTCGTACCAGCCGCGCAGCTTGGGGCCGACGATCGCGGCGTGCTTGTCGTTGTCGACGACCCGGAGCATCTCGGCGAGCGCGGCCGGCTCGGGGGCGCTGTCGTCGTGCAGCAGCCAGAGCCACTGGACGGGCTCGCCGTGCGGAAGCTCCGGCAGGTCGTAGGCGTCGTCGCGCCAGCTGCGGGTGACCGGGTCCCAGCCGCTGGGGCGCTTCAGGTACGGCAGGTCGTCGGGGGTGAGCACCGCCGCCGTGCGGGTCGCCTCCTCCACGGCGGTGCCGAAGCTCGTACGCCGTGCCAGGTGGAGGACGCGCTCGCCGCCGAGCGCCTCGGTGACCAGGCGGGCGGAGTCGTCGGCGCTGCCGGTGTCGGCGGCGACGACGTTCTGGACGGGGCGCTCCTGCCCGAGCAGTCCGGCGAGCACGCGGGGCAGCCAGCGGGCGCCGTCGTGCGAGACGAGCACGGCGGTGACGACGTGCCGGGGGAACTCTGGGGCGGCGGCGGCCGCGTTCGGCGCCGCCGAGTGGCTGTGCACGGACATCGGGGTACGGGCCCTCCGGCCGGGTCCGGAGGGGGTCCCCCCGGGGGCTGCATCGGTGTACACGCGCGCCGCGGCGGGGCGTTGGCGCGTCTCTCGGACGGGGCCCCACACTAACGGTACGGATGTCCGCCCCGCGCCGAACGGGTGACCGGCAGGAACGGGGGGCGGCCGGACATACCGGAGATGGCCGGACATGCCGATGACCTGGGGGCCACACCCTGCGTACAGGGTGTGGCCCCCAGGCCATCGCGGGTCCGGCGCGGGTGCGCCGCGTCAGACGGCCGCCTTCTTCAGGCGCCGCCGCTCACGCTCGGAGAGGCCGCCCCAGATCCCGAAGCGTTCGTCGTTGTTGAGGGCGTACTCCAGGCATTCGGAACGGACTTCGCAGGCGAGACAGACCTTCTTGGCCTCGCGCGTGGAGCCGCCCTTCTCCGGAAAGAAGGACTCGGGGTCGGTCTGGGCGCACAGCGCGCGCTCCTGCCAGCCGAGCTCCTCGTCCGCGTCCTCGACCAGCAGTTGCTGGAACAGCTCGGTCATGTGCGCCCCTCGTCCGTCTCTTGCGTCCCCGTGATGCGGCCGTTATCGATGCGGCCGAACGACACGAGTGAAATTACAAGTGTGTAGCTTCGGGCCAGTCAAGCGAGGATCTGCTATTGGCCTCGGTATTCACTCTGCGGGACCAAGCCTATGCGGAAAGTGTTCAAATCACCAAAAACCTGACATATGCCACCGGCGTCGCCCGACATCGCTTCTCACCGAGTGAGACGGGTGGGGCCGCCTCGATGTTTCGATTTGATCACCGGAGCGACCAAGATCACAGCGAGGTCACGAGGCGTCAGCCGCGTCCACGGACGCGGTTCATGCGCCGTGTTGCCTGCCTTGGGGGTGCCAAAACCTTTCTCCACCCTCGACAACCGGATGTGGTGAAACATTGCCGCCAATTCGGGCATTGAGTTGACAGAGGGCGGATTCAGCCGGTCTCCTTGACTCCATGCAGGCGACCTCAGCGATGTACACGACCCACGCCCGTGGGTTCCGTACCGCTGTCCAGGCCCGCTGTTGCTGTTCCAGCTGTCACAGCTGTTGAAGCCGTAGCGCTCCAGCTCTGATCCAGCTTCGCTTCACCGCATTCCGGTCTCTGCGACACCCCCCGCACGCGCATCCCATGCCGAGGAACCACCGCACCCATGAACAGCGACAGCGACCTCTCGATCGCCGGCGACATCCTTGATGTCCAGCACCTTCTCCAGCCGGCCAGCCCTCACCCCTCCACCGTGGCCGGGTTCGTCGGCCTCGCCCGCTCCATCGCCGCCGACCGCGCCCGGTGGGCTCCGCTCGTCCGGTACGACACCACCACCCGGTGGTACCACCGGCTGCAGCAAGGTCCCGGATACGAGGTGTGGCTGCTGAGCTGGGTGCCCGGCCAGGGCAGCGGACGCCACGACCACGGCCTCTCGTCCGGGGTGCTCACGGTCCTGGACGGCGAGCTGACCGAACACACGGCGCGCGGGACACAGGCACTGGGCTCGGGCGCACAACGTGTCTTCGCCCCGGGATACGTCCACGAGGTCGTCAACGACTCGCTGGAACCCTCCGTCAGCCTGCACATCTACTTCCCGGGCCTGACCGACATGCCGATGCATTCGGCACGATGCGCTCCGGCCGCCGAGAACGCCGTACCGGCCTGACGGGCCGCCACCACCCCGCGCCCGGGCGCGGGGTGGGCGGGCCTCTCCTCCTGCACGGGGCATCACGCCCCCGCGGTGTGCCGACCGGGCCTGGCGCGGTCCGTCAGCGGCGTCGGCGAGCGTTGAGCCGGGCGGCCTGGCGCGTCAGGTGGTCGCGCTCGGCGAGGTTGGGTGCCTGGTGGGCCGCCTCGGCATAAAGCCGCGCCGCCGTCGCCAGGTCGCCGTCGCGCTCGTGGAGGTACGCCGCCACCGCGGCGTGGCGGGGGACGGGGTGTCCCCTGCTCGATCGCAGCCCGGAGCTCGGGGAAGCGGCGTCCAGCGCCGCGAGCGCCGCCAGACCGGCGCGCGGTCCGTGGGCCTCTCCGACGGCGACCGCGCGGTTGAGCCGGACGACCGGGCTGTCGGTCAGGCGCGTGAGCTCGTCGTACCACTCGACGATCTGCACCCAGTCGGTCTCCTCGGCGGTGGGCGCGTCGGCGTGGAGAGCCGCGATGGCGGCCTGGGCCTGGAATTCGCCCAGCCGGTCGCGGGCGAGGGCCGCCTGCAGGATTTCGACGCCCTCGGCGATCGCCCCGGTGTCCCACCGGCGGCGGTCCTGCTCGGCGAGCGGCACCAGGCTGCCGTCGGGCGCGGTACGGGCAGCACGCCGGGCGTGGTGGAGCAGCATGAGGGCGAGCAACCCGGCCACCTCGGGGTGGTCGATCGCGGCCGCGAGCTGCCGGGTGAGCCGGATGGCCTCGGCGGCGAGGTCGACATCGCCGGAGTAGCCCTCGTTGAAGACCAGATAGAGGACGCGCAGCACGGTGGACACATCACCCGGCCGGTCGAACCGCACGTCGGAGACGGTGCGCTTGGCCCGGCTGATGCGCTGCGCCATGGTCGCCTCGGGCACCAGGTAGGCCTGGGCGATCTGGCGGGTGGTCAGCCCGCCGACGGCTCGCAGAGTGAGCGCGACGGCGGACGCCGGGGTCAGTGACGGGTGGGCGCACAGGAAGTAGAGCTGGAGCGTGTCGTCCACCGCGGGCACGGGCCCCGGTGCCGGTTCCTCGTCGACGAGGTCCTCACGGCGGCGGCGGGCGGTGTCCGCCCGGGTCGCGTCGAGGAACCGGTGCCAGGCCACGGTGACCAGCCAGCCCTTCGCATCCCGAAGGGGGTCTCCCCCGCCCGGGCGGGGCCGGGAGCTCGGGGAAGGGCCGGCCGGCCAGACGCGGACCGCCTGGAGCAGTGCCTCCTGCACGGCGTCCTCGGCCGCCGCGAAGTCGGCTCCGCGGCGGACGAGAATCGCGAGCACACCTGGTGTGAGGCTCCTCAGCGCGGCCTCGTCCATCCGGGTCATCTGAGAGGTCACTCCGTGATGGTGGGCGGGGCGGTCAGGAACGGGCGCAGCTCCAGCCACTCGTGGATCGGCTTCCCGCCCGCACCGGGGGCGGCCGACAGCTCTCCGGCCAGCTCGACGGCACGCTCGTAGTTGTCCACGTCGATGATCATCCAGCCGGCGACGAGGTCCTTGGTCTCCGCGAACGGACCGTCGGTGACCGGCGGGCGCCCCTCACCGTCGTAGCGGACCCATGCTCCCTCGGGTGCGAGCGCCTGACCGTCGACGAACTCGCCGGTCTTCTCCAGCCGGGCCGCGAAGTCGTTCATGTACTGCACGTGGGCCGAGATCTCCTCCGGCGTCCACTGGTCCATCGGCACGTCGTTGGCCGGAGCCGGGGCGCCGCGGTAGTGCTTGAGCATCAGGTACTTGGCCATCGTGTTCCTCCACGCCGGTGCGACCCGCTGTGGTCGCTTCACTGCGGGGACGGAGCCAGTCACGGGTTCTCGACATCGCCGTCCGCTTTTTCTTCCGGGCTTTCGTGGACGTGCCCGGGTGAGCCGTTCGCGGGTGAGCCGTCTCGCGGTGCCCGGATCCAGAGCGTGGCGCGTGGCGCGAGTTCGGGAGACCGGCACCGACCGGACCACTGAATCATGCGGCGGGGGGTGTCCGCCGGTGGACAGGAGCGCGGGTCCTTCCGCGTCCGACGGCCGGCACCAGGAGCAGCCGCCCACCGTGCCGGGCCGATCAGCGCCCACAAGGACCAGGCTCCGCCTGACAGCCCCACCCGTCGCCCGCCACCACCCCCACAAGGACCAGGCTCCGCCTGACAGACTGTTGTGCATGCGCATTGTGGTTCTGGCCGGCGGTATCGGTGGTGCTCGTTTCCTGCGTGGCCTCAAACAGGCCGCGCCCGACGCGGACATCACGGTGATCGGCAACACCGGCGACGACATCCATCTGTTCGGGCTGAAGGTCTGCCCCGACCTCGACACCGTGATGTACACCCTCGGCGGTGGCATCGACGAGGAGCAGGGCTGGGGGCGTACCGACGAGAGCTTCCGGGTCAAGGACGAGCTCGCGGCGTACGGCGTGGGGCCCGAGTGGTTCGGCCTCGGCGACCGTGACTTCGCGACCCACATCGTCCGTACGCAGATGCTCGGCGCGGGCTATCCGCTGAGTGCGGTCACCGAGGCGCTGTGTGCGCGCTGGAAGCCGGGGGTCCGGCTGATCCCGATGTCCGACGACCGCGTCGAGACGCACGTGGCGGTGGACGTCGACGGCGAGAGCAAGGCCGTCCACTTCCAGGAGTACTGGGTGAAACTGCGCGCCTCCGTGCCCGCGCAGGCCGTCGTGCCGGTCGGCGCGGAGCAGGCCAAGCCCGCGCCGGGCGTCCTGGAGGCCATCGCCGAGTCCGACGTCATCGTCTTCCCGCCGTCCAACCCGGTCGTGTCCGTGGGCACCATCCTCGCCGTGCCCGGTATCCGGGAGGCGATCGCCGAGGCCGGGGTGCCCGTGGTCGGGCTCTCCCCCATCGTCGGCGACGCGCCCGTGCGGGGCATGGCCGACAAGGTGCTGGCCGCGGTGGGCGTCGAGTCCACCGCCGCGGCCGTCGCCCGGCACTACGGTTCGGGACTGCTCGACGGCTGGCTCGTCGACAGCGTGGACGCGGGAGTGGTCGAGGAGGTCGAGGCGGCGGGGATCCGCTGCCGGGCCGTCCCGCTGATGATGACGGACGTGGACGCCACCGCCGAGATGGCCCGGCAGGCCCTGGCGCTGGCCGAGGAGGTACGGGCATGAGCGGCGGACCGGACGGCGGGGCTCCCTCGTACCGCGTGTGGGCCCTGCCCGGGATGCCGGAGGTGCGCGAGGGCGACGACCTCGCGAAGCTGATCGCCGCCACGGAGCCGGGACTGGTGGACGGTGATGTCCTGCTGGTCACCTCGAAGGTCGTCTCCAAGGCCGAGGGCCGCATCGTCGAGGCGACGGACCGGGAGGCGGCGATCGACGCCGAGACCGTCCGGGTGGTCGCCCGGCGCGGGACGCTCAGGATCGTGGAGAACCGGCAGGGGCTCGTCATGGCCGCCGCCGGGGTCGACGCCTCGAACACCCCGGCCGGGACGGTCCTGCTGCTGCCCGAGGACCCGGACGCGTCGGCCCGGACGATCCGGGACGGGCTGCGGGACGCCCTCGGCGTCGAGGTCGGAGTCGTCGTCACGGACACCTTCGGCCGCCCCTGGCGCAACGGCCTGACGGACGTGGCGATCGGAGCGGCGGGGGTCAGGGTCCTCGACGACCTCCGGGGCGGCACCGACGGGTACGGCAATCCGCTGAGCGCCACGGTCGTGGCCACGGCCGACGAGCTGGCCTCGGCCGGTGATCTGGTGAAGGGCAAGGCAGCCGGACTGCCGGTCGCGGTCGTGCGCGGGCTCCCGCACGTGGTCGCGGGCCCCGGCACGGCCGACGAGGGCGCCCGGGCGATGGTGCGGGTCGCGGCCGACGACATGTTCCGGCTGGGTACGTCCGAGGCGGTGCGGGAGGCGCTGAACCTCCGGCGCACGGTGCGGGAGTTCACCGACGAGCCGGTCGACCCCGGGGCCGTACGGCGTGCGGTGGCGGCGGCGGTGACTGCTCCCGCGCCCCACCACACCACGCCGTGGCGGTTCGTCCTGCTGGAGTCGGCGGACGCGCGGACCCGGCTGCTGGACGCCATGCGGGACGCGTGGATCGCGGATCTGCGCCGGGACGGGCGCAGCGAGGAGTCGGTGGCCAAGCGGGTGCGGCGGGGGGACGTCCTGCGCAACGCGCCGTATCTGGCGGTGCCGTGCCTCGTGATGGACGGCTCGCACACCTACGGGGACGAGCGCCGGGACGCCGCGGAACGCGAGATGTTCGTGGTCGCTGCCGGCGCGGGCGTGCAGAACTTCCTGGTGGCGCTCGCGGGTGAGCGGCTCGGCTCGGCGTGGGTTTCCTCGACGATGTTCTGCCGGTCCGTGGTGCGTGAGGTGCTGGACCTGCCGGACTCCTGGGATCCGCTGGGCGCGGTCGCCGTGGGGCACCCGAGGGTGGCACCGCCGGTGCGGGCCGCCCGGGACGCGGGGGCGTTCATCACCGTGCGCTGAGCCGTGCGCAGAACCTTGCGCTGAGCCTTGCGCAGAACCTTGCGCAGAACCTTGCGCAGAACCGTGCGCTGAGCCGTGCGCTGAGGGCCACGGGCTACAGCCGGGCGATGTCGCGCGGCTGCATCCGGGGTGCCCGGCGGGCCGGGGTGTGGCCGGAGAGCGTGATCAGACGGGTCGCCCGGTGGCGCTGGCCCTCGTAGGGGGCGAGGAGCCTCAGCATCTCCTCGTCGTCGGCGTTCCTGTCGCCCGCGAGCGCGTGGCCCACGATGCCGGGCAGGTGGAGGTCGCCGACCGTCACCGCGTCGGCCGCGCCGTTCGAGCGCTGCAAGGTCTCCGCCGCGGTCCACGGGCCGATGCCCGGGATCAGCTCCAGCCGGGCCATCGCCTCGGGAAGTTCCATGGCGGCCGCCTCCTCCATGCGCCGGGCCACCCGGACCGCGCGCAGGATCGTGGCGGAGCGTTTGGCGTCCACGCCCGCGCGGTGCCACTCCCACGACGGGATGAGCGACCAGGTCCTGGCGTCCGGCATGACGTACAGGCCGTACGTGCCGAAGGCCGCGTCGGCGGGTCCGGGGGCGGGGGTCCCGTAGGTGCGCAGCAGCAGCCGCCAGGCGCGGTAGGCCTCGTCGGTGGTGACCTTCTGTTCCAGGATCGAGGGGATCAGGGACTCCATGACCAGCCCGGTGCGCAGCAGGCGCAGGCCGGGCCGGCGGTGCTGGGTCAGGGCGACCAGCCGGTGGCGCGGGCGGAAGGCGTCCGGGGCGTCGTCCGCGCCGAGCAGCGTCGGCAGCCCGTCCAGCAGCCACTGCGCGCCGGGCCCCCAGGCCGCCGCCGAGATCCGGCCGTCGCGGGACGCCGAGACGCGCAGGGTGCCGGGGCCGGCCGGGGTGCGGGTCGCCCGCCAGAAGGTCCCGTCGGGCAGCGCCCGGTAGGCGGGGTCCGCCGGGCCGCGCCGTAGCGGGCTCAGGACCAGCCGCAGGTCGAGCGGCCACGGCGGTGTCCAGGTCCTGGTCCGTGGCGGGACGGACGCGCACCCGGAGCCGGGCACCGGCTCCTGCCGGGGCACGGCGGCGGTGCGGGGTACGAAGCGTCCTGCCACGGGTGAGGTCCTCGGTCGTCGGGGGGTGCCTATCGAGGGTAAGGCCGACCCGGACCGTTCTCCGGCCGGAGGAGACCGCGCACCGGTCGGATGCGGCCGTTCACCTGGGAGAAGGACCGTTCACTGGTCGGACGAGAAGCGGACCGAGGCGTCCGGGAGGACCGCGCCGCACCAGACCCGGATTCCGTCACGCAGTTCGTTGTCCGCGCCGACCCGGGCCCCGTCGCCGATCACCGCGCCCACGAGGACCGAACGGCTGCCGATCCGCGCACCGGCTCCCACCAGCGAGTCGGTGATCACCGCGCCCGGTTCGACCACGGCGCCGTCCAGCACGGTGGAGCCGGCGATCCTGGCGCCCTCGCCGATCAGCGCGCCGTCGCCGATGACCGTGCCGCCGGTGAGCTTGGCGTCGGCCGCCACGGATGCGGTGGGCAGGACGAGCCGGTCGCCGCAGCGGCCGGGAACCGCCGGGGACGGGGCGCGGCCGAGGACCAGGTCGGCCGATCCGCGTACGAACGCCTGCGGGGTGCCGAGGTCCAGCCAGTACGTGGAGTCCACCATGCCCTGGAGGTGGGCGCCGGCGGCCAGCAGACCGGGGAAGGTCTCGCGCTCCACGGACACCGGCCGGCCGGCCGGGATCGTGTCGATGACCGAGCGGCGGAAGACGTACGCCCCCGCGTTGATCTGGTCGGTGACTATCTCCTCGGGTGTCTGCGGCTTCTCCAGGAAGGCCGTCACCCTGCCCGTGCCGTCCGTCGGTACGAGACCGAAGGCGCGCGGGTCCTCCACCCTGGTGAGGTGCAGGGACACGTCCGCCCCCGAGGTGGCGTGCGCCGCGACCAGGGCCCGGATGTCGAGGCCCGTGAGGATGTCCCCGTTGAACACGATGACGGGTTCGTCCGGGCCCGAGGCCAGCCGCGACGCCACGTTCCGGATGGCTCCGCCGGTACCGAGGGGCTCGTCCTCGGTGACGTACTCGATCGAGAGGCCGAGCGACGAGCCGTCACCGAAGTACGGTTCGAATACCTCCGCCAGGTAGGACGTCGCGAGCACGATGTGCTCCACCCCGGCCGCCCTGGCACGCGCCAGCTGGTGCGTGAGGAACGGCACCCCCGCCGCCGGGACCATCGGCTTGGGGGTGTGCACCGTGAGCGGACGCAGCCGGGTGCCCTTGCCACCGACCAGGAGGATCGCTTCTTTTGCCTCTGTCACAGCACCGTCTCTGCTTCCTGCTGGGGCCGGGCCTCGTTATGGCTGGCCAGTGTATGCAGACCGGTCGGAGCCCTCCCGGTCAGCGGCCCTGCAGCTTCGCCGAACTGGTCCGGGCCGTGCCGAGCTTCTTGTAGAGACGGATTCCGGGGCATTCGGTTGCGAACCCGTCGCGGTGTCCCGAGATGACGTGGAGTGTGGCCTTCGCACCCTTCTTGTACTTGCCGCTGCCGCCGGAGACGAGCGTGATCTTCCCCTTGGGGTTACGGCCGAACAGACCGAGTTTCCAGGCGGTGAGCTTGGCGACCGCGGTGACCGCGGCGGCGGGCGGGTTCTTCGAGCTGTACGTCCCGAGTACCGCGATGCCCATGCTGTTCGTGTTGAAACCGAGGGTGTGGGCCCCGAGCACCGCCTTCGACACGCCCCCGGCGCGGCCTTCGTAGATCTTTCCGCACTTGTCGACGGCGAAGTTGTAGCCGAAGTCGCGCCAGCCGCTGCTCTTGACGTGGTAGCGGTAGATGCTGCGCAGGACGGAGGGCGCCTGGGCGCAGGTGTAGTTGTTGCCGGTGGCGCTGTGGTGGACGAAGGCCGCCTTGACCGTCGAGGTGTAGGCGAAGTCGCGCTCGCGCAGGCTCTCGTCGGCACCCCAGCCCTTGCGGGTCACGATGCCGGGGCGCGGGCCGATGAACGGTTTGGCGCCCGCTCCGACGACCGCCTGCTCCTCCGACTCGGCCTTGCTCAGGGCGGTGATCTCTGAGGCGCCCAGCGGGGCGAGGTCGGCGTTGACCGCGGAGCTCTCCGCCGCGGCCATGGTGAGGCCCGCGGTCTCCGGGAGGGCGCCGGGCTGGGCCGCCGTGACCGGCGTGGCGGTTCCGGCCGACGGGGTGACGGCGGTGACCGCGGACGGCGTACCGGGGGCCGGGGTGCCCTCGGCACGTGGCTGCTCCGGGTCGTCACCCGGGTCGACGAGTTCCACCTGGAGGCCGGCGGGAAGGGGCGCGGTGCCGGCGGAGCCGCTTCGCGGTCCGGCGTTCTCGGAGCGCACGCGTACCTCGACGCCGTCCGAATCGCCGACCCAGAGGGGGGCGGTGGAGCCGCGCACGGTGCCCGACTCGCGCTCGGGGCTGCCGGAGTCGGCGGCGTGGTCGGCGTTGTGGGTCTCGAGTGACTGCCAGCCGGACCACGAGGTGGTGCCGGTCGCGCGGGTGCGGACCTGGACGGTACCGTGCAGCTCGGCGTCGGCGTCGTCCCAGACCACGCCGACGAGGGAGAAGCGGTGCGAGTCGCGCCGGAGCAGTCCTCGCACGGTCTCCGGGTTCATGGGCCCGGTGGGTTCACCGGTGGCCCTGGGTGCCGCGTCGGTGAGCGGCCGCAGGGGCAGTGACTGGGTCGAGCCGGCGGGTTCGACGGGGGTTGCCACGGGCGCCTGCGCGACCGGGGCCTGGGCGGGGGCGGCGGATGCGGGCGCGGCGAGCGGGAGGGTGAGTGCCGTCGCGCAGGTGACGCCGATCGAGGTTGCAAGAAGTGCACGCATACAGGAAATCCTTGACATAGCCCGGCATTCCCGGCTACTGGAGTAACACCGCCTCCAGTTGACGCTCCGTCTGCCGACCGGTGTACGAGACACCCGTCACGCCCTGCCGGGCCGGCGCCCGCCACGTACCCTTGCGCGGATGAACGCCAGTGATCGCACCCCCGCCGACCTGCTGCGATCCGCGCTCGCCGCGGACCCCGCCCGTCCCCTCGTCACCTTCTACGACGACGCAACCGGAGAGCGCGTCGAACTGTCGGTGGCCACCTTCGCCAATTGGGTGGCCAAGACCGCCAATCTGCTCCAGGGCGACCTGGCCGCCGAGCCGGGCGACCGGCTCGCTCTGCTGCTCCCCGCCCACTGGCAGTCGGCCGTCTGGCTGCTGGCCTGCTCGTCGGTGGGCGTCGTCGCCGAGGTCCAGGGCGACCCGGCTTCCGCCGATCTGACCGTCAGCGGTCCGGACACGCTCGACCGGGCCCGCGCCTGCCGCGGTGAGCGGGTCGCGCTGGCCCTGCGACCGCTGGGCGGCCGGTTCCCGCAGCCTCCCGAGGGGTTCGCGGACTACGCCGTGGAGGTGCCGGGCCAGGGCGACCGCTTCGCCCCGTACGCGCCGGTGGACCCGGCGGCCCCGGCGCTGGTCGTGGGCGACGTCCGTCTGACGGCGGACCAGCTGGTCGCGCGGGCCCGCGAGGACGCGGCGGAGATGGGGCTCGGCCCGGGGTCCAGGCTGCTGACGGGCCGTACGTACGACACCTGGGAGGGGCTGTCCGCCGGGCTCTTCGCTCCGCTGGCCGCGGGGGGCTCCGTCGTCCTGTGCCGTCACCTGGACCGGCTGGACGAGGAGGGACTCGCCAAGCGCGTCGACAGCGAACGGATCACCGGCACCGCGGTATGACAAGCGCTCCGAAGGCCACCCGTCCGGCCCATGGCGGGCCGAGCCCCCGGGACCGGGCGCCGACGGCGGTACATGATCAGGCGGTACGAAGCACTGATGGGAACGCTGCCTGATTGCACAACCAAGCGTGAGGTTCAGCCGTCTACTCCTGCGACCGGCGGCCCATCGCGCCGCCGAACGTGAAGGATGGACGCAGACGTGAGCGACAGCCCCGGCACCCCGGCCGAACAGGACCGCCCGGACCATCCGGCCGGGGGCGGGCCGGCGGACGGTTCGCAGGACGCGTCCGAGGCGGCCCCGCAGGACGGGGCCGCCGGCGAGGCTCCCCGGGCATCGGCGGCCGCGGACGGCCGACCGGAACCCGGACCGGACGCGAGCGACGGCGGACCGGAACCGGGCGCGAGCGACAACCGACCGGACCCCGGACCGGGCGCGAGCGACGGGGCCGGGAGCGGGACCTGGGGCGCGCGGCCCCAGCTCGGTCCCCAGGGGCGCGGGCGCCACTGGCTCCGCTGGGCCGCGCTCGCCGCCTCGTTCCTCGTCCTGGTCGCCGCCGGGGCGGGCTGGTGGCTCTACAAGAAGCTCGACGGCAACATCACGACCGACACGAGCGCCGCCGCCGAACTCAAGGCGTACGAGAGGGACCGCCCGCTCCCGATCGCCAGGAACGCGCAGAACATCCTGCTCATCGGTTCCGACACCCGTTCCGGCGAGAACAGCGCCTACGGACGTGACGACGGCGGCAGTCAGCGTTCGGACACCACGATCCTGCTGCACCTCGCGGCCGACCGCGGGAGCGCGACGGCGGTGTCGATCCCTCGCGACCTGATGGCCGAGATCCCCAGCTGCCACACGGCTGACGGCAAGGCCACGAACAAGCAGTTCGCCCAGTTCAACTCGGCCTTCGAGCTCGGCGGCACGGCCTGCACGATCCGGACGGTCGAGAAGATGACGGGCATTCGCGTCGACCACCACATGGTCATCGACTTCAACGGTTTCAAGGACATGGTCGACGCGGTCGACGGTGTCGAGGTGTGCCTCCAGGCGCCGGTCGACGACCCCGACGCCCATCTCAAACTCCCCGCGGGCCGCCAGAAGCTCGACGGCGAGGAGGCCCTCGGATACGTGCGGGCCCGTAAGTCGATCGGCGACGGCAGCGACACCGAGCGCATGGACCGTCAGCAGAAGTTCCTCGGGGCCCTCGTCAACAAGATGCAGAGCAACGGCGTGCTGCTGAACCCGACTCGGCTGTACCCGGTGCTGGACGCGGCGACCAAGTCGCTCACCACGGACCCGGACCTCGACTCCCTGAGGGACCTGTACGACCTGGTGCGCGGGATGCGGAACGTGCCGACCGAGAAGGTGCAGTTCCTGACCGTGCCCCGGAAGGCCTACTACGCCAACCCGAACCGCGACGAGCTCGTACAGCCGGACGCGGACCGGCTGTTCGCACAGTTGCGCAAGGACCGGCCCGTCGCCGTGGTTCCCGCCGAGACCGTCAATTCCGGGGATTCACAGGCAGATCACAGTTCCGGGAAAGACCCGTCCGGCCGGGAGCCCGGCGCCACGGACGGGAGTCCGACCCCTGACCCCACCTATTCGGGGTCGAATGCAGCGGACGACCCGTGCGGCGCGTAAAACAATTCTCAGGCCATGAGCGGCAATCGGAGCGGAATAGGGGAAATGCCCGGTTGTAAGGAGCGTGGAATGTGTCACGCGCGTCACCCGTGGCTGAATCCGCCGGATAGTGTGACGCGATCCGGTCCTCGCGGCCATGAGACCGCGCACATCCGGAGCGAACGACCGAGCGCCCTGCCGGGGGAGGCGCCTCGCCCGGCACCGACGGAGGACACAGGCAACCGTGGACGCGCATGGCCGGGGGCGGGCGGACGGAATCGGTCCCGCCGACCAGTGGGTCCGCGACTCGCACGCCGACGATCACGAATTGCGACCGGACCGCTCCGGAAAAGAGCCGACCGGCGTTCCCCGCGCACCGGACCGGCCCGGCCGCCGGGGGAATTCCCGGCCGCACCACGGCGAGGAACACGCGTGGCGGGCCCGCTGCGCGGCCGGGAACGGCCGCGCGCATAAGGCGCGGGAAGACGGACAGAAGGCCGGCGCCGAGAAGGCGGGATGCGCGAAGTGACGACGAGTCGTCGCGCCACAGCAGAATTCTGAGGAGCAGGGGGGTCCTGGTGGGACGGAGCAGCATGCGCGGGGAGGGCACGCGGCAGCGCGGCCGGCACGACGGGCCGCCGGGCGGCGACGGCGGCGGCGCGTCCGGCGGGCGGTCCGGGCGCAGCGTCCGGCGGGAGCGCCCCGTCCCGCCGGAGGGCGGGCCGGCCGGGGCCGGGCCGAACCGCCGTACGCGACGGACCGCCAGAGGCGGCAAGCGGCGCGTACTGCGCTGGGTGGCGTCCGTTCTCGCGCTGCTCATACTCGGCACCGGCGGCGCCGGTTACGTGTACTACAAGCACCTCAACGGCAACCTCAGGAAAGAGGACCTGACGCTCGGCGACAAGCAGATGGCCGACCACAAGGCCAACGCCGCCGGTCAGACGCCTCTGAACATCCTGCTCATAGGATCCGACGCGCGGGACTCCGAGGCCAACCAGGAACTGGGCGGCGCGAAGGAGACCTTCGGCGGCACGCCGCTCGCCGACGTGCAGATGCTGCTCCACCTCTCCGCGGACCGCAGCAACATCTCGGTCATCAGCATGCCGCGCGACACCATGCTGAAGATGCCCAAGTGCACCGACCCGGAGTCGGGCAAGGTGTACCCGGCCAGCACGGTCGACGTCCAGACCAACCAGAGCCTGGGCCGCGGGGGTCCCGGGTGCACGGTGGCCGCCTGGTACGAGCTCACCGGTATCACCATCGACCACTTCATGATGATCGACTTCGCGGGTGTGGTCTCGATGGCCGACGCGATCGGGGGCGTCCCCGTCTGTGTCGACGCCAACGTCTACTCGCACACCAGCGACGGCAAGGGGTCCGGGCTGAAGCTGGAGAAGGGCACCACCTCCGTCAAGGGCGAGCAGGCCCTCCAGTGGCTGCGCACGCGGTACGGCTTCGAGGACAACACGGACCTCGGCCGGACCAAGGCGCAGCACCAGTACCTGAACTCGATGGTCCGCGAGCTGCGCAAGGGCACCAAGCTCACCGACCCCGGAAAGCTGATGGACCTCGCCGAGGCGGCCACCAGCGCGCTGACGGTCGACAAGGGCCTCGACACCGTCAAGAAGCTGTACGACCTCGCCGAGGAGCTCAAGAAGGCCCCGACCGACCGCATCACCATGACGACCATGCCGAACGTCTACGGCACGGGGCAGTTCAGCGGCCGGGTGTACCCGAAGACCGACGAGGCCGAGCAGGTCTTCCGGATGGTCCGTGAGGACATCCCGCTGGACGGCAAGGCGTCCAAGCGCAAGACGCCCGTCGTCAAGGACCTGGCCGCCCCCGCCGCCGAGATCGCGGTCACCGTGCGCAACGCGACCTCCACGGACGGGCTGGGCCCGGCCCGGGGCCGTGCGGGCACGGTCAAGGAGCTGCTCACCGACGCGGGCTTCACCAAGGCGTCCGTCGACTCGCAGAACGTCGAGGCGGCCGCCAGGACCGGCGTCCTGTATTCCGGCGCGGACATGGAGGGCGACGCGCAGGCGGTCGCCAAGGCGCTCGGGATCCCGGTGTCCCAGGTGAAGAAGTCGACCGGTGTCACGGGCGTCGTCCTGTCCGTCGGAGCCGACTGGCGCGAGGACGGGGCGTACCCCGCCAAGGCCGCCGAGGAGAAGACGCCGGACTCGGCGAACCCCCTGAACGGCGCCGACGAGAAGGCGTGCATGAAGGTCAATCCAGGTTTCACCTGGTGACGCCGTACAGGTGAGGAGGGCCCCGCCGACGTCGGCGGGGCCCTCCTTCCTGTGACTACGGCGATCGGACCGCGGTCAGACCTTCTGCTCCCGCACGGCCGGGCGGCGGCTGGCGATGACCTTCTTCGCCAGCGAGCGGGGGCTGGTCAGGAAGCCGTACCCCCACGACATGTGCATGGTGGCCAGCGCCACCGGGATCTGCGCCCGTGCCTTCAGGGGCAGGCCCTTCCCGGCGGGCAGCGACCCGGCGACGATCGCCGCGGCGTACCCGGCGGGCACGACGAACGCCCACGGGGTGACGGCCGCGCCCACGACGATGCCGGCCGCTATCGCGCAGACGGCGGTCGGCGGGGCCAGGTAGCGCAGGTTGATCGAGCCGGAGTGGTAGCGGGCCACGACGTGGCGCCAGCGGCCGTACTCCTTGTACTGCTTGGAGAGGGCGCGGACGCTGGGCCGGGGGCGGTACTGCACCTTCAGCTCCGGCGAGAACCAGATCAGGCCGCCCGCCTCACGGATGCGGAAGTTCAGCTCCCAGTCCTGGGCGCGGATGAACTCGACGTTGTACCCGCCGGCACGCTCCAGGGCCTCGCGGCGGAAGACCCCCAGGTACACGGTCTCGGCGGGGCCCGCCTTCCCTCCGGTGTGGAAGGCCGCGTTGCCGACGCCGATCTTCGACGTCATCGCGGCGGCGACGGCGTCCTCCCAGGCGTTCTCACCTTCGGCGTGCATGATGCCGCCGACGTTCTGCGCCCCGGTCTCCTCCAGGAGCCGCACGGCGGTCGCGATGTAGTTCGGCGACAGCATGCCGTGGCCGTCCACCCGCACCACGATCGGGTGGCGCGACGCCTTGATCGCGGCGTTGAGCGCGGCGGGGGTGCGGCCGGTCGGGTTGGGGACGGTGTGGACCCGGGAGTCCTCCTGGACCAGCTCGGCGGCGATCTCGTCCGTACGGTCGCTCGAAGGGCCGAGGGCGATCACCACCTCCATCTCACCGGCGTACTCCTGCTCCAGGATGTGCCGGACCGAGTTCCTGAGATGGCGTTCCTCGTTGAGCACCGGCATGATCACGGAGACGGCGGGGTACTGCGCGGCAGACATGTGGTCCTCGGGGGGTCCTCGGGGGTGCCAGGGTTCCGGGGGGTTTCGCACCCCAGGAGGCGGCGTGACTCGGCGGCCACGTTACCGCGAACGGGGGACAGCGGCGCGCGCCGCCGGGTCTCCTCCCGGTCCGCAGATCGTATGGGCCTACCGTGCGAAAGTCCCACTCGCTCGCGCGGAGGTGTCCCTCGTGCCCACGCCGCACCGATCGCCCCGTCCACCGCATCCCCGCACCGCTCCACCGCAGCGCAGGCCCTCACGGCAGCCCGGAGCCGGCGGCCGAGCCGCCGGGCGCAACCGGGCCGGTGGGCGGAAGCCGCCGCCCCGGTGGGGCATGCGGATCGCCACCGGGCTGTCCGTGCTGGTGCTCGGCGCGGGCGGGATCGGCCACGCCGTGGTGAGCGGTCTGGAGACGGGGATCGACCGGGTCGACCCGTTCAAGGACATGAAGAACCGCCCCCAGGGAGGCCACGGCCTGAACGTCCTCCTCGTCGGGACCGACGGCCGCGACAAGATCACCCGGGCGGAGAGGAAGAAGTACAGGCTGGGCGGTGCCCCGTGCAACTGCACCGACACCCTCATGCTCGTACACCTCTCGGCCGACAGGAAGCGGGCCAGCGTCGTCAGCCTGCCGCGCGACAGCTACGCCGAGCTCCCGGCCCACACGGACGGCACCACCGGCAAGGAGCACACCCCCCACCCGGTGAAGCTGAACGCCGCCTATGCCGAGGGCGGCCCCCACCTCACGGTGCGGACCGTCGAGCAGATGACGGGTGTCAAGATCGACCACTACCTGGAGGTCGACTTCACCAGCTTCATGAAGACGGTCGACACCCTGGGCGGGGTGGAGATCTGCACCGCCAAACCGCTCAAGGACTCCTACACCGGCCTGGAGCTGACCGCCGGCACCCACGAGCTGGACGGTGGCCAGGCCCTCCAGTACGTACGCTCCCGGCATCTCGACGGGGCGTCCGACCTGGGCAGGATGCAGCGCCAGCAGAAGTTCATGGCCGCGCTGATCAAGCAGACGACCAGCAGCGGTGTGCTGATGAACCCCATGAAGTTCCAGCAGGTCGCCACCTCGATGCTCGAATCGGTCCGCGCCGACAAGGGCTTCGGTACGGAGCAGATGCTGGAGCTCGGCAAGGCCATGCGGGGCTTCACCCCGGCGTCGTCCGAATTCGCCTCCGTCCCCCTCGAGGAGAAGCAGCACCAGGTCAAGGGCATCGGTTCGACGGTGAAGTGGGACGCCGAGAAGTCGAAGCAGATGTTCCAGGCCCTGCGGGAGGACCGTCCGCTCGCCGCGCACCAGCCGAAGCAGCCCAAGGCGACGCTCGTCGACGTGGCCCCCGGACAGATCCGGGTGCAGGTCTACAACGGGACGTCGAAGGACGGGCTGGGCCAGGACGTCGACGCCGCCCTGCGCAGCACCGGGTTCGACACCACCCGTTCCCCGCTCAGCGGCGGCCCCGCCGATCTGCGGCGGACGGTGGTCGCCTACGACCCACGCTGGGACCGGTCGGCGAGGTCGCTGGCCGCCGCACTGCCCGGGTGCGAGCTCAGGGCGGTGAAGGGGCAGGGCGGGACGATGAAGGTCACGGCCGGCGCGGACTTCACCAAGGTGCAGCGGGTGAAGGCCGAGGACCCGCAGCGGGGGGAGTTCGGCACGGTGACCGGCGACCAGGTGGTCTGCCCGTGATCTGACCGCGCGTTCCCGGGCCCACCTCGTGGCACCTGTGGAACACGGTCAGTCGTCGATGCCTTCGGCCGCCCGCTGCTCCCGCAGCTCCTTGATCGCGCGTCGCCGGGCCAGGCGGTGCGTGCGGCGGATCTGCGCCTCCTGGTAGCGCCGCTTGTCGCGTTCCGTCTCCGGGGCCACCTGCGGCACACGGCGCGGCTTGCCGTCCTCGTCGACCGCCGCGAACACCAGATAGGCGCTGCCGACCTGCTGGGCCGGAGTGGACTCGTTCCACCGCTCGGCCATGACCCGGACGCCGACCTCCATCGAGGAACGGCCGGTCCAGTTCACCTGGGCACGGACGTGAACGAGGTCACCCACGCGGACCGGCTCCAGAAAGACCATCTCGTCCATCGAGGCCGTCACGGCCGGCCCTCCGGAGTGCCGGCCCGCGACCGCCCCCGCCGCGTCGTCGACCAGTTTCATGATCACGCCGCCGTGCACCGTGCCCAGGAGGTTGGTGTCGTTGCCGGTCATGATGTGGCTGAGCGTGGTCCGGGAGGCCGAGGTCGGCTTGACCGGAATATCGACCTCCGGCGGGTGGGGCTGATCTGTCATGCAGTCCACCTTATGCGGGGGCTTGCACCGGGTTGCATTGCATCAGCTTCGCAACAGCCCTGACCCGATCTCCCGTACACCCTGTATGAGGCACAGGCGGAGACGGCACACTGTTCCGCATGAGTGATTGGCCCGAAGGGCGGAACGGCGGACCCGGCGAGCGCTACGGGCGGGGCAGCGCGAGCCCTCAGCCCGAGAGTGCCCGCGCCATGCCGCACGTCCGGCGGCGCCCCGCGCCGCCGCAGTCCCCGCCCAGGATCCCGCCGCAGCAGGGCCAGGGCCACGACGGCTACGGCGAGGCACCCGCCTACGACAGCGGCTACAACACGGGGCAGGTCTACGGCGGCGGTCAGCGCGGCGGCGGCCGTGGCGGTGACAGCGGTTACGTCCAGCCCCGGGCCGCCCCCGACTGGGGCCGGCGGATCAAGGTCGGGACCCTGACCCTGGTCGTCGTACTGCTCGCCGTCTCCATCGGCACGTACTTCTGGGCCGACGGCAAGCTCAAGCGTGAGGTCGACCTCGCCAAGGTCATCGACCGCCCCTCCGAGGGCGACGGCACGAACTACCTCATCGTCGGCTCGGACAGCCGCGAGGGCATGACGGCCGAGGACAAGAAGAAGCTGCACACCGGCTCCGCCGAGGGCAAGCGGACCGACTCGATGATGATCCTGCACGACGGCTCCAACGGCCCGACGATGATCTCGCTGCCCCGCGACTCCAACGTCGAGATCCCGAGCTTCGTCGGCTCGGAGTCCGGCAAGAAGTTCGCGGGCACGGGCCGCCAGGTCAAGCTGAACGCCGCCTATGCCGAGGACGGCCCGGAGCTGCTGGTCCGCACGGTCGAGTTCAACACCGGGCTGCGCATCGACCACTACGTCGAGATCGGCTTCGGTGGCTTCGCCAACATCGTGGACGCGATCGGCGGCGTCGAGATGGACATCCCGAAGGCCTTCAAGGACAAGAAGTCCGGCGCCGACTTCCAGGCCGGCAAGCAGACGCTGAACGGCGAGCAGTCCCTCGCCTTCGTCCGCACCCGTTACGCCTTCGCGGGCAGCGACCTGGACCGTACGAAGAACCAGCAGAAGTTCCTCGCCGCCCTGGCGTCCCAGACGGCGACCCCGTCGACGATCCTCAACCCGTTCAAGCTCTACCCGACGATGGGCGCGGGCCTGGACACCCTGATCGTGGACAAGGACATGTCGCTCTGGTCGCTCGGCAACATGTTCTTCGCGATGAAGGGCGTCACCGGCGGCGAGGGCACGTCGATGAACATCCCGCTCTCGGGTCAGAGCGTGAACGGCAACCTGGTCTGGGACAAGGACAAGGTCAAGCAGCTCGTGGAGCAGCTGAAGAACGACGAGAAGGTCACGGTCAAGGGCAGCTGACCGCCCCCGGCACGGACGGAGGCCCCTCACCCGCCGGCGGGTGAGGGGCCTCCGTCCGTGCCGGCCCGCCCAGGTCAGCTCCCGGCCGCGTACGCCACGAAGGCCGCCCAGGTCCCGGGGGCGAAGCCGAGCCGGGGGCCGGGGGGCTGCTTGGAGTTGCGGACGTGAACGGCGCCGGGCGTGGACGCGACCTCGATGCAGTCGTTGCCGTCGCCACTGCTGCTGTAACTGCTCTTGGCCATCACCGGCTGCCGCGACCTCGACGTCCTGCGCCGATGGCTTCGCCGAGCCGCCACCGCCGCCACCGCCGACGAGATCCTTGACGGGGAACGGCCCGCCTGAGCCGGCCGCTCCTCCATGGGCACAACGGAAAGGGAGCCCCCGCCGAAGCGGGGGCTCCCTCGTCCGACGTGCCGGGGGCTACGGCAGGTTGCGGGCCATGACGATCCGCTGGACCTGGTTCGTTCCCTCGTAGATCTGCGTGATCTTGGCGTCGCGCATCATGCGCTCCACCGGGTAGTCACGCGTGTAGCCGTAGCCGCCGAGCAGCTGGACCGCGTCCGTGGTGACCTCCATGGCGACGTCGGAGGCGAAGCACTTGGCCGCGGCGCCGAAGAAGGTGAGGTCGCCGTCGAGGCGCTGGGACTTGGCCGCCGCCGCGTACGTGAGCTGGCGGGCCGCCTCCAGCTTCATCGCCATGTCGGCGAGCATGAACTGGACGCCCTGGAAGTCGCCGATCGGCTTGCCGAACTGCTTGCGCTCCTGGACGTAGCCCTTGGCGTAGTCCAGGGCGCCCTGGGCGATGCCGATGGCCTGGGCCGCGATCGTGATGCGGGTGTGGTCCAGGGTCTTCATCGCCGTGGCGAAGCCGGTGCCCTCCTCGCCGATCATGCGGTCGGCGGGGATGCGGACGTTGTCGAGGTAGACCTCGCGCGTCGGGGAGCCCTTGATGCCGAGCTTCTTCTCCGGGGCGCCGAAGGAGACACCCGGGTCCGACTTCTCGACGACGAACGCCGAGATGCCCTTGGAGCGCTTCGTCGGGTCGGTCACGGCCATGACCGTGTAGTACTCGGACTCGCCCGCGTTGGTGATCCAGCGCTTCACACCGTTGAGGACCCAGAAGTCGCCGTCACGGACGGCCTTGGTCTTCATGCCCGCCGCGTCGGAGCCGGCGTCCGGCTCGGAGAGCGCGTACGAGAACATCGCGTCGCCCTTGGCGAGCGGGCCCAGGTACTTCTTCTTGAGGTCCTCGGAGCCGGAGAGGATCACCGGCAGCGAGCCCAGCTTGTTCACGGCCGGGATCAGGGAGGAGGACCCGCAGACGCGGGCCACCTCCTCGATCACGATGACCGTGGCCAGCGCGTCGGCGCCCGCGCCGCCGTACTCCTCCGGGACGTGGACCGCGTGCAGGTCCGAGGCGACCAGCGCGTCCAGCGCTTCCTGCGGGAAGCGCGCCTCCTCGTCCACCGCGGCGGCATGCGGGGCGATCTTCGCCTCGGCGAGCGAACGGATCGTCTCGCGGAGCATGTCGTGCTCCTCGGCCGGACGGTACAGGTCGAAATCGGTCGAACCCGCCAAGACGTTCACTCCCCAAGGATGCTAACTACCGTTAAGTAACCCAATTTTAGTGGCCCTTCCGCGCGGAGGCATACGGGCCGGGCACGTGAGCTTGCCGACAGCCGCGAGGACGGCCCCCGAGACGGCCGGAAAACGGCGTCCGGCACGCCCGGTTATGCTCGGCTCCGCACGTCTGTCCGCATCGTTCAGGAGCACCCATGGCCCTCAGGATCACCGTGATCGGCACCGGCTACCTCGGCGCCACCCATGCCGCGGCCATGGCGGAACTGGGCTTCGAAGTCCTGGGGCTCGATGTCGTCCCCGAGAAGATCGAGATGCTCTCGGCCGGCAGGGTGCCGATGTACGAGCCGGGGCTCGAGGAGATCCTGCAGAAGCACGTGGCCGGCATCGCGGGGTCCACTGGACGGCTGCGGTTCACCACCTCCTGGGAGGAGATCGGCGCGTTCGGCGACGTGCACTTCGTCTGCGTGAACACTCCCCAGAAGCACGGCGAGTACGCCTGCGACATGAGCTATGTGGACAGCGCCTTCGAGTCGCTGGCCCCGCAGCTGACCCGGCCCGCGCTCGTCGTCGGCAAATCCACCGTCCCGGTGGGCTCCGCCGCACGCCTGGCGGAGCGGCTGGCCGAGCTGGCGCCGGTGGGTACGGACGCGGAGCTGGCCTGGAATCCGGAGTTCCTGCGCGAGGGCTTCGCGGTGAAGGACACGCTGCACCCGGACCGGATCGTCGTCGGCGTGGAGAGCGAGCGGGCCGAGAAGCTCCTGCGCGAGGTGTACGCGGGGCCGGTCGCGGAGGGCTCGCCCTTCGTGGTGACGGACTTCCCGACCGCCGAGCTGGTGAAGACCTCCGCCAACTCCTTCCTCGCGACCAAGATCTCGTTCATCAACGCCATGGCCGAGGTCTGCGAGGCCGCCGACGGCGACGTGGTGAAGCTGGCCGAGGCGATCGGCCACGACGAGCGCATCGGGAAGAAGTTCCTGCGGGCCGGGATCGGCTTCGGCGGGGGCTGCCTGCCCAAGGACATCCGCGCCTTCATGGCGCGCGCCGGTGAGCTGGGTGCCGACCAGGCGCTGACCTTCCTGCGGGAGGTCGACTCCATCAACATGCGCAGGCGCGGCCACATGGTGGAACTGGCTCGCGAGGCCGTGGGCGGAGGGTCCTTCCTGGGCACGCGTGTCGCGGTGCTGGGCGCCACCTTCAAGCCGGACTCCGACGACGTACGCGACTCACCGGCCCTGAACGTCGCCGGGCAGATCCACCTTCAGGGCGGCCAGGTGACGGTCTTCGACCCGAAGGGCATGGACAACGCCCGGCGCCTCTTCCCGACGCTCGGTTACGCGGACACGGCGCTGGACGCGGTGCGCGGGGCGGACGTGGTGCTGCACCTGACGGAGTGGCGCGAGTTCCGGGAGCTGGACCCGGCTGCGCTGGGCGAGGTCGTGGGTCGGCGGATCATCCTGGACGGGCGCAACGCCCTGGACCCTGCGGTCTGGCGCGAAGCCGGATGGACGTACCGCGCGATGGGCCGCCCGAAGGCCTGACGCGAGAAGGAGGCGGGCCGGCCCTCAGGCCGGGTCCGCGTCCCGCCTGGCGCGGTAGGTACGCATCTTGGCGCGGGCCCCGCACACCGACATGGAGCACCACCTGCGGCGCCCCGCCGGACTGCGGTCGTAGTACGCCCAGCGGCAGTCCTCCGCCTCGCACGCCTTGAGCCGCGCCCAGGTGCCCTCCGCCGAGGCCTCCGCGACGGCCACGGCGACCCGTGCGGTCAGCCCCGCCGGTTCGGCGACCGGCCGCAGCGCGGCGGCCCCGGCCTCGTCGACGGTGACCCGGAGCGGTGCGGCGGCGAGGAGCCGGTCGAGAGCAGGAACCGTGGGACCCTCCGGCGGGCGGTGTCCGGCGTGCGCGAGACAGACCGCGCGCAGCGCCTCGCGCAGGGTCGTGGCGCCGGGCACATCCGCCTCGGCCAGGCCGAAGGCCGCGCGCCCTTCCTGTGTACCGAGGGTGTCCGTGCCGGTCTCGACGTCCAGCGTGTTGACCAGGCTCTCGATCAGAGCGAGTCCACCGGGGGCGGTCGCCCTCTCATTCATGGTTGCGAGGTTACTTCCTTTGCGGGAGCATGCGGTAACGGTTACTGGTTGAGCGGTTCAAGCGGTAACCGTGGGGTGATGGCGGTCCGCCACGCCCCGTCGCGGTTCCGATCCGAGGAGGAGACGTCATGGCCGTCGCCAAGCTGGGTACCGTCGTCCTGGACTGCCCCGACCCCGTCGCCCTGGCCGGTTTCTACGCCCAGGTACTCGGCGGCAGGACCGAGGACGACGGCGAGGGCTGGGTCGATCTGAAGACGGACGACGGCACTGCGCTGGCCTTCCAGTCCGCGCCCGGTCACGTCCCGCCGCAGTGGCCGCGCGCCGAGGCCCCGCAGCAGTTCCATCTGGACCTGACGGTGGAGGACCTGGAGGCGGCGGAGCGGGAGGTGCTGTCGCTGGGCGCGACGCTGCTGGAGGCGGGCGACCCGTCACGCACCTGGCGCGTGTACGCCGACCCCGCGGGGCACCCGTTCTGTCTGTGCGCCTGCTAGCAGGGGATCATCGAAACGGCGGGGCCGGTCCGGTACCGGATACGTCAGCGCACCGGGCCGTCCAGCTCGTCGATCGTCGCGTGGGACGGGCCGACCCGGGTGCTCAGTTCGCGGGAGACCGCTTCGGCCTCGCGCAGGACCCGGACCGCGTTCCGCCACGTCAGCTTGGCCACGTCGGACTCCGACCAGCCGCGCGTGAGCAGCTCGGCGATCAGGTACGGGTAGCCGGACACGTCCTCCAGCTCCTGCGGGAGGAAGGCCGTGCCGTCGTAGTCGCCGCCGACACCGATGTGGTCGATCCCGGCGATCTCCCGCATGTGGTCGAGATGGTCGGCGATCGTGGCCACGGTGGCCATCGGGCGCGGGTTGAGCGCTTCGAAGTCGGCGTGGATCCGCATGGCGGCCGGTGTGGTGTCCAGGTGGTGCAGTCCGTGCTCCCGCATGTTGCGGTCGGCGGCGAGCGTCCACTCGACGGCCGCCGGCAGGACGAACTTCGGCACGAACGTCGCCATCGCCACGCCGCCGTTGGCCGCGACCATCCGCAGCACGTCGTCCGGGATGTTGCGCGGGTGGTCGCAGACCGCCCGGGCGGAGGAGTGCGAGAAGATCACCGGCGCGACGGAGGTGGCCAGCGCGTCACGCATCGTGGTGGCCGCCACATGGGAGAGGTCGACCAGCATGCCGATGCGGTTCATCTCGCGTACGACCTCACGGCCGAACTCCGACAGGCCGCCGACGCGCGGGGAGTCGGTCGCGGAGTCCGCCCAGTCCGTGTTGTCGTTGTGCGTGAGCGTCATGTAGCGGACACCGAGGGTGTGCAGGGCGCGCAGGGTACCCAGGGAGTTGTTGATGGAGTGGCCGCCCTCGGCACCCATCAGGGAGGCGATACGGCCCTCGGCGCGGGCCTTCTCCATGTCGTCGGCGGTCAGGGCGCGCCGCAGGTCGTCCGGGTAGCGGGCGAGCATCTCGCCGACCACGTCGATCTGTTCCAGTGTGGCGCTGACCGCGGCGTCGCCCGCCAGCCTCGGGGTGACGTAGACCGACCAGAACTGCGCGCCGACGCCGCCGGCCCGCAGCCGGGGGATGTCGGTGTGCAGGGTGCCCGTCTGGTCCCGGGAGATGTCGCGTGCGTCGAGGTCGTAGCCGACCTGCTCGCGCAGGGCCCAGGGGAGGTCGTTGTGACCGTCGACGACGGGGTGGTCGGCGAGGAGCAGCCGGGCCCGGTCCAGGTTGTCCATCGTGACCGCCTACTTCCCGAAGCCGAAGGAGTCCGCGCCCTGGACCTTGGCGCGCAACCGCTTACCCTTCTCGGTCGCCTGCTCCTTGAGCTCCTGCTGGAAGTCCTTCATCCGCTCCAGCAGCGCGCTGTCGTGAGCGGCGAGGATACGGGCGGCGAGCAGGCCCGCGTTACGGGCGCCGCCGACGGAGACCGTGGCGACGGGGACCCCGGCCGGCATCTGGACGATGGACAGCAGGCTGTCCATGCCGTCGAGGTACTTCAGCGGGACCGGGACGCCGATCACCGGCAGCGGGGTGACGGAGGCCAGCATCCCGGGCAGGTGGGCCGCTCCGCCCGCCCCCGCGATGATCGCCTTGAGACCGCGGTCCGCGGCCCTCTCGCCGTACGCGATCATCTCGTGCGGCATGCGGTGCGCGGAGACGACGTCGACCTCGTAGGGGATCTCGAACTCGTCGAGGGCCTTCGCGGCCGCTTCCATCACGGGCCAGTCGGAGTCCGAGCCCATGACGATGCCGACGACGGGGGCGGAGCCTGGTGCGGTCATTCGGTGATCGTTCCTCGCAGGTAGTCGGCCGCGTGCCGGGCGCGCTCCCGCACGTCCGCCAGATCGTCGCCGTAGGTGTTGACGTGGCCCACCTTGCGGCCCGGCTTCACGTCCTTGCCGTACATGTGGATCTTGAGCTGCGGGTCACGGGCCATGCAGTGCAGGTACGCCTGGTACATGTCCGGGTAGTCGCCGCCGAGGACGTTGCACATGACCGTCCACGTGGCGCGCGGGCGGGGGTCACCGAGCGGGAGGTCCAGGACGGCCCGCACGTGGTTGGCGAACTGCGAGGTGACCGCACCGTCCTGGGTCCAGTGCCCGGAGTTGTGCGGGCGCATCGCGAGCTCGTTCACGAGGATGCCGGGGGTCCCGTCGGGTCCGCGCGTCTCGAAGAGCTCGACCGCGAGGTGGCCCACCACACCGAGCTCGGCGGCGATCCTCAGGGCGAGCTGCTGGGCCTCGCCGGCGAGGCGTTCGTCCAGGTCGGGCGCCGGCGCGATGACCGTGTCGCAGACCCCGTCGACCTGGACGGACTCGACGACGGGGTAGGCGACGGCCTGGCCGTGGGGCGAGCGGACGATGTTGGCCGCCAGCTCCCGGGTGAAGCCGACCTTCTCCTCGGCGAGGACGGGGACACCGGCCCGGAAGGGCTCGGCGGCGTCCGCCTCGGAGCGGACCACCCAGACACCCTTGCCGTCGTAACCGCCCCGGACCGTCTTGAGGATGACGGGGAAGCCACCCACCTCGTCGGCGAAGGCCGCGGCGTCCGCCGGGTCCGCGACGATGCGGTGGCGGGGGCAGGGCGCGCCGATCTCCATGAGCTTCGCGCGCATCACCCCCTTGTCCTGGGCGTGCACCAGAGCGTCGGGGCCGGGGCGCACGGGGATGCCGTCCGCCTCCAGGGCCCGCAGGTGCTCGGTCGGCACGTGCTCGTGATCGAAGGTGATCACGTCACAGCCGCGTGCGAAGGCGCGCAGTGTCTCCAGGTCTCGGTAGTCGCCGACGACGACTTCGCCGGCCACCTGGGCGGCCGAGTCCTGAGGGGTGTCACTGAGGAGCTTGAATTTCAGGCCGAGGGGGATGCCCGCCTCGTGGGTCATACGGGCGAGCTGACCGCCGCCGACCATGCCGACTACAGGGAACGTCACGTGTCCAGGGTATCGGGCGCGCGGGAGGTCCCCTCACCCTCTCCCGCCGGGCCCCGGGCCCCTCCGGGGAGAAGCCCCGTCAAGCGGGCCGTCCGGCTCACCGGCATCACACGTGCGGGCTGGTTAGCATGGCCGGGTTGACGAAACCGACCGGACGGGGCTGAGCGATCACCATGAGCGAACGGGGCGCACTGCGGGCCCGGCTTGATCTGCTGGCCCGGGAGGTCGCCAAGTTCGGCGCGGTCGGCGCACTCGGGCTGGTCGTCAACATCGCCGTCTCCAACCTGATCTGGCGCACCACGGACATTCCTGTGGTGCGGGCCGGGCTGATGGGGACGGTCGTCGCCATCCTCTTCAACTACGTCGGCTTCCGCTACTGGACGTACCGGGACCGCGACAAGACCGGCCGGACCCGGGAGCTGACACTGTTCCTGCTGTTCAGCGCCGTCGGTGCGGTGATCGAGACGGGCGTGCTCTACGCGGCGACGTACGGCTTCGGCTGGAACAGCCCGGTCCAGAGCAACGTCTTCAAGATCCTCGGCATCGGCATCGCCACGCTGTTCCGCTTCTGGTCCTACCGCACCTGGGTGTTCAGGGCCCTGCCCGCCAAGGAGGCCGTGCTCGACGCGGAACGGTTTCTGGAGCAGCGACGACCCTCCGACGAGGTAGCGCCCGGCCCCGTGCCCCACTGACGCCCGGCGCCCCGGCGGTAGGGGCCGGCGCGGTGGGCGGGCCGCTCAGCGCACCGGGCGCGCGGATTCCTTGCGGCTCGGCGCGACCCGGCTGAGGAAGAGGGCGAAGACCGGAGGCTGCTGCTGGAGCAGTTCGAGCCGGCCACCGTCCGCCTCGGCGAGGTCCCGGGCCACCGCGAGGCCGATTCCGGTGGAGTTGCGCCCGCTGATGGTGCGCTCGAAGATCCGCGCCCCGAGGTCGGCGGGGACACCGGGGCCCTCGTCCGTGACCTCGACGACGACCTGGTTGCCGGTGATGCGGGTACGCAGCGCGACCGTGCCGCCCCCGTGCATCAGCGAGTTCTCGATCAGCGCGGCGAGCACCTGGGCGACGGCTCCGGGGGTGCCGACGGCCTCCAGCCCGTGCTTGCCCGAGCAGACGACCGCGCGGCCGGCGCTGCGGTAGGCGGGCCGCCACTCCTCGATCTGCTGCTTCACGACCTCGTCGAGGTCGAAGGCGACGGCGGAGCCGGTGCGCGGGTCACGGGAATTCGTCAGCAGTCGCTGCACCACGTCCGTCAGCCGCTCCACCTGGGTGAGAGCGATGTTCGCCTCCTCCTTCACCGTCTCCGGGTCGTCGGTGACGGAGATCTCCTCGATGCGCATGGAGAGGGCGGTCAGGGGTGTACGGAGCTGGTGCGAGGCGTCCGCGGCGAGACGGCGCTCCGCGGTCAGCATCCGCGCGATCCGCTCTGCGGAGGAGTCGAGGACGTCGGCGACCCGGTCCAGCTCCGTCACGCCGTACCGCTTGTGCCGGGGGCGCGGATCGCCCGATCCGAGGCGTTCGGCGGTCTCCGCGAGGTCCGTGAGCGGGGAGGTCAGCCGGTCGGCCTGGCGTACGGCGAGGAGTACGGCGGAGATGATGGCGAGCAGCGCCACCGCCCCGATGATCAGCAGGGTCCGGCCGACCTCGCGGGTCACGGCGGAGCGGGACTCCTCGACGGTGACCTTCTCGCCCTGCTCCCCCATCTCCGTGCTGCGGGTGACGTTGCTGTCCGTGGGGCGCTCGCCGACCTCGATGGGAGCCCGGCCGGGGATCTCGACGCGGGCGTAGCGGCTGGCGTCCACCTGCTCGGCGAGGACCTGGGGGGTGATCCGCTCGGCGCCGAGCAGCCGGCTCTCGACGACGCTGATCAGCCGGAAGGCCTCGGAATCGACGCTTTCCTGGGCACTGTTGCTGATGGTGCGGGTCTCGACGATGACGAGGGACACGCCGAAGACGGCGATCACGACGAGCACCACGGCGAGCGTGGAGTTGATCAGTCGGCGGCGCATGACTGTTCTGTACGTCAGCTCTTCTCGAACCGGAAGCCGACGCCCCGGACGGTGGCGATGTAGCGCGGATTGGCCGCGTCGTCGCCGAGCTTCTTGCGGAGCCAGGAGATGTGCATGTCGAGGGTCTTGGTGGAGGACCACCACGTGGTGTCCCAGACCTCACGCATCAGCTGGTCGCGGGTGACGACCCGGCCGGCATCCCGCACGAGGACCCGCAGCAGGTCGAACTCCTTGGCGGTGAGCTGGAGTTCCTCGTCTCCCATCCAGGCCCGGTGCGACTCGACGTCGATCCGGACGCCGTGCGTGGCGGGCTGCGGGGCGTGCTCGGCGGCACCGCGGCGCAGCAGGGCGCGGACCCGGGCGAGGAGCTCGGCCAGACGGAAGGGCTTGGTGACGTAGTCGTCCGCCCCGGCGTCGAGGCCGACGACCGTGTCGACCTCGTCGGCCCGGGCTGTCAGCACCAGGATGGGTACGGCGTGACCGCCGGCCCGCAGCCGCCTGGCGACCTCGAGGCCGTCCATCCCTGGCAGCCCCAGGTCGAGGACGACCAGGTCGACGCCCCCCTGGAGTCCGGCGTCGAGCGCGGTCGGACCGTCCTCACGGACCTCGACCTCGTAACCCTCACGACGCAGGGCGCGGGCCAGTGGCTCCGAGATGGATGCGTCGTCCTCGGCGAGCAGTACACGGGTCATGCAGTGATGGTAGTCCGCGCGGGCATGCCGGAGTGAGGCGCTGGTCAAGCCCTGCGGGTCAGGGCCACGAATCGGACATCCTCCTTTGAATATGGGACCGTGGTTCCACCTAAACCTGTGATCCGCGTCTCAAGTCCTTCCATATCCCCGTGTGTCGTGTCGTATGGTTGCTCGACGCCTGTTGCACCGCCGAAGGACCTTTGGGCAGCTTTTCGCGCCAAGGGTCCCTTTTGTGTACGGGCCGGTTTCCGCCGGCCCCGACCAGTGAATGACCTGTGGGCCGGGCCCGGAGCGCGAGGACGCGCGCCGGGTGTGGATCCCTGAGCGGTCGGTCCCACGACCCCGCCCCCGCACTCCCTACGGATCGGGTGGCCGGATCGAATCCCTCGAGGCGTCAGGGGTGGGGCGCGTCCGCCCCGGTGCCGGCCACCCCCCACCGGGCGCGTACCGCTCACGAGGCGGCGCGTCCCGACCAGCAAGGATCGACCATGGCGTCCAGCCTGACGAAGGACCCGGCCAGTACTTCTGGTTCGGAGAAGACCTTCTTCGGCCACCCCCGCGGCCTGGCCACTCTCTTCATGACGGAGATGTGGGAGCGCTTCAGCTACTACGGCATGCGCGCCCTTCTCCCGCTCTACCTGATCGCTCCCAACGGGCTTCACATGAACCCCGCCACGGCCACGGCGATCTACTCGGTCTACCTGTCGCTGGTGTACCTGCTCGCCATGCCCGGCGGCTGGTTCGGCGACCGCGTCTGGGGCCCCCGCAAGACCGTCGCCATCGCGGGCGGCGTCATCATGCTCGGCCACCTGACGCTGGCCCTGCCCTCCGAGGGCACGTTCTTCGCCGGGCTCGGCCTGGTCGCGATCGGCTCCGGCCTGCTGAAGTCCAACATCTCCACGATGGTCGGCCACCTCTACGACGGCCCGGACGACCCGCGCCGTGACGGTGGCTTCACGATCTTCTACATGGGCATCAACATGGGTGCCTTCGCCGCCCCGCTGATCATCGGCACCGTCGGCGAGAACGTGAACTGGCACCTGGGCTTCGCCCTGGCGGCCCTCGGTATGGGACTCGGTGTCGCCCAGTTCCTGCTCGGCACCCGCCACCTGAACGAGCGCAGCCTCGTCGTGCCCAAGCCGCTCTCCGCCGACGAGCGCGCCTCCACCCTGCGCAAGTCGATGATCTGGCTGGGCATCGCGGCCGTCTTCTACATCGGCACCGTCGTCACCGGCGTCTACACGCTGAACTGGCTGCTGGTCCCGATCACGATCGCGGGCCTGGTCATCCCGGTGATGGTCCTGGTGCGCATCAAGCGCGACAAGGAGCTCAGCCAGACCGAGCAGAAGAAGATGTCCGGCTACATCTGGTTCTTCGTGGCCGCCGCCATCTTCTGGATGATCTACGACCAGGGCGGTTCGACCCTGGCGATCTTCGCCGACTCCTCCGCGGAGAACTCGGTCCTCGGCTGGGACTTCCCGGTCTCCTGGTACCAGTCGGTCAACCCGGTCCTGATCATGGCACTGGCCCCGGTCTTCGCCGCCTTCTGGATGGCGCTGAACCGGCGGGGCAAGGAGCCGAGCACGGTCGTGAAGTTCAGCTCCGGTCTGGTGCTGGTCGGCGCGTCGTTCTTCCTCTTCCTGGCACCGCTCACCATCGCGGGCGACGGTCACAAGGCCGCCGCGATGTGGCTGGTCGCGATCTACTTCGTACAGACCGTCGGCGAGCTGACGCTGTCCCCGGTCGGCCTGTCGGTCACCACGAAGATGGCCCCGGCCAAGTACGCCAGCCAGATGATGGGTGTCTGGTTCCTGGCCGTGACCGCCGGTGACTGCACCACGGGCCTGCTCTCCCTCGCGGGTGTCGAGCTCAACGGCACCGGGGTGGTTGCCCTCCAGGCCACCCTCGCGGTCCTCGCGGGTGCCGCGGTCTTCATGTACCGCGGCAAGGTCAAGGCGCTCATGGGCAACGTCCGCTGACACGGACCCCGCCCACACGGCTCAGGGCCCCGCACCGATCGGTGCGGGGCCCTGAGCCGTCGGCGGGGATACGCGCGGAAGGCGAGAGGCGAACGGGGCTACGCGGGCGCCGCGAGCTCCGCCCAGACGGTCTTGCCGGGCTGGTCCGGTGCACGCGTCACGCCCCAGTCGAGGCACAGCCGCTGCACGATGAACATGCCGTGCCCGCCGGGCCGGCCCGCGCGGTGCGGGGTCCGCGGCGCCGGCTGGCCCGCTCCGCCGTCGACGACCTCGACGCGGAGCATCTTGGCCGAGCAGGCGATACGGAGCTCCTCGGGGCCGCCCGCGTGCAGGCAGGCGTTCGTGACGAGCTCGGAGACGACCAGCAGGACGTCCTCGGCTGCGGCCCTGCGGTCGGCGCCCGACGCGGGCAGCCAGCCCCAGTCGTGGAGCGCCTCCCTGGCGAAGTCGCGAGCCATGGGGACGATGCCGGTGGCCTGTCTCAGCGAGAGCGTGCGCCACTGCCGGTCAGCGGGCGCGGCAGGGGCGGGGCCCGTGCCGTCCGGCTCGCGGCCGAGGCCGCCCGGCGGATGCTGCCGGGTGGTGCTCATCAGCGCTTCACCTCACCGATTCACCGTGTGTTGCCATCGAACAGATACTGATCAGATACAGATTGTGCGGGCTTCAATGTCCCGACGGGGTGTCTTCTGCCCGGCCGAATGGTGACAACACCCACCTCGTCTACGCCATGAGCGTGACTGCTGCGACAGGCGGGGCTCCGTGGCCGGGAATACGCATGGATCACACCACGGTCAGTCGCCCAGAGCCTCTTCGAGCGAGGCGTGGACGGTGAATACCGCCTCCGCCCCCGTGATCTCGAAGACGCGAGCCACCACGGGCTGCATTCCGGCCAGGTGAACCCCTCCTCCGGCGGCCTCGGCCTGCAGGCGCGCACCGAGCAGCACGTTGAGTCCGGTGGAGTCACAGAAGTCGAGGCGCGCGCAGTCGACCACCAGACGCGTACGTCCTTGCCCGACCGCGCTCTCCAGAGGTTCCCGCAGCAGATCTGCGGTGTGGTGATCGAGCTCACCCACCGGCGTCACGACTTCACTGCGGCCCTCGGACCGGACATCGACCTGTAGCCGACCCCGGTTCGCACTGCCGACCGTCCCGCGGTCCATGCCCGTCCCTCTTCGCCGTCCGTCACTACCCGCGCCCCTGTGTACGCGGCTTCATCGTGGCTGCCCCCGACGTGCGTAAAACATTACGCGTTTCCCTCGCCACACGGTAGTCGAAGAACTCAACAAAGCGGACATATAGGAGTATTTGGCGCTTGTAACTCACCGCTGGAACCGGGTAAGGGTAGAAGGGACATCCACCCAGAGAATTTCGATCGGCTTCGGAGGCGCCGCTTCACCGCAGGAAGACGTATGGGCATCGGCAGCCATATGCCGAGAACGATGGAGGAGAACCATGTCACCCCGGCTCGACGTATCGCGTACCCACATCGCGACGTCGGCATGTCCTCAGGGACCGACCGATTCCGACTCCGCTGCCGCGAGCGCCGTACCCGGCCCGCGAAAAAGCACCGGCACCACCGTCACCACCACCGACCTGACCACCGACGACCTCCTCCCGGGCGACGGGTTCGACGGCCTCGAGGGTCTTCCCGAGATCCCGCCCTACGCCGAAATCGGCGCGCTGGACGCCAGGGCCCTGTCGAAGACGCTCTTCGCGCGGCTCGAAGCCCTTGAAGAGGGCACCCACGAGTACGCGTACGTCCGCAACACCCTCGTCGAACTCAACCTGGCCCTGGTCAAGTTCGCCGCCTCCAGGTTCCGCACCCGCAGTGAACCGATGGAGGACATCGTCCAGGTCGGCACCATCGGCCTGATCAAGGCGATCGACCGCTTCGAGCTCAGCCGCGGCGTGGAGTTCCCGACGTTCGCGATGCCCACGATCGTCGGCGAGATCAAGCGCTTCTTCCGTGACACCAGCTGGTCCGTGCGCGTCCCGCGCCGACTGCAGGAGCTGCGGCTCGACCTGGCCAAGGCGGGCGACGAACTGGCCCAGAAGCTGGACCGCGCGCCCACCGTCCTCGAACTCGCCGACCGCCTCGGCCTCAGCAGGGACGAGGTCGTGGAGGGCATGGCCGCGAGCAACGCGTACACCGCGAGCTCGCTCGACGCCAAGCCCGACGACCACGGCGACGGCAACGAGGGGGCCCTCGCGGACCGTCTCGGTTACGAGGACCACGGCATCGAGGGCATCGAGTACGTCGAGTCCCTCAAGCCGCTCATCGCCTCGCTCCCCCTGCGCGACCGCACGATCCTCTCCATGCGGTTCGTCTCCAACATGACGCAGTCGGAGATCGGCGAGGAGCTCGGCATCTCGCAGATGCACGTGTCCCGGCTGCTCTCCCGGACTCTGGTCAAGCTCAGGAAGGGCCTGACCGTGGAGGAGTGACCCGGCGTCACCGGCACCACCGGTACGTCGTCGCGGAAGGACCTGCCCCGGCCGTCGGGCGGGTCCTTCCGCGTTGACGGGTCCCTTCGCATCGTTGACGAAGTGCCACCGACTGGGCCACATTGGGCGGGGTTCTGGGGGGAACACACATGGCTCTTGGGGAGACCGGCCCGGCGGGCCACGCCGCGCCGGAAGCGGCGGAGACGGCGGAATCCACGACGGGCGACCGGCCGGCGGGAGCGCCGCCCGGTGGCTGACACGGCGGGCGCCCGCCCACCCACGGCCGAGGCGCCGCCGCCCCCACCCGCCCCGGGGAGCGGCACGAGCGGCGACTCGATGTTCCGCAACGCCTACGCCCTCATGCTCTCCACCGGTGTCTCCGCCGCTCTGGGCCTGGGCTTCTGGCTGGTCGCCGCCCGCCACTACACGGAGGAGGCCGTCGGGCAGGGCTCCGCCGCCATCGCCGCGATGCGGCTCCTGGCCTCGGTCACCGCGACGACGATGATCGGCGCCGTCGTGCGCTACGTGCCCCGCGCCGGACGCGCCACCGCGTCCCTGGTCGCCCGTGCCTACCTGGTCAGCTCCGTCGTCGTCACCGTGGCCTGCGTGGCCTTCCTGCTCACCCTGGACCTGTGGGGTGATTCGTACGCCCCGCTCGGCACCCTGTCCGCAGGGCTCGTCTTCACCGGCTCCTGCGTCGCCTGGGCGGTCCTCACGCTCCAGGACGGGGTGCTGACCGGGCTGCGCAAGGCCGTCTGGGTCCCCGTCGGCAACGCGGTGTTCTCCCTCGGCAAGCTGGTGCTGCTCGCCGCGTTCGCGACCGCCCTGCCCGTCCTCGGCGTCTTCGTGTCGTGGGCGGCGGCCATCGCCCTGTCCGTACTGCCGCTCGGCTGGCTGATCTTCCGCCGGCTGATCCCACGTCAGGCCGGAGCCGACCGCGACCGCGAACCGCCCCGGCTGCGCGAGGTCGGCAGATTCCTGGCCGGGGACTCGGTCGGCGCGCTCTTCAGCCTGGCCATGATCAACCTGCTGCCGGTGATGGTGGCCGTGCGCTTCGACGCGGCGCACAACGGCTTCTTCTACATCGCCTACACCGTCGGCGGCACCATGGAGTTCATGGCCATCAACATGGCCTCCTCCCTCACCGCGCACGCCTCTCACAGCCCCGGGCACCTGGCCGAGGGCGTACGCGGGGCACTGCGCCGCATGGCGGTCCTGCTGGTTCCCGTCGTGGCCGTGCTGGTCCTCTTCGCCCCGCAGATCCTCGGCCCCTTCGGCCCCGACTACGCCGACCACGGCACCCTGGTCCTGCGGCTGCTGGCCGCGGCCGCCCTGCCCCGGGTCGTGGTCGAGCTGTATATCGGCGTTCTGCGGGTGCAGGGCAGGACCGGAGCGCTGGCCGCCCTGCAGGGCGCGATGTGCGTCCTCGTCCTGGGCACTGCGACGGTGCTGCTCGGCCCGATGGGGATCGCCGGAGCGGGCTGGGCGATGCTGATCGCCATGACCGCGGTGGCGTCCGTGTCCGCCCTGGGACTGCGCTCGGCCCTCACCGGGCGGTCCCTGTGGCGCTCCCGGCGTCCGGCGCCGGAGGAGGAGTTCGGGACGGAGTGGGCCCGGCTCGCGGCGCGGCGCGCCCGGGAGCGAGGGGGCGAGGACTCGTGATCCGGCCGTCGTCCACGTCGGTGGCGTACGGGGTCCCTGGGAGGGTCAGCGGCCGGGCACCGGCTGCTTGAACCAGTCGTCCTGGCCGGCCGTGCGGTAACCCTCCAGCCCCGGACCGTCGTTGACCGTGAGATCGCAGCCCTCGCCCGGGACCGCGCGGTTCCAGTGCACCAGCGCCTTGGCCCCGGGCATGGTCCGGGCGGCCTCCGGGATCTCCTCGTACCACTCGCGCTGGCGGTCCTCGTCCGCCGGGTCGGGCACCGTGGCGTACTCGGCGAACATCAGCGGCTTCCCGGCGCTGATGTGGGCGCGCAGCCACTCGTACGCCGGCCGCTGGCTGCGGTCGAAGTCCTTCCAGTCCGTGGTGTCGTGGCAGGTGAAGTAGTTGTACTGGTCCATGCCGATCCAGTCGACGTAGTCGTCGCCCGGGTAGAGCCGTTCGAAGAGCTTCCCCGCCGGGAGGTAGCCGGACACCGTCCACACCCACACCACGTTGTCCACACCGAGCTCCTCGAACCGGTCGTGGAGGTGGCGGTAGGCGGCGACGTACTCCTCGGGGGTGCCCGCGTCGCCGACCCGGGCGTCGGCCTCCTGGTCGAAGGAGAAGAACACCCGCTTCCCGTACGCCTTGATGCGACGCGCCTGCGGGTCGATGATCTCGCGGTCGTACGTCCCCGAAGCGACCTTCGCCCAGCCGAGCTGGTCCTCGGTCCAGTCGGTGTGGTGCGGCTCGCGCCACACGGTGGACTCCCAGGCCAGCATCAGCAACCGGTCCCGGCCCAGGATCTGTTCGTCGCGCGTCAGGAGCTGTCCGTCGAGAGCGGTGTTCGACATGTCGTGGTAGGTGTACAGGAGGTCGAGCTTCCGGCCGATCTTCTTCTCGAACGCATACACCGCGTCCTTGAGCGAGCCGTTCCCGGCGTGCGGCACATAGGCACCCCACCAGGCCCCGCACGGCGGCACGAGCAGGGCGGTGGGGGCGCACGACCCACCGGGGACCGGGCCGGTGGCGGCGTCGGCGGGGAGGGCGCCTGCCGCGGGTGCCCCGTCATCGCCCTCGTCGGAGGAGGGCGTGCCGAACCAGGCGAGGAGTCCGGTCAGCAGGGCCACGGCGGCGGCCAGGGCGAGCACGAGGTGCGTACGGGGCCGGCGCTCCCCCCGTGCGCGGCGGATCACCTCCGCCTCGCGGGTGCCGCAGGGGTCCGCTCGACGGCACCCCGCGTCGCCGCGGGCAGCGGAAGTCCGGGGAGGGCGGAGGCGAGGGTGGTGAGCGCGGCGAGCGACACCAGGAACGCGGTCCCCGAGAAGGCTTCCACCAGGAACAGCGAGGTGGCCACGGTGACGGCCAGGGAGAGCCCGAGGGGCGCGGCGAGGGCGGCCGCCTCGAGACGCGCACCCGGCCTGAGCGGTCCGGACTGCGGATACAGCAGAGCGAGCCCGGGGCCGAAGCAGACGAAGAGGAGGACGGGTGACCAGCGCAGCGGGGTCCCCCCGGGCAGCGCCGTCGCGGCGAGCGCCACCCATCCGGAGAGCCCCAGGGCGGTTCTGGTCAGGACCTGCCGGGCGGGGAGTACCGGTCGCCGGTTCTCGGACACGTGACTGCCTTCCTGGTCTGGGGTCTGCCGTGCGGATGGGTCCCGGGTCCGCCGTGAGGACGGGTCTCAGGGGCTGTCGTAGCGGAGGACGACGCCGTGTCCGGTCCGTTCGACCACATGGAAGAGCGGCGAGGCTGCGAGGTCCCGGGTCAGTGAGGCGAAGCCGCCGGGGGGCAGGAGCCCCTCGCCGGCGGTGTAGATGTCCTGGGTACGCGTGAGGATGACGTAGGCCGTGGTGCCGGGGGGCAGCCTGGTCGACAGGTAACCCGCCGGATCCTTGAGCATCTCGGTGTTCTCGGGCAGCTCCTGTTCGGCGAAGAACCAGTGCTCCAGCCGGTCGTAGCGGTGCAGCGCCTTCGGGAAGGAACCCGTGGTGGCCAGGATCAGCGCCCCTTCGGGGGCTCTGTCGATGGCTCGGGTGACGAGCGCGGTCTCGGCGGGCGGGGTGTAGTTCATCCGCTCCTTGCCGTAGTACGCGGGCATGAAGCCGGCGAGCAGTGCGGCCAGCGTCACCGGGAGGGCGACCGCGCCGGCTCTCCGCACGGACGGCCGCACCCGGTGCGCTCCGGTGCCGCCGACCGCCGGCACGAGCGCCGCGGCGGCGAAGAAGGCCGCGCCCGGGAGCGCGAACAGATAGACCCGGAAGAGCATTTCGCCGCCGTAGTCGTTGACCACGAACAGGGGTACGGGCGCGACGGAGGCCAGCAGCAGCGGCAGGGCGCTGTGCGCCAGACGGCGCCGCAGCAGGAGGGCCGCGCCCGCGAGGGCGGCGACGGCCAGCACCATCAGGATGGAGGCTCGCCCCGCGAGCTCGGGGCCGGCCCCGGTGAGCTGGCCGGCGTATCCGGCACGGGAGTTCTGGGTGAGTTCGCCCAGGGAGTCGCGCAGGGTGCCCAGGGTCTCCATGAACAGCGGGCGGCCCATGGTGAGGTCCCAGGCCAGCATGATCGCCCCGGCGACGGCGAGAAGCCCGAGGTTGCGGTAGCGGCGGGTGAGGCAGAGCGCGAGCAGGGTGACGCAGAGCATCACGGGGGTCAGCTGGTGCACGGCGTTGACGGCCACGATCACGGGCACGAGGACCACCGCACAGACCGCCCGCTGCCGGACGCCGGTGGGCGGCGGGACGGCGGCGGCGGCCGGGTCGAGGCAGGCGCGCGAGCGGAGCTGCCCGGCCGAGCCCGGCCGTACGAAATGCCGTACGACGACGGCCAGTACGGCGAGGTGGAGGAGGAAGCCGAGACCCTGCGGGGCGAGGTAGTCCTGGCCCACCCAGTTGGCGAGCTGGAAGATCCAGACCGCGGTCCACACGAGGCGCCGGTCCTCGCTGAAGGTGCGGTAGATCAGGAGCAGGACCGGCATCATCAGCAGGCCGAGGACGACGGGCGCCCAGTTCAGGTAGGCGGCGGCGCTGTCGGCCCCGAAGGCGCGGACGAGCCCGCCGTTGAGCGTGAAGAAGCCGGGCCACTGGTCGTAGGCGGACATGTTGCCGGACAGGCCCTCGTCCGGACGCAGTTCACCGTTGGCCAGCAGGTGGTCGATGACCGCGTCGTGCTTGGAGGCCCAGGGGTAGCGCTCCGAGTCGTACAGGACGGCGGGTACACCCTTGAGCGCCATCAGCAGCCCGGCGCAGTACGACGCGGGCCACCACGGGGCCGTGCCCGCGCGGCGGAGGCTGACCAGGAAGCCGGCGGTCAGGAGGAGCAGGGAGAGGTAGTAGGTGACGGGCAGCCGGTCCAGGAGTCCGTACTCGCCCATCGAGCGGAACCCGATGTGCGGCAGCGAGGAGATCCAGAGAGCGGCCGCCAGGAGTAACGGCAGCCAGGTGAGGAGCGTCCGGGGTCTCGGCGCGCCGGGGAGGCGGCGGGCCGGCTCCGGGGGGACGGCGTCGGGCTGCCCGGTGGGAGGCGCCGGCTGGGCACTCCCCGCGGTGCTTTCCCCGACCGGCGCGGGCACATGCTGTGGCACGGTGCGACTCCCCCCACGGATGTGGTCACGGCCGTCACGCCGCTGTCCCCTTAAGCGAAGTATAGGAACGTGCTGCGTCTTTGTGGTGTCTTTGTGGTGCTCTCGCCCATTCCTCCATGGCCCACTCGTCCGTAGCGCGCTTCTCCGTGGTCCGGTCGGCCGTGGCGCGCCTCCGTGGCCCGGTCGGCCGTGGCCCGTCGGCCGTGCCCCCGTCGGCCGTGGCCCGCTTCTCCGTGGCCCGCCGCCTCATCCGGCGAACACCGGCCCCCGCGCGGCGGCCCGCGCCCGCCGGTACCACCGCCACCCCACGGTCCGCAGCGAGTCCGGGAACGGCGCCACGCGTGCGCCCTCGCCCGCCATCCAGCGCTCGAGGTCCCGCACCGTGTGGCTCCGGCGCAGGATCAGCCGCGCGATCCGGTACGGCTCGTCCCGGCCGGAACTCAGCGCGTGCCGGACGGCCGCCGCGCTCTCGTAACCGGCGGCGCGGGCGGCACGGCGCACCCGCGCGCTGTTGTATCCGTGCGGGTACGCGAGGTGGTCCACCCGGTGGCCCAGGACATCCTCCAAGGCCCTCTTCGAGTCGACGAGTTCGGACCGCAGGGCCGCACCGGACAGCGTGTCCAGCTGTGCGTGGGTGACCGTGTGCCCGCCCACCTCCATGCCGTACTGCTCCAGCAGCGGCACCTGCCCCAGGCCCATCATCGGCGCGGGCGGCAGCAGGCTGCCCCCTCCGGACCGGGTCAGCGCTCCGGTCGTGAGATAGGCGGTGGCCGGCACCGACCGTCCGGCGAGCGCCTCGGCGGTCGGCCCCGGCAGGTCCGCGAAACCGTCGTCGAAGGTCAGGACGACCGGGCGGTCCGGCAGCGGCGCACGTCCCGCGAGGTGAGCGACGAGGGCACCGACCGGGACCGGTGTGCGGCCCCAGTGGGCGAGCGCGTCCAGCTGGGCCGAGAAATCCCTGGGTGTGACGGTGAATTCGGCGATCCACTCCGGTGGGTCGTCCATCACCGCGTGGTACAGCAGCACGGGTATCCGGGCGGCCACCCCCTGTCCTCCCGGTCCGCCGGGCACCCCGGGCCCGCGCGCGTTCATCTCCCCTCCCAGGGGCGCGCGGCACCACGGAGGGCGAGCCGGGCGCGTACGTATCCGAGGGGCCCGTAGAGCAGACCACGCCGCTCCAGCCGGGAAAGATGCCGGGGCCACGGGTAGGTGTACGCACCGTGCTCGCCGGGAACGCCGGGGCGCCCTGCCGCGCCGGTGGCACGAGGCGCCGTCATCGTGCGGGCATGGGCGAGACCGCGCGGCAGCCGGGCCAGCAGGGGCGGCAGCAGGGCGGGCCTGCTGACGAGGAGCGCGGTGAGGCAGGCCGTCAGCCCGGCGCCGTAGCCGTACGCCTGGCCGCACAGGTCCTCCCAGCGCTCCCTGTGGTGGTGCCAGACGATCGCGTCGGGCGTGTAGTACAGCGGGTGCCCCTCGGCGAGGAGCCGTACGAAGGCGTAGAGGTCGTCGCCCCCCTTGGCCGGGGTGCCGGTGCCGGTGGCCGGGTCGAAACCGCCGACCGACCGCAACGGCCCGGCGCGGAAGGCCATGTTCGCGCCGGAGCCGAACCGCCCGGCCGTGAACGGGAAGAGCGGCTCGTCGGCGGGCGGGTGCGCGGGGTCGTAGCACCGCGCGGAGAACCCCTTGGCGAATCCGCCGTGGCTCTCCAGCAGGACCTGCGCCGGAGTGGTCAGCCTGGCCGGGAGGATCAGGCCGGTGACACAGGCCAGGCGGAGGTCCTCGCCGAAGGGCCGGGTGAGCGCGGTGAGCCAGTGCGGGTCGGCGATGACGTCGTCGTCGGTGAAGGCGAGGACGTCGGCCCCGGCGACGGCGACACCCCTGTTGTGCGCGGCGGCCAGACCGGGCACCGGCTCCAGCGCGTAGCGCACGCCCCGGCCCGCGTAGGCGGAGGTGACCAGCTCGCGGGTGGCTCCGGTGGCCGGGGCGTTGTCGACGACCACGATCTCGAAGTCCGGGTGGTCCTGGGCGAGCAGCGAGTCGAGGGCGCGGGCGAGCTGCGCGGGGCGCTCCCGGGTCGCGACGACCACCGTGGCCCTGGGCACCTCCCCGGTCGGTGGACGCTCCGGGGCCTCCGGGACGACGATCTCGTCCGCCGCCTGCTTCGCGAGGACGGAGGCCGGGTCGTCACCCGCCCTGACACGCCCGACGACCGTACCGACCGGGCGCCCGCGCAGCCGTACGAGGGCGAAAATCCGCCGGCCGGCCCCGTCCCGCGCGGCGGTGTCCAGGGGCGGCCCGCCGGGGGCGGGCCATACCCGTGCCCCCGTGCCGTCGGCCGCGTCGAGCTCCAGCTCGGCGACGGCGAGGCCGGCGAGCCGGCCCATGTCCGGCAACCTCGGCGTGTGCCTTGTCCGTCCGTTCCCGTACGGCATTCCGGTCCCCCCGGTCGAGACGCTATGGACGTTTCGGTTCGCGCAGCCGGCCGGCCCGTTCGAGACCGCGCTGCGCCAGGCCCGCCAGCCGGGGCCGTGTCCGTACGAAGTCGTGCGCGCGGCGGGAGGGTTCGCGGCCCAGCCAGTGCAGGGCGGCGCCCGCCCCCGGCCTGGCCGAGGTGCCCTCGTACACCCTGAGCTCGCCCGTCTTCAGGGCGTCCTTGTACACGGCCGCCCCGCGCCCCATGTCGAGCATCCCGACTCCGTCGTCCGCCGCCGCCCGCGCCATCCGCAGGTGCAGGACCAGGCCCGGCGAGAACTTCGCGAACGAGGGGTCGTAGGCCGGGAACCAGCACGAGAGCACCGTCCGCGAGCGCAGCCCGAAGTGGGCGGCCACGGGCCGGTCGTCCGCGTACAGGACGGAGAGCAGACCGGAGCACCCGGGCGCCCGGGTGTGGAAGAGGAACTCCCCCAGACCGCGGATCCACCTCTTCGCGAAGCGGTCACGGCGGCCGGTCCTGCGGTACTGGGCGGACTTCCACTCCATCAGGGTCCGCAGCACCGCCGGATCCCGCTCGTCGAGGACGAACCGCACCTCCCCGGCCTCCCGGCCGAGCTTGCGCTCCTTCGCCAGGGTGGTCCTGAGGAACTTCGGCGACCGCGCGCGCAGCGCCTTCTCGTAGGCCTCGTAACCGTGACCGACGTCGATGACGTACGAGGCGTGCGAGCGGGCCGCGTCCGGCTCGAAGAGGCCCTGGCGCTCCTCCAGGTTGTCGAACTCCCAGGTGGAGAGGGAGCAGGCCCGGAGCAGCTCCTTCGCGCCCAGTGGAAGCTGCGGACGCAGTACCGCGCCCTGTACGTCGGAGACCCCGAGGCCGACCGCCCGGCCGTGGCCGAGCCGGCCCCGTTCGAACGGGAAGAAGCCCGCCGTCCCCCCGGCGCCCTCGCCGATCACCGCCACCCGCGCGTGCGGCCGGACGCGGCCGACGGCCAGGGCGAACTCCGGCTCCATGAACGGCTGCGCCGGGGCGCCGGACTCCGCCCGCAGCTCCCGCCAGGTCTCGATGTCCCCCGCGCCCAGATCTCCGGGCCTGACCACACGTATGCGCCTGCTGCTCACCAGACCCCCCGGTCCTGCCCCCTGAGCCACACTGCCCGGAACGGTACCGGGCCGCGTCACTCAGCGGTAGACGGCCGCGACACCCCGTGACCGGCCGGTGGGCGCCCGGCCCGGCCGGGGGTGTCACAGGACCCGCTCGCCCCTCTGCCACACGGCGCCGACCAGCGGGACTCCCGGCCGGTAGGCGAGATGGACGTGACTGGGGGCGTCGAGGATCACGAGGTCGGCGCGGGCACCGGGCGTGATGCGGCCGATGTCGGAGCGGCGCAGTGCGGCGGCGCCTCCGGCGGTGGCGGACCAGACCGCCTCGTCGGGGGTCATGCCCATGTCCCGTACGGCGAGGGCGATGCAGAACGGCATGGAGGAGGTGAAGGAGGAGCCCGGGTTGCAGTCCGTGGACAGGGCGACGGTGGCACCCGCGCCGAGGATGCGCCGGGCGTCGGGCCAGGCCGCGCGGGTGGAGAACTCCGCGCCGGGGAGCAGGGTGGCGACGGTGGAGCCCTGGCCGAGCGCGTCGAGGTCGGCGTCGTCGAGGTGCGTGCAGTGGTCGGCGGACGCCGCGTCGAGTTCGACGGCGAGCCGGACGCCGGGGCCGTGGCCCAGCTGGTTGGCGTGGACGCGGGGGTGCAGGCCCCTGGCCTTCCCCGCGGTGAGGACCGTGCGCGCCTGGTCCTCGTCGAAGGCGCCCCGCTCGCAGAAGACGTCGATCCAACGGGCGTACGGGGCGCAGGCGTCCAGCATCGGCCCGGTGACGAGGTCCACGTAACCGGCGGGGTCGTCGGCGTAGTCGGGGGACACGATGTGGGCGCCGAGGAAGGTGACCTCGTCGGTGTGGCGGGCGGCGACGCGCAGGGCTCGCGCCTCGTCCTCGACGGTGAGGCCGTAGCCGGACTTGGTCTCGAACGTGGTGGTGCCCTGCCGGAGCGCCTCGGTCAGATAGCGCGCGACGTTGGCGGACAGCTCGTCGTCGGAGGCGGCACGGGTGGCGGCCACGGTCGTGCGGATGCCGCCCGCCGAGTACGGGCGGCCGGACATGCGGGCGTTGAACTCGGCGGTGCGGTCGCCCGCGAACACCAGGTGGGAGTGGGAGTCCACGAAGCCGGGGATCACGGCCCGGCCGCCCGCGTCGACGGCGTTGTCGGTGGCGGGTGCTTTGCTTGTCTCACCGGTCCATACGACGCGGTCGCCGTCGATGACGACGGCCGCGTCCCGGATCAGGCCCAGGGGGGTCCCGTCTCCGAGGGAGGGGTCGTTGGTGACCAGGTTCGCGATGTGGGTGATGGCGGTCGTCGTGGTGGTCGTCATCCGGGCACTGCTTTCGTCGGGTTCGCCCGGCTGGACCGCCGGGTTCGTCGGCCGTCGCGCCTTCGGCGCGGGCCGGAGGCGTCGTTCCGGCGCGGGCTCGGGTCCGGCTCGCTCTCCTGGCCCGGGCCCGGGCCGGGCACTCAGGCGTACAGGGCGGCGACGGCCGAGGCGAGCGCTCCCGGGACGTCCTCGATCCGTGTGTGCCTGCCGTCCCGGACGATGTGCCGGCCCGCCACCACGGTGTGCCGTACATCGGCGGCGGTCGCGGCGAATACGGCCGCTTCGGCTGCCAGCCGGGGCACCGGCCCCGCTGTTCTGACGGAGTCCAGGGCGACGGTGGCGAGATCGGCCGGCGCCCCCGGTTCGAGTACGCCCGCGTCCGGGCGGCCGAGCGCGGCGTGCCCCTCGGCGGAAGCCGCCCTGAGCAGGGCTGCCGCCGTCCAGTGGCCGCGCACATGGGTGCGGAGGCGTTCGTTGAGTTCCATCGCCCTGGCCTCCTCGAAGAGGTCGATCACGGCGTGGCTGTCGCTGCCCAGCGAGAGGGGGGATCCCGCGCCCTGGAGGGCGGTGGCGGGACCGATGCCGTCGGCGAGGTCACGTTCGGTCGTGGGGCACATGCAGGTGCCCGTCCGGGAGGTTCCCAGCAGCTCGATGTCCTCGGCCGTGAGGTGCGTGTTGTGGATGCCGGTGGTGTGCGGGCCGAGGACCCCGTGGTCGGCGAGGAGCCGGGCGGGGGTGCGGCCGTGGGCGGCGAGGCAGGCGTCGTTCTCCGCGGTCTGTTCGGAGAGGTGGACGTGCAGCGGGACCGCGCGTTCCTGGGCCCACCGGGCGACGGTGGCCAGCTGCCCCGCCGGCACGGCTCGTACGGAGTGGATCGCGGCGCCGATCACCACGAGGTCGTCGTCGCCCTTGAGGAGGGAGGCGCGTTCGGCCCAGGCGTCGGCCGTGGTGTCGGAGAAGCGCAGCTGGTGCCTGCTCGGCTTCTCCCCGAATCCGGCGGCGAGATAGGCGGTGTCGAGGAGGGTGATGCGGATGCCCGCCTCCGCCGCCGCCGCGATGAGCGCCTCGCCCATGGCGTTCGGGTCGTCGTAGGGCGTCCCGCCGGGCGCGTGGTGCAGATAGTGGAATTCGCCCACCGCGGTGATGCCGGCCAGCGCCATCTCGGCGTACGTCGCCCTGGCCAGGTCGTAGTAGGTGTCGGGGGTGAGGCGGGAGGCCGTCCGGTACATCAGTTCGCGCCACGTCCAGAAGGTGCCGGAGCCCACCTGGACGGTGGAGCGCAGCGCGCGGTGGAAGGCGTGCGAGTGGGTGTTGGCCAGCCCGGGGACGGTCAGCCCGTGCAGCGGGGTGGCGCCGGGCGGCGGGGTGTCGATGCCCGTCCGGACACCGGCGATGCGCCCGCCGGCCACGTCCAGGAGGACGCCCGGTTCCACGTGGGTGCCGAGCCAGGCGTGCGACATCCAGTACGTCGCGGTGACCGGTGTTCCCGTAGGTTGCGTAGTCAGCTGCACGCGAGACCTTCCAGTACGTCGGCGAGTGCCCTCACCCCGGCCACGCAGTCGTCCTCCGCGGCGTGCTCGGCGGGCGAGTGCGAGATTCCGGTGGGGTTCCGTACGAACAGCATGGCGGTCGGCACGGAAGCGGACAAAATACCCGCGTCGTGTCCCGCCCCCGTGCCGAGCACGGGCACGGGGCGCCCCGCACCGTCGGGACCATGCTTCTCCAGCACCCGGCGGATCTCGTCCCGCAGCGCGTGCTGGAAGTCCACCACCGGCGTGAACGACTCGCGTACGACGTCGAGATCGATCCCGGCCCGCTCGGCGTGCTCCCGTGCGGCCCGCTCGACACCGCTGACGACGGCGTCGAGAGTGGCCTGGTCGGCGGCCCGTGAGTCGAGCCACCCCCGCACGAGGGAGGGGATGGCGTTGACCCCGTTCGGTTCGACGGCGATCTTGCCGAAGGTCGCGAGACCTCCGGCGAGCTCCGCCTCGCGCCGGGCCGCGAGCACGGTCTCGGCGTAGGTGAGCATCGGGTCCCGCCGGTCGGCGAGCCGTGTGGTCCCCGCGTGGTTGGCCTCGCCGCGGAAGTCGAACCGCCAGCGGCCGTGCGGCCAGATGGCCGAGGCGACCCCGACCGGGTCCCCGGTCAGGTCGAGGGCGCGCCCCTGCTCCACGTGGAGTTCGACGAACGCGCCGATCCGGGCGAGGCGTCCGGGATCGGGCCCGATGGCGTCGGGGTCGTACCCCGCGGCCTCCATGGCCTGGGGCAGCGAGACGCCGTCCCCGTCGCGGAGCCGGTGCGCGTCCTCGGCGGTCAGCTGTCCGGCGGCGAGCCGGGAACCGACGCAGGCGAGCCCGAAACGGGCCCCTTCCTCGTCACCGAAGTTGACGACGGCGAAGGGCCTGGCGAACACCGCTCCCCTGCGGCGGAGTTCGTCCAGAGCCGCGAAGGCGGACACCACGCCGAGAGGGCCGTCGAAGGCGCCGCCGTCGGGCACGGAGTCGAGATGGGACCCGGTGACCACGGCGTCCCCCGCGAGCGGATCGCCGAGCCAGGCCCACTGGTTGCCGTTGCGGTCGACCTCGTGGTCGAGACCGCGCGCCTCGGCCTGCGCCTGGAACCAGAGGCGGCAGTCGGCGTCGGCTCCGGTCCAGGCGTAGCGGCGGTAGCCGCCGGAGGCGTCGCTGCGGCCGAGGGGCCGCAGCGAGCGCCACATGGCGTGGAAGGTGTCGCTCACGCGGTGCCTTCCTCCCGCATCGGGATGCGCACGCCGCGCTCCTCCGCCACCGACTCCGCGATGTCGTAGCCCGCGTCCACGTGCCGGATGACGCCCATGCCGGGGTCGTTGGTGAGGACGCGGCGGATCTTCTCGCCGGCGAGCTTCGTGCCGTCGGCGACCGAGACCTGGCCCGCGTGGAGGGAGCGGCCCATGCCCACGCCGCCGCCGTGGTGGATGGAGACCCAGGAGGCGCCCGAGGCGACGTTCACCATGGCGTTCAGGAGCGGCCAGTCGGCGATCGCGTCGGAGCCGTCGAGCATGGCTTCCGTCTCGCGGTAGGGGGAAGCCACCGAACCACAGTCCAGGTGGTCTCGTCCGATCGCGAGCGGGGCGGCGAGGGTGCCGTTGCCGACCATGTCGTTGAACATGTCGCCCGCCTTGTCGCGCTCGCCCTGGCCGAGCCAGCAGATCCGGGCCGGCAGCCCCTGGAAGCGGACCCGCTCACCGGCCATCCGGATCCAGCGATGCAGCGACTCGTTCTCCGGGAAGAGGTCGAGCAGGGCCTTGTCCGTCTTGTGGATGTCCGACGCCTCGCCCGACAGCGCCGCCCACCGGAAGGGCCCCTTGCCCTCGCAGAAGAGGGGCCGGATGTACGCGGGCACGAAGCCCGGGAAGTCGAACGCGCGCGCGTATCCGGCGAGCTGGGCCTCTCCCCGGATCGAGTTGCCGTAGTCGAAGACCTCGGCACCCGCGTCCATGAAGCCGACCATCGCCTCGACGTGCGCGGCCATCGACTCGCGGGCGCGCCGGGTGAAGTCGGCCGGCTTCTCGGCCGCGTAGGAGGCCATGTCGTCGAAGTCGACGCCGACGGGAAGGTAGGCGAGCGGGTCGTGCGCGCTGGTCTGGTCGGTGACGATGTCGACGGGGGCGCCCTCGGCGAGCATGCGGGGCAGCAGTTCCGCCGCGTTGCCGAGGAGGCCGATGGAGAGCGGGCGCCGCGCGTCGCGTGCCTCGACGGCCAGCTGGAGCGCGTGTTCGAGCGAGTCGGCCCGGACGTCCAGGAAGCGGTGCTCGATCCGGCGCTCGATGGCCCGGGGGTCGCAGTCGACGCAGAGGGCCACGCCGTCGTTCATGGTGACGGCCAGCGGCTGGGCCCCGCCCATTCCGCCGAGTCCGGCCGTCAGCGTGATCGTCCCGGCCAGCGTCCCCCCGAACCGCTTCGCGGCGACGGCTGCGAAGGTCTCGTAGGTGCCCTGGAGGATCCCCTGGGTCCCGATGTAGATCCAGGACCCGGCGGTCATCTGCCCGTACATGGTGAGCCCGAGTGCCTCCAGACGGCGGAACTCCTCCCAGTTGGCCCAGTCGCCCACCAGGTTGGAGTTGGCGATCAGGACGCGCGGCGCCCATTCGTGGGTCTGCATGACGCCGACCGGACGGCCGGACTGGACGAGCATCGTCTCGTCCTGCCTGAGCGTCCGCAGCGTACGGACCATCGCGTCGAAGGACCGCCAGTCGCGGGCCGCCTTGCCCGTGCCGCCGTAGACGACGAGCTTGTCGGGGTGTTCGGCGACCTCGGGGTCGAGGTTGTTCTGCAGCATGCGCAGGGCGGCTTCCTGCTGCCACCCCAGGGCGCTCAGTTCCGTACCGCGCGGTGCCCGTACGGGGCGGGGTCCTGACATGGGGCTGCCTCCTCGCGACTGTGACTCTCCTATTCACATCCTCTCCGTCTGAATACTCCTAGTCAACAGGTGAGGGTCGCGCCACGCGGGGGCAGGCCTTGTGTCATCACACTCCCGGGGAGGCCACGTGCCCGCATCGCAGCCAACGACCCCGGCCGGTGAACCCGCGCTGAAGCGGGCCATCGGCCCGAAACTCCTCATCCTGTTCGTCATCGGCGACATCCTCGGCACCGGCATCTACGCCACGACCGGCAAGGTCGCCGGCAAGGTGGGCGGGGCGCTCTGGCTGCCGTTCCTGATCGGGTTCGTGGTGGCGATCCTGACGGCGGCCTCCTACGTCGAGCTCGTCGGCAAGTACCCCAAGGCGGCCGGCGCCGCGCTCTACACCCAGAAGGCCTTCAAGGTCCCGTTCCTGACCTTCGTCGTCGCCTTCATGGTCATGTGCTCGGGCCTGGCCTCCGCCAGCGCCGCGGCCCGCGCCTTCAGCGGCGACTACCTCGGCGAGTTCACCGACGCCCTGCCGCCCACGCTCATCGCGATCCTCTTCATCCTCGCCCTCGCGGCGATCAACCTGCGGGGCGTCGCCGAATCGGTGAAGGCCAACGTCGTCCTGACCCTCGTCGAGCTCAGCGGCCTCCTGGTGATCCTCTCGATCGGTGCCTACGCCGTCCTCACGGGCGACGGCGAGCCCTCCCGGCTCACCGACCTGGAGACGGGCGGCACGGGATACGCCCTGATCACCGGCGTCCTCGGCGCGACCGCGCTCGGGTTCTTCGCCTTCGTCGGCTTCGAGGACTCGGTGAACATGGCCGAGGAGACCCAGAACCCCGCCCGGACGTTCCCGCGCGCCATCTTCATCGGCGTCGCGGTGACGGGCACGATCTACGTCCTGGTCGCCCTGGTCTCGTCCCTGCTGGTCGACTCCCGCACCCTGGAGGGGTCCAGCGGACCGCTGCTCGAGGTGGTGAAGGCGGGCGGCCTCGACTTCCCGCCCAAACTCTTCGCGCTGATCGCCCTGTTCGCGGTCACCAACTCCGCGCTGATCAACATCATGATGGCCTCGCGCCTCTGCTACGGCATGGCCAACGAACGCATCCTGCCTCCCACGATGGGCCGCGTCCTCGCCAAGCGCCGCACCCCGTGGGTCGGCATCGTCTTCGTGACCGTGCTCGCCATCGGACTGGTGTCCACCGGCGAGATCGAGGGCCTCGGCGACACCACCTCGTTCCTCCTCCTCTGCGTCTTCGCCGTCGTCAACGTCGCCGTGCTGGTGCTGCGCAAGGACCCGGTGGACCACCCGCACTTCCGCACGCCGACGGTGCTGCCCGTACTGGGGGCGATCACCTCCCTGATCCTGGCCAGCCCGCTGGCCGACCGGGCCGCGGACGTCTACATCCGGGCGGGGATCCTCGTACTGATCGGAATCGGTCTCTGGGCGGTCAACAGGGCGGTGATGTCCGCCCGCGAGAAGGCGTGAGGACGAGCACCGGCGGACCGGATCCGCCGCGGAACGACAGCCGGCCGGACACGTTCCGACCGGCTGTCGCGCGTCCACCTGCCGTCCTCCGCACGGCCCGCCGCATGTACCTGTGGAAAATGCCAGAACCCCCACCAGGCGCACACACGTTGCGTAGCCTCTCCATTACACCCGTACACCACGTCGGGAGGGGAGTTCGCGTTGCCCGGAATCGACGAGTGCCTGATCGAGGTCATGAGACTGCCCGGTGCCCGCGGTGCCGCGGTGGTCGACTGGACGAGTGGCCTCGCCCTCGGCACCATCGGTGAGTCGCCCAACGGCGACCACGAGGCCACGGCCGCCGAGACGGCGGAGGTGGCGAGGATGGCCGCCGAACAACCGGTCTTCGCGCAGGCGGACGCGCCCGGCGGCCCCCCGGGCCCGCCCGCCCCAGCCGTCGAGGACGTCATCGTCACCACGGCCCCCGGCTACCACATCCTCCGTTTCGTCGAGACGGCCTTCGACAGCAGCGTCTTCCTCCACCTCTGGCTGGACCGCGCGGAAGGCAACCTCGCCCTGGCACGCATCCGGCTCGGCGAGATAGCGGAGCGGCTGGTCCTGGCATGAGTCCCACCGCCACCACCCGGCCGGACTTACCCGAAGGAGCAGCGCCCTCCCCGATGCTGCAGCGGCTCGCGGCGGAGCGGGCGACCGGCGCGCTGATGCGCGACCGAGGCACCCTGTACCTCGCCGACGGCCAGGTCGTCCACGCGGAGAGCCCCGCGACCCCCGGGATCGACGTCCTGCTCACCACGGGCGGCGCCCTGCGCTCCGAGGGCTGGTGGGACGCGGTCGCCCAGGCGGGTGCCGGACAGCGGGTCGGCCGCTACCTCGTGGACAGCGGACGGGTCCCCGGCGGCGCGCTGGAGCTCTGCCACCTGGGGGCCTTGTACGACGCGGCCTTCTTCGCCCTGGCCCCCACGCACACACCGGCCCGCTTCCGTTACGGCGTCTCCCACTGGATCGGCCCGGTCCGCCCCGTTCCCGTGCACGCCGTGCAGCGCGAGACGCTCAGGCGCCGGGAACTGCTGAACCGGATCTGGCCGGACGCACTCACCGACAGCGCGCCGCTCTCTCCCACGTCCCACCCGGTCGACGCCCCGGTCCCTCCACGCCAGCGCCGCGTCCTGACCCTGGTGAACGGCGAGCGCACGGCCACGGACATCGCGCAGGAGCTGGGGCGTTCGGCCTTCCACATCCTGGTCGACCTGCGCCGGCTGGCGGCCGCCGGACTGGTCGAGGCGGCCCGCCCGGCCACGGCCGGGCCGGCGTCGGTGTCCGCGCACAGCCGCGTCACGCTGCCCGAGGTCACGGCCGACCCGGACGTCGCCCTGCTGCGCCGGCTCAGAGACGCATTGGAGGCCTTGTGATACGCGCGCTCAGGCAGCGTGCCGGGAGGAGACAGCTGATGGTGCCCGAGGCAGAAGCGCAGGACGTTCTCGACGAGCTCCAGCGATTACGCGCCCGGGTGCCGCTCCTGACCGGCGCGCTGGCCGCCAGCACCGACGGGCTGATCGTCGCCCGCGACACCCCGGGCATCGAGGCCGAGGGCGTCGCCGCACTGACCGCCGCCGCGCTCGGCGTCTCGATCCGGATGGCCGACGCCACCGGACGCGGCGGCTTCCGCGAGCTCCTGATCCGCGGCGAGAACGGCTACATCGCCACGTACGCGGCGGGCTCCTCCGCCGTACTCACCCTGCTGGCCGAGGACCGCATCAACGTCGGCCGCCTCCATCTGGAAGGACGCCGCGCCGGCGCGCGCATCGGCGAACTGGTCGACGCCACGCAGGACCGCGCCGAACGCACCGCGCCCCCTCCGCGCCCCCAGCAGTCCCGGGCCCTGCCCCGCCGCACCACCACACCGGATGCCACGTGACACCCGCACCAGCCGGAAACGCACCCGTCACCGGCGGACAACGCACCAGCCAGCAACGGACCGGCCACCGGGCCGGCCAGGGAAAGGAAACGAGCACTATGGCCAACACCGAAGCGTCACTGAAGGATGCGATGGCGTCGATCGAGGGGACCCTCGGTGTCGCACTCGTCGACTACACCAGCGGCATGGCCCTGGGCACCCTGGGCGGTGGCAAGGACTTCAACCTGGAGGTCGCGGCGGCCGGCAACACCGACGTGGTCCGGGCGAAGCTCCGGACCATGGAGCACCTGGGCATCAAGGACGAGATCGAGGACATCCTGATCACCCTCGGCACCCAGTACCACCTGATCCGGCTGCTCAAGACCCGTGGCAGCAACGGCCTGTTCCTCTACCTCGTGCTGGACGGCGGCCGGGCCAACCTCGCGATGGCCCGCCACCAGCTGCGGAAGATCGAAGCGGACCTGGAGGTCTGACCCGGCGTTCTCACCGGCGGCGACGCCGCGCCCCTCCGGGTGCGGCGTCCCCCGCCACGGGCCCGGTCGTCCGGTAGGCCCTCACATGCTTCCCCGCCGGGCGGCCCCGCTCCACCCAGTCGGTCCGCACCCAGTACAGGACGTCGTCCCGCCGCTCCCGCTGCCCCAGCCGTACGGCCTTCAGCCACAGCCCGGCCCCGGCACCGGCCAGCACGAGCCCGCCGGCCCCCGGCAGCACGTACGCACTCGCGACCGCCACGAGGAACGCACCGGCCAGCCACCAGCGGTGGCCGCGCCGCCAGTTCCGCACGGTCACGTCCCGGTCCTGGAGGAAGTCGCCGCGTCCGGCCCGCGTGGCACCCTTCGCGAGCTCCGCGTACCGCCCCGTCCGTACGAACGCGACGGCGGCCAGGGTCACCAGGAACAGCGCGCCCCCTGCCAGCAGTCCGATCCGCCGGCCGGTGAGGCCCGGTACGAACGCCCCGACGGCCGCCGCCAGCAGCCCCGGCCACCACAAGGGCGCGGCCCCCGCCCGTACGATCACGGCCACCCTCGCCAACGACTGCGCTCCGCGCCCCACGTCCGTACCCCTCTCCCACGTGCCTCTGTGGACCTTCTGGGCGCGGAGATTAATAGGCACAGATGAGCGACGTCTGAGAATCGGCGGAACCGGCCGCCCGGAGATCCGGCCGCGCGCCCGGAAGCTCCGGCTACTCGACGAAGAGGCCCCGCGCGGCGGCCCTCGCGTCGAAGTCCTCCAGCCGGGCCTGCGCCTCCGGCAGCCCGTCGCACATGGCCTCCAGCAAGGCCCGCCCGAGCAGCATCGGAGCACACGCGGTGTCGAAGGCCAGCCCCGTCCCCACCGCGGCCGGGATCAGCAGATCGCTGTGGGCCGCCACCGGGGCGAACGCCGAGTCGGCCACGGTCACCACGGTCAGCCCCTGCTCCCGCGCGTAGGCCAGCGCGTCCACGGCCTCGCGCGGGTGGCGCGGCAGCGCGAAGCACATCAGCGCGCTCGCACCCGCCCGCCTGGCGGCGTCGATGCGGTCGTGCAGCATGCTGCCGCCTTCGTCGAGCACCCGTACCTCCGGGTGCACCTTGGCGGCGAAGTACCCGAACCCCCTGGCCTGCGAGGAGGCGGCCCGCAGCCCGAGCACGAGCAGGGGCCTGGAGGCGGCGAGCAACCGCCCCGCCCGCTCCACCGGGGCCGGGTCGGCGAGCAGTTCGGACAGCTGCCGCAGATTCTCGATCTCCGCCAGCACCGCCTGCTGGTACTCGTTGAGGCTCTCCTCCACGCCACGGCCGTCGGCCGCTCCGTCCGGGGTGACCTCCCTCAGGTGCTTGCGCAGCGCCGGGTACCCGTCGAAGCCCAGCGCCACGGCGAAGCGGGTGACGGACGGCTGACTGACACCGGCCAGCTCCGCGAGCTCCACACTCGACAGGAAGGGAGCATCGGCGGCCCGCCGCACCATCGAGTGCGCGATACGCCGCTGGGTGGGCGTGAGCCGCTGCCCCTCGAAGAGCCGCTGCAACCGTGCAGCCGGGCTGCTCCCGCTCATGCTGTCCCCTTCGGAGTTCCGGCGCACCGGTCCGGCGCCGAGGAATCCATTCAGTCAGCAAGTGCTCTGCATGTCCATATACAGCCCACGGTCCGGACACGGCCGGGACCTCATGCCGCCAGGACCAGCCCATCCACACCCCCTGATCGGCCCAGGCGTCAACGCCGCGCCACGGGCTGTCGCTCTCATCGGTGAATTCCTTCTGGAGAGCCGTCTGATCCACAGCAGCGCAGCAGGATGTGAAGAATCCGTGCCCTCGCCGGTGGCCTCATCCCCACCCCGTTCCATCCGCCCCGTCAGGAAGCCGTCCTCCATGTCCCAGCAGTATCCGCAGAACCCTCAGCAGCCCTACCAGGGCGGCCCTGCCGGCTATCCGGGCGGACCGGTTCCGCCGCACCAGCCTCAGCCTGAGAAGTCCTGGTTCGCCCGGCACAAGGTGCTCACGGTGGTCGGCGGCGTGTTCGCCTTCATGGTCGTCGTCGGAATCGCCGCGAGCGGCGGGGACGACCCGGGCAAGGGCTCCGACACGGCAGCCACCGCCCCGCAGAAACAGGCTGCCGCCGAACCCGCCGAGAAGGCCGACGACAAGGCCGCCCTTGAGAAGGAGCTCTCTCAGGCCGACCGGTTCAAGGCCTTCATCGAGGAGAACGGGACCGCCGCGGAGAAGGCCGCGGCCGGGCACATCACCAAGGTCCAGGGTGCGGACGAGTCCAACGGGATCCTGGACTCCGCCGACGTCTACACAGACTTCACGGGCGGCCTGATGGGCCCGCACCAGGGTGAGGGCAAGTTGCTCGCCTCCGCGTTCGCCGACTGGAAGGACTCGGAAAACGGCCTGGTCACCATCTACGACGAGAAGGGCGAGATCCTGTCCAACGGCAACTTCTGACGGACGAGGCCGGCCGGTACGACCGCCGCCCCTTCCCTCGCCCCGGGCCTCCTGACCGGTCCGGGGACCTCCGGACCGGGACCTCCTGACCGGTCCGGGGCCTCTGGACGGTCCGGACACGGCAGCGACGCCACGCGTGGGCCCGCGCCGCCCGCTCGCATTGCGGGACCGCCCTCCCCTGCCGACCCTGGGGTCATGATCCCAGCCAATACGAGAGGGCCGGGCGGCGTCATCGTCCGCTACGGCGACACCGATGCCGCGCACGTGCTGAGCGTCTACGCCGATCTGCGCTGCCCTTACTGCAAGCGCATGGAGCTCGCCCTCGGAGCCGTGATGGAGCGGGCCGCGGACGAGGGCGGATTCGCGGTGGACCACCACTTCGGCACGTTCATCGACGACGCCGCGGGCGGCAGCGGATCCCTGGAAGCGCTGGCCGCACTGGGAGCCGCCGCCGACGAGGGACAGAAACCGTTCATGCACTACCTGCGGGCCTTGTACGCCGATCAGCCCAGCGAGGACGTGGACGCCTTCGCCGACCGGGACAACTTGCTGCGGCTGGCCGGCGGGATCGAGGCGCTGCACGGCGACACCTTCCGGCAGAAGGTCATGGAGCGCACCTACCTTCCCTGGGCGGCGCAGGTGTCGGCGGCCTTCGGGACGAGCGGCGTCCGGTCGACCCCGACGGTGCTGATCGACCGCACCCCGGTCCCCGTCATCAACGCCATGGGATACGCGGTCACCCCGGAGGCCTTCCTCGCCGAGGTGACTCCCCCGTGAAAAGCCGGCCCGCCCGGACCGCAGGTGCCGCCAGGACCGTGCGAGTCCTCGCGGCCGTGCGCGCACTCGGGGCCGCGTGCCGTCAGGGCTTGCGCGCGACCCCGCCGAACATGGCCACCTCGTCGGGCAGGCCGTCGCGGCCCGGCCCGGGCCGCCACCGGCTGCACGACACCACACCGGGATCGAGGAGCTCCAGACCGTCGAAGAACCGGGTGACGTCGCGGGGCGTCCGCTGCGTCAGCTTCGGCGTGCCGTTCTCGTTCCAGAAGGCCACGGCCGCGTCCACGTCGGGCATCGACGGATCGGTGACCGTGTGGGAGAGGACGAGATGGCTCCCGGACGGCAGGGCGTCCGTCAAACGGCGGACCAGCCCGTACGCCTCGGCGTCGTCCTCGATGAAGATGACCACTCCCAGCAGGACGAGCGCGACCGGTTCGGTGAGGTCCAGCGTCTTCGCCGCGTGCTCCAGGATCACGTCGACGTTGCGCAGGTCCTCGTCGAGGTAGTCGGTCCTGCCTTCGGGGGTGCTGGTGAGCAGGGCGCGCGCGTGGGCCAGCACCAGCGGGTCGTTGTCGACGTAGACGATGCGCGATTCCGGCGCCAGCCGCTGAGCGACCTCATGGGTGTTGTCGGCCGTCGGCAGGCCGGTGCCTATGTCGAGGAACTGCCGGATCCCGCGGTCGGCCACCAGATGGCTCACCGCCCGCCCGAGGAACAGCCGGTCCTCCCGGGCGTAGTCACCGATGCCGGGGTGCAGCGTGCGGATGTGATCACCGGCCGCCTGGTCGACGGGGTAGTTGTCCTTGCCGCCCAGCCAGTAGTTCCAGATCCGGGCGGTGTGGGGCTGCGACGTGTTGATCCGGTCCGCCTGCTCGGGCACTGCTCCTCCTGGAGGCGTCGGCCTGGCGCACGGTCAGCACGCAGCCTACATAGGCCCGTTACGCCCACGAGGGGAGCCCGGACCGTTCCGGGCTCCCACCCGCGGGGATCAGAACACGACACGTGCCGCCATCAGCGCGGCCCGCGCCCCGGGCTCGCCCTCCAGCTCCGGACGGCCGCGCGCCGGTCGCCCCGACAGGTGCCGGGCGAAGTCGACCGCGTCGGCGTGGAGGGTGACCGTCGGGGTGCCGATGCCCAGTAGACGGCGCCCTCCCGCGGGGCCGTGGAGGTCGATCTCCGCTGCGGGGCCCGTCCAGGCGAGGGCCAGATCCAGCACCACCTGGTCCATGATCTCCCGGTCGTGCCCGTCGAGGACCAGCTCGGCACCGGTGGCGTCGCTGAGGTCCACCCGGTGCATCCAGGTGTCGCGGGCGACGATGACGTTCCCCAGGTAGTCCATCGAGTCGTCGGGCAGAGCCTTCGCCTCCGGATAGAGCCAGCTCGGCCGGATCCTGCGGCTGACGGCGGTCGGGGTGCGGCGCAGGGCGATGAGGCCCTGGGGGGCGAAGTGCGCGAGGGCGCCGATGAGTTCACGCCCCGGTACGGCCTTCCGGTCGTCGATCTGGACCTCGTTGTGCCCGTCCAGCCGGCCGAGCTCCGGATGGGTCCGCGCGGCCTGCCGGATCCGGCGCACGGCGACCCAGGGACGGGGCAGTTCCTCGTACTGGCCGACGGTGTGGGACAGCATGTCCCGGACGGTCCAGCCGGTACAGACGGTCGGGCGCCGCCAGTCCCCGTCGGGCACCTCACGGAACGAGGAGAGCGTCGCCCGCAGCTCGGCCTCGTTGAGCAGTCGGGCCCGCGTTCGGGACGTGCGGGGGATGTCCCGGGCGGACGATGTCGTGGTGGCCATGGGCGCGCCTCCCGTCTCCCGTAGCCCACGCTACGCCGCCGGGCGGCGCCCCGCCCTGCCCTGCGGGCCGCCGAAACAGGGGGGCTAACCCCAATGACCGGGGCGCCCGGCCTTCGTACCGTGAGGCGTATGGAAGCCCGTGACCCTGAGCTCAGGCGAGAGCTCGACGCCACCCTGAAGGCCCGCAGCGAACTGGGGCCGGAGTACGAGTCCGCACTCATCGACTCGTTCCTGGAGAAGGTCGAGCAGAGGCTCGCCGGCACGAACGACCAACGGACGAGGCGACAGCTCGCCGAGCAGCAGATGGCCGCCGCCCGCGGCGTGCGGCCCGCCCCGCCGGCCGGGAACTTCGGGGAGCGGTTCGGCTTCGGGGTCGCCTCGCTGGTCCTGGCCGTCCCCCTGTCCGCGATCGGCGTCGCGAACGCGGGGATCAAGGGGCTCGTCGTGGCCTGGCTGGGGATCGTCGGCGTGAACGCCGTGCACGCCGCCCGCGGGTGGCCGTGGTCCACGAGCAGGCGGCGGGCCTCGTCCGACTGGGACGGCTGAGCCTGCCGGGGTGACCGGGACGGGCTGGTTTCCGCGCATGAATAATCGCGGGGACCGCCGCACCCCCGGTTGCCCAGGGGGCGGGACGACGGCGGTCCCCGCGAGGGACGCGGTCCCGGGTCAGGGCCGGGTGCCGCGTCCAGGCGACGGTGGAGGTCCGGGAGCCGCTCCGTAGTCCGTGTCGCCGTTCGTGGTGCCGGCGGGTTCCCCCGCCGACACCCCTTACTGTGCCGGAGCCGTGTTAAGCCGGTGCTGCGTCGACGTGTCGCGCTCGTACCGTTTGTGCGAAGCCCGGAAAACGGCGTTACTGCTTGGGAGCCGCGCCCTTCGCCAGGAAGGCCAGCAGGTCCTGCCTGCTCACGACGCCCGTCGGCTTGCCCTCGACGAGGACGATCGCCGCGTCGGCGCCGTCCGTGCCACCGAGCACGGCCATCAGGTCCTCGACCGGCTCCCCCGAGCCGACCTGCGGCAGCGGGGCCGACATGTGCTTCTCCAGCGGGTCGGACAGCGTGGCCCGCTGGGTGAACAGCGCGTCGAGGAGCTGACGCTCCACGACGGATCCGATGACCTCGGCGGCCATCACGTCGGGGTGCCCCGCGCCCGGCTTCACGATCGGCATCTGGGAGACGCCGTACTCGCGCAGCACGTCGATGGCCTCGCCGACCGTCTCCTCGGGGTGCATGTGGACGAGTGAGGGGAGCGGGCCGTCCTTGAAGTCGAGCACCGCGCCGACCCGGGCCGAGGGACCGGCGTCCTCGAGGAAGCCGTAGTCGGCCATCCACTCGTCGTTGAAGATCTTGCTCATGTAGCCGCGGCCGCTGTCCGGCAGCAGGACGACCACCACGTCCTCGGGGCCGAGGCGCTCGGCGACCTCCAGGGCCGCGACGACCGCCATACCGCAGGAACCTCCGACGAGCAGGCCCTCCTCCTTGGCGAGGCGGCGGGTCATCTGGAAGGAGTCCTTGTCCGAGACCGCGACGATCTCGTCCGTGACCGTGCGGTCGTAGGCGCTCGGCCAGAAGTCCTCGCCGACCCCCTCCACGAGGTAGGGACGGCCGGAGCCGCCGGAGTAGACGGACCCCTCCGGGTCCGCGCCGACGACCCGCACGCGGTTCTCGCTGATCTCCTTGAGATAGCGGCCCGTACCGGTGATGGTCCCGCCGGTGCCGACGCCCGCGACGAAGTGGGTGATCCGCCCGTCCGTCTGCTCCCAGAGCTCGGGACCCGTGGTCTCGTAGTGCGACCGCGGGTTGTTGGGGTTGGAGTACTGGTCGGGCTTCCAGGCTCCCGGCGTCTCACGGACCAGGCGGTCGGAGACGTTGTAGTACGAGTCCGGGTGCTCGGGGTCTACGGCCGTCGGGCAGACGACGACCTCCGCACCGTATGCGCGCAGGACGTTGATCTTGTCCGTGGACACCTTGTCCGGGCAGACGAAGACGCACTTGTAGCCCTTCTGCTGGGCGACGATCGCGAGGCCCACACCGGTGTTGCCACTGGTGGGCTCGACGATCGTGCCGCCGGGCTTCAGCTCACCGCTCTGCTCGGCGGCCTCGATCATGCGCAGCGCGATGCGGTCCTTCACCGAACCGCCGGGGTTGAAGTACTCGACCTTGGCCAGGACCGTCGCCTGAATGCCTGCCGACACATTGCGCAGCCTGACGAGCGGGGTGTTGCCGACAAGACTGATCATCGAATCGTGGAATTGCACCGTGTACTCCGGGGTCTCCGTGGGTGTCAGGCAAGAGTATGCGTACGGGCACGAGATTGGACGAAGCGATTGAGCTACGCCCTCCACGGGGCAGGTAGTGCTGTGAACGGCTGTGCGGCACGGAGGAGGTGGACCGGACTGTGTCGAGAGCGAGGGTGGCACGGCGGATCGCTGCGGGTGCGGCGTACGGGGGCGGCAGCGTCGGGCTGATCGGCGCGGCGACGGTGGGCCTGGTGCTGGCCGAGGTGCAGCTGGCCAAGCGGCTGGTGGGCGGGGGGAAGGCACCGGTCCCACCGAGTGCGGACGGCCGGTACGGGGTGGCCTTCGCCGGTCCCGCCGACCCGTTGCGCTTCGTCCTGCTCGGCGACTCGACCGCCGCCGGCCAGGGCGTGCGCAGGGCCGGACAGACCCCGGGGGCGCTGCTGGCCTCCGGGCTGGCGGCGGTGGCCGAGCGCCCGGTGGATTTCCGCAACGTGGCCCTGCCGGGCGCCCGGTCGGACGATCTGGAGCGGCAGGTCTCCCTGGTGCTGGCGGATCGGGCAGGAGTGCCCGACGTCTGCGTGATCATGATCGGTGCGAACGACGTGACCCACCGGATGCCGGCGACGCAGTCGGTGCGCTGCCTCAGCACGGCCGTACGGCGCCTGCGCACGGCCGGCGCGGAGGTGGTCGTGGGCACCTGTCCGGACCTGGGCACCATCGAGCCGGTCTACCAGCCGTTGCGGTGGCTGGCCCGGCGGGTGAGCCGGCAGCTGGCGGCGGCCCAGACGATCGGCGCGGTGGAACAGGGCGGACGGACGGTCTCGCTGGGTGACCTGCTCGGCCCGGAGTTCGAGGCGAACCCCCGCGAGCTCTTCGGCCCCGACAACTACCACCCCTCGGCCGAGGGGTACGCGACCGCCGCCATGGCGATGCTGCCGACCGTGTGCGCGGCCCTCGGCCTGTGGCCGGAGTCCGACCGCCTGGACGGCTCGCGGCGCGAGGGCATGCTGCCGGTGGCCAAGGCCGCCTCCAGGGCCGCGCGGGAGGCGGGCACCGAGGTGACGGCGGCACGGGCGCCGTGGGCCCTGCTCAAGCACCGCAGGCGCCGGCGCCTGCCCGCGCACACCGAACCGGTGCCGCACGAGGACACGGACACGGGAACGGACAGCGGCCGCGGGCCCGGGCACGGGTCGGGGGCGACGTGGCGGCGGGCCTGACCGCGCCACCCCTGCGGGGGAACAATGCGGGCGACTGAGCGGTTGCTTAGAAAAGAGGTCCGCATCACATCGCCTGTCGGGTGACCTCAGCTGTACGTCCGGGTAACTTCCAAGGCAGCCCAGCCTTCCTGCCTTCCAGCCCTCATGGAGCCGCGTGATGCCCGAAGCCGTGATCGTCTCTGCTGCCCGTTCGCCCATCGGCCGGGCCTTCAAGGGGTCCCTCAAGGATCTGCGCGCCGACGACCTGACCGCGACGATCATCCAGACGGCGCTGGCCAAGGTCCCCGAGCTGGACCCGAAGGACATCGACGACCTGATGCTCGGCTGCGGCCTTCCCGGCGGCGAGCAGGGCAACAACCTGGGCCGCATCATCGCCGTACAGATGGGGATGGACCACCTCCCCGGCTGTACGGTCACCCGTTACTGCTCGTCCTCCCTGCAGACCAGCCGCATGGCGCTGCACGCCATCAAGGCCGGCGAGGGCGACGTCTTCATCTCCGCCGGTGTCGAGATGGTGTCCCGCTTCGCGAAGGGCAACTCCGACAGCCTGCCGGACACGCACAACCCGCTCTTCGCCGACGCCGAGGCCCGCACCGCCGCCCGGGCGGAGCAGGAGGGCACGAGCTGGACCGACCCGCGCGAGGAGGGCCTCGTCCCGGACGCGTACATCGCGATGGGGCAGACCGCCGAGAACCTGGCCCGGATCAAGGGCGTCACCCGCCAGGACATGGACGAGTTCGGCGTCCGGTCGCAGAACCTCGCCGAGGAAGCCATCAAGAACGGCTTCTGGGAGCGCGAGATCACCCCCGTGACCACGCCGGACGGCACGGTCGTCTCGAAGGACGACGGCCCCCGCGCGGGCGTCACCCTGGAGGGCGTCCAGGGCCTGAAGCCGGTGTTCCGCCCCGACGGACTCGTCACCGCGGCCAACTGCTGCCCGCTCAACGACGGCGCCGCCGCACTCGTGATCATGTCCGACACCAAGGCGCGCGAGCTGGGCCTCACCCCGCTGGCCCGCATCGTGTCCACCGGCGTCTCCGGCCTCTCCCCCGAGATCATGGGCTACGGACCGGTCGAGGCCAGCAAGCAGGCGCTCAAGCGCGCCGGTCTGACCGTCGACGACATCGACCTGGCCGAGATCAACGAGGCGTTCGCCGCCCAGGTCATCCCGTCCTACAGGGACCTCGGTCTGCCGCTGGACAAGGTCAACGTCAACGGTGGCGCGATCGCCGTCGGCCACCCCTTCGGCATGACGGGTGCACGCATCACCGGCACCCTGATCAACAGCCTGCAGTTCCACGACAAGCAGTTCGGCCTGGAGACGATGTGCGTGGGCGGCGGCCAGGGCATGGCCATGGTCATCGAGCGGCTGAGCTGAGCCGCAGCGGAGGGTAGGGGCCGCCCGAGGAACGAGGGCGGCACCTGCCCGCAGCGCAGGCGAAGCGAGCCGCAGAGACGCGCGGTGGCGTCGGCGAACGGCCCCGCCCCTCCCGCGCGAGGGCCGTGTTGAACCGGCCGAGCTCCGATCGTGACTGAATCTCCCCCAGGATGTGATCTGCGTCCCGGGGGAGAGTCGTTCTCGCAGGTCACACCCGCCCCAGGGCTGAACAGCGGGCCCAAAGACCTGTCCAATTCGTGACGTAATGCACTGACAGCAGGTACCGGTACAAGACAAGCTGATGTAGGAAGTCGGGGGTGTCGATTGAAACCGGGAGTATGTCAGTGAGCGCCATGCCGTTTGCCCTGTTGCTGACCACCGCCGCTGCCACGGCCGTCGGCGCCGCCGCTCTGCACGCTGCTCACGGGCTGCGCAAGCAGGTCACAGCCCTGCGCACGGAGCTGGCGGAAGGACGAAGTCTTCACGCGTCCGTGCCCGAGCAGCTGAACCGGAGCACCGGCTCCCCCGCCGAGGAGATACGCGCGGCCGTCGCCGACGCCCTCGCCGAGGAACGGGAGCGCGAGCTCGCGGAGGCCCGCGCCTTCTGGGCGGCCCAGGAGGCACGCGACGCCTCCGACGCCCCGTCGCTGCTGGGCGGGCTCGGCGAGGACGCCCCGTTCTTCATGCCCCGGCAGAGCGACTTCGCGGGCCTGGAGGCGATGGACCTCGAAGCGGGTGACGCCCTGGACGAGCTCGCGGAGCTGGCAGAGCTCACCGACATGCCCGAGGTCACCGGGTACGCGGAGTACGCCGAGGACTCCGCCGAGCTGGCCGCGGCCCGTCGCCGTCACCCCTCGCACCCGGACTTCGTGCCGGTCCAGACACCCGTGGTCACCGACCATGAGCGTACCGTGAACCGCCTGGAGCGGCTCGCCGATACGGCCACGGAGCTCACCGACGTGCGCCCCGGCCCCCTCGGGACCCTCGATGTCTACGTCTTCGCCGACGGCACCACGCTCTGTATGACCCCGGGCCACCGGGAGACCGCCGAGCGGCTCGCCGACTCGCTGCGCTCCGGTGAGCAGCCGGTGCTGCTGGGCGGTTCCGGGGTCTCTGGCGCCTACGCGCTGACGTTCTCGTGCGGCAAGGAGAACGTCTACATCCTCGCCGACCGCGTCATCGCCTCGTTCTAGCGCGGCCCGGGTGCGAAGGCCCGCGCCGCCGCCTCCTCGACACGACGCACGGCCTCGTCCAGCTCCTGGGACGAGGCCGTTTCCAGTGCGACGGCCAGGTCGCGTCCCGCGACGGCGAGCTGGTCACCCACCGCGAATATCCCGACGTCCGGCATGGTCCTCGGCTCCCGGTCCGGCGCTTCGGCGCGCTGGGCCCTGGCGGACAGCTCCCTCGCCGTCTCCAGGGCCTCGGCGGCCACGCCACGCTGCAGCCGGCTCTGCGGGGTGCTCCGCAGGCGGTCGGCGAATCGGTCCACGGCGGTGATCAGGGGCGTCGTATCGAGCACGCCGTGACCCTACGCGCCCCCACCGCATGGTTGCCAACACGTGCTCGGGCACGGTGTCGGTAAGGACCAGCACCGCGTACCGCGTCGGAGACGGGCCTCAGGTCTTCTGCGAAGAAACCCGTCACAACCTGCTCTCCCGGATCCCCGGTCGCACCGGCCGCGACATCGCGGACTGGCTCCGCACCGTCGACGAAGGCCCCTCCCTCCTCCGCTTCGAGGAGAAGGGCAGCCGGCTGCGGGGCGAACACGACCTCGCCTACGGCCACGCCAAGGCGATCATTCACGAGTACGACCTGAGACGGGCCGCGCGGAAGCTCCTTTCGACCGCGCCCCTCAACGACGGAACGGCCCGCAGGCGCTGCCTGCGGGCCGTTCCGTCGTCGTGCGTACGGGGGTCAGTCGTTCCCGTTGATGATGGAGAGCAGACGCAGCATCTCCAGGTAGATCCACACCAGGGTCAGGGTGAGGCCGAAGGCCGCCAGCCAGGACTCCTCGCGCGGTGCGCCGTAGTTGATGCCGTCCTCGACCTGCTTGAAGTCCAGGGCCAGGAAGCACGCACCGAGGATGATGCCGATGACGCCGAAGAGGATGCCGAGGCCACCGCTGCGGAAGCCGAGGCCGTCACCGCCGCCGAACACGCTGAACAGCAGGTTGACCATCATCAGGAGCACGAAGCCCACGGCCGCGGCCATCACGAAGCCGTAGAAGCGGCGGGTGACGCGGATCCAGCGCATCTTGTACGCGATGAGGACACCGGCGAAGACACACATCGTGCCCATCACCGCCTGCATCACCGTGCCAGGGCTGATGTAGGTGCTGACCGTGCTGGAGATCACTCCGAGGAAGACACCCTCGAAGGCCGCGTAGGCAAGGATCAGCGCGGGCGCGGGCTTGCGCTTGAAGGACTGGATGATCGCGAAGACGAACGCCACCAGGGCGGCGCCGATCGCGATGCCGTAGGACTTGCCGAGATTGGCCTCGTCGACCGGCAGCAGGGCCCAGGAGAGCGCGGCGGTGAGCACTACGGTGCCCAGCGTCATCGCCGTACGCGTGACGACGTCGTCGATCGTCATCGCGCCGGAGCGCGCGGGCGCCTGCGGGGCGCCGTACTGGATGTCCTGCTGGGCGTAGGGGTTCGTCGCGTACGGGTTGGCGGCGGTGCCCTGCGCGTACGGGTTGGCACCCGCTGCGGGGGCCCCGGCCTGCGGCACCGCGTTGAAGCCCGCGTGGCCGTTGTCGCGGCTGAACCCCCGTCGCGAGAAGACCGGGTTGCTGCTCCTCATTTCACTCCTCCATGGCCACCGTGCGTGGCCTTGCCACAAGAGTAATGGGTAGGCAAAACAATCACCCTAGTACCGGAGGAGGATCTTCGCGGAGCCGGCGGCCCTGATCTCTCCGGCGTGGTACGGAAACACTCGTACCCACCAGGTGAAAACGCAAAAGGGCGGCGGGAGCGGAGGCCGGCCGCCTGCACACACAGTGATCACTCGGCCCCGGGACGCGCCCACGGTGAAGGCGGTCGTAAAGCGGCTGAGAGACGGAACGGCGTGGGACCGGTCGGGCCCACCGGCGGCGCGGGTGGTGCCCGGAGCCGGACTCGAACCGGCACGCCCCCGAGGAGGCAGCGAGGTTTAAGCTCGCCGTGTCTGCATTCCACCACCCGGGCGTGGGCGCGCGGCTCCGCGTCTGGCACATGACCCTATCCGGGGACATCCCTCGAACAGCGGAACATCCACTCGATGTTGTCTTATTTTATTGACCGTGTGAGGGTCCGTCAGACATCCCGCACCGCATCAGCACACGCCCGGCCCGGTCGAGGGGCACGAACCCCGGCAAACGGGATTGACGGAAACTCGCCGCACCCGTACGGCCCACACGCCATGGGCCGCGCCACCGTTCGCCAGGGTCCCGCCACCTCACACGTCGACGGTGTCGTTGACACACCGGAGAACCGGCCGCGCCAGCAGTGCCTCGGGGTCCTTCAGCACCGCGCCCGTGACGTGGAACACCGCGCTCTCGCCGGGCAGCAGGGTGACCAGCATGTCGTCCACCTCGGCGGCAGGGTCCAGCCGGTCGGGGAACAGTGCGAGATCGCGCAGCAGGGTCCGCGCCGTCACCGTGACCCGGTAGCCGATGCCCGACTCGTCACCCTGGGTGACCGTGGCGTGGTACCGCGCCGGCGGCAGCGCGAGACGGGTGTCCTCCTCGTAGAACTCGACCGCCCGCAGCTCACCCAGCTCCGCCACCAGCACCTCACGCGTGCTGTCCGCCGGCTCGGCGACCGAGGGCGGCAGCGGCACCCGGGTGACCCCCCGGGCCGCCGTGCCCACCACGACCGTCTCCTCGGCCAGGACGGCACCGTCCAGGGAGCGGCGGGTCAGCCGCAGCGTTCCCTCCCACAGCCGCGCCGAGTCGTTGACCAGGTGCAGGGATCCGTCCCGTACGGCCATCAGCCGGTCCGCGTACACCGAGCGCAGGGCGTACCAGAGGGGCTTGCGGCGGCCGTCGCCGTCCACGGCCGCCCAGGACACGACCGGCCAGCAGTCGTTGAGCTGCCACACGATCGCACCCATGCAGTACGGGCTGTTGGAGCGGAAGTGGCGGATGCCGAAGGCGACCGCACGGGCCTGGTTCAGCTGGGTGAGCCAGTGCCAGTCGTCGAAGGACGTGGGCTGCGGAAGATGGTCCCCGAGGCCTCGCAGCAGCTTCGCGTCCCCGTCCTCCGCCTTCTGGTGGTGGGCGATCAGCGGGGCGCCCAGGCCCAGCGGGCCGCTGATCGCACGGCGGAGGGTGGCGTACGCGGGCGGGCCCTGGAAGCCGAACTCGGCGACGAAGCGGTGAGCCGTGTCGGCGTAGGCGCGGTAGTCCACCCGGTTCCACACCTCCCACAGGTGGACCGTGCCCCGGGCCGGGTCGTTGGGGGGCAGCTCCGGGGAGCCGGAGTACGGCGACCCCGGCCAGTACGGGCGGGAGGGGTCGGTCTCCGCGCACAGGGCGGGCAGCAGCTCGTGGTAGTAGGCGTGGCCCCAGGAGCGGCCCTCCAGCTTCTCCTGCCAGCCCCAGTCCGCGTGGCCCTCCAGGTTCTCGTTGTTGCCGCACCACAGCACCAGCGAGGGGTGCGGGGCGAGCCGGACGAGGTTCTCGCGGACCTCCGCCGCCACCTCGTCGTACAGCGGCTGCTCCTCCGGGTAGGCCGCACAGGCGAACGGGAAGTCCTGCCAGACCAGCAGCCCCTTCTCGTCGGCCAGCTCGTAGAAGTCGTCGCTCTCGTAGAGGCCGCCGCCCCAGACGCGGATCAGGTTGACGCCCATGGCGATCGCCTGGTCGAAGCGGTCGGAGATCCGCTGCCGGGTGACACGGGCCGGGAAGCAGTCGTCGGGGATCCAGTTCACGCCGCGTACGAAGACGGGCTCGTCGTTCACGGAGATGCGGAACGCCTCGTGCTCCAGGCCGGCCCTCCGGAACCCGGTCCTGCCGCTCCACGCCTTGTCGCCGAGGCGGACGGTGACGTCGTACAGCGGCTGCTCGCCGTGGCTGTGCGGCCACCAGCGTTCCGCCCCGGGGACGGCGAGGGTGACGGCGGCGCGGTTCTCCCCGGCGGGGACGGTGAACACGGCGCGTTCACCCGCCACCTCGACCGACGCCTCCAGGGGACCGTCCCCGGCCCGCTCGACGTCGAGGGTGAGCGCCAGGCGCGGCACCCCGTCCCCGTCGAGGTCACCGATGACCTTCACCTCGGCGATGCGCGGGCCGGTCCAGGACTCCAGCCCGACCGGCCGCCAGATGCCGGAGGTGACCAGGGTCGGGCCCCAGTCCCAGCCGAAGTTGCAGGCCATCTTGCGGATGAAGGGGTACGGCTCGGTGTACGCGCCCGGCCGGTCGCCGAGCTTGTCGCGCAGCGCCTCGGCGTAGGTGTACGGGGCGGTGAAGCGTACGACGAGGGTGTTGAGGCCCTCACGCAGCAGCGGCCGGACGGGGAAGCGGTAGCTGCGGTGCTGGTTGGCGGTGGAGCCGATCTCCGTGCCGTTGAGCAGGATCGTGGCGACGGTGTCGAGGCCGTCGAAGCACAGGTCGGTGGAGGCGTGCTCGTCGGCCGACCAGGTGAATTCGTTGCGGTACGTCCAGTCGGTGCGGCCGATCCAGCCGAGCCGTTTCTCGTTGTCGTCCAGGTACGGGTCGTCGATCAGCCCGGCGGACAGCAGGTCGGTGTGGACGCAGCCGGGGACGGCCGCCGGGACGCCGCCTGTGGGGAGCCCCACCGGAACCGGGGTGCCGGCATGGAGCGTCCAGCCGTCGTGCAGGGGCAGGTGGCGAGGAGTCACGCGGAGGTCCTTCCGCAGTCGGGGAGACCGGCGCAGGCGACGAAGTGGCCGGGCTCGGTCTCGTGGAGGTCGGTGTCCCGCGCGCCCCCCTCGTGGTAGGCGCAGGCCTCCACGGGTTCTGCGGACGTCCAGGGCTGGTTCAGCCGGGGCACCGCGGCCAGGAGGGTGCGGGTGTAGGGGTGGAGGGGGTTGCCGAAGACCTTCTGCGTGTCGCCGCGTTCGACGACGCGGCCCTTCCGCAGCACCACCGTCTTCTCGGCCAGGTAGGTGCCGAGCGAGAGGTCGTGGGTGATGTAGAGGACGCCGAGGCCGCGTTCCTTGAGGCCGGCGAGGAGGTTGAGCACGTCGATGCGGGTGGAGGCGTCGAGCATGCTGGTGATCTCGTCGGCGACCAGGAAACGCAGGTCGAGCAGGAGGGCGCGGGCGATGAGCAGGCGCTGCAGCTGGCCGCCGCTCAGCTGGTGCGGGTAGCGGCCGAGCACCTGCCCCGGATCCAGGCGTACGTCCCGTACCGCCTTCTCCACCCGGTCGGCCCACTCCTTGTCGGAGACGCCCGGGTGGTAGGCGCGGCGGACGAGGGCGAAGACGCGGTCGGCCTTGAAGACGGGGTTGTAGCAGCTGAAGGGGTCCTGGAAGACGCCCTGGACACGGCGGTAGAAGTCCTTGCCCGGCCGGACCTGTTCGCCGTCCAGGGTGAGGCTGCCCGCACTGACCCCGGTGAGCCCCAGGACCATGCGGCCGATGGTGGACTTCCCGCTGCCGCTCTCGCCGATGAGGGAGACCAGTTCGCCGGGCGCCGCCTCGAAGGACACCCGGTCCACCGCGGTGACGGAGCCGCCGCCGAAGGCACCGGCCCTGAAGGTCTTGGTGACACGGTCGAGGGTCAGCATCAGGCCGCCTTCCAGCATGCGACGGAGTGACGGGGGGCTACCTCGACGACCGGCGGCTCCTCGGCGCACCGGCTGTCGGCGAGCGGGCAGCGGTCGCGGAAGCGGCAGCCGGCCGGCGGGTTCAGCAGGGAGGGCGGGGATCCCTCGATGCCGCTGAGCGGCTTGTCCTTGTAACGGGCGCCCACCTGGGGCAGCGAGCCGATCAGCATCTTGGTGTACGGGTGCCGGGGCTCGGTCGTCAGCACCTTCGTGGGGGCCTTCTCGGCGAGCTTGCCCGCGTACATCACCATGATCGAGTCGGCGATGTGCGAGGTCAGGCCGAGGTCGTGGGTCACGAAGATCATGCTGGTGACCAGGCCCTTGTCTCGGAGGCCTCTGAGAGCGCCGACGACGGCCTGCTGGTTGGAGACGTCGAGGGCCGAGGTGACCTCGTCGGCGATGAGGACGGAGGGGTCGAGCAGCGTGGAGATCACCATGACGGCACGCTGCTTCATGCCTCCGGACAGCTCGATCGGGTAGCGCTCCAGGACATCGGGGTCCAGGCCGACCAGTGCGAGCCTGCGGTGGAGTTCGCCGGTGTCCACACTCACACCGCGTGAGGCGAGGAGTTCGCGGATCATGCGGCCGATGCGGCGGGTCGGATTCAGGGCGCTCATCGAGTACTGCGGGACGAGCGAGATCTTGTGGAAGCGGTAGGCGTTCATCGCGCGGTCGTCCGACAGCGGCAGTTCGTCGCCGTCCAGGGTGACGGTGCCGCCCGCGTGCCGCATCCGGCCGTCCAGCCGGATCAGGGACTTGCCGAGTGTGGTCTTGCCGCAGCCGGACTCGCCCGCCAGGCCCAGGATCTCGCCGTCCGCCAGGTCGAAGCCGACGCCGTCCAGGGCCCGGACCTCGCCGCGCAGCGTGCGGTAGTGGACCCGCAGATCGTTGACGGTCAGGGTCATGTGCTCAGGACTCCCTCAGCTTCGGGTTGAAGACCTCGTCGAGGCCGACGTTGGCGACGTAGAGCGCGCCGACGATCGCGGTGATCCCGGCGCCCGGTGGGATGAACCACCACCACATGCCGAGTTGCAGCGCGCTCCACTGCTGGGCGCTCTGCAGCATCAGGCCGAGCGAGACGCCTTCGGTCGGGCCGAGCCCGATGAAGTCGAGCGAGGAGGCGATGAGGATGGACCCGCCGAAGAGCAGGATGAACATCATGAAGAGGTACGAACTCATGTTGGGCGCGATCTCACGGAAGACGATCCGCCAGGTGCCGCTCCCGCTGAGCCGGGCCAGGTCCACGAACTCCCGGGTCCGCAGCGAGAACGTCTGCGCCCTGATGGCGCGCGCCGCCCAGGGCCACGAGGTGAGCCCGATGAACAGGCCCTGCACGGCGACGCTGCGCACGCCCATGTAGGCGTTGATGATCAGCAGGACCGCGAGGGCGGGGAGCACCAGGACGATGTTGGTGAGCATGTTGAGGATCTCGTCGACGAGTCCGCCCCGGTAGCCGGCGAGGAAGCCGACGACCATGGCGATGACCGCGGCGATCGCGCCGCCGACGACGCCCACCAGGAAGGTGGCGCGCAGTCCGTGCACGAACTGCGCGTACACGTCCTGGCCGAAGGTGGTGGTGCCCATCCAGTAGGTGCCGTCGGGCGCGGCGGCCTGGGGGCCGACGTACTCGTTCGGGTTGTCGTTGTCGAGCAGCATCGGGCCGACGACGCCGACGGCGAGCAGGATGACGACGAGGACGGCGCCGATGATCAGCTTGGGGTTGCGCACCGCGTAGTGCAGCCACTCGCTGCCGGGCTTCGCCGCCGGTGCGGACGGTGCCGCCGGTGCGGCGGCGGTCTCGGGTGCCGGGTCGGGCAGTGTGCTCATGACGTGCCTCCTGCCATGCCCGTGCGGGTGCGGGGGTCGACGACGACGTACACGATGTCGATGAGGAAGTTGGCGATCAGTACGCCGATGACGATGAAGAGGAACGCCCCCTGGAGCAGGAAGAAGTCCTGGTTCTGGATCGAGGCCAGGATCAGGGAGCCGAGCCCCGGATAGGCAAAGACGATCTCGGTGACGAGTGCTCCGGCGACCAGCACGCCCAACTGCAGCGCCAGGCCGGTGACCTGGGGCAGGACCGCGTTGCGGAACGCGTAGCGGCGGATCAGGCGCTGGGGTGCGCCGAGGGCCGCCAGATAGGAGGAGTAGTCGGACTCCAGCTCGTAGATGATCATGTTGCGCATGCCGATGGCCCAGCCGCCCAGCGCCACGAGGAAGAGCGAGAGGAACGGCAGCACCCAGTGGTGCAGCGCGTCCAGCACGAAGGCGGTGCTCCAGCCGGGGGTGATGTCCAGGCTGTACCCGCCCGATATGGGGAACCAGCCGGCGTTGGCGCCGAACGCCCAGGCGAGGATGACGGCGATCCACATGTACGGCATCGCGGTCAGCAGGTAGCCGACCGGCAGCACGGTGTTGTCCAGCACCTTGCGGCGTGCCGACAGTGCGCCGATCCAGTTGCCGACGAACCAGCTGAGCAGGACCGACGGGATCATCAGGCCGAGGGTGTACGGGAGCGCGTCGAGCAGGACGTCACCGACGGGTGTGGGGAAGACGAAGATGGAGATCCCGAAGTCGCCCTGGAGGAGCGCGCCCCAGAAGTGGAGGTACTGCTGCCAGAGGGGCTCGTCGAATCCGAACAGGTTGTTGTAGTAGGAGCGCATGGCCTCGGCGGCCTCGGGCTGGGACACCCGGGCCCTGGCCACCATCGCCGCCACCGGGTCCCCGGGCATGAAGCGCGGGATCATCCAGTTGACGGTGACGGCGGCCACGAAGGTCAGCGCGTAGATGAGAAGTTTGCGGGCGAAGTAGCGGCGCAAGAGTGCTCCCCTGGTGGAGAGCCCCGCCGTGCGCGCACGGTCAGGTGTGCGCACACGACGGGGCGGTCATGGAATCAGAACTGCCGCGTCACTTGGCGGGCTTCAGCTGCGTGAGCGTCTCGAAGCCGCCCATCTCCAGCCAGTTGCGCCACAGGGCCGGCGCCGTCTTCGGAGCTCCGGCGGCGTCCGACGGCCAGTTCTTCCAGGTCCCGGTGGTGGACTGCGACCAGAGGCCGTTGTACCAGAGCGGGATGATGGGCATCTCGGTCAGCTGGATGTCCTGGATCTTCGAGACGGCGGCCTTCATGCCGGCCGTGTCGTCGGTCTTGACCCCGCCCAGCGCCTGCACCAGCTTCCAGGCCTCTTCGTTCTCGTAGCGCCCGAAGTTGACGGTGTTCTGCTGCTTCTGGACCGGCAGCTGGAACATGTAGTCGTAGTACGTCCACGGGGTGTTGGACAGCTGGCGCTCGTTGTTGATGACGAGGTCGAACTCACCCTTGCCGCGCTGCTCACCGAGGGCGTTCTGGTCCGGGAACTCCGTGCTGATCTTGATGCCCGCGTCCTTGGCCCCGGCGGCGATGACCTTGGCCGCCTCCATCCAGTCGGTCCAGCCGGAGGGCACGGCCAGCTTCAGGCTGAGGGCGGAGCCGTCCTTGTTCTCGACGAAGCCGTCGCCGTCCGTGTCCTTGTAACCGGCGTCCGCGAGCTCCTTCTTCGCCGCCGCCACGTCGTGCGTGAAGCCCTTCTCCGCGATGAGCGCCTTGTCGTCGAACTGCTCCCACTGCGGCAGCAGACCGGTCGGGGAGGCCAGCTTGACCAGGTCGCCGTACACACCCTTGACGATCTTCCCGGTGTCGACGGAGGCGGCGAGCGCCCGGCGGAAGGCGGCGTCGTCCATCGGCTTCCTGGTGGTGTTGGGCACCAGCCAGGCGGTGTTGGCCGAGAGCATGTAGGGGGCCTCGTCGTAGTACGACACGGCCTTCTTGCTCTTGATCAGCGAGGAGGCGCCGGGCAGGAAGTTGTTGCTGAGGTCCAGCTGGCCCTGACCCAGCTGGCCGATGACCACTTCGTTGCTCGGGTTGGAGACGTCGACGATGTAGCGGGGGGCCGGCGTCATGCCGAGGGCCTTGGTGCCCCACCAGTCGTCGCGCCGCTCCCACACGACCCTGTCCTGGGACTTGCTCCTGAGCTTGTACGCCCCGGTGCCGACCGGCTTGTCGTTGACGCCGTTCAGGATGTCCTCGTCGGTGCGCGGGCTCCAGACGTGCTCGGGGACGACCGGCTGGCCGTAGAGGGTGTAGTCCCACTCCTGGTAGCGGGCCTCCTTGAAGGTGAAGCGGACCGTGGTCTCGTCCACCGCCTTCGCGTCGGACAGCCAGCTCCACAGCGAGTGGAAGGCCGACGCCTCGATCTTGCCGAGGCCGTAGGAGTACGCCACGTCCTTGGCGGTCAGCGGTTTGCCGTCCGCCCAGGTGACGCCCTGCCGCAGCTTCACCTCGTACGTCTTGTCGTCGGTCCAGCTGCCCGACTCCGCGAGCCAGGGCGTCAGCTTGCCCTCGTTCGGGTCGAAGTGGAACAGCGTCTCGTAGACCAGGCCCTTGGTGCCGGTCGCGTGGTCCCAGTTGCGCAGCGGGTTGTAGTTGGCCGGAGGCCCCCACTGGGTGCCGGTCGTGTAGAGCGTCTCACCACGCGGCAGCGAGCCGCCCTTGCCGACCGGGCCGCCGGTGCCGCCCGCCCCCGAGCCGCCTCCCGTACAGGCGGTCGCGGCGAGTGTGAACACGGCGAGTGCGGTGGTGACCCGCAGCCGGGTACGCGTACCCATAGCCCCTCCTTTTCCCCCGCGCCGTCCCTGCCGAGCGGAGTTACTGAACCGGGTAAGTGCCGTGAAGGTATGGGGAGGCCGAGACGGTGTCAAGAGCGAGGGAGCGCTCCCATTCCAGTTTCTCCGCAGCATTTCCAAGAGGTCTGGACCGCGCCGGGGAAGACGGAGGTCAGCGACCTGCGGCTAGGATGCTCCTTGAACACGAACCGGTTAAGCGAGGTCGCATGTCCAAGCACCGCCCCACGATCGCCGACATCGCGCGCCGCGCCGGGGTGTCGAAGGTCGCGGTGTCGTACGCCCTGAACGACCGCCCCGGGGTCTCCCCCGCGACCCGCGCCTCCATCAAGGCCATCGCGCAGGAGATCGGCTGGCGGCCCAACAGCGCGGCCCGCGCCCTCACCCGTGCCCGGGCCGACACCGTGGGGCTCGCGCTGTCCCGGCCCGCCAGGATGCTCGGCGTCGAGCCGTTCTTCATGGAGCTGATCAGCGGCATCGAGACCGAACTGTCCGCCCGCGGCTGCGCCCTGCTCCTCCAGGTCGTCACCGACCCGGTGCAGGAACTGGAGATGTACCGCCGCTGGTGGGGCGAGGGCCGGGTGGACGGGGTGTTCCTCGCCGATGTGCGCTCGCCGGATCCGCGCATCGAGGGCATCGCCGAGCTGGGCATGCCCGCCGTCGTGATCGGCCATCCCTCGGCGGCGGGTTCCCTCACCCCGGTGTGGTCGGACGACTCGGCGGCCCTGCGGGACACCCTGACGTACCTGGCCGCGCTCGGCCACCGCTCCGTCGCCCGGGTCGCCGGGCTGCCCGAGCTGACCCACACCCAGCTGCGCGACCGCGCCCAGCGCGAGATCAGCGCCGAACTCGGGCTCGAGGAGCCGGTGGTGGTGCACACCGACTACTCCGGCGAGGAGGGCGCGCACGCGACCCGGCGCCTGATCAGCTCGGCCGCGCGGCCGACCGCCGTCATCTACGACAACGACATCATGGCCGTCGCCGGGCTCTCCGTCGCCCAGGAGATGGGGCTCGACGTGCCCGCCGACCTCTCTCTCGTCGCCTGGGACGACTCCCAGCTCTCCCGCGTCGTGCGCCCTCCGCTGACCGCTCTGAGCAGGGACATCTCCGCCTACGGAACCCACGCGGCCCGTACCCTGCTGGCGATGGTGGCCGACGGCTCGGCGCCCGGATTCGAGGACGCGGCGGCCCGTCTGGTGCCCCGCGGTTCCACCGCCCCTCCCCGCTGAGGGACCGGCGGACTACGGGTCGCCCTCCTACCTCAGGACTACGCGACCGCCCGGAGGGTGCGACTCAAGAGGGCCCCGGGAACGGGCACGAGGGCTGACGACCCGGCACGGTACGGCGGAGACGATGGAGGGGTCCCCGCGAACCTGCCGTACGAACCTGGAGTCCCCCTGTGACCACCACCACCGTTCACCGCACCACCGCGGTCGCCGCCCGCGCCGCGGAGCTGTCGAAGGTCTACGGCCAGGGTGAGACCCAGGTGGTCGCCCTCGACCGGGTGACCGTGGACTTCCCGCAGGGGGAGTTCACCGCGATCATGGGCCCGTCGGGTTCCGGCAAGTCCACGCTGATGCACTGCGTGGCCGGTCTGGACAGCTTCAGCAGCGGTTCCGTGCGCATCGGCGAGACCGAGCTGGGGACGCTGAAGGACAAGCAGCTCACCCAGCTGCGACGGGACAAGATCGGCTTCATCTTCCAGGCCTTCAACCTGCTGCCCACGCTGACCGCCCTGGAGAACATCACCCTGCCGATGGACATCGCCGGCCGTAAGCCCGATGCCGCCTGGCTGCAGAAGGTCATCGACATGGTAGGCCTCTCCGAGCGGCTGAAGCACCGCCCCACGGAGCTCTCCGGCGGGCAGCAGCAGCGCGTCGCGGTGGCCCGCGCCCTGGCCTCGCAGCCGGAGATCATCTTCGGTGACGAGCCGACCGGCAACCTCGACTCCCGCTCGGGCGCCGAGGTCCTCGGCTTCCTGCGCAACTCGGTGCGCGAGCTCGGCCAGACCGTGGTGATGGTGACCCACGACCCGGTGGCCGCCTCCTACGCGGACCGGGTGATCTTCCTGGCCGACGGGGCGGTCGTCGACCAGATGATCAGCCCCACCGCCGACGGGGTCCTCGACCGGATGAAGGCGTTCGACGCGAAGGGCCGCACCAGCTGACACGACGGCTGTCCGCCCCTTCCCCTCCGCATCCCGAACTCCCCAGGAATCCACACATGTTCCGTACCGCCGTGCGCAATGTGCTTGCGCACAAGGCCAGACTGCTGATGACCGTGCTCGCCGTGATGCTCGGCGTCGCCTTCGTCTCCGGCACCCTGGTCTTCACCGACACCCTCGGCAACGCCTTCCGCAACCAGTCCGCCAAGAACTACGACAAGGTGGCCGTCGCCGTCACCACCTGGGCCGAGCGCGGCGACGAGGAGACCCCCGCCGTCGACGAGGCCACCCTCGAGAAGATCGAGGACCTCGACGGCGTGGCGGAGGCCACCGGCCGGGTCTCCGGATTCGCGGGCGTCGCCGACCCGGACGGCAAGCTCATCGGCAACGGCTGGTCCAACACCGGTTCCAACTACTCCCCGGGTACCGACGGCAAGGACGCGCAGTACACGTTCACCGAGGGAACGGGGCCGGTGAAGGCCGGCCAGATCGCCCTCGACAAGGAGACCGCGAACAAGGGCGAGTACCGCGTGGGCGCCCCGGTACGGGTCGCCACCAACGGGCCGGTGAAGGAGTACACCCTCTCCGGAGTCTTCACCACCGAGGACGGCGCCGTGAACGCGGGCGGCAGCCTGGTCCTCTTCGAGACCGAGGTCGCCCAGCAGCTCTACCTGCGGCCCGGACAGTTCAGCGACGTCACCGTGACCGCCGATGCCGGGGCGTCCGACCAGCGGCTTCTGGACGCCGTGAAGCCCCTGCTCCCCGAGAACGCGGAGGCCAAGACGGGCGCCGCCCTCGCGGACGAGGAGGCCGAGATGACCGAGTCCGGCCTCAAGAGCCTCAACTCGATGCTGCTGGCCTTCGCGGCCATCGCGCTCTTCGTCGGCGTGTTCCTGATCGCCAACACCTTCACCATGCTCATCGCCCAGCGCACCAAGGAACTCGCCCTGATGCGCGCCGTCGGCGCCTCCCGCCGGCAGGTCAAGAGGGCCATCCTGCTCGAGGCCGGTGTGGTCGGTCTGATCGCCTCGGTGACCGGCTTCCTGCTCGGCGTCGGCCTCGCCACGGGGCTGCGCTCCGCGATGGGCATGTTCGGCGGGAAGATCCCTGCCGGCCCGCTGGTCGTCTCCCCCACAGCGGTCGCCTCCGCGTTCGCCGTCGGCGTGCTGATCACCGTGTTCGCCGCCTGGCTGCCCGCCCGTCGCGCCGCCAAGATCCCGCCGGTGGCGGCCATGAGCAGCGTGCACGCGGTGGCTACCACCAAGTCGCTGGTCGTGCGGAACTCGTTCGGCGCGGTGATCACCCTCATCGGGTCCGCCCTGATCGTCGCCGGTGCCGCTCAGGGCGACGAGAACGGCCGGTGGCTGCTCGGTGGCGGGGCGTTCCTCGCCCTGATCGGTGTCATCGTGCTCATCCCGCTGCTCTCGCGGCCGGTGATCGCCCTGGCACGTCCGCTGCTGCGGAGGCTCTTCGGGGTGTCCGGCAAGCTGGCCGCCCAGAACGCGGTCCGCAATCCGCGCCGGACCGGAGCCACCGCCTCCGCCCTGGCGATCGGACTCACCCTGGTCACCGGCATCTCCGTGCTCGGCGTCACGCTCGGCCAGGCCATCGACAAGATGACGACGGACAACATCCGGGCCGACTACATGGTCTCGATGGCCAGCGGGGACTCGCTCGACGAGTCGGCGCTCGCCGCCCTGCGCAAGGCCGACGGTGTCGCCGCGGCCACTCCCCAGCGGGCCGTCTGGCTCACCGCCGGCAAGGGAGGTGTCTCCGCCTCCGGGGTCACCCCGGGCGACGTCGAGAAGGTCTTCAACCTGAAGGTGGTCTCCGGATCACTCTCCTCGCTGAAGGACGGCGAGATCGCCGTCGACCGCAAGACCGCGAAGTCGCACGGCTGGAAGACCGGCGACAGTGTGCCCGTGACGTTCGACGACGAGAAGAAGGAGACCCTGAAGGTCGGCGCCCTCTACGAGGGCAACGAGTTCCTCTCCCCGGTCCTGATCCCCGAGGACGTCGTCGACCCGCACGAGAGCGTCGCCGACATCCGTGAGGTCTGGCTGACCATGGACGGCGGACAGAGCGCCGCCAACGAGAAGGCCGTGATCGACGCGCTCGGCGACAACCCGGCGATGAGCGTCATGGACCGCCAGGGCATCAGGGACATGTTCGGCGGGTTCATCAACACGGCGCTGAACATCATGTACGCGCTGCTGGCGATGGCCCTGGTCATCGCGGTCCTTGGGGTCGTCAACACGCTGGCCATGTCCGTCTTCGAACGTCAGCAGGAGATCGGCATGCTGCGGGCGATCGGCCTGGACCGGCGCAGGGTCAAGCGCATGATCCGGCTGGAGGCCGTCGTCATCTCGCTCTTCGGAGCGGTGGTCGGCGTGGGCCTGGGCACGTTCCTCGGCTGGGCCATCGGGAAGAGCCTTTCGGCCTCCATCCCGGGCTACGCCCTGGTCATCCCCTGGGACCGGCTCGCGCTCTTCCTGGTCCTCGCGGGCCTCGTGGGCGTCCTGGCCTCCCTCTGGCCGGCCCGCAGCGGCGCGAAGCTGAACATGCTGACCGCGATCAAGACGGAGTAGGCGAGGGGCACGGAGGGGCGGTACCCGCAGTGCGGGTACCGCCCCACCGTCGTTCCTGGATCAGCCGTTCACGCCGTCCACTCACGGGCGCGCAGCGGCATGCCCACGGCGCCGCCCTCCCGCGGACGCACCGCGAGGATCTGGTTGACGCCGATCTTGTTGTGCTCGAAGGAGAGCGCGGAGGCGGCCATGTAGAGCCGCCACACCCTCGCCCGGCCGGGAGAGGTGGCCCGGACGGCCTCCTTCCAGTGCTTCTCCAGGTTGGCCACCCACTGACGCAGGGTCAGTGCGTAGTGTTCGCGGATCGCCTCGACGTCCCGGGCCTCGAAACCGGCCTCCTCCAGGGTGGCGACGGTGCGGCCCACCGGGGCCAGTTCGCCGTCGGGGAAGACGTAGGCGTCGATGAACGCGTCGACGTGGTACGCCGACTCGTCCTTCTCGGGGCGGCGGGCGATCTGGTGGTTGAGCAGCCGGCCGCCGGGTGCGAGCAGGGCGTAGAGGTCGTCGGCGTACTCACGGAATCGGACCGAACCCACGTGCTCGGCCATGCCGATCGAGGAGATCGCGTCGTACGGGCCGTCCCTGACGTCCCGGTAGTCCTGGACGCGGATCTCGATGCGGTCGGTGAGGCCCTCCTCGGCGATGCGCTTGCGGGCGAAGGCCGCCTGTTCGGTGGAGAGGGTCACTCCGGTGACCCGGGCACCGTACTCCCGGGCGGCGTGGATGGCCATGGAACCCCATCCGCAGCCGACGTCGAGGAGGCGGTCCCCCTCCTGGAGGGCGAGCTTGCGGCAGACGAGGTCGAGCTTGTCGCGCTGGGCGTCCTCGAGTGTGGCACCGTCCTGCCAGTACGCGCAGGAGTAGACCATGGAGGGGCCGAGGACCATGGCGTAGAAGTCGTTGCCCACGTCGTAGTGGTGGCTGATGGCTTCCCTGTCGCGGCGCTTGGTGTGCAGCGGGCCGGTGCGGCGGCGGACCTCCTCGGCGGGCGGCCGGGGCAGCGGCCAGGGACCGGCCAGCTGGACGAGACCCCGGGCGAACGCCCGCACCCTCGGGTCACGGACGGGATGGACGGTGTCCTTCGCGTCGGCGCCGCGCTCCCAGAGCAGCGACGCCACGGCGTTCAGGGCGGCGTACAGATCCCCGTCGACGTCGATCTCCCCCGCCACCCAGGCGCGGGCCAGGCCCAGTTCGCCCGGCTTCCAGAGCAGTCGGCGCAGGGCGCGGCGGTGGCGCAGGACGAGGGTGGGGGCACCCGGCGGCCCGGATTCGCTGCCGTCCCAGGCCCGGATCCGGACCGGCAGGGGTTCTCCCAGCAACTCTTCGGCAAGAGCGGTCAGCCGCGATGCGGCGTCGGCCATGGTGCACACCTCCGTGGTGGTGTTTCCGAACGTGCCTAAATTCGCATATACGCACCCGAACCGGGCCGCGACACCTCGGGGCCACGGCGAGGTACACCGGCGTCAACGCCGCCCGGCACCCATGCCATCCCCGTCCGGGGCAACGGAACGGCAAAATACTTGCACTTGCCATCTAGTTCCGTGCGCACCAGGGCGTCCTGGAACGCCGAAGGGGCCGTCCGCACCACGGATGGCGGACGACCCCTTCGGTGACGTGCGGGCGCTAGGAGGCCTTGGCCTTCTCGCCGGTCTTGCTCTTGTCGCCGTCGGCCTTGGCCGCGACGGGCGCCGGGCTCGGCTTGGCCGCCTCGTAGAACTCCTCACGCGGAGTCTCCATGGCGCCGAGCGAGACGACCTCGCGCTTCAGGAACATCGCCAGTGTCCAGTCCGCGAAGATCCGGATCTTGCGGTTCCAGGTCGGCATCGCCATGCCGTGGTAGCCACGGTGCATGTACCAGGCGAGACGGCCCTTGAGCTTGATCTTCACCTTGCCGATGACGATCATCGCGACGCCCTTGTGGAGGCCGAGTCCGGCGACCGCACCCTTGTTGGCGTGGCTGTACTCCTTCTGCGGGAAGCCCCGCATGCCGGAGATGACGTTGTCGCCGAGGACCTTCGCCTGACGCAGCGCGTGCTGGGCGTTCGGCGGGCACCAGGCGTTCGGGTTGCCCGCGCGGCGTCCGACCATGTCCGGCACCTGGGCGTTGTCGCCTGCGGCCCAGATGTAGTCGGTGCCCTGGACCTGGAGCTTCTCGGAGGTGTCCACGTGACCACGGGGGCCGAGCGGCAGACCGAAGCGCGCCAGCGCCGGGTTCGGCTTCACGCCGGCCGTCCACACGATCGTGCTGGAGTCGACCTCGAGGCCGTTCTTCAGCACCACGTGACCGTCGACGCAGGAGTCCATGGAGGTCGAGAGGTAGACCTCGACACCACGGCTCTCCAGGTGCTCCTTGCCGTACGCGCCCAGCTTCGGGCCGACCTCGGGAAGGATCTTGTCGGCGGCGTCGACCAGGATGAAACGCATGTCCTCGCGCTTCACGCTCGTGTAGTACTTCGCCGCGTCGCGGGCCATGTCCTCGACCTCGCCGATGGTCTCCGCGCCGGCGAAGCCGCCGCCCACGAAGACGAACGTCAGCGCCTTGCGGCGGACGTCCTCATCGGTCGTCGAGTCGGCCTTGTCCAGCTGCTCGAGGACGTGGTTGCGCAGACCGATGGACTCCTCGATGCCCTTCATGCCGATGCCCTGCTCGGCGAGGCCGGGAATCGGGAAGGTGCGGGAGACCGCGCCCATCGCGATGACCAGGTAGTCGAAGGGCAGCTCGTAGGCCTCGCCGACGAGCGGCGCGACCGTGGCGACCTTGCGGTCCTGATCGATGGTCGTGACACGGCCGGTGAGAACCTCGGCCTTGGGCAGCACGCGTCGCAGCGGGACGACGACATGCCGAGGCGAGATGCTGCCGGCAGCAGCTTCGGGGAGGAAGGGCTGGTACGTCATGTACGAGCGCGGGTCGACGACCGTGACGGTCGCCTCTCCATACCGCATCTTCTTCAGAATGCGACGAGCTGCGTACAGGCCTACGTACCCACCGCCTACAACGAGGATCCTGGGACGCTCCGTGGTGCTCATGCCATCGAGTATCCACCCCCCTCGGGGGGCATGCTCGTGAGCCCCTTCACAAGGTATGCGCCGCCCTCTGCTACACTTCGCCGCCCACGTGACCCAGGTCATGCCACGGGGCGGGAACCACGACGTTCCGGCGAACGTTGTTCACCACTTGTGAGCTGGCCCTTGAGCCGCCGGACGGGATGAACGACCCACCCCGGACACCCTCCGGCCACACCCCCGCAACGCCCCCGTATCACCACCGTGCGGGCCCACGGGCCGCCTGCACGGCCCCCTCGGAGCAGAACTTCGCCCAGTGGGGCCGAATTCCTTGTGAAGAAGTTCACGAAGTTTCTCGTCGCCCCACGCGAAAGACCTCCCCGAACAGGTCCGGAGAGGTCTTCACCAGCTCAAAAGTGCAGGCGGGGATGCGTTTGAGCGACATCTCACCGCGTCTGCCCCCGCGCTGTGATCAGGCGGCCGACCAGGCGATCCCGTCGAGAATGTCGTGTTCGCTGACGACGACCTCTCGAGCCCCGGCCCGCTCCATCACCGCGAGCAGCACGAGCGCCCCCGAGGTGATCACGTCGACCCGGCCCGGATGCATCGCGGGGACCGCCGCGCGCTCCGCGTGGGTCGAGGCGAGCAGCCGGCCGGTGATCTCCCGTACCTGCTCGAGGGAGACCCGGGAGTGGTGGATCGCCTCGGAGTCGTACTCCTCCAGCCCGAGCGCCATGGCGGCGACGGTGGTGACCGTCCCGGCCAGTCCGACGAGCGTCGCCGCCGAGGAGAGCGGCACGGTCTCCTCGGCGAGATCCAGGGCGGCATCGATGTCCGCGCGGATCGCGGCGACCCGGTCCGGCGTGGCCGGATCCACGACGGCCCCGTCCAGGACGAGGTGACGCTCGGTCATGCGTACGCAGCCGATGTCCACGGACCGGGCGGCGCGGACACGGTCGTCACCGACGACGAACTCGGTGGAGCCGCCACCGATGTCCACGACGAGATACGGCTTCTCCAGGTGGTCGCTGCCCACCAGTTCCTTGGTGGCGCCGTCGAAGGAGAGCTGCGCCTCCTGGTCGCCCGTGATGACCTCGGGCTCGACGCCCAGGATCTCCAGGACGCCCCGGACGAACGTGTCGCTGTTCTCCGCGTCGCGCGAGGCCGACGTGGCGACGAACCGGATCCGCTCGGCGCCCAGCTCCTTGACCGCCTCCGCGTACTCACGGCAGGCGTCAAAGGTGCGTTCGAGCGCTTCGGGTGCCATCCGGCCGGTCCGGTCGACGCCCTGGCCGAGCCGGACGATCCGCATCCGGCGGTCGAGCTCGCTGAAGTCCCCGGTCGCGGGGTCCACGTCCGCGACGAGCAGGCGGATCGAGTTGGTACCGCAGTCGATGGCGGCAACGCGGGTCATGGGGCTCCTGTGGTTGTACGGGCGGCGCGCAAGGTCAGGACGCGTCCGGTTCGGCCTCGGAACCGCACGGCGTGACGCACGGCCCCTTCGCCCACCATTCCGGCAGCATCGCGATCGCCTCGTCGCCCAGCGGGTTCACGCCGGGGCCCGCCGCCAGCGAGTGGCCGACCAGGACGTGCAGGCACTTCACCCGGTCCGGCATGCCGCCCGCGCTCGGGAAGCCCTCCAGGACCTCGATGGCGTCGCGCCGTGCGAGGTAGTCCTCGTGCGCGGCGCGGTAGGCGGCGGCCAGCTCCGGGTCCGTGGTGAGCCGCTCGGTCATCTCCTTCATGACCCCGTTGGCCTCCAGCGTGCCGATCGCGGACGCGGCACGCGGGCAGGTCAGGTAGTACGTCGTCGGGAACGGCGTGCCGTCCTCCAGACGGGGCTGTGTCTCGACCACGTCCGGGTTGCCGCACGGACAGCGGTGCGCGATGGCGCGCAGCCCACGCGGCGGCCGGCCGAGCTGGAGCTCGAACGCGGCGATGTCCGCATCGGTGGGCGTGGTGGATTCGGTCTGCGGAGGGGGCGTGTCCATGCCTGCCTTGAATGTCATCGGTCGGACTGTATGAATCGGTGCGGGGGGAGGGCTGGGCGCGGAGGGACCGTCGTGGTCACCGGACCCGGCGCGGGGGCGGGGTCACTCGCGGTCCGCGCTGTCGACGCCGTCCCACAGGTTGGAGTGCCAGGGCCGCCCCGTCGCCCCCGGCTCGCCCCGCCGCACCTCGGCCGCGTCCGGGTCGACCACCGTGTAGGCGGTCTCGCCGGGCATCACGTAGTGGAGGTGCTGGCGTGCGAGACGACGGATGTACGCGTCGTCCTTGAGCCGCGCCTTCTCGTCGCGCAGCTCCTCGGTGCGCTGGCGGGCCTCCTGCGAGAGCCTCTCCTGTTCCGCGATCTGGTCGCGCTGGGAGATGTACTGCCGCATGGGATACGCGAGGGCGACCACGAGGGAACAGACGATCAGGGCGAGGAACGCGGCCCGGCCGGTGAGCCGGGAGCGGCGGGCCTGCCTGCGGTTCTGGGACCGGTAGACGCGGGCCGCCGTCTGCTCACCGAGCAGCCGCAGCCTGGTCGCGGTGGAGAACCGGTCGCGGTTCTTCCCGGCCATGTCTCACGCCTCCCCGTTACGCACGTCCGTCCCCGCACACGGTACGGGACCGGATGCGGGGACGGACGGAGGCTGGTGCCCCGGACGCGGGCTGTCAGCCCTCGAAGCGGAACCGCGGGAACGCCGAACGCCCGGCGTAGACCGCGGCGTCGTCGAGGATCTCCTCGATGCGCAGCAGCTGGTTGTACTTGGCGACGCGGTCCGAGCGGGCCGGGGCGCCGGTCTTGATCTGGCCGCAGTTCACGGCGACGGCGAGGTCGGCGATGGTGACGTCCTCGGTCTCACCGGAGCGGTGGGACATCATGCACTTGAAGCCGTTGCGCTGGGCCAGCTCGACGGCGTCCAGGGTCTCGGTCAGCGAACCGATCTGGTTGACCTTGACGAGCAGGGCGTTGGCCGAGCCCTCCTCGATGCCGCGGGCGAGACGCTCGGGGTTGGTGACGAACAGGTCGTCACCGACGATCTGCACCTTGGAGCCGATCTTGTCGGTGATGACCTTCCAGCCCGCCCAGTCGTCCTCGTACAACGGGTCCTCGATGGAGACCAGCGGGTACGCGGAGACGAGCTCCTCGTAGTACTCGGTCATCTCGGCGGCCGAGCGGGACTTGCCCTCGAACTCGTAGACGCCGTCCTTGTAGAACTCGGACGCTGCGACGTCGAGCGCGAGCGCGATGTCGCGGCCCGGGACGTAGCCGGCCTCCTTGACGGCCTCGAGGATGAGGTCGAGGGCGGCACGGTTGGACTCGAGGTTGGGGGCGAAGCCGCCCTCGTCACCGAGACCGGTGGACAGGCCCTTGGTCTTCAGGACCTTCTTCAGCGTGTGGTAGATCTCCGCGCCCCAGCGAAGGGCCTCGGAGAAGGACTCGGCGCCGATCGGCGCGATCATGAACTCCTGGATGTCCACGTTGGAGTCGGCGTGCGAGCCGCCGTTCAGGATGTTCATCATCGGAACGGGCAGCAGGTGCGCGTTCGGGCCGCCGAGGTAGCGGAACAGCGGGAGGTCGGAGGCCTCGGACGCGGCGTGCGCCACGGCCAGCGAGACACCGAGGATGGCGTTGGCGCCGAGGGAGCCCTTGTTCTCGGTCGCGTCCAGGTCGAACATCGCCTGGTCGATGAGGCGCTGCTCGGTGGCGTCGTAGCCGACGAGCTCCGGGCCGATCTGCTCGATCACGGCGAGGACGGCCTTCTCGACGCCCTTGCCGTGGTAGCGGTTGGGGTCACCGTCGCGAAGCTCGATGGCCTCGAACGCACCGGTGGAGGCGCCGGACGGAACGGCAGCACGTCCCGTGCTGCCGTCGTCGAGGCCAACCTCGACCTCGACCGTGGGGTTACCCCGGGAGTCGAGGATTTCCCTGGCTACGACGACGTCGATGGACGGCACGAGGCATCTCCTTCTGGGATCTGACACTGTTTGTGCAGGGTCACTGTGGCCTTGCGCCACGAGCCTAACCGGCTCGGCCCGCTTCGTCGGCCGCCCGCCCGTCCCGTGGGACGAAAAAGGACCCAAGGGCCTGCATTCCGGGCAAAGCTCCAGAATTCTACTGGCAAGTAACCACAACAATTGAACGCTCGCCCCTACGGCGAGCCCGCGACCGCACCCCGCAAGGGGGCCGGACACGGCTCCGGCCCGGCGCGCGGGGGGTCGGCGCGCCGGGCCGGGACTCCGGGGCGGAGGAGGACCCCGGACCGCTTCCGACTACTTCAGGTGGAGCTGCTGACCCGGGAAGATCAGGTCGGCCTCGTCGACGATGTCGTCGTTGAGGTCGAACAGCTTCTCCCAGCCGCCCTTGACCTTCTTCGCGTCGGCGATCTTGCTGAGGGTGTCGCCGGCCTTCACCTTGTACTCGCCGTCACCCTTCTCGACCTTCTCGCCGGTGGGGGTGGTGACGGTCTCCTCGGGAGCCGTGCGCTTCTCGCTGCGCGTGGTGGGCTGCTCGGCCTTGCGCTCCGGCGCGGCCTGCGGGGCCGTGTCGCCGTTCTTCTCGGAGCCGGTGTCGACACCCGGGTCGACACCGTCGTTCGTCAGCCCGCCGGCACCGGCGCAGGCCCAGGCGCCCGGGCCCTGGAGGTCGAGGAGCTTCTCGGCGGCGGCTATCTGCTGGCCCTTGGTGGCCAGATCGGCGCGGGCGGCGTACTGCGTGCCACCGGCTGCCGCCCAGCTGGACTGCGAGAACTGCAGGCCGCCGTAGTAACCGTTACCGGTGTTGATGGACCAGTTGCCACCGGACTCGCACTGGGCGACGGCGTCCCAGGTGTCGACGGAGGCGGCGGAGGCGCCGGTCGCGCCCATGAGCGGTACGGCGACAGCGGCACCGGTGACACCGGCCAGGGTCGCGATACGGACGGCCTTGGACGGGCGACGGTGCTTGCCCTTGCTGGAAAGCAGCATGGTTCTCCTCACCGACGCCTACGAGGTGAGCTGTCGGGTTCGGGCCTGTGAGTTGCCCGGTCGCCCGCACTCGCGGACGACTTCACCCCTAGCCGCACCCTCGCCCGTCTTCCGACGGCCGGGTCCGGCACTTACCTGGGTCCCCCGCTCCTGCCTACGGCGCTTTACGCGTCGGTCCCCTTCGGCCGACGGCAGGATTCGGCGTGACGGTCGAAGGTGCCCGCGGTGCGAGCGGCTCCGACCGTAATCACAGACAACCCCGACATTCAAAGATGGACATAACGGCTAATCAGCCCGTACCGGTCCGACAGGGGGAGTCGTTTCCGCAGGTCGGAGCCAATTTGGACGGACCGGACGGACAGGGCGCGCCAGTTGAAGCAAAGAGACCCATGTCTCACTTACGCATAAGTGGACATAGGCCTCTGAACTACCCCTGCTTTCGGGGCGTTTTCCCGCTTTTGATCAGTTGGCGCCGGTGGTCTCCGTCCGGGCGTCCTGCGCGTCCGCACCGAGGCCGGTACCGAGGTCCAGGCTCTGGCCCGGAAGGATCAGGTCAGGGTCGGAGCCCAGCTCCGTCCTGTTGGCCTCGTAGAGCGCGGTCCAGCCGCCGGGAAGCTCCTGCGCGTCGGCGATCGCCCAGAGGTTGTCGCCCTCACGGACGGTGTACGCCCCCTCCGCGCCCTGACGCGCGTCGGAGTCGCCCCGCGAGGCGTGACGGCCGGACTCGCCGCGCCCGTCGCCCAGCTCCGGTCCGGTGCTCGCCTCGGGAGCCGGTACGCCACGGTGCTTTCCACCCTTCGCCCCGTCACCCTTCGCCCCGTCACCCCTCGACGCACCGGACGTCCCGGAGGCCTCGGGGGACGGAGTGGCGGACGGAGACGCCTCGCCGGCCTCGTCACCCTCGTCCGGGCCGTCGGACGCGCTTCCGCTCGCCCCGTCCTTCGCACCGGAGTCGCCGGAGCGGTCGGAGTCGTCGGAGTCCTCCGCCTCGCCGGCGGCGTCCGCCGGGTCCGACGCCTCCGGTGAGGGGGTTTCGGACGGGGTCGCGGTGTCCGAGGGCTCGGCGGCCGCCTCGCCGCCCGGGTCGATGCCGGGCAGCGTCCCGTCCAGGGCGAGGCCGGAGATCACCGCGCAGCTGGCCCACGCCTGGGAGCCCTCCTCGTCGAGCACCTTCTCCGCGACCGCGATCTGCTGCGAGCGGCTCGCCAGGTCCGCACGGGGCGCGTACGCCGTGCCTCCGTACGCGGACCAGGTGTCCTGCGAGAACTGCAGGCCGCCGTAGTAGCCGTTGCCGAGGTCGGCGCTCCACATGCCGCCGCTCTCGCATTCGGCGACCCGGTCCCAGGTCGACGCCTCGGCGGCCTGCGCGCCGCCCGCACCGAGCAGCGGGATGGCGATGGCCGACCCTGTGACGCCTGCGGCGACGACGATGGCGGGTGCCTGGCGAGGGCGACGGTGTCTGCCGGTCGCGGAGCCCATGGGATTGCCTTCCGTGTGACTGACATGTGACGGGTGAGTCGAACGGTGAACCTAGCCCTACTCGAACGTGTGTCACAAGTCGATGCAGCGGAGATCACGTGAAAGTCACGGAGTTGACAGCGTGTCACCTTTACCGGCCGGATTCCCCGGATCGAACTCCACGGGAAGCGTGCGCAGTCCACGCATGATGAGCCCGCCGCGCCACCGCAAATCGGCAGGTTCCGCAGCGAGCCGCAGGTCGGGGAGGCGTCTCAACAGCGTCGCCAGCGCCACCCGGCCCTCCAGCCGGGCCAGCGGCGCGCCCACGCAGTAGTGGATGCCGTGCCCGTAGCCGAGGTGCTGATTGTCACTCCGTGCGAGATCCAGGGTGTCCGCATCCTGGAACCGCTCGGGATCCCGGTCGGCGGCGGCCAGCACCACGAGAACGGGGTCCCCCACCGCGATGTCCTGCCCTCCCAGGTTCACGGGTTCGGTGGCGTAGCGCCACGTCGCGAGCTCCACCGGTCCGTCGTAGCGCAGCAGCTCCTCGATGCCCGTGGCGAGCAGCTCCGTCTCCCCGGCGGCCAGCGAGCGTTCCAGGCGTTCACGCTGGGCCGGGTTGCGCAGCAGCGCGTAGGTGCCGTTGCCGATGAGATTCACCGTCGTCTCGAAACCGGCGAAGAGGAGGATGAAGGCCATGGCGGCGGCCTCGTTCTCACTGAGGTGCTCACCGTGGTCGCTCGCCCGGATCAGCCCGGAGATCAGGTCGTCGCCGGGATTCTCCCTCTTGCGGTGGATGAGTTCGGCGAGGTAGCCGCGCATCTTCTTGACCGATCTGGCCACCCCGCCGCGCGGCCCCCCGCCGTGCCGGATCATCATGCCCGCCCAGTCGCGGAAGTCGTCCTGGTCCTCGCGCGGCACACCGAGCAGGTCGCAGATCGCGTAGATGGGGAGGGGGAAGGCGAAGTCATGGATGAGGTCCGCCTTCCCCTCCTCGATGAAGCTGTCGATGAGGCGGTCCGTCAGTTCCTGCACGCGCGGCGCGAACTCCGCGACCCGGCGCGGGGTGAACGCCTTGGACACGAGCCGGCGCAGCCGGGTGTGGTCCGGGGGGTCGATGTTCAGCAGATGCGTCATCAGCTCCGCCTTGCGCTCCCCCGGGATGCCCGTCTTGCCCTTGGCGTTGGCGGACCCCGCATGGTGGGCCGGGTTCTTGGAGAGCCGGGTGTCGGCGAGGGCCTGCCTGGCGTCGGCGTACCGGGTCACCAGCCAGGCCTCGACACCGCTGGGCAGCGCCGTGCGGTGCACGGGGCTGTGCTCGCGGAGCCAGGCATAGGCCGGGTACGGGTCGGTGGCGAACTCCCAGGTGAAGAGTTCGGGCGCTGCGTCGGGCGCGGGGGCGCTCTCGGGGCTGTCGTTCACTCCTCGACGCTATCGGGAGGGGTGCCGAGGCCCTCCGCCGCCCGGATCGCGTCCCGGTAGGCGCGGGCGGCGGCCCGCAGGGCGGCCTCCGGGTCGGTGCCGTCCTGCTCGGCCCGTACGGCGAGGGCGAGCAGCCGGTCCCCGACCCCGTCGCCGTCGGGGAGCGCGACGTCGAGGCCCTCGGCACGGACCCTGCTGCCGAGCTTGGCCGCCAGCGCCAGACCGGGCTGGCCGAGCGGCACCCCGTCGGTGACCGAGGCGCGCTGCTTCTCGATCGCCTTCGTCCGCAGCCAGTGCGCGTGGACGTCCTCCGGGGTCTCGGCGGTCTCGTCGCCGAAGACATGCGGGTGCCGGTGGACCAGCTTGTCGACGATCGTGGCGGCGACGTCGTCGATACCGAACGGCTCCTCCTGGTCCTCCTGCGCGATGCGCGCGTGGAAGACGACCTGGAGCAGTACGTCGCCGAGCTCCTCGCGCAGTTCCTCGCGGTCGCCGTCCTCGATCGCCTCGACCAGTTCGTACGCCTCCTCGATGGCGTACTTCGCGAGGCCCTCGTGCGTCTTCTGCGAGGTCCACGGGCATTCGAGCCGGATCCGGTCCATGACCTGGACCAGATCCAGGAGCCGCGCCCCGGGCAGGTCGTACGAACCGGGCAGCAGCTCCAGGTCCGGCATCCGCACCCGGCCCGAACCGCCGAGCCGGGCCAGGCCGTCGGTGAGCCGCTGGTCGCCCTCGCCTCCCACGAGCACCACCACGGTCCTGCCGCCCGCGCAGTCGTCCACGAGTTCCTCGGCCGAGGGCGCGGTGTGCTCCACGGCGACACCCGCCTCCCGCAGATACGGCAGCTGCGGGTGGTCCCGCCCGGCGCACAGCACCCGGTCGGCGGCGTGAAGCGTCTGCCAGGCGGGCCAGGACAGCAGACCGGGGGCGACCCGGTGGCTGGCGGTGAGCAGGACGATGCGGCCGGGATCTTCAGCGTTCACGCTGTCGAATTTACCCCCGGCCGGGCGGGGTCAGGCCCCTGCCTCGGGCTCCTGCCCCTGCGCGGGGGTGACCTGCGTGATCCACGGCGCCTTGTAGGTGCTCAGCTGGACCTTCTGGTTGTCCCAGCTGCCGTAGCGCGGGTTGACGTCGATGTGCAGCGCCTTCGACGCCTTGGTGAGGGCCTCCTGGACGGCCTGCATCCCCTCGGGGCTCTGCAGGTCGACGCCGAGCGCCGAGGCCAGTTTCCGGATCTGTACCTCCTGGCGGAGGGTCTGCTCGATCTGGCCGGGCGCCACCCAGCTCTGCTCCAGCATCCGCGTCCGCGCTCCCTCGTCCCCGCCGGACTGCTCGGCGACGACGCCGCGGACCTGCTGGATCTCCTTGCGGCTGACGCTCACCCCCGCGTCCTCGGCGGCCCGGTCCAGGACCTTTCCGAGGATCAGTCCGGACAGCTTGGCCCGGATCAGCTGGCCCGACTCCGTCACCAGCTTCTCGGGCTGCTCCGAATCCTGCTGCGCGGTGCGCACGTCGGCCGCCTGCGCCTGGACCGTGGCCACGTCGATCCGGTCGCCGCCGACCACGGCCGCGGCACCGGGGTGGGCCTCGCTGCCGCAGGCGGTCAGGAGCGGCGCAGCGACGAGCGTTGCGGCGGAAAGGGCGAGCGCGGTGCGACGTCGGCGGTGCAAAGGAGCCTCCCGGGGAGAGTTTGTGCATCAGTGCACAAAGCCTTGCGGTGATCGATGTTAGGCAGTGGACGTGATTCGGGCCACTGCTTCGACCAACGATTTCCGGACCGGTCTGTGTGGGGTCGCGGACGAAATCCCCCGCGGCTCGTCTTTTCGGCCGTGGTCCGGCCTACGCGGAACCGCGTACGTCCTGGTGGTGGGTCAGTTGCCGGCGGAGCTCCGTGGGGAGGTGGTGGTGAGGGCCGTAGGCGCGCTCCGTGTCGTAGAGAAGGGCCTGCAGCTGGGCGCGGCCCGCCGCGTGGTCGCCCACACCGAGCAGGAGATGGCCGATCCGGTGGCGGATGTCGAAGGCCCGGCCGGGTCCGGCGGAGGTCGCGTAGCCGTTCTCGTAGTAGGGGAGGACGGCGCGGTACTCGACGAGGGCGGCGGCCGCCTCGCCGAGCTGCTCCAGGCACTGCGCGGCGTCGTAACGGAACTGCAGGGTCTGGGAGTCGGCGGGCCCGGCCTCCGCCGCGCGGTCGTCGGCGAGCCTGCGGAGCTCCGGCAGAGCGCGGCGGTACTGGCCGTCGTCCATCAGCGTCGCCGCGTACTGCTTGCGCAGGATCCGTACGACCGGTGAGTGCTCGCCGTGCTCCGCGGCGGCGGCCGGCAGGATGCCCCCGAGGATGTCGACGGCCTGGGTGATGCGGCCCTCACCGAGCAGCCGCTTCACGTCGTCGACCGCCCGCGCCACGTTCGGCCGGGCGGGCGGCTCCTGAGGCGCTGCGGGTGCCTGCTGGGCGGGGACGGGCACCGGTGCCGGGACGGCCGCCCGGTCGGGCCAGGGTGCGTGCGGCCGGAGGAAGGGCCGGGTCGGGTCGAGGGGTCCCGCCGGCGCTCCTCCGACGGGCAGCAGGGGCCGCAGGGACTCGTAGACCTCCTGGGCGGAGCCGGGGCGGTGCTGAGGGTCCTTGGAGAGCAGCCGCAGGACGAGTGCTTCGAGTGCCTCGGGGACCTCCGGCCTGAGATGACGGACCGGGAGGGGCGGCTCGTAGAGATGGCGGTGCAGGACCCCCAGGGCGGTGGACCCGGCGAACGGCACGTCGCCGCTGAGGAGTTCGTGCAGGACCACACCGAGGGCGTAGAGGTCGGTGTACGGGCCCACCGCGCCGCCCATCGCCTGTTCGGGGGCCATGTAGGCCGGGGAGCCGATCGGTGATCCCGTGTGCGTCAGGCGGGTGGTGTCCGTGTCCATGACGGAGGCGATGCCCAGGTCGAGCACCGTGAGGGTGCCGTCGGGCTTCACCATCGCGTTGCGCGGCTTGAGGTCGCGGTGGACGATCGGCACGGCGTGCACCGCGGAGAGCACCGCGCACAGCTGTGCGGCGATCGCCACGGCCCAGGGCCACGGATAGGGGTCGTGCTCGGCGAGGTGGTCCGCGAGGTCGGCGCCCTCGACGTACTGCATGACGAGATAGAGGTCGTCGCCGTCACTCCCCGCGTCGTGGACGGTGACGAGACCGGGGTGGTCGACCTGCGCGGTGACCCGGCACTCGCGGACGAACCGGCGGCGCAGGTCGTCGGCGGCCTGACTGCCGGTAGGGCCCGCCACCCGGTCGGGGCGCAGGAGCTTGACCGCGACCCTGCGGTCGAGGCGCTGGTCGTACGCCGTCCAGACCTGCCCCATACCGCCCTGGCCGAGAATGGTCGCCAGCTCGTAACGCCCTGCGATGACACGCCCGTTCACCGGGCGTCACCCTCCTTGCGGAGGTAGTCGCTCAGCTCGTCGAGCTCGGCGCGCACCTGGTCGATGCGCTGCGGGGCCGTGGCCCTCGGCACTTCCGGCGGCGGGGTGGGAGCGGTCGGTGCGGGAGTGGGTGCGGGGACCGGGCTCCGCTGCGGGGCGGGCGGGTATCCGTAGGACGACGGGGTGGGCCGCGCGGGCGCGGTCTGCCGCGACGCGTAGCCGCCGGACGGGAACGAGGACGCGCCCGGGTGCCGGGCGCCGTACGGGCCGGGGTGCGCCCCCGGGTGGCGGCCTCCCTGTGGACCGCGGTACGGGTCGAAGTGCCGTATCTCCGCCCACAGGTAGTAGGTGACCGTGCCGACGAAGACGACCAGGATCCAGGTCAGGGTGATGACCGCCTGCCCGTCGGTCATCACCTCCTCCTCTTCCGGCAACGACCCGAGGTACGCGACGAGTCCGACGTTCAGGGCCAGTACCAGGCCGAACAGCCACCAGTCGCGCTGCTTCCGGGTGACGACGGCCAGCCGGAGCATGGCCGCCCAGGCGAGGACTCCACAGCTCAGCAGGGCGAGCGCCACGAACACCACGCGCAGTGTGACCAGCGTGGCCGAGGTGGGACTGCGCTTCGGCTGCTGCTCCGGCGGATAGCCGTAGCCGTGCATGTGCTGCTCCCGGAGGGCGTGATGATCGGACGTGTGGCAGTGAGCGTATACACCGACAAGGACAACGGGTCCCGGGTTGTGCACAACCGTTGTGCTTCACGTCACTCCGGGGCGACCGAACCGTCCGTGAGTCCGTCGTACATCCCCTGCACCAGCTGCCCGCCGAGCCGCCCCGCCGTGCGCAGCGCGTCCTCGAACGCGGCGAGGGCGCTGAACTGTGCACCGTACCTCTGCTGTTCGGCCAGTGGCAGGCGCGGCACCTGGAGTCGGCGGGCGTCGAGGCGCGTGGCGGTGGAGGCGTAACTGCTCGCCTGCCGGCTGTTGGCGGTGCCGCGCAGGAATCCGGCGAGGAACCAGGGGTCCAGGGCGGCCGGATCGGGGCGCAGCAGCTGGAGGTTACGGCCGAGCGCGGCGCCGGCGGTGGCGTCGTCGACGACCCTGGCGACCGAGCCGCCGCCGAGTACCGGCACGATGACGTCCCCCGGTTCCAGCAGGAGCGGTTCGCCCCCGGGGGGCCCGGACGGCACGGGGGGCGTACCGCTGGGGGCCGTGCCGGCGAGGACGTCGTGCTCGGTGAGGACCGGCGCCGTGCCGCTGCCGGCGCCGGTCCCGGTCCGCAGGTGCAGGGCGCCCGCGCGGGCCAGTTCGCCGACCGTGGTGAAGGGCCGCCTGGCCGGTTCGCAGGGGACGGCCGGCCGCGGTGTGAGCCGGGCCGTCAGTTTCAGGGTCTCCTCCAGCCGCCCCCGTACGCGGACCAGCTCGGCCGCCCCGCCGCCGGCCGCCCGGGGCGGCAGGTGGCGGGCGGGGGCCAGGTCCACGTCGTCGTCGAGGAGTTCGATGACGGGGACGGCTCGGCTCGTCCCCGGGCGCTCTTCGAGGGGCTCCCGGCGGCCCGGCACGTCGAAGGTGGTCCACGCGTCGAGCACCGCGCCGCGCACCGCCGGCCAGTCCAGCCGGTCGCGGCCGGAGGGGGCGCCGGCGGTCTCGGGCTCCGCCGCGTCGACGACGAGCAGTTCGGGCGCCGGGGACTGCTCGGCACCCGGCTTGCGGAGGACCCAGATGTGGAGCGGGATGCCGTACGGGGGCGCGGCGCCCGCCGGGAGCGCGATGACGGCGCGGAGGGCGCCGCGTCGGAGCAGATCGGCACGGATCCGGCGTCCCGACCGGCGGGAGGCGGCGGCCGGGGGCATGAGCAGCACGGCGGTGCCGCCCTCGCGGAGGTGGGCGAGGGCGTGCTGGACCCAGGCGAGCTCGGACTCGGTGCGGGCGGGGAAGCCGTACTCCCAGCGTGGATCGTAGGCCAGTTCGGCGTGCCCCCAGTTGCGCTCGTTGAACGGCGGGTGGCAGAGCACGGCGTCCACGGTGAGCCGGGGGAACGCGTCGTCCCGCAGGGTGTCACCGGTCCGCACCGCCAGCGGGGGCCCGGCGGCTCCGCTTCCGGTGGACTGCAGGGCGAGCCGGAGCGCGGTGAGCGCCGCGAGGTCGGGGTCGGTCTCCTGCGCGTGGAGCGCCGTGGGCCGGGCGACGGCGCACAGCAGGGCGCCGGTTCCGGCGGCGGGGTCGAGGACCGTCAGCGAGCCCTGCCTGCCACTCCGCCGGGTGGCGTCCCCGGCCGGTTGCGCGAGGTCGGCCATCAGCTCGGCGAGCCCGGGGGGCGTGAGCGTGTACTGGCGCGGGTTGGCGTCCAGCTGGCGGCCGAAGAGGAAGTCGAAGGCCTGCCGGGCACCGGTCTCCGCGGCGAGCTCGGCCGCGGCGCGCAGCAGCGGGACGGACGGCAGCAGGGCTGACGCCGTGGGGGTGTGAACCGACCGCTCCGGTCCGAAGCGGTCCGCGAGTACGTGGTCCAGGGCTCCGGGCAGCACCCCTGCCATGCGGGCATCCGAGACGGCGGTGATCTCCAGCCAGGCGGTGGGCCTGTCCCGGACGAGCAGGAGGGCGCACCCCGCGTGGACCAGTGCCGTCACGGCGCCGTCGGGGTGGCCCGCCACCTGCTGCCAGACCCGTTCACGCAGCGGTACCTCGGCGAGTTTGCCCTGGTGGCGCAGCCACTGCTCGACCTCGGGGAGCGCGAAGGACGGGCTGGCTTCGGTGCCTCCGACAGGTTTCGGGAAGTCGGCGTGCCGGCGGCGCCAGTTGCTGACGGCTGCGCGGCCCACGCCCGCGAGCCTGGCGATTCCGGCCGCGGTCACCTCTGTCGAGTCATCCGGCACTGGGCTGTCTCCCGTTCCGCGCACGTCGGTGTCACCTGCTGTGTGTGGGTGAGCATACCGACAGGCCAGCACAAGCGGTTCACACCCATTATCGTGTTGACTCGGTTCACAGCGGATGGTCTTATTGACCCGCCGCACACCGGTGCAACACATCGCTCCGCTCACAGTCCCCGTTCCTCATCGAAGGGCACAGCCATGTCCCAGTACACGCAGCCGCACCAGCCCCAGCAGCCGTACGTCCCCGCGCAGACGCCGGGCACCCGCCCCGCCCGTAACGGGCTCGGCATCTCCGCCCTCGTGCTCGGCATCATCGGTACGGTCTCGGGCCTGATCCCGCTGTTCTTCTGGCTCGCGGGGATCCTCGGCCTCATCGCCCTGATCCTGGGCCTCGCGGGGCGGGGCCGTGCCAAGCGCGGTGAGGCCACGAACAAGGGCGTGACGACGTTCGGCGCGGTCCTCGGACTGGTGTCGCTGATCCTGTCGGTCGTCGGAGCCGTCCTGACGTACAAGGCCGTGGACGACGTGGTGACCGACATCAACAAGGCGGTCGCGGACAGTTCGGCCTCCGCGAAGCCGGCTGCCGGTGGCGGGGCGGCGGCTGACGGCGGGGCGGCCGGGGGCACCGAGGGCGAGGACGACATCCTCAGGGCGGGGGACTCCGCCGTGTACGACGACGGCCTGGAGGTCACCGTGGGCGCCCCGGCTCCCTACACCGCCGACGAGTTCGCGATCGGCCACACCAAGGGCAACAGCGCCTACACGGTCTCGGTCGTCATCGAGAACAAGGGCAAGGAGAAGTTCGACGCGACGCTCGTCGCCGTCGACGCCCGGGCCGGCGAGGACGGTGTGAACGCGGAGCAGATCTTCGACGGCAGGATCGGCGAAGGCTTCACCGGCACCGTCCTCCCGGGCAAGAAGATCACGGCGAAGTACGCCTTCGACGCCCCGGCCGACGCCAAGAACCTGACGGTCGAGGTCGGCCCCGGCTTCGACTGGGACGCGAGCCAGTGGGACCTGAAGCTCTGACGGCCGGAGCGCGGACGACACACCGTCCTGCGGCCCGCGCGACACCCGGTCCCCGCGACACCGCGTCCACCGGTCCGGGCGGCACACCGTCACCCGGCCCGCGCGACACCCGGTCCACCGGGTGTCGCGCGACTCCCCTCCGCCGGCCTGCGGGACGCCCGGAGCCCCGCGCCGGAGGTCCGCCCGCTCCCAGGGCCGGCAGCCCCCTCAGGGGCGAGCCGGCCCTGTGGCGTCAGGCCGTCCGGTGACGCACCCAGACGTTCGGCTCGGCATAGACGGCGTACCCGTGGGTGAGCGAACAGTGCACCGGCACCAGGGCACCCGGCACCTCCACGAACCCCTCCGTGTCGAACGGCAGCCCGGTCCAGGTCCGCCACTGGTCCAGGGTCCCGCTCACCGTCATCGACACCGGGGCCACCGCCTCGATGACTCCGCCGGCCCGCACGTGGACCCGCAGCCAGGGGTCGTACGGCAGCCCGTCCTCCTCCCGGACGCGCCGGGCGTACTCCTCCATCGGCGCCGCGGCCTCTGCGTGCTTCCCGCTCGGCCGGACCGGGGCGACGAGTTCCCGGAATCCGAGGCGCCTGGCGTTCTCCCGCATCGCGGCCACCATGTGCCCAGAGATGCCCTGCCCGAGCCGCCCGGTCGTCACCGTGATCTCGATCGCGCTGACGGTGTCCGGAGTGCGCCCGTGCCGCAGGTCGGAGAAGGCCCACAACAACACCTGGTCCCACCCGCCTTCCGGCAGCTTCCCCCGCCCCGGCGCGCCGAGGGCGAAGGGCACGCTGTACCCCCGGGCCACCACCGTGCCCTCGGGATCGGTGGCGACGAGCACGAACTCGGGGAACTCGGCGGCTATACGGGGGAAGTTCGCCCAGCCGACCAGGTCCTCCAGAACGAAGGCGGGCCAGGTGTCGGGCATCGCCTCGAGCGCCTCGGCGAGCTCCGGCCGCTCGGCGAGCGTAGTGATCTTCAGGTCCATGCGGCCACGCTATGCACCGCGCCGCCCCGCGCCAACCGGTTTCGCGGTCACACCGAACCGACGACGAGCACCCCCGTCGGCACGAGGGTGAGGAGTGCGCCGGCCGTCCAGTAGGCGCGCGGCGCAAGCCCGGCCCTGCGCCGTACCGGCTCGTTGACGAGCCACCAGATGACGGCGGACACCACCACCACGGGCACGACGATCACCAGCCACAGCAGCATGCCGTCGTTCTCGTTCGCTTCGCGGGAGGTCCAGCCGAGCTCCGCGAGCGGCCCGTTCGACACGTAGTACCAGAGCAGCCAGACCGGCACGAGGCCCGGCACCCCGAGCAGCAGGTTCATCCCCACGGCAGTCAGCCGCCACTTCCACATGCGCACCAGTATTCACACCGGTGGTACGGGCGACGTCAGCGCGCGGGTGCTTCGGTCGGGCTGCCGCCGGTGGGCAGCTTCTCTGCGGGGCAGGCGGACAGCACCTTCCGCATGGCCTCCCGTTCGGCCGACGTCACCCACAGCCCGTACTTGCTCTTCACCGACACCTGTCCCGCCACGTACGTACAGCGGTAGGCCTTGTTGGGGGGTAGCCAGGTCGCGGTGTCCCCGTCCCCCTTGCGGCGGTTGGTGGACGAGTCGGCCGCCACCAGATTGAGCGGGTCGTTCGCGAAAGCCCGCCGTTTGCCGTCGCTCCACTGCTGGGCGCCCTTCTGCCACGCGTCGGACAGGGCGACGAGGTGATCTATGTCCACCTTGCTGCGGCCGCGTTCGAAGGTGATGCGGGTCCCGGTGTAGGGGTCGGGGTCCAGGACGCCGCTGAGCACCTTGCAGCCGTCGGAGTCCCGTGCGATGTCGGCCAGTTGATCCGCGAGTACGTCGTCACGCGTCCCGCAGCCGTTGCGGTCGGTGTCCGCCCAGGCGGACCCGAACTCGTCCCGGTCGTACCCCGTCCTCGGAGCCCGGCCCTTCACGGTGAGCTTCTCCACCGCCTGGAGGGCGGCCCCGCCGGCCGCCGGAGAGGTCCGGGACGCCGGGGGGCCGGGCGGATCGCCGAGGGCGTCGCACCCGGTCAGCGCCAGCGAGCCGGTCAGAGCCAGCGTCAGCAGTGAGGACAGGCGCGCCCCGTACGGGCGGCGGCGGTACCGGCGGTGCGGGCCGCGTGCGGCAGGAAGGTGGGTCACGACGGTCCAGCGTAGGCGCCGGGGGAACGGCCACGGTCGGCAGGCACGCCCCCGGGGTGCCCGGGACGCCTGGCCGGCCGGCGCACCCGGGCACCTCCCGGCGGAGCGTGCGCGTCATCAGACCTTCCCGATGCCCAGCGTCGTCTCGGACGGCAGGAGCCCGGAGCCGATGGCCTCCAGCCAGAGCGGGCCCAGCAACTCCACCAGCCGCTCCCGCCCGTCCGTGCCGAGCGCCGCCCAGGGGCCCGCGGCGGCCTCGTCCGTACGCCGCTCCACCTCGGCCCGCAGCGCCCGGCCGTCCTGCGTGGCCACCCCGTCCCCGTCCACCAGACCCCTGGCCGCCAGACGGGAACGGGCCGCCTCCCACTCCGCCGTACTCCACCCGCGGCTCGCGAAGACCGCGGGCGGGGCGGCGCCGACCGCCGCGAAGGAGACCAGCGACTCCACCGGGTCCAGGCCTGCCGCGACCAGGGCCGCGACGTGGCCGTCACCCCGATGCTCCCGCAGCACCGTGGCGGCCTGCCAGAGCACCAGGTGGGGCTCCTCCGGCCACGGCAGGGCCGCGTTCGCCGCGGCGAGCGGCCGGCCGGTGACGTCCGCCGCCTCGGCGGCGCGCCGTGCCAGCGAGGCGGCCTCGGCGACCTCCGCACCCTCCACCCTGTCGCCGAAGAGAGTCCGGTACGCCCGGCCGACCGCCCTCGTACGGGCCGCGAGCACCGCCTCGGGGGCGGCGACGGACCAGCCGGCCGGGATGTGGACACCCACCATCGCCGGGCTGAAGCTGTGGAACACGGCCGCCACCCGGTCCGCGTCCGCCGCGCCCAGCGGCGACGCGCGCCAGGCGAAGTAGCCCGGCCAGCGCTCGTCCGTGGCGTACCCGAGGGCGGCGGCCTCCTCGGACACCTCCGGCGCGTAGTAGAAGACGGCGTGCAACGGCTCCAACAGGTGCCACATCTGACGTACGTGCCCCAGTTCGTCGGCCATGTCCCGGTCTCCCCGTCAGTACAGATCTTGTCATCGACTAGATGCATCTCCAGCATGCGGCCCCGCCCGGAAACTTGTCAATGACTAGATATGGCGTACGGTGACGTCCATGACAGGCGAGCGCACCTACCACCACGGCGACCTGCGGCGGGCGGTCCTCACGGCCGCACTCGACGTCATCGCGGCCGACGGACCCGACGCGCTGTCCCTGCGCGACCTGGCCCGCAGGGCAGGGGTCTCGCACGCCGCGCCGGCCCACCACTTCAAGGACCGCACCGGCCTGCTCACCGCGGTCGCCGCCGAGGGGTACGCACTCTTCGCCGACGCCCTGGCCGAGGCCCCCGACCTACGGGAACGGGGCGTGGCCTACGTGCGCTTCGCCCTCGGGCACCCCGCGCACTTCCAGGTGATGTTCCGCCCGGAGCTCCACCGCGCCGACGATCCCGCCCTGCTCACCGCCAGGGCGCGCGCCACCACCGCGCTCCGCGCCGGCGTCAGCGGCCTGCCCGACGCGAGCCGCGGCGGCGACGACCGGCTGGCGGGGATCGCGGCCTGGTCACTCGCCCACGGCTTCGCCACGCTGCTGCTCAGCGGCAACCTGGACGAACCGGTCGGCGGACGGGACCCCGGAGAGGTGTTCCGGGCCCTGGCCGGGCTCGTCTTCACCCAGGAGGACGACAGCGACGGCTGACCCGCCGCACCGAGACGCGCGGACCTCACCCGGATCCGGGGACGGAGATCCACCGCGGAACGGGACCGGCCCCACCGGAAGGCCCGGCGGGGCCGGAACGACAGGGCCCGATCCGGCAGGACCGGTCCGGCAGCCCCGATCCGGCAGGCCCGGCCCGGCAGTCCCGATCCGGCGGCCCCCGGACTCAGGACCCGAGAATCGTCGTCAGGAACTCCCCGGTCCACGACAGGAGTTCACGCCCCACCACCGGCTTCCCGCCGATCCGGCCCGCCGTCGGCCGGGGCACCAGAATCTGCCGAGTGGCCGGCTTGAAGATCGTCTTGGGGTGCAGCCGCTTCAGCCGCAGTTCCTGCGACTCCCGCAGCTCCACCGGAGCGAAGCGGATGTTCGGGCCCTGCAGCACGACCTCGCCCACCCCGCACGCCCGGGCCAGCATCCGCAGGCCCGCCACCAGCAGGAGGTTCTCCACCGGCTCCGGCAGCTTGCCGTAGCGGTCGGTGAGCTCCTCGCGCACCGCCCTGATGTCCTCCTCCGAATTCGCGGAGGCGATCGCCCGGTACGCCTGCAGGCGCAGCCGCTCGCCCGGTGCGTAGTCGTGCGGGACGTGCGCGTCGACCGGGAGCTCGATCTTGACCTCCAGCGGCGGCTCCTCCTCGACCCCGCCGTCGACGGCCGCCCGGTAGTCCGCCACCGCCTCGCCGACCATCCGGATGTACAGGTCGAAGCCGACACCCGCGATGTGGCCGGACTGCTCGCCGCCGAGCAGGTTCCCGGCGCCGCGGATCTCCAGGTCCTTCATCGCCACGTACATGCCCGCGCCCATCTCGGTGTGCTGGGCGATGGTCGCCAGACGCTCGTGCGCGGTCTCGGTCAGCGGCTTCTCCGGCGGATACAGGAAGTACGAGTAGCCCCGGTCCCGGCCACGGCCGACACGGCCGCGCAGCTGGTGCAGCTGGGAGAGACCGAAGTTGTCGCCGCGCTCCACGATGAGCGTGTTGGCGTTGGAGATGTCGATCCCGGACTCGACGATCGTCGTGGAGACCAGGACGTCGAACCTCTTCTCCCAGAAGTCGACGACGACCTGCTCCAGCTGGCTCTCCCCCATCTGCCCGTGCGCCGTGGCGATCCGCGCCTCGGGCACGATCTCCCGGAGCCGCGCCGCGGCCCGGTCGATGGACTCGACCCGGTTGTGGATGTAGAACACCTGGCCCTCACGCAGGAGTTCACGCCGCACGGCCGCGCCGATCTGCTTCTCCTCGTACGGCCCGACGAAGGTGAGGACCGGGTGCCGCTCCTCGGGGGGCGTGGTGATCGTCGACATCTCGCGGATACCCGTGACGGCCATCTCGAGCGTACGGGGGATGGGCGTCGCCGACATCGTGAGCACGTCCACGTTGGCCCGGAGCTTCTTCAGCTGCTCCTTGTGCTCCACGCCGAAACGCTGCTCCTCGTCGACGATGACCAGGCCGAGATCCTTGAACTTCGTCTCCGACGAGAACAGCCGGTGCGTGCCGATGACCAGGTCGACGGACCCGTCCTTCAGCCCCTCCAGCGTCGCCTTCGACTCGGTGTCCGACTGGAAGCGGCTCAGCGCCCGCACGTTGACGGGGAACTGGGCGTACCGCTCGGTGAACGTGCCGAAGTGCTGCTGGACCAGGAGCGTCGTGGGCACGAGGACGGCGACCTGCTTGCCGTCCTGCACCGCCTTGAAGGCCGCGCGCACCGCGATCTCCGTCTTGCCGTACCCGACGTCGCCGCAGATCAGCCGGTCCATCGGGACGGACTTCTCCATGTCCTCCTTGACCTCGGCGATCGTGGACAGCTGGTCGGGCGTCTCCGCGTACGGGAAGGCGTCCTCCAGCTCGCGCTGCCACGGGGTGTCCGGGGCGAAGGCGTGGCCGGGGGCGGCCATCCGCGCCGAGTACAGCTTGATCAGGTCGGCGGCGATCTCCTTGACCGCCTTCTTGGCCCGCTGCTTCGTCTTCGTCCAGTCCGCGCCGCCGAGCCGGTGCAGGGTCGGGGCCTCCCCGCCGACGTACTTGGTGACCTGCTCCAGCTGGTCGGTGGGGATGTAGAGGCGGTCCCCGGGCTGGCCGCGCTTGGCGGGGGCGTACTCGACGAGGAGGTACTCACGGGTCGCGCCCTGCACGGTGCGCTGGACCATCTCGATGTAGCGGCCCACCCCGTGCTGCTCGTGGACGATGAAGTCGCCCGCCTGGAGGGTCAGCGGGTCGACGGACTTGCGGCGGCGGGCGGGCATCCGCCCCAGGTCCTTGCTGGCGGTGCGCTGCCCGGTCAGATCCGTCTCGGTCAGCACGGCCAGCTTCAGCGCCGGGTCGACGAAGCCGTTGTCGATGGCTCCGCACGAGACGTGGACGAGGGACGGCGTGATCTCGGCCAGGTCCTGGTCGAGGCGGGCCGCGATGCCCTCGCCGCCGAGCACCTCGACCGTGCGGGACGCGGGCCCCTGCCCCTCGGTGACGTACACCGTGCGCCAGCCGTCGGCCAGCCACCCCTTGGTGTCGGCGAGCGCGCGGGCGGTGTCACCGCGGTACGCCTCCGGGGCGTGCATCCCGAGCTTGAGGGTGTCGCCGTCCAGCTCCTCGTCCGCGGCGAACGGCGAGATGGACCACCACATCACGCCCAGCTCACGGGCCCGGTCCCGGACGTCGGCGATGCCCCGCAGGGAGGCCGCGCCGACATCGATCGGGGCCTCGCCGCCGCCCGCGGTGGCCGCCCAGGACGCCTGGAGGAACTCCTGGCTGGTCGCGACGAGGTCCGCCGCCCTGGTCCGCACCCGCTCCGGATCGCAGACCAGCGCCATCGCCCCCTCGGGCAGGACGTCGAGCAGCAGCTCCATCTCGTCGACCAGCACCGGGGCGAGGGACTCCATGCCCTCGACGGCGATCCCCTCCGCGATCTTCCCGAGCAGCTCGCCCAGCTCCGGGTGCTCCTGGGCGAGGGCCGCCGCCCGGGTGCGTACGTCCTCGGTGAGCAGCAGCTCACGGCAGGGCGGGGCCCACAGTCCGTGCTCGGCGACCTCCAGGGACCGCTGGTCGGCGATCTTGAAGTAGCGGATCTCCTCGACGTCGTCGCCCCAGAACTCCACCCGCAGGGGGTGCTCCTCGGTCGGCGGGAAGACGTCCAGGATGCCGCCGCGCACAGCGAACTCCCCGCGCTTCTCGACCAGCTCGACGCGGGCGTACGCCGCCGCCGCGAGCGCCTCCACGACCTCGCCCAGATCGGCTGTCTGCCCGCTGCTCAGCGCGACGGGCTCCAGGTCACCCAGCCCCTTGACCTGCGGCTGGAGCACGGAGCGCACCGGGGCGACGACCACCTTGACCGGCCCGGTCTCCGGGTCGTCCTGCCGGGGGTGCGCGAGCCTGCGCAGCACGGCGAGGCGGCGGCCCACGGTGTCCGAGCGGGGCGAGAGGCGCTCGTGCGGCAGGGTCTCCCAGGAGGGGAACTCCGCCACGGTGTCGGGGGGCAGCAGGGTCCGCAGCGCGGCCGCCAGGTCCTCGGCCTCGCGGCCGGTCGCGGTGACGGCGAGCACCGTACGCCCGGCCTCGCGGGCCAGCGCGGCCACGGCGAAGGGGCGTGCGGCGGGCGGGCCGACCAGGTCGACATGGGCCCGGTGGCCGTCGGTGGCGGCCTTCACCGCTTCGGAGAGCGCCGGGTCGGTGACGACGACATCCAGCAGACCGTGCAGGCTCATGAAGGGATTCCGTCCGGTGTGGCAGGTGAGCAACGCGAAGGGCCCGACACGTGGGACGGGCCGGGGTGTCCAGCGTACGACGCCGGTGTGTCACTCGCGCGAGGGAACGCCGTTGTCCGGACGCCTGCAGCGGGGCTAGCCTTAGTCCGGCAGCTAGTCCACTCGTGGCCCCTGTGAGGCAGTCATGGAAGCAGCCCGGCAGTACAACGTGCACGAGGCGAAGACCCACTTCTCGCGCATACTGCAACAGGTCGAGACCGGCGAGGAAGTCGTGATCAGCCGGGCCGGGGAGCCCATCGCGAAGGTGGTGCCCCTCCGGTCCAAGGTCAACCGGACCGACTACGGCGCACTTCGGGGACAGATTCATATCCCCGAGGACTTCGACGAGCTCCCCGACGACATCGCTGAAGCGTTCGGGATGCGTGGATGAGGCTTCTTCTCGACACACACGTCGTCCTGTGGTGGCTCGGTGCCTCGCCGGAACTCCCCGAGGACACGAGGGAGCTCCTGCGCACGGAGGCCGAGGTCTACGTCAGCGCTGCCACACCGTGGGAGATCGCGATCAAGCAAAGCCTCGGAAAGCTGCAGGGCGCCCCCGACCTCGCCGAGCGCGTCAGAGACATGCAGTTCAGGCCTGTCCCGATCACCGCCGAGCACGGTGTACGCGCCGGCCGCCTCCCCCCGCTCCACCGCGACCCCTTCGACCGCATCCTGGTCGCCCAGGCCCAGACCGAAGGGCTGACGGTCGTCACCCGCGACAAGTGGATCCCGCAGTACGACGTGCCGGTCATGCACGCCTGACGTCGGCGGCCACGACGCGATCCGGCCCCGGGGCGTTTGGAGGAACGCCCCGGGGCCGGATCAGTCATCCTACGGCGGGCTCTGTCACCCGTCCGTGGCGATCGCGTTCAGGACGTTCATCCGGCCGGCCCGGAAGGCCGGGACCAGGGCGGCGAACAGTCCGACGAAGGCCGAGGCGACGAACACGGTGATGATCGTCGGCCACGGGATCTCCAGGACCCCGAGCCCTTCCAGCGCCAGAAGCTTCTGGGCCGAGGTGCCCCAGCCCATGCCCAGGCCGAGTCCGAGCAGCGCGCCGAACAGGGCGATGACCACGGACTCCAGCCGGATCATGCGCCGCAGCTGGCGGCGGGAGAGGCCGATCGCGCGCATCAGGCCGATCTCACGGGTCCGCTCGACGACCGACAGGGCCAGGGTGTTCACCACACCGAGCACCGCGACGATGATGGCCAGGGCGAGCAGGCCGTACACGATGTTCAGGAGCTGGCCGACCTGGTCCTTCAGGTCCTGCTTGAAGTCGGCCTGGTTCTGCACCTTGTACTGCGGGTACGCGGCGAGCGAGCTCTTGAGCGCGGCGTACGCCTCCTTCTCCTTGCCGTCCTCCGCCGCGGCGAACATGATCATGTTCTTCGGCATCCTGTCGGCGGCGACGTGTCGCTCGGCGGTGGTGATGTTGACGTACATCGCACCCTGGTCGACGGTCGTGTCGTCCGAGGTGATCGCGGCGACCTTCAGCTTCGCGGTCTCGCCGGCCTTGAAGGCGACGGCGATCTCGTCGCCCACCTCGATCTTGTGCAGGGCGGCGTAGTCCGACCCGACGGACATGGAGTCCGTGCCGTACGCCTTCGACAGGTCACCGGCGGTGGTCGTGCGCCGCAGGTCCCGCGGGTACGTCGGGTCGGCGGCGGTGATGTGCTCGTCCGCCGTCGAGCCGTCGGGGTTGGTGAGCTTCGCGGCGAGCACCTTGTAGTTCGTGACGTACTCGATGCCGGGCACCTTCTCGATGGCGTCGGCGGCCTGCGGCACGATCAGCTGACCGGTGTTCGACTGGACGATGAAGTCCGTGCCGACCGACTTGTCGAGCTCGTCGGTGGCCGAGGCGACCATGGAGGAGCCGACGACCGAGAGGCAGGCCACCAGGGCCAGGCCGATCATCAGTGCCGCGCCGGTCGCGCCGGTACGCCGGGGGTTGCGCAGGGCGTTGCGCTCCGCCAGCCGTCCGACCGGGCCGAACAGCCGCAGGACGACGGCTCCCAGCACCCGGACGACCACTCCGGCGAGCAGCGGGCCGATCACGATGAAGCCGATGAGGGTGAGGACCACGCCCAGGCCGAGGTAGAGCGAGCCCTCGCTCGCCTCGTCCGCCTGCGTCGTGGCCCACAGGCCCGCCGCGCCGACTCCGGTGAGGGCCAGGCCGAGTCCCGCCCGGATCCAGCCGGACCTGGCGTCCGCCGGGGTCCCCGCGTCCCGGAGGGCGGCCATCGGTGAGACCTTGCCGGCCCTGCGGGCCGGGACGTACGCGGCGAGGACGGTGACGACGATGCCGAGCGCCAGTCCGGTGACCGGGGTCGTCCAGGCGACGGTGAGGTCCTTGGTGGACAGCTCCATGCCGATGGATCCCATGAGCTTCATCAGTCCGACGGCGAGCCCGATGCCGGCGGCGACGCCCAGGACGGATCCGACGATGCCCAGGAGTACCGCCTCGACGAGCACGGACCGGTTGACCTGCTTGCGGCTGGAGCCGATGGCCCGCATCAGGCCGATCTCGCGGGTGCGCTGGGCGACCAGCATCGAGAAGGTGTTGACGATGAGGAAGATGCCGACGAGGAAGGCGATCCCGGCGAAGCCGAGCATCGCGTACTTCATGACGTCCAGGAAGGAGCCCATGGAGTCCTTGCCGGCGGCCGCGGCCTCCTCCTGGGTCTGCAGCTTGTACGCACCCGGGTCGCCCAGTGCCGCGGCGACCTTCTTCTTCAGCTCGGCGTCGGTCAGACCGGCTTCGGCCGAGACCGAGATGTGCGTGAAGACTCCGGGGGCGCCCAGGAGCTTCTCCTGCGCCGTGGCGGTGTCGAGGTAGACGACGGCCGCGCCGGGGTTCGTCACGGTGAACGAGGCGATACCGGTGATCTTCGCCCTGATGTCACCGGTGACGGCGATGGTGCGCACCTCGTCACCGAGCCGCAGGTGGTGCTTCTCGGCGGTGTCGGCGTCGATCATGACCTCGGTGGGGCCGCGCGGGGCGTGGCCGGAGGTGATCTCCATGGACCGCAGGTCGTTGTCGGTCCAGTTGCCCGCGATGGTCGGGGCACCGGTGTCGGATCCGAGGTTCTTGTTGTCGGCGTCGACGACGGTGACGGCCATGCTCATGACCCCGCCCTCGGCCTTCTTCACCCCGTCCACGCCGCCGACCTCGGCCACGACGGACGCGGGGAGCGCCTCCGGCTTGCCGTTCTCCGGGACGTCGACGGTCTCGGCGGTCTTCGGGCTGACCGTGACGTCGGCGGACGTCGCCGCGAAGAGCTTGTCGAAGGTCGTGTTCATCGTGTCGGTGAAGACGAGCGTGCCGCACACGAACGCCACCGACAGCAGGACGGCCACGGCGGAGAGCGCCATCCGTCCCTTGTGCGCGAGGAAGTTGCGCATCGAGGTCTTCCAGACGGTCATGACGTCCGCCCGCGCGCGTCGAAGTCCTTCATCCGGTCCAGGACCTGCTCGGCCGTCGGGTTCTTCATCTCGTCGACGATGGAGCCGTCCGCGAGGTAGAGGACCCGGTCCGCGTAGGAGGCGGCCACCGGGTCGTGGGTGACCATGACGATGGTCTGGCCGAGCTCGTCGACCGACCTGCGGAGGAAGGACAGCACCTCGGCGCCGGCCCGGGAGTCGAGGTTCCCGGTGGGCTCGTCACCGAAGATGATCTCGGGGCGGGCGGCGAGCGCCCGTGCCACCGCGACACGCTGCTGCTGGCCGCCGGAGAGCTGTGTGGGCCGGTGCTTGAGCCGGTCGGAGAGGCCGACGGTCTCCACCACCTGCTGCAGCCAGCCGGCGTCGGGCTTGCGGCCCGCGATGTCCATCGGCAGCGTGATGTTCTCGATCGCGTTGAGCGTCGGCAACAGGTTGAACGCCTGGAAGATGAAACCGATCCGGTCCCGGCGCAGCTGCGTCAGCTTCTTGTCCTTGAGGCCCGTGATCTCGGTGTCGGCGAGGTGGATCTGACCCGAGGTCACCGTGTCCAGACCTGCCAGGCAGTGCATCAGGGTGGACTTGCCGGACCCGGACGGGCCCATGATCGCCGTGAACTGCCCGCGGACGATGTCCACGTCGACGTGGTCGAGCGCCACGACCCGGGTCTCCCCCGCCCCGTACGCCTTGACGACCTGCCGCGCCCTCGCAGCGACGGCCGTACGCCCTCCAGTGTCCCCGTGCCTGGGAATGCTTACAGCCGTTGTCACGGTTTTTCTCCTATGTCGGTCGATCCACGGACGTCCCTGTGTACGTTCCGAGTCTCGGATGCGAAGGGGGTCGGGCGCGCTGGTGCCCGGCGCAGTCTTCATGTGGGGTTTTCCCCACCCCTCCCCCTGCGGCGGGCCACATCAGCGATGTAAGAACACGTTAAGGAACCAGGCCCCCGTCTCTCGTCCTCCGGCGGGAGGAACCGCCCCTGGGCACAACTACGTAGCTCCCCCTAGGGGTCCGGGCCCCCAGGAGGAGACCCGGGTCGGGGTCTCACGCTTCGGCCCGGGACTCCCGCGAGGCCACGAGCGGTGAGACAGTGACCCCTCAGAAAATAGATGCATAGGGAAGGGACCCCTGTGGGCGGCACGGACGGCACGAGCGGCACGGACAGCCCGGGAGCGGTGCACGGGACGCCCGCCGGGAAAGCGGCACCGGACACCGACCGCGGACGCCGCCCGGTCGTCGCGGCCCTGATGCTCGGCATGGGTCTCGCCGCCATCGACGGCACCATCGTCGCGACCGCCGTCCCGCAGATCGTCGGCGACCTCGGGGGCTTCGCCGTCTTCTCCTGGCTCTTCTCCGGCTACCTGCTCGCCGTGACCGTCACCCTTCCGGTGTACGGGAAACTCTCCGACACCTTCGGCCGCAAGCCCGTCCTCGTCGCCGGCATCATCCTCTTCCTGGCCGGCTCCCTGCTCTGCGCCGCCGCCTGGAACATGGCCGCCCTCATCGCCTTCCGCGTCGTCCAGGGCCTCGGCGGCGGTGCGCTCCAGGGCACGGTGCAGACCATCGCCGCCGACCTGTACCCGCTCAAGGAGCGGCCGAAGATCCAGGCGAAGCTGTCCACCGTCTGGGCCACGTCGGCCGTGGCCGGGCCCGCGGTCGGCGGCCTTCTCGCCGCCTACGCCGACTGGCGCTGGATCTTCCTGATCAACCTGCCGGTCGGCGCCGTCGCCCTCTGGCTGGTGGTCCGTCACCTCCACGAACCGGCTCGGCCGCACCCCGCCACCCGGCCCCCCACCGACTGGGCGGGTGCCCTCGCCGTCTTCGCCACCATGGCACTCCTGCTGACCGCGCTCGTACAGGGCGGAGTCGCCTGGCCCTGGCTCTCCGCCCCCTCGCTCGGGCTGCTCGGAGCGAGCGCCGCGCTGGCCGCCCTGACCGTCGTCATCGAGCGCCGCGCCGCCGAGCCCGTCATCCCCGGCTGGGTCTGGCGGCGCCGCACCATAGCCTCGGTCAACCTCGCCCTCGGCGCGATGGGACTGCTCATGGTCGCGCCCACCGTCTTCCTGCCGACCTACGCCCAGTCCGTCCTCGGGCTCGGCCCGATCGCCGCCGGCTTCGTCCTGTCCGTGATGACCCTGAGCTGGCCCGTCGCCGCCGCCCTCTCCGACCGGGTCTACAACCGCATCGGCTTCCGCCGCACCGCGATCATCGGCATGTCCGGGGCCCTGCTGGTCCTGCTCTGCTTCCCGCTGCTGCCCTACCCCGGCGCCGCCTGGCAGCCCGCCCTGCTCATGCTGCTGCTCGGTGCGACGCTCGGCCTCTTCCAGCTCCCGCTGATCGTCGGGGTCCAGTCGACGGTGGGCTGGACCGAGCGGGGCACGACCACGGCGTCCGTCCTCTTCTGCCGCCAGGTCGGCCAGAGCCTGGGAGCGGCGCTCTTCGGCGCCGTCGCCAACGGCGTGCTCGCCTCCCGCCTGGCGGGCTCCCCCGTCCCGGGGCTGCCCGGCGACCTGGACGCCGTCTCGCACGCCCTGGAGGACCCGGCCGCCCTCTCCGCCGCCGCGGCGGAGACCCTGCGGCGGGCCGTGGACACAGCGGTCGACCACGTGTTCGCCGGCGCCGCGGTCGCCGCCGCGCTCGCCCTGCTGGTGCTCGTCCTCCTGGCCCCGCGCCGCTTCCCGGTCCTCGACGAACACGAGAGCGCTCCCCAGGCGTCCAAGGACTAGACAACTGACGGGTTACCTCGGGTAGTTCGCCCGTAACCCTCCCCCTCCGCGATACCCGCGAGTAACGTACGCGCTCCCGACGGCGCACCCGCGCCCCTGCCTTGCAGCCCGCCCCGGGCCCGAGCCATGCAAGGAGCACTGCCATGCCGCACGACTCGCAGCCTCCCCCGCACCCGCCCCGGCAGTCCCCGCACCCCCACCGCCCCTCGGCGCCCCGGCACC
>NZ_JNXG01000020.1 GCF_000717025.1 Streptomyces atroolivaceus
ACCCGGAAGCTAAGCCTTTCAGCGCCGATGGTACTGCAGGGGGGACCCTGTGGGAGAGTAGGACGCCGCCGAACAATTATTCCGGGAAAGCCCCGTGCCTTTGTGGCATGGGGCTTTTCTGCGTTCTGCTGCCCGAATCACGCGCGAGCCCGGTCGGCTCGCGGAGGCGGAACGGCCGGGTGTTCCCGGCCAAGCGGAGGCCGGCCGCAGCGTCGGTAGAACTCGGAACTGCTGGTTTTGAGCACCCCCGGGTTCAGGGTATGCTTTATCTCGTTGCCGCAAGGCAGCAGGCCCCAATAGCTCAGTCGGTAGAGCGTCTCCATGGTAAGGAGAAGGTCTGCGGTTCGATTCCGCATTGGGGCTCAGTACGGAAGAAGGCCCCCGCCTCAGGCGGGGGCCTCTTTCTTTTCATGTGACACCAGAGGGCGCCGTGCTCTGACCGTCGGTGCCACGAGGATCCATCTGATCGACGTCCTCAGCGACCTCTAGGCCGCGGCAGGGCGCGCCACACGGTAGCGGAGGTAGACAAACTTCGAGCTGAAGGTGCGGGTCTCGACGAGTTCGAGGCCCACCCGGCGCTCGTGCCGGGGAAAGAACGGAATGCCGCCGCCGACCAGCACCGGGTGGACCATGGCCCTGTATTCGTCGATCAGTCCCGACGCGGCCGCCTCGTCGGCGAGCGTCGCGCCGCCGATCGCGATATCGCCTTCTCCAGGCTCGGTTCGCGCCCGCTCGATCTCTTCCGCCAGGCCGCCGGATGCCAGGCGGGCATTGCCCTGCACCGCAGACAGGGTGGTGGAGAACACCACCTTCGGGAGCGGCTTCCAGAGCGAGGTCCACTCACGCATCGAGTCGTCGAGCGACGGATCCTGGTCGGCGGTCTCCCAGTACAGCATCGTCTCGTACAGCCGTCGCCCCAACAGGTGGACGCCGACCTCCCGGATCTCGTCGATCCAGAAGCGGAAGACCTCCTCGTCGGGCGCCGTCCAGTCGAAGTCGCCGTCCGGCCCGACGATGTAGCCGTCAAGTGAGACGCTCATCGAGTAAGTCACGCTACGCATCAGAATTCCTCCTCGGGAACACGTGCGACATTACGACCGCCGACCGCCGCAGCACTTATCGCGACTCGCGGCATCGCCTCAGTTCTCCCGTCCGGACGTTCTCAGATCCAGTTCGTCCATCCGAAGGTGAGGAGATAGGCCCGACGCACCCCGTCCGGACCTCGGACGCCCCGCAGGGTCATGACCGCGTGGGCGACGAGGAACAGGGCGGTGAAGGCTCCAGCCACGAGAAGACCCGGCACCGGCCCGGCTGACAAGCCCACGGTCACAGAGGCGACGGTGACGATCCCCAGGCCGAAGTGTGCTGCGGGCAGGGCGGCCTTGTTCGCTTCTCGCCACGCCTTCCGGGATTCCCGTATGCCGGAGTCGTAGCGCTCACGCGCCGCTTTCGGGTCGGCGGACGGCCCCTCGGGCCAACGTTCCACGATCGTCCTCCGCTCTGCGGGACAGGGAAACTGACAATAGCGCCGGAGCGGTGCTGCCCTCAGTGATCGGCCCGAGCGGATGTCTGCTCCGGCCACTCGGTTCCAGGAACCGCACTTGATAGGCAAGTCTATGCTTGCCTATGGTGTCGTCCATGGCGGATGATGTCTTCAAGGCTCTGGCCGACCCCACCCGTCGGCGCATTCTCGACGAGCTGGTGGACCGTGACGGCCAGACGTTGTTCGAGATCTGCGCACGGCTGGTGACCAAGCACGGTCTGGGGCTGTCCCGTCAGGCGATCAGTCAGCACCTGGCCGTACTGGAGTCCGCGGACCTGGTCCGTTCGCGGCGCCAGGGCCGCTACAAGTTCCACGACCTGAACACCGAACCCCTTGAGCGCGTCGTGACGCGATGGCTCAGGCCCGGAACACCGGAGAGCACGCCATGAAGATCCACCTTTCCAGCGTCTTCGTCGATGATCAGGACAAGGCTCTCCGCTTCTATACGGAGGTGCTGGGCTTCGTGAAGAAGACCGAGGTTCCGCTGGGGGACGACCGGTGGCTGACCGTGGTCTCTCCCGAGGACCCCGACGGGACCGAACTGCTGCTGGAGCCCGACGGCCACCCCGCGGTGAAGCCCTACAAGACGGCGCTGGTCGAGGACGGCATCCCGGCCGCGTCCTTCGCCGTGGACGACGTGCCCGCCGAGTTCGCCCGGCTCCGTGAGCTCGGTGTGCGGTTCACCCAGGAGCCGCTGGAGATGGGCCCGGTCACCACTGCGGTCCTGGACGACACCTGCGGCAACCTGATCCAGATCGTGCACAGCAAGTAGGCCCGGCGCGGGCGGCAGCTGTCCCGTGGCTGTCACACCGGTCGGTGCCGGCGTCCGTAGGCGGTGCCGCTCGTCAGGCGGCACCGCCTACGGTGCTGAGCTCGGCCGGACCCACGAGCCGTTCGATCGGTGCACGTCTCAGAGGCTGTGCGGCTCCGGGACACGCATGGCGAGGATCGCCATGTCATCGGATGCGGGCTCCGCGGCGAAGCGCTCGACGGCGCGAAGGATGCGCCCCGCGACCGCGCCGGCCGTCAGGCCCGTACACACGGCGAGGACGTCGGCGAGCCCGTCGTCACCCAGCATGCGGGTTCCCTCCCGGCGTTCGGTCACTCCGTCGGTCACACACAGGAGCACGTCGCCGGGCTCCAGCGTGACCTCCTGCTCGTACAGCTCGAGGTCCTCGATGACGCCGAGCAGCGGCTGGGGCTCGGCTGCTGCTTCCACGGAGCCGTCCTGGCGCAGACGCAGGGGGAGGGGGTGGCCGGCGCAGACCACCTTCAGGAGGGCGCTTCCGTCCTCCTGGGGCCACAACTCCCCGTAGAGCAGGGTGAGGAAGCGGCTGCGGGCTCCCTCGTCCAGGATGGCGGCGTTGAGCCGCTCCAGTACCGCGGGGCCGCTGAACCCCTCACGGGCCAGCAGGCGCAGGGCGTGCCGGGCGAGGCCGGTGACGGCTGCCGCCTCCGGGCCGGTACCGCAGACGTCACCGATGGCGAAGCCGTAGGCGCCGTCGCGGATGGGGAAGACGTCGTAGAAGTCGCCGCCGACCTCGTTGCCCTCGCCCGCCGCACGGTAGATGACCTCGATCTCGACGTTGGGCACGTCGGGCAGGCCGGGCGGCAGAAGACTGCGCTGGAGCGACTGACTGATGGCCATGCGCTCCGAGTACAGGCGGGCGTTGTCCAGGGCCAGAGCGGCCCGCCGGGACAGGTCCTCGGCCAGCTCCAGGATCTCCTGGCGGAAATGCTCGTCCGACGGCTTGCCGAGCGTGAGCATGCCGATCACGCGGTTCCTCGCCACCAGCGGCAGTACCACCGTCTCCCCTCCCACGGCGGCCGCCGTGGCCAGGGTGGTGCGGGCGGCCGCCCCCATGCTGAGGGGCGCGTCCCTGCCCAGCGTCCGCTTGGACGTGCGAAGGGCGGCCTGGTGCCCGGCTTCCGTCGGTGCCGGCCAGAGCCGGGCACCAGGGGCCGGGACGGGATCCGGCGGGTCGATGGAGGAGAGCAGGGCCTTCAGGCCGTCGATGCGCTCCTCGTCCTCGTGGAGGACGTAGGAGAGATACGGCTCCGAGGACTGGTCCGCGATGGTGTACACGGCGCACCAGGTGGCCAGGGTGGGCACGGTCATCTGTGCCATCAGCGCCAGTGTCTGGTCCCTGTCCAGTGTTCCGGCCAGCAGGTCCGACGCCTCGACGAGGAAGGACAGTGAGCCGCGGCGCAGGCGTTCCAGCTCGCCGAGCCTGGCCGACTCGACGGCCAGCGCGATGCGGTCCGCGGCGAACTGCAGGCGCAGGGCCTCCTCGTTCGAATACCGCCCGGCCGCTTCGGCAGCGACCCCGAGGGAGCCGGTGAGGCGGCCCTCGACCTTGAGGGGGACCGTGACGACCGAGCGCATCCCGGTGTCACTGAGCAGCGGCACGGCGCCGGGTACGACCGTGAGGTCCTCGTGGACGGCGGGCATGCGAGCGGAACCGTAGCGGCCCGTGCCGGCCTCCACAGGGACCCGTGCGAAGCGCTGGCGGGCCGACGGAAGGCCGGTGGTCGCGCGGACCTCGAGTTCGGTCTCGTCGTCGGTGGCCAGCAGCAGGAAGGCGGCGTCGGCGTCCAGCATGTCGCGGGCCCGTTCGACCGTGCGCTGCAGCAGTCCGTCGAGGTCGTCGGGGGCGGGGGAGCCGATGAAGATTTCGAACGGGTCCGTACTGCGGTTCTCTGCCGAGGTGTCGGAGACGGGCGCGCGGACCGGGGTCTGGAGCACGGCGCGTTCGTAGTCGCGCACGAGGAGGCAGACGGTGGAGGGTTCGCCGTCGGCGTCGCGGACTCTGAGGTGCGAGCCGTACACCGGGATGACGCGGCCGTCTGCGCCGCGGATCCCGTAGCTGCCCTCCCACCGGGAGAGCCGCAGTGCTTCGGCGATACCGGTGTTGGTGCCCGGGGTGTGCGGCCACGCGACGAAGTCGGTGAACTGCTTGCCGTCGACCTTCTCCGCGGCGTACCCGAAGAGGAAGGAGGCGTCGTCGTTCCACGCGGCGATGGATCCGGAACCGTCGATCTGGACGACGGCCACCCGTACACGCTGTTCCGCCACCGGCAGGAGAGCGGTGGGCAGCACCGGACTCGCCGAGCGGACACCCACGGGGCGTTCGGGGAGGTCGAGCTGGAACCAGACGTGTTTGTGCGTCGGGGTGTACTCGACTCCCCAGCGGGAGGCGAGAGCCGCGCAGAGCAGCAGACCACGGCCGCCCTCACGGTCCGGGCTGCCGAAGTCGAGGCCGGAGCTCTGCAGCGGGACCTCGCGCTCCGGATAGTGGTCGGAGACCTCGACGCGGACGCCGTCCTCGGTGCGCAGGCAGAGCACATCTGCGGCCGTGCCCGCGTGCACGACCGCGTTGGTCACGAGTTCACTGGTAAGAACGACGGCGTCGTCAACGACGTCGGTGTAACCCCACCCCTGAAGGGTGTCGCGGACGAACGCGCGGGCGGTCGCGACCGAGCGTCCGACCGGATCGAAGGTGGCAGCCGCGCGCGCGGTGATCACAGCACTCCCCATATGGTGTCTCGTCGCTTCCCCGAGTCCTGTGCCCGTATATCGCCGCTTCGATTCGCCTGCCAGGCTAGACGCTCGCCAGGTGCCGCGGGTACACGAGGGCAGACTTGTGCACGCGGGACGCCCGCCGGTCGTGCGCCGGGCGCACAACTATGGGCTCCCCGGTGAGGGAAATGGGACGACCATGAGACTTTCCCCGGCCGCCCCTTCCGGCCTGGTACGTTTCAACGATTTGACGACCGCATAGTCACCCGTTGACGGTGTGCTGTGGCGGTGAGCCAAAGTGGAACCGGGCAAGCTTCCGATAACGGCCCGAGCGATACGGTCAACCCCTGCGGGAGGGACACGGTGGAGTCTGGCGTGGCGGCGCGGGGTTCAGGAACGCGCACAAAAGGCGGGCAGTCCGTGAAAAAGCAGCGCAATGGGACCATCGACGTGGACGCGGCAGCTCTGAACAGACTGCTCGCGGCCCTCGTGGCGATGCGGGACGGCAACTTCCGCAGGCGGCTCACCGTCTCCGGCGACGGCGTACTCACGGAGATCGCCGCGGTCTTCAACGAGGTGGCCGACCGCAATCTGCACCTGACGGGCGAGCTCGCCCGTGTGCGGCGTGTGGTCGGGCGCGAGGGGAAGCTCACCGAGCGCCTGGAGACCGGCGCGTGCGAGGGCTCATGGGCTGCCGCGATCGACGCCTCGAACGAGCTCGTCGACGACCTGGCGCGACCCGTTTCCGAAGTCGGACGGGTACTTTCCGCGGTCGCGGACGGTGATCTCGAGCAGCGGATGGAACTGCGCACCCACGCCGCGGACGAGACCGTACGCCCGCTGCGCGGGGAGTTCCTCAAGGTCGCCCGCACGGTCAACAACCTCGTCGACCAGCTGTCGGCATTCACCGAACAGGTGACGCGGGTCGCGGTCGAGGTGGGGACCGAGGGCAAGCTGGGCGGACAGGCCCAGGTACGCGGCATGTCCGGGTCCTGGAAGGACCTCACGGACTCCGTGAACACCATGGCCTACCGGCTCACCGCACAGGTGCGCGACATCGCACTGGTGACGACGGCAGTGGCCAAGGGCGACCTGTCCCGGAAGGTCACCGTCCATGTGGCCGGTGAGATGCTCCAGCTGAAGAACACCGTCAACACGATGGTGGACCAGCTGTCGTCGTTCTCCTCGGAGGTGACCCGGGTCGCCCGTGAGGTGGGGACCGAGGGCGAACTGGGAGGGCAGGCGACGGTTCCGGGGGTGGCGGGGGTCTGGAAGGACCTCACCGACTCCGTCAACACGATGGCGGGCAACCTCACGTCGCAGGTGCGGGGCATCGCCGAGGTGACGACGGCAGTCGCCAACGGAGACCTGTCCCAGAAGGTCACGGTGAGCGCCCGCGGCGAGGTCGCGCAGCTCGCCGAGACGATCAACCAGATGACCGAGACGCTGCGCACCTTCGCGGACGAGGTCACACGCGTGGCGAGCGAGGTCGGTGGCGAGGGTCTGCTCGGTGGCCAGGCTCAGGTGCCGGGTGCCGCGGGCACCTGGAAGGACCTCACCGATTCGGTGAACACGGTCTTCCGGAACCTGACGACGCAGGTGCGTGACATCGCGCAGGTCACCACCGCCGTGGCCAGCGGGGACATGACGCAGAAGGTCACCGTCGACGTGGCCGGCGAGATGCTGGAGCTGAAGAACACCGTCAACACGATGGTGGACCAGCTCCAGGCCTTCGGTTCGGAGGTGACCCGGGTCGCCCGGGAGGTCGGTGTCGAAGGCCGTCTCGGCGGCCAGGCAGAGGTGCCGGGTGCGGCGGGCACCTGGAAGGACCTCACCGATTCGGTGAACACCGCCTTCCGTAACCTCACGGGCCAGGTGCGTGACATCGCGCAGGTGACGACGGCCGTCGCCAACGGCGACCTGTCGCAGAAGGTCACCGTCGATGTGGCCGGCGAGATGCTGGAGCTGAAGAACACCGTCAACACCATGGTGGCGCAGCTGTCCAACTTCGCCGACCAGGTGACGCGGATGGCCCGTGACGTGGGCACGGAGGGCCGCCTGGGCGGTCAGGCACGCGTCGACGGTGTCTCCGGTACGTGGAAGGAGCTCACCGACTCCGTCAACTTCATGGCCGGGAACCTGACCTCGCAGGTACGCCAGATCGCCCAGGTGACCACGGCGGTGGCGCGGGGTGACCTGTCGCAGAAGATCGACGTGGACGCCAGGGGCGAGATCCTGGAGCTGAAGAACACCATCAACACGATGGTCGACCAGCTCTCCGCCTTCGCCGACCAGGTGACCCGGGTGGCCCGCGAGGTGGGCACCGACGGCCGTCTCGGCGGCCAGGCCCAGGTCCCGGGTGTGGCAGGTGTGTGGCGCGACCTGACCGACTCGGTGAACGGCATGGCCGGGAACTTCACCGCCCAGGTCCGCAACATCGCGCAGGTCGCCACGGCGGTGGCGCGGGGTGACCTGTCGCAGAAGATCGACGTGGACGCCAGGGGCGAGATCCTGGAGCTGAAGAACACTCTCAACACCATGGTCGACCAGCTCTCGAACTTCGCGGAGCAGGTGACCCGGGTCGCCCGCGAGGTGGGTACGGAGGGCATCCTCGGCGGGCAGGCGGAGGTCCAGGGCGTCTCCGGTACGTGGAAGGACCTCACCCAGTCCGTCAACGGCATGGCGAACAACCTGACCCTCCAGGTGCGCAACATCGCCGAGGTGACCACCGCGGTCGCGAAGGGTGATCTCTCCAAGAAGATCACCGTCGACGCCAAGGGCGAGATCCTCGAACTGGTGACGACGGTCAACACGATGGTCGACCAGCTGCTCAACTTCGCCGACGAGGTGACGAGGGTCGCCCGCGAGGTGGGTACCGAGGGCATCCTCGGCGGGCAGGCCCGGGTGCGCGGTGCGACGGGCATCTGGAAGGACCTCAGCGACAACGTCAACCTGATGGCCAACAACCTGACCAGCCAGGTGCGCAACATCTCCAGGGTCTCGTCCGCGGTCGCCAACGGAGACCTGACGAAGAAGGTGACGGTCGAGGCGCGCGGCGAGGTCGCCGAACTCGCCGACACCGTCAACACGATGGTGACGACGCTGTCCTCGTTCGCGGACGAGGTGACCCGGGTGGCGCGCGAGGTGGGCACCGAGGGGGAGCTGGGCGGCCAGGCGCGCGTCCCGGGCGTCTCGGGCACCTGGAAGGACCTCACCGAGTCGGTGAACTCGATGGCGTCGAACCTGACCGGGCAGGTGCGCCAGATCGCCACGGTCACCACCGCCATCGCCAAGGGCGATCTCACCAAGAAGATCGACATCGATGCGCGCGGTGAGATCCAGGAGCTGAAGAACACCATCAACACGATGGTCGACCAGCTCTCCTCGTTCGCCGAGCAGGTGACCCGGGTGGCCCGTGAGGTGGGTACCGAGGGGCAGCTGGGCGGGCAGGCCCGGGTCCGGGACGTCGACGGCACCTGGCGTGACCTCACCGAGTCGGTGAACGAGATGGCAGGGAACCTGACCCGCCAGGTACGCGCGATCGCGGCCGTCGCCACCGCGGTGACGCGGGGCGACCTGAATCTCAAGATCGACGTCGACGCGGCCGGCGAGATCCAGGTCCTGCAGGACAACATCAATACGATGATCGCCAATCTGCGCGACACCACGCTCGCCAACAAGGAGCAGGACTGGCTCAAGGGAAATCTCGCCCGGATCTCCGGCCTGATGCAGGGCCGCCGCGATCTGGACGACGTCGCCTCGCTGATCATGAGCGAGCTGACGCCCGTGGTCTCCGCCCAGCACGGGGCGTTCTTCCTGGCCATGACCACCGGCGACGGTGACGAGGTCGGGTCGGACGCCGGCAACGAGGGCTCGTACGAGCTGCGCATGCGCGGCAGCTACGGCTATTCGGCGGGCTCCATGCCGACCTCCTTCCGGCCCGGTGAGACGCTCATCGGCACGGCGGCCGAGGAGAAGCGGACGATCCAGGTGGACAACGTGCCACCTGGTTATCTGAAGATCTCCTCGGGACTCGGTGAGGCGCCGCCCGCACATGTGATCGTGCTGCCGGTGCTCTTCGAGGGCCAGGTGCTCGGTGTCATCGAACTGGCCTCCTTCCAGCCGTTCACACACATTCAGCGGGACTTCCTCAACCAGCTCGCCGAGATGATCGCCACGAGCGTCAACACCATCAGCGTCAACACGAAGACCGAGAAGCTCCTCGAGCAGTCCCAGGAGCTCACCGAGCAGCTGCGCGACCGTTCGCAGGAGCTGGAGAACCGGCAGAAGGCGCTGCAGGCCTCCAACGCCGAGCTGGAGGAGAAGGCCGAACTGCTCGCCCAGCAGAACCGCGACATCGAGGTGAAGAACACCGAGATCGAGGAGGCGCGCCAGGTCCTGGAGGAGCGCGCCGAGCAGCTCGCCGTCTCGATGCGCTACAAGTCCGAGTTCCTGGCCAACATGTCGCACGAGCTGCGTACGCCGCTCAACTCGCTGCTCATCCTGGCCAAGCTCCTCGCGGACAACGCCGAGGGCAACCTCTCGCCGAAGCAGGTGGAGTTCGCCGAGACGATCCACGGGGCGGGTTCCGACCTGCTCCAGCTGATCAACGACATCCTGGACCTCTCCAAGGTCGAGGCGGGCAAGATGGACGTCAGCCCGACCAGGATCGCCCTGGTGCAGCTGGTCGACTACGTGGAGGCGACGTTCCGGCCGCTCACCGCGGAGAAGGGGCTCGACTTCTCCGTCCGGGTGTCCCCGGAGCTCCCCGCCACCCTGCACACGGACGAGCAGCGGCTGCTGCAGGTGCTGCGCAACCTCCTGTCCAACGCGGTGAAGTTCACCGACAGCGGCGCCGTGGAGCTGGTCATCCGGCCCGCCGGGGCGGATGTGCCGAACGCCATCAGGGAGCACCTGCTGGAGGCCGGCTCGCTGCGTGACGCCGACGGCGACCTGATCGCCTTCTCGGTCACCGACACCGGAATCGGTATCGCGTCGAGCAAGATGCTGGTGATCTTCGAGGCGTTCAAGCAGGCGGACGGCACGACCAGCCGCAAGTACGGGGGAACCGGCCTCGGTCTCTCCATCAGCCGGGAGATCGCCCGGCTGCTGGGCGGCGAGATCCACGCGGCGAGCGAGCCGGGGCGTGGCTCGACCTTCACGCTGTACCTGCCCCTGCACCCGAGCGAGCTGCCTCCGCAGGGCTATCCGCAGACGGGGCCCGGCCCCATCGAGGTCCACGCGAGTTCCGCCGAGGGTGCCCTGCGCCTGGAGGCTCCACAGGGCGCCGGTGCCGAGCAGCGCCTGGGTGATCCCGCCAACTCCGCCGGCGTGTTCCGGCGGCGCCGCAAGGCCCTGGGGGGAGCGGCGCAGCGTCCCGCCCTGGCGAACGGCAGGTCCGGGGAGGAGGCCGCGGCGCCCGAGGCGCCCGAGGGGTGGGTACAGAGCCCGCAGGAGGAGCCGGAACCCCGCCGGACGTTCCGCTTCCACGGGGAGAAGGTACTGATCGTCGACGACGACATCCGCAATGTCTTCGCCCTCACCAGCGTGCTGGAGCAGCACGGGCTGTCGGTGCTGTACGCGGAGAACGGGCGCGAGGGGATCGAAGTCCTCGAGCAGCACGATGATGTGACGATCGTTCTGATGGACATCATGATGCCCGAGATGGATGGTTACGCGACGACGACGGCGATCCGCCGGATGCCGCAGTTCGCGGGACTTCCGATCGTCGCGCTGACCGCCAAGGCCATGAAGGGCGACCGCGAGAAGGCGATCGACTGCGGAGCCTCCGACTACGTGACCAAGCCGGTCGATTCCGACCATCTGCTCTCGGTGATGGAGAATTGGATGCGCGGAGAGTGACCGGGCGGGGTCCGGGTCGCCGGAATCCGGCAGCAGGCTGTCTCCGGACGGGTGTGAGCATGCGGATTCCGGGGAACCTTCTGTTCCTCGACGGCGTTTTCGCTATGTGCACAGTGACATCGCGGTGACAGGGTGTGGCGACGGGCGGGGTGCGGCTACCATGACCGGCACAAGGACGGACGGCGTAAGGGAGTCGTCCCCTGGGGCGGCACCCGGTGCGATTCCGGGGCGAGGAGGACGGGCCATGGTGCAGAAGGCCAAGATCCTCCTGGTCGATGACCGGCCGGAGAATCTGCTGGCGCTGGAGGCCATCCTCTCTGCGCTCGATCAGACACTGGTACGGGCATCGTCAGGGGAGGAAGCGCTCAAAGCGCTGCTCACGGACGATTTCGCGGTCATCCTGCTGGACGTACAGATGCCCGGCATGGACGGATTCGAGACGGCCGCGCACATCAAGCGGCGGGAGCGGACCCGGGACATCCCGATCATCTTCCTGACCGCGATCAACCACGGTCCGCACCACACCTTCCGTGGTTACGCGGCGGGCGCGGTGGACTACATCTCGAAGCCCTTCGACCCCTGGGTGCTGCGCGCCAAGGTCTCGGTCTTCGTCGAGCTGTACATGAAGAACTGCCAGCTCCGCGAGCAGGCGGCGCTGCTGCGTCTCCAACTCGAAGGCGGCACCCACCAGGGAGCCGACGAGAAGGAACCGGCCGGTCTGCTCGCCGAGCTCTCGGCGCGGCTCGCCGCCGTCGAGGAGCAGGCGGAGGCTCTCTCCAAGCAGTTGGACGACGAGTCGGCGGACGCTGCCGCCGTGGCCACCGCCGCGCATCTCGAGCGCAAGCTCACAGGACTTCGTCGCGCGCTCGACGCGCTGGAGCCCGGTGCGGGCGGTTCCGCGGCCACCCTGCCCTCGCAGGGCTGACCCGCGACGGCTGAAGTCGCGTCAGTTCGGCGCCCGTGCAAGGGCGACACGGACGGGTGAAGCCGTAGGCACACGTGTCCACAGGCGTCGACACCGGTAACCTCAGTCACATGGCCTCACGTACGTCCGGCAAGGGTTCCCTGACTACGGCGGGCACCGCGAAGGGTGCCGGCCGTAGTCAGGGACCGGCGAAGAAAGCCGCGCCCGCCAAGAAGGTCGCGGCGAAGAAGACAGCGCCCGGCAAGAAGGCGCCGCCCAGGAAGGCCGCGGCGAAGAGGGCCGCGCCCAAGCCCGCACCGTCCCCCACCGGGGGCGTGTACCGGTTCGTCCGGGCGATCTGGCTCGGTACCGCGCACGGCGTCGGGGCGGTGTTCCGCTCCATAGGGCGCGGCGCGAAGGGACTTGACCCGGCACACCGCAAGGACGGGCTCGCGCTGCTGCTCCTCGGCCTCGCGCTGGTCGTGGCGGCGGGCACCTGGTCGCGTCTGCAGGGGCCCGTCGGCGATCTCGTCGAGATGCTCGTGACGGGGGCGTTCGGCCGGCTCGATCTGCTGGTCCCGATACTGCTGGGCGCCGTCGCCGTACGGCTGATCCTCTATCCGGAGAAGCCAGAGGCCAACGGCCGTATCGTCATCGGGCTCTCCGCTCTCGTCATCGGCGTGCTCGGGCAGGTCCACATCGCCTGCGGCTCACCGGGCCGTGAGGACGGCACCGGCGCCATGCAGGATGCGGGAGGTCTCATCGGATGGGGTGCTTCCCAGCCGCTCGTCTTCATGATGGGCGAGGTCCTGGCGGTCCCGCTGCTTCTTCTGCTGACGGTCTTCGGGCTGTTGGTCGTCACCGCGACCCCGGTCAACGCCATTCCCCGGCGTCTGAGGCAGCTCGGCGTCAGGCTCGGCATCGTCGACCCGGTGTACGTGCCGGGCGAGGAGGACGGGAGCGACGACGAGCGGTACGACGAGCAGTGGCGCGAAGCGCTGCCCGAGCGCTCGCGGCGTTCCTCGGCGCGACGTCCGGAGCCGGACGCCGAATACGACCTGGATCACGCCGAGGGGGCGGCGCCGGCCAAGCGGCGCCGGACCCGCAGGCCGTCCGCCCAGCCTGCGATGAACCGGCCCATGGACGCGGTCGACGTCGCGGCCGCCGCGGCCGCGGCGCTCGACGGGGCCGTGCTGAACGGCATGCCGCCGTCGCCCGTCGTCGCCGATCTCACCCAGGGCGTGTCCGCGGACAGGGAGCGGGAACGGACCGCCACCCCGGTTCCCGGGGCGCGGTCGGCCGAGAAGCCACCGTCGGGCCACGGGGGCGCGGAGAAGAGCACCTCCGCCTCCGGTGGAGTCCCCGACCTGACGAAGCCCGTCCCCGAGCGGTCCGAGTCGCTGCCCGCGCGGGCGGAACAGCTGCAGCTCTCCGGCGACATCACCTACTCGCTCCCCTCGCTGGACCTGCTGGAGCGCGGGGGCCCCGGCAAGACGCGGAGCGCGGCCAACGACGCGGTCGTCGCCTCACTGACCAACGTCTTCACGGAGTTCAAGGTCGACGCGTCCGTCACCGGCTTCACCCGCGGCCCGACCGTCACCCGGTACGAGGTGGAGCTCGGCCCCGCCGTCAAGGTCGAGCGGATCACCGCCCTCACCAAGAACATCGCGTACGCCGTCGCCAGCCCGGACGTCCGGATCATCTCCCCGATCCCCGGCAAGTCCGCCGTCGGTATCGAAATCCCCAACTCCGACCGGGAGATGGTCAACCTCGGCGACGTCCTGCGCCTCGCGGACGCGGCCGAGGACGACCACCCCATGCTGGTGGCACTCGGCAAGAACGTCGAGGGCGGTTACGAGATGGCCAACCTGGCGAACATGCCGCACGTCCTGGTCGCCGGTGCCACCGGTTCCGGCAAGTCCTCCTGCATCAACTGTCTGATCACATCGGTCATGGTGCGGGCGACTCCGGACGACGTGCGGATGGTGCTCGTGGACCCGAAGCGGGTCGAGCTCACCGCCTACGAGGGCATTCCGCACCTGATCACGCCCATCATCACCAACCCGAAGAAGGCCGCCGAGGCACTGCAGTGGGTCGTGCGGGAGATGGATCTGCGCTACGACGACCTCGCGGCCTACGGCTTCCGCCACATCGACGACTTCAACCACGCGGTACGCACCGGCAAGGCCAAGGCACCCGAAGGCAGCGAGCGGGAGCTCTCGCCCTACCCCTACCTGCTGGTCATCGTCGACGAGCTCGCGGACCTCATGATGGTGGCCCCGCGCGACGTCGAGGACTCCATCGTCCGCATCACCCAACTGGCACGCGCCGCCGGCATCCACCTGGTGCTCGCCACGCAGCGACCCTCGGTCGATGTCGTGACCGGCCTGATCAAGGCCAACGTGCCCTCCCGCCTCGCTTTCGCGACCTCGTCGCTCGCGGACAGCCGGGTCATCCTCGACCAGCCCGGTGCCGAAAAGCTCATCGGAAAGGGTGACGGTCTGTTCCTGCCGATGGGGGCGAACAAGCCGACCCGTATGCAGGGGGCCTTCGTCACGGAGGGCGAGGTCGCGGCTGTCGTCCAGCACTGCAAGGATCAGATGGCGCCGGTCTTCCGTGAGGACGTGGTGGTCGGCACGAAACAGAAGAAGGAGATCGACGAGGACATCGGCGACGATCTCGATCTGCTCTGTCAGGCGGCCGAACTCGTCGTGTCCACGCAGTTCGGTTCCACATCGATGCTCCAGCGCAAGCTGCGGGTCGGCTTCGCGAAGGCCGGTCGGCTGATGGACCTGATGGAGTCGCGCAACATCGTGGGTCCCAGCGAGGGTTCCAAGGCCCGCGATGTCATGGTGAAGGCGGACGAACTCGACGGTGTGCTGGCCGTCATTCGCGGGGAAACCGCTCCGTAGAGTTTTGCGGGCAACCGTTTCGCCCGGCCGTACGTCAAGTTGAAGGGAGGAGCAGCGGGATGATCCGTCTTGCTCTCCGTCCTGTGTCCTGCCCGAGGGGCTGCCCGGCGAACCCGATGGCGTACAAAGTCGTCGCTCCCAGTTGCCCCACCCTTTCGTACCACCCCTAGACTGAACATCCAGCAGGTGGCTCACGCTCGAAAGGCGCCCCCGTGTCCATCGGCAACTCCCCCGAAGACGACCGGCCTTCGATCGGTCGCGCGCTTCAGCAGGCTCGTATCGCCGCAGGTCTGACGGTCGAGGAAGTCAGCAGCTCCACCCGGGTGCGCATGCCCATCGTGCACGCGATCGAGGAGGACGACTTCTCCCGCTGCGGCGGCGACGTGTACGCCCGCGGCCACATCCGTATGCTCGCCCACGCCGTCCGGCTCGACCCCGGCCCGCTGATCGCGGAGTTCGACGCCGAGCACGGCGGCGGCCCCGCACCCACACCCGCGGCGCCGCTGTTCGAGGCGGAGCGGATCCGCTCCGAACCCCGTCGGCCCAACTGGACCGCGGCCATGGTCGCCGCGATCGTCGCCGTGGTCGGCTTCGTCGGCTTCACGCTCTTCAGCGGCGAGGACGAGGGGTCGGGCTCGGCGCAGGTCGCCGAAGGCTCGACACCCGACAAGACCACTCCCGAGCCCACCGCCACCAAGACCGCCGACCCCAAGCCCGCTCCCTCCGAAAGCGCGATCGCCGCAGCCCCGCTGGACAAGGTGACGGTCAGGCTGAGCGCCACCGAGGGCAAGAGCTGGATTTCCGCCAAGGATCACAACGGGCGGCTGCTCTTCGACGGCCTGCTGGCACAGGGCGACTCCAAGACCTTCCAGGACAAGGAGCGGGTCGACCTCGTGCTGGGGGACGCCGGAGTGATCGATCTCTTCGTGAACGGCAAGAAGGTCGATGATCAGTTCGAGTCGGGTCAGGTCGAACGGCTTTCGTACACCAAGGGTGACCCCGAGGTCGGCTGACCTCTCCGCGCCCTGCTTTCCCGACTCTTCCGACGGTGAGTGCCCGGCAGTCCTGCCGGGCACTCACCGTCGGCGTTTCCCCCGTGCTCCCTCCATTTCACCGACTGTTCGGTCACTCCCCGTAGCGTCCAACCCTGCTCGGCAGGGCGAGGGCCGGGACAAAGTAGTCTTGGGCCCATGCCCGAACGCCGTACCGTCGCCCTTGTCACTCTTGGCTGCGCCCGTAACGAGGTGGACTCGGAGGAGCTCGCAGGCCGCTTGGCAGCGGACGGCTGGGAGCTCGTCGAGAACGCCACGGACGCGGATGTCGCCGTCGTCAACACCTGTGGATTCGTCGAGGCCGCCAAAAAGGACTCCGTCGATGCCCTGCTCGAAGCCAACGATCTGAAGGACCACGGCAGAACCCAGGCCGTCGTGGCCGTCGGGTGCATGGCCGAGCGCTACGGCAAGGACCTCGCCGAGGCGCTGCCGGAAGCGGACGGGGTCCTCGGCTTCGACGACTACGCCGACATCTCCGACCGCCTGCAGACCATCCTCAACGGCGGCATCCACGCCTCCCACACCCCACGTGACCGACGCAAGCTGCTCCCGATCAGCCCGGCCGAACGGCAGGACGCCGCCGTCGCGCTGCCCGGCCACGCCCAGGAGATCACGCCGGCTCCCGCAGACCTGCCGGAAGGCGTCGCCCCGGTCTCAGGTCCGCGGGCACCGCTGCGCCGCAGGCTGGGTACGAGCCCGGTCGCCTCCGTGAAGCTCGCCTCGGGCTGCGACCGGCGCTGCTCGTTCTGCGCCATCCCGTCCTTCCGCGGCTCGTTCATCTCGCGGCGTCCCTCCGACGTCCTGGGGGAGACCCGCTGGCTCGCCGAGCAGGGCGTCAAGGAGGTCATGCTCGTATCCGAGAACAACACCTCGTACGGCAAGGACCTCGGGGACATCAGGCTCCTGGAGACCCTGCTGCCCGAGCTCGCCGAGGTCGACGGGATCGAGCGGATCCGCGTCAGCTATCTGCAGCCCGCCGAGATGCGGCCGGGGCTGATCGACGTACTCACCTCGACGCCCAAGGTCGCCCCTTACTTCGATCTCTCCTTCCAGCACTCCGCCCCCGGGGTCCTGCGCGCGATGCGGCGGTTCGGTGACACGGACCGCTTCCTCGAACTCCTGGACACCATTCGGTCGAAGGCGCCGCAGGCCGGTGCGCGCTCCAACTTCATCGTGGGATTCCCCGGTGAGACGGAGGCCGACCTCGCCGAGCTGGAACGCTTCCTCACCGGCGCCCGCCTGGACGCCATCGGGGTCTTCGGCTACTCCGACGAGGAGGGCACCGAGGCGGTCGGTTACGAGAACAAGCTGGACGCGGACGTCATCGCCGAGCGCCTCGCGCACATCTCGCAGCTCGCCGAGGAGCTGACCTCGCAGCGCGCCGAGGAGCGGGTGGGCGAAACACTTCAGGTCCTCGTCGAGTCCGTGGAGTCGGACGAGGACGGGCCCGTGGCGGTGGGCCGAGCCGCCCACCAGGCGCCGGAAACGGACGGCCAGGTCGTCTTCACCGCACGCGAAGGGCTTGTGCCGGGCCGTATGGTCGAAGCGAAGGCAGTGGGCACCGAGGGAGTGGACCTCGTGGCCGAACACCACGAGCTTGCGGAGGCAGCCAGATGACGGGAGCCCCGGCATCCGCGGCAGGCGGCTCCGGCGCGACGCCGGCGCCCCGCGGCGGCAAGCTGGGTGCGGCGGCCGTCAACCAGGCCGGCCTGTGGAACATCGCGAACATTCTCACGATGGTGCGGCTGCTGCTCGTCCCGGGCTTCGTCATGCTGCTCCTGCACGACGGGGGCTACGACCCCGTCTGGCGGGCGTTCGCCTGGGCGGCCTTCGCCGTCGCGATGATCACCGATGTGTTCGACGGCCATCTCGCACGTACGTACAACCTGGTCACCGACTTCGGGAAGATCGCCGACCCGATCGCCGACAAGGCGATCATGGGCGCCGCGCTGATCTGCCTGTCCGCGCTCGGAGATCTGCCGTGGTGGATCACCGGCGTGATCCTCTTCCGTGAGCTCGGCATCACACTCATGCGGTTCTGGGTCATCCGGCACTCGGTGATCCCTGCCAGCCGTGGCGGCAAGGTGAAGACCCTGGCCCAGGGCATTGCCGTGGGCATGTACGTCCTGGCGCTGACAGGTCCGCTGGCTACCCTGCGCTTCTGGGTGATGATGGCCGCCGTCGTGCTGACCGTCGTCACGGGCCTCGACTACGTACGCCAGGCCGTCGTGCTGCGCCGCCGCGGGCTGGCCGCTGCGGTGGAAGCGGTCGCGGCCGTCGCTGACGCGAACACCTCCGGCGCGCGGTACGCCGCCGGTGAAACGGGCGGGACGACCGAAGGCGTCGTGGAGCCGGTGGCGGAACCCCTCGTGGAGCCGGTCGGCGAGCGCGTCGCGGGCGGCCGGGGCACCGCGGAGGCGGAGCGGTGACGTCCGCAGCGGCCCAGGTGCTGCGGCTGCTTCAGGAGCGCGGTGAGACGCTCGGGGTCGCCGAGTCCCTCACCGGCGGTCTGGTGGCCGCTGAGCTCACTGCCGTACCCGGAGCCTCTCGGAGCTTCCGCGGGTCCGTCACGGCGTACGCCACGCCCCTGAAGCGGGATGTGCTGGGTGTCGACGGCGCGCTTCTGGCGGAGCGGGGAGCGGTGGACCCGGACGTCGCCCAGGCGATGGCCGTCGGCGTACGCGGGGTTCTCGGCGCGGACTGGGGCGTGTCGACCACCGGGGTCGCGGGTCCTGAGCCGCAGGACGGCAAGCCTGTGGGAACGGTCTTCGTAGCCGTTTCGGGGCCGGGGGGCGCACGGAAAGTCGCCGAGCTGAGGTTGAACGGCGGGCGGGCGGACATCCGTAAGGAGAGTGTACGGAGCCTGCTCGAACTGCTCTCCGGCGAACTCGGCGAAAATGCGAGGGCACAGGATACGGAACAGAACGGGGGGACTTGATGTTTGCAGCCCTTAGTGAACACGACATCGCTCCCCGCACGGCCGCAGCGCAAGGCGGTACGGTGGGGCGTGAAGGATGCGGCTACGCGGTCCGAGGAGGGAGCCACCGATGATTCTGCTCCGTCGCCTGCTTGGTGACGTGCTGCGTCGGCAGCGCCAGCGCCAAGGCCGTACTCTGCGCGAAGTCTCCTCGTCCGCCCGAGTCTCGCTCGGCTATCTCTCCGAGGTGGAGCGGGGGCAGAAGGAGGCATCCTCCGAACTGCTCTCCGCCATTTGCGACGCGCTGGACGTACGGATGTCCGAGCTCATGCGTGAAGTGAGCGATGAACTGTCGCTGGCCGAGCTGGCCGAGTCGGCAGCAGCCAGTGATGCGGTGCCTGTACCAGTACGCCCGATGCTCAACTCCGTCTCTGTTGCGTCGGTCGCCGGCGTACCGACGGGACGGGTGACCATCAAGGCGCCCGCGGAAGCGGTGGACGTCGTCGCCGCCTGACCGCACGGTTCGTGGTGAATGAAGCCCCGGCCGGCCCCTCGAGGGGCCGGCCGGGGCTTTCGCGTATCGCGGTGTGTGCGGGGGCGTTCGCGGGGCAGGTGCGGAGTGAGGCCGGGTGGCGATTCTTCTGAACAGCCACCTGAATGACCGTTTCGCCTCATATGTGACATTGTGGACAGATGGTAGTCAAACAGCTATCTGAACGGAGAAGTGCATGTCTGTCGTGAAGAGCGCCCTGTCCGATGGCGACCGCAAGGTAGTGGGAGACGCGCTGCAAGGTGCGCTGGTCGACCTGATCGACCTCTCCCTGGTGGCCAAGCAGGTCCACTGGAACGTGGTCGGCCCGCGGTTCCGCTCTGTGCACCTTCAGCTCGACGAGGTCGTCGACACGGCGCGGCAGCACTCGGACACGGTTGCGGAGAGGGCCTCCGCACTCGGCGTCAACCCGGACGGCCGGTCCCGGACGCTCGCGAAGACCACGGCGATCGATTCCGTGCCCGATGGCTGGATCAAGGACGTGGACGCGGTACGCGTGCTCGTCGACGCCCTCCGCGTGGTCGTCGACCGCATGCGGGAGCGGATCGAGGCGACCGATGAACCGGATCCCATCAGCCAGGACATCCTGATCGCACTCACCGCGGATCTCGAGAAGCACGCGTGGATGTTCCAGGCGGAGAGTGCCTGAGCCCGAAATCGAGGAGGGAATTGCCGTGACGGACAAGAAGGCCATGGACAAGCTCAAGGGCAAGGCCAAGGAAGCGACCGGCAAGGTCACCGGAGACCGTCGCAAGGAGGCAGAGGGTAAGTCCGACCAGGCCAAGGCCAAGGCGGAAGGCACCCTGGGCGCCACCGGCGACCGCGCCAAGGGCGTGAAGGACTCCCTCACCGACGACGACAGGTAAGAGAACCGCCCACCGGTTGTGCCCCCGCGGATTCCGGTCCCGGGGGCGCCGGCATGTCCGGGGCCGCAGGATGCAGCCGACCTCGACCCGGGGGAAACTGCGGAAGAGGGCCGGGACGTCTCCCGACATCGGCCCCGGAGAGCGCGCACCGCCGTTCCGCTCCCGTTGCGCACGCCGGTAGCGCAACGGTGCGCCCTTCCGTCAGGAAGCGTGCCGTACCGACGTCGGCCGGAGGAGGCAGCCATGGTGCGGCGACGGGTGCCGGCGCTGGTCCTCGGTGGCGTGTGGTGGTGGGCGGTGCTGCGGCTGTTACTGGAGCCGGAACGCGCCGGACTGGTCGAGGGGGCGGTGGCGGCCGGGGGATGGGGGCTGAGCCTCCTGCCGGTGCATGTGGCGCCGGCGCGGCGGGAGCGGCCCGGTGACGAGCCCGCGGTCGACCGGTCGGACATACCCTTCTAGCCTCACCGCAGGCGTCGGGGGGCGTCTCGGAAGGTGTCCTCGGGCCGCACCGGCCGGTTTGCCGCAGTGGCCCGTGGCCCGTGGCCCGTGGCCCGCTAGTCCGCAGTCCGCAGTCCGCAGTCCGCTAGCCGGTGGGGCCGGCCTGGCAGTGCGGGCACCAGTAGGTGGGGCGGTCATCGCGGTCCGCCTTACGAATGGGTGTGCGGCAGCGCAGGCAGGGGCGGCCGGCCCGCCCGTAGACGAAGAGGCGCTCCCGGGTGCGGATGCGGGACATCGCGGCTGTCGCCCCGGTCGTGGTCCTCATCGGACGGTCGCGGTTCGCCTCGAGAAGCTGCTTGGCCGTGCTCACCAGGCGGGTGGCGATGGGCATGGGCAGCTCGCCCACAGGGAGCCAGGGCGTCGCGCGGGCCATGAAACAGAGTTCGCACATGTAGACATTGCCGATACCGGCGAGGTTGCGCTGGTCCAGCAGAGCGTCTCCGACGCGGCGCCCGGGGTCGGCGAGCAGATTGCGCAGAGCGGTGTCAGGGTCCCAGTCCGGCCCCAGCAGATCAGGGCCGAGATGACCGACGACCTGCTCCTCGTCTTCGGTGCGGAGCAGTTCGAGGACGGGCAGGCGGTAGCCGACGGCGGTGTGCTCCGCGGTGGCGAGCACGGCCCGGATCTGGTGGTCGGGGCCGCCTCGCCAGCGCTCGCCGGGGTCGTACACACGCCACGAGCCCTCCATGCGCAGGTGGCTGTGGAGAGTGATGCCGTCCTGGAAACGGGTGAGCAGATGCTTGCCGCGTGCCGTGGCGCCCAGGACCCTCCGGCCGGTGAGGTCGGCTGTGGCGAACCGCGGGACCCGTAGGTCGGAGACCGTCAGCACCTGGCCGGCGAGTGCGGCGTCGAGACGCCGGGCGGTCTGCAGGACGGTGTCACCTTCGGGCATGCGTCCATGATGCGCGGTCAGGGCCACACGTGGTTCCTTGCCGCGCTCGGCGCCGCACTCAGGCGCGCAGCCGCAGACCGCGTGGGGTGGCCAGGAAGCCGGCGGCCTCCAGGGTCCGGCCCAGCGGAGAGGTGAGGGAGGATGCGCCGTTGGTGCGTTCCACCGTGACCGTGCCGAGCGTCCCCGCGCGGGCCGCCAAGGCGAGGGCCTCGGCCGCGGCGCGGAGTGCGGGGTCGGCGGGATCGGTGGGCCATGCGAGCAGGGACTTGCCACCGCGCTCCATGTAGAGGGTGAGCTCGCCGTCCACGAGAACCACCAGCGCGCCGGCCTTGCGCCCCGGCTTGTGTCCCGCGCCGTCCGGGGACTCGGGCCATGGCAGAGCGGCACCGTACGCGTTGGCCGGATCGGCCGCCGCGAGGACCAGCGCACGGGGAGCCGAACCGGGGTCCGCACGGTCGCGTGCGGTGGAGGCTGCCCTGAGCCGGTCCACGGCACCGTCCATGGCGAACTGGGCCGCCCCGAGTCCCTCGACGACATAACCGCGGCGGGCCTGCCCGCTGTCCTCGAACGCGGCGAGGATGCGGTAGACCGCCGAGAACCCGCCCTCGACACCCTCGGCCTGCACCGCACCGCGGGTCACCACACCGTGGCGGTCGAGGAGCGTCCGGGCCAGGGCATGTGCGCGATGGGTCGGCTCGGGCTCGGCCGGGGGCAGCAGCGACCAGCGCCCCGAGACGGTCGGCGGACCGGTGCGGGACGCCGGACGGGCGGCCGCGGTCAGCGACCCGTAACGACCGCGCGGCACATTGCGCCTCGCGCGGTGGGCGGTGGACCCTGCCGTGCGGCCGGAGCCGAGGAGCGCACGCAGCGGGGCGAGCGTGTCGTTGGTGAGACGCCCGGACCAGACCAGGTCCCAGAGCGCGTCGGCCAGCTGGGGGTCGGTGCAGTCCGGGTGCGTGGTGGACCGGACCTGATCGGCGATCTGCCGGAAGAAGAGCCCGTACCCGCCGGAAAGGACGGTGAGGACCGACTCGTGCAACGCGGTCTCCTCCAGTGGGTGGGGCGGCGGGAGGAGCAGGGGCGCGCTGTCGGCCAGGTAGACGGAGAGCCAGCCGTCCTTGCCGGGCAAGGCGCCCGCGCCCGCCCAGACGATCTCGCCGGTGGTGGTGAGCTCGTCGAGCATGGCGGGGGTGTATCCCGCGACGCGGCTCGGAAGGATCAGCTTCTCCAGGGCGGACGCGGGCACAGGGGCGCCCTGCAACTGCTCGATGGCCCGGGCCAGTCCGTCGATGCCGCGCAGGCTGTTGTCGCCGAGGTGCTGCCACTGCGGGAGGAAACCGGCCAGGGCGGCGGGCGGGACCGGCTCCAGCTCCTGGCGGAGCGCGGCGAGCGAGCGACGGCGCAGCCGTCGCAGGACCGTGGCGTCGCACCACTCCTGGCCGATGCCCGCGGGGTGGAACTCGCCCTGGACCACACGGCCCGACGCCGCCAGCCTTTGCAGCGCCCCGTCCGTGACCGCGGGGCCGAGACCGAAACGGCTTGCCGCCTGCGTGGTGGTGAACGGGCCGTGTGTACGGGCGTAGCGGGCGAGGAGGTCTCCGAGAGGGTCCTTGACCGGCTCGGTGAACGCCTCGGGCACCCCTACCGGGAGGGCGGTGCCGAGTGCGTCGCGCAGTCGGCCCGCGTCCTCGACGGCCGCCCAGTGAGCGGCTCCGCCGATACGGACCTTGATGGCACGCCGGGACGTCTCCAGCTCCGGCGCCCATGCGGGCTCAGCGCCGCGCTCGGCCAGCTCGGCGCCGGTGAGGGGGCCGAGGACGCGCAGCAGATCGGCGGCGCCCTCGACGTCCTTGATCTTCCGGTCGTCGGTCAGCCACTGGAGCTCCCGCTCCAGTTCCCCCAGGACATCAGCGTCGAGCAGCTCGCGCAGCTCCGCCTGGCCGAGCAGCTCGGCCAGGAGATGGGAGTCGAGCGAGAGGGCTGCCGCCCGCCGCTCGGCGAGAGGGGAGTCGCCCTCGTACAGGAACTGCGCAACGTAGCCGAAGAGGAGCGAGCGGGCGAACGGCGACGGCTCGGGGGTGGTCACCTCGACCAGACGGATCCGGCGCGCTTCCAGGTCGCCCATCAGCTCGGTGAGGCCGGGGACGTCGAACACGTCCTGAAGGCATTCACGGACGGCTTCGAGGACGATGGGGAACGAGCCGAACTCGGAAGCGACCTGGAGCAGCTGGGACGCTCGCTGGCGCTGCTGCCACAGAGGCGTGCGCTTGCCCGGGCTGCGCCGGGGCAACAGCAGGGCGCGCGCCGCACATTCGCGGAACCGGGAGGCGAACAGGGCCGATCCGCCGACCTGTTCGGTGACGAGCTGGCTGATCTCCCCCTTGTCGAACACCACGTCGGTGGCCGCGACGGGGGGCTGCTCGCTGTCGTATCCGGCGGCGGGGAAGCCGGGGCCGGTGTCGCCGCGTCCGGTATCACCGCCGGTCCCGCCGCCCGCGTCCCCCTGGACCGGATCGAAGTCGAGGAGGTCGAGACCCATCAGATCGGCGTCGGGCAGTCGGAGCACGATGCCGTCGTCGGCGTGCATGACCTGCGCGTCCATCCCGTACCGCTCACCGAGCCGGGCGGACAGGGCGAGTGCCCAGGGGGCGTGCACCTGGGCGCCGAACGGTGAGTGCACCACGATCCGCCAGTCGCCCAGCTCGTCCCGGAACCTCTCGACGAGGACGGTCCGGTCGTCCGGTACGTGCCCGCAGGCACGGCGCTGCTCGTCCAGGTAGGACAGGATGTTGTCCGCCGCCCAGGCGTCGAGTCCGGCGGCGAGCAGCCGGAGCCTCGCGTCCTCGGCGGACAGTCCGCCGATCTCCCGGAGGAACGCGCCCAGCGCACGGCCGAGCTCCAGCGGGCGGCCCAGCTGGTCGCCCTTCCAGAACGGCAGCCGGCCCGGGACGCCGGGGGCGGGCGAGACCAGGACCCGGTCCCTGGTGATGTCCTCGATGCGCCAGGACGTGGTGCCCAGAGTGAAGACGTCACCGACCCGGGACTCGTAGACCATCTCCTCGTCCAGCTCGCCGACGCGTCCGCCGCCCTTCTTCGGATCGGCGCCGGCCAGGAAGACGCCGAAGAGCCCGCGGTCGGGGATGGTGCCGCCCGAGGTGACGGCGAGCCGCTGGGCACCGGGGCGGCCCGTGACCGTACCGGTGACACGGTCCCACACCACACGGGGCCGCAACTCCGCGAAGGCGTCCGACGGATAGCGTCCGGCGAGCATGTCCAGCACGGCGGTGAACGCGGACTCCGGGAGCGAGGCGAAGGGGGCCGCCCGGCGGGCCAGGGCGAGCAGGTCGTCGGCCTGCCAGCTGTCGAGCGCGACCATGGCGACGATCTGCTGGGCGAGCACGTCCAGAGGGTTGGACGGGATCCGCAGTGCCTCGATGGCGCCCGCTCGCATCCGCTCGGTGACGACCGCAGCCTGCACCAGATCGCCGCGGTACTTGGGGAAGACCACGCCGGTGGACACGGCACCGACCTGGTGCCCGGCACGTCCCACCCGCTGCAGCCCCGAGGCGACGGACGGCGGTGACTCGACCTGGATCACCAGGTCGACCGCGCCCATGTCGATCCCCAGCTCAAGGCTGGAGGTGGCGACGACGGCGGGCAGCCGGCCCGCCTTGAGGTCCTCCTCGACCTGGGAGCGCTGTTCCTTCGATACCGAGCCGTGGTGCGCACGGGCGAGGACGGCCGGCGCCGCTTTCGCGGCCCCCGACTGGGCCATGATCTCGGCGGGGGAGTGGGCGTCGGGCAAGGGTGTGCCGGCCGCCGGTTCCTCCTCGAACGCCGTGCCGGTCGCCCGCTCGTAGGCGATCTCGTTCAGCCGGTTGCACAGACGCTCGGCCAACCGCCGGGAGTTGGCGAAGACGATCGTGGAACGGTGCGACTGCACGAGATCGGCGATCCGCTCCTCGACGTGGGGCCAGATCGACGGCTTCTCCGCCTGGCCGCCCTCGTCACCGGTCGCGGGGGAGCCGCTCAGCTCGCCGAGATCCTCCACCGGGACCACGACGGAGAGGTCGAACTCCTTGGTGGACGGGGGCTGGACGATCTCCACCCTCCGCTGGGGTGACAGGAACCGCGCGACCTCGTCGACCGGGCGGACCGTCGCCGACAGCCCGATACGCCGAGCGGGCCGGGGCAGCAGCTCGTCCAGGCGCTCCAGGGAAACGGCGAGATGGGCGCCACGCTTGGTGCCCGCGACGGCGTGCACCTCGTCCACGATCACCGTCTCCACGCCGGCAAGTGCGTCCCGGGCCGAGGAGGTGAGCATCAGGAACAGCGATTCGGGAGTGGTGATCAGGATGTCCGGAGGCTTCGTCGCCATCGAACGACGCTCGGCCGGAGGGGTGTCGCCGGAACGGATGCCCACCCTCACTTCCGGCTCGGGCAGGCCCAGACGCACCGACTCCTGGCGGATCCCGGTCAACGGCGAACGCAGATTCCGCTCCACGTCGACGGCGAGCGCCTTCATCGGCGACACGTACAGCACGCGGCAGCGTTTCTTCGCCTCGGCGGGTGGCGGGTCGGCCGCCAGCCGGTCGAGCGAGGCGAGGAAGGCCGCGAGCGTCTTGCCCGATCCGGTCGGTGCGACGACCAGGACGTCCGAGCCCTCACCGATGGCGCGCCAGGCACCTTCCTGCGCGGCGGTGGGCGCGTCGAAGGCCGCCGCGAACCAGCTGCGGGTCGCGGGCGAGAACGAATCGAGTGCGGAACCGGCCATGCCCCCCATCGTGCACCCCGGCACTGACAACGGCCGGTGGACGTGTCCGCAGCTCGTCTTCCCGGACTTCGGTCACCTGCCCGGGCCTGCGAGAATTCGAGCATGGCGGAGGTGGCACCGGCAGGGGAATGGGCGAGGCACTGGCAGCACGCGGAGCTGCCCGGCCTTGATCTGCTCCGTGCGAGGTACGTCCGCCACACCTTTCCGCGCCACAGCCACGAGGGGTACGTCCTCGCCACGGTCACCAGCGGTGTGGAGGAGGTCGGCCTTCCCGAGGGCAGCGTGCAGGCCGGGCCCGGCACCGTGATCATGATCAACCCGGAAGTGCCGCACACCGCTCGCGCCGGAGTGCCCGAGGGGTGGGCGTACGCCACGCTCTATCCGTCCGCCCAGGTGATCAACGGCATCGCGGCCGATCTGACCGGTCCGCGCGGCACGGTCGGATTCACCGGGACCGGAGTGAGCGACCCGCATGCCGCCCACCTGATCACCGGAGTCCACCGGGCGGCCGAGGAGGGCAACGCCCTGGCCGCCGACAGTGTCCTGCGCATCCTGGTCGCCCGGCTGCTCGACCGCCACGGCAGCGTGCAGCCGGCCAGTGCGGCGCACTCCGCCGGTGCCCGTGACGCCGCCCGGGCGCGGGCGGTACTGGAGGAGCGGATGGACCGGCCGCCCACCCTGGAAGCGCTCGCCGCCGAGCTGGGCACCAGTCCGTTCGCCCTGTTGCGGGCCTTCAAGAAGCAGTACGGGATGCCCCCGCACACCTGGCTCACCGACGCCCGGGTGCGCTGTGCCCGGCGCATGCTCGACGCGGGGACCGCACCCGCCGAGGCAGCCGCCGCCGTGGGCTTCACCGACCAGCCCCATCTCAACCGTCACTTCACCCGGATCGTCGGGGTGCCTCCCGGCGCCTACCGCCGGGAGCGTGCAAGAACGTACAAGACCGGCAAGGGCCCCTCCCCGTAGCGTTCCGGGCGTGGCAGAACAGACAGCACCCCCTCCGAGCGCCGGTGCCCCCGACGCGCGTGACGCGGGTCCGGGCAAGCCGGACTCCGCCGTCGTCCGGGACGCACTCGGCGTGGGAATCGCCGTGGGCCTCTCCGGATTCGCCTTCGGCGTGACCTCGGCAGGCGCCGGACTGACCCTTCTCCAGTCCTGTGTGATGAGTCTCCTCGTCTTCACCGGCGCCTCCCAGTTCGCCCTCGTGGGCGCCCTCGCGGCCGGGGGCAACCCCTACACCGCCGCGGCAGGAGCGTTCTTCCTGGGCATCCGCAACGCCTTCTACGGGCTGCGGCTGTCACAGCTCCTCGCCCTGCCGCGCGCACTGCGTCCCCTTGCCGCGCAATGGGTCATCGACGAGACGACGGCCGTCACCCTGCCCCAGCCCACCAGGCGTGCCGCGCGCATCGGTTTCACCGTCACCGGGCTCACCCTCTACGCCCTGTGGAACCTCACCACCCTGGCCGGCGCGCTCGGGGCGGAGGCGCTCGGCGACACCAACGCCTGGGGGCTGGACGCGGCCGGCCCCGCCGTGTTCCTCGCCCTGCTCGCGCCGATGCTGAAGAGCACCACGGAGCGTGCCACAGCGGGAGTCGCCGTCCTCCTGGTCCTGGGCCTCCTGCCGGTGCTGCCTGCGGGCGCACCCGTACTCGTGTCCGCACTGGCCGCTCCGCTGGTCCTCTTCCTGAAGGGCCGTGGCAAGGGCGCCACGGAAGAGACCGTCATCGAAGGCACGGCGCCCGGGGAGGGCCGATGACCGTCTGGATCGCCATCGGGCTCACCGCCGTCGGCTGCTATCTCGCCAAGCTCCTGGGGCTCCTGGTCCCTGCCGGCGTCCTCGAACGCCCCCTGGTGCAACGGCTGGCAGCACTCCTGCCGGTGGCACTGCTCGCCGCTCTCACCGCCCAGCAGACCTTCGCCGACGGACAGCAGCTGGTACTGGACGCCCGGGCGGCAGGGCTCGCCGCGGCGGCGCTCGCCCTCGTCCTGCGTGCTCCGTTCCTGGTCGTCGTCGGCACCGCCGTGGTGGTCACCGCCGTCGTGCGCGCCCTGTTCTGAGGCGGGACAGGTCAGCACAGGGAACGAGCGTAGGCCCGGAGGAGGACGGGATCGGGTCAGCGCAGGGCGCGACCGTACGCCCGGAGGGTCCGCAGAGCCTTGAGTGTCACGATCGGACGGCCCTCCAAGGCCGTTCCGGGGGCCCACTGCCGCCAGTTGACCGGCCAGCCGCCGTCATCCTGCTGTTCGGCCGCCAGATGATCCAGGGAGCTCTCCAGCTCCCCGTCGCTGAACCAGCGGCGGGCGAGTGACCCGGGCGTGCGGGCGTAGTCGTAGGGGAAGTGGTGTTCTCCTGGGGCGTAGCCGGGAGGCACCGGGTATGCGGAGGGGCGGCGCGGATCGAGCACCACCAGCCGCTGCTCACGCACCAGCCGCCCCAGCCGGTCGGCGGCCGCTTCGGCGCGCGCACGGTCGGGGACGCCGTCCAGGAAGGCGACGGCGGCCTCGATCTCGTACGGATGGGACTGATCCAGAGCGTCGACGGCGGCCCAGCAGAAGTCGGTGGCCCGGAACAGCCACGCATGCCACACCTGGTTGCGGTGCAGCAGCCCGACCACCGGGCCCGTCGTCAGGAGTTCGGCGGGCGGGTCGTCGACGACGGGGATGAAGGGTGCCGCGGGGTAACCGCGCTGGGAGGGGTGGAGCGCGGGCAGCGCGCCCTCCTTGGTCGACACGTCCGTCAGGTAGCGGCAGATCCGCTCCACGCGCAGTCCACCGCAGCGGCCGATCGAGTCGAGAACGCTCAGTGCGTGAGCGGTGTGCAGCGGTTGGCTCACAGGACCGCGAAGATCGGGTTCGAGGGCGTGACCGTATCCACCGTCCTCGTTCCGGTAGGCGGCGAGCGCGGTTTCGACGCTGTCCGCGCTTCCTTCCAGGAAGAGATGGGCGAACCGCCGCTGCTCGAGAACGCGTGCGGTGAGCCAGATGAACTGCTCGGCGTGGGCAAGGGGGTCTGCTCCGGTTCCAGCCATGAACCGACCGTAGAGGGGATGAGGGGGCCGGCAGGGCCCTCCCGGCCCGGCTGCACTCTCAGGAGCGGGATACTGGGAGCATGCGGTTGACGATTTTCTGGGAACGGATGGCGGAACACTTCGGCGAGACGTACGCCGACTCCTTCGCGCGCGATCACGTCATGGCGGAGCTCGGCGGCCGTACGGTGCACGAGGCCCTGGCCGCGGGCTGGGAAGCAAAGGACGTCTGGCGCGGGGTCTGCGCCGCGGTCGGAGTGCCTGCGGACCAGCGCTGAGCGAGGGCGTCGCGCCCCCCGGCACGACAGCATCACCTGCGGCTCCCGAGCCGGTCGCCACCGGGCCGTGGGACAGGCTGTCGCTGCGGTGAGCGAGACTTGTCCCGTGGCACCGACAGACGAGACCGCCCAGACCCAGCCGCCCGCCTCGCCGCCCGTCCCGCCGGCCGCTCCACCGAATCCGCCGCCCGGCGCCGGACCCGTCCGCATGCCCGGCTGGCTGCCGCGCGCGATGGTCATGGCACTTGCTCTCTACGGGTGCTTCCAACTGGGCAGCTGGGCCTTCTACCAGCTCATCGGACTGCTGACCAACGTCCTCATCGCCTTCTTCCTGGCGCTGGCCATCGAGCCGGCCGTCAGCCGCATGGCCGGGCGCGGGATGCGCCGTGGACTCGCCACGTTCCTGGTGTTCCTCGCCGTGCTGGTCGCCGCGGTCGGCTTCGTCGTCCTGCTCGGTTCGATGCTCGCCGGCCAGATCGTCGACATGGTCGAGGAGTTCCCCAAGTACCTGGACTCGGTGATCAACTGGGTCAACCAGACCTTCCGCACCGAGCTCTCCCGGGTCGAGGTCCAGGACAGCCTGCTGCACTCCGACTGGCTCCAGAAGTACGTCCAGAACAGTGCGACCGGGGTGCTCGACGTCTCCACCACCGTGCTCGGCGGGCTGTTCCGGCTGTTGATGATCTTCCTGTTCTCGTTCTACTTCGCCGCCGACGGCCCCCGGCTGCGGCGCGCGCTGTGCTCGGTACTGCCCCCCTCCCGGCAGACCGAGGTGCTGCGCGCCTGGGAGATCGCGGTCGACAAGACCGGCGGCTACATCTACTCGCGCGGGCTGATGGCTCTGATCTCCGGTGCGGCGCATTACGTCCTGCTCCTTGCCCTCGGTGTGCCCTATGCACCGGCGCTCGCGGTCTGGGTCGGCCTCGTCTCGCAGTTCATCCCCACGATCGGTACGTATCTCGCCGGCGCGCTGCCCATGCTGATCGCCTTCACCGTCAACCCGTGGTACGCGCTGTGGGTGCTCGGTTTCGTCGTGGTCTACCAGCAGTTCGAGAACTACGTGCTGCAGCCGAAGCTCACGTCCAAGACGGTCGACATCCACCCCGCGGTCGCCTTCGGCTCAGTGGTCGCGGGTACCGCGCTGATGGGCGCCGTCGGGGCGCTGATCGCCATTCCGGCCGTCGCGACGCTTCAGGCGTTCCTGGGCGCCTATGTGAAGCGCTACGACGTGACGGACGACCCCAGGGTGCAGGGGGGCCGGCTGTCGCGGCGTGGTGAGCCGGTGCCGTCGAGGATCCGCCGCGCGTTGCGGGCCCGCGGCGGGGATGACGCGGGCCCGGCCGGCGGCAGCCGGTGACCTCGGCCGGCAGACCCGGGTCCTGGACCTCCACGAGATATCTCCAGGCGTCGGGCCTGCTGTCGTCGAGATAGGTGAATCAGTGGACCCGGCGCCAGGTTCCGCCCGACAGCGACCTGCCGAGGCTCCGGCGGCCCCCGCAGGGCGGCGATATCCCGAGCGGTGTTGCGGGCGCCGACAGCGACAAGAGCGGCATATCAGGACAGGTCAGGAATGGATGTCCGGATGTCGACTGAAATCAACGTGATGTCCGTCGCGGTTCATTGACTTGCTGGATGTGTGCTGCTATAAGCCACTACCCTCGTCGTATCGGCCCGGCGCGGTGCGCTTGACACTGAAATCGAACATCCATTCTTATGGGATTCCGGCCGGGATTTGCCGGGTCCGGCCCTGGAGTTGTCCACAGGCCGGGAGGACGTCGAGGCCCATTGTCAGTGGCAGGGGTTAGCGTCTGTGACGTGAAGCGATCGACTCAAGCAAATCGGGTGGAACCCATGGCAGGAACCGACCGCGAGAAGGCGCTGGACGCCGCACTCGCACAGATTGAACGGCAATTCGGCAAGGGCGCGGTGATGCGCCTCGGTGAGCGGCCGAACGAGCCGATCGAGGTGATCCCCACCGGGTCCACCGCCCTCGACGTCGCGCTCGGCGTCGGCGGTCTGCCGCGCGGCCGCGTGGTGGAGGTGTACGGACCGGAGTCCTCCGGCAAGACGACGCTGACGCTGCACGCCGTGGCGAACGCGCAGAAGCTCGGCGGCTCGGTGGCGTTCATCGACGCGGAGCACGCTCTGGACCCGGAGTACGCGAAGAAGCTGGGCGTCGACATCGACAACCTCATCCTCTCGCAGCCGGACAACGGCGAGCAGGCGCTGGAGATCGTGGACATGCTCGTCCGCTCCGGCGCGCTCGACCTGATCGTCATCGACTCCGTCGCGGCCCTGGTGCCCCGTGCGGAGATCGAGGGCGAGATGGGCGACTCGCACGTGGGCCTGCAGGCGCGTCTGATGAGCCAGGCGCTCCGTAAGATCACCAGCGCGCTCAACCAGTCCAAGACCACGGCGATCTTCATCAACCAGCTGCGCGAGAAGATCGGGGTGATGTTTGGCTCCCCGGAGACGACGACCGGTGGCCGGGCGCTGAAGTTCTACGCCTCGGTGCGTCTGGACATCCGCCGGATCGAGACGCTCAAGGACGGCACCGACGCCGTGGGCAACCGCACCCGCGTCAAGGTCGTCAAGAACAAGGTGGCGCCGCCGTTCAAGCAGGCCGAGTTCGACATCCTCTACGGCCAGGGCATCAGCCGTGAAGGCGGACTGATCGACATGGGCGTGGAGCACGGCTTCGTCCGCAAGGCCGGCGCCTGGTACACGTACGAGGGCGACCAGCTCGGTCAGGGCAAGGAGAACTCCCGCAACTTCCTCAAGGACAACCCCGACCTGGCCAACGAGATCGAGAAGAAGATCCTCGACAAGCTCGGCGTCGGTGTCCGTCCGGAGGATGCCGCGGCGGAGCCCGCAGCGGATGCGGCGGTCACCGCGGGTGCCCCGGCCGACGGGGCGGCGGCCAAGTCGGTGCCGGCTCCCGCGACCAAGGCCAAGCCTGCCAAGGCCGCGGCGGCCAAGAGCTAGGCCGTGACGCGTCGCACGGAGTGGCCGGGCGCTGACGCCGCCGGCGAGGAGGAGGCCGGCCCGGCGTACGCCGCAGAGCCGTCCAGGGGCCCCTCGGAGCCCGGTCGGGGGGCCGGGTTCGGCGAGGGGGCGGGCCGTCGTTCCCGCTCCCGCTCCAGGAGCAGCGGTTCCCCTTCCTCGTCGAGGGCCGAGAAAGGGGAACCGCGAGACCCGGTCGAGCAGGCGCGCAACATCTGTCTCAGGCTGCTGACCGGGACGCCGCGCACCCGCAAGCAACTCGCCGACGCGCTGCGCAAGCGGGAGATCCCCGACGAGGCGGCGGAGGAAGTGCTCTCGCGGTTCGAGGACGTGGGACTGATCGACGACGCGGCGTTCGCGGACGCCTGGGTCGAGTCCCGGCACCATGGCAGAGGACTGGCCCGCCGTGCCCTCGTGCGCGAGCTGCGCACCAAGGGTGTGGATCCGGCGGTGATCGACGAGGCGGTCGGGCAGCTCGACCCCGACCAGGAGGAGGAGACCGCCAGGGAGCTCGTCGCGCGGAAACTTCGCTCCACCCGGGGGCTGGACCGGGACAAGCGCCTGCGTCGGCTCGCCGGCATGCTGGCGCGCAAGGGATACGGGGAGGGAATGGCGCTGCGCGTGGTGCGTCAGGCGCTCGAGGCGGAGGGGGAGGACACGGAAGGGCTGGACGAGCCCTTCTGATCGGCGAACGGGGGACTGGGGGAGCGCGTCGACCGGGGGCACGGGGGTGCGCCGGTCGATGGGCACGGGGCCCGGGAAACGGGGGGTGCCGCCGGTCGATGGGCACGGGCGGCCGGTGGCTCGGGCGTGAACATCGCGGGGAGTCAACATGGTTGGCCAGGCATGAACGGGGCTCAGAGCGACCGGCACGGCATGAACGGGCCTTGCTGTGACGGGCACGGCACGACGGTGACTCGGTGTGACGGGCCGGAGGCGCAGTTCGTGTGAGCGGGGTCTGTCGGCGGTGGCGGAGGGGGCCATCGCCGACGGGCCGCGCGTGGTGCCGGCCAGCAGCGTCGCCCGGCGTCGTGGTGCCGGACAGGAGGGAAGTCCGGCGGTCACGATGCCGGACAGGGGTGTTGCCCGGCCGTCATGGTGCCGGACCGGGGTGTTGTCCCCGCCGTCACGATGCCGGACCGGGGTGTTGCCCGGCCGTCATGGTGCCAGGACAGGAACACACTGCGGCGGGCCGCGCTCGGGTCCGGCGGGGTCGCACCCGGCAGCCGCGCTCAGTGCCCAGCCCGGGCCGCCCGGAGGATCGTGGCGTCGATCAGGGCCAGTGCGTCTGCGGCCGTACGGCCGGGATGCCGGTTCCAGGGGCCGATCAGACCGGTCCAGCCCACCGAGCGCAGCTCGGTGATGAGCCAGGCGCCGGCCCGGTCGACGGTGTCCAGCGATCCGTAGCCGAGCCGGTGGGCGGTCAGCATGGCCCCGCAGAGGCAGCGCGCACCGCGAGCGTCGCGCAGGCGATAGGGGGTGTTCTGCCAGCCCCACTCGGCCAGAATCCGCCGGGCGTAACCAAGATGGGTGGACGGACGCACATCGGGCTGTCCGATCCGGCGCCACGCGTGCAGGCGCTCGGGCAGCACGGCGCCGAGACGCCCGGGAAGCGCGCGCTCGCGGGGCTGCCTCGCGGGCATGCTTCGCAGTGAGTCCTCGATCAGCCGGTCGACGGGCACGGACAGCAGGTCCCGCCAGTCGGCCGGGTGCCGGGGCGACGTCTCGCCGACCGGTTCGCGATCCGGTGATGAGGGGCCCGGGGCCGTGCGTTCCCAGCCCGTCACGATGCGCTGCCAGGCATCCGTGTCGTGGAGCTGGGAGATCTGTGCGTCGAGCTGGTCCGGGGTGAGCTGAACGGTTTCCATCGGTACGACATCTCCATACATTCCGGTCCTCAGTGATGAGGCGAATGTCCGTCGCGCGCGACGATTGCTCTACCGGAGAGCAGCGTTGGAGTGGGTCGGAGGTCCATTCGGCCGTGTCCGCAGCCGATCGGCCGTGCGGGCGTCACCGGCCGTGTCGGCGTCACCGGCCGTTCGCCTGCGGACAGGGCACGTCGGCCCGCCATCCCGGAGGCCGTTCGGAGAGGTGGCCAGGGGCGCTCGCCGCCTTGGGAGGCCTGGCGGCCGGGGTGCCTCAGGCCGCTGTGGGAGGGCCTGGCGGACCGGGTGTCTCAGGTCGTCGTGGGAGGGCCTGGCGGATCGGGTGCCTCAGGTCGCCGTGGGAGGCGGTGAGCCGGGGTGCCTCAGGTCAGAGAGCGACCGGGAGCCCGGCCGCGCGCCACGCCTGGAAGCCGCCGGTCAGGTCCGTGGCCCGGTGCAGTCCCAGCTGACGCAGGGAGTCGACCGCGAGACTCGAGGCGTACCCCTCGTTGCAGATCACCACGACCTGTAGATCGTGGCTCACCGCCTGGGGGGCACGGTGGCTTCCCTGCGGATCGAGCCGCCATTCCAGCTCGTTGCGCTCGACGACCAGGGCCCCGGGGATCAGTCCGTCCCTCTCGCGCAGGGCCGCGTAGCGGATGTCGACCAGCAGGGCCCCTCGGGCAGCCGCGGCTGCGGCCTCCTCGGGGCCGACCCGCTCGTAGCCCGCGCGTACCCGGACGAGCAGTTCGTCGATGCCCACCCGCTCCCGGCGGCCTCGGCCCCCGCCGCTCACTGCCAGTCCTCCGGGCGCTCGGTCTGCTCCAGGCGCAGCACCGCTCCCGTGCGGCTGTAGCGGCGGATCTGCGGCAGGGGCGGGTAGTACGCGTGCACCGACACGGCGTGTTCGTGGCCGGATTCGTTGAGTACCTCGTGGACGTGGTGTCGGCCGAACGCCCTGCCCTGGCCGGTGGCCAGGAGCCGGGTCCGGTCGATGCCCTCGCTCAGTTCGAGGGTCCTCCAGCCGTCGGTGGGCAGCCGGGCGGCCAGTGAGTGCTCCCTGAGGCCACCCGCGGCGACGGTGAACGCCCCCGTCGACTCGGCGTGGTCGTGCCAGCCGGTGCCGGTACCGGGAGGCCAGCTGATGAGCCACGCCTCGCTTCCCCCGGGGCCGTCGAGCCGGAGCCAGGTACGTCCCTCGGGGTCGAGCGGGAGCGAGGCGACGAGCGCGCTGTCCTCCGCGGTCCGGCGGACGAAGTCGAGCAGTTCCGCGGCGGTCGGGGCCCCGGTGCCCGTGCCGGCGGCCGTCGGAGCCTCGGTGCCGACGGCGGGGCGGGGATCCGTACCGACGGCGGCCGATGGATCCGTGCCGACCACGGTCGAAGCCGGCGCGGCCGTGTCGACGGCGGACGCGGGCGTGGGCAGGGAGAAAGAGGATGCAGACACAGAAACCGTCCTGAGAAGTTCGCGTGTGAGCACAGCCGCGGTCGAAACAGCGGGGCGTGCCGGGTGAAGGCGATTCAGCAGGACGGGCGACACACGCAGCCCGCATAGCGGACGAGATCCATATGGACCCTCCGCCACAGGCGCACATCGGTGTCGGTCATGATCTGGAGTACACCATGTGCGTCTGCGGCGGTCAATTGACGTCCGCGGTCCGGTCGGAACTCGTGGTCGTGCGAGCCCCGTCTTCGCGCGCCGTGTCCACGCCACCCCCACGCGCCGCGTCGGCAGCCGCGAAGAGCTCCTGGGGTCGCACCCCGCTGAAGGCGGCGACGAGATGGCCGTCCGGCCTGACCAGCAGAACCGTGTGGGCCGTTGCGCCCGGGTAGCTCTCGGTCACCAGCAGCTCGGCCTTCACCGGGAGGGATCCCACCGCGTCGACGAGACGGGGCATGACACCCGCCGTCAGCCAGTGTCGTCTGTCCCACACCCCGGTACCGGGTGCGACCAGGATCACCAGCAGGTGCCCCAGGCCCAGCCGGTCGCGCAGCCGCACCGTCTTCCCGTCGGGTGCGGTCACCCGGACGTCGGCGACCGGTGCGCCGGGGGCCGTCCCTACGGAGACGTGGGCTTCGGCGCGCCGAGGCGAGAGGGGGGAGTGCGTGTACGAAGGGGGCGCGCCCAGAGGCCCGCATCCCAGATGGCCGTCGGCCAGCAGGGTGTCGTGCCCGCGCGCGGCGCCGGGCACGAGTGTCCGGAGGGCCGCGCCGCCCCGCAGTATCGGCAGTGACTGGTCGGCTGCCCGCAGCCGGGAGGCGACCGCGGCCCTTCGCTCGGCCTGGTAGCTGTCGAGCAGGAGACCGGAGGCATTCCCGTGCCAGGCCTGTGCCAGCTTCCAGGCCAGGTTCTCGGCATCCCGCAGCCCCTCGTCCAGACCCTGGGTGCCGAGCGCGCCCAGCAGGTGCGCGGCATCCCCGGCGAGGAACGCGCGCTCGACCCGCCAGCGCCTGGCCAGCCGGTGGTGGAGCGTGTACACGCCCGTGTCCAGCAGTTCGTAGGGCGGCGTCTCACCGCACCAGCCCTCGAGGGTGTCGCGGATCCGGGTGATCAGGGCGTCGGGGGTGACGAGTTCGCCGCGTGGCGGAAGAAGCCAGTCCAGCCTCCAGACCCCGTCGGGCAGCGGCCTCGCGGTGACCTCGGCACCCCCGGAACGCCAGGGCGGAGCCCGGTGCAGCACGGCCTCGCCGGGCCAGGGCAGTTGGGCGCGGAGCGCCGCGACGGCGTGCCGTTCCACCGCCGTACGACCAGGGAATCTGATGTCCAGGAGCTTGCGCACGGTGGAGCGCGCACCGTCGCAGCCCACCAGGTAACTCCCGCGCCACCAGGTCGATCCCGGCTCCCGGGTGTGCACGGTGACCCCGTGCTCGTCCTGCTCCAGGGTGTCGATCCTGCTGAACGGCACCAGGGTGACCAGGTCGTGTGCGGCGACCGCCGCCCGCAGTCCTCCGGTGAGCGCGTGCTGGGGGAGGTGGACGGGCGAGGGCAGCGGAACGGTGCCCTCCTCCTCGCCCAGCGCCACTGCCCGCACCAGCTGCTTGCGACGCACCGACCGCCAGCCGGCCCACCGCAGTCCTTCTTGGTGGAGCACCGAGCAGCCGAGCCGTTCCACCAGGTCCGCGGTGTCCTCGCGCAGCACGACGGTGCGCGCCGGACGCTGTTCCTCCTTGCCGGGACCTTCGTCGAGCAGGACGGAGGGCACGCCCTGTGCCGCGAGGGCGAGCGACAGCGCCAGCCCGACCGGGCCGGCGCCGACGACGATCACCGGGTCCACTGGGGGAACCCTCCCGCACCGGTCGTCGAGGTCGAGGGGGAGGAGGGGGAGAGGGCTGCGACGTGGGTGGTTCGGGGCGGGATCACAGAACGTATGCAACCTACTGTCGATGCGCGCGTCAAGTGACCCGCGAACGTGGCGGGGGGGGGGGGGGGGGGGGCGCGCCCCCCCCCCCCGCCGCACCGGAGAAGCGGGTCACTCGTAGGGGTAGAACCCCGAGCCTGTCTTCCGCCCTCGAGCCAGCTCGCGAACGACGTCAGCGCGAAGTTCAGTGCCATGTAGATCAGCGCGATGATGGTGAAGCACGCGATGGTGTTCGCCCCGTAGTTCGCGCTCATCGGACGGACCGACGCCAGCAGCTCGGGGAAGGTGAGCACCGCACCGCCGAGGGCCGTGTCCTTCACGATGACCACGATCTGGCTGACGATCGCGGGCAGCATCGCGGTGACCGACTGCGGCAGCAGCACGTACCGCATCGTCTGGCCCTTGCGCATGCCGATCGCCTTCGCGGCGTCGGTCTGCCCTCGGGGGAGGGAGAGGATGCCTGCCCGCACGATCTCGGCGAGTACCGAGGCGTTGTACAGGACCAGGCCCGTGACGACGGCGTAGAGCAGCCGGTCCTCTGTGGCGAGGGTCGTGAACTCCGCGTACGCGGCGTTCGCCGTGATCATCAGGATCAGGACCGGGATCGCGCGGAAGAACTCCACGACGACGCCGGACGGCATGCGCATCCACCGGTGGTCGGAGAGTCGGCCGATCCCGAAGAGGGCACCGAGCGGCAGGGCGATCAGCAGGGCGAAGAACGCGGCCTTGAGCGTGTTCTGGAGCCCGGGCCAGATATAGGTCTCCCACGGCTGGGGGCTCGTGAAGAACGGCTCCCACTTGACCCAGTCGAGCTGGTGCTTCTCGGCGAGGCTGCTGAACACCCACCACGCCGCGGCCGCGAGGGCTGCCACGAAGACGACGGTGTACAGGACGTTGCGCTGCTTGGCACGGGGGCCCTGCGCGTCGAAGAGGACGGACGTCGTCATCGCTTCACCGCCACCTTCTTGCTCACCCAGCCGAGGAGGAGCCCGGTCGGGAGGGTGAGGCAGATGAACCCGAACGCGAAGACTGCGGAGATCAGGATCAGTTGTGCCTCTGCCTCGATCATGTCCTTCATCAGGTACGCCGCTTCGACCACACCGATCGCCGCGGCGACCGTGGTGTTCTTGGTCAGCGCGATCAGCACGTTGGCCAGCGGATTGACGACCGCGCGGAAGGCCTGCGGGAGGATGACCAGCCGGAGGACCTGGGTGAAGCTCAGACCGAGTGCCCGTGCGGCCTCGGCCTGGCCCGTCGGCACCGTGTTGATGCCCGAGCGCAGTGCCTCGCAGACGAAGGCCGCCGTGTAGAGGGCCAGTGCGAGCACCGCGAGGCGGAAGTTGATGACCTCGAAGTCGCCTCCGCCTCCGAGCTTGACCTGCAGGGTCTGGAACAGGCCCAGCGACGCGAAGACGATGATGACGGTCAGCGGGATATTACGGATGATGTTCACATAGGCGGTACCGAAACCGCGCATCAGGGGGACCGGGCCGACCCGCATACCGGCCAGCAGCGTTCCCCATATGAGGGAACCGAGGGCTGAGTAGACGGTGAGTTTCACCGTCACCCAGAAGGCCCCCAGTAGGTCGTAACCTTCAAGAAAGTCGAACACGATCTCCCGTGCTTCCACGTGTGGGGAGGGCTCGGTGCGCCGCCTCGGCGGCGGCGCACCTCGTCAGCCCGGCTTCGGACCGCTTTGCGAGGGGAGTGCTACTTGACGACGTTGCCGATCTTCGGCGCGGGCTCGTTCTTGTAGTTGGCGGGACCGAAGTTGGCCTCGACCGCCTTGTCCCAGGCACCGTCCGAGAACATCTTGGTCAGCGCGGCGTCGATCTTCTTCTTGAGGTCGGCGTCGCCCTTCTTCAGACCGATGCCGTAGTTCTCGTTGGTCATCTTGAAGCCGGCCAGCTTGAACTTGCCCTTGTGGGCATCCTGCGCCGCGTATCCGGCGAGGATGGAGTCGTCCGTGGTCAGGGCGTCGACAGCCTTGTTCTCCAGGCCGGTGAGGCACTCGGAGTAGCCGCCGTAGTTCTGCAGCTGAGCCTTCGGGGCCAGCTTCTCCTTGACGTTCTTCGCGGAGGTCGAACCGGTGACGGAGCAGAGGTTCTTGTCGTTGAGGTCCTCGGGCGACTTGATGGTCTTGTCGTCGGCCCGGACGAGGACGTCCTGGTGCGCGAGGAGGTAGGGGCCGGCGAAGTCGACCTTCTGCAGGCGCTCGTCGTTGATGGAGTACGTCGCCGCGATGAACTTCACGTCGCCGCGCTCGATGGCCGTCTCGCGGTCCGCGCTCTTCGTCTCGACGAACTCGATGTTCTCGGCGTCGTAGCCGAGCTCCTTGGCCACGTACGTGGCGACGTCGACGTCGAAGCCCGCGAACTTGCCGTCGGGCGTCTTCAGGCCGAGACCGGGCTGGTCGATCTTGATGCCGATCGTGATCTTCTTGCCGCCGCCGGAACCCGCGGCGTCGTCCTTGTCTCCGGAGCCACAGGCCGTGGCGGTGAGGGCGAGCGCGAGCACGGCGGCCGAGGCGGCGGTGACCTTGCGAAGCTGCATGATGGATTCCCTGGGTTGACGCGATGTGAGTACTCAGCCGGCGCTGGACCAGCCGTGCGTTATGAGTGGTGAAGGATCTTCGAAAGGAAGTCCTTGGCCCGGTCGCTGCGCGGGTTGCTGAAGAACTGGTCGGGAGTCGCCTCTTCGACGATCTTTCCGTCCGCCATGAAGACCACACGGTTCGCGGCCGAGCGGGCGAAGCCCATCTCGTGGGTGACGACGACCATGGTCATCCCCTCCCGCGCCAGCTGCTGCATGACCTCGAGCACCTCGTTGATCATCTCCGGGTCGAGCGCCGAAGTGGGCTCGTCGAAGAGCATGACCTTGGGGTCCATCGCCAGCGCCCGTGCGATCGCCACGCGCTGCTGCTGACCGCCGGAGAGCTGCGCCGGGTACTTGTCCGCCTGTACGCCGACCCCCACACGGTCGAGCAGGCTCCTGGCCTTCGCCTCGGCGGCCTTCTTGTCCGTCCCGCGAACCTTGACCTGGCCCAGCATCACGTTCTCGAGCACCGTCTTGTGCGCGAAAAGATTGAACGACTGGAAGACCATGCCGACATCGGCACGCAGCCTGGCGAGCTCCTTGCCCTCCTGGGGCAGGGGCTTGCCGTCGATCGAGATCGCGCCCGAGTCGATCGTCTCCAAGCGGTTGATCGTGCGGCACAGCGTGGACTTCCCGGACCCGGAGGGCCCGATGACTACGACGACCTCGCCACGGGCGATGGTCAGATCGATGTCCTGGAGCACATGCAGCGCGCCGAAGTGCTTGTTGACGTTGCTCAGTACGACAAGGTCGTCTCCCGCAGGTGCGGCATCCTCGGCGGCCTTGTTCACTGAAACTCCGCTCATCGGCTTCTTGCTCCGTCCTCCTCGGTTAGGGAAGGACCCTAGTGACGCAGTGCTACCAGCGTCATTACATCTGAGCGGAAATTGAGCATAACGATCCGGCCTCGACCGGACACACCGCGTGAACGGGGCGACACGGGGTGCTCGGCGGGCATACCGGGTGGGTAACGGAAACCCGGTGGTAACCGGCGGGGACTTGACTGGCACACCCGCCATCGGCGTGGATGCCCTGGTACGGGGATGACGTGAATCCTGGCCGTACGGGAAGGTTCGCCGACCGGAACGCCGGTGGACCGTCACGTACGGTTTCCGGCCATCGCGAAGGACAATGAGACAAGACATGAGGCGGAGAGGGGGGCCATGAGACTGCTGCTCGTCGAGGACGACGACCACGTCGCCGCTGCCCTGTCCGCAGTGCTCTCGCGGCACGGCTTCCAGGTCGTGCACGCCCGCAGCGGTGAGGACGCTCTCCGGGCGCTGCTGCCGACCGAGAAGCCGGGCGGGAAGGAACCCTTCGGGGTGGTGCTCCTCGACCTCGGGCTGCCCGATCAGGACGGCTACGAGGTGTGCGGGAAGATCCGCAAGCGCTCCGCGATCCCGGTGATCATGGTGACCGCGCGGTCCGACGTCCGCTCACGGATCCACGGCCTCAACCTCGGTGCCGACGACTACGTGGTGAAGCCGTACGACACCGGAGAGCTCCTGGCCCGGATCCACGCCGTCGCCCGGCGCGGGACGGCCGGGGAGGACACCGGGCCGACCCCGCTCGCGGCCCTGAGTATCGGCCCGGTCCGCATCGAGCTGCCCACCCGCAAGGTCAGTGTCGACGGCCAGGAGGTCCAGCTCACCCGCAAGGAGTTCGACCTGCTCGCACTGCTCGCCCAGCGCCCCGGTGTGGTCTTCCGCCGGGAGCAGATCATCAGCGAGGTGTGGCGGACGAGCTGGGAGGGAACGGGCCGCACCCTGGAGGTACATGTCGCGTCGCTGCGCTCCAAGCTGCGGCTTCCCGCACTGATCGAGACCGTACGAGGCGTCGGCTACCGGCTCGTCCCACCGCCGGCCTGAGGACCTACGCTGCGCACCCGCCTGCTCCCCCTGCTCATCATCCTGATGGCCGCCGTGCTGCTCGCCCTGGGCTTCCCGCTGGCCGTGCGGGTGGCCGCCGCCGAACAGCAGCGGGTCGTCATCGACCGGATCGACGACACCGCGCGCTTCGGTGCGCTGGCCCAGTTCGTCAGCGAACCCGTCGAGGGCACCGAGGAACGGCAGCGGATCCTGCAGACCGAGCTCGAGGCCTACGACTCGGTGTACGGGATACGGGCGGGCGTCTTCTACCGGGACGACAGACCCCTCGCCAAGGCTCCCGCCTCCTGGGCCCTGCCCGCCGAGGGGGAGGGCCGGGCGGCCTTCAAGGAGGCCCTCCTCGGCCGTCGCTCCCACGACCCGCCCCAGGTCTGGCCGTGGCAGGACCACCGGATCGTCGTCGCCTCCCCGGTCGTGCGCGACGGGGACGTGGTCGCCGTCGTCGTGACCGACTCGCCCACCGGTGACATGCGCTCCCGGACCCTGCGCGGCTGGCTGCTCATCGCCCTCGGGGAGGGCGCGGCCATGCTGGTGGCGGTGGGCGCCGCCTTCCGCCTCACCGGATGGGTGCTCCTGCCCGTACGGACCCTGGACGCGGCGGCACACGACATCGCGAGCGGCAGGATGAGGTCCCGGGTCGTGGCGTCCGGCGGGCCCCCGGAGCTCCGGCGCCTGGCCCGCTCGTTCAACGAGATGGCCGACAACGTCGAGGACGTCCTGGAGCAGCAGCGTGCCTTCGTCGCCGACGCCTCGCACCAGCTGCGCAACCCGCTGGCCGCGCTGCTGCTCCGGATCGAGCTTCTCGCACTCGAGCTCCCCGAGGGGAACGAGGAGATCGCCTCGGTCCGTACGGAGGGCAAGCGCCTCGCGCAGGTCCTCGACGACCTGCTGGACCTGGCACTGGCCGAGCACACGGCGGCCGACCTCCAGCTCACGGACATCGCCGCCCTCACCGGCGAGCGGGTCGCGTCATGGCGCCCGCTGGCCGACGACAAGGGCGTACGGCTGACCCTGGACGGGGCGCCCGCCGTGACGGGGTGGGCCGACCCGATCGCGCTCTCCAGCGCGCTGGACGCCGTCATCGACAACGCGCTGAAATTCACCCCCGAGGGCCAGGACGTCCGGGTCACCGTCGGATCCGACGGTGAGAGCGCCACGGTGGTCGTCGCGGACCGCGGGCCCGGCCTGACCGAGCAGGAACTGGAGCGCGTCGGTGACCGCTTCTGGCGCAGCGGGCGGCATCAGAACGTCAGGGGATCCGGGCTCGGACTCTCCATCTCGCACGCCCTGCTCGCGGCGGGCCGCGCGTCGATCCGCTACGACACGCACGAGCCGCACGGTCTGCGGGTGACGGTCGCCGTGCCGCGCAACCCTCCGCACGCGTGAGCCCCGCTCCGGACCGTCAGGGCTTGGCCGAGCGGTAGTAGCGCCTGGCGCCCTCGTGCAGCGGCAGCGGATCGGTGTAGATCGCCGTCCGCAGGTCCACCAGCTGCGCCGAGTGCACCTCGCGGCCGATCCGGTCCCGGCTGTCGATCACGGTCCGGGTGAACGCCTCGGTCATCAGCGGATCCGTCCGGTCCGTGGTGATCAGCAGGTTCGAGACGGCGACCGTCGGCACGGCCTCACCCTGCTGCGCGTTCAGGTAGGCGTCCGCCGGCATCACGGCCGAGCGGTAGTAGCGCGTGGAGCCGCCCGCCGCCTGGAGGCGGGTGACCAGTGCCTCGCCGAGCGGTACCAGCCGGATCGAGAACTTCTCCGAAAGCTCCTGCACCGCGCCGGTCGGAAGCCCTCCGGACCAGAAGAAGGCGTCCAGCCGGTCGTCCGTCAGCCGGGCGGGCATGGTGTCGATCCCCGCCTGGACGGGAGTGATGTCCGCGGCCGGGTCGAGACCGGCCGCCTTCATCAGCCGGTCCGCGACGAGAAGCACCCCGGACCCCTTCTGCCCCACTCCCACCCGCTTGCCACGCAGATCGGCCACCGTACGTATCCCGGAATCCCGGGGCACGATCAGCTGGACGTAGTCGTCGTACAGCCGGACGCAGCCGCGCAGCCGCTCAGCACCCGGCTTCCCGCTCTGCAGGTACGTGGCGACGGCGTCGGCGGTGGCGATGGTGAAGTCGGCCTTCCCCGTCGCGACCCGTTCGATGTTCTGCTGGGAGCCCTCGCTCGTCTGCAGCTGTATCGACACCTTGGGCATGTCCTTGGCCAGCGCGCCCTCGAGCCGCTGTCCGTAGCGCTGGTAGACGCCGCTCCGCACGCCGGTGGAGAACGTGAGCGAACCGCTCGGCTCCTCCTCCCCGATCGGGAGGACCCACCACGACAGCAGTCCGAGCACGACCACGGCGGCGGCGCCCCCTTGCAGGGTGCGTCGCCGGCCGAAACGGGACAGTGCGTGCAGCATGGCGCGATCCTGCCATTTCCCTGCCCCTGACGGCCAGGGCGGGGGTGGGCGCACGCCCCCGCCGGGACGTGGCCGCTCCCGCCGCCCGGATCCTGCCGTCCGCCCCGACGGGGCGCCCTCGGCCCGGATCAGGCCGTCCGCGCCGACGGGGCGCCCTCCCCGGCCGTCACTCCGGAGGCGTCGGGGTGTCGGGGCCCTGGAACATGGTCTGGATGTCCATCTCCAGCTGGATCGTGGGCCCCACGATGGCGATGCCGCGGGCGAGCATGTTGCGCCAGTTCAGGGTGTAGTCCTCGCGGTGCAGCTCGGCGGTGGCACGTGCCGCACAGCGCAGTTCCTCGCCGTAACCGCCGTTGACGGTCCCCAGGTACTGCGTATCCAGGGAGACGGAGCGGTTGACCCCGTGCATCGTCAGCCCGCCCTGGACGGACCAGTTGTTCCCACCCCTGTAGACGAACCGGCTGCTGGCGAAATGGAGGTACGGGTAGTTCTCCACGTCGAGGAAGTCGGCCGACCGCAGATGGTTGTCCCTGGTCTTGTTGCCGGTGGTGATGCTCGACGCATCGATGCGTATCTCGACCTGGGAGTCCTCGACGGAGGGCGCGATCCGGACACCGCCCTCGAAGGTGGTGAACCGGCCGTGCACATTGGCCATGCCGACGTGCTTGGCGATGAACCGGATCGCGGTGTGCGGGGGGTCGAAGAGCCAGGTGCCGGGGGCCGGAGGCTGCAACTGCTGCGCGACGTCCAGCTGCACGCGGCCCATCGACAGGGTCTCGCCCACGGCGATGTCGAACGTCCAGCTGGCCGGCTGCATGCCCTCGGCCGTCATGAGCAGGCGGTACTCGCCCGGGGGCAGAGCCGCGACGAACATGCCGAACAGGTCGGTGGTCCCCTTCGCCGCCGTCCGGGCCGAGTCCTGGGAGGTGACCGTGATCTCGGCGCCTCCGAGCGGCTGTCCCATGGGGTCGACGACCTCACAGGTGAGGGTTCCGGCCCCGGGAGGCACAGGAAGAGCGAATCTCGCCCCGCCATCGGAGGCCCCCCTGGATCGCCTGCCGCGGAGGAGAGAGAGGACCATGACGTGCACCTTTCGAGCGTGGAGGGTCCAGCATAGAAATGGGCCGGAACCAGTCGTTCAACCGCCCCCGGACCCCCAGCCGGCCCCGGGCGGCCTCCGCCCGCCCCCTGCCGCGGCTCCGGCGTACGGCCACGCCTCGGCCACCGCCTACCCTTGACCCATGACCAGCGGCAACCGGAGCGAAGCAGTGGACGTCCAGAAGAGCTACGAGGTACGCACTTACGGGTGCCAGATGAACGTCCACGACTCCGAACGCCTGTCGGGGCTGCTGGAGGGCGCCGGATACGTGCGCGCCCCGGAGGGCTCCGACGGGGACGCCGACGTCGTCGTCTTCAACACCTGCGCGGTGCGTGAGAACGCCGACAACAAGCTCTACGGCAACCTCGGCCGCCTCGCCCCCATGAAGACGAAGCGCCCGGGGATGCAGATCGCCGTCGGTGGCTGTCTGGCGCAGAAGGACCGCGACACGATCGTGCGGCGCGCCCCCTGGGTGGACGTCGTCTTCGGTACGCACAACATCGGCAAGCTGCCGGTGCTCCTGGAGCGCGCACGGGTCCAGGAGGAGGCGCAGGTCGAGATCGCCGAGTCCCTGGAGGCCTTCCCCTCGACCCTCCCCACCCGCCGTGAGTCCGCGTACGCCGCGTGGGTGTCGATCTCCGTGGGCTGCAACAACACCTGCACCTTCTGCATCGTCCCCGCGCTGCGGGGCAAGGAGAAGGACCGCCGGACCGGCGACATCCTGGCCGAGATCGAGGCCCTCGTCGCCGAGGGCGTCAGCGAGATCACGCTGCTCGGGCAGAACGTCAACGCCTACGGTTCCGACATCGGCGACCGCGAGGCGTTCTCCAAGCTGCTGAGGGCCTGCGGCACGATCGAGGGCCTGGAGCGCGTCCGCTTCACCTCCCCGCACCCGCGTGACTTCACCGACGACGTGATCGCGGCGATGGCCGAGACCCCGAACGTGATGCCCCAGCTGCACATGCCGATGCAGTCGGGCTCGGACACGATCCTGAAGGCCATGCGCCGCTCGTACCGCCAGGAGCGCTTCCTCGGGATCATCGAGAAGGTGCGTGCCGCCATGCCGGACGCCGCCATCTCCACCGACATCATCGTCGGTTTCCCCGGGGAGACCGAGGAGGACTTCGAGCAGACCCTGCACGCCGTGCGTGAGGCCCGCTTCGCGAACGCCTTCACCTTCCAGTACTCCAAGCGCCCCGGGACCCCCGCCGCCGACATGGAGGGGCAGGTCCCCAAGGAGGTCGTCCAGGAGCGCTACATGCGCCTGTCCGCCCTCCAGGAGGCGATCTCCTGGGAGGAGAACAAGAAGCAGGTCGGCCGCACCCTGGACGTCATGGTCGCGGAGGGAGAGGGCCGTAAGGACGGTGCCACGCACCGGCTCTCCGGCCGCGCTCCCGACAACCGCCTGGTCCACTTCACCAAGCCGTCCCAGGACGTGCGCCCCGGGGACGTGGTGACGGTGGAGATCACGTACGCGGCCCCGCACCACCTGCTCGCCGAGGGCGCGCCCCTGGGCGTGCGGCGTACCCGGTCGGGAGACGCCTGGGAGAAGCGCACCGCGGCTCCCGCTCCTCAGCCCGCCGGAGTCATGCTCGGCCTGCCCGGCATCGGCGCGCCCGCACCGCTGCCCGCGGCCGCCACCCCGGGGTGCGCCCGCGACTGAGTACGCTGACCGGCATGCTTGTCGCCGCCGCCGTATGTCCCTGCCCGCCGCTCCTGGTCCCCGAGGTGGCCGCCGGAGCCGGGCCCGAGCTCGACGCCGCGCGGAAGGCGTGCCTCGACGCCGTGGGCGTGCTCGCCGCCGCGAAGCCGGAGCTGCTGATCGTGGCCGGGCCCGCCGGACCGGACGGTGACGGACCGTTCGCCCCGGGTTCGGCCGGATCCTTCTCCGGCTTCGGCGTCGGTCTGACCGTGCGGCTGGGCGACGCGCCCGCCGGATCCCCCGCGCCGGAACGCCCGCTTCCGGCCTCTCTCGCCGTCGGCGCCTGGCTGCTGGGCCGTGCCCGGTGGGACAGTGCCCCGGTCGAAGGCCTCGGCGTGGGGGAAACGCTCCCCGCCGACCGCTGCCTGGGGGCGGGAGCGGGCCTGGCTGCCAGGGCCGAGCGGGTGGCCCTGCTGGTCATGGGCGACGGCAGCGCCTGCCGTACGGTCAAGGCGCCCGGCTACCTGGACGAGCGGGCGGCGGCCTTCGACGCGGCGGCGGCCCGCGCGCTGGGGAGTGCGGACCTTGCGGCGCTGAGCGCTCTGGACGAGTCGCTCGCGTACGAACTGAAGGCGGCGGGGCGGGCTCCCTGGCAGGTTCTCGCGGGCGCGGCCCGGGGCGCGGGCCTCGGCGGACGGCTGCTGTACGAGGACGCTCCGTACGGCGTGGGGTACGCCGTGGCGGCGTGGTCGTGACCCGTCCCCGCCTTCCCGCCCGCACGGACGAGGGCCGTGGAGCGACGTCGCTCCACGGCCCTCGGTTCCGCTGGGACCAGGGTCAGGCCGCGGGCGGCCGCGGCGGTGTACCGCCCTCGTTCTTCTGACCCAGGCGGTCTACCGCGTCCTTGGCCTTCTGCGTACCGGACACGATCTTGTCGCTGTACTTGCCCTTGGTCTTTTGGTCGACCGTGCGGGCAGCCTTGTCGAGGCCCTGGTCGATCTTGCCCCCGTGCTGCTGCGCGAGGTCGCCGACCTTCTCCTTGGCCGGGGCCAGCTTGGCCTTCAGGTTGTCCAGGAAACCCATGGGTCACCTTCCGTGCTGGGGGACTGTGATCACATTTTACCCGTCCGGGAGCAAACGCGCGTGACTCGCCGTGTCCGTCCGCTCCGGATGAGTGGACCTCCGCACCGGCCCGGGCGGAAGATCAAGTCGGCGTCCTGCGGTCGGGACGGGTCCCGAAGTTTGCGAGACTGTCCCGGTGAGAAGACCCGCTCCCACCCCCCGCGTCATCACGGTCGTCGGTCCCACCGCGGCCGGAAAGTCCGATCTGGGAGTTTTTCTCGCCCAGCAGCTCGGTGGTGAGGTGGTCAACGCCGACTCCATGCAGCTCTACCGGGGCATGGACATCGGCACCGCGAAGCTGACTCTTCCCGAGCGCGCCGGTGTCCCCCATCACCTGCTGGACATCTGGGACGTCACCGAGGCCGCGAGCGTGGCCGAATACCAGCGGCTCGCCCGCACCGAGATCGACCGGTTGCTGGCCGAGGGGCGGACCCCGGTCCTGGTGGGTGGTTCGGGTCTCTACGTGAAGGGCGCCATCGACGCCCTCGAATTCCCGGGAACGGACCCGGAGGTACGCGCCAGACTCGAACAGGAACTGGCAGAGCGCGGGTCCGGCTCCCTGCACGCCAGGCTCGCCGCCGCGGACCCCGGGGCCGCCCGCGCGATCCTGGCCAGCAACGGCCGCCGCATCGTCCGCGCGCTGGAGGTCATCGAGATCACCGGCAAGCCGTTCACGGCCAATCTGCCGGGTGACGAATCGGTCTACGACGCCCTTCAGATCGGTGTGGACGTCGAACGCCCCGAGCTCGACGAACGGATCAGTGCCCGCGTGGACCGGATGTGGGAGGCCGGGCTCGTCGACGAGGTGCGTGCCCTGGAGGCCCAGGGGCTGCGCGAGGGGCGTACCGCCTCCCGGGCGCTCGGCTACCAGCAGGTGCTCGCCGCGCTCGCGGGGGAGTGCACCGAGGACGAGGCGCGCACGGAGACGGTACGCGCCACCAAACGCTTCGCGCGCCGCCAGGACTCCTGGTTCCGGCGCGACCCGCGCGTCCGGTGGCTGAACGGTGCCGTGGAACACCGCGAAGAACTCCCGCACCGGGCGCTGGCGTTGGTCGAACGAGCGGTCACAGCCTGATCACGTGATGGCATCGGGACGCTCCGCCCGTCATTTCGGCAGCCGGGGCCGTGCCATCATCGAGCATCGATCGACCAGTGGAGTCCGAGTTGGGAGGGCGCGTGGCGATGGAGGCCGGCCCTCGCGACACAGACCGAGACGCACCGGTTACGCAGCACGTGGCAGGACGACTGAGCCCTGACGGGCCCGACGAGCCCGATGTGACCCCCGAGGTCGAGGTCGAGCTCCGCCCCGCCCGCCGACTGCGTATCTGGCAGCTCGCACCGATCGTGGGACTCGCTGCGGTCGGCTCCCTGATGTTCGCCTTCCCGCTCGCCTTCGAGTTCGGCGGCGGCGGTGCCGTGGTGGCGATGCTGGGCCTGCTGATCAGCTGCTGCGCCGCCGGCTGGGGCATGATGGCCGCGCGTCGCGTGGGCCACACCTGGCCCGGCCTGCCTGCCAGGGGTTCGGGGGAGCGCCCCGACTGGCGGGTGATCACGCTGTACGTGGCCGTCTGCACCGTGCTGGTGGCCCTGGCGGTCTGGCGCGTGGCCCGGCTCCGCTGACCGGTCCGTACCGCGTCCGCCCCGGAGCGGGCCCGGCTCCGCGTACCGACGGTGGACCCTCGTACGATTGCTCCGTGAGCACTTCGCAGATCACCTTCCTCAAGGGCCACGGCACCGAGAACGACTTCGTGATCGTTCCCGACCCGGACAACGCCCTCGACCTGCCGGTCTCCGTCGTCGCCCGGCTCTGCGACCGCCGGGCGGGCATCGGCGGCGACGGGCTGCTGCACGTCGTGCGCTCCGCGGCGCACCCCGAGGCGCGGGACATGGCCGAGCACGCCGAGTGGTTCATGGACTACCGCAACGCCGACGGTTCGGTCGCGGAGATGTGCGGCAACGGGGTGCGCGTCTTCGCCCGTTTCCTCCAGCGTGCCGGGTTCGTCGCCGAAGGCGATCTGGCCGTCGCGACCCGAGGCGGGGTCAAGCGGGTGCACATCGCCAAGGACGGCGACATCACGGTCTCCATGGGGAGGTCGGTACTGCCCGAGGACGGTGTCACGGTCACCGTGGACGGCCGCAGCTGGGAGGCCCGCAACGTGAACATGGGCAATCCTCACGCCGTCGTGTTCGTCGAGGACCTGGCCCACGCCGGAGAGCTCCGCTCCGTACCGCCGTTCAGCCCGCAGTCCGTGTACCCGGCGGGAGTCAACATCGAGTTCGTCGCGGACCGCGGGCCCCGGCACGTCGCGATGCGTGTCCACGAGCGCGGTTCCGGCGAGACCCGCTCCTGCGGCACCGGCGCCTGCGCCGTGGCCGTCGCCGCCGCCCGCAGGGACGGTGTGGACCCGGGGCGGACCGGTGCCCCGGCCACGTACACGGTGGACCTGCCCGGCGGCACCCTCGTGATCACCGAGTATCCGGACGGCGGTATCGACATGACGGGGCCCGCCGTGATCGTCGCGGAAGGCGTGATCGACCCCGCCTGGCTCGAAACGATGACCGGTTAGAGCTTCGCTCGAATGGGTGATCCGTTTCACGCTGGGCAGGAGCGGGACTGCGCCACGTGGTGGGGTCGATAGCATCAAGCACCGGCCCGGGGGTGTATCCGCACCTCTCCATCGCCGGTCGACGTTGCCGGAGGTGCCCCATGAGCGCAGAGGCCACCAATCCAGGTGCTCCCCTTCGCAAGCGCGGTCGTCCACGGATCGACCTGCGCAGGCTGGGCCGTGTCGCCCTGCTGGGGCCGGTCTCCCGTGACCGGCTGCCCGACGCCATCGGGCATGTCGCGGAGGCCCACCGCGCGCACTACCCGGACGCCGACCTCGCCATCCTGCGCAAGGCCTACGTACTCGCCGAGTCCTCCCATCGCGGCCAGACGCGCAAGAGCGGCGAGCCGTACATCACCCACCCGCTGGCCGTCACCCTGATTCTCGCCGAGCTCGGGGCGGAGACGACGACCCTGACCGCCTCGCTCCTCCACGACACCGTCGAGGACACCGAGGTGACCCTCGATCAGGTGCGGGAGGAGTTCGGCGACGAGGTCTGTTATCTGGTCGACGGAGTCACCAAGCTCGAGAAGGTCGACTACGGGGCCGCCGCCGAGCCCGAGACCTTCCGCAAGATGCTCGTCGCCACCGGGAACGACGTCCGCGTCATGTCGATCAAACTGGCCGACCGGCTGCACAACATGCGGACCCTCGGTGTCATGCGTCCCGAGAAGCAGGCCAGGATCGCCAAGGTCACCAGGGACGTGCTCATCCCGCTCGCCGAACGCCTCGGTGTACAGGCCCTCAAGACGGAGCTCGAGGACCTCGTCTTCGCGATCCTGCACCCGGAGGAGTACGAGCGCACCCAGGCCCTGATCTCCGCGTGGGACGGCGCGCAGAATCCGCTCACCGAGATCGCCGACAGCGTCAGGTCGACTCTGCGGGAAGCCGGCATCAGCGCCGAAGTGCTCATCAGGCCGCGCCACTTCGTCTCGGTGCACCGGGTGAGGATCAAACGCGGCGAGATGCGGGGCACCGACTTCGGACGGCTGCTGGTGCTGGTCGCGGAGGACGCCGACTGTTACGCGGTCCTGGGCGAACTGCACACCTGTTTCACCCCGGTGATCTCCGAGTTCAAGGACTTCATCGCGGCTCCCAAGTTCAACCTCTACCAGTCGCTGCACACGGCGGTCGTCGGCCCTGAGGGAGCGGTCGCCGAAGTCCTCATCCGCACGCACCGTATGCACAAGGTCGCGGAGGCGGGCGTCGTCGCGCTCGGCAACCCGTACACCCAGGACGGCACCGCCGCCGCGCCGCAGGCCGAACCCGCCGACGGCGAGCGCGCGGACCCCACCAGGCCCGGCTGGCTCTCCCGGCTCCTGGACTGGCAGGAGTCAGCGACCGACTCCGACACGTTCTGGGCCACGCTCCGCGCCGATCTCGCCCAGGACCGGGAGATCACGGTCTTCCGCGCCGACGGCGGGACCCTCGGGCTGCCGGCGGGCGCCAGCTGCGTCGACGCCGCCTACGCGCAGTACGGCGAGGAGGCGCACGGCTGCATCGGATCCCGTGTGAACGGCCGTCTGGCGACGCTCGGCACCGCACTGAACGACGGCGACACCGTGCAGCTGCTCCTCGCCCAGGACGCCTCGTCCGGCCCCTCCCCGGAGTGGCTCGACCACGCGCGTACCCCCGCTGCCAGGATCGCGATCACGGCGTGGCTCGACGCCCATCCGGACGAAGCGCAGGGAGCGCACAGGAGCGGGCCCGACACGCCGAGGCCGCAGGCCCAGCCCACCGACGACGTGTCGAACAGCCGGGGGAGGGCGGGCGGCCGCGTTCCGAGCGTGGCCGTGGACACACCGGGCGCGCCGGTTCGGCTCGCCGGGTGCTGCACCCCTGTCCCCCCCGACGGCATCATCGGTTTCACGGTGCGCGGCGGAGCCGTCACCGTGCACCGCGAGGAGTGTCCGGCGGTCGTCCGCATGCGGGAGCTCGGCCGATCGGCCGTCGGGGCACGCTGGAACGACCCGGGTGACCGGAGCGGGGCCGCCGACTACCGCGTCACCCTCGTCGCTGAGTCCTTCGGCCGCCCACGGCTCCTCGCCGACCTCACCGAGGCCATCGCGACCGCGGACGCCGCCATCGTCTCGGCGACCGTCGAGCCGCCCAGCGAACAGCGCGTCCGGCACACGTACACGCTGCAGCTGCCGGACGCGGCAGGGCTGCCGGGCCTGATGCGGGCGATGCGGGACGTACCCGGCGTGTACGACGTGAGCCGCGCCCAGCAGCCCGCAGCCGCGGGCTGACCGGCCCTCTGGCTCTCCTGGCCGCCGCCCGGCGACCCCGTTCGGGTGGTGCGGCGCGCGCCACCCCCGCCCGGGCGGTGCGCGCTGGTAGCCGTAGTCCATGCCGCTCACCTCCCGCCGACTGCGTGCCGCTCTGCTGGCCACCGCGTCGGTCACGCTCGTCGCCGCCACCCTGCCCGCACCCGAACCGCTCGGCATCGGCGACCGTCTGTTCCCTCACCTCGGCAACCCGGGCTACGACGTCCTCTCGTACGACGTCTCGCTCACCTACAAGGGCAGCAACACCAAGCCCCTCGACGCCGTCACCACGATCGACGCGCGGACCACCGCACCTCTGGAACGGATCAACCTCGACTTCGCCCGGGGCGCCGTCCGGTCCGTCGAAGTCAACGGGCTGAACTCGGAGTTCGCCACGGCGGGCGAGGACCTGATCGTCGACGCCCCCTCCCGGATCCCTGCCGGGGCGCCCCTGCGGATCACCGTCCGGCACACGAGCGACCCCTCGGGGGACCAGGCCAACGGCGGCTGGGTCCGGACCGCCGACGGTCTCGCGATGGCCAACCAGGCCGATGCCGCACACCGGGTCTTCCCCGGCAACGACCACCCCGCCGACAAGGCCTACTTCACCTTCAGGGTGACCGCGCCGAAGGAACTCACGGTGGTCGCGGGCGGCCTCCCCGCAGGAAAGCGGGAGCACGCGGGAGCCGCCACCTGGACCTACCGCACCGCACACCCCATGGCCACGGAGCTGGCCCAGGTGTCCATCGGCCGGTCCGCCGTGCTGCACCGCACCGGTCCTCACGGACTGCCGCTGCGCGACGTGGCGCCCACGGCCGACCGCGAGAAGCTGGAGCCCTGGCTGAGCAAGACCCCGTCACAGCTGGCCTGGATGGAGGAGCAGGTCGGCCCGTACCCCTTCGAGACGTACGGACTCCTCGTCGCGGACACCGAGACGGGCTTCGAGCTGGAGACCCAGACTCTCTCGCTCTTCGAGCGCTCCCTGTTCACCGGGACCGGGTACCCGGAGTGGTACGTCGACTCGGTCATGGTGCACGAGCTCGCCCACCAGTGGTTCGGCAACAGCGTCTCCCCGAGCTCCTGGTCCGATCTGTGGCTCAACGAGGGGCACGCCACCTGGTACGAGGCGCGCTACGCCGAGGAACACGCGCAGAAACCGCTGGAGCTGCGGATGCGTGCGGCCTACGCCCGCTCCGACACCTGGCGCGCCGCGGGCGGCCCGCCCGCACACCCCGACGTCCCCACCCCGGACCACAAGATCAGCCTGTTCAGGCCGGTGGTGTACGACGGGAGCGCCCTCATCCTGTACGCGCTGCGTGAGGAGATCGGTGAAGCCGCGTTCGACCGCCTGGAGCGGACCTGGGTACGAGTCCACCGCAACGGATCGGCGACCACCCGGCACTTCACCGACCTGGCGTCGAGGATCGCGGGGCGCGACCTGACGGCGTTCTTCGACGGGTGGCTGTACGCGGAGAAGACACCGCCGATGCCGGGACACCCGGACTGGCGCAGTGAGACGCCCCGCGACGCAGCGGGCGGGCAGAGCCCCGCGCGGGCACCGAAACCCGAGTGACGAGCCCGGCGGGGACATGCCACTATCGACGCGTCGGCACGGCGGCCGGCCGGTGGACCTCCTCCCGGGGAATCTTCCGGCGGGGTGACGCGTTGTGACTGACGTATCGGACTTCTATCGACGTAAGGATCCAATGACCTCCTCTTCCTCCCTTCCCCAGGACGCGCAGGACGCGCAGAGCGCCACGGAAGCCAACTCCGAGAGCCTCACCGAGAGCCTTCGGGCCGACGCCCTGATGGAAGAGGACGTCGCCTGGAGCCACGAGATCGACGGAGAGCGGGACGGCGACCAGCTCGACCGTTCCGAGCGTGCGGCGCTGCGCCGTGTCGCCGGTCTCTCCACCGAGCTCGAGGACGTCACCGAGGTCGAGTACCGGCAGCTGCGCCTGGAGCGCGTCGTTCTCGTCGGTGTCTGGACATCGGGGACCGTCCACGACGCGGAGATCTCCCTCGCGGAGCTCGCGGCCCTCGCCGAGACGGCGGGCGCCCAGGTGCTCGACGCCGTGTTCCAGCGGCGTGACAAGCCCGACCCGGCCACCTACATCGGCTCGGGCAAGGCACTGGAGCTGCGCGACATCGTTCTCGAATCAGGGGCCGACACCGTCGTCTGCGACGGTGAGCTCAGCCCCGGCCAGCTGATCCACCTGGAAGACGTCGTCAAGGTGAAGGTGGTCGACAGGACCGCACTGATCCTCGACATCTTCGCCCAGCACGCCAAGTCCCGCGAGGGCAAGGCGCAGGTGTCGCTGGCACAGATGCAGTACATGCTGCCGCGCCTGCGCGGCTGGGGCCAGTCGCTCTCCCGGCAGATGGGCGGTGGCGGATCCAGCGGCGGTGGCGGCATGGCCACCCGTGGTCCTGGTGAGACCAAGATCGAGACGGACCGGCGACGGATCCGCGAGAAGATGGCGAAGATGCGCCGGGAGATCGCGGAGATGAAGACCGGCCGCGAGATCAAGCGCCAGGAGCGCAAGCGCAACAAGGTGCCCTCGGTGGCGATCGCCGGGTACACCAACGCCGGCAAGTCATCCTTGCTCAACCGGCTCACCGGCGCGGGCGTCCTCGTCGAGAACGCCCTGTTCGCGACCCTGGACCCGACCGTGCGCCGGGCCGAGACCCCGAGCGGCCGGACCTACACCCTGGCCGACACCGTCGGGTTCGTGCGGCACCTTCCCCACCACCTGGTCGAGGCCTTCCGCTCCACCATGGAGGAGGTCGGTGACTCCGACCTGATCCTGCATGTGGTGGACGGTTCCCACCCGGTGCCGGAGGAGCAGCTCGCCGCCGTGCGGCAGGTGATCCGGGAGGTCGGCGCGGTCGACGTTCCCGAGATCGTCGTGATCAACAAGGCGGACGCGGCGGACCCGCTCGTGCTGCAGCGCCTGCTGCGCACCGAGAAGCACGCGATCGCGGTGTCGGCGCGGACCGGCGCGGGCATCGACGAGCTGCTCGCGCTCATCGACGCCGAGCTGCCGCGGCCGTCCGTGGAGATCGAGGCGCTCGTGCCCTACACCCAGGGCGGACTCGTGTCACGCGTGTATGCCGAGGGCGAGGTGATCTCCGAGGAGCACACGCCGGAGGGCACCCTGCTCAAGGCGCGGGTCCACGAGCAGCTCGGGGCTGATCTGGCGATGTTCGCACCGGTGACCCACTGACGCCGTCATCGCGTGCGGTGATCGCAGAAAGGGCCGGGCTCCCCTCGAACAGGGGAGCCCGGCCCTCTTGCATGCTGTGGTCCTACTGTCCCGCGTACTTCTTGCTGACGGCCTCGTAGATGCCCTTGGCCTCCTTGCCCAGGCGAGGGCCGGCCAGCCAGCCCGCGGTCACCGGGCCGATGGAGGTGTTGGAGACCAGCGCGGGCTTGCCGTCCTGGCCGTTCGCCACCCAGCCGCCGCCGGAGGAACCACCGGTCATCGTGCACCCGATGCGGTACATCGTCGGCTGCTGCTCGAAGACGGCGAGGCGGCCCGGCTCATCCGTGCACTGCAGCGCCTTCTGGCCGTCGAACGGCGGGGCCGCCGGATAGCCGGTGGCCGTCATGCTGTCGATCTCCGGGACGGCCGGGGCGTCGAACCCGACGGGCAGTGCCGAACCGACGGTCTCCTCCAGGGACTTGCCCGTCGACCCCTTCTCCGGAGTGACCTGCAGTACGGCGAAGTCGTACGGAGCGCCCTGGCCGCCGGTCGCTGCGCCCTGGCTGATCCACTGCTCGGAGGTCTGCGCCCACTGGCCCCACCACACGCCGTACGGAGCGACCTCCTCCTTGGACGCGTTCTGCAGCTCGGCCGCTGACAGACCGCTGTCGTTGTAGGAGGGGACGAAGGCGATGTTGCGGTACCAGCCGCCGTTCTTACCCGCGTGCACGCAATGCCCGGCGGTCCAGACCATGTTGGACTTGCCCGGGCGGGCCGGGTCCTGCACCACGGTCGCCGAGCAGACCATCGAACCGTCGGGGCCGTCGAACAGGAGCTTGCCGGACTCCGGAGCGCTGCCGTGGTACGGCGTCTGAAGGTTCGCCGCCTCGACGGGCGCGGGGGTCGGATCCGTCACGCCCTCGTCGCCGGAGATGTCGTTGTCGACGGGGTTCTCCGGAGGCTTGTCGGCCTCCCGCATGCGGTCCGGGTCCCAGAGGTCTTCGATGACGGGGTTGACGTAGTCCTTGGCCTCACGCAGCCACTTGTCCTTGTCCCAGTTCTTCCACTCGCCGTTCCTCCACTTGTCGAGGTCGATCCCGTGCTCCTTGAGCCGGTCCTTGAGATCGTCCGGGATCGTGACCTTTCCGTCCGAGGACTGACCGGTGGAACTGCTCGGCTCGCTGATCGCACCGTCCTCCTCCGGCCCGCAGGCGGTGGCGGTGAGCGTCAGGACAGCGGCGAGGGCGGCTGCGGCGAACACCCGAGGGGCTCGGCGGGCGCTCCCCCCGCGGTGTGCGGTATCGATCGGGCGCATGGGTCGCATCTGGTGATCCCCCTGGGACTTCGTCACTGACTTCGTTACTGCACTGAGGGCTTGGGGTGCGAGGCACGGACCTGCGGGCCACGGCACGCACCCCCGGAGCGGCGGCTCGGACCCGAGTGCGGCCCCTACTATGCCGGTGCCGATGGGGACGGTGCGCGGCAGGGCCACGGTTCCGCGTGCGCAAGGATCTTCCGATTACCCGTGATCTCCGGCGTTCCGCGTCGTTGGTACGTACGGGGGAGCCCCGGACAGCGTTCATCGGCGCGGTCCGCCCCCAGCGGGCCGTACCGACGCGCGACGCGACTGTTACAGCAGGAGGACCGAGAAGCCGTGGCCGTGACCGAACCAGCTCCGGTGGCACTTTCCCCTGCCCACGACGGGATCTTGCGGCGTCAGGCGCTCCGTGAATCGGCGGCCCGCACCTACGCGCGGTCCCTGCCGATCGTGCCGGTGCGCGCGCGGGGCATGACCATCGAGGGCGCGGACGGCCGGCGCTACCTGGACTGTCTGTCGGGGGCGGGCACACTCGCCCTCGGCCACAACCACCCCGTGGTGCTGGAGGCGATCAGAAAGGTCATCGACTCCGGCGCACCGCTGCACGTGCTCGATCTCGCCACTCCGGTCAAGGACGCCTTCACGACCGAGCTGTTCGCCACTCTTCCCCGGGAGCTGGCCGAGAACGCCCGGATCCAGTTCTGCGGTCCGGCGGGCACCGACGCCGTCGAGGCGGCGTTCAAGCTGGTCCGGGCGGCGAGCGGACGCAGCGGACTCCTCGCCTTCACCGGCGCGTACCACGGGATGACCGCAGGCGCCCTGGCCGCTTCGGGCGGCGCCCCGGACGTACAGGTGACGAGGCTGCCCTTCCCGCACGACTATCGCTGCCCCTTCGGAGCCGGCGGGGAACGGGGCGCGGACATCGCCGCGCACTGGACGCGATACCTCCTGGACGACCCCAAAGGCGGTGTGCCGGCGCCGGCCGCGATGATCCTGGAGCCGGTCCAGGGCGAGGGCGGGGTCAATCCCGCCCCGGACGGCTGGATGCGCCGGATGCGGGAGATCACCCAGGAGCGTTCCATCGCGCTGATCGCGGACGAGGTGCAGACCGGAGTCGGCAGGACCGGCGCCTTCTGGGCGGTCGAGCACAGCGGTATCGTGCCCGACGTGATGGTGCTCTCGAAAGCCATCGGCGGCTCGCTGCCCCTCGCGGTGATCGTCTACCGCGCCGAGCTCGACCTCTGGAGGCCGGGCGCCCACGCGGGCACGTTCCGGGGCAACCAGCTCGCCATGGCCGCCGGTGCCGCCACCCTCGCGTACGTGCGGGAGAACCGGCTCGCCGAACGCGCGGGGACGCTGGGCGCGCGCATGCTGGCAAGGCTCCGGGCGCTGGGCGCGGACCATCCGAGCATCGGTGACGTCCGGGGCCGTGGACTGATGATCGGAATCGAGCTCGTCGACCCCGAGGCCGAGCCGCCCACCGTCACCACCGAGAACGGCGACGCCCCACCACCCGATCCCGCCCTCGCCGCAGCGGTGCAGCAGGAATGCCTGCGCCGCGGCCTCATCGTCGAACTCGGCGGACGCGACAACGCCGTGGTCCGACTGCTCCCTCCCCTCACTCTCACCGACGAACAGGCGACGGCGGTCGTCGACCGCCTCGCCGACGCGCTGAGAGCGGCCGAGCGCTCTCCGTACCGCCGGGCCTCTGCCGGGCCGACCCGCTGATCCCGGACCCCTCACAAGGAAGACCGCCGTGAACCCCACCCCTGCGCCCGAGGCCGACGGCCCCTTCACCAGCCAGCAGCGAGGACATGACCTGCCGGAGGGCCCTCTCGCCGTCGAGTCGACGACCGTGCCACGCCAGAAGGCCGGTCCGCACGGAGCCCCGCGGGCCGGGGCGGGCACCCCCACGGGCGCCCTCCCCGGCCGTTCCTGCCTCACGGACCAGGACCTGCTCGATCACCCTGATCCCCTCCGGGCCGCGGACTCGGCCGGAACGGAGAATCTGCTGCGCTGCTGGGCCAGGGAGAACGATCTTCCCCGGCCGCAGGGAAACACGCTGCGCATTCCGCTCCCCGCCAGCGGCCTCGCCCTGATCGTCCCCGTCGTCCACTGGTCCGCGACGGGCTGGCACCGCTTCGGGACGCCGGCGCTGGAGAACGCGCCCGCCGGCGCCCCGGGCGTCGACGCCGTCACGGTGGCCGCGCTGCTGAGCCGTGAGAGCGAGCGGAGCGCCGGAGTCGATCTGGTGGCCAGGGTGGCCGACTCCGTACGGCACACGGCTGCCTTCATCGCCGACCGGCGCCGCACACCCGCGGCGCCGTCCGAAGCCGATCTCTTCCTCACCGGCGAGCAGTCCCTCGTCCTCGGCCACCCGCTGCACCCCACGCCCAAGAGCCGCGAAGGTCTCTCCGAGTCCGAAACGCCGCTCTACTCACCTGAGCTGCGCGGATCCTTTCCCCTTCACTGGATGGCGGTCGACCGTTCCGTGCTGGCCACGGACTCGTCATGGACGAAGGCCGGCAGGCCGGTCCCGGCGGAGGCGCTCCTCGCGCCCCACGCCGAAGGGCTGAGCCTCCCCGAAGGGACCGCGGCGCTCCCGCTCCACCCCTGGCAGGCCGCAGAGGTCCTGCGCCGCCCCGAGGTCGTCGCCCTGTGCGAGAAGGGGCTCCTGCACGACCTCGGTCCTCACGGTGAACGCTGGCACCCCACCTCCTCCGTCCGCACCGTGCACCGCCCCGGTTCCGACCTCATGCTGAAACTGTCCCTGGGCGTACGCATCACCAACTCCCGCCGGGAGAACCTCCGCAAGGAACTCCACCGCGGCGCCGAGGTACACCGGCTGCTGCGCACCGGCCTGGCCGACCGGTGGCGGGAGGCACACCCGGGCTTCGACATCGTCCGGGACCCCGCCTGGCTGGCCGTGGACCACCCGGACGGCAACCCCGTCCCCGGCCTCGACGTGATGCTCCGCCACAACCCCTTCGGCCCGGCCGACGACGCGGTGTGCATCGCCGGACTCACCGCCCCCCGGCCGTGGCCCGGCCGCCCCGGCACGCACTCGCGCCTCGCCGACACCGTCTCCTCGCTGGCCGCCCGCACGGGCAGGACGACCGGGGCGGTGTGCGCCGAGTGGTTCCTGCGCTACCTCGACCGCGTCGTCCTGCCCGTCCTCTGGCTCGACGCACACGCGGGCGTCGCCCTGGAGGCACACCAGCAGAACACGCTCGTCCTTCTCGACGCGGACGGCTGGCCCGTCGGCGGAAGGTACCGGGACAACCAGGGCTACTACTTCCGCGAGTCCCACCGGTCCGCACTCGAGCGCCGGCTCCCGGGCATCGGAGCCGTCAGCGACACCTTCGTGTCCGACGCGGTCACCGACGAACGGCTCGCCTACTACCTCGGCATCAACAACGTGTTCGGACTGATCGGGGCCTTCGGAGCCCAGCGGCTGGCCGACGAACGACTGCTCCTCGCCGCGTTCCGCCGCTTCCTCGAAGGCGCCGTCGACCTCGGCTCCCCCCTGCCGGCCTACCTTCTGGAGACCGGCCAGCTCCGCTGCAAGGCCAATCTGCTGACCCGGATGCACGGCCTAGACGAACTCGTCGGGCCGGTGGACACCCAGTCCGTGTACGTCGCCATCGCCAACCCGCTCCGCAGCGACAAGGCATGACCGCCTGAACCCACGAGAGGAGAGCGTCACGGTGCATCAAGCCGATGCCCACACCGAGACCGGTACCGTCCCGCCCGACGTCACCGGAACCGAGGACACCCTGGAGCTGCGGCTCACCGAGGAGCTCCTCGCCCTGCTCGGTGACTCCCCTGCGGCCGTCGCCGCAGGGGCCGGCGCCTCCGCTCTGGTGGGCGATCCCGGCGCGTGGAGCCCGGTCCCGACCCCCGCCGGGCCGTTCCGGCTCGTGGCGGTGGAACCCGAGCGTGACCTGCCGGTCATCAGCCGCTGGATGAACGACCCCGCGGTCGCCGCCTTCTGGGAGCTCGCCGGACCTGAGGCGGTGACCGCCGCCCATCTCCGTCGGCAGCTCGGGGGTGACGGCCGCAGCGTCCCCTGCCTCGGCGTCCTGGGCGGCACACCCATGAGTTACTGGGAGATCTACCGTGCGGACCTGGACCCACTGGCCCGCCACTACCCGGCGCGGCCCCACGACATGGGTGTCCACCTCCTCATCGGTGCGGTGGGCGACCGCGGACGGGGAGTCGGCAGCATCCTCCTGCGGGCCGTCTCCGACCTCGTGCTCGGCAACCGCCCGCTCTGCGGACGCGTCGTCGCGGAGCCGGACCTGCGCAACACCCCGTCCGTCTCCGCCTTCCTGAGCGCCGGCTTCCGTTTCTGCGCGGAAGTGGACCTTCCCGACAAGCGGGCCGCACTGATGGTCCGTGACCGAGCCCACCGTGAACACCTGTGAGCAACTCGCCGCACCGCACAGCCTGCTCGAACCCCATCGGTCCCACCCGGAGGAGTCCCCGTGCCGACATACCCTGCGAGCCGTCACCCGGCGGAGCCTCATACGCCGCTCGATTCCCCGGAACTCAACCGGGCCGTCTGGGACCGGGCAGGGGCGAGGCTCCTCGCCAAGATGCTCGGTGAGTTCGCCTACGAAGAGATCATCGAGCCCGTACCACGGACGGACGGCGGCGTGGGGCAGGCCGACGGTTACTCCCTGGCGCTCGACGACGGTGCGATCCTGAGCTTCCAGGCCCGACGCGGTGTCTACGGCAGCTGGCGCGTCGACCCCGCGACGATCCGCGAGAGCGCCACCGGGGGCCCCGGGGACGGAAGCACCGATGGGGCACCCTTCCGGGATCCGCTGCGATTCCTCGCCCGCGGCCGCCGTCTCCTCGGTCTCGACGGCGCCACGCTCGGCCACCTCATCCGTGAGCTCACCGCCACGCTCACCGCCGACGCCCGCCTCGACCACACCGCGCTCCGCGCGGCGCAGCTCGCCGAACTCCCTTACGCCGAACTCGAAGGCCACCAGACCGGCCACCCCTGGCTCGTGGCCAACAAGGGCCGTCTCGGGTTCTCCGCCGCCGATGCGGCCCGCTTCACACCGGAAGCCCGGTCGGCCACCGTACTGCCCTGGATCGCCGTCAGCACCCGCATAGCGGGCTACCGGGGAGTGGGCCGTGTCGCCGCCCCGGGAGACCTCTACGCCCAGGAACTGGACCGCCGCGTCCGGGACTCCTTCGCCGAGATCCTGCGCGGACGGGATCTGGACCCGCAGGACTACCTCTTCCTCCCCGTGCATCCGTGGCAGTGGGACGAATGGATCGTCCCGCTCTTCGCCCCGGCGATCGCCGACGGGGACATCGTGCCCCTGCACACGGACGACGACCTCCGGCTGCCGCAGCAGTCCATCCGCACCTTCACCAACGTGGCGCGCCCCGACCGGCACACGGTCAAGCTGCCCCTGTCGATCCTCAACACCCTGGTCTGGCGGGGACTTCCGACCGAACGCACACTCGCCGCCCCGGCCGTCACGGCATGGGTCCAGGGGCTGTGCGACGGCGATCCCTTCCTCCGTGACACCTGCGGCGTCATTCTGCTCGGAGAGGTCGCTTCGGTGGCTGTCGAGCATCCGCTCTACGATCACCTCCCCGAGTCTCCGTACCAGTTCAAGGAGATCCTCGGAGCGATCTGGCGGGAGCCCCTCCAGCCGCGCCTCGCACCCGGCGAACGCGCCCGCACGCTGGCCGCACTGCTGCACACGGATCCCGACGGACGTTCCTTCACCGCCGAGCTCGTGGCCCGGTCGGGACTGACCCCGGCCGCCTGGCTGACCCGGTTGTTCTCCGCGCTGCTGCCCCCGCTGCTGCACTTCCTGTACCGCTACGGCACGGTCTTCTCCCCGCACGGCGAGAACGCCATCGTCGTCTTCGACGAGAACGACGTACCGGTACGCCTCGCGATCAAGGACTTCGTCGACGACGTCAACGTCAGTGGCCGGCGCCTGCCCGAGCACGACACGATGCCCGCGGACGTCCGCGCGATCCTGCTCACGGAGGATCCCTCGTTCCTCACCCAGTTCATCCACTCCGGGCTCTTCGTGGGGGTCTTCCGCTATCTGTCACCTCTCTGCGAGGAACAACTGGACGTACCGGAGGGTGATTTCTGGTCACTCGTCCGTGCCGAGATCCTGAGGCACCATGCGCGCTTTCCCGACCTCAAGGAGCGGTACGAGATCTTCGACATGCTGACGCCGACGATCGAGCGCCTGTGTCTCAACCGCAACCGTCTGCACCTGGACGGTTACCGGGACCGGCCGCAGCGCCCGCATGCGGCTGTCCACGGAACCGTCCCCAACCCCCTCCACCCCTCCGCGTGAGTCCGGGACCGATCGATGTTGTCAGTGCGGCGCCGTAGGGTGGACGGGCTATGACGAAGCCATCTCTCCCCGAGCTCCTCCACGCCGCCGTCGCCGCTGTCGGCGGTACGGAACGACCCGGCCAGGTCTCCATGGCCGAGGCCGTCGCCGAGGCCGTCGACGACAACGCCCACCTGCTCGTCCAGGCCGGTACCGGCACGGGCAAGTCCCTCGGCTACCTGGTGCCGGCACTGGCCCACGGTGAGCGGGTCGTGGTGGCGACGGCGACGCTGGCCCTCCAGCGCCAGCTGGTGGAGCGGGACCTTCCGCGTACGGTCGACGCGCTGCACCCCCTGCTGCGCCGCCGGCCGCAGTTCGCGATGCTCAAGGGCCGTTCGAACTACCTCTGTCTGCACCGGCTCCACGAAGGTGCGCCGCAGGACGAGGAGGAGGGGCTCTTCGACCAGTTCGAGGCGGCGGCGCCGTCGAGCAAGCTGGGCCAGGACCTGCTGCGTCTGCGGGACTGGTCGGACGAGACGGAGACCGGCGACCGGGACGACCTGACGCCGGGTGTCTCGGACCGGGCATGGTCCCAGATCTCCGTCTCGTCGCGTGAGTGCCTCGGCGCCACGAAGTGCGCGTACGGCGCCGAGTGCTTCGCGGAGGCCGCCCGCGAGCGGGCCAAGCTCGCCGATGTCGTCGTCACCAACCACGCCCTGCTCGCGATCGACGCGATCGAAGGCGCCCCGGTGCTCCCCAAGCACGAGGTGCTCATCGTCGACGAGGCCCACGAGCTGGTCTCCCGGGTCACCGGAGTGGCTACCGGCGAGCTCACCCCCGGCCAGGTGAACCGCGCGGTGCGCAGAGCGGCGAAGCTCGTCAACGAGAAGGCGGCCGACGCTCTGCTGACCGCGTCGGAGGGGTTCGAGCGGGTCATGGAGCTGGCGCTCCCGGGCCGCCTGGAAGAGGTGCCGGAAGACCTCGGCTACGCGTTGATGGCTCTGCGTGACGCGGCGCGTACGGTGATCTCCGCCCTCGGAGGCACACGGGACAAGTCCGTCCAGGACGAGGACGCGGTGCGCAAGCAGGCCATGGCGTCCGTCGAGTCGTTCCACAGTGTGGCGGAGCGCATCACACGGGGCTCGGAGTACGACGTCGTCTGGTACGAGCGCCATGACCGTTTCGGGGCATCGGTCCGGGTGGCCCCGCTGTCCGTGTCCGGTCTGCTGCGCGAGAAGCTGTTCGCCGACCGCTCTGTCGTGCTGACCTCGGCCACGCTCAAGCTCGGCGGTGATTTCAACGGGGTGGGGGCCTCGTTGGGACTCGCTCCCGAGGGCACGGCGGGCGACGACATCCCGCAGTGGAGGGGCCTCGACGTGGGCTCGCCGTTCGACTACCCGAGGCAGGGCATCCTGTACGTCGCCCGGCACCTGGCCACGCCCGGACGGGAAGGTTCCCGCACCGACATGCTCGACGAGCTCTCCGAGCTGGTGGAGGCCGCGGGCGGGCGCACCCTGGGCCTGTTCTCCTCCATGCGGGCGGCCCAGGCAGCAGCCGAGGACCTGCGTGGCCGCCAGGACAAGCCGGTCCTGCTGCAGGGCGAGGAGACACTCGGCGAGCTCATCAAGAACTTCGCGGCGGACCCCGAGACCTGTCTGTTCGGGACGCTGTCCCTCTGGCAGGGCGTCGATGTCCCCGGCCCGAGCTGTCAGCTCGTGGTCATGGACCGGATTCCCTTTCCGCGGCCGGACGACCCGTTGATGAGCGCGCGCCAGAAGGCGGTCGAGGAAGCCGGCGGCAACGGGTTCATGGCGGTGGCGGCGACCCATGCGGCACTGCTGATGGCACAGGGAGCCGGCAGGCTCGTCCGGGCCATGGGGGACAAGGGAGTGGTCGCCGTGCTCGACCCCCGGCTGGCCAACGCGCGGTACGGGAGCTACCTCCGCGCTTCGCTGCCGGACTTCTGGTACACGACGGACCGTAATCAAGCGCGACGCTCGCTCGCGGCCATCGACGCGGCCGCCAAGGCCGCGCAGTAACGGCGGGCGGGGCCCCGGGCCCGCCGCTCCGTCGTAGCGCCTGCCCGGCCCTACGGAGGGGCGGGCGTACGCGTCAGGACGGCGTCAGGGCGGCATGCGTCAGGACCCCGGGATCGGCGCAGGGATCCCGGGGCCCGGTCCGAACCGGCGGAGGTCACACCCGCCGCAGCACCGCCACGACCTTGCCCAGGATCGTCGCCTCGTCACCGGGAATCGGCTGGTAGGCGGAGTTGTGCGGGAGGAGCCATACGTGGCCGTCCTCGCGCTTGAAGCGCTTGACCGTCGCCTCGCCGTCCAGCATGGCTGCCACGATGTCGCCGTTCTCCGCGACGGGCTGGCGCCGGACCGTGACCCAGTCCCCGTCCATGATCGCTGCCTCGATCATCGAGTCCCCCACGACCTTCAGCACGAAGAGCTCGCCGTCACCGACGAGCTGGCGGGGAAGGGGGAAGACGTCCTCGACGGACTCCTCGGCGAGGATCGGCCCACCGGCCGCGATCCGTCCCACCAGTGGCACGTACGAGGCCGCGGGCTTCCCGGTGGTGTCGGTCGGCTGGGTGCTGGGCTGGTCCGAGCCACGCACCTCGTATGCGCGCGGCCGGTGGGGGTCGCGGCGCAGGAAGCCCTTGCGCTCCAGAGCCATCAGCTGGTGGGCGACGGACGAGGTGCTGGACAGCCCCACCGCCTGGCCGATCTCGCGCATCGACGGGGGATAGCCCCGTCGCTGCACGGAATCCCGGATCACCTCGATCACGCGCCGCTGGCGGTCCGTGAGTCCCGAGCTGTCCGCCCGGATTCCTGGAGGCCGGCCGGGCAAGGAGCGTGCGGGTCGCGTGGGCTCCGGCCCCTCCGCGTTCATGACTGAGTCATTCATGGCATGCACCGGCTCAAGTCGGCCCTGGGAGCGGTGGTCCTGGGCGGTGATGGTGGCGCTGTCTGCGGTGGTGGTCACGTCGGCCCCTCTCGAATGGTCTCCCTGGTTAGGCAACGGTAGTAGCTTTCGAAAGGTTGCGCCAAACACACGTTCGAGTGAAAAACAAATAAAGGGCCGTCACCGGCTTACCGGGAGGTGTATGCGCCGATGCGGTGACCGGGATCCGGCGATGCTCCCCGGGGTCACGCTAACGCTCCGGCGCCCCCTTCCCGTGCGCGGGGTGCGTGTCCCCACGCGTGCCGCGACAGGTCGAGCGGAGGCGCGCCCACGGCGGTTCCCGGGTGGCCCTGCGGCCTCGGCCGCCATGCGTTTCCCGTACCCTCGTGCCGGGCCGTAGGCTGCCTCCCGGCCCATGGGCCTGCGCGACACGCGCGGGGGGCAGGGGTGGGGCAAAACCCTAGATGTAGTGGTTGCCTTGTCATCGCCGCCCATAAGTAGTGGTCCCCGGTCCGGCGGGGCGGAGTTCATCGCCTATGCTTGAGCCTGTCCCCAGGGGCCCTGAACAGGGCACCGAGGGCCATTCAGTCGTGCTGTGAAGGAGGGTTCGGAGACATGCACTGCCCCTTCTGCAGGCACCCCGACAGCCGGGTCGTGGACAGTCGCACGACGGACGACGGGACGTCGATCCGACGGCGCCGTCAGTGCCCCGACTGCTCCCGTCGCTTCACGACGGTGGAGACCTGCTCGCTGATGGTGGTCAAGCGCAGCGGCGTGACCGAGCCCTTCAGCCGCACCAAGGTCATCTCGGGAGTCCGCAAGGCGTGCCAGGGTCGCCCCGTCACCGAGGACGCTCTGGCGAAGCTCGGCCAGCGGGTCGAGGAGGCCGTGCGGGCCACGGGGAGTGCCGAACTGACGACACACGACGTGGGGCTGGCCATACTCGGCCCCTTGCAGGAACTCGACCTCGTCGCGTATCTGCGTTTCGCGTCGGTGTACCGGGCGTTCAACTCGCTCGAGGACTTCGAGGCGGCCATCGCGGAACTCCGCGAACAGCGGCCTCGCGCGGAGCAACGCGGGAGCGGCGAGACCCTTGAGGCCCCCGCCCCCGCCGCGGTCGCCGCTGATTGATCACCAGGCCGACCGACAGGGCGGCCGGGCCGGCGGCAGGCGGCACCAAGACCTGTTCCGAGACGCTGTGCGCGGCGTCCGGAGCATCAGACACACACTGTGCCCTGGGAAGAACTGGGCACTTCAGGGCGTTTTTGCCCACATATGGGAGGCGGCATGACAGAGACGGCGAGCGGCCCGGCACGGGGTTCCCGCACCAAGGGAGCCAAGTCGACTGCGACCAAGCAGGGCCTGCGCATCGAGCGCATCCACACGAACCCCGGCGTGCACCCGTACGACGAGGTCGCCTGGGAGCGCCGTGACGTCGTCATGACCAACTGGCGCGACGGCTCGATCAACTTCGAGCAGCGTGGCGTCGAGTTCCCCGACTTCTGGTCGGTGAACGCGGTCAACATCGTCACCAGCAAGTACTTCCGGGGCGCTGTCGGTACGCCGCAGCGTGAGACCGGTCTGCGACAGCTGATCGACCGGATCGTGAAGACGTACCGGAAGGCCGGCGAGGACTACAACTACTTCGCTTCCCCCGCCGACGCCGAGATCTTCGAGCACGAACTGGCGTACGCACTTCTGCACCAGATCTTCAGCTTCAACTCGCCGGTCTGGTTCAACGTCGGAACGCCCCAGCCGCAGCAGGTCTCGGCCTGCTTCATCCTGGCCGTCGACGACTCCATGGAGTCGATCCTCGACTGGTACAAGGAAGAGGGCATGATCTTCAAGGGCGGCTCCGGCGCCGGCCTGAACCTGTCCCGCATCCGCTCCTCCAAGGAACTGCTCTCCTCCGGCGGCAACGCCTCCGGCCCGGTCTCCTTCATGCGGGGTGCCGACGCCTCCGCAGGAACGATCAAGTCGGGCGGCGCCACCCGCCGCGCGGCCAAGATGGTCATCCTCGACGTCGACCACCCCGACATCGAGAACTTCATCGAGACCAAGGTGAAGGAGGAGGAGAAGATCCGCGCCCTGCGCGACGCGGGCTTCGACATGGACCTGGGCGGCGACGACATCACGTCCGTCCAGTACCAGAACGCCAACAACTCGGTCCGCGTGAACGACGAGTTCATGAAGGCCGTCGAGTCGGGCGGCAAGTTCGGCCTGCGTGCCCGCATGACCGGTGACGTCATCGAAGAGGTCGAGGCCAAGTCCCTCTTCCGCAAGATGGCGGAGGCCGCGTGGGCCTGTGCCGACCCCGGCATCCAGTACGACGACACCATCAACCACTGGCACACCTGCCCGGAGTCCGGCCGCATCAACGGCTCGAACCCCTGCAGCGAGTACATGCACCTGGACAACACCTCGTGCAACCTGGCCTCGCTGAACCTGATGAAGTTCCTCAAGGACGACGGCGAGGGCCACCAGTCCTTCCAGGCCGAGCGCTTCGCCAAGGTCGTCGAGCTGGTCATCACCGCGATGGACATCTCGATCTGCTTCGCGGACTTCCCGACCCAGAAGATCGGCGACAACACCCGCGCCTACCGCCAGCTGGGCATCGGCTACGCCAACCTCGGCGCCCTGCTGATGGCCACCGGGCACGCGTACGACAGCGACGGCGGCCGTGCGCTCGCCGGCGCCATCACCTCGCTGATGACCGGTACGTCCTACCGCCGCTCCGCAGAGCTCGCCGCGGTCGTCGGCCCGTACGACGGCTACGCCCGCAACGCGGAGCCGCACCAGCGCGTCATGAAGCAGCACTCGGACGCCAACGCAGTGGCCGTCCACGTCGACGACCTCGACTCGCCGGTCTGGGCCGCCGCCACGGAGGCCTGGCAGGACGTGCTGCGCCTCGGCGCGAAGAACGGCTTCCGTAACGCCCAGGCCTCGGTCATCGCACCGACCGGCACCATCGGTCTCGCGATGTCCTGCGACACCACCGGCCTCGAGCCCGACCTCGCACTGGTCAAGTTCAAGAAGCTCGTCGGCGGCGGCTCCATGCAGATCGTCAACGGCACGGTTCCGCAGGCCCTGCGCCGTCTCGGCTACCAGCCGGAGCAGATCGAGGCGATCGTCGCCCACATCGCCGAGAACGGCAATGTGATCGACGCCCCGGCGCTCAAGACCGAGCACTACGAGGTCTTCGACTGCGCCATGGGTGAGCGTTCCATCTCGGCCATGGGCCACGTCCGGATGATGGCGGCCATCCAGCCGTGGATCTCCGGTGCGCTGTCCAAGACGGTGAACCTGCCGGAGACGGCCACCGTCGAGGACGTCGAGGAGGTCTACTTCGAGGCGTGGAAGATGGGCGTCAAGGCGCTCGCGATCTACCGCGACAACTGCAAGGTCGGCCAGCCCCTCTCCACCAAGAAGTGGGAGGAGAAGAAGGACGAGGTGACCGCGAAGACCGAGGACACCATCCGTGCCGCGGTCGAGAAGGTCGTCGAGTACCGCCCGGTCCGCAAGCGCCTGCCCAAGGGCCGTCCCGGCATCACCACCTCCTTCACGGTGGGCGGCGCCGAGGGCTACATGACCGCCAACTCCTACCCGGACGACGGTCTCGGTGAGGTCTTCCTGAAGATGTCCAAGCAGGGCTCCACCCTCGCGGGCATGATGGACGCCTTCTCGATCGCGGTCTCGGTCGGTCTGCAGTACGGCGTGCCCCTGGAGACCTACGTCTCCAAGTTCACCAACATGCGCTTCGAGCCGGCCGGTATGACGGACGACCCGGACGTGCGGATGGCGCAGTCGATCGTCGACTACATCTTCCGCCGCCTGGCGCTCGACTTTCTGCCGTTCGAAACGCGTTCCGCGCTCGGCATCCACTCGGCCGAGGAGCGTCAGCGCCACCTGGACACCGGTTCGTACGAGCCCGCCTTCGGGGACGAAGAGCTCGATGCCGAGAGCCTGGCGCAGTCCGCTCCTGTGCAGACCCAGCCGCTGAAGGCGGTCGCCTCGCCCGAGGAGAGCGCTGCCGAGAAGCCGGCGCCCAAGACGGCGCACACCTCGGCCGAGCTGGTCGAGATGCAGCTCGGCATCAGCGCGGACGCGCCGCTGTGCTTCTCGTGCGGCACGAAGATGCAGCGCGCCGGGTCCTGCTACATCTGCGAGGGCTGCGGCTCGACCAGCGGCTGCAGCTGATACCGGGCGGAATCGCGTTGGACGCGAGATCCGACGTAACCCGCGCACGTAGCTGACCAGCAGCTCACGAAGGGGGCCGGCCGATGGCCGGTCCCCTTCGGCGTGCGCCGGCGCTGCCGGGGAACGGACGCTCTCTTCGGTCTTCGGCCTTCGGGTCTCGGGATCCGTCGTGCGCGCGGCGGTGGCGGGCCGGGTCGAGGGGCGCAGCAAGGAGGCGGCAAGATCGGCACCGTCGGCCAGCATGTCCCGCCGGTCTGCGCGTGAAGTGCGCGGATGTCCGTCCGGTCTCCGCGAGCCCAGCCGCCACGGGGTGCTCGACGGGTCACTGTCCGCAGTCGGCCAGAAACCGGCCATCACTTCCTAGGTGATCCGTCCGTCGAGGAAGGTGCTCACCGTGTCGTCCGCCCACTGAGAGGACGGTGGACTTCCTCGGCCACGAGGGCCGGCCGAGCCCCCGCCCGGCCCCTCGGAGAACCGTCGGGAGACACCGACGTCATCAGGACGATCTTTGTCGTGCGGCAGGGCCCCCGCCCTGCCGTTCACCGGTCCGAGCGGCTTCCCATCACCGTGGCGAACGAATCGGGATCGCCGTCGAATCCGCGGACGGTTCCCCGGAAGCCCCAGGCCCCCGAGGAGTCCCGGACGAACTCCGCGACCACCGCTGCGGTGGCGGCGGCCACCGTCGAGAAGTCGTCCTCCGCGAGATTCGTGTAGCCCTCCCGGATCTGCACGGCCGTGTGCTCTATCTGGCCGAAGGTCTTGTGGCCGTCGCGCTGCTGGATGGCCACGCCGACGACGACCCTGGCGTAGGCGTCGGACAGGCGGTCCAGTTCCAGTGTCATGACCTCGTCGAAACCGAAACCCTGCCCCGTCCTGCTGTCCCGGTTCAGCGTGATCGTTCCGTCGGGTGACCTGCTGTCGAAGTGCACGAGATAGGCGGGACTGCCGTAGGGTGCGTCAGTCCCGTACGTGGCCGCGATGATGTCCAGGTCGTTGGCGGGCTCCCCGGCGGTGCTGGGGTCCCACTTGACTCTCACTTCGACCTTCTCGATGTCCTTGTTGGGAGTGCTCATCGGACGTGCCTCCTCGCTGCTGGACCCACGGACCTCTTCCATCCCCAGATCATGTCCGTAACTGTCCGTGGATCCAACCGCGTTGGATCAGGACGGCGTATTCGGGCCAAACGCACTGCCGCACCGCGCGGTCCTGCGGGGCCGTACGGTAACGGCCCGCCCGGAGCGTGACCCGCGCCACGCCGGGCGCCGTACGATGGCGCGGTGCTGGTCAAGTGGATTCGCTGCACCGTGGTGGACCGCCGCGGTTTCGAGCGGGAGCAGCGGAAGTGGGCGGGGCTGCTCGATGAGCCGGGATTCCGCGGGCAGAGCGGCGGGTGGAGCCGAGGGCAGCCCGACGTCGCCCATGTCTTCGCGTTCTGGGAGAACAGGGTCTTCTACGACTCCTTCATGGCTCGCGGGCACGACCGGCCGGCCGCCGCCCAGTCGGGCACGTACAAGGACATGAAGGTCGGACTCTTCGACTACCGCTTCGACGTGAAGACCGGTTTTGAGCCGGATTTCGCCGACGCGGACGTGGTCAGGGTCGCGCACAGCCGGGTGTACGAGGATCGCGTCGAACACTTCGCCCTCATGCAGCGAAGGGTGTGGAACCCGGCCATGGCGGGTTCCCCTGGCATGCTGCGCGGGGTCTTCGCCGAAGCCCCGGGACACGAGTTCCTCGTGCTGTCGATGTGGCAGTCGAGCGCCGAACGCGGCAAGTACCGGCCCGAGGGCGTCGCCCGGCTGGCGGCGCGGGCCGAGACCGAGAGGGACGTCGAATCGCTGGCGGGGGACGTGGTGCAGCTCGAACCGTCGTGGACGGTCTGATCCACACCCCCCGTTTCCTCCGGATCCATACCCGCCGGCCGTTTCCTTGGTCACATACGCCCGATGGAGCCCGCACAATTGCTCGATCGCGCCGGACGGCATCTAGGGTCGGTACATGGCACGACCGCAGCGCATCGTTCTCGTCCGGCACGGTGAGTCCGAGGGCAATGCCGACGACACGGTCTACGAACGTGAGCCCGACCACGCGCTCAGGCTCACGGCGAAGGGCCTGCGTCAGGCTGAAGCCACGGGCTCCCGGCTCCGTGAGACGTTCGGTGACGAACGAGTCAGCGTCTACATCTCGCCCTACCGGCGCACCCACGAGACGTTCAGGGCGTTCGGCCTCGCACCGGAACGTGTGCGTGTCAGGGAGGAACCCCGACTGCGCGAGCAGGACTGGGGCAACTGGCAGGACCGTGACGACGTCAGGCTGCAGAAGGCCTACCGGGACGCGTACGGACACTTCTTCTACCGCTTCGCGCAGGGCGAGTCCGGGGCCGATGTGTACGACCGCGTCGACGCGTTCCTGGAGAGCCTCCACCGCAGTTTCGAGGCCCCCGACCATCCGCCGAACGTCCTGCTGGTGACTCATGGGCTGACCATGCGGCTCTTCTGCATGCGCTGGTTCCACTGGTCGGTCGCGGAGTTCGAGTCGCTGTCCAATCCTGGAAACGGCGAGTCCAGAACGCTGCTGCTCGGTGAGAACGGCCGTTATACGCTCGACCGGCCCTTCCAGCAGTGGCGGACCCCTGAGCCGTACGGCATCACCGGATAGAGTGGCAGAGCGATGACCGCTGACTCTGCTACCGACCGCTTCGAGCGTGCTCTGGCCAGCCTGCGTGGACTGTCCGTGGGAGATGCCCTCGGTTCCCAGTTCTTCGTCCCGGCCAACTACCCCCTGCTCAAGAACCGGGAGCTGCCGCCCGATGGCTGGCAGTGGACCGACGACACCGAGATGGCCTGCTCCGTACTCGCCGTCCTGGCCGCCCACGAGCGCGTCGACCAGGACGCGCTCGCCCGGTCCTTCGCCCGGCACCACGACTTCGACCGGGGCTACGGGCCCGCGGTGAACCGGCTGCTCAGACTGGTGAGGGAAGGCGGCGACTGGCGGGAGCTGGCATCCGCCCTCTTCAAGGGCCAGGGTTCATGGGGGAACGGTTCGGCGATGCGCATCGCCCCCCTGGGTGCCTGGTACGCGCACGACCCGGAACAAGCCACCCACCAGGCCGAGATCTCCTCGTACACCACCCATCAGCACCGTGAAGCCGTTGTGGGGGCCATGGCCGTCGCGGCGGCCGCCGCCCTCGTCGCCGCGCCGGGCGGGCTACCGACGCCGGAGGCACTGATCGACGGCGTCGTCGCCCTCGTCCCGCGCAGTGCGGTCGGCGCCGGGCTGCGCAGGGCGCGCGACATGCTGGACTACCGGGACGCGGGGACCGTCGCGGCAGTGCTCGGCAACGGTCGCCGTACGAGTGCGCACGACACGGTGCCGTTCGCCCTCTGGTCGGCCGCCCGGAGCCTCGGTGACTTCGAGCAGGCCTTCTGGGTGACAGCGCAGGCGGGCGGGGATGTGGACACCACCTGTGCCATCGTCGGCGGAATCGTCGCCGCGGAGCCGGCCGGTGCTCCTCCGGCCGACTGGCTGGCCCTGACGGAGGAGCTGCCCGACTGGGTGCCCCGCGTCCCGGCGCGCCCCTGACCGTCCGGCAGGCCGACTGGCCAGGTCCAGGTACCGACGCCTTCACTGTCACGGTCCTGCCACAGCGGAGGCCCCGACCGGTCGGACGGACCGGCCGGGACTTACTCTTTCGGCCACGCCGCCCTCATCGATCTTGGTGGGCGTGCGCCTAGAGACGCCGGGGCCGTCGTGCCGCGATGTGGCCGTGCGAGCGGACCTCGGTGGGGGAGGGGTCCCATGTCCGATCAGCCGTCCGATGCGTCCAGCCGTCCCGAGACGTCACCGGAGTCCGGCGACGCGGTGGAGTCCGCGTCAGGCAGCGCGCCCGAGCCGGGGAGCGGGGTGGCATCCGGCCGGTCCGGCCGCGCTGAGGCGCCGGCGAAGACGCCGGCACGGGCTTCCACCCGGTCGGTACCGCCTCAGAACGACGGCCCGGATGTGCCGAAGGTGCCCGCCTACCTCCAGAAGACGCCACGGCCGGACGTCTGGCTGCGCGGGGGGCAGCCGCCGCCCGGCGTGCTGTCCCGGCTTCGGCCTCCGCCCCCGCCCGCCATCGGGCCTGCGACACTCTGGTCGGCTTTCGCCACGGCCCTGCTCTCTGCGCTGCTGCTCGGCGACGGCGTCGGGCTCAACCTGCTGATCGTGGCCGTGCCCGCCGCGCTGGGAGCCTTCTTCGCCGCACGCTCGGCAGGGCGCAGACTGCGGCCCTGGACGGCCGTCTGGGCGGTGGGCGGCCTGGCGCTCCTGACGATCCCGGCGCTCCGGGAAGCGGGGTGGCCGGTCTTCCTCGCCGTCGTGTCGGCCCTCGCCCTGGGTTCGCTGGCCCTGCACGGAAGCCGCAGCTGGCCCGGTGTGCTGCTCGGTTCGCTGGGCTTGTTCCCTTCCGCGGCGGCCGGCGCGCGCTGGGGGTGGCACGGGGTGCGCGCCCGCGCCGACGATTCCCGGGGCCGGGTGCGCTCCGTCGCCCGCACCACTGCTGTGGCCGTCGTGCTGCTCGTCGTGTTCGGCGCGCTCTTCGCCTCCGCGGACGCGGCCTTCGCCGAACTGCTGGGCAGCCTCACCCCCGACGTGTCGGTCGGGGACAGTCCCTGGCGCGTCTTCCTCTTCGCGCTCGGCCTCCTCGGAGCCCTCGCCGCCGCGCACAGTGCTGCGGCGCCGGTGCGCTGGGACGGCATCACCGTCAGGCCCGGCAAACCCAGGAGCAGGGGGGAGTGGGCGCTTCCGCTGATCGTGCTCAACCTCCTCTTCGCGGCCTTCGTCGTGCTCCAGCTGGTCGTCCTTCTGGGCGGGTACGACAAGGTGCTGGAAGAGACCGGTCTGCTGCCCGCCGAGTACGCCCGGCAGGGCTTCTGGCAGCTTCTCTGGGCCACAGTGCTGACCCTGGTCGTCATCGCGCTCGCCCTGCGCTGGGCCCCGCGGGGCGGACCGGGCGACCGGACCCTGGTCCGGAGTGTTCTCGGTGCCCTGTGTGTACTCACGCTCGTCGTCGTGGCCTCCGCCCTGCGCCGCATGGACCTCTACGTGGACGCCTTCGGTCTGACACGGCTCCGCATCTCGGTGGCCGCTGTGGAGCTCTGGCTCGGCGTGGTGCTGGTCCTCATCCTCGCGGCCGGGATCTTCGGCGCCAGGCTGCTGCCGCGCGCGGTCGCCGTGAGCGCGGCCGCGGGTGTGCTCGTCTTCGGGCTGGTCTCGCCCGACGGCCTGATCGCCGAACAGAACGTCCAGCGGTACGGCAGCGACAGAGCGATCGACATCGACTATCTCAAGGGGCTGTCCGCAGACGCCGTACCGGCCCTGAACACGCTGCCCGAACCGTTGAGGTCCTGTGCACTGGAAAATTTCCAGCGTGACCTCGCCGCCGCGGACGCCCCGTGGTATTCCACCAGCTGGGGCGAGGCCAGGGCCCAGGACATCCTCGAGAAGAACGCCGTGCAGAACCACGGGACCGAGTGCTATGGCCTCGGCCAGGAGGCCGACGAGCGGGAGGGCTACGAGGAGGAGGACTCGTACGACCCGTACTGAGACCGGTACTGAGACCGAGACCGGTACCGAGACCCGTACTGAGACCCGTGCCGAGACCCGTGGCGGCCGTCGCTGAGCACCCCGGCCGACGCGACGGTCGGCCACCGCCGCCCCACGCCCGAGGGGAGTGCGCCCAGGGCAGCCGAACGCCCAGGTGTACCGGGGGAGTTCCGGGCCTACTCGCGCCGACGAGGCCGGGCGGCCGGCGTCTCCCTCCACGCCCTCCGTGTGCGGTCCGCCGCCGCCGGTCCGGGCTCCCGTGCGAAGCCGACCCGGGGCGCGGCGGGCGGGCCGGCTGGCGTCCGCGTCCGCGATGCGAGTTCACGGGAACGCCGGCGGAGGCGGTTCGGCGGAGGGGGCGCAGGCCCGATCGTGCTCGCGCGGTTGCCGCTCGGCGAAGGGAGCGGGGGTCCGGATCCGGCTCACGGGCCCCGGGCCGGTCTCACCCTTCGGCAGCCCTCGACGGCCCTCAACGGCCCTCAACGGCCCTCGACGTGCACCGGCCGAAGCCGCTCCGGACATGGTCGGACACGGGCCGTACCGCTGGACGGTGCCCCGGGGTGTTCTTGCCGTGCCCGTCGGCGTAACCTGGCAGGCGCCATGCCGTACGAACCACCCACGCACACCGTCGAGCGCTCACTGCGCGCTACGTCCGGTGCCAGGACCGTCGCCGGTGTCGACGAGGTCGGACGCGGAGCGTGGGCCGGCCCCGTCACCGTGTGCGCTGCCGTCACCGGTCTTCGCAGGCCCCCCGAGGGCCTGACCGACTCCAAGCTGATCAGCCCCAAGCGCCGGGCGGAACTCGCCCCGGTGCTCGAGAAGTGGGTCACGGCCTACGGGCTGGGCCATGCGTCGCCCCTGGAGATCGATGATCTCGGCATGACCGCGGCACTCCGTCTCGCGGCCGTCAGGGCGCTGGAGTCGCTGCCCGTGCGGCCGGACGCCGTGATCCTCGACGGCAAGCACGACTACCTCGGACCGCCCTGGAACGTCCGCACCGTGATCAAGGGTGACCAGTCGTGCATCGCCGTCGCGGCGGCCTCGGTGATCGCCAAGGTCCGCCGGGACACGATGATGGCCGAACTGGGGGCGGATACGGGGCAGTACACGGACTTCGCCTTCGGCGCGAACGCCGGTTATCCGTCACCGGTACACCGGGCAGCGCTGGAGGTGCGGGGGCCTACGCCTCACCACCGTCTCAGCTGGGCCTACCTCGACGCGCTGCCCCAGTGGCAGCACCTGAAGAAGGTCCGGTTCTCCGCCGAGGCGGCGGCGCTTGAAAGCGGGGGCCAGCTCGGCTTCGACTTCTGATCGCACACAGGCGTATCCACCCGCCGACGCGTGCCGCGTCGGCTGTGACAGACAACCATTCATGCCTCTCATCCCCGAGGAGCCTCAGATTCCCGAGAGCGCCCAGGGTCCCCGCGTCACTCCGGCCGCCGGCCGCACCGCGCCGACCCCCCGTCCCGTACCTGGCCCGCGTTCCGCGGCCACCCCGCGTCCCGGCAACCCCGGCCGCGGCCCCGCGCGCCCCGCGCCCCCGGCGCAGCGCGCGCGCCCCGTATCCGCCGCCCCCGCTGCTCCGGTCCCTGCCGGGCGGAAGCTGCCGGAAGATTCCGCAGCGCAGTTCCAGCTGATCCCGGCTCCGGCCGGCGGCGCGATCGATGCTGCCGACGAGGCGGTCGACCTGTTGCTCGACACCGGACGGGCGCCGGGAGACATCCTTGTGCTCACCACCGGCGAACCGCACCCGTGGGCCGCGCACGAACTCTCCTTCGGAGAGGCCGCGTACTGGGCCCAGCACGACGCGGGGGACGATGTCTTCTTCGCCCGCACGGCCGACGCCGACCGCTGCGCCTCCCGTTCGGTGGTCGTCGTCGCGGTCGACGGCGACCTCGACGACACGGCTGCCCGGGCGCTGTCCGGCGTGCGGGAGCGCGCCGGTGACCTGCTGATCGTGTGCGGAGACCCGCAGAAGATCAATTCCGCACTCGGCGCGGGTGTCTGAGACGTACGGCCGTGGGTCCCGGCCGTCCTCATGGACGGCCGGGACCCACATCCCGCTTCAGCGGGCCGCGCTCCGCCGCAGTGCTTCGGCTGCCCCGCCGCCGGTGCGCAGCGGAACGGAGTCGTGGTCGGAGGAGGTGTCCGCCAGGGCCGAAGGCCTGGACAGCAGCGTCGGCCTGCGGCCGCCCCGGCCCTCGCCGAGCACCTGCCATCCCCCACGGGTGAGGGTGATGTAGGCCCCGCATCTCAGACCGTGCAGAGTGCAGGCGTCCCGCAGTCCCCACATCCACGCCCCGTCCTCCTCCGTCCAGCGCTCGTCCCCGTCACGGCAGTAGAGCAGGACCGCGGTACGCACCGGGGTGCGGCGGCGGAGATCGTGCGGGATCACCCGGCGCAGATGTGCCAGCAGGGCGTTGCGGAACTCCCAGCCGTCCGCTGCCGCGGTGGACCGCCGGGTGAACGAGGCGCTGGCCGTGAGCCTTTCCTCATGGTCGAGGACGGCGACGACCGCGGTGGCCGGAGTCGGCCGGTGCCGCGAGTGGAGGCCGCTGACGACCTCCCGCGGACTGCGCAGCAGAGGTATCCCTGCCGCGGCCCACTCGGCAGGTTCGAGCATCCTGGCAACGTGGTTGACGGAGCCCGCTGATGCCGACAGTGAAGTGGCTGCGGACGGAGCGAATCCGAAGGTCACGGTCCTCCCTTCGCTACGCGCCCACGGTGCGGGCAGGGTCGAGTGGGGGCGCGCCGCGGCACAGCCCTTCCGGGCCCGCGAAAAGACCGTGCGGGGAGCGACTCCAATTCTTCCTGTCGTATCGGCAGGCGGCAACGAGCAATTGGCTTGGCTGACGGGTATCTGACGGAATGACTCCTATATCCCTGCCCGTTCGGCGACGAACGAAGCCATCTGTCAGGCCTGGACTGCGAGGACCAGCGGAAACACGGCTTCCGCTCCCGCACGCCGGAGCAGCCGCGCCGCCACGGCCAGGGTCCACCCGGTGTCGGAGAGATCATCCACGAGCAGGACGGGCCCTCCCGCGGCTGCGAGTGCCTCACCCAACGCGGGCTCCACGACGAGGGCGTCGTGCAGGGCCTTCACCCGCTGCGCGCTGTTGGTCTGTGAGATCCGCAGCTCCTCGCTGCCCGGAGCGTAGGTGACCGTACCCAGCAGGGGCATCCGGCCGACCTCGGAGATACGGCTGCCGAGGGAATGGACCAGCTGCGGTCTGCGGCGCGAGGCGACCGTGACGACACCGACCGGCCGGGGCGCCGCGTCCGGGGCCCCGGATGCCCAGCCGCCAGGGCCCTTCGCCCAGTCGGTGATGACCGTGACCACCGCGCTCGCCACGTCGTCGGGCACCGGGGCGTCCTGCGCCTGCGCCGCGAGCAGCGGACGCAGCCTGTTGCCCCAGCCGATGTCCGAGAGCCTGCCGAGCGCCCGGCCCGGAAGGGCCAGTTCGCCCGCCGGGATACGGCCCTTGAGATCGACCCCTACCGCGGCGAGCCCCGTGGGCCACATCTTGCGCGGCTCCACCTCCACGCCTGGCCTGCCGAGCTCGCCGCGCGCACCGTCGAGGGCAGCAGTGGAGACCTTGTCGTCGAATCGTGCGCCCGCGCAGTTGTCACAGCGCCCGCACGCCTCGGCCTCCTCGTCGTCCAGCTGGCGCCGGAGGAACTCCATGCGGCATCCGGTGGCGGAGACGTAGTCGCGCATGGCCTGCTGCTCGGTGGCCCGCTGCCGCGCGACCCAGGCGTAGCGCTCGGAGTCGTACACCCACGGTTCGCCGGTGGAGATCCAGCCGCCCTTCACCCGTTTCACCGCACCGTCGACGTCCAGCACCTTCAGCATGGTCTCGAGGCGGGTGCGCCGCAGATCGACCAGGGGTTCCATGGCGGGCAGCGACAAGGGGCGGCCGGCCTGGGCGAGGATGTCGAGCGTCCTGCGGACCTGCTCCTCCGGGGGGAAGGCGACCGAGGCGAAGTACTGCCAGATGGCTTCGTCCTCCTTGCCGGGGAGCAGCAGGACCTCGGCATGCTCGACTCCGCGTCCCGCCCGGCCGACCTGCTGGTAGTAGGCGATGGGCGAGGACGGGGATCCCACGTGCACGACAAAGCCGAGGTCGGGCTTGTCGAATCCCATGCCGAGCGCGGACGTGGCCACCAGGGCCTTGACCCGGTTGGCCAGAAGATCGTCCTCCGCCTGCTGCCGGTCGGCGTTCTCCGTCCGGCCGGTGTACGACGTGACCGGGTGCCCGCACTGGCGGAGATACGCGGTGATCTCCTCGGCGGCCGCGACCGTGAGCGTATAGATGATCCCCGAGCCCGGCAGCTCTCCGAGGTGGTCACCGAGCCATGCCAGACGGTGCGCCGCATTGGGCAGTTGCAGCACTCCGAGGCTGAGGCTCTCCCGGTCCAGAGGTCCCCGCAGCACCAAGGCGTCCGTGCCCGCCCCCGTACCGAGCTGTTCCGCGACGTCCGCGGTCACGCGGGCATTGGCGGTGGCCGTCGTGGCGAGCACGGGGACGCCCGCAGGAAGATCGGCGAGCATGGTCCGCAGCCGTCGGTAGTCCGGCCGGAAATCATGGCCCCAGTCGGAGATGCAGTGCGCCTCGTCGACCACCAGGAGGCCCGTCGCCGCGGCGAGGCGCGGCAGTACCTGGTCCCGGAAATCCGGGTTGTTGAGCCTCTCGGGACTGACCAGCAGCACATCGACCTCGCCCGCCGCCACCTCGGCCTGGACCGTCTCCCACTCCTCGGTGTTGGAGGAGTTGATCGTGCGGGCGCTGATACCGGCCCGGGCGGCAGCCGCCACCTGGTTGCGCATCAGGGCGAGCAGGGGCGAGACGATCACCGTGGGGCCGCTGCCCATCGAGCGCAGCAGCGACGTGGCCACGAAGTACACCGCGGACTTGCCCCACCCTGTCCGCTGGACGACCAGGGCTCTGCGCTTGTCGGCGACGAGGGCCTCGATGGCCCGCCACTGGTCCTCGCGCAGCCGGGCGGTGCCGGTGGCGTCCCCGACCAGACGGGCGAGTACGGAATCGGCCGAGGCCCTGAGCTCTGCGCGGTCTTCGTTGGTCATACCCCCATGCAACCCGATGCCTACGACAAACCACGAACGGTGGTCGACACCTGTGGACAAAGTTATCCACAGGGGTCGCGGAAACCGGCGGCCCGCGGGACGGTCATGCCATGAACAAGCACGACGAAACCACCGGACCGCCGGACGCACAGCAGATCACTCTGCGGGGTCCCGCCGAACTTGCCGACGCCCTTCCGTACCTGATGGGTTTCCATCCGAACGACAGCGTGGTCATGGTCGCCCTGCACGGTGGCCGGGGCCGCTTCGGCGGCAGACTGAGGCTGGGTATTCCGCACGAGCCGGAGGAGTGGGGGCCGGTCGCCGACCAACTCGCGCAGTGCCTGATCGTGGGAAGTGAGAGGCGCGAATCCCGTCCCGACGCGATCATCGTCTTCCTCTGCCAGGACCCGGCCGAGGGGGAGGGCGCCTCGCAGACCATGGAGCGGCTGAGGCCGCTCGCCCAACGCCTGCGGACGGCCTGCGGCGCGCTCGACGTGCCCGTGCTCGAAGCGCTGTGCATCTCCGACGGCCGTTACTGGTCCTACTGCTGCCCCGATGACCGCTGCTGCCCGCCCGAGGGCAATCCGCTGGCCCTGCCGGGCACCACGGTGATGGCTGCCGCAGCCGCGTACGCAGGTGTTCAGGTGCGCGGATCGCTGCGGGACATGGAAGCGCGCCTCTTGCCAGGGGAATCCGCGGCGGCGCAGGAGCAGGAACGGGCTCTGGACTCAGCGGGTGCCGTGCTGGTGTCCCGGATCCTCGACGTCGAAGGGCGCGGTGAGGTGGCGGCAGAGACCCTGGCGCTCGCGCGTGACCTCATGGAACGCCTCAGGAAGGCGCCGGCCGCCGGGTCCGCCGGGACGGACGGCGGTGACGACGGCCTGATCGCGCCCCACGAGGCGGCGGCTGTGATCCTCGGCCTGCAGGACCGCGAGACGAGGGACCGGGCGGCCGAGTGGATGGAGGGCGGCGAGGCGGAAACGGCGCTGCGGCTGTGGCATGTTCTGGCCCGCCGCTGTGTCGGCCCGTATGTGGAGCACGCAGCGGCGCCCCTGGCGCTGGCCGGTTGGGTCTCATGGTCCACCGGCGACGAGGCGGGTGCCAGGGTGGCGTTGGGGCTCGCTCTGCGCGCCGACCCCCATTACACGTTCGCCCAGCTCCTGCACCAGGCGTGCAATCAAGGTCTCGACCCGGAGACGCTGCGTCGGTGTCTCCGCAGGGAGCGCGTCCGGCGCGACGGCCAGGGTAGCGACAGCCCCTCTCAGGATCCCGGTGGGCGGCACACGGGGCGGGCAGGGCACCGGCGGACCGCGCGCACTCCGGCAGGGAGGCGGAAACGGAAGCCGGTGGACCGGTCGGCAGCAGGCCCTGTCTCCCGTCCGGGCCCGGCCGCCGGCCGGGGACGGGCCGGCGACACACGGCGGCTGGGTTCTCGCGGAGCCGGGAGCCGCGACTGACCGCTGCGTTCACCGGGTCGGCCCGGCCCGCTGCCGGACAGGCCGCAGTCGGAGGGAGCGAAAGGATCCGGCCGACGCCTCTGCCGGGCCGGCCGCCGCCGCAGCGCGTGAAGCGGGCCGAACACGGAACCGGGTATCGCGAAGGGAGTGTTTATCGTCAGGAAGACGACTATGATTTCGGCATGCCGCCCTACGACCCGTCGACCTTCCCGCCCTTCGCTGTCACCGTCGACCTGGTTGTCCTCACGGTGCGACGTCATGCGCTCTGCGCGTTGGTGGTGCGCCGTGGCGAATCACCGTTCCAGGGGCGGTGGGCGCTGCCGGGCGGATTCGTCCGAGCCGATGAGGACCTCGCCGCGGCGGCGGCGCGTGAGCTCGTCGAGGAGACGGGTCTCTGCGCCCACGATCCGGCTGCCCCCGCCGTAGGAAACGGCGCCCACCTCGAACAGCTTGCCACCTACGGCGACCCGGGGCGTGACCCGAGGATGAGAGTCGTCAGTGTCGCGCACCTCGCTCTGGCGCCCGACCTCCCGGCCCCGCGTGCCGGTGGTGACGCGAACAGCGCGCGCTGGGCACCCGTGGACGACCTGCTCGGGCCGGGGGGCGGCTTCGGTCGCGACGACGAGCAGTCGGCGGCACTGGCTTTCGATCACGCGAGGATCCTCGACGACGGGGTGGAACGAGCCCGCTCGAAGATCGAATACTCCTCGCTGGCCACGGCGTTCTGCCCGCCCGAGTTCACGGTCGGTGAGTTGCGGAGGGTGTACGAGGCGGTGTGGGGTGTCGTCCTGGACCCCCGGAACTTCCACCGCAAGGTCACCGGAACGCCCGGCTTCCTGGTTCCGTCCGGTGGGACGACCACGCGGCAGGGAGGCCGTCCCGCGCAGTTGTTCCGGGCCGGGGCGGCGACCGTGCTCAACCCTCCGATGCTGAGGCCGGAAGTCTGAGCGGGTCCGGCCCTTCAGGACTCACCCCGCCCGGACCTGCGGAACGCCCACTGAAGCAACGGTGCGCGAAAAGTCCGGAATGTAGCGTTATCTTGCTGGGGTACTCCATCCTGCCGCCGAGCGGGTCTCACCCTCCGCGAGAGAAGCGATGCTCCAGGCCATCGGACTCACCAGCAGCCCCCGCCGTGACCGTCCGCCCGTTGTGGACGACCTGACCTTCGAAGCCCCGTCCGGCAGCGTCACCGCGTTGCTCGGCGCTCCTGGCTCCGGCAAGACCACCGCCCTCCGCCTGATGCTGGAGCTCGAAGCGGGGAGGGGCGTGACCTACTTCAGGGGCCGCCCGCTGCACCGCATCGGCCATCCCGCACGAGAGGTCGGGGTGTTGCTCGGAGACGTACCGGGGCATCCGGCGCGCACAGCGCGCGGCCAGCTCCGCATGCTCTGTGCCGCGGCAGGAGTTCCGGCGTCGCGAGCCGACGAGCTGCTCGAGGTCGTCGGTCTCGCAGGGCTGGGGGACCAGCGCATCGGCACCCTCTCGGCCGGTATGGACCGGCGGCTCGGCCTTGCTTCGGCCCTGCTCGGTGACCCTCATACGCTTGTACTCGACGAGCCCACCGAGGGCCTCTCGCCGCGTGAGCGGAGCTGGCTCCACGGTCTTCTCCGTGCACACGCGGCCGAAGGGGGCACGGTCCTGCACACCACCGTTGATCCCAAGGAGGCCGCCCGCGCGGCCGACCGTGTGGTCACCATCGACGAGGGACGCCTCGTGGCGGACCAGGAGGTCGCCGACTTCTCCCGTACCCGTCTGCGTCCCAGGGTCGCCGTGCGGACCCCGCACGCGGCCCGGCTTGCCGCCGTGGTGAGCCGTGAGGCCCGCGCCGCGCAGCGCTCCGTCGAAGTGGTCGCCGAGGGAGGCAGCCGTCTGTCGGTGTACGGAAGTACGTGCGCGGAGGTCGGGGACACCGCGTACCGGCACGGAGTCCCTGTCCACCAACTCGCCGACGAGACCGGGGACACAGGCCCGGCGCCCGCTCCTCCCCGAGGCGCGGGTGACAGTCCGGCCGGGACTGTCCCGTCCGGACAGGCCTCGACCGTGGCGATCTCGAAGCTGCCCCCTCCGATCCCCGTGCGCCCGGCCCGTGGCCCGCTCCGGCCCATTCGCTACGAACTGCGCCGGCTCTTCGGCGTAAGGACAACCGCTCTGATCATGGCGGCCGTTCTGGCCCTCTCGGTGGGGCTCTCCGTGCTGATGGCCCGCTCCGGGAGGACGCCTCTGCCGGATCTGCTCGTCGCCTGGCCTGATCTGCTGCCACTACCGCCTGCCGCGTTCGCCGCGGGCCTGCTGGGAGCCCTCTCCTTCGGCGACGAGTACCGGTACCCGGCGCTTGCCGCGGGGCGGGGTACCGTGCCGCGCCGCCTCGGTCTTCTGCTGGCCAAACTGGTGGTCTCGGCGGGGGTCGCGCTGCTGCTCGCGCTGCTCTCCGTTCTGGCGGACGCCGAAGCCCTGCGCCTCGTCTACGGCGGCGACTTGGTAGCCGCCCCCGCGAACGCGGTTCAGCTGGCCGCCAGTTGGGCCGGCCTCTCGGTCGGGTGTGCCTGGGCGGGACTGCTGGGAGCCGGCGTTTTCCGGCTGGCCGGTGCCGGAGTCGCCGCCGTGCTGGCGGTCCCGGTTCTCGTCGTACCGCTGATGCAGAAGCTCCTCGCGGGCCCGTCCGCCCGTTCGGTCACCGGTCTGCCGGGCCGGCTGCGTGAACTCGGTTGGCCGCAGTGGCCGTACGAGACGGACCGATGGGCGATGGCTGCCGTGCGGATCGTGGCCCAACCCGTGGGACTGGCGCTTTCCTTGTCGCTGTCTGCCTTGATCTGCGCGTATGTGTTCACCAGCCTGCGTGGGAGAGCTCGTTGGTGACCGCATCGTCCTGCTGCGGGTAGCCCGTCACGGACAACTCCCCCGAAACAGTGGGATTTCTGTTGATAAGGCGTCAATTGAGAGGTGGGTGCCGATCACCCTTTCGTGTGCTTTTCAGCAAAGACCTCAAGGGGCGGGTGAGCCGCGCCGACAAAGGATGCGTGAGTACCCTTGCGCACACCATGATGACCGCCGCCCGCTCCGCCGACTCCGGCCTCGCCGGCCCGGGCGAACTCGACCGCTATCCCTACACGGAGGCGCCGGCCGGCGAGCGTGCCGCCTTGCGTTCCTGGGGTGGTGCCGAATCCGATCTGGGGCGGGCGAGCCGACGCGGCACGGCCAGTCGCGGCCGTGGGCTTCACGGCCAGCTGGTCCAGCAGCTGGGCCAGATGATCGTTTCCGGTGACCTCGGTGCCGACCGGCCGCTCGTGCCGGAGGAGATCGGTCAGCGATTCGAGGTTTCCCGCACCGTCGTGAGGGAGTCCCTGCGCGTTCTCGAGGCCAAGGGTCTGGTCAGTGCCCGGCCCAACGTGGGCACGCGGGTCCGGCCGGTGAGTGACTGGAACCTGTTGGACCCCGACATCATCGAATGGCGCGCCTTCGGGCCGCAGCGTGATGATCAGCGCCGCGAACTGGAGGACCTCAGGTGGACCATCGAGCCGCTGGCCGCCCGGCTGGCCGCCGGGCACGGGCGCGAGGACATTCAGCAGCGCCTGGGCGACATGATCGAGATCATGGGGCACGCGATGGGGCAGGGGGACGCCGTCACGTTCTCCCGGGCCGACGCGGAGTTCCATGCCCTGCTGATCCAGGCGGCGGGCAACCGCATGCTCGAGCACCTCTCCGGGATCGTGTCGGCGGCCCTGCATGTCTCCGGCGGGCCCGTCACGGGCTGTGACCGGCCCGCTGAGGCGTCTCTCGGTCACCATGCGCGGATCGCGGAGGCTCTCGCGTCAGGTGACTCCGCCGGCGCCGAGGCCGCCATGCGGCAGCTGCTGGTGGGCCACACCGACGGGGAACGGGTGGTTCCCGCGCCTCGCGAGCACTGAGCGTCCGAAACCGGGGTACATGAACCGGGTGCCGTCGGGCCCCAGCGGTTCGGCGGCATGTTTATACGGTGATGCGCCCTCTGGTCTGTTTGTCGCGTATGAGGTGTGACTGGGGCCACGCGAATTGGGCGTAACACTCCTCGAAACAGTGCGATGACTTAAGAGGTGACCGCCGCGGAAGGAATACAGCAGCCACACAGTGCGCTGTGCAGTTCTGAGGCCAAACCCGCGCCGTCGGCGACATCCCCAGCCGACGGTCGTCGGTTCCAGCCCTCTCCAGGGCCGGGCCGGAAGCCGTTTCCATCGTTCCGAGAGGTTGTTCGTGTCGGCCAGCACATCCCGTACGCTCCCGCCGGAGATCGCCGAGTCCGAGTCTGTGATGGCGCTCATCGAGCGGGGAAAGGCTGATGGGCAGATCGCCGGCGATGACGTGCGTCGGGCCTTCGAGGCTGACCAGATTCCGCCAACCCAGTGGAAGAACGTTCTGCGCAGCCTCAACCAGATCCTCGAGGAAGAGGGTGTGACGCTGATGGTCAGTGCCGCGGAGTCGCCTAAGCGCGCCCGCAAGAGCGTCGCAGCGAAGAGCCCGGTCAAGCGCACCGCCACCAAGACTGTCGCAGCCAAGACGACTGTGACGCGGACCGTCGCGGCGTCCGCCGCCCCGGCGGCCGAGAACGCGGACGTGGCGGCCGACGACGCTGCCGTTGCCGCTCCTGCGAAGAAGACAGCAGCCAAGAAGACGGTTGCCAAGAAGACCGTCGCGAAGAAGGCCACGGTCAAGAAGACCGCGGCGAAGAAGGCCGGTAAGCAGGACGACGAGCTGCTCGACGGTGACGAGCCGGTCGAGGAAGTAAAGGCCGGCAAGGGTGAGGAAGAGGAGGGCGAGGGCGAGAACAAGGGCTTCGTCCTCTCCGACGACGACGAGGACGACGCGCCTGCGCAGCAGGTCGCCGTCGCCGGCGCCACGGCCGACCCGGTCAAGGACTACCTGAAGCAGATCGGCAAGGTCCCCCTCCTCAACGCCGAGCAGGAGGTCGAGCTCGCCAAGCGCATCGAGGCCGGGCTCTTCGCCGAGGACAAGCTCGCGAACTCCGACAAGCTCGCTCCGAAGCTCAAGCGCGAGCTGGAGATCATCGCCGAGGACGGCCGCCGGGCCAAGAACCACCTGCTGGAGGCCAACCTCCGCCTCGTGGTCTCGCTGGCCAAGCGCTACACCGGTCGCGGCATGCTCTTCCTGGACCTCATCCAGGAGGGCAACCTCGGCCTGATCCGCGCGGTCGAGAAGTTCGACTACACCAAGGGTTACAAGTTCTCCACGTACGCCACGTGGTGGATCCGCCAGGCGATCACCCGCGCCATGGCCGACCAGGCCCGCACCATCCGCATCCCGGTGCACATGGTCGAGGTCATCAACAAGCTCGCGCGTGTGCAGCGTCAGATGCTCCAGGACCTGGGCCGTGAGCCCACCCCGGAGGAGCTGGCCAAGGAGCTCGACATGACCCCGGAAAAGGTCATCGAGGTCCAGAAGTACGGCCGCGAGCCGATTTCCCTCCACACTCCGCTGGGCGAGGACGGGGACAGCGAGTTCGGAGACCTGATCGAGGACTCCGAGGCCGTCGTGCCCGCGGACGCGGTGAGCTTCACGCTGCTCCAGGAGCAGCTGCACTCCGTGCTCGACACGCTCTCCGAGCGCGAGGCGGGCGTGGTCTCGATGCGCTTCGGTCTCACCGACGGGCAGCCGAAGACGCTGGACGAGATCGGGAAGGTCTACGGAGTGACGCGTGAGCGCATCCGTCAGATCGAATCCAAGACGATGTCGAAGCTGCGCCACCCGTCACGTTCGCAGGTGCTGCGCGACTACCTCGACTAGATCGCGGACGCACATGGCCGGGGCCCGGAACCTGAAGAGGTTCCGGGCCCCGGCCATGTCCGCATGCGGTCGGCACCGGGGCGGATGACGCTGAGTGGGCACTGCTCACCCAGGCGTAAGGAGTCCCCATGCCCCGCGTTCTCGTCCGTGCCCTTCCCGCCGCCCTCACCCTGGCGGTCGCAGCGGCGGTGATACCCCTCGGCCCTCCTGAACCCGCGGCGGCGGACAGCATCATCGTCGGCGGGAGGCCGGTGGCCGTCGCGGACAGTCCGTGGGTCGTGGCCCTGTCGAGCCGTGACCGGTTCGGGGGAATCCGCGCGGGCCAGTTCTGCGGCGGCGTGGTGATCGCACCCAGCAAGGTGCTGACAGCCGCACACTGCCTGCGCGAGGACGTGCTGGGAGCCGCTGTCCCGGAGGTCCGGGACCTGCGGGTCATCGCCGGACGGGACGAGTTGAACGGGCCCGGCGGCCAGGAGATCCCCGTGCGTTCGACGTGGGTCAATCCTGGCTACGACCCGCGTACGAACGCCGCCGACCTCGCGGTCCTCACCCTGGACCGGGCGCTGCCCAGGAGCAGTGTGATCCCGATGGCCGGGGCCGGACACGCCGGGTACGAACCGGGAACCGCGGCGGCGGTGTACGGCTGGGGGGACACGACCGGCTACGGCGCCTATGCCTCGGAGCTGCGTGCGGCCACGGTGCGGGTGCTGCCGGACGGCGATTGCACCCGGGCGTACCCCGGCGGCACACAGGGCGCCTACGAGGCCTCATCGATGCTCTGCGCCGGTGAGAGGGCGGGTGGGCGGGATGCATGCCAGGGGGACAGCGGAGGCCCGCTGGTGGCCCGTGGGCGCCTCATCGGGCTGGTCTCGTGGGGCAGCGGCTGCGGGAGCCCGGGCAGCCCCGGGGTGTACACCCGCATGTCCGCGGCGATCCGGTGGATGGCCGACCGGAGCTGACCGCGGACACCGCACCTCGTGTCCGTAGGTATGAGAACGGGCGGCACTCCCCGAGGGGAGAGCCGCCCGCCGGCCGGTCCTGGACCGGACCCATGGCTCGTCGTGGATGCGAGGTGTCAGTGTTGTTCCTCGTCGGCGGCACTGGCCTGCACGGCAGTGAGCCGATCTGTCTCATCCTGTATTTCCGCGGCGATCTTCTTGAGTTCCGGCTCGAACTTGCGCCCGTGGTGGGCGCAGAAGAGCAGTTCACCGCCGCTGATGAGGACGACGCGCAGATAGGCCTGGGCGCCGCAACGGTCACAGCGGTCTGCTGCGGTCAGCGGGCTCGCGGGGGTCAGAACAGTAGTCACGTCGCCTCTTCTCTAGCTCGACGAGCTGTCGTACCAGGGTCAACATCCAACCAGGCCGAAAACGTTCCCGCTCGTGGCATTTCTTCGAAACTTCTTCTCAGGATGGCTGTCTGTTGCCGGTTGGCGGCGAATGTGCCGTATTGCGTAGCGCTACGGTTTCGCGTTGCTTGCGGGGGCAGGTCCACCGGCTGGCTTGCCGGTTGTTCATGAGGACGTGCCCGGAGCCTAAATGGTTCATGCCTCGAAGGGAACGTGATGTGCACGTCACTCCAACGAATGATCGAACGCGTATGCGAGGCTGGACTAGCATAAGGATTCCCCCTGGGTGGCGTTACAACCGCTCTACCAGGCCTCGGTAGGCTCTCAGCGGCTACCGAGGCCGAGCCCGTTACCCACTGGGCCCCAAATGAAATTCAGCGAGGAGCGAACCGCGTGACCGCCGATTCCGTGCCGTCCACTGCGCTGCTGACCGGAGCAGGCGGCTCAGACAGGGACAGCTCCAACTACACCGCGCGGCACCTTCTCGTCCTCGAGGGGCTCGAAGCGGTCCGTAAGCGTCCCGGAATGTACATCGGGTCCACGGACAGCCGCGGACTCATGCACTGCCTCTGGGAGATCATCGACAACTCCGTCGACGAGGCTCTCGGGGGTTACTGCGACACGATCGAGGTCATCCTCCACGACGACGCCTCCGTCGAGGTCCGTGACAACGGCCGGGGCATTCCCGTCGATGTGGAGCCCAAGACCGGGCTCTCGGGCGTCGAGCTCGTCATGACCAAGCTGCACGCCGGCGGAAAGTTCGGCGGCGGCTCGTACGCGGCGTCCGGCGGCCTCCACGGCGTCGGCGCCTCGGTCGTGAACGCGCTCTCCGCCCGGCTGGACGTCGAGGTCGACCGCAACAGCGCGACCCACTCCATCAGCTTCCGGCGCGGTGTCCCGGGCATGTTCACCGAGCAGGGGCCGGACAGCCCCTTCGACCCCGCCAACGGCCTCCGCAAGGGCAAGCGCGTTCCCAAGACGCGTACGGGTACCCGTACGCGGTACTGGGCGGACCGCCAGATCTTCCTCAAGGACGCGAAGCTCAGCCTGGAGACGCTGTACCAGCGAGCTCGCCAGACCGCGTTCCTCGTGCCCGGTCTCACCATCGTGGTACGCGACGAGCGGGGCATCGACGGTGAGGGGAAGACGGAGGAGACCTTCCGCTTCGACGGTGGCATCAGCGAATTCTGCGAGTACCTGGCACAGGACAAGGCCGTCTGCGATGTTCAGCGCCTGACCGGGACGGGAAGCTTCAAGGAGACCGTGCCGGTCCTGGACGACCGCGGGCACATGACGGCGACCGAGGTCACGCGTGAGCTGGGGGTCGACATCGCCCTGCGCTGGGGCACCGGCTACGACACCAACCTCAAGTCCTTCGTCAACATCATCGCCACCCCCAAGGGCGGCACGCACATGACCGGCTTCGAGCGCTCCCTCACGAAGACGGTGAACGAGGTCCTGCGGTCCTCCAAGCTGCTGCGCGTCGCCGAGGACGACATCGTCAAGGACGACGCGCTGGAGGGCCTGACCGCGGTCGTCACCGTACGGCTCGCGGAGCCGCAGTTCGAAGGGCAGACCAAGGAGGTGCTGGGCACCTCGGCGGCCAACCGGATCGTGGCCAACGTGGTCGCCAAGGAGCTCAAGGCGTTCCTGACGTCGACGAAGCGTGACGCCAAGGCCCAGGCCAGGGCGGTGCTGGACAAGGCCGTGGCCGCCGCCCGCACCCGCATCGCCGCCCGCCAGCACAAGGACGCGCAGCGCCGCAAGACCGCGCTCGAGTCCTCCTCGCTGCCCGCGAAGCTGGCCGACTGCCGGAGTGACGACGTGGAGCGCAGCGAGCTCTTCATCGTGGAGGGCGACTCGGCCCTCGGTACGGCGAAGCTGGCCCGGAACAGTGAGTTCCAGGCCCTGCTCCCGATCCGCGGGAAGATCCTCAACGTCCAGAAGTCGTCCGTCTCGGACATGCTCAAGAACGCCGAGTGCGGGGCCATCATCCAGGTCATAGGGGCAGGCTCCGGGCGCACCTTCGACATCGACGCGGCGCGTTACGGCAAGGTCATCATGATGACGGACGCCGACGTCGACGGTTCGCACATCCGCACCCTGCTGCTCACCCTCTTCCAGCGCTACATGCGGCCGATGGTCGAGGCGGGCAGGGTCTTCGCGGCCGTGCCGCCGCTGCACCGGATCGAACTCGTCCAGCCCAAGAAGGGCCAGGACAAGTACATCTACACCTACTCCGACAACGAGCTCAGGCAGACCCTGCTGGAGCTCCAGCGGAAGAACGTCCGGTTCAAGGACTCGATCCAGCGGTACAAGGGCCTCGGTGAGATGGACGCCGACCAGCTGGCGGAGACCACGATGGACCCGCGGCACCGCACCCTGCGCCGGATCAACATCGGCGACCTGGAGTCATCCGAGCAGGTCTTCGACCTGCTGATGGGCAACGAGGTCGCGCCCCGCAAGGAGTTCATCACGAGCTCCGCGGCGACCCTGGACCGCTCGCGTATCGACGTCTGACGCTCTCCCCCGTGGGTGGAGGCCCTTGCTCCACCCACGGTCGACCCTGGGCCGGTCTTTCGGAGGCCCGGCCGTGCACTATGCGCACGGCCGGGGGCTCACGCGGCCGCCCGGCGTATCCGTCACCTGAAATGGTGAAGCACGGCGCATGAAGTGCCCGGGATCTTCCCGGTCTGCCCATTCTTGGCTACGCGGCCGAAAAGGCTCGCGGACAAGGGAGTTGTGGGTGGAGAAGGAAGCAGGGCCGGACGGCGCAGCGATGCGGCTCGACGACCCGTGGTACGAGGCGCCGGGCGGCGGGCGGGGCGAGCCGGACGGCGCGGTGGCCCTCGCGGACCGCGGGCGGATCCGCTCGGGGGAGCGGCAGGGCCCCAGCGCGGCCGAGATCTATCTGGAGGTTCAGAGCAGCCCGGCGTTCCGCGAAGTACGCCGTCGCTACCGGCGGTTCGTGGTTCCCGCCGCGGCAGCGTTCCTGCTCTGGTATCTCGCCTACGTCGTCGCGGCCACCACCGCGCACGACCTGATGGCGCGTCCTGTCGCCGGTGCGCTCAACGTGGCCATGCTGGCAGGGCTCGGACAGTTCCTCACCACGTTCTTGCTCACCTGGGCTTACGCCCGTCACGCGCGTCTGCACCGGGACCGCGCCGCGCTCGAGTTGCGCTGGGAGACCCAGGAGATGACAAGAGGGGCCGGACGGTGAGGGGGGACCATCAGACGCTGGCACTGCTGTTGTTCAGCGCGTTCGTCGCCGTGACGCTCGGCATCACCACATGGGTCAGCCGGAACAGACAGGGTTCCGCCGAGGAGTTCTACGCGGGCGGGCGGCTGTTCTCCCCCGTGGAGAATGGATTCGCCATCGCCGGTGACTACATGTCGGCCGCGTCGTTCCTCGGTATCTCGGGGCTGATCGCCCTCTTCGGCTACGACGGCATGCTCTACTCCGTCGGGTTCCTCGTGGCCTGGCTGGTCGTCCTGCTCCTCGTCGCCGAACTCGTCCGCAACTGCGGGCGGTTCACGCTCGCGGACGTGGTCGCCGCCCGGATGGCGGAGCGACCGGTGCGGACAGCGGTGGGCACCTCGTCCGTCACCGTCTCGGTGCTGTACCTGGTGGCTCAGATGGTGGGCGCGGGGAGCCTCGTCGCGCTGCTGCTCGGAGGTACGAGCGACACCGCCCGATCGTGGACCGTGGTCGGGGTCGGAGCGCTCATGGTGATCTACGTGTCGCTCGGCGGCATGCGCGCCACGACCTGGATCCAGATCGTCAAGGCGGTCCTGCTGATGGCCGGCGCCGTCACGCTCACCGTGCTCGTCCTCGTCCGCTTCCACGGCGACGTCAACGCCCTGCTCGTGTCCGCCGCCGAACGCAGCGGACACGGCAGGGACTTCCTCTCGCCCGGGCTGAGGTACGGCGGGAACTGGACGGCGCGTCTCGACTTCGTCAGCCTCGGCCTGGCGCTCGTCCTCGGCACGGCCGGCCTCCCGCACATCCTGTCGCGCTTCTACACGGTCCCGACCGCCCGCGCGGCCCGTCGCTCCGTCATCTGGTCGATCGGGCTCATCGGCAGCTTCTACCTGATGTCCGTCGTACTCGGGTTCGGAGCGGCCGCGATCGTCGGCTCCGCGGACGTCCGGGCGTCGAACGCCTCGGGGAACACGGCGGTTCCGCTCCTCGCGCTCGACCTCGGAGGCGGGGAGGGCTCCACGGGCGGCACGGTGCTCTTCGCCGTCGTGGCCGCCATCGCCTTCGCCACGATCCTCGCTGTCGTCGCCGGGATCACCCTCGCGTCATCCGCCTCCGTGGCCCACGATCTCTACGCCTCGTTCCGGCGGCCGGGCGCGAAGCAGCGGAGCGAGGTCGGAGTGGCCCGGGTGGCCGCGGCCGGCATCGGGGTGGTGGCCATCGCGCTCGGCCTCCTCGCCCAGAACCTGAACGTCGCGTTCCTGGTGGGGCTGGCGTTCGCGGTGGCGGCCTCCGCCAACCTCCCCGCGCTGCTCTACTCGTTGTTCTGGCGGGACTTCACCACGCGGGGAGCGGTCTGGGCCGTCTACGGCGGGCTGATCCCCGCCGTCCTGCTCGTCCTGCTTTCGCCCGTCGTCTCGGGGAGCCCGACCTCGCTGTTCCCCGGCGTGGATCTCGCGCTCTTCCCCCTGGAGAACCCGGGGCTGGTGTCGATCCCGGCGGGATTCCTGGCCGGCTGGATCGGCACGGTCACCTCGCCCGAGGCGCCCGACCCGGCCAAGCACGCGGAGACGGAGGTCCGGTCGCTGACCGGGGCGGGTGCGGCGTAGCCGGGGCGGGCCGGGCGCTCTCGTGGTGGCGGGGCGGGGGCGTCAGGAGCCGGTGGCCCACGTGTATCGGTGTTCCGGACGGCCCGTCTCGCCGTACTTGAGGGACAGCCGCACGCGGCCCGTGCGTTCCAGCAGCTTCAGGTAGCGCTGTGCGGTCTGACGGCTCATTCCGGCGCTCTCCGAGACCTCCTGCGCGGAGAGCGGCCCGTCGGCCGCACGCAGGGCCTGACGGATCAGTTCCGCGGTGGTCGTCGAATGTCCCTTGGGAAGGTCCGACCCGCCCGTGGCCCACAACGCCCCGAACAGCCGGTCCACCTCGGTCTGTTCGGCCTCGCCGCCGTCCTCGAAACTGCGGCGCAGCGCGGCGTACGCCTCCAGCTTGGTGCGGAGCCCGGCGTACGCGAAGGGCTTCACCAGGTACTGCAGTGCTCCGTGGCGCATCGCCGCCTGAACGGTCGCGACGTCGCGCGCGGCCGTCACCATGATCACATCGGTGTGATGGCCGAGCCCGCGCAGTTCCCGCACCACGGCCAGGCCGTTGCGGTCCGGCAGATAGTGGTCGAGCAGGATCAGGTCGATGGGCACCTCGCCGATCCTGGCGAGGGCCTCGGTTGCCGAGTGGGCCATGGCGGCCACCCGGAAGCCGGGCACCTTGGTGACGTAGGCCGCGTTGATCCGGGCGACCCGGACGTCGTCGTCCACGACGAGAACCTCGATCACGGGGCGTCTCCTGACGTCGCGGGTCGCACGGAGGCGGTGGAGCCCCCGCGGGAGGGGGCGGCGAGCGGTTCCGGTCCGCCGGAGGAGGGGATGCCGGACCGTTCCGGTTCGCCGGGGGAGGGGATGCCGGACCGTTCCGGTCCGTCCATGGCCTCCGGGAGCACGACGGTGAACACCGCCCCGCCTTCGGGGGAGCCCGTCACGGCCACGCTGCCGCCCTGCCGCTCGGCGAGCCGCCGCACCAGTGGCAGGCCCAGGCCGCGCTTGCCGTGGGCCGGGAGTTCCTTGGTCGACCAGCCCTCCATGAAGATGGATTCGTGGTCACCGGCGGGTACACCGGGTCCGCTGTCACGCACCCTCAGTACCACCGTACGGCCCTCGGCCCGCAGTCCGACCTCGATCTGCGCGTCGGCCGATCCCGCGGCGGCGTCCAGCGCGTTGTCGACCAGATTGCCGAGGACCGTGACGAGCCCGCGCGGGTCCACCAGCCGGTCCGGCAGCAGCGTCTCCGGGGCCATGCGCAGCGCGACACCGCGCTCCGCGGCCACGGTCGCCTTGCCGACCAGGAGCGAGGCCAGCAGGGGATCGTGCACCTTCTCGGTGACCTGCTCGGCCGTCGCCCGGTGGACGCCGACGACCTCCGTGACGAACTCCACGGCTTCTTCGTGCATCTCCAGTTCCAGAAGCCCCAGGAGGGTGTGCAGCCGGTTGGCGTGCTCGTGGTCCTGGGCGCGGAGCGCGTCGATCAGGCCGCGCGTGGAGTCCAGCTCGCGGCCGAGGTACTCCAGCTCCGTACGGTCGCGGAGCGTGACCACGGCCCCGCCGTCGTCGGTGGGCATCCGGTTGGCGAGCAGCACCCGGCTGCCGCGGACCGTCACCAGGTCGTCACCGACGACCCGCCCGGCCAGCACGTCGGTGGTCCGGCCTCCGCCCAGTGCCTCGTCGAGCTGCTTGCCCATGGCGTCCGGGCCGAGGCCGAGCAGCCGCTGGGCCTCGTCGTTCAGGAGCCTGATGCGTCCCGTGCGGTCGAGTGCGACGACCCCCTCACGGATGCTGTGCAGCATGGCCTCGCGCTCGGTCAGCAGCGCCGAGATGTCGGAGAACGCCAGGTCATGGGTCTGCCGCTGGAGACGGCGGGAGATCAGATAGGCGGCCAGCGCTCCTACGGCGAGGGCGCCGCCCGCATAGGCGAGCAGCCCTGGGATCGCGGCGAGCAGCCGGGCGCGGACGCTGTCGTACGCGATCCCGACCGAGACGGCGCCGACGACCCGGTCCGATCCGTCGAGCAGCGGTACCTTGCCACGGGCCGAGCGTCCGAGCGTGCCGCTGTCGATCTCCATCACGGACCTTCCGGCGAGCGCCGTGCTCGGGTCGGTGCTGACGACATCGCCGATGCGGGAGGGGTCGGTGTGTGACCAGCGCACTCCCTGCCTGTCCATGATCACGACGTATTCGGCGCCGGTGGACCGCCTGATGCGCTCCGCCGCACCCTGGACGGCACCGTCCGGGTGCGGCTCGGTGGTGAGGAGAGAGGCGGCGAGCTGCGGTTGTGCTGCCGTGCTCTGCGCGATGGCCAGCGCGCGGCGCATCGCCTGGTCGTCGAGCTGGGCGCTGAGCGGTGCCAGGAAGAGGCCCGTGACGAGGACCGTGACACCGGTGATGATGGCCAGCTGCATCAGCAGGACCTGCGAGAAGACCCGCTTCGGCCAGCCGAACCGGCGCGGACCCCGCGGGGTGGTCGGTGGGGCGCTCATCGTACGAACGGTAGAGGGTTCACCGTGCTTACCGAAATCTCCGGCCGTCGACCGCCCTCGATCACCCTTGGAACGCCGTGGACGGGCCGGGGGCCGGCGGTGGAACGCCGGGTGGTCAGGCTCTTGCCTCCCCGCCCTCCGTCTGTGAGCGTTCTATGAGTATCCACTCCAGCGCAATCTTCTTGCGTTTCTTGCGCTAATCTTGCGTTCATGACGCGACGAATTGCTCAGGTTGCCCAGAAAGTAGGAGTCAGCGAGGCCACGGTCAGCCGCGTGCTGAACGGCAAGCCGGGCGTGTCCGACGCCACCCGGCAGGCTGTCCTCTCCGCCCTGGACGTACTCGGCTACGAGCGTCCGACGCAGCTCCGGGGTGAGCGCGCCCGGCTGGTCGGGCTGGTCCTGCCCGAGCTCCAGAATCCGATCTTCCCGGCCTTCGCCGAAGTGGTCGGAGGCGCGCTCGCCCAGCAGGGGCTGACTCCGGTGCTCTGCACGCAGACGAAGGGCGGGGTCTCCGAGGCCGACTACGTCGAGCTCCTCCTGCAGCAGCAGGTGTCCGGGGTCGTGTTCGCCGGCGGGCTGTACGCCCAGGCCGATGCCCCCCATGATCACTACAAGGTGCTCGCCGACCGCAAGATCCCGGTCGTCCTGATCAACGCCGCCATAGCCGATCTCGGATTTCCCGCCGTCTCGTGCGACGACTCGGTGGCCGTCGAGCAGGCCTGGCGCCACCTCGTCTCGCTCGGCCACGAGCGGATCGGGTTCGTCCTGGGGCCGGCCGACCACCTCCCTTCGCAGCGCAAGCTCGCCGCGGCCCGCGCCCTGGCCGCCCGGTCGGGGGCCACGGTCCCGGACGAGTGGGTGGCGAGGGCCATGTTCTCGCTCGAGGGCGGCCAGGCCGCCGCCACACGGCTGCTCGACGAAGGGGTCACGGGCATCATCTGCGCCAGCGACCCGCTGGCCCTGGGGGCGGTACGCGCCGCACGCCGCCGCGGCCTGTCGGTGCCGGGTGACGTGTCGGTCGTCGGCTACGACGACTCGGCGTTCATGAACTGCACGGAGCCGCCGCTGACCACGGTGCGCCAGCCGATCGAAGCCATGGGCCGGGCGGCCGTCGAACTGCTCTCGGTGCAGATCGGAGGGCGTACGGTGCCCTCCGACGAGCTCCTCTTCGAGCCGGAGCTGGTTGTCCGGGGTTCCACGGCCCGGCCTCCCCGGTAGGGAGCCGGTGAGAATTTCCTCCGGCTGTAGTTAATTTGCAAGCTCAGGACCCTGCGATGGGTTCCGCCTCCAGGCCGGGCGCCTTCGGGGCGGGCAGGGGCTGTGGCGGGCGCGGACCGCTGTACTGCCCGCTGGGCCGCAGGCGCAGCGGCTGCTCCGCGTACTCCTCCATCGCGTGGGCGATCCAGCCCGCCGTCCGGGCCACGGCGAACACCGTCTCACCGGCCTCGGCGGGCATCCCGCACGCGACCGAGAGGACGGCGAGGGCCAGGTCGACGTTGGCGTGCAGCCCGGAGTGGCGAGCGGTGGTCGCGACCACGTCTCGGGCCGCCGCCATCGCCGGGGCCGCCTGCGGCATCTCGTCCAGCAGCGCGAACAGCACACCCGCCCGCGGATCCTCACCCGTGTAGAGGCGGTGCCCGAGCCCCGGCACCGGCCGGCCTGCGCGCAGGTGATCCGCGACGACCGGAGCCGCGCTGCCCCGCTCCACGGCTTCGGCCAGCATGCGGTGCGCCGGACCGCTCGCGGCACCGTGCAGCGGGCCGTCCAGTACACCCAGCCCCGCGGAGACCACGGCGTACGGATGCGCGTGGGTCGACGCGGCGACACGGGCCGCCAAGGTGGAGGCGGCGAGATCGTGGTCGGCCAGCAGGACGAGGGCCGTGTCGAGCGCGGCCAGTGCCGCCGCGTCCACGGGCCGCGCGGAGAGCTTGGGCCACAGCTCGGCGGCGAGCGAGCTGTCCGCGCCACCGGGCTCCGCGACATTCGGCAGCGCGCCCACCAGGGTGGGGATCAGATTGCGCGCGCTGTTGAGCACCCCCTCGGGGGAGAGGTCGAACCGCAGGGGGTCGGCGGCCGCGGCCGCGGCGACAGCTGCCCGGAGCCGGTCCGCCGAGCTGCTGTGTGGCGGCAGTGTCGCGGCGGTCCGCCGTGCCGCCGCGAGGGAGTCGGGCGCCGCGACGAAGCGGATACCCGGGCGGAGCTCACCGGTCCAGATCCACTCGGCCACCTCCTCGTAGCCGTGGCGGCGGGCGAGCCCGGCGACGTCGACGCCCCGGAAGTAGCAGCGGTCCGGCGTGATGAGCGTGATGCCGGTACGGAAGACCAGGTCGCCCGAGGCGGACGACGGAGTTTCCCTGCGCCCGGTCCGGCGTGCCAGGGCGTCGATCTCGGCGGCGTCGAACGTGCTGCCGCGCCCACCGGGGACCCGTGTGCTGGCGAGTTGCCCGCGGCTCACGTACGCGTACACGGTCTCCGGCTTCACCCCGAGCCGTTCGGCGGCCTCCCGGGTGGTGAGCCGGGGCGCCACCGCCGCCCTTTCGGCCTCTGTGCCCTGAGGGCCGGTCCCGTGTGCCGAGTCATGCGTCATGGCGCCACCGTACCCACATCCATGGATGGCCGATCACTCCAACCCGATACTTATATTGATTAAGTCAACATTGACAGCTTTTCATCAACCATGAACAGTTGAATCAATGTCAAGTTGTTCGGCGGAGGAGAGACCTGCCATGCCTGCCTCGCACACGGAAACCGCACCACTGGAAACCCCCCGGGGTCTCGCCGGCGTGATCGTCACCGACACCGCGCTCGGAGACGTGCGCGGTCGTGAGGGCTTCTACCACTACCGGCAGTACTCGGCGATCGAGCTGGCGCAGAGCCGCAGCTTCGAGGACGTCTGGTACCTGATGTTCCATGGCGAACTGCCCGGCCGGGCGGCGGGCGCCCGCTTCGCCGCACGCACCGCCGGTCTGCGCCGGCTGCCCGCCGAGGTGCGGGACGCGCTGCCGTCCATCGCCCGCGCGGGCCTGGTCTCCGGCCCGCTCGCCGGACTGCGTACCGCGCTCTCGTTGCTCGGGGCATCGGCGGGGTTCCGCCCGGTGTACGACATCGGCGCCGACCGCCGCCGCGAGGACGCCCTCGCGCTGTGCGCCGCGGTCCCCACCGTGCTGACCTCCCTGCACCGTCTCGGGCAGGGCCTGGAACCGGTCGAACCGCGTGACGACCTCCCGTTCGCCGCGAACTACCTGTACATGCTCACCGGCCAGGAGCCGGATGCCGCACGGACGGCGGCCGTCGAGCGGTACCTCGTCTCCACCGTCGACCACGGTTTCAACGCCTCCACCTTCACTGCCCGGGTGATCGCCTCCACCGGTGCCGACGTCGCCGCCTGCCTCGTGGGAGCGGTCGGCGCGCTGTCCGGACCGCTGCACGGCGGCGCACCCAGCCGGGCACTGGACACCCTGGACGCCATCGGCACACCGGACCGGATCGACGGCTGGATCCGTGAGCGAGTCCTCGCAGGAGAACGGATCATGGGGTTCGGGCACCCCGTCTACCGCACCGAGGACCCGCGCTCACGCATGCTCCGCTCGGTCGCGCAGAGCTTCGGCGGCCCGCTCGTCGAACTCGCCGTGGAGGTGGAACGCCAGGTGGAGTCGATCCTCGCCGAGCTCAAGCCGGGACGCGAGCTGCACACGAACGTGGAGTTCTACGCCGGGGTGGTCATGGAGCTCTGCGGACTGCCCCGCGCGATGTTCACCCCCACCTTCTGTGCCGCGCGCATGGTCGGATGGAGCGCCAATATCCTGGAGCAGGCGGAGGACTCGAAGATCATCCGTCCGGCGGCCCGCTACGTCGGGGCTCCGCCTCCGTCCCCCGTGCCCGCGCCCTGACCGACCCGAGGAAGGTCCCGTTGACCCAGCCCCGCGCCCCGCAGATCCCGGTCGTCGTCCTGGCGGGGTTCCTCGGATCCGGCAAGACGACACTGCTCAACCATCTGCTCCGCAACAGGGCGGGCAACCGGATCGGCGTCATCGTCAACGACTTCGGTTCCATCGAGATCGACGCCATGACCGTCGCGGGGCAGGTCGGTTCCACGGTTTCGCTGGGCAACGGCTGTCTGTGCTGCGCCGTCGACGCGAGCGAGCTCGACACCTATCTGGAGACGCTGACGCGGCCCGCCGCCCGGCTCGACGTGATCGTCATCGAGGCGAGCGGTCTCGCCGAGCCGCAGGAGCTCGTGCGGATGCTGCTGGCCAGTGAGAATCCGTACATCAGGTACGGGGGACTGGTCGAGGTCGTCGACGCCGCCGAGTTCCCCGCCACACGGGAGCGCCATCCCGAGATCGACCGCCACCTCGCTGTCGCCGATCTGATCGTCCTGAACAAGACCGACCGGGTCGCGGACGCCGGACTGCGTGCCCTGAAGGAGGCGGTCGGCGCGGCGGGCGGCGGGGCGGCGGTCATCTGCTCCGCCTACGGGAGGATCGACCCGGGGCTGCTCTTCGACCCGGTGCTCCGGCCGGACGAGGACGACTCCTTCCGCCAGCTGACGTTCGAGGACCTGCTCCCCGAGGCCGACCGCACACACGAGGACCACCTGCACGCGGCGTACGAGAGCGTCTCCTTCACCTCGGACGTGCCGCTCAGCCCCCGCCGCTTCATGGCGTTCCTCGACTCCAGGCCCGCGGGCCTCTACCGGATCAAGGGATTCGCCGACTTCGGCGCGGGCGACCCCGGCAACCGGTACGCCCTGCACGCCGTCGGCGGATTCCTGCGCTTCGTACCGCAGCGCTGGGCCCGCGGGGAACCGCGGCGGACCCAGCTGGTGCTGATCGGCTCCGGTATCGACGCCGACGCGCTGCACAAGGAACTCGGGGACTGCCTGGACGCCTGGCAGGACGCCACCGAGGAGCTGGAGCGCAGCATGTGGGGCGTCCTGCGGTACGTGCGGCAGCCGGACGACGACGAGGCCTGAAGCCTGTCGCCGTCCGGACCGCGTCCTACAGCGGGCCGGCGATCACCGCGACCGGGCTCGTCAGCGGCGTTCCCGAACCGTCCCGGCGCGGATCCGGGGCCGGGAGCTCGGCCGGCGCGCCGTTCTTCTGCGCCGCCCGTGCCGGGGTCCCACCCGCCCAGGCGAACACCAGGACGTCCTCCCCCTTGAGGAAGCGCTGGCAGCGCACCCCTCCGGTGGCCCTTCCCTTGCGCGGATACTGATCGAACGGGGTGAGCTTCCAGGTCCGCTCGGAGTCGTCCAGAGTGCCGTGCGACCCGGCGACCGTGAACACCGCGGCGTCGGCCGAGGGGTCGACCGCGGTGAACGAGAGGACGGCGGCACCCGCTGCGAGCTTGACGCCCGCCATGCCGCCCGCCGCGCGTCCCTGCGGACGCACCGACGCGGCCGGGAAGCGCAGCAACTGCGCGTCGGACGTGATGAAGACCAGGTCCTCCTCGCCCGTACGCAGCTGTGTGGCGCCCACGATCCGGTCACCGTCCCTCAGCGAGATGACCTCGAGCTCGTCCTTGTTGGGCGGGTAGTCGGGCACCACGCGCTTCACCACCCCCTGCAGGGTGCCGATGGCCAGTCCCGGCGACTCCTCGTCCAGCGTGGTGAGGCAGACGAGATCCTCGTCCGCCTCCAGCGTCAGGAACTCCGAGATCTGGGCGCCGCCCGACAGGTTCGGAGCGGCGTGGGTGTCCGGCAGCTGCGGCAGGTCGATCACCGAGAGCCGGAGCAGCCGGCCGGTGGACGTCACCGCACCCACGTCCCCGCGTGCGGTGGCGGGGACGGCCGAGACGATCGCGTCGTGCTTCGTGCGCTTGGCGTCCTCGGCCTGGACGACCGGCTCGGCGTTGGCCGTGCGAGCCAGGAGGCCGGTCGAGGAGAGGAGCACCTGGCAGGGGTCGTCGGCGACCTCCAGGGGCACCGAGGCGACCTGCGAACCAGCCGACTCCAGGAGCACCGTGCGCCGGTCGGTGCCGAACTTCTTGGCCACCGCGGCCAGTTCCGACGAGACCAGCTTGCGCAGCTCGGCGTCCGACTCCAGGATCGCGGTCAGCTGGGCGATCTCCTCGGTGAGCTTGTCGCGCTCGCTCTCCAGCTCGATCCTGTCGAAGCGCGTGAGCCTGCGCAGCGGGGTGTCCAGGATGTACTGGGTCTGGATCTCGCTCAGTGAGAAGCGCTCCATCAGGCGCTCCTTCGCCTGCGCCGAGTTGTCGCTGTCCCGGATGAGACGGATGACCTCGTCGATGTCGAGCAGGGCCACGAGCAGGCCCTCGACCAGGTGCAGCCGGTTGCGGCGCTTGGTCCTGCGGAACTCGCTGCGCCGGCGCACCACGTCGAAGCGGTGGTCGAGATAGACCTCCAGGAGCTCCTTGAGCCCCAGGGTGAGCGGCTGTCCGTCGACCAGAGCCACGTTGTTGATGCCGAAGGACTCCTCCATCGGCGTCAGCTTGTAGAGCTGCTCCAGCACGGCCTCCGGCACGAAGCCGTTCTTGACCTCGATCACCAGACGCAGACCGTGCGCCCGGTCGGTGAGGTCCTTGACGTCCGCGATGCCCTGGAGCTTCTTCGAGCCGACGAGGTCCTTGATCTTGGCGATCACCTTCTCCGGACCGACGGTGAAGGGCAGTTCGGTGACGACGAGACCCTTGCGGCGGGCCGTGACGTTCTCTATGGCCACCGTGGCGCGGATCTTGAACGTGCCGCGCCCGGCGGCGTAGGCGTCCTTGATGCCGCCCAGGCCGACGATCCTGCCGCCGGTGGGCAGGTCGGGGCCGGGGACGAAACGCATCAGCGTCTCGAGGTCGGCAGCGGGGTGCCGGATGAGGTGGCGGGCGGCGGCGATGACCTCGCCGAGGTTGTGCGGGGGCATGTTGGTCGCCATGCCGACCGCGATCCCGGAAGCGCCGTTGACCAGGAGGTTCGGGTAAGCCGCCGGAAGGACGACCGGCTCCTGCTCCTGGCCGTCGTAGTTCGACTGGAAGTCGACGGTGTCCTCGTCGATCGACTCCGTCATGAGTGACGTGGCGTCGGCCATCCGGCACTCGGTGTACCGCATGGCGGCCGGTGGGTCGTCGTTGCCCAGTGAGCCGAAGTTGCCGTGCCCGTCGACGAGGGGCAGGCGCATCGAGAACGGCTGTGCCATGCGCACCAGTGCGTCATAGATCGACGCGTCACCGTGCGGGTGCAGTTTGCCCATGACGTCGCCGACGACACGGGCGCACTTCACGTAGCCGCGTTCGGGACGCAGCCCCATCTCGTTCATCTGGGACACGATGCGGCGGTGCACGGGCTTCATGCCGTCGCGGGCGTCGGGAAGAGCCCTGGAGTAGATCACCGAGTACGCGTACTCGAGGAAGGAGCCCTGCATTTCGTCGACGACGTCGATGTCGAGGATCTTCTCCTCGAAGTCGTCCGGCGGCGGGGTTTTCGTGCTGCGGCGGGCCATCGCGGCTGCGACTCCTTCACAGATTCTGTCGGGCAACCTCAGGTTCTGACGCCGACCATTGTGGACCGCCGTACCGACAACGCCGACCTCGACCCGTCCGAAGCGGTCCCCGGGGCCCCCGTGGAGGCCTGTCAGGGGCAGTATCCACGACAACATTCACCCGACGGGAACTTCGCCAGGTGCCCGTGCGCTTGCTTAGAGTGGCAGGTCCGGCAGGAAAACCTGTACCGATCGAAGGGACGTACATGCCCATGGGTCACACGGCCACAGCCCAGGCCGGTTCCGGCGGCTTGACGGCGACCGAGCACCGCCTGGCCAACGGCCTGCGCGTGGTGCTCTCCGAGGACCATCTGACCCCCGTAGCCGCGGTCTGCCTCTGGTACGACGTCGGGTCCCGCCACGAGGTCGAGGGACGCACGGGCCTGGCTCACCTCTTCGAGCACCTGATGTTCCAGGGCTCGGGCCAGGTCAAGGGGAACGGGCACTTCGAGCTGGTGCAAGGGGCCGGCGGCTCCCTGAACGGCACGACCAGCTTCGAACGCACCAACTACTTCGAGACGATGCCCACCCACCAGCTGGAGCTGGCTCTGTGGCTCGAGGCCGACCGGATGGGCTCGCTGCTCGCCGCGCTCGACGAGGAGTCCATGGAGAACCAGAGGGACGTCGTCAAGAACGAGCGCCGACAGCGCTACGACAACGTCCCCTACGGCACGGCCTTCGAGAAGCTCACCGCTCTCGCCTACCCGGAGGGCCACCCGTACCACCACACGCCGATCGGCTCGATGGCCGACCTGGACGCGGCGACCCTGGAGGACGCGCAGGCGTTCTTCCGGACGTACTACGCGCCGAACAACGCGGTGCTCTCCGTGGTCGGCGACATCGACCCGGAGCAGACGCTCGCCTGGATCGAGAAGTACTTCGGCTCCATCCCGTCCCACGACGGCAAGCAGCCCCCGCGCGACGGCACGCTGCCCGGCATCATCGGCGAACAACTGCGTGAGGTCGTCAAGGAGGAGGTCCCCGCGCGTGCGCTGATGGCCGCCTACCGGCTGCCGCACGACGGCACGCGCGAGTGCGACGCCGCGGACCTGGCGCTGACCGTGCTCGGCGGCGGCGAGTCGTCCCGCCTGCACAACCGCCTGGTCCGCCGTGACCGTACGGCCGTGGCAGCGGGATTCGGGCTGCTCAGGCTGGCGGGTGCGCCCTCGCTGGGCTGGCTGGACGTCAAGACGTCCGGCGGTGTCGAGGTGCCGCAGATCGAGGCCGCGGTCGACGAGGAGCTGGCCCGCTTCGCCGAGGAGGGCCCCACGCCGGAGGAAATGGAACGCGCGCAGGCGCAGTTGGAGCGCGAGTGGCTGGACCGTCTCGGGACGGTCGCCGGCCGTGCGGACGAACTGTGCCGCTACGCCGTCCTGTTCGGTGACCCGCAGCTCGCCCTGACCGCGGTGGGCCGTGTCCTCGACGTGACGGCGGACGAGGTCAAGGCCGCCGCCCGGGCGCACCTGCGCCCGGACAACCGTGCGGTCCTGGTCTACGAGCCGGTCGAACCGGCCGACGAGACGGACGGCACCGACGCGCACGAGGGGGCCGACAAGTGACCGACGCCGCCGTGACTGGAGTAGCGATGGAGTACCACCCGCAGCCGACCGCAGGCGAGGCCAGGCCCTGGGCCTTCCCCGCGCCCGAGCGAGGCGCCCTGCCCAACGGGCTGACCGTGCTGCGCTGCCACCGCCCCGGCCAGCAGGTCGTCGCCGTGGAGATCTTCCTCGACGCACCGCTGGACGCCGAGCCCGAGGGACTGGACGGTGTGGCCACGATCATGGCGCGCGCGCTGTCCGAGGGCACGGACAAGCGCTCCGCCGAGGAGTTCGCCGCGGAGCTGGAGCGGTGCGGCGCCACGCTGGACGCCCACGCGGACCACCCCGGTCTCCGCGTCTCCCTGGAGGTCCCGGTCTCCAGGCTGACCAAGGCCCTCGGCCTGGTCGCCGAGGCCCTGCGGGCTCCGGCCTTCGCCGAGAGCGAGATCGAGCGTCTGGTGGGCAACCGCCTCGACGAGATCCCGCACGAGCAGGCCAACCCGGCGCGGCGGGCGGCCAAGCAGCTCTCCAAGGAGCTCTTCCCCGCCACGGCACGGATGTCGCGTCCGCGCCAGGGAACCGAGGAGACGGTCCGGCGGATCGACGCCACCGCCGTACGTGCCTTCTTCGACGCCCATGTCCGTCCGTCCACGGCGACGGCGGTCGTCGTCGGGGACCTCACCGAGGTGGACCTGGACGCGTTGCTCGCCGAGACCCTCGGGGACTGGTCGGGGAATGCCGGCCAGGCCCGGCCCGTGCCGCCGATCACCGCGGACGACACCGGCCGTGTGGTCGTCGTGGACCGTCCCGGAGCCGTGCAGACGCAGCTGCTGATCGGCCGGATCGGCGCCGACCGGCACGACAGCGTGTGGCCCGCGCAGGTCCTCGGCACGTACTGCCTGGGCGGCACCCTCACCTCCCGGCTGGACCGCGTGCTGCGCGAGGAGAAGGGCTACACCTACGGCGTGCGCGCCTTCGGACAGGTGCTGCGCTCGACGGCGCCCGGTTCCTCGTCCGGTTCGACCGGCGCCGCCATGCTCGCCATCAGCGGCTCCGTCGACACGGAGTCCACCGGTCCCGCGCTCGACGACCTCTGGAAGGTCCTGCGCACCCTGGCGGCCGAGGGTCTCACCGACGCCGAGCGGGAGACCGCCGTGCAGAACCTCGTGGGCGTCGCCCCGCTGAAGTACGAGACGGCGGCCTCCGTCGCCGGCACCCTGGCCGACCAGGTGGAGCAGCACCTTCCGGACGACTACCAGGCCAAGCTGTACGCCCGCCTGGCCGAGACCGGCACGGTCGAGGCGACCGCCGCCGTGGTCAACGCGTTCCCGGTCGACCGTCTGGTCACCGTCCTGGTCGGGGACGCCTCCCGGATCGCGGAGCCCGTGAGGGCGCTCGGCATCGGCGAGGTGACGGTCGTCAGCGGCTGACGAACGGGACGTGACGGACCCCGGCGCGGGCATGCGCGCCGGGGTTCTGTCTTTTGTCCGTTATGCAAAGAAGAGTGCTGTTCGTCCTGTGGGATGTGCGACAAAAGGCCCTTTCCGTTTGGTGAGGGAAAGCGGCCCGTCCTAGCGTCGGCTCGGCTGTCCGCCAGACGAATGCCGCGCCCGCGGCGACCGGACAGTCATCGCCGAGTCCCCGTCAGGCGCGAGCCTGGGGAGCCGGGGACCCACGAAGTCCCTGGGGTGAATCGGATCCCTGTGTCTCACGAGAGGGGCAGGGGGCCGTAGGAGACCTTCCTGCTCCGAACCCGTCAGCTAACCCGGTAGGCGAGAAGGAAGGAAAGGATCAGCCCCTCCATGGCGTTCATCCGTGCCACCGGGAAGCACCGTGCCCCGAGCCGCCTGACGCGCAAGAGCGCCAAGGCCGCCGGCATCGCGGCCCTGGCCACCACCGGCGTCCTCGGCGCCACGGCCTCCCCGGCCCTCGCCGCGGATTCCGAGGCCGCTGCCGCCACCGGCACCGGTCTGACGCAGACCGTCGCCCTCGACACCACTCTCGCCGCCCAGATCGACGCTCAGGCCGAGGCGCAGCAGCACCAGGCGGACGTCGCCGCGAAGGCGAAGGCCGAAGCGAAGGCCAGGGCGGAGGCGAAGGCGGAGGCGAAGCGCAAGGCCGAGGCCCGCGCCGCGGAGGCCCGTGAGGAGAAGGCGCGTGCCGCCCGCGCCGCCGAGCGTGCCCGGCTGAACTCCTTCCACCTCCCGGTCGCCGGCTCGCACGTGACCACCGGCTACCAGTCCGGCGGCGCGCTCTGGTCCTCCGGCAGCCACTCCGGCGTGGACTTCCAGGCGGCGTCCGGCTCCTCCGTCGTCGCGGTCGGCGCCGGCACGGTCGTCGAGGCGGGCTGGGGCGGCGCCTACGGCAACAACATCGTGCTCCGGATGAACGACGGCACGTACACCCAGTACGGCCACCTCTCCTCGATCGGCGTCTCCGTCGGCCAGAGCGTCGGCTCGGGCGAGCAGATAGGTCTCTCCGGTTCGACCGGCAACTCCACCGGGCCGCACCTGCACTTCGAGGCCCGGACCACCCCCGAGTACGGATCGGACATGGACCCGGTCGCCTACCTCCGCGCCCACGGCGTCCAGGTCTGATCCCCGCCACCCCACGAGAACGCTCCTCCGAAGGCCCCGGCATCCGCCGGGGCCTTCGCCGTGTCCGGAGGGGAGTATGCGCCGCAGCTCTCGCCGAAGTGCTCAACAGGCCAAAAGATATCCATGGTTTACACCCCGCCATCGGAAATTCCCGCCGGTTGCAATAGAGTCACGGAACAGGCGTCGATCGGCCGCGTTTCGCGGGGATTAAGGCGGAGGTTCGGACATGCGCATTCCCGCGCATTCGGTATGCACGGCAATCCGTGACGACATCGTCTCGGGCGTCTTCGGACGAGGCAGCCGCCTCACCGAGGAGGTGCTCGCGCGACGCTACGGCGTCTCCCGCGTCCCCGTGCGCGAGGCGCTGCGCACCCTGGAGTCCGAGGGGTTCGTCGTCACCCGCCGGCACGCCGGTGCCTGTGTCGCCGAACCGACGGAGCAGGAGGCCGCCGACCTCCTGGAGATCCGGATGCTCCTGGAGCCCCTGGGGGCCGCCCGCGCGGCGCAGCGCCGCACGGAGGCTCACCTCAAGGTGCTCCGCGGCCTGGTCAGGCTGGGGCAGGAGCGGGTGCGCCGGGGTGAGGGGGAGGATCTGCGCTCCCTTGGCGGCTGGTTCCACGAGACGCTGGCGCAGGCTTCGGACAGCCCCGCGCTCATCGCGCTGCTCACCCAGCTCCGGCACAAGATCGCGTGGATGTACGCCGTCGAGCAGCCGGCCCGCCCCGCGGACTCCTGGGCGGAGCACGGCGCTCTCGTCGACGCCGTCGCGCGCCGCGACCCGGAGCGGGCGAGGGCGCTCGCCACCCTGCACGCCGAGCGGGCCACCGCCGCCCACCGGCTGCGGCGCGCGGACCGGCCGGGTCAGGCGGCGGGCGCGACGCGGGTGAGGACTTCGCAACCTCCCGTAAACATCGGGGGAGTGCGCCATTAACAATCGCGCCGTATACAAAGAGGGTGTTTATCGGAGGGCGTGTTTTCTGCTGCCCTGAATTCGTTTTCCGGGTCCCGCCGGCTCCCGTCCGGAAAACAGAAAAGCCGCGGCTCCCGATGGGGAGGCCGCGGCATTTCCGCAGAGAGTGATCCAGCTCGCGGCGGCCGGACTCAGACGGTCTCCGGGAGCTCCTCGAGCCCCTCGGCGACCAGCTTCGCCAGACGGTCCAGAGCGGCCTCGGCGTTGTCGGCCTCGGACGCCAGCACGATCTCCTCGCCGCCCTGGGCGCCCAGGCCGAGCACCGCGAGCATGGAGGCCGCGTTCACCGGGTTGCCGTCCGCCTTGGCGATCGTCACCGGGACGCCGGAGGCCGTGGCTGCCCGGACGAAGATGGAAGCGGGGCGGGCGTGCAGGCCCTCGGCCCAACCGACGTTGACGCGGCGCTCAGCCATGGTTCTGCCCTTCACGTATCAATGGGTTGTCTAGACCAGTCTCTCATGTGCTGCGCACTGCTGTGCCCGGCATCGGCGCGGGCCGCTCGCCGCCCACCGCCTCCCTCAGCGTGCCTTCGCCGCCATCCCGCCGCGACCGGTGCGACGAGCCGTAGGCTTTGCCCATGGAGCCCACTCCGGAGCAGAGTCCGCATCACGCGTACCCCGACCACTGGGAGGCGGACGTGGTGCTCCGCGACGGTGGCACCGCACGCGTCAGGCCCATCACCACGGACGACGCCGAGCGGCTGGTCAGCTTCTACGAGCAGGTGTCCGACGAATCGAAGTACTACCGCTTCTTCGCCCCGTATCCGCGTCTCTCCGCCCGGGACGTGCACCGCTTCACCCATCACGACTACGTCGACCGGGTGGGGCTCGCCGTCACGATCGGCGGCGAGTTCATCGCCACCGTCCGCTTCGACCGGATCAACGGACAGGGCCGGCCCGCCTCCGCCCCCGCGGACGAGGCCGAGGTCGCCTTCCTCGTCCAGGACGCGCACCAGGGCCGAGGCGTGGCGTCGGCCCTGCTCGAACACATCGCGGCGGTGGCCAGGGAGCGGGGCATCCGCCGCTTCGCCGCCGAGGTGCTGCCCGCCAACAACAAGATGATCAAGGTGTTCCGGGACGCCGGGTTCACCCAGCAGCGCAGCTTCGAGGACGGCTCCGTCCACCTCACCCTCGACCTGGAACCCACGGCCGAGTCCCTCGCCGTCCAGCGCGCCCGCGAACAGCGGGCCGAGGCACGTTCCGTCCAGCGCCTGCTCGCCCCCGGGTCCGTCGCGGTCATCGGCGTCGGCCGGGAGCCCGGCGGCGTGGGCCGGACCGTGCTGCGCAATCTCCTCGGCTCGGGTTTCACCGGGCGCGTCCACGCGGTGAACACGTCCTTCGCCGCCGACCAGGGCACCGTCGACGGGGTGCCCGCGCACCGCTCCGTGGGCGGGATCGGCGAGCAGGTCGACCTCGCGGTCGTCGCGGCCCCCGCCGAACGCGTGCCCGAGGCCGTCGCAGACTGCGGCGAGCACGGGGTCCAGGGTCTGGTCGTCCTCTCCGCCGGATACGCCGAGCGGGGTGCCGAAGGCCGGGAGCGCCAGCGGGAGCTGGTCCGGCAGGCCCGCTCGTACGGCATGCGGATCATCGGACCCAACGCCTTCGGCATCATCAACACCTCCGGCGCGGTCCGCCTCAACGCCTCGCTCGCCCCCGAGTCGCCCCAGGCCGGGCGCATCGGGCTCTTCACCCAGTCCGGCGCCATCGGGATCGCCCTCCTGTCCGGCCTCCACCGCAGGGGCGCAGGGCTGTCGGCCTTCATCTCCGCGGGAAACCGGGCCGACGTCTCCGGCAACGACTTCCTTCAGTACTGGTTCGAGGACCAGGACACCGACGTCGCCCTGCTGTACCTCGAATCGCTCGGCAATCCCCGCAAGTTCACCCGGCTCGCCCGCCGGACGGCCGCCGTGAAGCCCGTGGTCGTGGTGAAGGGCGCCCGCCACAGCGGAACCAATCCGCCGGGCCACGCCGTGCCCGTCAGCCGTATCCCCGATGCGACGGTCTCCGCCCTGATGCGCCAGGCGGGCGTGATCCGCGTCGACACCGTGACGGAGATGGTCGACGTCGGCCTGCTCCTCGCCGGCCAGCCCCTTCCGGACGGCCCCCGGGTGGCGATCCTCGGCAACTCGGAGTCGCTCGGTCTCCTCACCTACGACGCCTGCCTGGCGGAGGGGCTGCGCCCGCGCCCGCCCCGCGACCTCACCACGGAGGCGAGCCCGCAGGACTTCCGGGACGCACTGGCCCAGGCGCTCGCCGACCGGACGTGTGACGCCGTGATCGTGACCGCGATCCCCTGGGTGGGGGAGAACGGCGAGGCGGAGACCGGCGAGGGCGAGGTCCTGGCGGCCGCGCTGCGTGAGGCGGCGGCCACCGGCCCCGCCAAGCCGGTGGCGGTGGTGCACGTGGAGATGGGCGGACTGGCGCAGGCCCTCGCCGCCGCGACGAGCACGGCCACCCCGCCCGCGCACCGGCCCGCCGCCCCCGTGGCCGCCCCGGGGCAGGAGCCGCCGCCGTCCGCCCCACCCCCGTCCGGCGCGCCGGGCGCGGGTGCGGACCGGGCCGTCGCCCCGGCCGGGCCCGTGCCCGGAAGCACCGGTCGCCCCGGTCCCTCCGCCGGGCGGATCCCCGCCTACCCCGCGGCCGAGCGAGCCGTCCGCGCCCTCGCCGAAGCGGTGAAGTACGCGCAGTGGCGGCGCCAGGCGGCCGCCCCCGGCAAGGTGCCCGAATTCCTCGACGACACCATCGACGAGCACGGGACGGCGGGGCTGATCGGGACGCTGCTCGGCCCGGACCCCGACCCACGGGGCCGCCCGCTCACCCACGACGAGGCCGGTGAGCTGCTCTCCCGCTACGGCGTCACCGTACGGCCGGCGCTCCCCGCGCCCGATCCGGACGCCGCCGTCCGCGCCGCGGCGGAGCTCGGCTACCCGGTGGCCCTCAAGACCACCGCACCCCATCTGCGGCATCGCGCCGACCTCGGCGGTGTCCGGCTCGACCTCGCCAACGAGAGCGCCCTGCGCCGGTCGTACGACGAACTGACCGATCTGCTCGGCACGCCCGCCGAACTCCGTCCCGTCGTCCAGGCCATGGCACCCAGGGGTGTCGACACCGTCGTCAGGGCGTCCATCGACGCCGCCGCCGGTGCCGTTCTCTCCTTCGGTCTGGCCGGCGCCCCCTCGGAACTGCTGGGCGACACGGCCCACCGGCTCGTGCCCGCCACCGATCGCGACGCCGCCGAACTGATCCGTTCCATCAAGGCGGCTCCGGTGCTGTTCGGCTGGCGCGGCTCCGCGCCGGCGGACACCGCGGCGCTCGAAGAGCTGCTCCTGCGGGTGTCACGGCTGGTCGACGACCATCCCGAGGTGGTCTCGGTCGCCCTGGAACCCGTCGTCGTGGCGACGCAGGGCCTCACGGTGCTCGGAGCGAGTGTCCGGCTGGCCCCGCCGCCCGCCCGCAGCGACCTCGGCCCGCGCCGGCTCCCCGTCTACTGACGGGCCCCACGGACCGGAGCACGACGTCCCCGGCAGCCACCGGCCCCCCGTAGGATGGTCCTCATGGCAAAGACCGGTACGACGACCCAGGGGCTGCGCGCGGCGATCGAGCGCAGCGGCTACTACCCGGCCCTCGTGGCCGAGGCGGTGGAGGCCGCTGTCGGCGGGGAGCCGGTCGCTTCGTACCTGGTGCACCAGGAGACCACCTTCGACTCCAACGAGGTCCGCCGCCACGTCACGGTCCTCGTCCTGACGGACACGCGCTTCATCGTCAGCCACACCGACGAGCAGGCCGCCGACACGAGCTCGCCGACGCCGTACGCCACGACGTCCACGGAGTCCGTCAAGCTCGACCGGATCTCTTCCGTCGTGGTCAGCCGTGTGGTCGCCAATCCGGAGAAGTACGTGCCCGGCACGCTGCCCCGCGAGGTCGTACTGACCATCGGCTGGGGTGCCGTCTCCCGTATCGACCTCGAGCCGGCGGCCTGCGGCGACCCCAACTGCGAGGCCGACCACGGCTACACCGGCAGCTCCACCGCCGACGACCTGAGCCTGCGCGTCAGCGAGGCCGGCGACGGCCCCGACACGGTGCGCCAGACCCTCGTCTTCGCCCAGTCCCTCTCCGAGGCCACGGCCGCCACCGCGGCGACCGCCCGCTGATGGTCCAGCCCGCCTGGCAGGACCCCGTCCTGCTCGCTCCCGAGACCGCGCCCGTACCGGAGTACGGCAGCGGATCGCTCGCCGACCTGCTGCCGACCCTCGTCGCGGGGCAGGGCGTACCCGGCTTCGAGGCGGCGATCCCGGAGCTCACGCCCGCCGACCGGAACTGCGTCTTCCTGATCGACGGGCTCGGCTGGGAGCAGATCAAGGCCCACCCGGACGAGGCGCCCTTCCTGTACTCGCTGCTCCCCACCTCCCGCGGCGGCACCGGCCGGCCGGTCACGTCGGGCTTCCCGTCCACCACGGCGACCTCGCTCGCCTCGGTCGGCACGGGCCTCGCGCCGGGTGAACACGGCCTCCCCGGTTACACGGTGCGCAATCCGGACACGGGTGCGCTGATGAACCAGCTGCGCTGGAAGCCGTGGACCGACCTCAAGGCCTGGCAGCCGTACCCCACCGTCTTCAAGCTCGCCGACGCCGCCGGCGTACGCACGGCCCAGGTCTCCGCCCCGGACTTCGAGCAGACACCCCTGACCAAGGTCGCGCTCAGTGGCGGTTCCTTCCTCGGCCGGCTCACCGGCGAGGACCGGATGGACCTCGCCGCCGAGCGGCTCGCCGCCGGTGACAGGTCCCTCGTCTACACGTACTACAGCGAGGTCGACGGCCAGGGACACCGTTTCGGCGTCGATTCCGACGCCTGGCGGGGCCAGCTGATGTACGTCGACGGGCTCGCCCGGCGCCTCGCCGAGCAGCTGCCGCCCCGGTCGGCGCTGTACATCACCGCCGACCACGGCATGATCGACATCCCGTTCGACGAGCAGTCCCGGATCGACTTCGACGAGGACTGGGAGCTGAGCGCCGGGGTCGCCCTGCTGGGCGGTGAGGGCCGTGCCCGCCATGTGTACGCGGTGCCCGGGGCCCAGGCCGACGTGCTGACCGTCTGGCGCGAGGTGCTCGGCGAGCAGTTCTGGGTGGCGAGCCGGGACGAGGCCGTCGCGGCGGGCTGGTTCGGCCCGCGCATCGACGAGCGGGTGTACGGCAGGATCGGCGACGTGGTGGCGGCAGCTCACGACGACGTGGTGATCACCGCCTCGGCCAAGGAGCCGCACGAGTCCGCCATGGTGGGGATGCACGGATCGCTGACCTCCGTGGAACAGCTGGTCCCGCTCCTCGAAGTACGTTCGTAGTCCCCGCTTCCCCACCGCACACCGAAAGGCGCCCCTCTTCTCATGCCCGAGCTCGTGTTCTTCTCCGGGACGATGGATTGCGGGAAGAGCACACTTGCTCTCCAGCGGATCCACAATCGGTCCGCAAGGGGTCTACAGGGCGTGATCTTCACGCGCGACGACCGGGCGGGAGAGGGAAAGCTCTCCTCCCGGCTCGGTCTCGTGACGGACGCTGTCGAGGCGGCGCCCGGGATGGATCTGTACGCCTATGTCGTGGGTCGAATGACGCAGGGCGACAGGGTCGACTACCTGATCGTGGACGAGGCGCAGTTCCTGGCGTCGGAGCAGGTCGACCAGTTGGCGCGGGTCGTGGACGACCTGAATCTCGACGTTTTCGCCTTCGGTATCACGACCGACTTCCGGGCCAGGCTCTTTCCGGGCTCGCAGCGGCTGATCGAGTTGGCGGACCGGATAGAGGCGCTCCAGGTGGAGGCGATGTGCTGGTGCGGGGCGCGCGCCACGCACAACGCCCGCACGGTGGGTGGTGAGATGGTGGTGGAAGGTGAGCAGGTCGTCGTCGGTGATGTGAACGGCCCTGCCGCAGAGGTCGGGTACGAGGTGCTGTGCCGGCGTCACCACCGCCGTCGCATGACGAGCGCCGCTGCGCATGCCGGCATCCTCTCTCCGGACGTCCTGCCGGTCGCCCCGGCCTGAGGCCCGGACCCCGTCACACCGGTCCTGCCGGAGTGGGACGGCGGGACGATTCGTCCGTTCGTGAGGGGCCGGGTACGCGACCGTGAATCATCGACGATGAGCTGCCGGCGCTGATGGTGGTCGAGGGGGGAGCAGGTCGTGGTCGGCGATGTCGACCGGCCTGCTGCGGACATCGGCTACGAGGTCCTGTGCCGGCGTCGCCACCGCCGCCGCACGACGAGCGCCGCGGCACACGCGGGTGCGGGTGCACTGTCGCCGGACGTGCTGCCGGTCTCCTCCGGGTGGCTCCCGGCCGGAGCGGCAGCGACGCCGGCGGTGCGGTTCACGGACGGGCGGTTCCGCACCCGCCGTACGCGTGGTGAGCGCCGTGCGGGTCCAGGACGGCGGCGGTGCGGTGACTACGCGACGTTACCGACGCCGGGGTCGCTGCGGGAACTCCCGTTACTGGCCATGAGCTGCGGATAGCGCGTCCACAGTTCCTTGGACAGGGTGCCCCGGCCGCTTATACCCAGCTTCTTGTACGCGCGGGTCAGATGCTGCTCGACCGTGCTGACGGTGATGAACAGCCTGCTGCTGATCTGCCGGTTGGTGTGGTCGAGTGCCGCGAGCTGCGCGACCCGCTGCTCCGCCTCGCTGAGAACCGTTGCGTCGTGTGCCTCCGTCTGCTTGGCGCTGGGCACCGCGGCCCGTTCGGCGCGTGTGACCGCCGAGCCCCGGGCCGGGGCGGGGACGGACTGGGCCTGCACCTGACCGACGCCGACAGCCTGCGCCGGAATGCCCCGGGCGGACAGCTTCTGCTGCTCGGCCAGGCCCCGTTGCTCAGGCAGCCAGTGCTGGTCGGTGTGTCTGCCACCCCGGGGGACGGTGCCGGTCCGCAGCGCCTTGTCGGCCATGCGGACCGTCCTGTCCAACTCCAGCTGGTCGCCCAGGGACTGGAAGCACTCGGCCGCCCTGCCGAACAGAGCGGAGCGCTCGGCGGGCGGGCTCGCCTGCGCGAGTACGCGTAAGGCGAGACCGCTGCCGTAGGGGTCGTGGTCGGTGGACAGATCGATCTGCTGTTTCGCCAGGTCGCGGGCCATCGCGGTGTTGCCGAGGTGCAGGTTCGCCTCCGCGAGGTCGCTGCGCCAAGGCACCAGGGAGGCCGCCGTCGCGTCCCACTTCCGCACCAGCTGCTGGCACTTCTGGAACTGGCTGACCGCGGCGAGCGGTCGTTTCGTCGCCAGGTAGAAGTGGCCGCACGCGCGTAGATAGCCGAGCCCGCCGACCGTTTCCAGCATCGCCTCGGGCACGGGGCGGCGCAGCACCTTGGCCGCCTCGTCGTACGAGCCCCGGGCGATGTCCGCAAGCAGCAGGACGGTGAGCGGCTGCGCGATCGAGACGCCCCAGTTGTGCTCCCCGAGCATGTCGAGGGACGCGCGGGCCCGCTCGGCCGCGGCGGCCACTTCGCCCCGTTGCAGCAGGATGCTGGCCCTGAGGCCGTCGAGCATCGCGTGCCAGGTCACGGCGCCGCGCTGGTCGGCCTCCCTGATGAGCTGCCGGCACCAGCGCTCGGCGCGCTCGCTGTTGCCACTGCGTGCCAGTGCCATGATGGCCATGGCGAGAGCCTCCAGCGAGGTGTCACTGAGACGGCAGTTCTGCAGTATCCGCTCGGCGCTGGCATCGGTGGTCCTGTCCCCGCCACGGCGCCAGATCTGCATGAGCCCGGCCGCGGTGCGGTCCCACAGTGCGGAACCGGCGTGGGTCCCGGAGTCGCCGCGCTCCGCCTTGCCGACGACCGGGCCGAAGTGCCACTGGTACGCGAGGTGCAGCTCCGCCTCGGTCTGCGGGTCGATGGACGTCGGCAGGGCGCTCAACACCTGGTGGGTGCGGACGAAGGTCTTCCGGTCGCCGTGCCACAGGGCGTGCCGCATCAGCGCGAAGCAACCGGGCCCGTCCAGTGTCCCCTCGTACGCGGCCTCGCGCAGCGAGGAGCCGTACGCCGAGACGGCCGAGGGGTTGACCCGCCAGGTGTTGTGTACGAGCGACTGGCGGATGGCCCGCTGTTCGTCCTCGTCCGTCGAGCCGGAGAGCGCCAACTCCAGGCACTGGGTGGCGAACTGGACGTCGTCGCTGAGCATGGCCTGTCCCGCGGCATGGCGCAGGACGGGGATCGCCCACGCCGCGGGCGTCTCACCCGCGGCGACGAGGTGTGACGCCACCTCGTTCGGCGTGGCGGCGTTCCAGTACTTCAGCTCTGCGGCCTTGCTGTGCAGTGTCGAGCGGGCCCCGGGTGCGAGGCTGCCGAGGATCGCCGCCCTGGTGCTGGGGTGCTGGACCTTTCCCCTGACGAGCAGTCCGGCGAGGTCGAGCGCGTCCATCATGCCCTGGACCGCGTCGGGGTCGATCCCGGTGAGCTTGGCCACCATCTCGGTGCCGCCGTAGTCGCCGAGCACAGCCACGGCGGAAGCCGTTTCCAGGAGCTTGATGTCGGGCCGGTCGAGGAACGCGTGCACGGCGCGGGCGTATGCCGGGCCCACCGCCGGGCGGCCGTCGCGTTCGCCGGCGAGGTAGTCGTCGATGAGTGCGGTGGTGAGCAGGGGATTGCCCCCGCCCAGTGCGTGGAGCTGCGCCGGGAGGTCGTGACTGGGCGCACCGTCCAGCGACTCGCTCAGCGCGGAGCCGATGGCCCGCCTGGACATGGGCTGCAACTGGACGAAGTGGAAGTGCGGCTGGCGCGCGAAGCGTGCGCTGAGCCGCATGTTCGCGGTCTGGGGGAGCCAGTCCGGCTGACTGAGGATCACCATCATCCTGGTGAACCTGATTCTCAGCTGGAGCTGCAGGATCAGCTTCAGTGACAGGTCGTCGGCGTAGTGAAGATCGTCGACCGTGATGACGAGCGGGCGTTCACGCGCGAGGCCCAGGAACGCGTCGCAGAAACCGCGTGGGATTCGGGTGTCCGCCTGCGTATATCTCGAAACCGCAGTCCAGTCGCTATTCCGCTCGAAAGCCGACTGCGTCGAGGGAACCGTACCGAGACCACTGGGTATGTCGATGGGCAAAGGTGAATTGGCCAGGAGCTGATCGAGTACAGCGGCATTGATTTCTTGCTCGTCCGGTGCGGCAGTCGCACTCAGCGTCAGGGCGCCCGCACCAGCGGCGTTGTGGAGAAGTTCGCTCTGCAGTGTCGTCTTACCGCTGCCGACTCCACCGCTTATGACAACCAGGCGCCCAGCTCCGGCTGCGCTGGCTTCGAAACTCTTCCACAAAAACGATCCTGCGCCCTCTGGTTCAAGCAGTCGTCTTCGACCGTCGAAGGGTCTCATGTACACCTACCCCCGTACATGCATTGAACGATGGATCACGAATTTTAATGTTTCGTGACCTTCAATCACGCAGGTACGGTACCAGACCGACTGCCGCTGTGGTGCTCCAGTTGGGAGATGATTCGGATGGGGTGCGAGGGGTTGTACCCGAGGCATGTGACGCACTGTGAGGCCGCGTCCTTCCAGGTGCCGGGACGTCGAACGGCCACGGCGGGAAGCCGCGGATTCGGGATAAGCGGAAGGCGGCGCAGGCGGGCTTCCCGCAGTTAATCCGCTGTTCCGGAAAGGGGAAGCTCGTGTATGTGGAGGGGCCGGCAGAAGCGGCGCGACGGGTGACGGGCGTCAGGGCACACGGACGTGAGGGCGGCGGCCGGCGGAAGGGGCCGGGGCGCGGCCTGCCGCACGGCCGCGGGGGATCGGCCGGGAGGAAGCCGCGCCCCGGCCGGTCAGTGGTGGGCGACGAGCGCGTAGTGCAGCTGCACATCTTGAACGGTGCCCCGCCCGCCGCCGTGGACCGCCGGGAAGCGCGCCGCCCGTCCGGGGCTTGTCACCGCACACGCCCCGCGGTCGCCCGGTCACCGGGGTGCGGCCGGGCGCGCGCCGGCGACGGAGCGTGTGCGCGGACACCGCGGCCGGGCCGGCGCGAGTGACGCGGTTCAGTCCTGCGTGGCCGTCATGTGGCCTGCTGTTCGCTTCCCCGTTGCGTCATGTCGGCGGCCACCGCGGCGATGATGTCGTCGAGAGTGCGTCGCGGACGGAATCCGATGCGCTCCCTCGCCTTGGTGCAGTCGGGGATGCGCCGTTGCATGTCCTCGAAGCCGGGCCCGTACGCCTGCTCGTAGGGGACCTTGACCACCTGACTGCTCGACCCCGTCGCCTCGATGACCTTGTGCGCCAGCGACATGATGCTGATCTGTTCGGAGTTGCCGAGGTTGTAGACCGTGCCGTGGGTGTCCGCGTCCTCGAGGAGCGTGACGAGTGCGGGGACGATGTCGTGGACGTGGCAGAAGCACCGCACCTGCTGGCCGTCGCCGAAGACGGTGATCGGGTCGCCGGCGAGGGCCTGTCCCACGAAGCGGGGAACCACCATGCCGTACTGCCCGCTCTGCCGGGGCCCCACCGTGTTGAACAGCCGGACGATCACCGTGCTCACGCCGTACTCCACGCCGTAGAGATAGGCGAGCGTCTCGTCCAGCGCCTTCGCCTCGGCGTACGACCAGCGGTTCTTGAGCGGAGAACCGAGCACACGGTCGGCGTCCTCGGCGAGGCCGTCGGCGGTGTTCTTCCCGTAGATCTCGCTGGTCGAGGCGACCAGGATCGGGACTCCGTGCGCGCGTGCCGTCTCCAGCACCGTCTCGGTGCCGTGGAGGTTGGTGCGCAGACAGTCCAGCGTGTTGCCGAGGATGGTGAACACACCCACCGCCGCGGCCAGATGGTAGATCGCGTCGACGCCCTCCATGCAGCTCTCGACCGTCTCCCGGTCGCAGACGGAGCCCCGGACGACTCGCAGCAGCCCCGGGTGGCCGGAGAACGGCGCGAGGTTGCGGTCGCTCCCGGTGCTGAAGTCGTCCAGGACGACGACCTCGTGTCCCAGGCCCAGCAGGTGCTCGGTGAGGTGTGAGCCGATGAAGCCCGCACCTCCGGTGATCAGGCAGCGCAAGAGGGGGTCCTTTCCCGGACGGTCAGCGCGGTGCGGGACCGGGGTCGAAACGGTAGGTGGCGTCGACGGTCATGGGGCACTCCATGACCCAGGCGTAGTCGTGGTCCGGCTGCACCGTGTGCAGGAGGGCCACATCCCAGTCGGACCCCTCCGGGTGCACGGCGCTCTCCATGACGGTGCCGTCTGCGAGCGCGACGCGTTGGATCAACGGGTCGTAGTAGTCGACCTTGGCGCCGCGCTGTGTGAACAACTCGATGATCTCCAGCGCGGGCGAGGAGCGCACGTCCTGCACACCGGGCTTGTAGCCCACGCCGACGACGAGGATCCTGCTGCCGGCCATTCCCCTGCCGTTGTCGGACAGGACGCCCTGGACACGTTCCACGACCCTCCGGGGCCGCTCGGCGATCGCGTTCATCGCCTGCCGCACCAGCGGTGCCGCGGTGCGCGTCTCGCGCAACTGCCACAGCAGGTAGTGCGGATCGCAGGGAATGCAGTGTCCGCCCACGCCGGGCCCCGGATGGAAGGGCATGAAGCCGTACGGCTTGGTGCTCGCCGCGTCGATGACCTCCATCGGGTCGAGCGTGAGGTCCGCGCAGATGTCGGCGAACTCGTTCGCGAGGGCTATGTTGACCGCCCGGAAGGTGTTCTCGTACAGCTTGGTCATCTCCGCGACCTCGGGCGATCCCACCCGGTGGGCCCTCAGGGCCAGCACCTCGATCACACGGGCGGCCATCTCGGTGCACCGCGGCGTGACCCCGCCGAGCACCCTCGGGGTCTCCTGCTGCGTGTGGCGGACGTTGCCGGGGTCGATGCGCTCGGGGCTGGAGGCGACGAAGACGTCGGTACCGACGGTGAGTCCACGGTCGGTCAGCGGCTCGACCAGCATGGTGGCCGTCGTCCCGATGAAGCTCGTCGAAGTGAGGATGAAGGTCTGGCCGGCGCGTGCGTACTGCACCAGCTTCTCGCAGGCGTCGCTCAGCGGCCCGAGGTCGGGCAGCAGACGGCTGTCGACCGGGGTGGGCACGCAGACCATGACGGCGTCCGCCTCGGCCAGCCTGGCGACATCGGTCGTGAGCTCGAAAGTGTCCTGGCCCAAAGACGTGGCGAGGCGCTCGCGGTCCGGTTCGATCAGGTCGACATTCTGATTCCTGATCGCTTCGAGACGATGGGGATCGTGGTCGATACCGAGGACTGTGATTCCGTCCGCGTGCAACCCGAGTGCGGTCGGCAGTCCCACATATCCCATGCCGATTACTGCGACAGAAGAAAGCCGCGCTGAGCTGAATGGGACGTCCCCTGCGGTAAGCAGCTTCGCCATTATCTACTCGACTTCGTTGGCCGGAATGTTTTGATGGGTGATCTTACGAGCTGCGGCATGTCGCTTCCTACCCCTATCCGCCCCTACTGGCCCCGGCTGTCGGGCCTGGTCATCGCACGGTCCTGATCAACTCGAAGGCCTCCGCGAACTCCACCGTGACCTGGGACCCCCGGTACTCGGCGAGCGCCCTCACACCCCGCTCGCTGCGCGGGCTCGGCCAGTTCTCCACCTCTTGTCCGTACTCCCGCAGCGCCTCGATCTTGCGCTCGAGGTGGGAGGCGTCCAGCGTCTCCCAGCAATTGGGAGCGAACGTCGGCAGGCCCGAGGCCTCTCCGCAGTCGGTAGCCGACCGCGTCTCGAAGCAGCGGATCTCACGGACCCCTGACCTGCCAGGACGGCCGGCGATACGAACAGCCCTGCTCACGAGCTGGTGGTCCATGCTCAGGTCGCTCATGCTTGTCGTGAACACGGTGTCAGGGCCGAAGTCCCGCACCTCGCGCTCCACAATGCGGTTCAGCTCGAGCTGGCTCTCGGCGTCGAGCCTGTTGTCACCGAACTCCCGGATACTCAGCCGCTCGATTCCGAGAATCTTCGCCGCCTTCTCGATCGCGGAAACGCGATTTGTGACACCCTGCCCCAGCTGGGACCGCGAGCCGTCGTCGTTCGTCAGGACCAGCAGGCTGACCTGCACTCCCGCCTCGGTCAGCTTCGCTGTCGTCCCTCCGGCGCCGAGCGTCTCGTCATCGCCGTGTGCGACCACTATCAGTAGTTTGCCGGGCATTCTGTCCATCGGGATCCCTGCCTTCGACGGCAGCCCGGTGGGCCGCCCACTGGAAAGGCACGAATGTGCCAGCGCCCGAGATGGAGGGGCAACCCCTATCGGCCGGGCCGCGACGGGCGAAGTCGCTTCGTGCTGCACGGGGCCCGCGGAATATTGCGGGGCTTGTTAGGGGTGGGGTCACCATTCCCCCCGTCGTTCCCCCGCTCGTAAAGTGACGCCAGGCTCGGCAATCCAACTTGCGCTATGGGTGCGGCAGCAAAGTCTCTTTGATTCCGGCGCGACGGCACACACGTGAGGGTTAAGTGAGTATGTCTGAAGACAGGCTGGTCGGCGCGCTGCGTGCGTCACTGAAGGAGACCGACCGGCTGCGCGAGCAGAACAAGCGGCTCATGGACGCCGGCCGGGAGCCGATCGCGATCATCGGAATGGCGTGCCGTTTCCCGGGCGGGGTGGCGACGCCCGAGGACCTGTGGCGCATGCTCGCCGCCGGTGAGGACGGCATCGGCGAGTTCCCCACCGACCGTGGCTGGGACCTGGAGCGGCTCTACGACCCGACGGGCGAGCGCCCCGGAGCGACGTACGTCCGCGAGGGCGGGTTCCTCTACGACGCCGGCGACTTCGACGCCGACTTCTTCGGCATCAGCCCCCGTGACGCGCTGCTCATGGACCCCCAGCAGCGCCTGCTGCTGGAGACCGCCTGGGAGGCGCTGGAACGCGCCGGTGTGCCGCCCCACTCGGTCAAGGGCACCCCCGTCGGCGTCTTCGCCGGAGCGATGTACCACAACTACCCCGGCAGTTACGGCTCTTCGGGCCCGCTGTCCGGCAGGCTCTCGTACCACCTGGGGATCGAGGGCCCCGCCGTCACCGTCGACACCGCCTGCTCCTCGTCCCTCGTGACGCTGCACCTCGCCGCCCAGGCACTGCGCCAGGGCGAGTGCCCGCTGGCGCTCGCCGGCGGTGTGTCCGTCATGTCCTCGCCGCGTACCTTCGTCGAGTTCAGCATCGACGGGAACCTGTCCCGCGACGGCAGGTGCCGCCCCTTCGCGGAGTCCGCCGACGGCACCGCCTGGTCCGAGGGCGCGGGCATGCTGCTGCTCGAACGGCTCTCCGACGCGCGCCGCAACGGTCACCCCGTGCTCGCCGTCGTCCGGGGCAGCGCCGTCAACCAGGACGGCGCCTCCAACGGCATCGCCGCGCCCAACGGCCCCGCCCAGCAGCGCGTCATCCGGCAGGCGCTCGAGAACGCACGCCTCTCCGCCGAACAGATCGACGTGGTCGAGGCCCACGGCTCCTCCACGGAACTCGGCGACCCCATCGAGGCCGACGCGCTGCTCGCGACGTACGGCAAGGAGCGCCCCGAGGACCGGCCGCAGTGGCTCGGCTCTGTGAAGTCCAACCTGGGGCACACGCAGGGCGCCGCCGGCGTGGCGGGCGTCATGAAGATGGTCCTGGCGATGCGCAACGACCTGCTGCCGAAGACGCTGTACGTGGACCGGCCCAGCCGGCACGTCGACTGGTCGGAGGGCGCCGTCAGGCTGCTGACCGAGCCCGTCGACTGGAAGGCGAACGGGCGCCCGCGCCGCGCGGGCGTCTCCTCGTTCGGCCTGAGCGGCACCAACGCGCACGTGATCCTCGAGGAGGCGCCCCGGAGCCCTGCGCTCCCGGACGGCGCCGACGGGGCGCCGGACCGCGAGGTCGTGCCCGCGGGCCCCGTGCCCTGGATACTGTCGGGCCGCAGCCGTGACGCCCTCCGCGCGCAGGCAGGGCGGCTCGCGGAGTACCTGAGGGACCGGCCCCAGGACCGTCCGCTCGATGTGGCCTGCGCGCTGGCCACCACCCGCTCGCCGCTGGAGCACCGGGCCGTCGTCACGGGCACGGACCGCGACGAGCTGATGCGCGGACTGCGCGCCCTCGCGGAGGGCGAGCACGCGCCCAACGTCGAACTCGGCCTGGCCAGAGGGGAGTCGACCACCGCGTTCCTCTTCCCCGGTGGTGGGGCGCAGCGCCTCGGTATGGGCCGCGAACTGTCCGCCGTGCACCCCGCCTTCGCCGCCGCGTACGACGAGGTGTGCGCCGAGCTGGACAAGCACCTGGACCGGCCGCTGCGCGCGATGATCGACGGCGACGCCGAGGCGCTCGACAGGGTGGGCTACGCGCAGGCCGCGCTGTTCGCCATCGAGGTCGCGCTCTTCCGGCTCGCGGAGTCCATGGGCCTGCGCGCCGACTTCCTCGCCGGGCACTCCACGGGCGAACTGGCGGCGGCACACGTCGCCGGTGTCCTGTCCCTGCCCGACGCGGCCAGGCTGGTCGCCGCCCGCGGCCGGCTGATGCAGGGGCTGCCCGAGGGCGGGGCGATGGTCGGGATCAACGCGACCGAGGACGAGGTACGTCCGCTGCTGACCGACGGCGTGGGGATCGCGGCCGTCAACAGCCCCGGTTCCGTGGTCGTCTCGGGCGAGACCGACCAGGTGAACGCGGTGGCCGAGGTGTTCGCCGGCAGGGGTGTCCGCACCAAGCGGATCCGGGTGAGCCACGCCGCGCACTCGCCGCTGATGGAGCCCGTCCTCGCGGAGTTCCGCGAGGTCGCGGCCGGGCTGGACTTCCAGCAGCCGCGCATCCCCGTCGTCTCCACCGTCACCGGCGAGCTCGCCACGGGCGACGACCTGTGTTCGCCGGACTACTGGGTGCGGCACATGCGTCAGACGGTGCGGTTCCGTGACGCGGTCGAGGGGTTGCGCGCCGAGGGCGCGACCCGCTTCGTGGAGCTCGGCCCCGGCGGTGTGCTCGCCGCCATGGCACAGGAGTGCCTGGCCGACTCCTCCGACAGCAACCTCCTGGTGGTGCCGCTGCTGCGCAAGGACAGGCCCGAGGAGCTGTCCTGCGCCACCGCGGTGGCGCAGCTGCACGTCCGGGGCACGTCGCCGGACTGGAAGACGTGGTTCGAGAACCGCGGGGCCCGGCCCGTGGAACTGCCGACGTACGCCTTCCAGCGCGAGAGGTACTGGCTCGAGGCCTCCTCCGCCGGGGGGGACCCGTCCTCGCTCGGCCTGGAACCGGTCAGTCACCCGCTCCTGGGCGCCGCGACCGTACTGGCCGACTCCGAGGGGCTGCTGCTCTCGGGCCGGCTGTCCCTCGCGACGCACTCCTGGCTGCGTGACCACGCCGTGGGTGGCGCCGTGCTGCTGCCGGGCACCGCCTTCGTCGAACTGGCGGTCCACGCCGGCAGCCGGATCGGCAGCCCGGGCCTGCGCGACCTGGCCCTGCACGCACCGCTCGTCCTGCCCGAACAGGGTGCCGTACGCGTCCAGGTGCTGGTCGGCCCGGCCGACGCGTCGGGCACGCACTCCGTCAGCGTGTACTCGCGGGTGGAGGAAGGGGGCGACGGCACACCGTGGACGCAGCACGCCACCGGCCTCCTGGGGCGTGCGGGCGCTGTGGCGCCCGCCGTGCTGACCGTGTGGCCGCCCGCGGGTGCGGAGAGCCTGGACACCGACGGGATGTACGAGGAGCTGGCAGCACGCGGCTCCGGATACGGGCCGATGTTCCAGGGGCTGCGCGCGGCCTGGCGCAGCGGTGACGAGATCTACGCGGAGGTCAGCCTCCCCGAGAACGCACGTGCCACCGCCGAGGACTTCGGTCTGCATCCCGCGGTGTTCGACGCCGCGTTGCACGCCATCGGGCTCGCGGCCACCGAGGACGAGGGGATGGCCCTCCCGTACGCCTGGTCCGGTGTGGAGTTCTTCGCCGCCGGGGCCTCCGCCGTACGCGTCCGGGTCCGGCCCGCCGGGGGCGGCCCGGTCGGCAGGAACGTCGCCCTGGACATCGCCGACGTGACCGGGCAGCCGGTCGCCTCCGTGGCCGCGCTGACGCTGCGTGAGATCGCCGAGGAGCAGCTCGCCGCGGCGGTACGGCCGGTGACCGGTGTGGCCGCTGACGCGCTGTTCGGCGTCGAGTGGACACCCGCCGCGCTCCCCGAGCCGGCGGAAGGGCTCGACGTCGTCGACTTCGCGTCGCTCGAAGGCGCCGACGCCTCCGGCCCCGCACCCGACGTCGTCGTACTGCGGGTCGCGGGCGGGACCGACGCGGAAGCGGCGCGGCTCGCGACGCACCGTGTGCTCGCCGACGTCCAGAGCTGGCTGCGCGACGAGCGCTGCCGCACCTCGCGGCTCGTCGTGCTCACCAGCGGCGCCGTGGCGCTGCCCGGTGAGGACGTGGCCGACCTCGGCGCCGCGGCCGTGCACGGCCTGATCCGATCGGCACAGTCCGAGGAACCGGGACGCCTCCTGCTGGTCGACGGCGACGCGGAGCTCGACGCGCTCGACCTGCTGCCCCGCATCGTGGGCCTGAACGAGTCGTCCGTCGCCGTGCGCGGCGGTACGGCGCTGCTGCCGCGGCTCGCGCGGGCGGGCCGGGCCGAGGGCACGGGTGACGCGGCGGACCGGCAGGCGGACGCCTACGTGCTCGTGACCGGCGGCACCGGGGCGCTCGGCCGGGTCGTCGCACGGCACCTCGCCGGGGCGCACGGCGTACGCCGGCTGCTGCTGGTCAGCAGGCGCGGCCCGCAGGCCGAAGGGGTCGCGGAGCTCGTCGCCGAACTGGCGGAACTGGGCGCCGAGACCGAGGTGGTGGCGTGCGACCTCGCGGACCGCGAGGCGGCTCGCGAACTGCTGGAGACGCGCCCCGTGACCGCCGTGGTGCACTCGGCCGGTGTGCTCGACGACGGCGTGTTCGCCTCGCTGACGCCCGAGCGGCTGGACAACGTGCTGCGCCCGAAGGCCGACGCGGCGTGGAACCTGCACGAACTGACGAAGGACACGGAGCTGACGGCCTTCGTGCTGTTCTCCTCCGCGGCCGGTGTGCTCGGCGCGCCCGGCCAGGCGAACTACGCGGCGGCCAACGCCTTCCTCGACGCACTCGCCCAGCACCGTCGCGCGCACGGGCTGCCCGCCCAGTCGCTCGCCTGGGGCCAGTGGGCACAGTCCGAGGGGATGGCGGCGGCGCTCAGCGCGCCGGGCGCCGGGACCTCCGCGATGAGGTCGGGTCTTCCCGCGTTGTCCGTGGCGGAGGGCCTCGAACTCCTGGACGCGGCGACCGCCGCGCAGGAGGCCGTGCTCGTGCCGCTGAAGCTGGACATCACGGCGCTGCGGGCGACCCCCGACAGGGTGGCCGACGTGCTGCGGGGGGTCGTTCCGTCCGTACGCCGGGCCGCGAGCACGCCGGAGGGCAGTGGTGGCGCCGTGCCCGGCGCCCTCGCGCAGCTCCCGGCGGGCGAACGGCGCGCCGCGCTGCTGGAGGTGGTGCTCGGCAGCGTGATGGAGGTGCTGGGCCACAGCTCGACGGAACTGATCGACACCGACCGCGCGTTCAGGGACTTCGGCTTCGACTCGCTCACCGCGGTCGAGCTGCGCAACAAGCTGGGCGGCGCGACGGGCGCGCAGCTCGCGAGCACCGTCGTCTTCGACTACCCGACGGTGGCCGAACTCGCGGCGCACCTGCACGACACGCTGTTCGGGCGGGCCGACGCCGACCCGGACCAGCCCCGCGCGGTGACGGCCGCGGCGGACGACGACCCGATCGTGATCGTCAGCATGGCGTGCCGCTACCCCGGGGACGTCAACAGCCCCGAGGAGCTCTGGCAGCTGGTGTCGGAGGGCCGCGACGCGACGTCGCCGCTCCCCACCGACAGGTCCTGGGACCTGGACTACTGGCACAGCCTGCTCGCCGGGGCCGGGACCGTCCCGCGGGGCGGCTTCGTGGGGAACGCCACGGACTTCGACGCCGCGTTCTTCGGGATCAGCCCGAACGAGGCGATCATGATGGCCCCGGAGCAGCGGATGCTCCTGGAGATCTGCTGGGAGGCGCTGGAGTCGGCGGGGATCAACCCGCTGTCGCTGAAGGAGAGCGCCACCGGGGTCTTCGCCGGAATGATGGGCGGCGGCGGCTACGACCCGGGACCGCTGGGCGAGCTGGAGCAGTACAGCCAGTACATCGGCACCGGCTGGCACGGCAGCATGATCTCCGGAAGGATCGCGTACTCCTTCGGCTTCGAGGGCCCCGCGGTCTCCGTCGACACCGCGTGCTCCTCGTCCCTCGTGGCGCTGCACCTCGCCCGCCAGGCGCTGCGCAACGGTGACTGCGACCTCGCGCTCGCCGGCGGCGTCACGGCCCTCTCCTCGCTGGAGCCCTTCGCGCAGTACGGCGGCGGCATAGCCGCCGACGGGCGCTGCAAGGCGTACTCCGCCTCCGCCGACGGTGTCGGCTGGGGCGAGGGCGTCGGCATGGTCGTCCTCGAACGTCTCTCCGACGCGCAGCGCAACGGCCACCCGGTCCTCGCCTTCGTACGTGCCACGGCGGTCAACTCCGACGGCGCCTCCAACGGGCCCACGGCGCCGAACGGCCCCTCGCAGGAACGGGTCATACGCAAGGCACTCGACGTCGCGGGGCTGCAGCCGCACGAGGTCGACGCGGTCGAGGGCCACGGGACGGGTACCACCCTGGGCGACCCCATCGAGGCCAACGCGCTGCTCGCGACGTACGGCCAGGACCGCCCCGAGGACAGGCCGCTGTGGCTGGGCTCGGTCAAGACGAACATGGGACACACCCAGGCGGCGGCCGGTGTCGCGGGCGTCATCAAGATGGTCCAGGCGATGCGGCACGGCGAAGTGCCGATGAGCCGCTTCGCCGACGAGCCGACACCGCACGTCGACTGGACGACGGGCAACGTCCGGCTGCTCAGCGAGACCATCCCGTGGCCCCAGAACGACCGCCCCCGCCGTGTGGGCGTCTCCTCGTTCGGCTACAGCGGCACCAACGCCCACGCCATCCTCGAACAGGGACCCGGTGCCGAGCCGGAGCCGGCCCCCGCGTCCGGGCCGGAGGCCGGAGCCGGCGCCGAGTCCGGGACGGAGCCCGCGGGCGTGCTGCCGTGGCTGCTGACCGCGCGTACGGCCGAGGCGCTGCCCGCGCAGGCCGGACGGCTGCTCGCACACCTGGCGGAGAACCCCGGGCTGGGCGCCGACGACATCGGATACTCACTGGCACTGCGCCAGCCCCAGTTCGCCCACCGCGCCGCCGTCGTCGGCGACACCAGGGAGGAGCAGCTCGCGGCGCTCGCGGCGCTCGCCGCCGAGGAGGACTCCTCGCGCGTGGTGACGGGCACGGCGAAGTCCGGCGCGAAGATCGCGTTCCTCTTCCCCGGGCACGGCACACAGCGGCCCGGGATGGGGCGTGAACTGTACGCCGCCTTCCCGGCGTTCGCGCAGGCCCTCGACGAGTTGTGCGCGTGCTTCGACTCGTATCTCGACCGCCCGTTGCGGGACGTGATGTTCTCCGAACCGGGCTCGGTGAACGCGCAGTTGCTGGGGCAGGTCGCCTTCGGGCAGGCCGCGCAGTTCACGATGGCGGTCTCGCTCGCCCGGCTGCTGGAGTTCTGGAAGCTGCGTCCGGACTTCCTGCTGGGCCACTCCGGCGGCGAGATCGCCGCGGCCCACTTCGCCGGTGTCCTCACGTTGCAGGACGCCGTCAAGTTCACCTCGAACCGCAGCGAGCTGATCCAGGACATGCCGAGCGGCGTGATGGTCGGCATCGAGGCCGAAGAGGCCGAGGTCCGCCCGATGCTCACCGAGGGAACCGACATCGCGGCCGTCAACAGCCCGAGGTCCCTCGTCGTGTCGGGCGACAGCGAGCAGGTACGGGTCATAGCCGAGCACTGGAAGGGCATGGGCCGCAGGACGAAGGTCCTGCCCATCGCCGCCCCGGGGCACTCGCCGCTGACCGAGGAGTTCCTCGACGACCTGCGCGACGTGGCCGAGGAGCTGACGTTCTCGGAGCCGCGCACGAAACTCGTCTCGACGGTGACGGGCGCGCTCGCCGACGGCGAGACCCTGGCCGACCCCGACCACTGGATCGCCAACTGCCGCCGCGGGGTCCGCTTCATGGACGGGGTGCGCAGCCTGGAGGCCGAGGGCGTCACGCACTACGTGGACCTCGGTACCGAGGGCGCCCTGGCCGCCATGGCCTCGGCCTGTCTGACCGAAGCGGTCGACGGTGCCGTGGTCGTCCCGGTGCAGCGCAAGGGCACGCCGGAGGTCACGGCCGCGGGGCTCGCGTCGGGACAGCTCTACGCCGACGGTTCGGGCGTCGAGGCCCCCAGGCTCTTCGCGGCCCGGGGCGCACGGCGGGTCGAACTGCCGCCGTACACCTTCCGCCGCAGGCGCTACTGGCCCGATGTGGACATGGCGGCCGTCAGGGCGTCGGGCGGCATGGGACCGACCGGCATGGACGTCACCGACCACCCCTTGCTCGGTGCGGCCGTGGAAGTCGCCGACTCGGGAGAGCTGGTGCTCAGCGGCCAGATATCGGTCGACAGCCAGAGGTGGCTCGCCGACCACGCGTACGGCGACACGGTCCTCTTCCCCGGTGCGGGATTCGCCGAACTGGCGATCAGCGCGGGCGACGAGGCCGGATGCCCCCGGCTGGACGAGCTCACCATCGAGGCACCGTTGGTGCTGCCCGGACAGGGCAAGGTACAGGTGCAGTTGGTGGTCGGCCCGGCGGACGGGGCGGGTGCGCGGGCCGTGACCGTGCACGCGCGGCCGAACCGCACCTCGCCCGGCGCGGGTGCCGCGCCCTGGACCCGGCACGCGAGCGGTGTGCTCGTCCCGGAGAGCGCCCCGGAGCCGGCCGGGCTGACCGAGTGGCCCCCGCCCGGCGCCGAACCCATCGACGTCGAAGGGCTGTACGAGGGCTTCGCGGAGTCCGGGTTCCGCTACGGACCGGCCTTCCGTGGCCTGCGCGCCGCGTGGCGCCTCGGCGACGAGGTGTTCTCCGAGATACGTCTCGGCCCCGAGACGAGCCAGAGCGCCGAGCAGTTCGGACTGCACCCGGCGGCACTGGACGCCGCGCTTCAGACGATCGCCCTCAGCGAGGGCATCGAGGTCGAGTCCGGCATGCCGTACTCCTGGTCGGGCATCGACCTCTACGCCACGGGCGCCACCAAGCTCAGGGTGCGGGTGACCCCCATCCGTTCGGACGCCGCCTCGGTGCTGCTGACCGATCAGGCGGGGCAGCCGGTCGCCTCCGTGGAGTCCCTGGTGCTGCGTCCCGTGCCCGACATCGGCGCCGTGGTGTCCGCGGGACACGAGTCCCTGTACGGCTGGGACTGGGTCAGGCTGCCGGCGGCGGCATCCGGAACGGCCGCGGGACAGCGGGCACAGTGGGCGGTCCTCGGCACCGAGCCGGGCCCGCTCGCGGCGGGCCTCGGTGCCGCGGGGTTCGACGTCACCGCGCACACCGGGCTGGACGGCCTGTGCGAGCGGCGGCCGACGGCCGGCGTCGTCGTGTTCGACTGCTCGTCGCTCCCCACCGCGCAGGGACCGGACGCCGTACGTGCGGGCGTCCGGGACACCCTGGACCTGCTCACCTCGTGGCTGGGGGCGGAGGCCCTCGCCGGCTCCACGCTGGCCGTCATGACCAGGGGCGCCGTCGCGCTCCCCGGCGAGGACGTCACCGACCTCGTGGGCGCCGCCGTGTGGGGTCTCGTGCGCTCGGCGCAGGCGGAGAATCCCGGCAGGTTCGTGCTCGTGGACACCGACGGGAGCGGCGCCTCGCACGAGGCGCTCACCGCGCTGCTCGCCTCGGGCGAGCCGCAGGCCGTCATCCGCGGGGGCACCGTGCGCGGCGGCAGGCTCGTCCGGCCCCCGGCCGACGGAGGTGAGCCCAGCGGTGCCTTCGGCCCCGAAGGCACCACCCTGGTCACCGGCGCCACGGGCGCGGTCGGACGGGTGCTCACCCGGCACCTGGTGACGGCGCACGGGGTGCGGCGTCTGCTGCTGCTCAGCCGCGGCGGCGAGGCGCCCGAGCTGGTCGAGGAACTGACCGGCCTCGGTGCCGAGGTCACGCTGGCCGCGTGCGACGCGGCCGACCGTGAGGCGCTCTCCGCCGTGCTCGGCACGGTACCGGCGGAGCACCCGCTGACCTCCGTCGTACACCTGGCCGCCGTCGTCGACGACGGGACGCTCGCCTCGCTCACCGAGGAGAAGGTGACCGCCGCGCTGCGGCCGAAGGTGGACGCGGCCTGGAATCTGCACGAGCTGACGGCGGACCGCGAACTGACGGCCTTCGTGCTCTTCTCCTCGGTCGCCGGACTGCTCGGCAACATGGGCCAGGGCAACTACGCGGCTGCCAACGCCTTCCTCGACGCTCTCGCGGCACACCGTCGCGCGGCGGGGCTGCCCGCGCAGTCGCTCGCCTGGGGGCTGTGGGCGGCGACGGGCAGCGGGAGCGGCTCCGGCGCGACGCCCGACGAGGCGCAGCTCGCGCAGGAGGGTATGGCGGCGCTGTCCGACGCGGAGGGCGCGGAGCTGTTCGACGCGGCTATCGCCCGGCAGGAGCCGCTGCTCGTGCCGATGAGGGCCGGAGCGACGGGAACGGGGACGAACGGCACGGAAGGCGTGCCGCACGTGTTCCGCTCACTGGTGGCGCCCGTGCGGCGCGCTGCTTCGCGTACGACGGTGTCCGACGCCGACGCCCTGCGAAGGCGCCTGACGGGTCTCACGCCGGAGCAGCTGGACAAGGCGCTGGAGGAGCTCGTCCTCGAACACGCGGGCGCGCTGCTCGGCTACGGCGACAACGAGACGATCGATCCGGAGCGGCACTTCCTGGAGTCGGGCTTCGACTCGCTGACCGCGGTGGAGCTGCGCAACGGGCTCAACTCGGCCACCGGGCTGCGGCTGTCGGCGACGGTCGCCTTCGACCACCAGACGCCTGGTGGTCTCGCCCGGCACATGGCGGCGGAGATCGGCGCCGTCCCGCGGAACGCCGGGCAGGCCGACGGGGCTGCGCGGACCTCCGGGAGCGCCGGGGAGGCCGGGGAGCAGGGGTCCGCGCCGGGTACCGGCGAGTCCGTGCCGGAGCTGTTCCGCGCCATGGTGCGTGCCGGACAGGTGCAGGACGGGCTCGGGCTGCTGAGCTGGGTGGCCAGAACCCGTTCGCAGTTCACCTCCAGTGCGGACATCGAGCGGTCACCGGTCTCCGTGCGGATGGCCGAGGGGGACGAGGCGCCGCACCTGGTGTGCCTGTGCACCCCGGCCGCGATGGGCGGCGCGTACCAGTACGCGAAGCTCGTCTCCGCCTTCAAGGGGGCACGGACGATCACGGTCCTGCCGATGCCGGGCTTCGGCCCCGGCGAGCAGTTGCCCGCCTCCGTCCCCGCCGTGCTCGACGTGCTCGCGGCGACCGTGAAGGACATCGCCGGCGACGAGCCGTTCGCGCTGCTCGGTCACTCCGGCGGCGGGCTGCTCGCCTACGCCACCGCCGGACTCCTCGAGGAGCAGGGGCGGCCGCCGGTGGGAGTCGCCCTGCTGGACACCTACGTGGTCGAGCAGTCCGCCGACTTCCAGGACTTCGCGGCCGAGGTCGCGGTCGGGGCCCTGACCCGCGAGATCTCGTACGGCCAGCTCGGCAACACCACCTCGCTGAGCGCCATGGCGCAGTACGTGACGCTGATCCCGGACATCGAACTCAAGGAGCTCGCGACACCGACGCTCCTGGTGAAGGCGGCCGAGCGGTTCACCGTGGGTGACGAGGCCGCCGAGGACGGGGCAGCGGCCGGCGCCGGGACGGCTGCGGCCGACGCCGGGGCGGCTGCGGTCGACGAGTCCTCCTCGGAGGACTGGCAGACGACCTGGTCGCTGGCGAACACGGTGACGACGGTCCCCGGCGATCACTTCAGTCTCATCGAGCAGGGTGCGGAGACAACGGCCGCAGTCGTCGAGAACTGGCTCGGCTCACTTGCCTGAGTCCCCCCGCGTGTTCAACAAGGAAGGTGTGGAATGGAAGCGTTGACCGAGGCGGTACGGGCGGGCGCCGGGCCCGAGGAGTTGTCCGGCCTGCCGGTGCCGGAGGAGTACCTGGCCGCGCACACCAGGGTCGAGGACATCGCGATGTTCGACGGTGTCGAGGACAAGGACGTACGCAAGTCCCTGCGCGTCGGCAACGTGCCGATGCCGGAGCTGGCGCCGGACGAGGTCCTGGTCGCGGTGATGGCCAGCTCCGTGAACTACAACACGGTGTGGTCGGGCACCTTCGAGCCGGTGCCGACCTTCAGCTTCCTCAAGGCGTACGGGAAGCTGGGCGGCTGGGAGCGCCGGCACGACCAGCCGTACCACGTGCTGGGTTCGGACGCGGCGGGCGTCATCGTCCGTGTGGGCGTGGGCGTACGCCGCTGGCGGGTGGGTGACCACGTGCTCGCCAGCCCGATCCAGGTGGACGACCAGGAGGCGATGACCCACTCGGACGGGATGCTCGGCGAAGGCCAGAAGGCCTGGGGTTACGAGACGAACTTCGGCGGGCTCGCGCACTACGCGGTGGTGCGCGCCAGCCAGCTCATCCCCAAGCCCGGGCACCTCACCTGGGAGGAGGCCGCCAGCACCCCCGCGTGTGCCGGGACCGCCTACCGCATGCTCGTCAGCGAGCGGGGCGCCAGGATGAAGCAGGGCGACGTCGTGCTGATCTGGGGTGCGGCCGGCGGACTGGGCGCGTACGCCGTCCAGCTCGTCAAGCACGGCGGAGGCATCGCGGTCGGTGTGGTCGGCTCCGAGGAGAAGGCCCAGGCCCTGCGGGACCTCGGCTGCGACCTCGTGATCAACCGCCGGGAGCTGGGCATCGGCGACGACGACGGCAGCGACCCGGAGAAGGTGATCGAAGCGGGCAAGCGGCTCGGCCGGATCATCCGGCGCGAGATCGGCGAGGACCCCAACATCGTCTTCGAGTACGTCGGGCGCGCGACGTTCGGCATCTCCATGTTCGTGGTGCGGCGCGGCGGGGTGGTGGTGACGTGCGGATCGAGCAGCGGCTACCAGCACCAGTACGACAACCGCTACCTCTGGATGAAGCTCAAGAGGATCGTCGGCAGCCACGCGGCGAACCTCGCCGAGCAGTGGGAGAGCAACCGGCTGATCGACATGGGCCGGATCATGCCGATCCTGTCCACCGTCTACCCGCTCGAGGAGATCGGCGACGCCGCCCGGCTCGTCCAGACCAACGGCCACATGGGCAAGATCGGCGTGCTGTGCCTGGCACCCGAACGCGGCCTCGGTGTCACCGACCGGACGAAGCGGGACGCCATCGGTGAGCGTCGGCTGAACCCGTTGGGGACGGGCGCATGAGTGGCCGGACGGTCGGCATCCTGTCGACGGGGGCGTACGTCCCCGAGCGTGTGGTCGGCAACGAGGAGCTCGCGCCGCGCATCGGGGTGACCGCCGAGTGGATCGAGCGCAAGACGGGTATCCGCGCGCGGCGTTGGGCGGACCCGTCCGAGGCCACGTCGGAGATGGCCGTCGGCGCGGCCACCAGGGCGCTCGACCAGGCCGGCATGACCGCCGACCGCATCGACTACCTCATCGTGGCGACGTCGACCGGGGACGCGCCCCTCCCCCCGACGGCATGCCTCGTCCAGGCGGCGCTGGGCGCGCACCGCGCCTCCGCCTTCGACCTCAACATCGCGTGCAGCGGCTTCGTCCACGGACTCGCCGTCGCACAGGGGCTGGTGGCGCAGAACCCGGGATCGCACGCCCTGGTCGTGGCCGCCGACCTCTGGTCACGGTTCGTGGACTTCGGGGACCGTGGGACGGCCGCGCTCCTGTCGGACGCCGCCGGCGCCGCCGTCGTCGGTGCCGTGCCGGACCCCTACGGCATTCTCGGGACCGACCTGGTCTCCCACGGCGAGGAGTCCTCGCTCCTGGTGATCGAGGCGGGAGGCAGCAGGAGACCCGCCTCGCACGCGACCGTCGACGAAGGCGGGCACTACCTGCGGATGCGTGGGCGCGAGGTCAGCGACTTCGTGCTGGGCAAGGTCCCCCAGGCCGTCAAGGAACTGCTGGCCAAGGCCGGTGTGCCACGCGAGGACGTCGCGCACTTCGTCCCGCACCAGGCCAACGGCGTGCTGCTGCGCAGACTCGCCGACCAGATCGGCTTCGAGAACGCGCACACGCATCTCACGGTCGAGGAGTACGGCAACTCGGGGGCCGCCTCGATGGCGGTCACACTCGACGACGCCAACAGGGCGGGCCTGCTGCGCGACGGCGAACTCGTGCTGCTCGTCGGATTCGGCGGAGGCATGGCTCTCGGAGCGTCGCTGCTGCGCTGGAGGAGCACCGGGAGGGTGGAGACGTGAGCGGGACGGACGGTGTGGGGGTCGTCGGCTGCGGCCTCATGGGATCGGGAATCGCCGAGGTCTGCGCGAGGAAGGGGCTGGACGTGCTGGTCGCCGTCTCCTCGGCGCGGTCGGAGGAGAACGGCAGGCGCCGTGTGGAGCGCTCGCTGGAACGGGCCGTGTCCAAGGGCGGCATCGGCCCGGCGGACCGGGACGCCGCCCTGGGGCGCATCGCCTTCACGCGGGATCTCGGCGGCCTCGCCGGCAGACAGCTCATCATCGAGGCCATCACCGAGGACGAGTCGGCCAAGCTCGACCTCTTCTCGCGGCTCGACAAGGACGTCGAGGACCCGGACGCGGTCTTCACCACGAACACCTCGTCGCTGCCCGTCATGAAGCTCGCCCGGGTCATGTCGCGTCCCGAGCGCGTCGTGGGGACGCACTTCTTCAACCCGGTACCCGTGATGCCGCTCGTCGAGGTGACGCGCTCGCTGCTCACCTCACCCGAGAGCGTCGAGCGGGTCGAGACCTTCCTGACGAAGACACTGGGCAAGGAGGTCGTGCGATCGCCCGACCGCGCGGGCTTCGTGGTGAACGCGCTGCTCGTCCCCTATCTGCTGTCCGCGATGCGGATGGCGGAGTCGGGCTTCGCCTCGCCCGAGGACATCGACCGCGGGATGACGCAGGGATGCGCCCATCCGATGGGGCCGCTGAGACTGGCCGACCTGATCGGTCTCGACACCCTGGAGGCGGTCGCGGGCGGACTCTACGCGGAGTTCAAGGAACCCCTGTACGCCGCGCCGCCGTTGCTGTCCCGGATGGTGGAGGGCGGGCTGCTCGGCAAGAAGTCGGGCCGCGGCTTCTACCGGTACGACTGAAGCCGGCTCCGACACACCACCGCCTGTTCCGCACCCCATCACCCGATCCCCTGGAGGGGCTTTCATGCGCGTACTGCTCGTCGCGCCGCCTTCGGACGCACGACTGCACAGCCTGGTGCCACTCGGGTGGGCCCTGCGCACCGGAGGGCACGAGGTGCAGATCGCGGGCAAGGCCGCGTGTACCGAGGCCATCACCATGACCGGGTTCGTCGCCGTCCCCGTCGGCGTGGACGGGCCTCCCGGCCCGGACGGCCCGTCCTCCCCGGCCGACGGGGGCGGACCGGAACTCTCGGCGCCCTCCGATGTGGAGAGCCTGGTGGCCTACGCGTCCGCCTGGCGGCCCGAGCTGATCGTCTGGGACACCATGGCGCCCGCCGGGGCCGAGGCCGCACGTGCCGTCGGGGCGGCGAGCGTACGTCTGAAGGGCCCGCACGACCGGCGCACCGGGCCCGCGGGCGGGTCCGGTGCGGCCGCGTACTGTCACGCCACGCTGGACTGCCTGCCGCCGTCCCTGCGCGAGCCGGACGGCTCCGACCCGCTCGGCGTGCGCTACGTGCCGTACGGCGGCTCCGCGGTTCTGCCCCCCTGGCTGCGCAGGAAGCCCCGCAGGCGCCGGGTCCACCTGGCGGCCGGGGTGCCGGACGCCGCGCTCGCGGGGGTGCTCGGCGCTGCCGGAGGCGTGGACGTCGAGATGGTCTGCGAACTCGAGGAGGGGCGTATCCCGGCGGGCACCGTACTGCCCTCCCACACACGCCTCTTCGACTCCGTGCCGCTGCACGCGTTGCTCCCCTCCTGCACCGCCGTGGTGCACGGCGGTGGCACGCCGGACGTCATGGCGGCGCTCGTCGACGGGCTGCCCCAGCTGGCGGTCGGGGACACGGGCGGCACGGGTCCCGCGGCGCGGCTGGCGGAGCGCGGCGCGGGGCTGCTCGTCGCACCCGGAGAGGTGACGGCGGCCATGCTGGAGCGGCTGGTCGGAGATCCCGAACTGGCCACGAGGGCGACGGAACTGCGGGAGGAGATCACCGCCATGCCGAGCCCCCGCGAGATCGTTCCCGAACTGGTGACCATCGCGGCACGCCGCTGACGACAGCGTGCCGCACGACTGACACAGACATATCGTGAACGGGGCCGTGATGGCGAACGAGGACAAGCTGCGCGCATATCTCAAGCGCGCGACCGCCGACCTGCAGCAGGCGAGAGCGCAACTCCGCGAGGCCGAGGAGCGGAGCCGCGAACCGATCGCGATCATCGGGATGAGCTGCCGCTACCCCGGTGGCGTCAGCTCGCCCGAGGACCTGTGGGACCTGGTCGCCGAAGGCCGGGACGCCATCGGGGACTTCCCGGCGGACCGGGGCTGGGACCTCGACGACATCTACCACCCGGAGCCCGAGCATCCGGGCAAGACCTACGTGCGCAACGGCGGGTTCCTCTACGACGCGGCCGAGTTCGACGCCGCGTTCTTCGGGATCAGCCCGCGCGACGCACGCGGGACGGACCCGCAGCAGCGCATCCTCCTCGAAGCCTCCTGGGAGGCCGTGGAACGCGCCGGCATGGCCCCGGAGTCGCTCCGCGGCAGCCTCACCGGCGTCTTCGCCGGAGTGATGTACCACGACTACGACGCGGGCGCGCCGGGCGGCAGCCTCGTCTCCGGCCAGGTCGCGTACAACCTCGGGCTGGAGGGGCCCGCCGTGTCCGTCGACACGGCGTGCTCCTCCTCGCTCGTCGCCGTGCACCTCGCCGCACAGGCGCTGCGGCGCGGCGACTGCACGCTGGCACTGGCGGGCGGCGTCGCCGTGATGAGCACCCCGGAGATATTCGTCGACTTCAGCAGGCGGCGCGGACTCGCTCCCGACGGCAGGTGCAAGCCGTTCTCCGACGACGCCGACGGGACCTCCTGGGCCGAGGGGGTCGGCGTCCTGGTGCTGGAACGGCTGTCCGACGCACGGCGCCTGGGGCACCGCGTGCTCGGTGTCGTGCGCGGCTCAGCCGTCAATCAGGACGGGGCCAGCAACGGCATGACCGCGCCCAACGGGCCGGCCCAGGTGAAGGTGATCAAGCGCGCCCTCGCCGACGCGGGTCTCCTCCCGTCCGACGTCGACGCGGTCGAGGCGCACGGCACCGGCACGACCCTGGGCGACCCCATCGAGGCGCAGGCGCTGCTCGCCACCTACGGGGCGGCGCGCGACGCGGAACGGCCGCTGTGGCTCGGCTCGATCAAGTCCAACATGGGCCATCCGCAGGCCGCCGCCGGTATCGCGGGCATCGTCAAGCTGCTGCTCGCGATGCGGCACGGACAGCTTCCCCCGACCCTGCACGTCAGCGAGCCCACCCGGCACGTGGACTGGTCGTCGGGCGCCGTCAGGCTGCTGACCGGACCCGTCGACTGGAAGCCAGGCGGGCGCACGCGCCGCGCCGCGATCTCCGCGTTCGGCCTCAGCGGCACGAACGCGCACATCGTGCTGGAGGAGCCGCCGTCCGAAGCGGAGCAGGACGCGGCGGCGGACGGGGACGTGCGTCCCGCACCCGGCGCCGTACCGCTGGTGCTCTCCGCGAAGACCGAGGACGCGCTCCGCGCCTCGGCCCGACGGCTCGCCGCCCGCACCGAGACGGCCCCGGCCGGCGGCCGGCCCGCCGACATCGGGTACTCGCTGGTCGCCTCCCGCTCGTCGTTCGAGCACCGGGCGGTCGTGATCGGCGACGACGGTGACCCCGCTGGACTCACGGACGCGCTCCGCGCCCTGGCCCGGGGCGAGTCGGCGCCCGGCGTGGTGACCGGCCGCGCGGACCTGCACGGCAGGACCGTCTTCGTCTTCCCCGGGCAGGGCTCGCAGTGGGCGGGCATGGCCACCGAACTGCTGGGCCAGTCCGAGGTGTTCGCACGGCGGCTGGCCGAGTGCGAGCAGGCGCTGAGCGCCTTCACGGACTGGCGGGTCACCGACGTGCTGCGCGGCGTGGAGGGTGCGCCGCCGGCCGACCGGGTGGACGTGGTGCAGTCGACGCTGTGGGCCGTGATGGTGTCGCTGGCAGCGGTGTGGCGCGCGCACGGCGTCGAACCGGACGTGGTGATCGGGCACTCGCAGGGCGAGATAGCCGCGGCGTGCGTCGCCGGCGCGCTGTCACTGGACGACGGCGCGCGCGTCGTGGCGCTGCGCAGCAAGGCCATCGCCGAGGACCTCGACAGCCGGGGCGGGATGATGGCCGTGGGGCTGCCGGCGGACCGGGCGGCCGAGTACGCGGCCCGGTGGGACGGCCGGATATCCGTCGCCGCCGACAACGGCGCGGGTTCCTCGGTCCTCTCCGGCGACGGCGACGCGCTGGACGCGCTGGGCGGGGAACTGCGGGGCGAGGGCGTGCGCGCCAAGCGGGTCCCCGTGAACTACGCCTCGCACTCGCCGCACGTCGACGCGCTGCGCGAGCGGCTGCTGCGTGACCTGGCGCCGGTCACCCCCCGCGCGGGCGAGGTGCCGATGATGTCGACCGCCACGGGCGAGTGGGTGGCGGGCACGGAGCTGGACGCCGCGTACTGGTTTCGGAACCTGCGGCACAGGGTGCGCTTCGCACCCGTCGTCGGGACGCTGGCCACCTCGGGACACACCGCGTTCGTGGAGATCAGCCCGCACCCCGTCCTCACCATGAGCATCCAGGAGACCGTCGAGGACCTGGACGGGGCCGCCGTCGTCACGGGGACGCTGCGCCGCGGCGAGGGTGGCACCGAACGTTTCCTGCGGTCCCTCGCCGAGCAGTACGTGCGCGGCAACGCCGGTGACTGGACGGCGTGCTACCCGGACGCCCGCCTCGTCGACGTACCCACCTACCCCTTCCAGCGCGGCCGTTACTGGGAACGCCCGGAAACGGACCCGCGCACGGCCGCGGCGGTGCCGGGGGCCGTGGCGGACGACGGCGGCTTCTGGGCGGACGTCGAGCGCGACGACGCCGAGGCCCTCGCCGCCCGGCTGGACGTCGGCGCCGAGCGGCTGCGCGAGGTCGTCCCCGCCCTCGCGGCGTGGCGCCGCGACCGGCTCACGGACTCCGCCGTGGACTCCTGGCGCTACCGCGTGTCCTGGGCGCCGCTGGCGGGCGGTCCGTTCACCGGCCTCACCGGGACGTGGATCGTCGTGACTCCGCCGGACGCGCCCCGCGCCGACGCGGTCGTACAGGCGCTGACCGTCCACGGAGCCGCCGTCGTCACCGTGGAGACCGACGGTGCGGACAGAGCGGAGCTGGAGGGCCTGCTGCGCGCCACGCTCGACGGCGGACGCCCCGCGGGCGTCCTGTCGCTGCTGGCCGACGGGGGACGCGGGGACGCCGGCAATCCGGTACTCCCGTACGCCGGGCCCACGCTCGTCCTCTTCCAGGCGCTCCAGGACGCGGGGGTCGAGGCCCCGCTGTGGTGCGTGACGTCGGGCGCCGTAGCCGTCAGCGGTGCGGAGGACGTCGACCCGGGTGCGGCCTCCCTCTGGGGCATGGGAACCGTCCTCGCGCTGGACCATCCCGAGGCCTGGGGCGGCATGGTCGACCTGGCCGACGCCGAGGACGCCGCCGCGCGGGAGCGGCTGTGCCGCGTCCTCTCCGGGGCCGAGGACGAGGACCAGGTCGCGGTGCGCCGTTCGGGAGCGTTCGCGAAGCGGCTGGTACGCGCTCCGCTGGGCGCCGGGCCGGGCGGCTCGTGGCGCCCGCGCGGGACCGTGCTCATCACCGGAGGCACCGGCGCCGTGGGCGCGCACGCCGCGCGCTGGCTCGCCCGCGAGGGCGCCGAACGCCTCGTCCTCACCAGCCGCAGGGGAGCCGCCGCGCCCGGCGCCGAGGAGTTGCGGGCAGAACTCGCGGCGCTGGGAACCGAGGTGCTGATCGAGGTCTGCGACGTGTCCGACGGCGAGGCCGTACGGGCACTGGTCGAACGCGTCGACGCGCTGCCCGGCGACAGGCCGCTGACGGCCGTGCTGCACGCGGCGGGCGTCCTCACGGAGGAACCGCCGCTGCTGGACGTGACGCCGGAGGCGTTCGCCGACGCCGTCCGTGCCAAGGCGGCGGGCGCGGCAGCTCTCGACGCCGCGCTCGACGGACGGAAACTGGACGCCTTCGTGCTGTTCTCGTCCGGTGCCGCGGTATGGGGCAGCTCGCGGCAGCCGGCGTACGCCGCGGCGAACGCCTGCCTCGACGGCGTCGCGCAGCGGCGCCGCGCCCGCGGCATGGCGGCGACATCGGTGGCCTGGGGCTCCTGGGGCGGCGGGGGCATGGTCGGCGAGGACAGTGCCGCGCACCTGCGCCGTCTCGGGCTGGCCGAGATGGACCCGGCACGCGCGGTGCGGGCTCTCGCGCTCGCGCTGGACCGCGACGAGAGCCACCTCGTGGTCGCCGACATCGACTGGGAGAAGTTCGTCCCCGTCTACACGCTCGCGCGCAGCCGCCCGCTCCTGCGGGATCTCCCCGAGGCACGGCGGGCGTCGGGCGCGCAGAGCGACAGCGACCAGGACACGGAAGGCCTGCCGGGCGAGGGCGGACTGGCGGAAGGGCTCGCCGGGCTCACCGAACCCGAGCAGCGCCGGCGGCTGCTGGACCTGGTGCGCACCCACGTGGCCGTCGTACTGGGACACGACAGCACCGCGGCCGTCGAACCGGCCCGCGCCTTCAAGGAGGTCGGCTTCGACTCGGTCACCGCCGTCGACCTGCGCAACAGGCTCGGCTCGGCGTGCGGCGTACGGCTCCCCACGACGGTCGTCTTCGACCACGTCAGCCCGGAGGCGCTCGCCGGGCATCTGTGGACGCTGCTGTGCCAGGGGGAGGGCGGGGCACTCGCCGCCCAGCCGCTCGCCGTGGAACTCGACCGGCTGGAGGCCAGGGTCGCGGCACTGACGCGGGACGAGATCGAACGCTCCCGGGTCACCACACGGCTCCAGACCCTGGTGGCGAAACTGACGGAGACGCTCGCCGGCGGCCAGGACACCGGCGTGCGCAACCGGCTGGAGACGGCGACGGCCGACGATCTCTTCGACCTGATCGACAACGAACTCGGCGCGGCATGACCGGGCACTGACCACGCGGCACGAACGAGCACACGGACGGACACGAGGCGCAGATGGCTAACGAAGAGAAACTCGTCGACTATCTCAAGCGGGTGACGGCGACCCTGCACGAGACCCGCCAACGGCTGCGCGAGCTGGAGACGGCCGAGCAGGAGCCCATCGCGATCGTGTCGATGGGCTGCCGCTACCCCGGGGACGTCCGTACACCCGAGGACCTGTGGAGGCTGGTGTCCGGTGGCGGAGACGCGATCGGCCCGTTCCCCGGCGACCGCGACTGGGACGAGGTGTCCTTCGAGGCCGACCCCGACGACCCGTCCTCGGGGCAGGTGACCGAAGGCGGGTTCCTCGACGGGGCCGGCGACTTCGACGCCGCGTTCTTCGGCATCTCGCCGCGTGAGGCCCTGGCGCTCGACCCGCAGCAGCGACTCGCGCTCGAACTCGCCTGGGAGACAGTCGAACGGGCGGGCATCGCGCCGCACTCCCTCAAGCGGACGCCCGTCGGAGTGTTCGTCGGCAGCGGAAGCCAGGACTACTACGACGGCGTCGCGCCCGCGCGGATGGCCGACGTCGCCGACGACTACCTGAGCACCGGCACCGCGGGCTCCGTCATCTCCGGGAGGATCGCCTACGCGCTCGGCCTCGAGGGCCCGGCCGTCACGGTCGACACCGCCTGTTCGTCGTCACTGGTCGCGCTCCACCTCGCGGCCCAGGCCCTGCGGAACCTGGACTGCTCGCTCGCGCTGGCCGGCGGCGTCATGGTGATGTCCACGCCGTCGCCGTTCCAGGCGTTCAGCAGGCAGCGCGGGCTCGCGCCCGACGGCCGCTGCAAGGCGTTCTCCGACGACGCGGACGGCACCGGCTGGTCCGAGGGGGCGGGGTTGCTGCTCCTCGAGCGGCTGTCCGACGCACGCCGGAACGGCCACCCCGTACTGGCCGTCATCCGGGGTTCCGCCATCAACTCCGACGGTGCCTCCAACGGCCTCACCGCGCCCAACGGCCTCTCGCAGCAGCGCGTGATACGCCAGGCGCTGACGAACGCGGGGCTCTCCCCGTCCGACATCGACGCGGTGGAGGGCCACGGCACCGGGACCACCCTCGGCGACCCGATCGAGGCGCAGGCGCTGCTCGCCACGTACGGCGTGGGCCGCACGGAGGAACGGCCTTTGTGGCTCGGCTCCGTCAAGTCGAACATCGGGCACGCCCAGGCCGCGGCCGGTGTCAGCGGCGTCATCAAGATGGTCCACGCGATGCGGCACGGGCTGCTGCCGAAGACGCTCCACGTGTCGAAGCCGACCGACGAGGTCGACTGGGCCGCCGGCGGGGTGCGGCTGCTGGAGGAGTCCCGGGAATGGGCGCGCGGTGACGGCCCGCGCCGCGCCGGGGTGTCCTCGTTCGGAGTCAGCGGGACGAACGCGCACGTGATCCTCGAAGAGGCGGAGGAGACGCCCGGACCGCAGACCGCGCCGGACGTGCCCGAGGGTGCCCCGGCGGAGCGGGAGGCCGCCCTCCCGGACACGCCCGCGTGGCCCGCCGGGCTCCCCGTACCGCTGCCCGTGTCCGGCCTGAACGCGTCCGCGCTGCGCGCGCAGGCCGCGCGGCTCGTGCCGGTGGCGGAGGGCGGGCACAGCGCGCTCGACCTCGGGTTCTCGCTCGCGACGACGCGTTCGCCGCTCCAGCACCGCGCGGTGGTCCTCGCCGACGACGCCGGCTCGGCCGTGCGCGCCCTCGGCGCGCTCGCCGAGGGCGGTACGGCACCCGGCGTGCACGTCGGCGCCGTACAGCACGGCCAGACCGCCTTCCTGTTCTCCGGGCAGGGGGCCCAGCGGGCCGGGATGGGCCGCGAACTGTACGGCCGCTTCCCCGTGTTCGCCCGGGCGCTGGACGAGGTGTGCGCCGTCTTCGACGGCCAGGGCCGGGACCGCGCGCTGCGCGATGTGATCTTCGGCGAGCCGGAGCTGCTCGACCGGACCGGATGGACCCAGCCCGCGCTGTTCGCCGTCGAGGTCGCGCTGGTCCGGCTGCTCGGATCCTGGGGCATCACCCCCGATCTGCTGCTCGGCCACTCCATCGGCGAACTGGTCGCCGCGCACGTCGCCGGGGTGCTGTCGCTGGACGACGCCTGCGTGCTCGTGGCCGCGCGCGGCAGGCTCATGGAGGCCCTGCCCGAGGGCGGCGCGATGGTCGCCGTCGAGGCCACGGAGGAGGAGGTAAGCCCGCTGCTGACCGGCCGGGTCGGCCTCGCCGCCGTCAACGGCCCGTCCTCCGTGGTGGTCTCCGGCGACGTCGACGAGGTGCTGGCCGTCGCCGCGCACTTCGAGTCCCAAGGGCGCAGGACGAAGCGGCTGCGGGTCTCGCACGCCTTCCACTCGGCCCACATGGACGGGATGCTGGAGGAGTTCGCAGCCGTGGCACGCGGCCTCGCCTACTCGGCGCCCGTCATCCCGCTCGTCTCCGACGTGACCGGGGAGACCGCCACGGCCGAGGAGCTGTGCGACCCGGACTACTGGGTGCGGCACGTGCGCGAGGCCGTCCGCTTCAGGGACGGTGTGCGGAGCCTGGAGGCCGCGGGCGTCACCCGCTTCGTGGAGGTCGGCCCCGACAGCACGCTCACCGCGACGGCCCGCGAGTGCCTGGCGGAGGGTGGGGGCACCGCCGTCGCGGTGCCGCTGCTGCGCAAGGACAGGCCCGAAGCCGAGGCGCTGCTCGGCGCTCTCGCGCGGCTGCACGTCAGCGGCGTCGACCCGGACTGGGCCGCGGTGTTCGCCGCGAGCGGCGCTCGGCGCGTCGCTCTCCCGACGTACGCGTTCCAGCACCGGCGCTACTGGCTCGACGGGCGCACCTCGGTGGACGTCCTGGCCTCGGCCGGGCTGCGCGCCTTCGGGCACCCGCTGCTCGGCGCCGCCGTCACCGTCGCCGGCACCGACGGTGCGGTGCTGACGGGGCGGCTGTCCGCCGCCCAGCAACCGTGGCTCACCGACCACGTCGTCGGAGGGACGGTGCTCCTGCCCGGAACGGCCTTCGTGGAACTGGCCGTTCAGGCGGGCGACCAGGTCGGCTGCGGCCGGATCGAGGAACTGACGCTGAGCGGTCCGCTCGCACTGCCCCCCGGCGGGGCCGTCCGCGTGCAGGTGGCCGTCGGCGAGGACGACGGCTCCGGGCGCCGGAGCTTCACCGTGCACTCCCTTGCCGACCCCGCCGGCGCGGACGCGCTCGAAGAAGAGTGGATCCAGCACGCGTCCGGCACCGTCGTGCCCGCCGGGACCCGCACGGAGGACGCGGCGGGCCTGGTGGTGTGGCCGCCCGAGGATGCCGAACCGGTGCCGCTGGACGGGCTGTACGAGGACTTCGCCGGGACCGGGCTGACGTACGGGCCGGTGTTCCGTTCGTTGCACGCGGCGTGGCGTCAGGGCGACGTGGTCTACGCGGAGGTGCGACTGCCGGAGGACGCGGCGCACGGGGCCGAGCGGTTCGGGCTGCACCCGGCGGCGCTGGACGCGGCGACGCACGCACTGCGCGCGGCGGGCGGCGACGCGGAAGCGGGCGGTGCCGGGCTCGTGCCGTTCTCCTGGTCGGGTGTCGAGCTGCACGCGAGCGGGGCCACGGCACTGCGCGTACGGTTCACGCCCACCGCGCCCCGGACCTTCCAGGTGACCATCGCGGACGCGGCGGGCGGGCCCGTCGCCACCGTCGAGGCGAACGCCTTCCGGCCCTTCGAGCCGTCCGGGGCGGTCCCCGCCGCCGCGCGGCACCCGCTGTACCGGCTGGAATGGCGGCCCCTGTCTGAGGCGCCGGGCGCCGGACGGCCCCTTTCCAGTGCCGCGTTCGACGAGGTGGACCTCTCGGGACCGGCCGTGCCCGGGGCCGTGGTGCTGCGCTGCGGACCGGGCACAGGCGCCGACGCGGTTCGGGCCGCCACGCACCGTGCGCTGGAGGCACTGCAGGCGTGGCTGGCGTCCGACGGCACGGCAGGCTCCACGCTGGCCGTGGTCACCCGCGGCGCCGTCGCCGTGGGTGACGAGCCGGTGGCGGACCTGGCGGGCGCCGCCGTGTGGGGGCTGGTCCGCTCGGCGCAGGCCGAACACCCGGGCCGCTTCGTGCTGCTGGACGAGGAAGCGAGTGGGGAGGCGGGCACGAACCCGGTGCCCGCCGAGCTCTCCCCGGCCCTTCTCGCTGCCGCCCTCTCGGGCGGTGAGCCGCAGCTCGTGCTGCGCGACGGCGTACCTCACGCCGGGCGGCTGGTGCGTACCCCGCCCGCGACCGACGCCGTGGACAGGCCGCTCGGCGGCGTGGACGGCACGGGCACGGTGCTGCTCACCGGCGCCTCCGGCGCGCTCGGCGGTGTGCTCGCGCGGCACCTGGTCTCCGAACACGGCGTACGGCACCTGCTGTTGCTGAGCAGGGGTGGCGAGGAGTCCGTCGCCGCGCTCACGGCGGAGCTGACCGGTCTGGGCGCGCACGTCCAGGCACCCGCCTGTGACGTCGCCGACCGTGCCGCGCTCGCCGAAGTGCTCACTCGGATTCCTGAGGGGCACCCGCTGACGGCCGTGGTGCACGCGGCCGGTGTGCTGGACGACGCGCTGGTGACGTCGCTGACGCCCGAACGCGTCGACGCCGTACTGCGCCCGAAGGTCGAGGGAGCGCTCCACCTGCACGAGCTGACCGAGGGCATGGACCTCGCGGCGTTCGTGCTGTTCTCCTCGGTCTCCGGGGTCCTCGGCGCACCCGGCCAGGCCAACTACGCGGCCGCGAACGCCTTCCTCGACACGCTCGCCGCACACCGTGCCGCGCGCGGCCTCACGGCCAAGTCGATGGCGTGGGGCCTCTGGGGCCAGGTGGACGGCATGGGAGGCAAGCTGGAGGGCGCCGACATGTCCCGGCACGCCCGCGGTGGCCTGCTGCCCCTGACCACGGCGCAGGGACTCGCCCTGTTCGACGCGTCGGTCCGTACGGCAGCGCCCGCAGACGTCGCCGTCAGGCTCGACCTCGACGCGTTGCGCGCCTCCGGCGCGGATGTCCCGGCGGCGCTGCGCGGCCTCGTGGGCGGCGTGCGCCGGCCGGCCGTGGGGCCGGCGGGGCAGGGCGGGGCCGCCTCCACGTTCGCCGAGCGGCTCGCGGGCACACCCGAGGACGAGCGGTACTCCGCCGTGGTCGACCTGGTACGCGTGCACACCGCCGCCGTACTGGACTACGCGTCGGCGGACGACGTCGAACCGGCCCTGGAATTCAACCGGCTCGGCTTCGACTCACTCACCGCGATCGAGCTGCGCAACGCCCTCGACTCGGCGACAGGACTGCGGCTCCCCGCCACCCTGATCTTCGACCACCCCACCCCGACGGAGCTCGCGAGCCACCTCCTGGACGCGCTCTCCGGCACCAGGGCCGCGACGTTCACGCCCACGGCCGGCCGAGGTGGCGACGACGATCCCATCGCCCTCGTCGGCCTGGCGTGCCGCCTCCCCGGCGGCGTTACCTCGCCGGACGACCTGTGGCGCCTGCTCACCGAAGAGGGCACCGGCATCGGTGACTTCCCCGCCGACCGCGGCTGGGACGTCGACGGGCTGTACGACCCGAGGGGCGGCAGGCCCGGATCCAGCTACGTGCGTGAGGGCGGCTTCCTCTACGACGCGGGCGACTTCGACCCCGGATTCTTCGGCATCGCGCCCAAGGAGGCGCCGATGATCGACCCGCAGCAGCGGCTCCTGCTGGAGACGGCGTACGAGGCGCTGGAGCGGTCGGGGATCGACCCCCGGTCGCTGAAGGGCAGCCGTACGGGTGTGTACGTCGGCGTGCAGTACCACGACTACGCGGGTGCCAGCAGCTCCGGCTCGATGGTCACCGGACGCGTCGCCTACAGCCTGGGGCTCGCCGGCCCGGCCGTCAGCGTGGACACCGCCTGCTCCTCGTCCCTGGTGGCTCTGCACCTCGCGGCCCGCGCGCTGCGGGCGGGCGAGTGCTCGCTCGCGCTCGCGGGCGGAGCCGCCGTGATGGCCACGCCCGACTCGTTCGTCGAGTTCAGCCGTCAGCAGGGCCTCGCTCCCGACGGCCGGTGCAAGGCCTTCTCCGCCGACGCGGACGGCACGGCCTGGTCGGAGGGTGTGGGCCTGATCGTCCTGGAACGCCTCTCCGACGCGCGCGCGGCCGGTCACCCGGTGCTCGCCGTCCTGCGCGGCAGCGCCGTGAACCAGGACGGCGCGTCGAACGGGCTGACCGCCCCCAACGGCCCCGCGCAGCAGCGCGTCATCCGGGAGGCGCTGGCCGACGCCGGTCTGACGCCCGCGGACGTCGACGCCGTCGAGGCGCACGGCACGGGGACGAAGCTCGGTGACCCGATCGAGGCACAGGCGCTGATAGCGACCTACGGGCAGGAGCTGCCGGAGGACCGGCCGCTCCTCGTCGGCTCCGTGAAGTCCAACATCGGGCACACCCAGGCGGCCGCGGGCGCGGCCGGCATCATCAAGATGGTGATGGCCCTGCGGCACGGGGAGCTGCCGAAGACGCTGCACGTCACCGAGCCGTCGTCCGAGGTCGACTGGTCCGCGGGGAACGTGCGGCTGCTGACCGAGTCCGTGCCGTGGCGGCCGAACGGCCGTCCGCGCCGGGCCGGGATCTCGTCGTTCGGTGTGAGCGGCACCAACGCCCACCTCGTCATCGAGGAGCCGCCGGAGGACGTACAGGTGTCCCCGGCCGACGGGTCCGAGCGGTCCGACGCCGGCGGCCAGGCCGTCCCGTGGCTCCTGTCCGGACGGAACCGGGCGGCGCTCGGGGCACAGGCCGAGCGGCTGCTGTCGTACCTCGACGACGACCCCGACCGTGACCTCGCCGACATCGGTTTCTCGCTCGCGACCTCGCGTGCCGCGCTGGAGTGCCGCGCGGTGGTCGTGGGCCGTCGCCACCCCGAATTCCTGCGCGGCCTGATGGCGCTGGTCGACGGCGAGGAAGCGCCGGGTGTGACCGAGGGCCTCACGCGCAGCCGCGGGCGTACCGGGTTCCTCTTCTCGGGCCAGGGCTCGCAGTGGGCGGGCATGGGCCGTGAACTCCACGACGCCTTCCCGGCGTTCGCGAACGCGCTGGACGCCGTGTGCGCGGAGCTGGACAAGGGACTCGACCGGCCGCTGTACGAAGTGATGTGGGCGGAGCCGGGTACGCCGGAGGCGGAGCTGCTGGACGGCACGGGCTACACACAGCCGGGACTCTTCGCCGTCGGCGTGGCCCTGTTCCGGCTGCTGGAGTCCTGGGGTGTCGGCCCCGACTTCGTCGCCGGGCACTCCGTCGGCGAGCTGGCCGCCGCGCACGTCGCCGGGGTGCTGACCCTGGTCGACGCGTGCGCCCTCGTCGTCGCGCGGGGCAGGCTCATGCAGGCGCTCCCCGAGGGCGGCAGCATGATCGCGGTCGCCGCCTCCGAGGAGCGGGTGCGCGCGGCACTGGTGGACGGCGTGGACATCGCCGCCGTGAACGGACCGGAAGCCGTGGTGATCTCCGGCGGCTCCACCGAGGTGGCCGCCGTCGCCGCGCGTTTCGGCCGGACGAAACGGCTGCGGGTGTCGCACGCGTTCCACTCGGCCCTCATGGAGCCGATGCTGGAGGAGTTCGCCGCGGTCGCGCGGGAGCTGACGTACGGGGAGGCGCGCATCCCTGTCGTGTCGACGGTGACGGGCGAACGTGCCGGTGACGAGCTGCGCTCCCCGGACTACTGGGTGCGGCAGGTGCGCAGCCCCGTCCGCTTCCACGACGCCGTGCTCGGCATGGAGTCACTGGGCGTGACCCGTTTCGTGGAGCTGGGCCCGGGAGGCACGCTCGCCGCGCTCGCCCGGGAGACGCTGGACGAGCGGGTCGAGGACGCCGTGGTGACCCCGCTGCTGCGGAAGGACCAGGCGGAGCCCACGGCGGTGCTGACCGCGCTGGGGACACTGCACAACAGCGGTGCGGCCGTCGACTGGCATGCGGTCTTCGGCCGCCGGAACCTCGTCGAGCTGCCCACGTACCCCTTCCAGCGGCAGCGGTACTGGGTGGAGACGGCCGCCGGCTCGGGCCCCGAGGAACACCCGCTGCTCGGTGCGGCGACGGAACTCGCCGACACCGAGGGGTTGCTGCTCACCGGGCGCGTATCGCTGGGCACGCATCCGTGGCTCGCCGATCACGTCGTCGGCGGAGCCGTGCTGTTCCCCGGCACCGGCTTCGTGGAGATGGCGATCCACGCGGGCGACCGGACCGGCTGCCGGCGACTGGACGAACTGACCATCGAGGCACCGCTCGTGGTGCCCGGGAAGGCAGGGGTCCGCGTCCAGCTGTCCGTGGCGGCGCCCGACGGCACCGGAACCCGGCGGTTCACCGTGCACGCGCGCCCCGAGGACGCCGACGGCAGCGCACCGTGGACCCGGCACGCCACCGGCGCGCTGATGCCGGGCAGCCCGCGGGCCGCCTTCGACCTCACGGCGTGGCCGCCCGCGCGCGCCGAACAGGTGCCGCTCGACGGGCTGTACGCGGACCTCGCGGAGCAGGGCATGGCGTACGGCCCCGCCTTCCAGGGGCTGCGCGCCGTCTGGAAGCGGGGCGACGAGGCGTTCGCCGAGGTGAGCCTGGCGCACGGGGAGCAGTCCGACGTCGACCGGTTCGGCGTCCACCCCGCGCTGCTCGACGCCGTGCTGCACGCGATCGGGTTCAGCGGCGCGGCCAGTGACGAGCCGGTGCTGCCGTTCGCCTGGGACGCCGTCGACCTGTACGCGGTCGGGACCACGTCCGTACGCGTCCACGTACGGCCCGTGGGCAGCGGTTCCGTCTCCCTCGACGTGGCCGACACCTCCGGGCAGCCGGTGCTGTCGGTCGGAACGCTGCTGCTGCGCCCGTTGTCGGCGGCGACCGCGCGGGCCGCGGCGCCACCGCGGGCGGCCGACGCGCTGTTCAGGATCGAGTGGCGGCGGACCCCGGCGGAACCGGCCGAGGACACCAAGGGATGGAGCGTGCTCGGGGACGGGCACCCGGAACTGGCGGAGGCCTTCGGGGCCGCCCCCGTGGACGGCCTGGCCGCGGCCGGCGACGGCGGGGTGCTGCTCGTGCCCTCCGGGGGCGAGGACGGGACCCCCGGGGCGACGCACCGTGAGGTGGGCCGCGTGCTCGGGGTGCTCCAGGCATGGCTGGCCGACGAGCGGTTCGCGGACGGCAGACTCGTCGTCGTCACCAGGGGAGCCATCTCCTGCGAGAGCGGGGAGGCGCCGTGCGACCTGGCGGGCGCCGCGGTGTCCGGACTGGTGCGTTCGGCGCAGGCGGAACATCCGGACCGCATCCTCCTCGTGGACCTCCCGGCCGGCGAGGGCGACGAGGCGTCCCTGCGGGCACTGCCCGCCGCGGTGGCGTCCGGCGAGCCGCAGGTGGCGCTGCGCCGCGGTGCGGTCCTCGCGCCCCGGATGGCCCGCGTCGCGGGAGCGTCCACGGGCGACGTCATGTGGGACTCCGAGGGGACCGTCCTGATCACGGGAGCCGGCGGCGCGCTCGGCGGCGCCGTCGCCCGGCACCTGGCGGGCGAGCACGGCGTCAGGCACCTTCTGCTGGCCGGCAGGCGGGGCGCGGACGCACCGGGCTCCGACGAGCTGCGGAGCGACCTGGAGGCACTCGGAGCCGAGGTCTCGGTGGTCGCCTGCGACGTCGCCGACAGGGAGGCCGTGGCGGAGCTGCTGGCGGCCGTCCCGGAGGACAGGCCGCTGCGGGGTGTCGTGCACACCGCCGGCGTGCTCGACGACGGCGTGCTCTCCGCGCTCACACCGGAACGTGTGGACGCCGTGCTGCGCCCGAAGGTCGAGGGGGCACTGCACCTGCACGAGCTGACCGAGGGCATGGACCTTGCGGCGTTCGTGCTGTTCTCCTCGGCCGCCGGTGTGCTCGGCTCGCCGGGACAGGGGAGCTACGCGGCGGGCAACGCGTTCCTCGACGCGCTGGCGGCACGCCGCCGGGCCGCCGGGCTCGCGGGCACCTCCCTGGCGTGGGGCAGGTGGGTGACCGGGACGCACGACGGCATGGCGGACACGCTGAGCGCCGCCGACGAGGCACGCCTCGCCGGCAGCGGGATCGGCTCGCTCTCCACCGAGGAGGGCCTCGCCCTGCTCGACGCCTCCCGGCTGCTCGACGACGCGCTGCTCCTGCCGATCCGGGTGGACACGGAGGTGCTGGCGGAGACGGACGCGGACGAACTGCCCCCGCTCTTCCGCGGCCTGGTCGGGGCCCCTGCCCGGCGTACCGCCCAGGAGTCGCCGCTGGAGACCGGCACGCTGCGCGAGCGTCTCGCCGGGATGCCCGAGCACCAGAGGATGCCCGCACTGCTGAAACTCGTACGCACCCACGCCGCCGGGATCCTGGGCTACTCCGGGGTCGAGGAGATCGATCTGGACAGACCGTTCAACGAGGCGGGCTTCGACTCGTTGTCCGCGATGGGCTTCCGGAACAAGCTCACCCTCGTCACCGGGCTGAAGCTCCCGGCCGGGATGATCTTCGACTACCCGAACCCGCGCGCCCTCGCGGCGTACCTCGGTGAGTCCCTGGCTCCCGAGCCGGAGGCCGGGGCCCCGTCGGGCGGCGCCGAGGGTACCGGGGGCTTCGCCGAACACGAGGTGCGCGACCTGCTCGCGTCGATCCCCGTGTCCCGGCTGCGCGAGGCGGGACTGCTGGCGAGCCTGCTGGAACTCGCGGACACCGGGTCCGGACGGGCGGCGGAGGGCGCCACGGAAGGGGACGGCGGCACGCCGTCGATCGACACGATGGACAGCGAGGCGCTGATCAACATGGCGATCGGCGGTGCCGGGGACTGAACGGAGGGGCGGCGGTCACATCAGCGCCCGCGGGCGCTGATGTAACCGTCGACCCCGTCGAGCAGGCGCTGCAGGCCGAACTCGAGGCTGGGCATGATGTCGTTGTACTGCGTCTCGTCGGGCTCGAACGTGCCGGCCGCGACCATCTTGGACAGGGCGGGGAAATGGTCCTCGCCCACGAGGTGCTTCATCGCCAGGGCGTATTCCTGCGCCATCTCCTCGACGGGCACGCCCGACTGCTGCGGGCCCTGCGCCAGGTCGCTGGAGGTCCTGGCGAGATCCCGTACGGCACAGGTCACGAAGATGACGAGGTGGACCACCTCCTCCTCGTCCAGACCGATACCGGAGACGTGGTGCAGCAGGGCCTCGAACCAGGCGAGCTGGTTGGGCCCGAGGGGAGGCGAGTTCGTGGTGATCCGCAGCAGCCACGGGTGTTCCTTGTAGACACCGAGCATCGCCCACACCCAGCCGTGGACACCCGCGCGCCAGTCCTCCGAGCCGGTGGCGGGGCGCGGCAGGCCGAGTGCGGTGTCGTAGATGACGTCGACGAGCTGTTCCTTGCCCGGTACATAGCGGTACAGCGACATCGCCGTGTAGTCGAGCCTGCTGGCGACGGCTTGCATCGAGAGGCCTTCGAGGCCCACCTCGTCGGCGATCTCGATGGCGGTCGCGGCGATGATCTCGAGCGACAGTCCCGGCCGCGGGCCCCGGGTCGGTTTGTTCTTGGCCCCCCAGAGCAGCTCGACGCTGGTCGGCTGGGGTGCTCTCGCCTTTCGCTCAGGCGTCATGTGTCTCCAATGTTCGGCGCTTGACGCCCACCCTAAAACTGTGTATGACTTAAGCCAAGTATATAAGGTACACAATTTGTTAAGGGAAGTGTGGTTGGTGACGGGTAACTATGCGATTGAGGCTCGCGGACTCCGTAAAGCGTTCGGCGACCTGACCGTTCTCGACTCGGTCGACCTGCGGGTCGAAAGCGGCACCATGCTCGGTGTGCTGGGTCCGAACGGCGCGGGGAAGACCACGTGCGTCCGCATTCTCAGCACCCTGCTCGGTGCCGACGGCGGCACCGCCACGATCGCCGGCCACGACGTGATGAAGGAGCCCCGCGCCGTGCGCAGGGTGATCGGTCTCACCGGGCAGGACACCGCCGTGGACGAGCTGCTCACCGGGGAGGAGAACCTGGTGATGATGGGCCAGCTCTACCGCCTGGGGCGCTCCGCCTCGCAGAAGCGCGCGGTCGAGCTGCTCGACCAGTTCGGCCTCACCGACGCTGCCCGCCGACCCGTGAAGACCTACTCCGGCGGCATGCGACGCAGGCTCGACCTCGCCGTCAGCCTGATCAACTCGCCGCCCGTGCTCTTCCTCGACGAGCCGACGACGGGCCTGGACCCCACGAGCCGCATGGCCATGTGGGAGACCATCCGCAGGCTGATGGCAGCGGGGACCACGGTGCTGCTGACCACGCAGTACCTGGAGGAGGCCGACCAGCTGGCCGACCGCGTCGCCGTCATCGACGGCGGCCGTGTCGTCGCGGAGGGCACGGCCGACGAGCTGAAGCGCAAGGTCGGCTCCGAGCGGGTCGAGCTGACGTTCGGCGAGGCGGACCTGGCCAGGGCCCGCGCGCTGTTCGACGGCGAGCACGTCGGCATGCAGACCCTCAGCATGCCGATCGAAGGCCCCTCGGACGTGCGCGACCTGCTGAACCGCGCCGCCTCCCAGAATCTGGACGTGAAGGGCTTCGCGCTGCACGAGCCCACCCTCGACGACGTGTTCCGCACGCTGACCGGCGCCGGTCCCCGGACGGGAGCCACCACCGCCGCCGACACCGATGGCGCCGCCACCGGAGCCGGGGCCGCCGTAGGAGCCGGTGCCACCACGGGAGAAACCGCATGAACCAGGCCGTCGCACCCAAGGCCCGCCCGGAGTTCGTCCTCGCCGCCGGCGACTGCCTCGTGCTCATCCGCAGGAGCTTGCGGCACCTCACCAGGAACATGGACGAGGTCATCCAGTCCGTAGTCCTGCCGATCATGCTCCTGCTGCTGTTCCGCTACCTCTTCGGCGGCGCGATCCAGACGGGAGGGCCCAGCTACGTGAACTACGTGATCGCCGGCGTCCTCGTCGTCAGCATCGCCTTCAGCGCCTCCGCCACGGCGGTCGGCGTGGCCAACGACCTCCAGAACGGGATCGTCGAACGGTTCCGGACCATGCCGATGTTCAGCTCGGCCATGCTCGTCGGGCACGTCGTCTCCGCCGTGCTGCGGAACGTTCTCGCGGTGACGCTGGTCGTCCTCGTCGGCCTTCTCGTCGGCTTCCGCCCCTCGGCGAGCCTCGGCGACTGGCTCGTCGCGTGCGGCCTCCTGCTGCTGTTCATCACCGCGATCTCGTGGCTGGCCACCCTGCTCGGCCTGCTGGCGGGCGGTGTCGAGGCCGCGAGCGGATACGCGATGATCCTCGTCTTCTTCCCCTACGCGAGCAGCGCCCTGGTGCCCTCCGAGAGCATGCCCTCGGTCCTGCGCGCCTTCGTGGAGAACCAGCCGTTCACGCCCATCGTCAACGCGGTCCGCGGGCTGCTGATCGGCACGCCGACCGGCAACAGTGTCTGGCTGTCCGTCGTCTGGTGGGTGCCGGTGCTCGTGCTCACCATGGCCTTCACGGTCAGGTACTTCCGGCGGCACACGGGTAAGTGAGGGCGGCGTCCGGCACCCACCGGACGCCCGACGTCAGGGTGCAGACCGGCCGGTCGTTCTGCACCCGTCCCTCACGGTGCAGACCGGCCGGTCGCTCCGCACCCGTCCCTCACGATCGCGAAAGCGGTACGCGGGCCACACGGTCGAGGCCGTCGCGGTGCCGGCCGCTTTTCAGCGGGCCCGCCCTCCGACCGCCGACCACTTCGCGACGTGCTCGGTGACGGCGGACAGGACCGCGCCCGCCTGCTCGTTCAGATAGAAGTGACCGCCGGGGAAGACGCGCATCCCGAACTCCCCGTCGGTGTGCTCGCCCCAGGCCCGCGCCTCGTCCTCGGTGACCCGCGGGTCGTCGTCGCCCAGCAGGGCGACCACCGGGCAGGAGAGCCTGTCGTCCGGGTCGTAGCGGTAGGTCTCCACGGCCTTGTAGTCGCTGCGGAGCGCCGGGAGCACCATACGCACGATGTCGTCGTCCTCGAAGACCTTGTCCTCCGTTCCGCTCAGCGCACGGACTTCGCGGAGGAGGTTGTCGTCGTGCATCAGGTGCACGTCGTGGACGCGAGCGCGGGAGGGCGCGCCCCGGCCCGAGGCGAGCACCCCCAGCAGTTCGATCTCCGTACCCCGCAGCCGTCGCGCCACCTCGTAGGCGAGCACCGAGCCCATGCTGTGCCCGAAGAGCGTCAACGGCTTGTCCGCCCACACCTCGAGCTCACGCGCCACGTGGTCGGCCAGTTCGTGCACGTCCTCGATGCACTTCTCCGCACGCCGGTCCTGCCGCCCGGGATACTGGACGGCCAGTACCTCGATGCCGGGCGTCAGCGCCCTGGACACGGGGAAGAAGTAGGAGGCGGAACCTCCCGCGTGCGGCAGACACACCAGACGTGTCCGTGCGGAGTCGGCAGCGTGAAAGCGACGTATCCACGGGCTCGGTTCACCGGATGCAGAAGTCATCTGTAGATGCAACCCTATTCTCGCGCGTTCCCCTGAACACACAACGGTCAGTTAATTATCCCGCGAATGTGTCAGCGTCCCGCGGGCCGCGCAACCCCTAGGGGTTGCGTGCGCCGCCCTGCGGGCGCGACGCCGAGGGCACCCCCTAAGCTCCGGCGCCCCCCTCCGGCCCGGGGAGCCGCACCGCGGCAGGCTAGGGGTGGTTCGTCCGATATCCCGCCGGTAGCGTGCAGAAGGATCTAGAGGAAGCGAAAGCCCGGGGCCGGCCGTGCATGGAAAGCAGTGATGTGCCTTCGAATTCCTTTGTGACAGACGAATTCCGGCGCTGAGCGAAAGTCCGCGACACCACCCCGGGCCGGGATCGACCGGAGCGATGGGTGACGTCGGTGGGGAACGAAGAGAAGCTGCTCAACTACCTCAAGCGCGCGACCGCTGACCTCCGCGAGGCGCGGCGGAAGCTGAGCGAGGTGGAGGCGCAACAGCACGCTCCGGTGGCCATCGTGGGGATGGCCTGCCGCTATCCGGGCGGGGTGCGGTCGCCGGAAGACCTGTGGCAGCTCGTCTCCGAGGGCGTCGACGGCATCTCCGGGTTTCCCACGGACCGGGACTGGGACGTCGACGGGCTCTACGATCCCGAGCCCGGCAAGCCGGGCAAGTCGTACGTGCGTGAAGGCGGATTCCTCTACGACGCGGCCGACTTCGACGCCGGCTTCTTCGGGATCTCACCGCGCGAGGCGCTCGCCATGGACCCCCAGCAGCGGCTGCTGCTGGAGGTGTCCTGGGAGGCGTTCGAGCGTGCGGGCATCGACCTGACGTCGGTACGCGGCACACCGACCGGCGTCTTCGCCGGAGTCATGTACCACGACTACGGGTCCTGGGTGCGCGACATCCCCGAGGAGCTCGCGGGATACCTCGGCAACGGCACCGCCGGCAGCATCCTCTCCGGACGCATCGCCTACACGCTGGGCCTCGAGGGGCCCGCCATGACCATCGACACGGCCTGCTCCTCCTCCCTGGTCGCCATGCACTCCGCGATGCGCGCCCTGCGCTCCGGCGAGTGCTCGCTGGCCCTGGCGGGCGGCGTGACCGTGATGTCGACCCCTGACACCTTCGTCGAGTTCAGCCTCCAGCGCGGCCTCGCCTCCGACGGCCGGTGCAAGGCGTTCTCCGCGTCCGCCGACGGCACCGGCTGGGGCGAGGGCGCCGCCATGCTCCTGCTGGAGCGGCTGGACGACGCACGGAGCAACGGACACCAGGTGCTCGGCGTGATCCGCGGCTCCGCCGTCAACCAGGACGGCGCGTCCAGCGGCATGACGGCACCCAGCGGCCCCTCGCAGCAGCGGGTCATCAGGGCCGCGCTGGCGGACGCCGGGCTGTCGGCCGCCGAGGTCGACGCGGTCGAGGCGCACGGTACGGGGACGAGGCTCGGCGACCCGATCGAGGCGCAGGCACTGCTCGCGACGTACGGCGAGGAGCGCACGGAGGAACGGCCGTTGTGGCTCGGCTCCGTCAAGTCGAACATCGGTCACACGCAGGCTGCGGCCGGTGTCGCCGGTGTGATCAAGATGGTGCAGGCCATGAGGCACGGCGTGCTGCCGAAGACCCTGCACGTCGACGCCCCCTCGACGCACGTCGACTGGAACGCGGGCGCCGTCGAGCTGCTCACCGGGACGCAGACCTGGGACACCCCTGACGGACGGCCGCGGCGCGCCGGCGTCTCCTCCTTCGGCCTCAGCGGAACCAACGCCCACCTGATCCTCGAACAGGCCCCCGCTCCGGCGGCGGACGACTCCGCCGGTGACGCCGCGCCGGAACGCGGCACGTGGAGCGCCATGGCGTGGCCCGTGTCGGCCGCCACCGACGGCGCGCTGCGCGACCACGCCGCGGCGCTCCGCCTGCTGGCGCAGGACGGCGCAGCCCCGGACCCGGCCGACATCGGGCTCTCCCTCGCCCAGGGACGCACCGCGCTCAGCCGCCGTGCCGTCGTGGTGGGCCGCGACCGGGAGGAGCTGTGCGACGGGCTGGCCGCACTCGCCCGCGGTGAGTCGCCGGCGCGGAACGCGTCGACGGCCGGGGGCAAGGTCGCGTTCGTGTTTCCTGGGCAGGGGACGCAGTGGGTGGGGATGGGTGCGCGGTTGGCGCGGGAGAGTTCTGTTTTCGCGGCGCGGTTGGGGGAGTGTGCGGAGGCGTTGGCGCCTTTG
>NZ_JNXG01000021.1 GCF_000717025.1 Streptomyces atroolivaceus
CGTCTTCATCGTCTTCAACAGCGTGGAGAACACGGCGCAGGAACCCTTCGCCGCCCCGATCCGCCGGCCCGAGTTCATCGGAGCCCGCGACTTCACGCCCGTAGGGTCCGGAAGTGACGGAGGTGACGGAGGCAGTTGACAGGACGGCGCGTGGCTGGCGCATGAGCGCCCATGCCGCTCCTCTCCCTGGCGTGTGTTCTCACGCACCCAGGGACCGCGGATCGTGACCTCGGCCGGGTCTGATCGCCCTCGCCCGCCAGGGGACGCGAACGGCGCGGGTGAGGGAGGGGCGCATCCGACCCCGCCCCGGGCGAGCCGGACACCTGGGGCGGGGCTGCGCCCTCCGCGGTCGGCGGGGGCGGAGCGGTCCGGGACCCCTCCGCCTCCCGTGGCTGCGGCCGTCCGTGGGCGGAGGGAGGGTGATGCTCAGTAGATGTTGGCCGCCACCGCCGGGCCGTCCCCGCGGGTGCTGTTGATCTGGGCCCGCAGCGAGATCTCGTCGTAGACACGGAACTCCCTGACGATGCGGCCCTCCTGGATCAGGAACTGGGACACGCCGAGGACGGTCACCGGCTGATCGGTGAGCCGGCCGAACACCGGCGTTCCCCGATAGGTGCCGTGCATCGTCCAGGTGACGGCCACCCGCAGGCCGGCGTAGCGCGGCGAGTGGTTGGTCTGTACGTCCCGCACCGAGAACCGGGCATCGGGGAAGGCCCCGACCATGGCCAGCAGATCACTCTGGTAACGCTCGGGGCGGATGACGGTCCGGTCGCCGACCGTGTGCAGGAAGAGGTCTCGCACCATGAAGTCGTTGACCTTCTGCAGTCGGCGCTGGGTCCACACCTCCTCGATGAACTCCAGGACCATCTCGCACTCCGGACGGAACTCGTCAGGCCGAGGTCCGCTGACGCCGGCCAGTAGCACGTCCTTCGGGGGGTCCTCGGTCATCGACCCGCTGTAGCCCTGGAACCGCAGGGCGCGGGCCGCTTCGGCCGGGTCCACGCCGCGCTGCAGACAGTCCGCCAGTTCGTCGCGGACCACCCACTCCTCGACCATCCGGCCACGGCGGTACAGGCAGTTGGCGACCGTGCGCTTACGGATGCGGATGTTCCGGCCGTCGACGAGGTGTTCGTCGGCGGAGAAGACGAGGTGCGAGCTGAGGAACGCGTCGTCGCCGCGCGCTTCCCACACCACGTCCTCGGCCTGGCCGATGTGACCGGGCGTGCTGCCCATGCGCATCGTGCTGCCTTCGATCACGCCGTCACGGCCCACCACGGTGCCCAGGCTCGTGTGGACGATCGAGTCCGGTTCGTAGTTGTCGACGATGTAGGCGATGTCGCGGCCCACCCAGATGCGGTCGGTGACCTCACGGATGAAGTCGTCCGGGTCCTTGTAGGGGAGGTAGGCGGCGGGGTCCAGCGGCATGGTTCTTACCTTTCTCAGGGTGTTGTGTATGCGTATGCAGGGGTGCGAGGTGCGCGCCGGGTGGGTCCGGGGTCGGGGCTGCTGCCTGCGGGCTGGTCAGCCGGGAAACTTGTCCGCTCCCAGGTGGCTCCGGTACGTCTCCGTCATGAAGGCGCTCACCACGACGAGAGCCATGACCGCGGCTGCCGCGAGGTAGACCCACACGGCGTAGATCGTGTCGAAGCTGCTGACGAGCAGTGCGGCGACGAACGGCGTGATCCCCATGAAGATGGAGAACGAGCTGTTGTACGCGATGGCGCTCGCACTGAACCGGGTGCGCGTCGCGAAGAGTTCGGCCGTGCAGACCGTGACGATGCCGGTCAGGAAGAACTCGGGGACGATGTAGATGAGCTGGCTCGCCACCGCCGTGCCGAAGGTGCCGCCCTCCCCGACCCGGAAGGCGAGCGGGACCAGGACGATGCATGCGACGGCGCCGGCGATCAGCATCGGTTTACGCCCGATCCGGTCCGAGAGGATGCCCGCCAGGGGAAGCAGCGGGATGAGGACGGCGATGGAGATCGCGTTGGACGTGAGGGCCATCCAGCGCGGCAGGCCCAGCGTGCCGGTCAGGTACTCGGGATAGAACGTGACCCAGCTGTAGGACAGGATCGCGAGCATCACGGAGACACCGCAGAACACGAGCATCGGCCGCCACTGCGTGCGCAGCGCTTCCCGGATCGGGGCCTTGACGACCGAGGTGCCGCCCTCCGTGGCCCGGACGAACTCGGGTGACTCCTCGATGTGCCTGCGCAGCCAGATCCCGACCGCGCTCAGAGGCAGCGCGAGCAGGAACGGGATGCGCCAGCCCCAGGAGTCCAGTGAGGGGCCCTCGAACAGCCAGCTGGTGAGTGCGGCTGTGCCGGCCCCGGCGAGGATGCCGAGGAAGCAGCTGTTGGAGGCGTACGACGCGTAGTAGCCACGTCGGTTCGGCTCCGCCCACTCCACGATGAAGGCCACCGCCCCGACGTACTCCCCGCCCGACACCATGCCCTGGACGACGCGCAGGAGCAGGAGGAGCAGGGGTGCGAGGATGCCGATCTGCTGGTAGGTCGGCAGGACACCGATGAGGGCGGTTGCCACCCCCATGAGCACGATGGTCCACAGCAGCGTCTTCTTGCGGCCCACCCGGTCGCCCCAGCGGCCGACGAGGGTCCCGCCCAGAGGGCGGAACAGGCACGCGATGGCGATGATGGCGTACGTGCTCAGCACAGCCACCGCCGGGTCGCTGTCCGGGAAGAAGGCGGGAGCCAGGACCGGCGCCATGTAGCCGTAGAGGCCGTAGTCGAACTGTTCGACGAAGTTTCCGATGCTTCCCGCGCCGATGGCTCGGCGTATCGCATTCCGCTTCTCCGTGTCGGCCCCTGGGGTGCCGACCGCGGCGGCGGGCGCTACAGCGGACATGGCTTCTCCGTTCGCGCGTTGACGTGGTTATGCATACGTATGAACTTCTGCCGAACATTAAGGAGCCCGGCGGAGGTCGTCAAGAGGTGAAAGAGACGCACTCGGTGAAGATGCGGGGCAGACCGGCCGCGGTGGCGTCCGCAGGGACCGAGCGGCATGCCCGGTCCCTCGAAGGGCCCCGACGGACTCGGCTCGGTCGCCGCCTCATGACTGCCCGCCGGCTCCCTGGGCGGGTCCGGGCGTCGCCAGGGACCGGAAGGTGTCCATCAGTACGGAGGCCATGTTGTGGAGGACCAGTTGCGCCCCTGCCCGCTCGGCCGCCCTGGCTCCCTCGGCGCCCGGAACGATCGTCATGACGGCCCGGCCCGCCGCTCGGGTGGCCCGATGGGCCGCCGCGACCAGATCGTCGATCACGTCCTGGCCGGGGAAGGAGCAGTCCGCCGCGAGATCGGCCGGGCCCACCAGGACCGCGTCCACGCCCCTGGTGGTGGCGATCTCCGCGGCGGCGGCACAGGCCTGCTCCGTCTCGATCATCGCCACGACCAAGGTGTCCCGCGAGGCGGTGACGTGGTCCGCCGCGGAGACCGTGCCGAAGCGGCCTGCCCGGCTGTACGTCGCGAACCCCCGTGTTCCCAGCGGCGGATAGTGGACCGACGCCACCGCGCGCCGGGCGTCCTGCGCGGAGTCGACATGGGGATGGATGATGCCCGCGGCTCCCAGATCCAGGCAGCGCAGGGCGAGTGCGGGTTCCGCCGTGCCCGTACGGACCAGGACGTCGATGCCCTGAGCCGCCGCGGCCGTCAGGTGGTGCTGGAGCACGGCCGTGTCGGCCGGTCCGTGCTCGCAGTCGATGACCACGTAGTCCAGGCCCGCGACCCCGGCCATCTCCACCAGGGTCTCCGAGGGGAGCCGCAGCAGGGCACCGTACAGTCGTTCGCCCGCCGCGAGGCGCGCCTTGAGGGAGCGGCGCTCCGGCGGCGCCGTCACCGTGCCACCATCCCCGCCGAGAGGTCGATGTCAGCCCCGCACAGGCCCGTCATCCGCAGCATCGCGCTCACCGCGGCGCCGACCTCCTCCTCGTCGACCATCCGGCCGAGGGCCGACCGCGCCACGAACGCCGCCTCGGCCTCGGCGTAGGTGCTGCCGGTGCGCTCCGCCTCCAGGCGGAAATTCCGCTCCATCCGGGGACCCGACACGGGCCCGGGGGACAGGGAGTTCACCGAGACACCCAGAGGGCCCACCTCGCCCGCCAGAGTGGCGGTCAGACCGATGACCGCCATCTTCGACGCGCAGTAGGGCGTGCGCCGTAGCAGGGGCCGCTTCCCCGAGACCGAGGCGATGTTCACGACGTCCCCCGCGCCCCGTTCCGTCATGGCGGGAAGGAAGGCCCGGCACATCAGGAACACGCCACGGACGTTCACGTCGAAGACCTCGTCCCAGTCCTCGGCGGAGATCTCGGTCAGGGGGGCCACCGGTCCTGCGATCCCGGCGTTGTTGACGAGCACCGAGATCTCCTCGTCCGCGAGGCTCTCCGCGAGCCTCTCGACCTCGCCCGGCCGGGACACGTCGCAGACCCGGTGGACCACACCCGGCCCCAGACGGGACGCCGCCTCCTTCAGGGCGTGCTCGTTGCGGCCGGTGATCACCACCCGCGCTCCGTCGGACAGCAGGGAGCGCGCGATGGCGGCGCCGAGTCCGCCTCCTCCTCCGCTGACAAGTGCGGTGCGCCCGGCGATCCGGTCGGCCGGGCCGCTCATGCTCCCGCCTCGTCGTTCCACGGCAGCGTGCCGTTGCCGTACTTGGCGGCCCGCACGTCACCGGAGCGGGCGTGCCCCTCGAACAGCTCCACTCGTGCCGCCCGCCCGCACACCTCGCCGAGGAGCGCCGACGAGGACAGGTCCGTGACCTCCTGGTAGGTCACCGTCTTCAGGTACTTCCCCACCCACAGACCGCCGGTGTAACGCGCGGCGCCCCGGGTGGGCAGTACGTGATTGGTACCGATGACCTTGTCCCCGTACGAGACACACGTACCTTCACCGAGGAAGAGGGCGCCGTAGTCGGTCATCCGGTCAAGGGCCTGCCGCGGGTTCTCGGTCAGGACCTCCACGTGCTCGCTGGCGTAGGAGTCCGCGACCTCGAAGGCCTCGGCCAGTGAGCCGGCCACGACGATCTCACCGTGATCGCGCCAGGCGGGACCGGCGAAGTCCTTCGTGGGCATGCCGGGGAGCAGGCGTTCGATGTGACGCTCGACCTCCCGGCCCAACTCCTCGGACGTGGTGACCAGGACGGCGGGGGAGTCCGGGCCGTGCTCGGCCTGCGAGAGGAGGTCGACGGCCACCACGAAGGGGTCGGCCGTCTCGTCGGCGATCACCAGGATCTCCGTGGGGCCCGCGAACAGGTCGATGCCGACCTCTCCGAACAACTGGCGCTTGGCCTCGGCCACATAGGCGTTACCGGGGCCCGCGATCAGCGGGACCCGGCCGACCGTCTCGGTGCCCAGGGCGAGCGCCGCCACGGCCTGGACCCCGCCGAGCAGGTAGATCTCGTCAGCACCCGCCAGGTGCATCGCCGCGACCGTCGCTGCCGGGATCTCGCCCCGGATCGGCGGGGTGCAGGCGGCCACCCTCGGCACCCCGGCCACCTTCGCGGTGACGATCGTCATGTGCGCCGACGCGGTCAGCGGGTAACGCCCCCCGGGGACGTAGGCGCCCGCGCCGGCCACGGGGACGTGCCGGTGCCCGAGGTGGACACCCGGCAGGGTCTCGATCTCGACGTCGAGCAGCGAGTCGCGCTGCGCCTGTGCGAAGGTGCGCACCTGCCGCTGGACGAAGCGGATGTCGTCCAGCACCGTCCCGGGCACCCCGGCGATGATCTTCTCGATCTCGCCCCGGCCCAGGCGGAAGGATTCGGGGCTCCAGCCGTCGAACTTCTCGGAGTACCGGCGGACCGCTTCGTCACCCCGTTCGCGGATGTCCTCGAGGATGGTGCCGACGCGCTCGGCGACGTCCACGCGGGCGGCGTGTACCTGATCCGGGGGTACGGGGGACTTGAGGGAACGAGGCATGACGGCTCTCTTTCGCGGGTGGGTGTCGGATACGGATATGAGGGTCGGGGGCGCGGACATGAGAGGCCGGGCCCAGGTGGGGCATCGACTGCGCCCCGGACGAGTGGCTCAGACGGCGGGGGGTGCCACGCACACGGGCGTCCGGGCCGGTGGCGTCTTCCGCACCCGCGCGAGCAGGTCCCGCAGCGCTGCGGAAACGGCGGACGGACGGTCCCACGGGAGCAGGTGTCCCGCTCCGGGCACCTCGTCCAGGCGGGCGCCGGGCACCGCCCCCGCGATCACCCGGTGGAAGTCCGGCGGGCACAGCGCGTCCCGCTCCCCGGACAGGACCACGGACGGGCACCGGACGGTGCGCAGGACGCCGGTCGCCTCCCGTCGGCTCGCCTGCGCGGCGAGCTGGGCACGGGCCGACTCGGGGCCCACGGCATACGCCATGCGCCGGTAACGCTCCGCCGGCCCGCCCGGCGGTCGCGGCCCGGGGAACATTCCGGGAAGGGTCTGTTCGACGACATCCGCGAACCGGCCGTCGGCGATCAGTCCGTCCATCGCGCGCCAGGCGGCGTACTGCTCGGGGCGCGGTGCGCCCGCGTTCGTCGACATGACGCACAGGCCGCGGAACCGCTCCGGGGCCCGGCGCAGCGCCTCGAAGGCGACGATCGCCCCGAGGCTGAGGCCGACCGCGACGAACGGGCCGGACACGGAGGACAGGAGGTCCTCGGCCATGGCGCCGATGTCCGGCTTGGTCAGCGCGACGTGGTGGACCCAATAACCCTCGGGAAACGTGACGTCGGACCAGAGACTCGCGTCGCACAGCATTCCGGGGACCACCACCAGAGGCGGCGCGCTCGACGGTCCACCGGTGGGCACGGCGGTCACCAGCGGCGCGCGGAGCGGGGCAGCAGTGCGTACGGCGCGACGTAGCCGTTGTGGTCGATGCCGAGCCCCGCGTCGGCGGCACTCCTGGCGACCTCCTCGTCCCAGTCCAGGCGGACCCGGCCGTCGCCCGAGTTGACGACCATGAGATCGCCCTGTTCGTCGCCGACGTTGCGCAGGGTGCGCCATGCGTCCTGCGGCACGGAGAGCATGTCTCGCGGTCCCAGGCGCACCGAGACGGGGTCGGTGCGGTTGAGCGTGACCTCCCACAGGCCGTTCTTGACGATCAGCGTCTGCGTCTCGTGCTGCCGGTGGCAGGAGACCCCCTGGCCCGGATCCGCCCGCAGCCAGGCGACGTTGTGCCCGTGCGGATTGAAGATCCGCGGCTCCTGGTGCAGGTCCTCGGTCATGCCGTAGCCGATGACGCAGCTCAGCCGCGCGCCTCCGCCGGGCAGGGTGCTGTCGAGGAAGGGCCGCTCGGACCACACCAGTTCGTCGGCAGCCGCGACACGGCGCTTCATCTCGTCGGCGCCGTAGTGACGCAGCCGGTCGATGTGCTCCTGCGCCATCGGTTCGGTCAGCTCGGTCCCGGCCGGAACCCCGTCGCCGGCCACCGTGTCGATGAGTTCGTTGTCGGCGGTGAGGTACAGGCCGTGGCCCTCCGCCTCGCGCAGGACCGAGGGGCCCCAGATGATGCCTCCGGTGTGGTCCATGCCGAGCACGGTGAACATCCAGCCGTCGTCGGGGCCGGTGTTGGTGAAGCCGCGGAAGATCCAGGTGGGGACGGAGGCGATGTCCCCCGCCCTGAGCACCAGTTCACCCTCGGAACCGTCGGCGCCCCACCGCAGCAGGTACTCGCCCTCCGTGCAGACGAACACCTCGGCCGTGTAGTGCAGGTGGAGGTTGTTGGTGATGCCGTGAGGCATGGCGGCTGCACCGATGTTGTAGCCGTGCGGCAGCCTCAGGTTGACGTGCTGGCCGGCGGCCTGCGAGACGCCGGGCCCGATCATGGCGTAGTTCTCCTTGCGGTCGGAGCCCGGCGTACGGCAGTCGATGAAGGCCTGGTTGCAGGAGACGAAGTCGCTGCGGCGGATCGTGCGGCGACCCAGCTCGGCGGTGGACACGACGGCATCGGGCATGACAGCTCCCTCGTTTGGAATACGTATGCATTTCTATGACAGGCCCTCTGTCGGGCGATGTCAAGGGGTCGTGCGGGTCCGGCTTCAGGCGTATGGTGCGAGGGGTTCCCGGCCTGGCGTCACACGGGGCTTCGCGGCGATGCGAGTGGTGTCCGGTGCTCCGGGCGGAGTGCGCCGCGCCGGCTGGGGCGCGGACCCGCTCGACCCGGTGCGCGCCGGGCGTTACCGGCCCCGGCGACGGATCGGCATACGTATACTGACTGTTGCGGCGTCAGGGGTGGCGCACCGGGCGACGAGGAGCGGGCCGATGGCGATCACGAGTCACGACGTGGCGAGACTGGCAGGTGTCTCCCAGCCCACGGTCTCCCGGGCGCTGCGGGACGACCCGCGGGTGTCGGTGGCGACACGCGAGAAGGTCAGGCGGGCCGCGCAGGCGCTGAACTACGTGCCCAGTGAGGCGGGCCGCACGCTGTCCACCCGGTCCACCCGGCGGATCGGAGTGATCGTGACGGACCTCACGAACCCGTTCTACCCCCACGTCGTCGCGCCTCTGCACGACGAGCTGCAACGCCTGGGCTACCGCATGATGCTCCTCACCGAGCGCTCCGACGAGGCGGTGGCCGAGGAGAAGCTCCTGGACCAGTCCCTGGACGGCGTCGTGCTCGCGACAGCCACCACCGACTCCCGTCTGCCGGCCCAGCTCGACCGCCGTGGCATGCCCTACGTCTTCCTCAACCGCGACACCGGCGGCAGCGGCGACTACGCCTCCGTGGTCGACAACGAGGGGGGCGGACGCCTGGTCGCCGACGTACTCGTCGGGCTCGGGCACCGGCGGATCGCGGGCATCTTCGGTGCCGCCAACACGACGACCGGGCGCGAACGGGAACTGGGCTTCCGGCTGGCCCTGGCCGACGCGGGCATAGGACTTCCGGCGGACCGCGTGGTACGCGGCGCCTTCGAGTACGACACGGGATACCGGGCGCTGCCCGCCCTCCTCGAAGCGGCCGAGGCGCCCACAGCGGTGTTCTGCGGCAACGACGTGGTCGCCATCGGCGTCCTCAACGCGGCTCTCGCCGCTGGGCTCCGGGTCCCCGACGACCTGACGGTGATCGGCTTCGACGACCTCCCCATGGCCGCCTGGGAGGTGTTCCGGCTGACCACGGTCCGCCACGACCTTCGGGAGCTGTCGCGTCAGGCCGCCCGCCTGCTGGTGCGGCGGATCGACGGTGATGCCGATCCCGCAGGCGAACGCCTCGTCCTGCCGACCGAGTTCGTACCCCGTGCCACCCATGCCCGCCTCCACTGACCGCTCACCGTCACCGTGGTGAAGAGTCCGTACGAGGGGGCCGTCCTGCCGGGGCGGCTTCGGCCCCGGCGGGGCCGGGCCGGTCGCCGTGCCGTCGTTGCCGGAGGATGCCGACTCCGACGAGGACCGCGGCCAGGGCGAGGGACAGCCACAGCTCGAGACGGTGGCCGGGCAGCACCGCCATGAGGACGAGCACCCCGGCGATGAAGGCGATCGTGGCGAGAGTGAGGTAGGGGAAGGCCCACATGCGCACCTCACCCGGCTGCGGCTCCTTGCGCCGGGTGGCGTACTGGGTGATCGCGATGACCATGTACATCATCAGGGCGATGGCCCCGCTGGAGGCGATGAGGTACGTGAAGACGCTCGGCAGCAGATAGTTGGCGATCACCGCTACGACGCCGATGACCGTCGAGGCGATCACCGCGTTGCGGGGTACCCCTGCCGCGGAGGTGGCGGCGAGGGCGGCCGGCGCGTCCTTCCTGCGGGCGAGGGAGAACGCCATCCGGGAAGCGGTGTAGATGGCCGAGTTGAGGCAGCTGCTGACGGCCACGACGAGGACCACGTCCATGATCCGTCCGGCGCCCGGGATGTTCATACGGTCGAGGACGGCCTGGTAGGAGCCGGCCGCCAGCCCGTCTGAGTTCCAGGGGACCAGGCTGACCACGATGAAGATGGAGCCGACGTAGAACAGCCCGAGGCGCCACACGACGGCCCGGACGGCCTTCTTGATGTTCTTCTTCGGCTCCTCGGACTCGGCGGCGGCGATCGTGACGATCTCGCTGCCCTGGAAACTGAACATGGCCGTGAGCAGACCTGCCAGCACGGCGACGCCGCCGTTGGGTGCGAACCCTCCGTTGCTCCACAGGTTCGACACCCCGTGGGCGTCCGAACCGGGCAGGAGACCGAAGACGGCGAGCCCGCCGAGAACGAGGAAGGCGACGATCGCGATGACCTTCAGCAGCGCGAACCAGTACTCGAACTCACCGTAGTTGCGGACGGCGAGGAGGTTGCTGCCGGCCAGCAGGACGATCATGGCGAGGGCCGGTATCCAGCTGGGGACCGAGGTGAGCCCAGCGATGACCTCGCCCGCGGCGATCGCCTCGATGGGAATGACCAGGATGTAGAACCACCAGTACAGCCACCCGATGGAGAAGCCGGCCCAGCGGCCCAGGGCCCGGTCCGCGTAGGTGGAGAAGGAGCCCGTGTCGGGGTGGGCGACGGCCATCTCCCCGAGCATCTGCATGACGAGCACCACCAGGGTGGCGGCCAGCAGGAAGGAAATCAGGACGGCTGGGCCGGCGGCCGCCACGGCGGTGGAGGAGCCGACGAAGAGGCCTGCCCCGATCACACCTCCGATGGAGATCATCGTGATCTGGCGTCCCTTGAGCCCTTGGGTGAGCGCGGGGCCTGTCCCGTCCGACGGGGCGGGAGCGGGCGGGGAATGGTGCATGGGGAGAATCCTCGCGGGAGTGGGAGCGCAGGTGCTCCTGCTGCAGGACGGTACTCACCCGTCTCGGGCGGGCGATGCTGTCGGGGCCCGGGACGCGGGCCGCGGCCGGTCAAGGTGTCCCGGGGCGTCCGGCCCCCCGCCTCCGTACGGGCCGAGGCCGGCGCGGAGGCGGGGGCGGGCGGAATCAGAGCTGTTCGCGCAGCGCCTCGGGGATGGCGTCGAACGCGCCGGACGTACGGCCGATCCGGTCGATGCGGATCGTGGCGGTCGCACCGTGGGCGGCCAGGCCCTCGAAGGCCGAGATCCGCTCGACGGCCGGCGCCAGCGCGGCCGTGCCCTCCTCGGCCACCCTCTGGTAGGTCAGGGGCTTGAGGAAGCGGGAGACCGACAGCCCCGCGTTGTACCGCGCGGTCTTGCCTGTCGGCAGCACGTGGTTCGGCCCGGCGATGCCCTTGTCGGAGTAGGCGACGGTGGACCAGGGGCCGAGGAAGAGCGAACCGTAGTTGGTGAGGTTCTGCAGGTAGTGGTCGTCGTCCTCGGTCTGGACCTCCAGGTGCTCGGGCCCCAGGATGTCCGCCACCGCGACGGCCTCGTCCCGGTCGCGTACGACGATGACTGACCCGAAGTCCCGCCAGGCGGGTCCGGCGATGTCCCGGGTGGCGAGGGTCTCCAGCTGACGCTCGATCTCGGCGGCGACCGCGCGCCCCGTCCTCTCGGAGGTGGTGATGAGAGCGGCAGGGGAGCTGGGGCCGTGCTCGGCCTGGCCGAGCAGATCCGCGGCCACCCAGACCGGGTCGGCGGAGTCGTCGGCGATGACGGCCACCTCGGACGGGCCGGCCAGCAGGTCGATACCGACCTGGCCGAAAAGCTGTCGCTTCGCCTCGGTGACGAAGGCGTTGCCGGCACCGACCAGCATGTCGACCGGGGCCTCGCCCAGCAGACCGAAGGCCATCGCGCCGAGGGCCTGTACGCCACCGACGGCGAAGACGCGGTCGGCCCGGGAAAGGTAGGCGCCGTAGAGCACGGCCGGGTGCGCGCCGTGCTCACCCGAGGGGGGAGTGCAGGCCACCACGGTGGGCACACCTGCCGTCTTGGCCACGCCCACGGTCATGAACGCGCTGGCCAGCAGCGGGAATCGGCCCGCCGGAAGGTAGGCGCCGACCCTGGAAACCGGAACGTAGCGCTGCCCGCCGGTCACCCCGGGGGCGAGTTCGATCTCGAAGTCGGTCAGGTGCTCGCGCTGGGCGGAGGCGAAGCGGTGGGTGCGGTCGTAGCCCATTTCCAGTGCGGTGCGGACGTCGGCGGGGAGTGCGTCCCCCGACTTCTTCAGCTCGGCGGCCCCGATCTCCAGTTCGCCGGACCAGCCGTCGAGCTCCTGCCCGTAGGCGCGGACCGCGTCCAGGCCCTTGCTCTCGATCTCCTTGAGCATCTGGGAGACGCGCTCGACCACCTTGGGGTCGCGCTGGGCGGGAGGGCCGTCGACCGCCGGCTTCTTCAGCCACTGGAAGGGGGCGAGGGTCTTCTGTTCGTCGTGCGTGATCTGCATACCCCGGACGGTAGACGCGACGCCGACACAGGGCTAGAGGGGTAGTTCCTGTGCCTCCCACAGGGTTTCCCTGTGGGAGGTCGGACCCCGCTCCGCACCTGCCCGGCGCGTCAGGTCATCAGGCCGTGACCGAGCTCGCGGATGGTGTCCTCGGCGAGACGGGCGAGTTCCCGGGTGGCGCGCGAGAGAGGATGGCCGTGACGCCTGACCAGCGCGATGGTGTCGTACAGAGGTTCGGCGAAGGGGGTGGTGTGCAGTCCTGCGGGGAATGACGGGCTGGCGATCACGGCCCGGCTGGCGATCGTGTCGCCCGCTCCTGCCGCCACCAGCTCCAGTGCCGCCTCCACGCGTTCGAGCTCGATCAGGGGGTCGACGCGGACTCCGGCGAGCTGGGCGCGCTCGGCGATCTGCCGCCGGGTCGGGTCCTTCCATCCGTAGTGGGCGTCGTACAGCACGAGAGGCGCCCGGGAGAAGGCCTCGATGGTGACAGGGGTACGGGTGCGCTCGGCGCTCGCGCTCACGTAGTGCACCTCGTCGCGCATGAGCGGGGTGACCGCGAGACCCTCGTCGTCGATGGGGAGAACGACCAGACCGGCCTCGATGCGCCCCGCCGCGACGGCCAGTGCGGTCTCGGCGGAGTTCTGCCCCACGAGCCGTACACGGACGGCCGGGTACCGGGCGTGGAACATCTGCACGAGGTTGGCGAGCAGGTAGTAGTCGGCGTTGCGCAGCACCCCGAACGTGGCGGTGCCGCCGCCCAGCGAACCGAGTGAGTGCACGGCCCTGGCGCCGCCGTCCGCCGCCGCCACAGCCTCCTGTGCGTACGGGAGCAGCTCCTGCCCGGCCGAGGTCAGGGCGAGGGTGCGGCTGCCACGGACGAACAGCTCCGCGTCCAGTTCCGCCTCCAGGCGGCGGACGAGTTCGGAGGCGGACGCCTGGGCGATGTCCATGGCATGCGCGGCGGCGGTGAACGACCCGAGCCGCTCGGCCTCGACGAAGGCCCGCAGCTGAACGAGGGTCATGCTGCTCGGCGAAGTATTCCTCTGCATGCATGCACCTTAGGAACCGGCGGTGCCCCCTGGGGGCGGGCGCCTGTCCTGTGCCCGTCGGAGGAACGCCGGGGCCGCCACCCCATGGACGCGGAAATGCCCGGTCCGTGCGGATACGGGCGCTGAGATGCGGCCGGCGGGCGGGCCGCCGGCCGCATCTCGACGGACGCGTACGGAATCAGGCCAGCATGCCGGCGCGGAGCTTGCCGAGGGTGCGCGTGAGGAGACGGGAGACGTGCATCTGGGAGACGTCGAGTTCGGCGCCGATCTGGGACTGCGTCATCTCCTGGCCGAAGCGCATCTCGATGATGCGGCGCTCGCGGTCGTCGAGTTCCTCGAGAAGAGGGGCCAGTGCGTGCAGGTTCTCCACCGTCTCCATGGCCGAATCCGGCTCGCCCAGGATGTCGGCGAAGGTGCGCGAAGCCGTGCCCGTCGTCTCGCCGGCGTCGGTCGGAAGGTCCAGGGAGCCGGCGGTGTAGCCGTTCGACGCGATGACACCCTCGATGACCTCGTCCTCGGTGAGGTTCAGGTGGTCGGCCAGTTCCTTCACCGTGGGGTCGCGGTCGAGGCGGGTGGCGAGCTCGTCCTTCGCCCTGGCGAGTTCCACGCGGAGTTCCTGCAGCCGACGGGGGACGTGGACGGCCCAGGTCGTGTCACGGAAGAAGCGCTTGATCTCGCCCACGATGTAGGGGACGGCGAAGGTGGCGAACTCGACCTCACGGGAGAGCTCGAACCGGTCGATGGCCTTGATGAGGCCGATGGTCCCGACCTGGGTGATGTCCTCCATGTCACCGCTGCCCCGGTTGCGGAAGCGGCGTGCCGCGAACCGGACGAGGGAGATGTTCATCTCGATGAGGGTGTTGCGCGCGTACTGGTACTCGTGCGTGCCCTCCTCCAGGACCTGCAGCTGCTCGAAGAACAGCGTCGACAGCGCACGGGCGTCCTTCGGGCTCACCTTGCCCGTGTCTTCGATCCACGGCAGCTCGCCCATGCGCTCCGTTGCGGTCTCCGAAACCGGCGCACCGTCAGTCCGCATGGTTCCGGGGGTCTCTTCAGTCATCATTTCGTTCCACCCTCCCTCGTGCCGAGCGCGCTTCCTGTGCCAGCCCCTGCCCCGGCTCGGGAGGCCCATGCGTGCGGACGCGATATTTCTTGCTGTGCGGAAACAGTTGTCTCCGGACATCGTAGGATGAGCGGTACCGGAAACCGGCGCGCCCTTGCGGGATTGCCGCAGGATCTGGTTACAGGCTCCGTACGCTGGAGGCCGACGGCCGGGGCCCACGGACGGTCCCGGTTTTCGGCGCGGCACGACGAGAAACAGGATCACGTGGACAGATTCGCTGCCGTCGAGCGGGAGCTGCGCAGAGCCGCACCTCATCTGCTCCTCGATGTCGTCACGGCGGCTCTGCGGAAGCAGTACGACGTGCAGAACGTGGAGCTGCGGCTCGCCGACTACGGCATGACCACGCTCCAAGTGGTCTCCGAGGCGCCGCTCGCCGAGCCGGTGCCCGTGCACAACAGCCCGCAGGGCCGGGCCTTCGGGGCCCAGGAGCCGTATGTGGAGCACCGGGCGACGCCGGGCCCGGCCACCGTGCACCTGCCGGTGACCGTCCGCGGCGACCGGCTCGGTGTTCTCTCCGTCACGGCGCCGGAGAGCAGCTGCTCGCCGGCGGCCCTGGCAGGGATGCAGCAGATCTGCGAAGCGCTCGGCCACGAGATCCTGGTCGCCGGACGGGACACCGATCTCTACCTCCTCGCGCGCCGCGCCACACGGCTCACCCTGGCCGCGGAGATGCAGTGGCAGTTGCTGCCGGGCCGCTCCGTGTCCCGCCCCGAATTCTCGTTGGGCGCCCACCTGGAGCCCGCTTACGCGATCTTCGGCGACAACTTCGACTGGTCGGTGTCGGCCCATCACCTCACCCTCACCGTCACCAACGGCATGGGGAAGGGGATGGAGGCGGCCCTGCTGACCAATCTCGTCGTCAACGCCCTGCGCAACGCCCGGCGTGCCGGCCTCGACCTCCCCGGCCAGGCCAGCCTCGCCGATCAGGCCGTCTACGCCCAGCACCGTGGCGCGCTGCACGCTTCGGTCCTGCTGCTGCGCTTCGACCTGGCCACGGGCGAGGTGGAGGCGGTGGACGCGGGGTCCCCCCGGATGTGGCGGCTGAGGGGGCGCAGCGTCGAACCGCTCGAATTCGACGCGCAGCTCCCGCTGGGCATGTTCGAGGAGACGGAGTACGTCGCGGAGCGCCTCCGCGTGGAACCCGGCGACCGGCTTCTGATCGGGAGCGACGGTGTCTACGACAGCGCGTCGGCGGCCGGGGAGCGCTACGGGCAGCGCGCCCTCGCGCTGTCGCTGTCCGCGCACCGCTTCCTGCCGTCCGAGCAGGTGCCGCAAGCGGTCCTCCGGGACCTGCGGGACTACCGAGGTGCCACGCCACTGGACGACGACGCCCTGGTGGTCTGCCTGGACTGGTTCGGCCGGCAGTCCTCCACCGGTGACACATCCGCGTGAACTGGAACGACTTGCGGTCGACCGGTCGTCATGCGGTCGACCGCAAGGGTCTCGCCCCGCTGCTGTCCTGCCCCCCGGCCGAGGCCGCGTTGCGGAAGGCCCTGAGCCCTTCGAGGAGCGAACGCCGTGCCTTGGCCGGCATCGCGTCGATCGTGGACATCAGCACCTTCTCCCTGCGCATACGCAGGTCGACGAGGTACGCCTTGCCGTGGCTGGTCAGCCGGAGCTCCAGTTCCCGGCGGCTCACCGGGCTGGGGGTGCGCTCGACGAACCCCGTGGCCTGCAGTCGGTCGCACAGCCTGCTGACCGAGGGGGAGGCCGAACCGAGGGCGTCGGCGAGCATCCGCAGGTTGATGCCGTCCTCCCTGTCCAGCGTGTACAGCACGCGCAGCTGGGAAGGGGAGACCGGGCCTGTCGGAACGGCCTCACGTCCGTGCTCCCAGAGGACTTCGAGGAGTTCGACGAACTCGGAACCCTCACGGGCCGCATCCCGGGACCGGTGGTCGGGTTCGGGGTTCAGGCCCATGGTGATGACACTCCGATCCGGCATCGCCTCACTCGTCCGTCTGGCCACCGGACCGAGCAAGCGAGCCGGGCGTCTGATGCGCTCGTATGGAAAGCCAGGACAAAGGTTCCGGGACACGCGCGTGGCCCCGGATATCGTACCCCCGCGCACAACGGGCTTCCGAGGTCGCCACCGGCCCACCCATAGGTTCCGCATGACAACAGTTGTCATGCGGTACGGTTCCGCAGGTCGATATCCGATGCGTGATCTTCCAGCGGTCACCGCCGCTCCCGACGCGACGGCGACCGCTCCCCGGCCTGGAGCACTGAAACCATGACGCACAGCTCGACCCTCGTTCTCACCGTCCGGCATCCGGCGGATTCGATCGCAGTCCTCGCCGCCGCCGGCGAGATCGATGTGGACAGCGCTCCTGCCCTGCGGACCAGGGCTCTGGAGCTGATCAGGCAGGGCAGCCCGCACCTGGTCCTCGACCTGGCGTCCGTGGAGTTCTGCGACTCCTCCGGGCTCAACGCGATGATCAGCCTCCTGCGGTTCGCGAAGGACCGGTACGGGTCCCTGTCGCTGGCCGCCCCGCAACCCCACCTCACGAGGCTGCTGGACGTCACGGGGGTCGGTGCGCTGATCCCCGTACTCCCCACCGCGGACGAGGCCGTCAACGGTCTGCACTCCGCTTCGCCGCGACCGGACTCCTCCGCCTGACCGGTGCGGTGCCCGCCGTCGTCCCCGGGAGCCGAGCCGGGGAGCCCTGGCTCACCGTTTGCTGATGCCGCTCGCCGGCCGGGGCCCCTTCAGGCGGCTCCGGCCTGCGAGCGGCACGCGCGAAGATCCCCTAGTTCCCCAGGATGCGCCAGCGGTTGTCGGCAGTCCCGTTGTCCGAGTCCTGTACGGCGAACGCGCCGACAGCGGTGGAGTGGCCCGCGATGCCGAGCAGCTTGCCGCTGTGCACGTTGCGGATCCTGCAGGTGCCGTCACCTTGGTCGAGCAGTGTCCATCTGTGGTCGGCGGTGCCGTTGTCCGACCACTGCAGGACGGCCGCGTTGTCCGCCGTGGACATGTTTTGGACACCGAGCACCTTGCCGCTGTGGGCGTTGCGGAAGCGGACCGCGTCTCCGTCCTCGATCACTTCCCAGTCGTGGTCGGGGGTGCCGGAGTCATGCCACTGCAGGGCCCGTCCCCCGTCGGCCGTGGACATGTCCTGGACCCCCAGCACAAGTCCACTGGCCGCATTCACGAGGCGCACCGAGGCGGTACCTCCGGTCTTCCAGTAGACGGTGTAGTTGTGGCCGTGCGCGTCGTAAAACGGACCCAGCTCGACCGGGGAGCCGTCGGCGGTGGCGGTGAAGGCGAGCGAATCGCCACCGGTCCGGGTGATCGAGGCCGTGTTCAGCGCGGGCAAGGAGTCGAGCGAACTGTCACCGTAGTCGCCGGACAGGACCGTCGGCCCGTACGTGACAGCGGCGACGTCAGGATCGTCGTTGGCCGGTCGCAGGACGATGTGCATGGGCAGGCGCAGGGTGACCGTGTCACCCTGCGCCCAGGTGCGGGTCAGGGTCGCGTAGCTGCCGGGTGTGGTGGTGACGTCCTGCGCGACGCCGTTGACGCTGACGGTGGCCCCGGTGGTCCAGCCCGGGATGCGGACGCGCATGGCCCAGGTGCCGGCGGCGTTGCCGGTGAGCCGCAGGGTCGTGGTGTCGCCGACCGGGAACGAGGTGGTCTGGGTGACGGTGATTCCGCGCTGCGACCAGTTGAGCACCGAGGGCACGAACAGGTTGACGATCAGTGTGCTGCCGTCGTGGAAGTAGACGGAGTCCATGAGCCTGGTGTGCATCTCCAGGCCCGTTCCCTGGCAGCACCAGAAGGAGTCGTAGTCGGTGCTCCAGGTGCCGCCGCCCCAAGCGGGGCCCACACCGCGACGGCCGCCCGGGTTGAGCGGGGTGAAGTAGGTGACGTGGCCATGACTGTCGGCCGGGTTCTGCTGGCCGATCATCTGGTTGAGCCACGCCTGCTCGTAGAAGTCGAACAGCGCTGCCCGGTCCGGGCCGAGCGTGAAGAGTTCACGGGTGAGGGTGAGCATGTTGAAGGTGTTGCAGCTCTCACACGTGTCCTGCTTCAGGTGGGAGGCGATGGCGTCGGGGGCGCGGAAGTGTTCTGCCTGGCTGTTCCCGCCGATCGCGTAGGTGTGCGTGCCGACGCAGATGTCCCAGGCGTTGGCGGCGATGTCGCGGTAGCGCGTCATTCCCGTCGCCTTGTACTCCCGGGCCGCCCCGATCCACTTGGGTACCTGGGTGTTGGCGTGCAGTCCGTCGAGCCGGTCCCGGCCGGCGGCCAGTGGGTCGAACACCGCGGCGTGGTCGAAGCGCTGGGCCACGGTGAGCCACCGTGTGTCGTCCGTCCGCAGGTAGAGGTCGGTCAGCACGGTGTTCATGCCGCCGAACTCCGTTCCCAGCATGCTCGCATCTGCTGACCGCTGAGCCGCCCCGTGCGCCGGTCGACCCAGCCGGCCAGGGCGAGCAGCACGTCCCGAGCCTGGGTGCTGCCGAGGTACCGCCACACGTCCAGCAGGCCGGTGAGGGTCTTGTGGATGGTGTAGTAGGGCACGTTGCCGTTGCTCAGGGTCCGCTGCTCGAGCTGGGTGAAGTCGGACTCGGGGTAGCCCGAGAGGTAGCCCTCGGTGAACCCGGCGGCGCTGTTGTTGGCCTGGCACTCGGCCAGTCCGGCGACCATGCGGGCCGCCTTGTCCCGGCAGGTGGTGTCCCCGGTCGCGGCGTACAACTGCGCCCAGGCGGTGAGGAAATGGCCCTGCACATGGCTCCGGAAGGGGAACGCGGGCGCCTCCCAGCCGCCGGTGGCAGCCGCTCCGCGGGTGGAGAGCCCGTGATTGGAACGGAAGTTGTACAGCAGCCTGTCCGTGTCGACGAACCGGAGGTAGGCGCGGGTGCGGTTCTGGTTGTCCAGCCACCGGCTCGCGGTCAGACGGACCTGACCGAGCTCGAAGGGGGAGGCGGACGCGCCGGTATGGGCCAGGGCGGGAGCGGCGGCCGCCCGGGCGCCGACGAGGGGCCCGGCGGCGGAGGCGACTGCGGTGGCACCGGCGGCCTGGAGGAGGTGCCGTCTGCTGACGGAGGAGGACATCGTGCGGCCCTTTCTGTGGCGGGGGCGCCTTTTGGCCGGCGCCCGACGGCGGTCCGTTCGCTCGTGCCGGCGCCGCCGCCCTGGGCGCTGATCTGTGGGGTGGTAGGTGAGGGGCCCGGGTTTCGGCAAGCGGGGGAGTGTGTGGGGGTGTCCTGGCGGGCCGTGGTCGTGAAAGGGCGGTGCGCGCACGATCGGGGTGACGAGATGTCTGATATTTCGAACGTCGTTCGTAATGCCGTCGGAACCATATGGGTGCCGGCACCAGGCGTCAATGCCGTGAGCGATCTCAAGTGGGCGCGTGGGAGGCGCGGTTGCAGTTCTCGCCGTGCCCCGATCTCGTTCGGTTCGGGCCAGGACGACCGGACTGCTGATCGCCGCCATACTCCCGCCAGGGTGCCAGGCTTCTACGCGGCGCGCCCCGGCCTCGCCGGCACGGGCTCGTCGCCCGGCGCCACGCGGCGGCGGCTCGACCGGAGGTTCCCGGTCGAGCCGCCGCCGATTCTGCGCTCCGTACACGTCCGTGACCACGCCTCGCGGTGTCCCCCCGGACGTGCCGCCGACCCCCGTCGCCCGGTCAGCGCGCCTCCACCGGCCTCGCGTGCGCGAAACCCCTGTGGTGCCAGACCAGACCGCCCGCCGGGCGGCCCAGGCAGTCGGCGGCGGCCACCCGGCCCACCAGGATCGTGTGGTCGCCCGCCTCGATCACGTCGTGCCGTGCGCAGGTCAATCGCAAGGCCGCGTCAGCGAGTTGGGGTGCGTGGCGGGAGGTCGGTCCGCCGGCCAGCGAGACGTGTTCGAAGCGCTGTTCGGTGGGGCCCGCGAACTTTTTCGCGAGGGCCTCGTTCTCCGGGCCGAGCAGGTGGATGGTGAAGGCCGCCGCGCCGGTCAGCACGTCGTGGGTGCGCGAGCCCCGGTCCAGGCAGACGAGCAGCAGCGGGGGGGTCAGTGAGAGCGAGGACACCGCGCTCGCTGTGAGGCCCCGTGGGCTTCCCGTGTCGTCGTAGCACGTCACGACGGTGACGGGGGCGGCGAGGGAGGCCATGGCGGCACGGAACTCGTCGGCAGGGATGTCGCGGGCCATGAACGCGCCCGGTGTCTCGGAGCGGTGGACGGGCGCCGTGGCCGTACTCGGCGGCGCGGACTCGGTGAGCAGGCTCGTGGCACTCATCGGGATGCCCCTTCCAGCTCACGGTCCGCCGTCGGCAGTGCGGCATCCGGGCGAGGCCGGGCCGGTCCCTGCAGCCAGCGGCCGCGGGGTTCGCCCACCGTTCCGCGGGCCAGGTCCCAGGCCACCCGGCCGCCCGTCACCACGGTCGTGAAGCGGCCGGTGAACATCCAGCCCTCGTACGCCGACCAGCCGCACAGGGAATGCACGTGCCGGGCCGACATCTGCCAGCGCGCGGCCGGGTCGAGGAGCGCGATGTCGGCGTCGGCGCCGACGGTCAGCCGGCCCTTGCCCGCGAGCCCGAACAGTTCCGCGGGCCCCTTGCCCATCAGACGCGCGAGGTGGGCGGCGGCCGTGTCGGCCTCGATCCCGCGCGAGAGGAGGCCCGTCCACACGGAGACGGCGAGTTCCTGGACGCCGGGCAGACCTGGCGGTGCCTCGGCCGGCGGGCGGTTCTTCTCCTCGACGGTGTGCGGGGCGTGGTCGCTGCCGATGGTGGTCGCCTCGCCGCTGAGCACGGCCCGCCAGAGCCGTTCCTGGTCGCGTGGGGCGCGGATCGCCGGGGACAGCCGGGTGCGCGGTCCGCGCCGGGCGGTGTCGTGGTCGGTGAACGACAGGTGGTGGCCGGTGACCTCGAAGGTGATCGGCAGTCCCTCGGCCGCCGCCGCGGCCAGCAGGTCGGTCTCCTCCGCCGACGACACGTGCAGGACGTGCACCTTGGTGCCGTGGGTCCGGGCCAGATGGACGACCTTGGCGACCGCGACGATCGCCCCGGAGCGCGGGCGGTGCGGCTCGTAGGCGTCGTACGACCCGGGATCGCCGCTCCGGGAGTCCAGCAGGTCGAATACGTGCTGGTCCTCGGCGTGCAGTACGAGACGCACGTTGCCGCGCGCGGCGGCGGCGAAGGCCGCCTCCAGCTGGTGAGCCTCGCGGAAGACCACGGGTGCGGTGTGATGCCCGGCCATGAACGCCTTGGCCGAGGTGGCCACCGCCGGGTCCAGGTCCGCGAGGACCTCCGGGTGATCGGGGTCGGCCCCCAGGTGGAAGCGGTGGTCCACGTACGAGCGGCCCGCGATCAGGGCCGCCTTGGCCCGCACGGAGGGCGCGTCGAGGGAGGGCGGACGGGTGTTGGGCATGTCCATGACCGTGGTGACTCCGCCCGCCAGGGCGGCCCGGCTGCCGTTCTCCCAGGTCTCCTTGTGCTCCAGGCCGGGGGTGCGGAAGTGCACGTGCGAGTCGATCAGGCCCGGCAGGACGTACCGGCCACGGGCATCCAGGCGCGGCCCGGAGGGCAGCGGGTCACCGGGGGCCACGAGGGCGTCGACACGGCCGTCGCGGATGACGACGGCACCGTCGCGGACGCCCTCGGGGGTGACGAGGCGGCCCCCTTCCACCACCAGGTCGGCCTCGTCGCCGTGCGCGTGGCGGGGGATCGGGGATATTCGGGACGAGGGGGCGGTGTTCATCGGTTCCACGGCAGACTCACCAGTTCCTTGCAGAGGTCGTTGGTCGGTCCCATCAGGGCTACGGCACGGGCGTCGCGCCCGAACCGGTTGATCGGGTGCGTCTCGACGTATCCCGCCGAGCCGAGGAACTGGGCCACGTCCGCCACGACCCGCTCGGCCGTCGCGGAGGCGGCCAGCTTGGAGTGCAGGGTGGTCAGTCCCGGGTCGGCGGAGGTGCGGCGGCCGGCGCGCTCCACCACCGCGCGGGCGGTCTCGACCTGGGTGGCCAGGTCCACCAGACGGTGGCGCACCGCCTGGTGGGCGTAGAGCCCGCGGCGCGCGGCGTGCTCGTGCGCGGCGTCGAGCGCCGCCTGCGCGATCCCCACGGCGACCGCGCCGAGCGTGGCTCCGCTGTTCCGGACCCGGGCGATGATCGAGGCGGCGACGCCCGGTGCGCCGAGCCGTGCGGTGTCGGGGACGCGGCACTCACGCACCGACACGAAACCCGTGGCGGAGCCGCGCATCCCTGTCAGCCGGAGCGAGGTGTCGGGCAGCAGGCCCGGGTGCTCGCCGGGGATCAGGAAGAAGGTCTGCCCGGCGGCGCCGTACCCGGTGTCCCGCGACGAGGAGGCCGATGCGGGCGGCTCCTGCTGCGACTGCGCCAGGACGAGATAGACGTCCGCCAGGCCGGCACTCGTGGTGAAGGACTTCGCGCCGTCGAGCAGCCAGCCCCCGTCGGGGGTGCGGTGCGCCAGGGTCGAGAGGTTCTTCTTGTCGGCCCCCGCCCCGCTCTCCGACCAGGCGGACGCCGCCAGCCACTGGCCGCCGGCCAGCTTGGTCAGCACCTCGCAGTGCTGGGCCGGAGTGCCGTTCTCGACGATCCGGCTGGTGACGGCGCAGTGCTGGAAGAGCATGATCGCGGCGGAGGCGTTCACCGAGGCGACCTGCTCCACACAGGAGTTGAGCGCCACCGCGTCGGCTCCCGCACCACCGTGGGACTTGGGGACGACGAGAGCGAGCAGCCTGCTCTCGCGCAGTACGGCTACGGCCTCCCGGTCCGGTTCCCCGCTGCGGTCGGCCGCCTCGGCGCAGGCTGCCAGACGGCTCAGGACCTCGGGCGAAGGGAGGAGGGGGGCGGGGGCGAGGGGCGCGGCGCGGCCGGCGCGGCGGGAGCCGGTCGTCATGTGCGGATCGAGGGCGTACGGGTCGGGCGGTGCCGGCGAGAGTGTGCTCCCGCGCACGGCGGTCAGGCTGTCTGCGGAACCCACGGGGTCTCCTCGGATGTGTGGTCGGACGTGGCGAGCAGGGACGGCCGGGCGCCGGCGGCGGAGGCGATGCGCGGGGCCGGGGTCCGGGGGCGCGGCAGCAGCCCCCGGTACTCGACCTGCTTCTCGGCGACCGACACCCAGGCGAGTCGGCGCACCCCGTCGGTGCCGTGGGCCGAGCGGGCCGCGACGCGTACGGACCCGCCGGGGGTGCGCACCGGCAGCAGCGCGTCGGGGTCCTGTGCGGCACGCCCGGCCAGGGACCAGGGCACCGAGCCCGCGATCCCGGCGGCGGCGCCCAGGCAGATCGCGCCGGTCAGCGCGACCGTGGGGTGCCAGGACGGCACGGACACGGCCCGTACGAAGAGTCCGCCGCCCTCCTGCGGCAGCAGGGCGGCGATCTTCGGGAAGGCCCCGAAGGTGTCCCAGCCCTGCGACTCGCAGACCGCGACCCGCAGCCGGGTCATGGCGGTGAACAGCCGCGGATCGTCCGCGAAGAGCGCCTCGGGGCCCGTCACCCCGAGATCGGAGGCGTCGACGAAGGCGTACGGGTTGCCCATCGACACCAGCGATACGGGCACCACCCGGCCCTCGAAGGGGACGTGGGTCACCGGGTCGCCCGTCATGAGGAGCTCGGGCAGCTCCAGCGGGGGTGAGCACAGGAAGTGGGCGGTGAACCGGGTGCCGCCGTCGGACGTCTCCTCGGTCTCGCAGACGACGTTGTCCCCGTTGTTCAGGACGTTGACCCGGACGCGGCAGCCCGGCACCAACGGCTGGATCATGCCGGTGCGGGCGGCGGCCTCGACCGCGGCCAGGATCGAGTGCCCGCAGGAGCCACGCAGGTCGAAGCTGTCGTGGCTCTGCGGAAGGGACTGCACGAACCGGTAGTCGAGGTCGAAGAGGGGGTGCCTGGACGGCCGGACGATGGCGTTCTTCAGGACGTCGCCCGCACCTTGTCCGGACAGGTCGCTCCGCAAGTCCGCCAGCGCGCGCAGGAGTTCGGGCTCGGACTCGGGGAAGGCGCGGCCGTCGAGGACGACGGTCGGGCAGGGCGCGCCGTGCGCCCGGGCGAGTGAGACGGTCATCGGAGTGCCCCCACCGGCTCAGGAGCGCGCACCGCGGACCTGGCGGACGACCCGAAGAACTCGGTGCGCCACATCTGGTGCGACATCAGCGCCCACAGGGCCAGCGAAACCTGGTCGGACGGGCGCGCCGTCTGCTCCGCGAACAGGGCGTCCACGGCCTCGTACCGCAGCCGTCCGTCGGCACGCAGCGCCTGCGGGGACAGTACGTCGCGGGCCATCGCCCACAGCCGCTGGCCGGGGGCCAGCATCGCCGTGATCGGCAGCGTGAACGGCTGCTTGGGGCGGTTCAGGACGCTGTGCGGGAGCAGGCCGTCCGCGGCCCGGTACAGCGCGCGCTTGACGCCCGTGCCGGGGATGGTGCGGTGGTGGTCGGGCAGAGTCGCCGCGTACCGCACGATGCTGGGCTGGCAGAACGGCAGCCTGGCCTCCACCGAGCTGGCCATCGACAGGTGATCGACCCGGCGCAGGTGGTAGGCCGGCAGCCGGTAGCGCTGCTCGATGCGGCAGATCCGCTGGAGACGGCTGCCCGCCCCGTGCGCGAGCGTCCCGGTGAGGCCGGGCGGCAGCATGGCGGACGAACCGAGGGCGTGGATGCGGGCGGCGTAGTCCCCGGTGTAGAGGTGCTCACGCAGGGACTGCGGCACGGCGGCCAGGTGGTCGAGGTAGGCGCCGGCCCAGTCCGATCCCTCGGGAGCGGCGAGCGCCTGCGTCATGCGGGCGTATCCGCCGAAGAGTTCGTCGGCGGCGTCGCCCGTGAGGGCGACCTTGAACCCGGCGTCGCGGACCGCCCGGAAGAGCGAGAAGGTGCTGAGGGTGATCGGGTCGGCGTTGGGCTGGCCGAGGTGCCGTACGACGTCGCCCATGAGGTCGGGGAAGGTGGCCGGGTCGACCTCCACCTGGTGGTGGACGGTTCCGGTGTGCCGGGACACCTCGGCGGCGAAGGCGCGTTCGTCGCCGGGCCAGTTACCGGTGTAGGCGATGTTGAAGGTGTGCAGAGCACCGGACGCGCCGCGGTCGTGCAGGGCGCGGGCGGCGAGCGCCGTGACGAGGCTGGAGTCGAGGCCGCCGGAGGTGATCGCGGCGACGGGAGCGTCGGCGACGAGCAGCCGGGACACCTCGCGGGCCAGCAGCTCGCGCAGTTCACCACCTGCCTGCGAGAGGCTGCGCTCCTCGCGGACCGGCGGCGCGCTCTCGTATCCCATCCGCCGGGTGGTGAGGCGCAGGCCGTCCTCGCCGGTCACGACGGCGGTGGCGGCCGGCGGCAGTACGTCGATGCCCTGGAACATGGTGCGCTGGCCGAAGGGTGTCTTGGCCGCCAGGTAGGTGTGCAGTCCGAGCTCGTCCTCGTAGGGGCGTACGTCGGTGAATCCGAGCAGGGCGGGCAGTTCCGAGGCGAAGTGGAACCGGCCGCTTCGTTCCTCCCAGTGGTAGTAGAGGGGCTTCATGCCGGACGCGTCGGTGGCGACCACCAGGCGCGGGGCGCCGCGCAGGTCCATGACGGCGACGGAGAACATGCCGTCGAGGTGCTCGGCGAAGCGGTCCCCGTACGTCAGATACAGCGCGGGCAGGATCGAGCCGTCGCAGCGGTCCTCGAAGTGGAAACCCTGCCGGATGAGTTCGGTGCGCAACCGGTCGTGGTTGTAGAGCTCACCGTTGAAGACGACGGTGATGTCGCCGAGGTGGTACGGCTGGGCGCCGCCCTCGGGGTCCATGATCGACAGTCGGTTGTTGCCGAGGGCCCAGCCGGAGCCCTGGGCGAAGGACTGGGCGTCGGGCCCGCCGTGGTGCTGGAGGGTCGCGACGTGGCGCATTTCCTGGGCGGTGGTGCGGGCGTGGAAGGATCCGTGGATGCGGCACATGGTTCAGATCACCTGACGTCGGAGGGGAGGCCGGCGGCGGAGTAGAGCGCCGGGTCGTACGGGCTGGGGCCGCCGCAGGTCACGAAGCGCCGGGCGTCGGGACCGGTGTGCGGGTTGCGTGCGCCGTGCAGGACTCCGGGAGCCGCGTACAGGACGTCTCCGGCGGCCACGTCGATCCAGCGGTCGCGGAGATACATCTGGCCGACGCCCTCGAAGGCGAAGAACGCCTCGTCGCTCTCGGGGTGCAGGTGCACGTTGAACGTCTGGCCTGGCTGCTGGATGCCGCAGTGCAGACAGAGCTGGCTGCTGCCGTTGCCGGGCCAGAAGACGAAGTTCATGGTGGCGCGGTCGGTGTCGGGGGCGATCTGACCGGTGCCGCCGAAGCCGCGCAGCTGGGTGGTCTCGTCCCAGAGGCTGGAGAAGGGCTCCGGGTCGGTGCCGGGGCGGCGTCCGGCGGCCAGTGGAGTGCGCCAGACGTAGACGGTCAGTCCCTCCGCGCCGGCGGCGAGCGTCAGGACCTGCCCGGCGGGCGCGTACACGGCGTCGGCACGGCCCACCCGGCGGGCGCGGGAGCCCACCGTCGCGGTGCCCACGCCGCGGAAGACGACCGCGGTGTTCTCCTCCTCCGAGCTCGCCTCGGGGCTGAAGGACTCGCCCGCCGCGATACGCACGACGTGCAGGGTGACGTGAGTGGCGCCGGCGGCGGGGCTCACCGGAGTGGCGATGGTGGTCCGCCCGTCGGGCCGGCCGGGCAGCGGAGTGAACTGGAAGTCGTCGACGGTGATGATCCGGGCGTCCCCGAGGGGCGTCGCCGTGAGGGTTCCCGAGGTGGATGTGCGCATGATGCGGTGGGCTCCTTGGGGTGGGGGAGGGAACGAGGAGGTTCCGGTGCTTCCCTTCGTCCTGTGACCTCAGGTTCGCTCCCGCCGGTCCCGCCGCCCTCCCGCTCCGCTACCGGCACGGGGGACATGATCGGGAAGCATCCCGGATCATCCGCCGGTCCGTCTCAACTCCCTTTCGAGCAGCGGCAGTTGCTGAACGGCTGGACGCAACGAGCCGGGGCCGGCACAGGCACCCTGGAGGGTGTCCGCGCCGGCCCCGGCTCGGTGTGGTGCGTGGTGCGCCTCCTGGCGCGGGCAGCTGCCTACGGGGCGGCCTTCTGCGGTACGCGGGTGGGCTGCGCGGCCGGGGGCGGGGGTGCTGCCTCCGTGCGCTTGGAAAGGACGGAGAGGCGGCCCTCCGCGAGGGCGAGCGCCGCGATGACGACGACGCCACCCACGGGCACATTCCAGGTCAGAGGCTCCCCGAGGGCCAGCACTCCGACGACCACGGAGAACACCGGCACGAGGTAGTTCACGCCGGATGCCGTCGTGGGCCCGGCATCAGCGATCAGCCGGTTGAGCAGGGCGAACGCGATGCCGGTGGAGGCGGCGCCGAGCACCAGCAGCGCGAGCAGCGGCTTGGCGGTGAGGTCCCCGTGCAGCGTCCAGCCGGTCATGAACGTGGTGACCACCACGGTGATGACGGCGGCGGCGCCGAGCTGGGCGGCGGTCACGGACAGGGCCGGCAGCTTGTGGGGGCCGATGAAGCGGCGTACGTACACGAAGCTGACGGCATAGCTGGCCGCGGCTCCGACACAGGCGAGCTGGCCGCCGAGCGTGCCGAACCCGTCGGTGTTCCACGGCCCGACGACCACGATCAGCCCGAGGAACCCCCCGATCAGGCCGGCCACCTTACGAGTCGTCGGCCTCTCCTCGGAGAGGGCGAGGGCGGCGACGCCCATCGTGATGAGGGGAGTCGCGCCCTGGATCACTCCGGCGGTGGTCGCGGTGGTGTGCTGCTCGCCGATGGCGAAGAGGGTGAAGGGGATGACGTTGCCGAAGACGGAGGCGACGGCGATGTGCCCCCAGATCTTCCGGGAGGGGAGGGTCAGCCGCTTCAGGGCGAGGATACCGAGAACGACGAGGGCGCCGACGATCAGGCGGCCGGAGGCGAGCTGGAGGGGCGCGAAGGCCTCCAGCGACATCTTGATGAAGGCGAAGCTGCAGCCCCACAGGGCGGCCAGCAGGCCGAAGCGGCCCCAGTTGCTGAGATTCATGGCGTGTTTCTCCTCGAGAGGCAGGCGGTTACGGGGGGACGTCGGTGAGATCGGTGATGTCAGTGATGGGCGTGAGAGGTGAGGTGCGTGTGGTGCGGGTGCGTGTCGGCGGGGCCGTGCCCGTGGGAATGCGGTTGCGCGTGGTCGTGGTCCGTGTCGGGGGCGTCGACCTCGTACTGGTCGTACTTCTCCATCAGGGCGACCATCTCCTCGCGGGACGGACGGTTGCCGTCGGCCAGGAGAGCCGACAGGCCCTCGAAGTAGCCCTCGCGGTGTTCCGCCGGAGTGAAGATGATCAGCATCTCGGCGAGCGATCCGCTCTCGTTGCGGAAACCGTGCACGGCGTTCTCCGGCACGTGAAGGAAGTCCCCTGCCCTGGCCGTGCGCCAACCGGTGCCGTCGTGCAGGCGCACTTCGCCCGTCAGCACGTAGAAGGACTCGGAGATGCGGGAGTGGTAGTGCGGGTCGGCACCGCCGGCGCCCGGCAGCATCGAGTGGTGGAAGAGTCCGAAGCGGCCGTCGGTGGTCTCGGCGAGGGCGATGAAACGGGTGGTGGTGGCCACTCCGATCTCCGCCTTCACCGCGTCGGCGTAGGCCCGGAACATGGCGTGGCTCATGCTCAGGCCTCCCACATGCTCAGGTAGCGCTCACCGGTGTCGGGCAGCAGCGTCACCACGACGGCGTCCGTGAACTCAGGCCTGCGGGCGACCAGTTCCACGGCATACGCGGCAGCGCCGGACGAGACCCCGGCGAACAGGCCCTGGCCGCGGGCGAGCCGGCGTGCGGTGAGCAGGGCGTCCTCGTCGGAGACGGTCAGCACCTCGTCGATGAGCGAGACATCGGTGGTGACGGCGACGAATCCGCCGTTGAGCCCCGGGATGCGGTGCTGGCCCGCGTACCCCTGGGAGAGGATCGGCGACTTCTCCGGCTCCACGGCTATCACCCGGACGTCCGGGTCCTGCTCCTTGAGGTGGCGTGCCACGCCGGTGAGGGTGCCGCCGGTGCCGACCCCGCAGACGAAGGCGGCGATGCGGCGGCCGGTGGCGGCGACGGCGGAATGGATCTCGGGGCCCGTGGTCTCGTAGTGGGCCCGGACGTTGTCCTGGTTCTCATGCTGGCACGGGAACCAGGAGCCGGGCGTTGCCGCGTGGAGCCGCTCCGCCTCGGCGATCGCTCCCGGGTAACCGAGCGCGCTCGGAGTCTGGACGATCTCCGCTCCGAAGGCCCGCAGCAGTTTGACCCGCTCGGTGGTGGCGTTGTCCGGGAGCACGATCACACAGCGATAGCCGCGCGAGGCGGAGAAGGCCGCCAGCGAGATGCCGGTGTTGCCGGAGGTGGCCTCGATGACGGTGCCGCCGGGCCGGAGGTCGCCGCGGTCCTCGGCGGCGCGCAGCATGTAGAGGGCGGCGCGGTCCTTGCTCGAGGACATCGGATTGGCGGACTCCAGCTTCGCCAGCACGCGGGCGCCGGGGGCCAGGTCGCGCAGCCGCAGCTCCAGCAGGGGGGTGGACCCGACGAGGTCCTCGACGCGGGAGGCGACTGCGGGGCGGACGGGGGCGATGGGGGCCGAAGGGGCCTGTGCGATGGTCGTCACGGTTCTCATCTCTCGCAATCGGGGGAGTCGGGGGGAAGCCGGGAACACATGGGCCCTGGGAGTCACCAGGAGCCCGCAGAGGCGATGACGGTGAAGACGTCCTCCATCAACTCCGGCCGGCGGCCCGGCTCCTTGATGACGGCGGTGGGCGCGAGCACCCGGGCACCGGCGGGGACGTTCTTGTTGACGAGGGCCTGCGCGCCGATGACCGCGCGGTCGCCGACGGTCACCGGGCCCAGGACGGTGGCGTTGGCACCGAGGATGACGCCGCTGCCGACGACGGGGTGGCGGCGGTCGCCCTCGGGCCGTTCGTTGTCGCTCCACCAGCCGACCGCGCCGAGGGTGACCTGGTGGTACATCGTCACGTCGTCGCCGACGACGGCGGTCTCGCCGATCACCACGCCGGCGCCGTGGTCGATGAAGACCCGGCGGCCCAGCACCGCGCCCGGGTGGATCTCGACGGCCGTCACCCGGCGCGCCCACCGTGCGAGCAGCCGTGCGGGTATCCGCAGACCGCGGCTGTGCATGCGGTGTGCGACCCGGTGCGCCCAGAGCGCGGTGAGCGCGGGATGGAGTACCGCCTCCTTCGCACCCCGCACGGACGGGTCGCGTGCGACGACGACGCTCAGGTCCTCGCGGAGGGCGGGCAGGAGACGGAGGGTGGGGGAGGCGGGAGTGGCGTCGGGGGCGCCCGTCGTCGCGGGGCCGCCGGTGGGGGCGGTGCCGGACGCGAGGGCCGGGGTCGGCTCCGGTTTCGTCGGACTGAGCAAGCTCATCGTGGCTCCAGTGGCGGGGCGGGCCTCTTGACTGGAACAGAGCGTGCCGGGCCGCCTTCCCGCTGTGGTCCCGGCCCGTTCCCGCTCCACGGGGCCCCCGGGGGCGCCGGCGGAACGAGGGGGGAACGTGGCGGGAAACAGACGGGAACGGCCGCCCCCACACTCGCCTGAGCACCACCCCCGCCGCGCCCCGGCCATCGGTGCGACGGCCTGCCGGTGCACCGATGGCACCGCGCACCTGATCCGACCCGGCCTTCGAGCAGAGGAGCTCACCATGCCCGTTATTTCCGTCGACTGGTGGAAAGGGAACGACCGTGCCCAACGCCAGGAGCTGGTCAGCGAACTGACCGCCTGCGTGTCCCGTATAGCGGGGTGTCCCAAGGAGGCCGTCACCGTCATCGTGCGGGACGTGGAACCCGGACACTGGGGCAAGGGCGGTGTGCTCGCCGACGTGCTCCTGGCCGACCCCTCCGCCGTCCCGCCCGCACCGAACGACACCGGTGGACAGCCATGATGTCACCCGCCGGATCCGGTCGCTCCGATTCCCGCCTCCTCCTTCTGGTCTCGCCGCCGGCGCGGCTGGTGGAGGAGGCGACGGAGGCCGGCTTCGATGTCCTCACCGTCACCGATACGACCGGCTTCCCGGACGACGACGCGCTTCGCGAGCACCTCGCGGAGACCGCCCGCACGCACAGGGTGAGCATGATGGTCGCCTGCGGTGAGGCGAGCGCCCTGCCCGCCGTACTGGAGACGGCCGAACACCTGGGGCTGTCCCCCAACCCGGCCACCGCGGCACGACTGCTCGCCGACCCGTCACGGATCCGAGGCCTGCTGACCCGCAGCGGCCCCCAGTGGGAGGCGGTCGCGCTGCCCACCGGGACACGGGACGGGCCGCTGCCGTACGACATCGAGTACGGCGTGGAGACGCTCACGGCGGAAGGGATGCACAGGGTCACTGGCATCGTCGAACTGCGCTTCGCGGCCTCGGGCGAGGCTGCCGCAGGGACCGTTCCCGCGTCCGGGGAACCTGCCGGCGATGCCGGCGCGGTAGGGGAGGGCGCCCCCCTTCACACCTTTCCCGCGCCGCTCTCCCGGCAGGAAGAGGCGGAGATCCGCGCCCTGGCCACCGGACTGCTCGATCTCGCCGGGTACGAATTCGGCTATGCCTACACCCGTATCGCGCACACCGAGCACGGCCCACGCATCATCAACTCCCTGACGCAACAAGCGCCGTGGCCCACGTCCCGGCTGATCGAGCTGACCACGGGAGTGGTGCCTGAGCGGGAGCTGGTGCGCGCCTTGTCGGGGAAGCCGCTGGAGGCGCCGGTGCTGGTCGGATGCGCCGCGGCCGTCCCGTTGCCCGGTCCGCACGACCCGCCGGAGGACATCACGGGGCTCGCGGGTGTGCGGGAGGTGCGGGACGGGCACGCCCTGCTCACCGCGCTCACTCCTGCCGAACTGGCCGGCCGCACGGACGCCGTCCTCGAACGCCTGACCTGACCCGGTCACCTCCCCCGCGCAGGGCCCGCCGAGCGATCGGCGGGCCCTGCGCGCACCTGTTTCCCGGGGGCCCGTCCTGACGCCTTCCCGCGTCTGCGGTGAGTGTTTCCCGCGCCGTTCCCGCCGGGGCGGGAACGGCGGTAGCGGATGCGGAACGGGCCGGGAGCGGGTTCCGCGAATGTCGTTCCTGTCAGAAGGAAAGCCCAGGCAGGACCACTCCAGAAGGCGGGAAATCAGATGCGGAACACGGCGTTCACGATGGCGGGAATTGTCACGGCGGCCGTCCTCTCCCTGGGGGCAGGCGGCACCGCCGCCCTGGCGGCCACGACGGACCGTGCCGCATACGCCTCCGTGACCACCACGCAACTGGTTCCTTCCGGGGGCGAGGGCCCGAATATCGCTCCGGATTCGGGTGAGGGTCCGAATGTCGCCCCGACTTCGGGTGAGGGTCCGAATGCCGTTCTGTTCTCGGGTGAGGGTCCGAATGTCGCCCCGACTTCGGGTGAGGGTCCGAATGCCGTTCTGTTCTCGGGTGAGGGTCCGAATATCGCTCCGGATTCGGGTGAGGGTCCGAATGTTGCCCCGACTTCGGGTGAGGGTCCGAATGCCGTTCTGTTCTCGGGTGAGGGTCCGAACGTCGCCCCGACCTCGGGTGAGGGTCCCAACGTCGCCCCCAACTCGGGTGAGGGTCCCAACGTCGCCCCCAACTCGGGTGAGGGTCCCAACGTCGCCCCCACCTCGGGTGAGGGTCCCAACGTCGCCCCGGCTTCCGGCGAGGGCCCCAACCTCGCGGTCTGACTCCCGGTCCCCGCGCACCGTGCCTTCTCGCACCCGGTACGCCTGCCCAGCGGATGGCCTGCTCCTCACCACAGGAGCGGGACATCCGCTCTTCGGCGTTGACGACGGACGTACGGACATCCGACCCCGGCGCAAGCTCCGAAGGCGACGGGCGCTCAGCCGGTCTGCCCTGCGGGGATCCCCATCGCGTCGAACGCCCCGTCCGCCGTTGCCAGGTGCACCCGGGCCGCTTCGTGTTCGCCGAGGTGGTCCAGGGCGCGGGCCATGCCGGCCAGCGCCCTTGCCTCCTCGACGCGGTAGCCCACCCCGGAGGCCGCGTGGTGGGCCTGCTGGTGGAGTTCGAGGGCGAGGGCATGCCGGCCCCTACGGGCCTGCAGTCGTCCGACGATGTTGCCCACGGCGGCCTCTCGCATGGGCGCGCCGCTGAGGTCGCCGAGCTGGAGCGCCGACTCCGCCCACTGGGTGGCCTGCGCGGTCTCGCCGAGCCGGTCGGCGGCGTCGGCGGACAGGGCGAGCAGCAGGCACATGTCGGCGGGCGACATGACGTCCACGGCCAGCTTCCGGGCGCGGCTCAGCAGGTCGGCCGCCTCGTCCACCTCGCCCAGGCCCAGCCGGGCGACCGCCAGATCGGCGAGGCCTTCGACCTCCTTGTCGACCGCCCCGATGCTGCGGGAGAGCGTGACCGCGCGGGCCGCGGCCTCCACGGCCTCCGGGAAGCGACCCCATTCGGCGTACAGATTGCTGAGGTTGGTGAGGGACTCGGCCTCGGCGCGCTCCGCGCCGAGCTCCCGCTTGATCGCGATGGACCGCTCCAGGCGGGGGAGGGCCTCGGCGTACCGGCCCAGTGCGCTGAGCAGGAGCCCGAGGACGCCGGTGTCCTTGGCCTCGCCGCGCCGGTCGGCGAGGCTGACGGCCAGACCGAACGCCTCCTCCGACATGGTGATGCCCTCCTCGAACCGGCCGAGCTTCCAGCAGGCGATGGCCAGGTTGGACAGGCTCAGCCTCAACAGGGCCGGATCACCGAGTCTTCGGGAGGCGGTGACGGCAGTGCGGCACAACTCCCGGAACTCCTCCAGGCGTCCCCGCAGATCGAGAGGGAAGACCACGTTGGCGGCGAGCAGCCCGACATGGCTGTCCAGCTCCCAGCGGTACGCGAGGGACACGGCGGCCAGCAGCGAGTCCTGTTCCCGCTCCAGCCAGTCCCGGGCCTGCTCGGGGGTGCTCAGCGGCGGGAGCTCGGCGGCCGACCGGTGCTCGGGGCGGACGATCCGGGCTCGACCGGGGAAGAGGAGGTCGCAGGCGGCATCGGTGGCGCTCAGCGCGAAATCGAGGAGACGGCGTACGGCGTGGGCCGCCTCCTCGTCACCCGTACCCCCCTCACCGGCTTCCGGAGCCGGGCCGCCGCTGCCGCGCGAGAGGTTCTGGGCGAAGCTGCGGACCAGATCGTGGAAGGTGTACCGGCCGGTCTCGTGCTGTTGCAGCAGGTGCATGTCGAGGAGGTACTCCAGGACGTCCTCCGCGTCCCGCGCCCGCTTGTCGAGCAGTGCTCCGGCGGCGTACACCTCGATCTCGGCACCCGGGTGCTGGCCCAGCAGGCGGAACGCCTCGCGGGTCTCGGCCGACAGACCCTCGTACGAGAGCCGCAGCGTGACCTCCACACTGCGCTCGCCCGAGTTCAGCTCGGCCAGCCGGTGGGCGTCGTCGCGGAGCCGGTCGACCAGGTAGCGGACGGTCCAGCGGGGGCGCTTGCGCAACCGGGCGGCGGCGATACGAAGAGCGAGCGGCAGATGACCGCAGAGCTCGGCGAGCTGCGCGACGGCCTCGCGCTCGGCGCGGGCACGGGCGCTGCCGAGAACGCCCTCGACGAGAGCGACGCTGTCGTGCGGGGGCATGACACCGAGGGAGACGGTGTGCGCGGCGTCCAGGTCCACGAGCAGGGCGCGGCTGGTGACCAGGACGAGGGTCTGGGTGGGGGACGAGAGGAGCGGTCTGACCTGCGACTCGTCCACGGCGTTGTCGAGCAGCAGGATCATCCGGCGAGAGCTCATGGTGCGCCGCCAGAGGGCGATGCGGCCCTCGGCGTCGTCGGGGATGCGTTCGCCGGGGGCGCCTAGCATGCGCAGCAGGGCCTCGGCGGCGGCCCCGGCGCTGAGCGGCTGTTCACTCGGGGTGAATCCGCGCAGGTCGATGTGGAGCTGGGCATCGGGGTACCGGTCGGAGAGCTGGTGGGCGGCGCGTACGGCGAGGGAGGTCTTGCCGCTGCCGCCCATGCCGTCGATGGCGACGATGAGTGGTCCGGTGCCGGGGGCGTCCTCCACGAAGTCGAGCAGCTGGCGTACCTCCTCCTCGCGGCCGGTGAAGTCGCGCAGGTCGTAGGGGAGGGTCGAGGGCGAGCCCTCCGGGGTGAACGGAGCGGCGGCGGGCCCGGCGGGCTGCGGAGGGGCGGCCAGCTCCGGGCTGTTGCGCAGGATGGCTTGGTGCAGGTCGGTGAGGGCGTCGCCGGGACCGATGCCGAGCTCGTCGACCAGGAACTCGCGGACCTTGGCGAACTCCTCCAGTGCCTCGGCCTGACGCCCGGACTGGAACAGGGCGAGCATGAGTTGCCCGCGCAAGGTCTCGCGCAGCGGATTCGCTTCGATGAACTCACGTAATTCACCGATCAGTTCACCGTTCTCACCGGCAGCGAGCCGTAGATCGAAGAGCTGCTCGACCGCGGTCAGCCGACGTTCTTCCAGGGCCGCAGAAGCGGCGCTGAGCACGGAGCCGCCGCTGCCGGACAGGAGGGGGCCCCGCCACAGGTCGAGCGCCTCGCGTAACGCCGCGGAGGCGTAGGCACTCTGTCCGGCGGCGGTCGCCTCCCTGGCTTGTTTCAGCCCTTCGGTGAACCGGCTGAGGTCCACCTGCTCCGGCGTGGTCAGCGCCCGGTACCCCGGCCCCTCGGTGACGATCAGGTTCCGTCCGTCGGGGATGCGCTGCCGCAGTTCGGCCACGGCCTTGCGTACCTGGTGGGCTGCGGTGGCGGGGGCGTTCTCGTCCCAGGCCGCTTCCACCAACCGGAAGACGGGGAGCACGCGTTGGGGCTCCAGTAGTAGGGTGACCAGCACTCTTTCGTGTACGGGGCCACCCACCCGGATGCGTTCCGGCCCGTCCCAGCATTCGAACGAGCCAAGAATCCGGAAGCGGACTCCGCGCGCCCCTATGTCCTCGCCCATGAATCGCGTCCCTCCAGCAGGCCCCTGAGCAGCTGCTGCTGCCCCCCACGAACACCGACGTCCCCCGCCCTGCCGGCCCGAATGCGCCATCACATCAGGGCCGTTCGGTGGGCGGCAAGACGGCCCCCCGAGCTGTGGCTTCAAATTCTTCCCCCTGCAAAGAAATTGATATGCCATCAGCACATATCCGTCACTCGGGGCAAGCGCCGGGGACCAGCCGTCGCCGGTATTCGGACGACCCTGCCGCCGAACCGGGTGACATCGGCGCCGGGGGAGCGGAAACGCCGAGGACCGGGGGATCGTCCACTGCTCGGAGACGCGGTTGGCCGGCCGCCGGTACCGGCAGGCCCTTCGCGCACCGTTCGCGGCCTTTCGCGACTGTTTGCACCTGTTTGCACCTGTTCGCACCTGTACGGCCCCGGACCCGGCTCGGCTTCTCCGACCGGGAGCCGCCGGGCGGGGGCGCCGCCGACCGTGAGCCCGGCCCTCCCGTCCGCAGCCCAGGCGGCGGTTCCGCCGCCGCTGTCGTCGGCACCGTCGATACCGGCCCCGAGGCGCACAAGCCGCGGAGCCCGCCCGCCGAGGCCGCGCCGGGTGGGTGTGCGCGCCTCCGGCGCGGGGGACGCCGACAGGGCGCCGCACTCCAGCTGGAGGCGGAGGCCCTGGCTCCGGCCGTGACCCGCAGGCAGAGCCCCGCCTCCAGTGCGGCCGATCGGGTGAATCTGCGTAAACGCGCGGGTCATGCCGTTTCCCCGCCCGCAGGCCGGTGGTTGTCCATGCGGAAGGCCGCCGAGGCGATTCGAGGGTGGCTGCATCAGCTCCGCGGGCCCTGGCAAGGCGACCGGCCCTCGGTTCCCTGAACTTTGGAGTTACTGAAAAGTGCGCGTCGCTCTGACCGGGGCAACCGGGTTCCTGGGACTGCGTCTGGTCCGTGAACTACTGGCGCGCAACGACTCGTTGACAGTCCTCGCACATGCCGGGTCGGGATGCGCCCTCGGGCGGATCAGCAGGTTCATGGAGCTGACCGACGCGCCCGCCGCGCTGATCGCGGATCTTCCCCGCAGGCTTCGAGTCGTGGAGACGGATCTGGGCCGGCCCGGACTGGGGCTCTCGACCGCGGTGTTCCAGCGGCTGGCGGACGAGCTGGACGTGATCTGGCACAGCGCGGGCAACATCAACCTGGACGACGAGCTCGGCAGTCTCCGCCGGGTCAATGTCGAAGGCACCCGGCACGTGCTGGAGTTGGCCGCCGCCGGAGCCCGCCGGCCGTTGGTCCACCACATCGGTACCGCCTTCGTGGGCGGGGCACGTCGTGAAGGCGTCGTCTACGAGGACGAGTTGGACAACCGGCACGGATTCGAGAACAGCTACGAGCGGTCCAAGTACGAGGCCGAAGTCCTGGTACACGACTGGTCGCGGGCCCACAAGCGGCCGGCCGTGGTCATGCGGCCGAGCATCCTGGTCACGGACATGCCCCCGTGCCCGGAACTGCCGCAACACCCCTTGCAGTTCCTCTCCCGGATCGTGCGGGCCTCGGTGGACGCCGGGGGCCCCGTCCGGAGCGGCGTCCCACGGGAGCACCGGCCGGTGGTCAGGGTGGCCGGCCACCCGCACGGGCATCTGAACCTGATGCCCGTGGAGCACGCCGCAGCCGTCATGGTCCGGTTGGCGAGCCTGCCACCGTCGGGGAGGACCGACGTCTACCACGTCGTCCACGACCACGATGTCGCGACCAGCGTTCTCACCGCTCTGGTGGAGAGGGTCGCGCCCGTGACCGTGCGGCTGGTCGGGAAGAAGCCGGACGACCCGGCGCCCCTGGAGGCGGTCACGGATCTCTACCCCGGGTTCACGCCGTACCTCAGCCATCGCCGCCGCTTCGACGACACGCGGGTGCGGAACCTGCTGGGCGCGCTCATGTCCGGGATCCGCGTCGACCTCGACTACCTGACGACCGGCATCCGGGAGAAGGAGCCCGCGTCCACCGCCGGGGCACCCTGACCTGCCGCCCCCCTCGCGGGGCCGGGTTCCACCCCCGCAGCACGCCGTCCAGCCCCCTCCTGATGGGAAATCAACCCTTGTCCGCACTGGCATGTCCCGACGAAGGCGTCACCGCCTCGCCAACTTTCGCTCCGGAGCGGATCGAGGCATGCGTTCGGCTGGTCCGGCACCATGCGCACATCGTCGCCGACCCCACCGGGCGGGAGCTGGGCCTCGTGATCGGCCCCAGGCCGGCGGTCGGCCTCGTCGGCACGCTCCCACCGCTCTATCCGGAGTGGCTGGGAGGACGGACGTTCTGCGAGGCCCACGGCGTCCGCTTCCCCTATGTGGCCGGGGAGATGGCGAACGGGATCGCGACGACACGCATGGTGGTGGCGATGGCCCGGGCGGAGATGCTCGGGTTCTTCGGCGCCGGTGGTCTCGGCTTCCCCGAGGTGGAGCGAGCGGTGCAGGAGCTGGCCGCAGAGCTGGCCGGTATGCCGAACTGGGGGGTGAACCTGATCCATTCGCCGAGCGAACCCGGTCTGGAGCACCGGGTCGCCAAGCTGCTCCTGCACCACGCCGTCCCCTGCGTCTCGGTGTCGGCCTACATGGAGCTCACCCCGGCCGTGGTGCTGTGCTCGGCCGCCGGGCTGCGCCGGGGCCCGGACGGGCGGATCGAGCGGCGTACCCGGGTCTTCGCCAAGGTGTCCCGGCCGGAGGTCGCCGCTCACTTCCTCTCGCCCGCGCCGCCCGGCCTGTTGCGCCGCCTGGTCGAGAGCGGAGAGCTCAGCGAGGAGGAAGCCGCGCTCGCCGCGCTGGTGCCCGTGGCCGAGGACCTCACGGTGGAGTCCGACAGCGGAGGACACACCGACAACCGCCCACTCGGTGTCCTGCTGCCACGGATCCTGCTCCTGCGGGAGGAACTGTCCAGGCGCTTCGGATACACGCGGGCGGTCAGGGTCGGAGCCGCCGGCGGACTGGGTACCCCGGACGCGGTCGCCGCCGCGTTCGCGCTCGGCGCGGCCTACGTGGTGACGGGCTCGGTGAACCAGGTCGCCCTGGAGGCGGGCATCTCGGACGACGCGAAGGAGTTGCTGGCCGGCGCCGACATCGCCGACGTGACCATGGCCCCGGCGGCCGACATGTTCGAGCTCGGCGTCAAGCTTCAGGTCCTGCGCCGGGGGACTCTGTTCGCGCAGCGGGCCGGGCACCTGTATGCGGCGTACCAGGCTCACGCCTCTCTCGAGGAGCTGCCCGCACAGTTGCGCGCCAAGCTCGAACGGGATGTCTTCGGGGCCCCGATCGACGACGTGTGGGCGCGGACCCGGCGTTTCTGGCAGCAGCGCGACCCCGCGGAGGCGGACCGCGCCGAACGGGATCCCAGACACCGCATGGCGCTGGTCTTCCGCTGGTACCTGGGGAACTCCAGCCGTTGGGCGATCACCGGTGACGCCACCCGGCGCAGCGACTACCAGATCTGGTGCGGTCCGGCGATGGGCGCGTTCAACCGGTGGACCGCAGGCAGTTTTCTGGCGGACCGGGACAACCGCTCAGTGGTGCAGATCGGGCTCAACCTGCTCGAGGGCGCCGCGGTGGTCACCCGCGCGCACCAGCTCCGTACCTTCGGCGTGCCCGTGCCGTCCTCGGCGTTCGTCTTCACCCCGTGCCCCCTCGCCTGACCGCGGCCACCGAAAGCAAGGAAGTGGAGAGCATGTCCCCCTCCCGCCCCCCACAGGTTCCGATCGCCGTGGTCGGCGTCGGTGCCCTCATGCCCGGCGAGCACGGTGCCGACGGGTTCTGGCGCACGGTCGTGAGCGGCCGTGATCTGATCACCGACGTCCCCGCCGCCCGCTGGCTCGTCGAGGACTACTACGACCCCGACCCTGCCGCGCCGGACAAGACCTACGCCCGCCGGGGGGCCTTCCTGTCCGATGTCGGGTTCGACCCGATGGCCTTCGGCATCCCGCCCAACACTCTCGGGGCGACGGACACCGTGCAGCTGCTCGCGCTCACCGTCGCCGAGCAGGTCCTCACCGACGCCGGCGGGATCCGGGGCACGCAACGCGACCGCGTCTCGGTGATCCTGGGGGCGGGTGCCACGGAATCGCTGACGCACATGAACGCGCGGATCCAGCGCCCGGTCTGGCTCAAGGCCCTCCGGGAGAACGGGATCCCCGAGGACGAGGCGCAGGCGGTCTGCGACAGCATCACCGACCACTACGCCCCCTGGCAGGAGTCGACGTTCCCAGGGCTGCTCGGCAACGTCATCGCGGGCCGGATCGCGAACAGGTTCGATCTGCACGGCACCAACCACATCACGGACGCGGCGTGCGCGAGTTCCTTCGCGGCGCTCTCCGCGGCGGTGGGCGAGCTCTCCCTCGGCCGGGCAGACCTCGTGATCAGCGGAGGCGTGGACGCCTCCAACGACGCCGGTACGTTCCTGTGCTTCTCCAAGACGCCGGCCCTGTCACCCAGCGGCGACTGCCGCCCGTTCTCGGAGGCGGCCGACGGCACCATGCTCGGCGAGGGCATCGCCATGTACGCGTTGAAGAGGCTGGCCGACGCGGAGCGCGCGGGTGACCGGATCCATGCCGTCGTCCGCGGGATCGGCACCTCGTCGGACGGCAGGAGCGGCGCGATCTACGCACCGTTGCCCGAGGGGCAGGCCCGAGCCCTGCGGCGTACCTACGAGGACGCGGGCTACGGCCCGGAGACCGTCGAGCTGGTGGAGGCACACGGGACCGGGACCGGCGCGGGCGACGCGGCGGAGTTCGCCGCGCTGCGCCAGGTGTACGAGGAGTCCGGCCGGGGGGACGGGCAGTGGTGTGCCCTCGGCTCGGTCAAGTCGCAGGTCGGTCACACGAAGTGCGCCGCCGGTGCCGTCGGCCTCCTCAAGAGCGTTCTCGCCCTGAACCACAAGGTCCTCCCGCCGATGATCAAGGTGGACCGGCCCGATCCCGCGATGGGGATCGACGACAGCCCGTTCTACCTGAACACCCGGCCGCGTCCCTGGGTACGGTCCCCGGGCAGTCCCCGCAGGGCCGCCGTGTCCAGCTTCGGCTTCGGCGGCAGCAACTTCCACGTCACCCTGGAGGAGTACGCCCCGCCCCCGGAGTCAGGCGCGTCCGCGGCCTGCCGCATCCGCACCGCCCCCACGGAGCTGGTGCTGCTCAGCGCGCCGTCGGCAGCCGCCCTCCTGGAACGCAGGATCGACGGCGACCGGCCGCTGTCCGACATCGCACGGGAGAGCCAGCGGAACTTCCGCGTGGGTGATCCCGCACGTCTCGCGATCGTCGCGGCGCACGACGACGACCTGTCAGGAAAGCTCGAGCAGGCTTACGCGCTGATCGGCCGGCAGCCGGACACGGGGTTCTCCACGCCCAAGGGCGTCCACTACGCCACCGGCGAGGCGTCCGTCGGCAGGATCGCATTCCTCTTCCCGGGGCAGGGTGCTCAGTACGTCGGCATGGGCGCGGACGTGACCATGCTGTCCCCCGCCGCTCAGGCGGTGTGGGACCGGCTGGGGACCAGGGAGTTCGGTCACCGTGAGCTGCACCGTGTGGTCTTCCCTCCGCCCGCCTTCAGCGACGAAGGACGGGCCGCCCAGCAGCGTCTGCTGACCGAGACCGAGTGGGCTCAGCCCGCGCTGGCGGTGCACAGCCTCGCGCTGACCGAGGTGCTGTGCGGTCTCGGCCTGCGGCCGGACTGCGTCGCAGGCCACAGCTTCGGGGAACTGGTGGCGCTGCATGTGGCGGGCGCACTGGACTCCGAGTCGCTCGTCGACCTCGCCCGCAGGCGCGGGGAGCTGATGCGCGAGGCGGCGGCGGTCCCGGGAGCCATGCTGGCCGCAGCGGCCGGGCGAGCCAGGATCGAGGAGGTCATCGCCGGCTGTGGCGCCGCGGACGTCTGGCTGGCCAACCACAACGCTCCCGCCCAGACCGTGGTCTCCGGCGCATCCGGGGCGGTCGACCTCATCGAGCGGAAACTCGCGGGCGAGGGGATCACCACGCGTCGGCTGGAAGCCGCGACGGCCTTCCACAGCCCGGTCGTCGCACGGGCGAGCCGGCCGCTTCTCGACCACCTGCGCGGGATTCCGGTCAGCGAGCCACGGATCGAGGTCTACGGGAACGCCGACGCCGGGGTGTATCCGTCCGCACCCGAGGAGATCAGGCAGAGGATCGCCGGCCATCTCGCCTCACCCGTGCTGTTCAGCGACGAGATCGAGGCCATGTACAGCGCGGGCGTACGGACGTTCGTCGAGGTCGGCGCCGGTGACACGCTCACCGGTCTCGTCACGCAGATTCTCGGGGACCGCGAACACCTCGCGGTCGGCCTGGACCGCAAGCGACGCAACGGAATCACGTCCCTGCAGGACGCCCTCGGCCGGCTGGCCGTGCGGGGCGTTCCGCTCGAACACGACGACCTGTGGGCGCCCTACGCGCCGCCCGCAGCAGCTACCGAGGAGCGCAAGCCCAGAATGACCGTGCAGATCAGCGGCAGGAACCATGGCCGGGCCTACCCGCCCGTCGGCGGGGCCGACGCGCTGCCCGCGCCGAACCCGCCCCGCCGGCGCGACGTACCCCCGCCCGTCGCACAGGTTCCGGCCCAGGCACCCGCCGTCGCCGCCGAGCCCGCACCCCTCGTGGTACCCACCGAGCCCCTCGCGCCCGCCGGAGCGGCGGGCATGGACCCCGGCTGGTTCGCCGTGATCGACAACGTGCAGCGTTACACGGCACAGGCGCATGAGGCCTGCCAGCGCATGCTGACCGACAGTCACCTGGCTTTCCTGCAGATGACGGAGACGACCTTCAGCGCGATGCTGGGGGCGCCGGCCGGCGGAGGCGCCGGTACTCCGGCAGTCATCGCGCCGCCAGGTACGCCGGTCGCGGCGGTCCTGCCCGCATCGCCGGGGGCCGCGGTGTTCTCCGCACCGCCGGGCACGCCGGTCGCGCCGACGGTCCTTCCCGCCCCGCCCGAGGCCGCGGTGTTCTCCGCACCGGCGGTTGCCACCGCCCCTGACGGGCTCCGGGAGCAGGTGGCGGCCCCTGTGGACCGGGAGCCCCGGCCGACCACGGCTCCCCCCGCGCGCCAGGACCTGTCCGCGGAGGGATTCGAGGAACTGCTGCTGTCCGTGGTCGCGGAGCGGACGGGGTACCCGGTCGCCATGCTGGACGTGGACATGGAGCTCGAGTCGGATCTGGGGGTGGATTCGATCAAGCGGGTGGAGATTCTCTCCGCCATGCGGGAGCGGGTCGGTGACCACGGGGACGGGGACGCGGGCGAGCTCCTGAAGCTCCGAACGCTGCGGCAGATCGTCGAGGCGTTCACAGCCACCACCACCGCTCCTGCCGCTCCTGCCGCCACCGAGCCTCCCCCGACCGCTCCTGCCACCGCCGGCCCCCTCGGCGCGCCGGGGACGGACAACGAGATCCCCGCCCCCCGGCACGAGGCCTTCGGGCCCGCGGAACTCAGCAGGCTCGCCGTCCGCGCGGTCGAGACCTCCGCACCCGGGCTGGCCATGGCCGGTCTGGGGGACGAGCCGATCGCTGTGACCGAGGACGGCCTCGGGGTCGCCGAGAGGGTGGCGGCCAAACTGACCGGACATGGGCTCCGGGCCACCGTCGTGTCCAGCATCGCTCCGGACTCGCGGGCGGTCGTGCACCTCGGCGGCCTCGCGCCCGCCGCTACTCCCGAGGCGGCGCTGGAGCTGCAGCGGAACGTCTTCGGAGCGGCGAGGGCGGTGGCGCCGCACTTCACCGCCTCGGGCGGGTTGTTCGTAGCGGTGCAGGACACCGGTGGCGACTTCGGACTCCGAGGCAGCCGGCCCGAGCGTGCCTGGCTCGGAGGGATCGCTGCCCTGGCCAGGACCGCGGCCAGGGAATGGCCCACGGCCACGGTCAAGGCGATCGACTGTGAGCGGGGAGAGCGTGACGCGGAAGCGGTCGCCGAAGCGATCGTCGCGGAAATGCTGAACGGCGGACCGGCGGCGGAGGCAGGCCTGCGCGCGGACGGTACCCGCACCACCCTGCTGGCGGTCCCGGCCCGGACGGAGCCCGGGCCGGCCCTGAACATCGGTCCGGACTCGGTCGTCGTGGCCACCGGCGGAGCCCGCGGAGTGACAGCGGCCGCCCTGGTGGACCTCGCGCGGGCCCACCGTCCCCGTATCGTGCTGCTCGGCCGCACCGAGCCCGCCGACGAACCGCAGGGGCTTGCGGCCGCCACCGACGAGACCGCACTCACCCGGGCCCTCGCCGAACGCGCCGGCGCGGCCACCCCGGCCGCCATCGGTGCCGAAGCGCGAAGGATCCTGGCGGCCCGCGAGGTCCGGTCCACCGTGGCGGCCATCGAGAGCGCCGGTTCCAGGGTCAGGTACGTGCCGGTGGACGTCCGGGACGGCGGGGCACTGCGAGGCGTGCTCGAGGAGGTGCGTCGCGACTGGGGACCGGTCACCGGGATCGTGCACGGTGCCGGGGTACTGGCGGACAAGCTGATCGCCGACAAGACGGACGAGCAGTTCGACGAGGTCCTGGCCACCAAGGTGGGCGGCCTGCGTACGCTGCTCGCGGCGACGGAGGACGATCCGCTCGACACGATCGTGCTGTTCTCCTCGGTCGCCGCCGTCTTCGGCAACGCCGGGCAGAGCGACTACGCCGTGGCGAACGAGGTGCTCAACCATGTCGCGTGCGCCGAACGCGCCCGGCGGCCCGACTGCGTCGTACGGTCCATCGCCTGGGGCCCGTGGCACGGAGGAATGGTCACTCCCGCGCTGGCCGAGCACTTCGGCCGGGCCGGTGTCCCGCTCATTCCCGTGGGACAGGGCGCCGCGGCCTTCACCACCGAGCTGAACGCTCGGGGCGCCGACACCAGGGTGGTCATCGCGGCGGGGGACGATCCGGGCTCCATGGCAGCCCTCGCCGAGCCGGCTCCGGCACAGACGCGCATCGACTCGCGCACGCACCCCTACCTCGCCGACCACGACATCGCCGGCGTCCCCGTCCTGCCGTTGGCGCTGGTCCTGGACCGGTTCGCCCGCGCCGCCGCGGTCTGGCGGCCGAACGCCGGCCACCTGGTGCTGCGGGACCTCCGCGTCTTCAGCAAGGTCACCCTGCCGCACCTGGACGGCGCCGGGCACCGGCTCACCCTGAGCGCCCGCCGGGCTGCGACCGGCGCCGCCTCGGCTCTGGAGGCCGAACTCACCGGGCAGGAAGGCACGCCGCACTTCCGGGTCCGGATGGAGTTCGAGGCGAGCCCGCCGTCATCGGGGAGCTGGGACACCCCCCAGGGCCTCACCGTGCCGCAGCACACCGAGATCTACGACGGCCGGTTGCTGTTCCACGGGCCGAGGTTCCATGCGGTACGCAGCGTCCACGGGATCGGTGCGGGAGGCGCGGAGGCGACGTTGACCGGCCTGACCGGACTCGGCTGGGGTGGTGACCACTGGCAGATCGACGCCGCCGCCACGGACGGCGCTCTGCAACTCGCTCTGCTGTGGGCGGACGACGCGCTCGGCGACGCCACCCTGCCCATGGGCGTCGCGGAGTGCAGGGTGCACCGGTACGGACCCGTCCAGGGCACTGTGAAGTGCGTGGTGCGGGCGGTGAAGGTGCACGACACAGGAGGGCGCTGCGACGTGGCGCTCATCGATCCGGACGGCTTCCCCAGGGTCGAGCTGCTCGGCGTGGAACTCGTACGACGCCCCTCCTGAGCCCTCAGCACTCGGCTTCGTCCGTGTTCGTGAAATGAGACCGGTATGGCATTCGACCCGATCGCCGTCGTCGGCAGGGGGTGCGTCTTCCCCGACGCGCTCGACCCCGACGCCTTCTGGGACAACATCGCCGCGCGCAGGTGCAGCCTGTCGCCGGTCCCGGACGGGCGATGGCGGCTGCCGCGCCGATGGGCCATGGGAACCGTCGACGACCACCTCGACCGGACGTGGAACGACGTCGGCGGCTACGTCCGGGATTTCGGTCGGGTGTGGGACCCGACCGGGTTCCACGTCGCCCCCGAGGAGATCCTCGGCCTGGACCAGCTGTTCCAATGGGTGCTGTACGGCGCGCGGCAGGCGCTGCGTGAGGCCGGCCAGGAAGGGCCGTCGCCCCGCGCGGGCCTGGTCCTGGGAAACCTGTCCTATCCCACGAGCACGGGCTCGGCCTTCGCCGAGCACGTATGGCTGTCCGAGGGCGCGCCCTCCCTGCTGCCCGCGGCGGTACCGACCAGGCCCGACGCGCGTAACCGCTTCTCCTCGGGACTACCCGCGCACTTCGCGGCCCGGGCGCTCGGGCTGGGGGCCGGCGCCTTCGCGCTGGATGCCGCCTGCGCCTCGTCCCTGTACGCGATCAAACTGGCCTGTGACCGCCTGCACGACGGGACGGCGGACGTCATGGTGGCCGGCGCGGTCAACCGGGCCGACAGCCTGTTCCTGCACGTCGGGTTCTGCGGCCTGTCCGCGGTGAGCCGCACCAGCCGCAGCCGCCCCTTCCACCGGGACGCCGACGGGCTGCTTCCCGGCGAGGGCGCCGGCTTCGTCGCGCTGATGCGCCTGGGCGACGCCCTGGCACAGGGTTCGCCGGTACTGGGAGTGATCCGGGGGATCGGACTGTCCAACGACGGACGCGGCCGAGGGCTGCTCAGTCCCGCGCGGGAAGGGCAGGAGCGGGCGATGCGGCTCGCGTACGGCATGGCGGGCGTCGCCCCGCGGACCGTCTCGCTCGTGGAGTGCCACGCCACGGGAACCCCCGTGGGGGACGTGGAAGAGGTCCGCAGCATGGCCCGGATCTTCGCGGGCAGCCCCGACGTGCCCATCGGCTCGGTGAAGTCCAACGTCGGACACCTGCTGGCCTCGGCGGGCGTGGGCGGACTGCTCAAGGTGCTCGGCGCGATGCGGGCCGGGATCCGCCCTGCCACGCTCTCCGCCGAAGAGCCGCTGGCCGAGCTGCGCGGCACCGGGCTGAGGGTGCTGAACGAAGCCGAGCAGTGGCCCGGCCTCCGCCGGGCGGCGGTCAGCGCCTTCGGATTCGGGGGCGCCGACGCCCATCTGATCGTCGACGCCTGGGACGGTACGGACTCCACCGCTGTGGCGGTGCCCCGCAGGCGGCGGCCACCGGGCGAACCGCTGGCGATCGTGGCGGTGGCCGCCCGTGCCGGCGACGGAAGGTGCACCCAGGACTTCCGCCGCGCGGTACTCGACGGCCGCCGCAGCGGCCCGGCGACGGAGATCGAGGTTGCTCTGCCGGGCCTGTGCTTCCCGCCCCGGGGGGTCGAACGGGCGCTGCCCCAGCAGATCCTCATGCTCGAGACCGCGAGGGAGGCAGCGCGTGACGTCGTCCTGCCGCGGGAGCGGACCATGGTTCTCGTCGGGACCGGCGTCGACACGATGAACTCCCGTGCCGGTGCTCGCTGGCGGGCCCCGTCCTGGCTGGAGGAGGCCGGCGGGTCCGCCGGTCCGGGAACCGCCGCCCGCCTCCGGGACACGTTCTCCGCACCCATGGATGCGGAGCGGGTCGTGGGCACCCTGCCCAACCTCGTGGCCAACCGGATCAACACCCAGCTCGACCTGGGCGGCCCCGGCTGCACCGTCTCGGCCGAGGAGGCCTCCGGTCCGGTCGCACTCGGCCTCGCCGCACGGGCGATCCGTGCGGGGGAGGCGGACGCCGCGCTCGTCGGCGCCGTCGACCTCTCCTGCGAACCGGTCCACCGGGCCGCCCTGCGGGAGCTCGGACGGGAGACCACCACCACCGGCGACGGAGCCGTCGCGGTCGTCCTCAAACGTCTCACCGACGCCCGCCGGGACGGGGACACCGTACTCGCGCTTCTGGACGACGAAGCCACCGGCGAGCCGGACGTGGTGATCGGCGACAGTGCCGACGCCGACTTCGACCCGGCCGGACTGTTCGGCAGGGCTCATGCCGCGCAGGGGCTGCTGGCGGTCGCGGCAGCGGTGACCGCCCTCCGTCACCGCGCGCGCCCCAGGACAGGAGGCCCGGCCGATGCCGTTCCGGGTCTGCGTACCGCACACGTGGTGGTGACGCCCATGGAGGCACCCCCGCTGCGGGTGCAGCTGCGGGCCGCCGACCCCGGGCCCTGGGCACCCGGACCGGCGCCACGGCTGCACGTCTACTCCGGACGCGACCGGCAAGAGGTCCTGGCCGCACTGGAGTCGGGCACCGAGTCCGGGGAGGGGCCCGCCAGGCTGGCCTTCGTGTCGGACGGCGACCCCCGGACGCACCCCGACGCCGTGCGACGCCGACTCGCCGAAGGAGGGGTCGCGCCGCCCGGCACGGTGTACCGGGCCGCACCGGTGGGCGGTGAGGTCGCCTTCGTGTTCACCAACGGGTCCGCCGCGTACCCGGGCATGGGCCGCGAGGTGCAGCTGGCCCTGCCCTCGCTCGGCGACGCCGTGGCGGCCGCGTACGGAGAGGCTGCCGAACCGCCTGGGCCCGGCGCCGCGCAGACGGTACTCGACCAGATCTGGGGGGCCGCCCGGCTGGCCGCGGTCCATGTCGAACTGACCCGGGGCATCCTCGGGATGCGACCGGACGCCGCCATCGGCTACTCCTCCGGCGAATCGGCCGCACTGGTCGCCCTCGGAGCCTGGCCGGATGCGGCGGCCCTGCACCAGGACACCCTGGCGAGTGGTCTGTTCACCGGCGAACTCACCGGCGAGCTGCGGGGGGTACGCCGCGCCTGGGAGCGGCTCGGCGTCGACGGTGAACGGTGGTCGAGCTACCTGGTCACCGCACCCCTCGGCCGGGTCCGCGAGGAACTGGAGGACGAACGAGCCGTCCATCTGATGGCTGTCAACGCCCCCGACGTGTGTGTGGTCGGCGGCGAGTCACAGGCGTGCGCGGCCGTCGTGGCGCGGCTCGGAGCTGCTCACGCGATCCCGGTCGACTACGACCTCGCCGCCCACGCACCCGAGCTGGCCGAGGTCCGCGGCCGGTGGTGGAAGCTGCACCACCGCCCGACCACCGCGGTGCCGGGGGTGCGGTTCTACAGCGGGGCGACCACGCACTGGTACACCCCGACGGCCGAGCGGGCAGCCGACGCCGTCACGGCGCAGGGCATGGGGACGATCGATTTCGCCGGCACGGTCGAACGGGCGTGGGCCGACGGAGTCCGGGTCTTCGTCGAGCACGGGCCGCGGGGCCTGTGCTCGGGATGGATCAAGCGGATCCTGGGTGACCGCGAGCATGTCGCCGTCGCGCTCGACGCGCAGGACAGGGGAATGCGCCAGCTGTACCAGGCCGTGGCGGAACTCGTGGCCGCCGGCGTATCCGTCCGAGCCGAGGCCCTCTTCGCACACCTGCGGGCCGCCGAGGTGCTCCGGGCCGACGACGTCCCCTCCTTCACCGTGCCCGCCCACCGGGAGATCACCTTGCCGTCAGTCGAACCGTCCGCAACGGTCATGCCCAGGGCACCCCGGCTGGCCCCGGTCCCGGCCCGCCGGCCCGCCGAGCCCGTCGTCGCCGACGGTCCTGCCCCCGCGGCCACCGCCCCGCAGGCCACGGACATGCGCATGCTCGTCGTGCGGCAGACCAACAGGGTGATCGCGCTGCACCAGGACGTCCTCGCCCGGCAGCTCCACCTGCACCAGAGGTTCCTGCGGACCAGGACCCGACTCGCCGGCGGACTCGTGCGGATGGCATCGGGAACCGTGCCACCGTCGTCGTCCCCGGCCGGGCCTGTCGTGCATCCGGCGGTCGCACCCGGCCCCCTCCTCGACGGCGCCGGGGACGCCGGCGCCTCACCGGTGACCGTGTTCGACCGCGCGCAGTTGGAGCACCTGGCCTCCCAGCCGGTCTCCACCCTGTTCGGACCCGCGTTCGCCGCACAGGACGCGTACGAGCTGCAGACCAGGATGCCCGGGCCGCCGATGCTGCTCGCCGACCGTGTCACCGGCATCGACGCCGTCCCCGCTGCCCTGGCCGTACTCGGCGCGGACCACGCCACCGGCTCGATCCGCACCGAGACCGACGTCCGCCTCGACAGCTGGTATCTCGATCCCACCGGGCGGATGCCGGCGGGACTGATGATCGAGGCGGGCCAGGCCGACCTGCTGCTGATCAGCTGGCTCGGGATCGATCTGCTCAACCGGGGGGAGCGGGCCTACCGGCTGCTCGGCTGCGAGATGACCTATCACGGCAGCCCGCCCCAGGCGGGGGAGACGCTGCGGTACGAGATCCACATCGACCGGCATGCCGAGCACGACGGTATCCGCCTCTTCTTCTTCCACTACGACTGCTACGTCGGCGACGAACTCCGGTTGAGCGTCCGGGACGGCCAGGCGGGCTTCTTCACCCGTGCCGAGCTGGACGACACGGACGGCGTGCGCTGGAACCCCGCCTCCTGCTCACCGGCCCTGGACGTCCCGCATGACGCCCCGGCTGTGCCCTGCGCACGGTCGTCGTTCGGCGCGGAACAGGTCCGGGCCTTCGCGGCCGGCCGCCCGGCGGACTGCTTCGGGCCCGGCTGGGACGTCACCAGGTCGCACGTGCGATCTCCCCGGCCGGACGACGGCCGGCTGCTTCTCCTGCGCGAGGTCACCGAGTTCGACCCGGCCGGAGGGCCGTGGGGCCGCGGCTACCTCCGTGCGGAGACCCCCGTCTCGGCGGACGACTGGTTCTTCGAGGGGCACTTCAGGAACGACCCGTGCATGCCGGGAACCCTGATGCTCCAGGCCGGTCTGCAGGCGATGGCCTTCTACCTGGCTGCCCTCGGCCTCACCGTCGCCAGGGACGGGTGGCGCTTCGAGCCGGCCCCCGGGCAGCCCTGCACCGCCCGCTGCCGTGGGCAGGCCACCCCCGACAGCCGGTGGATCGTGTACGAGGTGTTCGTGCACGGCGTCTCGGCGGGCCCCGAGCCGACGTTGTACGCCGACGTCCTGGGCACCGTCGACGGGGTCAAGGCCTTCCACGGCCGGAACGTCGTGCTCCGGCTGGTGCCGGACTGGCCCCTGGAGCACTGGCGGCAGCTGGGCGGACACACGGAGCAGACCAGCGGGGCCCCGGTGCCGCTCGCCCGTCTCGGCGGGCTCGTCGGCCATCGGGAGGCCAAGGCGCCGGCGGAGTCCGACGGCCTGGTGTTCGACTACGCCTCGCTGCTGGCATGCGCGTGGGGGAGGCCGAGTGCGGCGTTCGGTGCCGCCGCGCGGATCTTCGACGGCACGCGCAGGACCGCGCGGCTGCCCGGGCCGCCCTATCACTTCATGACCCGCATCGTCTCCGTGGACGGTCCACAGCGCGGCATGCGGCAGGGCAGCCGGGTGGTCGCCGAGTACGACGTACCCGACCGGGTGTGGTACTTCGAGCAGAGCGGTGACCAGGTCATGCCGTTCGCGGTGCTCATGGAGATCGCCCTGCAACCGTGCGGGTGGCTGGCCGCCTACGCCGGATGCCAGTCGGCCGTCGATGTCGATCTGCTCTTCCGCAATTTGGACGGGAGGGGAACGGTCACCGGGGAGATCACCCCGGCCACCCGGACCGTGCGCACCGAGGCGGAGCTGACCTCGATCTCCCGGACCGGCGAGATGATCATCGTGTCGTTCACGGTCCGGTGCCGCGCCGACGACGCGGAGGTCTTCGCCGTGTCCACGGTGTTCGGATTCTTTCCGCCATCGGCATTCGACCACCAGGTCGGGCTGCCGGTCCCGGAGAGCGACCGGGACGCGCTGGAGGCACCGTGCGAGCGTGCCGTCGACCTCACCGGGGGTCCGGCCCGTTACTTCGCCGGCTCGGCCGGCCTGCCCGGTCCCATGCTGCTGATGATCGACAGGATCACCGGTTACTGGCCGGAGGGGGGAGGCGCGGGGCTGGGGCGGCTCCGGTCGGAGAAGGACGTCGACGCGGGGGAGTGGTTCTTCAGGGCCCACTTCTTCCAGGATCCGGTCCAGCCGGGCTCACTCGGCGTCGAGGCCATGTGCCAGCTGCTCCAGTTCTACCTGATCGACCGAGGCCTCACCGCGAGGGTTCCCCGCCCCAGGTTCGAGCCCGTCATGCTCGACCACGAGGTCGTGTGGAAGTACCGCGGCCAGATCACCCCCGACAACCGCCTCATCAGGATCGACATGGAGATCCTGGAGGTCGCGGAGGACGCGCGTGGGCCCTATGCGGTTGCCGACGCCCGCCTCTGGGGCGACGACATCTGTCTCTACCACGTCCGTGGACTCGGTGTCCGGGTCGTGTCCGACGGCCCGCCCGGCGTGACGGAGAAGACGCTCGATCCCGCCGCCGACACCTGGACGGGCGACCACTGTCCGACGTTCACGGTCCCCGCCCTGCCGATGATGTCGGTCGTCGACCAACTCGCCCAGGCCGCCGCGGACCACACCGGCGGCCCCGTCGTCGCCGTACGTGATGTGCGGCTCCGGCGCTGGATTCCGGTCGCCGAGCCGGTCCGGCTGCGGACGGAGGTAGTGCCCACGGAGGCGGGGCTGGAAGTGAGGCTGCTGATCTGGCGTGAGGCGGCGACATCCGCGTTGTCCCGGTTCGAGGAAGCAGCCAGTGGCACCGTGCTGGTCGGTGACCGGCCGGACCGGCGCCCCGAGCGCTTCGCCCCGCTGCCGGACGCGGTGGTGCAGCCGGATCCGTACGCTTCGGCCGAGCTGTTCCACGGCCCGGCGTTCCAGTACCTGACCTCGCTCGCCATCGGGGCGGCCGGATCCTCCGGCGTGGCCGACACCGCCCGTGGCACGGTGCCGAAGGGCTGCCTGAACCAGGGCCTCATGGACGCCCTCGTACAGGTGGTCCCGTCCGCAAGCCTGTGGCGGTGGTCCCGGGAGATCGGCGAGGGTGTGGTCGGCTACCCCCTCCGGGTGGAGCGGCTGGAGCTGTTCGAGGCGCCGCCGGAGGCCGGTGAGGTCGAGATCGAGGCTCGTTTCGGCGGGTTCGTCACCGAAGGGGCGAGCCCCCGGCCCATGTCGGCGATCGACATCCAGATGTGCGTGGAGGGACGCGTAGCCGCCGAGCTGAGGATGATCAACGTCCTGCTGCCCGTCGGCCCGTTCGCACGGGTCCCGCTGGTCGAGCTCCGGGATTTCCTCATGCGTCGTGGTGCCTTGCCGGGGGTGGGGCTGTGGGGGGACGTCGAGGGGACGACGGAGATCCTCGCAGGGGAGGTCGACGAGGTGGACTGGCTCAGGGGCACCCTCGCGCACGCCCTGGGCCTGCCGCCCGGCTCCAGGGGCCGGGACCATCTGGAGGTCATCGCAGTCAAGGGGCATGTCGGCCGGCTGGCGGGCGTGCACCCGTGCGGCGTCGAGGTGAGCGAGGACCTGCGGTCCGCCCGTACCGCCTGCGGGCAGTTCCACGCCGTCCAGGTCGCCCGGAGCGGAGACAGGGTGACCGTCCGATCCGTCGGTGCCTGACGGCCGGAGCGCCGGACCGGTCTCGGATCCGGCCCTGAGCGACGCGCCCGAGCGCTGTTGTCGCGGTGGGCGCACGTCTCCCGGCAGCGTGGAACCGGCCTGCGGTTGTGAGTCGGCCCATAGGTCCCAGGTCACATACGAAGCGCGGTAGTAGGCGCCGGTGCACGGGCTCAGGGTGGTGGAGCGCACCGGTCGCTCCCTCGGCCCCGTTCTACGTAGGCATCTAGTAATTCCGGTCGTTGCCCTCGTGACGGTGTGCCGCTAACCATGGATCGAGCCCGGGAGCTGACATCCGGCCCGGTCGAGCGCCGTGTCCGCACGAAGGAGCACGTCGCACTTCCGACCCGCCGACAGCCCCCGGCGTCCCTGACGTCACCGCAAGGAGAGTGTTCTATCCGTACGTCCGCTCAGTCCCCCGCCGCCCGTGCCACCCGTATTCGCAGGTTCTCCGTGTCCGGACTGTGCGCGGTAGGAGCCGCGGCAGCGGCCCTGACCCTCGCCCCGTCCGCGCAGGCCTCCGAGCCGGCCTCGCACGGTGCGGTGACGGCCGGGGTCTCGGCAGCCGGAGTCTCCGCGCAGGCGGACGCCATCGCCAAGAAGGCCGACAGGGCGGCGACCGACCCGGACAACCTGGACGGCTGGATCCGGGAATCCCTCAAGATCATGGAGACCAAGGGGATCCCCGGCACCTACGAGGGCCTTCACCGCAACATCATGCGCGAGTCCGGTGGTGACCCCGACGCAGCCAACGGCTGGGACGTCAACGCCCAGAACGGCACGCCCTCCAAGGGGCTTCTGCAGGTGATCCAGCCGACGTTCGACGCCTATCACGTCTCCGGCACCCCGCAGGACCTGACCGACCCGGTCGCCAACATCACGGCGGCCGCCAATTACGCCGCCGACAAGTACGGCTCCATCGACAACGTCGACTCCGCCTACTGAGCAGCGGCGACACAGACGGCACGGTTGCCCGCCCGGAAGGGGCGGGAAACCGTGCCGTTCGCACGTGGATGCCCGCCGCGTCGCCGCCAAGTCCGCGGCGAGCGTGAGTGTGTGGCCATGCGCTCCGGGAGGAGCGGGAAAGGGTCCGACGCGGCCCGTCCGCCCGGCTCAAGCCGTGCGCGCCTCGTCCACGGTCGGTCTCACGGTCAGGATCCGGTCGGCGCCGGTGACCTGTATCAGGTGCAGCAGGGTCGGGCTCGGGGCCGCGATCCTGAAGACGGTGGTCTGGTGCATGCGCAGAAGGGCGGTCAGGGCGGTGGAGTCCGCGAAAGTGACCGCGCCGGCGTCCAGGATCACCGAAGGATGGGAAGCGGCGCCCCCTTCCAGCGCCTCCTGCAGCGTGGGTACCGTGTCCATGTCGAGCTCACCGGCTGCCACGACGACCCAGGCACCCTCGACCTCGTACTGGTCCACGGTGACGGGGCGGGCCGCGGCCTTCGACTGCGTGAATGACGTGTGATCATCGGGTGTTGACATCTTCGCAGTATGGGCCTGTTCGAGGGTCCGCCGTCACGGAGTGTCCTGGCGACCACCGGATGACTGCGCGGCACTCCGACACGAGGGCCTCGGCCGTTCACCAGGGCGTGGGACCGGCCGGACCGTCACCAGGGCCATCGAGCAGCGAGATCCCCACACGGATGCGCTTACCCACCGGCTCACGGCGCACCTCGAAGCTCTGGCAGACCGCGAGCACGATCTCCAGGCCGTGCTGCCCCGCGCGGGTGGGGTCGGCGTGCAGGGCGGTGGGGAGCACGGAGCCCGAGTCCCACATGGTGATGACCAGCATGCCGCCGTCCACCTCGAGGTCCAGCAGGCACGGTCCGGGTGCGTACTTGCAGACGTTCGTGGCAAGTTCGCTCACCACCAGCTGTGCGACGTCGAGCGCCCGCGTCGACACGTCCAAGCCGTGCGAGGACTGCGCGTCGGACAGGAAATCCCGGGCGAAGCCGCGGGCACGGGCGATCTCCCCCGAGCCCATGTCGTACGCGGCACTGCCCGCCAGGACGCCCGTTCCGGCCGACCGCCGATCCTGGTCCGTTCCGCAACTCGCCGTCAGCCGTTCCATGACACATCCCCCGTCCGGTCAACTGCACCACGCAGCTGACACACCGCCCGTCTACCCGCCCTCACACGTTTCAGACTCACGGAAATCAAGAGAATCGGCGCGGTGCGGCGACCCCGCACCGACCGGCCACCCGCGAGGCAGGCCGGACGGGAGACACCCGCGCTCCATCCGTTCGTGGCCGGCTGCCCGCCGCCGGCCGGCCAGGCAGTGGTGTGACCGGACAACTGCCGCACTACGGTGCACAGATGCGCATGTACCTGTCCTCCTTCCGTACGGGCGACCACCCCGACCGCATGCTGGAGCTACTGGCGGACCCTGTCGCCGCGTGTGAGGTCGCGGTGATCGCCAACGCGATCGACGCCCTGCCGGACGGTGAGCGCCGGGCGCGCGTCGAACAGGAGATCAGCGCGCTCACCGAACTCGGACTGCGCGCCGTCGAGGTCGACTTGAGGGAACTCTTCGGCCTGCCCCGAGCCCGGACCGCCGCCGCCCTCTCCCGGTTCCCCCTGATCTGGGTCCGCGGAGGCAACGTGTTCGTCCTGCGCCGAGCACTGGCGAACAGCGGAGCCGACCGGGTCCTTGCCGGCCTGCTCCGGGACGACGCCGTCGTCTACGCCGGCTACAGTGCCGGCGCGTGCGTCCTGGCGCCGGACCTGCACGGGCTGGAGCAGTGCGACGACCCGCAAGCGGTACGGACCGCATACGGTGACCAGCCCCGTTGGGACGGGCTGGGCCTTCTTCCCTACGCCGTCGTGCCCCACATCGACTCCCCGGCGCATCCCGAATCCGAGATCCTCGGAGAAGTGGCCGATCGCTACCACGCCGGAGGCATCGCCCACCGGACCCTGCGCGACGGCCAGGCCATGGTGATCAACGGCCGGAGCACCCGCATCTGCTGACCTGACGATCGAGGCCCACGAACCGCCGTCGCGCGGGTGCCCTGTCAGTCGGTGAGACCCAGCGCGCCCGCCGCCTGGATCGCCAGCCAGACCTCGGCCAGGGCGCCCGTCGACGTCAGGTCCCGCTGGGCGAGCGCGCCGAAGCGCCGCAACCGGTAGGCGAGGGTGTTCGGGTGGATGTGGAGCGCCACGGCGGCCGTCTCGGTACGGCGGTCGCGTTCCATCCAGGTGCGGGCGGAGACCAGCAGATGCGAGTCGTGGGCCTCGTCGTACCGCAGGACCTCGCCGAGCACGTGCTCGACCAGCGCGGTCAGGACGGCGGGGTCGTCGGGCAGCCACCGGCCCGTCGCGTCGTCGCCGTACCGGACGACAGGGCGGCCGGACTCCACGGCCTTCGAGACCGCCCACAGCGCCTCGCGCTCCGCCACCTTTAGCGCGACTCCGGGCAGGAAGGGGCGGCTCATCCCCGCTGCCACGTCCGGGAGGTCACCGACGGCCTCCACCAGATCCGGCGCTCCCAGGACGTACCGGTCCTCGCCCCAGGTGAGCAGCAGATGAGGGTGACCCTCAAGGCAGTGCAGCAGCGCGTCGTCCGTGGTGCGGCGGACCACGAGGAGCACGGCTTCGCCCTCGATCGCGTGCCGGGCGAGCCGTCGGCGGGCCGCCTCCGGATCGAGTACCTCCTGCAGTAGCTCGGCCAGCGTCTCGGCGCCCTCGCGGCGCAGCACCTAGGGCGAGCCTGCGCAACGCGGCCCCTCGCACGTTTCCTGGTTCCGGGCCACCGGCAAGGCATGCTGGTGGCCGCGACCACGGCACCGTCCTTGGGCGCGTGCCGCGGCGCCGGACCAGGGTCGCGCGACCTTCCGCGGTCCCGCGACGGGTGAGGAGAACCAGATGGCGGACGACTGGTCGGACCTGTCACCGGAGTCGGCCGCGGGCGCTCGGGCGGGCCGGCTCAAGGAGCGCGTCTACGCGACGATCACGATGATCGCCGTGGTGGTCGGCCTGTCCGTCAGTGACGCGGGGACCACCGGCGCCCTGGCCACGGTCCTGACGACCGCTCTCGGACTGTGGCTCGCGGCTTTCGTCGCCGACCAGCAGGCGCACCGCACGGTGTACCGCCACCTCGCCACCGGCCAGGACCTGCGCCGGATGCTGTACGTCAGCAGTCCACTGCTGTCCTGTGCGGTGGGCCCGGCCGTGATGATCGCCCTCGCCGCCCTCGACGTCCTGTCCCTGTCCACCGCGCTGATGACGGCCGCCGGCGTGGGCATCGTCTCGCTCTTCGCCTGGGGCTGCGCGGGAGGGATCCGCATGGGCGGCGGCGTCCTCCTGGCGGTGCTGGCCGGTCTGCTGGACGCGGTGATCGGTGTCGCAGTCGCCCTGGTGAAGGCGTCCGCCGGGCACTGATGAGGAGGTGCGCAGCCCCCGGCGCCCGGCCTCGCAGCCGTATGCCGCCCGGCTCGGCCGCACGTTGTGCCCCGCCCCGACCGCACGGTGGGGGCGGGGCACAACGTGCGGCCACCTACATGAGCCGGCGCAGCGCCCGCACCAGCGCCTCGACCCCTGCTTCCGCCTTGGACCGGGGGCAGCCGACGTTGAGCCGTACCCGACCCGGGGTGCCGTACGCGGCTCCCGGCATGATGGCCACCTTCTCCACCTCGACGAGTTCGCGCTGGAGTGCGTCGTCGTCGACACCGAGTGGCCGGAGGTCGATCCAGGCGAGATACCCCGCTTGCGGAGGGGCCCACTCGAGCTGCGGGAACTCGCTGCGAAGACGGTCGGCGACCATCGCGAGGTTGCCCGCGAGGTACGTGCGCAGGGCGTCCAGCCAGGGGGCCCCCTCCCTGTACGCGGCGATGTGGCCGACGAGCGACAGCACCGCGGGGGAGGAGAGGCCGTCAGCCTCCTTGAGCTGCCGCAGATAGGCGTCACGTGAGGCAGCTTCGCCGATGATCCCGTAACTGCCGCTCAGAGCAGGGATGTTGAACGACTTTGACGCCGAGGTGATGACAGCCCACCTGCCTTCTCCGCCGAACCCCGCCCACGGGCGGTGGACATGCGGGGCGTGCGCCAGGTCGGAGTGGATCTCGTCGCTGATGACGGCCACGCCGTGCCGTGCGCACAGTTGCGCCATCCGGTCCAGTTCATCCGCTGACCAGACCCTGCCCGTCGGGTTGTGCGGCGAGCACAGCAGCAGCACCGCCGTGTCGCGCAGTGCAAGGAGCCGCTCCAGCTCCCCCCAGTCGTCCAGCGGGCACCCGCGGAGCTGCCTCCCGTGAGCCGCCACCGTCTTGGGGAAGGCGTCGTACATGGGGGAGTGGGCGACCACACCTTCACCGGGGCGGGACCACAGGCGGAGCAGTTGCGACAGCTGGTAGACCACGGACGGCGCGTAGACGACCGACTCGGGATCGACGGCCGTCGCGTGCCGCGTCGCGTACCAGTGGACGATCGCGGAGAGGAAGTCGTCCTGCCGCCACCGCGAGTAGCCGAGCACACCGTGGTCCAGCCGTTCGCGGAGCGCGGCCATGATCTCCGGGGCGGTCTCGAAGTCCATGTCGGAGATCGTGAACGGCAGCAGCCCGGGCACGCCGAAGCGGTCCTCGACGTAGTCCCACTGCGTGCACCAGGTGCCGTGCCGGTCCACCGGGATGTCGAAGCCGTAGGGATCCCGCGCGGTCCCACGATCCGGGCCGGAGGACCCGGCGGAAGGGGAGCTCATGATCAGCCCACCGGGATCATGGTGGCGATGGCGTCCTTCACCGACTGGACCTGCGGCCCGATGATGACCTGCACGTTATGGCCGTCGAGCTTGATCACACCCACGGCGCCGAGTTTCTTCAGCCGCGCCTCGTCGACCTGTCCGGCGTCACGCACCGTCATGCGCAGACGGGTGATGCAGTTGTCCAGGGACCGGATGTTGCCGGCGCCGCCGATCGCGTCGAGGATGGCGACGGCGTCGTACTTCCCCGCGACCAGCTCACGCGCGGGCTCCTCGGTTCCCTCCGGAGCGGCGTCCTGGTCGTCGTCACCGTTCGGCTCCTCCTCGCGGCCGGGAGTCCTGAGGTCGAAGCGGGTGATCGCCCAGCGGAACAGGAAGTAGTAGACGGCGAACCACACGGCCGCGATCACCGGCACCAGATACCACTTGGTCGCCGTGCCCTGAAGGACACCGAAGACCAGCCAGTCGATGACGTTGCCGTCGGTGTTCCCGATGAAGATCCCGAGCACGGCCGCGGTGAGGAAGCCGAGTCCCACCAGGACCGCGTGGATCGCGTAGAGCCACGGCGCGACGAACAGGAACAGGAACTCCAGCGGCTCCGTGATGCCGCCGACGACGCAGGCCACCACGCCGGACACGAGCAGGGCCTTGATCTCCGGGCGCATCTTCTTCCTGGCGCAGTGGTACATCGCGAGCGCCGCGCCCGGGAGGCCGCCCAGGTAGGCCGCCATCTTTCCCTGCGAGAGGAAGTTCGTCGCATCGGTGACGGCGGCGTTCGGCGAGCCAGCGCAGTCCAGGTGCGCGTAGAACATGTTCAGGGCCCCGGAGACGTTGTCCCCGCACACGGCACCCGAACCGCCGACGTCGGTGAACCGGAACATGGCCACGAGGATGTGATGCAGCCCGATCGGCCGCAGCAGCACCTCTCCCATACCGAAGAAGAAGGGCCCGAAGACACCGGTGTGCCCGATGCCGCGCCCGACGGCGGTGATCCAGCCGTTGAAGGTGGGCCACACCAGAGGGATGAGCAGACCGAGCACGCTCAGGACGAGGGCGGAGATGATCGGGACGAAGCGCAGCCCGCCGAAGAAGGCCAGTGCGTCAGGCATCCTTTGGGTACGAAAGCGCTGGTGGAGGAGGCTGACAACGATGCCAACGGCCACGGCTCCGAGGAGTCCCGTATCGATGGACTGCACTCCGAGCACATCGGCTATGCCGTAGTGCTTGATCGCTCCCTCGTCCTCGAAGTCGACGCCCTTGGCGGTGAGGTAGAAGTTCACCGCGAGATTCATGGCGGCGAAGCCGACGAACCCGGAGAACGCGGCCACGCCCTTGTCCTCGCGTGCGAGGCCGAGCGGAATGGCGATCGCGAAGAGGACGGGCAGGAAGGTGAAGGCGACCAGACCCGTGTTGGCCATCCAGGTGAAGACGAGGTGGAAGCCCTCGGCCTTCAGGAAGGGAAGGTTGTCGGTGACGGCGTCGCTGGAGAGCGAGGAGCCGATGCCCAGCATGATGCCGCAGAACGCGAGCAGAGCCACCGGGAGCATGAACGTCTTGCCTAGCCCCTGGAGGAATTCCCAGAGTGCGGCCTTGGTCTTCTGCATGTGTTCGGAACTTTCGAGCCTGGGGGGACGGGACCCGGGCGCTCGCCGCGGTGACAGGGGGACCGGCGGGTATCGAGCGACGGAAGGCATGACGCGGGGTTCGGTCCGCCTGCGCGCGACGCACCTGGGGATCGCCCGGTGAGCAGCGCCGGACAGGGCCGTTCCACCGCACGGATCACATCACAGCAGGTCGACGGCTGTCCATGGACGCCGGAGCGTGATCCGCTCCGGCGTCCGGGCGGATACGCACGGAGTGAACGGACTGTCGCGTGCCGTGACGTACGCCACTCGCTTGCACCTTCGGCGGGTGTTTGCCGCTCCGTCGCTGGGTAAGGGGCTCTGTGATCGCCGGAGCCGACAATCCGGTGGATAGTCTGCGAAAGCCATTGAAAGGGAGGTTCGATGTCCTCGAAGCGACGTCGTAAGAAGAGGGCCCGCCGCAAGAACGGCGCGAACCACGGCAGCCGCCCCCAGAGCTGAGCGTGCCGACAAGTACGGGGGGTGGCGCGTGCCACCCCCCGGACGCGTTCTCCGGCCTCGCGTCATCCGCGTCATCCCCGCGGGGCATCCCCGCGTCCCTCCGTACCTGCCGGAGTGTGCGCCGGATCGTCTCGCCTTCGCCGTCGGCGTTCCGGCCCGTCGTCAGGTGAGCAGTTGATTGCGGTGGGAAGCGCGACGGGCGGCGGACAGCAGGGCGTGGATCTGAGGGCCGGCCTGGTCGAGACGGACCACGGGCTTCGGGAAGGGCAGGCGCACATCACGGTGGGTGCCGGGGTACTCCAGGCGCAGGGTCACGCCGTAGCGGTCCATCGCCAGCGGGAGGATGCGCGTCACGCCCTTCTCCGGCTGGGGCTGCACCAGGCGCAGGAGCAGAGGGACGAGTTCGCCGTGGTCGTCCACCAGGTGGGTCAGCATCGCCGCCTCACTGGTGGCGATCGGATCGGGGTCCGTCTCCTGGAGGGCGTCCAGTGTGACGAAGGCGCGGCCCCTGTGGTCCTCGAAGACGGCCTGGCCGAACTCCATGCAGGTGCTCTCGGTGGCGTCCGTGGTGTACGGCGCCGACAGCAGGCCGGTCACCGTGACGCGGGCCCGCATGCGGTCCCGCACCGGCGTGGGCGCGATGTCGGTGAACTCGAGCCGGACGGGAACGCGTTCCCCCGGTCGGGTGGTGCCTCCCTCGGACGGTTCGTGCAGGTGGATGTGCCCTATCGCGGCCGTGCCGTCGAGGCGGTGAACCTCGACGGGGTCGTGCCCATCGCTCACCACGGTCATCGAATGGGCGGCGGTCAGGATCGACAGCACGCGTTCGGCGGCGGTGGGCTGTGTGACGCGGGAGTGGGAAGGACGCATCCAAGTTCTCCAGAGGAGCCGGCGGGGAGACCTCATTGCACTTACTTAGGTATGCCTAACCTAACCTATGAATCGAGGATCGGGTAGCGCGGTGCCGGTTAAGGGTGTTCCCCGCTCGGTGGCCCGCCCTCGGGCCGGCTACGGCGGGCGCTCCGGCATCGCGCCCTGACGTGCGGCCGGGCCTCACCGCTGACGAGGCCCCCGCCCCGGCCCGTCTCCATGAGGGCTCCGACCCGTTCGGCCGGCATGAGCTTCGCCGACATCGTCCGGGAAGCGATGACGTCCTCCCCGGCGCACGGCTGCGAGGCCGGCTGTTCTGGCGTTACGCGCTCGCATGGGTTCACCCCTGAGCGGCCCTGGGGCTTGCGGGCCGGCGTTCCGCGTCGGGTTCACCTGTACGCCAAGCGCGGGCGGGCGGTGCCACGGGTACGGCTGCACCCCCACGGACGTCGAACTGCCCGTGGGTGCCCCGGCACCGAATTTGGGAGAACGGAGCCGGGGCTCAGCAGCCTCGAGAGTCGCTCAGTCCTCGGGATGCAGGAGGCCGCGCTGATACGCCTTCACCAGCCGCTGGGGTACCTGATGGACGGTCCCCTCGATCGTGACCGGAACCAGCTGGGGTGTGGTGGCCTTCCATCGGGCGCGACGGTGGCGGGTGTTGCTACGGGACATCTTCCGCTTCGGGACTGCCATGAGGGCCTCCTGGGCCGGTTCGGGTGCCGATGGCCGGGACGCTATATGGAAATGATAGTCAATTTCAAAAAGTGCGCCGCCATCCTGCGTCCGGCCTCCTTCGGGACGCGTGTGCCTGGCTGAGCTGCGCGGACGATGGGCGCGAACCGGCGTCGATGTCGGGACCGTTGACAAAACTGCGGCCTGCTAGAAACCTGTCACCTCGACACCGCAAAATATTGACCAGATCACTCAAAATCCTAAGCAATACGCGCGAGTTCCCGGCGAGTGGCCCGCTGGCTCTCTGCCGGCGTCCCGGATCGCCCCCCATCGGTGTACCGGCAGCCCGCACCCGGCCGTCGCCGACCGCCGACCGCCGGACGGCGTACGCGTCGCGCGGTCGGTGACGCGTTGCGGTGCCCTCCCGGTCCCGTAGTCCCACGGAACAGAGGACAACATGAGATGGAAGCAACTCGGATGGCGGTTCGTCGCCGGCGCGGTGACGGCCGCACTGATGACCGTCGGGATCCTGCCGGTCACCGCCTCGGCGGCCGACCGGAGCCCCGACCTGGCCCTCGGTAAACAGGTGACCACCAGTGGGTCCCACGGCGCCTACCCGGCGTCGAACGTGACCGACGGCAGCCAACAGACGTACTGGGAGAGCCCCGGCACCTTCCCGCAGTGGATCCGCATCGACCTCGGAGGCCGGTTCGACGTCGACCAGGTGGTGCTGGCACTTCCGAGCACGTGGGAGCAGCGGACCCAGACACTCGCTGTCCAGGGCAGCACGGACGGAAGCAGCTTCAGCACCCTGTCGGCCTCGGCCGCCCGGGTGTTCAGTCCCTCGGCGGGCAACACCGTCACCATCGGCTTCACCGCTGAGCAGGTGCGGTACGTCCGTGTGCAGGTGACCGCCAACACCGGGTGGAACGCCGCGCAGCTCTCCCAGGTGGAGGTCCACGGCGAGGGCGACGCCGGCCCGCCACCCGCCAACGGCTCCAACCTGGCACTGAACAAGCCGATCGAGGCGTCGTCGTTCACGCAGACCTACGTGGCGGCCAACGCCAATGACGACAAGCCCGGTACGTACTGGGAGTCGAACGGCTACCCCTCCACGCTGACGGTGAAGCTCGGTGCCGACGCCGACATCGAGGCCGTCGTCATCAAGCTCTCCCCGGACCAGGCATGGGCGACCCGCACCCAGAGTGTCCAGGTGCTCGGGCGTGCGCAGGCCGCCGCGGGCTTCACGTCCCTGAAGGACCGTGCCGACCACGTCTTCGATCCCTCGGGAAACCAGAACACGGTGACCATCCCGGTCACCGGCCGCCACGCGGACGTGCGGCTGACCTTCTTCGCCAACACCGGTGCTCCCGGTGCCCAGGTCGCCGAGATACAGGTCGTCGGGACCGCCGCTCCCAACCCCGACCTGACCGTCTCCGAGCTGGTGTGGTCACCCGCCTCGCCGTCCGAGAAGGATGACGTCACCGTGAAGGCCACCGTCCGCAACGCGGGTACGGCGGCGGCAGCCGCGACGGCCGTGGAGGTCAGTCTGGAGGGCGTGGTCGCAGGCAGCGCACCGGTGGAGGGCCTCGCCGCCGGAGCCTCGGCCACCGTGTCGGTGGGCGTAGGGAAACGGCCGACGGGCACGTACAGCGTGTCGGCGGCGGTCGACCCGACCGACACGGTCGTCGAGCAGGACAACGGCAACAACAGCCGCACCGCATCGTCGAAGCTCGTGGTCGGCCGGAGTCCCGGACCCGACCTGGAGGTTCTCGGCATCACCACCAGCCCGTCGAACCCCGCCGTGGGCGCCGCCGTCACCTTCAGCGTGTCCGTCCACAACCGGGGCACCGCCGCCGTGAGTTCCTCGACGGTCACCCGCCTCCTGGTGGAGAACGTCACGCTGAACGGCGCCACCGGGGCCGTCCCCGCCGGAGGCACGGTCACCGTGCCCATCAGCGGGAACTGGACCGCGAAGAGCGGTGGGGCCAACCTGACCGCCACCGCGGATGCGACCGGAGCCGTCACCGAGACCGACGAGAACAACAACGTCTTCTCCCGTGCCCTCGTGGTCGGCCGCGGGGCAGCGGTCCCCTACACCGAGTACGAGGCCGAACACGGTTCCTACAAGGGGACGTTGCTCAAGTCGGACCAGAAACGCACCTTCGGACACACCAACTTCGCCACGGAGTCCTCCGGCCGCGAATCCGTACGGCTCGACTCCGGCGGCGAGTACGTCGAGGTCACCTCGACCGTGCCGTCGAACTCGATCGTCGTACGGAACTCCGTCCCCGACGCCCCCGGCGGCGGCGGGGCCGAGGCCACGATCAGCCTGTACGCCGACAACACCTTCGTCCGGAAGCTGACGCTCTCCTCCAAGCACAGCTGGCTGTACGGCGACACCGACAGTCCGGAGGGCCTGACGAACCAGCCGCAGGCGGACGCCCGCAGGCTGTTCGACGAGTCCAACGCCCTGCTCGGCCGGACCTACCCCGCCGGGACGAAGTTCCGCCTCCAGCGCGACGCGGGGGACTCGGCCTCCTTCTACATCATCGACCTCGTCGACCTGGAGCAGGTGGCGTCCCCGGCGAGCCGGCCGGCCGGCTGCACCTCGATCACCACGTACGGAGCCGTCCCGAACGACGGGATCGACGACACGGACGCCATCCAGCGAGCGGTGACGGCCGATCAGAACGGTGACATCGGCTGCGTATGGATCCCGCCGGGTCAGTGGCGGCAGGAGCAGAAGATCCTGACCGACGACCCTCTGAACCGGGGCGAGTTCAACCAGGTCGGGATCAGGGACGTCACGATCCGCGGCGCGGGCATGTGGCACTCCCAGCTGTACACACTCACGCCGCCCCAGGACGCGGGCGGCATCAACCACCCGCACGAGGGCAACTTCGGCTTCGACATCGACGACAACACCAAGATCTCGGACCTGGCCATCTTCGGCTCCGGCACCATCCGGGGCGGGGACGGCGACGCCGAGGGCGGGGTGGGCCTCAACGGGCGCTTCGGCGAGGACACCGAGATCACCAACGTGTGGCTGGAGCACGCGAACGTGGGGGTCTGGGTCGGCCGCGACCACTCCAACATCCCGGACCTCTGGGGGCCGGGTGACGGGGTCGAGTTCACGGGCATGCGGGTCCGCAACACCTACGCGGACGGCATCAACTTCGCCAACGGCACGCGCAACTCGACGGTGTTCAATTCGTCCTTCAGGAACACCGGAGACGACTCACTGGCCGTCTGGTCGAGCAAGTACGTGAAGAACCCCTCGGTGGACATCGGCCACGACAACCACTTCCGCAACAACACGATCCAGCTGCCGTGGAGGGCCAACGGAATTGCCGTCTACGGGGGTCACGGCAACACGATCGAGAACAACATCATCGCCGACACCATGAACTACCCCGGCATCATGCTGGCGACGGACCACGACCCGCTGCCCTTCTCCGGGGAGACCCTCATCGCCAACAACGCTCTCCACCGCACAGGCGGGGCGTTCTGGGGCGAGGCCCAGGAGTTCGGCGCGATCACGCTGTTCGCGGCCGGTCAGGACATCCCAGGTGTCACGATCCGCGACACCGACATCCACGACTCGACCTACGACGGGATCCAGTTCAAGTCGGGTGGCGGCTCCGTGCCCGGAGCGCGGATCTCGCACGTCCGCATCGACAAGTCCGTCAACGGCGCGGGGATCCTGGCCCATGGAGGCGCACGGGGCAGTGCGACGCTGACCGACGTGACCATCACCGGGTCGAACGACGGCGACGTGGTGATCGAACCCGGATCACAGTTCGTCATCAACGGCAGCGCGGGCAGGGCGCCCGGCCGCGACTAGGCACGGCCCGCCTCCTGGCCGGCCCGCCGTCGTGCGAGCCGGTCAGGGGGTGCGGGTGGGACGAGTCCGTGCGGCCGGGTGAGCCCGCGCTCCCGGGACCTCACATGAGCTCGACCAGGCCCCGGTACGGTTCGAGCCGCGCGTCCCCTGGCTCCAGGTCGGTGACCAGGATGTCGACCTCGTCCAGCGGAAGACACCTGGCCACGGCGCGGTGGCCCAGCTTCGAGGAGTCCACAGCCAGGACGGTCCGCCGGGAGACGGCTGTGAGAGCGCGCTTCACGGCTGCCTCGTCGGCGGTGAACTCCGTCGACCCGATGGCTTCGTCCAGGTAGGTCGCGGAGAGGAAGCAGGTGTGCAGGGCGAACTGCTGGAGCGTCACCTGGGCCAGCGGGCCCACCAGGCTGCCGGTGTGCGGGTCCGCGGCGCCGCCGGTGGCATAGGCCCTGCATCCAGGAGTCCTGGACAGCTCGTGGAAGGTCTCGAAACCCGTGGTCACCGCCGTCAGGTCGCGGACCGTTTGCTGCTTCAGGCACCGCGCGAGGCCGTGGGCGGTCGTGGAACCGTCGAAGCCGATACCGCCCTTGTCCGGCACGAGAGTCATGAGCTTCGCGGCGATCATGTCCTTGGCGGCGACGGAGCGTCCGAGACGGTGATCGAACGTCCATGCGTCGACGGGCACGGCTCCGCCCCGCACCCGGCGGATCTCGTTCCGCTGCTCCAGTACCTGGAGGTCGCGCCGGATGGTCATCGTACTGACGTCGCAAGCACGGGCCAGGTCGTCGACGCGACGTACCCCCTCCCGGAGCGCCGTGAGGATCGACGCCCTTCGGTGGTCCCCCTCGGCAGTGGTCTCCTCTGGCATGGTCTGTTTCTACCACAGCGAACACAGTGGTCCCGGGGGGTTTCCGTGCTTGCCCGGAGCGGTCGAAATCCGTTCCCGCACTCGGCGCGCGCCTACCGTCGCCAAGTCGCCTTCGGGTGTTGATACGTTTCAGGACGCTTCCGGAATGTGTCATCGATGTTCAATGTCTCGGTACTCGCACATGGGGGCCAGGGGTGAGTACGGCTGGGCGGGGCCCGGAGGCCTGGCGGGCCCCGGTTCCATCCCCGGCGCCCACGTCGCCTGGAAGCGGTGCCGGGCCGCCGGGAAGTGGTGGGATGGACCCCGACGATCCCTGAGGGACACGCGTGCACACGCCTGCCGACTACCTCGAACTGGCCCACGCCGAGAGCGACGAAGAGGTCCTGCACCGCCTCGCGCGGTGCCCGTACCCGTTCGTGTGGCATGCGCTCGCCGGTAACCCCCGGACTCCACCTGCCGTCCTCCTGGAACTGAGTGCGTCTCAGGACAGCGCCTGGAACGACAACAGACTTCTTCGTCTGCCGGCGGGACATCCCCGCGCGGACAGCACCGTCCTGCAAGCCGTCCTCGGTGCCGTGTCCGGGAAGCTCGCCGAAGGTGAACGGCCGTATGCGGCCGTCCTGGCCCCGGCGGAGCGTCCGGAGCTCGCGGAGGAGGAGATCCGGCGGCTCGGGACCCTCCGGGGCGCCTCCGCCCGAATGCGCGGCCTGCTCCGCCGGAGCCTCGGCACACGCAGCCGACCGTCACGGAGGAGCACCGGGTCGGAACGGGTCAGGGGTGGCCCTGCCTGTGGCACGGCCGCCCCTGACCCTCTGCCGTGGGCACCGGAACTCCCGCCGTGAGTGCCTCCGGACCTTCCCGGTCCCGTCGCCGCGAGGAGGCTCTTTCCGTGCGCCGGGTCCCCGCACTTGCGTGCGCCTTCGAGGGGCGGGAAAAATTGGGGAGGACGAGGAAGTACACGGCTCTTCGCAGGCGTCGCGGTGCCGGTCGGCACACGGTTCGGGAAGGCGGGGTACGACCACCACGGTCAGCCATGCCAGGACCCGCGCGGGCCGGCCGCGCTGCCCGCGTCCGGCGGCGAACAGCAGCCGATCCGTGCACGCCACGTGCACGCAGGGCTTGCGGGGCCGTGCGCGCCACCCGCCGCCACGGACACGAGGTGATCTCCGTGAACAAGATGGCTTCCGCGCTCAGGCTGCTGCGCGGGCGGATCATGGAAGCGGACGGCAAGGCACTGCAGAACCCACGGCTGAGGGACGAGGGCCGCCGGCTGCAGGACAAGTCGCGCGGGGGGCGGTAGGTACGGGGCCCGGTCACGGGTGAGCCAGGTGGGGGCCGTGTTACTCCCCGCGGCTGCGGTCCTGGGCCATGACCGATGACCGGACGCGGGCTGCCCCTTGCGGGGCACCCCTGGCGGCCCTCATCGCGACCGCGGGTCCGAAGGGTGAGGGCCCGTACCGCGACAGCCGTGTGCCCCTACGGTCGCGCGCGGGGAGCCGGCGGCCCGACCTCTGCCGGCCGTGCCGTTCGCAGCGCGGTGAGCACGGCCAGGGGCGTTGCCGCCGCCCAGGCCTGCGGTGAGCACGAATGGGGATACGGCACCGGGCGGGGGTGCTGTGCGCGGGAGTAGCCCGCCATCACCTCGGGCAGCCGGTGGCCGTGGTGGGCCGACGCCTCCAGCAGGCCCAGGGCCACCGTTCGCGTCTCGTCCCTCAGCCCGCACCGTGCCAGCCCGAGCAGGATGACCGCGTTGTCGTGCGGCCAGGAGGTGCCCCGGTGATACGAGAGGGGATGGTATCCGGGCTGGCCTGACGCCAGCGTACGGATGGCCCACCCGGAGAAGAAGTCGTCTTCCAGCAGCCGCCGCCCCACCCGCTGTGCGTGTCGTTCGTCCAGGATGCCGGACCACAGCAGATGTCCGGCGTCCGACGCCAGGGAGTCGACCTGCCGGCCGGCGCCGTCCAGGGCGAGGGCCGGGAAGTCGGGGCCGGGCATCCAGAAGTCCCGCAGGAACCGGGCCCGCAGATCGGCGGCAGCGCTCTCGAGCCGGTCGGCGTACGTGGCGTCGTCCCACAGGGAACGGGCCAGCCGCGCGGTGCGTACCAGCGCGTCGTACGCGTACCCCTGTGCCTCCGCGACGGCTATCGGCCCCTCGGCCTGGGTGCCGTCGAGGAAGCAGACGGCGCCGTCGGAGTCCTTCCAGTTCTGGTTCACCAGGCCCTGCGGGTCGGGCGAGTAGACCAGGTAGCCGCCGTCGTCCAGACCTCCGTCGCGGAACATCCAGGTCACGGCGGCCCGGGCCTGGAGCTCGAGGCGGGTGGCGAGCTCGCGGTCACCTGTGGCCTCGGTGTAGCTCTCCAGGAGCACCAGGAAGAGCGGGGTGGCGTCCACGGAGCCGTAGTAGCGGCCGTAGGGCACCTGGCGGAAGTGAGCCAGTTCGCCGTGCCGGATCTCGTGGACGATGCGCCCCGGCTGCTCCCCTCGGCCGGTGTCGTACTCCGTGCCCTGGGTCGCCGCGAGGGCGCGCAGGGTCCCCTCCGCCAGTTCCGGCCGGTAGGGCAGCGCGAAGAGCGAGGTGAACAGGGAGTCGCGCCCGAAGAGGGTGAGGAACCAGGGGACACCTGCCGCCGGTACACACACGCGCTCGCCGTCCGGGCCGGTGGCGGGAACCCGAAGCGCCGCCAGATCGCTCAGGCCACGTGCGCATGCGGCGGCCAGACCCTCGGGCGCGTCCGCCGGCAAGGGGAGCGGTGTGCTCGTGAACGCCGATGTGAGCGCCCCGTGTTCGGCGACGGCTTCCGCCGGTGAGCCGACCAGGGCCGGCGCGGGTGCGCCATGGGCGTACGCCGTGACGGTGAGCAGGAGTTCGGCCGCGCCGTGGGCGGGCAGTTCCAGGTGCCAGTCGAGCTGGTGCGCCGTGGCCTGCGCGTCGGAGGGCTCGACGGACACCGGGGCGGGGGAGGCGCACACCGCCGTACGGGACAGCCACTCGCCGCGCTCGTAGGTGAAGGTGACTCCCTCCGCGTGGGCGAGTGCCGTGCGCACGGCGCCGGCCTTCTCGTACCGGCGCTTGTCGGAGCGCAGTTCGAACTGGTCGGCGAAGTCGGCGTCCGCGATCAGGGAGAGGACCGCGGTGGAGGGCGCGGGACGGTTGTTGACCAGTCGCAGACGCTCCGTCAGCACACCTGCGGCGACCGCCTGTTCACGGAAGACGGTGTAGGCCGCCGGCTCGTCCCGGGTGCCGGGTGGCGTGAGTACGCACAGGGCCGACGCCTCGCCGGACGACGGCACCAGCACGGCCGGTGCGGCACCGTCGACGGTCAGCGCCCAGCGGCTCAGGTGCCGGGCGTCGCGATGGAACAGGCCGTCGGGGGAGGTACCGCGGCGGCCGCTCACGCCGCCGTCGGTCCCGAGTACGGCGAAGGTGCCCGCGCCGACCAGGGTGGTGTCCGCTGTGGCGTTCACGTACGTGCTCCGATCGGAAGGGCGCTCGCGGGAGCGGCGGGACCGGCGGGGCCGGTGTCGTCCGAATTCCGCGCCGCGGCCAGCAGATCGAGGGTGAGGGCCGCCGTCCAGCCGAAGGCTCGGGTGCCCCGGGCCTGGGCGGTGAACGGGTCCACGTACTCGGCGAAGGAACTGGCGCCGGCCGCGTCCAGCATGGCCGTGCGCAGCGCGTCCGCCGCGCGCGCCCGGCCGTACCGGCGCAGACCGCGCTCCAGCAGCCAGTTGGTGTTGAACCAGGCGGGACCACGCCAGTAGCGGGAGGGATCGAAGGCGTGACCCGTGAAGTCGTACGACGGTGCCATCGGGACCTCGCCGAGCCGGAAACCGGTGCCCGTCGCCGTATCGAGCAGGGCGTCCACGACGTGCTGGGGGAGTCCGGGGACGACGAGCGGGACGAGCCCGGCGACGCTGCGCTCGGGGATCAGCTCGCCGCCGACCAGGTCACGGCAGAGGAACATGCCGTCGGAGGGCGACCAGAGCCGCGCCACCAGGGCCTCCGTGAGGCGTGCCGCCCGCGCCTCGTGAAGGGCGGGGTCCCCGCCCGTCTCCGCGGCGATCCGGGCGAGGGCGTGCTCCGAGACGATCAGCAGGGCGTTGACACAGGGGTCCTCGACCGCGAAGGCGTGCTCGCCCGGCACGTCCGCGTAGCCGCTGTCCCGGTAGTCGGCGGCCAGCCGCACATACCGCCCGTAGTCCAGATCGGTGGGACGTTCCGCGGCCTGCCCGTGGTCGAGGTCGGCGCGCCGGTACGAACCGGGGGCGGCCGGGTCGACGCGTCGCAACGGGCCGTCCCAGCAGGGGCTGTTGTCCATGCCGGGCTCCCACGGATGCACCATGGCCGCCAGTCCGCCGCCGCCGAGGTCGCGGGGGCCCGTGAGGTAGTCGTGCCAGGCCACGAGGCGGTCGTACACACGGGGCAGGAAGCCGCGGCTGCGCGAGGTCTCCGGGTCCGCGAGGTGGACGAGCCAGGCGGCGAGGGCGTGCACCGGGGGCTGCACGATGCCGGAGGTCTCGGTGCCGGCCGGGGCGCCGGAGGGGGCGCCGGCCGTGGAGGAGCGCCAGAAGTCGGGGCTGGGGAAGTACGCGTCGAGAGGCACCGCAGGGCTGAAGACGATGTGGGGAACGCGTCCGTCGGACCACTGCGCGCCCAGGAGGCTCTCCAGCTCGCGCTGGGCCCGGCGCACCGAGAGATGGCGCAGCCCGATCGCGATGAAGGCCGAGTCCCAGCTCCACTGGTGCGGATACAGGCCGCGCGACGGAACGGTGGAGGAGCCCGTCCAGTTGGTGAGGAGCACCCGCGCCGCGCCGCGCCGAAGGGCCAGGTGACCGGCGGCGGCGGGCGCGGGGGTTTCGAGCAGCGACGTCACGCGCCGGACCTCCGGAGGAACCCGGGGATGGAGCGTACGGCCGCGAGGGGGTCGCCGGTCAGCCGGCATTCGGCGGCGAGGTAGCCGTCGTAGCCGATGCTGTGCAGGGCGCCGATCCAGGCCGGCCAGTCCAGGTGCCCGGCGCCCGGCTGGAAGCGGTTCGAGTCGCTGACCTGGGCGTGACCGATGTAGGGGGCTGCCGCCAGGACCGAGGCCGAGGGGTCGGCCTCCTCGATGTTCATGTGGTAGCTGTCGATGCCGATGCGGACGGAGTCGAGCCCCACCGTGCGGATCAGCTCGACGGCCTGCTCCAGCCGGTTGACCATGTGGTCCTCGTACCGGTTGAGCGGTTCCAGATAGAGGGTGACGCCCTCGCGGCGCGCGTGCTCGCCCAGCTCGGAGAGGCCGGCCAGCAGCACCTCGCGGTCCTGCTCCTCGGTGCGCGGCGGCTCGAACGGGGGGAGCCTGCGCGAGAACATCCCGTAGGAGGCGGGGGTCTGGACCCCCAGCGCTCCGATCTCGGCGGCGACGGAGAGCTGGGACCTCATCTGCTCCAGCGCGTCACGGCGCAGGTCGTCGTCGAACGCCGCGAAGAAGTGAAGCATGTCGACACAGACCGTCGGCATGATCACGCCGTCGGCCAGGGCCTGCTTCAGCTCGGGCAGACGGCCACGGAAGTGGAAGTCGCCCTTGGACCGCAACTCCACGGCGTCGTAGCCGGCGTCCTGGGCGAAGGCCCATTTCTCCTGGAGCGTGTCGCCGGGGAGGAGCTGTTCCTGGCAGGCGGTTCTCAGCATGGGATGCCTTTCGGCGCCGACGGAGGGCGCGCTGTGTTCTGGCTGTCGTTCGTGTCGGGTGGGCGGCCGGCAGGGTCGCCGGCCCGCCCGGGTGCCGCCGGGCTCGCGGTCAGAACTCCAGGACGACCTGAAGGGCGTCGGCCGGAGTCTCGTCGAGCAGCACATACGCGTCGGCGGCAGCCGCCACCGGGACGACGTGGCTGACCAGGGACTTCACGTCGACCTGCCCTTCGGCGACCAGCGAGAGGAAGGTCTGCTGGAGCCGCTCGACGGTCCAGCGGCCCGCCAGCTGCGGCGGCACCCCGCCGATCTGGGAGCAGATCAGCTGCACCCGGTTGTGGTGGAACTCGTCGCCGAGGCGCAGACCGGCGCCGTCGCCCTGGTAGAAGCCGGACGCCACGACCCGGCCGCCGACGGTGACGGAGCGCAGGGCCTCGTGCAGGGCCGGGTACACACCGCTGATCTCGATGGCGACGTCGGCCCCCGCCCCGCCCGTGGCGGCCCGGATGCGTTCGGCGACGCTGTCGGTCCTGGCGTTGAGGGTGTGCCGTGCGCCGTACTCACGGGCGGTCGCGAGCCGGCCGTCGAGCGCGTCGACCGCGGTGACGCGCCCGCCGTTGAGCTGGGCGAGGCGGGTGGTGAGCAGGCCGATGACGCCCTGGCCGAAGACGGCCACGTCCTCGCCCAGGTGGATGTCCGCGGCGAGGATCGCGTTGTACGCGATGGCGCCGACCCGGGCGAAGGCCCCGGCGAGCGGTTCCAGACCGGCGGGCAGGGTGTGGCCCGCCATGCGCTCGGCCGGGACGATGCCCTCGCTGCGGTGACCCCAGATGCCCCAGACCAGGTCGCCCGTGACCGGCATGCCGGGCGTGCCGACGAGCTCGGGGGAGACCTCGGTGACCTCACCGACCTCGGAGTAGCCCCAGCCGGCCACCGGGTACTCGATCCCGGCCGCTCCGTCGCGGAAGATCCGGGCTTCGGCGTCCCAGGTGCGCGTCAGGTACGGGTTCGTCCCCCGGTAGGCGGTGAGTTCGGTTCCTGCCGAGATGCCGGAGTAGCGGGTGCGGACCCGCAGGTGCCCGGCGGGGAGCGGAGCGCTCTCGTGCTCGGCGACTTCGACCTGTCGGGGGCCGGTGAACTGGACGACGCGTTCCACGGGGAGCTCCGGTAGCGCTTGGAGGGGTGTTGCTCGCTGACTTCAGTCGAAGATATCTCAGAGTTACGTCTTGTCAACAAGCAAAAGTGATGCTGAGATGCATCAGGAAAATGCGTAAGTGGCGTGAGGACACAGCATGGTGATGAAGACCCGACGGTCGAGGGCGACCCTGTTCGGGCTCGCCGCGACCCTGGCGGCAGGCCTGCTGGCCGGCTGCTCAGGCAGCTCCGGCACAGAGCGGCCCGACCACAGGATCACGGTGTGGTCGCAGGAGAACCTGCCGCCGCGGATGGCGGCGACCAGGAAGGTCATCAGCCGTTTCGAGAAGGAGAGCGGCGTCGAGGTCGATCTCGTCGGTGTGGACGAGGCGCAGCTGCCGCAGCTGATCATGTCCGCGGCGGCGGCCGGCAGGCTCCCGGACGTGATCGGGGCGGTCCCGATGGGCCAGGTCTGGCAGATGTACGGCAACGGCCTGCTGAACACCGAGGTCGCGGACCGCATCGTGAAGGACCTGCAGCCGGGCACGTTCAACAGCAACGCGCTCGCGCTCACCTCCGACGGCGCCACCAGGCTCGGCGTCCCCTCCGACGCCTGGCTGCAGATCCTCGTCTACCGCAAGGACCTCTTCGCCGAGGCCGGGCTCGACGCGCCGGACGACTACGCGAGCGCCCTGAAGGCCGCCGCCACCCTCGACACCGGCGGCCGGGACGGCATCTCCCTGGCCACCGATCCCTCGGACGTCTTCACCCAGCAGAGCTTCGAGGACCTCGCTCTGGCCAACGGCTGCCAGCTGGTCGACGAGGCGGGCGAGCCCGCTCTCGACTCCCCGGCCTGCCGCAACGCCTTCGCGGCCTACGACGATCTCGCGCGCGAACACGGAGCGCCCGGCACCCAGAGCGTGGACACCACCCGCGCCACCTACTTCGCCGGGAAGTCGTCGATGATGGTCTGGTCGTCCTTCCTCCTGGACGAGCTGGCGGGCCTGCGCTCGGACGCGCTGCCGAGCTGCCCGGAGTGCAAGAAGGACCCGGAATTCCTGGCCCGCAACACCGGTGTCGTCACCTCCTTGAAGGGCCCTGACGGCAAGGAACCCGCCCAGTTCGGCGAGATCACGTCATGGGCCGTCACCAGGACCGCCGAGACGGACGCCTCCAGCAAGTTCATCGAGTACATGATGGGCAAGGGGTACGCCGACTGGTTCGGCATGGCACCCGAGGGCAAGATCCCCGTCCGCACCGGCACGGCGGACTCTCCGGACACCTTCGAGCAGGCGTGGCGCGCCAGCGTCATGGGCGTCGACCGCCGCGAGTCCATGCAGAAGGCCTATCCCTCGGCTCTCCTGGACCGGCTCGTCACCGGTGTCGGCGGCATGAAGCGATGGGGCCTGACCCAGGGCCAGGGCACTCTCGTCGGCGCCACGAACGGTGAACTCCCCGTCGCCAAGGCCATCGGGGCGATGACCAGCGGCCAGCTCTCGCCCGACGAGGCCGCCGAGGAGGCCGACGACGAAGTCACCGCCCTCCAGAAGTCCCTCCAGTAGCCGCACGCCGCTCCCTCACGAGGTAACCGACCCATGAGCACAATCCAGAGCGGCGCGAAGAAGCGCCGCGTCCCGCCGAAGAGTTCGAGCAGGCGGGAGAACCGCGCGGGCCTCGCCTTCGTGACCCCCACCTTCCTGGTGGTCCTGGTCGTGGTGATCCTGCCGATCCTGTGGACCGTCCTGCTCGCCTTCCAGAACGCCAAGCTGGTCGACATCCAGGAGAACGGCCTGTTCGGCCGCTGGACCCTGGACAACTTCTCCCAGGTCTTCGGCTCACCCGGCTTCTGGAGCAGTCTCGGCACCACGCTCCTCTACACCGTCGGCTCCACCGCCGGCTCCGTCGTCCTCGGACTGATCGCCGCCCTCGCGCTGCGCAGGCCCTTCCGCGGACGGGGCGCCCTGCGCGCCGCCATGCTCCTGCCGTACGTCGCTCCCGTGGTCGCCGTCTCCTTCGTGTGGGAGGTGGCGCTCAGCCCGCAGTACGGCATCGTGAACGAATGGGGCCACAAGCTCTTCGGATGGGACGACCCCATCGCCTTCCTGTCCACCAGGTCCTACGAAGTCGGCCTGTTCGGACTCCACTTCGACATCCCGCTGGCGCTGCTCACCGTCATCGCCTTCGAGACCTGGCGCTACTTCCCGTTCGCCTTCCTCTTCATGCTCGCCCGCCTCCAGGCGGTGCCGGCCGGCCTGGAGGAGGCCGCGGAAGTCGACGGGGCCACGCTGTCCCAGCGCTTCCGGCACATCCTGCTGCCGCAGCTGCTGCCCGTCATCGCGCTGCTGTCCGTGCTGCGCTTCATCATGACGTTCAACAAGTTCGACGACATCTACCTGCTCACCGGCGGCGGTTCCGGCACGGACGTCGTGGCCGTCCGCGTCTACGACTTCCTCACCTCGCGCTTCGACGTCGGAGCCGCCTCCGCACAGGCGCTCGTCCTCGCCGTCGTGCTCATGGCCCTCCTGGGCATCTACTTCAAGTTCTTCGGCAAGAAGATGCAGGAGGAATCGGCATGACCCCCACCCCGACCATGACCCGCGAAGAGGCGGAGCGCACCGCCCGCCCGCTGCCGTCGGCGCGGCGTTCCCGGCCGCGGATGACCCGCGCCCAGTTCGAGGAACGGTTCTTCGGAGTCCTGCGCTGGGTGGTGATCGCCTTCCTCGCGGCGATCACGATCGTGCCCTTCTACTACATGCTGATGCTGTCGGTGAAGCCCATCGACGCCCTGCTCCTGGACCCGGGCAACCTCTGGGTCTCGGCGAAGGACTTCACCCTCGATACGTACGAGAGCGTCCTGAAGTCCTCGGAGGAGGGCGGTCAGGGCTTCCTCGGCATGCTGCTCAACTCGGCGCTCGTCGCCGTCGCCACGGTCCTGCTCACGCTGGCCGCCGCAGTTCCAGGGGCGTACGCCGTCAGCCGGCTGAAGTTCTTCGGCAACCGTCAGGTCAGCGCGGTGTTCCTCGCGGTCTACCTCTTCCCGGCCACGCTGCTCGCCGTCCCGCTCTTCGTCATGTTCGCGAAGATGGGGCTGTCCGGCAGCCTCGTAGGGCTCGCCATCGTCTACATCGCACAGACCGTCCCCGTCTCGATCTACATGCTGAAGAACTACTTCGTCACCATCCCGTTCAGCATCGAGGAGGCGGCGGCGATCGACGGCGCGTCGCGCCTGCAGACCGTACGCAAGATCATCCTGCCCCTCGCCCTGCCGACCCTCATGGCCACCGGGCTGTACGTCTTCATGATCGCCTGGAACGAGTTCCTGTTCGCCCTCCTCTTCCTGGCGGCCGACCCCGAGCTGTGGACCGTCTCCCTGGGACTCCAGCAACTCGCCAACGGCATCGAGGTGTCCAAGACCGTGCTGATGGCCGGGTCGGTCGTCCTCACCATCCCTGTGGTACTCCTGTTCTTCTCCGCCGAACGGCTCCTCACCGAGGGCCTGACCAGCGGTGCGGACAAGGGCTGACGCCGGGAGCCGGGCGGGCCGGCAGTCGGAAACCCGACGGCCCTGCGGGGCAGGCACGGACGCGACAGACAGGGCGAGGACGACGGGGATGGCAGGAAACCAGGCCAGCGCGGGGCATCTGCTGCAGCTCATCCGCAGCGGCGAGGCCACCACGCGCGGAGAGCTCCAGCAGGCGACCGGCCTGTCCCGCTCCACGGTGGGACACCGGCTCGACCAGCTCTTCGGAGCGGGCTGGCTGCGCGGTGCGACCGGCACCTCCACGGGCGGACGACCCTCCGCCCGGCTGGAGTTCGACCCGACGCACGCCGTGGTGCTCGTCGCGGACCTGGGGACCCGGCATGCCCGCGTCGCGGTGCTCGACCTTTCCGGGACCGTCCTCGCCGAGCACACCGGTGCCCTCGTCATCGCCGACGGCCCCGACCGCGCCCTGGACCAACTGGCCCGCTGGTCCGGCCCGCTGCTGGCCGAGGCCGGTGTGGGGGCCGAGCGGGTCTGCGGCGTCGGGCTCTCCGTGCCCGGACCGGTGGACTGGGAGTCGGCCCGGATCGTGCAGCCGCCGATCATGCCCGGCTGGGACCGCTTCCCCGTACGGGAACGGATGCGCGAGGCCTGGGCCGAGCACGTCGGGCCGATGCCGGCCGAGGGACCCCTGCCCGTCTTCGTCGACAACGACGCCAACCTGATGGCCCTGGCGGAGCAGCGGGCAGGGCACCCGGACTGCACCGCCTTCGTCCTGGTCAAGGCGTCCACGGGGATCGGCGCCGGTGTCGTCGTCGGCGGCGAGATCTACCGGGGCATCGACGGGGGAGCGGGCGACATCGGACACATCCGCCTGCACGACCGTCCCGACGCGCTGTGCATGTGCGGCTCCTACGGCTGTCTCGCGGCGGTCGCCAGCGGCCGGTCCATCGCCGGACAGCTCACCGCCGCCGGTGTCCCCACGGCGTCGGGGTCCGACGTGCGCGAGCACCTCGCCGCGGGTCAGCCGGACGCCGTCAGGCTCGCCCGCGAGGCGGGACAGCGCGTCGGCGAAGTCCTGGTCACGGTCGTCACCCTGCTCAACCCCGGTGTACTGATGCTGAGCGGGGACCTGGCAGGCACCCCGTTCCTCACCGGAGTCCGTGAACTCATCTACCAGCGCGCCATGCCACGCACCACCGCCCACCTCCAGGTCGTCACCTCCGAACTGGGCGACCGGGCGGCCCTGCTCGGTGCCGCCCGCATGGTCATCGACCACCTGTACGCCCCCGACCGCGCCGACTCCCGCCTCGCGGCACTGGCCCGTGCCGGCGACGGCGCCTGAGCGCACCGCACCCGCAGCAGAACGACGGAGAGCACCATGTCCACCGCCCCTCCCTCAGACATCTGGCCCTACGAGCCGGTCCGCGTGGGCCTCGTGGGCGCCGGCCCCTGGGCCCGCGCCATGCACGCCCGCATGCTCGCGGCAGGGCCGGAGACGGCCCTGAGCGCGGTCTGGGCGCGCCGCCCGGAGGCCGCGGCCGAGGTCGCCGGGCCGTACGGGGCCCCGGTCGCCGCCTCCTTCGAGGAACTCCTCGACCGGTGCGAGGCGGTGGCGTTCGCCGTGCCCCCGGCCGTGCAGGCCGCACTCGCACCACGCGTCGCGGCGGCGGGCCGCGCCCTCCTGCTGGAGAAGCCGCTCGGCGCGGACCTCGACGCGGCAAACGCCGTGGCGGAGGCCGTCGCCCACCACGGGGTGATCTCCCAGCTCGTCCTCACGAAGCGGTACCACCCGGCCACCCGCGCCTTCCTCGCCGAGGCGGCCACCCGCGAGGTGACGGGAGCCCGCTCCTGCTACCTGCACGGAGCCTTCCTCGGCGGGGAGTTCGCCACGTCCTGGCGGCTGGAGCACGGTGCGCTGCTCGACCTCGGACCCCACCTCCTGGACCTCCTCGACAGCGCGGTCGCCCCCATCGTCTCCGTACGGGCCACAGGGGATCCGCGCCGCTGGACCGAGCTGACCTGTGAGCACGAGAACGGTGCGGTCAGCCAGGCTTCCCTCTCGGGCGCGGTGCGGCTCCCGCGGGCCAGGACCCGGGTCGAACTGTTCGGCCCCGGGGAGGAGTTGGTCTATGACACGGCGGACATCGACCACGAGGAGTGCTGGCCGGTCCTGCGGCGCGAGTTCGCCACCGCCGTGCGGACGGGCAAGGGGACCGGCATCGACGCGGCGCACGGCCTCCACCTGCAGAAGCTGCTCGACCAGGCGGCCCGCACCTGACGACGTGCCCGGCGTGGTCCTGGGCACCGTCTGACTCCTGAGGCTGATGAGGCTGCTGTTGTGGAGGGCCGAGGGGGCGCCCGCCTCCGCGAACTGCTCCTCGGGAGATCGGACATGGCTCCCGTGGAGGAACCAGCGGAACGAGTGATCCTGGCGTCCGCCGTGCTGCCGGAGCACTACCGGCCGGCCTCCGCGAGGGTTGTCCGTTCACGGGCCTCCGGCGCCCGGATCCGCCTCGTCCGTGCCACAGCGCGGACGCAGCGCGGACCGCTCCGCAGACAGGACGTGAGGACACGTGCACTCGAGGACGACTCTCCCGGCTCAGGCCGGTGACGCGGTGCTGATGGACATGGCTCCACTCACGCACGCGGCGCAGATGTACATCTCCGCCGCACTGATCCTGGACGGCGAAGCGCCCGGAGCGGATGAGGTCGCCGGCCACATCGCGCCACGCGTGCGACGCGTTCCAGGCCTTCGGCACCGGTACGCCGAGGCCGTGGGCCGCGCCCGCTGGCAGCCGCAGCGGGTGTGCGCAGACGACCACGTCGCGCTGCTCACGCTCGACGGCGACGCTGCCGGCGCGGGGGTCGACGCGCTGATGGAGCAGGTGCGGCGGCGGCCACCGGTGTCACCGGCGGGGGCACCCATGTGGGACGTGCTGATCGCCACCGGGTTCACCCCCGGCCGATGGGCTCTCGTCTTCCGCTGCCATCACACCCAGATGGACGGCATGGCCATCACCCACACCCTCGACCAGCTGTTCGGCACCGCCCCGCCCGCCCGGCGCCGTCCCCTGCTGTCGGGGGCGCTGAAGCCCGGGCTGAGGCACCTGCCGTCCGCGGCAGCCTCCATCATCCAGGCCGCACGCCCCACCGCGCCCTGGCCCGCACCCGCGGCAGCTGTGGGGGAGGGGACGGCCACCTACGCGGTGACCGAGCCGGTGGGCGTGGACGACATCAAGCAGCCGGGCGCCACCCTCACGCAGGTCCTCGCCGCCTGCTTCGCCCTGGCCGCCGACTCCTGGTGGCCGCTCCCCGGCGACCGGCAGGTCCACGTCGTGGTGCCGATGGACCTGCGGGAGCCGGGCGAACAGCGCACGATGGGCAACCACTTCGCGCCGTTGCGTCTGGCGCTGCCCACCGGAGACCCAGACCGGGTGCTGCACGAGACCGGTACGCAGATGACCACCTGGCGCAGGCCCGGACTCCGGGCCGCCCTCGACCTGGTGATCAGGCGGATGACGCCCTTCCCGGCCGCCCTCGTCCTCGGCGAGCGCATCAGCGCGGGCACCGGCTGCCGGGCGGTGGTCTCCTCCGTCCGGTCCAGAAGGCCGCTGTCCTTCCACGGTTCCCCGGTTCTGGATCTGGTGCCCGCAGCCCCCACCTTCCCCGGCCACGCCCTGTCCTGCCTGCTGTGGTCGTACGAGGGGCGGGCCCGGATCGCGTTCGGCTCCCACACCGGGATGCCGGGCGTGGGAGCGCTGCCCCAGGCGTGGGAGCAGGCGCTCAAATCCATGCGGGCGAGTCAGCCGTTCCCCCTCGGCTGAGGCGCGAGAGCCAGACAGGTCTCCGGGGTGCCCGCCTCGGACCAGTCGACCGGTGCGGTGTACTCCGGAAGCCCGCTGGTCTGCTTCAGCAACTGCCGGCCTGGCCAGGAACCAGGATGCCCCGGGCCCGGATCGAAGGTGTCCGTACCCCCTTGGCGGAAGCTCCGTCGATGTATCAGGCCGGCTCGGACGTGTCCCTGACGGGAGTGTCCTCGATGCGGGATCCGGGCGCTCCCCGGTTCGAGGCAGCCGGGCTGTGCGCGTGCAGCGGTGGTGCCTCGTCGTGGGCGCCGACCCCGGCCGCCGGGGTACGCAGGACGAGCAGGGCCACGTCGTCGCCGCTGGGGTCGATGCGGACCAGAAGCTCGTCGAGGAATTCCTCGACGTCGCGGCGGGCCAGGGCCGCCGCGTGCCGGCGCAGCGTGGCGAGGCCGGCCTCGATGTCACGGGTCCGGCTCTCGACGAGCCCGTCGGTGTAGAGCAGGAGGGTCGACTGGGGCGGAAGGTCCGCGCGGGCGTCGGGCCACCCCAACCCCAGGTGCAGGGCCGAGCTGAGACCGAGAAGGGGGCCGTGACCGGCTTCGAGGAAGCGGGTGTGCCCGTCTGCCGTGATGAGGAGGGGAGGGGGGTGGCCGGCGTTGACCCAGTGCAGTTGCCAGGGCCCGCCCTCCTCGCCTTCGACGCGAGCGAACACGCAGGTGGCCATGGGGGCGTCGCTCGTGTGCGTCATGGCCTCGTCCAGACGGCGCATGATCAGACTGGGCGGCTCCGTACGGTCCCAGGCCAGGGCGCGCAGCATGTTGCGGACCTCGGCCATGTGGGCGGCGGCCTTGAGGTCGTGGCCGACCACGTCCCCGATGACCATCGTCAGGACTCCGTCGCCGAGGAGGAACGAGTCGTACCAGTCCCCGCCGATCTCGGCGACACTCTCGGCAGGCCGGTAGCGGGCAGCCATCGTGAGATGGTCGACCTGCGGCAGGGGAGTGAGGAGCTGGCGCTGCATCGTCTCGGCGACGTGGCGCTGCTGTTCGAACAGCTCGGCGGCCTCCATGACGAGTCCGGCGCGGCGCGCGATGTCGGAGAGCACGAAGACCTCGGCCTCGGTGTAGGAGGCGTCCGGGCCGGCGCGCGCCACGGTCAGCGCGCCGAAGACCTGCCGCCGGGTGTTCAGGGGCACCACGACGGCGCAGGTGCCTCCCAGCCGGTCGAACAGCTCCCGGTGGGCGGCCGCGAGAGGGCTGTCCGGCTGCTCCGCGAGGTCGTCCGCGTCCAGGACGACGGGCTCGGCGCTGCGCAGTGCGTGGAGCGCCGCCGAACGGGTGGATTCGGGCAGGGGCGGCAACGGGCCGGTGAGCGCTTGCGCCGTGCCGTGGCCGCCCAGCGTCCTGACGGTGATGCGCTGCATCTCGCCGGTCTGCTCCGCGGCGCGTACGTCGATCGCCGCCCAGTCACCCATGTCAGGTACGAGCAGCCCGGCCAGCCTGTCCAGCATCTTCGGCGTGTCCTGGGTGGAGATGAGGACCGTCGAGACCTCCGCCACCATCGTCAGCCGGGCGGTGAGCCCTTCCAGCGCGGCCAGATAGGCCGCGGTCTGCTCGGCGGCGTCACGGTGCAGGCTGAAATCGTGGAAGACGATCACCGCCCCCTCCGCACGGCCCTCGTGCCGCAGGGGGGTGGCCGCCCAGATGACCGGCACCAGGCTGCCGTCCCCGCGAAGGAAGAGTTCGTCGCTCCCCTCGGCCGGCCTGCCGCCCTCCAGCACCTCCAGCAGAACGCACTCGGCCCGCGAGACGGCGCTGCCGTCCTCACGGCGGTGCAGCAGGCCGTGCATGTCGTGCCCCAGCATCTGATCCGGTGGACGGTCGAGGAGCTGCTGCGCACGTGGATTGCACGCGGTGATGCGGCCGGTGGTGTCGGTGACGAGCACCCCGGTACCCAGGCTGTCGAACACCGTTCGCATGAAGCCGATCTCCAGCAGCCCGTCCACGGACCTCATCGAGCGGCCCTCGCGGTGCCAGGGCGGACCCTTTCGCCCGTGCCCGGAGTCTTCGCGTCTTCCTGACCGCCCGGCGGCGGCACCCGGCCCGCCGCCGGGAACGCGGTGTGGGAGGTCATGCGCTCATGCCTTCCGCTTCGAGGTCGGAGCCCGGCCCGGTCCGCCCGGCGACGAGCCCGGACGGCGCCCGCAGCACCACAGCATCTGTTCATCATTCATCCGGCACGCCCGTTTCGCCGCTCGGGAGAGGGCCGGCCGCGGTCGGGTGCGGAGCCCGGCGGGCGCAGCCGGTCGTGGTGCCCCCTTCGACGATGCCGTCGCGGACCAGGAGACGGCCCTGTCGGGCGCGGCCACCCACGTCGCCGCTGGAGCCGGGCCGCCCACGGGCGACGGACGCGGGACGCGGACCGCTCACCAGGCGTGAACCTGGCGTTCCGGCCGGGCGCGGCTTCGGCGAGGTCCAGCCGGAGCGCCTTCCGCGCGGGCGGCGTCGACGACGTACACGTCGCGGAGGCGGAACCTCAGGACGCGCTCGTCCCGTCCGTACGGACCGGAGCGGCCGTCCTCTCCAGGACCTCGGCGGCGGTCACCCCGGGGGCGGTCTCCACGAGGACCAGGCCGCCGTCGGTCACGTCGAGCACGGCGAGATCGGTGATGACGCGGTGGACGCACGCCTTGCCGGTCAGGGGCAGGGTGCACTCCTCGACGATCTTCGGGCTGCCGTCCTTGGCGGTGTGCGACATGGTCACGATGACGCGGCGGGCTCCGTGCACGAGGTCCATGGCTCCGCCGATGCCGGTCACCATCTTTCCCGGCACCGCCCAGTTGGCGAGGTCGCCCCGGGCGGAGACCTCCATGGCCCCGAGCACGGCGGTGTCGATGTGACCGCCGCGGATCATGCCGAAGGAGAGCGCCGAGTCGAAGAACGAGGCGCCGGGCCGGACGGTCACCGTCTCCTTGCCCGCGTTGATCAGATCGGGGTCGACGTCCTCGTCGTACGGGAAGGGGCCGGTGCCCAGGATGCCGTTCTCGGACTCCAGGACCACGTGCACGCCCTCGGGCAGGTGGTTCGGGATCAGCGTCGGCAGCCCGATGCCGAGGTTGACGTACTCGCCGTCGCGCAGCTCCGCGGCCGCCCTCGCTGCCATTTCGTTCCGGTCCCAGGCCATCAGTCCTGTGCCTCCCGCTCCGTGATCGTGCGTTTCTCGACCTTCTTCTCCACGGCCTCCTCGGGGGTCAGCACGACCACCCGCTGAACGAAGACGCCCGGCAGGTGCACGTGGTCCGGGTCGATCCCGCCCGGTTCGACCAGCTCCTCGACCTCCGCCACGGTGATGCGGCCGGCCATGGCGGCGAGTGGGTTGAAGTTGCGCGCGGACTTGTTGAACACGAGGTTGCCGTGCCGGTCGCCCTTCGCCGCCCTGACGAGGGCGAAGTCGGTGCGGATGCCGTGTTCCAGGACGTACTCGGTGCCGTCGAAGTCGCGTACTTCCTTGGCCGGGGAGGCCAGGGCCACGTCGCCCTCGCCGTCGTAACGCCAGGGGATTCCGCCGTCCGCGACCTGCGTGCCCACCCCGGCGGGGGTGTAGAACGCCGGTATCCCCGCCCCTCCGGCCCGCAGCCGCTCGGCCAGGGTGCCCTGCGGAATCAGTTCGAGCTCGAGTTCGCCCCCGAGGTACTGCCGGGCGAACTCCTTGTTGCCGCCGATGTACGAGCCGGTGACCCGGCTGATCCGGCCGGCGGAGAGCAGCACCGCGAGACCGGAGTTCATCGCTCCGCAGTTGTTGGACACGACACCGAGTCCGCTGACGCCACTCGCGTACAGGGCGTCGATCAACACGTTCGGCACGCCGCTGAGACCGAAGCCCCCCACTGCCACCGACGCGCCGTCCGGCACGTCGGCGACGGCCAGCGCCGCTGACGCGACCACCTTGTCCATGGGACTGCCCCTCCACTAGTGTTCGCATGGTGAAGTTTCCTTCACTGTGATCGAGGAGTCTGCCGCCCGGATCGGAGCTCTGTCAACGGTCCCGGAAGCCGCCGGCACATCCGGACCGCGCACACGGCCGGCCGGGCCGGGGCATCGGCGGGCCGTCCGCCGCCGTACCGTGTCTCTCCGGCACGGACGCACCCGACGGAGAAACAGATGTCACCGACCCGGACCACCACCCAGCCCGGCACCCAGGTGCCCGCGGAGGCCGTCGCACCGCTCATGCGGGGCATCGCCGTGCTGCGTCGGCTGACCGACGCGGACGGATCCCTCACCCTCAGCGACCTGGAGCGCGCCACCGGACTGGCCCGCTCCACCGTCGACCGTGTCATCCTCACCCTCGCCCGCACGGGGTACGTACGCCTCGACGGCCGGACCGTCACCCTCGCACCACGCCTGATGGAGCTGGGCAACGCCTACCTGTCCTCGATCCGCATCCCCGGCCTTCTCGGCGACCGGGTGGACGCCCTGGCGGACGAACTCGACGAGTCCGTATCGCTGGCGGTGCCGGACGGCGGGGACATCCGTTTCGTGCACCAGGCCACCCGGCGCCGTGCGATGTCCCTGAGCTTCCGCATCGGCGACCTGCTGCCCGCCGAACGGACCGCCCCGGGCGCCCTCTTCGCCACCCTCTGGGGGCCCGCACAGTGGCAGGCATGGCGGGAGAGGCGGGTCTCCGATCCGGAGGGAGCCGGCTTCCCGTCCCTGCCGCCGCGTCCCGGCCCGGCGGACGACCTCTTCGAAGAACGCGTGGACGCGGCACGGGCCGACGGCTGGGCGCTGGACGACCAGCTGATCGAACCCGGCCTCCTCGCCCTCGCCGTGCCCGTACGCGACCCCGCCGGAGGCATCGCGTGCGTGCTCAGCGTGGTCAGTCACACCAGCCGGCACAGCGCGCAGGGGCTCCGGGACGGCCTGCTGCCCCGGCTTCGCGACGCCGCCGCGGCCATGGAGTCCCGGCTGCGCGACGCACCCCCGGGCGGCTCCGAGCCCGCACCGGGGCGTCTCGCCTCGTGGACGTCGGCCTCGAAGCAGGAACTGGGCCGGGAGTTCGTCGAGTCCCTCGCCAGGGGCCTGACCGTCATCACCGCGTTCGGGGACACCGGGGCGGCCCTGACCCTCAGCGCCGTCGCCCGCGCCACGGGCCTGTCCCGTGCCTCCGCGCGCCGCGCCCTGATCACCCTCGAACACCTCGGCTACGTGGTGGCCGACGAGCGGGACCACCGGCTGACCCCGCGTGTCCTGGCACTCGGATATCCGCCGCTCTCCCGCATCACCCTGCCGCGCATCGCCGAACCGCACCTCGCCGCGCTGGCAGGGCTGATTCACGAATCGACGTCCCTCGCCGTACTCGTGGACGACTCGGTGCAGTACGTGGCTCGTGCCGCCACCCACCGCATCATGAACGTCAACATCACCGTCGGCACCCGATTCCCCGCCTACGCCACCTCGCTGGGCCGCGTCCTGCTGGCCGACCTGCCCGCCACGGGACTCGGACCCCTCCTCGACCACGCGGAGCTGCGCCCGCTGGCGCCCCACACCCTCACCCGCCGTGCGGAGCTGGAAGCCGCGCTCGAACGCGTACGCGCCGAGGGGTACGCCCTGGTCGACGAGGAGCTGGAAGCGGGCCTGCGCTCGATCGCCGTACCCGTGAGGGACAGGGCCGGAACCGCGGTCGCGTCCATCAACGTCGCCATGCACAGCAGCAGCCGGACGATCGGCGAATGCCTGGAGCAGGTGCTGCCCCGCCTCCGGCTCACCGCCGACAGCATCGAGTCGGAACTGCACACCGCGGCACGCTTCACCCACGTTGCGGTGGCGTGAGCCGCACCGGTGGAACACGTCCGCTCCGGGATGGCCCCTCTCCGGCCGCCGGCCCGGTCGCGGGCCGTCCACAGGTGTTCTCAGGCCGCTCTCAGGCGTGGAAGCCGTTGCACACGACGGAGGTGTACCGGTTCGGGCCGCCCTCGACGTGGTACAGCACCACGGTCCAGTCGCCCCGGTCGTCGCCCACCGGAATGGCGTCGACGGTCCGTTCGCCGAAGTGAGCCCGGAAGTCGTCGGGATACCTGAAGGTGAGGGTGCCGCCCGAGGACCATCTCGAGTAGAGGTCGACGGGTTTGCTGGTGAAGCCGATGCCCTTGCTCTCGGCCCGGGTGGGGCGGCCCGTGGCGGGGTCGGTCCCGTGCGGGGGCCGGACCCCCACGGCCACGTAGTAGGGAGCGGGGCGCTTCCCCTCGCCGGCGTTCTCAGGGCGCAGGGTCACCGAGGCCGTGTCCGAGCCGGTGGTGTGCGAGACGGATGACTGCAGTCCCGCCGGAAGCGAGTCCATGGCCAGGCCGGACAGGTCGCAGGAGCCGATGCCATGAGCAGCCTGCGCGGGGTCGTCGGACAAGGTCCAGCGGTCCTGTGACTCACGGTCGTTCACGATGTGGTCCGGCGGCCCGGCGGCCGGTGCGGTGGTGACCGGCCGCCGGGACCCCTCCACCCCGTCCGTCGGCCCCCCGTCCGCCGCACGGTCGTCCGGCGCCCCCGAGAGCAGCAGAGCGGTCGCCGACGCGGCGAGCACGGCCGCCACCGCGGCGAGCCCGAGCGATCTCCGCGGCCCCGTACGGGCAGGGCGCGTCCGGCGATGCGGCTCGTCGTACGGCGTCGGGCCGGGCGGACCCGCGAGAGCGCCCGCCTCGTCCTGCCCCGTTCCGCCGCCCGGCAGAGGGGCGGTCGCCGTGTCTCCCGGTACGGTGGCCGCGACGGCATGGGGCAGCGAACGGTAATGGGAGTCCTCGGCCAGGGCCGAGTCCACCGCACAACGTGCGATCACGGCCGCGGGGTCAGGCCGGTCCGCCGGATCCTTCGCGACGCACTCCCGGATCAGCGCGGCGAGCGCGGGCTCCACGCCCGCCAGGTCGATGTCCTCGTGCACGGCCCGGTAGCTCACCGCCGCCGGGTCCCCCGAGCCGAAGGGCGGTCTGCCGGTCGCGGTGTACGCGAGCGTCGCCCCCAGCGCGAACATGTCGGCGGCAGGGCCGACCGCGTTGCGCAGGACCACCTCGGGTGCCGCGAAACCGGGGGTCCCCGGGGCCATCCCGTCCCGTGTGAGCACCGTCTGCCCGAGTCCTCGGGCGATCCCGAAGTCGATCAGCTGCGGCCCCTGCGGTGAGAGGATCACGTTCTGCGGTTTCAGATCCCGGTGGGTGACTCCGTGGACATGGACCGCGGCCAGCCCCTCGGCGAGGGCGGCGAACAATCTCAGAGCACTGCCGGGCGGGAACGGCCCGCCCTTCTGCACCGCCCCGCGCAGCGTGGGTCCGGCCACGTACTCGGTGGCCAGCCAGTAGGGCGGTGCGTCGAGCGAGGCCTCGATCAACTGGGCCGTGTACGCGCTCCGTACGGCCTCCACGGTGGCGGCCTCCCGCCGGAAGCGGGCCAGCGCCTCCGGGTGCTCACTGATCTCCTCCCGGATCACCTTCACGGCCACCAGCCGTCCGCCGGGGGACCGGCCGAGAAACACCTCCCCCATTCCGCCGGCACCGAGCCGGCCGAGTAGCTGGTACACGCCTATGCGCGAGGGGTCCTGAGGCCGCAGCTCATCCACCGGCACGACTGTGCCACACCTGCCGCCCGCCGGACCGTGCCTCCTCGAACATGAGGGGCTCGGCATGGTCCGGGTGCGGCAGCAGGGGCCTGCCGGGCACCCCAGCGGGTAGGCGACCGGTCGGCGGGACCGTGCGTCACCGCCCCCGTGCCGGGCGTTCGCCGCCCGGCGTGCATCAGCAGCCCCACCGCACCGCCCGGCCGGCTCCGGGTGCGGAAGACGGCGAGGGAACGGAGGATGCGAGGGGGTGGCGAGCCGCACCGGCCGGTCCCGTCGAACCGAGAAGCGACGTCCGAGGGAGACGACACCATGGCGCCCGAGCGATCCTCTTCCGGCAGCACAGCATCGCGGGACCCCGGCCTCGCCCGGCCGCTGGCCGAGCGGGCGGGGTGGAAAGACGTCGACCTGCGCGCGGTCGACACCGTGAGGGTCCTCGCCGCCGACGCCGTCCAGAGGACGGGCAACGGCCACCCCGGTACGGCGATGAGTCTCGCACCGCTCGCCTATCTGCTGTTCCAGCAGGTGATGCGGCACGACCCCGAGGACGACCAGTGGCTGGGCAGGGACCGCTTCGTCCTCTCGTGCGGCCACACCAGCCTCACGCTGTACATCCAGCTCTACCTGGCCGGCTACGGCCTGGAGATGGAGGACCTGAAGGCGCTGCGGACCTGGGACTCGGCGACCCCGGGCCACCCGGAGTACCGGCACACCCGCGGTGTCGAGATCACCACCGGCCCGCTGGGCCAGGGAATGGGAGCCGCCGTCGGGATGGCGATGGCCGCCCGCCGGGAGAGGGGCCTGCTCGACCCGGACGCGGCCCCGGGCACCAGCCCGTTCGACCATCACGTGTACGTGCTGGCGTCCGACGGCGACATGATGGAGGGGGTCGCGTCCGAGGCCGCGTCGCTGGCCGGTCATCAGCAACTCGGCAACCTCATCACCTTCTACGACTCCAACCACATCTCCATCGAGGACGACACCGACATCTCGTTCAGCGAGGACGTCCCGGCCCGCTTCGCCGCGTACGGCTGGCACGTGCAGACCGTGGACTGGACCCGCACGGGCGACTACGTCGAGGACGTCGACGCACTGCTCACCGCGATCGAGGCGGCGAAGGCTGAGCGGTCCCGGCCCTCGATGATCATGCTGCGCACGATCATCGGATGGCCCGCCCCGACGAAGAAGAACACCGGCAAGGCGCACGGTGCGGCACTGGGTGACGACGAGGTCGCCGGCACGAAGCGGCTCCTCGGCTTCGATCCCGGGGTGTTCTTCCCCATCGAGGACGAGGTCCTCGCCCACACCCGGGCCGTCGGGGAGCGGGGCAGGGACGCCCGCAAACGCTGGCAGCGTACCTACGAGGAGTGGCGCGCCGCCGCCCCGGAGCGGGCGGCCCTGCTGGACCGGCTGCGGGAGCAGGAACTCCCCGACGGCTGGACCGAGGCCCTTCCGGACTTTCCTGCCGACGCGAAGGGCATGGCCACCCGCAAGGCGTCCGGCAAGGTGCTCACCGCCCTCGCACCGGTCCTGCCCGAGCTGTGGGGAGGCTCGGCGGACCTCGCGGGCAGCAACAACACCACCATGGACGGCGAGCCCTCCTTCGTCCCGGCCGACCGGCAGACGACGGAGTTCGCGGGAGGCCCCTACGGGCGGACCCTGCACTTCGGTATCCGTGAGCACGCGATGGGCACCGTGCTCAACGGCATTGCCCTGCAGAGCCTGACGCGTCCCTACGGAGGCACCTTCCTCACGTTCAGCGACTACATGCGTCCCGCGGTCCGCCTCGCCGCCCTGATGAAGCTCCCCGCCACCTACGTGTGGACCCACGACTCGATCGGACTGGGCGAGGACGGGCCCACCCACCAGCCCGTCGAACACCTGGCCGCTCTGCGCGCGATCCCCGGCCTCGACGTCGTACGCCCCGGCGACGCCAACGAGACCACCGTCTGCTGGCGCACGATCCTGGAGCACACGGACCGGCCCGCCGGTCTCGTCCTGACCCGGCAGAACCTGCCGGTGCTGGACCGCGCCGACGGCGTCCACGCCCCGGCCGAGGGAGCCGCGCGCGGCGCGTACGTCCTCGTGGAGGCGGCCGGAACCGCCCCGGACGTCATCCTCGTCGCGACGGGATCGGAGGTCCACATCGCGCTCGGCGCCCGCAAGCTGCTGGTCGACGAAGGGCTGGCCGTCCGTGTGGTCTCGATGCCCTGCCGCGAATGGTTCGCCGAGCAGCCGTCGTCCTACCAGGACGAGGTACTGCCGCCTGACGTGCGCGCCCGTGTGAGTGTCGAGGCCGCCGTCGGTCAGGGGTGGCGCGAAGTGGTCGGCGACGCCGGCCGCATCGTCAGCCTGGAGCACTACGGCGCGTCCGCCGACTACGAGCGGCTGTACGAGGAGTTCGGCTTCACCGCCGAAGCCGTCGCCGCCACCGCCCGCGCGAGCATCCGCGACGCGGTGGAGCCCCCCAGGCCGGGCGGGCGACGGCCGTAGGGGTTCTCCGTCAGCTCATCTGACGCCGAACCAGTTCATGGAGCTGCCCGCTCGTGTCCGCGAGGAGCTCGGCGGGCGGTCCCTCCTGGACGACGCGGCCGTCCGCCATGACGATCACGCGGTCCGCGTCCATGACCGTGGACAGCCGGTGAGCGATCACGACACGGGTGGCCCGCAGCGACCGGGTGCTCTCGATCACGGTGCGCTGGGTCTCGTTGTCCAGCGCACTGGTGGCCTCGTCGAAGAACAGGATGCGCGGACGCCGGACGAGCGCCTGGGCGATCATCAGCCGCTGGCGCTGCCCCCCGGAGATCGAGCCGCCGCCGGAGATCATCGTGTGCAGCCCCATCGGCATGCGCTTGATGTCCTCGGCCAGCCCCGCCATCGCGGCGGCCTCCCACGCCTCCTCCTGGGTGAAGACCTCGGCGCCGCAGATGCAGTCCAGGATCGACCCGGACAGCGGCTGGGCGTTCTGCAGGACCACCCCGCACTGACGGCGTACGGCCGCCTGGTCGAGCGCCGTCAGATCCTGACCGTCGTACAGGACGCTGCCCGAGACCGGCTGGTCGAAGCCGATGAGCAGCCTCAGCAGCGTCGACTTGCCGCATCCGCTGGGGCCCACGACCGCGACGAACTCGCCGGGCCGCACGGTCAGAGACACCCCGTCGAGGACGACGGGACCGTCGTCGGAGTAGCGGAAGGACACGCCACGCGCCTCGATCTCCCCGGACAGGGCGCCGGGCTGGGTGCTGGCGCCGCGTACCTCGGGCGCCTCGTCGAGCACCGGCTTGATCTGCTCGAACATCGGCAGCACGGCGGCTGCGGACACGAACGCCCCGGTGAGCTGGGTGACGGCCGTCAGCAGCATCGTCACGGACGTGTTGAAGGTCAGGAACTCACTGGCCGTCAGGGACCCGCGTGCCGGGCCCGCCAGCAGGACGAAGATGACGAGTGAGCACAGCGGCAGATAGACCGCGTTGAGGACCGTCGTCAGATTCTTGATCCTGCCCGCCCGCTTCTGCAGCTCACGACTGCGGGCGAACTCCGCCGCCCACGCCCCGTACGCGAAGCTCTCCGCCGCCGCGACCCGCAGCTTGGGCAGCCCGCGCAGCGTCTGGAAGGCCTGGTTGTTCAGCTTGTTCCCGAGCTCGACCAGCCGGCGCTGCCAGCGGAGCTCCCACATGCCCATGGTGAGGAACACCGCGGCGATGACCACCAGCATCGCGACGGCCGTGAGCGCCAGCGGGACGCTGAACCAGAGCAGCAGACCCAGATTCATCACCCCGAGCGTGCCCGCCTGCACGACGACGGGACCTGTGCCGGACAGCACCCGCCGGATGGAGCTCACCCCCATCGCGGCGCTCGCGAGCTCTCCGGTGGAGCGCTGGGTGAAGAACTTCGTCGGGAGCCGCAGCAGCCGGTCCCAGACCGCGGGCTGCAGCGTGCTCTCGATCCGCCCTTCCATCCGCAGGATCGTGAGGTTCTGCAGCAGCATGAAGGCCGCCGAGACGACACCGGAGATGATGACGGCGAGTGACACCTGCACGATGAGGGCGTTCTGGGCGTTGGGCACGTACACGCCGAGCACCTTGCCGGTCGCGATCGGCACCAGCGACCCCAGGGCGACCGTCACCAGTCCTGCCAGTACCAGATTCCGAAGGTCGCCCCGGGTGCCGAACAGGCCGAAGCGCAGGAGCTGCCTCCTGCTCAACGGCTGCTCCGGCAGTGGCCGGTAGAACATCACGGCGCGCTCGTCGAACTCCTGCGCGGAATCGCCGTCGACGCGGCTGCGCCGCCCGGTCAGCGGGTTGACCGCCTCGTAGCGGCCCCGCCGCCAGAGCAGGGCGACCGGCGCTCCGGATGCGGCCCGGTGTCCCACCAGCGGCCCTGAGTTCTCCCGCCACCAGCGTCCGTCGAGCCGCACCGGGCGGGTGCGGATGCGCGAGGCGACCGCCACACGTTCGACCGGATCGATCCGGTCGCTCACCGCCCCACCCGTCGCGGGCTCCGCCAGGACGATCCCGGAATCCCGGGCCACCAGACGGCAGGCCGCGTACACCGCGTCGTCCGAGGCGCCGGAGGCGGGTGAAGTGCCCCTCCCGGACCTCCCGATCGAGGTCAGCAGGGCCTGGTCGGCCTCCCTGCGGACCGCCTCGCCGGCCTTCATGCCCGCGGCGGTCCGGTCCTCGTGAGCGCGCTCCAGCTGTTCGATCCAGCGGTCGAGCGCGGACAGCAGGCGGTACTGCTGATTGACCATCCCCTGCCACATCGCCGGGTCGACGAGGAGGTCACCCGCCGCCTCGGCGCTGAACGCGGCGCCGTACTGCACACTGCCGGGGGACACCGGCAGCCACAGGATGTCGTCGTCACCCACCGTTTCGTCGAGGGTGGTCCGCCCGTCCAGCGGGGCCTCGAACAGCACGCGCTGACTGCGGCCCACACCGAGCGAGAAGGCGTGCTCCAACAGGCTCAGCGTGGCGTCCCCGGTGTCGTAGTGGCTGCGGTACTGCGTCTCGTACGCCGCCTGGCCGTCGTACTCCGGCCGGTACAGCTCACGCAGCGGGATCCGCCGCAGCACGCACTCCTGGAGGGGGCGTCCGACCAGGGTGTGCTGCGGGCCCTCGACCGGACCCAGCACGAGGGTTCCAGGTTCGAGCCGGCCCAGGAAGTGCCAGTGGCCCTGCTCCGCCGCGTCCACCGCGAACAGGTCGAGGGCGCCGCCCACGACGAGCCACAGGACCTGGGGCCCTTCCAGTGACAGGCTTCGCAGTCCGGTGCTGTCGACCGGCCGGCCGAGAGCGCCCAGCGCGGCCATGACCGGGTCCTGCCCGGGGGCCTCCGTGCCCGCGACCGGATGTACGGATGCCACGTCAGTGCTCCCTGACCAGTTCGGCGTACGGGCCCCCGGCGGCCACCAGACTCTCGTGCCGGCCGCGCTCCACGACGGTCCCGTGCTCCAGGACCACGATCTCGTCGCTGTCACGCACGGTGCTCAGCCGGTGCGCGATCACGACACAGGCGCAGCCGCGCCGCCGCAGGTTGTCGATGATGACGCGCTCGGTCTCGGCGTCCAGCGCGCTGGTGACCTCGTCCAGGACCAGGATGCTGGGCCGGCGCACGAGTGCGCGGGCGATCTCCAGGCGCTGACGCTGCCCGCCGGAGAAGTTCCGGCCGTCCTGCTCCACCCGGCTGTGGATGCCGCGGGGGCGGCGGGCGACGACGTCGTACAGGGCGGCGTCCCGCAGCGCTTCGGCCACGGCCTCGTCCGGGACCGAGGGATCCCACAGGGCGACGTTGTCCCGGACCGTGCCCTCGAAGAGGAAGACGTCCTGGTCGACGAAGGAGACGGAGGCGGCCAGCGCACCCCGGGGTATGTCCTCCAGACGCTGTCCGTCGATGCGGATCGTGCCCTCCCAGGGACTGTAGAGCCCCGAGATGAGCCGGGAGACCGTCGACTTGCCGCTGCCCGAACCGCCGACGAGGGCCACCTGCTGACCCGGGCCCACGGACAGGGAGAAACCGGTGAGCAGGGGCTTGTCGAGCGGGCTGTAGCCGAAGGTGATCTCCTCCAGCGTCACGTGGCCCTTGAGCCGACGGGTACTCGCGGCCGGTTCAGGGCGGGAGTACAGCGCGTCGACCGGAAAGTTCTCGACGTCCTTGAGGCGGGCCACGTCGGCCGCGAAGTCCTGGATCCGGCCCGCCACCCCGTTGAGCCGGGTGACCGGCGCGGTGAAACGGGTCACCAGCGCCTGGAACGCGACGAGCAGACCGATGGAGATGTGCCCCTCGACGGCCCGCAGCCCGCCGATCCACAGGATCAGAGCGCTGTTGACCGTGGCGAGGGCGGGGGCGACGATGCCCAGCCAGGCACTCGGCACCCCGAGGCGCTGCTGCTCCTCCAGCGTCGTCGCGTGCTGTCCGGCCCACCGGCGGAAGTACCCGTTCTCCCCACCGGTGGCCTTCATCGTCTCGATCAGCTGGAGGCCGGTGTACGAGGTGTTCGTCAGCCGTGCGCTGTCCGCACGCAGCTTCTGGGTGCCCGTGGCCCTCAGCCGTACGACGATGCGCATCGCGACGACGTTGAGCAGCGCGATCCCCACCCCGATCACGGTCAGCTGCGGATCGTACGTCCACAGCAGGAACGCGTAGAGCAGGACGACGATGCCGTCCACCCCGGCCGCGGTGAGATCCCGGGCGAGCGTCTCGGCCACGGCGTCGTTCGACTGGAGGCGCTGGACGAGGTCGGCGGGGCTGCGCTGCGAGAAGAAGGTGACGGGCAGCCGGAGCAGGTGCCGGAAGAAGCGCGCGCTGCCCAGCGTCGAGGAGATGATGCGCCCGCGCAGCAGATTCGCCTGCTGCAGCCACGTCAGTACGACGGTCAGCGCGACCATGGTGCCCATCGCGGCGAACAGCACGCCCAGCAGCGAGGTCTGCTCGCCAATCATGAACATGTCGATATAGGTACGGCTCAGGGCCGGGAGCGTCGCCCCGACGGCCACCAGCAGCAGGCTGGCGAGCAGAGCGACCAGCATCGTGCCCGTGGTGCCGCGCAGCCGGGCCGGAAGCGATGCCATGACGCCGGGCTTCCGGCCGCCGCGACGGAAGTCCGCGCCGGGTTCGAGGACGAGGACGACCCCCGTGAAGCTGGTGTCGAAGTCCTCGGTGGGTACGAACCGGCGGCCCTTGTCGGGGTCGTTGATGTGCACGCCTCGCCGTCCGAGCCGGCGTCCCATGCCGTCGTACACGACGTAGTGGTTGAACTCCCAGAACAGGATCGCGGGCGCCTGGACCTCCGCCAGTGCCGCGGGCTCCATCTGCATGCCCTTGGCCTGGAGACCGTAACCGCGGGCCGCCTTGAGCACGTTGCTGGCGCGTGAGCCGTCCCGCGAGACGCCGCACGCGATCCGCAGCTCCTCCAGCGGCACGTGGCGGCCGTGGTGACCGAGGACCATCGCCAGTGAGGCCGCGCCGCACTCCAGGGCCTCCATCTGGAGCACCGTGGGAGTGCGTACGGTCTTCGTCCGTCCGGGCTTCGGCGCGGGACGTGACCGCCGCCTGTTGCCCGGGGCCCCCTCCGGGCGGTGCCTGCCGCGGCCCGGAGGCGGCAGTTGCTGGGCGGTGGGGGACGGGTGCGGGGCGGTCACGGGAGCAGCCAATCGATGGGGTGCTGGTCGGCGAGACGGATGGAGCCGGTGGCCAGGGTCATGGAGCCGATCGCGTACGGAGGGCCCTCGGCCGAGGACCACCGGTAGCCGGACTCGGTCGAGTCCGAGCGCTCGATGCGCACCAGCACCGCCGACGGCCGCCCGTCCTCGGAGAACTGCTTGCCGAGCTGGGCGTCGCCGAGGAAGCGGGCGATCTGCTGCTGGGTCTGCGCGGCCCTGCCGACCGCGGCCACCTTGCCGCGCAGTACCCCGTACTGCTGGGCGGGCACGGACTGGACGGTGAGGTCGACGGAGGCGCCCACCGGGACCGACGCGGCACTGCTGCCGGACACGTACAGCAGGACGACGAGTGGATCTTCGGCGCCGTCGATCCGTTCGACGCTCGCCACGTCCGCGCCCGTGGTGACCACCGCGCCGATCGTGGCCGTCACGGAGGTGAGCCGGCCCGCGTCGATCGTACGGACGACGCGTTCGCCCTGCTCCGTACGGACCTTGAGCAAGGGGGAGTTCCGGGGCAGCGTCTCGCCCTCCTCGGCGAGCACCTCGGTGATCTGTCCGGCGACGGGGCTCTGCAGGACGTAACTGCCGCGGGAATGGGTGAGGATGCCCGGCGCCTCGATCGTGCTGGCGACCGAGCCCGTCGCTGCCCAGAAGCAGGCTGCGGCCATCACGACGACGGTGACGCAGAGGACGAGCAGGCCCTGTGGGCGGGCGAAGCGCACCGGAAGGTCGAGCTGTTCGGGTGACTGCAGTTTGGAAAGGGCCTGTTGGCGGAACTGCACGGAACTCCTCCCTCACCTGTCAGCGGTCGGCACCGAGCCCCGGAACCGACGGGTTCCGGGGCTCGGTGGAGTACTGCCGTGTCTCAGAGACCGGCGGTCAGGCCGCCGGCCAGGCCGGTGACCGCGCCCGTGTTCACACCGGTGGTGGACTCCACGAGGCCGGTGACCGAGCCGACGACGCCGGCGACCGGGACGATGCCCTCGACGGTGCCCGTGACGTTGCCGAGCACGTTGCCGACGAGGCCGCCCGAGACGTTGTCGAGGTCGCTGTCGGAGATCTCGGCGGTCTCGACCTGGGGGGTGTAGTTCATGATGAGCGCTGCCCTTCGTATGGAAACTGCTTATATACGGGACCCCGTGTTGCGGCCTCCGTATGGCCCAGGATCAAAGCACGCCTCCGCCTCTTACAGCCAATCGAACTACGGCGGATCTGTGATTATCGGCCCGCTGTGATCGGCTTAAGTGCAGAAGTGTTCATTCCGTGGCGGCAGATCCTTCACGAGCTTCACCGGATGAATTCCGTGTCACCGCAACCCCGCGTCTCCCAAGTGGGGCACTCCCGCCCCAATCGCCCCCCACCCCCCTCCGGACCTGGTGGTTCGTGCCGAGTCGCGTGACCGGTGTGCGCATGCCGTGTGCAGGTTTCACCGATCCGGCTGCCTGGTAATTCCGGGCGCGGACGGGGCGGGTGGCTCGGCGGAGTTCGGCAGGTATCGGTATTCACGCCATTGTAAAAGGTGAGCGTGTTTCTCTTTTCTCCGGTCTCCGCCTGCGAATGAATGGCGTGTTTATGAAGCGGTTTCTGGTTCCGCGTGTTCAACGTGTCACGCCGCCTGCGGATATATGGAGAAGGTGTGAGCCCTTCGGTGCGCCCCTTTCGGGTTGCCGGGGGTGTGGAATGCGCGCCCTCGGGCCGTACGGGGGTGGCCCGCAAGGGAGTTGACTTGATTCATCCGATGAACCGGCTGCATCACCCTTCTCTGGGGCGACGCGCGGCGCTACCATCGGGATGCCTTATGGGAGCGCTCCCATCTCTGTGTCAGTCCCGTACCGCCGCTGTGCGGCGGTCCAGCTCGGAGAGGACGTTTCCGTGCGCTTCAGCGCCAGACCAATCGCCGCCCTACTGGCGGCACTTGCCCTCACCGCCGGGTTGTCGGTCACCGGCACCCCGGCCGTGGCACGGCCGGACGAAAGGCCCGCCGCGGCCGAAGCATCGGATGTGTCCATCGCGGCGGACACCTACACCTGGAAGAACGCGCGGATCGACGGTGGCGGTTTCGTACCGGGCGTCGTCTTCAACCGGTCCGAGAAGAACCTGGCCTACGCGCGCACCGACATCGGCGGTGCGTACCGCTGGGACCAGACGGGCAAGCAGTGGAAGCCGCTGCTGGACTGGGTGGACTGGGACCGGTGGGGCTGGTCAGGTGTGGTGAGTCTCGCCTCCGACACGGCCGAGCCCGACAACGTCTACGCCGCCGTCGGCACCTACACCAACAGCTGGGACCCGACCAACGGCGCGGTCCTGCGTTCTTCGGACCGCGGCGCGTCCTGGAAGGCGGCCACGCTGCCCTTCAAGCTCGGCGGCAACATGCCGGGACGAGGGATGGGGGAGCGGCTCGCCGTCGACCCCAACAAGAACTCCGTGCTGTACCTCGGTGCCCCCAGCGGCCACGGGCTGTGGCGGTCCACCGACTCGGGGGCCACCTGGTCGGAGGTGACCGCCTTCCCCAATCCCGGCAACTACGCGCAGGACCCGTCCGACACCAGCGGATACGGCAACGACAACCAGGGCATCGTATGGGTGACCTTCGACGAGCGTTCGGGCAGCGCGGGCGGCGCCACCCAGGACATCTACGTCGGAGTGGCCGACAAGGAGAACACCGTCTACCGCTCCACGGACGGTGGCAGCACCTGGTCCAGGATCGCCGGCCAGCCGACCGGATACCTCGCGCACAAGGGCGTACTCGACTCCGCGACGGGCCACCTCTACCTGACGCTGAGTGACACGGGCGGCCCGTACGACGGGGCCAAGGGACAGATCTGGCGGTACGACACGGGGTCCGGTGCGTGGACGGACGTCAGTCCCGTCGCGGAGGCCGACACCTACTACGGGTTCAGCGGCCTCTCCGTCGACCGGCAGAAGCCCGGGACGCTGATGGCGACCGCGTACAGCTCCTGGTGGCCCGACACCCAGATCTTCCGTTCCACGGACAGCGGTGCGACATGGACACAGGCGTGGGACTACACGAGCTACCCGACCCGCTCCAACCGCTACACCCTCGACGTCTCCTCCGTGCCCTGGCTCAGCTGGGGCGCCAACCCGTCCCCGCCGGAGACCGCGCCCAAGCTGGGCTGGATGACGGAGTCCCTGGAGATCGACCCGTTCGACTCGAACCGGATGATGTACGGCACGGGCGCGACGGTGTACGGCACCGAGAACCTCACGTCCTGGGACACCGGCGGCCAGTTCAAGATCACGCCCATGGTCAAGGGGCTCGAGGAGACGGCCGTCAACGACCTGGCGAGCCCGCCCTCCGGTGCGCCCCTGCTGAGCGCGCTCGGTGACATCGGGGGCTTCCGGCACACCGACCTCGACGCGGTGCCCGCCATGATGTTCACCTCACCGAACCTCGACTCCACCACCAGCCTCGACTTCGCGGAAGCTTCCCCCGGCACGGTCGTACGGGTGGGCAACGCCGACGCCGCTCCGCACATCGGCTTCTCCACCGACAACGGTGCCAACTGGTTCCAGGGCTCCGAGCCCGCCGGGGTCACCGGCGGCGGCACGGTCGCCGCCGCGGCGGACGGCAGCGGGTTCGTCTGGAGTCCGGACGGAGCGGCCGTGCACCGCACCACCGGTTACGGCAGTTCCTGGACCGCCTCCACGGGGATCCCGGCGGGGGCGACGGTCGAGTCGGACCGGAAGAACCCGAAGAAGTTCTACGGGTTCAAGGCCGGCACCTTCTACGTGTCGACCGACGGCGGAGCCACGTTCGCCGCGAAGGCGAACGGGCTGCCCGCAGAAGGCAACGTGCGCTTCAAGGCCCTTCCCGGCTCGGAGGGCGACATCTGGCTCGCCGGCGGCGCCTCGACGGGTGCGTACGGGCTCTGGCGCTCCACCGACTCCGGCACGAGCTTCACCAAGTTCTCCGGCGTGGAGCAGGCCGACAGCGTCGGCTTCGGCAAAGCGGCTTCCGGGGCCTCGTACCAGACCGTCTTCGTCAGCGCGAAGATCGGCGGGGTGCGCGGCATCTTCCGGTCCACGGACGCGGGCGCCAACTGGACGCGGATCAACGACGACGCGCACCAGTGGGCATGGACCGGCGCGGCGATCACCGGGGACCCCCGGGTCTACGGCCGGGTGTACGTCTCCACGAACGGCCGGGGAATCCAGGTCGGCGAGTCATCCGACACCGGTGGCGGAGGCACGGACCCGGACCCCGACCCGGACCCGACCGACCCGCCGGCGGACGCCGACTGCTCGGTGACGTACAAGGTCACCAATCGGTGGTCCGGCGGCTTCCAGGCCGAGGTGACGGTCACCAACACCGGCAGCACCGCCTACGACGGCTGGCAGCTGGGCTGGTCCTTCGCGGGAGACCAGAAGGTCACCCAGATGTGGAACGCCTCCCACCGCCAGGACGGGGCGAAGGTGACCGCGACGAACGTCGGCTGGAACGGCAAGGTGGCGCCCGGCTCCTCGGCGGGCTTCGGCTTCACCGGCACGTCCACGGGCGGCAGCACCGATCCGAACGCCTTCACTCTGGGCGGTGAGGCCTGCACCGTCGGCTGAGGCCCGCGGGCCGGCGCGGGGAGCGGTTCCTCCCTGCGCCGGCCCACGCGTGTCGTTCGACGAGGCGGCGGCTGCGGCAGCGGAGGCGGCGCACGGTCTGCTGAACGCCTGCGCGGTGCCCGCCCCGAAGCTGGCCACACCCGCACTGTGCCTGCCCGCCGTGCGGGACGGCCTCGACGAGTTCCGCCGTGTGTACGGCGCGCGGGGCGGCGAGGCGCTCCTCGTACGGCCGGACGGTCATCTCGGACTGCGTGTCACCCCGGCTTCGAGCCCGGAACTCCCCGCACACCTGGACATGCTTTTCGGGAGGTGACGGAGGGGAGGGGCGGGGACGAGCCGCCGACCCGGCGCGGGGCCCCGCAGGCGCTCCTGTCGGGCCCCGCGCCGTCCGTCGACGAGGTCGGCCTCCCGGCCGGAGCCCTCACCGTGGCCGGCGCGCCCCACCCAGGTGTGGTCGATGATCGTGTCGCCGTGTCGCCACACTGTGATCCCCGCGAGCGCAGAGGCCCCTTACCCGGATGATCGTCCTGCCCCAAACCTCCCCCCGGCGTGGCGTGCCGTCCAACGGGTGACATCTGGCTCCCTGTCACACGATGAGCCCACGACGTCGCTCGATTGCGCCCTTCCCGAGTGGTGCGCCTCCGGATTTCGGCTGACGGTGGATCACGTCGCACCCGTGATCCGATGAGCCGACAACCAGCCGGCCAGCGCGGGGGTGGCGAAAGGACTGTGTATCCATGCGCTCTGCCCGCACCCTGTTCGCATCGGCCGCCGTCACGGCGGTCCTCGCGGTCTCCGTCCCCGCCGCTTACGCCGTGACATCGGCGGACGACTGGGACAAGGACAGCGGTTCCTCCGCCAGCAGCAACGACGACCGTGAGAAGCCGGACTCGTGGAAGCACGGGAAGCCCGAGGGCGGTGTGCACGCCGGTGGCGGTGCGCTGGCCGGTCTGTCGGCTGACGAGTGGGAGAAGGACAAGGACGAGGACAAGGACAAGGAGTCCGGGTCCGGCAGCAACGACGACCGTGAGAAGTCGGACTCGTGGAAGCACGAGAAGCCGGAGGGCGGTGTGCACGCCGGTGGCGGTGCGCTGGCCGGTCTGTCGGCTGACGAGTGGGAGAAGGACAAGGACGAGGACAAGGACAAGGACAAGGACAAGGACTCCACACCGGCGGTGGAGCGATGGCGCTCTCCGGCAGCGGCCTGGCCGCCGGTTCGGTGCTGATGCTCGGAGGCGTGGGCGCAGTGGCGTACAAGCTGCGCCGCCGCAACGCCTCGGGTGCCGCGGCCGCCTGACCGGCCACCACACCGCTGAACGACCTGTGTCGTGGCCGCCGCCCCTTTCCGGGGGCGGTGGCCGCGCCGATTTCCCCGCACAGCCGCCCGTTCCTCCCGTACGCGAAAGGCAGCATGCGCATGGCCGCCCCGCAGCCGTCCGATCCAGACACCGCCTCCCCTGCCCTCGGCCGTTCCCTGCTGTGGCCCGTCGCGGCGGTGGGCCTGGGCTTCCTCCTCGTATACAACTCCTTCGACGCGTCGGCGGGAGTCCCGCCCGCCCCGGCCGTGGTATCCCTCCCCGCGGCCTCGGCACCTGCCTCGGCCGCCCCGTCGGGGTCCGCCTCCGCCGCTCCACTCGGGATGCCCCGGTCCGAACCCAAACGGATCTCGATCAAGTCCATCGCTGTGGACGCCCCCTTCACGCCCTTGTCGGTCGGTCCCTCCGGACAGCTGGACGCGCCGCCCGCGAACGACGCGAATCTGGCGGGCTGGTTCAAGGACGGTGCCACGCCCGGAGAGCGTGGCACCTCTGTGGTGGCCGGGCACGTCGACACCAAGACCGGCCCCGCCGTGTTCCTGCTGCTCAGCACGCTCAAGGCAGGGCACACGGTGGACATCACCCGTCAGGACGGCTCCGTCGCCACCTTCAAGGTCGACTCGGTCGAGACGTTCAGCAAGGCGGACTTCCCGAGCGAACGAGTGTACGCGGACAACGGCACCGCCCAGCTGAGGCTGATCACCTGCGGCGGTGTCTACGACAAGAAGAAGAAGGACTACGAGGACAACGTGGTGGTGTTCGCGCACCTGGCGTCCACCAAGAACTCCTGAGGCGGCCCTGCTCCAGCCCTGACACGATTCCGCGTCCGTGTGCTCCGGTGCGGCCGACCCAGGAAGCACGCGGACGCGGAGCCCGCGAACGGCTGCGGAGACCTACGGCGCCCGCCTCCGCCGGAGCGGTCCGCCGCCCGGCGTCCGCACCTGCGACCGGTCCCGGCGGAGCGGTCCACCGTCCGGGGAGCTGCTGCGCCTGGTCCGTACGGGCGGCCCCGAGCAGATACGCAGAGCCCTCTCCCGCCTCGCGGAGGAGCACGGCGGCCGGGCCCCGGACCGGGACCCCGTGCTGAGGGAGGTCATCGGTGCACTGCCGTCCCCGCGCTGGTCGGTCTGCTCGACCACACGCATCCGGCCGTACGCGCGGAGGCCGCCGCCGGGCTCCTGCGGATGGGTGAGGCCACGATTCCCGCTCCACGATTCCCGCTCCGCGGCACGTCGTCAGCCACGCACGCCCGGACGAGCGCCCCCGCTGCACAGGTCTCCTGGAGCAGCTCACGCTCACCGGGACCGACGGCGGTCCGCAGCAGGAGTGAGTGCTCAGCGTCTCAGCGGGCGCTCTCCCACTCCGCGACGGCGACCTGGTGCAAGGTGCGGCCTGTGCGGGCCGAGCGGGCATGGTACGGATCGGGTGTGCCCGGCCTGTCGTGGACGGCCTGGCGGTCGTTGGCCTTGATCAGCGGCCAGGCCTCCGGCCCCCGGGTCCCGTCCTCCTCGTCGATACGGAAACGGGTGAGCGCGAATTCACCGTGCAGTTTGGCGCCGTCGAGCCAGAACGTGGCGTGCCCGCGCTCCAGGGACTCGGCGAACGGGACGGGGGCGCCCGCGAGGTCGTGACTGGTGGGGCGGTAGGTGCCCTGGTCCCAGACGATCACGGTGCCGCTGCCCTGTTCCTCCTGCGGAATGACGCCCTCGAACTCGCGGTACTCCAGAGGATGGTCGTCGGTCGGCACGGCCAGCCGTTTGTCGCTCGGGTTGTCCGACGGGCCGCGGGGGACGGCCCAGGACTTCAACACGCCGTCGACCTCGAGACGGAAGTCGAAATGCATACGCCGGGCGTCGTGGATCTGCACCACGAAACGCCGTGTGCTCTCGCTGTCCACGCCTGAATCCTTCCGCCGGTATGCGGCCGGACGATGCGCGCCTGCCCGGTCGAGGCCGCGCGGACCCCGCACTGTCCCTGTCTCCACTGTGCCGCCCCCGGCCGCGCGCCGCATGGCGGCGGCCGGGGGCGGAGCGCGCAGAGGCGGCCGGTCAGCCGGTGTGGCGCTCGAGTGCCGCGTCGGCCGCCGCGGTCGAGCGATGCCACCACGTCGTCACCGGTTCCCAGACGCGGACCCCGTCCGGCGCCCCGAGCGACGCGGCGTCGAAGGACCGCCCGCGGTGCGCGGGGTCCCCGGCGACCGTCAGCCGGTCCACCACCCGCAGCTCCGAGGCCGCCGGGTCCAGGGTGCGTACCGCGGCGTGGGCGGAGCCGCCGGCCGGGAGGCGGTACGCAGCGCTTCCGCCCTCGGGCACGGGCAGTGCGGGCCCGTCCAGATCCCCGAAGACGACGGTGGGGATACGGTCGACGGCGCAGGCCTGCCGCCCGTGGTTGGCGATGCTGATCCGCAGGGTCTCGGGCTGGTCGGAGGCGGCGGCGGTGACGTCCAGGCTGCTTTCCCGGCACGTGGGGAGAGGGGGCGCGGCGGCTGAGGAGGCCGTCGCGGTGCCGGCCGGAGCCAGCAGGGCGCAGGCCATCGCGAGAGTGGCGGGAAGGGCGACTTCGGTACGGATGCGCATGAGTTGTCCGTTCCCCGCGGCGGCGACTTCTACCCGTACCCGCCCGGTCCGGACCAGATCCTTGACGGGCTCGGGGGCACTGTCTTAAATCAAGTATTGAAAGATAAGCCCGGGGCGAGCGCGTCGTGTGTTCACCTCTCGGTGCTTTTCTGTCATGAGCATGACTGTCATCCCCCCACCCGGAAAGATGTGATGACCGTGCCTTCCCCCCATCACTCGCAGCGCCGCCCCTCGAGGAGGCGCCGCACCACGCTGTACACCGCCCTCACGCTGCTGTGCTGCTCCGTGGCGCTGACCGCACTTCCCGCCGGAGCATCGGCCGCACCCGACCCCCACACGGCTGCGTCCTCCACGGCTTCCGGCGGGGCGGCGGCCGTGGCCTTCGCCGACGAGTTCGACGGACCCGCGGGTTCCGCCGTCGACGGCGGCAAATGGCAGACGGAGACCGGCGACAACGTCAACAACCACGAACGGCAGTACTACACGGCGGGCAACAGCAACGCCGCCCTCGACGGCCAGGGCAACCTCGTCATCACCGCCCGCAAGGAGAACCCCGGCAACTACCAGTGCTGGTACGGGACCTGCGAGTACACCTCCTCCCGGCTCAACACCTCCGGCAAGTTCACCGCGACGTACGGGCATGTCGAGAGCAGGATGAAGATCCCGCGCGGACAGGGCATATGGCCCGCGTTCTGGATGCTCGGCGCCGACATCGGCAGCGTCGGATGGCCCAACAGCGGTGAGATCGACATCATGGAGAACGTCGGCTTCGAACCCGGTACCGTCCACGGCACCCTGCACGGACCGGGCTACTCCGGGTCCGGCGGCATCGGCGCCGGTTACACCCTCCCGGGTGGGGCCGCCTTCGCAGACGACTTCCACACCTTCGCCGTGGACTGGGCCCCCGACTCCATCACCTGGTCCGTCGACGGCACCGTCTACCAGCGGAGGACACCGGCGGACCTCAACGGCAACCCCTGGGTGTTCGACAAGCCGTTCTTCCTCATCCTCAACCTCGCCGTCGGCGGCTACTGGCCCGGCGACCCGGACGGCAGCACCAGCTTCCCGCAGCAACTCGTCGTCGACTACGTCCGGGTGACCACCGGCGACTGAGGTCCCGCGCGGGACCGGCGGCACCCGCAGCCGGTCCCGCGTACCGACGTAGCATGCTCCGTATGGAGCAGCGCACACTAGGCAGGACCGGCCGTGACGTATCGGTCGTAGGACAGGGCACCTGGCAGCTGGGCGGGGACTGGGGGGAGGTACGGGAGGCCGACGCCTTCGGCGTCCTCGACGCCGCGGTGGAGTCGGGAGTCACCTTCTTCGACACCGCCGACGTCTACGGTGACGGCCGCAGCGAACAGCTCATCGGCCGTTATCTGAAGGACCGCCCCGACGCGGACGTCCTCGTCGCCACCAAAATGGGCCGGCGGGCCGAACAGCTCCCGGAGAACTACGTCCTGGACAACTTCCGCACCTGGAACGACCGCTCGCGCTCCAACCTCGGCGTGGACACCCTCGACCTCGTACAGCTGCACTGTCCCCCCACAGCGGTCTACTCCTCGGACGCCGTGTACGACGCCCTCGACACGCTGGTCGCGGAGCAGCGGATCGCCGCCTACGCGGTGAGCGTCGAAACGTGTGCCGAGGCGCTCACGGCCATCGCCAGGCCCGGCGTCGCCAGTGTCCAGATCATCCTCAACCCGTTCCGCCTGAAGCCGCTCGACGAGGTCCTCCCGGCAGCGGTCGAGGCAGGCGTCGGGATCATCGCGCGCGTCCCGCTCGCCTCCGGGCTGCTGTCCGGCAAGTACACCGCGGACACGGTCTTCGCTCCCGGGGACCACCGCACGTACAACCGCCACGGCGAGGCGTTCGACCAGGGCGAGACCTTCTCCGGTGTCGACTACGGGACCGGCCTGGCCGCGGCCGCGGAGTTCGCCGGGCTCGCTCCCGAAGGGGCCACCCCGGCCGGCACCGCGCTGCGCTGGATCATCCAGCAGCCCGGCGTCACCAGTGTCATCCCCGGGGCGCGTTCGGTCGAGCAGACCCGTGCCAACGCGTCGGCCGCCGGGCTCCCGCCACTTCCGCAGAGCACCCTGGACGCGGTGCGCGACCTGTACGACCGCCGGATCCGTGCCGAGGTCCACCCGCGCTGGTGAGCCGGGCCGAAGGCTCAGCCGTCCTCGTCCTCGCCGCCCTGGGCGGGGTGACCCGACGGTTCGGCCGGCGGGGGCGACTCGAGCCCGGCGGTCGGGGAGGAGCCGGGATCCGGGGTGTCCGCCGTGCTGGTCTCCGGTGCGAAGAGGACCGTGCCCAGATACACCGCCGCCAGGAAGGCGATCGTCCCGGCCACGGCGCTCGCGACGCGTGGGCGGCGGCGGATGGCCTCCCTCGTGCTGATCCGGCGCGTGGAGGCCGATCTGGTCGCGGCTCTGGACGTCCGGGGCGCGGGGGCCGCCCGTCTGCGCCCGGTGGCCTGCGGCAGCCGGTATGTCGACACGCCCCCGGCGGCCGGGGCACCCGGACCCGCAGCCGGCGCGGGAGCGGAGGGGGCAGCGGGCCGCAGGGCAGCGGGCGGCGGGGCGGCGGGGGAGTGCTGCGGCAGCGGCTCGGGCCGCCCGCGCCACGCATCCGTACGGAACCAGTCGGAGACCTGCTGTGCGCTCGGCCGGTCCTCGGGCTGCTTGGCCAGCAGGCCCAGCAGGTACGAGTCGAAGGCCGGGGAGACGTCCACCCCTCGCTGTCTGACCGGCACCGGAGGCGTGTCCACGTGCTGGTAGAGCGTGGCGGTGGCCGTGTCCGAGCGGAAGGGCGGCTGCCCGACCAGCAGTTGGTAGATGACACAGCCGAGTGAGTACATGTCGGAGGCGGAGTCGGCCGTGCGGCCGAGGGCGCGCTCAGGAGCCAGATACAGGCTCGTACCGACGATGTGGCCGGCCGTGGTCAGCGCGGTGGAGGGATCGTCGACGAACTGTGCGATGCCGAAGTCCCCGATCTTCACGGACCCGTCGGCGTCCAGCATCAGGTTGCCGGGTTTGATGTCACGGTGGACGATGCCCTGGCGGTGCGCCGCCGCCAGACCGGCAGCGGCCTGACCGGCGATATGGGCGACCTGCTCGGGATGGACCGTCTCCTGAGCCTCCAGCAGATCCCCCAGGCTCCTGCCCTCGACCAGCTCCATCACGAGATAGAAGCGGTCCTCCCAGGAGCCGAAGTCGAACACGGCCACCAGGTGAGGGTGGCTCAGGCGCGCGGCCGTCTGCGCCTCGAGGCGGAAGCGCGCGGTCGACGAGGCATCGGCCTGGTCGCCCAGCAGCAGTTTCACCGCCACGGCCCGCCCCAGCACTTCGTCCGTGGCGCGCCACACCTCACCCATACCGCCACGGCCGATGGGGGATATCAGCCGGTACCGTCCAGCAACCAGCACCTGTGCACACCACTCTCGAATTGTGGACCGCTCCGACTGCCGCGGCGGCGACCCCATCGGGCTCATCGCCTCGGTACGGTGCGTCGGGGTGCGCGGCGTGATCAGGATATCCGTCCCCCGGACCTCCGTTCGCCCGGCCGGAGTCAGGGGCGCCGAATCCGGCCAGGCGATGGGCCGGCCCGGCCCGTTCTCATCCGGTGGAGAGCCAGTCGAGCAACGCCGCGGCGGTGAATTCCTCCTGTCCGCCCGGGAACAGCAGCTCAGCCTTCCCGAACGCCGCCCTGTCCGCGCTCGCCTCGGGGAGCGGAACCGCGACACAGCGCATCCCTGCAGCGTGGGCCGCCCGCAGGCCCGGGACGGCGTCCTCCAGCACCACACAGGAGTCGGCCGCCACGCCGAGCCGCCTGGCGGCCTCCAGGAACACGTCGGGCTCCGGCTTGCCGCGCGCCACCTCCTCCGCGGAGACGTACACGGGAAGGTACGCGTCCAGCCCCGTGACCGAGAGCGTGGCCGCGATCGCCGCCCTGGACGATCCCGACGCCACCGCCATCGGAACCCCGTCCCCGTGCAGCCGCTCGACGAGGATGCGCATCTCGGGGAAGGCGGTGGTGGAGGCGCCCGCGAGTTCCAGGTAGAGGGCGTTCTTGCCGGCCAGCAGTTCGTCGACCGGCGCCTCGATCCCGTACTCCTCGCGCAGGACGGTGAGAGTCTCACGGGTGCCGATGCCGATGAAGCGCGTGTGGTTCTCCCAGCTGAAGTCCCGCACGCCGTACCGGGCGAGGAGGCGGCGCCCCGCCTCGTAGTAGTTCGGCTCGCTGTCGATCAGGGTGCCGTCGAGATCGAAGAGGACGGACGGTGCCGGGAGGCGTGGGGTCTTCATGACCTCCAGCATGCCCGAGGCCGGTCAGCCGGGGCCGGCAGCCCGCCCCACCGCTTCGACCAGCGGCAGGAGCCGGTGCGCCACGCGCTCGCGCAGAGCAACTTCCGTCCGGGTCCTGACCACGCCGGGGAGCTGGATCAGCTGCTGGATCACGTCCTCCAGGTGCCCGTTGTCACGGGCCACCACGCGGGTCAGCAGGTCGCCGCCTCCGGTGGTCGAGAACGCCTCGATGATCTCCGGGACGGCTGCGAGCGCGTCCCCCACCTCGTCCAGATGCCCCTGGGTGACCTCCAGGTGGACGAAGGCGAGTACCGGGTGGCCGAGCGCCGCGGGGGAGAGAGCAGGGCCTGTGCCCGTGATCACCCCGTCCCGCTCCAGGCGGTCCAGACGGGCTTGGAGAGTGCCGCGTGCCACGCCGAGGATGCGCGCGTACTCACGCACGCTGGTGCGCGGCTGCTCGATGAGCAGCCGGAGGATGCGGGTGTCGAGGGCGTCCACCGCCATGTCCGGCTGTGCTCCTCCTGGCTCGGTGATCAGTGGCCGGCCCAATCTACCCACGGCGGGGCGATGGCGGTGGCGCGGCTCCCGGCCGGCCCCGGGTCCGGCCGGGAGCCCCGCCACCAGGTCAGGCGTCCCAAGCACGCGGGCGGTCCAGGGCCTCCCATTCCGTGCGGAGGAGCGAGGACACCGCGAGGTCGTGGCGGCGGCCGCGATGAAGGCAGGCTGAGCGGCTGACGCCTTCGCGCACGAAGCCGGATCCGGAGAGGACGGCGAGGGCGGGGGCGTTGTCCGTGTGGGTCCGTGCCGTGAGGCGGTGCATCGGGAGTTCACCGAACGCGAGGTCCACCAGAGCGTCGAGGGCGTGACGACCGTGGCCTCGTCCACGGTGTTCAGGGGCCAGCATCAGCTCGATCCGTGCCGAGCCGTTGACGATGTCCTGGCCGCTCAGCGCGATGTGACCGACGGTGGTGCGGTCAGGGAGCAGGACGACGAGGAAGTCGTCACGGTCGTCGTCGTCACCGTCACGCTCGATGCGCTCGCGCATCGCGGTGACGGAGCGCGGCCAGATACCGATCTCATGAGCGGCTACAGGGTCGGAACGCCACCTGTGCAGGAGCTCGGCGTCATCCGTCTCGACCGCAACGAGACCGACCGACCTGGCACGCCAGACGATCTGCCTTCCGCTCTCTGATTCCCGCTCGTCGTCCGCGTAGTCGATGGCATCGGTCATGGGCGGATGCTAGGAGGTGCCCCGGAGGCCTGGCCACCGTATTTTCGGTGCCTCGGCGTCGGCGTGGGGGCGTACGACGGCCTGCGTGGGGACGTACGACGACCGGCGTGGGAGCCCGCGGCCGGCGGGACGGGAGCGTCCCCGGCCCTTCTTCCCGGAGCTGTCTGCCCGGCCACCGTGGGCCCGCCCTCTCGTTTGACGGGGCTGTGCGAGCGTGTTTGCTTTGAGTGGTGAATACAAGGCATCGGGTTACTGCCGTTCCGTGACCGAAAGCAGTTGATATGGCTCTCGCTTCGCCGGTGAATTCACATAACGAGTGGGACCCGCTGGAAGAGATCATCGTCGGAAGGCTCGACGGAGCGACCATCCCCTCCAGCCATCCGGTCGTAGCGTGCAACATCCCGCCCTGGGCGGCACGGTTGCAGGGCCTCGCCGCGGGTTTCAACTACCCGCGCCGACTGGTCGAGCGGGCACAGACCGAACTCGACCAGTTCGTCGAATTGCTTCAGTCCCTGGGCGTCACGGTCACACGCCCGGACGTGGTCGACCACCGGCAGCGCTTCAGTACCCCGCACTGGTCGTCGCGCGGGTTCTGCAACACCTGCCCGCGCGACAGCATGCTCGTGATCGGCGACGAGATCATCGAGACCCCGATGGCCTGGCCGTGCCGGTACTTCGAGACCCACTCCTATCGTGCGCTCCTCAAGGACTACTTCCGCCGCGGTGCGCGCTGGACGGCGGCGCCGAAGCCGCAGCTCACCGACGAACTGTTCGACGGGGACTTCCGTATCCCCGATGACGGCGAGCCCATGCGCTACATCCTCACCGAGTTCGAGCCGGTGTTCGACGCGGCGGATTTCGTACGCGCGGGACGCGATCTGTTCGTCACCCGGAGCAACGTCACCAACCGCATGGGCATCGACTGGCTGCGCCGCCATCTCGGGCCCGGTTACCGCATCCACGAGATCGAGAGCCGCTGCCGCACCCCCATGCACATCGACACGACGTTCCTCGTGCTCGGTCCCGGCAAGGCGCTGGTCAATCCTGAGTACATCGACGTCGACCGTCTGCCGGCAGTGCTGAGCTCGTGGGACATTCTGATCGCCCCCGAGCCCGACCCGATCGACGACCGGCTACTCAAGATCACCTCGCTCTGCGGCAAATGGCTCAGCATGAACATTCTCATGGTCGACGAGAAGCGGGTGATCGCGGAAAGACGTCACACGGGCATGCTGCGCGCGCTGGAGAAGTGGGGATTCGAGCCGATCCCGTGCGACCTCCTGAACTACGCGCCGTTCGGAGGCTCGTTCCACTGCGCGACGCTCGACGTCCGGCGTTGCGGCACGCTCGAATCCTATTTCGACTGACCGGGCTGCTCCGAACAGGGCGCAACGCGCCGCGTCCGGAGCAGCGATCGCCGCCGGATGCCGTCAGCGGGGCCCGGAGGGGGTATCCGGGGCCTCGTTCCTCTCAGGGGTGGGAGCAGGGGCGGCGACGTCGCAACCGTCCGGCGCGGGCCGTGGGCGGGTGCGAGGTGCTGAGGGGCCGGCGAGGGCCTCAGACTGCCGACCAGCCGTTGTCGACGGGGAGGATCGCGCCGTTGATGTTGCCGGCCGCGTCGGACGCGAGGAAGACGATCGCCGCCGCCTGCTCCTGGGCCTGCGAGGGCGAGCCGACGTTGCCCATGTAGGGGGCGAGGGCCGCCGGTCCGTGCGCGTTCCGGTCCGCTTCGACCCGGATGTTGGTGATGGTCCCGCCGGGGGCGATGGCGTTGGAGCGGATGCCCTTGTCGCGGTACATGACCGCCAGCGACTTGGTGAGCCCGGCGATGCCGTGCTTGGACGCCGTGTACGCCGCACCCGCCGCGCTGCCCCTCAGGGAGGCCTCGGAGGCGGTGAAGACGACGGCACCCTTTCCGGCGGCGAGCATGTGCGGCAGCACGGCCCGCGTGAGGCGGAACGGAGCCGTGAGGTTGATGCCGATGACGCGTTCCCACTCGTCGTCCCCGGTATCGGCCGCCGCCGACATGGTGTCCATGACTCCGGCGTTGTTGACCAGGACGTCTATGCCGCCGAACGCCTCCACGGCCGTCGCCGTGACCTGGTCGACGACGGCCTGGTCCCGCAGGTCCCCGATCACGGTCACCGCGGTCCCGCCGGCCTTCGTCGCCTCCTCGGCGACGGCGCGGGCCGCCGCGCCGTCGACGTCGGCGATCAGTACCCGTGCGCCCTCCTCCGCGAACATCAGGGCGGTGGCCCGGCCGATGCCCGATCCGGCGCCGGTGACGATGACGCTGCGGCCCTGGCCGGTGGTGGTGACGCTCACGTGGTGCTCCTTGTGTTCGATGGCTGCGCACGCACGCTACCTTTTATGGCGGTCAGTGCCAACATGGCAATGAGTGCCGGAAAAGACTGTCGATACGATGGGCGCAGCTGAAAGGAAGGTGGCCGAAAACCGTGGAGGCCGTGCACGCCGGTGGGGCGCAGGAAGCGGCCTCGGCCACCGGAGAAACCGCGGTCGGTGGCAGCGCCCGCCTCGGGCGCCCCCCTCTGACCGAGCGTCGCAAGGCCGCGACCCGGCTGGAGATCGCCCGGGAAGCCGTACGTCTGTTCGCCGAACGGGGGGTCGCCGCGACGACCGCCGAGGACATCGCCGCCGCCGCGGGAATCTCGCAGCGGACGCTGTGGCGGTACACCTCGTCGAAGGAACTGTGCGTCAGCCCTCTGCTGACCTACGCGCTCGACTTCGTCACCGCGCTGATGAGGTCGTGGCCACGCGACCGGCCGCTGGCGGAGGCCGTCGTCGGGACCCCGTCCTCGCTCCCGGACACGGCGGCGGACACCGACGCGGAAGCACTGCGCGACCTGGTTCTCCTCACCCGTACCGAGCCCGGGCTGCGCGCCGTATGGCTCCAGGTCCACCACGACGCGGAGCTGGTCTTCGCCGAGGTCATCGCCGAGCGGACGGGCCACCGGCCGGACGACCTGGAACCAAGGGTGCAGGCGACAGTCCTCAACGGCGCGCTCCGCATCGCGGTCGAGCAGTGGGCTTGGAGCACGGACCCGCAGCGGGCTCCGCTGTCCCGCACCATCCACCGTGCGCTGGGCATCGCCCGGTCGGCGCTGTCCGGCTGAGCGGCAGCGCCCGTGCGCGACCCGGTCCTCCGACGTGTCCGGTCGCGCGGCTCGTCGTTGACCAGGGCATGAATCTGCGGTCCATGTCCCTCGCGCTCGTAGCCCTGCTGAGTACGGCCGGCTGCGTCTCCGTCCAGAGCGAAGGGGGGAGGCCGGCGCCCGCTGCCGTGCATTCCGGCAACGCTCCCGCCGCGCAGGCGTCGACGCCACCCACCGCGCCCCCGGCGGTCCACGACGCACTGGGGAAGGCCGAGGGGCAGCCGGAGCGCGCGAGCGGGAAGAAGCGGAAGGAGAAGGAGGAGGGGGTGCGCGCACCGGCCCGGCGCGCGGGGGCGGTCCCACCGCCGGTCCACCAGGACGCGCGGAACCAGCCGCGACGCGCGGCCCCCGCACTCCCCGAGCCGCCGCGCCGGCCGGGCACGCCCCGTCAGACCTACGACATGCGTACCGTCTGCGCGTCGGGCAAGGGGGTCGCGTCCGCCGACGTCGTCGCCCTGTGCCGCACCGCGTACGGCCGTTGACGGCGGGGGCCTCGAGGTGGGCGGGCGGCAGGCTCATGCCGCCGCGCACGTGGGCACCCGCGGCCCCTGGGTGGTCCGGCTGCGCCCTCCGGGTGGTACCTCTCGGCCGGGCGGCCACCGGAGTGTCACCCGCGCCGGCGTAGGTACGCCTCCAGCTCCGCGGCCCCGTTCAGCATCGCCCGCGCGCGGGCCGAGAGCCGACGGTGCCAGTCGCGCAGCGCGGTCTCCAGCGGTTCCAGGCCGCCGGCCGCCCGCACCTGCGCGATCAGCGGCGCGATCTGCTCCAGCAGGTAGCCGCCCCGCCTGAGCTGGTGGGCCAGCCGGGCGTCCCGTACGTCGGCCTCGTCGTAGACGCGGTACCCGGTCCGCGGGTCACGGCGCGGGCGCACCAGTCCGGCGCGCTCCCATGCGCGCAGGGTCGCGGGCCGGATCCCGAGCTTCCCCGCCAGCGGCCCGATGAACGTGTCATCGGGCCGGGACGCCGCGGTCGGCCGGGATCCCGCACCGGGCCCGGACGCCGTGATGGGCCCCAGGTCGCGGAGTGCTCTCTCCACGGCCTGGAGGGTCCGCCGGTCGTCGGCCAGCTGGGCGTGACTCTCGTCGATGAGGCGGAAGGCGTCGTCGGACGTGCCCTGGTTCACGGCCCGCATGATCGACGTCGCCGTCCGGTGGCCGTGGCCCGGAACCAGCGCGAGAAACGCGCGCAGGGCGCCGTCGTGCAGCGAGGTGTAGGTGCGGTAGCCGTGGGGCGTGCGACCGGCAGCCGGAAGGATGCCGGCCGCCTCGTAGTTCCTGACCGCCTGCGTGGAAAGACCGTGGCCGCGCGCCAGGTCGACCGGTCTGAGTCGGTCACTGCTTTGAAGGTTTCTCCCCATCAGACCGACGATATCGCGGCAAAGCTTCAACCGAAGGTTCAACGATACCGTTGAGGTCATGGTTACTGGCATCAAGGACACCACCCATGCCGTCGAGGCCGCCGCCGTCATGAGGCTGCTGCCGGCGAGGCCCCGGCTGCTCGCCCTGGGCGAGCCGACCCACGGCGAGGACACGCTGCTCGACCTGCGCAACCAGCTCTTCCGCCAGCTCGTCGAGCAGGAGGGGTTCCGGACGATCGCGATCGAGAGCGACTGCGTGATGGGCCTGGTCGTGGACGACTACGTCACCTCGGGCAAGGGCACCCTCGACCAGGTCATGGAGCAGGGGTTCAGCCATGGCTGGGGCGCCTACGGAGCCAACCGCGACCTCGTGCGCTGGATGCGCGCGTACAACGACGGCCGGCCCGCGTCCGAGCGGTTGCGTTTCGCGGGCTTCGACGGCCCTGTGGAGATCACCGCCGCAGCGAGCCCACGGCAGGCCCTCAGCGCCCTGCACGGCTACCTGTCGGCCTGGACGGACGAGGCGCTGCTCCCCTGCACCGCGGAAAAGCTCGGCCAACTGCTCGGCAGCGACGGCCGATGGACAGATCCCGCCGCGATGCTGGACCCGAGCCGGTCCGTGGGACAGTCGGCCGAGGCCGGCCGGCTGCGTCTGCTGGCCGACGATCTGGTGGCGCTGCTCGACGCGCAGACACCCCATCTGGTCACGGCGACGTCGCGGGAGGAGTGGGACCGGGCACGCCTCTACGGGCGCACCGCGACCGGTCTGCTGCGCTACCACCACTGGATGGCCGACGCGTCATCGGCCCGGATGACCCGGCTGGTTGGCCTGCGGGACCAGATGATGGCCCACAACCTTCTCGCCGTCGCCGATCGTGGCCCGGCTCTCATCCATGCCCACAACTCCCATCTCCAGCGGGCGAAGAGCTCGATGCGGATGGGCGGGACGCCGTTGGAGTGGTGGAGCGCCGGTGCGCTGGTGAGCGCCCGGCTCGGCGAGGAGTACGCCTTCGTGGCCACGGCCGTCGGCACGATCCGGCACCAGGGAGTGGACACCCCGCCGCCGGACACCGTCGAGGGCCTTCTGTACGCGCTCCCCGAGGACCGCTGCGTGATCGACGCCCCGCGGCTCGCCGCCCTCCTCGGCGAAGCGCGCCCCGCGCCCCGCGTATCGCCCTGGTTCGGCTACTCGGGCCTCGACCCGGCCCACCTGGCGGACAGCGAGGGGATCGTGTTCGTCAAGGACGTTCGGCAGAGCCCGGTGGGGTAGTTGCCGCTACAGGGGGCGGTCGTGGCCGGGCGAGGGGCCTCGTCCGGGGACGGGGGACGGGAGTGAATACTGCGCGTGGACGCAGGAACGGATGAGGAGCGTGGACAGTGACCGGCGACGATCGCACAGGACCGCCCGTGTTCGGAAGCGAACGCGACATGCTGCGGGCCTTCCTCGACTACCACCGCGCGACCCTCGCCTTGAAGTGCGAGGGCCTCACCGACGAGGAGCTGCGCAGGCAGTCGATGCCGCCTTCCACGCTTTCGCTGCTCGGTCTGGTGCGGCACATGGCGGAGGTGGAGCGCGCTTGGTTCCGTCGGGCGTTCGAGGACAACGACGCGCCCATGGTCTGGTCCGACAGGGTCGACTTCCAGGCGGCGTACGACGCGAGCGCGTCGACCAGGGCCGAGGCGTTCGCGGCCTGGGAGGCCGAGGTGGAGAACTCGCGCCGTATCGAGCGGAAGGCCGAGTCCCTGGACCAGGCCGGATACCAGCCGAGATGGGGCGAGGAGGTGTCGCTGCGGATGGTGATGATGCACGTGCTCCTCGAGTACGGCCGCCACAACGGGCACGCGGACTTCCTGCGTGAGGGCGTCGACGGGACTGTGGGCGCCTGAGCCCGCAGCAGCACCTGCCCCAGCGGCCCGGCCACAACGAGCGGCTGCCGCGGTCGGGTACCTCGCCCCCACGCCGGGCCGGGGCACCACGCCGCGGGCCGTCGGTGTACGGGTGGTGGACTCCACGCGGGGCGATTTCCAGCGTGTCCGGCCCGGCTCAGGCCTGCCCGGACGGGGGCTCCGTGCGGGTGACCCGCCAGGTCCTCGCGCCCGTCGGCGCCGCTTCGAGGGCCGGCCCGGCCTGACCACGGCGGTAGGACGACCGTACCCGAGCCCACCGTTCACGATCATCGATCGCCTTGGAACCGATCACCCGGGCCGAGGCCGTCCGCCTACACTGACGCGCATGGCATGCCGCATCAGTGAGCTGGTCATCGACGTCGCCGACCCCGAGCGGCTCGCCGCGTTCTGGAGCGAGGTCCTCGGCTACGTCGAACTCGGCCGGGAGGACGACGGAAGCATCGAGATCGGGCCGCCCGACGCCGGCTTCGGTGGCCCGCAGCCCACACTCGTCCTCAGCCCCAGCAGCTCCCCACGGACCGGGAAGCTCCCACTGCACATCGACGTCAACGCCACCGACCGTGACCAGAACGCCGAGTTGGAGCGGCTGCTCGCTCTCGGGGCCAGGCCCGCCGACGTCGGCCAGACCGGCACCGAGAGCTGGCACGTCCTGGCCGACCCGGAAGGCAACGAGTTCTGTCTCCTGCGCACCCGGCTCCAGCCCCTCTGACCGGGTGTGTCCTGGCGCCGGGCCGCCCGGCCTCCAGGCATGCCGGAGGGCCGTCCGCCGGTGCAGGCGCCGGCCGTTCGCGCGGATGCGCTCCGAACGCCGGGGCGGACGGCTCCCGTAGCGCTCCGGCGCCGTCCGTCAGACGACCTGCCGAGCCCCCGGGTCCTCACCTCAGGCCCCGACCGGGGGCGTGACGCCGTCATGGGCGGCCTCGGAAGTGTCGGAGCTCCGGCGCCGCCGAGGAGCACGTACGGTGTTCCCCGGCATCCTGCCGTCCCCCCGCCCCGCAGTCCGCCGGCCGGCCCCTGAGCCGCCCGCCACGAAGCCGGCGAAAGGGCGAAGTCGCACGGGTCCTCGGTGGCGCCCTCGGCCCGGCGGCCGAGGGCGCGGACCCGCGACGACAGCGTGAACCAGCCATTTGATGCCACTCCGCGCCCCCGTGCGCGCACTTTCGCAGTCGGATGCTTGATTTTGTTCGTAACACGGTTCCTTCGAGCATCTATTGACATGTGACTGGCGTCACGGCCAGAGTCGTCCCCGCCAGTGCCGCCGGTCACGCATCGAGGAGTGTCTCGCCATGCCCGAAATCCCCACCGTCGCACGCCGTTCGCTACTCGGAGGCACGCTGGCCACGGGAGCCGTCGTGGCCGGCCTCGGGTCAGCCACCGGAGCGGCCGCGGCCACGAGTGCGCCGCCGTCGGCGGCGGATGCGGCGGCCCCCGGCCGCCGCCCCGGCCAGAAGTCGATGATCAACGTGCCGTTCGAGCCGTACAAGACCGTCCGAGTCGGCGTGATCGGGCTCGGTAACCGGGGCTCCGGGATGACCACGGGCTGGTCCGTCATTCCCGGATGCGTCGTCACGGCCGTGTGCGACATGCGAACCGACCGCGTCAGACGCACGGCCGACGGTCTGGTGGCCGACGGCAGGCCCCGCCCCGCGGAATACGGCGGATCGGCGGACGCGTACGCCAGGATGCTGCGGCGCGACGACATCGATCTCGTCTACATCGCCACCCCGTGGGAGTTCCACTACGAACAGGGCAAGGCCGCGCTCCTGTCCGGAAAGCACGTCGTGGTCGAACTGCCCGTCGCCACGGAACTGCGCGAGCTGTGGGATCTCGTGGACACCTCGGAGCGCACCCGCAAGAACCTGATGCTGTCGGAGAACTGCAGTTACGGCCGCAACGAGCTGGCCATGCTCAGGATGGCGCACGAGGGTCTCTTCGGCGACGTCACGAACGGCCACGGCGGCTACCTGCACGACCTGCGCGAACTGCTCTTCTCCGACACGTACTACACCGACGCCTGGCGCCGGCTCTGGCACACCCGGAGCACCGCCTCCTTCTACGCCATGCACGGCCTGGCGCCGATCGCCGCAGCCATGGACATCAACCGCGGCGACCGCATGACGACGCTGAAAGCCACAGCGACCGCACCGAAGGGGCTCGCCGACTACCGGGAGCGCTTCGTACCCAAGTCGCACCCTTCGTGGCGTGAGACGTACGTCAACGGCGACCTGGTCAGCTGCGCGATCGAGACGGCCAGGGGCAGGACCATCAGAGCCGAACACGACGTGAGTTCGCCCCGCCCGTACAGCCGCATCAACACGCTAGCCGGCAGCCGCGGCATCTTCGAGGACTACGTGGGAACGTCGGCGACCGGCGGACGCGTCTACATCGAGCCGGACCACAGCGGCCACTCCTGGCGGGACTTCGACACGTACCGCAAGGAGTTCGACCACTGGCTTTGGAAGAAGATCGGGGACGACGCCGCGAACAACGGCGGCCACGGCGGTATGGACTACGTCCTCCAGTGGCGCACGGTGCAGCTCATGCGCGCGGGGCTGGTACCGGACATCGACGTGTACGACTCGGCCTCCTGGTGCGCCCCGGTCCCGCTGAGTGTCATGTCCCTGGAAGGCAAGGGCCGCCCGGTCGCCTTCCCGGATTTCACTCGCGGCAGCTGGGTCAACCACCGCGCCGGCCTCGATTCGCGCAGCACGGACATGCCGCCGGTCTCCTGACCTCCGTCGTCCGCGCTCGCTGCTCGGGAGGCGGGCGACGCGTGCCGTAGCGGCGCTCCCGGAACCCTGACCGTGGCGGTCGCGTCAGTCGGCGCGACCGCCCTCCTCCCGGCCAATGGTCGATGGGTGGTACACATTCCAGCGGATCGAGTGGGCCAATGGCTCAGTCTCCTGGGCAACTGTTGAGCCACCAGTCGAAAGCATGGTCTGATGTCCCCGTCGATGGCGCTGCGGATTCCGTGGCGCCCTTTTTCATGAGAAGGGGCGGGCAGCTGTGCTGAAGAGGGCGTTCGTGGCTCCGGATCCGGGGCGGCACCGGCTGCGCCACGCGACCAGGGCCGTCCTCGGTATCGGACTGGCCGTCATCGTGTGCGGCCTCGCCGGTCACTCCCTCGCCGGAGCCATCACCGGCGGGCTCGCGGCCCTGCTGGCCCTCTTCACGGTGACCGACCCCACCGTGCGCGGTCAGGCGGTGACGACGGCGCTCCTGCCCGTCGCGGGCCTTCCCGTGCTCGCCCTGGCCGCCGGGCTGCACGACCTCCCGGTGGCGCGTGACCTCGCCTTCCTTGCCGTCATGGGTGTGGGCGTCTACGCCCGGCGGTGGGGGCCGCGCGGCCACTCGCTCGGGGTGTTCGCCTTCATGGCGTTCTTCATCACCCAGTTCCTCCACACTCTGCCGGGGCAGCTCCCCGAGCTGTACTCCGCCGTCCTGCTCTCGCTGCTCGTCTCCTCGGTCGTCCGCTTCGGCCTCTGGTGCTACGAGCGAACGCAGCCCGCCGCCGCCGTGCTCGCTCCTGTCGCCGGGCGAGGGCTGGCCCGGGCGACCACGCGGCAGGCGGTCCAGGCGACCGCGGGGGGAGCGCTCGCACTGCTGGCCGGACAGTTCCTCTCCGGCGACCGCTGGTACTGGGCCGTGGGGGCCACCTGGTGGGTCTTCGTCAACACGACCTCCCGGGGCGAGACGCTGGTCCGTGGATTCCGCCGGGTCCTGGGGACGCTCGCGGGCATCCCCATCGGTCTGGCCGTCATCGCTCCGCTGCACGGAGCGGCCGTGCCCTCCGCGGTCCTGGTGGCGCTCGGCGTCTTCGGCATCTTCTACACGGCGGCCGTTTCGTACACCTGGATGATGTTCTCGGTGACCGTCCTGGCGGGGACGCTCTACGGGCTGCTCGGGGTCCTCGATCCCGCTCTGCTCGCGCTGCGCCTCGTGGAGACCGGCGTCGGGGCGCTCGGCGCGATGGTGGCGGTGCTCCTCGTCCTGCCGGTCACGACCCACGCCACGACCGACGCCTGGATCCAGCGGGCCCTGCGCTGCGTGCACGCCTGCACCGCGGAGGCCGCCGCACGGCTCGCGGGCTCGGCGACCGCCGACCCCGCTCCCCGCGTCGCCGAACTGGAAGCGCTCCTCGGGCGGGTACGGCTGTCGCTCGCCCCGCTCGTACATCCGCTGAGTCCGTTCCGCGCCCGTAAGGCACGGGCCGGGCAGGTGCTGGCGCTGCTCGACGTCTGCGTACGCGAGGTGCGGGGTCTGGCGTCCGTGGCAGCGGATCCGGAGGCCTCCCACGACGCCCGGCTGGCCGCCGCCTGCTGGCGGGTGGAAGCCTCGGTGGAGGCGCTGACGGCTCCCGTACGGCGAAGGCCCGGCGCTGCTGCGGCCTCCGCCGGAGTTCTGCCGCCCGTCGGCGTCGCGGAACCGGCGCTCGCCCATCTGCACAGCCTCGAACGAGCGCTCGCCGAACTCGCCGCCCCTCTGCACAGCTCCCCCCGCGCTCCGCTGATCGGCGCCTGACTCCCTCCTCGGCCGTTTGGTCCGGACCAGGAAACGCTGCCTGCTACCGTCGGCCGGGAAGATCGTGACGGACGCGAAGAGGGGTAGCGCGATGGGCGCCGACCATGCAAAGCGGGCTTTCATAGGGTCGTTCACCTCGGCGGGCGGCCGTGGTATCAGCGTCGCCGCCGTCGACCGGGACACCGGGGCACTGTCCGTGCTCGCGTCCACGGACGCCGTGGCCGACCCGTCGTTCCTCGCGGTCGGCCACGCTACCGGGACGGGTGGGACCGTGCTGTACGCGGTCAGTGAGACCTCGGACGGTGCCGCGGCGGCCTTCGGCATCGACGACGACGGCACGCCGCGGCTGATCGGCGAGGCGCGACCGGTCGGCGGGAGCGGTCCCACGCATCTGGCGCTGGCGGCGGGACATCTGCTCACGGCCAACTACGGCTCCGGCAGTGTCACCGCTCTCCCCCTGCGGGACGACGGCTCGCCCGGCCCGGCTTCCGGCGTGCTGCGGCACGAGGGCCGTGGTCCTGACGAAGGCCGCCAGTCGGAGCCGCACGCGCACCAGGTGCTGGCCGACCCCTCGGGAAACTGGGTCCTGAGCGTGGACCTCGGCACGGATTCCGTACGCGTCTGCGCCCTCGACCCCGCTACCGGATCCCTGCGGCTGCACGCCGAGACGGCGCTGCGACCGGGAGTCGGACCACGCCATCTGGCCTTTCACCCGTCAGGGGGACACGTCTACGTCCTGAACGAGCTGGAGCCGACGGTCACGGTGTGCCGCTGGGACGCGGCCGGAGGCCTGCTCGAACCGCTGGGGGAGACGCATGTGCTGCCGCAGGACCACGACGAAGGTGAGAACGTGCGTACGTACCCGTCGGAGGTCGTGGTCTCGCGCGACGGACGGTTCCTGTGGACCGCCAATCGCGGGCACGACAGCATCTCCGTCCTCACGCTCGACGAGGCGGCGGAGAAGCCCGTCCTGGTGGCGGCCGTGGGCTGCGGCGGACGCTGGCCCCGCGATATGACCCTCGACCCGACCGGACAGTGGCTGTACGTCGCCAACGAGCACTCCGGGAACGTCAGCTGGTTCGCCGTCGACGCGGAGACCGGTGTCCCGGCGCACGCGGGCTCCACCGAGGTCCCGGCCGCCTCCTGCGTGGTCTTCGCCTGACGCCTTCTCGCGGGCCCGGGTGGCCCGCGAGATCGGCGTACGGGCAGCCGCCCGCGACGGCGGGAGGCGCGGACCGGCGAGGACCGGTCCGCGCCTCCGTCGTCCTGGCGCGGCTCAGTGCGCCTGGGCTCCCTGAGGCGTCGCGGGGGTGATGCCCAGCGTCGTCGCGTACAGCGACAGGACGAGCTTGCCGATGGCCGGGTACGCGCCGAGCGGCTCGGCGGTCGCGCAGCCGGCCTCCTTCGCGGCGGCGTCCAGCAGCCCCGCGTCGATCTCCGGTCCCACCAGGTACGGCGCGAGGGCGAGCTGTGCGGAGCCTGAGTTCTGCAGCTGCGCGGCGACGGAGGCGACCGATCCCTCCACGTCCAGGGCCGCGGCCATCACCGGCACGGCGAGCCGGGCGGCCAGCAGCATGCCGGTGATCCCGGCGGCCTGCACGGCCTCCTCCCCGCCGACCGTGGCGAGCACGATGCCGTCGGCCGCGGTCGCCACGGTGAACAGCCTCGCGCGGTCGGCACGCGCCAGACCCGCCTCCGAGAGGCGTACGTGCAGCGCTTCGGCCAGCAACGGGTGCGGACCCAGCACATCGGTCAGTTCGGTCTGGGTGCCGCTGTCCATGACCGCCTGCCGTATGCGCCGGACGAGGGCGCTGTCCGGCCCCGCGAGCAGTGGCACCACGACGGCCGACGGCCCCGAGGGCTCGGCGACCTCGCGGCCCGCGGCGGTGGCCTGCTCGAAGCGGGCGACGCGCTCGGCGGCGGCATGGGTGAGCACGGAGGCCAGCGCGGGATATTCGGCGTCATCGCCGTCCACGTAGCCGATCTGTGCGTTCAGGCCGGGCAGCTCGGAACGGGCGATGCTGATCACTTCTTCGGCCAGGCTGCGTGAGGCCGAGGAAGGGGTACCGGGAACGGCGAGAACGAGCGCGGCAGCGCCCTCAGGTGCGACCACGGGCTCCGGGCGGCGGTGCCGTCCGGACTGGCGAGGTCGCGGCATTCGTACAGGCAGGCCGGAAGCGGGCCCAGTGGGGGTGCTCATGGCGCCGCATGCTACTGGTTTTGGGTGCCCCTCTGTTCGGGGAGGGGGCGGCCAGACGTTATCTGTCCGTATATGTCCGTTGAGCGGCATGGAGGGCGATCAGCCTGCTCTGTCCGGACAGATGATCGCTCGAATCGTCTACGTTACTCCTGGTACGAACAGCAGGGACGGATGGGGTGGGAGTCGCAGTCCGGGGCCTGCGAGAGCGCGGGCGATCTCCAGAGCACCGTGCAGAGGATCCCCTTCCGCCGGGACCACGCGCGCCTGCGGGACCTGCCGGCCGAGCTCCCGGCGCAACGGCCCGAGGAGAGGCTCGCCCATGCGGAACAGCCCCCCGGTCAGAGCGACCTCGCAGCCGTCGGGGCGGGAGCCGGCTTGGGGAGGGCACACGGCGGCCGCGGCTTCCGCGATATGCGACGCCGCGTCCCGGAGGATTCCTGCCGCGACCTCGTCGTCGGGGGCACCGGCCGCGACCTCGGGTGCGAACGACGCGAGCAGCGCAGGGCGGTCCGTACGCGGATAGAGCAGGCCGGGCAGGCCGGTGGCCGGTCCGAACGCCGCCTCCAGCCGCGCCAGCAGCACCGGTGAACCACCGCGCCGTCCGTCGTGGGCCCGCATCGCCGCATCGAGCCCGGCCCGGCCGATCCACGCCCCGCTGCCGCTGTCACCCAGCAGATGTCCCCAGCCGTCCGCCCTGCGCCATGTCGTGAGGTCGGTGCCGAGTGCGATCAGGCCGGTGCCGCCCGCGACGACCACTCCGGGCCGCTGCCCCAGTGCCCCGGCGTACGCGGTCACCGCGTCGCCGGCCAGGGCCACCAGCCGTACGCCCAGCGCGTCCGCGAGGGCGTCGGGCAGCCGGGCGCGCAGCTGTTCGCCGAGGGTCGCCATTCCCGCGGCTCCGACCGCCGCGGCGACGACGGCGGCCCCAGGGCGGCCCGCCTGGTCCAGCAATCGGCGGACGGCCGGCAGCAGTTGCTCCAGCAGGTGCCCGGCGTCGATGCCGTCCTCGCCCGTCCGCACCGGTTCGGCGCAGACGGCGGTCCGTGCGGGCCGCCCCGTGCCCGCCGGCCCGAGCGCCACGCGCAGACCCGAGCCGCCAGAGTCCACGCCGAGGACGAACGCGTCCGGCGCGGCGGCGGTCACGGCAGCCTCCGGGCCACCGGTGGGAGGCCGGCCGGCCCGGTCATCGGAGGCCACGGGCACCGCTGTCTGCGGACGAGCGCCTGCACGACCTCATGGACCGACTCCGGGGGTGGAGGACTGACGACGAGCGGCACCCTATCGCCCAACCCCGGCCCGTGGGGACCGAGTGATCATTCGGGGCCGTGTAGGCCGGTAGAGTGACGGCTGTGGCAGCGCGACCTTTGAGTGAACTTGTGGAGCCCGGCTGGGCCGAGGCGTTGGCGCCCGTGGCCGATCGGATCGCGGCGATGGGGGACTTCCTCCGTGCCGAGATCGGGGCCGGGCGCACGTATCTGCCGGCGGGGAAGAACGTCCTTCGCGCCTTCCAGCAGCCGTTCGACGAGGTGCGCGTCCTGATAGTGGGTCAGGACCCCTACCCCACCCCGGGCATGGCCATCGGCCTCAGTTTCGCGGTGGCGCCCGACGTACGGCGTCTGCCGGGCAGCCTGGAGAACATCTTCAGGGAGCTGCACACCGACCTCGGCCTTCCCCGGCCTTCCAACGGAGACCTGACGCCCTGGACGCGGCAGGGGGTGCTGCTGCTCAACCGGGCGCTGACCACGGCGCCAGGCAAACCCGCCGCCCACCGTGGCAAGGGCTGGGAAGAAGTGACCGAGCAGGCCATTCGTGCACTGGCCGCACGGGGCAAGCCGATGGTCTCGGTGCTGTGGGGGCGCGACGCACGCAACGTGCGGCCGCTCCTCGGCGACCTGCCCGCGGTCGAATCCGCCCACCCTTCCCCCATGTCGGCGGACCGCGGCTTCTTCGGCTCACGGCCCTTCAGCCGCACCAACGACTTCCTGGTGCGCGCAGGGGAACCACCGGTGGACTGGCGTCTGCCGTAGGCGGCGTCCGGATCCGTGCGACGCGCCCGTGCCGTGTGGTGGTGGGGCCGGCGGGACGGCTTCGTCCGGCGGCCGGACTTCCATGGCACCGTCGGATGACAGAACGACAACAGCTGTGCGAAACCTCGTCGGCCCGGCTCGGAGTGGGTGAGGCTCCTGTCATGAAGCGCATCGCTCGTCTCGTCGTCCCCGTCGGTCTCGGAGCCGTCATCCTGCTTCCGGGCTGCACCGCCGACGGCGGAACGGACTCCGGCCGGCCCCTCGCCCCCGTCGGCCCGACCGCCACGACCACGGTCGCGCCTGCTGCCGCCGCGCAGGTGGCGGAGCGGTACCGGGCCGCGGGCGGGGCGCGGGAGGTGCACGGGATCCACAGGAGCACGGGGCCTGACGGTGTCCCCCTGCTGGTCGTGTGGACGCGCGACCCCGACGAGAGCGCCCGGACCTTCGACGAGCTGAAGGGGTCGGTCACCTCCTTCCTGGGACGGAGGGAGGGCCTGTCGCTGGACCGGGGCTATCTGCTGGACGTCTACGGCCCGGACGGTTCACTGCAGCACCGGCTCGACGCCCGGATGTAGTCCCGTACGCCGTGGCAGGTACCCGGCCGCTGCTGCCGGCCCGGTGGCCCGGGCGGGCGTGCGCCGTGAACCACGAGGGTCCGTCCGGGTGGCGCTCCGAAGCGGGATAGCCCGGACGCGGGACACCGTCCGGACGGTTGCCGGCCGCCGGACGGCGTGGCTGTTAGCGTCCCCACTCCGCCGGGCCGGCCGGCCCGGCCGCAGCCTGACCGCCACGGCAGTGCGGCGAAGGAGTGGTGCTCATGCGTGTCCTCTTGGTCGGCGCAGGGGGCGTGGGAACGGCGATCACGAGGATCGCGGCCCGTCGGCGTTTCTTGGAGCACATGACGGTCGCCGACCACGACCGAAGCCGGGCGGAGAGTGCCGTCGCGACCCTGGGGGAGCGGGGGGACCGTTTCGCCGCGCTCCGGCTGGACGCGTCGGATCCGGCAGCCGTGCGCGCCGCCCTCGCCGAACACCGCTGCGACGTCCTGCTGAACGCCACGGACCCCCGCTTCGTCATGCCCCTGTTCGAGGCGGCCCTGGCCGAGGGCGTGCACTACCTCGACATGGCCATGTCCCTCTCCAGACCTCATCCGTCCCGTCCGTACGAGGAGTGTGGCGTCAAACTGGGGGACGAGCAGTTCGAACGGTCCGCCGACTGGGAGGCCGCCGGCCGTCTCGCGCTGGTGGGGATGGGCGTGGAACCGGGGCTCTCGGACGTGTTCGCCCGGTACGCTTCCGACGAGCTCTTCGACGAGATCGACGAACTCGGGATCCGTGACGGCGCCGATCTGACGGTGGAGGGATACGACTTCGCCCCCTCCTTCAGTATCTGGACGACGATCGAGGAGTGCCTGAACCCACCGGTCGTGTACGAGGAAGAGCGGGGCTGGTTCACCACCGCCCCCTTCAGCGAACCGGAGGTCTTCGACTTCCCCGAAGGCATCGGGCCCGTGGAGTGCGTGAACGTCGAGCACGAGGAGGTACTGCTCGTACCCCGTTGGCTGAAGGCCCGGCGCGTCACCTTCAAGTACGGGCTGGGCGACGAGTTCATCGGGGTGCTGCGGACGCTCCATAAACTCGGGCTGGACCGTACCGCCCCTGTCACGGTGAGGAGCGGCCTCGGCGAGGCCGAGGTCTCGCCCCGCGACGTGGTGGCCGCCTGCCTGCCCGACCCGGCCGGACTCGGTGAGCGGATGCGGGGGAAGACGTGCGCGGGCACCTGGGTGAAGGGCAGCAAGGACGGGCGGCCCAGGGAGGTCTACCTCTACCACGTGGTCGACAACCAGTGGTCGATGCGCGAGTACGGCTCCCAGGCCGTGGTCTGGCAGACCGCGATCAACCCCGTCGCCGCGCTCGAACTCGTCGCGCGTGGCACGTGGGGCGGCAGCGGCGTGCTGGGTCCGGAAGCCATGCCGCCGCGGCCGTTCCTCGACCTGCTGGGTGAGTACGGCGCTCCGTGGGGCATCCGCGAGCAATGACGGCCGCTGCCGCCTGGAGACCGCTCCGCCGGACGTGCGCCCAAGGAAGTACCTCCATAGCATGTGGAAGGAAATATTCCGCCTGCTCTTCAGGCCTGTGACCGAGCGAGGGAGCATGGCAGAGCACCGTGCCGGATCAGCACCGCCGGCAAGCTTGAAGCCGAACGCGATCGGCTTTGTCGACGCTCTGGTCATCGGACTGAACGCCACGTCCCCGGCCTACTCGGTGGCAGCCGTCATCGGCCCGATCGTGGCGCTCGTCGGCATCTACGCGCCAGGGGCGCTCTTCGCGTCCTTCGTCCCGATGCTCCTCATCGCCTCGGCCTTCTACTACCTGAACAAGGTCGACCAGGACTGCGGGACGACGTTCTCCTGGGTGACCCGCGCCATGGGGCCCTGGACCGGGTGGCTCGGGGGCTGGGCGATCGCGATGACCGGTGTGCTCGTGGTCGGGTCACTGGCGGACGTCGCCGTCAGCTTCACTCTGCTCGCCGTCGGCCTCGACAGCTGGGCCGAGAACGCGTTCGTCCGCCAGCTGCTCACCGTGCTTCTGATCGTCGTGATGACGGGGCTGTGCGTCATCGGGACCGAGCTGTCGGCCAAGGTGCAGAACGTCCTGATCCTCGCTCAGGTGGCCTTCCTCCTCGTGTTCGTGATCGTCGCGCTCTACCGCGTCTACGCGGGCACGACCTCCTTCGACTCCGTCAGACCCTCGGCCGACTGGCTCAACCCCTTCGGGGCCGGCGGCGCGGCGCTGACGGGCGGCCTGTTGCTGGGCGTGTTCATCTACTGGGGCTGGGAATCGGCCGTCAACCTCACCGAGGAGGTCGAGAACTCGGCGAGCGCCCCCGGAAAGGCCGGCGTGTGGTCGACCGTCATCCTGCTGGTGACCTACCTCTCCGTCGGCTTCGCGGTCGTCGCCTTCGCCGGAACGGCGTACCTGGCGGAGAACGCGGGGGAGGAGGAGTTCGTCTTCGCCCTGCTGGCCGGTGAGGTCATGGGGGGCTGGGACTGGGTCGTGCTGCTCGCGGTCGCGACGTCGGCGCTCGCGTCGACGCAGACCACGATCATTCCGGCGTCGCGCACCGCGCTGTCCATGGCCCGCCGCCAGGCGCTGCCCGCGCACTTCGCCCGCATCAGCCCGAGGTTCCGGACCCCCGACGTGAGCACGTGGTGGGTGGCCGCCATCGCCATCGCCTGGTATCTCGTCGTCAGCCAGATCAGTGAGAACGCCCTCTTCGACTCGCTGACGGCACTGTCCCTGCTCATCGCCTTCTACTACGCGCTCACCGGTGTCGCGTGCGCGGTCTACTACCGCCGCCATCTGACCGAGAGCCCGCGTAACTTCTTCCTCATCGGCCTCGGCCCGGTGGTGGGAGCCGGTCTGCTGACCTGGCTGCTCGTCCGGTCGGTCATGGACATGTCCGACCCGGCGAACTCCTACAGCGGAACCTCCTGGTTCGGGCTGGGACCTCCCCTCGTCATCGGCATCTGCATCAGCCTGATCGGTGTGGTGCTCATGGTGGTGCTGCGGCTCCGCTCGCCGTCCTTCTGGGCCGAACGCCGCAGTGTGGTCGACCCCGACCTCGTACACCGCAAGGAGCTCTGAGATGTCCGTGGTCCTCGGGTACGACGAGTCGCCCGGTGCCGCACGCGCCCTGCGGGCGGCGATCGAGGTGGCCGGCGCGTTCGGCGAGAGGCTCGTCCTGGTCTACGGGGCGGCGCCCCCCGGCCCCACCGGCGAGGAGTACCGCGCCCACTACGAGGCCATCCGCCAGGCCGGGCGTACCGGCCTGGAACACGCGGTCGCCACGGCCGAGGAGGCCGACGTGCCCACCACGGTCGAGGTGATCGATCTGAGTCCGGCACAGGCACTGATCGAAGCCGCCGCGCGGCACGAGGCGAGAGTCATCGTGGTGGGCAGCTGGGGCGAGAGTCCGATGCGGGGGGCACTGCTCGGCTCCACCCCGCACAAACTCCTGCACCTGTCGACCGTGCCGGTGCTCTGCGTACCCACCGAGGAGTGAGCCGCCCGGAGCGCCCTTGAGGACGCGAGGCCGGGAGGGCGCCGTCCGGGCGGGCCGTCCCCCACCTGAGTGAGGGGGGAACGATTTTGCGAGGGCCATTGGAGTGGGCGGCATATCGCGCAACGGACCGCACGGGGCAACGTGGGATCGAAACCGCCCCCACGCTCGAAGGACTGCCTCCATGCGCCTCCGTCACCATGCCGTCGCTGCCCTCGGCGCTCTCGCGCTCGTCGTCACTCTGCCCACTTCGGCTTCCGCGGCCACAGGTCAGTTCCGGTACACGTACGAAACCGGCGAAGGCTACGAGGCGGTCGGGTTCCTCAACAACCCGCGGAGCGGACAGTGCATCAACCTCCCTGGCGCCGGATCGGACGAACTGCCGCCCGCCTACGCGCCGAAGAACGTCACGGATGCCACAGCGACGGTCTTTCTCAGCGCCGACTGCGACGGCGACGTCTACTACACGTTGCGCCCGGGCGGGGGCGCCTCGGAACGCCTGAAGCTCCGCTCCGTGGTCTTCAGCTGAGCGAGCAGCCCGTCATTCGGCGGTCGAGCCGGGTGGCGGCCCGTCAGCGGAGCACCGCCGCCCGCACGCACAGCACGTCGGGCAGGTGCGAGAGCAACTGCTGCCAGCTGTCGCCGTCGTCCGCGCTCGCGTACAACTCGCCGTTGCGGTTGCCGAAGTAGATGCCGGCCGGGTCGGCGTCGTCGGTGCAGAGCGCGTCCCGCAGCACCGTGCCGTAGTGGTCACCGTCCGGAAGGCCCCGGGTGAGAGGCTCCCAGGTCTCTCCCGCGTCCTGCGTACGGAACACCCGGCAGCGGTGTCCGGCGGGGACGCGGTCCGCGTCGGCGTTGATCGGGAAGACGTAGAACGTGTCGGCGCGATGCGGGTGCGCGGCGGCGGCGAAGCCGAAGTCCGAGGGCAGGCCGGTGCCGATGTCCTTCCAGTGCTCCCCGGAGTCGTCGCTGCGGAACACCCCCCAGTGGTTCTGCAGATAGAGCCGGTCGGGGTCTGCCGCGTCCCGGGTCACCTTGTGTACGCACTGGCCGAACTCGGGATCCGGGTCCGGCAGGAAGACGGCGGAGACACCCCTGTTGGACGGTGCCCAGCGCTCGCCGCCGTCCCTGGTGCGGAACACACCCGCGGTGGAGACGGCGACGGTCACCGCACCGGCGTCCCTCGGGTCGGTCAGGATGGTGTGCAGCCCCTCGCCGCCCCCACCGGGAACCCATTCGGACCGCGTCGGGTGCTCCCAGAGGGGGCGGACCAGCTCGAAGGACTCGCCGCGGTCGTCCGACCGGAACAGAGCCGCGGGCTCGGTCCCCGCGTACACGACGCCGGGGGCCTCGGGGCCGGCGGGATGCAGCTGCCACACCCGCTCCAGCGATGCCTCCGTGAACTGCGGGAACTTCACGGCAGGCTGCTTCGGCTCCACCCAGGTCGTGCCCAGGTCGTCGGAGTGGAAGACGGAGGGGCCCCAGTGCGCGCTGTCGCCACCGACCAGCAGCCTGGGCGTCTCTCCGCGGGAGTCGATCCCGATCGAGTAGATCGCCTGAGCGTTGAAATGGGGCTCGCCGAACTCCCAGGAGCCGCCGCGTCTGCGGCCGATGAAGAGTCCTTTGCGGGTGCCCACGGTGAGCAGAACATCGGTCATGACAGGACCTCCCGATACGCCGTTGTGCCGGACAGGGCCAGTCTGCACCCGACCACTGACAGTGGCGGGGAGGTGTGATGTCGGCCCAGGTCACAGCGGTCGCGGCAGGGGAGCGCCGCCACGGGCAGGGCGAGCCGGGCGCCGTGAGGGGGATGGCGCGGCCGGCGGCGGACGTCCCTCGTCGCCCGGTGCGTACGGGGCCGGCGGAAGGCGGGCCGTTCGCCCGTCGGGAGCCGTGGACCGGCCCTTCGGCGCGCCGGCCCTTCAGCGCGCCGGCGGCGCGGTGCTGCTGCGGACCACCAGACTCGTCGCCAGGTCGACCCTGGTGGTCGCCGGCTGCTTGCCCCGGCCCAGGTCGAGGACCAGACGGGCCGCGGTCTCCGCCATCTCTATCAGCGGCTGGCGCACGGTGGTGAGCGGCGGGCCGATCCAGCGGGTCAGCGGCAGGTCGTCGAAACCCACCACGCTGAGGTCCTCCGGGATGCGCAGGCCGAGCTCGCGCGCCGCCTCGTAGACGCCGAGTGCCTGCAGGTCGTTCCCGGCGAAGACGGCCGTGGGAGGTTCCGGCAGCCGGAGCAGTTCCAGGGCGGCCGTATAGCCACCCTCGTGGTTGAACTCGCTCTCACGGACGAGCTCGGGGTCCATCGGGACGCCCGAGGTCTCCAGGGCGGCACGATAGCCGTCGATCCGGGCGCGGCTGCACATCATGCGGGTCGGCCCGCCGATGACGCCGATCCGACGGTGCCCCAGACCCGTCAGGTGACGGGTGGCGGCGAGGCCGCCCTGCCAGTTGGCCGCCCCGACCGACGGGATGTCGTCACCGGGATCACCGGCCGGATCGACGACGACGAACGGGATGGAGCGGCTGGTCAGCTGGGCACGCTGCGCCGCGTCGAGGTCCGAGAGCACCAGGATCACTCCGGCCGGCCGGCGGGCCAGTACGCCGTCCACCCAGGTCTGGCCAGGGGTGAGCCGGCCGGCGCTCTCCGAGAGGACCAGGCTCAGGCCCTCCTCCCTCGCGACGTTCTCGACTCCCCGGACGACCTCCATCGCCCAGGCGCTGTCCAGCTCGTGGAAGACCAGGTCGATGAGCTGGGACTGCTGGGAGGCGCCACGCCTGCGGCGGTAGCCGTGCCGCAGCAACAGCTCCTCCACCCTCGTGCGCGTACCAGGGGCGACGTCGGCGCGCCCGTTCAGCACTTTCGAAACTGTCGGAGCCGAAACTCCGGCCGCTCGGGCGATCTCTGCCAGCGTGGCGGTGCTCTCCGACGACTCGTCGACGGACACCTTCTCCGGTTGGGGCTGGACCTTTGCAGGGCTCATGCACGAATCGTAGCTCCCCCGCAGCCATGGGCACGCGTCCGGGCAAGGTTGTAAATCCTTGCTCCCGCCCTCTTGACGGGCCCGAAACCCGACCGTACGGTTCCGGCAACATTCGAAAGGCAAGCCGAAACATTCGACAGAGGTGCGGTCATGCGGTCGGGGATATTCGCTCAGGGCACACGTACGACGAGATGGGTCTCGGCAGGTGCGGCGATGGCCGTGGCCGGGCTGTTGGCCGGCTGTGGCTCCGGAGGTGGCGGGAGTGACAGCGGAACCATCACCGCCTATGTCTACGGGGACGACGCCGTCAAGGTTCAGCAGGCAGCGGTCGACACGTTCAACAAGACCTCCGAGGTCAAGGTGAAGCTGGTGCCGGTCCCCGGCTCCGACTACGTGAACAAGCTCCGCAGCGCCATGGGATCGCCCAGCGCTCCGGACGTGTTCTTCAACTGGGGTGGCGGTTCCATCAAGCCGTACGTCGACTCCGAGGACCTGGTCGACCTCACGTCGACGATCAAGAACGATGCCACGCTCAAGGACGGTTTCCTGCCTTCGATCATGACGGCCGGCGGTCTCGAAGGGAAGGTCTACGGGGTGCCCATGCGCGGCATGCAGCCCGTGATGCTCTTCTACAACAAGGCGCTCTTCGCCGAGCACAGGATCGAGCCGCCCAGGACCTGGGAAGACCTCCAGGGGGCCATCAAGACCTTCAAGGCCGCCGGTGTCATCCCCTTCGCACTCGGCGGCTCCGACAAGTGGCCCGAACTGATGTGGATGGAGTACCTGCTGGACCGGATCGGCGGCCCCGAGGTCTTCAAGAGGATCCAGGACGGCGACACCGAGGGCTGGGGCGACCCGGCCGTGCTCAAGACGGCCCGGACCGTCAAGGAGCTGATCGACGAGGGCGCCTTCGGCAAGAACTTCAACTCCGTGGACTACGGCAGCGGAGCGGCACCGACCCTGCTCAGCAAGGGCAAGGCCGCGATGCACCTCATGGGCTCGTGGGAATACTCGACCCAGCTGGGCAAGGCCCCCGAATTCGCCAAGAAGGACCTCGGCTGGACCGCCTTCCCGACGGTGGCCGGCGGCGTGGGCGACCCTGCGAACGTGGTGGGCAACCCCACCAACTACTGGTCCGTCAACGCCCGGACCAAGCACAAGGACGCCGCCATCGACTTCCTGAAGGCGATGGCGTCGAAGAGCTACGCACAAGCTCTCGTCGACAACGGTGACGTACCCACCACGTCCAACGCGGCCTCGATGCTGAGCGGTTCCCCCAACCCGCAGTTCGCGACCGACCAGTACGAGATGGTGCAGAAGGCCCCGAGCTTCACCCTCTCGTGGGACCAGGCACTCGAAGCCCAGTACGCCACCCCACTGCTCACGGAGATCAGCAAGCTGTTCGCCGGCAAGACGACTCCCGAGCAGTTCGTCGAAGCGATGAAGGCCGCCAGGTAACGATGTCCCACCACACTCCGGTCGCCAAGAGGCACGGGGACGGGAAGGCGGCCGTCGGCGACGTCGGCCGCCCGCCGGTCGCCTGGGCCGTCCCCGGCATCCTCTTCTTCGCCGTCTTCGCGATCGTCCCCCTGGCGATCGCCGTCTATCTCTCCTTCTGCGAATGGGACGGGCTCGACTCCCCGACCTTCACAGGCCTGGACAACTGGACCCGGTTGTCCAAGGACTCCGAATTCGGCCAGGCCGCCTGGCTGACCCTCCTGCTCACCACGATCAGCTGGGTCTTCCAGACTCCGGTGGCCCTGCTGCTCGGCGTGTGGGCGGCGGGCCGGCAGCGCAGCCGCGCGCTCCTGTCCGCGATCTTCTTCATCCCGCTGCTGCTGTCCACCACCGCGATCGCGATGCTCTTCCGCGCCCTGCTGGACCCCAACTTCGGTGTGATCCAGACGATCGGCCCCTGGCTCGGCATCGACCCCAACGTCATGGGCTCGTCCACCGGCGCACTGCTCGTGGTGGCGTTCGTCGGCGGCTGGCAGTTCATGCCCTTCCACACACTGATCTACCAGGGGGGCGCCCGGCAGATCCCGGAGGTCCTCTACCAGGCCGCCTCCATCGACGGTGCGGGCATGGTGCGGCAGTTCTTCCACATCACGCTGCCGCAGCTGCGCCACACGATGACGACGTCGTCGGTCCTGATGATCGTCGGCTCGCTGACGTACTTCGACACCGTGCTGATCATGACCAAGGGCGGCCCCGGTACGGACACCACGATCCTGCCCTACCTGATGTACCGGACCGGCTTCCAGACGTACGACCTCGGCTATGCGGCGGCCATCGCCACGGCGCTCGTCGTCGTGGCCACCAGCATCTCGCTGATCATGGTCCGGCTCAGTGGCTTCGGCTCCATGCGGTCCACCCGGGAAGGTATGTGACGAGATGTCGATCGACACCCGCCCCGCTGCGCCGCAGCACCGCGTGACACCTGATCCGCCGCGCCGCGGCCGCACGGCCGGCCGGCGCAGGCCACCGGGCAACCCGGTGGCCGGTATCGGCTCGCTGATCTGGCTGGTCATCGTCCTGGTGCCGCTCTACACGCTGGTCTCCGCGTCGCTGATGCGGCAGGACGAGGCCCTGAACGGCGACCCGCTGGCGATCCCCACGGATCCGACGCTCGACAACTACGACTTCGTGCTGGACAGCGGGTTCCTCGCGCTGATCGGCAACACCGCGGTCGTCGCGGTGGCCACGGTCGCCATCGTGCTGGTGCTCTCCGTCCCGGTGGCCTACGTGGCGGTGCGCACCCGCAGCCGCCTCTCGTCGCTCGCCTTCCGGACGTTCCTGCTCGGCGTGGCGATCCCGGCGCAGGCGGTGATCGTGCCCCTCTACCTGATGATCGGCAAGATGGGCCTGTACGACACCCTGTGGGCGATCATCCTGCCCACCGCCGCCTTCGCGATGCCCGTCGCGGTCCTGGTGCTCAGTGGCACCATGCGCGACGTCTCCGAGGAGATGTACGAGGCGATGGCCCTCGACGGGGCCTCGCCCCTGCGCATGCTCTGGCAGCTGGCGGTACCGCTCTCCAAGGCCGGGATCAGCACGGTGGCGATCTTCTCCGCCCTGCAGGCGTGGAACGGCTTCCTGTTCCCGCTGATCCTGACGCAGTCGGAGGAGCAACGCGTCCTGACACTGGGGCTGTTCAACTTCATGAGCCAGTTCGGAGTGAACATCCCCGCGGTACTCGCGGCGATCGTCCTCTCCGTCATCCCCATCTTCGCCGTGTACCTCGTGGCCCGGCGGGCGCTGATCAACGGACTGATGGGGGTGGGCGGCAAATAACGCCGACGCCGCCCCGGACCCCCGTACCCATGAGAGGAACCCCTGCCGCCATGGCAATCCATCACGTCCCGCAGGCCCGTCAGGCCGATCCGCTCCCCGCCGTCGACGGCCCGTGGCGCGACCCTTCGCTCAGCCCCGAGGAGCGGGTGGCCGACCTGGCGGCCCGGATGACGCTCGAGGAGAAGGCAGCCCAGCTGTACGGAATCTGGGTGGGCGCCGACGCGGAGGGCGACGGAGTCGCACCGCACCAGAACGACATGGTCGATCCGGTCGACTTCGAGGAGATCACCACCCGCGGACTCGGCCAGCTCACCCGCCCGTTCGGCACCGCCCCGGTCGACCCGGGCGTCGGCGCCGTCTCGCTGGCCACGGCACAGGCCAGGATCGCCGAAGCCGGCAGATTCGGCATCCCCGCACTGGCCCACGAGGAGTGCCTGGCCGGCTTCACCGCCTGGGGCGCGACCGCCTATCCGGTTCCGCTGGCCTGGGGCGCCGCCTGGGACCCCGAGCTGGTCGCCGAGATGGCGCACCGCATCGGAAGCGATATGCGGTCGGTCGGGGTCCACCAAGGCCTCGCACCGGTGCTGGACGTGGTGCGCGATCTGCGCTGGGGCCGCGTGGAGGAGACCATCGGCGAGGACCCCTACCTCGTGGCGACCATCGGTACGGCCTATGTCCGGGGCCTGGAATCCTCCGGGATCGTCGCCACGCTCAAGCACTTCGCGGGCTACTCCGCGTCGGCGGGCGCGCGCAACCTCTCCCCGGTACGGGCGGGCGCCCGCGAGATGGCCGATGTGATCCTGCCGCCGTTCGAGATGGCGATCCGCGAGGGCGGAGCCCGCTCCGTGATGCACTCGTACGCCGAGATCGACGGCCTGCCCGCCGCCGCCGATCCGGCCCTCCTCACCGGGCTCCTCCGGGACACCTGGGGGTTCAGCGGCACGGTGGTCGCCGACTACTTCGGCATCGGTTTCCTGGAGACGCTGCACAGGATCGCCGCCGGACGCGGGGACGCCGCGCGGCTGGCCCTCACCGCCGGCGTCGACGTCGAACTGCCGACCGTACGCAGCTACGGGGACGAACTGGTCGCCGCCGTTCGCGACGGGCTCGTGGCCGGGGAACTGGTCGACCGCGCGCTGCACCGGGTCCTGCTGCAGAAGTGCGAACTGGGCCTGCTCGACCCGGACCGGCCCACCCTCCCCGCGGTGCTGGACGGGGTGGACCCGGAGCGGGCGCGTGGCACGGTCGACCTCGACCCGCCGCGGAACAGGGCCCTGGCCCGGCTGCTCGCCGAGCGGTCCTGTGTCCTGCTGGCCAATCCCGGGGGAGCCCTGCCGCTGAGCGGTGCCGGGCGGATCGCGGTCGTCGGGCCGCGCGCCGACGACCCGCTGGCCATGCTCGGCTGCTACTCCTTCCCGAGCCACGTCGGAGTCCTGCACCCCGAGGCGCCCATGGGCATAGAGGTGCCGACGGTGCTGGAGGCGCTCCGCGAGGAGTTCCCGGGCGGCGGCGTCGACTACGCGCAGGGCTGCGAGGTGGACGGCACGGACTCCTCCCGGATCGAGGAGGCCGCCGCACTCGCCGCCGGGGCCGATGTCTGTGTGGCCGTGCTCGGCGACCGGGCGGGTCTCTTCGGCCGCGGCACCTCGGGCGAGGGCTGCGACGCGGCCGACCTGGCGCTGCCCGGTCTCCAGGGAGAGCTGCTGGACGCGCTGCTCGCGACCGGCACGCCCGTCGTCCTGGTGCTGCTGACGGGACGCACGTACGCGCTCGGCGGGTGGGCGGACCGGCTGGCCGGCTGTGTGCAGGCCTTCTTCCCCGGAGAGGAGGGCGGCCCGGCGCTCGCCGGTGTGCTCTCGGGGCGGGTCAACCCCTCCGGACGTCTGCCCGTGAGCGTGCCGAAGGGCCCCGGCGGCCAGCCGTGGACGTATCTCCAGCCGCCCCTCGGCCTGGCCAACGGGGTCAGCAACCTGGACCCGTCCCCGCTCCACCCCTTCGGCCACGGGCTCTCGTACACCTCGTTCGCCTGGGAGCCCGGTGCCGACGTGCCGGCCGAACTCCCCACCGACGGCGAGACGGACCTGGAGATCACGGTCCGCAACACCGGCGTGCGCGACGGCGCCGAAGTGGTCCAGCTCTACGTCCACGACCCGGTCGCCCAGACCACTCGCCCCGAGGCGCGGCTGATCGGCTACGCCAGGGTGCCGCTCCTGGCGGGGGAGTCCCGGAGGGTTGTCTTCCGCTTCCACCCGGACCTGGTCTCCTTCACCGGGACCGGCGGACGCCGGATCGTCGAGCCCGGCGATCTGGAGCTGCGTTTCGCCACGTCCAGCGACGTGGCCGATGTGAAGCACACCGTACGGCTGCGTCTCACCGGAGCGGAGCGCACCGTCGACCACCGGCGCCGCATGGTCTGCGCCACGTCGGTCGACGCGCTGGTCGCACAGAACTGACGGGCGGGGGCGCGTACCCCCTGCCCGCCTGCTCCGCACACCCCCAGGGGTGTGCGGAGCAGGCTGTCGAAACTTTCGAAGGGCTACCCCCGCGCGGCTGACGGCTTCGCGTCCACGCGCCATCAACGGAAAGGTACCTGTCATGCTCAAGCCAATTCGCTCGGTCGCGGTCGGCGCGGCTGCCGCCGTGCTCCTCGTCTCGGCGTTCACCCTCTCCAGCGCCTCCGCCGCCACCGAGGACAGCGGCCGGCGCGGCGGGAAGGGCCACAGCGCGGCCCCTCAGACACTCGGCACCCTCGGCCAGAAGGCCGGGCTCCGCATCGGCACGGCCGTCAACGCCACGGCCCTGGCCGAGGACGCGCCCTACCGGGCCAAGGTCGCGGGCGAGTTCTCCTCCGTCACGGCGGAGAACGCCATGAAGTGGGAGGCGGTCGAGCCGCAGCGGGGCACGTACGACTGGGCCGCCGCCGACGAGCTCGTCGACTTCGCGAAGAAGAACAGGCAACTGGTCCGCGGCCACACGCTGGTCTGGCACAGTCAGCTGCCCGCCTGGCTGAACAACGGCGACTTCACCGCCGAGGAGCTCCGGGAGATCCTGCACCAGCACATCACCGACCAGGTCACACACTTCAAGGGCAAGATCTGGCAGTGGGACGTCGTCAACGAGGCCTTCAACGAGGACGGCACGCTGAGGGACAGCATCTGGCTCCGGAAGCTCGGCCCCGGCTACATCGCGGACGCCTTCCGCTGGGCCCACGAAGCAGACCCCAGGGCCCGGCTGTTCATCAACGACTACAACATCGAAGGCGTCAACGCGAAGAGCACGGCCCTCCACGAACTGGTCACCGGACTGCGCGAGCAGCGCGTGCCCGTCCACGGAGTGGGGATCCAGGGCCACCTGGGCGTCCAGTACAGCGCGCCGCACGACATCGCCGACAACATGCTGCGCTTCGACCGGCTCGGCCTCGAGACCGCGATCACCGAGGCCGACGTCCGGATCCCCATGCCGGCCGACAGTACGGAGCTCGAGGCGCAGGCCGAGGGCTACGGCGTCCTGCTGCGGGGCTGCCTCCTCACCCCGGGCTGCAACGACTTCACGGTCTGGGGCTTCACCGACACCTACTCGTGGGTGCCGGACACCTTCCCAGGCCAGGGCGCGGCCAACATCTTCGACGCGGACTACGCCCCCAAGCCCGCCTACAGCACCCTGCGCCAGACCCTGGCGCTGGCCGCCGGCAGGCACTGAACCAGACCACCACCATCACCACCGGTGGCCGACGAGAGAGGTGATGCTCGTCGGCCACGCCGGCCGGGACGGCATCCCACACCATGGCGACGGCCCCATCGGACGCAGGCGCGTCGTGGCCCGCGGCATCATTCCCGCCCTGGTCCGCCGCGCCCGGGGGCCGGCCGCTCGCCATCGTCACGTCCGGGGCCGCGTCGCTGGTGGTGTGCGACGTGGCCGGACTGATCGCTCCCGGGCCCGACGACGCCGACGGCGCGGTCGCCGCCGCGCTCCCGGACGGGGGCGGCGAACCGGAACGGCCTGCCGGACAGCTGCCAGGGGCTCACGCCCGTCCAATTTGTCATGCGTATGAACAAAATGGAGAGCGACATGGACAAGCACACCAGCCGCAGATCGGTCCTCGGGGCCGGCCTCGGATTCTCGGCGCTGGCGGCGACGCCGCTCGGATCGCTGATGGGACTGACGGGTGAGGCCGCCGCCACGCACGCAGGCTCCGGACGCTCCCCGGCGGTCCGCCCGACCGACCCCGGCGCGTACATGTCGTTCACGCCCCGATCCAACGCCTTCCCCCTGGTCAGGGCCGGCAGGGCGGCGCCGATCGTGGTCAGCGACAAGGACCACGCGGGCGTCGTCCGGGTGGCCGGTGACCTCCGCGACGACATCGAGCGCGTCACCGGCGTCCGACCCGCGCTCTTCCGGAACGAGGCACCGCGAAGCCGGGAGATCGTCCTCGTCGGAACCATCGGCCGCAGCCCTCTGATCGACGGCCTGATCGCCGCGGGCAGGCTGAAGGTCTCGGAGGTCGAGGGCAAGTGGGAGACCAGCCTGCAGACCGTCGTCGAGAAGCCGCTGCCAGGCGTCGACCGGGCCTTCGTCATCGCGGGCAGCGACCAGCGCGGCACGGTGTTCGGCGCGTACGACGTCTCCCGGGGCATCGGCGTCTCGCCCTGGTACTGGTGGGACGACGTGGTCCCCGTACACCGTGACGCGCTGTACGTCCTGCCCGGCCGGTACAGCCAGGGCACCCCCGCCGTGAAGTACCGCGGCTTCTTCATCAACGACGAGAACCCGGCGCTCGGCACCTGGGCCCCCGCCTTCTTCGGCCCCGGCAAGGCGCCCGGCTTCGAAGGCGGGTTCAACGCCGCCTTCTACGCCAAGATCTTCGAAGTGATGCTGCGCCTCAAGGCCAACTACCTCTGGCCCGCGGTCTGGGGCCGCGCCTTCGCCGAGGACGATCCGGAGAACCACGCCGCCGCGAAGGCCTACGGCGTGGTCATGGGCACCTCGCACGAAGCGCCCATGATGAGGGGGATCGAGGAGTGGAACAGGCACGCCGTCGCCGCCGTGCGCGACAGTGCGGGAAACATCACCAAGCCGGGCCACGACCCCTACGGCGGCACAGGCGAGTGGTCCTTCCGCCGCAACGCCGAGGCCATCAAGGCCTATTGGCGGGAGGGCGTCCGCCGCATGGCGGACGAGGACTTCGAGGGTGTCGTCACCCTCGGCATGCGCGGCAACGGTGACGTCAGCCTTCCGGACGGCGACGGCATCGACCTGATGACCGAGATCATCGCCACCCAGCGCACGATCCTCGCCGAGGAGCTCGGCGCCGCCGACGCCGTCCCGCAGGTGTGGACCCTCTACAAGGAGGTCCAGCACTACTGGGACCGCGGACTGCGCGTGCCGGACGACGTCACCGTCGTCCTCACCGACGACAACTGGGCCAACGTCCGCAAGCTGCCGGACCTGAAGAAGGATGCCCGCGGCGGCGGTTACGGCCTCTACTACCACTTCGACTACGTGGGGGTGGGGCGCAACTACAAGTGGGTCGACACCGCGTCGCTCCCGAACATGTGGGACCAGCTCCACCAGAGCACCGCCTACGGCAACCACGGACTCTGGGTCACCAACGTGGGCGACCTCAAGGGCAACGAACTGCCCACCCAGTTCTTCCTGGAGTACGCCTGGGACCCCGGACGCTGGCCCCTGGAGGCGCTCCCGGAGTGGGAGGAGCGCTACGCCGCACAGAACTTCGGCGAGCGGCAGGCCGAGGAGATCGCGGAGATCCTGCGGACGTACGCCCGCCTGCAGTCCCGCCGCAAACCCGAGCTGCTCAACCGGAAGATCACCGTCGACCCGGCCAAGGATCCGGCGACGGACCCGTCCGCCATCGTCTACGACGACCGGGCGACGCCCTTCAGCATCGTCGACTACCGCGAGCTGGAGCGGGTCACCGAGGACTGGCAGCGCCTGGACGCCGCCGCGGAGCGCGTCCGGCGCGGTCTGCCCGCGTCCGCCCGGGACGCCTGGTACGAACTCGTCGGATACGCCGTCCGGGCCACCGCCAATCTGTACGCCCTGCGGGAGGCGGAGTTCACCAACCTGCACTACGCACCCCAGGGCAGAGCCCTGACCAACCAGCTCGCGGCCACCGCCGAGGCGGGGCTGGCCGAGGACTTCGCCCTGGCGCGGCGCTTCAACACCGAGGTGGCCGGCGGCAAATGGGAGGGCTTCCAGACCCAGCCGCACATCGGGTACGGGGATGTGGACCGCTACGGGCCCAACGCCCCCTGGCAGCAGCCCGAGCTGGACGACGTGGCGATAGCGGACGAGATCTATCCCGCGGTGCGGCGCATCGAGCTCCCGCGCGAGGCCGAGATGGGCGTGGCCGTCGACGGCTCGCCCGACTGGTGGCCGGCATCCGGCGGCGAGGCGGTCCTGCCGGTCTTCAGCCCGTACCAGAGCCAGCCCGCCCAGTACGTCGAGGTGTTCAACCGGGGGACCGAACCCTTCGAGTTCCGCATCCGTACCGGTGCCTCCTGGCTGATCGCCGACCGGACCCGTGGCCGGGTGGACGCCCAGACCCGGGTCACCTTCCGCGTCGACTGGGCGCGGGCCCCGAAGGGGACCACGAGGGTCCCCGTCACCGTCTCGGGCCCCGGCGGCAGCGAGGTCGCGGTCACGGCAGTGGTCAACCGGCCGCGCCTGGAGCGCGCAGAGCTCAAGGGCTTCGTCGAGGCCAACGGATACGTCTCCGTCGAGGCCGACCACTTCCACCGGGCGGTGGGCCGCGACGACATCTCCTGGCGGCGGATTCCGGACATCGGCCGCACCGGATCGGGGATGGAGCCCTTCCCGGTCACCGCCGCGCGGCAGACCCCGGGAGGCCGTGGGCCCAGGCTGGAGTACCGGGTCAGCCTGTTCACGACCGGGCCGGTCACCGTCTGGGCGTATCTGTCGCCCCGCAACAACGCCCTGGCGGCCGACGGGCTGACGTATGCCGTCTCCTTCGACGACGACGCCCCGCAGTCCGTCAACATCACCGAGGTGACGGGGGCCGACGACGGCACCATGAACCCGCAGTGGGCCCGCAACACCTCGGACAACGTCAACCGCACCGGCACCGCGCACCACATCGGCCGGGCGGGGGCCCACGTGCTGAAATTCTGGATGGTCGACCCGACCGTGGTACTCCAGAACCTCGTGGTGGACACCGGCGGTCTCAAGCCCAGCTATCTGGGCCCGCCGGAGAGTCTCCGGCTGAGCTGACCGGAGCGGGACGAGGAGGCGGCAGGGATGAGTATCGAGATCCGGGACACCGAGGGGCACCGTGCGACGCTGCAGGTGGCCCCCGGGCCTGCGGAAGGGCCGCTCCAGGTCGGGATCCTGATCGAGGGCCCCTCGGCGGACGCCTCCTGGTCCTGCTCCCCGGCCGCTGCCAGGGAACTGGCCGCGGCGCTCGTCGCGGCGGCCGGTGAGGCGGAGAACGCGCGGCCGGCCGAACCCGTCACCGTCAAGGCGTGTGAGCTGCTGCGCGGCGACGTGCGGGACGGGGACAGGCTCATGACGGTCGAGGCCGTCAGGACGGACGGGGCCGGTGTGCAGGTGACCTGGACCTCAGGAGGCGGACGCAGCTGGAGCCAGATGTACGAGGCGGATGCCGACATCCGGCTCCGCCGCCGGCTGCGGCCGGGGAGGTGAGCGGCGTCGTACGGGCCGCTCGTATTTCGACGATCGCCGTAGTACGGTGATTATCGTAGTACGGTGAATGTCGTACGAGCGACGGCCCCGGCGTGCCGGGGCCGTCGCGCCGCCCGCCCCGTCCCGAGGAATCGGAGCCCCCTGTGAGTGCACTGTTCGAGCCCTACGTCCTGCGGTCGCTGACCATTCCCAACCGCATCTGGATGGCCCCGATGTGCCAGTACAGCGCGGAAGTGTCAGGGCCCGACGCGGGTGTGGCCAACGATTGGCACTTCGCCCACTACGGTGCCCGCGCGGTCGGCGGAACCGGCCTCGTCCTCGTCGAGGCCACCGCCGTCAGCCCGGAGGGCCGCATCAGCCCTGCGGACCTCGGCATCTGGAACGACCGCCAGGTGGAGGCGTTCCGCCGGATCACCGACTTCCTCGACGGCCAGGGGACCGTGCCGGGAATCCAGCTCGCCCACGCCGGACGGAAGTCGTCGACCGACCGTCCCTGGCGCGGCGGAGCCCCCATCGGCGTCGGGGACCCCGAGGGCTGGGAACCCGTCGCCCCGAGCCCTCTCGCGTACGACGAGTCCCACACGGTGCCCGCCGAGCTGAGCGTCGAGGACATCCAGCAGGTCGTGCGGCAGTTCGCCGACGCCGCCGCCCGGGCGCTCGAAGCGGGCTTCAGGGTCGCCGAGATCCACGGGGCGCACGGCTATCTGATCGGCCAGTTCCTCTCCCCGCACAGCAACCACCGCACCGACCTCTACGGCGGGTCCTTCGAGAACCGCACACGCTTCGCACTGGAGGTCGTGGACGCCGTGCGCGCCGTGTGGCCCGAGGACCTCCCGCTGTTCTTCCGTATCTCCGCCACCGACTGGCTGACCGAGAACGCGGACGACCCGCGCGAGGGCTGGACCGCCGACGACACCGTCCGCTTCGCACGTGAGCTGCTCGACCACGGCGTCGACCTGCTGGACGTCTCGACCGGCGGACTGGCGCCGAAGGCGCGGATTCCCGCGGAGCCCGGTTACCAGGTGCCCTTCGCCCAGCGGGTACGCGACGAGACCGGCCTTCCGGTGGCAGCGGTAGGGCTGATCACCGACCCCGTGCAGGCGGAGAAGATCCTCGCCGACGGCAGCGCGGACGCCGTCCTGCTGGGCCGCGAACTGCTGCGCGATCCCCACTTCGCCCGAAAGGCCTCGCGCGAACTCGGTGGTGACGTCAGGACGCCCGAACAGTACGCCCGGGCGGTGTGACGCCGCCTCTGTCGGTACGCTGAGCCGCGATGTTCACTCCCCAGGGCCCCACACTGCGCGAACTGGCCGTCCAGGCGTTCTCCTCGACGATGCGCGGATACGACCTGCTCGCCCCGAAATTCGACCTGACGCCCTACCGGACCCCGGACCGGGTGCTCGAAGCCGTCGCCGACGCGGTGCGGCCCCTCGGGCCGTTCGGCCGGGGCCTGGACGTCTGCTGCGGTACCGGGGCGGGCGCGGGTGTGCTGCGTGGGCTCTGCGGGGAGCGGGTCACCGGCGTCGACTTCAGCGCCGGCATGCTCGAGGTCGCCAGGGCCGCACACGGCGGCAACGACACCGGCCCGGTGGTCGACTGGGTCCGCGCCGACGCCCTGGCACTGCCGTTCGCGCGCGCGTTCGACCTCGCCCTGAGCTTCGGGGCGTTCGGCCATTTCCTGCCTGAGGAACGTCCCGGACTCTTCGATCAGGTCTACGCGGCGCTGCGGCCCGGTGGTCTCTTCGTCTTCCCGGTGGGCGCGCCGCCCGCGGTGGGCTCCCGGGCGTACTGGTCGCTGCTCGGCTTCGATCTGGCCATGCGGGTGCGCAACGCACTGTGGCGTCCGCCCTTCGTCATGTACTACCGCACGTTCCCGCTCGCCGGTGTGGTGGACGACCTCGTGGGCACCGGATTCACGGTGCGGCTGCTGCCTCTTGAGGAGTTCGGCCGGAGGCCGGACGGCAGCCCGCGTGTCCGGCTCGTGGTGGCGGCACGTGGATAAAACTACGACGATCCTCGTACAATGGACCCCCCTGCACGAAGTGGAGCCACCGTGACGACGAACGCCGCTCGCGTGCTCGCCCACCCCTCACGCGAGGAGATCCGCGTGGAGGGCGTGCTCCACGCGCTCTCCGATCCGGTCAGGCTCCGGATCGTGCGCCAGCTGGCCGGCGCGACCGACGAGCAGGCCTGTTCGCGCTTCGATCTCCCGGTGTCCAAGTCCACCACCACGCACCACTTCAGGGTGCTCCGCGAGAACGGCGTGATCTCCCAGTTCTACCGGGGCACGGCCAAGCTGAGCTGTGTGCGGACCGAGGATCTCGACGCTCTCTTCCCCGGTCTGCTCGACAGCGTCCTCGGCGGAGCGGACCTGCAGGCCGAGCGCCTCGGCCAGGGCTGACCGCCTCCGCCGTCATCCCCGGCCGTCGCCGGCGGCGCCGAGCAGCCCCGGCCAGTCGGGGATCTTCACTCTGCGGCGTCCGAGCGAGTGGCCCAGTGCCGACTCGGCGCGTTCGATGGACAGCCAGCCCTCCCATTCCACCGGCCTCAGTCCCTCGTCCCGGAGAGCTCCCAGCGGATCGGCCGGCACCTCCCGGTGGACGAGCAGAGGCGCGTCATCGAGCAGCGAAGCGACCGTCTCCTTGGCGCACGACCTGTTCGAGCCGATCACCCCCGTGGGGCCGCGCTTGATCCACCCGGCGACGTACTCCCCGGGCGACGCCGTCCCGTCCCTGACGACCCGGCCCGCCAGATGCGGCACGATCCCGCGCACCGGGTCGAAGGGCAGACCGGGCAGCGGCGTCCCCCGGTATCCCACGGCCCGCAGCACCAGCTGTGCCTCGACGTCCTCGTACACACCGGTGTCCCGCACTCCTCCGGCGCCGTCCGGGGCCGTCCGCGCGAACCGCACCCCCGCGACCCGCCCGTCCCGCCCCAGCAGCTCGACCGGGCGCAGGAAGAACCGCAGTCGGATACGGCGCTCCCCGTCGACCGCGGCGGTGGGCGGAGCTGCCGCCCACCCGCGCAGCACGTCCAGGTTCCGCCGGACCACGGCAGGCGGAGGCGGCCCCTCCGGGCCTCCCGCCACCGCCGCGTACGCGGGATCGAGCATGAGCTCCGCCCCGTCGACGACGATCCGTGCCCGGGGGAGCGCGCCGAGTTCGCGCAGCTCCTTGGTGGTGAACCTGGCCTGCGAGGGGCCGCGCCTGCCGACGATGTGCACGTCGCGCACCCGGCTGGTCCCGAGGGACTCCAGCGCCGCCCGGGGCACGTCCGTGCCCCGCAGCTCGGCCGCGCCCCGGGCGAGGATCCGGGCCACGTCGAGCGCCACGTTGCCGACACCGATCACCACGGCCGTACGTGCCAGGAGTGCGAAGCCGTCGCGGGCCGCGTCCGGGTGGGCGCTGTACCAGGAGACGAACTCGGTGGCGGAGAAGCTCCCCGGCAGCCCTTCGCCGGGAACGGCGAGGGGGCGGTCGGACGCCGCGCCGACGCAGTAGACCACCGCGTGGTACAGCTCCTTGAGCCGGGCGGGTGACAGCCCGCCCTCACCGCCCACCTCGGTATGACCGAGGAACGTGATCCGGTCGTCCTCCAGGACCGCCCGGAGCTGGCTCTGCAGCGACTTGATCTTCTCGTGGTCGGGTGCCACGCCGTAGCGCACCAGTCCGTACGGGGTCGGCAGCCGGTCCAGGACATGCACGCGTACGTCCGGCACCCGCGACTGCTGCAGCAGGGCCTGGGCGGTGTAGACCCCGCTGGGTCCCGAACCGACGACGGCGACACGGAGCACGGCGCACCTCCTGCGGCAGGCTCCCTCCAGCATGGCACCGGTGCGGGTGAGCGGGGGAGAGGCTCGCGGCCCCCGCACCCCGCGCCCGTTCAGGTCATCAGTCCACGCATCCGGTCGATCTCCACGGTCTGCTGGGCGACCACGTCGTTGGCCATCTCCTCCACCAGTACGTTGTTGCCGTCCGCGAGAGCCTCGGTCGCCATGGTGACCGCGCCCTGGTGATGGGTGATCATGAGCTCGAGGAACAGCCGGTCGAAGGCCTTGCCCTTCGATGCGCGCAGCTCCTGGATCTGCTTGTCGGTCGCCATGCCGGGCATGGAGGAGTGGTCGTGGGTCTCCTCGCGCTCGTCTCCGCCGTTGTTCTTCAGCCAGCCCTGCATGGCGCCGATCTCCGGCTTCTGAGCCGCCGAAATGCGATTCGAGAGCCGCTCGACGGATGGGGAGGCCGCCCGGCCGGGAACGAGAGCGGTGAGCACGAGGGCCTGCTCGTGATGCTCGATCATCATGCGCACGTAGCGGTGGTCGGCCGAGTTGGGTGTGTCGTTCCGGGCGGCCTTCGCCGCCTCCTCGGCGGACAGCGTCCTGGCCGGTTCACCGGGTCTGCCGGGCGCCACGACCGAAGGGCCCTTGTCGGTGCCCGCCATCGCCCCGTCATCGCCTCCGTCGCAGCCTCCCAGAGCGAGAACGGCGGCCACGAGCGTCGTCGCCAGAGCTGCTGCGCGCAGGTGCGCGGTCCGACGGGGCATCAACACGGCGACCTCCAGTGCCACATGAATGTGTTGCAGACCGTCCTAACACCTTCCACCGGCCGGTGATCAAAAATTTTCATTACGTCTCTGTTGCCATCTGTTGGTGTGTACATGCGAGGGACGATACTGCCGGGGTCCATGAACCGTTCGTCGACGAACGGATACAAGGGAGGACGCAGTGACCTCGTTGCACACCACCAGCGTGCGGCGGAGACGTCTGGGTGTGGCGGCAGCCGCGGCCGGGCTCATCGCCACGCTGTTCACGGCCGGACCCGCGGCCGCGACGCCCGACCCGGGCGACACCGCCACCACCCGCAGCGGTGTTTCCGTGAGCGAGCAGGCCGAAGCCAGGGCCGCCATCGAGAGCGGCGAGATACCCGGCGTGGACGAGATCGTCCACAGCGCCAACATCGAGCACCTCACGAACATCCCCAAGGACGCGCTCCAAGGGACCAACACCGACCTGGCGTTCCAGGGCACCTACGCCTACGCCGGGAACTACGACGGCTTCCGGATCTTCGACATCCGCAACCCGAAGAAGCCGAGGACCGTCGCGCAGGTCCTGTGCCCGGGCTCGCAGAACGACATCTCGGTCTCCGGGAACCTTCTCTTCCTGTCGACCGACTCCTCGCGCAGCGACGACTCGTGTGCCAGCACCACCCAGCCGGCCACGGAGAAGTCCTCCTGGGAGGGCGTGAAGGTCTTCGACATCAGCGACAAGCGCAACCCGAAGTACGTCGCCGCCGTCGAGACCGCATGCGGCTCGCACACCCACACGATCGTTCCCGAGCGGAAGAGCGTCTACGTCTACGTCTCGTCGTACTCGCCGAACGAGACGTTCCCGGACTGCCAGCCGCCGCACGACGGTATCTCCGTCATCAAGGTGCCGCGCAAGGCGCCCGAGGACTCCCGGATCGTGAACTTCCCGGTCCTCTTCCCGGACGGTGGAAACCCGGGCGCGCCGGCGAACCCCGGCGTCTCGAAGACCACCGGATGCCACGACATCACCGTTCTGCCGTCGAAGGACCTGGCAGCCGGGGCGTGCATGGGTGACGGTCTGCTGTTCTCCATCAAGGACCCGGAGAACCCGAAGATCATCGACCGGGTGCAGGACAACGTGAACTTCGCGTTCTGGCACTCGGCGACCTTCAACCAGGACGCCGACAAGGTCGTCTTCACCGATGAGCTCGGCGGCGGCGGCGCGGCCACCTGCAACGACGAGATCGGCCCGAACCGCGGGGCCGACGGCGTCTACGACATCACGGGCAGGGGTGACCACCGCAAGCTGGTCTTCCGCAGCTACTTCAAGATCGACCGCCCGCAGGCGGACACGGAGGTCTGCGTCGCGCACAACGGCTCGATCATCCCGGTCAAGGGCAAGGACCTGATGGTCCAGGCCTGGTACCAGGGTGGGATCTCCGTCTGGGACTTCACCAACTCCTCGAAGCCGAAGGAGATCGCGTTCTTCGAACGCGGTCCGGTCTCCACGGAGGCGGTCACCACGGCCGGCCCGTGGTCGGCGTACTACTACAACGGCTACATCTACTCCAACGACATCGCCAAGGGCTTCGACGTCCTGAAGCTCAACGACCGGCGGACCGATCCGGCGAAGAAGGTGCGGCTGCCGGAGCTCAACGTGCAGACGCAGCCGGACTACTTCGACCGCTGATCCACGGCTCCTCCCGCAGATGAAGGAGAGTGCCCCGCCGGACGGACTCCGTCCGGCGGGGCACGTTTATCTCATTGACCCGTGGGCGGGGCGGGGACATGCTGTACCCCTGATTCCGGCGATGCGGGGGATCGCCGGAATCAGGGGTGGGGCCGCGCGATCGCTCAGGCGGCCGTTCGCACGCTCGTACCCGTGGCCGTGGCCCACTCCACCAGCAGGCGCTGGTACTCCGTCTCGTCGGCCGGGGAGAGCAGGCCGCCCGAGCGCTGCCACAGGGTGCGGATCTCTTCGTTGACCACGGAGGCGGGGCGCACGGCGGCGGACGGGTTCGGATACGGGGACATGTCCACCAAGCTAAACCCCCTCAGGGCTCACGGACCCTCTCCGGGGCAGGGATATCCCTCACACCTCCTCCCGGAATCCTTCACGCATGGTGCGTGCCGGGTCCTTCCCCGGTGCGTTCCAGCAGTCCGAGCGCCCGGAGCCCGGCCGGCCGCTCCGCGACGGGGAGCGGGTCCACGAAGCGCACCTCGCAGCCCAGTGCCGTCGCGCCCCCGTCGGCGTGGCGGTCGTCACCGACCATGACCACATCCGCCGGATCGCACCCCAGGAGCGTGCACGCCGTGCGGAACAGGCGCGGGTCCGGCTTCTGGATGCCGTGTTCGCAGGACAGGACGTATACGTCGACCAGCTCGTCCAGGCCGTGTGCGCGGAAGACGGGACGCAGGTCCCAGCCGATGTTGCTCACGACGCCGACCGCTACGCCCCTGTGACGCAACTCGCGCAGCACCTCGGCAGCGTCGGAGTACGGCTGCCAGGCGGCAGGGCTCATGTGGCGGTCGTACAGCGCGTCGGGCAGCCCCGCGTCCGGGAGGGCGGCCTCGCGGGCCAGGCCGGTGTACGCCTCCCTGTGCAGCCGTGCATCGCGGTCGCGATCGGCCCACACGGCGGCCAGCGACGGCGGAATCCGCTCGGGGTGCGGGCCGCCGGGCAGCGCTCCGGCCGCAGTCAGCCGACGTACGCAGTCCTCGAAGTCGGCCCGCTCCACCATGGTGCCCCGAGCGTCGAGGGCGGCGCGCAGCCACGCGTCGACGGGCTCGATCCGGAAGAGGGTCCCGGAGAAGTCGAAAAGTACACCCTTGGGTCGCATGAAGCCGATCATCGCCGCCCCCGGCAAGCAGCTACAAGGGCGCGTCCCCGTCCCCGTCGCCGCCCGCAGGCCGGGTGCGCCGGGCGTATCCGGTGTATCCGGCGACGGAGAGCACGACCACCGTGGCCCCCAGAACGACTCCGCCCACCACATCGCTCAGCCAGTGCACGCCGAGGTAGACGCGGGTGTACGCCACACCGGCCACCGAGATCACGGCGAGCGCCAGGGAACCCCACCACAGCGGTGCCTGCGCGCCGTGCAGGCGCAGCAGCCACAGGAGGAGCCCGCAGGTCACCGCCGCGGTCATGACGTGACCTGAGGGGAAGGCCGCGTAGTGCGCCGAGTCCACCGGGTCGACCCACCGCGGGCGTTCGCGGCCCACGGCGGCCTTGAGCCCTTGCTGTACGAGCGTGGCGAAAAGACTTGTCGCGGCGACCCAGCCGGCGAGCAGCCGTGAGCCGCGCCACCACAGGGTGATCACGACGGCGGCGGTCAGGACGCGCATCGTCCAGGGATCCCACACCCAGTCCGTCAGAACCCGGTTGGCGTGGACGAGCCCCGGTTCGGTCACCGCTCTGCGGTGCAGCGCCTCGGCCACCGCTGTGTCCAGCGACATCAGAGGAGACCAGGCCAGCGCGACCAGCACGAGTACGACGAGGGACAGTGCGGCGCAGACGAGGCCCGTCAACAGGAAGGGGACTCGGGCGCGCGGAGGGCGGGGAGGGGAGTGCATGGGGATGATCCTCGTTCACGACCGGCGCGTGAGGCTATCCCAGGGCACTCAGACCGGGGACGAAGGCCACCAGCAGGGGCACGACGGGCACCAGTGCCGCAGCGGCCGTCAGTCGCAGCCGACGGCCCGCCGTGAGCCGCTCCACCGGCTCGAGCAAGCGGTTCACCCTGAGCGGCATGTGGGCCCCGGAAGCCGGTGCCGGGCCGAACACGCCACGGTCCTCGTTGAGTTCGACCAGGGCGAGCGCGATCGTGAGACGCCCGAAGCGCCGTGACGCCACGTCGTCCGCGGCCAGTTCGACAAGGCGATGCATCTCGTCGCGGAAAGCGGCGAACACCGGTACCTGCGGGAATCCGGTCGCGAGCGCCCCCGAGCAGTGCAGGAGCCAGTCGTGGCGCGCCTGTGCGTGGCCCTGTTCATGGGCCAGGACGGCATCGAGCTGACGCCCCTTCAACCGCCCGAGTGCCGCGGTGGTGATGACCAGTTGGGGCGCTGCCCCCGGCAGCCACCACGCGTCGGGCCGTTCACCCTCCAGCACCACGAGGCGCCCGCTGCCGGGTTCCTCTCCCGGCAACAGCGGGGAGCGGACCAGAAGTTCGGTGCGCCGTCGCCTGCGACGGGCCCGCGCCTGGTGGATCTCCCGTACGAGCATGGCCGCGGTCCACACGCCGCCGAACGCCAGCAGCACGGCGATGACCGCGGACCACGGGCCGTACGCGCCCAGGGCGTACGCCTCGACCACGGCGTTCGGGGCGGGTGCGAAGACGTGGCCGCGGACCGCCTGCCAGGCGGCGGCCGCACTGAAGGTCATGGAGAGCGCGAACGACAACAGGACACCCGCGACCACGCACTGCCAGACCCACAGGGCAACGACCGGCTCACGCTCCGGCCACCGGGCCCTCGCCATCAGACCCGGGGCCACGACGGCGGCCAGTGCGCCGAGCAGCAGCAGCACGAGGGAGACCATCATGGGCGTCAGCCTATGAGTGCCGCGGCGTCCCCGGGTATGGCCGCGCGCGTCAAGTGACGTACGACACCGTGCGCGGGGCCCGTCGTCTCACAGGGTGAGCAGCATGGCGAACATGGCTATGCCCATGGTCAGCCTGCACGCCAGGGCCAGCTCGGGCCGAGCGCCCCACGTCTGGCCCCTGACGACGCCATGGCCGGCCACGGCCGGCGCCCCGGCGTGTGGGGGAGCCGGTATCAGCTGCCCGGCCGAGCGCAGGACGTACAGGGCGTAGTAGACCAGCAGCGCTCCCGTCAGCACGGGGAGGCCTCCCGCCGCACCCGCGGCGTGGCCCGTATGGCCGCCGCCCGGGACATGGGCCCCCGGCGCCATGGCCACGGCCATGTAGACCATGGCCAGCGAACCGACCAGATGATGCAGATGATGGCCGCCGCCCCTCGCGTACACGACCGCCCGCAACGAGGCGGCGCCGAACACCACCGCGTAGACCGTCCACGTCCATTGCGGAAGCGTGAGCAGGGCAGCGGGCACCGCCATCGCGGCCATCCCGAACCCCATCAGCGCCTCGGCGCGCGCCGATCTGCGTTCCTGCTCCGTGCCGTCTCGGGTCCGCAGCAGGCAGTACGCCCCCGTGGCCCCGCACAACACCATGAGCAGCCAGCCGGACAGCGCCGGTCCGTGCACGGTGCACCTCCCCCTGTGGCGAATCACGCCGGTCCGTCCCATCGATGCCCCGGCCGGGGTGTTCCTACCGGGGCGCATTGGAGTACCGGGGGGAGCGCGAGAGGGCCTGCGGGGGGCGGCCGGGGCCGGGTTAGTCTCGGGAAAGCACAGGCGGCAGCACCCCACCGGAGAAGAGCCACATGGACATCGCACCGGCAGAGGCACGGGCAGAACTGACCTTCCGCGACGCGACCGAGGACGATGTGCCGATCCTCGTGCGCCTCGTCGAGTCCGCCTACCGGGGTGACGCGAGCCGGGCCGGATGGACCACGGAGGCGGACATCCTGCAGGGGCAGCGCACCGACGCGGACGGGGTGCGCGAGGTGCTCGCGCACCCCTCGGGCCGGGTGCTCGTGGCCGAGCGGGACGGCGAGCCGGTCGCCTGCTGCCAGCTCGAACACCGCGGGAAGGCCGCGTACTTCGGAATGTTCGCGGTCAGGCCCGAGCTGCAGGGCGCGGGTCTCGGCAAGGTGATCATCGCCGAGGCGGAGCGTGCGGCACGCGAGAGCTGGGGGGTGAGCGAGATGCACATGACGGTGATCTCGGTCCGTGAGGAGCTCATCGCCTGGTACGAGCGCCGGGGGTACCGCCGTACGGGAGAGCTGACGCCCTTCCCGTACGGCGACGAGCGCTTCGGTGTCCCGCAGCGCGACGACCTCGCGTTCGAGCTGCTGGTCAAGAAGCTCTAGATCCTACGGACGGTGGTGCGCGCCGGCACCCCTGGGTGCCTCAGGCGGTGAAGCGGCCCGCGCGCCGGATCTCCGGGTAGTCGGTCGTGGCGCCGTCCAGACCCAGCGCGCGTACGAGACGCAGCTGGTCCTGGGTGTTCACCACCCACCCGATCACCTTCAGGCCCTCCGCGTGTGCCTGCTCGACCACCTCCAGCGTGAGTCGGCGGATGTTCAGGGCGAGCGTCGCCGCCCCCGCCGCCTTCGCCCGGTCCACCACATCGCCTTCCCACCGGCTCGCGATGAGTACCGTCCGCACCCCCGGGACCAGCTGCGCGATCTCGGCGACCGCCGCGTCGTGGAACGAGGACACCTCGACGCGGCCGGCCAGATCGCGCCGCAGCATCACCTCGGCCAGGGCCCTCGCAGCCGCCACGTCCTTGATCTCCGCCTGGACGGGCGAGCGGATCGCGTCGAGTACCTCCTCGAAGACCGGCACACGTTCGCCTCGCCCGGCGTCGAGCTCGCGGAGCTCCGAGAGCGTCTTCTCGGCGATCAGCCCTCTCCCGTCCGTCGTGCGGTCCACGGCGGCGTCGTGCATCACGGCGAGCGCGCCGTCCTTGCTCAGATGGAGATCCAGTTCGACGGCGTCCATGCCGGCCTGCTCCGCGTGCACGAACGAGCGCAGCGTGTTCTCCGGCTCGACGCCCATGACCCCGCGATGACCGATGGTGAGAAAAGTCAAGGCACTCCCGCTTCCGTCCGTCCTGGTCGCCCCGCGTGCGGCTCCTACCCACAGGGAACCAGTTCGCGCCTTCAGGGCGGGCTCTGCCCGGCCAGTCCGGTGGAAGAAGTTGTCATGCGGATGTGTGACGGGAAAAATAACGGTGACCATGTGGGGTGGCAGGATAATTTTCTGCCCTCCACTTGTCCGAAGGGGCCACGCATGGATACGGTTACTTGACGCGAGGTTCTCCCGTGAAGGAAGTGCTATGACGGAAATTCTTGAGCATGACGCCGCTGCCGGTGCGATAGCTGCTGCCCAGCGGGTCGTGGAGCACCCGGCCTGGCCCAGGCTCAAGAGTGCCGTGGAAGAGCTCCGCCCCTGGCAGTCCGAGGACGGTTCCATCGACTTCGCGGCCGAGGGCGCTCCCTCCGCGGAGACCGCCGCCGCCGTCGTCGAGCGGGTGGTCACGGCGGTCGAGCAGCTCTCCCCGCTGCTCCCGCACGACGAGGCCTACCACCGGGCGCTCGTCACCGATCTGCGTCGCTGGGCCGCTGACGGTTTCGGTGTCCCTGACTTCCTCGACTCGCTGCTCGCCTTCCAGCCGGCCAGGAACCGTGCGGACGGCCTCCAGCATCTGGTCGTGTTCGCGATGTACACGCAGAACGGCAACCCGGACCGCAACCTCGAAGCCGTCGTGCTGCGCATGGTCTGGCCCGAGTGGCTTGCCGACCTCGAAGCCACGCGCTACGACAACCCGCTGTTCTGCGGCATCACCTTCGAGGACTTCACCTCGGGCTACGATACCAACTCCGCCGTGCTGTTCCCCGAGACCATCGCCGTACGCGAGGCGCCGGAACGCTTCAGCTGGGGCGGCATCTTCTGTGACCGTGAGGCCGCCCGTTTCCGCCGCGTGACCGAGGCGTCCGTCGAGCTCCTGGGCGTCGAGCTGCCCGACGACATCCGGGAGATGCTCGGGGACCAGAAGCGCTGCGAGCAGGCGTTCGTGCTCTGGGACATGGTCCACGACCGCACCCACAGCCATGGCGACCTGCCGTTCGACCCCTTCATGATCAAACAGCGCCAGCCGTTCTGGATGTACGGGCTCGAGGAGCTGCGCTGCGACCTCACCGCCTTCAGGGAGGCCGTGAAGCTGGAGGCCGACGGCTTCGGACAGGGTCGTGACGTCCAGTTCGCCGTGCTCTTCGACCGGATGTTCCGCTTCCCCGTCACGGGTGAGCGGGTGCGCAACTACGACGGCCTCGGCGGCCAGCTGCTCTTCGCCTACCTCCACAAGCACGACGTGGTCCGCTGGACCGACAACACGCTCAGGATCGACTGGGCCCGTGCCCCGCAGGTCACCAACCAGCTCTGCGGAGAGATCGAGAAGCTCTACCGCGACGGCATCGACCGTCCCAAGCTCGTGCACTGGTTCGCGGCGTACGACCTGGTCGCGACCTACCTCGCACCCCACCCCGGATCCCGGTGGGCCAAGGGCCCCGACGCCCTGGACCTCGACCAGCCTCCCCGTAAGCTCGTCGACGACGTGCTTCCGGACGAGTTTCCCCTGAGCATGTTCTATGAGGCGCTCTCGAAGAAGCTGAAGCATGTGATCGCCTCCACCAAGGGGATCACCGCGGCGGACGCCGGGCGGGCAGCTGCGTGAGCGCGGGTTCTGAGGAGGCGGTGGCGATGAACGGAACAGGCATGGCCGACAGTGGTGCGCTCGAGGGCGCGGTGGTCGCGGTGGCCGGAGCGGCAGGGCCCGCGGGCCGCGCCACCTTGCTCAGGCTCGCCGAGGCGGGTGCGACCGTGGTCGCCTCCGACGCCAACCCCGAACGGCTCGTGGAGGCGGTCGACGCCGCGCGCTACGCACACGGCGGAGCGACGGTCACCGGTGACACGGTCGATCTGCTCGATCCGGCAGCCGCGCGGGAATGGGCGCTCAAGACGGAGAAGGAGTTCGGTCGTGTCGACGGTCTGGTCCACCTGGTCGGGGGTTGGCGCGGCGGCGCCGGTTTCGGTGACACCAGCCTCGCCGACTGGGACTACCTCGAGAAGCTGCTGATCCGTACCGTCCAGTCCACCTCGCTCGCCTTCAACGAGGTCATCCAGCGCAGCGACCGGGGCCGGTACGTGCTGATCAGCGCGGCAGGAGCCAGCAGCCCCACCGCCGGCAACGCGGCCTACGCCGCGTCCAAGGCGGCCGCCGAGGCCTGGACGCTCGCCCTTGCCGACGCCTTCCGCAAGGCGGGGGGTGACGCGGGCCCGACGTCGGCTGCTGCGATCCTTGTCGTCAAGGCACTGGTGCACGACGCGATGCGCGCCGAGCGCCCGAATGCGAAGTTCGCGGGCTTCACGGACGTCACGGAGCTGGCCGAGGCCATCGCCGGAGTCTGGGACATGCCCGCCGGAGAAGTGAACGGAAAGCGTCTGTGGCTGACTCCGCAACCGTAAGGACCGATGCGCGACGTCATCACGATCCGCAGGTACGCGGCTTCGCCAGTGACAACTACGCCGGTGCGCACCCGGAGGTACTCGCGGCCCTCGCCCTCGCCAACGGCGGTCATCAGGTCGCCTACGGCGAGGACGACTACACCGGGCACCTCCAAAGGGTCATGCACAGCCACTTCGGCCCCACCGCGGAGGCCTTCCCGGTCTTCAACGGCACCGGAGCCAACGTCGTCGCCCTGCAGGCGCTGACCGACCGCTGGGGTGCGGTGATCTGCGCCGAGTCCGCCCACATCAACGTGGACGAGGGCGGTGCGCCGGAGCGGGTCGGCGGGCTGAAGCTGCTCACCGTCCCGACCCCGGACGGCAAGCTCACGCCGGAGCTCATCGACCGCGAGGCGTACGGGTGGGAGGACGAGCACCGGGCGATGCCGCAGGTCGTCTCGATCACCCAGAACACCGAGCTCGGCACCGTCTACACGCCCGACGAGATCCGCGCCGTCTGCGACCACGCCCACGAGCGGGGCATGAAGGTGCACCTCGACGGAGCCCGGATAGCCAACGCCGCCGCATCGCTGGACGTGCCGATGCGTACGTTCACCAACACGGTCGGTGTCGACGTCCTCTCGTTCGGCGGCACCAAGAACGGCGCGCTCTTCGGAGAGGCCGTGGTCGTCCTGGACCCGGACTCGGTCCGGGCCATGAAGCACCTGCGCAAGCTGTCGATGCAGCTCGCCTCCAAGATGCGCTTCGTCTCGGTCCAGCTCGAGGCGCTGCTCGCCCGCGACCTCTGGCTGCGCAACGCGCGGCACGCCAACGCCATGGCCCAGCGGCTCGCCGAAGGGGTCCGGACCGTCGACGGCGTGGAGATCCTCCACCCCGTCCAGGCCAACGCCGTCTTCGCGCGGTTGCCGCACGAGGTGACCGAGCGGCTGCAGAAGCGGTTCCGGTTCTACTTCTGGGACGAGAAGGCCGGAGACGTCCGGTGGATGTGCGCCTTCGACACCCGCGAGGACGACGTGGACGCCTTCCTGCTGGCGCTCAAGGAGGAGATGGCCAAGCAGTAGCAGCATAAGTATGCGGTCGAGCGGAAATGTATTGCCTCTGCTCGGCCGCATCGCTACGCTCCCCGGGCATGAAGCTGATTCAGCACGCCTCGGATCTCTCCGCCTATCTCGCCGACGACGAGGTCATCGATCACCGCCACCCGCTCGTGACCGAGACCGCCGAGCGCCTCGGTGCGGGCGAGGGTGATGCGCATGTGTACGCCTCCGCCGCTTTCGCCTTCGTTCGCGACTCCGTCCCGCACTCGATGGACGTGGGGGACCCCCGGGTCACCTGGCGCGCGTCCGACGTCCTGGCCGCTCGCACCGGCATCTGCTACGCCAAGGCACACGCCCTGACCGCCCTGCTCCGGGCCGGGGGCATTCATGCCGGCCTCTGCTACCAGCGGCTCACCGGCGCGGGCGGGGGGCCCGTCGTTCACGGCCTGGTCGCCGTGCGGCTCCCCGGCCGGGAGCGGTGGGCACGGCAGGATCCGCGCGGGAACGTAGGCGGGATCGACGCCCAGTTCTCCATGGAGGAGGAGCGGTTGGCCTGGGTGGTCCGACCGGAGTTCAATGAGATGGACTATCCGGTAGTCTATGAAGCACCGCACCCGGCGCCTCTCCACGCACTGCGGAGCTCACGCGACTGTGCGGAACTGGGGCGGAATCTGCCCGCCTCGCTCTGAACCCGTCACGCCCTTGACTCCCGCGCCGGAGCAATGCGGGACGACGGTCCTGACGATCACGGTCTCCGACGACGTCCGCAGCCTCGCCCCGGGCTTCACCCACCTCGCCGTCGAGGCGCACGGCCTGGCCGACGGGCCCAGCGACGAGAACGGTTCGGCCCTGCTGGACGACGCGCCCCGAAGGCTCACCGCGCGCCTCGGAGGCCGTTCTCCGCACGAGGATCCGCATGTCGCCGCCTGGCGCGACATGTGCACGGCCTTCGGGGCCAAGCCTTCCCGCATCAACCGCCCGGTCGACCTCTCGGCGCGATCAGCGTGGCCCGTCTGATCCCTGCCGGCGGCGAGGACAGCGACCGCATCAGGGGAGCCACGAGGCTGGTGCGCTCCACCGGCCGGGAGGAGTTCCCCACGGTCGTCGGCGGTCAGACGGTCATCGAGCACCCGGAGTGCGGGGAGGTCGTCCGGTGCGACGACGAATCCGTCACCGCAGGCGCTGGAACCGGCGTCAGGGCACGCGCACCCGCATCACCGAGGTGTCGGTCAACGCCGTCTTCCTGCTGGAGGGACTCGTTCCCGCGGCCCCGGCGGGGCTCGGGGCCGCGGCCACCGAGCTCGCCGAGTACGTCGAGAAGACGAGCCCTGGGGTGCGGATCACCCTCCACGGCCCCGAGTGACGTCTCCCTCACCGCGCGACGGCTCAGCCGAGCTCGCGGGCTTCTGCGGGCGTCGGCGCCGTACCGCCGAGGTGCGACGGGACCCACCAGGTGTCGGCCGCGTCCTTGGGGCGCACCGGGTAGGCGCGCTGCGCCGCCTCGAGGAGCTCCTGGACACGTTCACGCAGACGGCGGGTGATGGCCCCCGCGTACTGGTCGGCGGGGGCCTCCATGGCCTCGCCCACGCGGATCGTGATGGGGGTGTGGCTGCGCCGGAAGTTGCGCGGGCGCCCCTTCGTCCACAGTCGCTGGGTGCCCCACAGCGCCATCGGGATCAACGGCACGCCGGCCTCCTGGGCCAGCCGCGCGGCGCCCGACTTGAAGCTCTTCAGGGTGAAGGACTGCGAGATCGTCGCCTCGGGGAAGACGCCGACGATCTCACCCGCGCGCAGCGACGCGAGCGCGTGCGCGTAGGCGTCCTCACCCTGGTTGCGGTCGACGGGGATGTGCTTCATGCCGCGCATCAGCGGCCCGGACACCTTGTGCCGGAACACCGACTCCTTCGCCATGAAACGGACGAGCCGCTTCTGGGGGAGGGCGCCGAGCCCGGTGAAGATGAAGTCCAGATAGCTGATGTGGTTGCTGACCAGAACCGCGCCACCGGTCTTCGGGATGTGCTCCGAACCCTGGGTGTCGATCTTCAGGTCGAGCGCCTTGAACAGCGTGCGAGCGGCGCCGATGACCGGCCGATAGACGAGCTCTGCCATCTGGATGAAGACCCTTCTTCAATGCCTGGGGAGGGTTCTCCCGGCGGAAGTTACGCAGCCGTAGGTTTTCGGCATTGGGGCGATCGTGCCCCATGTGCGACGCCGTGGCCAGCCCCAAAGGGCCCGGGGCGGGAGATTCTCGTCACGTGACTTCTCCGGGAATGTATTGCGGTCGTGGGGTGCTGACCCTTTGCGCAGAGCTCTGAGAGGGAGGCCGGGATGGACCCGAAGACAGCTGCCGGCACGCTGGACGCGGCCCAACTCGGTGTGGAGCTGGGGGATCGGGCCACCCTTGTGCAGTTCTCGAGTGCGTTCTGCCAGCCGTGCCGCGCCACCCGGCGCACCCTCGCGGAGGTGGCCGGGATGGTCGAGGGCGTCGCCCACGTCGAGATCGACGCCGAGGCGCATCTCGCGCTCGTACGCAGTCTCGGTATCAGCCGCACGCCCACGGTCCTGGTGCTGGACGCGGCGGGCCGTATCGTCCGCCGGGCAGCGGGCCAGCCGCGTACGGCGGATGTCGTCGCCGCGCTGGGGCAGGCGATGTGACGGACCGTGACGCATCTCCCACATGACGGGACGCACTTGACTGTGTACACCACGCATCGTCACCCTGACGTCATGCCGCCAGAACTCCTTCTCTTCGGCCGGGTCCACGTGGACCTCGTGCGCCACGCGAGCGCGCGCTGTCCGGGTGTCTGAAGAACTCACGGACCCGTACGCCCTCTCGCAGAAGGATCTTTCCATGACGGCATCGCCCGATCTCGCCACCTCCCGCACGGCTGCCCCCGAGCTTCTGCGCTCCGCCTTCCGTCAGCACGCCGCCGGCGTCGCCGTGATCACCGCCGCCGGCCCGGAGCCGGTCGGATTCACCGCGACCTCACTCAGCTCCGTGGCCGCCGAGCCGCCGCTCATCTCCTTCGGGGTGGGCACCTCCTCCTCCAGTTGGCCCGTGGTCGCTGAGGCGGAGCACGTGGGCGTCCACATACTCGGCGAGGGTCAGCAGGAGCTCGCCGCGACGTTCGCCCGCAGCGGAGCCGACCGTTTCGGCCCCTCCACCGTCTGGCGCACGGGCCCGGAGGGGGTGCCGCTGCTCGGGGGAGTGGTGGCCTGGCTGGTCTGCCGGGTGGTGGCCAGGATCCCGGCGGGGGACCACCGGATCGTGATCGCCGAGATCGTGGCCGGGGACCCCTCGGAGGGGGGCCGGCCGCTGGTCTACCACCAGGGCCGGTTCACGGCTCTGCGAGACTGAGGGCGAGCAGGGTGCCGGTGGAACGGACTCCGTTGGCTACGTCACAGTTCCAAGCGCTTGCTTATGGGTAACGTACTGGGTGTACTGGCGAGTAATATTTCACCGGGAGCCGGGTCGCCCCGACCGGAAACCGCTCGATATGGCGCCTATGCTGCGTGCAACAAGGCAGCCCAGAAATGACGATGCAGTAGGAGAGCCGGCGTGAGCTTGAGGATCGTTGTCTGTGTGAAGTACGTGCCCGACGCCACCGGCGACCGGCACTTCGCCGATGACCTGACCCTGGACCGTGACGACGTCGACGGTCTGCTGTCGGAGCTCGACGAGTACGCGGTCGAGCAGGCGCTGCAGATCGCCGACGAGGCGGACGACGCGGAGATCACCGTGCTCACGGTGGGTCCCGAGGACGCCAAGGACGCGCTGCGCAAGGCGCTGTCGATGGGCGCCGACAAGGCGGTCCACGTCGAGGACGACGACCTCCACGGCACCGACGTCATCGGCACCTCCCTGGTCCTGGCCAAGGCCGTGGAGAAGACCGGCTACGACCTGGTCATCTGCGGCATGGCGTCGACGGACGGCACCATGGGCGTGCTCCCGGCGCTGCTCGCGGAGCGCCTCGGCGTCCCGCAGGTCACGCTGCTCTCCGAGGTGTCGGTCGACGGCGGCACGGTCAAGGGCCGTCGCGACGGCGACTCCGCGTCCGAGCAGCTCGAAGCGTCCCTTCCGGCCGTGGTCTCCGTGACCGACCAGTCGGGCGAGGCCCGCTACCCGTCGTTCAAGGGCATCATGGCGGCGAAGAAGAAGCCGGTGGAGTCCCTGGACCTGGAGGACCTGGAGATCGAGGCGGACGAGGTCGGCCTGGGCGGCTCCTGGACCGCGGTCGACTCCGCGGCCGAGCGTCCCGCCCGCACCGCGGGCACGATCGTCAAGGACGAGGGCGAGGGCGGCAAGCAGCTGGCCGAGTTCCTTGCGGGCCAGAAGTTCATCTGAGCCCCGCCCGTTCCCATCGCCGCCCCGCCTCTTTCGCACGCAGGAGATTGAAGTCCCATGGCTGAAGTTCTCGTCTATGTCGACCACGTGGACGGTGCCGTCCGCAAGCCCACCCTGGAGCTGCTGACGCTCGCCCGCCGCATCGGCGAGCCGGTAGCCGTCGCCCTCGGCAACGGGGCCGCCGACACCGCCGCCGCGCTCGCCGAGCACGGTGCGGTCAAGGTGCTGACCGCCGACGCCCCGGAGTTCGCCGACTACCTCGTCGTACCGAAGGTGGACGCGCTCCAGGCGGCGTACGACGCGGTGTCCCCGGCCGCCGTGCTGCTTCCCTCCTCGGCCGAGGCCAAGGAGATCGCGGCCCGTCTCGCGCTCCGCATCGGTTCCGGCATCATCACCGACGCCGTCGACCTCGAGGCCGGTGACCAGGGCCCGGTCGCCACGCAGTCGGCGTTCGCCGCCTCGTACACGACCAAGTCCCGTGTTTCCAAGGGCACTCCGGTCATCACGGTCAAGCCGAACTCGGTCGCCGTCGAAGCCGCCCCGGCCGCGGGTGCCGTCGAGTCCCTCGCGGTCTCCTTCTCGGCGACGGCCACCGGCACCAAGGTCCTCTCGCGCACCCCGCGTGAGTCGACCGGCCGTCCGGAGCTGACCGAGGCCGCGATCGTCGTCTCCGGTGGCCGTGGTGTCAACGGCGCGGAGAACTTCGCGATCATCGAGGCGCTCGCCGACTCGCTCGGTGCGGCCGTCGGCGCCTCGCGTGCCGCGGTCGACGCCGGCTGGTACCCGCACACCAACCAGGTGGGCCAGACCGGCAAGTCGGTCTCCCCGCAGCTGTACATCGCCTCGGGTATCTCGGGCGCGATCCAGCACAGGGCGGGCATGCAGACCTCGAAGACCATCGTCGCGGTGAACAAGGACGCCGAGGCCCCGATCTTCGACCTCGTCGACTACGGCGTCGTCGGCGACCTCTTCGACGTCGTCCCGCAGCTCACCGACGAGGTCAAGTCCCGCAAGGGCTGACCCGGCAGGAGTCCTGCCCGCACGTAGGCCCGGGGCCGCACGGTGTTCACACCGTGCGGCCCCGGGCTCTTTCCGATCACCATTGACGCAGACCCGGGAGGCTTATAACTTCGCTATGCGGATGAAAGATTCCGGGAAGCGGAAACAGTAGCACTGGAGGGTACGGTCATGGGTCAGCAGGAGAAGGTGGCGACGAGCCTCACCGGCGCGGTCGGCGAGGAGATCAGCGCCTCCCTCATGTCGGTGGACGCCGAGCTCGCCCGCCGCTACCCGGGGGACCCCGGCACACGCCAGCCGGTCCACACCGTCTACGTGCCCGCCGACGGCTTCACCTCCACCACACTCCGCACCTGGGGCGACCAGGCGCTTGCGTCGCTCGACGAGCACGCCCCCGACGCCGCCGCGCTCGCCTCGGTCCTGGGGATCCCGCAGGAACTCGCGGAGCCCGTCCACGACCGCGTACGGGCCAAGCTGCGGCGCGAGCCGGTCGAGGACCTGCGCATCGACTTCGAGGACGGCTACGGGCCGCGCCCGGACTCCGAGGAGGACGAGGCCGCCGCCCGCGCGGCGCGTCTGGTCGCCGAGGCCTACGGCGACGGCACCGCGGCCCCCTACATGGGCATCCGGATGAAGTGCATGGAAGCCGCCGTGCGCGACCGGGGCATCCGCACCACGGACATCTTCCTCACCGGCCTGATGCGGGCCGGAGGCCTCCCCGAGGGGCTCGTCCTGACGCTGCCCAAGGTGACGTATCCCGAGCAGGTCACCGCCTTCGTGCGGCTGCTCGAGGCCTTCGAGGAGAGCCACGGTCTGCCCTCCGGGCGCCTCGGTTTCGAGATCCAGATCGAGACCAGCCAGTCCATCCTGGCGGCGGACGGCACCGCCGCCGTGGCCCGCATGATCGACGCCGCCCGGGGCAGGGCGACCGGTCTGCACTACGGGACCTTCGACTACAGCGCCTGCGTCGGGGTGAGCCCGGCCTACCAGGCCAGCGACCATCCGGCCGCCGACCACGCCAAGGCCGTCATGCAGGTCGCCGCCGCGGGCACCGGCGTGCGGGTCTGCGACGGGTCCACGAACGTGCTCCCGGTCGGTCCGGCCCAGCAGGTCCACGACGCCTGGCGCCTCCACTACGGCCTCACCCGCCGCGCTCTGGCCCGTGCGTACTACCAGGGCTGGGACATGCACCCCGGTCATCTGCCCACCCGCTACGCCGCCGTCTACGCCTTCTACCGCGAGGGCCTCGGCCAGGCCGCGTCCCGGCTCGCCGCCTACGTGGCCAAGGCCGGCGGAGACGTCATGGACGAGCCCGCCACCGCGAAGGCGCTCAGCGGCTACCTGCTCCGCGGCATCGACTGCGGGGCCCTGGACACCGCGGAGGTCGCCGGGCTCACCGGTCTGACCCGCGCGGACCTGGACGCCTTCGCCTCACCCCGCCGCGGCGGGCTGACCGTGACGGCCCCGTAGGCGTTCACTCGGGCGGGAGCTCCCCCGAACCGCGGGGGATGAGCCGGGTCGGGAGCTCCACCCTGGCAGGGGCGTGTGCGGCGCCGTCCAGGCGGCGGAACAGGTGCTCCGCCGCGGTGCGGCCGACCGCTGCGGCGTCCTGCGAGATCACCGTGATGCCGAGCAGGTCGGCCAGCTCGATGTCGTCGAAGCCCACCAGGGCGATCCTGCGGTCGCATTCGGCGAGGACGCGGACGGCGGTGACCGTCACCCGGTTGTTGCCCGCGAAGAGTGCGGTCACCGCCTCGGGGCCGGTCAGCATGGCCTCGGCCGCGGCCCGGACCCGGGCCGGGTCCGTCGGGCCCAGGGACACCCAGGCGTCCTCGACCTCGATCCCGGCATCGGCCAGCGCCGCGTGATACCCGCGCAGTCGTTCCGTGGCGGTGTGGATCCGCGGCTGGTCGCCGATGAAGCCGATCCTGCGGTGGCCGTGCGCGACGAGGTGGGCGACGCCCGCGCGTGCTCCGCCGAAGCTGTCCGAAAGGACCATGTCCGCGTCGACCCGGCCCGCCGGGCGGTCGACGAACACGGTGGCGATGCCCGCCTTCATCTCGGGTTCCAGATAGCGGTGGTCGTCGCCGGCCGGGATCACGATGAGGCCGTCCACCCGGCGGGCGCAGAGAGCGAGGACGAGTTCCTGCTCGCGTTCCGGATCCTCGGCGCTCGAGCCGTTGATGAGCAGGGCGCCGTGAGCGCGGGCCACTTCCTCCACGGCACGGCTGAGCGGGCCGTAGAAAGGGTCGGCCAGGTCTTCCAGCACCAGGCCGATGGACGCGGTGCGGCCCTTGCGCAGGACTCGCGCGCTGTCGTTCCGGCGGAAGCCGAGCGCCTCGATCGCCTCCTGGACCCGCCGCTCGGTGTCGGGGGTGACCCCGGGCTCGCTGTTGACCACGCGTGAGACCGTCTTGAGCCCCACTCCGGCACGGGCTGCCACGTCCTTCATGGTCGGCCTGTTGCCGTAGCGGGACTCGGAATGGCGGGCGGTCTCGGCCACGGTGCGCTGTCCTGTCGTCGGGAACGGAAGATTCCGGCCTCCGGCGCTGGTGCCGGGGGAGGCCGGATGCTGTGGCGTCGAGCATAGGCCCTGGACAACGTTGTCAAGAGAATGGAGACTGGGTGGACCATCTGACGCAAGACGCAGGTCCTGCGCCTCACCCCCTCCGGAGAGTCCCACCGATGCATACCGACCTCGTCGCCGCGCTCGATATCGGCGGCACCAAGATCGCCGGGGCGCTGGTGGACGGCGGCGGATCACTCCTCGTACGGGCACAGCGTCCGACGCCCGCCCGCGAGGGAGCCGAGGCGGTGATGGGTGCGGTGAGCGATGTCCTGGCCCAGCTGACGGCCTCTCCGCTCTGGCACCGGGTCCGGGCGGTCGGCATCGGCAGCGCGGGACCCGTGGACGCCTCGGCCGGCACGGTCAGCCCGGTCAACGTCCCGGGCTGGCGCGGCTTCCCGCTGGTGGACCGGGTGACCGCGGCGACCGGCGGGCTGCCGGTCGTACTCGTCGGTGACGGGGTCGCCATGACGGCGGCCGAGCACTGGCTGGGCGCCGCCCGGGGATATGACAACGCGCTCTGCATGGTCGTCTCCACCGGCGTCGGCGGAGGCCTCGTACTCGGTGGGAAGCTGCACCCGGGCCCCTCGGGAAACGCCGGTCACATCGGTCACATCAGCGTCGACCTGGACGGCGACCTCTGCCCATGTGGCGCGCGCGGATGCGTGGAACGCCTCGCGAGCGGGCCGAACATCGCCCGGCGGGCCCTGGAGAACGGCTGGCGCCCCGGCCCGGACGGTGACGCGACCGCAGCCGCGGTGGCCGCCGCCGCGCTGGCCGGAGACCCGGTGGCCGCCGCCTCCTTCGAGCGGGCCGCCCAGGCGCTCGCCGCCGGGATCGCCGCCACCGCCACTCTGACCGACATCGACATAGCCGTCATCGGGGGAGGAGTGGCCGGCGCGGGTGAGGTGCTCTTCGCGCCCCTGCGCCGATCCCTGCGCGACTACGCCACGCTCTCCTTCGTCCAGGGCCTCACCGTGACCTCCGCGGTGATGGGTACCGACGCGGGCCTGGTCGGCGCGGCGGCCGCGGCATCGACGATCCGTCGCGGCGCCTCGAACGGCGTGCGGGCCGTAGCGACCACCCCCTAGGTTCACGGACCGGCGGACCGGCGGCCCCGGTCCGTCGGCTGGTGGGGCACCACCACGAGGAAGGCGTCCCGTTCCAGGTCCATCACGACCTCGGCGGCCACGCCCTCCCCGCGGCGGGCAGCCGCGAACTCCTCCGCGGGCCGACTGCCCCGAGGCCCTCCCGCGGGAAACTGCTCGAGTACCGTGCGGCGCATCGCGCCCCCCTCGTCGTTCCGGTGACTGCCCGCTCCAACGACGTCCGGCCGTCCTTCGTCACGCCGGTGCGACCGCTCGGAGTCGTGGGGCCGGGCCCCCGGCGGCCTCGCCGGCGCAACCGCGTCACCCCAGCGGGGTTTCCGGAGCGGGGTGTTGCGGGCAAGCCACAGGGGGCTACGGAAGAGGGGGACCCGTGATCGTCTGGATCAACGGTGCGTTCAGTGCGGGCAAAACCAGCGCCGCGTGCGAACTGATCGATCTGATCCCGAACAGCACCTTCTACGACCCGGAGCTGATCGGCGGGGGACTGCGACGGCTGCTGCCCCAGAAGAAGCTCGCCGAGGTGACCGACTTCCAGGACCTGCCGATATGGCGGCGCATGGTCGTCGATACCGCCGCGGCGCTCCTCGCCGAACTCTCCGGGACGCTGGTGGTTCCGATGACACTGCTGAGGCAGGACTACCGCGACGAGATCTTCGGAGGGCTCGCCTCCCGGCGCATACCGGTACGCCATGTACTGCTCTCACCTGAGGAAACGATCCTGCGCCAACGGATCGCCCAGCGTGAGGAGTTCGCGGACGACCCGGAGCACAGTGAGCGGATCCGGCAGTGGTCGTACGAGCACATCGAGCCCTACCGGGCGGCGCTCGGGTGGATCTCCGCGGACGCCCACACGATCGACACCAGCGCGCTCACCCCGTACGAGACGGCCGAGCGGATCGCCGAAGCACTGCGCACCGGTGCGGCCGCGGAGTGCGGGATCGTCCAGACCCCCGAGCCGCGTGCGGAGACGGTCGCGTCGGGGGTGCTGCTCTTCGACGAGCAGGACCGGGTGCTGCTCGTCGACCCCACCTACAAGCCCGGCTGGGAGTTCCCCGGCGGTGTGGTGGAGCCCGGGGAGGCCCCGGCACAGGCGGGGATACGGGAGGTCGCCGAGGAGCTGGGGCTCCGCCTGCACCGCGTGCCGGAGCTACTGGTGGTGGACTGGGAGGCGCCGAAGCCGCCCGCGTACGGGGGGCTGCGCTTCCTGTTCGACGGCGGCCGGCTGCGTGGCGAGGAGGCCGCACGGCTGCTGCTGCCCGGTTCGGAACTGCGCGGCTGGCGGTTCGTCACCGAGGAGGAGGCATCCGGCATGCTCCCGCCGACCCGCTTCGAGCGGCTCCGCTGGGCGCTGCGCGCCCGCGAGCGGTCCACCGTGCTGAATCTGGAGGCCGGGGTGCCGGTGGGCGGACCGTAGCCTCCTGGGGGCCACCGATCACCGGGCGGCGGCCCCCAGGACGGCCGCCGTGTCGACGGTGAGCGGATCACCGTGGCCGAAGCAGGCGACCCGAGGGCCGAGAGCGGCCAGCCGGCGGAAGGACTCCCGGGCCTGCGCGTGGTCGGTGTTGAACACTCCCAGCATCACCCTGCCCACCCCGGCCACGGCGTCGCCGGTGAACAGCACGTCCTGGCGGGGCAGATGGACGCCGATGGAGCCCGGGGTGTGCCCGGGGGAGTGCACCACCCGGGCGCCACCCCCGAACGGGAGCTCGTCGCCGTCCTCCAGCTCCCGGTCGACCCGGGTGGGCGGCGCCTCGGGGACCGTCAGCGCATGGGTGTAGAGGGGCCGCTCCCAGTCGTGAAGGACGGGATCGGGCACGGGTTCCTCACCCCGGACGGCCGGTGCGTCCAGCCGGTGCGCCAGGATCCGGGCGCCATGTCTGTCCGCGAGTTCCTGCGCGGCGCCGTAGTGGTCCCGGTGGCCGTGGGTGAGGACGATCCGCCGGATTCCGGCCGGGTCCAGACCGAGCCGGCGCACGCCTTCCTCGATGGCGGCCGCCGCGTGCGCGTCACCGGCGTCGATCAGGGTCAGTTCCGTGCCGTCGCGCCAGAGGTATGCCTGGCCGATGGGGAAGCGGAACATGTGCAGCTGCGGGAGTACCTCGACACAGTCCATACGGCGAACGTACGAATTCCGGGGCGTGGCCGCCGGGAGATCTGCTCCGGGCGACTTCGCTCAGCGCGTACTCCGCGGTCCGCGCGGGCCACACGGTCGCGAGAAGGGCGGTATGGGGCAGGCGGTCTCCGACAGGGGAAAAGCCGGTGTTCCAACCCGTGGCCCTGCTGGACGCGGTCACCTTCCTGCTCGCTGCCATGGCCTTCACCCTCATACGCGTGTCAGAGCCCGCGCCCCGCCCGGCTGAGACCCGGCGGTGGAGCGCCCAGGCCGCCGAGGGAATCCGGTTTCCGCGACATCACCCGGTTCTCCGACGCCTGGCGTGGGCCGGGGCTGCGACGATCGGCGATCGGCGCGTGAGGCAGGCGTGGAAGTCCCCCCAGAACTTGGACCACACGGCCGATGAACAGTCCTTCACCGCGTACGACGTGTCCGCCCTGTCGCCGGGTGACGGACACCGGCGACAGGGCGGACGTCCGGCCGTGCGGCCCCTCAGCCCTTCTTGGACTCCGCGTAGTTCCGAAGGAACAGCGCCTCGGCGACCGAGAGCCGCTCGAGCTCCTCGGGGGACACGCTCTCGTTGACCGCGTGGATCTGCGCCTCGGGCTCGCTCAGCCCGATGAGGAGGATCTCCGCCTGCGGGTACAGCGCGGCCAGGGTGTTGCAGAGCGGGATGGAGCCGCCCATGCCGGAGGCCTGCATCTCCTCACCCGGGTAGGCGAGCCGCATGGCCTCGGCCATCGACGTGTAGGCGGGACTGGTGATGTCGGCGCGGAACGGCTGCCCCTGCCCCACCTGTTCGACGGTCACCCGCGCGCCCCAGGGCGCGTGCGACTCGAGGTGGGCGGTCAGGAGCCTCGTCGCCTCGGCCGCGTCCTGACCCGGAGGTACCCGCAGACTGATCTGCGCCCGGGCGCTCGCCTGCAGCGACGGGGTGGCGCCGACGACCGGCGGGCAGTCGATGCCGATGACCGTGACCGCGGGCCGCGCCCAGATGCGGTCGGCGACCGTGCCCGTGCCGATGAGCCCCACACCGTCGAGGACCTTGGCGTCCTGGCGGAACTCGTCCTCCGGATACTGCAGTCCGTCCCACTCCGCGTCGCCCGTGAGCCCGTCGACCGTCGTCGTGCCGTCCTCGGCGCGGAGGGACGCCAGGAGCTGGATCATGGCCGCGAGGGCGTCCGGGGCGGCACCGCCGAACTGCCCCGAGTGCAGGTTCCCTTCGAGGGTGTCCAGCTGAACCCGCAACATGGTCATACCCCGCAGCGTGGCGGTGACGGTGGGCAGCCCGACGCGGAAGTTGCCGGTGTCACCGATGACGATCGTGTCGGCGGCCAGCAGCTCCGGGTGCGCCTCGGCGTACTGTTCGAGGCCGCCGGTCCCCTGCTCCTCCGAGCCCTCCGCGATCACCTTGACCGAGACCGGGACGCCGCCGTTCGCCTTCAGGGCGCGCAGCGCGAGCAGGTGCATGATGAATCCGCCCTTGCAGTCCGCGGCCCCGCGGCCGAACCAGCGGCCGTCGCGCTCCGTCAGCTCGAACGGCGGGGAGATCCAGGCGGCCTCGTCCAGTGGCGGCTGCACGTCGTAGTGCGCGTAGAGCAGCACTGTGGGGGCGCCGGCCGGGCCGGGCAGGTACCCGTACACCGACTGGGTCCCGTCGGGGGTGTCGAGCAGGGCGACGTCCTGGAAGTCCTCCGCGCGCAGCGCGTCGGCGACCCAGCCGGCCGCCGCCTCGCACTCGCTCCTGGGGAACTGCGCGGGGTCCGCCACCGACCGGAAGGCCACCAGCTCGGCGAGCTCCGCCTTCGCACGGGGCATCAGCGCGGCGACGGTCTCGGAAATCGGACGGGCGGTCATGGGCACGCTCCTCGTGGGTGCGACGTTAGGACTATGGCGCGGTTGTGACGCGGCCGGCGGCGACGCCGTGGATGCGGCGTTGCGTGTACGACGAATTCATGGCTGATCCTCCCACAGCGGAGTTCGGCCGCGGCGCGCCGTAGGATGCCGTGAGCAGTCGGGGCCACTGGTCGGATCGGGAGCAGAAGCACATCGTGAGCAGCGAGAACGCAGACGCCGGACGTGAGCCGGATGAGTCGTCGTCGGTACCGCAGGAGTCCTCGGTATGGGACGTCGTCGTGGTCGGCGCCGGGCCGGCCGGAGCTTCCGCGGCGTACGCGGCGGCCGTCGCAGGCCGTCGGGTGCTGTTGCTGGAGAAGGCGGACATCCCCCGCTACAAGACGTGCGGCGGCGGAATCATCGGGTTCTCGCGGGATTCCCTGCCTCCTGGCTTCGAACTGCCCCTGAAGGACCGGATCCATGCGGTCACCTTCTCGCTCAACGGGAGGCTGTCGCGCACCCGCAGGTCCAAGCGCATGCTCTTCGGGCTCATCAACCGTCCGGAGTTCGACGCCGGTCTGGTGGAGGAGGCGCAGAAGGCGGGTGCCGAGCTGCGCACGGGTGCGACGGTGACGCGGGTGGAGCAGCACGGCACCGCAGTGCCCGACCGGCGCACGGTGGCCGTGGTGCTGGCCGGCGGTGAGACGGTGCTCGCCCGGGCCGTCGTCGGCGCGGACGGCAGTGCCGGCCGTATAGGGGCTCATGTCGGCGTGAAGCTCGACCAGGTGGACCTCGGACTCGAGGCCGAGATCCCTGTCCCGGAGACGGTCGCCGAGGACTGGGCGGGCCGGGTGCTCATCGACTGGGGTCCGATGCCCGGGAGTTACGGCTGGGTGTTCCCGAAGGGCGACACCCTGACCGTGGGTGTGATCTCGGCGCGCGGGGACGGCGCGGGGACGAAGCGGTATCTGGAGGACTTCGTCGGCAGGCTGGGCCTTGCCGGGTTCGAGCCGACGATCTCCTCGGGCCATCTGACCCGGTGCCGCAGCGACGACTCGCCGCTCTCCCGCGGGCGGGTGGTGGTCTGCGGCGACGCGGCAGGGCTGCTGGAACCCTGGACCAGGGAGGGCATCTCCTTCGCCCTGCGGTCCGGGCGTCTCGCGGGTGAATGGGCGGTGCGGATCGCGGAGTCGCACGACGCGGTCGACGCACGGCGGCAGGCGCTCAACTACGCGTTCGCCATCAAGGCGGGGCTGGGCGTGGAGATGAGCGTAGGACGCCGCATGCTCAAGCTGTTCGAGCGGCGCCCCGGACTCCTGCACGCGGTCCTGACGGGCTTCCGGCCTGCGTGGAACGCGTTCGCGGGCATCACCCGGGGGACGACGTCGCTGGCCGAGCTGGTCCGCTCGCACCCGCTGGCGCAGCGGGCGCTGCACGTGATGGACCGCCAGGGGACGGACCGGGTCAGCTCACGACCGTGATCCGGAAGACCGGGTGGTCGGGGCAGGCGGCGAGGATCTCCGCGTCGGTCGACTTCGCGGTGACGCCCTGGAAGTACTGGTTGACCTCCCAGCCCCAGCGCTTCAGATAGGCGCGGACGATCCGTACCTTCTGCCCGTCGTCCGCGATCTCCACGGCGGTGAAGGCACGGACCTTCCGTCCCACCTTCAGCTCTCCGCCCCCGGCCACGCGCATGTTGCGCACCCACTGGGAGTGGCCGCGGGCGGACACCAGGTACTGGACGCCGTCATAGCGGTGGGGGTTCACGGGGATGCGCTGCATCCGGCCGCTCCTGCGGCCCCGCACCGACATCTCGGCGGAGCCGAGGAGGCTGACGCCGTGGCGTGCCAGCCAGCCGACGACGCTGTTCAGCTTCTGTGCGAAGGCGTCGGCCTGGAGGTAGTACGGCTGCTGCGACACGGTGACTCCCGCCGTTGTGAGAGCGGTGCTCTCGCTTGAGATCAGTGTGCATGAGTGCGGCGCTCAAAAGCAAGAGCGGTGATCTGGTTTGGGTTCGGTGCTCCGAACGCGTGGCACACTGATGTCATGAGCACCATTCGAGGAGCCAGAGAACGCGCGCGCATCGAAGTCACCGCGGCCATCAAGGACGAGGCCAGGAGACAACTCGCTGCCGAGGGCGCGGCGAAGCTCTCCCTGCGCGCCGTCGCCCGTGAACTCGGGATGGTGTCCTCCGCGCTCTACCGCTACTTCCCCAGCCGCGACGACCTGCTCACCGCACTCATCGTCGACGCCTACGACGCGATCGGCGAAGCGGCGGAAGCGGCCCACGCGAAGGCCGCCGGGCAAGCGGCTGTTCATCCAGCCCGATGGATGGCGGTCGCCTGCGACGTACGGGACTGGGCTCTCGCCCACCCCCATGAGTACGCGCTGATCTACGGCTCGCCCGTCCCCGGCTACACCGCCCCGCAGGCAACGGTCGGTCCGGCCTCCCGCGTGGGCCAGGTCTTCATCGGTCTCGTGCGCGACGCCCACGTCGCCGAGGGACTCGCCGTTCCCTCGCTGGCCGCCGAGCTTCGTCCCGAGGCCACGCGTATGACAGCCGATCTGGCCGCCGATCTCCCACCCGCTGTCGTGGTGTCCCTGGTATCCGCGTGGGCGCAGCTCTTCGGGCTGATCTCCTTCGAGCTCTTCGGCCAGTTCAACCGGGTCGTCGAGGCACGCGAACAGCTCTTCCGGCAGGCCGTGCACGAGCTCGGACGCTCGGTCGGACTGCTGGACGGCCGGTCCGCGGGAGCCGCCGGTACGCGGATCTGACGCGGAGCCGAGGAGGCGCGGCCGGCCGGCGGGCGGTGCCAGGAGTCGGGGCTCGTGCGCCCCGGCCGGCTGGGTTGAACGGGCGGCGGACGCCCTTCATCGGCCGTGCGGGGAGCGCGCCGGAGTCGTGCATTTATTGCGCGCGCACAGGTGCGCCGGCCCTCTGTTAGCGTGCGGTCATGGCAGCGAAGAAGTCCGAGCAGGCGCTGGTCGGCGAGTGGCGCGAGATGCTCGCGTTGCACGCCAGGACTCTGGGCGAGCTCGATCGCGCTCTGGGCGGTCACGGTCTGGGGGCCAGCGACTTCGAGGTCCTGGACGTCCTCGCGGACGCTGCGGCCGAGGGTGGCGCCGCCTGTCTTCGCGTTCAGGAGATCGCTTCCCGGGTCCATCTCAGCCAGAGCGCGCTGTCGAGGCTCGTGGCGCGGCTGGAGAGGGACGGGCTCGTGCGCCGCGCGATGTGCAGTGAGGACCGCCGCGGGGTACGAGTCGAGCTGACGGATGCCGGCCGGGTCCGCCACACGGAGGCCAGGCCGGCGCAGCGGGCGGTGCTTTCCCGGATGCTGAACCGGACCGGGGCCTGAACCGAGCCGGGGCACGGAGCGGCGGAAGCCTGGACCAAGCCGAAGCACGGAGCGGTGGGGGCCTGGACCAAGCCGGTCCCGGACCGGTCCAGGGCGCAGAGGCGGCAAGGGCCTGAACGGCTGCGGGGCCTGACCCGCCTGAGCCCTTACGGCCGCGCGCCGCTCTCCGCTCTCCGCTCATGCTCAGACGACAGCGGAGTTCTCGGCCCACAGTTCGGCGACCTCGCGGTCTCCCGACAGCTCCACGGACGAGAGCGGCAGACGATTCCACAGCACCAGGAAGAGCTCCTCGGCCGTGCCGCTCAGCGTGCAGTCGGCGGGCGTGTCCAGGGCGTCGCCCCCGCGGATCGTGAGCGGCGCGTCGCCCGACAGCCGTACGGTCCACATCGCGTCCGTGTCCGACGCCCGCACCCGGAGTACGCGCGGGGCGACCGTGCGTACCCGGCTCTTGGCGCGGGCGTGGAACCCGGCCAGCAGTTCGTCGATGCCGTCCGCCGCGTGCGCCGCCGCCACGGGCGTCAGCGGGCCGCCCCGCGCCGACTCGGCGTCGACCCGGTGAACCCTGGTCTCGTGCGTCTGCCGGCGAGCCCAGAAGTCGAGCGAGGACGGCGAAGGGAAGAAGGTCCAGCACTCCAGGTCGGCGGGCGCGGCCCGCAGTGAGTCGACCAGCAGGCGGTGGCCCTCGCTGAAGCGGTCGAACAGCGCCTCACCGTCCAGGTCGGGCTCCTCGCACGCCGGGTGGCGCGTCCCGTGGCCCTCGACGACGATTGCGGTCGCCCAGCGGTGCACCATCCCGGTGTGCCTGAGAAGATCGCGGATCCGCCACCCCGGGCAGGTCGGGACGGGGGCCTCCGGCCCCGCCTCGCGGGCGGCGGAGACGAGTGCGCGGCCTTCAGCAACGAGGGCTGTCAGGTGTTCCGTCATCTGCACGTGACGAGTGTGCCAGAGCCGCGTCAGGCGCCCTGGGGATGCGCCGAGCGGCCCCGGCGGGGGCCGCGGACCAGCCGGGAGAACCAGCCGAGCGCGCAGGCCTGTACGAGCACCGAAACGACCAGGGAGAGATAGACGAACCAGGCGGGTCCTCCGGTGTCCGCCCCGGTCATCGCGCCGCCGAGGAGGAAGAGGAACACGGTCGGCGCGGCGAGGAAGAACAGCCATACGCCGGCGAACGAGGCATCGTCGTGGGACACGAACAGTGTGTCCACAGCGACGAACACCGCGGCCGCCAGGACGAGGCCGAGGTAGATCCGCGAAGCCGTGTTGCCGAAGGTCAGTCGAATGAGCGTGCGCAACTGCGGGTTGTTCGTCACCTGGTGGCTCATGTCCGCTCCCCGTGGATGGTTGATGCTTCCATCGTGCGGCGGAGGAGTAGCCAGCGCCTGAGTACGACTACTCAATCGCTCGGGTGTTCGTCGCGTCGCGCACTGTCCGGCCCGGTGCCGTCACGCCTAGGCGGCGAGCAGGGTCACCGTGGTGAGGGTCACGGTTTGTTCACTCATGGCACAAAGTGCAGGACAGGGGGTGCCGAGGAAGACCGCAAGGCCGCTGCCCGGTGAACGCTGCGGGACGCGGGAGCGTCGGCAACGGCCCCGGATCATGGGAGACTCGCCCCCATGAACGGCAAGTCGACCACCACGCGGACGAAGCTGGAGAGAGGCCGCAGCGCGCTCGGGCCCGCCCTGGAACTCGTGCACACAGGACGCGCTCCCACCCGCGCCGTGCTGACCTCCGAACTCGGTGTCACGCGGGCCACCGCGGGTGCGGTTGCCGCGGAGCTCGAGGCGCTCGGGCTCATCAAGGTCGACTCGAGCCCCGGCTCCGCCGCCGGTTCGCAGGGCCGCCCCTCGCACCGGCTGTCCGTCCGCGACAGCGGTCCCGTCGTCCTCGCCGCCCAGGTGCACGCCGACGGGTTCCGTGCCGCGCTCGTGGGGCTCGGGGGCAGGATCGTGGCCACCGTGCCGGGCTGCGTCGCCGTGATGGCCGATCCCGCGCAGGTCCTCGGCGAGGTCGTGGAGGCCGGAGCCCAACTCCTGCGTGAGAGCGGGCTGCGCTGCGTCGGTGCGGGGCTCGCGGTGCCCTCCGCGGTGGCCGAACCCGAGGGAACGGCGCTCAACCCGCTGCACATCGCCTGGCCGGCCGGAGCGCCGGTCCGGGACATCTTCTCCGCCTGCGTACGCGCCGCAGGCATCAACGGCCCCGCGTTCACCGGCAACGACGTCAACCTCACCGCGCTCGCCGAGCACCGGCACGGCGCCGGGCGCGGTGCCCAGCACCTGCTCTGCGTCGCCACCGGCCACCGGGGAGTGGGCGGTGCCCTCGTCCTGGACGGCCGCCTGCACAGCGGGAGTTCGGGGCTGGCCCTGGAGGTGGGGCACCTCACCGTGAACGCCGAAGGCCGCCCCTGCCACTGCGGCGGCCGGGGCTGCCTCGACGTCGAGACGGACCCCCTCGCCTTCCTCACCGCGGCCCGCCGGGAGCCCGGCCCCGAGGAGTCGCTGCTCAAGCAGTCCGGCGACCTGCTGCGCGCGGAGTACGGCGACCCCGCTGTGCGGGCCGCCGCGGAGGAGCTGATCGACCGGCTCGGCCTCGGCCTCGCCGGGCTGGTCAACATCCTCAACCCGGACCGGATCATCCTGGGCGGGCTGCACCGCGACCTCCTGGAAGCAGACCCCGAACGGCTGAGGGCCGTGGTCGCCGACCGCAGCCTGTGGGGCCGCAGCGGCAGCGTGCCGATCCTGGCCTGCACCCTGGATCACAACAGCCTGGTCGGCGCGGCCGAACTGGCCTGGCAGCCCGTACTCGACGACCCGCTGGCCGCGCTGGCCTGACGACCATGCGAAGAGTGCGGGCGTCGGGCGGTCGGAACCGGCTCGCTCAACAGCCGGCGGGTCGGGCAGGGGCCGTCCACGGCGTGGTCCGCCTGCGAAGGGCCGTCGAACACCGGGGACGCGCCCACCCCGGCTGCGCGGCCACGGCGGGGAACGGGTACACCCGGCTCGAGGATCACCGCCGCGGCCTTCCGGCCCCGGCGTGACCGGCCCGGCCTCGGCCACCCGTCAGCCGCGAGCCCTACGGCCGCTACGACAAGGACGGCCCCTCATGACCGTGACAGGCGGCTGAGGCGCGGAGGCGAGACGGACGGAGCGCGTCGACCGCTGGGGGCCGACGCGCTCCTGGCCGCGCGGTGTGGGGCGCGCGGCCTCGGCCCGGTCAGCCGACGACGGCCGACCGGCCCCGTGCACCTGCGGCTGTCGGCTCCACGAGTCCCGCGATGTCCGAGGGAAAGGGGCCGTCGGTCGTCGACCCGTACACCGGGAGCGGGGGCAGGACGGTGGTGAAGGACGGTGCGGGCAGGGTGAACCAGATGACCTTTCCCGCGCCATCGCTCGGTCGTACACCCCAGCTCTCGCTGACCGCGGCGATCATCGCCAGTCCGCGCCCGGAGGTGGCGGACGAATCGGCGTCGCAGATGGTCGGCAGCCGGGGGTCGTGGTCGTGGACGGACACCGTCAGCCGGTCGAGCAGCAGCTCGATCTCGACGGTGCATGATTTGTCCGGCTGTGCGTGCCGGTGGACATTGGTCAGCAGTTCGGTGACACCGAGCGCTGCATGGTCGATCAGAGGATCGAGATGCCAGTAGCGCAGTTGCGCCGAAATGATTCTGCGGACCTGACCGATCCGCGACGGCAGGGCTTGGAGCTCCACCGCGCAGTGCCTGCTTGGCTCGCTGATCACGGCTGCGACTCCCCGAAATAGGTCCGGAAGAAGACGAAGGAACGGATCCAGCAGATGGCTGGCTGCTGTTTCTGGTCATGCGTGGTCCGCCCTGCGTGGCTCCCGGCGAGTCGGCTTCCGCTGTCACCGCCGGTGCACCATCAGTGACGTGTGACCAGCGTGACTCAGGGGTTTGGGCTCCGCAACTCGCGGTGTCCGTACCGGACCGTAGCGTCAGGTCCGCCGTCCCGCGGCGCCCCGCAGCGCCTCCAGGAATCTGCGGACCGGCGCCGCTCCTCCCGGTCTGCGGTTGCGCTGGCCCATGGTCAGCCGGTACCGCACCCCGTTGATACGGGTGACTGCCGAGTCCGAGGCCAGGAACCACGGCTTCCCGGCGCTCACCGTCGTCACCGGGGCGCTGGCGATCTCCCGTCCGTTGCTCGTCAGCAGCGCGATCCGGCCATCCTTGACGATCACTTGGCCGGCCCTCGTCAGCGACCGCGCCCATCGTTGGATCCTCACGTCGCTCGCACGGAACTCCACGACGCCGAACTCCGGCGCACCGAAATCCGCAGCGCTGAACTCTGTCTCGGCCATGGCGACTTCGCCCCCCTTGTACCGGCTTCTGCAAGTCTGCCCGCGGACAGGGCCCGTGCACCAGGCCTCTTCACCATCGATTGCCCGCCGGGACCGGATCCGGGGTCTCTCCGGAGCGCGAGCGCCCGGGACGACCGGGCCAAGGGAGGCCTATGGGCCGTCAAAGTGAACGTTTGTGCAGGTGGGGGGAATATCGTGGGTCCAGGCCGTACCGCCGTCACCCGAAGGAGACCGTGATGGACACCAGCGAGCACACACCTGGCGGTGGCGTGATGGAGACCGTGGACGTCGACCGGAGCGATCCGGACTACCGGGCCTGGCTCAAGGAAGCGGTGCGCAAGGTCCAGGCCGACGCCAACCGGTCGGCGGACACGCATCTCCTGCGCTTTCCACTGCCGGAGCACTGGAACATCGATCTCTACCTCAAGGACGAGTCGACGCACCCGACGGGAAGCCTCAAGCACCGGCTCGCCCGCTCACTCTTCCTCTACGGGCTGTGCAACGGCTGGATCCGCCGGGGGAAACCGGTCATCGAGGCCTCCAGTGGTTCGACGGCCGTCTCGGAGGCGTACTTCGCGAAGCTGATCGGCGTGCCGTTCATCGCGGTGATGCCCCGGACCACCAGCCCCGAGAAGTGCCGTCTGATCGAATTCCACGGCGGCCAGTGCCACTTCGTCGACGACTCCCGCCGTCTGTACGAGGAGTCGGCCGCCCTCGCGGCCGAGACCGGCGGCCACTACATGGACCAGTTCACCTACGCCGAGCGTGCCACCGACTGGCGGGGGAACAACAACATCGCCGAGTCCATCTACCAGCAGCTCAGGCTGGAGCGGTACCCCGAGCCCGCCTGGATCGTCGCCACCGCCGGCACCGGCGGCACCTCCGCGACCATCGGGCGCTACGTCCGCTACATGCAGCACGACACACGGATCTGCGTGCCCGACCCCGAGAACTCGTGCTTCTTCGACGGATGGACCCGGCACGATCAGCTGGCGACCAGCGACTGCGGCTCACGCATCGAAGGCATCGGCAGACCCCGGATGGAGCCGAGCTTCGTGCCCGGCGCCGTCGACAGGATGATGAAGGTTCCCGACGCGGCCAGCGTCGCGGCGGTCCGGGTGCTGGCGCGCGCCATCGGCCGCAAGGCGGGCGGCTCGACCGGCACCGGGCTGTGGAGCGCCTTCAAACTCGTGGCCGAGATGGTGGAGAGAGGGAGTACCGGAAGCATCGTCACGCTGTTCTGCGACCCGGGCGACCGCTATCTCGACAAGTACTACTCGGACGACTGGCTGAGCGAGCAGGGACTGGACATCCGGCCGTACACGGAGACGATCGACCACTTCCTGGCCACCGGCACCTGGCCCGCCTGAGCCGGGCGGGAGGCACAGTCCTCCACGCGGGTTTCAGTCCTCCAGCAGAACTCCGAGCTCGCGGGCGAAGACCCGCCGGCCGACGGTCGCCAGCACTGGATCGAGCCAGCGTGGCAGCAGCCTCACGCGCAGCTCCTCCACCCAGATCACATGCGAGCCCGAGCCGGTCGGACAGACGTCGATCGACGCGCGGCCGCGCACGACGGAACCTCGCTTCTCCAGCCGGCACACCCCTGCCCGGCCGGAAGCGGGCGGGGTCCACCGCACCACTTCCATCGGATCGTCGAATCCCAGCGGTCCCACTCCGGTACGGGCCACGAAGACCGTCCCGGCCCGGGTGGGCTCGCCCGTCGGGACGGTGACCGAGGTCAGGGGCACGGTCCCGCCGTGCCGCTCCCAGTCGGTCACCCGTCGCCAGGCCTCGGAGGCGGGGAGGGAAGTGAAGCGCTCGATACGGAATACGGCCACAGCCCGATACTAGGACGTCCGTCGCCCGCGAGCAGCGGAGCGGAAGGCGCGGGCGGCCCCCGGCGGCGCCTACTCGTCCGGCTGTCCGCCCGCCACCACCAGGCCGGGCAGGTGTTCCTCGATCTCCTGCCTTGCGGTGTCCGGCAGGCCCGCGTCCGTGACGAAGGCGTCCACCTCGTCGAGCGCCGCGAACGAACTCAGCCCCACCGTGCCCCACTTGGTGTGGTCCGCGACCACGACGACGCGCCTGGCCGCTCGGACGAAGCGGCGGTTCGTCTCGGCCTCCGCGAGGTTCGGCGTGGAAAGACCGGCCTCGACCGAGATGCCGTGCACGCCGAGAAAGAGGACGTCGAAGTGGAGTGAGCCGATCGCGCGGTCCGCGACCGGCCCGACGAGCGAGTCCGAAGGAGTGCGGACCCCGCCGGTCAGGACCACCGTGGCCGCTCCGGCCCGTGCCCCGCCCGCCGCCGTCGGACGCTGCGCGCCGTGGAACACATCGGCGACCCGCACCGAATTCGTCACCACGGTCAGCCCCGGCACGTCCAGGAGATGCCGGGCCAGTGCGAACGTCGTCGTACCGCCGGAGAGCGCGATCGCGCTGCCGGGCACCGCCATCGTGGCCGCCGCGCGCGCGATGGCCTCCTTGGCACTGAGCTCGAGCGTCGACTTGGCCTCGAAACCGGGCTCGTGCGTGCTCGCCTCGACGACGGGGACGGCTCCGCCGTGCACCTTCTCGATGACGCCCTGGCGTGCCAGTGCGTCCAGGTCCCGCCGGACGGTCATGTCGGAGACGCTCAGCTTGCGGGTCAGCTCGTTGACCCGGACCCCGCCGCGCTTGCGCACATCGTCGAGAATGAGCGCACGCCGCTGCTCCGCGAGCAGGTTCTGATTCTCGCTCAACGCCGGGACCCGGTCCTTCCCTCTGGCCGCACCGTCCGGCAGCGGTCCTGCGGACGCCCTCATCCTCCCACGCACTTCCGGGGGCGGTCCCACTGGGGAGATTCGGTGAGAGCGGGTGCGGTGAGCACCTTCCGTCCGCGATGGTGGTGACTGCGCATCAGTTCAGGCCCCGACCCGCGCATCGGTTCAGGCCCCAGCCCCCAGCCGCCCCTCCCGCCGGCCCCGAGCCGACGGTCCAGAGAGCGAGTCACCGACCTTGCCCACTGACCCCCAGGCCGAGGTCCCGCAGACCAGCGGCGCCGCACTGGAACTGCTCGTCCACGGCGTCGGCGGAACCACCCCGCAGGAGATGCTCGGGGACCCGCGTACGACCAGGATCACCGGTGACGCCACGGCCGCCGTCCACCGCCGCACCGAGGACGTCGGCGCCGAACAGCATCCCGAGCGCCACCGGGAGGGCCCGGTCGCCGAGGCCTACTGCTGGTCCAACCTCACCTCGGGCAACGGCTCCCGGGCCCTGTGGCTGCTGCTGCTCCCCTTCATGGTGGTCAACCTCGCCCACTGGATGCGGCCCACCGCGCGGGGGCGCACCCGGGCGGTCCGGCTCTACGGACTGCTGGTGCGGCTCGTCGCCCTCAGCCTCACGGTGCTCCTCACCGCTGCGGCCTGCGAGGTCGCCCTCGACCTGGTGGCCTGGCAGTGCGCGGGGACACCCGAGTGCTCGGCGCAGCGCTCCTGGCTCGGCTTCCTGTCATCCCGGCAGGGCGGGTGGTTCGCCCAGCCCGGGCGCCGCCTCGCGGTCGCCGCGCTCGTGCCGGCCGCGCTGGTGGGACTGCTCTGGTACCTGTCCCACCGGACCTGGAGCGCCTACGAGTCACAGCGCCCCCTGAGCTGGGACGAACCGGACAGTGCGGAAACGGACGTGGACAGTGACGTGGTGGCACAGCCCGGCGCCTCCCTGATCCGTCCGGCCCTCGGCAGGCCCGGCTTCTGGTACGGACGCAGACTGGTGGCCCGGTTGCGCGCGGCACACACCGCGGCCGGTTTCCTGACGGTCGCGGCCGCGGTCGGTGTCACGGCGGCCCGGCACGACCGCGCCGCCGACAGCCCCGTACCCACGGTGATCGGTGTCCTGTTCGAGACGGCGCTCGTCCTGTGCGGACTCGTCGTCGTCGCGGTGGTCTGCCGACGGGGGCGCAGCGAGCGACGTCTCGACAACCGGCTCGACCGGGCGGTCACCACTTGTCTCCCCGGCACCGCTCTCACCCTGCTGCTCTGCGCAGTCGTCTACGCCGGCTGGTCGCGTCCCGGATGGGTGTCCGCGGGCGCCCTCCCCGGAGAGTCGGCCTTCCGCGCCCTCGCCGTCGGCCAGGCTCTGCTCGTCGTCGTACTCGCCGCGGTGGCGCTGAGCCTGTACCGGAGCGCCCCCGAGCCGCGCACGACCCTTCACGGCCTCGGCGGCCCGGCCGTGGCCATGCTCGCGTGCGCGCTCGGTGGAGTGATGACCGGTGGGGTCGCCCAGCGCGTGGCCGACTGGCTGGACGGCCCCGGAACTCCTGGCATGGGCGCGGGCGCCGACATAGAAGGCCCGCCCGCGCTCCTCAGCTGGCAGGCCTCCGTCATCCCGGTCCTGCTGCTCCTCCTGCTCCCGCCCGTCATCTGGCTGGCGGCCCGCACCGTCCGCCGCGCCCGCCGGATGGGACCGGGGATAGAGGCGGAGTACGAGGAGGAGCACCCCGAGCCCGGACGCACCCGGCGGATCGCACGCACGCGGGCCACCGCCGCGCTCACCGACTCGGCCCCCGGGATCCTCGGGCTGCTCTCCGCCGCCACCCTGCTGCTCGGCGCCGGAGCGGTGGCCGGCTCCTGGCTCACCGGCGAGGTTCCCGGCCTGGCGATGGACGGCACGGCCCCGTTCGTCGAGTCGGTCGCCGAGACGGCTCAGTCGACGGGCTCCTGGCTGACCGGTTTCGGCGTCATACTCTTCGTCACCTGGGGCCGTCGCGCCTACCGCGACGTCTCCGCGCGGCGGACCATCGGCATCCTCTGGGACGTGGGTACGTTCTGGCCGCGTGCCGCCCACCCCTTCGCGCCGCCCTGCTACGCCGAGCGAGCCGTCCCGGACCTCTCCTCCCGCATGTGCGCATGGACGGGGCGGACCCGCGGCAGGCTCGTCATCTCCGGCCACTCCCAGGGCAGCGTGCTCGCCGCGGCAGCGGTGTGGCAGCTCCCCGACCCGGTCCGCCACCGGGTCGCGCTGCTCACGTACGGTTCTCCGATCGAGCGGCTGTACGGGCGCTGGTTCCCTGCCTACTTCGGCCGGGTCCCCCTCGAAGGGCTCCAGCGGTCGGTGGACTGCTGGCGCAACCTCTGGCGTGCGACCGATCCCATCGGCGGCCCGGTCCGGATCGACGAGGGGCAGGGCCACGAGGTGGACCGCGGCCCCCTGAAGGATCCGCTGGTCTACGGCCGCACCGTCGAATACCCCCTGCCGGAACCGATTCTCGGGCATTCGGACTACCAGGCCGACCCGGTCTTCGCCGTCGAGCGTGCCGCGCTCCTCGAACGGCTCGGGCCCGTCGTACCCCGACAGGTGGGCGCGGGCGCGGAGGACCCGGGCGGTGCCGCCGCTCAGGGCAGCTCCGGAAGGTCCTCCGGGTAGAGCATGGTCAGGTCGTCCGTGCTCGGCTCGGCGAGCTGGGCCACCCGCCCCGCATGCCGCTCCACCATCGACTCGAAGGTCTGCCGGGCCGTGCGGCCGTTGCCGAAGGCGGGGCCCTTGGGGAGCGCCGTGAAGTACTTGAGCAGCGCTTCCCCCGTCCCCTCCGCCAGGCTGTACTCGTGCTCGTCCGTCTGCTGCCCCACGATCCGCAGCAGCTCCTCGGGCTCGTAGTCGCTGAAGGTGATGGTCCGCGAGAAACGGGACGCCACCCCGGGGTTGACCGTGAGGAAGCGCTCCATCTCGTGCGTGTACCCGGCCACGATCACCACCACGGCGTCGCGGTGGTCCTCCATCAGCTTCACCAGCGTGTCGATGGCCTCGCGGCCGAAGTCGCGGCCGGAGTCCTCGGGCGACAGGGCGTACGCCTCGTCGACGAACAGGACCCCTCCGCGTGCCCGGTCGAACGCCTCCTGCGTGCGGATGGCGGTGGACCCGATGTGCTCGCCGACCAGATCGACGCGGGACACCTCCACGAGATGACCGTGCTCCAGGACACCGAGCGAGGCCAGGATCTCGCCGTACAGCCGGGCCACCGTCGTCTTGCCCGTGCCGGGGGAGCCGGTGAAGACCAGGTGCCGGCGGACCGACGCGGCCTTCAGGCCTGCCAGCCTCCGGCGGCGGCCGACCTCGATCATGTCGGTCAGCGCCCGCACCTCGCGTTTGACGCTGTCCAGGCCCACCAGCGCGTCGAGTTCGCCCAGCACGGCGCCCGAATCGCGCACCGGCTCAGCCGGAGCCGGAGCGGGGGCGGGCTCCGCGGTTCGCTGCCCGGGCATCGCACCGAGCAGCCCTGGCGTGGTCTGCGTCGCCGTCAGGACCGTGGGGGCCGGGGGAGTGGCACCGCGCAGGCCGCTCTCGTCGCTCGTGCAGTCCTGGGCGATCGGGCCGCCCGCGTGCCCGTCGCCGCCGGAGCCGTCGGCGAATTCGTAGCCGCCACGCGCGCACCGCTCGGTCCGGCACCGGGTCAGGGTGGAACGGCAGCCGTCCATCACATGGAAGCCGTAACCCTCGCTGCCCGTGACCCGGCAGCTGTCGAAGGTACCGCGGCCCTCGGCGGAGACGTAGAAACCGGCCTCCGCGGGCGAGGTGACCGTGCACCTCTCGATGGTCGGATCGGCGCCCTTGGTCACGATGACCCCGGTCTGCGCCGCGTCGATGGTGCAGTTGTTCAGGGTGCCGCCACTTCCGTGGTCACGGAACCACGCTCCGGTGGACGCCTCGCGGATCCGGCAGTCGTCGAGCTGGGCGGTGGCCCCGTCGCTCACCGAGACGGCCGTGTTGCGGATCTGGGACAGGTCGCTGTCCACGACATCCGCGCGCGAGCCCCGGTCGAGGACGAAAAGGGCGTCGGGCACGTCGTGGACGCGGCACGAGTCCAGTATCACCGTCGCCCCGTCACTCACCCAGACCGCCGGGTAGTCGCCCGTACTGTCGTGGATCTCGCACTGGTTGGCGTCGACGCGGGTGCCCGGATCCCAGACCGAGAGGCCGTTGCGGCCGAACCGGCGGACGGTGGAACGGGTCAGGGTGAGTACCGAACGGGAGCGCAGGTCGACCGCGTTCTCCGGGATGTCGTGGATGTCGCAGTCGGCCAGGGTGAGGACGGCGTCGGTGTCCAGCGTGACTCCGTCGGCTGACGTGCGGTGCACGGTGCAGTCCGTGAGGTGCGCGCTGCCGCGCGAGGTGACCTGTACCCCGCTGCCCTTGATCTCGTACACCTCGCAGCCCACCGCCTCCAGGCCGCTGCCCTCCCCGGTCACGCTCAGCCCCGCGCCCGACGAGTGGTGCACGCGGCAGCGCTCGAGCCGGGGGTGCGCGCCGTCGCGCACCGCGACACCGGACTGCCCGGCCGAGAGGATCTCGCACTCCTCGAACACGCCGCCGGCGCCGTCGAGTACGGCGATGCCCACGCCGGCCGGGTTGTCGACCGTGCAGCGGCGCACGGTGGGCCTGGCGGCGCCCCGCACCTCGATACCTGCGGCAGACCTGGTCACGATGCGCAGGTCCGACAGCTCGGGAGCGCCCTCCTCGACGAGCAGCGCGGGGGCGGCGGAGTCCTGGCCCTCCACATGGAGGTCCTGGAGGACGGCGGAGGCACGGACGGTCAGGGGGACGCCGTCGGCCGGCGCGATCCGTACGGAGCCGGCGGATCCCTCGGGGCCGCGCAGTGTCACGGCGCGGTGGACGACGAGATTCTCCCGGTAGGTGCCGGGGGCGATGGTGAGAACGTCACCGTCCGCTGCGGCCTCCAGGGCGGCGGTGAGGGAAGCGTATTCGCCCGTACGGCGCCGCCATCGCGATGTGCCGGTGTGCGTCACCTGGACCGTGCCCTGTGCCATGGTGCTGCTGTGCCCCCACCTCGTGCCGTGTGCGCTGCCTCGTGCCCGTCCGCGGTGCGGCCGGTTCGCCGGCAGCCCTACGGCCCGCCTGCCGAGGAGTCGGGCGGGCCGGTCCACCGTAGCGCGCGCGACGGGCACGAGTTGACGGGCCGGTCGCCCGAGCGGCCCTGCTCAGCCGTACACGGGGGAACACGCGCCCCCGAGGTCAGCTGCCCGTACCCGTTCTGCCCCAGTCGGGGCCGACTTCGGCCCAGGCGCGGTCGAGCCTGGCGTACCGCCTCTGCATCATGCGCCATACGGCGAGCCTGCGGGCGATTTCCGTCAGACCGCCCGCGAGCAGCGTCGCACCGATGCCCGCGAGCACCGCGTGGGTGTGAGCCGTGGACACGTCCATGGGGCGCATCGCGGGGTCGCCCCGGCCGTCCGTCCAGATCCGTATCCGGGCACCGGGCGTGGTCTTCGTGGACGCCGTCGACACGGTGCCCGTACGTGCCGTACCGTCCGGGGCACGCCACTCGGCCACCACCGGCGTACGCATGGAGCCCTCGGCCACGGTCGCCGCCTCGGGGTCCTGGGCGAAGCGGGACGTGCCGGAGGCCGGGCGGACCACGACGGCCGCGGTGAGATGGCGTTGCTCGTGCTGGACCCGCACCGCTCGCTGGAGGGCGTCGTCCGTGAGTGAACCGGTCTTCCAGCCGGCCACCGGTGCCGCCAGGAGCATCAGCAGCAGCGCTGCCAGCGCCGCCCACGCCTCGTGACGGTCGGTGGCCCGGCACACGGGATTGTGCCGCCACCGCCGGATCCCCAGAACCGCTCGCACAGTCATGCACCCCCTTCCCTGTCCGTGATAACCCGGCGGGGCGGCGATTGCGTCCGTCGACGGTGAAGAGAGAGCAAGCTCACGCCGGCAACGCCCTACCTGCCACCCGGCGTTCGAGGACACCGCCGGGCCCGGGCGGTCAGCCGAGGACCCGCACCGGGTCTCCGGCCCGGATCACGCCGGTGCTCTCCGGGATCATGTTCTGGCCGAACAGCAGGTGCTTTCCGTCCCGGCGGTGCCGGGCGAGCGTGCGCAACGGTTCCTTGCCCCGCTCCGCCGTCCGCTGGTCGGTCGTCGTGATGACACACCGCCCGCACGGTTTCACGACGCGGAAGGCGACCTCCCCGATCGCGATCCGTCTCCAGCCGTCCTCGGCCCAGGGTTCCGTGCCGTCCACGACCACGTTCGGCCGGAAACGGTTCATCGGCAGCGGACCCTCGTCCGGATGATCCCCCCGCGCCACCCACGAGTTGAGCGCGTCCAGCGAGGCGCTCGCGGTGAGGAGAAGCGGGAAGCCGTCGGCGAGCGACACGGTCTCGCCCGGCCGGCCGAACTCCGGATCGACGGGCCTGCGGTGCGACGGCGCGTCCAGATGGACGAGCCGGACCTCCGCACCGAGGCGCGCGCTGAACCAGGCGTGAGCTTCGCCGGCGGCCACGGCCACCTCGACCTTGCTCCGATGGAGCTCGGCGACGACGGTGCGTGCCGGGTCGGGCACCTCCACGGTGAGCGACGGAGCCCCGGGCGCCGACACGGCCAGGCCACCACCGGGAACGGGATCGGCGGACAGCTGTGCCATGCAGGGCTGCTGACGCTGGGTGACGACCCTGTTCTCGTGGTCGATCAGCATCCACCGTCGGTCGCCGTCGAGTCCCCATGGCTCGACGGCCGCCTCGTCGGCCGCGCGTGCGGCCAGCGACTTGACCGGATGGATGTACACGGCACTGAGTACAGGAGGCAGCATGCGTTCATCCTGCCAGCCGTCAGTGACGGTGCGCGGCAGCGCCAGTCAGTACCCCCGCCCCTGGTACGGGCGATGGTGAGGATCCTCGTACGGCGACTGCGCGGGAGCGGGCGCGGGCCGGGGCGAAGCGGGACGCATGGCCTCATAACCCGTACCGGGCCGCTGCTGTTGCGGCTGCTGGTAGCCGCGCGGCGCCGACGGCTGCTGCGGGATGTACGGCGCGGGCGCGTGCTGCAGCTGTGCGGGCTGCATCATCGGTGCCTGCTGCATCCCGGCGTTCTGGTACTGCGGCTGCGCCGCCTGCTGCGGGTAACCGTAGGACCCGGTGGGCTGGGACGGGGCCGCGGGCAGCGCGGGGAGCGCCGACGGCAGAGCCGGCAGGTAGCTGTTCCCGGTGTCGTAGGCGGCAGGGACCCGGATCGGTGCGATCTGGGGGGTTCCCCGCTCGGCGACGAGGGAGTCGTAGATCGGGGTGTCGGCGAACGACGGCGCGGCGTAGTAGCCGCTGCCGTAGGTGGAGCGGGGGGAGGTCATGACACATAAGTTAAGCCCACGATGTGCCGGTTGGGGAGCCCCAATCTTGGGGTTATCCGTTTTACGCTGCTTTTGGGGGCTTGACCTGCCAAGACACCGTCAAAGCCTCCGTCGGCAGCGGGGTAATCCGTTCCAGGGCCCCTGACGGACGAGAAGCGACGAGTGGGCCGCAAGGGACGCGCCCGTGTCGCTCCGGCAGGGGCGGAGAGCTTCGACCACAAGCGCGTGGAACCCATCGGCAAGCGGACGACCACCGAGGACGGAGACCGCGGCGGCCGGGCGCCACCGCCCGACCTCTCAAGGTCAAGCACCGGGGCCTCGGAGGTGATGTGTGGTTCGGTGAACGCCTGCATCCGTGCGGGTGAGCACGGGGTGTCGGTTCGCGACGGATCACTGCGCGCGTGCGAGCGCCCTGGGTGCCGTGAGAGCCGGCTTCCGCGGCCGGGTGCTCCTGGACCACTCGGTGGGTGTCGCCCCTGACGCCACGTCATCGGCGCCGGACGACCTCCGTCGGGCAGGAGTCGCCCTTCTCCGGTGGGACACCGGTGCCGCGACAACCGCCCGGCACCGCGGTGTCGGTCATCACCGGGCAGTCACGGATCCTGGAACGGAAAGCCACACGTGCTGCTCGGGTTCCACACCCACGCGGTCCGGCCGGTGGCATCGGGGAGAAGATGCCCGAGCCGCCTCGGCGGAAGCCGCAGGGGTGGCGTGACCCCCGGCCGGACGCGTGCATTCGAGTGAATGTGAAGCAGCTGAAACGTTCACGCTCGCGAGGGTGCTTCGGCGTGCCCTGATGCTGGGGCCGACGAAGGGGAGGCTCTCATGCGGCTCCGCACCGGGATCCCCGGCGGTCTCGTTTCCACTGCCGGTGCCTTGGCGGCGCTCGGTCCGTCCGGTGCGAGGCCGCCGGTGCCGGGGGAGAAGAGCTCGGCACCGGGCGATGGCCGTGTCGGTGTGCTTCCGGCCCTGGGCTGAGTGCGATGTCCCAAGGGGCTGTGGTGCGTCCGGCCGGCGCGGGTCTCCCGGCTGACGCGAGGGGCAGGCGGTTGAACTCCTCGGTGCTGAGCTGGGCGCGGTGCCTGGGGCTGGTCACCTGCACCGCGGAGGACGAGCGTCTCGCTGCCATGAGGCTCGGAGAGTTCGCCGCCCGTGCGGTCCCTGAGGCCGGTACGGCTGCGGCTGAGCTGACGGCGCACTGGGCCGCCTTCGTCTGTCTGGTCGACGACAGGCTCGACCGTGGCGGCCTGGGCTCTCGCCCCGAGGAGGTCCGTGAGCTGTTCGACCGGTTGTCGGGTGTGCTCACCTCCACCCGCGCCGTCGATCCGTGCGGCGGGACGGAGGCGGCTCTGGCCGACCTGTGGGGCCGTACGGCGCCTGGCGGGTCCTCGCGGTGGCGGGAGCGGTTCGTCACCGACTACGGCGAATTCGCCCGGGCGACGTACGAGGAGGCCGCAGGCCGCCGGGACCGCATCCGGTTGCCGCTCGGCGACTACATCCTCCTGCGCCGCCGGACCATCACCGTCTTCCCGATGGCCGACGTCGTGGAGCGGACCGCGAACGCTCCCTGGCCGCTCCACCGTGGCTGTGACGAGGGCGTGAGTGCCCTGCGGAGGGCGGCGGCCGATGTGGCGGGCTGGACCAATGATCTGGTCTCGGCGGGCGGCGACCTGCGGGCCGGCCAAGAGAGCCTGGTTGCTGTCGTGGGGCGCGAGCACGGTTGTTCCCCGTCGGCCGCGCACGAACGCGTGACGGCGATGCGGGACGACAGGCTTCGGGAATTCCACGCGACCGCGGCTGCCCTGGCCGCTGGTGACGGCGTGCCAGGGGCGGCCCGGGAGCCGCTGCGGCGTCATGTGCTCGCGCTTCAGTCCTTCGTGGCCGCGACATTGCACTGGCTCGGTGTCACCGGCCGGTTCGAGACCCGCTGGTTGCCGGGCCGTCACGGCGGCCCTGTTCCATCTGCCTCGCTCTGACCGCTCGACCTTCCCCTGTGCCACCCCGTCCGCTAGGAAAGCCGCTGATGAGACCCCTCGCCCCCGAGTATCTGCCCCCCGCTTGGCCCGCCTCGCTCTTCCCCGCCGGGCTGCCCTCGGCGCGGGGCCGGATCGTCGCCGGACTCCTTGAGAAGGTCGGCGCGGACGGCGCCGTCCGCGACGGATGCAGGAGCCGCGTCCTCGAGTCCGCGCTCACCCTGGCCCTCCTGCGGCGGCACGGGCTCCGGCACGCCGGAGCCCGTGCCGGCCTCGTGCGTTATCTGGAGCGGCACCGCACCGGCAGCCTGCTGGATGCGGTGCTGGCCGAGACCGCTCTGGTAGGGGGCGAACATCCGATACGCCCCGAGGTGCTCGAGACGATCGTGTGCCAGGTGCCGGACTTCGCCGGGGCGCGGAAGCGCGCTCTGGCCCACGCCCTCTTCGTGATGCTCGGTGCAAGTCCCGGCCGTGACGGCTGGGACCGCGAGGCCTTCGACGTGAGCGCGCTGCATCCCTGGGCCGTCGTGCAGGTCACCGCGGTCAGGGCCGTCCTCGGCCGGGCAGCCGGGCAGCCGCCGCTTTCCGCGGACGACCTCGCCCTGCTGGTGTCCACCCAGCGGCGCGGGACCGTGTGGGAAGGGAATCTCCTCATTCACCTCTCGGTTCTGCACGCCCTCGCGGACCTGCCCGGCACGAGTGCCACGGTCGACGAGGGTCTGCGTACCGCACTCCTCCATCAGCAGTCGGACGGAGGCATGCCGTTCGTCACCGACACGGACACGTGGTCCACGGTCACCGCGGGGCTCGCCCTGCACACTGCGGGTGCGCCACAACGGGTGCTGCACCGTGTCGCACGGCACCTCGTGACGGTCCAGCAGGAGGACGGCGGATGGTCGTACACCGACCGGGCGCGGCTCTCGGACACGGACTGCACCTCCGTCGCGATCGAATTCCTTCATCAGCTCGATCCGTGCGGCTACCGCGACTCGATCCGGTGCGGCGTAGAGGCACTGATCGCTGTGCGCGGCGCGGACGGAGGATTCCCTACGTACGGAGCCGGCACCCCCTCCGAGGCGTGCATGACAGCCGCCGCCGTCAACGCGCTGAGCACGAAGGACCGCCTCCCTCACAGCACGGTGCAATCGGCTCTCGAGTACCTGACGCGCATTCAGGATCAGGACGGCTCGTTCCCTCCCGGCTGGAGCAGAAGCCGACTGCACACGCTCTTCAGGGTCCACCTCGCCGTCGGCCACTCGAACCGGCAGGCCTCTCCTTCCGTCCGCGCCATGCGCGAACGGATCACCTCCCTGGTGTGTGCCGACCAGCGCGACGACGGCGGCTTCGGGCAGCAGGACGGCAGCCGGAGTGACCCGATCAGTACCTCCTACGCCCTGATCGTTCTGGCAGGGGGTCGCGACCCGGCTCCGGCCGCACGCGCTGCCCGCTTTCTGCTGTCCCATGTGCGCTCCGACGGCTCCGTCGACTCACCGGCCGACATGGTGGGCCCTCGTCCCTTCCCCTACCGCGTCCCCGTGCTGGCCGACACCTTCACCCTGCTCGCGCTGGGCCACCTGACCTCTCGCATCCAGCCTTTCCGCCCTCTCACCCCTGGTCCCCGGCCCGGAGCGGCGAGACCTGCCGTGACCCTCTGACAGCCCCCTGAGCACCCCCGTCCCAGTCCCGCACACACCCTTGTCCGGAGAGCGCCCCGTGACCACCCTCCCGCGCCCCACATCCATGGACCTGACCATGCACCGCATGGCTCAGACCCACCCCTCCAATCCTCAGACCATCGGGGTGGTTCTCCACCTGGACGGATCCCCGCCCTCCCTCGCTGAACTCCGCGGCCACATCGCGAACCACCTGCACGACGAGCCACGCCTCACCCACCACCTCCACGGATCCGGGCTCAAGGCACGCTGGCGGGACCAGCCCGCGCCGGACCTCGACACGCGCGTCAGGTCGCGACACGTCCCACCCGGTGACTCCCACCTGAACAACGCCCTGCACGAGCTGGTGGCACATCCGCTGCCCGGCACAGGCCCTCTGTGGGACGTATGGCTGCTCTCCGGCTACGCCACGGACCGCTATGCCATCTGCTGGCGAGCTCACCACAGCACTCAGGACGGCATGGGTCTCGTCGGTACGCTGCACACCCTCTTCGGCACCACCGCCCCGCCGGCAGCCGCACCCGCCGGCCGTGCCGGTGTCATGACCCTTTTGCACACAGTGCGCAGCGCGCTCGTGGCGCACGGCCACGGCTTCTGGACCGATCCCGCCCGGACTCCTAGCGGCATCCGCGTCGTCAACTGGACGTCGGTTCCGACCCAGCAGTTGCGCGCCGCGGCCGTGGCGCGTGGCGGTGACACGAACGACGCCTTCCTGGCGGCGCTGAGCGGGGCGTTGCGCACGTGGTGCGCGGACAACTGGCCGGCTGGTGCCGGGAAGCCGCTCTCCGCCATCACGATGATCAACCTGCGCCGTTCCGGGGAACGTACACGGCCCGGCAACCTCTGCACATTCGCCCCCGTGCCACTCCCGTGCGAGGAGCCCACGGCCGAGACCCGTCTCGACCGCGTCATCGCAGCGACCCGGGCCACCAAGGACCCCGCCCGGCAGAACGCCCTGCGCGCCCTGATGGATCTGACCCCGGCCAGGGCCTTCTACACGCTGGCCGACCGCCTGACCAGCCCGGCCCGGGCTCCCATGACCACCTCGTACGTGGCGATCCACCGGCCTCTGTCCTACCGGGGCGACCCCGTCACCCATGTCCAGCCCTTCACTTGGCTGCCACGCAACCAGCCGGCGTCCGTCGTCGCGTGCAGTTACAACGGCACCACCAGCGTCTGCTTCGTCAGCGACGCGGCGCTTCCCGGAGTCACCAGCCTGCCCGCACTGTTCGACGAGGCGGCCGGAGAACTGCCGAACGGACAGCTCGGTTCACCGGCTGAACCGCCAGGCCGGACCACCGGTCCCGAGATCCCGCCTCCCTCACCCGCACCGGCCGACGAGAACACCACCCAGGTGGTCATCGACTTCAGCTTCGTCAAGGACCTGCTGGTCGACCACGGCGCTCTGCCCGCAGAGCCGATCACCCAGGATGCGACCCAGTCCCAGGCCGGCATCGACTCCATGGCCGTGACCACACTGTCCATGGCTCTCGAGGACCGTATCGGCCTGCTCGTCACCGAGGACGACCTCGCGCAGGCTGCCACGGTCGCCGACCTGGTCGACCTGATCGCTCGACGCGCCGCACTCCCGACCCCCTCGAACGCACCGTCGTCCCCCGCCGTGGACCACCTGACGTGAACTACCCGCCGGGCCGGGGCCCTCCCCGCCGGCAACGGACGCCAGGTGCGACCAGTCCGGTCCTGCCCCACACCGGTCCGGACACCACCCACCGTCGACGCCGACGAAGCAGCCCGCCACGTCCGACACCCGATCAAGGTGAGCCCATGAACACTTCGCCCGATGCCCTGCTTCCACCGCCGCCACGATCCGCCCGACTGATCGGCCTGGGTTCATGGCTACCGCCGCGCCGCGTGCCCAACGCGGAACTCTGTGGGCGACTTGACACGTCGGACGAGTGGATCCGCACCCGTATCGGCATCGCCACGCGGTACATCGCGGATTCCGCCACGGCCACCAGCGACCTCGCGGTGGAAGCGGGGATACGGGCGATGAAGTCGGCGGGGGTGGAGCACGTCGACGCCGTGGTCCTGGCAACAGCTACTCCTGACCATCCTGTACCCGGCACCGCGCCGACGGTGGCCCACAGGCTCGGGCTCGGTCAGGTACCGGCGTTCGATGTCGGCGCCGGCTGCTCCGGCTTCGTCTACGCGGTCACGGTCGCCGCAGCGCTCGTCCAGGCGGGCACCGTCCGGACCGTCCTGGTCGTCGGGTCGGAGAAGATGTCGGCCATCGTCGATCCGGCCGACCGGGCCACGGCGCCCATCTTCGGTGACGGGGCCGGCGCCGTCGTTCTGCAGGCCGCACGGGCGGATGCACCCGGCATCCTCGGGCCGGTGGCATGGGGCAGCGCAGGTGAGCAGGCCGACGCCATCCACATCCCCAACGGCGGATCCCGCCGGCCGTCGAGCACGTCCACGGGGGAGTACACACGGGATCGCTACGTGCACATGCAGGGCAATGTGGTGCTCCGTCACGCGGTCCGCCACATGACCCAGGCAGCCCGGGACGCGGCGTCAGCAGCCGGGTGGGCCCTGACGGACATCGACCGGTTGATCGTCCACCAGGCGAACGCCCGTATCAGCGCGGGAGTGGCCGACGCTCTGGGCATTCCGGCCGAACGTGTGCCGTCCAACATCGCCGAGGTCGGCAACACCTCGGCAGCCTCGATCCCCCTGTTGCTGGCCTCCGCGGCAGCCGAAGGCAGACTGACGGCCGGACACCGGGTGATGCTGGCCGCATTCGGCGCGGGTCTCACGTGGGCAGCCACCACCCTGGTATGGCCACCCGGTCTGCGCCCCCTCAGCTGAGGCACAGCCGGGCGGCGGGCGCCCGCGAGGCCGAACACCTCCACCGCCGCACTCGACCCGCGACGGGGCGACGCCCGGTCAGAGCCGCGGCGGCCACAGTCCGTCGATGAGGACGGTCAGCACCTGGCCGGCCTCGTCCGGGGCATGTTCACGCGTCCAGGCCGCCGCAGCGATCAGCGCGAACAGCTCGGAGGCCGTGATGTCGTCCCGTACCTCCCCGGCCCGCTGCGCCCGCTCCAGCAGTTGCTGGCCGGAGGACTGCATCGACGTACAGGCGTTGTTCAGCTCGGACGTCTCGTCCTTGAGACTGTCCATCAGCATCGTCACGAGACCCCGGTACGTCGTGGCGTGGGCCACGGCGGCCCGGACCCATGTCGCCAGCGCCGCTCCTGTCGGCTCCGTGGCCAGCAATTCCCTTGCTGTGCTGCCGAGCTCGGAGATGCTGTCGCGGAGCATCGTCTCGAGCAGACTCTCCCGGGTCGGGAAATGGCGGTAGAGCGTCGCGTTGCCCAACCCCGCCTGTCGGGCGATGTCGTCGAGCGACGTGTGGATACCGTGCTGGTCGAAAGCCTTCTTGGCCTCGGCCAGGAGTCGCTCGTAGTTGCGGCGGGCGTCTGCGCGCATCGCGCTCTCTCCTCCTTGCCGTGCTGGAAGCGGTGCCGTTCCCGCAGGAGACGGGAGCGGCACCGAACCGGGGTGTGACCCCGTATTCTATCCTGCCTCCCCGCCGATCTCCGTTGCCAGCCGCCTAGCCAGCTCGGCCGGGGTCGGATGGTCGAAGGCGACCGCCGCGGGCAGTCCGAGCCCCGTTGCCTCGCTCAACAGGTTCCGCAGCTCGAGCCCGGTGAACGAGGTGAAACCCGACTCCAGGAACGTGGCGTCCGAGGCGATCTCCGCCACGGACTCGTGCCCGAGCACCGAGGCGGCGGTCACGCGTACCAGCTCCAGGAGCTCCGCCTCCCGCTCCCGCGGGCCGAGCTCGGAGAGGTGCCGGCGCAGGGCGGTGTGTCCGAGGGCATCGACGACGTCGGAGTCGCCACCCTGCGCCGGGATCGAGGGGGCGGCCGACTCCTCGGAGGGCCGCCGGCCGGGTCCGTCCAGCCAGTACGCGCGCCGCTGGAACGCGTACGGGGGAAGTGACGCGCGCCGGCCGGAACGGGACGGGCCGCCCCAGTTCACCGGGCGGCCGTGCGCCCACGCCAGGCCGAGCGCCGTCAGCAGCGTCCGCAGCTCGGGACGGTCGCCCCGGAGCACCGGAGCCAGGACCGCCGGCTCCTCCCGCAACCCCTGCCCGGCGAGCGCCGCCAGCACCCCGTCCGGGCCGAGTTCGACGTGCACACGGACCCCTTGGTCCTCCAGGTGGCGGACGCCCGGGTGGAAGCGCACAGCTTCGCGGACGTGCCGCACCCAGTAACCGGGGGAGCACAGTTCGTCGGCCGTCGCGGGCAGACCGGTCACATTGGAGATCAGCGGGATCACCGGCGGCTTGAAGCTCAGTGCGGAGAGGGCGCGGTGGAACGGGTCCAGAATCCCGTCCATATGAGGGGAGTGGAAGGCGTGGCTGACCCGCAGCCGTTTGGTCTTGCGGCCTCGCGACCGCCAGTGCGCGGTGGCCTCGGCCGCGGCGTCCGCGTCGCCCGAGACGACTACGGAGAGAGGACCGTTGACGGCGGCCACCGCCAGGCGTCCCGTGTACCCCTCGGCCAGGAAGGCTTCGACCTCTTCCTCCGAGGCCTGCACGGACACCATGGCGCCGTCGCCACGCGCCTGCTCCATGAGCCGGCCGCGGACGGCGACGAGCGCGACGCCGTCGCCCAGCGTGAGCACCCCGGCCGCGTACGCTGCCGCCAGTTCGCCCACCGAATGCCCGATCACGAAGTCCGGAACGAGCCCGTGGTGTTCCATGGTCCGGAACAAGGCCGTCTCCAGCGCGAACAGGGCGGCCTGCGCGTACTGCGTCCGGTCCAGGAGCGCGGCCTGCGGGGTCCGCGGCGCCGCGAAGACGACCTGGCGCAACGAGTGGTCCAGATGTTCGTCGAAGAGTCCGCACACCTCGTCGAACGCCGTCGCGAAGACGGGATGAGCGTCGTACAGATCCCGGCCCATGCCGGGCCGCTGGCTGCCCTGACCCGTGAACAGGAAGGCCGTCCGCGACCGGTGCCCGGCCCTGCCCCGGACGACACCGGCCGGCCTGGCCCCGGCCGCGAGGTCCGCCAGAGCGCGCAGCAACGTCTCCCGGTCCTCACCCAGGACCACGGCCCGGTCCTCCAGAGCCGGGCGGGCGGCCAGCGCCCCGGCCACCTCGGCGGCGGTGAGCGAGGGATGGGCCCCGAGGTGATCGAGGAGCCGGCGTGCCTGCGCGGCCGGTGCTCCGGCGCCACGACCGGAAAGCGGCCACGCGATCACCGGCAGCGGGGCGATCACCGCGCGTGTACCCGTGTCCGGCTCCGCGCCCTCGGCCGCGTTCTCCGGTTCCGGGGCTCCGGGGGGCTCCTCCAGGATCAGGTGCGCGTTGGTGCCGCTGATCCCGAACGAGGAGACGGCGGCCCGGCGGGGCCGGTCCTCCTCCGCCGGCCACGGGCGGGGCCGGGACAACAGACGTACCGTCCCGCTCTCCCAGTCCACGTGCGGCGTCGGCTCGTCCGCGTGCAGAGTGCGGGGCAGCACTCCGTGACGCAACGCCATCACCATCTTGATGACGCCGCCGACCCCGGCCGCCGCCTGGGTGTGCCCGATGTTCGACTTGAGCGCGCCCAGCCACAGGGGCCGGTCCGCGGACCGCTCCCGGCCGTAGGCGTTGAACAGCGCCTGCGCCTCGATCGGATCGCCCAGCGTGGTGCCGGTGCCGTGGGCCTCCACGGCGTCGACATCGGCGGGGGTCAGCCTGGCGTTGGCCAACGCCAGGCGGATGACCGCTTCCTGGGCCGGACCGTTGGGCGCGGTCAGCCCGTTGCTCGCGCCGTCCTGGTTCGTGGCGCTGCCCCGGATCACGGCGAGGACGTCGTGACCGTTGCGCCGGGCGTCGGAGAGCCGCTCCAGGACGATCAGCGCGGCGCCCTCACCGAAACCGGTGCCGTCGGCGGAGGCGGCGAAGGACTTGCACCGGCCGTCGGGGGACAGCCCCCGCTGCCGGCTGAACTCGGTGAACAGGCCCGGTGTGGACAGGACCGTCGCCCCGCCGGCCAGCGCCAGCGTGCACTCACCCTGGCGCAGGGCCTGGGCCGCGAGATGGATGGCGACCAGGGAGGAGGAGCAGGCGGTGTCGACGGTGACAGCCGGCCCCTCGAAACCGAAGGTGTACGCGATCCGGCCAGTGGCGACCGACGGAGAGGTGCCGTTGCCGATGAACCCCTCGACCTCCGCCGGGATGTACGGGAGCCGCGCCGCGTAGTCGCTGTACATCAGCCCCGCGAACACCGCCGTCCTGCTGCCACGCAGCTCCCGCGGATCGAGACCCGCGTGTTCCAGCGCCTCCCACGCGGTCTCCAGGAGCAACCGGTGCTGCGGGTCGGTGGCCAGCGCCTCGCGGGGGCTCAGCCCGAAGAACCCGGCGTCGAACTCGATGGCGTCGGGCAGGAACCCGCCGCTGCGCGTGTAGGAGGTGCCGGAGCGGTCCGGATCCGCGTCGTACAGCGCGTCGAGGTCCCAGCCGCGGTTCTCCGGGAAACCGCCGATGACATCGGCACCGGAGTCCACCACCCGCCACAGATCCTCGGGCCCGCGGACACCGCCCGGGTAGCGGCAGCCGATCCCGACGACCGCGATCGGCTCCCGGGCGGCCGATTCGACCTCGGCGAGCCGCTGCCGGGTCTCATGCAGGTCGGCTGTGATCCACTTGAGGTACTCGACGAGCTTCTCCTCCTGGGAGGCGGATCCCGCGGAGTCCGTGCTCGTGCTCTTCGTCGGCGTCGTCACTTCGGCTGGGCCTTCCTGCGGAATTCGCTGTCGATGAGGTCGAGGAGGTCGGTGGCCGACGCCGACTCGATACGGGCGGCCACGTCCGGTGCCGGGCCGGCCGGAGACGCTGCCGGCGCCTCCAGCCCGCGCAGCAGTTCCCGCAGCCGCCTGCCGACCTCCGTACGGATGCCCGTGTCGGCGTCGGGGGTCAGGGCCAGAGCCTGTTCCAGGGCGTCGAGCCCGGCGAGCGGACCGGCGACCGGCACGGGACCCGCGGCCGCCCCGGCCGCCGCCTCCGTCCGCGCCCGGCTGTGCAGGAGAGCGGCGAGCGCGGCCGGCGAGGGGTGGTCGAAGACCACGGTCGCGGGCAGCCGCAGCCCCGTCGTGGCGCTCAGGCGGTTACGGAACTCCACCGCCGTCAGGGAGTCGAAACCCAGCTCCTTGAAGGAGTGCTCGTCGTCGATGAGGTTGGTGTCGCGGTGGCCGAGCACGACGGCTGCCGTCTCGCGGACCAGGTCGAGCACCAGCCGTTCGCGCTCCTCCTCCGGTACCGACGCCAGCTGTTCCACCAGCGACTTCGGCGCCTGGACGACAGCCGCCCGGCGAGCCGGGCCCTTCGCCAGGGAGCTGAGGAGCGGCGGGAGGAGCCCGGCCCCGGCCCTGCGTCGCAGCTCCGTCCGGTCCAGGCGCGCGGCGACCACGGCGGCCGGTGCGCCGGCCAGGGCGCTGTCGAGGAGGGTGAGCCCGTCCTCTGCCGTCAGCGGGACGACACCGTCGCGTCCGAGCCGGTCGCGTTCCCGGTCGTCGAGGTGGCCCGTCAGGGCACTGCTGTCCGCCCACAGGCCCCAGGCCAGGGAGAGCGCGGGCAGGTCAAGGGCGCGGCGGTACGCGGCCAGACCGTCCAGCAGGGCGTTGGCGGCGGCGTAGTTGCCCTGCCCCGCGTTGCCCACGACACCCGCGAGGGAGGAGAACAGCACGAAGGCGGCGAGTGGCAGTTCACGGGTCAGCTCGTGGAGATGCAGCGCGGCGTCCGCCTTGGCGGCCAGGACCGTGTCGAGCCGCTCCGGCGTCAGCGACTGGATCACCCCGTCGTCCAGGGCCCCGGCCGCGTGCACCACCGCCGTCAGCGGGTTGTCGGCGGGCACGGTGGCCAGCAGTGCGGCCAGCGAGGCGCGGTCGCTCACGTCGCACGCCTCGATCCGGACCTCCGCGCCCAGCGTGGTGAGTTCTGCGGTGAGCTCGGCGGCCCCCGGGGCGGCCGGCCCGCGCCGACTGGTGAGCAGCAGACGCCGGGCCCCGTGTCCGGTCACGAGCCGGCGGGCGACCAGGCCGCCGAGTGTGCCGGTCGCGCCGGTGACCAGCACCGTGCCGTCCGGGTCCCAGGCTCGCCGCGATGCCGCCGGGGTGGTGCTCGGGACACTCGGCGCCTCGGTGAGCCTCGGCACGTACGACGCGCCCTCTCGCAGGGCGATTTCGTCCTCGCCCGCCGCGACGGCCGAACCCAGGGCGCGCAGCGAGGCCGCCGTCCCGTCGTGGTCCACCAGCACGATCCTGCCCGGGTTCTCGGTCCGCGCCGTGCGCAGGAGTCCCCATACGGCGGCTGACACGGGATCGAGGCCGTCACCGTCGCGCACGGCTACGGCGCCGCGCACAGCCACCAGCAGCGTGCTGGTGGACAGGCGTTCGTCGTCCAGCCAGTCGCGCAGCAGCGCGAGGAGAGGGGTCAGCGCGGCCCGGACGCCGGCGCCGGTCGGCGCGCCGTCGGGCGGCGTCCCGTCCGCCTGTGTCCTCACGCTGCCGCGCGTCCCGGGGAGTGGGGCCACCACCGTGTCCGGCAGCTGTGCGGAGCCGTTCGCGACGGCGGCGCCGAGCTCGGCCGGACCCGCGAACACGGCCGCGTCCAGGGACTCCGCGAGCTCATGGGTGTCATCCCCGAGCACCGCCCAGGTCCCCCGGGCCGGATCCGATGGGGTGGCCGGGCCGGTCACCCACTCCACCGTGTACAGGGGCAGGGCGTCCGCGCCCTTCGACCGCAGCGCGGCCAGCTCCGTCACCGGCAAAGGCCGTAGCGCCAGGGCTTCACAGCGGATGACGGGCGAGCCGTCCGGGTCGGTGACCCGGAGGGCGACCGAGGTCTCCCCGATCCTGGTCAGCCGCACCCGCAGGGCCGTGGCGCCGGTGGCGTGGCAGGTCACCCCGCTGAAGGAGAACGGCAGCAGGACGGTGTCCTTCTCCCCGTTCCCGGACCCACCCCCCGACCCGTCACCGGTTCCGCCGCCCGGCGTCAGCGCCAGCGGGTGCAGGGCGGCGTCGAGGAGTGCGGGGTGGAGTGTGTGGCCGGTGGTGTCGGTGTCGTGGGGGAGGCTGACTTCGGCGTAGAGGTCGTCGCCGTCGTG
>NZ_JNXG01000022.1 GCF_000717025.1 Streptomyces atroolivaceus
CTGGACCAGCTGACGGCCAAGCAGGCCGAGTCGCTGCAGAAGATCCAGGCGAAGCAGCGCACCCTCGCGCAGCAGCGCCAGGAGGCGCAGGGCAAGCTCACCGACGTCGCCGACGTCCACAAGACCCTGAACGAGAACAAGAAGACGTCCCAGGGCAAGCTCGCCGAGGCGCAGAAGCTGCTCAACACCCTCACCGCCGCCGAGCGCGCCAGGATCGCCGAAGAGGAACAGCGCGCCGGCCGTGCCGCCGCCGACCGCGTCGAGCGCGGCAACGAGGCTCCCGCCTCCGCCGATGGCGACGCCGGGGGCGGCGTCGGTGTCGGCGTCGGTGGCGGCGGCAATGACGGCGGCGGCGGTGAGCAGGCCGACCTCGGCAACGAGGTCCCTGCCTCCGCCCTCGGCGCCGCTGCCCTCCAGGCCGCCGACACGCGGGTGGGCAAGCCGTACGCCCGCTACGCCACGGGCCCCGACTCCTTCGACTGCTCCGGTCTGACCCAGTGGGCCTACGCCCAGGCCGGCGTCCAGATCAGCCGCACCACCTACACCCAGATCAACGAAGGCACCCGCATCCCGCGCAGCCAGCTGAAACCGGGCGACCTCGTCTTCTTCAGCAACACCTCGCACGTGGGCCTCTACGCGGGCAACAACACCGTGCTGCACGCCCCGTACCCGGGCACCTACGTCCGCTACGAGTCGATGAACACCATCGGCAGCTTCCAGGCCGCGGTGCGCATCTGATCACGTCCGGACGTGGGAGCGTGCTTCTGCTCCCCGTCCTGAGGCGTGGCGGGGGCGGGCCGTCCCGGACCACGACCCCTCACCGGCATCGGCGACCCACCCGTTCCGCCCGCTCCGGAGGACGGGTTCCGGGCGGAGCGCGGCCCCTGACAGCGATTCGAGCTCGTACGCCACGTGGCCGAGCCTCCCCCGCTCCTGCGCGGCCTCACCCCCGCACCGACCTGTGAACCAAGTCAATGAGCGTAGTAGCCTGCCATGACTGAGGCCGCTGGGATGCCGACCCGCCCGAACCGCCAAGGACCGGAGACCTCGAATGCCCGCAGCCGGCGCCGTACCGGTCAGTCTCGCCGAGATCGCCCGGATCGCGGGTGTGGGGCGGGCAGCGGTCAGCAACTGGCGCCGGCGCCATGACTCGTTCCCCTCCCGCATCGGCGGTACGGACGTCAGCCCCCAGTTCTCGCTGTCCGAAGTGGAACAGTGGCTGCGCGACAACGGCAAGCTCCACGACGTCACCGGCCGCGAATTCCTGTGGCCCCGGTTCGAGGCGCTCGGCAGCAGGGACGCCTCGGGTCTCGCCGTCGCCGAGGCCGCCCGCCGGATGCGCTCCCCGCGGAAACGTTCCACCCTCGCGGAGCTCTCCGACGAGGCGCGGGACCTGGCCGGTGAGGCCGCGCGGCTGGGACGGATCGAGGGACCGCGCGAGACGTTCGAGTTCCTGCTGCAGCGCTGGCTGGACACCCACGTGCGCCAGCTCAGCACCACACCCGCGCAGCTGGCGTCGCTCATGGTCAGGATCGCGCTCGGTGCCCGGCTCGGTCAGGGCGCCGGGGGCCTGACGGTCTTCGATCCGGCGTGCGGCACCGGGCATCTGCCGGTCGCGGCCGCCCAGGAGTACACCGGCCCGGGGCTGACCCTGGTGGGATGCGAGCGCGATCCGGCGCTCGCCGCCCTCGCCACCGCCCGCCTCGGTTTCGTGGCGGAGGGCCGGACCGGCGTGCGTACGGAGATCGCCACGGCCGACGCCCTGCGAGCCGATCCGTTCGCAGGGCTGCGGGCCGACATCGCGCTGTGCAACCCGCCCTTCAACGAGCGCGACTGGGGCTACGAGGAGCTGGCCACCGACCAGCGCTGGGCCCACGGGCTGCCGCCGCGCACCGAACCGGAGCTGGCCTGGGTCCAGCACCTGCTGACCCACCTGCGGCCCGGCGGCGCCGCCGTGGCCGTCCTCCCCCCGGCCGTCGCGTCACGGAGGGCGGGCCGCCGCATCCGGGGATCACTGCTGCGTACGGGCATGCTGCGGGCGGTCGTCGCACTGCCGCCGGGCTGTGCGCAGCCGCACAGCGTCTCGCTCCAGCTGTGGGTGCTGCGGGCGGCTCCGGACGGTCCCGCCTCCACCGCCCAGAACGTCCTCCTGCTGGACGCCAACCGGCTCGCGAAGTCCGGCGCACGCGAACAGGGACCCGAATGGGGCCCGTTGACGGATTTCGTCCTGTCCGCCGTGTCGCAGCTCGACGTCCCGGAGGGCGAACTCCCGGACGGGGCCGTACGGGTCCCGCTCCTCGACCTGCTGGACGACGAGGTCGACGTCACTCCGGGCCGCCACATCTCGGCGGGAGCACCGTCGGGCGTCGAACTCGCGGCTTCGTGGACTGAGTTGACGGGCGCTCTCGGCCAGCTGACCGCATTGACGCAGCATCTGTCGAAGCTGAGCCTCTCGGCCGGGGGCGCGCGCACGACCGTCACCGTCGGCGACCTCGTCAAGGCCGGAGCCCTCACCCTGCGCGCCGGCCAGCAGCCGGCGGCGACCACGGCGTCACCCCACGAGACCGACCTGGCGCTGCTCACCGTCCCCGACCTGCTGAGGGACGGCACTCCGGGCACCCGGGTGGCTCCCGAGGCCGCCGGGACCGTGGCCGAGGAGGGCGACGTCGTGGTCGCCGGTGTGGTCCGCGCGTTCAGGGCGTGGGTGCACGAAGGTCCGCCGATGGCCCTGGGTCCACAGCTCTACGCCCTGCGCGTGGAGCCCGCGAGACTGAACGCCCACTTCCTGGCCGGCTGCCTGCGCGCCCCGTCCAACGGCCGCCAGGCCGGCACGCACGCATCGAGTTCGTCCCGCGTCGACATCAGGCGCCTGCACGTGCTGCAGCTGCCCCTGGAGGAGCAGGCCGGTTATGCGGAGGTGTTCCGGCGCCTCACCTCGTTCAGGCACCTGCTGAGAGGGGCGGACGTACTCGGCGAGCAGCTCGCGGACGACATCAGCGACCGGCTCGCGGCGGGTGGCCTGACCGCTGGACGGTAGCCGCGGCAGGCCGGTGTGCGCGGACGAGCCCGCCCCCTCGCGTGAGGGAGCGGGCTCGCCGGTGCACCGATGACCGCAGGTCAGCCGATCTCGGCACCGTACGCCGCCAGCGCCTCGGGCACCGGCTGGAAGAACGTCTCGCCGCCCGAGGAGCAGTCGCCGCTGCCGCCCGAGGTCAGGCCGAGTGCGGTGTCGCCCGAGAAGAGCGAGCCGCCGCTGTCGCCCGGCTCGGCGCAGACCGTGGTCTGGATGAGGCCGTTGACGATGTCGCCGTTGCCGTAGTTGACCGTGGCGTCCAGGGCGGTGACCTCACCGTCGTGGACCTGGGTGGTGGAGCCGCTGCGGGTCACCGACATGCCGACGGTCGCATCACCCGCCTTGGTGATGGCCTGGGTGGAGCCGTTGTAGAGGTCGACCTCGCTGGGGTGCTCCACGTCGGCCGTGTACTTGACCAGGCCGTAGTCGTTGTCCGGGAAGCTCGAACCCTCGTTGGCGCCGATCTCCGAGCCGCCCTGGGTGTCGGACCAGCTGGTGATCCCCTCGGTGCAGTGCCCGGCGGTCAGGAAGTACGGCTCGCCGTCCTTGACCACGTTGAAGCCCAGTGAGCAGCGCCCGCTGCCGCCCCAGATGGCCTCGCCACCCGCGATCAGGGGCTTGAACTCCCCTGCGGTCTTCTTCAGTTCGGCCTTGGAGCCGAGCCCGTCGACGACCTTGCTCAGCTTGTCCCAGGCCGCGCCGTCGACCGTGCGGTCGGCGGTGACGACCACCTTGTTGCTGACCGGGTCGACGGCCCAGGAGGTGCCGGGGACGGTGGCCTTGTCGGCGAGGGTCTGCCGGGCGTTCGTCAGCTCGGCGAGCGTGTGCTGGACGAGTCTGGCCTTGCCGCCCGCCTGGCGGACCTGCTCGGCCGCCGCCTCGTCCACGACGTTGACGACGAGGTTGTCGGCCTTCGCGTCGTAGTACGCGCCCGCGGTGTCACCGCCCAGGGCCTTGTCCAGGGTCGTGGCGAGATTTCCGGCCGCGTCCGCGCTGAGGGTACGCGGGGTGGACCGGGGTACGTCTTCGCTGGCGTTCGCGGTCTGGAACGTCACTCCGGCCGCGACGAGGCCGAGGACGGCCGATCCGGCCAGGGCCACGCGCTTCCTGGATATGCGTCGGTGCTTCAACTTCGACCTCCTGTGGGGCCGTGCACGGACAAGTGGGGTGTCCGGAACACGGAGGATGGGGCGCCCACTATTCCGATGCGACCGGTAGCACACAAGGTCGACTTCCGGACGCACACACGACGACGACCGTTCACCCGCGCCGTGTTCACAAGCCGGACGTCACACCACGTCGGTTCCGTTCGCGAACACCCGGCGCGACGGGATGTCGGCAGCGGGTGAGGACTGGTCCTGTCCTGTAACAGCTCCCGGAGTCCGGATGCCGTGGAGGGCGTCCCTCGAGCCGGACACCACCGAATGCCTCCGGACGTCCCCGAACACCACCGTCTCGTCCCGACAGGGAGTGCCGGTATCGCTTCCGATAGGTCATCATCGAACAGGCAGTACACACCGGGCAGTTGATGCCCGGACCGAGCGGGGTGACCGAGCGGAGGAGCGGCGTGCGAAGTCGGGTGCGCGTGGGGGACGGACGGCATCTGATGGTCGAGCGTCAGGGGGACCCCCGAGGCAGACCGGTGTTCCTCCTGCACGGGATGCCGGGCAGCCGGCTGGGTCCCGCTCCACGCGGGATGGTCCTCTACCAGCGGAAGACGCAGCTGATCGCCTACGACCGGCCGGGGTACGGCGGCTCCGACCGTCAGCCGGGGCGCAGGGTGATGGATGTCGCGGAGGACGTACGGGCGATCGCCGACTCGCTCGGTCTGGAGCGCTTCGCCGTGGTCGGCCGCTCGGGCGGCGCTCCGCACGCCCTGGCCTGCGCGGCGCTGATGCCCGACCGGGTCACCCGGACCGCCGCCCTGGTCAGCCTGGCTCCCCGGGATGCCGAAGGCCTCGACTGGTTCGACGGGATGGCCGCCTCGAACGTGCTCGCGTACTCCAGGGCCACGGCCGATCCGGACGGGCTGGCGGAGTCGTTCATCAGCCGCTCGGAGGCGATCCGGCAGGACCCGGCAAGGCTCCTGGACGACCTCCGCCGGGAGCTGACCGACTCCGACCGGGTCGTGGTCAACGACGCCGGGATCCGCACGATGCTGCTGGCCAACTTCCGTGAGGGTCTGCGCACTTCGGCCTACGGCTGGATCGACGACGCGATGGCGTTCTCCCGGCCGTGGGGGTTCGACCCCGCGGACATCAGGGGGCCGGTGATGCTGTGGCACGGGGTGAAGGACGTGTTCTCACCCGTGGGACACTCCCGCTGGCTGGCAGCACAGATCCCCGGCGCCACCGCCGTACTGGAACCGGCGGCGGCACACTTCGACGCGCTGTCCGTACTGCCGGACATCCTCAACTGGCTGCTGGACGACCGGGAAGCCGCCGTCTGCTGATCGAGGAAGGTGCTCCGGGCCCCGGACCTCCGGGGCCCGGAGCCCGCCGGCTCACACCGCCATCGGCTCCAGCTCGCGCCGGAACCTCCGCTCGTCCCTCGCTATCCGGGTCAGCGGGTGCTCGTCCCCGAGCTGTCGCGCCAGCTCGTCCCCCGTCTCCGCGCGCACCCTCGTCGCCTCGTCCTTGCGTCCCATCGCGTCGAGCGTGACCGCGATGTTCGAGGTCATGGCCAGGGTCTCCGGGTGGTGCGCCCCGAGGACCTCCCTGAGCTGGCCCGCCACCGTGCGCTCCGTCTCCAGCACGATCTCGGACCCGCCACGGTCGGCCGTGGCGTTGGCCAGGTTCATCACGGAGAACAGCGTGTTCGGGTGCTCCCTTCCGAACACCTCGCGCATGGAGGCCACCACCCGCGTCAGCAGCTTCTCCGCCTCCAGGGACTCGCCGGTCCCCGAGAGGTAGACGCCGAGGTTGTTCTGCGCGGCCAGGGTGTACGGATGCTGCTCCCCCGGCACCTTCATGTACTGGTCGACCACCTCCTGGGCGGTGTCCCTTGCGGCGACGGGCTCCCCCGCCGCGAACAGGTCGGCCGCCATGTTCAGGTCGCAGGCCAGCGATTCGGGGTTGGCGGAGGTGTACTTGGCCCGGTACCTGGCCCGGGTGGCCACGGTGAGCCTCCGCGCGTCCTCCAGCTGGCCCGCCCTGCGCAGGGAGACCGCCAGGCTCTTCGCGGCGCTCAGCGTGGTGGGATAGGTCCGGCCGAGTGTGGCCTTGAAACTGTCGTATGTCCGGCTGAGCAGGCCGACCGAGTCCTCGTACCGCCCGACCTCACGCAGGTCACGCGCCAGGCACATGGCGGAGGACAGGCTGTACGGGTGCTCGGGCCCCAGGACCTCGGACCGCAGGTCGTAGACGTCCTGGTCGATCTCCCTGGCGCGTGCGTACTGTCCGACGCTCCGCAGGTTCAGCGCCAGGTTGTTGGCCGCGGCCAGCGTCCGGGGGTGCCGGTCGTGGAAGATCTGGCTGAACCCCTCGTGAGCCGCGGTCGCCAGCTCGATCGCCCTGCCGTAGTCACCGAGCAGCCCCAGGTCGATGGCCAGGCTGCTGGTGGTCATGTAGGTGTGGGGATGCTCGGGCCCCAGCACCTCCCGCTGCCGGCTGAGAGTGAACTCGTCGAGCTCCTTGGCCTCCACGTACCGGCCGCGGGTGCGCAGGATGTTGGACTGGTGGAAGCAGAGGTAGAGGTACTGCAGGTCCCGTTCCCCCAGCATGTCCCGCCATGTGTCGCGGAGCTCGTCCCCGAGCCGGCCCGCCGTCCGGACGTCTCCCCGCTTCCACAGGTAGCGCACCCGGTCGATCAGCAGCCTGCGGGTCTCCGGCTCCCTGCAGTTGCGCGCGTCCGACGGGCCGAGGTGCGGCCAGATCGTGGCGAAACGCGGCCAGGTCTCGGGGTTGTCGATCGGCTCGTCGTCGTCGGGCCGGGCACCCGCCAGGATGCGGTGGACGACATGCCTGGCCTCGCGCTGCTCCTCCTCGCTGAGCTGCGCCCTGATGACCGCCTGCACCAGCCGGTGCACCTGGATGGAGTTCGACACCTGGTCGACCTTGGCGAGGGCGAAGCGGCCGATCTCCCGGATGACCCGGCCCAGCACCAGCTTCTCCTGGAGCGAGGCGTCGTACGGCTTCAGCGCCTCGATCATCTCCTTGCTGTAGAGGAGGTTCGCGGAGATCGGCTCGGGCGCGAAGAACGCGCAGAGCTGGAGCAGCCGCACCGCGGCGGGGGAACGCTCCTTGAGGCGTTCGATGGAGATGTTCCAGGTGGCCGCCACCGGCTCCGGGTAGTTGGCCGGCTGGTTCAGGGCGAGGACCTGGGGGGCCTGGCGGGCCAGCTGCTCCAGGTAGGCGTCGATCGGGGTGGCGGTCTCCGCGATCCACGCCGCCGCCTGTTCGACCGCGAGCGGAAGGTCCCCGACGGCGGTCGCCACCTGCGCTGCGTCCTCGTCGCTCAGCCCCGGTGCACGGCGCTGGAGGTGCTCGATCGACTCCTCCCGCAGGAACACGTCGACGGGCAGCGCGTCACCGTGCTGGGACCACGTCTGGTTCCTCGACGTGACGAGGATGTGTCCCGAGCCGCCCTGCGGGAAGTAGCGGCTGAGGCGTTCGGGATCGTCGGCGTTGTCGAAGACCAGCAGCCAGCGTTCGGAGGGCACACCCCGCCGCAGCAGGTCCACGGCTTCCTGGGACGCGGCCGCCATGTCGTCGCCGCCCTGGGCGCCGAGCCGTACGGCGAGTTCCGCGAGGCTGGCCACGACGTCGTCGATCTGTTCGGACGATATCCACCACACCAGGTCGTAGTCGGCCATGAAGCGGTGCACGTACTCCAGGGCCACCTGCGTCTTGCCGACGCCGCCGAGGCCGTACAGGGTCTGCGGCTGCGGCAGCACCACGGCCATACCGCCGCCGAGCTGGTCACGCATCCGCTCCAGGACCAGGGAGCGGCCGGTGAAGCCCGGGTTGCGGGGCGGTGCGTTCCAGATCCGGGGCACGGTGCCCGGGAAGCGGGGACCGGGCGACATTCCGTCGCCGAGCTGCACCGGCCGGTCCAGGGCGCGCATGAGGGCCGTGGTGGCGTGCACCTCGTCCAGCCGGAACAGGTCGACCGGGTTGCGGTCGATGTACGGCGCGGACAGCCGTACGTCACTGACCCTGAGAGGCAGCAGCTGACGCCGGCCCCCGCCGGGATCCTCGGAGACCGCCCTCTCCCAGAGGTCGACGGCCCGCTGCGACTTGAGGTAGGCGCTGGAGAGCAGGACGACCGTGCGGGCGGCGGTCTCGGCCGCGTGCGGGGCGTCGACGGGGCCCGGGTCGGCGGAGACGTCGCGCGGGACCACGCGGAACCCCGCCCGGGTGAGGACCGATTCGATCCAGTCGGCCCACATGCGGTTCTCCGCCACATAGCTGAGGAAGAGATCGGCGGGCAGCGCGGGCCTGCGCCGGGTGAACGCGTCACGGATGCGCAGCCGCACCTCGTCGCCCACCTGGGGCATAGAGGTGATCTCCTGCTGTGTGACGACCGCGGTGAGGCGTTCGAAGGCGGACAGGAGCGAGTTGCTCAGCCCGGCCTCGTCGCCGAAGGTGGCCAGGGTCTCCTCGTACGCGTAGTAGGGGCGGTACGGGATCTCCACCGCGCCCCAGTAGGCGGTGAGTTCGTCGCCCGAGAGGTCACGGGGCAGCCGGTCGAACTTCAGCCGGGCCAGCGCCCGGCCGGCGTCCGCCTTCTCCTTCTCGCCTTCGTCGATCCGCATCGGGACGGGGAAGATGGAGATGGGCCGGCCGGTGTAACGCTCGGCGATCTGCCGGGCGACCGAGGCCGCGCCGTCGATGGACTGGTCGCTGAGGGTGAAGCAGTCGACGAGCACGTCCGGGAGGTGGACGGTGCAGATGTCGGCGATGTCGCTGAGCCCTGTACGGCTGTCGATGAGGACGTAGTCGTAGTTGGCCTTCATGTCGTCCCGCAGGGCGTCGAAGAAGTGGCCGCCGCCGAGCCGGTCGTAGAAGTTGTCCCAGTCGAAGGTGGAGACGGTGGCGGAGTACTCACGGTTCTGCCGCCCGGCGGAGACGAAGTCGAGGGTGCCGCCCCTCGGGAACTCCCAGCCGAACGTCTCGGGGGTGAGCGAGACCGCGTGCGGCTGGATGCGGGCGTAGTCGCGGTGCCAGTCGTCGGCCCGCTGGGCGGGGTTGGTCGCCGCCCAGGCGTACTCGGTGATCAGGTCGATCACGCCGGTGGTGGCCCCGAGCGTCGAGGGGTCGAGGAAGGGATGGAAGAACCGGTGGAGTCCCGGGGCCTCCAGGTCCCAGTCGACGGCCAGCACCCGTTTGCCGTTGGCGGCGAGGATCCAGGCGGTGTTGGCCAGGGCCATGGTGCGCCCCGTGCCGCCCTTGTACGAGTAGAAAGTGACGATGCGCCCGTCACGACCGGCTGTCATACGTCCTCCGCATCCGTCGCAGGGTCGTGCATGTCGGGTATGAACCGGGTGTTGCCCATGGGCCCCATGAGTCGCGTCCGTTCACTGTGGCGTCCGCCGGCCGGCGGGTAGACCGTGGCGTGCCTGAGGTACTGCTGGGCGGCCACCTCGACCACCTGGGGAAGGATCTGGCCGAACGCCTCCATACTGGGCACCCCCTTGGCCGCGACACGGCAGAAGGCCCGCCCCTGCCGCATCTTGACCGGCATCGTCTGCTCGAGCTTCTCGGTCAGTTCGGCCTCGGCCGCCCTGCTCTGATGGTCCTCCCTGCACCAGGGGACGACCATGGTCACCCAGGGCCGGTTCTCCCGGTCGAAGGCGGCCAGCCGCCGTCTCAGGTCCTCGTCCTGCAGGGCCCAGCGGTCGACGAGGAGGATCTCCGGGGTACTGGGCGGCTGCTTGCCTTCCCGCTGCCCGGGTTCCTCGTCGAACGACGTGACGACGGCCTGGTAGTTGAGGGACCGCACGAGCTCCTCGGCGACGTAGGCCAGGGGTCTGGCCGCGGCCGGGTGGTACGGGTTCCACTCCTGCGGATTGTCGCCGTAGTACTCCGGGTTCCTGCCTTCCGGCAGGTCGTGGCGGGTGGGGGCGGCGATGCTGATCCGCATGGGCCTCGGGGCGCCCGCTCCGCTGCCCGGTGCGCCGAAGGCGCTGGGGACGAGGCGGAAGTCGAGGGGTCTGCCCGAGCCGATCTGCACGGTGTCCGCGACGTGGACGATGCGTTTGGCCAGATGGTAGACGGCCTGCTCGTAGTCCTGGGCGAACAGCGTGAGCTTGATCAGCCCGTAGAGGCCGTCGCTGACGTACCGGTCACCGAAGTCCCGGTGATTGAACTGTAACCGTTCGGCCGGTCCCGGCAGTTGGCTCGGCTGCACCGGCACCCAGAGCGCGGGGACGATCGCCTCGGCGGGCTGATTCGACCGGGCCCGGTGATGAATGGCGCGCTGTTCGAAGGCGTACCACTCCTTACCGCACATCTCGCTGGCGAAGTAGCGCGGCGAGAACAGCGGGACGAAGACCCGGCAGTTGGCCAGGACATTCCCCAGCCGCTCGGACCAGCCCTCTCCGGAGCGTATCTCCCGGTCCATGAAGCCGGCCGGAGATCCCGCGGGGAGATTGGTCATCGCCATCACATGACCGCAGAGATCTTGGAAAAGCCGTTCGACCCACATGTCCGGGTCCGATCCACCGCCGTACCCCGGTGTATGCGCGTAGCTCAGAAAAAAGTACGGCCGATGGTCCGCTCGCTGTTGCGTCATGCGTGCACACGACCCCCGTCCTGTGTGAGCACCCGCATCCCAGGACTATGGAGAGGGTGCGAGCGAATTCATCATTCCGGAGCGGACTGTGCTCCACCCCCATGGCGTTCGGTCAATCAACGCCGCTTTTCAGTCATCCATACCCAGGATTCATCGAACAGGTTCGAGATCCACGGCATTCATGAGGATGTTCATCCCACTTGTCCCATGTACACCTCTCACCTCGTCCCGGAGTGCCCTCAGCAGCCGCATTCCCCCGACGGTCGGCTCGGCCGCACCGTCCATCATGTCGAGCGCCTCCGGCACTCCGTCCAGGAATCCGGGAAAGAGGAAGGAAAGTCCCACACGTTCGTATGTGCCGGCCAGCAGTCCGGAGAAAGGGACCCTTGTATTCCGCTCCCAGGGCAGCCGGTACTCCCACGCCCCGTCCAGTGCGTGGAGATCCGTGACATCGAGGAGGGCGCGCAGTCCCGTCTGCCGCAGACCGCGCATCAACGCGAGGGCGAGCTCCTGGCCGTCCCCCGTCATCATGAGCCCGACGGCCCCGTAGCCGTGCGGCCGCTTCGCGTTCCGGCCGGCCACGAGCGGGGTCAGCGTGGTCAGGCTCCCCGCGGCCTCCGCCGTCTGCCGGGGCGCGGCCCTCTCCAGCAGCTCCCACGCCCTGCCGACGGCCTCGGTCCAGGACTCCGCCTCCGCCCGGCCCAGACGGGGCGCGGCCGGAGCCTCGAAGCAGTCCCGGTAGGGGTCCACGTCGTCGAGGGCGAGCCGGAGCGCTCCCCCGACGGTGCAGTGACGGACCGGGAGCCACTCGGGACCGTCCGCCCCCCTCGGTACGATCCGTTCACCGCCGGTCTCCCGCCGGACCGAGAGCCCCTCGCCGACGGCTCGCACCCGGGCCCGGCCCGCCTCGCCCGGCTCCGCGAGGCGCAGCTCGCCGAGCGTGGGCAGGAAGAGCCTGCCGTCCCGGTAGTCCGCAGGCACCTCCAGGTCGAGACCGGAGCGCACCGCTGCAGCCGCCACGTAGGACGGCAGCCGCAGTGCCTGACCGACGGCTCCGGGCCTTTCGGCGTGCAGCCCTTCCAGGACGTCCAGCAGCCAGGTACGCGTGTACGGGTGCGCCAGGACGCGGTCGAGCCCGGCGGCGCCCTCGCCGGAGGACTCCAGCACGCCCGCGAGCCCCCAGGCCTCGTCCCAGCGGGCGCCGCCGCGGCCGTCCAGAGCGTCGTGGAGGCCGGCGAGGAGCGTCCGGGTCAGGTCGTGCTGCTCGGCGGCCAGTTCATGCCGGTCGTTCAGCGCAGGGGACACGGTGACCGCGCTCGTGCGCGCCTCGATCCCCCGCACCAGCGCCTCCAGGTCGGCGCAGTAGACGGACGGATTGTCGAAGGCGTTCGCCGAGCGGTAGCGGTGCGTGTAGAGCCCGCCGCCGCAGGACCGTACGACGGGGCACCGGCGGCACGTCTCGCTGACGCCTGCCAGACCGAGCTGCCGCGCCCGGACCCCGGGATGGGCGGCGACGTCGTCGAAGGAGTGCGAGAACACGTCGAATCCGGTGGCCGCGGCGCCCTCGTAGGCGCTCTTGAGGGAGTCGACCTGCTCCAGCTGGCCGTCGGTCTCGACGACCACCAGGTCGGTGGGGGCGAGCCCGAGGGACTCGGTGAGGCTCGGGCCGCCGCTCAGCGTGGAGAGCACCGAGGAGAACAGCCGCACCGGGACGGGTGAGCCCTCCTCCTGCCAGCGGTCGAAGACCGCGAGGAGCCACTCGGCGTAGGCCGTGGGCGATCCGTCGGGGCGGGGCGGCGGCTCGTCCCATGTGGCGTGCGGGAGGAGGAAGTCGATGAGCGGGGGGTCGAGCGCGACCAGGGCGTCCAGCACCGCGTGGGGGTCGTTCCGGATGTCGATGGTGCACAGGAGACCGAGATCGAGGTGGCGGTAGCGGTCCTGCCGGAGCAGCTCGACCGCCTTCAGCACGAGGGGATGGCTGCTGCGTCCGTCCGCGAAGCGCCGGTGCCGGTCGTTGGCCGCACGGTCGCCGTCCAGGGAGATACCCACCTTGACGCCGAACTCGTCGAAGAGGTCCAGATACCGGGGGCTGAGCTGAAGGCCGTTGGTGTGGATCCGGAGGTCGAGGTCCGCGACGCCCGACAGGGCGGAACCGAACTCCTCGCATACGCGCCGCAGACGGGCGGGGCCCGCCAGCAGAGGCTCCCCTCCGTGCAGGATCACTGACACGGAGGGCAGTGCGTGTGTCTTTGCGTGTTCAGCCAGGCGCTGTGCCGTCTTGGCGATGACGTGATCAGAAATCGTCTTGGGCCGGGTTCTCCAGCTCTGATCCGCATGTTCATAGACATAACAATGATCGCAGGCGAGGTCACACCTGCTGTGAACCTTCAGAACGATTTCGCGGAACGGGACCGCGGGGCCTGTCATTCCACCACTCTAGTCCAGCCGCGCCTTGGATCCGGCCGACGACGACGGAAGACGATCGGCCGAACGGGTGGAATTCTTGACGCTTTACGGCACCGGCTTCCCCGCTGTTCCTACAGCGAGGAGTTGAATGTGGAGATCTGTGTCGGGCGACCGCCTGCCGTCGCGAGCACCCGGCCCATCTTCCTGGCTGCTGCACTGCCGGATGCTTCGATCTTCGCAAGCGGCACACGACGCTTCGCGACAGCGAATGTCGGAGTGGATTCGTAGGTCTTCACGGCCGTCCTCGATGGGCTCGTTCCGGACACGGAAACAGCACCGGCACCTGCACCATTGCAGTGTCCGGCGGCACGACTTTACTCTCATGGCCCCGGTGCGCAACTCGACTCGTACAGCCGTAACCCGAGTGATTTCCGCAGAACTACTCCGAATGAGCGGTAACCCGATCCAAGGGCCGGGGTGACCACTACATCGAATACAGGAGTGATCATGACGGCGATTCCCGGACCACTCCAGAGCATGGTCTTCAGGAGCGCTGATCTGCCCGCGCTCTTCCACCACACCGACGCCGTCGCCGTCGCACGTCAGCGGGAGGCGGTCAACACCACCCGCATACAGCTGGTCCTGCTCGTCGTGGGCACCGTGCCGGCTGCCCTGCCCTGGCACGCCGAGGTCGGGACCGACATACAACTCCTCGATGGTATCGCGGTGTTGGCCTATCTCGGTGTCCTGATCGCGACCTATCTCGGCTCCAGGCGCAAAGCAAAGTCGCACTGGCAACTCAACCGCTCCGCCGCCGAGTTCATCAAGTCGAACTGCTGGCGCTACGCGGTCCACGGCTCCCCCTTCGACTCCGCGGTCCAGCACCCCGAGGCGGTCTTCGCCAGCCGCCTCGAGGAGGGGCTCCAGGAGCTGCGGAAGGTCGGCTGGGACGACCCGCGCGAGGAGATGGCCGACTCGGGCGGCGGTCTCATCACCGCGTCCATGCGGGAGTTGCGGGACAAGGCGTTCACCGTACGCAAGGAGACGTACATCCGCGACAGACTGATCGAGCAGCGGCGCTGGTACCGCAGGCGCAGACTGGTGTCGCGGCGCGGTGCCCTCGTCTGGTCGAGCACCATCGCCGCGCTGACCCTGCCGGCACTGGTCCTCGCCGTCCTGCAGACCTTCGGCGGCGCCGGGTCGTTCGCACTGACGGGGACGTTCTCCGCCGCCGCTGCGGCCTTTCTCGCCTGGAACGAGATGCGCCGTCATCACCCTCTGGTGAGCGCGCACTCCCTGGTCGAGGAGGACCTGGAGAACATGCAGGCCGCGATGGAGACCACGCTCACCGAGCGGCAGTGGGCGGCCGCCGTCTTCGAGACCGAACGGATCGTCTCCCCCGAACACACGGACTGGCTGGTCAGGCACCGGGTGTGAGCGCGGACGGGCTCAGTCGCGCTCCACCCCGTCGCGCCAGATGACGGTGACCGGCCGCCCCAGACCGCGGGCGTACGCCACGATGTCGCCGGTGCCTCCGAGACCGCGCGCGGGCCGGCCGTCCCAGACCGCGAGCAGCCGGTCGCAGTGGTCGGCGATGTAGGCGCCCGCAGCGAAGTAGGCCTCGTCGGTGGAGTGCGGGAAGTCCAGCCGGATCTCACGGGCGGCCCGGGCCTTGAGCATGCGGTACTGCCGCAGTTCGGCCTCGTCGGCGAAGCCGGCCTCGTAGTCCCCGCTGGGGATGACCACGGTCAGCTCCGCGCCGTGGGCCAGGGCGACGTCGGCGAAGAGCTGGTCCGCGCCGACCGCCAGGCTGGAGAGCGCCTCCAGGGAGCCCTCGTGTCCGCACAGTGCCGCCTTCAGCCCCTCCAGCACGTGCGCGTGGACCTCCTGGGGGATGGAGCGGTGACCGGTCACTCCGATGCGTTTCACGGATCTGGAACCCCCTGGTGTCTGCCGGGGGCTCCCGGAGGGCACCCCTCCGGACGGGCACAGCGTCCGCCCCCCGTGGTGCCTCTGCGACCGGCCGTCCCGACATCCTCTCAAGAGCCGCCGTCCGGACGGGAGCCCCCGCCGCGTATCGGCGGGGGCTCACGGGAGTGCGCGGTGCCCGGACGGTCAGTACACGTTGACGCCGTAGGCGCTCAGCGCTTCGGTCACCGGCTGGAAGAAGGTGGTCCCGCCGGTGGAACAGCTGCCGCTGCCCCCCGAGGTGAGACCGATCGCCCGGGGGCCCGAGTGGAGGGGGCCGCCGGAGTCGCCGGGTTCGGCGCACACGTTGGTGCGGATCATGCCGTGGACGACGTCGCCGCCGCCGTAGTTGACGGTGGCGTTGAGGCCGGTGACGTAGCCGCTGTGGATCCCTGTGGTGGAGCCCCGCCGGGTGACGGGCATGCCGACCGTGGCGTTGGCCGCGCTCGTGATGTCCTGGTTGCCGACGGTGCCGGACTTGGTGACCGAGTCGTTGGTGTAGCGGACGATGCCGTAGTCGTCGACCGGGAAGCTGGAACCCGCGGTGGTGCCGAGGACGATGGTGCGCGCCGGGTCGGCCCACCAGGTGTCGGCGCCGTCGGTGCAGTGGCCGGCCGTCAGGAAGTAGTAGGTGCTGCCGCTGCGGACGTTGAAGCCGAGGGAGCAGCGCCAGCCCGAGGCGTAGACGGCGTCACCCCCCGAGATCAGCTTGCTGAGCTTTCCGGGGGTGCGTTCGATCCGCAGGGCCCCCGCGTCGGTTCCGGCGGAATCCTTGATCCTTTCGATCTCCGCCCGCGAGACGGTGCTGTCCACGACGACGACCAGCCGTCCGGCCGCCGGATCGACGTTCCAGGCGGTGCCGGCGACGTCGGCTTCGAGCACGGCCTCTCCCGCCGCGCTGAGCCGGTCGGCGCTGTAGGTGTCGGCCTGGTCGGCGTCGGCCGTGGGGACGGTGAGGGCCGCGAGGGCCAGGAGGCCCGCGGACACGGCCGTGATCCGGCTGCGTCTCGCTGTGCGGCCGCTGCGGGGGTAGGGGTGCTTGATCCTCACTTGTGATTCCTCCCGAGGGAGTCGGGGGCCCGCCTGTGGGGTGGCCGGACCCGTGAGGCGCGGTCAGGTAGCACGGACGCGTTCCGAAATGCGTTCGAATTTCGGATTCGTCATGCTTCCGACGGACGCTGCTCGGGAGTATTGGGGGGCGCCGATGCGCCACGCAAGGGTGCCTTTTCGGCCGTATCGGCACACGGCTGCACCGGCCCCGGCAGCCCTGTGGCTGCCGGGGCCGGTGTGCCGGGCCCTTGCGTCCGGGGTGGGACGGCTCAGCCGTCGATCCGGTTCCGCTCCCCCGCCGGGACGGCCACGGTGAGGGTGTTGCCCGGGGGCGGGAAGGGGCAGATGAAGTGGTCGGCGAAGGCGCACGGTGGAAGCAGCGTGCGGTTGAAGTCGACCCGTACGTTGCCGTTCCCGTCGGGCGCCGGCGGCCGCAGGAAGCGGAAGCGGTAGCTGCTGTCCCCGCTGGTCGCGTCGGCGAAGACGGCCCAGAGCGAACCGTCGGGCTCGACCGCCACCTGGAGGGTGTGCCTGGCTCCCCGCACGGTGAAGTTGATCTCGCCCGAGAGCCCCAGCCCCCGCTCACGCCCGTCGGCGTTCTCGACGCGTACGGTCCGGTCGGAGCCGTACGGCCGGAAGGTGCCCTCCAGCGACCACTCGGGGTCGTACGGCGTGGCGTCGATGGTCCGGAAGGCTTGACGGGCCGGGGACTTCGGGTCGAAGTCCCGTACCGCCCACAGGCCTTCGCGGCTCAGCAGGACCAGTCGGCGGTCCCCCTGCGCGACCCTGGACGTGTCGATGGAGCCGCGGTCGGCGCCGAGGCGGATCTCACCGGCCAGCGGCTTGGTGTCGACGGTCAGCCCGTCCTCCGGGGTGGCGGTGAGCACCACCTCACCGCCCTCCTCACGCCACAGCCCGGGTACGGCCGGAATTCGACCCTCCGGATGGTCGGCGAGCCAGTGCGTGCCGGTGAGGGAGAGCGGGCCGTGCGGAGCGGCCACGGCTACGATGCGCCCCTCGTGCCAGCGCTGCCAGGCGTGGAACTCCTCGCTGTCCTGCTGTGCGTCCGTGCTCATGCCGTCAACCTTTCCACACCGGGTCGGCCAGCCCGAGGTGCGACCTCAGCGTGGAGCCGGTGTATTCCGAGCGGAAGACTCCGCGTTCCTGGAGGAGCGGGACGACCCGGTCGACGAAGTCGTCGAGGCCGCCCGGGGTGAGATGCGGTACGAGGATGAATCCGTCGGCCGCGTCCCCGGCTACGAACATCGCCAGTTCGCCGGCGACCGTCTCCGGGGAGCCGATGAAGGACTGCCGCGCCGTCGTCTCGATGACCGTCTGACGGATGGACAGCCCCTTGGCCTCGGACAGCGCCCGCCATCTCGCGGCCACGGCCTGCGGGTCCGCGACCCGGGCCCTGCCCTGGACCATGTTCGATCCGGGGTCCGGATCGATGTCGGGGAGGGGCCCGTCGGGATCGTAGGAGGAGAGGTCGAGGCCCCAGACCTGTTCGAGGGCGAGGATCGCGTTCTGCGGGGAGACCTGCTTGCGGCGGATCTCGGCGGCGTTCCGGTGGGCCTCCGCGTCGGTGTCTCCCAGGACGACGGTGACCCCGGGCATGATCTTCAGGTCGTCCCGCCCTCGGCCGTACTTCTCCAGCCGGGACTTGACGTCGGCGTAGAAGACGCGTCCGGCTTCCAGGGTGCCGTGCCGGGTGAAGATGACGTCGGCCGTGGACGCGGCGAACTCCCGGCCCTCGTCGGAGTCCCCGGCCTGGATGACCACCGGGTGCCCCTGGGGCGAGCGGGGGACGGTGAATTCCCCGCTGATGTCGAAGTGCGGGCCCGAGTGCGCGAACGGCCGCGAGGTGCCGTCCGGTGTCCAGGTGTCCCACAACTCCCGTGCCGTGGCGACGAACTCGGCCGCCCGGGTGTACCGGTCGGCCCGGTCGAGGTATCCGCCACGACGGAAGTTCTCGCCGGTGAAGGCGTCCGACGAGGTCACCACGTTCCATGCGGCGCGGCCCGCGCTGAGGTGGTCGAGTGTGGCGAGGCGGCGGGCGAGTTCGTACGGCTCGTTGAAGGTCGCGTTGACCGTGGCGGCCAGTCCGAGGCGCTCGGTGACGGCGGCCAGTGCGTTCAGGACGGTGAGGGATTCCGGGCGCCCCACCACGTCGAGATCGTGGATGCGGCCGTTGTGCTCGCGCAGGCGCAGCCCTTCGGCGAGGAAGAAGAAGTCGAACTTCCCGCGCTCCGCGGTCCTGGCCAGGTGCTCGAAGGACGCGAATTCGATCTGGCTCCGCGAGCGGGGATCGGCCCACACGGTGGTGCTGTTGACGCCCGGGAAATGGGCGGCCAGGTGCATCTGCTTCATGAGGTCACCTCCGAGGCCCTCGCATGTGTGTAGCGGTTGGCCGGCCGGCTCAGCCCGAGGTGCTCGCGGAGCGTGCCGCCCGGGTGGAAGGTGCGGAACAGGCTGCGGTGCTGGAGCAGGGCCACGGTTCCGTTGACGATCCTCTCGAGGTCGCGCTCCGGTGTGATGGGGGTGAGGTGGAAGCCGTCCACGGCTCCGCCCCGGTGCCACTGGGTGATGAGTTCGGCGAGGTCCACCGGGCCGCCCCGGAAGTAGGTCCCCCGCCCGGCGAGCTGCGGGCCGCTCTCCAGTCCGGGTTCGGGTGCCGTCTCGGCGTCCCCGAGGTCGACGGTGAGGGCGACCAGGACCCGGAGGCTGTCGGGGTCCCGGCCGTGTGCCGCGGCACCGCGGCGCAGGTCGTCGCGGAGCGAGGCCGCCTGCCCGGGTGAGGTGGCCCGTACGTGGACGACGTCGGCGTGCCGCGCGGCGGGCTCCCGTGAGGGCCCGCTCGTGCCGTCGATGACGGTGACGGGGCGGCCTTGCGGCGGCCTGGGCACGATGGCCGGGCCCCGGACGGAGAAGGTGCTTCCCTCGAAGTCGATGTGGTGCAGCCTGTCGCGGTCGATGAAGCGGCCGCTGGCGACGTCCCGGATCTCCGCGTCGTCCTCCCAGCTGTCCCACAGCCTCGCCCCGGCGTCGGCGACCTCTCCCGCCTCCTGCCACAGCGCGGTGGCGGGTGCCGCCGGGCGCCGGCCGAACAGCCGTGCCTCGGCCTCGGTCGTCGACACGTCGGCCAGCCAGCCCGCCCGGCCCTTGCTGACCCAGTCGAGGGTGGCGACGGCGGACGAGACGTGGAACGGCTCGGTGTGGGTGGTGGTGACGGTCGGCACGAGACCGATCCGGGTGGTGGCCGGGGCGACGCGGGCCAGTACGGCGAGCGCGTCGGGACCGGGACGGGCGAAGGAGTCGCTCAGGGTGACGTAGTCGAGCGCGCCCCCTTCGGCGAGGCGGGCGAGCGCGACGTGGGAGGCGGCGTCGTAGCGTGGCGGGCCGCCGATCTCGGCGGCGAGGTGGAGTGGTCTGGTGGCGGGCATGCGGGACCTCTCGGGGTCAGTTCTCGGTCTTGGGGAGGCCGGGCGGGTTGATCTCCGACTTCTCCACGGCCTCGTTGGACAGGCCCCAGCGCTTCAGCACCTCGCCGTACGAACCGTCCTGGATGATGTGGTCGATCGCGGCCGCGTACGCCTCGGCGAGGCCGCTGCCCTTCTTCGTGGTCGCGGCGATCTTCCCCTGGACACCGTCACCGCCGCCGGAGAGCGTGCCGACGATCTCGGACTGCCCGGCCGACGCCACGTGGTAGTTGGCGGAAGGGCTCGGGCCGAGGTAGGCGTCGATGCGGCCCGACTGGAGGGCCAGGTAGTAGTCGGTGTCCTTCTGGAAGTACTTGATCTCCACCGGCTCGCGCCCGGCCTTTACGTTCTCCTCGCTCCAGTCGACGAGGATCTTCTCCTGGTTGGTGCCCGAGGAGACGGAGATGGTCTTCCCCGCCACGTCGGCCGGGCCCTTCACCTTCCAGCCGGAGCCCTTCTTGGCCTCGAAGGCGATGTTGTCGAGCCGGTAGGTCGCGAAGTCGTACTTCTCCTTGCGCTCCTCGGTCACGGTGACGTTGGAGAGGACCCCGTCGAACTTGGAGCTGTCGAGACCGACGAAGAGGTTCTCCCAGGAGACCTCCTCGAACTCCGGCTTCAGGCCCAGCGTGTCGGCGATCAGGGTGGCGAGGTCGATCTCGCTGCCGATCCGGGTCCTGTCGTCGGTCGCGTAGAAGCCGAGCGGTGGTGAGGCGTCGGCGCTCGCGCCCAGCCGGAGCGTGCCGCGCTCGCGGACGGCGTCGGGCACCCGGGCCGCGATGGCGTCCACCTTCTCGCCCCTGATCCGGTTCTGGTCGGGGCCGATGTTGATCCCGGTGTCCTTCTCGCCCTTGGGACGGATCACGTCCTCGCCCGCGTCGCTGCTGCCGCACGCGGTGAGCAGCCCTGCGGCGGTGAGGGCGGCGAGAGCGACGGCGAGGGTGCGGTGGACGGACACGTGACTGCTCCTTGATCGGTGGGACATGCTCAGAGGACCTTCGAGAGGAAGGCGCGGGTGCGCTCCTGGACGGGACGGTCGAGTACGTCGGCGGGCGGCCCCTGCTCGACGATCCGTCCCTCGTCCATGAAGACGACGGTGTCGGCCACCTCGCGGGCGAAACCGATCTCGTGCGTGACGACGATCATCGTGGTGCCCCCCCGGGCCAGATCCTTGATGACGTCGAGGACCTCGCCGACGAGTTCGGGGTCGAGCGCCGATGTCGGCTCGTCGAAGAGCAGCAGTTTCGGTTCCAGGGCCAGGGCGCGGGCGATCGCGACCCGCTGCTGCTGGCCCCCGGAGAGCTGCTTGGGATAGGCCCCGGCCTTCTCGGCGAGCCCGACGCGGGCCAGGAGCTTCTCCGCCGCGGCGACGGCGTCCTTGCGGGGGCGGCCCAGGGCCGCGATCGGGGCCTCGATGACGTTCTCGAGGACCGTGAGGTGCGGGAAGAGGTTGAAGTTCTGGAAGACGAAGCCGATCCGGGTGCGCTGACGCAGGACCTCGCGCTCGCGCAGCTCGTACAGCTTGTTGCCGGACCTGCGGTAGCCGACCAGGGTGCCGTCGACGCTGATCCAGCCCTGGTCGACCTTCTCCAGGTGGTTGATGGTGCGCAGCAGGGTGGACTTCCCCGACCCGGAGGGGCCGAGGACCACGGTCACCTCTCCGGCGCGTACGGACAGGTCGATGCCGCGCAGCACCTCGAGCGGACCGAAGCTCTTGTGCACGGACCGGATCTCGACCATGGCGTCGGATCCCGTGGCTTCTTTCGTGGGTGCGCTCATCGCACGGCCCCCTTGGCGTAGTGACGTTCGACGTAGTGCTGGAGGACGGAGAGCACGGTGGTCAGGAGGATGTACCAGACCGTGGCGACCATGAGCAGGGGCACCACCCGGCCGTTGCGGCCGTAGACGACCTGGACCTGGTAGAAGAGTTCGCCGATCGCCATCACGGAGACGATCGAGGTGCCCTTGAAGAGGGAGATGATCTCGTTGGCGGCGTTCGGCAGGATGGAGCGCATCGCCTGCGGCAGCACGATGCGCCGCAGCTGACGCAGCCGGGGGATCCCCAGGGCGGCGGCTGCTTCCAGCTGTCCGCCGTCCACGGCCAGTACGCCGCCCCGGACGATCTCCGCCGCGTACGCCGCCTGGTGCAGGGCGAGCCCCAGGACGGCCGCGCTCATCGCGCCGACGAGGTTCATCGTGTCGAAGGCGACGAATCCGGGCCCGAAGGGGATACCGAACTGGAGCTCCTTGTAGAGGTACGCCAGGTTGAACCAGAACAGCAGTTGGACGATGAGCGGGATCGAACGGAACGCCCAGATGTACGCGTACGAGACCCCCCTGAGGAACGGGCTGGCGGAGAGCCGCATGAAGGCCAGGACGATGCCGAGCGCGAAGCCGATGACCGTGCCGTAGAAGGTCAGCTGCAGGGTGACCCAGACGGCGTGGAGGATGGTCTCGGTGGTGACGAAGCGGGCGAAGACATCCCATTCCCAGCCGGGGTTGGTGATCAGGCCGTTCAGGAACTGGGCGAGCAGCACGGCCGTGGCGGCGACGGCCACCCACCGCCAGGGGTGGCGGACGGGGACGACCTTCAGCGCCGCGTACTCGTCGGCGGCCGGCTTCTCGCCGGGTTCGGTCGGGGCCGGTGGATGGATGGGTGGATCGCTGGTCAGCGACATGGTGGAGGTTCCTCCGGGACAGAAGTGCGGAACGGGGTGCCGTGCTCACGCGGTGAGGCGGTCCGGACAGGAGAGGTCGCGCAGGAACGCGAGCACCGTGCGGGCGGTGGCGTCGTTCTGCCGGAAAGCCGGGCCGCCGGTGCGCGGCCGGGTGAAGGCACCGCTGGCGCGCGCGGTGGTGTACGGGCCGAGGGCGAAGCGGCGCGGGTGGGGGCGGCCGTCGCGGTCCAGGATCCGGCCGTCGGCGGGGTCGACGGAGAGCAGCCCCGTGTCGGTGCCGGCGGCCCCGTCCTCGTACAGCCCGCGCAGCAGAGGGCTGCGGGTCGTGCGCAGCGACGGGTCGGGCAGCCGGGCCTCGACCAGGGCGCGGGCATCGGTCCGGGCGCCGGGCACGGTGGCGCTGCGGGCGCGGAAGACGCCGTTCTCCTCGTCGGCCTCGACGGTCATGCCCGCGCCGAGGAACCGGACGACGCCGGCCCGCGAGAGGGCGAGGAGCTGGCGCAGCCGGGGCCCGGGCGGTCCGGAGGCGAGGTAGCTGAAGAAGCCGTGCCACCGCTGCCCCGTGTCGCCGAGACGGGTCAACTGCCCGTAGACGGAGAGCAGTCCGAGGAACACGGCGAGGTCGGGACTGTGCCGGGGGTCGTGCCGGCGTTCGAGGTCGGCCGTGATGTAGGCGCGCAGCCCGTCCTGCAGTGAGTCGTACGAGTCGTGGCGCACCCCGTCGAGCGGGTGGTCGAGGGCGTCGAGGTCGAGCCGGTCCGCGGGATCGGGGACGGCCGAGGCGACGAGGGCCGCGAACTCGGGGCTGCCGGTATCGGCGGCGGCGTACTTCTCCTCGAAGTCGGCCGGATGCATGGCGGTGCGCTCGGGATGGGCGGTGAACAGCCGGTGGTAGTGGGCGTGGCCCAGCTCCTTGGCGACCAGCGGCCACAGGTCACGCCGGAAGTCCACGGGGCCGGGGCGGTTCAGGATCTCCTCCACCACGCCGGGGCCGAAGTGGTGCGGGAGAGGCGGCCGTTCGCCCTGCCAGGTGTAGCCGATCTTGGAGTGGTACGGGACGCCTCGCCGCGACCCGACGTACAGGACGGGCTCCCGGCCGGAGGGGACGTACGTCCCGTTCTCGTGGCGACCCCCGCGCCCCTCGGTGAGCAGCACCATCAGGTCGATGAAGGCGAGACCGAAGCCGCGCACGAGGACGGGTTCCCCCGCGGGCAGGGCCGTCAGGTCGGTGTCGGCGGTGAAGTCGGGAGGCAGGTGGACCAGTCCGTGACGTGCGGCGAAGGCGGCCAGTTCCTGCTGCTCCGCGTCCGGTTCGGCGTCGAGGTGGCCGACGGTGAGGACGACGAGGTCGGCGACGAGCGGCTCGGCGCGCCCCTGGATCCGGACGCGTTGCCGGCCGCCGCGAGGCCCTTGGACGCTCAGTGCGCGGCCGGTGTGCTCGTGGACGGTGATGCCCGACGGGAGCGCGGCGAGCGCCTGCTCGTACACCCAGCGCAGATAGGCGCTCTGCAGCCTCCGGCTGGGGAAGTCCTGGTCGCCGAGGCCGTGGATCTCCTCCAGCACCCCGGGGCCGGCCGAGATGACGGCCCGTCCGTCGCGGACGTCCGCGGCCCAGGTGTGCAGGGCGGGGCCCGGCCGGACGGGGCCGTCGAGCTGGACCGTGTCGTCGGTGAACATGGTGACGTCCTCGGCCATGGAGTTCATCCAGAGCAGCGGGGACTGGTCCTTCCGCCATATCCGGCCCCCGCCCGGCGGGTACGGGTCGACGAGGTGGATGTCCAGGGGCCGGCCGCCGTACAGCTCGGCGGCGTTGGCGGCGATGCGTTCGATGACGCCGGTCCCGCGCGGTCCGGCGCCGATGACCACGAGGGCGGGAGCACCGGTCATCGTGTGCCCGCCGTGCCGCGTGCGTAGTGGCGTTCGACGTAGTACTGGCCGATGGACAGGAGCGAGGTGACGGCCACGTACCAGAGCGTGGCGACCAGCAGCAGCGGGATGACCTCGTAGGTGCGGTGGTAGACGAGCTGTACGGAGTAGAGCAGGTCCTGCACGGCGATGATGCTGACGATCGAGGTGCCCTTCAGCGTCCCGATCAGCATGTTCCCGGCGGGCGGCACGATGGACCGCATGGCCTGGGGCAGCACGATCCGGCGGAGCCGGCGCCAGGGCCCGAGGCCGAGCGACTGGGCGGCCTCCAGCTGTCCGCGCTCGACGGAGAGGATGCCGCCGCGGACGACTTCGGCGGCATACGCGGCCTCGTGGAGCGTGAGGCCGATGACGGCGACGGTGATCGGGCTCAGCAGGTTGACCGTGTCGACGCCGAGGATCTGCGGGTAGAGGGCGCCGATGTTGAACCAGAAGAGCAGCTGGACCAGGATCGGTGTCGACCTGAAGAGCCAGATGTAACCCCAGCTCACCGCCTGGAGAACCCGGTTGCCGGAGAGCCGGAACACCGCCAGCAGGGTGCCGAGGGCGAAGCCGAGCACCATGACGAGGGCGGTGAGCCACAGGGTGAGGCCGAGGCCCCGCAGCACGGCGTCGGTCGTGAGGTACTCGCCCACGACGCCCCACTGGAAGGCGTCGTTGCGGACGACGGAGACCAGGGCGCCCGCGAGGAGGAGCAGTACGACAACGGCCGCCGCCCACTGGCCGGTCCGGCGTACGGGGACGATGCGCGGGGTTTCCTCGCCGGCGTTCCCGCCAGGCGGGAAGGGAAGTGACGGGGCATGGATTTCTGTCTGCGCGGACATGCGAAGGCTCCGTGGATGCAGAGATCGAACACGGGGCGTGCCTTCAGCGCGGAACACAACGTGGACCGGGCCCCTCAGCGCCGGTCCGCTCCTGAGAAAAGCGCCATCCCGGTGCCGTTGTCAAGCTTGTCCGCAGTGTGAGCCGTACGTCTCATGTCGGTTGACGCACAACCGGATGCCTGTTCCACTTGGGCCATGCATTCGCAGCAGTGGCTGGTCACCCGCTCCCACATCGACTTCGGTCGCGTGTGGTCCTGTTCCTGTTGAGCTGACCCCGCTGCGTTTCCGCTCCTCCCGCTCGCGCCCCCGTCGGCGCTCGAGCGAAATCCCCTGCGTGCCTTCACGTACACAGCGTCGCTCCGCCCTCCCCTCGTACAGCTGATCTCCCGCACCCACGCTCCCTGCCCGTCGGGCACCGGAGCGCGGTCGACGAACCGGAGAAACTCCGTCATGCCCCGATCCCGGCACAACGCCGCCTTCGCGCTGATCACCGTGGCCGCCCTCTCGCTGACCGCGTGCGGATCGGGGGACCCGGCGGACCCCCAGGCCGGTCCCGCGGGCAGGGCGAAGACCCCGACGACCGATGTGGTCTCGGCGGTGAAGAAGAACGAGGCCGCGGCGGAGCTGCTGCCCGCCGGCGTGCGCGCCTCGGGCACGCTCTCCCTCGCGTCCAGCGTCGGCGCCCCGCCAGGGGCGTTCTACGAGGAGGACGGGAAGACGCTCGCGGGCGCCGACATCGACTTCGCGGACGCGGTGGCGAAGTCGCTCGGGCTGGAGCTGAAGCGCGAAGTCGCCTCGTTCGAGGCGATCCTGCCGGCACTCGGCAGCGGCAAGTACGACCTGGGGACCGGCAACTTCGGGGTGACGGACGAGCGCCGGAAGACGATCGACTTCGTCACGTACATCAACGACGGGCAGGGCTTCGCCGTCCGTGACGACAGCAAGCTGAAGGAGGTCACCGATCTCACACAGCTCTGCGGCCTGACCGTCGGCACCGGCGCCGGAACCACCTTCGAGGCGACTCTGGAGGAGAACAAGCACCGGTGCGCCGACGCCGGCGAGAAGCCGTACGAGGTCAAGACGTACGCCGATCAGGCCGCCGTCTGGATCTCGCTCCAGCAGGGCCGCAGTGACGTCCTGATGTCCACGATCAACGGACTGCGCTACGCCGTGACCCAGATGGACGGGCTGCGCTTCCTCAACGAGTTCAAGCGGCTCGACGTCGGGTTCGCCTTCAAGAAGGGCACCCCGCTGGCTCCCGCCTTCCAGGCCGCGGTCAACGGTCTCCAGGAGGACGGGACCTACGACCGCATCCTGAAGAAGTGGGGTACCGGGAAGTCGGCGATCGAGACGTCGCAGATCTCTCCGCCCGAGATCAAGTGAATCCGGAGGGTGCGGCTGCCTGACGCCACATCAGCGACGGCTGCCCGGCGTCGGGGCGGCAACCGCCGCCCGGCGCCGGATCAGCAGTTGCACCCGCAGTCACAGCCATCGCAGCAGTCGCAGCATTTGCCACAGCAGTTGCAGCCTTCGCAGCAGCCCTCGCACCAGTCGTTGCAGTCGTTCTTGTGACAGAGTCCTTCGCGCTCCTGGCCGCTCCACGGGTCGTTGAAGCTGCCGGCACAGCAGAGCTGGCAGGTGCAGGCGAGACCGGCCCAGACCAGGCAGCCGGCTATGAGACCGCGCCGGTTACGGGGCGGCTCGGGCGGCAGCGGCGGTCCGGGAGGGCCGGGCGGGCCCCCAGGGGTGGGCGCGTACGGGTTGCCGGGCGGCGGGCCGAACGCCCCCGACGGCTGCCCTTCCCGCTGGTGCGAGCACGAGGCGGGCCCGAAGGCCCGGTCCACCGAGCGACGCAGCTCATGCACCAGGAGCACGTGCGCCAGCGTGCCGTCGGTGAATTCCGCGTCCCGCATCGCGAGGCGCACGCCGTGCAGCGCGTCGTCGCACAGGCGGCGGGCCTCGGCGAGCGACGTCCCGGTCGCGGTGAGCGGGTTCCACGCACCCGACGCGGCGTCAGCTTCGCGGTCCTCCACGGCATCCAGCAGATGGGCGAGCCGCCCGAAGAGCCGGCCGGCCTCGGCCAGCGGCTCGGCGTTGCGCGGCTTGCCCGCGAGCACGGCGGTGTGCGCGAAGGCCGCGGCCGTGGCCGTCTCGGTGGGCTCGGTGACCGTCAGCAGCGGGGTGCCCGGCCCGGCGAGGGTCTCGATCCCGGTCTGCCGGCCGATGGCGTCGAGCAGGACTCCCGTGTCGAAGCCGAGCTCGGCCCCCGTGCGCGCCCCGGCCCTGTCCCAGCCCGCGGCGACGCGGCGTGCGGCGGCGGCCACGGGGCGCCGCTTCAACAGGCCGTCACGGTCGGCGACATGGTCGCGCACCTTCGCGGAGGCCAGCACCAGCGAGACGGCTGCGGCGAGCCTGGCCCCTTCGCCGCGGGCGACCGGAGCCGTCCGCATCGAGCGCAGGGGGCAGGGGCCCGCGGTGCGCCGCTGCCCGGCGGAGCGCTCGGACTGAGCCTCCGTCAGGACGGAGACTATCAAGCCGTCGTAGTTGGTGACGATGCGGGCGAACTGACCGTGGTCCGCGCGTAGGGCGAGACACAGACCGCAGAGATGAGCCATCCACTCGGCCTTGAGCCCTTCGGACAGCCGATGGGTACAAGGCCTCACGATTCCGAACACGACGATCCCCCGGGAGCCGTTCACCTGACGAGCCGCGCACGTGCACCGGCGCGGCGTGCATCGTATCGAGCCATCCGTTCACCCGTACGCCCGCCGGGTCACCCGGACGGACGGGAGCATCATATTTTCTTTCCGCAAGCCCCCTTTAGCGGTAGGAACCCTGACGAATCGCCACATGTTCTGCACCAGTAGCGTCACGAATCGCGCGCGCGGCGGCTATCCCCTTGGCGCTGGATCCGCATCATGGACGACCATGGGGATAGGAAAGACATGCGGAACACCAACGAACCGCGGTGAGAGGAGGCGTCCATGGGATCGGTGCGCAAGGCGAGCGCCTGGCTGGGCCTCGTGGAGGACAACGACGAGCGGTACTACGACGACGAGTACTCCGAGGATGTGGAGACCGGCACGAATCAGCCATGGGTGACCGACCCCCGCGTGCAGGTGGTTTCCGAGAAGGCCGAGGACACGGGCCGCCGGATCGCCACCGTCACCCCGGACAGCTTCAGGGACGCGCGTGGGATCGGCGAACTCTTCCGGGACGGCGTCCCGGTGATCGTCAACCTCACGGCGATGGACCCCGCCGACGCGAAGCGCGTCGTGGACTTCGCCGCGGGACTGACCTTCGGACTGCGTGGCTCCATCGAGCGCGTGGCGACCAGAGTCTTCCTGCTGACCCCCGCCCACACCCAGGTCGTCAACGGGGAAGTCGCCGGCCGGCCCGCCGACGGCTTCTTCAACCAGAGCTGAGCAGGGCGCTCGCCGGAGGGCCCTACCGGAAGGCGTCCAGTCCGGTGAGCGCCTTGCCCAGCACCAGCTGGTGCATCTCCACGGTGCCCTCGTAGGTGAGCACCGACTCCAGATTCGTGGCGTGCCGCATCACCGGGTACTCCAGTGAGATCCCGTTGGCCCCGAGGATCGTGCGCGAGGTGCGGCAGATCTCGATCGCCTCCCGCACATTGTTCAGTTTTCCGAAGCTGACCTGCTCCGGACGGATCCTGCCCGCGTCCATCCGGCGGCCCAGGTGGTGGGCGAGCAGGATGCCCTTGTGCAGTTCCAGGGCCATGTCCGCGAGCTTGGCCTGGGTCAGCTGGAACCCGCCGATGGGCCTGCCGAACTGCTCGCGGGACTTCGCGTAGTCCAGAGCCGCCTCGAAGCTCGCCCGCGCCGCGCCCATGGCGCCCCAGACGATTCCGTAGCGGGCGTGGCTGAGACAGCTGAGCGGGCCGCGCAACCCCGTGGCGCCGGGCAGTACCGCGTCGGCGGGGAGCCGCACACCGTCCAGTACCAGCTCGCTGGTGACCGAGGCGCGCAGCGACCACTTGTGCCTGATCTCGGGTGCGGAGAAGCCGGGGCTGTCCGTCGGCACGACGAAGCCGCGGATCCCCGGGCCGCCGCCCGCCTCCTCCGTCTGCGCCCATACGACGGCGACCCCGGCCACCGAGCCGTTGGTGATCCACATCTTGCGGCCGGTGAGGATCCAGTCCGAGCCGTCCCGCTCGGCGTACGTCCGCATCCCGGCGGGGTCCGAGCCGTGGTCCGGTTCGGTGAGGCCGAAACAGCCGATGGTCTCGCCGGCCGCCATGCCGGGCAGCCACCGCTGCTTCTGCTCCTCGGAGCCGAAGCGGTGGATGGCGTACATGGCGAGGGAGCCCTGGACGGAGACCAGCGAGCGGATGCCGGAGTCCGCGGCCTCCAGCTCCAGGCAGGCCAGGCCGTACTGGACGGCGCTCGCCCCGGCACAGCCGTACCCCTGCAGGGACATGCCCAGCGCGCCGAGCGAGCCGAGTTCGCGGGCCAGCTCGCGGATGCCGGGCAGCTCGCCGTTCTCGTACCACTCGGCGATGTGCGGGAGGACCCGGTCGGCGGCCCAGGCGCGCACGGTCCCACGGATCGCGAGGTCCTCCGGCTCGAGGAGGTCGTCGATGCCGAGGGGGTCGCCCGGATCGAACGGCTGCCTCGACGGCTTCACGGACTCGGTGGTGGACATGAACGCCTCCGGCGGCTCGCTCGGTACAGAAGCGCGCCACGGTACTGAAACTAGCAGTGGTAGTCAGGGCGCCGTGCCGACGTTACGGCTCAGCGTGCCGCCCGTCCAGAGCCCGTGGCCTCGGCCGGTTCGCGCCGGGTGGGACGGGGGACCGAGTGCCCCCGGGCGTCCTTCGCCGGGAGCGGAAGGGCGTCGCGGTGAGGTTCGGACCCGGCCGGTCCGGGGCCCGCCGCCTGTCCCGGCACCTTGGCCGCCGGCTCGCGGCAGGCGCCCTTGACCGGAGTGCAGTCCATGACGCCCGGCAGGCGCAGCGCCGCAAGCGCCCCGAGCAGCAGCAGGCCGGCACTGACCAGCAGCGTGACGTGCAGGCCTTCGACGAAGGCGTGCCGGGCCGTGTCCCGCAGCAGGTCCCCCATGGGGCCGCCGAGCCGCCCGGCCACCTGGTAGGCCTCGCCCAGCGAATGCGACGCGGCCGATCCGGCGGCGGCGGGCACGCCCTCCTCGTGGAGCCGGGAGAGTCCGGGCGCGTACGCGGCGTTCATGACGCTGCCGAGCAGCGCGATCCCCAGGCCCGCACCCAGCTGGTACGAGGTCTCGCCGATCGCGGCCGCGCCGCCGGCCCGCTCGGCGGGGGCCTCGCTCAGCATCGATTCGTACGCCCCGAAGAGCGTGGACTGCAGCCCGAAGCCGAGCAGCACGAAGCCGGCGGTGAGCAGCACGGGCCGGTCGTGCTGGCCCATCAGCGTCAGCAGGAGGACCGAGGCGGCCGTGAGCACGAAGCCCCAGCCGACCATCCGCCGGGGACCGACACGGCTCAGGGTGTACGAACCCGTGGCCCCGGCCGCCATCGCGGCGAAGGTCAGCGGCAGCAGCCGCAGGCCGGTCTCCAGGGGGCTCAGGTGCAGGACCAGCTGGAGGTACTGGACCGCGATGAGTTCCAGGCCCACCAGGGCCAGCATGGCGAGCACGATGCAGCCGACCGCGGTGGTGAAGGCGGGCCGGGAGAACATCGCGATGTCGATGAGCGGATGCGTACGCCGTTTCTGCCTGCGCACGAAGAGGACGAGCAGGGCGGCACCGGCGAGCAGGGGGACGAGGGTGCCGGGGTTCAGCAGCCCCTCGCCGCCGCCGATCCGTTTGATCCCCAGCACGACGCCCAGTACGGCGGCCGCGGCCATCAGTGCGCCGAGCACGTCCCAGGGGCCGTCGTCCTCACCGCGGGACTCGGGCAGGAGCCAGCGCCCGACCGGGAGGATCAGGGCCATGAGCGGGATGTTGATCAGGAAGACGGAGCCCCACCAGTAGTGCTCGACGAGGAATCCGCCGATGACCGGTCCGGTCGCGGCACCCACCGCAGCGACCGCGGTCCACACGCCGATGGCCAGGGCACGCTCCCGGCGGTCGGGGAAGACCTGGCGGAGTATCGACAGCGTGGCGGGCATGATCATCGCGCCGCCCACGCCGAGCAGCGCACGCGCCGCGATGAGCACACCGGCGGAGTCGGCCGTAGCCGCGAGGGCGGAGGCGACCCCGAAGAGCGCGTAGCCGAAGAGGAGGACACGTCGTCTTCCCACCCGGTCTCCGAGCGTGCCGAAGAGAATCAGCAGCGAGGCACAGACCAGCGGGTAGGCGTCCACGATCCACAGCAGACCGACGGCACTGGGCCGCAGGTCCTCGGTGACGGCCGGGACGGCGACGTGCAGCACGGTCGCGTCGAGCGCGACCAGCAGCAGACTGAGACAGAGGACGACCAGGACGACCCAGCGGTTGGCACCGTCGGCCGCAGCGCGCAGCCTGCTCACGGCCGTGGACGTCCCAGTCATGTACGTACCTCCCACAATGAGTCCCTCGCGCTCGGCAGACCGTCGGGGATCCGGCTCACGGCCTCCCCCTGGCCCGGCATCGACGGGCGAGTGAGCCGTCAGCGTACGCGAGTTCCACGTGGTCACGCGTGGTGCAGCTCATACGTTCACCGGCCACCGGGTGTGGTGTACGCCACTTGACAACCGGCACGCGGGGCCCCGCCCCGGGCACCGCACAGGCGCGGCGAGGTCGCCCCCGGCCGCCGCCCCGTGACGCCCGGGCGGCGGCCCCGAATGGCCTCGCGCGCACACGGCGGAGTCGCGGTGCGCCAATTCATCGACGCCCAAACATTTCTGCGAATAACATCACCGGCGAATAGCGGGCGCCACCAATGCGATTCCCCGCGGCACCGGTAATGGATACCGGACTGAGACAAAGTCCACATCACATCGTCATCACAAAGACGCGGGATCGGCCGGATCACACACTCACTCGCTGTAACGTCCATTGCGTGCGTACCGACATCTTTGCCCGTCTGGACCGGGAGCCGGAACCGCCGAAGATAGAGACCCCGCGGATGAGCCGTCACCGCATCGCTCTCTTCGGCGGGACTTTGGCGTTCTATCTCGCCATCGTCGTTGCCGTGCTCGTCTCGTCCTGGCTGGTGGCTCTCGACTGGAAGGTCATGCTGTTCCGGCCCTATCAGCAGTGGCCGGAACTGCACGCCTTCCTCGACTACTACGTCGTGCTCGGCCAGCGTGGCCCCACAGCCGTGATGGTCGCCTCCTGGCTCGGCTGGCGCTCCTGGCGCCAGCACACGCTGCGTCCGCTGCTCACCCTGGGCACCTCCCTGCTGCTGCTCAATCTGTCGGTGGGCGCGGTCAAGCTCGGCCTCGGACGGCTCGGCCCGCACTACGCCACTCAGATCGGCTCGGCGGAGCTCTACGCCGGCGGCGATATATTTCCTTCGGGACACACCGCCAACGCCGTCGTGACCTGGGGAATCCTCGCCTACCTGGCCACCACGCCACGCGCCAGGCGCTACCTGTCGGCCCTGTCGGCGTTCGTCTCCCTGGGCGTGGGCCTCACCACCGTCTACATCGGCACCCACTGGCTCAGCGACGTACTGCTGGGCTGGGCGGCCGGCCTGCTGATCCTGCTGGCCCTGCCCTGGTTCGAGCCGCTGATCACCCGCACGGAGGTCTGGATCCTCTCGGTGCGCGAGCAGTGGCGGGACCGCCGCAGGCTCCGCGAGTCCGTTCCGGCCGCTCCCGTGACACCGGAGCCGGTCCTGCTGCCGCAGGCGCTGGGCGGCGGCTCCGAGAGCGCCCATGAGGCCGCGGGCCGGGGGCCGGCGTCCGGGACAGCGGGTCATCCGGGTGCGGCGGCCAGGGCGCGCGCGCACCCGGCGCACCCCGTCCGTCCGGAACGGACGCCGCCGGCCCCGGCCGGCTCACGCCGTCCGCCGCACTCCGACCGCTCGCCGCGGAGCAGCGCGGGTCCCTCCCGCCCGGTGACGGGCGGTCCGGTCGCACCCTGACCCGGTCTCGCCCCTGCTGCCGCTCCCTGACCGGTCGCTCCTGACCTGCGAGGACGGCGTGCGTCCCCGCCGCCGGGCACGGCGAAGGCCCCGACTCCGGTCGGGGCCTTCACTCGTCGGGGCCGGGTTCAGCCGACCCAGCAGCGGGTCACGGTCGAGGCGTCCACCTCGAAGTTGATGCGCCCGCCGCGGAACTCCATGGTGATGACGGTGCCCGGCGCAAGGGCCCGGACCGTGCTCCAGCCCCGCGCTCTGGCCTGCCGTTCGGCGGCTTCGGCGTCGAGGCCCACGTAGGACTCGGGGGTGTCGTCCGGCTGGGCGGGAGGGGTCGGTACAGGTGCCATACCCCTCACCGTAGGCCGCCTCGCGCCCTGGCGGAAGCAGTGGCCCTGCCGGCCTCCGCGCATCCTCGCGCACCCCGGCGGTCACGCTTGTGTCACAGGATCCCCACAGGCGTTTACGCCCGGCCACTTCACCCGAACGGCCAGTCGTACAGCGAGTGACCGTAATTGCACGCCGCCGCGAAAAGCTCCTCCGGGGGCTGCAGGAAGTAAATGGCGGGAGAACAGAGGCCGTGACCGGCCTCTTTTCCGAGTCCGCCGAAAAAGAGAATATACGAGCACGCCACCTGGAATTCACTCACGCTTACGCCGGCCTTACTTTCCCCCACCCGCCGCCTGCCGGGGCCCGGCAGGCGGCGTCCCCGGGGCCGCGCCCCATCCGGAATGCAACCGTCCGGGATGCGGCGCCCGGACTGCTCGTCCGGGCGCCCCGCCTCAGCTCCGCCCTCTGCGGATCACCTCTGCGGCCTTGCAGCGCAGCGCGTACGCCCCGTCCAGAACGCCGCCCCGGGAACGGTGGATCACACCGCGCAGCGCGCCCTGCGATCTCCTCTCCCCACCCCGCGCCGCCAGTTCGGTGAACAGCTTCACGTGCCGCTCCGCGATCGGCGCCGGATCGAACCGCGCGGCGGAGACCCGCGCCGCACGGCCCATCCGGTGCCGCGTGGCGTCGTCGTCGATGAGCCCGAGCAGGGCCTTCGCGAACGCGCCGGTGTCCCCCGGTGGCACCAGCCGCCCGTCCGTGCCGTCGTCGATGATCTCGGCGGGCCCGTGGGGGCAGTCGGTCGCCACCACCGGCACCCCGCAGCGCATCGCCTCCACGATGGTCATGCCGAACGACTCCCGCTCGGAGGTGACGGCGGCGACGGAGTGCTTGGGCCACTCGTCCTCCATCGGGTCGACGGAACCCATGAGGAACACCCGCTCCCGGAGTCCGAGCTCGTCGACGAGCCCGCGCAGGGGCTGCTGCTCGTTGCCCGACGCGTCACCGGCGCCGTAGATCCGCAGCCTCCACTCCGGGCGCACCGCCGCGACCTCGGCGAAGGCCCGGACCAGTACGTCGTAGCGTTTGACCCGGTGCAGCCGCCCGGCCGCCACGATCCACTTGGCGTCGCAGTCGGCCGGCGGCCCCGCGGGCTCGGGCACGCTGTTCGGGATGGCCTCGATCCGTACACCGGGCAGCCGCAGCCTGGTGCGGTAGTCCCGGGCGTCGGCCTCCGTGACGGTCGTGACGGCGTCGAGCAGCCCGTACCGGTGGCTCAGCTCCCGGCGGAGCCGGTAGCCGTGGCTCTCCAGGGTGAGGTGCTCCTGGCCGATGCGCACCGGGCCGCGCCGGGCCTGCCGGGTGATGTGCACGTTGAGGCCGGGGCGCGTGCCGACGACGACGTCGGCCTCGAGCGCGCCGAGATGGGCCGCGATGCGGCTGTCGGTGAGCCGGCTGTACTGCCCGTGCCTCGTGTCGCCACGCGGGAACACCGCTGCGGGCCGGGCGTGGTCGGCGGCCTCCCCCTCGTACCCGGAGCTCGACTTGCGGAGGTCGACGAGATGGCTCATCCGGACCCCGGCGGGTGCGCCGAGCTTCGGGTCGTCGCGGTGCCGGAAGACGGAGACGATCTCGACGTCGTGCTGCTCCGCCAGGGTCGTGGCGAGCGTGAAAGTGGTACGGATCGTTCCCCCGATGCCGTACGCGTTGTGGAGCAGGAATGAAATGTGCATTACGTAGTCGTTTCCCCTGTTCGACTGGTCTGCATCGGACCTTACGCGGCGTCAGGATCAGCCACAGCATTCGCACAGGAGTCGCACACGGCCGTGACGTTTCGAACGAACACCCGCGCATCCGGGGGCCTTTCGCGGAATGGACGACTCCGGATCACCTGCGCGATCTCCTTGTCCATCGGCCTGCCGGTTCAGGCGCTCAATCTCCGTATTCGCGCGTGACTCCGGCCCCGGGTCTTCCGTTGTCTCTTCATGAGCCGGGAACCGCCCGGCTCACGCACCGAGTTCGAGGAGCCACCCGTGCCGCGCATGCTCGACGTCAGCGAGGACGTACGCGCCGAGATCGGCGATGCCGAAGCCGACCGGCTGCTCGTCGGCGACAGTGCCCCAGGCAGTTACGACTGCACCTCGTGCCGCACCCCCGGCGACTCCGACCAGGAACGCACCAGCACGGTGCTGTTCGTGGGCGACGAGACCGCCGTGCTCGCCTTCGCCCATGCCACCTGCATCCCCTCGCAGGTCGTCCAGGTCGCGGAGGACCAGCTCCAGGGCGCCGTGCGGTCCATCACCGGTAGCGAGCCACAGAATTCGGAGGGCCTCATGCCCGAACAGGCCGTGCTCGGCATCACCAGCGGTCTCGTCCTGATCGAGGACGACCTCCGCCCGGCCCTGGTCGTCGAACCGACCGGGCCGATCGCCAGGCCCGGCACGGACGGCAGCGGCGGCGACCAGTTCCTCCAGCTCCTGCTGGAGCAGGGTTTCCTCCCCGCGCCCCACCTGAACCGGCTGCCCGGCGTCCTCCCCGGCTGGTCGGTACTCCTCGCCATGGGCCAGCTGCACGCCGTGCTCCAGCCGGGCGCCGGCGGTGGCAGCCCGGTCGCCTGGTGGCAGGCCCATCAGCCGCTCCAGGTCACCGAGGGCTGGCGGACGGCCGCCAACAAGTCGCAGAGCGTGCTGGTCTTCGCCGCGCCCGCCGGTTCCATCGGCCAGCAGCCGCGCGAGGACCTGCTCCGTGACGCGCTGGACAAGGCCGCCGTCAACGGTCTCCTGGTCGCAGCGACGATGCCGCTCGCCGGGACCTGACCGTGTCCGTGCCGCCCTTCGCCGCCCGCCGGACAGCGTTTTCTCCGTCCGGCCCGCATCCGACAGGCGGTGAGGTCGTTGGCACCTACGTGCACTCATACGACCCTCCTCGCCAGCAGCAGACCCCGATTCCGGCCATGCGCCCGTCGCAGGATCCCTCGGGCGGCAGGTCCGCCACCCCGATCTACGACGCGCTGTACTCCGAGTACAGGCGATCGTTCAGGGCGCTTCCCGGGGACCGCACCGGCGAGGAGAACATGGGGTTCAAGACGTTCGGCATCGGGATGTTCGGCAGCCGTGCACCGCTGAGCGGCCGTACGGCGGCGAACGCCCAGGGAAGCCACAGCGCGGCCGGCGGCAATCCCGGTTCCTGGCAGCGGGTCGGACGGCACGCCGGGCGCGCCCGGCCCGCGGCGCTGCCGCCCGGATCCACGGACTCCTGAGGAATACGGCGAAGCCCCGGACCACCCGCTCCGTGCGGGTGGTCCGGGGCTTCGCCGTATCGCCGGCTCACTTCTTGCGGCCGCGCTTCTCGCGCACCCGCACCGAGATGTGCAGCGGCGTGCCCTCGAAGCCGAACTCCTCGCGCAGACGGCGCTCGACGAAGCGTCGGTAGCCGTGCTCCAGGAAGCCGGAGGCGAAGAGCACGAACCGAGGCGGCTTGATGCCCGCCTGGGTGCCGAAGAGGATGCGGGGCTGCTTGCCGCCGCGCACGGGGTGCGGGTGGGAGGCGACGATCTCACCGAGGAAGGCGTTCAGCCGCCCGGTGGGAACACGGGTCTCCCAGCCCTCGATCGCGGTCTCGATCGCCGGGACCAGCTTCTCCATGTGGCGGCCGGTCACAGCGGACACGTTGACCCGCGGAGCCCAGGCGACCTGCGCGAGCTCCGTGTCGATCTCGCGCTCCAGGTAGTAGCGGCGCTCCTCGTCGAGGGTGTCCCACTTGTTGAAGGCGATCACGATCGCACGGCCGGCTTCCACGGCCATGGTGACGATGCGCTGGTCCTGGACGCTGATCGACTCGCTGGAGTCGATCAGGATGACGGCGACCTCGGCCTTCTCCACGGCGGCCGCGGTACGCAGCGAGGCGTAGTAGTCCGCGCCCTCCTGGAGGTGGACCTTCCGGCGGATGCCGGCCGTGTCGATGAACTTCCAGGTGATGCCGCCGAGCTCGATCAGCTCGTCGACCGGGTCACGGGTGGTGCCGGCGAGCTCGTTGACGACGACGCGGTCCTCGTTGGCGACCTTGTTCAGCAGCGAGGACTTGCCGACGTTCGGACGGCCGATGAGCGCGATGCGGCGCGGGCCTCCGAGCGCGTTGCCGAACGTCTGGGCCGGGGCCTCGGGCAGCGCTTCCAGCACGGCGTCGAGCATGTCGCCGGTGCCGCGGCCGTGCAGGGAGGAGACCGGGTGGGGCTGGCCGAGACCGAGCGACCAGAGCGCGGTGGCGTCCGCCTCGCCGCTCTGTCCGTCGACCTTGTTGGCACAGAGGACGACGGGCTTCTTGGCCCGGCGCAGCAGCTTGACGACGGCCTCGTCGGTGTCGGTCGCACCGACGGTGGCGTCCACCACGAAGACGACCGCGTCGGCGGTCGAGATCGCGTACTCGGCCTGGGCGGCGACGGAGGCGTCGAGGCCCAGCACGTCCTGCTCCCAGCCGCCGGTGTCGACCAGCTTGAAGCGGCGGCCGGCCCATTCGGCCTCGTAGGTGACCCGGTCGCGGGTGACGCCCGGCTTGTCCTGGACGACGGCCTCGCGGCGGCCGAGAATGCGGTTCACCAGGGTCGACTTGCCCACGTTCGGGCGGCCGACGACGGCGAGCACCGGAAGCGGGCCGTGACCGGCCTCACCGATCGCGCCCTCGACGTCCTCGGGGTCGAACCCCTCCTGCGCGGCGAGCTCCATGAACTCCGCGTACTCGGCATCGCCAAGTGCTCCGTGCTCGTGGTCCGAGCCGCCGGAGTGAATCTGGTCGTTCATGAAGTCCGTTCCTCTTTGCATCATCATCGATGGGCCACGATCGCGCGGCCCACTACTCAAGTGTCACAGGCGTCCGGTGAGACGCCTGGCGTTCTCCAGGTGAGCGGTCAGTTCACCCTGGATGCGCAGCGTCGCCTCGTCCAGCGCTTTCCTGGTCCGCCGCCCACTGCCGTCGCCGGCCTGGAAGGCGTCGCCGAAGACGACGTCGACCCGGCTGCGCAGCGGAGGCAGTGCCGATATCAACCGTCCACGGCGCTCCGTGCTTCCCAGGACCGCGACGGGAACGATCGGCGCCCCGCCGCGCACCGCGAAGTACGCGAGCCCCGCACGCAGGGAGGCGAAGTCTCCTTCGCCCCTGGTGCCCTCGGGGAAGATCCCGAGGACCCCGCCGTCGTCCAGCACGCCGAGTGCCCGCGTGATGGCGTTGCGGTCGACGGTCGTACGGTCCACCTTGACCTGCCCGATTCCGCGAAGGAACGGGTCGAGGGGGCCGACGAACGCCTCTTTCTTGATCAGGAAGTGGACGGGCCGTGGCGCGGTGCCCATCAGCATCGGTCCGTCGATATTGTGCGCGTGGTTCACCGCGAGTATGACGGGTCCCGCGGTGGGGACGCGCCACGCGCCGAGCACCCGGGGCCTGAACAGGCCGTACATGAGCCCGATGCCGATCCCGCGCCCGACGGCCGCTCCGCGCGGCGTCGGCGCGGCGGTGGCTTCGGTCACTTCGCGGCCTGCTTCTCCCCGACGAGGGTGACGACGCACTCGATGACCTGCGCGAGGGTCAGGTCGGTGGTGTCCACCTCGACGGCGTCGGCGGCCTTGGCCAGCGGCGAGGTCTTGCGGCCGGAGTCGGCCGCGTCCCGCTTGACCAGGGCCTCCCTGGTGGCGGCGAGGTCCGAGCCCTTGAGCTCACCACTGCGGCGGGCGGCACGCGCCTCCGGGGAGGCGGTCAGGAAGATCTTGATGTCGGCGTCGGGCAGCACGGTGGTGCCGATGTCACGGCCCTCGACGACGATTCCCCGCTCCGCCTCCCTGGCGATCGAGCGCTGCAGCTCGGTGATGAGGGCGCGCACCTCGGGCACTGCGCTGACGGCGCTGACCTTGGAGGTGACCTCCTGGCTACGGATCGGGCCCGAGGCGTCCTCGCCGTCGACGGTGATCGTCGGGGCGGACGGGTCCGTGCCGGAGACGATGACCGGCTTGCTGGCGGCCGTGGCGATCTCGGCGGGGTTCTGCACGTCGATGCCGTTGTTCAGCATCCACCACGTGATGGCCCGGTACTGGGCGCCGGTGTCCAGGTAGCTGAGGCCGAGCTGGGCGGCGACGGCCTTGGAGGTGCTCGACTTGCCTGTGCCGGAGGGGCCGTCGATGGCGACGATCACTGCGGCCGGGGCGGTCCGGGCGGCGGCGCTTACGGTTTCCACGGTGGTGGACACCTTCCTGGTACACGGGGGTGGGTGGAGCGGGACAGGGCAGACCGGGGCGCCCACCCCACAAGGTTACCGAGTGCGCGAAGCGGCTCCGTACCCCGTCTCCGGGCCCCGTCCCGCGCCCGCTACGGACGGATCGACCAGCCGCGTTCGCCGAGGGCCGCGCCCAGTGCGGGTGCGGCGCTCGGCTCGACCATCAGCTGGACCAGTCCGGCCTGCTGGCCGGTGGCGTGCTCGATGCGTACGTCCTCGATGTTGACGCCGGCCCGCCCCGCGTCGGCGAAGATCGCCGCCAGCTCCCCCGGCCGGTCGCTGATGAGCACGGCGACGATCTCGTACGAGGCCGGGGCGGCCCCGTGCTTGCCGGGGACCCTGACCCGGCCGGCGTTGCCGCGGCGCAGGACGTCCTCGATGCCTTCGGTTCCCGTGCGGCGCTTGTCCTCGTCGGCGGACTGCAGACCCCGCAGCGCCCTGACCGTCTCGTCCAGGTCGGCGGCGACGCCCGCCAGCACGTCGGCGACGGGACCCGGGTTGGCGGAGAGGATCTCCACCCACATCCGGGGGTCGGAGGCCGCGATGCGGGTGACGTCCCTGATCCCCTGACCGCACAGGCGTACGGCGGTCTCGTCGGCCTCCTCCAGCCGGGCGGCGACCATCGAGGAGATCAGCTGCGGGGTGTGGGAGACGAGGGCTACGGCACGGTCGTGGGCGTCGGCGTCCATGACGACCGGGACGGCCCGGCAGAGCGCGACCAGTTCCAGGGCCAGGTTGAGGACCTCGGTGTCGGTCTCCCGGGTGGGCGTGAGGACCCAGGGGCGGCCCTCGAACAGGTCGGCGGTGCCCGCGAGGGGCCCGGAACGCTCCTTGCCCGCCATGGGGTGCGTACCGATGTACGGCGTGAGGTCGACGCCCAGCGCTTCGAGCTCGCGGCGCGGGCCGCCCTTGACGCTGGCGACGTCGAGGTAGGCACGGGCGGCCCCGTCGCGCATCGCCGAGGCGAGCACGGCGGCGGTGTGGGCGGGCGGTACCGCGACGACCGCCAGGTCGACGGGGCCCTCGGGCGCCTCGTCCGTGCCGGCCCCCAGGGCTGCCGCGGTCTGCGCCGAGGCGGGGTCGCGGTCGACGAGGTGCACCTGGACGCCGCGCCCCGCGAGTGCGAGGGCCGCGGAGGTGCCGACCAGGCCGGTTCCGATGACGAGGGCTGTTCTCACTGGGCGATGTCCTTGCGGAGGGCGCCGGTGGCGCCGAGGTAGACGTGGCTGATCTCGGACTTGGAGAGATACGTCTCCACGTGCGCGAGGACGCGGACCACGCGCGGCATGGCCCCGGCGATGTCGAGCTCCTGGGCGCAGATCAGCGGGACGTCGACGATACCGAGGCCGCGGGCGGCGGCCGCCGGGAAGTCGCTGTGCAGGTCGGGGGTGGCGGTGAACCAGACGCTGATCAGGTCGTCGGCGACGAGCTGGTTGCGCTCCAGGACCGCGGTGAGGAGTTCGCTCACCCGCTCGTCCATGTGACCGGCTTCGTCCCGCTCCAGCTGGACGGCTCCTCGGACTGCTCGTACCGCCACGTCGTACCCCTCGTCGCCTCGTGCTGTGTGCCCTTTCAGCCTAGAGGTGCGGCGGCGGCGCCGGTCACGGTGCTCTGTCCGTGAGACGCGACGGCGTGCACGGTCCTCCGGGCGCACCCGGTCGGGCGCACGCACCGCCGGGTTGCGCCTTCCCGGCGCCCGGCGGGGCCACCATGCCAGTCATCGGCCGGATGCACCGACCACCCAGTGAGGAGAGCCATGAACGCACGGCGAAGGACGGTCCTGACCGCGGGGGCCGCGGCACTCGCGGCCGGCTGCGGCTCGTCCGAGGGGGGCGGGGGCGAGGAGAGCTCCCCGCCGGCGCCGGGGGACGCGGAGCTGACCAGGACCTCGGACATCCCGGCAGGCGGCGGCACGATCTTCAAGGACCGCAAGATCGTGGTGACCCAGCCGGCCGCCGGCGAGTTCAAGGCCTTCTCCGCGGTGTGTACCCACGCGGGCTGCATCGTCTCCTCGGTCGCCGACGGCACCATCGACTGCGCGTGTCACGGCAGTCGTTTCGGCATCGGGGACGGGGCGGTCGAGCAGGGTCCCGCGACGCGCCCGCTGCCCGCCGAGAGGATCACCGTCGAAGGCGACAGCATCCGGCTCGCGTAGAGCGCGTACCCTCGCGCGCATGATCACCCCTGAAGGCACGCGGCTCGTGCGCGAGCACACCGTCTACTCCTGTGTGATGGGCTCCCGCGCCTTCGGGCTGGCCACCGACGACAGCGACACGGACCGGCGCGGGGTGTTCCAGGCGCCCACGCCTCTGTTCTGGGGCTTCACGAAGCCGCCCGCCCATGTCGAGGGCCCGGCGGACGAGCAGTTCTCGTGGGAGCTGGAGCGCTTCTGCGAGCTGGCACTGCGGGCGAACCCCAATGTGCTGGAGTGCCTGCACAGCCCCCTCGTGGAGCGGATCGACGCCACGGGCCGGGAGCTCGTCGCCCTGCGCGGGGCCTTCCTGTCCCGGCAGGCACACGGGACGTTCGTACGCTATGCGCTGGGCCAGCGGCGGAAGCTGGAGGCCGATGTCCGTGTGCACGGCGCTCCGCGCTGGAAGCACGCCATGCACCTGCTGCGGCTGCTGGTGTCCTGCCGGGACCTGCTGAGGACGGGTGAGCTGCGGATCGAGGTGGGGGACGCGCGCGAGGAGCTGCTGGCGGTGAAGCGGGGCGAGGTCCCGTGGGCCGAGGTGGAACGCCGGATGACGCGCCTGGCCGAGGAGAACGACGAGGCGGCCTCCCGGTCCCCGCTCCCGCCGGAGCCCGACCGGGAACGCGTGGAGGCGTTCCTGGTCAGGGCCCGGCGGGCGTCGGCGGGCGGATAGATCCGCTGGGGGCGTCAGGACCGTCCGGCCGCGCCCAGCCGCGCCCGGACGACGAGATCGTGCAGGGCGTCGAAGCCCGAAGGCGCCTCGGCGAGCCGTGACGCGGCCTGCGCCTCGTCGAGCACGGCGTGCAGCGCCTCGACGTCACGCGCGGCGGCCGCCACGTCGGCCATGTGCGCCGGCCCGTGCTCGGCGTCCGCCTTGGCCTCGATCAGCGCGGGCAGGCAGGCAGGCGCGTCCACCTCGCCCAGCAGGGTCGGCAGATGCGCCACCAGCATGCCGGTGCGCATCAGATGGATGCCGGTGAGCAGCGCGCGGAAGGTGTAGAGGAGCGGCTTCAGCTCGCCGGTCCTCTCGAACAGCCTCCACTGCGTGCCGGCGAACCCCCGGTAGTGGTGGGCGTGGTTGCGGGTCAGCACTGCCGGGGCCAGCGCGACGAGTTCGGCATGGAGCGCCGTGGTGTGCACCACCAGCGGGGACAGCAGCTGTTCCAGCACGTAGCCGTTGGGTTTCAGCATGAGCCGGACGAACTTGCGGAGATCATGGGTGACGAGGTCCATCTCGACCCCGTCCTGGTCCCACATCCGCGACCGTGTCTCCTCCGGTGTCCGGAGGCCGACCAGGTCCTCCGCGGGCAGGACGTGGACCCCCCGCAGGTCCACGTCCGAGTCCCGCGAGGGGAAGCCGTACAGGTGGGCGCCGGACACCGTGGCGAACAGGAGCGGGCAGGGCTCCCCGGCGAGTACCGGAGTCAGGTCGGTGACCGGCAGGCCGGCGCGTCCGAGGAGCGTCGTGTCGCTGTGCATGGATCACGCGTCCCAGAGCGCTGCCAGCGACAGCAGGTCGCTGCGGTACTCGATGCGTTCCGACCACTCCTTGGGCCAGGCCTCCGCCCCCAGGTGTGCTCCCGCGAGCGCGCCCGTGAGGCATCCGAGGGAGTCGGAGTCGCCCCGTGTGCAGGCGGCGCGGCGCAAGGCGGTGACCGGTTCCTCGGGGAAGAGCAGGAAGCAGTGCAGGGCCGTGGCGAGGGCCTCCTCGGCGACCCAGCCGTCGCCGGTCCGCTCGCACGGGTCCGTCTCGGGCGACGGGGCCCGCAGGGCGTCCTGGACCCGGGCGAGCGCCGTGAGGCACTCGTCCCAGCCGCGCCGGATGTACGCCTCGGGTGAGGCGTCGCCCGCGTACCGCCAGAGGTCGCCGAGCCAACGTGCCGGGTAGCGGCCGGCGTTCTCGTAGGCGTAGCTCCGCAACTGGCCCACCAACCCCATGGGTTCGGCCCCCTGGGCCAGCAGGAAGACCGCGCGGGCCATCAGGTCGGAGGCGGCCAGCGCCGTGGGGTGGCCGTGCGTCAGCGCGGCCTGGAGCTGGGCGGCACCGGAGCGCTGCTCCTCGCTGAGGCCCGGTACGAGACCGACGGGTGCGACCCGCATGTTGGCGCCGCAGCCCTTGGAGCCGGTCTGGCTGGCCTCCTGCCAGGGCCTCTCCTCCTCGAGCATGCGGCAGGCGGTCATGCAGGTGCGGCCCGGCGCACGGTTGTTGTCCGGGGAGCGGTACCAGCGGACGAACTCCTCCCGGACCGGCCCCACCAGGCGCTCCGGGGTGAGCAGGCCCCGGTCCATGGCGGTACGGATGCCCTGGCCCAGTGCGAGCGTCATCTGGGTGTCGTCGGTGACGAACGCGGGCTTCGGCAGTCGCATACCGCGCCAGGGCCCGCACTTGGCGAGGATCGAGGGGACGTCGTTGAACTCGGTGGGGAAGCCCAGCGCGTCGCCGAGCGCGAGCCCGGTCAGCGCGCCCGTGGCCGCCTGCTTGGTGAGAATCCGTGTCGGGATCATGATGTCCGTCCTTCAGGGCGTCCTTCCGGGCGCAGCAATGGCGGGTGCAGGGCGGTAGCGGCACCCGCCCGGTAGAGGGCGGCCGGTTTTCCCCGTCCGCCGGTGCGGCGCGGCGGTCCGTCCACGGCCTTGACGAAGCCGGGCGTGGTGAGGACCTTGCGCCGGAAGTTGGGCCGGTCGAGCTCGACGCCCCAGACGGTCTCGTAGACCTGCTGGAGCTCTCCGAGGGTGAACTCGGCGGGACAGAACGCGGTGGCCAGGCAGGAGTACTCGAGCCTCGCACCGATCCGGTCGTGCGCGTCGGCCAGGATGCGGTCGTGGTCGAAGGCGAGCGGCCCGGTGGCGCCCGCGTCCCACCACTGCGCGTGAGCCGCGTCCCCGCCGCCCCGTGGCTCGGGGAGATCGGGCACGAGCGCGGCGTACGCGACGGAGACGACCCGCATCCTGGGGTCGCGGTCCGGGTCGCTGTAGGTGCGCAACTGCTCCAGGTGGAAGCCGCACACGGATTTCTGGGTGAGGCCGGTCTCCTCGGCGAGCTCGCGGCGGGCCGCCGCCTCGGCTGATTCCCGGGGCAGGACGAAGCCGCCGGGCAGCGCCCACCGCCCCTTGTAGGGGGCCTCGCCGCGTTCCACGAGCAGCACGTGCAGCCGGGCTTCGCGGACCGTGAAGACGGCGAGATCGACGGTGACGGCGAAGGGGAAGAAGGCGTGGGGGTCGTACCCCTCGGGGGCGCTGCTCATCGTTTCTCCGGCAGGGGGGCGGTGAAGTTCCAGCCGGCGGCGAGGAGCGCGTCCACCGCGGCGACCGCCGTGTCGAGGCGCTCGCCGCGGGATCCGGTGACCTCGATGAACTTCCGTCCTGTACGGGTGAGTTCGGCACGGAAGCGGTCGGTCATCCAGGGCCGCAGCTCCTCGCCGTCGCGCAGTCCGTCGTCCTCGAAGGCGACACCGTCGTGGTCGGTGAGCAGCCAGAGGTGGTGGACGGCCCGGTCGGCGGTCTGCTCGACGAGCGGGTTGCGGCCGCCGATGTAGCGCTCGTGCCAGACGGTGGTGGCGAAGGAGTCGGTGTCGCAGAAGAGGACCGGGGACCCCACCCGCGCGGCGGCTTCCTCCCTGGCGTTCTGGGTCTCGGCGATGAGGGGGAAGTCGTCGGTGGTGAAGGTGACGTCCTCCCACTGGGCTCCCGGCCACCGGCTGCGCAGGGCGGCGAGTTTCGCCTCGCTGAACTCCCTGCCGTACTCGGCGACGTACCGCGTCCGTGCCCAGATGCCGCCGCGCCCCCGGTAGTGGTCGGCCAGGGCGCGGGCCAGGGTCGTGGTGCCGGTGGACTCGGCGCCCAGGACGACGACCCGGCGTGCCAGCGCGGCCCGTACGGGCGGCTCCAGATAGTCCCAGCACCCGGCGGGGTCGGCGCGGACCGCGGTGCCGGAGACGGGGAAGAGGGTACGGCCGGGGTCGACGAGAACGGATTCGGCGCCGAAGCGGCGTGCCAGCTCCTCGCCGTACTCCTCCGAGGTGAAGACGGCGTCGACCCGTCCGGGCACGGCAGCGGTGAACACGGCCATGTGGGCCTCCCAGACGGCCGCGTCGGTGAGGTCCACGGGAATGTCGTCGACGGCCCCCACCACCCTGACGTCGGGATGCGCCTCCCGCATCCAGGCGACCCGGTCGGCGAGCGGGACGGACTCGACGGAGGCGGCGCAGACCAGGACGGTGAGCTTCTCGCAGCGGTCCCTGGCGGTGCGGACGAGGTGGTGGTGGCCGGCGTGCGGCGGATAGAACTTGCCGAGCACCAGACCGTGGCCGTGACGCTTCATACGGGCGCCACCGCGTTCTGGCGCCGGACCGGGGCGAGGTCCCGGCTCCAGTTGCGCAGCCCGACGACGCAGAGCGTCAGGAAACCGGCGTACAGAAGGGAGGTCAGGTAGAGCTCCTTGTACGCGTACAGCGGGATGTAGACCACGTCGGCGGCGATCCACAGCCACCATGACTCGACGCGCTTGCGGCACTGCCCGTACGTCGCCATCAACGACAGCGAGGTGGTCAGGGCGTCCCAGAACGGCACGGTCGAATCCGTGGCGCGGGAGAGCAGCAGGGTGAGACCGAGGGTCCCCGCGGCCCCCGCCGCGAGCAGCCAGGTCCATTCGGTGCGGGTGGTGCTCCGCACCGGCAGGACGGATGTACCCGGTCCACCCCCGTGGGTCCAGGTCCACCAGCCGTACGCGGCGAGGGAGATGAAGACGATCTGCAGGCCGGCGTCGGCGTACAGACCGGACTGGGCGAACAGCAGGATGAAGAACAGGTTGTTGGCGATGCCTATCGGCCAGTTGGCGAGGTGCTGGCGGGCCACGAGCCAGACGCACAGCGCACCGCTGCCGAAGCCGAGGACCTCGGTCCAGCTGACCGGGGTGTCCAGGACCGTCACCAGTGGCTGCTGCAGGGGATGCAGTACGTCCGCGAGCGTCACGCCGCCTCCTTCTTAATGGTCACTCTGACTATAAAGAAGAAACGGCGGACGCGAAAGGCCCGCGGCCGGTTCCTGTTCGAAGAAGTGAACGAGGAACCGGCCGCGGGCCGTTCGGGGTCGGGCGCAGTGCCCCGGTGCGCTACAGGCCGACCTCGCGCATCAGCATGCCCACCTCGGTGTTGGTCAGGCGGCGCAGCCAGCCCGACTTCTGGTCACCCAGCGGGATCGGTCCGAAGGACGTCCGCACGAGGCGGTCGACCGGGAAGCCGGCCTCGGCCAGCATGCGGCGGACGATGTGCTTGCGGCCCTCGTGGAGGGTGACCTCGACCAGGTAGTTCTTGCCGGTGTTCTCGACGACCCTGAAGTGGTCGGCGCGCGCGTACCCGTCCTCCAGCTGGATGCCGTCCTTGAGCCGCTTGCCGAGGTCACGCGGGAGCGGGCCCTGGATGGCGGCGAGGTAGGTCTTCTTCACGCCGTACCGGGGGTGCGTCAGGCGGTGGGCCAGCTCCCCGTGGTTGGTGAGGAGGATGATGCCCTCGGTCTCGGTGTCGAGCCGCCCGACGTGGAACAGCCGCGTCTCGCGGTTGTTGACGTAGTCACCGAGGTTCTGGCGGCCGTCCGGGTCGCCCATGGTGGAGACCACGCCGGCGGGCTTGTTCAGCGCGAAGAAGAGGTACGACTGGGTCGCGACGGTCAGGCCGTCGACCTTGATCTCGTCCTTCTGCGGGTCGACGCGCTTGCCCTGTTCGAGGACGATCTCGCCGTTGACCTCGACGCGGGCCTGCTCGATCAGCTCCTCGCACGCCCGGCGCGAGCCCATCCCGGCGCGGGCGAGGATCTTCTGCAGACGCTCGCCCTCCTGCTCGGCCCCCGGGTTGGTCCTGGGGGTCTTGATCTCGGGCTTGTCCGCGTACCGGTCACGGTTGCGCTGCTCGATCTTGGCGTCGAGCTCGCGGGGGCGGGACGGAGCGCCGACCCGTCGTCCACCCTTGCTCACGTTCTGTGCGGGCTTCGGGCCGCCCTTGGCACCTCCGCGTGCCGCCGCGCCGCGGCCCTTGCGGGGGCCGCCGTCGCCGCCCGGCTTGTCGGAGCCCACGTCGTAGCGGCGCTCCTCGGGACGGGGCCGGCGGGGGCGCTTGTCGTCCTGCTTGTCCTCGCGCCCGGATCCGGAGACCCGGGGGTTCGGGTTGCTGTTCCTGCCGCTGCCGCTGTTGTTCCTGCCGCCTGCGCCACCGCTCCTGCCGCCGCCGCCGCTGCTGTTCCTGCCGCCGCCGCTGCCGCTGCTGCCGCTGTTCCTGCCACTGCTTCGCATCAAAAGTCCGTCTTGTCGTCTGCGTGAGTTTCCGGGGTGTCCGGTGCGTCCGGATCGAACGACGGCACACCCTCTAGCGTCTCAGCCTCGATCGCGTCCGCCTCCGGGAGGAAGGGCGCGAGCTCCGGGAGCTCGTCCAGGCCTCGCAGGCCCATGCGCTCCAGAAAGTAGTTCGTCGTCCTGTACAGGATCGCACCTGTTTCGGGTTCCGCGCCCGCCTCCTCCACGAGACCCCTCTGGAGCAGGGTCCGCATGACGCCGTCGCAGTTCACTCCGCGCACCGCCGAGACCCTCGAACGGCTGACCGGCTGGCGGTACGCGACCACCGCGAGTGTCTCCAGCGCCGCCTGGGTGAGCCGGGCGTGCTGGCCGTCCAGGACGAAGCCCTCGACCGCCTCCGCGTACTCCGGACGGGTGTAGAAGCGCCAGCCTCCCGCCACGAGCCTCAGCTCGAAACCGCGGCGCTGGACGGTGTACTCGTCGGCCAGCTCCCGCAGGGCGTCCGCGACGGCCCTGCGGGGCCGCTGGAGGACCTTGGCGAGGTGTTCCTCGGTGGCGGGCTCGTCGACGACCATGAGGACCGCCTCCAGGGCGGGCCTGAGGTCGAGCCCGGCCACCGCGGACTCGCGCCCGTCGTCGTCCGTGGTCATGCCTGTACGTCCTCCTGTACGTCGCGCACCTCTTGGTCGAACTCGTCCGTGACCACCGGTCCGGCCCCCTCGCCGCCGGCCCAGCGCACCAGGAGGTCACCGAGCGCCTCCTCCTGGTCGAGCGCGACCGCCTTCTCCCGGTAGAGCTCCAGGAGCGCCAGGAAACGGGCGACGACCGTGAGGGTGTCCTCCGCGTCCTCGGTGAGCGCCCGGAAGCTGATCTCGCCCTCCGCCCGCAGCCGCGCGACCACGATCTCCGCCTGTTCGCGCACGCTGACCAGCGGCGCGTGGATGTGGTCGACGTACACCTGCGGCTTCGGCCTGGGCTGCATCGCCTTCACCGCGAGGCGGGCGAACCCCTCGGGGCCGATGCTGATCACGACCTCGGGCAGCAGCTCGGCGTGCTGCGGTTCGAGGCCCACGGTGCGGGGGTGGCGGCGGGCCTCGGACTCCAGCCGGTCGCTGAAGATCTCCGCGATCCGCTTGTACGCGCGGTACTGCAGCAGCCGCGCGAAGAGCAGGTCCCGCGCCTCGAGGAGGGCGAGGTCCGCCTCGTCCTCCACCTCGGCGGTGGGGAGCAGCCGGGCGGCCTTCAGGTCGAGCAGGGTCGCGGCGACGACGAGGAACTCGGTGGTCTGGTCCAGGTCCCAGTCCGGCCCCATGGCTCTGATGTGGGCCATGAACTCGTCGGTGACCTTCGACAGCGCGACCTCGGTCACATCGAGCCTGTGCCTGGAGATCAGCCCGAGGAGCAGATCGAAGGGGCCCTCGAAGTTGACCAGCCGTACGGTGAACCGCCGGTCGTCCGCGGCCTCGGTGGTGCCCTCCCCGGCCTCCCCGGGCACGGCTTGGGGCTCCGGGCCGGGAACGGCTCGGTCCCCGCCCTCACCGGCCGCCTCGTGCCCGGCCCCGCGGGGCTCCGCCGCCTGCGCGGACGGGACATCCGCGGCAGGAGGGCCCTCGACGGGCCCTGGGGCGCCCGGAAGGACCGCCGGGGGCTCCGGAGCCCCGGACGGGGTCGCGGGAGCCTCCAGGGCCTCCGGAGGGGTGGTGAGGGGATCAGGAGCCGCAGGCCTCGTCCCCGGCCCACGGCCGAGGGCACGGCGGGCGGGACGGGTCGGGTCGTCGGCAGTCGGCATGTACTGGGGTCCAGGGGTGCGGCGGGAGGCGGGCGGTGGGCCCCGGGCGGGGCCACCCCCGCACAGGGGCAGCCCTCCCCCGGCAGGCTACCGGCGCGGCACCGCTCAGCGGCCCCGCAGTCTCCGTACGAGGATGCTCGCGTCGCCGCGCGACTCCAGGTCGGCCAGCACCACGGCGACCGCCTCCCGGACGATGCGCCCGCGGTCGACGGCCAGCCCGTGCTCACCGCGCAGCACGAGGCGCGCGTGCTCGAGGTCCATCAGCTCCTCGGCCGACACGTAGACCGTGATCTTCTCGTCGTGGCGTTCCCGGCCGCTGGGCCGTCGGTTCGCTCCCCGCCCGCCCCCGCGTCCGCGCTGCGGCTGGACGGTGGGCGCCGCCTCCTGGGCGGGCGCGGTACGCGGCCGGGGCGGGGCGGCCGCGCCGCGGACCTCCCCGTCGGCGCGGCTGCGCGAGCCGGTGCCGTCGGCCTCCGCCGCGGAGTGCTCCTCACGGGACGCCCCGGCGGACGTGTCCCCGCCCGGGGTTCCGCCCTGGCCGGTCTCGGCAGCCGGATCACCCCCTCCGGCAGGTGCGGGCACCCGCGCCTCGCCGTTCGCCTTGCGTCGCCGCTCGGCGGAGGACGAGGCCTGAAGACCCATGCCCCCGGTGGTACGGAACAGCTCGTCGGCCCCCGGCAGACTCACTCGGCGTGACACCGGGCGAGCACCTCCCTGGCCAGCTGGCGATAGGCGGCGGCACCGACCGAGTTCGACGCGTACGTGGTGATGGGTTCACCGGCGACCGTCGTCTCCGGGAAGCGCACGGTGCGCCCGATGACGGTGTGGTAGACGTGGTCGTCGAAGGCCTCGACGACGCGCGCGAGCACCTCACGGCTGTGCACCGTGCGGGAGTCGTACATGGTGGCGAGGATGCCGTCCAGCTCCAGCTCGGGGTTGAGCCTCTCCTGAACCTTCTCGATCGTCTCGGTGAGCAGCGCCACACCGCGAAGCGCGAAGAACTCGCACTCGAGCGGGACTATCACCTTGTGAGCCGCCGTCAGTGCGTTCACGGTGAGCAGGCCGAGCGAGGGCTGACAGTCGATCACGATGTAGTCGTAGTCGGCCATCAGCGGCTTGAGGGCGCGCTGCAGCGTCGACTCCCGGGCGACCTCGCTCACCAGTTGCACTTCGGCGGCGGAGAGGTCGATGTTGCTGGGGAGCAGGTCCATGTTGGGCACGGCCGTCTTGAGCAGGACCTCGTCGGCCGCCATGCCCCGCTCCATGAGCAGGTTGTAGACGGTGAGGTCGAGCTCCATCGGGTTGACCCCGAGGCCGACGGAGAGGGCTCCCTGCGGATCGAAGTCGACGAGCAGGACGCGCCGGCCGTACTCCGCGAGTGCGGCGCCCAGGTTGATGGTCGACGTGGTCTTGCCGACGCCGCCCTTCTGGTTGCACATCGCGATGATCTTCGCGGGGCCGTGATCGGTCAGCGGACCGGGAATCGGGAAGTACGGCAGCGGCCGGCCGGTCGGGCCGATCCGCTCGCGGCGCTGGCGAGCGGCGTCGGGCGCGAGCGTGGCCGCGTACTCCGGATCGGGCTCGTATTCGGCATCGGGGTCGTAGAAGTGCCCCTCGGGCACCTCGGCGAAGTCGGCGAAGTGGGAGGTCTCTCGGCCACTTTCGTTGCCGGCCATGGCGTTCACGTGTAGGCCGTCCATCATCTGGGGGGCTGTCGTCATGTGCTGGTGGGTGGCGAAGGTGCGGACAGCGACGGAGCCGACAGCTTCGAGCCCGATCGGGCTCAGACCCCGTGCAGGCATCCCTGGTTGACCACCCCCGGGAGTAATTGTCGACTCATTCACAAGTCGTCTTACCTCCTTGGATGTGACCAGGAAACTTATCGATAGGTCAGCGTGGCACCATGCCGACGATTGGCGACTCTATGGCGTGTCACCGGTTCGCAGCAACACAATCCGCCGGACCCGGCCCGATGTGTCGGCAATCGAACACCCCTCTGTCAAGAGCGCGGAGCGCCCGGCGCGCACCTTTCGCGGGGGTGCAAAAAGGGTAGAGGGTCATGTCTCCGGCGAGTTGGGCCGGGGCCTCTCACGCGTCCGGCCGGACCTTGCTGGGCAAGGTCCGGCCGGACGCGTGAGGTTGACGGAGAGGGTTGACCCGCTCAGCCGAGAAGCGTGCTCAGTTCGACGTGGTCGAGACCGTGCGCCTCGGCCACCCCGCGGTAAACGACCTGCCCGTCATGGGTGTTGAGGCCCTTGGCCAGCGCGGCGTCCCGGCGCAGGGCGTCGGCCCAGCCACGGTTCGCGAGCTCCAGGATGTAGGGCAGCGTGGCGTTGGTGAGCGCGTAGGTCGAGGTGTTCGGCACCGCACCCGGCATGTTGGCGACGCAGTAGAAGACCGAGTTGTGGACCGCGAAGGTCGGCTCGGCGTGCGTGGTCGGATGCGAGTCCTCGAAGCAGCCTCCCTGGTCGATCGCGATGTCGACAAGAACACTTCCGGGCTTCATCTTGGCGACGAGCTCGTTGGTGACCAGCTTCGGCGCCTTCGCGCCCGGGATCAGCACCGCGCCCACGACGAGGTCGGCCTCGACGACCGCCTTCTCGAGCTCGAGGGCGTTGGAGACGACGGTGCGCACCTTCGTGCCGAAGACCTTGTCGGCCTCACGCAGCTTGTTGATGTCCTTGTCGAGGAGCGTGACGTGGAAGCCGAGCCCGACGGCGATCTGCGTGGCGTTCCAGCCGGAGACCCCGCCGCCGATGACCACGGCCCTGGCCGACCCCGTGCCGGGGACACCACCGGGGAGCACGCCGCGTCCGCCGACCGAACGCATCAGGTGGTACGCGCCGACCTGCGGGGCGAGGCGGCCCGCGACCTCCGACATCGGGGCGAGCAGGGGCAGTGCGCGGCTCGCGGTCTCCACGGTCTCGTACGCGATGGCGGTCGTGCCCGACTCGAGCAGGGCGTCCGTGCACGCGCGGGAGGCTGCGAGGTGCAGGTACGTGAAGAGCGTCTGGCCCTTGCGGAGGCGGTGGTACTCCTCGGCGACCGGCTCCTTGACCTTCAGCAGCAGGTCCGCGGCGGCCCAGACCTCGTCGGCGGTGGGCAGGATGCGCGCGCCGGCGGCGATGTACTCCTCGTCCGGGATGGAGGATCCCTCGCCGGCGTGCTGCTCGACGAGGACCTGGTGGCCGTGGCGGACGAGCTCATGCACTCCGGCAGGGGTGATCGCCACCCGGAACTCGTTGTTCTTGACTTCGCGGGGGATGCCGACCTTCACGTCGATCACGGTCCTTGGGCTCGGAGAAACGCTCGGACACAGCGGGAGGTACCCGTATGAAACCAAGCATAAGGGGAGACACCGCAGTGATGTGCGGCAGAGCCATCATTAATGAAGGGCTTCTCGCTGTCCAGCCTTACAAAGCATTAAGTTTTGATCGAAGCACTACGGATTTCGTAGGTCGACCTCTCCTTGCTCAGCAGCCTGACCGTCCTCGTCGAGCAGTCTGTCGGCCGCCGCACGGTGCAACCGGGCCGCAGCCGGATCCCCGAGGCGGTCCAGGGTGTCCGCCAGCCTGATCTCCAGCGCGGCCTGCAGTCGCACGTCACCCGCACGGCCGGCCAGTCCGACCGCCTCCCGGCAGGTGTGGAGCGATTCCTGCGGTCTGCCCGCGTACTCCTGCACCCGCGCGGCCTCACTGAGCGCCCGCGCCTGGGCCGGGACGTCCCCGAGCCTGCGGTGGCCCGCGGCCGCCGCCCGCCAGTTGCGCAGGGCCTCGCCGTAGCGCCCGGCGTAGGTGTGGACCGCTCCGAGCCGCCCGTACAGCCTCGCCTCGTCGGCCCGCTCCCCCTGCGAGAGCCGCTGCGCCAGAGCCCTGCCGTACCAGTCGGAGGCCCGGTTGTAGTCCCCCAGTTCCGCGTATGCGCCGCCTGCGGATTCCATGGCCCTGCCGGTCGCGTAGAGGTCGTTCGCCGCGCGTCCCGCGTCCAGCGCGGCCCGGTAGCGGGCCAGCGCCTCTCGCGTACGGCCGGTCCTGGCGTCCAGGTCGGCGAGGTTGAGCAGGGCGGCGGCCTTCTCCCTGGGCAGGTCGCGGCGCTCCGCCACGTCGAGGACCAGGCCGTGCAGCCCGTACAGCACGGGCGCGGCCTCCTCGGTGCCCCGGTGCGCTGCGAGGGCGCGGACCAGCGCGGCGACCAGCCGGCGGGCGAGGGTGTCCAGTCCCCCGTCGCTCACCGCCGCTCGGGCGGAGGCCAGCAGCGCCGGCTCACGGATCCGCAGCCACTCGGCGGCGGACCCCGGATCGGGGAAGCGCAGCGAGCGCGGCAGCCCGGCGAGCCGGCGGCGGGCCGGGGAGTCCTCCGGATCGGTGACGGCACGGCAGGCCTGGAGCCGGCGCACGGTCCGCTCCAGCATCCTGGCCCGGGCCAGCTGGATCTCGGCGGGCCGCTCCTGCTCCTCCAGCACGGCGCGCACCAGCGGTGCCAGACATCCGGGCACCTCGTACTGCGGCACCCTGGCGCCGTTCGTCCTGAGCAGTCCGAACCGGACGAAGTCGTCCAGGGTCGTCCGGGCGGCCGACACCGAGCATCCGGCCAGCGCGGATGCGGTGTGGGCGTCGGCGAGCCCGGCGGGCGCGAGTGCGAGCAGCCGCAGTATCCGGGCGGCGGCCGGTGGCAGCGACTCGTGGACCAGCCGGAAGACGCGGGCCAACGGCCGTGCGGCGGCGGGCTGTTCAGGGTCGTCCTGCCGGTCGCGCAGTTGCTTGGCCACGTCGGCGACCGACGCGCCGGGCCGGGCTGCGAGCCAGCCCGCCACCAGGGTGAGTGCGGCGGGCTGCCCCCCGCACTCCTCCGCGAGCGTCTCGGCGGTCCGCGGGTCGACCGTGACGCGGACCTGGCCGATGGCGCGGGCTAGCAGCTGCACGGCGGATCCCGTGTCCAGTCCGCCGATGGTGCACGGGCGGACGCCGGGGATTCCGGTGAGCGGGCCGGTCGCGGTGGCGACGACCAGGCAGTCCGGGTTGTCCGGCAGCAGGGGATCGACCTGCTGGGCGTCCACCGCGTCGTCGAGCAGGATCAGCGCGCGTCGTCCGGCGAACGCCTCGCGGACCATCTCGGAGAGTTCGTCCTCGTCGGCTCCGGGCGGAGCCTTGACGTGGAGCAGGTCCAGAAGTGCGCGCGCGGTGCGCTCCGGCGGGACGCGTTCACCTTCCGGTTCGGTGAGGGAGATCCGGAACACCCCGTCGGGGTAGTCACCCGGTTCCGCGAGCCTTCGGGCGAGTTCGGAGGCGAGAGCCGTGCGTCCGGATCCGGGCCGGCCGGCGATCAGCAGGACCCGGGCACGGGCCGCTTTGCGGCCGGCCAGGGTGTCCAGGCCCGCGCGCTCGATGTCCTCCTGAAGGGCTCTCAACTCGCGTTCACGGCCGAAGAACTGAGGCAGTGTCACATCCGGCGGCTCCTTGGCTCCCGCCGTCCCCGCCGCTTCGGCCGGGCCGCTGGTGTCCACCGCCTGATCGGTCACGGGCCACGCTCCACTTCGCTGCACGCGGTTGCCCGCCGGAACTCCGGTCGGGGCCTTTCGAGCGTAGTTCAGTGGTGCGGACGATCACGGCCGAGCGCGGCGGACACGTCCCTCGATCGGATCAACCTTTCGTACGATCAGCCTTCTGTCGGCCCTACGTCGGACCACCCGACCGCGAGACGGGGACGGACCGGCCGACCGGGGACGGACCGGCCGACGGCGACGGACCGGCCGCTGCGGGCGACCGCGGACCGGCCGTGCGGCTGCCGCCCGTCCCACCCGGGCCGCCGAACGGCGGGCCGGGGTGGGCAGGCGGCGAGGGCGGACGGGCCGGGTCAGGCCTCGAACGGGCGGGCCGGCCAGGGCGCCTCGGCCGGGCGGAGCGAGTCCACGCCGTCTCCCGCGAGCACCGCGGTGAGCGACAGGACGCCCACGACCAGGCAGTTGTTGTGCAGGTCACCGGCGAGCACACCCCGTACGAGCTCCTGGAGGGGCACCCGTGCCTGCTCCATGTCGGCCTCCTCCTCGGAGACCTCGAAGCGCGCGCCCTCGGCCTCGGAGAGGTCCCGGGCGAGGAAGATGCGCACGGCCTCGTCGCAGCCACCGGGCGTGGTGTAGACGTCGGTCAGCACCCGCCAGTCCTCGGCCTTGACGTGGGCCTCCTCGTAGAGCTCGCGCTGCGCCGCGTGCAGCGGGTTCTCGCCGGGGACGTCGAGCAGTCCCGCCGGGATCTCCCACAGCTTGTGGCGCACCGGGTGCCGGTACTGCCGCAGGACGAGGACCCGGCCGTCCGCGTCGAGCGCGAGCACGGCCACGGAACCGGGGTGGACCTGGTAGTCCCGGCCGTGGACGCTGCCGTCGGGCATCACCACGTCGTCGGTGCGGACGCTGGTCTTGTTACCGGTGAAGGGGGTCACCGTCGCGGTGACCTGCCACTCCTCGGGCGTGTCCTGGAAACCCATGTACGTCCTCCCACGAACAAACAGAAACCGGGGCACGCATCCCGTGAAGGATCCGTACCCCGGTCAACCGTATCGCTCTTACGCGTCGGCGCCCGTCCCGTGTGCCGCGACCTTGCGCTCCACGGCGGCCTTCACCAGGCCGGCGAAGAGCGGGTGGGGGCGGGTCGGGCGGGAACGCAGCTCCGGGTGCGCCTGGGTGGCGACCAGGTAGGGGTGGACCTCACGCGGGTACTCGACGTACTCGACGAGCTTGTTGTCCGGGGAGGTGCCGGAGAAGACCAGTCCGGCCTTCTTCTCGAGCTCCGCGCGGTAGCCGTTGTTGACCTCGTAGCGGTGGCGGTGGCGCTCCTCGACGTACGGCTCGCCGGCGTAGGCCTCGCGGACGAGGGAGCCCTCGGCGAGCTTCGCCGGGTACATGCCGAGCCGCATGGTGCCGCCGAGGTCGCCCGCGCCCTCGACGTAGGCCAGCTGCTCCTCCATCGTCGAGATGACGGGGTGGCCGGTGGCGGCGTCGAACTCGGTGGAGTTGGCGTCGGTGATCCCCGCGAGGTTCCGCGCGGCCTCGATCACGATGCACTGCAGGCCGAGGCAGAGGCCGAGCAGCGGCACCTTGTTCTCGCGGGCGTACTGGATGGCGCCGACCTTCCCGACCACACCGCGCTCGCCGAAGCCGCCGGGGATGCAGACGGCGTCGACGTCACCGAGCTGCCGCTGCGCACCGGCCGGCGTCTTGCAGTCGTCGGAGGCGACCCACTTGACCTTGACGCGGGCCTTGTTCGCGAAGCCGCCCGCGCGGATGGCCTCGGTGACCGAGAGGTAGGCGTCGGGCAGGTCGATGTACTTGCCGACCAGGGCGACCGTGACCTCGTGGTCGGGGTTGTGGACGCGGTCCAGCAGGTCGTCCCAGGTGGTCCAGTCGACGTCCCGGAACGGCAGGTCGAGCTTGCGGACGACGTAGGCGTCCAGGCCCTCGGTGTGCAGCACCTTGGGGATGTCGTAGATCGACCGGGCGTCCTTGCAGGCCACCACGGCGGTCTCGTCGACGTCGCACATCAGCGAGATCTTGCGCTTGATGGCGGTCGGGACGTCGCGGTCGGCGCGCAGCACGATGGCGTCCGGCTGGATGCCGATGTTGCGCAGGGCGGCGACGGAGTGCTGGGTGGGCTTGGTCTTCAGCTCGCCGGACGGGCCGATGTAGGGCAGCAGCGAGATGTGCACGACGAAGACGTTGTCGCGGCCGACCTCGTGGCGGACCTGGCGGACCGTCTCCAGGAAGGGCAGCGACTCGATGTCGCCGACCGTGCCGCCGACCTCGGTGATGACGACGTCCACGTCGTCGGTGGCCATGCGGCGGATGCGGTGCTTGATCTCGTTGGTGATGTGCGGGATGACCTGGACGGTGTCGCCGAGGTACTCGCCGCGCCGCTCCTTGGCGATCACGGTGTTGTAGACCTGGCCGGTGGTGACGTTGGCCGAGCCGTCGAGGTCGACGTCGAGGAAGCGCTCGTAGTGGCCGATGTCCAGGTCGGTCTCGGCGCCGTCGTTGGTGACGAACACCTCACCGTGCTGGAAGGGGTTCATCGTGCCGGGGTCGACGTTGAGGTAGGGGTCGAGCTTCTGCATGGTGACCCGCAGGCCACGAGCCTTGAGCAGGGCACCCAGGCTGGAGGCAGTCAGACCCTTGCCGAGGGAGGAGGCGACACCCCCGGTGACGAAGATGTGCTTGGTCGTCGTGGATGTGGGCTGCATAGCCAAAGGGGGCTCCCGTGGTCGCGATAGTGAGGTGCGTGCCGGCATGCCGTACGGAGATTTCCGGAGGTGCCGTCGCTGCGGTTCGGGGGCCTCGTCCACTGTCGGGACGACCACCGGTCCACGGGCTACCAGGGTAACAGCGACGAAGGGAGGCCGCTTCCGGCCATGCCTCCGCCGAAGTGGGCACAAGATCACCATGTCCGTTTCAGGTCCCACCCATTCGCGGGAGGCCGGGGACGGACAACTTGCGGACAGGCGCGCGGATCCCCCGAGTGCGTCGTATCCTGCTCGGACACTCGCTGCCGAGTTGGCCGGCCCAGCGGCTCCACCCCAGCCCGCTCACCCGCGCAAGAGCTCGTCGGTTCTACTACAACGACCCCTTGACCAGCAGTAAGCGCCCTGCGGGGCGACATGGCCGTTCGACTGGAGACGCACGTGGCCGGGCGCATCGAGGATTACGCACTCATCGGAGACATGCAGACCGCAGCCCTGGTCTGCCGGGACGGCACAGCGGACTGGCTGTGCCTGCCCCGTTTCGATTCACACGCAATTTTCGCCGGACTTCTCGGCACCGAGGAGAACGGTTTCTGGCGGCTGGGCCCCGCCCGTCCGGAAGGGGCTGAACCCCCGGCGGCGGACCGGCGCCGCTACCGCGGCGACTCCCTCGTCCTGGAATCGGAGTGGGACACCCCCCGCGGCACGGTCCGCGTGACGGATTTCATGCCGCCGCGTGACGGTGCCCCCCAGCTGATCCGCATCGTGGAGGGCGTGAGCGGCCGCGTTCCGATGCGCTCCGAACTGCGGATGAGGTTCAGCTACGGGCGGGTCACCCCCTGGGTGCACAAGGTCGACGGCCGCACGGTCGCCGTCGCGGGACCCGACTCGGTGTGGCTGGACACGGACGCGGAGACGTACGGCCAGAATCTGACGACGTACTCGGACTTCACGGTGGCGCCCGGCGACCGGATCGCGTTCACCATCAGCTGGCAGCCCTCGCACCACGAGCCGCCCGCCACGCCTGAGCCCGAGACCTCCCTGGAGGCGACGGAGAACTTCTGGCGCGAGTGGGTCGAGCAGTGCACGTACCACGGCCCCTACAGGGAGGCGGTCGTCCGCTCCCTGATCACGCTGAAGGCGCTCACCTACGCGCCCACCGGCGGCATCGTGGCGGCCCCCACCACCTCGCTGCCCGAGGACATCGGCGGCTCGCGCAACTGGGACTACCGGTACACCTGGCTGCGGGACGCGGCGATCACACTCTCCTCCCTGCTGCGCACGGGGTACCGCGAGGAGGCCCGCGCATGGCGCGAGTGGCTGCTGCGGGCCGTCGCGGGCGACCCGGAGAACCTGCAGATCATGTACGGCATCGCGGGTGAGCGGGAGCTCGGCGAGGCGGAGCTGGACTGGCTGCCCGGTTACGAGAACTCCGCCCCGGTCCGGGTCGGCAACGGCGCGGCGAACCAGCTCCAGCTCGACGTGTACGGCGAGGTCACCGAGGCGCTGCACCTGGCGCACATGACGGGGCTGACGCGCAACGACTACGCGATGGGGCTCCAGCTCAAGCTGATCACCTATCTGGAGAAGCACTGGGAGGAGCCGGACGAGGGCATCTGGGAGGTGCGCGGGCCGCGCCGGCACTTCGTGCACTCCAAGGTCATGGCCTGGGTCGCCGTCGACCGCACGATCAAGCTGATCGAGTCCGGGGACGCGGAGGGGCCGCTGGAGCGGTGGCACCAGTTGCGGGAGGACATCCACCGTGACGTCTGCGAGCGGGGCTACGACCCCGAACGCAACACCTTCACCCAGTCCTACGGGTCCCAGGAGCTGGACGCGTCCCTGCTGCTGATTCCCCAGATGGGTTTCCTGCCTCCCGACGACAAGCGCGTCATCGGCACGATCGAGGCGATCCAGCGGGAGCTGTCCACGGAGGACGGTTTCGTCCTGCGGTACCCCACCGAGGGCGACGACGCGGGCGTCGACGGGCTGGAGGGGGACGAGGGCGCGTTCCTGGCCTGCTCGTTCTGGCTGGCGGACGACCTGGCGATGATCGGCCGGGTCGACGAGGCCCGCCGGCTCTTCGAGAAGCTGCTGTCCCTCCGCAACGACCTCGGTCTGCTGGCCGAGGAATGGGACTCAGGCCTCCAGCGCCAGGTGGGGAACTTCCCCCAGGCGTTCAGCCACGTGCCGCTGATCGACACGGCGCTGCGGCTGACGGCCAGCGGGGCGTACGTCGGCTGATCCCGGGGGGGCGTGGCAGGACACCTCAGGAACGGCCGATGTCCACGGCCGGACCTACGATGGAAAGGTCCTGTCACGCCCTGCGAAGGGGGCACAGAATGACGCCCCGTACCCCTCCGACGGACACCGCACCGGCCGGGCTCCGTGCCGGTTTCGAAGGTGCCGTCCATGTCCCCGGTGACCCGGGCTACGACGAGGCCCGTACCGTCTTCAACAGCATGATCGACCGCAGACCCGCGGTGGTGGCGCAGTGTTCCTCCGAGGCGGATGTCGCGCGGGCGCTGCGCTTCGCACGCGACCAGGGCCTGGAGATCGCCGTGCGCGGGGGCGGTCACAGCGTGGCGGGCATGGCGCTGAGCGAGGGCGGTCTGGTCATCGACCTGCGCCGGATGCGTGCGGTGGAGGTCGACGGGAACGCCCGCTCGGCCCGCGTGGGCGGCGGCGCCACCATGAGCGACCTGGACCGGGCCACCCAGCCGTACGCCCTGGCGACCACGGGTGGGCGGGTCTCCACCACCGGCGTCGGCGGCTTCACGCTGGGCGGCGGCTCGGGGTGGCTCGAGCGCGCCTTCGGACTCGCCTGTGACAATCTGCTGGCCGCCGACCTGGTGACGGCGGACGGCGGCACCGTACACACGAGCGCCGAGGAGAACCCGGAGCTGTTCTGGGCCCTGCACGGCGGCGGCGGCAACTTCGGTGTGGTCACCTCGCTGACGCTGCGGCTGCACGATCTGCCCGCGATGAGCATGGCGCTGCTCCTCCTCCGCCCCGAGAACGGCCCGGAGGCGGTCCGTACGTACCGGGACGTGATGGAGTCCGCCCCGGACGCGGCGGGAGGCGCCTGCATCTACATCACCGGACCGCCCGAGGAGTGGGTGCCCGAGGCCCTGGTGGGCCGGCTCGTGTGCGCGGTCCTGGTCACGTACGCCGGTACGGAGGCGGAGCTGCGCGACGTGGCGGCTCCCCTGCTGGCGCTGGAGCGCGAGGCGGAGATGATCGACGCGATCGACTACGCGGACCTGCAGTGCATGCTCGACGACCCGCCCGGCATGCGGAACTACTGGTCGGCGGAGTATCTGGACGGCTTCCCCGACGAGGCCGTTGCCGCCTTCTGCGCCGGCGCCGCCACGATGCCCGTTTCCTCCGGTTCGCAGCACGTGCTGTTCCCGATGGGCGGCGCGGTGGCCCGGGGGCCGGCCGACTACCCGCTGCCCTGGCGTTCCTCCCCGTGGGCGGTCCATCCGTTCGGGGTCTGGGAGAGCGAGAGGGACGACGAGCAGGCCAAGGAGTGGGTACGCCGGGTGCGTGCATCCGTGATGCCGTGGGCCGGCGGGGCGGTGTACCTCAACTTCATCGGCCGCGAGGGCCAGGAACGGGTCGTCGCGGGATTCGGGGAGCGCGCGTACGAGCGGCTGTCCCGCGTCAAGGCACGCTACGACCCGGACAACGTCTTCCACCTGAACCACAACGTCAAGCCGGCTGTCGCCGTGGTGTGACGTGCCCGGTCGGGGCCGGTAACTTCCTGACCGGGGGCGTTCGCGCCCCGCGGACACGAAGGCACGAGCGCGGACGCGCGGACACGGAAGCACGAGGCCGGAGCCGGTGGAGACAGAGGGCGGGATCACCGTGCGGCGGGCGCTGGAGCTGCCGGGGCTGCGCGGTGGAGTCCCGGAGGTACTGACCGGCGCCGACCGGCTGGGGCGTACGGTGCGCTGGGTGCACGCCGGTGAGGCGCCGAACATCCCCGCCCTCCTCAAGGGCGGGGAGCTGCTGCTCACGACGGGGCTCGGCCTCGGGTCCCGGCCGGCCGACCAGCGCGCCTTCGTCCGCAAGCTGGCCGACCGCGGCATCGCCGCCCTCGTCGTGGAGCTCGGCCCGCGCTTCGACCGGCTGCCCGCGGCGATCGTCGATGCGGCCCGGACGGCGGGCCTGCCGCTCGTCCAGCTGCACCGGGAGGTGCCGTTCGTGGCGGTGACCGAGGAGATCCACACCGAGATCGTCAACGGCCACTACGCCCTGCTCCAACGGGCGGAGGAGGTACACCGCCGATGTACGCAGGCGGTGCTCGCCGGCGGCGGTGTTCCGCAGGTCCTGGGGATCCTGGCGGACTTCGCCGCCAACCCCGTCTTCCTGGAGACTCCGGACGGCCGGCTGCTGTTCGCCGCCGGGACCGGGACCGGGCCGGTGGGCGCCGGCCCGTTGCAGGTCTGGGAGAGCCTCCGCGGGGCTCGCGCCGCCCGCGAGGCGCCACCGGCGGGCGCTGTCCTGGTCGAGGTGCCGGGAGGGGGCCCGGGGGCCGGTGCCGTGCGGGCCCGTCTGGTGCTGCTCGCCGTGTCGGGCCCTCTGGTGGCGGTGCACCGGATGGCGGCCGAGCGGGCGGCTGGCATCCTGGCGGTCGTACTGATGCAGGCCCGCCAGGAGGAGGAGGTGGCGGCGCGGGGACGCGGTGACTTCCTCACGGATCTCGCCGAGGGGAGGATCGCTCCCGAGGACGCTCCCGCGCAGGCCGGTGTCCTGGGGTTCCGGCCGGGCGGGGACCCTCTGCTGCCGGTGGTGATGCGGCTCGCCCCCGAGTCGGCGCCGTCGGGGAGCTGGGCCGTGCTGGCCAGGGCCGTGGCGGATGAGCTCTCGGCGGTGGGCGTACCGGTGCTGGTGGGGGTACGCCCGGTGGAGGGCAGGGTTCCGCTGTTGCTGGCGCTGCGCCCGGGAACCACACGCACGGCGCTCGCGGACCGGGTGGCGGCGGCGCTACGGGCCGGGGCCGGGCGTGCGGGCCTGGAGCGGGCCGGGGACCGCACGCCGGTCGTGGTGGTGGTCGGGGCCGCCGGGGGCTGGGCTGCGGCCGGCGCGGCACTACGGCACGCGGCGGAGGCGGCGACGGCCGCCCACGGGCTCGGGGAACGCCCCTGGTACGACGCGCGCCGCCTGGACATCGATCTGCTGCTGTGGCGGATGCGGGACCATCCGGACCTCGCGTCCTTCGTGGACCGGGCGATCGGCCCGCTGCGCGAGCACGACCGGACGTCGCGCCCCGCCCTGCTGCCCACTCTGGAGGCGTACCTCGCCCATGCCGGACGCAAGGCGGAAGCCGCACGCGAACTCCATCTGAACCGCCAGACGCTCTACAACCGGCTGGCCCGCATCGGCGAGCTGCTCGGCACCGACCTGGACGATCCGGAGTCGGTGCTGGCCCTGAGCCTGGCCCTGCGGGCGCGCCGCCACATCCGGTGAGGGGTCAGGCGCGTGCTGCCGCCGGGGGCTGCGCCAACTCGTCGTAGACGGAGAGCACATGGGCGATCGTGTCGTCCTCGCTCGGCCAGCCGGCGGCCTGTGCGCGCCCCGATTCGGCGAGCCGCTCCCGCCGTCCGGGGTCGCCGAGGAGACGTACGACAGCACCGGCCAGCGCCTCCGCGTCCCCCTGGGGAACCAGCTCGGCCGCGTCGCCCACGAGCTCCGGCAGCCCGTCGGCGCGGGCCGCGACCAGCGGGATGCCGAGCCGCAGCGCCTCCTGGGCGAGCAGCGGCCCGCCCTCCCCGCCGCCGGCCACCACGGCGAGGTCGGCGGCGGCGAGGAGCTCACCGACCTCGTCCGGCCCGCCGGCGAGGACGACGGGCAGTCCCTCCGCCGCGATCCGGCGCCGCAGGGCACCGGATCGGGGCCCCTCCCCCACGACAGCCAGCAGGGGCACGGGGTCCAGCACGCTCCACCCGCGCGCCGCGTCCAGCAGCGTGTCGTGACCGTGCTGGGCCACCGACACGAGCAACGGCCTTCCGACAGCGCCCAGTTCGGCGCGGGTCTTGCCGTCGTCCGATGCACCGGGGAAGCGGAGCGCGGGGATCGCGGCAGGCGCGAGCCGGGCGTCCCGGGCCCCCCGGCGGCGGGCCCGGTCGACCAGATCCCACGAGGTGCCCAGCACCACGGCGGCCGCGCGGGCGGCCCTCCGCTCCAACAGCCGCAGCAGCCGGCCGCGGGCACCCTCGGCTCGGGCGCGGGTGTGCCAGGTCACGACCAGCGGGGTGCCCCGGCCGCTGAGCGCGATCCCGGCGCGTACCGCGGCGTGCAGCCCGTGGGCGTGGACGATGTCCGCCCCGGCACAGGCGGTACGGAGCGCGGCGACGGCCGCGGGGTCACTGCGCCGGGGCACCGCGACGTAGCGGGCGCCCGGCGCCGGCAGGCCGTGGGCGCGGGAACCGGCGGGGGCGCAGACGGTGACCTGCACGCCTCGGGCGACCAGACCTGCGGCGAGCGAGCTGACATGAGCGCTGCTTCCGGCACCGCCGCCCAGGACTTGGACCGTACGCAGCTGTGACACGTTGATTGGCTCCCGGGGCTCCCGAGTCGGCGGTATGTACAGCGCCAAGGATGCCAGTCCGTACGCACGTTCCGGCACCGACGAAACGTTCTTCCCCTCGTCGCGTCGGCAGCGGGACCGCCCGACTCACTCGTAGGAGTGAGGCGGGCGGTGCGAAGCTGACGTCTTCGGCCGCTATCCGTCCGCCCGCGCGGTCTCCAGCAGCTCTTCGGCGTGCGCCCGGGCGGTCTCCGAGTCCTCCTGCCCGGCGAGCATCCGGGAGAGCTCCCGCACCCTGTCCTCGCCCTCCAGGACCGTGACGCCGCTCCTGGTCACCGATCCGTCCACGGTCTTCTCGACCAGCAGCTGCCGGTCGGCGAAGGCCGCCACCTGCGGCAGGTGGGTGACCACGACGACCTGGGCGGACCTGGCGAGCTTCGCCAGGCGCCGGCCGACCTCGACGGCCGCCTTGCCGCCGACGCCCGCGTCGACCTCGTCGAAGAGGTACGTCGGCACGGGGTCGGAACCCGCGAAGACCACCTCGACGGCGAGCATCACCCGGGACAGCTCACCACCCGATGCGCCCTTGGCGATCGGCCGGGGCTGCGCGCCGGGGTGGGGCGCCAGCAGGAGTTCCACCTCGTCGGCGCCGGACGGCCCGTAGAGCACGCTCCGGCCTCCGATGTCGATACCGGACTCCTCGTCCGGCGCCTCGGTCTGCCGGATGGCGAAGGACACCCGGGCGTGCGGCATCGCCAGTGACGACAGCTCCTCCGTGACGGCCGCGGCGAAGCGCGCCGCCGCCTCCGTCCGCGCGTCGGTCAGCTCCTGCCCGAGGACCGAGAGCTCGCCGCGGAGCGTGTCGCGCTCCGCCGTCAGCTCACCGATGCGGTCGTCGTCACCCTCCAGCTCGGTCAGCCGGGAGGCACCTTCCTCGGCCCAGGCGAGCACGGAGGTGATGTCCTGGCCGTACTTGCGGGTGAGCGCCGTGAGCGAGGCCCGCCGCTCCTCCACGGCGGCGAGCCGCAGCGGGTCGGCGTCCAGCTGGTCGGCGTACCCGGCGAGCTCGCCGGCGACGTCGGCGAGCAGGATCGAGATCTCCCCGATCCGGTCGGCGAGCGCGGCCAGTGCGGGGTCGTGCGCCCGTACGGCGTCCAGGGACCGTCCGGCTGCCGCCACCACCGTGGTGGCGTCCACACCCTCCTGGTCCTCCGGATCGCCCGCGAGCGCCGCGTGGGCGAGGGCGGCGGCGGAGGCGAGCGCCTCGGCGTGGCCGAGCCGCTCGGCCTCCGCGGCGAGCTCGGTGTCCTCCCCGGGCAGCGGCTCCACGGCGGCGACCTCGTCGAGGCCGAAGCGCAGCAGATCCGCCTCCTGGGCGCGTTCCCTGGCCCGGGTGGTCAGTTCGCCGAGTTCGGTGACGACGGCGCGCAGCCGCCGGTAGGCCGCCGCGTACTTGGTGTGCGGGCCCTCGACACCCCCGCCGGCGTACCGGTCGAGCGCCTGCCGCTGCCGTGCGGGCTTGAGCAGTCCCTGCTGGTCGGTCTGGCCGTGCACGGCGACGAGTTCGTCGGCGAGCTCGGTGAGCACTCCCACGGGCACGGATCTGCCCCCGAGATGGGCCCTGGAGCGTCCTTCCGCCGAGACGGTACGGCTGATGATCAGCGCACCGTCCTCGATCTCGCCCCCGGCCTCCTCGGCTCGCACCGCCGCCGAGTCGCCGGGGGACACCGTGATCCGCCCCTCGACGACCGCGGCCTTGGCACCGACCCGCACCAGGGCGGGGTCGGCGCGCCCGCCGAGCAGCAGCCCGAGGCTCGTGACGACCATGGTCTTGCCCGCGCCGGTCTCACCCGTCACCGCGGTGAAACCGGGTGACAGCTCCACCACCGCGTCGTCGATGACTCCGAGCGATCGTATCCGCATCTCCTCCAACACGGACATGACCTTACGAGGTCCGGGAGCCCGTGTGCGACGGACCCCGGTGCCGGATTCACTCACGCGGGTGTGAGCAGCGGTCCCGGCAATCAGTGCGGAGCGCCCCGCCAGCCCTGGACGGGCAGCGCGAACTTGGCCACCAGCCGGTCGGTGAACGACGCCTGGTGCAACCGCGCGAGCCGTACGGGCACGGCCCCGCGCCGCACCTCCACCCTGGCCCCTGCGGGCAGCTCGACGGTCCGGCGCCCGTCGCACCACAGCACCCCGTGCGGGGTGTGCGGCTGGACCTCCACGGCGAGCACGGAGTCGGGCGAGGTCACCAGCGGCTTCGCGAACAGCGCGTGGGCACTGATCGGCACCATGAGCAGGGCCTCGACCTCCGGCCAGACGACGGGGCCGCCTGCCGAGAAGGCGTACGCGGTCGACCCGGTCGGGGTGGCACAGACGATCCCGTCGCATCCGAAGCCGGTCACCGGCCGGCCGTCGATCTCCAGGACCACTTCGAGCATCCGGTCGGGCGAGACCTTCTGGACGGCGGCCTCGTTGAGTGCCCAGTCGGTGTGCACGATGTCACCGTTGCTGTGCACGAGGACGTCGAGCGTCATCCGCTCCTCGACCTGGTACGCCCGGGTGACGACCCGGTCGACAACCTGGTCCAGGTCGTCACGCTCGGCCTCGGCGAGGAAGCCGACCCGTCCGAGGTTGACACCGAGCATCGGTACGCCGGAGGCGCGGGAGATCTCGGCGCCGCGCAGCAGCGTCCCGTCCCCTCCGAGCACGATCAGCAGTTCGCAGCCGTCCACGGCCGCCGGGGTCGCGTCGGTGACCGTCACCACGGACTGTGGCAGCGGCAGGTCCTCGGCCTCCACGGCCAGCACCCGGACGCCCAGGCCGTTCCGCAGCAGGCCCTGGACCACGAGCTCGGCGCTGCGGATCGCGGCCGGACGGCCGGTGTGCGCCAGCAGGAAGACGGTGCGTTCCGCGTTCCCTGATTGTGCCGCATGCGTCGTCAACGGGGCCCCTCCGCCACTGCACGGTCGACATCCGCGGGATCCAGCTCAGGTGCGCCGGCCCGCAGCCACAGAAAGTACTCGACATTTCCCGACGGGCCGGGCAGCGGGCTCGCCGTGACCCCCTGGACGCCGAGGCCCAGCAGACCGGCCCGGCGCGCCACCTCCCGCACGGCTTCGGCCCGCAGCTCGGGGCTGCGGACCACACCGCCGCTGCCGAGGCGCTCCTTGCCCACCTCGAACTGCGGCTTGACCATGAGCACCAGGTCGGCGTCGGGGGCGGCGCAGCGCGCGAGGGCGGGCAGCACCAGTCCGAGCGGGATGAACGACAGGTCGCCCACCACCAGGTCGACCTCCTCCCCGTCGATCTGCTCCACCGTCAGTTCTCGTACGTTGGTACGGTCCTTGACGGTGACGCGTTCATCGGACTGCAGGGACCAGGCGAGCTGCCCGTAGCCCACGTCCACGGCCACGACGTGGCCGGCGCCGGCCCGCAGCAGCACATCGGTGAAGCCGCCGGTCGAGGCACCGGCGTCCAGTGCCCGCCGCCCCTCGACCTTCAGTCCCAGGGGTGCGAAGGCGGCGAGGGCGCCCGCGAGTTTGTGCCCGCCGCGCGAGACGTACTCGGGATCGTCGTCGTCCTTCACCACGACGACGGCCGCGCTGGTCTCGACCTGGGTCGCGGGCTTGGTCGCCGTGTTCCCGCCGACCGTCACCCGCCCCGCCGCGATCAGCTGGCTCGCGTGTTCGCGCGAGCGGGCGAGCTTGCGGCGTACCAGCTCGGCGTCGAGGCGGCGACGTGCCACTCCTGCCACGTTCGGTTCAGCTCCTGTGGTCGTGCGCGGGCGTCGGTACGGGTGCGGGCCGTGCGTCCAGCGCGGTCAGTTCGTCGCGCAGCCCACGGTGTACATCCTCGTACACCTCGGTGTGGCCGTCCGCCGCGAGGTGGTCGGCGTCGGCCAGCCGCTCCAGCCGCGCGTCGACACCGGCGTGCCCGGTCGGGGTGCGCGCGACACCGAGGGGCGCGGGCGGGACGGGGTCGAAGGAGGGCGCGGGTGGCGCGGCGGGCGCTGCCGCGGCCGCCTCGCCCCCCTGCGCCGTGTCCGGCCCCGGCATCCAGTCGCTCATGCGGGAACGCTACCCCGAAGGGCCGGTGTACCGTCGGTGACGATGGCGACCATGGCGGAGTGCCGCAGCGCACTCGACACACTTTCCGGCAATCTGGCGGGGGCGGACGGCGACGTACGCCGTGCCGCCGACCTCGACCGCTCGTTGAGCTGCCACATCAGGGATCTCGACGTGACCTTCACCGGACGGCTGACGAACGGCCGGATCCAGGTGCTCGACACGCACGAGGGCCCGCCCAGGGAGAAGGCCGAGATCCGGCTGGCGATGACCGGGGACGACCTCGTCGCCATGGTCGACGGCGAGCTGAACTTCGCGAAGGCCTGGGCGTCGGGCCGGGTGCGGCTGGAGGCGGGCTTCCGCGATCTGCTGAAGCTCAAGTCCATGCTGTGACGTACGGCGGCCTCAGACGGAGGCCTCCGTGCGCTTCCTCCGGGCGGCGGGGACGACGAGCGGTGTTCCCGTCTCTGGGTCGTCGATCACCTGGCACCGCATGCCGAAGACGTCCTCGACGAGCTGCGCGGTGACGATGTCGCCGGGCGCGCCCTCGGCGATGATCGCGCCCTCGCGCATGGCGATGAGGTGGGTGGCGTACCGGGCGGCGTGGTTGAGGTCGTGCAGCACCGCGACGAGCGTGCGGCCCTGCGTCTCGTGCAGCTCCGCGCAGAGGTCGAGCACGTCGATCTGATGCTGGATGTCGAGATACGTCGTCGGCTCGTCCAGCAGCAGCAGAGGGGTCTGCTGGGCGAGGGCCATGGCGATCCAGACCCGCTGGCGCTGGCCGCCGGACAGTTCGTCGACGTAGCGGTCGGCGAGCCCGCCGACGCCGGTCGACTCCATGGACTCCTTCACGATCCGCTCGTCCTCGGGCGACCACTGGCGCAGGAGCCCCTGGTGGGGGTAGCGGCCGCGCGAGACGAGGTCGGCGACGGTGATGCCGTCCGGGGCGATGGAGGACTGGGGCAGCAGGCCCAGGGTCCTGGCGACCTTCTTCGCGGGCATCCGGTGGATGGACTGCCCGTCCAGCAGGACGTCGCCGGCGTTCGGCCTCAGCATCCTGGAGAGGGCACGCAGCAGAGTCGACTTACCGCAGGCGTTGGGGCCGACGATGACCGTGAAGGAGTGGTCGGGGATCTCGACCGAGAGGTTCTCGGCGATGATCCGCTGGTCGTAGCCGAGGGTCACCGAGTCGGCGGTGAGGCGCTGCATGGTCGTACTCCCGGAATCTGTGGAGATGGTCTGCGAGGTGCCCGGCCTACCCGGCTTCATATGCGTCCCGCCCTGCGCTCGGACACCAGGAGCCACAGCAGGTAGCAGCCGCCGAGCACGCCGGTGACGACGCCCACCGGGAGCTGGCGGTCCCCGAAGGCGTTCATGGCGGTCCAGTCGGCGACGAGGAGCAGGGCCGCACCCGTGGCGGCCGCGGCTGCCAGGTTGGGGCCGGGTGCGCGGGTGAGGCGGCGGGCGACCTGCGGAGCGCTGAGCGATACGAAGACGATCGGTCCGGCGGCGGCGGTGGCGACGGCGACGAGCAGCACGGCGCAGCTCAGCAGGACGAGCCGGGTGCGTTCCACCCGCACGCCCAGGGCGTGGGCGGCGTCGTCGCCCATCTCGATCATGCGCAGCGCCCGTCCCTGGCCGAGGACCAGGGGGATCAGGACGCAGCAGACCGCGAGCAGCGGCCAGACCTGGGACCAGTCCCGGCCGTCCAACGAGCCGGTCATCCACACGACGGCTCGGGTGGCGTCGACGAGATCGGCCTTGGTGATCAGGTAGTGGATGGCCGCGGTGAGCATCGCGGCGGCGCCGATGCCGACGAGGACGAGCCGGTAGCCGTGCACCCCGCGCTTCCAGGCCAGCAGGTACACGGCGGCACCCGTCAGCAGGCCCCCGCCGACGGCGCCCGCCGCCACCTCGGCGGGACCGCCGCCGAAGAGCACGATGACGGTGAGGGCGCCGACCGCGGAGCCCTGGCCGAAGCCGAGCACGTCGGGACTGCCGAGCGGATTGCGGGAGACGCTCTGGAAGACGGCGCCGCCGACACCGAGCGCGGCGCCCACGAGGAGCCCGACCAGCACCCTGGGCAGCCGCAGTTCGGTGACGATGAACTCCTGCTGGAAGGTGCCGTTGCCGAACAGCGTGGTGACGACCTGACCGGGTGACATGGAGTAGTCGCCGCTGCCGATCAGCACCACGGCGGCGAAGGCCGCGGCGGCGACGAGCAGCGCGATCACGGTGAACGCGCGCGCGTCCACCCGGAACGAGAGCCCGCCGGCGGTCCGCACGGCGTGGACCGTCCTCGTGGTGTCCTGCGGGGGCTTCACAGCTGGGCCATCCTCTTGCGCCGTACGAGATGGATGAAGACGGGCCCGCCCAGCAGCGCCGTGACGATGCCCACCTGAAGTTCGGAGGGGCGGGCGATGACCCTGCCCACCACGTCCGCGCCCAGCAGCAGCACGGGTGCGAGCACGGCCGCGTAGGGCAGGATCCACCGCATGTCCGGGCCGGTGATGGTGCGGACCAGGTGCGGGATCATCAGCCCGATGAAGACGATCGGCCCGCAGGCGGCGGTCGCCGCCCCGCAGAGCAGGGTGACGGCCACCATCGCGAGGACGCGGGTGCGGGTCAGGTGCGCGCCGAGCGCCTTGGCCGTGTCGTCGCCCATCTCCAGCGCGTTGAGCGGCCTGGCTATGACCAGGGCGAGCAGCACCCCGAGCGCGATGAACGGCCACACCTTGCCGACGGTCTCCGGGTTCGCCGAGGCCAGCGACCCCACGGTCCAGAAGCGCAGCCGGTCGAGCGCCGCCGAGTCCAGCAGTTGTACGGCGTTGACGTAGCCGAACAGCGCCGCGGTGACCGCAGTGCCGGCGAGGGCCAGCCGTACGGGGTTCGAGGACCGGCTGCCGCCGAGCAGGTACACCGCCACGGAGACGATCGCGGCGCCGCCGAACGCGAACCAGACGTATCCGGTCAGCGAGGTGACGCCGAGGAAGGTGATGGCCGAGACGACGGCCGCCGCCGCGCCCGCGTTGACACCCAGCAGACCGGGCTCGGCGAGCGGGTTGCGGGTCAGCGCCTGCATCACGGCGCCGGCCAGGCCCAGGGCGGCACCGACGATCAGCCCCAGCACGGTGCGCGGGACCCGCACGTCCCGTACGAGGACGTCACCGCTGGTGCCCGAGTAGTGGGCCAGTCCGTGCCACACGTCGGACAGCGGGAGGGCCTTGGCGCCGATCGCGATACTCGCGAGGCACACCAGCACCAGCACACCCACGGCGACCAGCAGGCCCGCGGCGCGTACCGCGTGGCGCCCGGCGCGCGTGCCTGTGTCCGGCGTGGCTGGGGGGCCGGAACTCGATTCGGGGGGACTCTCTACCAACACCTGGTTAGGTTAGCCTATCCTCCTATCTCCTCAACTCCCCCGTACCGCATACGGTCCCGCGGGCCGGACGCCCGGTCCTCGGTCCGGAGCTCTACAGATCCAGTACGGCCAGGGCCTTCGCAGCGTCCAGCCGGCACGAGCCCTCCCCGGCCTGCGTCCACGCCGCCCCGCACAGGGCACGCAGCGCGTCGATCGCGTCGCCGCCACCCTCGAGCACGAGTGCGTCCCCGCGGACGACGGCAGTCCAGCCACCGCAGCGGATCCCGCCGCTCTCCTCCGACACCTCGGGCTGACCGCTGAGCAGCCCCCGCAGGTCCCGGTCCACGTACGTCGGGCGGTACTTGGGTTCGGCCGCGATGAGCTGCGCCGCGTCGGTCACCCCGGTCAGGACCAGCAGCGAGTCCACACCGCCGTTGAACGCGCCCTCGATGTCCGTGTCCAGCCGGTCCCCGACGACCAGCGGCCGCTTCGCTCCGGTCCGCAGCACGGTCTCGCGGTGCATCGGCGGCAGCGGCTTGCCCGCCACCTGGGGCTCTGCACCGGTCGCGATCCGTACGACCTCCACCGCCGCGCCGTTCCCCGGCGCGATACCCCGGGCGCCCGGGATCGTCAGGTCCGTGTTGGACGCGAACCACACCGCACCTCGCGAGATCGCGTACGCAGCCTCGGCGAACCGGCCCCAGGCGAGATCGGGCCCGCCGAACCCCTGTGCCACCGCTACCGGATCGTCGTCCGCCGACTCGACGGGCACCAGCCCGCGCTCCCGCAGCGCGACCCGCAGCCCTTCACCGCCGACCACGAGCACCCTGGCCCCGGACGGCAGCTGATCGGCCATCAGCCGGGCCACCGCCTGTGCCGACGTGATCACATCAGCAGGATCGGCCGGCACCCCGAGCTCCGTCAGGTGCTCGGCCACCGCGTCCGGCGTACGCAGCGCGTTGTTCGTCACGTACGCCAGATGCATCCCGCCCGCGCGTGCCCTGCTCAGCGACTCGACGGCGTGGACGATCGCGTGCCCGCCCGCGTACACCACCCCGTCGAGATCGAGCAGGGCCGTGTCGTACGCCTCGCTCAGCGCCGCGCTGCTCCCGAGCGGCCGGGACCTGTACTGCTGACTCATATGCCTGCGCTCCTCTGTCCATCCTCTCCCCCGATCATCGCGCATCGCGGGAGCGCACATACGATGCCCGGATGAACACATCCGGTCACGCCGCCGGTGGGGGACTGCGGCTGATCCCCTTCCGCGGACTGCGGTACGTCCCCGAACGGGTCGGCAGCCTGGCGGCTGTGACCTCACCCCCGTACGACGTCGTCGTCCGGCCCGACGGGCTGCACCACCTCGAGTCCGCGGACCCGCACAACATCGTGCGGCTGATCCTGCCGCAGGGCGGCACGGCCGCCGCCCGCCACCAGCAGGCCGCCGGAACACTGAAGCGCTGGCTCGCCGAGGGCATCCTCGCGGCGGACCCTGTACCCGTGCTCTACGTCTACGAGCAGCGGGCCGGCGACGAGCTCCAGCGCGGTGTGATCGGGGCCCTGGCACTCTCCCCCGCGTCGGAGGGCGTCGTACTGCCGCACGAGGACGTCATGGCCGATGTCGTGGAGGACCGCGCCGACCTGATGCGCACGGCCGCCGCCCACCTCGAACCCCTGCTTCTCAGCTACGCGGGTGACGGCGGGCCGAGCGGGGCGACGGCCGTCATCGAGCGGGTGGTGGAGCGACTCCCGCTTCTCGCCACGACGACCGAGGACGGTGTCAGCCACCGTCTCTGGGCCGTCACCGACCCGGCGGAACACACGGAGATCGAGTCGGATCTCTCCCACCGCCAGGCGCTGATCGCCGACGGCCACCACCGCTGGGCCACCTACCTCAGGCTCCAGCAGGAGCACTCCGACCCCGGTCCCTGGGACTTCGGTCTCGTCCTGCTCGTCGACACCGCCCGCTATCCGCTGCGGGTCCGCGCCATCCACCGCCTGCTGCACCGCCTTCCGGTCGCCCGCGCGCTCCGCGCCCTCGACGGCCGCTTCCGTGTGAGACCCGTCGACGGGCCGCTGCACCGGGCACTCGGAGCGCTCGCGGACACCGCGGCCGAAGGCAACGCCTTCCTTCTCGCGGGCGACGGCCGTTTCCACCTGATCGACGGGCCGGACGAAGAACTGCTCGCGCGTACGGTGCGCGCCGACCGGCCGGCGGCCTGGCGCGCTCTGGACGCGACCGTGCTGCACTCCACGCTCCTCGACGACGTATGGCGCATCCCCGACGCCCCCGAGCACATCGCCTACATCCACGACACCGCGGCGGCGGTCGAGCAGGCGGAACGGCACGACGCAACGGCGGTACTGATGCGTCCGGTGCGCGAGGACGTCGTGCGGGACCTGGCCAGACAGGGCGTCACGATGCCTCGTAAGTCGACCTCGTTCGGCCCCAAGCCTGCCACGGGGCTGGTCCTGCGCAGTCTCGGCACCGGCTGAAGCGAGCCGCCTCGCACGTAGTGCCGGCCTCACGGTCGCCGGAGCGGGCTCAGCCGGGCGCGGAACGCATGAAGGGCGGCACCCGCCGTGGGTGCCGCCCTTCATGTTCCGTGCCTCAGCGATGCTCAGTCCTTGGCGGACCTGTCGTCGTCGCCGTCCTCGTGGTCCGCGTCCTCGTCGTCCGAGTCCTCGTCGTCCTCGTCGTCCTGGTCATGGCCGACGGGTGCGTGACCCTCGACGTCGCCGGCTTCACCGGCGTGCGCGTCGTCGTCGCCGAGTGCGTCGACGAACTCCACACCATCGAGTTCGGCCAGCCGGTCGGACGCGTCGGTCGCACCGTCCTTGTCGGCCTCCATGGCCTTCCCGAACCACTCACGGGCCTCGTCCTCGCGGCCTGCTTCCAGAAGTGCGTCGGCGTAGGCGTAACGCAGGCGCGGAGTCCAGGAGTGGACGGCGCTGGAGGCGAGCTCGGGGCTCTGCAGCGTGACGATCGCGGCGTCGATCTGCCCCATGTCCCTGCGGGCGCCCGCAGCGACCAGGCGCATCTCGACCTGCCCGGCCTTGTCCAGCTTCTGTACCTCGGGCTCGCCGGCCATGTCCATGGCCCGCTCGGGACGGCCCAGTCCGCGCTCGCAGTCGGCCATGACGGGCCACAGTTCCACCGAGCCGGTCATCCGGCGCGACGCCCTGAACTCGGCCAGCGCTTCGGCGTACCTCTGGGTGGCGTACGCGGCGAAGCCCGCCGCCTCGCGCACCGCGGCGACCCTGGATGCCAGACGCAGGGCGATGCGCGAGTAGGCGTAAGCCTGCTCGGGGTCCTCGTCGATCAGGCGGGCGACCATGACGAGGTTCCGTGCGACGTCCTCGGCGAGGGTCTTCGGCAGGCTCATCAGCTCCTGCCGGACGTCCTTGTCGATCTCGTGGCCGGTGACGTCGTCGGGGATGGGGAGCCGCTTGATGGGCTCACGGTCCCGGTCGTCGCGCCCCTGGTAACCGCCACGGTCGTCACGGCCGCGGTAGCCACCGCGGTCGTTGCCCCGGTCGTTGTCACGGCGGGGGGCACGGTCGTCACGGCGGAAGCCGCCGGGGCGGTCGTCGTCGCGACGCGGGCCACGCGGCCGGTCGTCACGGCGCTCGAACCCACCACCGGAAGGGCGGCCACCACGGTCGCCGGAGCCGCGGTTGTCGTCGCGGCGGAAGCCGCCGGGGCGGTCGTCGTCGCGACGCGGGCCACGCGGCCGGTCGTCACGGCGCTCGAACCCACCACCGGAAGGGCGGCCACCACGGTCGCGGGGTCCACGGTCACGGTCGTCACGCCGGAAACCACCGCCGGAGCCACCACCCCGGCTGTCATCACGCCGGAAACCGCCACCACCGGTGCCGCCACCCCGACTGTCGTCACGGCGGAAACCACCGCCGCCGGCACCGGCCCCGGCACCCCGGTTGTCATCACGCCGGGGCCCGCGGTCACGGTTGTCACGGCGGAAACCGCCACGGTCGTTGTCCCGTCGAGGCGCTGCGGACCGGTCGTCGCGGCCTCCTCGGAAGCCGCCCCTGTCACCACCGTCCCGGCGACGCGGCTCGCGCTCCGGACGGTCGTCGGAAGAGTTGGTGGACATGGGGGTGACTCCTGTCATCGGGTACCACAGACATTCTCGCGCAGCCGACCATCCGACGCGCTTCGACAAAACAAAAAAGGACCCTCGGCCCCAGCATGAACGCTGGGACCAAGGGTCCTGAAAGATTGTTCGGCGGCGTCCTACTCTCCCACAGGGTCCCCCCTGCAGTACCATCGGCGCTGAAAGGCTTAGCTTCCGGGTTCGGAATGTAACCGGGCGTTTCGTAGTTGTTCAACCAGCACGACTGTTCGTGGCCTGGGAACAACACAGTGGACGCGAGCAACTGAGGACAAGCCCTCGGCCTATTAGTACCAGTCAGCTCCACCCGTTACCGGGCTTCCACATCTGGCCTATCAACCCAG
>NZ_JNXG01000023.1 GCF_000717025.1 Streptomyces atroolivaceus
GCCACCCGCTACGAGAAACGCGCCTACATCTACCTCGGTACCGTCACGCTCGCAGCACTCGTCATCTGGCTCAGAACATGATCCGAGAAACAGTGCCTAAGGCTCAGGCGGCAGCAGTTGCTGCAGCGACGGGATGCCCCGAAGCTCTGGGTGCTGCTGGACGAGGCGGTGCTGATGCGGCCGACGGGCGGCGCCCGGGTGATGCGTGAGCAACTCGCCCATCTGCTGGAGATGACGGAGTTGCCGCACGTGATCGTGCAGGTGGCCCCCTTCGCGGTGACCGCCCACACGTCTCCCGGCAACGGCATCACGTATCTGCGGTTCGCGATGGACGGGCTCCCCGATGTCGCGTACATCGAGCACCTGACCAACGCCACCTCCGTGAACAAGCAGGAGAGCACGGACGAGTACCGGTGGATCCTGGACTCGCTCAGCGCTCAGTCGCCGAGCCCGGCCGAGAGCAGGGACCTGTTGAGGCAGGCGCTCAAGCGCTACAGCGTGGGCAACCGGCTCTCCGACGGCTCCGCTGTGTGACCTCGGCATCGGTCCGCTCCCGCGCCGAAGACGCCGGCGGGCGACGGCCCCAGGTTGCGCCCGCTGCCGGACCGGTTGTTCGGCCGATCAGAGCCTCGTTGATCTGCCGGGTGGGTCTGTGCGGCGACCTGTGGATCGAGGAGCCCGAAGCCGGAATCCCGAGGCCGGATCCTCGTCCCACGGGGCTGCTCCGGCTACCCGGGCGCCGGCCCGGACACCACCGTCCCGCCGGTCGTACGACCCGTCACCACTTGCGGCCGACACCGCCGTACTCGATCCACTCCCGGGTCGCCTGCTTCGGCGCCAGATCCGAATCCGGCCGCCACGTCGACACCTCCACCAGGCCCGGCTCCAGGACGTCCAGGCCTTCCAGGAACTCGTGCACGTCCTCCTGCCGCCGCACGCGTCCCCACCGGTTGCCGGTGCTTTTCGCCATGAACTCCGTGACGAAGTCGCGGGTTGCCGCGTCCTCACTCACGAGCTGACAGACCACCAGGAAGCTTCCCGGGGCGAGACGGGCAGCCACCCGGCGAACCAGGCCCGCGGGGTCGTCCTCGTCCGGAACGCAGTGCAGCACGGACACGAACAGGGCGGCCACCGGCTCGTCGAAGTCGATGAGCCGGGTCACCTCAGGATGGCCGAAAATGCCCTCGGTGTCCCGCATGTCCGCCTGGATGACCGCGGTCCTGTCGTTCTCCTCGAGTATGGCTTTGCCGTGCGCCAGGACGATGGGGTCGTTGTCTATGTAGACGATCCGCGCATCGGGGTCCACGAGTTGGGCGACCTGATGGACGTTGTCCTGCGTCGGCAAGCCGGATCCGTGATCGATGAACTGGCGGATCCCGTACTCGGACGCCAAGTGGTGCACGACGCGTCGTAGGAACCTCCGGTTGTTCACCGCGAGCACCTTGGTGCTCGGCACACGCTCCAGGAGCTGCTCACACGCCACCCGGTCGGCGGGGTAGTTGTCCTTACCACCCAGGTAGTAGTCGTACATCCGCGCGACGCTCGGCACGTTCACATCGATGTTCGTCGGAATGGAGGTCTCCCCGTTGCTCATCCAGCGCCTCGCGGTTCAAAGAGAGTGAAGTCGGTGTCCGTGGAGGTCATGCTAGGGACCTCGCGGGGCGGCTGACAGCCCTCGGGCGAGTGAGGCGCGGCCACAGGGAAGTGAATCAGCCAAGCATGGACGAGGGAGTGACACCCTTGTCGCCGGGTCCGCTCCGGCCAGAGCGGCCGTTTCCCGCCACGGTGCGGCAACCCTGCCTGATGGAGGGCCTGTAGCCGTGCGGCAGTGGTTTCGTGGAACCTGTGCGACGGTGCACGAAACCTCAATTCCGGCGCGGCCGGAATTCGACGGCGTGCATTTCCGTGGTCTTCTCGGAACGGGTCCGACAGCACGGGCCTGGACGCGTCGGACGGTAGCCGCTCGAGCGTGGAGGTCTATCGTGGGGGCCATGTCCGTCCCTGAGCTGATCCGCATCGTCTCGCGCGACTCACCCATGGCCCTGGCCCAGGTCGAGCGTGTCAGGGCCGAACTCGCGGCCCTCCATCCCGACACGGTCACCGAAGTCGTCCCGGTCAGAACCACAGGCGACAAATGGATGGGAGATCTCTCCAAGGTCGAAGGCAAGGGGGCCTTCACCAAGGAGGTCGACGCCGCCCTCCTCGCGGGGGCGGCGGACCTGGCCGTCCACTGCGTCAAGGACATCCCCGCCGACCGTCCGCTGCCCGCAGGCACGACGTTTGCCGCGTTCCTCGAGCGCGACGACATCCGCGATGCCCTCGTCCACCCGGGCGGACTCACGCTCGACCAGCTGCCTGACGGCGCACGCGTCGGTACCTCGTCCGTTCGCCGGACCGCGCAGCTTGCGGCTTCCCACCCCCATTTGAACTGCATCCCCTTCCGTGGCAACGCCAACCGGCGACTGGCGAAGCTCGCTGCCGGAGAAGCCGACGCGCTCCTCCTGGCCGCCGCGGGCCTTCATCGCATCGGCCGGTCCGACGTGATCAGCGACATCCTCTCCCCGGAGACGATGTGCCCCCCGATCGGCGCGGGCGTCCTCGCTTTGCAGTGCCGCGAGGACGACACGGCGACCATCGACGCCGTGAGCGTGCTCAATCACCCGGGGACCTACCGGGAGATCACGGCTGAGCGCATGTTCCTCCACGTACTTCAGGGTCACTGCAACTCCCCGATCGCCGGGTACGCCAAAGCCCAACGCAACGGAGATCTCTCTCTGCGTGCCTGCGTGTTCACCCCCGACGGCAAGACCGTCCTCAACGCGCACGAATGGGCAGGTCCGCTCGATCCCGCCACCCTCGGCACCTCCGTGGCCGTGACCCTGTTGCGGCAGGGCGCCCGCGAGCTGATCGACAGCATCGCACACTGAGAAGGGGAGGGGCGGAGGATCCGCGCTGCCCGAAGACCGATCCGGCCTGGGCGGCAGCAGGCCCTGGTGGGTCTGTGAGTGGCGGTGCAGATGTTCCGAGCGCCCGCAGACCGGCGGGATCCACGTCCGCCGGGTTGCGGGCTCAGGCTCCGGACCGGGTGGGCAAGGCCGAGGAATTTTCCAAGGCAGGGACGGGGCCTCCGTCTCCGGTCGCATCGGCGGCGGTCAGGTGCCTGCTCCGGCTCGCCGACGACCGAGGACACCCGATTGCACGCCGGAAGCCTCCGCCCGGCTGCCGAGCGGCCATGGAGCACCGATCCTGGAGACAGCGCCCCTCCAGGGTGCGCCACGCCGCGCGCAACGCCCGTCGTACCTGAGGAGACCTCCATGGCCCAGTTCGAGGCGACGGTCGACATCGACCGTCCTGTCGCTGAGGTGTTCGCCTTCCTCGCGGACGGCGAGAACGACAGGAAGTTCAGCCCACGCGTCCAGAAGATCTCCAAGAGCCCGGCCGGTCCGACAGCAGTGGGCACCGTGTTCCGCAGCACGGTGAAGGACGCGGGCATGACGACACGGCGCGCGTTCCGGATCAGTGAACTCGTGGCCCCTACGCGCATCCGCTGGAACGAACTGTCGGCCAACCTCGTGACGGCCCGGGAAGGCGGTTACGACCTCGAGGCCCTAGGGCATGATCGAACAAGAGTACGGATCTTCAATGATCTGGAGGGCCACCGCCTGGGCAAGCTCCTTGTCGGGCTCGCTGTTGCTGCCGCCCGTAAGGACGCGCCGGCCTTCGGGCACCGGATCAAGGCTGCGGTGGAAGCCGCCTGACCCGCGCGCCTGACCTGCGGCGCGAAGGGTGCCGGCTCCCTCGCACCGGTCGGCGTAGGGTCGGCACCATGGTGCACGTACTGAGCAGCAGGGTGTTGCTGAGGCCCGCCGACCCGGAGGTCTCCCGCGACTTCTACGGGCGGACCCTCGGACTGTCCGTCTACAGGGAGTTCGGCACCGGCCCCGACCGCGGAACGGTGTACTTCCTCGGCGGAGGCTTCCTCGAGGTCTCAGGGAGAGCGGACGTACCACCGACCGGCACACTGCAGATCTGGATGCAGGTCGCCGACTGTGCGGCGGCACACGAGGAGGTTTCGGCCCGTGGAGCAGCCGTCCTGCGCCCGCCGCTCCAGGAGCCCTGGGGTCTGATCGAGATGTGGATCGCCGACCCGGACGGCCACCGCATCGTGCTCACCGAGGTGCCGGCCGGCCACCCCCTCCGATACCGCCCCTGAGCCTCCGGGAAGGCGATCAAGGGAGAGCGACGAGTGCGACGCGAGCCCTGCGCGACGAGCGGGACCTGGTGTTCCGCTCCGGAGGGCATCTGCGGACGGAGGGCTTAGGTACTCCGGCGGATATCGGGGCGTCAGGTCCAGCAGGCCGGAAACGGCCCAGCAGTGGCGTGGCGGACGGGAACCTGAGGGCTCAGGCGTAGCCGTGTGAGCCCGTCCTCGCCGACGGGTCCGCTGCCGGACTTGGCGCTTTCCGCCGCGCGGACAGGTGGGACCTGCTCGACTTCCCGGAGGGCGAGGTCGCTGCTTCCGTGACGTCCGGGAGCAGGGATGGCCGGCCGTCGGTCTCGTCGTCCGTTGCCGTTCGTCCAGGGAGGAGGGCGGGAGTGCGACGGTTGTGCGGACCCGGGGGAGGGGCGCTGCCTTTCGCAGTTGACCTTCGAGTTGGTTGAAGCCCGATGATGGCGACGTGCCAAACAGTGAACTGATGCCGATCGGCGTCTTTGCCCGACGCAGTGGTCTGACCTCCAGCGCGTTGAGGTTCTACGCCGACTCCGGGCTGCTTCCCGCCGCGGTGGTCGACCCGGTCACGGGCTACCGCTACTACAGCCCTGCCCAGGTCCCGAGGGCCACCCAGCTTCGCAGGCTCCGTGAGATCGCCATGCCCCTTACGACGGTCGAAACGCTCCTCGCCGCCGAATCCGACGAGGCGTCCCGGCTGCTCGACGAGCACGTGACAAGGACCGTCGAGGAGGCAAAGGCGGCGCAGCGGACAGCCGCCGTGATCGAGTCCTCGCTCGCCGGTGTGCCCAGCCTGCCGATCGCGGTGCTGAGGGGGCCCGTGCTTGCGGATGCGGTGGAACAGGTCCTGACCGCGACGGTACGTGAGACGGGGATGCCGGTACTCGCAGCCCTGTTCCTCGAGGTCAGTCAGGAAGCGGTCACCCTCACCGCGACGGACCGCTACCGGCTGGCGACTCGAACTCTGGCGCCGGTCGAACCACCGCTGCACACGTGGGCCGCCGCGGTCGACGGCGATGAACTGCGTACCGCCTCCGCCGCGATCCGCCGAAGTGGGACGGTACGGATCGAGGCGACCGCTCGAGGCATCCGGCTACGTCTGGCAGACCGGGAAGACCAGCACTGCCGGTTGATCGCCGACGAGGCATTCCCCGACTACCGACTGGTGCTCGCGTCACTGGGCGAAGCCACCACCCGAGTAAGGGTCTCGAAGGCCCTGCTTCTGCGATCCCTGGAGGAACTCCCCGGTGAGCGGGTCGCCTTGCGGGTCACTGACGGGGCGGTCACCCATCTGTGGGCAGGTGACGGACACTCTGGAACCCGGCTCCCGGCCGCCGTGACGGGGCTGGCCTTCCGGATCTGGTTCGAACTGACCACGCTCTATCCCGCGGTGAGCACTGCCATCGGTCCCGACGTGCTGCTCGACCTGAGGGGATATGACCAGCCCGTCACCGTCCGTTCTGCCGACCGTGGCGATCTCACCACCCTGATCATGCCCATCAGACCGGATCACCTCGAGCAGGACGACAAGGAGAACTCCGCATGACCGCTACTTCCCCCGGCCCGGACCCGACCATGGAAGCCATCGGCCGAGCCGTCACCAAGGGGCGAGCCGGGGACGTCGTTGTCGCCCGCCAAGACCTGTTGGGCCGCTGGTCCGTCATCGGCGTCACGGGCGACCCGCTGCACCGCTGTGCCCTGGCGCACTACTTGGCAGATCTCCAGGAAGACCCTGTCGAGGCCCTGGCCTGGGACATTCGCGCCCTGGATGCTGCCGACGCTGTGACCGAACAGCGGGTCCGGGAACACCACGCCGACCTCCACATCGCCGGCTTCTATCCGTCCCTGCACCTCAATCTCGCTGACAACTACCGGCGCCTCGCATCCTTCGAAGCCGCCGCCGAGCACATCGAGGCTGCCGAAGCACACCTTCCCGACCTTTCCGAGGACGCTTACGGAAAGCTCATTCGCGGTGCCATCCGGGAGGTCGCGGAGGCCATCGCCGCGCGGGACACCACGAAACGGCCTTCCGCACCCGGTCACACCGCATGACGCAGCGGCGCCGCCGACGTGGCGGTCCCTCCTTGCGGCATGATGAGGTCATGCGGACGCGACCTGTACTCATCTACGACGGAGACTGTGCTTTCTGCACCTCCTCAGTGACGTTTGCCGAGCGGCACATCCGGCCACGCTGCGAGGTCACCCCATGGCAGTTCGCGGATCTGAACTCCCTCGGCACGACCCGAGAGCGAGCTGAACACGAACTGCTGTGGATCACGCCGGCCGGCGTGACGCACGGTGGCGCGCAGGCCGTCGCAAAGCTGCTGCTGAACGCGGGAAGACGCTGGGCTGTCCTCGGAGCGCTGCTCAGCCTGCCTCCCCTGCGCTGGATCGCTCACGGGGTCTACCGGCTCGTGGCGAACAATCGCGAAAGGATGCCAGGTGGTACGCCCGCCTGCGCGCTTCCTGCGGACGGCCGGCCGCGCACCCAGGCATCTTCGCCGCCCACCGCACACTGAGTGCCGGGCCGGGACCGACACAGGCAGCGGTGCGTCCGGTCGGCCGGGCAGAAGCGGCACGGGGTGACCGCTCGCGTTTCCCAGGTGACACCTGCTGGTGCAGCCGCGAACCATCCCGCTGATCGCTCGGGGGCGTTCGAAGTCGTTCACCGGCACGTCCACAGGTGCCGGGCACCTACCTCACACGGACGCTTACGGCGCAGGTTGCCGGCCGCCCTGTGTGGGGTGGCCGGCAACCTGTTCGGTTCAGAGCTGGAATTCCGCGGGGGACAGTCCCAGCGCCGTGCACGCTTCACGGAGAACCATGTGCTCGGCCTGGGAGAAGTTGCCGTCCGCACCGGCGATGACGATGCCGGTCTGCAGCACGGCCCTCGCCTCCGTCGGCTTCTTGGCGGCCTTGGCGATCTCCTGCATCACCTCGGCCTTGCCCTGCTGGAAGTTGAAACTCAGCTGGTCCACGTGCTTGTTGAAACGCGTGCGCAACTGCTCCGGCGGGAAGTTCTGCAGGACCTCGTTGCCGAGGATCATCGACTCCACGTGCTGGCGCTCGGCAGGGTCCACCTGTCCGTCCGCAGCTGCGACGAGTGCGCACATCGCCATGCTCGCGTCCCGGTAGGCGCCGCTCTTCAGCTCCGTCTTGAGGGAGGCGAGCTGTGTCTTCAGCGTGCCGACCAGCTGCGCGCGCGAGCCACCGCCGGATCCCTGTCCGCCGCTGTGTCCGGCTGCCGGCCCCCGTGCTCCTTGGGACTGCTGGAGAGTTTTGGCCTGATCCTTGAGCCGGTCCCACACTGCCATTGAGGTCACCTCGGTCTTCGTCTTGGTTGTCGGTCGCGAGCCCGTGCGCTCACCCAGCCAACGGCCGGTAACGGGTAAAGGTTCCGCAAAGTGCCGGTGTTTTATGGTCGGACCGCTTCTGGCGACGTAGCCCTCCCGTCGTCCTTCGGGCCGACGCCGGCGAACGGGCCGGGGCGCATCCCGCGGGAAGTGCGCCCGGTGTTCCCTTGATGATCAAGGTTCTGGACTTCGGCCATGCCCAGCGATCCTCTCCAGCTCACCGTTCTGGGGTCGGCGACGCCCTATGCCGACGTCGGCAACCCGTGTTCCGGCTACCTCGTCTCCGGTGACGGCACCCGGATCTGGATGGATGCGGGCAGTGGAACGCTGGCTCAGCTGCAGCGACATCTACGTCTCGATGAGCTTGACGCGATCTGGATCTCACACCTGCACGCCGCCCACAGCGCGGACCTGCTCACGGCCTGCTACGCCGCGCTCTACGCGGACATCCAGCTCCCCGCGCCCATCCCGCTGTACGGCCCGCCCGGCACAGCTGACCGGCTGGCACACTTCCTCACCAACGGCTCGACCCGCAGCCCGGTGGAGTCCGCCTTTGCCTTCCATGAGCTGCACGACGGGCATCAGGTTCGCGTCGGCACGCTCAACCTCACCAGCCGAGCGGTGGCGCACGGCCTGCCTGCGTTCGCGGTGCGCATCGAGGCCGCGGCCGGATCGTTGGTGTACTCCGGGGACACCGCGCCGTGCGCGAGCCTGGTGGAGCTCTCCGAGGGATGCGACGCGCTGCTGTGTGAAGCGGAAAGTGCGCAAGCGCCTCTTGAGGAGGAGCAGGTGCACCACACGCCCGAGGATGCCGGGGAGACGGCCGCGGCGGCCCGGGTGCGCCGCTTGATCGTCACGCACGTCGGCCGTTCCCTCAGGCCACAGCAGGCGGTGGAACGTGCTTCGGCTCGGTTCGACGGCCCCGTCGACCACGCCTCTCCCGGGGCTGCCTTCCCGATAGGTGACGAGGGCTGACGGAGAGCGCCGGGCCCGCAGCGGAGCATCCCCGGGGGCCGGCACGGCTCCCGGCCGTGGACCCGGCACCCGTCCTCCACCTGCTGAGTCCCGGGAGGTCCACCTCCGCCGTACGACCGTTCCGTGCCTCTGTGTAAATGCGGTGCAACCTTCCGTGCCGTTCGCGGGTCACATCAAGTGGGAGTAAACCGCTCTCAGGGACATAAGGGGGAAATATGAGAATTGCTCGTAGTATCGCGGCTGTCGGGGCATTCGCCGCACTGGCGGTGGGCGGAACCACTGCGTTCGGTGCGACGGCCTCCGCCGCACCGAACGTCACACCGCAGGGAGTCTGTGGTAAGGCGTACAAGACCGTGAACTCCGTGCCTGTCGGCTCGCTGGGCACCGTCTACCTGACGTACAACTCGTCGAACGGCATGAACTGCGTCGCGACCATCCGCGCCAATCCGGGGTCGGCCAAGCCCATGTCCGCGTACATCTATGTCCCCGCAACCGATGAATGGGCCGGGGACGACGGGAACTTCACCTCGTACGCAGGGCCGGGCTACGTCTACGGCAAGGGCTACTGCGTGAGCTGGGGCGGCAGCATCAGCAACGTGTACGTGTCGGTGGAGAACTCCAACTGCGCCGCGCTGAAGGAGCAGCGGACCACAGAGATCCGCTGATCCCGTTCCATCGTCCGCCGCGTGGCCAGGGGCCGGCTTCACTCTCGTTCCGAATGGTGGAGCCGGCCTGTCCGTATGCGCGGTGGTGGGGCCCGGCAGGCACGTCTGCCGGGCCCTGGGTTCGTTTGCTGTCAGCAGCACCGCCTGTCTGCCGGCTCGGGCAGCAGTCGGCGAGCTCCGGGTTCATGAAGGGGCATGCGTAATGGCGTCAGGACCTGCTGCCGATTCGGCATGCCCACACTCTGATGCCTGGGAGGTCCCGGCTCGGTGCGCCGAGGAACGGTCACCTTGTTGGCGATGACTTTGCTCAAGTGAGAGAGTCTCTCCTTCGAACACTCTTCCGGACACACGCGCATTCCGGTCGAGGTGTAATGCAGAACACGGCTCGTGACAGGAGACTCGCCCTTATGACTGGTTCGGAACCGGCAGCAGATCGCAGCCCAGGGACCGAGGTCTGGCCACTGATCCATACGGAGCGAGCGGCACTGGCAGCCGATCTTGCAGATCTGTCTGACGATCAGTGGGCGACCCCGTCACTCTGCACCGGGTTGATGGTGCGTGAGGTGCTGGCGCACCTCACTGCGGGGGCGAGCCTCACTTCTGTGCGCTGGCTTGCGGGCGTGATCCGCTGCCGATTCGACTTCGACAAACAGGTAGCAATGCGGCTGGCCGAACAGCTCGGCGCGACCCCGGCCGAGACACTTGAGCGGTTCAGGCGTGTCGTCCCCAGCAGAACCAAGCCTCCCCTCCCTGCCGTGGCCATGCTTGGCGAGACGATCGTGCATGCAGAGGACATCCGGCGTCCGCTGGGCCTCCATCGCGACTACCCGACTGAGACCGTCACACGGGTGGCTGAGTACTACCAGGGGTCCGATCTGGTGGTCCTCGCCAAGGGACGCATCGGTGACCTGCAGCTCGTCGCAGATGACGGGCCGTTCAAGACCGGCGTCGGGGCACTCGTTTCCGGCAGTACCTTGGCCCTGACGATGGCCATGACCGGGCGCGCGGCGTATCTCGACGACCTGGAAGGCGGCGGTGTCGAGCTCCTCCGCGAGCGCTGCGGAACGGCGTGACCGTGAAGGCGGCCCACCGCTCGTGAGGGCGGCGGGCCGGCCGAGGTCGGCATACGGGAGTCAGCTGACTCTGAGGGGTTCTTCGGTGCGCTCCCGGGCCACGAGGCGTACGCGGTCGCACGCGCAGTCCCCTCGCGATCGAACATCGAGGTAGCACTCCGAGACGGCCCTCCAAGATCTGAGCCAGAAGCCACTCCTCGGGAACAAGGCCGGAGGGGAGTCAGCGGGAAGTGACGTAGCCTTCGCGGAGAGGCCCGCCTGCCAGGTTCAGGACGTCGAGGACCGAGGTCGACAGCGGTCCAGGGTCAGCCCGTCTTGCCAGTGCGAGGTGCCCGTCGAGCAGGCGTCGGCCGAGCTCGGGGTCCGCTGCACTCAGGCGCCTGGGAAGCCATTTGCCGGCGCCGTTCCACTTGCGGTGATGCGCCGTAAGCAAGTGCGCCGCCTCGCGCAGGGCCCGGTCAGCCACGGCCAGTTGTTCGTAGGGGTCGCTGTCGGGCCCGGTGTCCGTGAGGTCGTCCCACAGGTCTGTGAGCAGGGCTCGCTGGGCGTCCCGCTCGGGCTCGGTCAGGGGATCCGGACCCGCAGCCAGCAGGGCCTCCGCCTCTCGGTGCAGTGCCCCGACATGGCCGTGGGGGTCGTGGAGAACGACGGAATCGGCGAAGAGGAAAAGAGCCGTCGCCCTGCGCGTGGTGCGGCTCTCCTCGAAGGCCGTCCGCAGGTCCGCGCGGCTGTTGAGGAAGACCTCCGCCGGCCGGCCTTCGTACCGAAGCACTTCGCGACGTCTCCTGCCGTCGTCAGGGAGAAGGACGGTGATGTCGAGGTCACTGCTGGGCGTGGAACGCCCCCTCGCGGCTGAACCGCCGAGCACCGCCCCGGTCGCTTCCGGGTAGCGGGAGGAGACGAGTAGACAGGCCGTACGTACGTCCGTGGATGTCCGGTCGGGTTCGGACCCACGGTAGGGATCCGGCCGGCGGTTCGTGGCCGTCATCGTGTCAGGTGCGGGCCATGAGGACTTCGGCCTCGCGGCTTCACTGCCTCGCATACCGCCGCGTATCACGGTGACAGACGTGCTCAGCCGACATGCCTGCCTCCCGTCGTACGAGCGGCCCGCCCCTTTCGCGCCCGGGCCGAGGATCACAGCCCGGTGACCTTGGCACTCGCCGACACCTCGTAGACCAGGGTGACCGTGCGGTGTCCGTCGGGTGGGAGACACACGTCCCAGCGGGCGATGCCGTCGGAGTCGACCGAATCGGGCTCGGGGAAGCAGGCCTCCTTACGCAGACGGACCTCCACGGCCGAGACTTCGGAGACCGGGAGCCGCTCCCGAAGAGTGACCACCAGGTCACCCCGCTCTTCGGGGGGAGAGAAGCGGGACACGTGCAAGCGTATGGTGCGGGTGATCACGGTCCGCTGGGTGAGTCCGGCTGTGTCCCGCGTCTCTTCGGCATGCCGGACCACGCGGTAGTCGTCGCAACTCCCGAAGGCAAGTTCGACGGCGGCGCCGGGTGCGGTGAAGTCCAGCGTTCCGCGCCCGCTGAACCCGCTGTCACGGACCAGGTCCACGGGTCCGGCGAGCAGTGCGTGGCCGGCCAGGTTGTCGAACCGCACCACCTGGGTGACCAGGGGGGACAGCTCAGGTGAGCAGGCGTACTCACTGCGTGCGCCCGTGGCGAAGGAGGACAGCGGCACGCGGTGGGCACGGCCGTCACCGGGCACGGAGACCTGCGCCGGGGACCGCAGCACCCTTGCCTCGCCGCCGTCGTCCACCCCCGGCAGGCCGAGCACCGGGGAAGGGCCGAGAGTGCCGGTCTCCTCCTCGCGCAGTTCGACGCTCACGGTGCGGCGCTCCGCGACGGAGCGGTCCGTGAGCGTCAGCCGGTCCTCGCCGAACCGCGGCGGTTCGGTGGCGAGCGCCGAGCGGGCGGTCGACAACGTCAGCCGTACGTCCGACCAGTCCTCCCCGGTGCGCTGCCAGACCATGGCATCGGTCTCCAGCGTGAGGGACTCCCCCTCGAGCACCGCACGGTAGGCGGGCCGCCACAGCGCACACGGGGTGAGGTGGCTGAGGTGCAGCCCGACCGGACCGGCGGCCGCGGTCTCCACGGTCAGTTCGATGTGGCCGACGAGTTCGGCGGGCTCCTCCTCGGATACACCCACGGCCCGCTCGGCCTGCCCGAGCTCGTCGTCCAGGGCGGCCAAGCCTGCCTCCACAGCGCGCAGTCGCTCGCCGCACACGGCGCGCTCTTCGTCGGCCCGGTCGAGTTCGCGGCCCCAGCGGGGTCTGTCGGCCTCCCCGGCACCGGCGCCCTCACCGATCTCCCGAAGCAGATCACCGGCGAGTCGGCCGAGCAGGTCCCGACGGGCGTCCAGCCGCTCGCGCTGCTGTTCCAAGGCGCGTCGTTCGTGTGCGATGGCGTCCATCCGCCGGCGCAGGGCCGAGACGTCGTCGGCGTGCGTCAGCGCCCTCCGGGGTGTCCAACTGCGGGTGATCCGCACATCGAGGACGGTCGCCGGGTGGCGGGCGGACAGTTCGGCGTGGAGGGTCCGGTCGACGGCCAGCGCGCTGACCGGACCGAGACGCAGTCGCTGGACCCCTGCTTCCAGGTCGAGCACGGCGGCACGCTCCACATGGGCACGGTCCTCCAGGCAGGTCACGGCGGTGACGGGAAGGGCGATCGTCTTCTGGTTCGTGGTCATGGCGCTTGTCAACTCCTGCGGTTGCCGCCGGTGAGGGCCTTACCGGCCGGCACCCGGATCTCGTAGCCGCCGTCGAGCACGGCGGTGCCGCCGGCGGGCAGGTCCACCCGCCAGACGCGGGTGCCCGGGGCATGCCGATCGGGTCCGGGGCCGTCCTCGGGTGTTGTCCAGTCGGCCCGTTCCTCGATCCGGACGTCCTGCTCGGAGGTGACGGGCACCCGCTCGCGGACCTCGACGGTGACCTGCCCGGCGAGTCGGTTGGCCAGTTCCACGTGGACGCGGTGGTCGAGCACCGTCGTGTTGTTGCGCAACCCCGAGGTGGACTCGTGCAGGTTCGTACGACGGGTGACACGGATGCCCTCGGCCGGTCCGAGCCCGACCCGGCGGATGCCGCCGGGGGCGAGAGTGGGCAGCGCGGCGGTGAGCAGGAAGTCGTCGTCGACCGTCACTTCCACCGGGCCGGCCAGGAGAGCCTGGTCGGTGGCGTTGGAGAGCACCAAGGTCGCGTACGCGGTCTGTTCCACGGACGGTACACAGAGGTATTCCGTGTGCATGCCCACGGCGATCTCGCCGACGGTGACGGTGTGCCAGGTGCCGTCCGACGGGATGTCGGCACGGGCGGCGGCATCGAAGCGGTGATCGAAGGAGCCCGCCGACTCGCGGGGCCGAACACCGTACCCGGGCAACGCCAGGGCGGCCACCGATTCGGCACGGCGGCGGTACTCCGCCGCCACCGGGTCGAGGGGAGCGCCGGGGAACAGCCTGCCCCGGCGCCCGTCCCGCTCGCCGGGGCCGCACAGGACGAGGGCGGCGTAGTCGAGCTCGGCGCCGCTCGGCCGCGGCTGACCGGCCGTCGGCCGGAGAGGAGGCGACGCCGGCGGCGGGGCTCCGCCAGGGGCCATGGGGGCAGGAGACACGGAGGAACTGGGTGCGGGGCCCCGACTGGCACCCGTACGCGCCCGGGCAGGCGGCGCGGTCGCGGGGACCTGGCCTGCGAAGGGCTCGGGCGGGACACCGCCCGGCGCAGGGGGAGGCCCGCCGTAGCCCTGTGGCGCAGGCGGCGGCAGAACGGCCCTGGCCCCCGCGGCGGCGGGAGGCACGGTCGTGGCGGGCTGATGACCTGCCGCGTCGTACCCGGCGAACAGGTCGGCGAGACCTGCCGGAGGCTCGCGCCAGCCAGAAGGAGCGGAGCCGGGCTGACTGCGTCCGATCCGTACGGAACGGAGCCGGGGCAGGTCCGTGTCTCGTCGCAGGTCGGCCGTGGCAAGGCCTACGGACACGCCGGTCCAGTCCTCGCCTGTGCGCTGGGCGACGGAGGCACGCAGCACCAGACTGCCGCTGCTCCCGCCCTGGTGACAGGCCAGACGGTAGGTCGGCACCCAGATGGCGCCCGGCGTCTCGTACTCGAGTTCGATCTCCACTTCTGCGTCCGGGGCGTCGGCACCGGAGACGTCGACGGTCAGAACGGCCGAGACCGTGGTCTCCACGTGCGTGGACGGCGCGTCGGTGGAAGCGCGCGCAAGCTTGTCCACGGCGACGTCGCGCCTGTGCTCGGCGTCGAGCAGCGCTTCCTCCAGCTCGTCGAGGCGAGTGTGCAGCCAGGTCAGCCGCCCGTCCACGAACTCGGCGAGTTCCAGCCACGCGTCGACCGGGGTACGGCGATGCGCGTCCTCACGTCTGCGGGGCGGCGGAACAGGGCGCAGGGCCCTGACTTCTCCGATCAGGCTCAGCTGGTGGTCCCGGCGGCCCTTCGCCGCCGCGCACTCGTCGCGCAGCCGTTCGACCTCGCTCCGCAATCCTTCGGGCGTAGACGGACCCGGCGGCCCGGCCTCGACCTCCACGCGGGCCTCAGTGACGCGCACCCCCCGGGCGCCCTGCACGCGGGCCCGCAGCGACCCCGGGGCGAGAGAGCGGGGCAGGCCGACCACTCTCACCCGCCCGCCCGGGGGCACGCTGCCCCGGGCCAGGCGGCGGCAGAGCGCACCCCGCTCGTACACCACCACGGAATCGAGGGTGGACCCCCACCTCTGCACTGCCCCGGCCGTCATGTGTTCCGCCCCCCGTCGGTGCCGAGTTCAGATTATGCCCGGACCGCCCGGTGCTTCCGCGCCGAGTCCTGGAGTCGGGTCACCTCCGGTCCGAGGGCGGCGGAGACGCCACGGGGGTGCGGAACGGCCACCGAGCAGCCGGATCCGCACCCGCGTTCGGCGCCGCGATCCTCCGGATGTGGGGTGCGGCGAGGGTGACGCCGCCGGGTTCCGTCTCTGCCGACTCCGGGCTTTCCGTTCAGGACGCCGTGCGGTTCCCGCTGCCGAGGGCCCAGGCGTCGACGTCGCGGTAGTGGATCGGCCCGCGGCTGCGGCCGACGTTGCTGCCGACCAGGTGCAGTCGTTCGGCAGACCACCGGCAGCCGGTGAACTCGGCGAACCCCTCGGCGATCTCTGCGGCGGACGCGCGGTCTCCCCGGCGGGCACGGGCCAATGTCAGATGGGGGCGCAGGGGCCGGTCCTCGAAGGTGACGCCGCAGCTCCTGACCACCGCGCGCACGTCGGCGGCCAGGGTGTGCAGCTCGTCGAGGTCTCCGTCGATTCCGCTCCACAGCACCCGGTCGTCGAAGCTTCCGCTGCCGCGCAACGCCAGACAGGGTGGCCGGCGGCCCGCCGCGAGGACGGCGAGCGGCCGGAGCAGGAGCGGAACGATCTCGGTCGGCAGCTCCCCGAGGAACGCCAAGGTGATGTGCCAGTCCTCGATGCGGTTCCACCGCACGTGGGGGTGCGTGTCATAGGCGGGGCGCAGCTCCCGGGCCAGTTCTTCCTTCGCGTGGTCGGGCGGTGCCAGGGCGATGAACACGCGAACGGTCGCGGGCTGAGTCTGTTCGTTCACACCGGACTTCGTACCGCATTCCGGAGCGGGACTGACGACCCGGGTGCCGGTAGGGCGCCCGTGGCCCGACCGCATCACGGGCAGCGGGCGTGATGCGGTGTCGGGACGGCCGGACTCACGGATGGCAACGGCCGCAGACGGACTGACGGGGTCGGCGACGGCACAGTGTCCTGTCGTCTGTGTGACGGCCTCGGCGAGCAGCGTCGTGAGGCCCCGGCGGCCCACGCGGCATGATCGCACGGCTGGAGGCGGCGCCGGGGGACTCGGCCTGATCAGTTCGGGTTGTCGCCGTGGGTCAGCGTCTCCCACGCCACGAAGAGGTTGTTGCTGCCGGCCGGGCGGTTCTGCTGGGTCAGCCTCCGGGTGTTGGTCATGGCGATGCCGAGGCGGTTGTGCAGGGCGTTGTAGCCGACCTCGGTGACGGGTCCGAGGCCGAGATGGAGGGATCCGCCGCACAGCCAGTCCGGTGCCGGTTCGCCCAACTGGTACGTGGACTGGAAGCCGAGTGCCTGCCGCAGCCGTTCGCCGACATCCGTCCCGTACAGGTCGTGCCCCTGGATCCGGCTGGTCTCGGCGATGTGGGCGATGGCCGAGATGCCGTAGCCGGCGTGTGTGAAGTCGCGGCAGGTCTCCTGAGTGAGACCTGTGACGAAGGTGGACTGCCCCTGCCAGTAGCCGACGATCTTCGCTTCGGTGTCGAGGTTCTGGCTGGGCACGGTCTTGGGCAGGGGGCCGTCGGAGCCGAGGTAGACGTACGCGGCCGTTCGTGTCCGGAACTTCGCCATGGCCTTGTCGTACGACGCCCTGTCCTCCAGGAAGACGGAGATGCCGACCGCCGCCTCCATCATCGACAGCTCCCAGTTGCCGTTGGAGTTGGAGCCGTTGATGACCTGGGGGAGGTAGACGTCGCGGAGCATCGTCGCGAAGCGCCCGGAGTTGGCCCAGGACCCGGTGTAGGTGTGTTTGATGATCTCGGCCGCCTTGGGCCAGGAGGAACCGGCCCAGCCGGTCTGCAGTGGAGCGTTGCTGTTGGTGTGGCTCTTGATCACTGCCGACCACGCGTCCATCAGTTCGATCGACTTCTTCGCGTACCGCTCTTCACGTGTCACGTACCAGGCGAGAGCGTTGGTGTACGCGGCTATCGCATCCTCGCGCTCATCCGTACAGCCGTGGTTGGGGTTGGAGTACGAACCGCATTCGACGACCGCGCGAGGCTTGGCGGTGCGGGACGGATCGGCGAATCTGCTCGCCGCCAGCTTGTCGTAGGCGCCCTTCCAGGGCTGGGCGCCGGCGTTGACCTTGCTGCGTGTGAAGTCCAGCTGTGCCTTGGACACGGTGACACCGGGGTGTGCGAAGGAGGCCGGTGCGGCCTCGGCGCGGGGGGCGCCGGGCGCCGAGAGGAAGCACGCCACCATGACGGCTGCCGCGGTGGCCAGGAGCGTCGGCCGAGGACGATGGCGGTGAACTGCGAGGGTGTCGGGCATGTGGGGGGCCCATCCGTTCTCATGTGTGAACGATGCACTGGATGTTGAACGCTCGCGCTGACCGGTGACCATAGGTACAGACCAGGGCCCCGTCAAGCCCCGCAACAGTTGCGCGACTCGCCTGCCCCGAAGCCGACTCGTCAGGAGGGGAGAGTTCTCGACGTACGGCGTGACTTGGTGGGGGCGGCGTCGTTGGGCCGTTGATCGATATCGGACGGCGAGTTCGGGGGTCCTGATGGTGACAGTGCGGCAGAAAGGCACCTGGGCGGGTGTGGTGTCCCGGTGCGGTGCCGGGATGTTCGTCCTCCTCCTCGCCGGCTGTGGTGGCGGCAGTGAGGGCGGCGAGTACGACGCGAAGCCGGCTGCGGGCGTGTCGCCAAGGTCCTCGGCCACCGCGTCGAACACGCCGGACTCTCCAGGCACACCGACTCCCTCGGCGCCCGGGGTGTCCGTCACCGCGGTCAAGGCCGAGGTGCTGAAGGTCTACGGCCTGATGTGGGCGGAGAAGGTGAAGGCGTACCGGGCGGCGTCGGCGGAGGGGACGGACCTGAAGCAGTACATGACGCCGGACGCACTGAGGGCGCTGGAAGCAGATCTGGCCCGCATGAGCAAGGAACACACGGCGATGCGTGGTGACCTCGGCCACGAGCCGGAGGTGGCCGCCCTCGCTGTCGACGCTCAGCCGCCCACGGCAACGGTGAAGGACTGTGTGGACGGGGCGAGATGGCAGACCCTCGATACGACGACGGGCTGGCGCATCCCACCGCCGGCTGATCAGCCTGCGCGGTATGCGGCCACGGCGAGGATGGAGCAGAGGGCTGGGGAACGCTGGAAGGTGGCTGAATACACCGCGGACAGAACCCGCTCCTGTTAGGCGGCCTTCCGGACGAGGGCGAAGCTCCGCGGTATCCATGGCGTCCGGGCCGGGCGCGGACGACCCTGGAGCGCCCCGCCATGCAGTCCCCGAGCTTCGCGCACTGGTACGGCACGGCGTGCGAAGTACGTCTCAGCTGCGCAGGGCCTTCGTCCCGGCGCCCTCGGCGACCGGTACGTCGAGGGGGCGGGCGAGTCCGACCACCCCCTCGTCGAGGCGCTGCAGGTGACGCAGCACCCGGGAGGTCACCGTGCCGGAGGACGCGCTGCCGGACCCGGCGTCCCGCAGTGTCGAGGCGATGCTGGCCCCCGCCTGGACCTCGCCCGTAGCCCCGTCGTCCGCGACATGCGCGGCGAGTACGTCGATGTTGTGGGCGATGCGCCGCCCGGCCCGGAGGAGGCGGGGGTCGGCCGCGACGGTCTTGCTGTGCGGCACGAGCTCGGCTGTCGCCGCGAGTGACCGGGCGTGATACGCGCATGTCTCCAGGAGCGCCACCAAATAGCGGACGGTCTGCCGTCGGCCACGCAACGGGGTGATGGGGTACGTCAACGGGCCGGTGGAGTCGCGCAGTTCGTCCAACGCCGTGTCCAAGCTGCGGGCCCTGCTGAGCAGGTCGGACGCAGGCCCACCACTGAGCTGCTCCACCGCCGCGGAAGCGACGTCACCCAGCCGTTCCAGGACGGTCCCCAGCAGTTCGTCGGTACGGCGGTCGGTGTGCACCGGCAACACCAGAACGGCGGCGATGATGCCGCACGCGGCGCCGATCGCCGTCTCCTCTATGCGCAGCACCAACACGTCGAAGCTGTACGAGTTCAGCAGGGTGTAGAGAAGGCCGAGCATGGCAGTGACGAAGAAGGACATGACCGCGTAGGACAGCGGAGCGGTGTAGAACATGGCGAAGATGAAGACGAGGACCAGGGCGAATGCGACCCAGGTGTGGTCTCCGACCAGTCCCGCCAGGGCGACCCCGGCGACGGCGCCCAGCAGCGTGCCGAGGAGTCTCCGGTAGCCCTTGACCAGAATCTCGCCGGTGGACGCGGTGTTGAGGAAGACCACCCAGCAGGTGAGAACGGCCCAGTACCAGCGTTGGCTGGAGAGGAGTTCTCCACCGATGATGGCCAGGACCGAGCCTACCGACACCTGGAAGGCGGCCCTCGTGGTGGGACGCTGCAACCCCGTACGGTCCTCGCCCTCGGACTTTTCTGACGAGGCGATCGAAAGGTCTTCCGCGTCGAATTCCTCGCGGGAACGCGTGGTCGCCGGCGAGTCGTCGGACTCGTCCTGGGGACCGTCCAGTGCGAGACGCAGACCCAGGACGGACCGGGCTGCCTCACCGATTCCCCGGAACGCATCCTGGATGCCCGCGGGCGCGGGGGGAAGCTTCTCCTCGTCGCGGTAGCCGAGCAGTCTGTTGCGGATATGAGCGACTGCCGTGCCTTCGTCGCTCGACGCCGGCCGGACCACCAGAAGTTGCAGAGCCTTGAGATCCCGGCGCAGGGCGATGGTCGCGTCGTCCTCAGCCGGCCTCCAGTCCCCGGTGAGCGGCACGGGCGCGTGCGGCAGATGAAGCGTGAGGGTGTCCGCGCCCTCGGCGCTGCGGGCGTTCAGCAGGAGCATGCCGAGGCGCTCCGTGGCGATCTCGGTGTCCGCGACCCGGCGCTGGAGCAGCGCCGCCTTGTCCGCGTCCTGTGTGCCTTCCTCCAGCCGGCCCTGGATCATCAGAGCAGCTTCGTGCAGCCGCGCGGTACGCCGTCGCAGGTCGTCGAGCACCTTCTCCAACTGCTCGGGCCCGGCGTCGAGCAGTTCGATCTGCATGGAGACGACCTGAGCGGCTCGCGTACGGAAGGCGTCGCGCAGCCGTGTCAGAACGCGTTGGGGCGTTTCCGGGACGATGGCGAACCGCGCCAGCGCACTGCAGCCGAACGCGATGGCCAAGGTCAGACAAAGCTCCGGCAGGGTGGAGGTGGAGGCTCCGACGAAGAGGGAGAGGAAGTAGATCTGGAAGCCGACAAGGCCCAGCGCGGTACCCCGCTCACCGAACCGCCGACTGTAGACGGCCCCGAAGATGAGGGCCACGAAGAACACATCACCCGCGATGACCTGAGAGGTCAGCAGCGCGCCCAGACACATCGCGACGAGCGCGACCGGCAGCCCGAGGGCGAGTGTGGCCGCTTGGTCGCGTACGAGCTTGTCCTTGATCGCGAACGTGGCTGTCATCGCTGTCATCGCACCGGCCACCATGTGGGTGACGCCGGTGTCCAGCGGGGCCAGAACCACGAGGGTGAGTGCGATCGCCGAGACGGTCCGTAGCCCCGCTGTGAGCCGTAGCAGCCCCGGATCGGACGCCGCGAACCGATCCCACACGATGGTCCCGCCCCGCCGCCGCACTGCTCTCACCCTGCACTTTCTCCAGCTGCCCGCCATGATCACGTGCCGTTCAGCATCGCACGGAAGGGAACCCCAGGACCAACGCAGGTTGATGACGACCACGACTCCCCGCGAGAAAACCGGACGCGTGCCCGGAGTGAACCCGGGCATGCGCGGAGCATGGCAATTCTGAGGACAGTCGCCCGCCCCCTGCTCGCCTCCGTCTTCATCTCCGGCGGGCTCCGCACGCTCCGAGATCCGCACTCCGTGGCAGCCGCCGCCGAGCCGGTGGCCCAGCCTGTCGCGGGACGCGTCCCGCGGCTGCCGAACGACACGGTGAGCCTTGTAAGGATCAACAGCGCCGTTCAAGTCGGCGCCGGCGCACTTCTCGCGACCGGCCGCTTTCCGCGCGCCTCCGCTCTGGTGCTGGCGGCCTCGCTGGTGCCCACGACCCTGGCTGGGCATGCCTGGTGGAACACCGACGACCCTGCCGAACGGGCCCGTCAGCGTGTCCAGTTCACCAAGAACCTCTCCCTGTTCGGCGGCCTGCTGATCGCGGCCGCGGACACCCACGGGAAGCCCTCGCTGGCCTACCGCTCACGTGCAGCGGCCGCTGCGGGCGGCCGCAGCGCCCGCAAGGCCGGGCAGACGGTGGGCACCACCTTGGCCGAGAGTGCCCACGGGACCCGGTCGGCCGTCGGCACCTTGCGTGATCACGCCGTCCACGCGGTGGGGAAGTAGGCCGCTCCCGGGTTGCGTGACGCCGGGGACGCCGCCGGGCCGCGACGCCGGTCCCGGAGGCGTTGAGCGTGTACACGCCGGGTCCCGAAAGCGTGCCGTCCCGAGCCGGTCATGCCGCGCGGCGCGGCAGGCACCGCAGGGCATCGAGCGATGCTTCCGGCTCAGGCGGAGGCAGGAACGTTCGGTCAGAGCGTAGGCCGATCGTCACTACTCGGTGCGTGGCTCAGGTCCACCACGCAGAAGATGTTGCCGTCCGGGTCGGCGAGAACAACGAAATCCGGTTCGGGCGGGTAGAGCTCCCAGTCGACGGTTCGCGCACCGAGGCCGACCAGCCGCCCCACCTCGTCCCGCTGTTCCTCCGCCGAACTCGTGAAGAGGTCCAGGTGGAGACGGGGGTGGGGCTCGGCCGGGGAGGTGCTGAGTATCAGGCCGAGGGCCCGGCCGGAACCGTCGGCATGGTTGAGCGTCTGCCATGTCTCGCTCCGCCCCTCCGGGGTGGCGACCAGGTTCAGAGCCGCGGTCCAGAAGGTCACCGCCCGGGGGAGGTCCGTGACACCGATGACAGGGATTCCGAGTTTCAGCATGCCGTCGAGCCTATCCGGCGCACTGTGGTATCAGGCGGAGCCGGGCAGGCGGCGCAACGCCCGTCGCGTAACGACCGCTGGTCGCATCGGAGTTCGTGGCCACCTCGACAAGCTGGGCCTCGGCGCGGGGCGCGTCGTACAGGTACCCCTGAGGTGACCAAGGCGGTGGGGCGGCGCCCCCAAGCCGTTCAGGTGTTGAACAGGGCGGCTCGGGCCGAGGGCTTCACGCCGAGCGCCCCGCCCTACGATGTCCATCCGGGCAGAATGCCTCCGACAAGCCGGTAGCGTCGCGGCCATGGGGAAAAGCGATCAACCGGAACGCGGTCTGCTGACATCGGTGAACCGGGGGATCACCTGCTGCGGCTGCTTGTTCACCGCGTTGCTCGGTTTGCCCATCCTCTGGGGCATGATCGGCTTCGTGCTGCCCGAGAAGGTCTTCTGGTTCCCGTTCTGGCTGACGTCCGTCGTGTGGAACGGTGAGGACGGCGACGGGGGCATCAGCAGCCTGTGGGGATAGGCAGCGGAGCCAGGCAACGTGGCAGGCGCTTCAGATGCCTCGTCCCCGACTCGCCGCATACTCCGGATCAGCCACCAGCGGTGGGCTCCTGTCATCGGATTCGCCACCGGGGCGACCGAACGCGTGGGGATGTCACTGCGGTCACGTCCCGCACGGGCTCGTCGGAACCAGCCACAGGCGCGAGGAACCTGCTCCGGGACCGGCCGGCTGCGGGCCGGGTCATCCGGAAGTGCAGGCCGCCGTGCGTGGCAACGGGCCGGCCGGGACAGGGATATGACGCCCTCGGCCCTCACGCGCACACCCACTGGGGGCGATCAGCTCAGCTTGCCCCCGAGGGACTGCCGTAACCAGGCGTCTGCCTCCCGCGATCGGGGGTACACGCCTGTCAACAGACCGAAGGAGTCCACCTCATGCTGGCGATAGCCGCGGCAGTACTGTTCGCCACCGCTGTCCTGATCAACGTTGCCGACATGACGGCCAACGAAGTTCTTGCCTCAGCGAACGCGATGCTGCTCGGCCTGGGCCTGCTGGCCTTGCACGCCGCCGGCATCGGCAGCGGATGGCGAGCAGGTCGACGGTGACTGCCACATGACAATCTGACCCCAGACCCCATGTGGACCGGCCGGCAGCGCTGACCCACAAGCTCCGCGCTGCCGACACCGTTCCCGGGCACGCGCACGTTCCGCACCGGCGCCGGTCTCCGAGTGTCTGTGTCAGTACCCCCTTGGACACACGCGAAGAAGGAGAGAGCGCGATGACCTCGATCATGACGACCACAGCCGCAGACGCCTCAGCCGCTCCCGCATGGCTGCACCTGGGTGGTGATGGCAGCGGCACTCCTGATCCTCATCTACAGCCTTGCCCGGCGCAGCAGCTGACTCGTCGGCTGCTCTTCCCGGGTACGGAGCCCGCAGACGCGGCCGGTGCCAGACCCCTGTCGTCCCGGATGTCTCGTTTCCGGCGAAGGCCATTGCCCGTCCGCCTGCTTCAGTCGCCGACATCGGTGTGCGCGTCTCACGTACGGTGCGGTGAAGATCGCCCTTCGGCGGTGGCTGGTGCCCTTGTGGACGCCCGAGGCCGGTGCCGAGGGGACAGGCATCCGGATGCACGTGATGGTCGACGGTGCCGGAATGTCGTCCGGTGAGCGGCTGGACGCGTACAACGCCGTTTCCACCTCCCTGGCCCTGCGCAGTGATCGAGCACTGGACGAGCACGTGGACGGTGCCGCACCCCTCGGTTCCGGTATCCGCGGGAGATCGGCACTGCCGAAGGAATGCGACTGCCTGCCGGTCCGCCGGAGGCCATGAGGGCGCTCGTCCGTCACGCGCCGCTTGCGGTGGTCGTGACGGACTTCTACTTGCAGCTGCAGTATGAGAGCCGGGAGACTGCGTACCCGCTGACGGGAATCCGCCAGATCTTCGAATCGAGTTACCGCTGAGCGTCACCGAAGGTCGGTCGGCGTTCGCCTCGCCTGCCGCCCAGCGTGACCATCGAAAGGCGGGACAGGCGTGGCCGATGTGCGGCAGCCCCCACCCAGTCGTAGGTGCCCGACCGCACGGCGTGGGCCGGGCACCTGGCGCTGTTGTCGTCCTGGCGGCTGATACGCGTCTAGTACGCGTCCACCAGAGTGCGGCCGTCGGCAGGAGTGAGTGACACCAGGCCGTTGGCGTAGGCGGACTCGACGCGAGCCCGTTCAGCAGCGTTCGGAACCGCGTTCCTGCAACTGGTGCCTGCGCTCGAACCTGACATCAGCTGGGAGCACGGGCCGGGTTTGGTGTCGGGCAGGCCCAGGCTGTGCCCGATCTCGTGGGCGGCGATGCGGGTCTTGTCATGGCCCTGAGATACGGCCTGGCTGCCCAGTTCGACACGCACCTGGCCGCCCGGGCGCACCGGGCCGAGTGTCGCCTGCGGCCATCCGCTGGTGGCGACGATCTGGATCTCGGCCCGGGTGCCAGGTGCGGCTTCGACCAGCCTGACATTGCCGACGTTCTGGTTCCACGAGGCGACTCCGGCGGATATCGCCGCTTCCCAGCCGCCTGCTCGGCTGTCGTCGTAGCGAAGTGTCACTACCGCCGCCGCGTTCTGAGTGGTGGCCGGCTCCGTCGGTGGTGTGGCGTGCGCTGCTGTTGCTGCGGCCAGGGTGACCGCGGCGGCGGTGCCGGCTGCCTTGAGCCATAAGGAGTGCGGCATTGGCGTCCCTTCACTCGTGGGGGGGCTCGGCCCCGCTCGGAACCGAGAGCGGGGGAGGGGGACTGCATCAGCCGACTGGCCGGTTGCAGCTTCTCCCGGGGCCTGAGAACTATGCCCACCGGTTGGCATTAGTCATGCCCCTGTCATCGAGATTAGGCCGGAAAGCGGTGTGTGACGGGCCGTATCAGACCGCCGGTTTGTTGTTGTCCAAACGTAAAGTACCGCCGGTCTGATGTTAAGGGACTGGGGGTCCGTAAAGTATGGGTATGACGAGTTTCCAGCGTGCGCGCAGCGAGGAGCAGCGGGAGGTCCGGCGGCGGTCGATCCTCGACGTGACCGCCGCGATGCTCGACGAGATGCCCGTCGCGGAGGTCAGCCTGAACGAGCTGAGCCGCCGGGTGGGGCTGGCCAAGTCGAACGTGCTGCGGTACTTCGAGTCCCGCGAGGTGATCCTGCTGGAGTTGCTGGACCGGGCGTGGAAGGAGTGGGCGGCCGACCTGCCGACAGCCCTGGCGGGGGCGATCGACGCGGACGCGTCCCAGCAGGAACGCACCGAGCAGTTCGCCGCCGCGCTGGCAGCTTCTCTGGCGGGGCGCACGGTCTTCTGCGACTTGCTCAGCGCGCAGACCGCTGTGCTGGAGCACAAGGCCTCCCCGCAGGCAGCAGCCCACTACAAGCGGGCAGCCATCGCGAACATGGGCGATCTGGCCGCCATCGCCGTCATCCACCTGCCGGCCCTGGGGGAGCGGGCTTTCCACCTGGCGGCCTCGATCACCATGATGATCGGCGCGGTGTGGACCCACTCCCGCCCCTCGCCCGCGATGCTCGCAGCCTACGAGGCCGACCCCGGTCTGGGCATGGCCAGGATGGACTTCGCCGTCTCACTGCAGGACACGGTGGCCACGCTCGCCGCCGGATCGATCGCCAGATCCACCCCATCCCGCTGAGACACCCTCCGGGCACCCGTTCGCCCCGGCGGCATTCGTGTAGCCCGTGAGACCCACACCTTCGTAAGAAGTGATGAAACCGTCCTTGTCCCTGTGGGGCGAGGCTGACCGGAAGGCACACCGAACATGACTGGACAACGCGACCGTTGGGCGGAGCTGACCGGGGGACAAGCCGGCGAGGAGTACGCTCAGCGTTTTGCGCGGCTGGCCGAATCGGGCCACGACATGCACGGTGAGGCAGCCTTCTGCGCCGCATTGCTGAACCCCGCCGCCCGGATACTCGATGCCGGCTGCGGCACCGGTCGGATCGCGGTCCGGCTCGCCGAGCTCGGCCACCACTGCACCGGTGTGGACATCGATTCCTCGATGCTCGCCGTCGCCCGGCGGGACGCCCCCGCGCAGGAGTGGCTCCTCGGTGATCTGGCCCGTCTGGAGGACCTCGGCCTGAAACCGGGCTTCGACCTGGCGCTCGCCGCCGGAAACGTCATCCCGCTTCTGGCCCCCGGCACCGAATCGGCTGTCGTCCGGCAGCTGGCCGCCGTACTGCGACCAGGTGGTCTGTTGGTCACGGGCTTCGGACTGGATGCGGCGCACCTTCCGTTGCCGGAGCCGCCGGTGACCCTCACGGAGTTCGATCACTGGTGTGCCCAGGCCGGACTGACCTTGCGGCAGCGCTACGCCACCTGGAGCGGCGATCCCTACGACCAAGGCTGCGGCTATGCCGTCAGCGTGCACTCCCGCCCGCCACGTGAGCCCTCTCCCGCGACGGCCAGCCCCGGGCACGCGCCGGAGTGATCCCACGCCTTGGTCGTCTGCACCGGCGTGATGCTCACCCCGGCGCTGCACACCACCGACGTCGGCCCGTTGCACGAGCGGCAGGCCGGCCGACGGCGCCCCGGGCTGCTTACCCACAACCGTGGGACCTGCACAGACCCTTACCGGCTCCGCAGGGCTTCGGCCGTGTGGGGGTTCTGCCCTCGCCGCGCACGTTCCAGGCACTGACAACGCGGGCCGAGCGGTGGCCCGGGATCAGCCCTCCACCCGGGCACCGGGCGTGGTGGAGGCAGGGAGCCCCGCTGCAAGGCCACGAAGACGGCAACGGGGCCGCAGGCCGCCACGAGCCGGACCACCGGCGCCCGTGTTCCAGCGGCGGGCTGAGGGCCTGGATGCGGCGCTGCCCGCTCCCGTCACCCCGGTCGGCGGACCGGGCTCACGGTCCGCGCCAGAGGTTGGCGAAGGCAGCGTTCTCGATGGTTCGCCTCTGGCGTACGGCTTCCAGCTCCATCACCGCGTCGTGGACGGCGGCCACCACGGTCGCCACCGCCTCGTCGTCGAGGCCGGCCTCGTCGTCGGATCCTGCGCTGTCGATGCCGACGACCGAGGCGAGGTGGGCCAGGACGGGTTCCTTCTCCTCCCAGCGGTCGGTCGCCCGGCGTCGGCTGGGCGTATCGACCAGTTCCAGGCGTTCCGAGCCGAGGGACAATCGGCCGCTCCGTTTCCGCGTCAGCTCGTGGTCCTCCTCCAGTGCGGTCCGGTACACGTCCGCGAGGTCCCGGCCCCGACGCCACAGCCAGTCCTCGATCCGCTCGTAAGGCGGTTGCCGAGTGAGCAGTGCCGCAGCCTCGCCGAGGAGCCGGTCGTCCGGAGCCGGCGGCCCGCCCGGCACGATGCGATCGCCGTCCACGGTGATGGTCCCGGCGGCGCTGAGATCGATCAGTTCGGCTCCAGCGAGTGCGAGCGACAGGTCACCCTGTCCCACAGCATGCTCCAGCCTCGGGTCCATGGTGACGATGAACAGGTCTTTCGCAGTGGTCATGAACGGCTCCCCTCGGGGACATCGGCAAAGGTGCGTCTCCACCGGCCCGCCCGTGTCCCGAGCTGGTCCGGCGGAGGCGTCTGTCACGTCAGTATCGCCTCCGTCCGGGCCGCCGAAGCCCTGTCACACGACGCCGCTGCCGCCGACGGGTGAAGCGGGCCCGACCGACCTCCTGCTCTTCGCCGAGATGCTGCACAGTCATGACCCAGGAGATCGCGGCGTGGCCGACGCCGGCCACCCTCTCCCCCCAGGATCGCCGGAAGTCCGGGAAGCGGCGGACCGATCGCCGGCCGCCTGCGGCCCCGCATCCAAGGACCGCCGCGCGACGGGTGGAAGCCGCACCACTGCTTCCCGAGCCCGGGAGCCCGGAGGCCAGGGCCGGATCGCCCGGCGCCGTGTCATCGGAGCCGGTGGAAGGTAAATGCGTCGACAGCACCCTTTGGCGCCCGGCAGAGTGGCCGCCCGTGACGAGCAGTGAGCTGTGGACCCGTGCGACCGCCGACCGCTACGACGCCGAGGAGGCCGAATCGTCCTCGGCTGCCGCTCTCGAACCGACTCTCGCCTGTCTGGCAGAGCTTGCCGGGGACGGCCGGGCACTGGAGTTCGCCATCGGGACCGGACGCGTGGGAGTCCCGCTTCGGGAACGCGGCGTACCGGTGGTGGGCATCGAACTGTCCGAGCACATGGCCGCGGTGCTGCGGCGCAAGATCGCCGAGGACGTGCTTCCGGTGTTCGTCGGGGACATGGCTACCACCGTCGTCCCCGGCGAGTTCACCCTGGTCTATCTCGTCTACAACACCATCTCGAATCTGCTCACGCAGGACGAGCAGGTCGAGTGCTTTCGCAATGCGGCACGTCATCTGGAGCCAGGCGGCCGATTCGTCATCGAGCTGGGTGTGCCGCCGCTGCGGTTCCTGCCGCCAGGCCAGGTCGCGGTGCCGTTCGACCTCTCTGAAGGGCATCTCGGCTTCGACACCTTCGATCTCGTCGAGCAGATTCTCGTCTCGCACCACTTCACCCGTGATGGCGACGACGGCCGATACCGTCGTGGCAACTCCCGGCATCGGTATGCCTGGCCGGCAGAGCTGGACCTGATGGCACGGATTGCTGGGCTCGAACTGGAACGTCGCGTCGCGGACTGGGACGGGGCGCCGTTCGCCCAGGACTCCGCGAAGCACATCTCCGTGTGGCGCAAGCCGACCTGAGCCGACCGGGGGCCTGTCGACCGTGCACCGCGCCTGTTCTCAGGCTCCCGTGGCGAGTTCGGGCGTCACCAGCGGATCAGTGCACCTCCGATGGTGGGGCAGCCCTGTGGATGTCGTCGCCTATCTCCCAGCAGATCTGTGAGCGGCGAACCGGTGCGGGAGGGCGAATGACCCCTCGGAGCCAGCAGTCGGACGCCGGGTCGGGAGGCCACGTTCGGGCCCGGGCGGGCGATGTACGGCCTCACGCCGTGGGCCAGGACGAGGCGGCGGTACTTCGGCGCGGGCCTAGCCACGGTTGCCCAGCACTGCATCCGGGCGAAGCCGGGGCCGGTCCGCGCCGGCGCCTGAAGCAGAGGCATCAGCTGAGTGGATCAGGCCCGCCGTGTGGCGGGCCGGATCAGAGCCAAGGGCCCCAGCGCCGCCGTCGCCATTCCGTAGGCGCCTGAGGGGCATTCCGCCCGGAATTCTTGGGGGGCGGTTGGCCGTCGAGGCAGGTAGCGGCGGGAGCGGGACGTACGCGGCCGGCGCGGTGTGACTGAATCAGAAGGGCCGGCGTCGCCGCCCACCCATCGGCGGGCCCGCCGCTCCTGTCGGCCACCGCGGCCGCCCGGCCACCGATCGAAGGTCCTCCTTTGCCGCCGCTGGACACAGTGCTGATAATCGCGGGATGCAACGCGCGATCAACTTCCGTACCCGAGTCGGAGCGCCCGTGTCCGACCGGGGCAGGCTGCCGTCTTTGACGGGGCTCCGTTTCTGGGCCGCTCTGCTGGTCGTCCTGTACCACCTGTCCCGTCAGGCCGGGGAGATACCAGGGCTCAGCCAGGCCGTCTGGTATGGCCGCAGCGGGGTCACCTTCTTCTTCGTACTGTCCGGGTTCGTCCTGGCCTGGACTTATGACGGGGCGACGGTTCCGACGAGGGTGTTCCTGTGGCGGCGCTTCGCCCGGATCTGGCCGCTCATGGTGGTCACGAGCGCGGCGTCCGTCGGAGCGTGGCTCTGGCTGGACAAAGCGGTGTCCGCGAAAGCCGTGGTAGCGAATCTGCTCCTCGTGCACGCCTGGATCCCCGAGACCGAGTACCTCAAGGGCGCCAACCCCGCAGCATGGTCCCTCACCCGCCGCCGCGCAGAGCCCCCAGCCGACTCCGCCGCGCACCCACTGGTTCATCCTCGTGCCCCCGAAGAGGCGGCCAAGGGGGCGGCCGGCCCGTAGCTCCGCTCTGCCGTGAAGCCTGCGCGTGACAGTCCCGGAGTGACGTCAGGGCTGATCGGAGGCGAGGACCCTCAGCGTGGAGCCTCGGCCGGTAGAGGCCCATGGACCGACCGGCAGGCGCCCGCGCCAACAGGGGTAGGTGCTGTCCGAAGAGATTCCGTCCAACTCATGCCCCCAGCACGGGGAGGAGCACGGCAGAACAGCTCGGCGGCTACCGCGAGTTCACTGTGACGCGCCCCTGCCACACCACCGAGGTGCGCGCGCGTCTGCTCGTCTTGTGTCCGGGGCCGCTGTGGCCGCCGGCTCTGAGCCGAGCCATGGGCACCGCCACTCGCGCCCGCCGGCGTTGCAGAAGGTGACGTGGTCGCGGTCCATCGAGAGCTGACGGCCGGCGGCGCGGCCCGGCCCTCCCCGCCTGCGGCTTCACCGCTGTCCCCGCATACCTTGCACCGGGCTACCCACGGCGATCCGACGCCGGGGGGGACATCCAGATCTGGCCACCGAAGGACCGGGCCGGAGTAGGCCTGCGGGCATGGTCCGTGAGGTCTCGACCTTGAGCGGGCAGGTCCGCGGGAGTGCGCGCTGTCTCCGTTAGGTACGGGTCGGCTCGGCCTGGTTGTGGCGCCGGTAGTAGCGGGCGACGCGGGTCCGGTTGCCGCAGCGGGTGGGGGAGCACCAGCGACGGCGGGGGTGTGCCGTCAGGAACACCATGACGCAGTCGTCGGCCTCGCATTCTTTGAGCCTGTCGATCGCGGGGGTGCTGAGCATCTCGGCAGCGGCCTCGGCCAGCAGTGCGGCGAGGCGGGTGCCGAGGGGGCCGTTGCGGCGGGGGATGGCTGTGACTGCGGTGCCGTCCCAGTCGAGTTCGCGTACGGGTGGTGCCGCACGCTGGGCCTCGGTGAGTCCGCGCAGGGCCCGCACGGGGGGTTCCGATCGGTCCAACAGTGCCCGGACAGCGGCTTCGGTGTGTGCTCGGACGGTGTGGAGGGGGGCGAGGTCGGACCGGGTCGGTGCGGTGTTCTGGACCTCTCCCTGGAGGCGGTCTCTCTCCAGGAGCAGCCAGCCGGACAACTGCTGTGGGGTAGCAAGCAGGTCCACGCGCCCGTGGGCGCCTGCGGGGCGGGTGTTGACCAGGTCCAGCGCCAGGGCCTCACCGATCAGAGGTTCACTGTCAGCCATGCCCTAATGCTACATCGTGCCCTTGACGCGTTAGCCGCAGCGAGGGCTTAATGCTAATGCGACTTCGCGCTGAGGAGGCATGTGCTTTGATGACCGTGACACCATCCCCCATCGCTGTTCCGGCCCGGACCGCCCACCGGTTCATCGAGGTAGATCAGGTGAAGGTCTTCTACCGGGAGTCCCTGCCTGAGCGCCCCGACGCTCCCGTGGTGCTGCTGCTGCACGGCTTTCCCTCCGCCTCGCACCAGTTCCGTCGCCTGATCGACACCCTCGGCCACCATTACCGGCTCATCGCCCCCGACTATCCGGGCTTCGGGCACACCCGCACCCCGGACGGGTTTGTCTACTCCTTCGAGCGGCTCGCAGATGTCGTGGAGCGCTTCACCGAACGCCTGGGCCTGACCCGTTTCGCGATGTACCTCTTCGACTTCGGTGCCCCCGTCGGCTTTCGCCTGGCGCTCCGCCGCCCGGATCGTGTCGCGGGCCTGATCGTGCAGAACGGCAACGCATATGCCGAGGGGCTGTCGGAGCCGGCCCGCAAGTTCACCGCCCTCGCCCCCGACACACCCGGCGCCGACCAGGCCGTCCTCGACATGTTCACATTGGACGCCACCCGCGCCCAGTACGAGGGCGGCACCGTCGACCCCGAACTGATCGCGCCCGAGGGCTGGCTGCTCGACCAGCACTTTCTCGACCAGCCCGGCCGCAAGCACGCGCAACGCGCGCTCGCCTACGACTACAAGAGCAACATCGCCGCCTACCCCGACTGGCAGGCGTGGCTGCGCAAGCACAGGCCGCCGACCCTGATCACCTGGGGCCGCGGCGACCCGTTCTTCCCCGAACCCGGCGCGCTGGCCTACCTTTCCGACCTGCCGGACGCCGAACTTCACCTGTTCGACACCGGTCACTTCGCCTTGGAGGACCACTTGCCCGAAATCGCCCCGCTGGTTGCCGACTTTCTCACCCGCACCTGGGCCTGACTGACCCGTACACACCCGTCGACGTGCCGTCCGTGGCGGACGCAGATCGGACCGGCAAGCGACGAGGCGGTCCGGGGATGATCTTGTCGGGCTCGCTGGCTCGAACTCAGAGGAGGTGGAGGGTCGCATGGCCACCGGGATCGGTGCACGTCCGGCGCCCGCTTTGCGGGAGTACGTCGACTCGTATGTCGGCTTCGACCTTCGCGGGCTCCCTACGGGGGTGCACTGCGGCCCGCCCAGCCGCGCGCTCACTGCGGTGATCAGCCTGTCAGATCCCTTCGAAGTGGCGTCAGGCGTTGACGACGGGTCACCAGTCACCCGATTCGGCAGCGTGGCCGGCGGTCTGATGTGCCGGTCCGTCGCGATTCACCACGACGGACGCCAGCAAGGTGTTCAGCTATCGCTGACACCGCTCGGTGCCCGGGCGATCTACGGCATGCCCGCCGCCGAACTCGCCCACACACTGGTCCCACTGGAGGACCTTCTCGGAACGCTTGGCGTCGAACTGGCCGACCGACTCCGAGACGCATCGACATGGGCGGCACGGTTCACCGTACTGGACCAGTTGCTCCTGCGAACTCTCGGTCGTGGCGCCGGCAGTGACCGTGTGCGCCGGATGCACCCCGAGGTGGCCGAGGCCTGGCGCCGCCTGGTTGCCGCGCGTGGCTGGGTCCAAATCGGTGCAGTCGCCGCAGAATCGGGTTGGAGCCGCCGGCACCTTACCGAACGGTTTCGCGGCGAGATGGGCCTGACACCGAAAACCCTCGCCCGCGTGCTCCGCTTCGAACACGCGCACGACCTGGCGACGGCGCGGGACCCGCTCCCGTGGGCCGATGTGGCAACCACCTCCGGCTACGCCGACCAAGCCCACCTGGTCCGGGACTGGAGCGAGTTCACGGGCCGAACGCCGACGGCCTGGCGTCACAGCGAGGTCCTCCTGGGAACCCGGCAGTCGCCGGCCGACCGCCCGTAGCGCCGGCTTGTGTTCCCATTCCTTCAAGACCACCCGATCGCTGCGATGTGACGATCGTCGGCATGAGACCTCTCATCAACGAACCCAAGGCCATCGACCTGAGGACCATCCCTGTGCACCTCGGACTGGGATCGGCAGCAAGACCCATCGAGGGCTTCGCCTGGGACCCAGAGGCGCTCCAGGCCTACAGCGCCGCGGTCGCGGCAGACGGCGCCGAGGGCCGGATGGTCATGATCTTCGACGGCGAAGGCCCTGGCGCCCAATGGGAGAGCCACCCCGCCGGCGACGAGCTGGTCGTCTGCCTCAGCGGGTCGGCGACGGTCACCCGCGACCTGGACGGAGCGCCCGACCGCGTTCTGCTCGGGCCTGGCGAGGCCACCATCAACCCGGCCGGGGTATGGCACGCAGTCGACATGACCGGGCTGACGTCCATCCTGACCATCACCGCCGGCCTGGGTACCGACCACCGTCCTCGCACCGCCCCCCACCCCACCGAACGCGTCGGCGTGCCGGGACCGGAAGCACCATGACGGTACGCATCGCCTGCCTCGGCGACAGCCTCACCCGCGCCCTGATCAGCGTCGACTACCTGGATCTCCTCGGACGACGCCACCCTCCCGGTGATCTGCACCTTGCCCGCTTCGGCGCAAACGGTGACTTCGCCTACAACCTCTTGCGGAGCCTCGACGCCGTCATCGCGAACCCGCCCGACGTCATCACCGTGTTGATCGGGACCAACGACGCCCGAGCGAGCCTTGCCGGCTACCGCGTCGAGAAGGCCATGAAGCGCAAACAGCTCCCCGAGCGCCCGTCCGCCAGCTGGTTCCAGCAGTGCCTGGGATCCGTCGTCGAACGACTGCGAGCGGAGACCGACGCGACGATCGGTCTGCTGTCGCTCCCGGTGCTCGGCCAACAACTAGACGGAGCAGCGGCGCAGGCATCGCAGCGCTACAGCCGAATGATCGCCGAAGTCGCCACCACCGACGAGGTGACTTACCTTCCGCTCCACGAACGCCAGACGGAGGAACTGCGCCAAGCGGACCCACCGCCGATTCCCTACCGGGAGGTGACCCCCGCGGCGGGCCTCGGCGTCTTCGTCCAACACGCCGTGTTTCGCCGCAGCCTCGACACGATCTCGCAGCGCAGAGACCTCGTGCTCACGACCGATCACATCCACCAGAACAGCCGAGGCGCCGCCTTGATCGCTGATGTCATCGACTCCGGTCTACTGACCCACAACGCGTAGCGGATTCCGGAGCCGCAGCCAGATTGATGCACCTACCGCGCGGAGATAGCGTGCAATCCGTACGCCGGTGCCGGTCCGGCCCCCGGCCGCGCGCTCAGCGTTCTCGACCTGCCACCCCCGCCGGGTGCGCTCCGGGGCAGGAACTCAGAGGTGAAACGCCGCGACCTGCAATTTTCCAAATATCGCCTGGTGGTTCGGGGGGCGATTCTTGAAACCGGCCTCGATTCTCGTGGGAACTGGTGCCGCTCTGCAGAGTGTTGGAGTGCGGGAGGGCCTTCCAGCGTCGTGTGCCCGGGGGAACGCTTGGCGGGCCGGTTGGAATTCGCCGGAGAATTAGGCCTCCGGCAGTGTCCGATCGTGCCGCACGTTCCGGAGAGAGCGCAGGAGGGCGATACCCGGTCCGCAGCCGGTACGCACCAGGCCCGCACCGCCGTTCGTGGCCTCCGTGGTGGTTGACGCTCCTACGATGTCCTCCGGGACACCTCGCCGCGTCCTTGGCGTAGGACCCCAGGCTTCCGGGGCCAGCAGTATCCGCGCAGCCGAAGCCGACATCAGCGATGCACTGCCCGGCGTACCTCTGCCGGACCTTCTTGAACTACGTCCTGTCAGCACGAGCACGACGGCGGGTGACGCCCACGGGTGGCGCCGCAGGACGTCCAGCCAGCCGGGCCCTCGTGCAGCCTCGGTGGCGGCGTTCCCGGCGAGCGAGGCAGCCACAGGAGCTGCGGCCCCGAGGGCCGGCCCAATCATGGCTCCGGCGACCTCACTCACGTGTTCTCATGACTCCCTCAACCACGCGAGCGTAAGCGGCTGAGGGCCTCGGGGCGGCTTGCGGCAGGCAGCGAGGGCGGCCCTGCCACGCGTCTGCCCTCGAGCGAGTGCGGCTGACGAGGTGTACGCCCACGCAGTGCTTCTCGGATCGTGTCCGGAGCCAGATCGTGAGGGCCGCGAGTGTGACGCTGCCGTGCTGGTGGGATCGCACCGCCGTCGAGTGGATGCTGCTTCACAGTTGCTACCGCTCGGCCGTCCGGCCCTGTACGCGTGTCGTTGGACAGCGCAGGATCTGGCCTGCGCTGGTGCCGACGAGGATCGTGCCGTCGGATGCCGCGTGCAGGCAGAGCGGTTTATACGGGGGCAGCGGACGCCGGTGGAGTACCGTCCCGTCGACCGCGTCGAGGGACACGAGGCTGTCGTCGGCGCACAGGACGTGCAGGACCCCGGCACGGGAGTCGAGGTCGACGACCTCGGATTCCAACGGCCTGCTCCAGCGGACCGGCTCGATGCCCCACGCCGGGTCCGTGAAGTCGACGCGGTGGCCCGTGTCGCACTCGAGAAGGGTGAGGCCCCCTTCGCGGCCGTACTCGTGGCCGTTGTCGAGGCCGATGGCCAGGAGGGGCAGCGTGGGGTGGAAGGCGATCGACTCGGCCTCCTCCGTGAAGGTCAGGAGGTGGACGCAGGACAGGTCGGCGGCGCTGTATACGGCGACCCGGCTGTACCGGTGCATCACCGAACTGCCCGCGATCCACTGCCCGTCGCCGCTGATCACTACCTGGCACGGGTATCCGAGCAGTTCGGGGAACGGCTGGTCGTGGAGTGGGGTGGAGTGTGAGTCCGGCCGGTCAGCCATGATGCTCCGCAAGATGGGCGTACGGGACCCGGCCAGGGTATCGAGGGCTTCCGGCGTCGCGGCTGGACGAGGAGTCCGGAACGACGTGGCGAAGGGTCGCACCGCGTGTGGGGCCTTGTCTCCGGCGCCTGAGTCGCGCGGGGGCCAACTCGTAGTGACAGAAGGGGTGCTCGGCTGTGTTGAAGGTCAGCAGGCTCTCGTCGTGCGTCCCGTGCTCCCCGTCGTGGGCCCAGGAGCCCAGCGCGAGCAGCAGCGGGAACTGGCCCGCACCTCCCACCGGCCGGCGGGACGCCGTCGTTGTCCGGCGGGCGACTGGCGGTCTGCGAGCCGCAGCAGCATCGCGAGCTCGGTCATGCACCCCGGCACGCTCCTGGTCCAGGCGGCCGCGCTCCATGCCCGGCGCACGTCCGGCCGGCAGACCGCGAAGAACTCCTCGCTGAAGGCCGTGGCCCAGGTAGCCGCTGGACCTGCCTCGAGCGGGCGGCGTCCACCGGCGGGTGCCGGCGGTGCTGAGATTGCCGGAAGAAACGGCTGACACCAGGCGCTCGCCGAAGCCCTGGCCGAAGCCGGGGGTGAGCATCTTGGTGTGCGGGGCCGACGGAACCGGGTAACGTCTTCGTCATGTTCTTCCAAACACCGATTTACGAGTGAGAGCGTGATGGGCCCCTGCTGACGTCTTCGACGTCGCGGCGACCGTCCCCCACCATGAATCCGTAGATCACTTCACATCATTCCGGGAGAACCCGTGAGCAAGAACATCAACAACCCCGTGGGTATGGGCGGCGGCCAGCGAAAGAAGCTGTCCCGCGCCGAACGGCAGAACAACGGTCCGCACCGCAACCTCGACCGCCAGGGTGCCGCCGACCAGAAGGCGGAGCTGGTGCGCAAGATGCGCGAGAAGGCGGGCGCAGGTGACGGCGCCGGGCAGACGGGCGACGACACCGCGCAGAGCTGAGGCACCGCCGCCGCAAGGCGGCTCCGCATGGAGGCAGGGCCCGGACCGCGACGCGCGGTCCGGGCCCTGCCGCCTCCGCGGCCGGACCGGCCGGCCTGCCTCGCGGCCCAGGGCCTCGTGGCACCGCCCAGCGGAGCGATTTCGTCGCCGCGGATTGAGGCCCGTCCATGTGGGAATGCGCACTTCAGCATGGTGGATGCCTTGCCCTCCGAGCGAGGGCGGGTGGCAGGGGCGAGTGAGTGAGGATGGCCGGGCGATTGACTGTGGCACAGAAGCGATGGTCCCCGCTGGGGGACCGCAGTGGCGTCCCGACGCCACCCTTGCGGCCGGGCGGCTACGATCCGGCCGACTACGCCGAGTACGTGGTGCGCAGCGCAGGGGAGTTGGAAGTCTCACCTCTGCTCGTGATGACCGTGCTCCACAACGAGGCGTACAAACCGCACCATCCGCTCCTGGAGCGGCTGTGGCAGTGGTGGAAGCCCGGGGCGGCCTTCGGAGTGGCGAACATGCACCGTGCGACGTTCGAAGAGGTTCGGCGGACGCACGGCCTTTCGGAGCGGTGGCAAGACCTTCGCGACGACCCCGCGTTCGCCGTTCACGCGGCTGCCTTGCACTTGAAGGACCTCGACCGAGGCCTCCCGGGGCGCCACGTGCGCCGCTACACCCGCGACGAACTGCTGGCTCTGGGTTACAACGCGGGCGAACGCAACATGCGAGCCTTTGCGCGTGGTGTACCACCAGGCCCGATGGCACGGTCGTATCTGCGTCGTTACCGTACATATCGCAGTCGGGCGGCCACGATTCTGGCGGACTGCGGCGGGCCGCGCGACGCCGGGCTCGGCTGAGCTGTCCTGGGCGTTGATCGTCGTGGCGACGGCCGTGAGCCGGATGCCCCGCTCCGGGCGGCGACGCGTTCTCGGCGTACGGTCGGCGCTCGCGTGCGGCTGCGAGGGCTCCGGGCAGTGGTCACAGCGGCCCGTCGAGGGTGTTGTCCGGGCACTGCCAAGGAGGAGCGGAAGCAGGCCTTCGGCCGGCTGGCATGCTCCGGATCTGCCGCAGTGTCTCCCTTGGTGGGTGCGCGGCCGTGGTGAGCAGGCTCGGAACTCCAGCCGTAGATTCTGATCTTGCTGGTTGTGGTTGTGGCTGTGGCTGGACACCCCCGTCAGCGTGCTCAGCCGAGCAGCCCCGGCTACGCTCCGGCCATGGAGCAGGACGAGCAGGACCACCCCCTCATGCGCGACGTCTTCCCAGACCTCGTCACCGAGCTGACTGCTCTCCTCGAGGATGAAGGAGAACGTCAGCTGGCCATCTGCGCGCGGGATCTGCGTCTTGTCGACGAGTGCGGCTGCGGCGACGACTTTTGCCAGAGCATCCGGACGGCAGATCATCCGCAGGGGGAGCCCTACGGTCCGGATTATCGGTGCGTACCTCTCTCGCCCTCGAAAGGCATGCTGATCCTCGACGTCGTGGGCGGCCGGATCATGTACATCGAGATACTCGATCGGCCCCCATTGCACCGTCAGGGCGCACAACCGTGAGGTTCGCCCGAGCGGAACACGAAGTGCGGGCTCGGCTCGCCGCATCGGTTGCCCGGGCCTATTGACGGGGCCTGGGCCCGGGAAGCGAATTCGCATGGCGTGCAGCATCTGCCGTGCCCGGCCGCTCGGGATGCCGACGCCGCCCGTGAGGACGGGCGCGAATACGTCGGCGATCACCTGCACGACCAGGAGCATCCTGCCAAGGCTGGAGACCGGAGGGGCAGAGGCGCAGAGGCTGTGGTGGAGGCGATCCGCGCGGCAGGTGAGCCGACGTGCCGGATCGCCTTCGGCCTCGATGAGGGTGTGGTTTCCTTCCACAACCGTGGTGGTGGAGAGTCACGCGGATGCGAAGGACGGTTCGGGTCAGCCGCAGGCTGACGGGACGGGGTGGCAGGGCTATTTGAGTGACTGCCATACCTCGGCGGTCGCGATCGCGGACAGCTGGGCCTTGGTGAACGGGGGCGTGGAGAGCACAGGAGCCTTGTGCGGATACTCCGCGTTGTAGGAGGTGACCGTCACCCGCAGGCCCTTCGCGGTCACGGTTTCGGCCGTCCGTCCCACCGTGCCCGCGTGCCGGCCGGCTTCGTTGCGGGTGATGACTTTGCCGCCGTCCGGGGTGCCGTGGCCCAGTCGCACCTGGAGGAATGTCTTGGCCTTCGTCTTCTTGTCGCGCACGATTGCGTAGCCTTCGTCGCCGCCACCACCCCGGCCGACCACCTCTTGCCCCGTGGGCACCAGGTTGCCGAGCGTCTCGAAGACCTCCCAGCTGTTCTGGACAGGGCGCGGGCTGGTGAACGCTTCGGCGTTCATGACGCCGTACTTCGTGAACGCCCCCTCCACTCTCGCCGCCAGTTCTGCCAGCTGGAGGACGCTCAGCGGGGGTTCGTTCCGGGTGGGAGCGCCCGTGGGGGAGGCCGCGTTGTACTCGACCGCCTGCAGCAGGAAGCCCTCTGCCGAGATGCGGGTGGACTTCCAGACTTTCACGCCGCTGGATTTGCCGCCCACATGTCCCTGTTCCGTCTTCTCGCCGGAGGGACCGACCGTGCACGGGGAACCGTCAGCGGTCTTCCCGCACTTCAGCAACTGCCGGATCTTCGAATCCTTCGGATCGATGCGCCGGGCGGAGATGGTGACGAGGGAGGCCCCGTAGCTGTCGTCGTAGACCAAAGAGGCGTCGGCCACGCCAGGACCGCCCATGTTGCTCGTGCCCCGCTGCTTGCTGAACTCCCCTTTCGGAAGGACCGGGAGGCTGATTTCCAGTAGCTTGATCATCTGGTTGGCGTGTGCCCGCATGAAGGACGCGGGGTCCTCCCTCTGGCCGCTTCCCCCGGAGCCGTCCGGATTACGGGATGGGCCATCCGGCGTCGAGGAGGGTGTCCAGGTCGGAGCCGCGTCGGCCACCGACGCGCTGTCGCCCCCGACCTCGCCAGTCACGTACACCCCGGCCGTCCCCAGCGCGGCCAGCGTCAGCCCTCCTGCGGTCAGCGCCGTGGCACAGCGGCGGGCGGCCTTGCGACGGCCACGAAGGGCCCCCGCTTCGAGCAGCGCCCGCCGGTCGGCGACGAACGTGCCGCCGGTGCGCCGCATGATCTCACCGAGGTCGTTCTCGAAGCGGTTCTTCGAGGTGCCTACGGTGTCGTTGTCCGTGTCGTTCTCGAGGGGCATGGCGGTTCACCATCTCCAGTCGGCGCCGGTGGGCCTGAGTTGAGGGCGGTCTTGGCTGGCTCGGATACGGCGGTGGATCGGGGGTCTCGGTGCAGACGGATCGCCCGCCGCTGCTTCAGGGGTGAAGGCTCAGGAAGCGGGGACGAGTTCGGTGAGACTGCCGCCGAGCTGGGCCCGCAGCCGGGCCAGCGCCCGTGATGCCCGGGTCCGGACGGCGGACGAGCTGATGTTCATGGCGTCGGCCGTCTCCTCGATGCTGCGGTCCTCCCAGTAGCGGAGCACCACCACGGCCCGGTCCTTCGGCGGTAGTTGTCCGAGTGCCTGGAGCAATGCCAGCCGCAGCAGCGGATCGCTTCCGGTGATGACCGGGACGTCGGGCAGTTCTGCCACCGGGCGTTCGTCCGAGGAACGTCTGCGCCGGTATGTGAGGAAGGTCCGTACAAGAACCGTCTGGGCGTACGCGGCAGGGTTGTCCACCTGGGAGATGCGCCCCCACTTCAGGTACATCCGCCCCAGCGTCTCCTGCACCAGATCCTCGGCGAGGTAGGTGTCACCGCTGGTGAGAAGGCATGCGGAACGAAAAAGATGCCCCGTGAGGCCGCCTGCGAACTCTATGAACCCGTCTTCGCGAGACTTTCTCACGCTTACCCGTCCCTCCTGTTGCCCACCGCGGCCGAAGGCTCCGGCCCCCCACCTGACCGACGCGCCAGCCCTGGCGAAATGTTGCACCGGCCTTCTTCCGCGGTGGCGGCGGGGGGCGTTTCCACTCTCACGACGCGGACGGGCGGTCTGCCTGGCCCATGCTGCGTCCATGACCACCTCGACCCCTGTCACGGCCACCGGCGTCGCACGTAGTCGCTCCGTATCGTGCCGCCTGAGAAGCGTCGGACCCGCAGACGGAGGACTGACTGCTCTCGGATCACTCCCGGCAGGCGGACCCGAGCGCCGTCGTCACTCGACGTGCCCCTTCGACGGATAGGGAGCCAGACCCGGCTCCTGCATGGACAAAGCCCCATGCCCGGTGCAGTCGGAGATCAAGACCATTCGGTTCTACTCCGATCGCGGAATCGTCGTGCCGACGGACCGCAGCCCGGCCGGCTACCGCCTCTACAACGACGACACCGTTGCACGCCTGCAACTCGTGCGCACTCTGCGGGAGCTGGGGCTGGACCTACCCACGATCCGCAGGGTCGTGGACCGCGAGCTCTCGCTGCCCGAGGTCGCGGCAGCGCACGCCGAAGCACTGGCAGTGCAGATCCACGTCCTGCGCCGGCGGCGCGCGGTGCTGACGGCTGTGGCCGAGCGTGGGTCCACACCTGCCGAGACGGAGCTGATGCACAGGCTGGCCCAGCTCTCCGAGGAGCAACGCCGACATCTGATCGGCGATTTCCTCGACGTCGTCTTCGGCGGTATGGACGCCGCCCCTGCCTTCGCGGGGGTCACACGGTCGATGACACCCGAGCTGCCCGACAACCCGGAGGCGGAGCAGGTTCAGGCGTGGGTGGAGTTGGCCGAACTGTCTCTGGACCCGGATTTCCGCGCCCTCGTGCGGCGGATGGCCGAGTACCAGGCAGCTGAGCAGGCCCGAAGCGACACCATGGGCCCGCGTCGCGACATTGCCGCAGCCGTCCGGGACCATGTCGGCCCGGCTTCGGCCGCCGGAATCGCCCCGGACTCATCCCTGGCCGATCCGATCGTCGTGGCGTTCACGGCGCAGTACGCGCACCTTCTCGCCGAACCCGACGACGCTGCCCTTCGCCGTCGGCTGGCGACTCGACTGGAGAGCGTGAACGACGCCCGCTGGGAGCGCTACGTCCAGCTGCTTGCTGTGGTCAACGGCTGGCCTGCCCCGGAGAGACTGGCTCCAGTGCTCGACTGGGCCGTCCAGGCTCTGCGCGTGCGGACACAGCGATGACGGGGCAGTCGCCAGGCGGCAGGGGCCGGACGCAGGGCCTCTGGCAAAGCCGCCGCACCCAGCGACGCCGGCACAACGGATCGTCCTCGATCGCCCGCCACGCCACACCGGCCACCGCTCCTGCGCGGCCGCCACCTCCGCAACCCCCCGTAGATCTGGGTGCTCCAGCGGATCGTGGGTGTCCGCGTTCGACATCCACCGCCGGTTCCGTATGGAAACCCGCTGCCACCGAGGCGCATAACCGCACTCCCCACACCGGGCCGACGTCCACCGCGCCGTACACAGTGGCGGCCGAACGCTTCCGGTCCCGCCATCGTGCCCCCGACCCGCCGCGAGGCCGGCCAGGCCCTGTCCGGCCGCGCAGTCTGCTCGACGCCAGCCACTGTCCACGACGCCAGTGCTGACCACGCGGCTCCGACCGGGCGAACCTGTGCATCCACTGACCCGCAGCCTCAGCTCGTCGGGTTGCTTACCAGGCGGTCGCCCACGATGCCCGCCAGGTCGGGACGGTAGTACTCCTTGATGGCCTCGGCCCAGGCCGGCACCGCAACCTGGTCCGTGGCTGTCGGCTCCAGGCTGTCGAACAGAGCGTGGATGTTAGGAAGCGCGAAGCCGATGGCGGTCATGACCTCCGCGAAGACCGGTCGCGCGATCAGCCCGTCCCCGTCCGGATCCGCCAGCGCCGTGAGTGCCTCGGCGAACTCCCCGATCGCCTCGTCGAACCGTTCCGGCGCGAGCACGACCGCCTGGAACTCATCGAAATCGACCCTGCCGTCACGGTTGGTGTCCAGTTCTTCGGCGAGGGCCCCCCAGAAGGCCCGGAAACCACTCAAGGCCGCGCTTTGCCTCGCCTGGGCTGCCTCGGGCACCGCCGCGATGACGCGGTTGGCCATCAGTTCGAAATCGTCGGCGTCGATGAATCCATTGCCGTCTGCGTCGAACAGGGTGAACACCAATCGAACCCGGTCGACCGCTTCTGTACGCATGAATGTCCTACTTCCCGATCCGCGAATTTGGCGTTGTCACGTTATCGAGGAGCGATCAGGAGGCGTTGGTGAATACATGCCATTCACGCGAAATGGTGAAGTGCGAGGGTTCGTGCGGATGCTGTCGCCGGCTGGCCCGATGGGGGGAGCGGTGGGTGCCGCGGGTCGGCAGGGTTGCACAACAAGTTGGCGCTGGCCGTCGACCACAAGGTGGGCTGACGGAACCTGCCGAGGTCTCTCGGCATGCTGACCCTCATCGGCCTCCGTCACACTCTGCGCCGGAAAAACTCCGTCGAGCACACCTGGTGCCGGATCTTGAAGACGGTCATTTCCTGCTTGCTACGGCGCGGATCTTGGCGTCGGTGACGTTGTGCCGCTGCCGGAGCAAAGGGGAGCGTATGAGGTCGGCGCACGCCGCAAGGCTCCTCGATCCGTAGCAGGTGGGCCATCGGAGTGGAACCAAGGCGGCGGCTGGAATAAGCGTTCATGGGGGGTATGCATTCATGCATCGATTCTTGACAGTAGTGGAAAGATCAGAGCGGAGTGGCCATGCCCGACCACGCGCACCTGCGGCGGGCTACCGCCTGGATGAGGCGAAGCGCCGACGTCGACGCCACCCGCTCCTCGGCTGCCCTGGACGACACGTCCGGCCACGCCCTGTTGGGGCTTGAAGGCGCCGACGACGACTTCGGTCCCGGTTCCACCGCGCTGGAGCCGGGACGGCTGTACCGCAGGGTCAGCGGCACGGATGACCACGCGCGGCCCGTCAGCGACGAGGAACTGGCGGGGTTGGGAGATCCGATGGCGGTCGAGTTCTTCCGGGTGGGCACGTTTCCGACAACGGTGCAGGAACTGCTGTCCAATCTTCCCGCGACGGCCGCCGCCTCACGCAAGGTGTATCTGGTCAGCGAGGCCGGGCAGATTCCGCCGGGCGCCATCGGCGAGCGCGACATGCGGTTCGCGATCACGGCCGCCGTGGGAGGCAGCCAAGTCGACCTTCTGATCAGCGCCCAGGCCGGCGGCGACCCCAAGCAGGGATTCCTTCAGGTCGCGGCGTGGGATCCCGGAGAAAAGGTTTTCAACTTCTATGCGCGGTTCGAATCGAGCTGGGTATGGGCGGGCAACTCCTGGCACGCGCTGGAGCCGGACTCACGGGGAAAGGGCTGCTTCGACAGCCACGTCAACGGCAGCGTTGTGATGAAGGAGCTGCGGATTCCCTGGATCAACTGGCAATCCGAGCGGGCCACGATCCGGCTCGCCGAGGACGACCCGCTGCGCCATGACCCGCTGTTCCAGCAGGTGACCGGAGCTCAGCGGCTGGAACTGACCGTCAGGTCCCTCATCACCCGGTGGACAGCGGCCCGTCTGACCGCGATCACCGCGAACGGCGTTGTGAACCACCCCGACCGGCTGCTGCGTCACCTGTTCACCAGCACCACGATCAATCTCGCCAGCACCGACAGACAAAGCAGCAACATCACGGCGGACAGTCCCGACCTGACGCTGCCCACAGGCTTTTGGTTGAATCAGGACGTCCTGTTCGACGACCTTCGCCTGTCCACACAGGCCGCCCCGCCCAGGGCACCGGCCACACGCTATCTGGCCGGCTTGAGCCGATTCGGTTTCCACCTGGAGGAGAAGCACAGCGGTTTCTCCCAGCCAGGCGACACGTTCTTCGCCTTCGTGGTTCCCGAGGCCGCCCACGAGGACAACGAGGTGGTCCGTCAGGCGGTCCGTACCGGGCTCATCTCGGCCAAGTTCGCCGCGTGCGTGCTGATGGTGGACTTCCCCAACCCGGTCTGCAGTCCTGCCCGCAGTCACCTTATGCAGTACGTGCCGACCATGCCGACCAAGACGGTGAAGTTGTGTGACAAAGTCGCCAAGGCCATCTTGGACGCCGTGCGAGCGAAAGACCTGCCCGCCGACAGTCCCGAAGGCCGCTTCGCCGCGTGCTGGCAGGAACCTGACGACGCCTGGCGGACGGTGTTCGGACAGCGGGTGGACGCCTATCTGCGTGCGGTCACGCAACAGATCCAGACCGCATCCGGATTCGACGACTACGTCCGTCTGGCCGAGTTCCGCCGTCGGCAGTTCCGCCTCATGAAATTGAATGAGTTCGAGCTCACCCTGCCGGTCACCAACATTTCCAGCAGTGCCCCACCGCTGGCGATGCGCGAGGACGCCACCGTCGCAGAGCTCAGCTGAAGCCGCCCTCACCAGCCGGCACGGCATCACCTTCCGCGGCGCTGCCGACCGCTGCGTTCCGCCCCTCCGCCCTCACGAGCAAGGACTACGTCATGCCCACACTGGATGCCTACGCACCTCCCGGCAACCTCGACGATCTGGACGACTTCGGCCGCAAGGCATGGAACACGTTCATCTCCAACACGGTCGACGAGGCCATTCAGGGCCCCGATCCCCAACAGGTACTGAACGACAGCCCAAGACTGCAGTTCTACAACCTGACCAGGACGAACACGGACACGGATGTCCGGCATGCCCCTATCAAATGGACGGCGTTCCCTCGCGTCATCAAGATCACCTCCATTTCGGACCTCCAGCGATGGCAACGTGCCGACGCCAGCCGTGACGTCCAGGACGAGTACTGCGAGTGGAGCGTCATCCGTGATGGCGCAGGAAAGATCACCCAGGTCACGTTCACCAGTGAAGGCCCCGAGTATTGGGAGATTCTGGCGCAGACGAACCCGGGCAAGGTGCTCGAGCTCTACCAGAAATTCATCAGTCCGGACGCGCGCAAGGAGGACTTGTTCTCACCCAGCGGCAGATACGAGCCGCGCAACAAGTGGAACAACTCCACGAGCCACGGCGCCATGCACTTGATTCAGCCGAACAACACCCTGGGTGCAGAGATCGAATTGGCTGCAGCAGCCACCATCAGGCGTGTCATCAACGGCCAGGAGCTGACCACTGAGCAGGAGTTGATCGCCTGCAGCAAGTACGGCGCCCCCGAGCGCAACAGCGATCCGCATATCGGCGCAGGGGTCAACGCCCTGGCCCGCCAGAAGGCCGACATCAGCCTCGCCGACCCAGTTGGCCTGTACTTCGACGACTTGTCGACGGATGGCTGGGAGACCCCGGACGGCTCCGACCCAAAGAGCTATTGGACCTATCTGAGAGGCGACTCGGAACACCGTGTCCGCGCCGTGTACGAAGTGCCCCCGGACAAGGGATTTGGCGTCGGGGACATCACCATCGGCGGGAGGACCATCGAGTTCGGCGCCCAGATCGCGGATTTCATCACCATCAGGCTCACCGGCATCGCTTGCCGCTTCGGCGACTCCACCGTCCCGCCGCAGATCGCATGCAAGGAATTCTCCGCTGTCGACATGCGGGAAGAGAGCTTCAACGCAGCCGCGTTCTCCTCCTCCGGTCGCTTCCTGGATCCCCGTCCCACCCTCTCTTACCGCTCTTCCCGCGTCAGTTGACAGGTTCCATCGCGGAGCACGTCGCGCTGCGCGAAACACGGCACGCCGACACGGATCTTGCGGTGCGACCTGCAGAAATCCCCTGCCCTGGGCCGGTTCAAGTGGATCTCCCACCATCTATGCAACTCGGGCACCTCGACGAGGGATTTGTTGAAGCTGACGTCGTCGGGTGTCGGTCGGCGGTGGGCCGGCCGTGCATGGTCCCGCCGGCCCCCCGCCTTCGCTGCGGTGTCGTCGTCACCACCTACCAGTCCACCGACGGTCGCCCCTTCACGTCGGCGGCTTCTGCCAGCCGCCCCCCATTCAGGTCGTCAGCACTCCGGTGCCCGCCGTGGAGGAGCCGGCCTCCCCTCCATGGATCCCGTCTCGCCGGCTCCGATGCCCAGGGCAGTACGCCCGGAGCGCCGTGCCCGCTCGGCCGCCCGCGCCCAAGAGGAGGCGACCGGGGCTCATCAGCCGCGTCGTACACGCGGAACCGAGCGCGTCGACGGTGACATGGACGTCGCGCGCAAAACCCTGATCAAGCGTGCGATCCCCGACGTGCACCTGTTCAACGAGACCCGGGCCACCGCCCGTTACGATTACACCGCCTACCCGGCGCTGCCCGACATCCTGAAGAAGCCCTCGAAGAAGGACCCGGACGTCCAGCTCGTCGCGCTTGACGGTGTTCGGCTGGCCGGACCACAGGCCCGACATCTTTCCCGCGCTGATCATCACGGCCGCTCGGCGAGCATCCGTTGGAGTTCGCCGGCTCCCGATGCCGTGGTTGGCGGCCGTCAGGCGAAGGCCTCACTTCACTGGGCCAGTCCCCTCCATCGGTCGATGGCCCGCCGCTGTCCGGCGACCCAGGCGTCTTGGGTCTCCAGCAGATGTCCACTCATATGTTGGAAAATGCTCTCGCTGTCCGTTCCCACTCGACATCCTGGCAGGCGGGGTCGAGTGGGAACGGAGGTGACGGCGGCCACGCCGACTCCCGATGTGTCGCTGTGGGGGAGCCGACGCGGTCTGCCGGCTCCGGGCACGCTCGTCGTATCAGGCCCTGAGGACTCGTTCAGCCTCAAGTCGGGCCCGGGTATTCGGCCCAGGTGCCACCGTGATGCCGGATCACGCCGGTTCGGGCGTTACTGCCAGATGAACAGATCGACGACCAGTCCGTTGTTCTGGCAGTAGAACTTGGTCGTCACCCCGGCGTTCTTCAGAACTGATCCCGCAGCATTGCAGTTCGCCCTGGTCCAGTACCAGTCGTAGTAGACGTAGCCAGCGGCGGTACTTGTCGCTGCCTTGGCGCTGACGGGTGCCGCCGCGACGGCGGTGGGCTTCTCGGCCGCCTGTGCTGCCGAAGCTGTCCCCAGCCCGGTGCCGACCAGGGCCGCAGCTACAGCCACGGTAGAGAACATTCTGCGTATCGACATGACGTCGGTCTCCTTTCGTTGACAGGAACTCATGCGTGCTGCTTCTGGAGCTCTGTTGAGCGGTGAGGTCACGGCCGAGGCCTGACCGTGCCCACCTGCGGGGGTGGACGAGCCCGCCCCCGCACACCCGGCCCCGGCACCCCCTCTTTGGATTCGTGCGGTTGGGGTGTTCTCACCGTGCCGGGGCAGCCTGCGGGAAACCTTCGGGAACTCCAGAATCGGGCGATACCCGGTGGACAGCGGCGGGTAAGCAGGGTGACCGCCGCCGTCCCCGCCGCCATTCCCGTCGGCAAACAGCGCAGGTCACTGGGAATGACGCACGTATCCCCGCGCAGCCGTCGGCATGAATCTGCTCGTCGAGACGGACGACAGCGAGGGCGGCCACACAACCGGCCAGCCCTTGAGGACGTCGCCGTCGAGCTCGGCGGTCCAGGCTCCGTCGCGGATCTCGCCACCCGGTTCGACGGCGGCCACCAAGCGGAGGCGGGAAGCTTCAGGACAGTCTGGCGGCTCCCTGGTGCCGCGCGGCCGTGATCGACGAAGCCTGTCGGCCGATGGTGCCGGTCGGTCTTCTTCCAGGTGGCGGCGGCGCGTGTGCTGCTCGGAGTGCGCCAGTACCAGCACGCCATCCAGGTCCACGATCAGCCACCCCCGCCCGATGCCTCGTTCGGTGCCAGCTTCCATACGTACTCGCGGGCATAGGGCCGAGCGGTGCGGACCGCATCCAGGGCCATCGGCGCCGCAGCGGCGAGGCTGTCGATCAGACGGGAGACGGTCGGGTCGGAGACCACCGGCCGGACCACGTCAGGCTTGGCCCGCAGCATGCCGGCACCGGCCAGACAGTCCCCGCCCAGCGCGACCGCGAGCGCCACATGCAGCAGTAGCTTGCCCGGATCGTGCACCGCCAGGGCGCGAGCGCCGCCGATACCGCGGTATCCAGGCCGCTCGTGCGGGCGCTCTCGACCAGCAGCACACCCCCGGCCCGGGAGACCGCCGTGACCGCCGCTTCCGATACGGACACGCGGGTACGACGCCCTACGCGTCCTCACCTGAGGAGTGCCTCTCATCGGGGCGGACAGACCCCTGGACGAGCCCTGCCTGCCCAGTTCAGAGGCACTCTCCGGTGAGCTGACCGGCGGGTTGGACTCAGTTCGCACGTGTCACAGGACCCAGGATCCAGGCAGTTCCGGCAAAGTGTCGCCGACGATCAGACGCGGTCGCCGCGAATGCCACCGCGCATTGTCCGCCTGGCCGCGCAGCGGCACAGTAGCCAGTCGGAAGCGGGCATCCAGCGCATCGAGTTCCGCCTGGCGCGCGGCCCGAATCCTTTCGGTGAACACGGGCCATGCCTCCGCCAGCCAGCCGCGGCAACGAAGCATGTTCGCGTACTCCCAGACGAGTTCGGCGTCTAGGCCCTCTTCGACATCCTGCACCAACGCCTGCCACGCCTCCATCATGGCGTTGAGCGTCACCATCCCGTACCGCGCGGCCAAACCTCGGCTTGCCCGATGCACCGACGCGTAGTCGTCTTCGGTGAGCACCCCCATGTCCATGGACACAGCCTGCCAGCTGTTCCACACGGGATGGATGCGTCACCTCACCAGATAGAGCACCGCGGCCAGGATGAAGGCCGGGCCGAGAGGCAACAGCCCGGATCACAGGTAGTGGAAGCAACCGGCCAAGAGGCTGACCGAAGAGTCGTCATGAAAGCCCGAGGCTGACGGAACATCGCTGCGTACATCGCATGGAAGAGCACACCAATGCCTGGCGCATCTACGTGCGTCTTCTCCCAGCATCATGGTTGTGGGCGGCATCAACGATGCCCAGTGCTCCCCTCGATGGCTCGCCCCGTACTCTGCAGCCGTGCCCCAAGAATCCGACGCATCCAGTCCATCCGAACCGCTGACCACTGACGCGGTGACACGTGTCGTACTTCGTCCAATTGCCAGCCCCCTCCCGCTGGGCTTCTTCGCTCTCGGAATTGGCAGCGTGGTCCTGTCCTCACTCCAGCTCGGGTGGGTGCCGACCGGACAGAGCGGCATGCTGCTGCTCCTGGTCCTCATCTTTGTCGTGCCCCTGCAGTTTGTCGCCGGACTGTTCGCCTTCCTCGCCCGTGACGCCGGCGCGGGCACGGCACTGCTCCTTCTCGGCGCCGCTTGGGCCGGAACGAGCGTGACATCACTCGACTCCCCACCCGGTCGACCGGTGGCAACGCAAGCCGTGTTCCTCCTGGCACTCGTCCCATTCGTTCTGGCACTTGCGGCTGCGGCGGCACTGGCGAAACCGCTGTTTGCCGGGCTGCTGACGCTCACCGCCCTGCGCTTCGGCCTGACAGGCCTCTACGAAGCGAGCCTGGGAAGTGCACTGCAGGTCACAGCTGGCTGGACTGGCATCGCTATCGGTGTCTACGCACTGTATGGCGGGCTGGCGCTTCTCGTGGAGGATGGCAAACAGCGCACCGTGCTGCCGCTTTTCCGCCGTGGTGCCGCCCGCAGATCAATTGAGGGTGACCTGCGTGAACAGCTCACCCCAGCCCAACAGGAGGCCGGAGTCCGCCACCAGCTGTGATGTTGAGAAGCCAGATCGGCGAGGGGCGGATCGGCGAATGCGGCACCTTGCCGTTGCTGCCGTCGGACTGCCCGCCGATGTGAGGTGTGGGCGGCGGCGAGTGAGATGGCACCGGCGTTGACCGCCGCCAGTCCGAAGACAGGGGTGAACGGCCTGACGTGCTTGCTCTGAATACGCTCGATGTGCCCAGCCGTCGGAAGGGTTTCACCCTCCCGGCTTGCGGTGGGGTATGAGGGCCTTTCGGGCCGGTGTAGACATCGAAATGACACGAACCCAAGATGACGCTCACTGGTTGAGGATCCCCAGATCGCGACCACTGTCACCGCTCCCGACCTCCGGACCCAGGACAGGTGTATTGACCCGCAGAGTTGTGCACTCGGCTGATCGGGAGCTGGCCTCCGAGTGCGGTGTGGCTGCGCTGGTGGTTGTACGTGTGGAGGAAGTCTTCCAGGGCCGCTGTCCTCTCGTGGTTGGAGGCGCAGGGCCGGAGGTAGGCCTATTCGTCGGCGAGGGTGCGGTTGAAGCGTTCGACCTTGCCGTTGGTATGAGGCCGGTAGGGGCGGGTGAGCTTGCCGGTCGCACCGAGGTCGGCCAGGGCCTGCTTCCAGGCCAGGCCCTTGCGGTAGGCCCATGCTGTGAGCGGTCGCCCGCGAAATGCCCGTGTCGGCAGCGACATGGGAGACCGGACGGCCCTGTGCGGGGATGTGAGGGTGGGTGCCGGAGGCCGGGTGCTGTTCGGCGCGGTGCTCACCGTTGGGGGCGGGGCAGTGGAGCCGGGCGAGAGCAGCATCGTGAACGCGGTCCCGCGTGGTACCCGACGGGATCCGCTGATTCTGGGACGGCAGGTCCTGGTGGGCCCACCTCCTGCCCGACCGGCTGCCGGGTCGAGGGCAAGGTTTTCCTGGCCACCGGCAGCCGGGGCTTCAAGGGAGCACGGATCGGGACCGGCTCCGAGGCGCGGATCAAACGGCATCGTGCATCTGCCACCATGCTGCCCGCCGACTCGATGGTGCCGATCGGCTGGGTCGCCGTCGGCCAGCCGGTACGCATCCTTCCGCCGGAGGACCATGCCGGAATCCGGGCGGTGCAGCAGAACCAGGACTTCCCCGGCTCCTTCTTCGGCCTGGACCGCCCTGCCGACGGCAAGAGCCTGATGCCGACCATTTCCGAACGCTTCGGCCGCGGCCTCGGCCGCGACAGCAACGACCCACAGATCTGAGTCGCGCTGGAGGAGGGCCGGAACAAGCCTGGGGCGAACCGGTCGGAGCTCGCGCTGTCGCTGAAGCTCTTCGACTGAAGGGCCGGTCCCCGGAGAACACTGCGGTCATCCCGTCGCCGACGGTGGCGCAGGTTGCGCAAATCCGGTGGCGGCCCCCGCTGCCGGTCGTGAAGATCGCAGCATGAACATCTTTCTGGAGACCGATCGGCTCGTGCTGCGCGCGTTCACCGAAGCCGATGTCGACCACCTGGTCGCACTGGACAATGACCCCGAAGTCATGCGTTTCATCAACGGCGGTCGGCCCACGAGCCGCGAGGTGATCCAGGCACGGGCCTTGCCCAGGCTCCTCCACGATCACCCGTGCTTCGGGACCCGCGGCTACTGGGCCGCACAGGAGAAGGGCACCGGTGCCTTCCTGGGCTGGTTCGAATTCCGTTCCCTGCACGAACACAGCCCCGCCGTCGTGGAACTCGGCTACCGGTTGAACAAGGCCGCCTGGGGGAGCGGCTACGCCACCGAGGGATCACAGGCCCTGATCCGCAAGGGATTCACGACCCTCGGCGTGGAGCGGGTGACCGCGAACACCATGACGGTGAACGCGGGGTCCCGGCGTGTGATGGAGAAGGCAGGGCTGTCGTTCCTCCGCAGCTTCACGGGGGACTGGCCGGAGGCGATCGAAGGCTCCGAGCACGGCGAAGTCGAGTACGAGCTCACCCGAACCGAGTGGGAGCAGCGTTCGTGACAGTCAGCCACTCAGCTCGAAGGACCCCGGCACCGCACCGGAAGGCAGCCTTGCCGTCAGCAGCCTGATCGGCGCTCATAGGGGGCTCCTGTGGTTCGTGGCCCTGTGCATCGCCATGACGACGCGGGCCCGTGCAGTGGGCGTCACCGCCTTGAACGTCCCCCCGCCCACAGATCATGGCGAAGGGGAAGAACCATCGAGCCTGGCAAATGCCGTTGCGTCTCTCGGCGTGCACACCATCGGTCACACCACGTGTGAAACCGACGGTGACGCAAATTCTGAGGGCATCTGGTACCTCCGCCGTGCCACGGGACAGCCGCACATCGTTCAATGAGGCCAGGTCAACTGCATCCGCCCATCAGCCTCGTGACGGTCCGGCTCCGTCAGGCCGAACCGAGAGGGCGTCCCAGTCGGTCACCCCGTGGTTCGGGGCGTGGTGCGCCGGGGCGGGGCGGAGCTTGCAGTCCCGGGGCGGTGGCCGTCAGGTAGGGGAGCCCGTACCTGCCGGGGGGAGGGGCCGACAGCTCGATGTCTCGGAGGTATCGACCTGGTCGTGGCCGATGGCGACCAGTGCGCGGTTCAGGACCTCCTGCACGTGGCCGAGGGCCGAGATGGTGGTCACCACACCCTGGGCCCGGTAATGGTCGAGGACCGGTGCCGTCTGGCTGCGGTAGACCTTCATTCGCTGACGAATGGTTGCCTCGCGGTCGTCTTCGCGCTGGTACAGCTCACCGCCGCAGACGTCACAGGTTCCTGCCACTGCAGGCGGGCTGTGGTCGACGTGGAAGCTGTGTTCGTGATTTCGACGGCACAGTCGTCGTCCAGCGATCCGTCCGACCACCTCGGCTTCGGGAACCTCGAGGTCGAGCACCGCATCCAGCTTCGACCCGGAGCCGGCCAGGATGCCGTCCAGCGCCTTTGCCTGGGCGAGGTTGCGTGGGAAGCCGTCCAGCAGGAATCCGCGCTCGGTGTCCGGGCGGGAAAGGTGCTCCTTGATCACCCCGATCGTGACTTCGTCCGGTACCAGCAAGCCGGCGCGTATGTGCGTGTGGGCGTTCTGCCCGAGCTCGGTGCCCTGGGTGATGTGCTCGCGGAACAGGTCACCGGTGGAGATGTGCTGGATCGACAGATGCGCGGCAAGGCGTACGGCCTGCGTGCCCTTGCCCGCTCCGGGCGGTCCGATCAGGAGGATGCGCATCGATGAGGTGTCCCTTCGTCATGCGTCGCCAAGGTCGGGCCCAGGCCAAGAGTCCGAAGCAACTGGGTGTCGTGGCTGCGTAGACGACCTTCGTGCATTCCAGCAGATCTATGGGCATCGTGAGGTTCTTTCGCCTGGGTGCCCAGGTATGTCCCTGGCGTACCCCGGGGTGCCGCACAGGTGCGGGGCGCTTGTTCGCCCGGCGCGCGAGAGCAGCGGGCAAGTAGCGGGGCGGGGCGCGGCCGACTCACCCGGTTCCAGTTGCTCCGACGTCGTCGCACCGGAGGCGGGACCACCCAGGGGGAGAAGCGCAGTGACCCTGCCCCGCCAGCGAGGCTTGACCGAGCAGGCCGCAGATGCAGCCATCGACACTGCCTGCCGCCTGCTGCGGCCGCCGTCGATCCGCAACGAGTTCAACGAGATCGCCGACCGGGCGGTCAAGGACCAAACTCAACGTGGCTTCCTCGCCGAGCTGCTGATGGCCGAGCGGCGACGATCGGCTCGTCGCCGCTCGGAACGGCGGATCAAGGCGAGGTCTCCCACTCCGAGCAGGGGACTCCTCTGGTTAGGTGCCAAGGGGCTGCTGATCAGGAGGTCAGTGGCGCTGGATTCCGAGCAGGTTCGCGGCGGCGTCCACGGTCTGCGCCGGCAGGATGGCGATGGTCATCGGCCCGACGCCGCCGGGCACCGGAGTGATCAAACGGGTGCGGGTGGAGGCGGTGTCGAAATCCACGTCGCCGACGTTGCCCGGGTCGTGTCCGGCGTCGACCACCACCGCGCCGGGCTTGACGCCCTCGCCCCGGATCAGCCGGCGCCGTCCCACGGCCGCTACCACGACGTCTGCTTCCCGGACGATCGCCGACAAGCCCGCCGTGCGGGAGGGGCTGTACGTCACCGTTGCGTTCATGACGAGCAGGAGCATCCCGGCCGGGTTCCCGAGAATCGCGCTGCGACCCACCACGACGGCGTGCTTGCCGGCGAGGTCGACGTCGTACGCCTCCAGCAACCGCATGATCCCGCCCGGAGTACAGGACACAAAGCCCGGCAGCACGAAGCTCATCGCGACGAACGAATGCATAGTGACCCCGTCGACATCCTTCTCAGGGGCGATGGCTTCGAACGCCGCTCGCTCGTCGATGTGCGGGCCGCACGGATGCTGGAGCAGGATCCCGTGCACGCCCGGATCGCTGGACAGGCCAGCCAGGGTGTCGATCAGTTCGGCGGTCGTGGTGGTGGCGGGCAGACCGATATGCCGGGACCGGCTGCCTGTCTTCGCGCACCGGGCCTGCTTCATGCGGACGTACGTGGCCGACGCGGGATCCTCTCCCACCAGAACCGTCGCCAGGCAGGGACTGGTCCCCGTGCGTGGTGAGATCTCCGCCGCCCTGGCAGCAGCATCTTCGATGCGTTTGGCGAGGCTGGTGCCATCCATGAGTTGGACCGTCGAAGTCGCGGACATGGTTGCCCTCCAGGCGTCACTGACCACTCGCCCAGGCGCACGGCAACGACGTCTCGTCGGACCGCTCCCCGGTGGTGCTCCACCTCAGCGCCAGTCACGGCCCACACTGCACCGCAGTATGTGCTTGGCCTCGCGGGTGATCTTCCTCAACCTGGCCTTCAGAACGCGGCCGGGGTCCAGCCGGTGGCTCTCGCCCAGGCTTCGGCCCGCGCGCTGATCTCGGCGATCAAGGTGCCTTTGGCCGCCGCATAGGCGTTCATGTCGGGCCACTCCCGCTCGGCGAGGCGCTGCTTGTGATGGCTGTAGGCGTCGCGATCGGCGACGTCTTCCCGCAGCCAGTCGCGGAACAGCAGGTGCCGACGCTCCCACTCGCTTCCTGCGGTGCAAATGTGCACATGGACGTCCAGGTGGGGAGTGCGCACCATGCGGTGGCCGGGCTGGCGCACGCGCAGCATGTATCCAGCGCTCTCCAAGGCAGCGAGGCAGGCGTCTTCGTCATCGGCATCCGACACGCTCACGTCGATGTCGATGATGGGCTTGGCAGCCAGCCCGGGCACGGCCGTCGAGCCGACATGGTCGACCCTCCGGGCGACAGGGCCCAACGCGTCGATGATGCGCCGCCGTTCTCCCTCGAACGCGGCAGGTCACGCAGGGTCGTAGGCGACGACGCGGATCGCACGCCTTTCCCGGCCGCCTATGAACTCGGTCTGGTCGTTCATTACTCCACTACCTTCCAGTGCTCTCTCCGACCCCCGCCAGAGCCCTGCTGATCGGAGGAACCTGCAGGGCAAAACTGGATGTTGACTCGGCGGGCCGTCCGGTCTCCTGCACGCCGAACAGCGAGCCCGGCCCACTCCACGGGGGAGACGACCACGCCCGCGCCCATTACGGCGATCACCGGAAGCGGGAAGCGCAGGGCTGCCTTCGGCGGGACCAGGACGGAGCGGAAAGCGGCCGGCCGCCCCAGCTGGAGGGGGGACGAGGCGAGTTGCAGCGGACCGCGTCATCACGTCAGGCCGGAGAAGGTTGCTGACCACCCTTTGGCGGGCACATCGGGGGGTTCCTGGGGTGGTAGGGAGCGGCCTAGCATTACTGCCGACCGTCTTTGTTCCAGCAAGGGGGTATCGCATGCCGAGTTCCGAGCCGGCCGCGGGCATTCTGGCCCTGTGGAGTGCACCGCGCTGCCGTTCCACTGCCTTCTTCCGCATGATGATCGAACGTGGCGACTTCACCAACGTGCACGAGCCCTTCGCCTATCTGACCGAGTTCGGATTCTCCGAAGTGGACGGCGTGCGGGCCACGAATGAGCGGGAAGTGATCGACGCGCTGCGCAGGCTGGCCGGGCACGGCCCTGTCTTCTTCAAGAACACCATGGACGAGCGCTACCCAGGCGTGTTGGCAGACACTGATTTCCTGGCCCGTGACGCCCGACACGTGTTCCTCATCCGGCACCCGCGCGAGACGATCGCCTCGTACCACGCGCTCGATCCCGGGGTGAAACAGCACCAGATCGGCTTCGAGACGGAGTACGAGCTGTTCGAGGCGGTGCGGCGGCACACCGATGAGCAGCCCCTGGTCATCGACGCCGACGACCTCATGGCCGACCCGGAAGGAATCATCAGGGTCTTCTGCGACCGGGTAGGCATCGACTTCAGGCCCGAGGCCCTGGCGTGGCGGCCTGAGTCGCGTAGTGAGTGGCTGCCCTCGCAAGAGTGGCATCTCGACGTGGACGTCAGCAGTGGATTCCACGCTCCGGAGAAGGACGACTACGTCGATGTGGAAGCACACCCGGTCCTGAGCGGCTACCTCGCGCACCACCTGCCGTACTACAGCGAACTGCGCGCCCGGCGTGTCCGGCTGTAGGAGCGACATCGGTGAGCGGCTGGTCAGGGGCATGTCGCATGGCGGCGATGACGATGTGGGGCGTCAGGGCCGGGTCCGCGGGAACTGCTTGACCAATGCGTCGATCTGTACCCACAGTCCGCGCTTGCGGGCCTCCGATCTCAGGACCTCCAGGTGTCGGGCGATGACGGAGGCCAGGAGGTCCGGTGTGACCGAGGCGAGGGCGGGGACGCCGGTCGGGGTACAGAGTGGTTCGTGCACCGTCTTGTCCGGTAACGGCAACGGTCCCGGGGAAGCTGCACGGTCATGGGTGCCCTCCGGCGTCGAGGAGAGCCCACCCCTGCTCGGGATGCAGTTTGTGCAGCTTGGTGGGGGCTCAGACCTACGCGGTCTCTTCCGGATCTCGTGCCAGTGGTTGCAAGGCGCGGAGGGTGGGGACGGTGGATGCAAGGGTGATGTGAAACAGCGCTTGGGGGAGCCGCGGACGCGCTGAGCGAACGGGCCGTCCCCGAGCCGATGGTTTGTAGTGCAAAGCATGGTGAGTTGGTGTCGGACTGAGTCAGGCGAGGACGCGACCTGTCCGGTGCTCAGGAGTCCCACTTGCCGGTCATCTCGACGTAGTTCTCGCCACGGACCTTCTTGCCGTTGTACGTACCGGCGAAAGCCGTTGCCGCCTCGAGGTAGCCGCCCCGTCGGGAGTCCCCATCTCCTGGCCCGGGTTTCTCGTGACCCGTACATCGAGCTCGGAGCCCAGCGCAGGATGCTGATGCGCCAACGGGTGGGGTAAATGCGGGCATGAGGCTTCCTCCTTGCATCGGGGGCGGACGAGATCACCGCTCGCCCACCGGCGCCGACCGACGAAGATGCAGGTGATCACCATCCACCGCGGGGTTGCTTCTGGCCGGAGCTTTTGTTCGTAATGCCAACGACTCGATATTGGTTGGGAATACAAACAATGCAAGCGTGCTGAGAACGCCCATCGGGCCGGCCGGGCATGCCCAGGCCGGGAACCGCTCTCTTCGTGGGGACCGCCCGGCTCCTGGCGGAGGGCTGGGGGAGGCCGGGTGTGGCTCCGCGGTCTGATATCGCGGTTCGCTACGGATGGCTTGAAGACGTTGCCGCGGTGCGAACACGAGCGGTCGAGTGAGAGTTGCCTGTGATCCTGATGCCGGACGATCGGCGCAGGTTGATCGCGGGCCGGTATCCAGCGGCCGAGCCCGTAGTCGGGTATTCGTAGGGCACAAGCCCAGCGCGCGTCACTCTCTCGGGCGGGGCACCGGAGGCGGCTGTTCGCGGCTTTTCAATTGGTCGTGCGGTCGCCTGATGATCTGGGCGAGGGCGGAATCTGCTGGTCCGCTGCGCGTGGTCTGTTGAGATGTGGTGAGTGAACGCAAGTGGCACCCCGGTGACTTAAGTGACTTACCGGATGGGCGGTGATCGTTGATCGAGCCTGTGATCACCGAGTGAAAGGACCGGCACCGCTCGGGTCGGTGGCCATCAGGGCACCCACCGTCCGGGCTACCCATCCGTTCTGGGTGGCGCGATCCCTGCATGATCCAAACGAGAGGCCCTGGCTGTCCGACGCCGTCGAACACGCTCCGAACCCTCTCGAACGTGTGAACTGCATCACTCTCTCACTTTGCTCAGTTCGCGCAAATTTACGCAAAGTGTTGATCTTGCGGCGTATGCGCTGGTGGTGGCTCTGGCGTTCGGGTGGCGCGGGATAGCTGTTGATGCTGGATAAGCAGTAGGGAACATCCGTGCGTCACCACGGCTTGGCGCTGCGTAATATTTTCTGAATTGCCTGTGCACACCTGGCTGTTGGGTGGCGTCGTTGTGGGTGAAGGGCGCACAACCCGCGCACTTCCCGGGTCCGACAAGTGCGCCCGGCTCTTCGTACGAGCAAGAGGCTCTCGCCTGTGACGATCCAACTCGTAGGTGACCTGATGATCCTGGCTGTCACGATCCGCGTCTTCGGCCAGGACGCCCTCACTCTGCTGCGCCGCCTGGCCGCCGCAGGCGTCCGGGCCGGTGTGAGCGAGATGAGCCGCCGCCCCCACGGGAAGGAAGGCCGGTGACCGAGAACCGAAGCCACACCCGTCCAGGCGCCGAGCCGATGACCCAGCAGCAGCCTCCCGACCAGGCCTTCTCCGCTTTCCACCAGATGAAGCGCCGCCGCTACGTCCACTACGCCGAGACCTTCCTCCACAACCGTCACGACGCGGAGGAGGCGATCGACAGCGCCTTCGAGCAGCTCTACCTCTCCTGGGGCAAAGTCCTCAGCAGTGATAACCCGGACGGCTACGCCTGGACCGTCATGCGCAACAAGGTCACCGATCACCTCCGCGCCCGGAACCGCCGGCCCCCGCTGCTCGACGACGAGGCCTTCAACATGGTCGCGTTGCGCGATGCGGTCGATCCGTACGGACAGATCACCGAGTCCCTCGCCCTCCTGCGGGCCATGCGCCAGCTCACCGAACGCCAGCTCGACGTCATGGTGATGACCTACCTCCACGGACTGAACGCGACCCAGGTAGCCGACGCCCTCGGCATCACCAGCGCCACCGTCCGCTCCCCGGTCCGCCACGCAACGCGCCGGCTGCGCAGCATCCTGGGACCTGACCGCACCATGGAAGGACGGCGATGACCCCCCACATCACGGAGTTCCTCTCCCGCGCACGCCTGGTCACCACCCCGTATACCCAGGAAGACATCGACGCCGCCGAGGCCCGGCTCCACGCCCGGCTCCGCAACACCGCCGCCCCGCCCCCGCCCATACCCGCCGTCCCCGAGGAGACTACGGAGCAGGAGGCAGCCCAGAACCTGCAGACCCTCTGCGAGACCGTCGTCACCCGCAAGACCGCCCTCAGCACCCTCGACACCTTCCTCACCCCGCAACTTCCCGAGCCCCCAGGCGCCCGAGTCCTGGGCTGCATCCTCCAGCTCGCAGAGTCCGAGGAGAACGCCCGTTTCTGGTGGCAGTACGCGGCCGGCGCCGGCGACCCCGCAGCCTCCTACTGCCTCTATCTCCATCACCTCGCCCTCGGAGAACACGGCGAAGCCGACTGGTGGCACGAGCAGACCGAGCGGATCCAAAGCGCCCTGCCCTCCAGCGACGACTCCACCGACGCCGAACCCGACATCAAGGATGACGAGGTACCCGACGCCGTCAGTGACGCCCTCCACGCCGTGACGACCAGCGACGCGAGCCTGCTGCCCACCGCCCTGCGCGTCCTCGGCGCACTGAAAACCGAACCCGCTCCGGTACCCGCGGTAGTGGGCGCCGTACTCGACTACGTCCCCGCAGCCGTCGGAGCCATCGGGGACTTCGAACTGCCCCTGCCCGCACCTGGCTTCACCGACCACATCCGCACCCTGACCAAAACCACCAACACCCCTGCCGCCGGCAGACCGAGGCTACGAAACCGGCTCCAGGCCCGGCCCCGGACCACAGGTTCGCTCATCGCCTCCGCACGTCGGCATCCCAGCTGGTGCTGGGGCTGAAAGGCTGCCCGCCTTCTGCACTCCGGGGCCGTACCAGGCATCGGAAAGGACAACAGGCCGCCCCTTCACCTAGCTCCGGACAGGCCTACTGCGCACCACAGGTGCGGCCGGCTCACCGCTGCCGGGTGAAGGCGGCTCGGAGCACCCCCGTGGGGTGGTGTGTTCTTCTGCGTGTGGTGCTGCCGCCGGCGGGGGACGTCTTCCCCTTCGATCAAGACCCCGTGGCAACAACGCTCGTGATCAATACGTCCAGGCCGTCAGCGCCTCGTCGAAACGGGCGTACGCCTCCTCGTCGTAGAGCACGAACCGGACCTCGATGATCGGAGGGGATGCGGACTCACGGACCGTACGCACGGCGATCCGGGCTCCATCGTCGAGCGGCCAGCCGTAGATGCCCGTCGAGATCGCTGGAAAGGCAACCGTCCAGGCTCCCAGCTCCGAGGCCACCCGTAGAGACTCCCGGTAGCAGGAGGCCAGCAAGGCAGAGCGGTCCTCCGTGCGTGACCAGACCGGTCCCACGGTGTGGACGACGTGCTCCGCGCGCAGCCGGCCGGCCGTCGTCGCCACTGCCTGCCCGGTTTGCAGCCCCTTGCCGTAGTGCGAGGCCCGCAGGTCGCGACAGGCAGCAAGGATCTCGGGCCCACCGCGCCGATGGATCGCTCCGTCCACTCCACCGCCGCCGAGGAGGGAGGAGTTGGCGGCGTTGACCAGGACGTCGGCGTGCTGCTCGGTGATGTCGCCCTGTACGAGCGTGATCGTTGGTCGTGTCGTCATGCGGCCATCCTGCCGTCAGCCCCGGCGTCTCGCCGCCGCCCGCGGTGGCCGCTGGGCCGCTGCGAGAGCGTTGCGGACAGCGAGGCGGCCGGCGTGAAGGAACGCCCGCGGGTGGGAATCGACGGGGTGGAAGCGCATGCGTCGCAGGACCACCGCCACCGCCGGGGACGGCCCGGCCCCTGCCTGGGCAAATTCTTCGCGGATCCCCGCCTCGACAGCGGCCTGGCACTCGGCCTGCCACTCCGGATCGTCGTCACCGTCAACAACCAGATCAGCGGCAACCTCGAAGGTGACGCACACCTCCCACGGCTCGAAGTCCACAGTGACCTCCGCGAAATCGGAGGGACAGCCGGCCTGCCGCGCGTAGACGGCTCGGACGCCCCTGATCGGGTGGGGCGGGAACGTTCCAGTGTCAGATTCCACGGGAGTCACGATAGCCAGTGAGGTCACTGCGGAAGCCCTGCCGACGAAGCGGACGGGACCAGCACCCGAACCCCCTTTGCCGCTGTCATCACTCTTGAGCGGGCACCGCACCGGCCCTGATCCCGAATCCTGCGAAGGGTTACGCGGCTCGCGCGGGCCTGGTTGATGCGAGGTGCGAGGCGTTCTCGTTGAGCGCACATCCAAGGACGAGGAAGGCTTCGTCGCGCGATCCGGGGTTTCAAGCCGAGTGTGCCACGAGCCGGCCGTACTACGGGCGGCACGGCCTGAAGGAGCGGGATGAGCGGGGGTGACGTGGTTGCGGTTGCCGCCGGCCGGGTTGCCGCCGGCCAGGGTGCTGCCGAACGGGAGGCCGGTGGCTGCACGGACAGCGCGCAGGCCGGCCAGCTCGCCGCGGCTCAGCCCACCGAGGAGAGCGGGTGGCGGCGGGTCGGCGGTCCACGCTTCAGCCATCTCTCGGAGCTGGTGATCTTGTGGCTCTGCAGCCGATGGGGGTGAGGGGGGAGGGTGGTTCGGGCTCTGAGCTCCCAAGTCCCGGGTCACTCCTCCGCGTCACGGACCAACAGCGCGATCTGCACCCGGTTCTCGACCGCCAGTTTGGCGAACAGGCTGCTGGTGTGCGCCTTGACGGTCGCGACGCTGATGTGCAGCCGCTCGGCGATCTGCGGGTTGCCCAGCCCGTCCGCGACTGCCCGCGCGGTGTCGAGTTCCCGTTCGGTCAGCGCGGACAGCTTCTTCCGCGCGGCCTCGCGGGCCGAGCCGCGCGCGGCGGAGGAATACGGCCCGGTGGCCGCGGCGATCACCCGTGCCGTGGCCGCCGGGGACAGCACGGGGTTGCCCTCCGCGACGGTCCGCACCGCATCGAGGATCCGCGGCGGTGGGGTGTCCTTGAGGACGAACCCGAGCGCCCCGGCGCGCAGGGCGCCGAGCACCAGATCGTCGGAGTCGAACGTGGTGAGCACGAGCACCCGCGGCGGCGCCGGCCGGGTGAGGAGCTCCCGGGTCGCGCTGAGGCCGTCACGGCCGGGCATGCGCACGTCCATCAGGACGACGTCCGGCCGTTGTTCGTCCGCCACTGTGATCGCGGCGTTCCCGTCGGCCGCCTCCGCGACGACGGCCAGGTCCGGCTCGCCGTCGATCACCAGGCGCAGCGCCATCCGCACCAACTGGTCGTCGTCGACGATGACGACGCGCACAGGCTCCCGCTCGGTATCCACTCAAGCCCTCTTCTCGTGGTGGTGGTCCGGCCACGGTAGCCGTGCCGTGAGGACGTATCCGTGGTCCGGTGTCCCGTGGTGGTCGAGGGTCCCGCCGGCGAGGGTGACGCGTTCGGTGAGGCCGAGCAGGCCGAAGCCCGATGCCGGCCGTGGTGCGGTCGTCGCGGCGTCAGGCGCGTTGCGGACGGTGACGTGCAGCGTGCCGCCGGCTGTTCCTTCGAGGGTGACGTCCACAGCGGCGCCCGGGGCGTGTTTGGCGGCGTTGGTCAGTCCTTCCTGGACGATCCGGTAGCAGGTCCGTCCGGTCGCGTCGGACGGCTTTCCTCTCACGGTGGTGGTGAGCGTGACGTCCAGTCCGGAAGCACGGGCCTCCGCCACCAGTTCCGGCAGGCGGTCGAGGGAGGGTTGGGGCGGTTCCGGGCGACCAGGGTCGGAACGCAGCACCCCGAGGACGTCCCGTAGTTCCTCCAGCGCCTGGTGGGAGCCGTGGGCGATACCGCGGACCAGCACGCGGGTGTCTTCGGACGTGAGGTCGCCGCGGTGGTCCAGGACTCCGGCCTGCATGGCTACCAGGGAGATCCGGTGCGCGAGCACGTCGTGCATCTCGCGGGCGATCCGGTTCCGTTCCGTGGCTCGTGCCTGCTCCGCTCGTGCGCTCTGTTCTCGCTCCGCGCTCTCCGCACGCTCCCGCAGCGACCGCACCTCGACGCGCCGTGCGCCGATGGCCATGCCGATGGTCGCCGCGAGGCCCGCGGTCAGTGCCGTCATCGCGAGTCCGAACCAGAGTGCGCCGGGCGGCATCGACACCGGGAAGAACCCGACGGCGAAGGGGGACGCGCTCACGTAGGCCAGTCCGACGACCGCGATCTCCACGGGACGGCGGCGCGTGGAGACAGAACACAGTGCCAGCAGCACGGCACCGGTGGAGAGGGCCGACGCGGTCGAGGCGATCGCGACCGTCATGGCCACGGCGAGGGGGAATTGCCGCCGCCACACGAGCGCCACCAGACAGCCCAAAGCAACCAGCGGATCACCGATGGCCCACCAGGAGCCCGTTCCGGTCCCCTGATTCTGCGCCAGCACCACACCGCTGGAGAGCCAGAAAGGCACACCCAGGACCGCGGCCGCCAGCAGCCGCCACGCCTGCTGCCATCCGCCGAGCCGTGCCGCCACATCTGCGTGCATCTGGTCATTGTCGCGAACACGTCCGCCCGGCGCACCGGACCTGGGGCTGCCGCACCCCCGACGCGGGTCGCACCGCCCCCTCGACCGGAGTCGAGGACCGTCCGAGCCCTTGGGCCGATGTGCCGGCACCGTCGCACGACCACACTCGTTCACGCTGCTCCGGATCGACCGGGCACGGAACGGAGAACATGCGATGAGCAAGGGAGGCTGCATTGCCCTTGAGGCGGCCGGGACGGGGATCACCGCCCTCTCCGCCCAGGCGGTGATCCGCGCTCTCCTCGGCCAGGAATCCGAATCGCTCCGGAGTGTCCTCGCCTGGGCCCCCGGCGGTCTCAGCGGCCGGCTGGCTCTGCTCGTGTGCATCGGGCTCGCCGGGGCGGCGTCCGGTGCCCGGGCACACACCCGTCTGCTCCACGGCAGCCGGACGGGCCGGTGACTCCGGGCCGTCCCGCTCCGGCACAGCCCTTCACCTCAGGAGGATCTGCAGATGAACAGAACCCTGTCCCTCGCCCTCTCCACCACCGCGATGGCGGCGACCCTGCTCCCGGGCGTGTCCGTGGCGGCGACGCCGGACATCCTGGACTGGGGTACCTGCCCGGAGGAGATCGCCGCACCCCGACTGGAGTGCGCGACGCTCGGGGTCCCGCTGGATCACCGGGACCCCGACGGCCGGCAGATCGACATCGAAATCTCCCGGCTGGCGAGTGAGAAGCCCGCGCAGCGACGCGGCGTGCTGCTCACCAACCCTGGTGGCCCCGGCATCCCGGGGACCGCCCACCCTGCCGACCTCGCGACCGGAGGACTGCCGCAGGAGGTGCTGGACTCCTACGACGTGATCGGCTTCGACCCGCGTGGCGTCGGCCGCAGCACTCAGGTGACCTGCGAGCTGACGGCGGAACAGCAGGACCGCGACAACTTCCCGCCGTACGCGCACACCGCGGTCGACGTCGAGCGGGAAGCGGAGTACGCGCGGACCGTCGCCGAGCAGTGCGCCGCCTCCCCGACGGCGTGGATGCTCCCGCACACCACCACCGCGAACACCGCGCGGGACATGGACCGGATCCGGGCCGCGCTGGGCGAGCCGAAGCTCTCCTACCTCGGGCACTCCTACGGCACGTACCTCGGTGCGGTGTACACCACGATGTTCCCGCAGCGCGGCGACCGGATCGTACTCGACAGCAATCTGGGTCCCGGCGGTTACGACGTCACGGCCATGCGGTCGTTCGCCCCCGGCCTGGAGAAGCGGTTCCCGGACTTCGCGGCGTTCGCGGCCGCGCGCCCCGAGTACGGCCTGGGCACCACACCGGAGCAGGTGACCGCGAAGTACTTCGAGCTCGCGGAGCGGTTGGAGGCGGAACCGGTCCAGGGCATCGACAGGACGAGGTTCCACGGCATCACGTTCAGCTACCTCTACGCCGACGTGCTCCTGCCCCTGCTGGCCGCCACCTGGCAGGCGCTGGACACGGACCAGCCGCTGCCGGCCGGCCTGCCGGGACCGGCGGACCTGGAGAACGCCCTGGCCGGCCGCCTCCACGTGATATGCAACGATTCGCGCTGGCCGGGGACGGTCGAGGAGTACCAGGAGAACGTCGCGGCCGACCGGGCGGCATACCCCATGCTGGGCGGGGTCTCGGCCAACATCGGGCCGTGCGCGTTCTGGCCGGAGGAGCGGATGGAGCCGCCGGTACGCATCCGTGACCGGGGCCCGTCGAACGTTCTCATGGTGCAGAGTGAACGTGACCCCGGCACACCGCTGGCCGGCGCCAGGGAGCTGCGGAAGGCGTTCGGGACGCGGGCCACGATGATCACGGTCGACGGGGGCGAGCACGGTGTCTACCCGTTCAGCCGCAACACCTGCGCCAACGACCCGGTGACGGCCTACCTGACCACCGGAGAGCGCCCGTCGCAGGACCTCGCCTGCGCGGCGGAACCGGGCGAGTGACGGGAGCCGGTGGCATGTTGAAGGAATGGCGGCACCGTCGGGCCGTCCAGCGGGTCAAGCCCGGGGACGGACGGCCGCTGAAACGCTTCCGCTGGTGGCAGAACTTCTCCCGGGGGCTCTTCTACCTTCCGCTGGCGGCCGACGGCGGCCGGCAGACGGTCTACGCCGTCGATGTCAGGGAGGACAAGTCGTCCGGCGAGAAGAAGGGCCACCTGTACCTCGACGGCAGGCATCACGCCGAGTCCAAGCTCCCCGCCGTCTTCCCCGTCCAGGGCGGCACCGTCGAGGTGAAGGCGAGCACCTTCGGGCTCAAGCGCTGCCACTACGTCACCGCGGAGGGGGCCGAGCGGCAACTCGCCCCGGACCCCCGTTCCGCCGAGGGGAAGCGCGCACGTCTCCACCGCCGGCACCCGACGCTGAGCCGTTGGGTCGGGGGAGTAGCGGTGTTCGTGCTCGTCGTCTCCCTGGCCGTCCTCCTCCTGCAGCTTCTCGAACAGGTCACCAGGGCCGACGGCCTCGGCCAGCACACCGGGGTCTTCACCTCGCCCGTCGAGCTGTCGGCCTGGGCCAACACCGCGATCGGGTTCGGTGCTGCGGTGGCCAGTACGGAACGGGCGCTGCGGCTGCGCTACCACTGGCTGCTCGACGGTGGGGCGGGCTGACTCAGGTCGTGCGGCCGGATCCGTCCGGCAACCCTCGCGAGTGAGGGCAGTCGCGGAGTGCCGGGGGCCACAGGCGTCCGCGGGTGGCCGCCAGGATGGCGGCGGCCACCACCGAGCTCAGCAGGAAGACGCGGGTCGCGTAGGCGGAGCCGGCGTCGGGGAGGGTGTCCGTACGACGGCGGCCTCCCAGACACCCGGGTGGGGGGGGGCGCCGTCGTACGGATCAAGGGGCCTGCCGGCCAGGCGCCGACGCCGCAAACCACCGGCGACGGCTACGGCGACGGAGCCGGAGCAGCGACCAATGCCTGCACCAGTGCCGACAGCACCTCGCCCCGCCGCTCCTGGGTCAACCCTCCATCGGCAATAAGACGTTCAGCCGCCAGGCACGTGGGAGGCAACAGCGGCTGGTCGAAGCAGGAGCGCAGGTGGTTCGCCGCTACCTCCTGCGACCGGATGAAATGTACGTGCTGGAGGACTGGGGCATGGCGACGTGAGCCACCGGCTGCCGAACCGGTGGAGTCGATGCGGCCCGCACCGGACGGGGAGTGCGTCGGGGCGCTCAGCGGACAGATGACGGGCTCACTGTCTCCGGGCCCCCGTTGAGGCAGGTGTTTCCCGCGCTCATAAGGGTGTCCAGGCAGTACGCACCCTTGTCCATGATCCGACACACCGGAGGTCTTCGCCTCTGGTCAACACCCCCGTGTCAACAACGCTCGTGATCAATACACGCTGGGGGTTGCCACCGGATGCGCGGAGAGGTCGATGGTGAACGCCACCCGGTCGAGCCCGGGGCCGTCGTAGTCCGGCTTCACAGCTGAGGCGGTGAAGCCGAGCCGGGTGTGAAATGCACGCGACGCAGTGTTCTCCGGGCTGGTGATGCAGTGCACGTAACGGCGCCCGTTCGACCGGGCGAGCGTGAAGAAAGCCCGGTAGAGGGCACGCCCGAGACCCTGCCCGTGCAGTGCCGGGTCGACGCCGACGAAGTGCACATAGGCGGTTTCGGGCTCCGCCTGCGACAGCAGGCCGACCAGGAAGGCGGCAATCTCGCCACCGCCACGCTCGACCAGAAAACTGGTGGTCGTGAAGTGCTGGAAGTACAGCCGGGGCAGCAGCAATGCCCGCTCTGTCGAACCCGCCTCGCCTTTGAGGCCGCCCCACCACGTGTCCAGTACGGCGAGCACGCGGAGGTGGTCGTCATCGGCAAGGTGCCGGGCCATCAGGCCTTCGGGAAGATCATCGATCATCTGTGCAGTCTGTCATCTCGTGCGAGGCGCACCGTGAACATGGGTCGCGCAGCGCGTCAGGAGTGCGCACGGCTAGCGGACCGTAGTCACGCTCAGATTCCTCGGTGACTGCCGTTCCGTACGTGGGTAACTCCTGATCGCCCAGTCCCGCCAGCGCCGATCGGCCTCGAACAGGCAAGCACTTACGGGGTGGTTGCGAGCCCGCGTGACCTCAGGGTGCAGCGGGTGGGGTCCGGGGCGATAGCCGGATCCACAACTGCTCGATAGAGCCATGTGGAAACGAGGGCGCAATTCGGCAGAGCCTCGTGCGGACTTCGCCGAAGAAGCCATCTCAATCGGTAGGAGCGCCTCGGCTGGTGGGAGCCAGGCGCTGTTCAACTCCGGGCGCCGGGTCTTGACCGTCATGCGAGACTTCCGGCATGGATATGGGGCGTGAGTCGCGGTGGGAAAAGGATGCAATGACGGTCGAGATCGTCTTCGCCCTGCTGACTGCTGTCGCCATTGCCGCAGCGGTCTATGCCGTTGCTCTGGCCCTCACTCTCGTCTTCGACCTCTCGGGTTCAGCGTCCAAGGGTGTGCTGATGGGGGGAGCCGTGGTGGGAGCGACGGTCGGAATATGGCGTCTGGTACGAGTGCTGTATCGCTTCGACGTGGAGCGCCGTAAAGGCCACTGACGGCAAGACGCAAGCAGTACTCCAGCCGTAGTTCGTGATCTCGATCGTGAGGGGCGCCGAGGAGGCAGCTGGCAGCGCCGATCATCTGGACGAAACCGACCACGCCGTCGCGGGCGTCCGTTCCCTCTCCGCCTATCCGAGTCCGCCGAGACGGAGGGCGTTCTCGATCTCGCTGAGTTTCGCGGAGGACAGAACGCCCGCTCGCTCGATCAGGTCGTCCCGGGACACGGTGGTCAGCCACGTGCAAGGAGTAAAAAGCCATCTCATTTGGCGATCCTGCGATAGCAGATGAGGGTACAGGCGATGCTGGTGAAGGCCAGGAAGTGGTCGGCCTTGCGTTCATAGCGGCG
>NZ_JNXG01000024.1 GCF_000717025.1 Streptomyces atroolivaceus
AGTTGAGCGATCCGGCACCGGCGAAGAAGTCCAGGTAGGAGTGGCCGTCCTCGTCCGTGAGCCGGGCGCCCTGCGCGCGGTCGAACACCGCGGGCCAGCTGCGGCAGTAGCTGCGTACTTCCGACTCAAGGCTCTCGAAGACACTCAGGGCGGGCGGGGTGATGGTCACAGCTGATCTCCTGCTCGAGGGGGGTGTGACGGGCGGCGCGGGTCAGGCATGCCCAGGAAGCCGCGCCCGGGCGGGGCGCGGAGAAGTTCTGAGGGGCCCTAGAACGGGCCGATGCGGTAGAGCACCTCCGGCAGGTGCGTCCCGTCGGGGAACAGGGCACCGTCGAAGAGCACCTCGCGCTCCAGCGGCACGTCGTGCCTCTGGGCGAAGGAGGTGAACAGCCGGTCGGAGGCGGCGTTGTCCGGTGTGATGGTCGTCTCGACCGAGGCAAGGCCCTGGTCGGAGGCGACACGGGTGGTCAGCGCGTCCAGCAGCGTGGCCGCCAGTCCCTTGCCACGGTGGGCCTGGTCGACGGCCACCTGCCAGACGACGAGCGTCTCGGGGCGGTCGGGGCGGATGTACCCGGTCACGAAGGCGATCGGGTCGCCGTTCTCGTCGCGGGCGACCACGGAGGTCGCCGCGAAGTCACGGCACCACAGCAGGTAGCTGTACGAGGAGTTGAGGTCCAGGACCTCGGAGTCGCGGGCAATGCGCCAGATCGCGGCTCCGTCCTCCACTCGCGGGGTGTCGATACTGAGGAATTCGCTTCGGGCACGTGCAAAATCTGCTGGTGCGGCGGTCATGCGAATTGAATTTACCCAGCAAAAATCAAAATTGCATCGTCGCAAGGGGTTGGGTGAACGCACCTGCTGTGTTATCACGCGGGCGCGGACCGGCTCCGATCAGGGGAAGATTTCCGCCTACTTGTCCGGAATTTAACGGCCATATCGGACTGAATGTGGGGTCGGTCACACCGTTGTAACGTGAGTGACGCCTGTTCGGATTACGCGGATACCCCCGCCGTGAACCGTGGCGTTTAGGTCCGGGGAACGGGGGAAGAAGAATGCGGGGAGCTGCTCCCGATAAAGCAGCTCCCCTTTTACGTCGATTAAATCGGCCGCAGTGGGGCCGCGCATTGAATTCAGCTGATCGGCCAGGTTTCCACGACGGCCTTCCGGGCAGCCTCGGTATCGGTGTCCCGGCCCGCGTCCGCCAGCGCGGCGCCCAGGGCGGCCAGCGAGGACAGCACCGCGTCCCGCGTCGCGTCCATGCCGTAGTGATTGACCCGGATCATCTCCTTGGACAGGGCCCCGCCGCCCGCGATCAACGGCAGCGACGGGTCGGCGGCCAGGGCGTGTGCGACCAGCTCCGCGGCGTCGACACCCGCCGGAGTGCGCAGCGTCGTGGCTACCGGCGCCGCGTCACGGGCGTCGTGGACGTACGGCTCCAGCCCGCCGCCGAGCGCCGTGGCCCCCGCCCGGGTCGCCGCGGCCGCGGAAGCGTGCCGCGCCATGACGGTGTCCAGGCCGTCCGCCTCGATCCGCTCCAGGCACGCGTCGAGCGCCAGCATCTCCAGCTGGGCCGGAGCGTGCGGCAGTGCCTTCCGGCCGCCGTCGATCCAGCGGGCCTTCCAGTCGAGCAGCGAGAGGTACGACTGCCGTGGGGCCCGCGGGTTGGCGGCCATCCGCTCCCACGCCCGCGCGCTCACGGACACCGCGGACACTCCGGCCGGGCCGCCCATCGCCTTCTGCGCGCCGATGACGCACAGGTCCACTCCCCAGGCGTCCACCAGCAGCGGTTCGGCACCCACGGACGCCACTGCGTCCACCATGAACAGCGCGCCGTGCGCCCGGACCGCCTCACCGATCTCCGCGACCGGATTCGTGTTGCCGGTCGCCGCCTCGGCGTGCACCAGCGACACGAAGTCGATCTCCGGGTGCTCGGTCAGCGCCTGCCGGACCTGCTCGGCGGTGACCGCGGAGTGGAACGGGACCGCGAGGTCGACGACCTCGGCGCCGCAGTCGCGCAGCCAGTTGCCGAAGGTCTGGCCGTACGGCCCGGTGACGATGTTCAGTGCGGTGGAACCGGGCCGGGCGCCGCCCCGGATGCAGCCTTCGAGGGGCAGCAGCGCCTCGCCCTGCATGACGACGACGTCCTGCTCGGTGGAGAGGAGGCCGGCCACCCGCCGCTCGATCGCTGCGAAACGCGCGGCGGTGAGCGGGGCGAGGTCGAGGAATGGGTGCGTCACGGTGGTGCTCTCTTCGGGTCGGCCGGTGCGCGGTCAGCGCCTGCGTCGAGCGTACCCAGCACCTCCGGGGCCCCTGGCCGGGCCGCCTCGTACAGTGCTGCCCATGAGTGATCACGAGGTGGCGCCGGTGCTGCGGATCGAGGGGCGGGTGCTCGTCGGGCCCGACGAGGTGAGGGACGGACTCTGGGCGGTCGGCGGGCGGATCACGTACGAGAGGCCTCCGGGCGCGGACGACGCCGTGACGCTCACCGGATGGGTGCTGCCCGGCCTCGTCGACGCGCACTGCCACGTGGGCCTGGGCCACCAGGGGCCCGTGGACGCCGAGACCAGTGAGAAGCAGGCCCTCGCCGACCGGGAGGCCGGCACGCTGCTCATCCGGGACGCCGGATCGCCCTCCGACACCCGGTGGACGGACGAGCGGGAGGATCTGCCGAAGATCATCAGGGCGGGGCGGCACATCGCCAGGACCCGTCGTTACATCCGCAACTTCGCCCACGAGATCGAGCCCGGAGACCTCGTCGCCTACGTCGCGCGGGAGGCGCGGCGCGGCGACGGCTGGGTGAAGCTGGTGGGCGACTGGATCGACAGGGACGCGGGGGACCTGACGGCCTGCTGGCCGCGAGGCGAGGTCGAGGCGGCGATCGCCGAGGCGCACCGGCTCGGCGCCCGCGTCACCGCCCACTGCTTCGCCGAGGACGCGCTGCGGGACCTGGTGGAGGCGGGGATCGACTGCATCGAGCACGCGACGGGGCTGACGGAGGACACCGTGCCGCTCTTCGCGGAGCGGGGCGTGGCCATCGTCCCGACCCTGGTCAACATCGCCACCTTCCCCGGCCTCGCGGCAGCCGGCGAGGCCAGGTTCCCCCGGTGGTCAGCCCATATGCGCCGCCTTCACAAGGGCCGGTACGACACGGTCCGCGCCGCGTACGACGCCGGGATCCCGGTCTTCACCGGCACGGACGCGGGCGGGTCACTGGCACACGGCCTGATCGCGGAGGAGGTGGCCGAACTGGTGAAGGCGGGCATCCCGGCGCTCGACGCGCTCTCCGCGACGGCCTGGGGCGCGCGGCGCTGGCTCGGCCGGCCGGTCCTCGAGGAGGGTGCCCCGGCGGACCTGGTGATGTACGACGAGGACCCGAGGGCGGACGTACGGGTGCTGGCGTCTCCGCGGAGGGTGGTGCTCAACGGGCGGGTGATGGGCTGATCGCCGGTTGACCTCGGGACAGGTGGTGGGTTGACCGGCGGTGACTCCGGGCCCGGCCTCTCGTTGAAGCACCCAGGCGTGATGTCGGCAGGGTCGGGTGAGAGCGGCCCGCAGGTGTGAAACGGGTGATTCCGATGAACTCCTGTGCCGATGGATTCGAATGTGCACACGAAAACCTCTCTTTGGGGTGAACTGGCGGAAGGTATCCGTCAGTTCACTCTCCGTGCGTAAAGATTCACGGAGTCGAGGCCACCGGTCGCCCGCGATGTCCCCCATTGGACGGCGCCGGTGGCTCCATGTCTCTTGTGGGGGTTCCACCACTGTGAACAGCAACACCTTCCGTGCGGCCGCCCTGGCGGCCGCCGCCGTTCCCGTCGCCCTGCTCGTCGCCGTCCCCGCGCAGGCAGCCACCGCGACGACCCCGGCCACTCCGGCCGGCGGCCACGGAAAGGCGAGCGCGGTCGTGCTCCGTGCCGGGCTCGACGTCTCGCTCCTGAACAAGTCGGTCCAGGTGCCGCTCGACGCCACGCTCAACGAGGTGCACGCGCCGGCGAGCGCGGAGAGGACCGCGCTCAGCGTGGAGCTCGACGGCGTGGAGAAGGGCCGTCCCGTGCACGTGCTGAAGGCCGGCCTGGCCAAGGCGAACGCCACGGCGGAGCAGCACAGGGCTGAGGGCCGCGCCGACCTCGCCGAGGCCAGGGTGCACGTGCCCGGGCTGCCGTTCCTCTCGCTCGTCGAGGCCCAGGAGGTCACCTCCAGGGCCGTGTGCGAGGTGGGCCGCAAGCCGGTCGCGGAGTCGAACGTGCTGGGGCACGTGAAGGTGCTCGGCAAGAAGATCCGGCTCACGTCGGGCGGCACGACGAAGGTCGAGGTGCCGGGCGTCGGTGACGTGACCCTCGACCTGTCGGAGACCGCGACGACCACGCGCACGGCGGCCGCGACGGCGCTGCGGCTGCGGGTGTCCGTGAACCCGCTGAAGCTGAACGTCGCCGAGGTGGAGGGCGAGGTCACGCTGGCCGAAGCGAGGTGCGAGACGCCGGAGGGCGGCGGCTCGGACATCGGTGGCAAGGAAGAGCCCGTCGACGTGCAGCCCCAGACCGGAGCCGACCCGGTCCAGGCCTCCGGGGCCGGCACCGGCGACCTCGCGGAGACCGGATCCAGCTCCTCGACCCCGTACATCGCGGGTGCCGCGGCCGCCCTGCTGGCGGTCGGCGCCGGTGCCACCGTCGTCGCCCGCAGGCGCGTCCGGGGCTGATCACCTTCGCGCGGAGCGGTGTCCACAGGACGGAACACCGCTCCCCGCACCCGGAGAGCCGTCAGCCGACGGTTCTCCGGGGCAGCCCCTGAAGGGCCAGGTCGAGCGCCTGCAGAAACCTGTTGGTCGTCACGCGGTCGCGTACGGCGAGCCGCAGCCACTCGCGCCCCAGCCCGGGGAACGTGTCCCCGCGCCGGGCCGCGAAACCGCGCGAGCGCAGCAGCTCCCGGACCTCGTCGGCCCGGTCCAGCCGCAGCAGCACGAACGATCCGGCAGCGGGTTCCACCACCTGCACCTCGCTGAACTCCGCCAGCCCGGCCAGCAGATGCGCCCGGTCCACCGCGATCCGGTCCGCCGCGTCCGCCGCCTCCACGAGCGCACGCGGCTCCATGCACGCCTCCGCCGCCGCCAGCGCGGGGGAGGACACCGGCCACAGCGGCTGCGCCTCCTGCAGCAGGGTGACCGTCGCCGGATCGGCCAGTACGTAACCGATCCGCAGACCGGCGAGGCCCCACGTCTTGGTCAGGCTGCGGAGCACGACGAGCCCGGGAACGTCCTGACGTGCGCACAGCGCCTCGCGTTCGCCCGGCACGGCGTCCATGAACGCCTCGTCGACCACCAGGGTCCGCCCGGGCCGGGCCAGTTGCTCCAGCACACCCGCGGGATGAAGAACGGACGTCGGGTTGGTCGGATTGCCGACCACCACCAGATCCGCGTCCTCCGGCACCGCCGACGGATCCAGCCGGAAGCCGTCCTCCGGGCGCAGCAGCAACCGCCCGACCTCGTGCCCAGCCGCACGCAGAGCCGCCTCCGGCTCCGTGAACTGCGGATGCACCACGACCGGCCGCCGGGTGGGCAGCGCCCGCGCGATCAGTACGAACGCCTCGGCCGCGCCCGCCGTGAGCAGGACCCTCTCCTCGGGCAGCCCGTGGCGCCCGGCGACCGCCGTCCTCGCCGGCCGTCCGTCCGGATAGGCGGCCAGCGATCCCAGCGACGCGGCTATCCGCTGCCGCAGCCACTCCGGGGGTGTGCCGGTCCGTACGTTGACGGCGAGGTCGGTCAGGTCCAGGCCGCGTACTTCCGCGTCGCCGTGGTGCCGCAGGTCGGGCCCGGCGCTCTCGGTGTGCTTCGTGGGGGGGAGCATGGCAGCCATGGTGAACGGCGCGGCGCGATTCGTCGATGGCGAGGTGTCGTCCGGCTTTCTCCGGCGGGCCACCGCGCAGGTCGCCGACGCCGATTTCCGCTTGGGGACCAGCAGTTCACCGCCGTCCACGAGCGCGGCGGCCTCCGCGACCGATCCGGTGGCCACAGCCGCACGGGGTGCCGCTGCGGGGTTGGGCACGGGGACCTCCGCCAGCGCTCCGGCGGTGTACGACCGGACGGGCACCCCGAGGAGAGCCGCGGCGCCGACGATCCCGGGCTCGTCCGCCCTCGTGTCGAGGGTCGCCAGCTCCACCACGTCACCGGCCGTCGGTCCGGCCTCCTGAAGCGCCCTCCGGATCAGCCCGAGCACCTCCTCGGCCGCGACGCCGCGACGGGCACCGACACCGACGACGAGCGCCGCTCGGGTCATGAGGGGAAGTCCTTTCAGAGACGTGGATGAGGGGCCGGGACCGAGGAGACGCGTCGACGCACAGGTAAGGGGTGCCTGAGGTGCGGGAGGAGGGGGCGATCCGCTAGCAAGGGCCCATGGCGGTATTCGTCGCGCTCGGCGCGTTCCTGATGACCCTGGCGGGCGGCTGGGTCGCACAGCGCGTCAGCGACCGCCGGCACCTCGTGCTCGGCTTCGCCGGCGGACTGATGCTGGGCGTCGTCGGTCTGGATCTGCTGCCCGAGGCGGTGGAGGCCGCGGGCGGCGTGGTCTTCGGCGTCCCCGCCGCCCTGCTGCTGTTCGTGGGCGGCTTCCTGACGGCCCATCTCGTCGAGCGTTCGCTGGCCGTACGCCAGGCGGCACACGGGGCGGGCGAGGAAAGAGTGCCGCAGGTCGGGATGACCGCGGCGGCCGCGATGGTCGGCCACAGCCTGATGGACGGCATCGCGCTCGGCGCCGCGTTCCAGATCGGCGGCGGCATGGGAGCCGCCGTCGCGCTCGCCGTCATCACCCACGACTTCGCCGACGGGTTCAACACGTACACGATCACCAGCCTCTACGGGAACGCCCGCCGCAAGGCCCTCCTGATGCTGTACGCGGATGCCCTGGCCCCGATCGTGGGCGCGGCCACCACCCTGCTGTTCACCCTTCCGGAGGAACTGCTCGGCTGCTATCTCGGCTTCTTCGGCGGGGCGCTGCTCTACCTCGCCGCCGCCGAGATCCTCCCCGAGGCACACCACGAACACCCGGCCCGCTCCACGCTGCTGTGCACGGTCGTGGGAGTGGGCTTCATCTGGCTGGTGGTCGGCGTCGCGGAGTGACGTCACCCCGGGCACCGCTCCACGGAAGCGGAGCGGCGTCACCCCCGGCACTGCTCCACGAAGCGCCGCGCCACCCCGGGCTCCGCCGCCCAGTGCGTGTGCAGATAGCTCGCGTGCACGCCCTGTTGCACGAAGCCCTCCACCCGCCGCTCCGGCTGGTGCAGGCCCCAGGCGGGCGTGGCACCGGCGCCGGGCTCCAGGACGGTCCGGTGGAACTCGTGCCCGCGCAGCCGGGTCCCGGCCACCGCCAGCACGCTGTCGGACACCGCGACCGCCTGCCGGTAGCCCAGCGTCAGCCGCTCGGACATCCGGGCCGAGGCGTCCAGCACCCCGCACATCGGCCGGCCGTCCAGCTCACGGGCCAGATAGAGCAGTCCCGCGCACTCCGCCGCCACGGGGGCGCCGGAGAGGGCGAGATCCGTGACGGCCCGGCGCAGCGGCTCGTTCGCCGACAGCTCCGGTGCGTACACCTCGGGGAAGCCGCCGCCGATGACGAGCCCCGCCGTGCCCGGGGGCAGTTTCTCGTCGCGCAGGGGGTCGAAGACGACCACCTCCGCACCCGCAGCCGTCAGCAGCTCGGCGTGCTCCGCGTAGGCGAAGGTGAACGCCGCGCCGCCCGCCACGGCCACCACGGGCCGGACCTCCGGCGAGGGCTGCGGCTCCGGCTCCCACGCCTCGTCGGACAGTTCGGGCGCCGAGCGGGCCAGCGCCATCAGGGCGTCCAGGTCGCAGCCCTCCCGCACGCGATCGCCCATCGCCCGTACGGCGTCGAGGGCGTCCGTCTGCCGCTCGGCCACGGGGACCAGGCCCAGATGGCGCGAGGGGGTCGCCACCTGCGGCGCCCGCCGCAGCACCCCGAGCACCGGCAGCCCGGACTCGTCGAGCGCCTCACGGAGCAGCGCCTCATGACGGTCGGAGGCCACCTTGTTCAGGATCACCCCGCCGATCCGCACCTCCGGGTCCCAGGAGGCGAACCCGTGCACGAGGGCCGCGACCGAACGCGACTGCGAGGACGCGTCGACGACCAGCACGACGGGCGCCCGCAGCAGCTTGGACACCTGGGCGGTCGAGGCGAGCTCACCCTGCCCCGAGGCCCCGTCGTACAGCCCCATCACCCCTTCGACCACGGCCAGGTCGCAGCCGCTCGCCCCATGGGTGAACAGCGGGGCGATCAGGTCCGGCCCGCACATGTACGCGTCGAGGTTGCGCCCCGGGCGGCCGGTGGCCAGCGCGTGGTAACCCGGATCGATGTAGTCGGGCCCCACCTTGTGCGGGGACACCGCGAGGCCCCGCCCCGCGAAGGCCGCCATCAGGCCCGTGGCGACCGTGGTCTTGCCGCTGCCCGAGGCGGGCGCGGCGATGACCAGACGAGGAACACTCACCACTCGATGCCTCTCTGGCCCTTCTGGCCGGCGTCCATCGGGTGCTTGACCTTCGACATGTCGGTCACCAGGTCGGCGGCCTCGATCAGCTTCTGCGGGGCGTTCCGCCCCGTGATCACCACGTGCTGCGTGCCCGGACGGTCACGCATGACCTCGACGACCTCGTCGGTGTCGATCCAGCCCCAGTGCATCGGATAGGCGAACTCGTCGAGCACGTACAGCTTGTACGTCTCGGCGGCCAGGTCGCGCTTGACCTGCTCCCACCCCTCGCGTGCCTTCTCCTCGTTGTCGGAGTTGTCACCGTGAATGCCGCGCTGGACCCACGACCACCCCTCGCCCATCTTGTGCCAGTCGACGGTGCCGCCCTCGCCGCTCGCCCCGAGCACCTTCAGCGCGTTCTCCTCGCCGACCTTCCACTTCGCCGACTTCACGAACTGGAACACCCCGATCGGCCAGCCCTGGTTCCAGGCCCGCAGCGCCAGCCCGAAGGCCGCCGTCGACTTTCCCTTGCCGATGCCCGTGTGGACGAACAACAGCGGGCGGTTACGCCGCTGACGCGTCGTCAGCCCGTCGTCCGGTACCGATACCGGCTGTCCCTGTGGCATTAAGCGGCCCTCCCGGCAGCAGTGATGTCCTTGACCAGCCCGGCGATCGAGTCGGCGCGCAGCTCGTCGAGCGTGACCGCGCTGCCTCCCAGATCCCGGGCGAGCTGTGCGGCGAGACCGAGGCGTACGAACCCCGACTCGCAGTCCACGACGACGGACGCGGTTCCCTCGGAGGCGTGCAGCCGCCCGGCCCGCGCCGCCAGCGCCACCGGGTCGACGCCCCCGGTGGCCCGGCCGTCCGTCACCACGACGAGCAGCGCCCGCCGCGAGGGGTCGCGCAACCGCTCCACCCGCAGCACGTCGTGTGCCTTGAGCAGCCCCGTGGCCAGCGGGGTCCGCCCGCCGGTCGGCAGCGACTCCAGCCGGGCCGCCGCCGCGTCCACCGACGAGGTCGGCGGCAGCGCCACCTCGGCGTCCTTGCCCCGGAAGGTGACCAGACCGACCTTGTCCCGGCGCTGATAGGCGTCCAGGAGCAGCGACATCACCGCCCCCTTGACGGCGCTCATCCGCTGCCGGGCCGCCATGGACCCGGAGGCGTCCACGACGAACAGCACGAGATTTCCCTCGCGCCCCTCCCGCGTCGCCTGCCGCAGATCGTCACGCCGTACGACGAGACCCCGCCCCGACCTCCCGCGCGCCCGCTGGTGCGGCGCCGCCGCCTGCACGGTCGCCGCCAGGTGCAGTTTCGTCAGCGCCCCCTCCGGCCGCCGCGACCCCGTGGTCCGGCCGTGCTCGGTACGCGCACGGGACCGCCGCCCGGCCGCGCCTTCGCCGAGACCTGGCACGCTGAGCATCTTCGTACGGAACGGCTCGCCGGCCCGCACGGGCTGCTGCTCACCGGCGCCGCCGCCCGGCGCGGGCGCGTCACCGCTCCCGGTGTCCTCCCTGCCGGGCGTGCCGGCACTCCCGTCGCCGGGCCCCGGTTCCGTACCGCCGTCGTCCGGACCGTCCGAGTCCGCACCGTCGTCGTCGGGGCCGCCGCCCTGCGGGGGCACCCCGCCGCCGGGTCCGTCGGGGTCCGGGTCGTCGTCGCCCTCGCCCTGGTCGTCCGCCGCGTCCCTGAGGGCGTCGTCCAGCTTGTCCTCGTCCAGTCCCGGCGCGTCGAACGGGTTGCGCCGGCGCCGGTGGGGGAGTGCCAGGAGCGCGGCCTGCCGCACGTCGTCCGCGACGACCTCCTCGCGGCCCGCCCACGCTGCCAGAGCCGTCGCCGTGCGCGCCATGACGATGTCGGCACGCATCCCGTCGACCTCGAACGCCGCACACGTCGCCGCGATCTGCCGCAACACGCCGTCGCCGAGCACCACACGGGGGAGCAGGGCGCGCGCGGCGACGATCCGCTCACGCAGCGCGGCCTCCTCGTCGGCCCACCGAGCGGCGAACCCGGCCGGGTCGTCGTCGTAGGCGAGCCTCCGCCGCACGACCTCGACGCGCAGGTCCGTCTCACGCGACGCGGCCACCTCGACGGTCAGCCCGAAGCGGTCCAGGAGCTGCGGCCGGAGCTCGCCCTCCTCCGGGTTCATCGTCCCGACCAGCAGGAAGCGGGCCGCGTGACGGACGGAGACGCCCTCGCGCTCGACGTAGGAGGCGCCCATGGCCGCCGCGTCGAGCAGCAGGTCCACCAGGTGGTCGTGGAGGAGGTTGACCTCGTCGACGTAGAGGATCCCGCGATGGGCGTCGGCGAGGAGCCCCGGCTCGAAGGCCTTCACACCCTCGGAGAGGGCCCGTTCGATGTCGAGCGCCCCGACGAGCCGGTCCTCCGACGCGCCGACCGGGAGCTCGACGGTCCGCGCGGGACGCGACACGCCCGTGCCCGCCTCGTGGGGACCGTCGGGACACGCCGGATCGGGTGCTCCCGGGTCGCACGAGAAGCGGCACCCCGCCACGACCGCGACCTCGGGCATGAGTGCGGCGAGCGCCCGTACGGCGGTGGACTTGGCGGTGCCCTTCTCGCCCCGGACCAGGACCCCGCCGACGGCGGGACTGACGGCGTTGAGCAGGAGCCCGAGACGCAGATCGTCCTGCCCCACGATGGCGGTGAAGGGATACGGCGTACTCACGGAGCCTCCTCTGTAACGGTCACATCTGCACTCTCACGTCCGGCTGCGGCGAGCTCCGGCCCGTCCGGAGCGGGTCTCCCGGGTCCCTCGGGTGGTCCGGGAGCGGGCGCGGGCGGCGCTCCCGGCGCGAGGAACGGCAGCCCCTCCGGCGCGCCGGTCTCGATCAGCCGCCACAACGCGTCCGTGTCGGCGTGCTCCTCGATCAGGTCCCCCAGCCGGTCGAGCTGTTCCTCCCGCAGCGCCCCGAAGCTCGTGTCCGGCGCGGCCGTGAACCGCCGCCCCGCGGCCCGGGCGACCTCGCCCAGGAACGCCCGCCGGAACGCGTCGCTCTCCAGCGACCCGTGCCAGTGCGTCCCCCAGACCGAACCCACCCGGCACCCGTCCAGGAACGGCTCGCCGCCGCTCACCTCGGCGACCCCGTGGTGGATCTCGTATCCCTCCACCGGCTCCCCGAGCGCCGACCCGACGGGCCGCCCCAGGACCTTCTCCCGGCCGAAGCGGACCCGCACCGGCAGCAGCCCGAGCCCCTCGACCAGACCGGCCCGCGACTCCACGTCGTCCTCGATGCGCTCACCCAGCACCTGGAACCCGCCGCAGATCCCCAGCACCGGCCGCCCCTCGGCGGCCCTTCGCCGAAGCGCGGCGGCGAGCCCCCGCTCCCGCAGCCACGCCAGTGCCTTCACGGTGCCCCGCGTCCCGGGCACGATCACGAGGTCCGCGTCGGCGAGCTCCTCCGCCCGGTCCACGAACCGCACCACCACACCCGGCTCGGCCGCCAGCGCGTCCACATCGGTGAAGTTCGACATCAGCGGCACGGCGCACACCGCGACCCGCAGCACGTCCTCGCCGTGCGGCGGCGCGACGACCGACTCCCGTACGGCGCCGCGCATGGACACCCGCAGCCCGTCCTCCTCGTCGATGCCCAGACCGTGGGCGTAGGGGAGCACCCCGTACGTCCGCCGGCCCGTGAGCCCGAGCAGCATGTCGAGACCCGGCTCCAGCAGCGACACGTCGCCGCGGAACTTGTTGACGAGGTATCCGGCGATCAGCGACTGGTCCTCGGGGCTCAGCAGCGCCGTCGTACCGAAGAACGAGGCGAACACGCCGCCCCGGTCGATGTCCCCGACCACCAGCACGGGAAAGCGCGCGGCCCGCGCGATGCCCATGTTCACGATGTCCGTGCGCCGCAGATTGATCTCGGCCGGGCTGCCCGCCCCCTCGCAGATCACGGCGTCATACGTGCCCCGCAGCTGCTCCAGACAGTCCGTGACCGTCCCCAGCAGAGCCTCCTGCCGCCCCCCGTGGTAGCCGCGCGCACTCATCTCGCCGACCGGCTTCCCCATCAGGACGACCTGGCTCGAACGGTCACCGCCGGGCTTGAGCAGCACGGGGTTCATCAGCGCGGACGGCTCCACCCGGGCGGCCTGCGCCTGCATCGCCTGGGCGCGGCCGATCTCCGCCCCCTCCCGGGTGACGAACGAGTTCAGCGACATGTTCTGCGCCTTGAACGGCGCGACCTTCACCCCCCGGCGCACCAGCCACCGGCAGATCCCGGCCGTGACGACGCTCTTGCCCGCGTCCGAAGTGGTACCCGCGACCAGCAGCCCGCCGCTCATCCGACTCTCCGTCCCATGACCAGCCGCCCCGCCGCACACACGGCGAGGGCCAGCACACTCACCCGGCGCGACAGCCGCACCGCGCGTTCGATGTCCGTGACCCGTACGTCCCGGCCCGCCTCACCGTTGAGCACAGGCCGGTGTTCGACCCGTCCGCCGTAGGCGAGGGTGCCGCCGAGCCGTACTCCGAGCGCTCCCGCGAAGGAGGCCTCCACCGGGCCCGCGTTGGGGCTGGGATGCCTGCCCGCGTCGGCCCGCCAGGCCCGGACGGCCTCGCGCGGGCGCCCCCCGGCGGCCACGGCGAGCACGGCGGTGAGCCGGGCCCCTGGCCAGCCGGCGACGTCGTCGAGCCGGGCCGATGCCCAGCCGTAGCGCCGGTAGCGGGGCGACTTGTGCCCGACCATCGCGTCGAGCGTGTTGACGGCCCGGAAGCCGACCAGTCCGGGCACTCCGCCGAGCGCGCCCCACACGAGAGCCCCCACGACGGCGTCGGAGGTGTTCTCGGCGACGGACTCGACCACCGCGCGGGCGATCTGCTGCCCGTCCAGCGACTGCGGATCACGGCCGCACAGGTGCGGCAGCCGCTCCCGGGCCAGTTCGACGTCCCCGGCGGCCAGCGCCCCGCCGATGGCGCGGGCCTCGCGGCCCAGCGAGGTGCCCCCGACGACGGACCAGGTGGCGGCGGCGGTCAGCGCCACGGCGGCGGCGGGACGGTTCCGTACGGCCCGGGCGGCCAGCGCGGCGGCCCCCGTGGCACCACCGGCGCAGACGAGGGTGTGCAGGGCGCCCCAGCCACGGTGGTCGCGCCACAGCCGGCTCTCGGCGCCCGCCGCTCCACGCCCGAAGGCGGCGACGGGATGGCCCCGCCGGGGATCAGCGAGCAGCAGGTCGACGACCAGACCGGCGGCGGCGCCGTACGCGAAGATGCGGTCGGCTCGCACCGCTCAGCCGGCCGTCGTGCCTCGAAGGGCCTTCGTGGCAGGTGGTGCAGTGACCGATGCAGGGCAGCCAGGCATGGCGTATGTCCTCACTCAGGGTCCGCGCCCTGGTTCGACGTGACCGGCGACGAGAGTCTCCTGGCTTCCGGATCCGCAGTTCCTCCGGCCTTCCAGTCCGTGGTGGCGGACCGTGACTTCCGTGTGGAGGCTGCTCCCCGGTGACAGTGGCGGGACCGCGCCGGATTCGCACCGGCTTCCTCTGCTGTCGCCGTAAACGGCTCCGGCAGTCCACCACGCCTCGCGAACGCCAGTCAACCTGCCGTTGACCTGCGAGGCTTCAGTGTGCTCAGACGCACACCGGGCCGGACACACATGGTGTGTCCGGCCCGGTGGGTTCCGCGTGGGGGTCAGGCGACGATCAGGTAGATGCCGTACGCGACCGCCGCCGCGCACAGCCCGAAGCAGGCGTACGCGCCGGTGCGCACGAGGGCGTTGGAGCCGCCCCCCTGCGCCGTCGGCACCTGCTTGGCCAGACCCGTGATGCCGAGGGTGAAGAGGCCGACCAGTGCGACGGTGACCACGAGGCTGACGCCGAAGACGGAGGCGAGAGCTGCCCAGTCGATGTTCATGCGGATCTGTCCTTACACCGTGGCCCGGTCGGCCGGGGTTCCGGCCGTCGGGGCCGGGGCCGAGATGGTGGTCTTGAACTCCGGCGCGACGGTACCGGCGGGCGGCGGGCTGACCGCCGAGATGGCGGTGGTGACGACGCCCGCGGGCTCGGTGCCCGCGTTCACGTTGGTGTGGTCGACCGGCTTGCGGCGCGACAGCAGCCAGATGGCGGCGGAGCCGGCGACGAGGATCACGGCGACCACCGCGACGCCCCACGGGCCCTGCTTGGTGAGCAGCTCGGAGCCCGCGCCGATCAGACCGGCGGCCGGCAGTGTCAGGCCCCACGCGACGAACATCCGGGTCGCGGTGGACCAGCGGACCGTGCCGCCCTTGCGTCCGAGACCCGCGCCCATGACGGCGCCGGAGCAGGACTGGGTGGTGGAGAGGGAGAAGCCGAGGTGCGAGGAGGCCAGGATGACCGTGGCCGCGCTCGTCTGGGCCGCGAAGCCCTGCGGCGGGCGGAGGTCGGTGAGACCGCTGCCCATGGTCCGGATGATGCGCCAGCCGCCGAGGTAGGTGCCCAGGGCGATGGCGATTCCGGCGGAGGCGATGACCCAGACGGGCGGGTTGGAGCCGGGGGCGAGGACGCCGCCGGTGACCAGGGCCAGGGTGATGATGCCCATGGTCTTCTGCGCGTCGTTGGTGCCGTGCGCGAGCGACACGAGACCGGCCGAGGCGATCTGGCCGGCGCGGTACCCCTTGGCGGTCGACTTCAGCTGGGCCTCGTCGGTGATCTTCCGGTTGAGGCGGTACGTCAGCCTTGTGGCGAGCAGCGCGGCGATACCGGCGACGAGGGGCGCGGCGATCGCCGGGAGCAGGACCTTCGTGACGACGGTGCCGCCGTCGATGGAGGACCAGCCGGCGGACATGACCGCGGCGCCGATGAGGCCGCCGAAGAGTGCGTGGGAGGAACTGGAGGGCAGGCCGACCAGCCAGGTCAGCAGGTTCCACAGGATGGCGCCGACGAGCGCGGCGAAGATGACCTCGGTTCTGAGGCCGTCCTCGTTGATGATCCCGCCGGAGATCGTCCTGGCGACCTCCACCGACAGGAACGCGCCTACGAGGTTGAGAACGGCGGACATGGCCACCGCTGTCTTGGGCTTGAGAGCGCCGGTCGAGATGGTGGTGGCCATCGCGTTGGCGGTGTCGTGGAAACCGTTCGTGAAATCGAACACGAGAGCTGTCACGATCACGATCGCGAGCAGCAGCGTGATGTGTTCCATTTACCCAGGCAATCGTTCGACGTCATTGGCACGTGGAACGTAAGCAACCTGGATGAACGGAAGGTGAACTGGGCAGGGCGGCACGGTGACCCCAACCGCGTATGCCGGTTCCGCTTGTGTGCGTGGAGGGTGCGCCGGACGCTCCGGAGCCGGTGCGGGAACCGGGCCCACGCCCGGTATGTGGCTGATCCCCGCCTTGCGGCCGTCAACCGGCGTCCTGTCGGACGTGTCCCTCCAAAGAGACATCACTCACGCGACCCTAGGATCCCCGCATGAGTGACGTGGGCAAGGACGCGATCGAACGGGCGTGGCACGGTGTCGTGGAGACGGCCCGGAGGACGGCGGCGGAGGGTCTGGTCGTCGGCACCTCGGGCAATGTGTCGGCCCGGGTCGGCGGAGTCGTCCTGGTCACCCCGACCGGGGTGCCCTACGACCGGCTCGGCCCCGGGGACGCGGTCGGCGTCGACCTCGAAGGGCGTCAGGTCCTGGGCGACATGGTGCCCACCAGCGAGCTCCCGCTCCACCTGGCCGTCTACCGGGAAAGCGACGCCGTCGCCGTGGTCCACACCCACGCCGTGCACGCCACGGCCGTCTCCACCCTCGTTCCCGAGGTACCGCTCGTGCACTACGCCGCCGCCGTGCTCGGCGGCCCCGTCCGCACCGCCGCCTACGCGCGCTACGGGACGCGGGAGCTCGCCGACAACATGCTCGCCGCCCTGCGCGACCGCACCGGCTGCCTGCTGCGGAACCACGGCACGGTCACCTACGGGGCCACGCTCGACGAGGCCTACGACCGCACCGCCCAGCTCGAATGGATGTGCAGGCTCTGGCTCACCGCGAGCTCCGTACCCGGCCACCGGCCGACCCTCCTGACCCCCGCCCAGCTGCGCGACGTGCAGGACGCCCTGGAGGGGTACGGCCAGCCCGGCTGAGCCCGGCGCCGCACCGTACGGCCCTGCCCGCCGGTACCGGCGCCGCACCGTACGGCCCTGCCCACTGGCAGCCGGCGCCGGCGCCCAGGACACTGGAGCCGTGCGCCCGGCAACAGCGGCGGCAGTGGCCGCAACCTCGATCCTCGGCGCCGGCGCGGCAGCGGTCGCCGCCGGCCGCTACGCCAGCGAACTCGCCCTCGGGGCGGCCTCGCCACGTCCCTTCCCGGCCGACCGCCGTCTCACGGTCCACGCCGTCACCGCCGAACAGATCACCCTGACCCGTTCCTTCTCCGCGCTGCGCCCCGGTACGTACGGACTCACCGGGCGCGGCGTCCACGCGGTGGTCGGCCCAGTGATCGAGCAGGCGCCCCACGGCTCCGCCGACACCGTCGTACGCCGGCTGGAGGGCGTGACCCTCGGCAGCCTGAAGCGGGGCATGAGGGTCCGGCTCACGCCGGAGCTCCACCGGGGTGACCCGCTCGCCGCCCTCGGCCTCACGTACAAGGAGGTCGAGGTCCCCGGCGAGCTCGGCGCCCTGCCCGCCTGGTTCGTTCCCGGTGCCCGCGACACGTGGGTGATCACCGTGCACGGGCTCGGCACCACCAGGGACCACCCCCTGAACCTGACGGGCTTCCTCCACGACCAGCAGTTCCCCGTGCTCGACCTGGCCTACCGCGGTGACGCCGGCGCTCCGCGCTCCCCGGACGGGCTCACCCACCTCGGCGAGTCCGAATGGCGCGACCTCGACGCGGCCATCCGCTACGCCGTTCGCTACGGGGCCGAGAACGTCATCCTCCACGGCTGGTCGTCCGGCGCCTCGATGGCCCTGCACACGGCCGTCAACTCCGCTCTCCGCGATCGCGTCCGCGGCCTCGTCCTCGACTCCCCGGTCATGGACTGGAAGGCCACCCTGCGCGCTCTCGCCTCCGCCCGGGGCGTCCCCTCCGCCCTGCTGCCCCTCGCCGTCCGGGCCGCCCAGGGCCAGACCGGGCTGCACGGCGCCCGGCTCCTGGACACCTCGGTGCCGACGGCCCTGCACACCCCCACCCTGATCTTCCACGGCCCCGACGACACCCTGGCCCCCTGGCAGCAGTCCCGGGACCTCGCCGCACTCCGCCCCGACCTCGTGACGCTGCACTCCGTACCGCAGGCTCCGCATGCGGCGATGTGGAACGCCGGCCCGGCCCGCTACGAAGAGGCGCTCAGGCGCTTCCTCACGCCCCTGATGTGAGCTGATGCGCCGGAACCGCCCGGTTGGTGCCCCGGCCCGGAAGCCCTGCGAACCCCGGTGACACGGCTTCCGTTTGGGCTTTCGGCCCGTCAGAGGCAAGACTGCTCCTCGTGACGTCCCGTACCCCGCGCGACTCCAGGCTGCGACTTGTCCGCCCGCGACCCCAGGCGACCGCCCGCAAGGCCGTGACGACCCGGCGCACCCGGCCGGCCCCCCGCCCACCCGAGGGCACGCCTCCCCCGGCTGAACTGGCACGGCAGGCCAGGGCCGTACTGGCCGACGCCGTGCGGATCGCCCACTGGGCCGCGGACGGCAGGAGCCCGGGCTCCGCCCCGCTCGCCGCCCAGGTCCTGGAACGGGCGGCCGCCGCGCTCGAACTGTCCCCGGCCCAGGTGCGTACGGGCTGGGACCGGGCCAGGCTGGCGGGGCTCATCGAACTGCACGGCGACACCGCACGCCCCGGCTGGCGGCTGCGCGCCTGGGACCGTGACGACTCGGCCGTCCTCCGCGGCTGGGTGGCACTCTTCGACGCCTGGTCCCTCGTCCACGCCTCACCCGACGGCATCGAGGCCACCGCGGTGGCCGAGGCCATCGAGGCCGTGCCCCAGGTGCTCTCGCTCCTCCAGCTCTCGGCGGGACCGGTCACCGTGCCCGCACTCCTCGACCTGCTCGGACAGCGCGTCGCGGAACTCCACGAGGAGCGGTGCGAGGTGCCGTACGGGCCGCAGGAGCAGCCCGCCCCCGTCGGCGGCCGGTCCGCCGACCTGAACGCGCTGCTGCTCGACTGGGCCCTGGAAGGCCTCGCCTCCGTCGGCGCCCTCACACTCGGCGCGGGCCACGCCACACTCACTCCGCTGGGGAACTGGGCGGTCTGGGTCAAGCTGGAGCAGATCTGCGTCGCCGCCCAGAGCCCTGCCGGCAACATCGAACAGTCCGCGGCCGACATGCTGCTCGGCTGCGCACGGCTCACCCCCGGCCCGGCCCGCGCCGAATACCGGGCCTGGCTCGCCGCCCGGCCCGTCGGCAGCGCCGTGGCCGAACTGCTGGCCGTCGCCCGCGGCGAGGACGCGCTGCTGCGCGGCCTCGCCTTCGAGGCGCTGCGCGTCGTCGGCGCACCGGCGGAGCCCGTCGTCCGCTCCGTCGTCGGCGAGGCGTCGCTGCGCCCGTACGCCCTGCTCTGGCTCGCCGAGTACGCGGGCACGGACCCGGACGACGCCCAGGACGTCCTGAGCCGCGAGGAAGCCACCTGGCTCTGGGTGGACACCGCCGCGGCCGTGGCCGACCACGGGGAGACCGGCCTGCTGATCCGTCATCTCGACTCCGCCGTCCAGGGCACGGTCCCCGCGCTGCTGGACGAGGTGCGGGCCGTCGGGCATCCGCGGACCGTCCAGGTGCTGGTCGCCCTGGCCGCCGCACACCCGGACCCGGCCCTCGCCAAAGCAGTACGCCGCGCCGCCTTCCAGGTGCACAACGGCGGGGTGTGACCGCGAGAGCCCGCGCAGCCCCCGGGGTGCTCAGCCCTAGGACCCCGGGGCATACGTGCCGAAGCTCCAGACGTTGCCCTCGGGGTCCCGCGCCATGTAGTCGCGCGAGCCGTAGTCCTGGTCCGTGGGTGGCATCAGGATCTCCACACCGTGCTCCACGGCCCGGGCGTGGTGCTCGTCCACGTCGTCCACCACCACGTACACCCCGGCGGGCCCGGCTCCGGCCATCGCCTCGGCGAAGACACCTCCGCCTCCTCTGGAACCGAGCATCACCCTGCCGTTGCCGCAGGACAGCTCGGCGTGGACGACGCTGCCGTCCTTCCCCTCGTACACCGCTTCCTCGGTGAACCCCAGTGCCCGGGTGAGCACCCCGATCGCGGCCTTCGCGTCGTCGTACAGAATCGTCGGACAGATCGTGGGGGCGCCGTCCGCTGCCGCCATCGCGCTCACCTTCTCCTGCTCACGCACACCGTTGCGATGTGATCCGTGTCTCAGTCTCGCACCGGTCGCCGACATCGATGCCCGAGGCCGGGCCGAGGACCTCGTGGCAGGTGGTTCGCTCGGGTATGTCCGGCCGCACGGCGTCCAGCAGTGACGCGGTGACGGGGCGGGAGCATGACGAAAAGCAGGTGGACACCGCCAGTAGACTGAGTCCCATGGCAATTCTCCTTGTGCATTAGACGGCGTCGAGTCGTGAGTCCGCTGTCCCTCCGCCGTCCATACCGCCCTGGAGTATTTCCGTGATCACCGCCTCCGGCATCGAGCTGCGCGCCGGCGCCCGCATCCTCATCGAGTCCGCGTCCTTCCGTATCGCCAAGGGTGACCGCATCGGCCTGGTGGGCCGTAACGGCGCGGGCAAGACCACCCTCACCAAGTGCCTGGCGGGTGAGGGGACGCCGGCCGGCGGCACCATCACCAACAGCGGCGAGGTCGGTTACCTCCCGCAGGACCCGCGCACCGGCGACCTCGACGTCCTGGCCCGCGACCGCATCCTCTCCGCCCGCGGGCTCGACGAGATCCTGCGCAAGATGCGGGAGAACGAGGAGCGGATGGCGAACGGCAAGGGCGCCACCCGCGAGAAGGCGATGAAGCGCTACGAGCGCCTGGAGACGGAGTTCCTCACCAAGGGCGGATACGCCGCCGAGGCCGAGGCCGCCACCATCGCCGCCGCGCTCAGCCTGCCCGACCGGGTGCTCGGCCAGCCCCTGCACACCCTTTCCGGCGGTCAGCGCCGCCGGGTCGAGCTGGCCCGGATCCTGTTCTCCGACGCCGACACCCTGCTCCTCGACGAGCCCACCAACCACCTCGACGCGGACTCGATCGTCTGGCTGCGGGACTACCTCAAGACCTACCGCGGCGGCTTCATCGTGATCTCCCACGACGTCGAGCTGGTGGAGACGGTGGTCAACAAGGTGTTCTACCTCGACGCCAACCGCGCCCAGATCGACATCTACAACATGGGCTGGAAGCTCTACCAGCAGCAGCGCGAGGCCGACGAGAAGCGCCGCAAGCGCGAACGGCAGAACGCCGAGAAGAAGGCCGCGACCCTCAACGCGCAGGCCGACAAGATGCGTGCGAAGGCCACCAAGACCGTCGCCGCCCAGAACATGGCCAAGCGCGCCGACCGGCTGCTCTCCGGCCTGGAGGCCGTGCGGGTCTCGGACAAGGTCGCCAAGCTGCGCTTCCCCGAGCCCTCCCCGTGCGGCAAGACCCCGCTGATGGCCGAGGGCCTCTCCAAGTCGTACGGCTCGCTCGAGATCTTCACCGACGTGGACCTCGCCATCGACAAGGGTTCACGGGTCGTCATCCTCGGCCTCAACGGCGCGGGCAAGACCACGCTGCTGCGGCTCCTCGGCGGTGCCGAGAAGGCCGACACCGGCCGGATCATCGAGGGCCACGGCCTCAAGCTCGGCTACTACGCCCAGGAGCACGAGACCCTGGACCCGGAGCGCACCGTCCTGGAGAACATGCGTTCCGCGGCGCCCGACCTCGATCTCGTCGAGGTCCGCAAGACCCTCGGCTCCTTCCTCTTCTCCGGTGACGACGTGGACAAGCCCGCCGGAGTGCTCTCCGGCGGTGAGAAGACCCGGCTCGCCCTGGCGACGCTCGTCGTGTCCTCCGCCAACGTGCTGCTGCTCGACGAGCCGACGAACAACCTCGACCCGGCCAGCCGCGAGGAGATCCTCGGGGCCCTGCGCACGTACAAGGGTGCCGTCGTCCTCGTCACCCACGACGAGGGCGCGGTCGAGGCGCTCCAGCCGGAGCGGATCATCCTGCTGCCCGACGGTGTCGAGGACCTCTGGGGTGCGGACTACCGGGACCTGGTCGCCCTCGCCTGACCCGCAGGGGCTCCCGGCATCCCGTGCGGCGCCCGGTGATCCAACGCGTCTGGATCATTCGGCCCATCGGTGATCCATCATCTGAGTGAGCGGGTCTCGTACCCCGGCGCGGCGCCCGGCAGATAGCTGCCGGGCCCACTCATTTCAGGCCACCCCGCCCTGGACGGCCCTGACCTGGCCGTTCTTCCCGCAGCCCGTCCCCTCGGGGATCGAGACCCCGTGGAATTCCTGCTTCCGTTTGTGTGGGACAGCTTCAGGCCGCGGAATCCGGTCGTACGTACCTTGCCGAATGGGTGGCCAGGAAGCCCAGGAGGGGTGATCATGAGAGTCCAGAGCGCACTTCCTTGAGGAGGCACGGGTGGCCGAGACTCTGAAGAAGGGCAGCCGGGTGACCGGCGCCGCGCGCGACAAGCTCGCGGCAGACCTGAAGAAGAAGTACGACTCCGGTGCGAGCATCCGGGCGCTGGCCGAGGAAACCGGCCGCTCCTACGGATTCGTCCACCGGATGCTCAGTGAGTCCGGAGTCACGCTGCGGGGACGCGGCGGAGCGACTCGCGGCAAGAAGGCCGCTTCGGCCTGACGGCGGGCAGCGGTCATGGTCCGGCCCAGGCCGGCTCCGAGGGCTCACCGGAACATCGGGTGGCCACCCGGCCGATCGTCAGGTCGTCCGGGTGGTTACTGTTCAGTTACTTGCCAGTAAGTGCTGACTGCACCCGATCCGGAGGCGCTCCATGACCTCGCTCGACTCTGTGCTCGACAAGGACGGCGTACGGCTCACCGTCGAAGACGCGGTTGCCACGGTGACGCTCACCAACCCGGCCAAGCGCAACGCTCAGTCTCCCGCTCTGTGGCGGGCGTTGGCAGAGGCCGGACGGGTGCTCCCCGGCAGTGTGCGGGTCGTCGTGCTGCGCGGCGAGGGCAAGTCCTTCTCCGCAGGTCTCGACCGGCAGGCATTCGCACCCGAGGGCTTCGACGGCGAGCCCTCCTTCCTCGACATGGCGCGCGGCCCGGAGGCCGAACTCGACGCGACCATCGCCGAGTACCAGGAGGCGTTCACCTGGTGGCGCCGCAATGACATCGTGTCGATCGCGGCAGTCCAGGGGCACGCGATCGGTGCCGGATTCCAGCTCGCTCTCGCCTGCGATCTCCGGATCGTCGCAGAGGACGTGCAGTTCGCCATGCGCGAGACCAGCCTCGGTCTCGTCCCCGACCTCACGGGCACCCACCCCCTGGTGAACCTCGTGGGATACGCCCGTGCGCTCGAGATCTGCGCCACCGGCCGCTTCGTGCACGCCGAGGAGGCGGAGCGCACCGGTCTCGCCAACCTCGTGGTCCCCGCCGACCAGCTCGACCCGGCAGGCAGCGACCTGGCCGCGGCCCTGCTCGCCGCCCCGCGCGATGCGGTCGTCGAGACCAAGGCGCTGCTGAGCGGCGCACTCTCCCGTACGTACGAGGAGCAGCGCGCCGCCGAGCGGGCCGCCCAGGGCCGCCGCCTGCGCGACCTCGCCGGCCTCGCCGACTGAACAGCCGACTTCGGCGCGCCGCCCCTCGCCGTCCGGCGGGGGGCGGCGGTGTCAGTCCCGGTTCACGACGGCCGTGACCAGCACGGCGACCGTCGGACTGCCTTCCACGGCCTCGGCCACCGCGCCGCGCACCGCCTGCGCCACGTCGAGTGCCCGGTGGTCCCCGGCCGCAGCGAGTTCCACCCGGACATGACCCTCCGTGCGCTGCACGGCGCTGCCCAGCACCCGGGTCAGCGAGACGACGCCGGGGACCCCGGCCGCCGCCGTCGCGGCGGCCCCCTCCGGTGCCGCCGCGAGGATGTCGGCCGGCGGCTCCGTGGCCGGCGGCGGTTCCTCCTCCAGCAGGTCGGTCACCCGGAGGTCCACCTCGTCGACCACCAGGCCGAGCCGCTGGGCCGCCGCCGTCAGCAGGGCCGCGCGCAACGCGTCCGCGGTGGCGGTCAGGGGCCGCCGCGCCGTCGCGGAGAAACCGGCCTCGATCCGCAGAGGTCCGGGCGGCAGTGCGCCGGTGGGCCCGGGCGCCGGCGGCTCCGGGGCGTGGTCCTCGTCGGCCGGGGCGATCCTTACCGTCCCCAGCACGGCTCCCGACCCGCTCGCGGCATCCCGCAGCACCGTCGTCGCCGCTCGCTCCGCGATCCAGGAACAGTCGGCGGGGCCACCCAGAGGGAGCAACCGGCCCAGGCCGAGTCGTTGGCGTACGGCAGAGGTCCATCCGTCGGCCCCGTACGGGCTGTCAGCCTTAGTCATTGCTCCACCCTGCCGCATCCACGGCGCGGGACCGGGCAAGCGCACTTACTGTGAGCCACGGAAGTTCAACCCGCCCCGAAGGGAAGAGCGGCGATGACCGAGAGCCCACAGCGGAACCGGCCCGACAGCCCCGGCAGTGCGTCCGGCGGGGACGACGGCAGGCAGAGCCAGTTCAGCAAGCGCGGCGGGGGAGCCCCCGCGACCCGTGGCCGCACCACCATCGCCGACGGTGTGGTCGAGAAGATCGCCGGAATGGCGGCACGCGACGTCGTCGGTGTCCACGCGATGGGCAGTGGCATCTCCCGGACGTTCGGCGCGGTACGCGACCGCGTGCCCGGCGGCCAGAAGTCCGTGTCCCGCGGCGTCAAGGCGGAGGTCGGTGAATCGCAGGCCGCCGTTGATCTGGAGATCGTCGTCGACTACGGGGTGGCGATCAACGAGGTCGCCGGCGACGTGCGCGAGAACGTCATCGCGGCGGTCGAGCGGATGACCGGCCTGGAGGTCGTCGAGGTCAACATCGCAGTGAGCGATGTGAAACTGCCCGACGAGGACGACGACGAGGACGAGTCCGAGTCCCGCGTCCAGTAGACCTGTCACACCCGGCAGTTGAGGAGCACACGATGAGCATGGCTGTGGTCGGCCTGGTGGCCGGCATGGCGCTCGGTTTCGCCGGATACTTCGGCGGGTTCGGGGCCTTCCTGCTGGTGGCCGCGCTGGGCGCGGTCGGCTTCATCGCCGGCCGCTTCCTGGACGGCGACCTGGAGCCCGGCGACTTCTTCCGGAGTCGCGAGCGCGACCGGCGACGGTGACGGGGGTGACAGGCCGCGTCGACGCCGCAGGGCGCGGGCAGACCCGGATCGCCGACCGGGTCGTCGCGAAGATCGCCGCGCAGGCGGCCAAGGAAGCAGCCGGCGAGCGACCCGAGGACGCCGCCGCACCGCGAGCCACCGTCACCGTGCACCGGGACACCGCACGGGTACGGGTCAGCCTCGACCTCGCCTACCCCTGTGACATCGGCCGTCAGTGCGGGTCGGTACGCCGCCGCGTGACCGAGCGGGTGAAAGCCCTGGCGGGTATGGAGGTGCCCGAGGTGGCGGTGCAGGTCGAGCGGTTGCACGCGTCCGGAAAGGGCACCGCACCGAAGGGAAGCATCCGATGACCGAGCCCCACGAGCCGGAGAACAGCACGCGGCGCGTGCCCTCCGCCGAGCCCGCGCCACCCGGCGGCGTGCTCGAGAGGGACCGGTCCGCGTCGGGCTCGTCGTACGAACCCACCCCCGCGACGGCGCGGCCGGGCGGCAGGGCGGGCCGCTTCTGGTCCGGGCGAAGGATCCCAGCGGCACTGCTCGCCCTGATCGTTCTCGGCGGCGCCGGGCTCCTGCTCTACGACATCGCAGCGGTACGGGCCGACCACCCGGCCATGCGCTGGCGCCGCTCGGTCGCCGACGACCTGGCGAGCCGTCACCTCGACGACGTCTGGGTCCTGGCGGGATCCGCACTGGCGGCCGCGCTCGGCCTGTGGCTGCTCCTGCTGGCCCTCACCCCCGGACTGCGCGCCCTGCTCCCCATGCGCCGGCACCACCCCGGCGTACGGGCCGGACTCGACCGGACGGCCGCCGCCCGCGTTTTGCGCGACCGGGCCGTGAAGGTGTCCGGAGTGCAGTCCGCCCGGGTGAAGACGAGCCGGCGCAAGGCGACCGTGCGGGCCCTCTCGCACTTCCGTGAACTCGACGACGTCAAGGCCGAACTGGACACCGTCCTCCGAACGGCCATCAGCGAAATGGGCCTGGCACGGCCGCTCGGCCTCTCCGTGCGCGTGCGCCGGCCGGCGAAGAAGGGGTGACCCCGTGATCACATCGGTCAACCGGGTCCTGCTCGGTCTGGCAGGGCTGATCCTCCTCGTCCTCGGAGGCGCGGTCCTCGTGTCCGGGCTCGGCGTGTCCGTACCCTCCTGGTCGCCCTTCGACGGGCCGGACGACGTGCTGCTCAGCAAGGGCGACCGGACCAGGTGGCGGGACGAGGGCTGGTGGTGGCCCACCGTCATCGCGGTTCTCGCCGTCCTGGTGATCCTCGCGCTGTGGTGGTTCCTCGCCCAACTGCGTCGCGGGCGCCTCGCCGAGGTACTGGTCGACAGCGGCGACGGCGAGGGGGCGCTGCTGCGCGGCAGGGCTCTGGAGGGTGTGCTCACCGAGGAGGCGGGCGCCCTGGACGGGGTGTCCGACGCCAAGGCCACGCTGACCGGCCGGCGTACCGCCCCGCAGGCCCGGGTCCGGCTGCTGATGGAGCCGCACGCGGCCCCGGGGCCGGTGCTGCGCGGACTCTCCGAGGGGGCTCTGACGCACGCGCGGACCTCGGCCGGGCTGGACGAACTGCCGGCCGAGGTCCGTCTGAAGGCGGTCAAGCACCGAGCGGAACGCGTGAACTGACGAGGTCGGGCGGGTGCACCGGGGTCCGCCCGGGCCGGGGAGTCAGAAGCCGTGCCGGGCGCCGCCGTCGACCGGCACCATGATGCCCGTCAGGTAGGAGGCGGCCGGGGAGAGCAGGAAGGCCGAGGTCTTCCCGAACTCCTCCGGGGTGCCGTAGCGGCGCAGCGGGATCCGCGCCTCGTTGGCCGTACGGGAGGCCTCCGCGTCGCCGGACAGGGCGTCGAGTTCGCGCACGCGGTCCGTGTCGATCCGGGACGGCAGCACACCGACGACCCGGATCCCGCGCGGACCCAGCTCGTCGGCGAGGGACTTGGCGAAACCGGCGAGGCCGGGGCGCAGTCCGTTGGAGATCGTCAGGCCGGGGATCGGCTCGTGCACCGACCCGGACAGGACGAAGCCGATCACACCGCCCTCACCGAGGGCGTCCGCCGTCGTACGGGCCAGACGCACGGCACCGAGGAAGACCGACTCGAAGGCCGACTGCCACTGGTCGTCCGTGTTGTCGGCCAGGAAGCCCGGCGCGGGGCCGCCGACGCTGATGAGGATGCCGTCCAGCCGGCCGAAGCGTTCCTTCGCGGCGTCCACCAGACGCCGGGCCGCCAGAGGGTCGGCGTTGTCGGCCGCGAGCCCGACCGCGTCGGGGCCCAGTTCTGCGGCGGCCTCGGCGGCACTCCTCTCGTCACGGCCCGAAATGATCACCTTCGCGCCGTCGGCGGCGAGAGCACGCGCGGTGGCATTGCCCAGCCCACGGGTCGCGCCGGTGACGATGTACACGCGGTCCTTCAGTCCAAGATCCATGGCCCTATCCTGCCAAGTCCTCACCCGCGAGGTCGACCGCGCTGTTCACCAGGCCGATGTGGCTGAACGCCTGCGGGTAGTTGCCGAGCTGGCGCCCTGCCACCGGGTCGTACTCCTCGGCCAGCAGCCCCACGTCGTTGCGCAGGTCCAGCAGCCGGTCGAAGAGCACCTCGGCCTCGTCCCGGCGGCCCGTCCGCAGCAGGGCGTCGACCAGCCAGAACGAGCACGCGAGGAACGCCCCCTCGTCGCCGGGCAGGCCGTCCACCGACGCGCCCTCGGTGCTGTAGCGCCGGATCAGACCGTCATGGGCGAGCTCGTCCCGCACCGCGTCCACGGTCCCGACCACCCGGGGGTCGTCGGGGGGCAGGAAACCGGTGCGCAGGATGAGCAGCGTCGAGGCGTCCAGCTCCTGGGAACCGTAGTACTGGGTGAAGGTGTTGCGTACGGGGTCGTAGCCCTTCTCGCAGACCTCCGCGTGCACGGCGTCCCGCATGGCCCGCCACCGGTCGGCGTCGCCCGGCAGTTCGGGGTTCTCCTCCAGGGTGCGCACCGCGCGGTCGGCCGCGACCCAGGCCATCACCTTCGAGTGCACGAAGTGGCGGCGCTCCCCGCGGACCTCCCACAGCCCCTCGTCCGGCTCCCGCCAGGTGGATTCCAGGAAGCCGAGCAGGCTGAGCTGCAGGTTCCAGGCGTGCGGCTTGTCGTCGAGCCCGGCCTCGCGGGCCACCCTCAGCGAGTCGATGACCTCGCCGTACACGTCGAGCTGCCGCTGCCGCACCGCCGCGTTGCCCGTGCGGACCGGGAGCGAGTTCTCGTAGCCACTCAGCCACGGCAGCTCCGTCTCGGGAAGGCGGCGCTCACCGGCGAGCCCGTACATGATCTGGAGGTCCGCGGGATCACCGGCCACGGCCCGCAACAGCCAGTCCCGCCACGCGGCGGCCTCCTCCAGGTACCCGGCCGAGACCATGGCGCCCAGGGTGAGGGTGGAGTCGCGCAGCCAGCAGTAGCGGTAGTCCCAGTTCCGTACGCCCCCGATCTCCTCGGGCAGCGAGGTCGTGAGGGCCGCCACGATCCCGCCGGTGGGGGCGTAGGTGAGGGCCTTCAGGGTGATCAGGGAGCGGAGTACCGCCTCCCGGTGCCTGCCGTGGTAGGTGCACCGCGCCGCCCATGTCGCCCAGTCGGAGAGGGTGTGCTTCAGCGACTTGTGGGGGTCGATCAGCTTCGGGCGGGCGGAGTGCGAGGGGTGCCAGGTGAGTACGAACGCCACGGACTCGCCCTCGGCGACGGTGAAGGAGGAACACGTGCTGAACTGCTGGCCCCACGTCTTGACCGGCGGCTCGCTGCGCAGCCAGACGGAGTCCGGGCCCGCGACGGCCACACGGTGGCCGTGCGAGCGGCGCATCCACGGGACCACGGAGCCGAAGTCGAACCGCAGCCGGAGCACGGAACTCATGTCGACGCTGCCGCTGACGCCCTCCACGATCCGCATGACATCGGGCGCCTTGTCGCGCTGCGGCATGAAGTCGATGACCTTGACGGTCCCGGTCCTGGTCTCCCAGAAGGTCTCCAGGACCAGGGAGTCGTCCACGTAGGCGCGCCGGGTGCAGGTGTCCGTGCTGTCCGTGCCCGTGGGGGCGATGCGCCAGTGGCCGTTCTCCTCGTCGCCGAGCAGGGCCGCGAAACAGGCGCCCGAGTCGAAGCGGGGCAGGCACAGCCAGTCGACGGAACCGTTTCTGCCGACCAGGGCGGCTGTCTGGAGATCGCCGATGATGGCGTAGTCCTCGATACGTGGGGTCACGCTGTGGCGTCTTCCCGAACCTGGGCCCCGCTAAGCAGCGGAACCGGTGCGGACCGGTTGGACGACGCCACGCGCCCCTCAGGCGTTCGCCGGCTCCGGCTGTTCCGCCGTCTCGCTCTCCTTGGCGGCCGCTTCACGGTCGCGCTTCTCACGGCGCACGAGGATGACCCAGCCGACGGGGACGCCCGCGGTGAAGAGCCACCACTGGACGGCGTACGCCATGTGAGGGCCGATGGAGCCGTCGTCGGGGGCGGCGATCGTCTCGGGGCTGCCGTCCGCGGGCTCGGGACCGGTCAGCTCGAGGTACCCGCCCAGCACCGGGCGGCCGATCAGGTGCGACTGCTGGGAGCTGTTGATCAGCATCACCTGGCGGTCCGGCAGACCTTCGAGGTCCTTGATCCCGCTGGCGCTCGTCGTCTCGTCCGCCTTGAGCCGGCCCGTGACGGTGACCTCGCCGCGAGGCGGGGCGGGGACCTCCGGGTAGGCCTGCTGGTCGGCCGCGGCCGGGACCCAGCCCCGGTTGACGAGGACCGTGCCGCCGCCCTTGATGTTCAGCGGGGTCAGGACGAGTACGCCGATGCGCTCGTCCCGCGAGGTGCGGCGGCGCACGACCACCTCGTGCTCGGTGTCGAACGTTCCGGTGGCCGTCACGGCACGCCAGTAGTCGGAGCGGGGGACCGTGTGCCCGGGAGAGGTGAGGCGGGTGACGGGGACCGGGTCCGCCTCCAGGTTCCGCGTGATCAGCGCGTTCTGCTCCACCCGGTGTTCATGCCGGTGGTACTGCCAGAAACCCAGCTCCACCATCGTGGGAATCATCGCGAGGACGAGGAGGGTGAGAATCACCCACTGCCGGGTCAACAGGAAGCGGTACACCCCATGACCGTACAACCGGGGCCATGGGGTGCGGCACGGAGGGTCCCCCGTGCGGACGGGACGGCCCGTCATACTTTGTCCACGATGCCCGCCCCTCCCTCGGCGCGGGCGCAGTGGCCACCGCAGTACCAGTGGCCGTCGACCTCGACGCCCTGGCCGATGACCTGGACCCGGCAGTGCTCACAGATGGGCGCCATGCGGTGAATGGCGCAGGAGAAACAGTCGAAGACGTGCACCGCGCCCTGCGCGTGCACCTCGAAGGACATCCCGTAGTCGTTTCCGCAAACCTCACAACGTGCCATGCGCCACAGGGTGGGACGCCGGACGGCGGCGGGCGAGCCGGCGCGGGGCGAGTCGCCGCCGGTTCACTCCGATGACGGTGACGGCTTCGGCACGGCGACCGTCCTGGCCGGTGCCACGTCCCTCAGCAGATGGGTGAAGGCGCTCTCCTCCAGGATCGGGGTGCCGAAGGACTTCGCCTTCACCGTCTTGGACGTGGCCGAGTCCGGGTCGTTGGTGACGAGCAGGCTCGTCAGCCGCGACACGCTGGTCGCCACGTGCAGACCGGCCTCCACGGCGCGGTCCTCGAGGAGCTCCCGGTCGATCGAGGTGTCTCCGGAGAAGGCCACCCGCATGCCCTGCATGAGCGGTTTGTCCGACTCGTAGCGCCCGGGATTCGGATACGGGCACGTGGGGCGCTTGCGCGAGGGACGCCAGCTGCCCTGACCCTGCGACGGCCGGTAGCCGGCGCGCGGGGTGACCGGGGAGTCGCTCCACTCCGTCAGCGGGCGGCACTCCAGCAGCGGCAGCCGCACCCCGTCCCTGGCCGCCGCGTGCAGACTGGGCCGGAACGCCTCGGCCAGCACCCGGGCGTCGTCCAGCGCGTGGTGTGCGCGCTGCTGCACCACGCCGAAGTGCGCGGCCAGCGACTCCAGCTTGTGGTTGGGCAGGGGGAGCCGGAGCTCCTTGGCGAGTGCGATGGTGCACAGCCGCTGCTCGACGGGCGCGGTGACCGACGCCCGTGCGTACTCCCGGGCGATCATCGACCAGTCGAACGCGGCGTTGTGGGCGACGAGCACCCGTCCGGCGAGCCGCTCGGACAGCTGCGCGGCGACCTCGGGGAAGAGCGGCGCGCCCTCCAGGACATCGCTGGTCAGCCCGTGGATCCAGACGGGGCCGGGATCCCGCTCGGGGTTCACCAGCGTGTACCAGTGGTCCTCGACGACGCCTCTCGCGTCCAGGCGGTACACGGCAGCGGACACTATCCGGTCGTCGCGGGCGAGTCCGGTGGTCTCCACGTCGACGACCGCGTACCCCTGGGGATACGCGGCCGGCCACGGCGCTGCGGTCTGACGGTCGTCGAGCATGGTCACAGAGAATACGGGCCGGGACCGACAGCGGCCCATCCGGGAGTCCGGGGCCGTGAACGCGACGACCCCGCCGAGCAGTTGACCGCGACGGCGGGAACGCGGGTCGCGGACGCGCCCGGCGAGGGCGCGGTGAGACGCTCCCCGAGTGACGGAGACAGACGCACAGACCCACGGCGAACCCCACCGGGGCGGACTCGGCACCCGGCTCAACTGGCTGCGGGCAGCGGTGCTCGGTGCCAACGACGGGGTGGTCTCCACCGCCGGTCTGGTCGTCGGCGTGGCCGGGGCCGCCGGTGACCGCTCCACCCTGCTCACGGCGGGCCTGGCAGGGCTGCTCGCGGGATCCATGTCGATGGCGGCCGGCGAATACGTGTCGGTGTCCACCCAGCGTGATTCGGAGAGGGCCGCGCTGGCGACGGAGAAACGGGAGCTCGAGGAGACCCCGGAGGCCGAGCTCGCCGAGCTGACCGGGCTCCTGGAGGAGAAGGGGCTGAGCGGTCGGCTCGCCCGGGAGGCAGCCGTGCAGCTCACGCGGCGGGACGCGCTGCGGGCACACGCGGAGGTCGAACTCGGCATCGATCCGGACGAGCTGACCAACCCGTGGCACGCGGCGGGGGCGAGTTTCCTGGCCTTCACCGTGGGCGCGCTCCTGCCGCTCCTGGCGATCGTGCTCCCGCCGGCCCCGGCGCGGCTGGCCGTCACGGTGATGTCGGTGCTCGTGGCCCTGGCGCTCACCGGCTGGTGGAGCGCGCGGCTGGGTGGGGCGCCGGCGGGAAGGGCGGTGCTGAGGAACGTGTCCGGGGGAGCGGTGGCGATGGCGGTGACCTACGGGGCGGGAACGCTGCTGGGGGCGGCCGGGGTGTGAGGGCGGGCCCTAGCCTCTGCGCACGATGCGCTCGGGCGGGAAGAGCTCGGTGCCCGTGAGGACCGTCTCGGATCCGACGGTGACCGTGAGGTCGCCGAGACCGGACAGCGGCGTCAGATCGACCGGGCCGTTCTCGGGTGGGACGTACAGATGCAGGTGCTCCAGCGCGGGCAGATCCCGCAGAGGCGCCAGGCCGTGCGGAATCCTGCTGCGGTTGACCACCAGAGTACGCAGCCCGGTGAGTCCGGCGATCACGTCCAGCTCCGGGAGGTCGGGCAGGGCCAGGTGCAGTTCGTCAAGACGCCGGAAGAAGGGCGTACGGCCCACGTGACCGAGCTGACGAAGCCCGGTCACCGCGAGTACCGCCAGCTCGGTCCACTGCTCCAAGCCCTCGAGGTCCAGATCCTCGACCTCCCTGAGGAGGTACAGAGACTCGAGGTGACGCCCCAGGGGAAGTTCGCCGATGCTGCCGACGGGAAAGCGATGGCCCAGCGTCAGATCGCGGATCTCCGTGAGCGGCTCCAGATGCTCCGAGGGGATGCCGGGATTGAGCTGGATCAGCGACAGCCAGGTGAGCGGAAGTCCGGCCAGAGGGCTCAGGTCGCTGATACGGCGGCACAGGCTGAGACCCACTCCGGTGAGTGATGTCATCGCGGCCATGGCCTCGATGCCGGTCAGCGCCTCGTTGTCGAAAACGAAGAGCCTCTCCATCTCGTGCCGGGAGGTCAGGGCGGACATGTCCGCGATGTCGCCCAGCAGCCGGACCCGCCGGGCCACCGGGACATGCCGGAGCGCGGCCATCTGGCGTTCGTGGGTCACCGAGATGCTGGCACCCTGCCAAGTCTGTGCCGCGAGTACCTCACGGGCGTAGGTGTCGGTGTCGAACCTGTTCCACGCCTCGTCGAGTTGGGCGGCGACCCACTGTCGCTCGTCATTCCGGTACCGCTTGATCACCTCGTACGCCGCGTCACCGCCCACCAGGGCCGCAGTCGTCACCACGTGGCCCGCCGCGTACTCCTCCGCCACGTCCTGCGGTCCCGGCAGCAGTTCCAGCACCAGTTCGCCCACCTCCGCCAGCTCCTCCGCCTCGGCCCGTGTGCGAGGCGGCAGCAGGGTCTCCGTCTGCCGCTGCACCTCGGCCCGTACCGCGGGGTCCAGCTCCGGGGCGTGTTCCAGGCTCGCCGCCGCCAGCAGCACCAGGCGGTGCCGGTGCTTGCGCGCATGGTCCGCCCGCTTCAGCAACTGGCGCAGGAGCCGGGCCCGTTCGTCGGGGCGTGCATGGCCCACCGCCATCTGCACCACGTCGTGCCACTGGTCGTCGTGCGCGTGCTGGACCAGCACACCGAAGTCGCGGGCCTCCACGGCCGCCTTCGCGCCGAGGTAGTCCTGGAACGTCCGGTGCACGAAGCCCACCGCCCCCGGGGCGGGTTCGCGCAGCAGTCCGCTCCTGATCAGCAGGTGCGAGAACACCTCCTCGGCGGTGCCCCGGACCTGCGACATCGCGGTCATCCACTCGGCCACCATGGCGATGGCCTCGTCGCGGTCCGCCTCCGCCTGGCCGTTGCGGATCAGCCAGTACGCCAGCCGCTGCAGCAGAGCTGTCTGCTCCTCCCGCGTCAGGTCGACGCCCTCCACCCCGACGATCTCGCGCTCCGTGTCCCGCCGTACGAGCAGCATGTCCAACGCGGCGTCGTACAGCTCCTTACGGGCGCGGGGCAGCTGCATCCGCCGGTCCCTGTTCAGGGCGCACAGAAGGGCGCACATCAGCGGGTTCGTCGCGAGCCGTCCCAGGTCGCTGCGGGTCGTCACGGCCCGGCGCAGCGATGTCTCGTACACATCGAGCTGTCCGCGCTGCTCATCGGACGCGCACTCGGACCGGGCAGCCGCATGCCAGTGATCGATGAACGCGTGAATGTCCTTCCTGCCCATGGCCAGCAGGGAGTGGGCCTCGAACCCGGATCCGGACAGCCAGCTCTCGGGGACGGCGGAGGGCCGGGTCGTCACCACGTAGCGGGACTTCGGGTAGGCCGCGATCAGGTCCTTCAGCCACTTCTCCGTGCGGTGACGCAGCCGCATCGGTACCTCGTCGACGCCGTCCACCAGGACCAGGCCCCGGCCCTCGGACAGCACGCCGTCCGCCCAGCCCGCCGGCGCCGCTCCGTCCAGCGGGACGCCGGCCGCCCGCAGGAACTCCTCAGGAACGGGCAGCGACCCGTGCGAGGTGAAGGCGCGCAGGCGCAGAACGAACGGCACACAGCGGTTCCAGTCCCCGAGGTCGCTGCCGAAGGTGCGGCGGGCCGCGTTCAGCGCCAGCCACTGCACCAGCGTGCTCTTGCCGGAACCGGCCGGACCCCGCAGCAGCAGCCGGTCCGTGCCGGCCAGCGCCTGCTCCACGGAGACCGTCACCGTGGCCGTGCGGTCCAGTCCGTCCTGCCCGGCACCCTCGCCGCTCACGCTCAGGCTGATGTACGCCGTCTCCAGCGGCCACTCGCTCGCCGACCGTCCCAGCGTCAGCCCGAACAGCCCCATCCGGCAGTTCGTGGTGGCCACGAAATCGGCGTACCGCTGCTCGAAGGCGAGCGCCGCGGCGTCAGGCCGGGGGCCGACCCGGGAGCGTACGTCCTCCACCAGCTCCCGGGTCCGGGCCTCCGCCCGGGTCTGTTCCACGGCCGCACGCGCCGCGAACGACGGGTGGGCGGTGAACTGTTCCAGCGCATGGGCGCAGCACCGGCGCAGCAGCTCGTCGTACAGCTCGGCCGCCCGGCCGGAAAGACCGGGTGCCGGATCCGCGAGCTCGGTGTGCAGCCGGTCCTCGTCCAGGTCCAGCGCGAACAGTCGCTCGGCCGTCAGTTCGCCCGCCGCGGCGAAGGTGTCGTGCACGGAGTCGAGGGCGGCGAGGCGTTCGTGCTCGGGCAGGTCCGCGTACCGCTCCGCCAGCCGGCCGCCGAGCACCTTCACCAGCCGGTCCGGCTTCGCGGGGCGGGGGAGTGGCCGAACCGGGTCCGGGACGAGCGCCGCGCCCGGCCTGGGGGCCAGCAGTGACTTGGCGACCGTGCCGATGACGGTGGTGGCCAGCCGAATCAGCGCAACTTCCGTACCGGTCACGTGCGTTCCTCCCCCTCGACGGCGCGCGTGCCGGAAATCCTACGACGGGGCAGTTGGCAGAACCCACCAAACGCTCATGACGCCATGTCTCACATACTTGTCGGTAACAACGTCTATGCCCGGCACCCGGGGCGGCTCTACGGTGCTCGCATGGAGCCGAACCTGCCCGATGTCGTGCTGTGGTCGATCCCGGCCTTCGTCCTGCTCACCGTCCTCGAAATGGTGGCCCACCGGCTTCACCCGGACGAGGAGGCCGCCGGGTACGACGCCAAGGACGCCGCAACCAGCGTCACCATGGGGCTCGGCAGCCTGGTCTTCGACCTGCTGTGGAAGATTCCCATAGTCGCGGTCTACGCGGCCGTCTACGAGCTGACCCCGCTGCGCGTCCCCGTCCTGTGGTGGACGGTGCTGCTGATGCTGCTCGCCCAGGACTTCCTCTACTACTGGTCCCACCGGGGCCACCACGTCATCCGGATCCTCTGGGCCTGCCACGTCGTGCACCACTCCAGCCGGAAGTTCAACCTCACGACGGCGCTGCGCCAGCCCTGGACCTCCCTGACCGTCTGGCCGTTCTACGTCCCGCTCATCGCCTGCGGCGTCCATCCGGCCGCGCTCGCCTTCTGCTCCTCGGCGAACCTCGTCTACCAGTTCTGGGTGCACACGGAACGGATCGACAAGCTGCCCCGGCCCTTCGAGTACGTGCTCAACACCCCCTCCCACCACCGGGTGCACCACGCCTCCCAGGGCGGCTACCTCGACCGGAACTTCGGCGGGATCCTCATCGTGTGGGACCGGCTCTTCGGCTCGTTCGCCGCCGAGACCGAGCGCCCCGTCTTCGGCCTCACCAAGAACATCGCGACCCACAACCCGTTCCGCGTCGCCACCCACGAGTACGCCGCCATCGCCCGCGACGTACGGGCGGCCACCACCTGGGGCGAGCGGGCCGGCCGGGTCTTCCGGGGGCCGGGCTGGCAGCCGTCGCGCACCGCCGACGCCCCCGCCGCCACGGCGGTGCCCGTGCGGCCGGGCGCCGGCGCCGGGCAGACCGGATGACCCCCCGCACCGGTGCGCCCCGGCTCGTACACCCCCTGTTCGCGGCCTTCCTCGCCGTCTCCGCCGTCCACCTGACGGGGCTCCTCGTGGGCGCCGACGCCGCCCACCTGGTCACCAAACCGCTGCTGATGCCCCTGCTCGCCGCCTACGCCGCCGCGCGGGGCGGCCCCCGTCCGCTGCTCGCGGCGCTGCTGTTCGGCTGGGGCGGGGACGTGCTGCTGATGCCCGGCTCGGATACGGCCTTCCTCGCCGGGATGGGGTCCTTCGCCGTCGGCCACGTCTGCTACCTGTGGCTCTTCGGGCGCGCCCGCGTCTCCCCGGCGGCCGGCCTCGTGTACGCCGCCGTCCTGGTGACCTTCGTCGTGCTCCTGTGGCCCGGCCTGCCGGGCGGACTGAGGATCCCTCTGACCGGCTACAGCCTGCTCCTCACCGCGATGGCCTGGCGGGCCGGCGCCCTCGGCAGGTACGCGGCACTCGGCGGCGCGCTGTTCCTGCTCTCCGACGCGCTCATCGCCACCGGTATCGCGGACTGGCCGCAACTGCCCGCACACGACTTCTGGATCATGCTGACCTACCTGGCCGCGCAGTACCTGCTCACCCGGGGGGCGCTCGGCGGACCGGTGGGTCCCCCCGGCGCCGGTGCGGAAGGCCACGGGGAGAGGGACTGGCGCACCACGCTCAAGGTCCTCACCAGGCCGTAGCCGTACGGCGCACGAGAGGGGCCGGGGACAGCTGTCCCCGGCCCCTCTCCCACGTGTTACCTGCGGACCGCGTCCAGCGCGTCCACCACACCGGCTCCGTAGAAGCCGTTGTACTGCTTGCCGCCCTCGCAGACCGCGTCGACGGTGCCGTCACCGTCGATGTCGTACGGCGCACCGCACGCGGTGGCGTCGGCCTGGTGCGTCAGCAGGGCCTTCACCCCGGCCGGCGAGGCGTACGGGTGGGTCGACTTGATCAGGGCCGCGACCCCCGCGACGTGGGGGGACGCCATCGACGTACCGGCCTTGTAGCCGAATCTGCCGCCGGGCAGCGTGGAAAGGATCAGCCCGTTGTCGGCCGGTGCCTCCGGCGCCTGGTAGCGCGTCGAGTCACCGCCCGGGGCGGCCACGTCGACGACACCGAGGCCGTAGTTCGAGTACGAGGACTTGAGGTTCTTCGCACCGGTCGCGGAGACCGTCACGACACCCGGCACCATGGTCGGGATGTCGGGGCAGGCGCTCGGGTCGACCGTGCGCGTGACCGGCGTCGTGTCGTTGGGGCTCGTCGAGTCCTCGATGGCGTCGAGGGCCAGGTCGTGGTCGGAGTTGCCGGCCGCGGCGACGTTGACGACGCCCTTGCCCTCCGCGTAGCGGGTGGCGCGGGTGACCGACTCGACCAGGGCGCCCTGGTCCGGGTCGTTCTTGCAGTTGAACAGCCACGGGTCGGTGTAGTAGCTGTTGTTGGTCACGTCGACGCCGTGCTCGGCGGCCCAGACGAAGCCGCAGACGACGGCCTCGGTGTAGAAGAGTCCGGCCGGCGTGGACACCTTGATGCCGGAGACCTTCACCCCGGGCGCGACACCGGTGATGCCGGTGCCGTTCTTCGCCGCGGCTATGGTGCCCGCGACGTGCGTGCCGTGGTCGCTCTCACCGGCCGCGGGCCGCCAGGCGCCGTCCGTGGTGTCCGGGGCGCCGGACACACAGTTCACCGAGGCCTCGCGGTCGAAGTTCGGGGCCAGGTCCGGGTGCGTGTCGTCGACACCCGTGTCGATGACCGCGACCGTGACCTTGCTGCTGCCGAGCGACTTCTTGTGCGCCTTGTCCGCCTTGATGGCGGGCAGGTCCCACTGCAGGGGCTCCAGCGGGTCCTGGCCCGCCACCGCGTCCTGTGACGCCGCCCGTGCCTGGCCGGCGGTGAGCGGCTGCTCGACGCCTATGTCCTTCGTCGCCTGCGGGACGAGCGGGCTGGTGCGCGTGGCGCCCGCGGACTGGACGCCCTTGGCCTTGCGTATCGTCGCGCCGAAGTCCGGGTTCTGCGAGTGGACGACGATGACGCCGATCCTGTCGTACGACGTCACGACGGTTCCGCCGGCCGCGGATATCGCCTTCCGCACCTGCTTGACGGTGCCGTGACCGGCCCGCGTGTTGACGACGTACGACAGCTTCGGGCCGTCCGCGCGAACCGCCGCCGCCGGCTCGTCCGCGGGTGCCGCGGCCGCGGTCCCCGTCGGGAGGAAGCCGAGCGAGGCCGTGAGCGCGAGTCCGACGGGCAGCGTGAGTACGCGAGTCCGTCTGGATGCCAGATGAGCCATGGGTTCTCCACATCATCCGTGCCGGTGGAGCCGGACACTGGCGCGTCCGGTCCGGTACATGACCTGTGAAGTTATCGCCGATCTTCCCGGCACATCAATGAATACGGGCAAGTGAGTTCGAGGTGTGACCTGTGGGAGTCGCGTCCGCGGGCGCCGGCCCGAGAAGACCGAACCTGCGGTGAACCGCTTCGCCGCGCTCTCCGTGCCGTTGCACAGGGAGTCGCGCGTCCAGCCCCCACCACACGAAGGACTCCCCGTGAAATCCACCGTTCCCACCACCGCACCCGCGTCGCGAGGAGAATCCGTGGCCACCGAAGCACCGCCGCCCCAGACCCCTGAGGACGGCAGTCCCGTCCAGCCCACGACCGAGGTGTTCCTGGAGGCGCAGAACAGTGCGGAGTTCGCCGAGCTGCGCCGCTCCCACCGCTCCTTCGCCTTCCCGCTGACCGTCGGGTTCATTGCCTGGTATCTGCTGTACGTGCTGCTGTCCAGCTATGCCGGCGGCTTCATGAGCAAGATCGTCTTCGCGAACTTCAACGTCGCCTTCGTGTTCGGCCTCGCCCAGTTCGCCACCACGTTCCTCATCGCCTGGTTCTACTCGCGCCACGCCACGAACAAGCTCGACCCGCAGGCGGCGGCCATCAAGTCCCGTCTGGAGGCCGACGCATGAGCGCCGCGTACGTAACGCACACCCTGAACCAGCTCGCCGCGTCGTCGTCGACGACCGAACACCGCCCGCTGATCATCACCCTTTTCGCGGTCTTCGTCGCGGCGACGCTGGGCATCACCGTCTGGGCCGGCCGGCAGACCAAGAGCGCGTCCGACTTCTACGCGGGCGGCCGGCAGTTCACCGCCTTCCAGAACGGCCTCGCCGTCTCCGGTGACTACATGTCGGCCGCGTCCTTCCTCGGCATCGCCGGCGCCATCGCGCTCTTCGGCTACGACGGCTTCCTCTACTCCATCGGCTTCCTGGTCGCCTGGCTCGTCGCCCTGCTGCTCGTCGCCGAACCGCTGCGCAACTCGGGCCGCTACACCATGGGCGACGTCCTCGCCTACCGGATGCGGCAGCGGCCGGTGCGCACGGCGGCGGGTGTCTCCACCATCGTCGTGTCGATCTTCTACCTGCTGGCCCAGATGGCGGGCGCGGGAGTCCTCGTCGCGCTGCTGCTCGGCATCACCAGCGACGCCGGCAAGGTCCTCATCGTCGCCCTGGTCGGCGTGCTCATGATTCTCTACGTCACCATCGGTGGCATGAAGGGCACCACCTGGGTCCAGATGGTCAAGGCCGTGCTGCTCATCGCCGGCGCGCTGCTGATGACCCTGATGGTGCTCTGGAAGTTCGACTTCAACGTCTCCGACCTGCTGGGCACCGCCGCTGAGAAGAGCGGTCACGGCGCGGCGTTCCTGGAGCCCGGCCTGAAGTACGGCGTCACCGACGTGTCGAAGCTGGACTTCATCTCGCTCGGTATCGCGCTGGTGCTCGGCACCGCGGGCCTGCCGCACATCCTGATCCGCTTCTACACCGTCCCGACCGCCAAGGCCGCCCGCAAGTCCGTGAACTGGGCCATCGGCATCATCGGGGCCTTCTACCTGATGACGATCGCCCTCGGCTTCGGCGCCGCGGCACTCATCGGGCCCGAGGAGATCAAGGCGAAGAACCCGGCGGGCAACGCGGCGGCACCCCAGCTCGCCGAGTACCTCGGCGGGGTCGGCACCACCGGGGGCGCCATCATGCTCGCCGTCATCTCCGCCGTCGCCTTCGCGACCATCCTCGCCGTGGTCGCGGGCCTCACCCTCGCCTCCTCGTCCTCCTTCGCCCACGACATCTACGCCAACGTCATCCGCAAGGGGAAGGCGACCGAGAAGGAGGAGATGAGCGCGGCCCGCTGGGCCACCGTCGCGATCGGCGTCGTCTCCATCGGGCTCGGTGCGATGGCCCGCGACCTGAACGTCGCGGGACTCGTGGCCCTGGCCTTCGCCGTCGCCGCGTCGGCCAACCTGCCGACCATCCTCTACAGCCTCTTCTGGAAGCGCTTCACCACCCAGGGCGCCCTCTGGTCCATCTACGGCGGCCTCTCCTCGTCCGTCTTCCTGGTGCTGTTCTCCCCGGTCGTCTCCGGGAAGGCCAGCTCGATGTTCCCGGACGTGGACTTCGCCTGGTTCCCCCTGGAGAACCCGGGCCTCATCTCCATCCCGCTGGGCTTCCTGCTCGGCTGGGTCGGTTCGGTCCTCTCCAAGGAGGAGCCGGACAAGGGCAAGTACGCCGAACTCGAGGTCAAGTCCCTCACCGGCACCGGAGCCCACTGACCCGACTGCCGCACCCCGGCGGGGCCCCGTCGTAGAGACCTACGACGGGGCCCCGCCGCACCTCGTGTCAACCGGGCCCCCCGCTTTGTCACAGGTCTCGCGTAGTCTCGGAGAAGTCAGAACCGCAACCGCGGACACAACCGGGGGAGGGGGCCCACAGTGCTCGTCGACACCTACGGCCGGGTCGCCACCGACCTGCGTGTTTCACTGACCGACAAGTGCAATCTCCGCTGCACCTACTGCATGCCCGAAGAAGGCCTGCAGTGGCTCTCCAAGACCGAGCTGCTCAGCGACGACGAGATCGTCCGGCTCATCCGTATCGCCGTCACCGGTCTCGGCATCACCGAGGTCCGGTTCACCGGGGGCGAGCCGCTGCTGCGCCCCGGCCTCGTCTCGATCGTCGAGCGCTGCGCCGCACTGGAGCCCCGCCCCAGGATGTCGCTGACCACCAACGGCATCGGCCTCAAGCGCACCGCCGCCGCCCTGAAGGCGGCAGGCCTGGACCGGGTCAACGTGTCCCTGGACACCCTGCGCCCCGACGTCTTCAAGACGCTCACCCGCCGCGACCGGCACAAGGACGTGCTGGAAGGACTCCAGGCCGCCCGCGAAGCGGGACTGACCCCGGTCAAGGTCAACTCCGTCCTCATGCCCGGTCTCAACGAGGACGAGGCCCCCGACCTGCTCGCCTGGGCCGTGGAGAACGCCTACGAGCTCCGCTTCATCGAGCAGATGCCACTCGACGCCCAGCACGGCTGGAAGCGCGACGGCATGATCACGGCGGGTGACATCCTCGCCTCGCTGCGCACGCGCTTCACCCTCAGCGCGGAAGGGGACGAGGAGCGCGGCTCCGCCCCCGCCGAGCGCTGGACCGTGGACGGCGGCCCGCACCGCGTGGGCGTCATCGCCTCCGTGACCAGGCCCTTCTGCCGGGCCTGCGACCGCACCCGGCTCACCGCGGACGGGCAGGTCCGCACCTGTCTCTTCGCCCGCGAGGAGACGGACCTGCGCGGCGCCCTGCGCTCCGACGCGCCCGACGAGGAGATCGCCAGGATCTGGAAGCTCGCGATGTGGGGCAAGAAGGCGGGTTCCGGTCTCGACGACCCCGCCTTCCTGCAGCCCGACCGCCCCATGTCAGCGATCGGCGGCTGAGGACTCCCACTCGGCCAGTGTCACGACGTCCTTGAGGAAACCGCGCACACCGAGGAACGAGGAGAGGTGCTCCCGATGCTCGTCGCACGCCAGCCAGGTCTTGCGGCGCTCCGGGGTGTGCAGCTTCGGGTTGTTCCAGGCGAGCACCCATACGGCATCGGCGCGACAGCCCTTGGCTGAACAGACAGGTGCGCCGGTGGCGCTCTCGGCGGAGATGTCGGGGAGGTTCACGGCCTCAACCCTAAGCGCTCGCGCGTGAAGTCACCGCGGCGCATCCCCGCCGGAGAATGGCGACGCCGAGCAGCCACGGGGGGAGCTGCCCGGCGTCGGTCCGTCGCTCCGACGGGGGATGCGGAGCGCTCCCGAAGTATGCCACGGGGTCAGGGGTCCGGTGCACCGGAACGTCATGATTCATCTGGCTTCCCTCGGCCCGGCCGAGCGCCGACGCTCAGTCCGCGGGGCGCGGCCCGGCCGTGCGGCCGGATCCCCCGGGCTCCCCGGCAGGCTCCGCAACCGGCTGCGCGGGCCCGGCGGCAGGGGCCGCGCCGAGAGCGGGCCGCATCGGTGCGGTCACGAACGTGGAGGGGAGTGAGGGGACGTTCTCGCGACCGGCGTTGGCGATGACCACCGCCACATAAGGGAGCAGAACGCCCAGTGCGAGCGCCACCACGGCCACATGCCGCTCGACGTTCCACAGGGTGGCGGCCAGCACCACGGAGACGGTGCGCACGGACATCGAGATGATGTAGCGCCGTTGTCTGCCGCGCACGTCGTCGGCGAGGCCCTGCCGGGCGCCCGTGATACGGAAGACCTCCGTGCCGCTCTGCTTCCGCATCGTGACTCCACCACCAGATCTCTGTGCCGGACTTCCCCGGACGGTGCCGACACCACGGTACGCCCGGCGTCCGCCGCGTTCGAGCCCGGGGCGCGTCCCGTCGGTGCGGGGCGCGACCGCCGTTCCACGTACGGCCCCGTCCGGCATGCGGCGTACGTCCCGCAGTCCGAGACTGGGCGGACGTGCGCACACCGCGCCGCACGAGGAGGCGATATGAGCTGGTTGTGGGCAATCATCGTAGGGCTGGTGCTGGGTGTGATCGCCAGGGCGATCCTGCCGGGGAAGCAGGACATCCCCCTCTGGCTGACGGTGGTGTTCGGCATCCTCGGCAGCATCCTCGGCAACGCCGTCGCCACCTGGATCGGTGTCAACGACACCAAGGGGATCGACTGGATCCGCCATGTGCTGCAACTGATCGGTGCCGTGGCCGTCGTCGGTGTCGGAGACATGCTCTGGCAGTCGATCCGGGGCAGACGGGGCAGGAGCCAGAGAACCTGAGCCGGGTGTGAAACGCAGCGGAACGCAGCGCAGCGGCCGGTCACGCGTCATGCGTGACCGGCCGCTGCGCCGTGCTCTTCGGCGTCAGCCGGCCGTGACCTCGACGGCGGCCAGGTTCTTCTTGCCGCGGCGCAGGACCAGCCAGCGTCCGTGCAGCAGCTCCTCGGGCGCCGGGGCGCTCTCGCCGTCCGTGACCTTCGCGTTGTTCACGTAGGCCCCGCCCTCCTTGACCGTGCGGCGGGCGGCCGACTTGCTGGCGGACAGCCCGACCTCGACCAGGAGATCCACCACAGGGCCCAGCTCGGCGACCCGGGCGTGCGGCACCTCGGACAGGGCGGCGCTCAGCGTCGCCTCGTCCAGCTCGCCGAGCTCGCCCTGGCCGAACAGCGCCTTCGAAGCCGCGATGACCGCCGCGCACTGCGCGCCGCCGTGCACCAGCGTCGTCAGCTCCTCGGCCAGCGACCGCTGCGCCGAACGCGCCTGCGGGCGCTCCTCGGTGAGCTTCTCCAGCTCCTCGAGCTCCTCACGGCTCTTGAAGCTGAGGATGCGCATGTACGTCGAGATGTCGCGGTCGTCCACATTCAGCCAGAACTGGTAGAACGCGTACGGCGTCGTCATCTCCGGGTCGAGCCAGACGGCCCCGCTCTCGGACTTGCCGAACTTGGTGCCGTCGGCCTTCACCATCAGCGGCGTCGCCAGCGCGTGCACCGCGGCGCCCGGCTCCAGGCGGTGGATCAGGTCGATCCCCGCCGTGAGGTTGCCCCACTGGTCGCTGCCGCCCTGCTGGAGGGTGCAGCCGTAGCGCCGGTACAGCTCCAGGTAGTCCATGCCCTGGAGGAGCTGGTAGCTGAACTCGGTGTAGCTGATGCCCTCCTGCGACTCCAGGCGGCGGGCCACCGAGTCCTTGGTGAGCATCTTGTTGACCCGGAAGTGCTTGCCGATGTCCCGGAGGAACTCGATCGCGGACATGCCCGCGGTCCAGTCCAGGTTGTTCACCATCGTGGCGGCGTTCGGGCCCTCGAAGGTGAGGAAGGGCTCGATCTGCCCCCGCAGCCGCTGGACCCACGCGGCGATGGTCTCCGGGTCGTTCAGCGTGCGCTCCGCGGTCGGCCGCGGGTCACCGATCTGGCCGGTCGCCCCGCCGACCAGGGCGAGCGGCTTCAGCCCGGCGAGCTGGAGCCGGCGCATGGTGAGCACCTGCACCAGATGGCCGACGTGCAGACTCGCCGCGGTCGGGTCGAAGCCGCAATAGAAGGTGACCGGGCCGTCCGCGAGAGCCTTGCGCAATGCGTCCTCGTCGGTGGACTGGGCGAACAGCCCGCGCCACTTCAGCTCGTCGACGATGTCCGTCACGGTCGTTTCTCTCCTCTGAGGGTTCGACTTGGTTCGATCGGTTGTCCGGTCAGTCTAGGGGGGTCATACGCCCCGGCTGACCGAGCTCATGTGGAAGTCGGGGATGCGCAGCGCGGGCATCGCGGCCCGGGTGAAGTAGTCGCCCCACTCGCGGGGGAGCGTCCTCTCCGTGCGGCCCGCCTCCGACGCCCGGGACAGCAGCCCGACCGGCGACTCGTTGAACCGGAAGTTGTTCACCTCGCCGAGGACCTCGCCGTCCTCCACCAGATAGACCCCGTCCCGGGTCAGACCGGTCAGCAGCAGGGTCGCCGGGTCCACCTCACGGATGTACCAGAGGCAGGTCAGCAGCAGGGCCCGGCCGGTCGTCGCGGCGACCATCTCCTCCAGGGACCGCTCACCGCCGCCGTCCAGGACGAGGTTGTCCATCGCCGGCGCCACCGGCAGGCCCGTCAGCCCGGCGGAGTGGCGTGTCGTGGTCAGCCGCTCCAGCCTGCCGTCCTTGATCCAGTCCGTCGGGGCCAGCGGCAGTCCGTTGTCGAAGACAGAGGAATCGTCACCCGACGCGTGCGCGATCACGAACGGCGCGGACTCCAGCCCCGGGGCGTGCGGGTCGCTGCGCAGGGTCAGCGGTAGCTCGGAGAGCGTCTCGCCGATCCTCGTACCGCCGCCCGGCCGGGAGAAGACCGTCCGGCCCTCCGCGGCGTCCCGGGCGCCCGCCGACCAGTACTGGTAGATCAGAAGGTCGGCCACCGCGGTCGGCGGCAGCAGCGTCTCGTAGCGCCCGGCCGGCAGCTCGATCCTGCGCTCCGCCCAGCCGAGGCGCTGCGCCAGCTCCGCGTCCATGGCCGCCGGGTCGACGTCCTTGAAGTCCCGGGTGGCCCGGCCCGCCCAGGCGGAGCGGGTCCGGTCGGGGGACTTCGCGTTGAGCTCCAGCGTCCCGTTCGGCTGGTCGTGGCGCAGCCGCAGCCCCGCCGACGTACCCAGATACGTCGAGGTCAGCTGGTGGTGTGCGAACCCGTACAGCTCACGGCCGCCCGAGCGGGCCCGCGCGAAGGCGTCGCCGAGTGCCGGGGCGAAGTCGGCGAAGACGCCGGAGCCGGTCTCGGCCGGTGCCTCGGTGAAGTCGGCGGACACCGGGACGCCGGAGACCAGTGGCCGCGCGTCCTCCGAAGACCCGGCACCGCGCGCTGCGGCCTCGGCGGCGCGCACGAGCGGTTCCAGGTCGTCGGCGGTGACGGCCGAGCGGGACACCACGCCGGATGCCGTTCCCTCGGCACCGTCAACGGTCGCGATCACCGTCAGGGTCCGTCCGCGCGTCACCCCGTTCGTGGTGAGCGCATTGCCGGCCCAGCGCAGATTGGCGGAGGAGCTCTCGTCCGCGATGACCACACAGCCGTCGGCGGTGGACAGCTCCAGTGCGCGCTCGACGATCTCGTACGGCTTGCTGACGCGGCTCATCGTCCGGCCTCCTGCGTCGTGTTGAGGATGTTCACGCCCCGGAAGAGGGCGGAGGGGCAGCCGTGCGAGACGGCCGCGACCTGACCCGGCTGGGCCTTCCCGCAGTTGAACGCCCCGCCCAGGACGTAGGTCTGCGGGCCGCCGACCTTCTCCATCGAGCCCCAGAAGTCCGTGGTCGTCGCCTGGTAGGCGACGTCCCGCAGCTGGCCCGCCAGCCTGCCGTTCTCGATCCTGAAGAACCGCTGCCCGGTGAACTGGAAGTTGTGGCGCTGCATGTCGATCGACCAGGACCGGTCGCCGACCACGTAGATCCCGCGCTCCACCCCGCCGATCAGGTCCTCCGTGGAGAGCCCGCCCGGATCGGGCCGCAGCGACACGTTCGCCATGCGCTGCACGGGGACGTGCTCCGGCGAGTCGGCGTACGCGCACCCGTTGGACCGTCCCAGGCCCGTCAGCTTCGCGATCCGCCGGTCCGTCTGGTAGCCCACCAGCGTCCCGTCCTTGATCAGGTCCCAGGACTGCGCCTCCACGCCCTCGTCGTCGTAGCCGATGGTGGCGAGCCCGTGCTCGGCGGTGCGGTCACCGGTCACGTTCATGACGGGGGAGCCGTACGTCAACTTGCCGAGCTGGTCGAACGTCGCGAACGACGTCCCGGCGTACGCGGCCTCGTAGCCCAGCGCCCGGTCCAGCTCGGTGGCGTGACCGATCGACTCGTGGATGGTCAGCCAGAGGTTGGACGGGTCGACGACCAGGTCGTACGTCCCCGCCTCGACGCTCGGCGCCCGCATCTTCTCGGCCAGCAGCCCGGGGATGCGCTCCAGCTCGGCGTCCCAGTCCCAGCCGGTGCCCGTGAGGTACTCCCAGCCCCGGCCCACCGGCGGAGCGATCGTCCGCATCGAGTCGAACTCACCGGTCGTACCGTCCACGGCCACAGCGGTCAGCTGCGGATGCACCCGCACCCGTTGCTGGGTGGTGACGGTGCCGGCGGTGTCCGCGTAGAACTTGTTCTCGTGGACCGTCATCAGAGAGGCGTCCACATGCGCGACCCCGTCGGCCGCCAGCAGCCGGGAGCTCCACTCGGCAAGGAGCCCGGCCTTCTCGGCGTCCGGTACGTCGAAGGGGTCCCGCTCGTACGCCGACACCCAGGTCCGCTCGCCGTGCACCGGCTCGTCCGCCAGCTCCACGCGCTCGTCGGAGCCGGCCGCGGCGATCACCTTCGCCGACAGCTTCGCCATGGCGACGGCCTGCGAGGCGACCTTCGCCGCCGCGTCCATCGTCAGGTCCACACCGGAAGCGAATCCCCAGGCGCCGCCGTGCACCACCCGGACCGCGTACCCGGTGTCGGTGGTGTCGGAGGTCCCCGACGGCCGGGCGTCCCGCAGCCGCCAGGAGGCGCCCCGCACCCGCTCGAACCGGAAGTCCGCGTGCACGGCGCCGAGCGCACGGGCGCGGGCGAGCGCCGCGTCGGCGAGGGCACGCAGCGGCAGGGCCAGGAACGACTGATCTACCTCGTGGGCCACGCGGGCCTCCCCTTCTCCACCTCTGAAAACGTCTCCGCAGTGAATCATGGGGGGTCGTGGCATCCTCGTGCTCCGGTTTTACGTTGCCGTGTCCCGGCCGGGCCTTTCTGTAGGGATCCGACAGTCGCGGCGCGGCGGCGCTGTCAGAGGCCGATTCCCTGGAAGCGGGGTGGTACCGATAGGTTTTCGACGTACCAGACCGCCAAGGAAAGGGTGATCCGATGAGCCGCTCGGTTCTCGTCACCGGAGGAAACCGGGGCATCGGCCTCGCCATCGCCCGTGCCTTCGCCGACAGCGGCGACAAGGTCGCCATCACCTACCGTTCGGGGGAGCCGCCGCAGGCGCTCACCGACGCGGGCGTTCTCGCGGTCCGGTGCGACATCACCGACACCGAGCAGGTGGAGCAGGCCTACAAGGAGATCGAGGAGAAGCACGGCTCTGTGGAGGTGCTGGTCGCCAACGCCGGTATCACCAAGGACCAGTTGCTGATGCGGATGTCCGAGGACGACTTCACGTCGGTGCTCGACACCAACCTCACCGGCACCTTCCGCGTCGTCAAGCGGGCCAACCGCGGGATGCTGCGCGCCAAGAAGGGCCGTGTCGTCCTGATCTCCTCCGTCGTCGGCCTCCTCGGTTCGGCAGGACAGGCCAACTACGCGGCGTCCAAGGCGGGCCTGGTCGGCTTCGCCCGGTCGCTGGCCCGTGAGCTCGGCTCGCGGAACATCACGTTCAACGTCGTCGCACCCGGGTTCGTCGACACCGACATGACCCAGGCGCTCACCGATGAGCAGCGCAAGGGCATCGTGTCCCAGGTGCCGCTCGGCCGCTACGCGCAGCCCGCTGAGATCGCCGCCGCGGTGCGCTTCCTCGCGTCCGACGACGCGTCGTACATCACTGGAGCCGTCATTCCCGTTGACGGCGGATTGGGCATGGGTCACTGATCACCATGAGCGGAATTCTCGACGGCAAGCGCATCCTCATCACGGGGGTGCTGATGGAGTCGTCCATCGCCTTTCACACCGCGAAGGTGGCCCAGGAGCAGGGCGCCGAGGTCATCCTGACGGCGTTTCCCCGCCCGACGCTGACCGAGCGGATCGCCAAGAAGCTTCCGAAGCCCGCCAAGGTCATCGAGCTCGACGTGACCAATGCCGAGCACCTGGACCGGCTCGCGGGCCTGGTCAAGGAGGAGCTCGGCTCGCTGGACGGTGTCGTCCACTCCATCGGCTTCGCCCCGCAGGACGCCCTCGGCGGCAACTTCCTGAACACGCCCTTCGAGTCGGTCGCCACGGCGATGCACGTCTCGGCGTTCTCGCTCAAGTCGCTCGCCATGGCCTGCAAGCCGCTGATGGCGGAAGGCGGCTCGATCGTGGGCCTCACCTTCGACGCCCAGTTCGCCTGGCCCCAGTACGACTGGATGGGTCCGGCCAAGGCCGCGCTGGAGTCCACCTCCCGTTACCTCGCCCGTGACCTCGGCGGTGACAGCATCCGCTGCAACCTGATCTCGGCGGGCCCGATCGGCTCGATGGCCGCCAAGTCCATCCCGGGCTTCGGTGATCTCGCGGAGGTCTGGAACACCCGGTCGCCGCTGGCCTGGGACATGGCCGACCCGGAGCCGGCCGGCCGCGGTGTGGTCGCGCTGCTCTCGGACTTCTTCCCGAAGACGACGGGCGAGATCATCCACGTCGACGGTGGCGTGCACATGATGGGCGCCTGACCCGCACACGGCACCCCGACGGCCGCACACCCCACGCCAGGGGTGTGCGGCCGTCGTGCGTCACCGCCGTCACCGCCATCCCCCGCGGGTCCCTCGGCGCTCGAGTCGAAAAGATGGCCGTCCCCCCGCAGAATGTGTGGGAACCGGACTTTTGGTCAGGCTGTGGGGAGGAGATCGTTGTGCGCTCCACACGTCGCCGAACCTGGGCCCTGCTCGCAGCGGCGGCCGTCGTCGCGGGGCTCCTGGCCCCGGTGGCCGTGAGTGCGGCCAACCGGGCGGGAAGCGGAGCGGCAGCCCCTCTCGCCCCCGAACCGGAGCCGTCCGGCGCCGAATGCCGTACGACGGTCGAGGGGTCCCAGGTGGTCGCCTACTGCCACAACCCGTACCCCACGACCGATACCGTCCGGCTCCACACCGAGTGCGCCCGGTGGTGGGACGTCGATGCCGACGGCAGCGCGGTCGCGGTGCAGCCGGGCCGGACGGTCAAGCTCGAGGACCGCTGCTGGAAAGAGGTCGGCTCGGCCTGGGTCAGCCACTCGGTGTCCTCCTGAGCGTGCCGCCGGAAAGCGGATCTAGACGCGCTCCCGCAGACAGTTCAGCGCGTGGGCGGCGGCCTCCGTGGCAGCAGTCTCCGCGTCGCCCGCCCGGATCGCCTCCACGAGCCGGGTGTGGTCCATGAGCTCCTCCGGCCTCAGTTCCGGACCCACGTCGTCGCGCAGGTAGTCGCGGAGCAGGTCGTTCAGGTCGGCGTACAGCTCGGTCAGGACGTCGTTGTGCGAGGCGGCGACCACGGCGAGGTGCAGGGTCGTGTCGGCGGCCACGAAGGCCTCCGCGTCCCCGGACGCCCACACCGCCTCGCGCCGCGCCATCAGGGTGTCCAGCTGGCGCAGGTCCCGGTCGGTGCGCCGCAGCGCGGCGAGCCGGGCCGCCGACGACTCCAGGGTGGAGCGAAGCTCCGCCACGTGCCGGGGGTCGGCGTCCGCGAACCGGCGGTGCATCACACCCGCCAGCTCGCTGGTCGCCACCACGTACGTGCCGGAGCCCTGGCGGATGTCCAGCAGCCCGTTGTGCGCCAGGGCCCGCACCGCCTCGCGCACCGTGTTGCGGGCGACCCCGAGCTGCTCGACCAGCTCGGGCTCGGTGGGGATCCGTGAGCCCACCGGCCACTCACCCGCGGTGATCTGATTCCTCAGCTGGGCAATCACCTGGTCGGCGAGAGCCGAACGCCGCGTGGACGTCAGCGCCATGGTGCTCCTTGGTCGTTTTCCGGAAAGGGTCTCCCGGGAGGGTGATCCGGGAGGTGCGGGCCCGTCCGTTCGTCATCCCGATTGTCTCAGGGAGAGGACCGGAGTGGACAGTCAATCATCCCATGATTCTATGATGGGTCCCATGCGTCACGACGAGACCCCGACCCTGAGCCCTCCCGCCGCCCCCGGTGCCGGCGTACCCGCGCCCGGAACGTCCGCTCCCGGACCCTCTCCCTGGGTGCTGCGGATCGTCATCGTCGGCCTGGTCCTCGCCGCGCTGAACCTCCGGCCCGCCATCACCAGCCTCGGCCCCCTCCTCGAAGAGGTCCGGGACGGGCTGCACATGAGCGGCAGCGTCGCCGGGGTCCTCACCTCCGTGCCGCCGCTCTGCTTCGCCCTGTTCGGATTCATGGCACCGCGGCTGGCCCGCCGGTTCGGTCCCAGCGCCGTCGTCTGCGCCGGAATGGCGGCCATCGCCGCCGGCCTGCTGCTGCGCCCCTTCGTGGGCGGCACCGCCGGGTTCCTCGCCGCCAGCGCCCTCGCCCTCATGGGCATCGCGGTCAGCAACGTCCTGATGCCGGTCATCGTCAAGCGCTGGTTCCCCGACCGGGTCGGCACCGTGACCGGCCTCTACTCGATGGCCCTGGCCCTCGGGACCGCCCTCGCGGCCGCCCTCACCGTGCCCCTGACGGACGCGCTGGGCGGAAGCTGGAAGTCCGGGCTGGCGGTCTGGGCGGGCCTCGCCGCCGTCGCCGTCCTGCCCTGGATCCCGCTCGTGCGGGAGCGCGGCCCCGGCGGGGCACAGGGAAGGCCCGCGGGGCAGACCTCGACCCGCGCCCCCGCGCTGAGGATCACCCGCAGCCGTACTTCCTGGGCGCTCGCCTGCTTCTTCGGGCTCCAGGCGACTGCCGCGTACATCACGATGGGCTGGATGCCGCAGATCTTCCGTGACGCCGGGCTGCCGGCGGGCACCGCGGGAGTCCTGCTCGCCGTGACCATGGCCATGGGCGTGCCCCTCGCCTTCGTCATCCCCCGGGTCGCCTCCCGGCTGCGGACGCAGGGGCCGATCGTCCTCGTCCTCAGCGGGTGCGGTCTCCTCGGTTACGCGGGCCTCTACCTGGCCCCGGCCGGCGGCGCCTGGCTCTGGGCCCTGCTGCTGGGCGTCGCCAACTGCGCCTTCCCGCTCGCGCTGACCATGATCGGGATGCGTTCGCGGAGCGGCGCCGGGGTGGTCAGGCTCTCCGCGTTCGCGCAGTCCACGGGCTACCTGCTCTCGATCCCCGGGCCGCTGCTGGTCGGCGTGCTCTACCAGCACAGCGGCGGCTGGGGGCTGCCGCTCGCCCTCATGGCGGCCCTCCTCGTGCCCCAGACGGTCGCGGGAATGCTCGCCGGGCGGGACCGGACGATCGAGGACGAGTGCTGAGATGCGAGACTGTGCGCATGCCAGTGCTCGATCCGAATCCCCAGAACGGCCAGAAGAAGCTCCTCCTCGTCTTCGGGACGATGCTTCTCATCTCCGTGGTCATCGGTGTGATCGCCACGATCGCCTCCCCCTGACCCCGCGGGGGTGGGGTCAGCCCCACCATCCCCTAGGGGGCCAGGTTCAGGGTCGAGTGGGTGGGTCACCGGATGGGACCGCCGCCGGCCGGCCCGTAGGTTCTGGGTAACACAGCCGAGGACCCACGGAGGCGGACATGTCGGCCCGTACACGCACCCGGACCCACCGCCCGGCCACGGACAGCGTCGAGGTCAGCCTGCCGTGGTGGGCCATCGCGCTGCCCGCACTCGCCTTCGCCGCGCTCCTCCTGCTGATCGTGGAACCCGGCCAGGCCCACGCGGCGGCCGGCGACCCCGCGATCGGGCGGCTGCTCGGGCACATCCTGGGCCTCGTGCCCGCCTGACGGGCCTCGTACACACCCCGTCGCCCGTCATTCACCCCCCAGCGGGCGAGCACGTCAACACCCTGCGCCCGGACACCCAATTCGTGCGAAGCTGAGACGTATGAGCGCCGATACACCTCGCAGGATCGTCCTTCTCAGGCACGCAAAAGCGGAATGGTCGCAGCAGTCCGACCACGAGCGGCCACTGGCGGAACGGGGCAGGAAGGACGCCCCCGTCGCCGGCCGCAAGCTGGCCGATTCAGGAACCGTCTTCGACCTGGCTCTGTGCTCGACCGCGACCAGGACCCGCGAGACCTGGAAACTGGCGGTCCACGAATTCGAGCAGCGCCCCCGGACCGTCTACGAGGAGAGGCTGTACGAGGCCTCCCTCGGGGAGCTGATCGCCCTGTTCGGCGAGACACCCGACGACGTGCAGAACCTGCTGGTCATCGGACACAATCCCAGCATGCACGGTGCCGCGGACGCACTTTCCGGCAGTGCCCAGGGCGATGCGCTGGCCCGCATGACCAGGGACGGCTTCCCGACCGCCGCCTACGCCGTCCTCGAGTTCTCCGGCCCCTGGAAGAGCCTGGAGCACGGCGTGGGCAAGCTCGTCGACTACTGGACGCCGAACGACTGAGTACGACGTACGAAGGGGCGCCGGCACACCACGTGCCGGCGCCCCTTCCTGCGTGGGACCCCGCCGGTCAGTCCACGAGGCCGTCTGCGGCCTCGACCTCCTCGCGGGTGATCCCGAGCAGATACAGCACGGTGTCCAGGAACGGGACGTTCACCGCCGTGTGGGCGGCCCGGCGGACGACCGGCTTGGCGTTGAAGGCGACGCCCAGGCCGGCGGTGTTGAGCATGTCCAGATCGTTGGCGCCGTCACCGATCGCCACCGTCTGCGCCAGCGGCACCCCCGCCTGAGCGGCGAAGCTGCGCAGCAGCCGGGCCTTGCCGGCCCGGTCCACTATGTCGCCCACGACCCGGCCGGTGAGCTTGCCGTCGACGACCTCCAGCGTGTTGGCGGAGGCGAAGTCGAGCCCGAGGCGTTCCTTGAGGTCGTCCGTGACCTGGGTGAAGCCCCCCGAGACCACGCCCACTTGGTAACCGAGCCGCTTGAGCGTCCGGATCAGGGTGCGGGCGCCGGGGGTCAGCCGCACCTCGGCCCGTACCTTCTCCACCACCGAGGCGTCGAGCCCGGCCAGCAGGGCCACGCGTGCGTGCAGGGACTGCTCGAAGTCGAGCTCACCGCGCATCGCCTGCTCGGTCACCGCGGCGACCTCGGACTCGCAGCCGGCGTGGGCCGCGAAGAGCTCGATGACCTCGTCCTGGATGAGCGTCGAGTCCACGTCCATGACGACCAGCCGCTGCGCCCGCCGGCTCAGCCCGGCCGACACGACGGCGATGTCGACGCCGATGCCCGCGGCCTCCGTCGCCAGCGCGGTCCGCAGCTCCTCGGTCCCGGTGCCGGACACCGCGAACTCGACCGCGGTGACCGGGTACTTCGCCAGGCGGAAGATCCGGTCGATGTTGCCACCGGTGGAGGTGATCCTGGCAGCTATGGCCGCCGTGGACTCCGCCGTCAGCGGGTGCCCCAGCACGGTCACGTGGGAGCGGCCGAAGCCGCGCGGACGGTTGTCGCCCGTGCCCGAGATGATCTCGGCCTGCAGCTTCAGCGACTCCGCCCAGCTGTGCACGGTCGCCCGCAGGTCGCCCTCGGCCGTGTCGCCGGTGGCCGGCGAGGTCACCAGGGCGCAGAGGACGATGCGGCCACGCGTGACCACCTGCTCGATGTCCACGACGTCCACGGCGTAGGCGGCCAGGGTGTCGAAAAGTCCGGCCGTGATGCCGGGCCGGTCCTTCCCGAAGATCTTGACGAGAAGGGTGGGGGTGTCCGTGCCCGGAGGGGCTGCGGAGGGCTCAGGAGACCGGGGAGACCGAGGTGACTGAGAAGCGCTCATGGTGGTCCCACCGTATAGGGCCGAGGGGTGAGCTCCGAAGCCGTCCCGAGTGGCGGACAGCCGTCGGCGGGGGGCCTGGCCGGGAACAGGCGCCTCGGATGGGATGCTCCGGACCCATTTCTCCCGAGTCGGGGGAAGGGGCCCCGAGCCTCCGCGCCGTCTTCACACCGCCCGGCTTTCCGTTACGGGACCGCTCCTGGAATAGTTCCCCACGATGTTCAGCATCCCTAGGCCCCCTGCGACGGGGGCCGATTCGGGGGACAACTAGTGGGGCGCGGAGTGCCGGAACTCGTACTGGAAATGAATGGAAGGACCTGGGCGCTCGATCCGTCCAGGTCGTACACCCTCGGACGCGATCCGCAGGGCGACCTGACGATCGACGACGCCAGGGTGTCGTGGCGGCATGCCACGGTCAGCTGGAACGGCCGCGCCTGGTCCGTCGAGGACCACGGCAGCACGAACGGCACCTACGTGCAGGGCCGGCGTGTCCAGCAGACGGAGATCTCCCCGGGCACGTCGTTCCACCTGGGCAACGCCACGGACGGACCGCGGGTGAGCCTCACCGCGGCGGCGGGCGCCGGGGTCCAGGGCGGGCAGGGGGCGGGAGTGCGGCAGGCGCCCACCCCTCACGCGCAGCAGGCGCCCGCTCCTCACGCGCACCAGGCCCCGGCGCAGCAGCCGCAGCAGGCCGGGGCGGGCTGGCCCGGCGGTCCCGCGCAGCAGCAGGCGGCCTGGCAGCAGGCACCGCAGATGCAGCAGCCTCCGGTTCCGCACCAGCAGGGCCACGCCAACCCGCCCGGAACGGGCGGTCACGGTGGCGCGGCGGGGGCGCCGCCGGTCTACGGCGACCGCAGTCCGACCACCTTCCACCAGCTGGACCTCGGCCGCGTGATGCGCATCGGCCGTGCGCTGGAGAACGAGCTGGTCGTCTCCGACCTCCAGGTCTCGCGCCTGCACGCCGAATTCCGGGCGACGCCGGACGGGCGCTTCGAGATCCGTGACCTCGGGTCCCACAACGGCACGTACGTCAACGGTCAGCCGCTCAGCAAGTCCGGCTCCGCGCTCATCGGCCCGAACGACATCGTCGGCGTCGGTCACTCGACCTTCCGGCTGGTCGGGGACCGGCTGGAAGAGTTCGTCGACACCGGTGAGGTCTCCTTCTCGGCCCGCCACCTCACGGTGACGGTCGACGGCGGCAAGGAGATCCTCAAGGACGTCTCGTTCGGCGTCCCGGAGAAGTCGCTGATCGCCGTCATCGGTCCGTCGGGATCCGGCAAGTCCACCCTGCTCAAGGCGCTCACCGGATACCGGCCCGCCAATCAGGGTGACGTCCTCTACGACAACCGGAACCTGTACAAGCAGTTCGCCGAGCTGAGGCAGCGCATCGGCCTGGTGCCGCAGGACGACATCCTGCACAAGGAACTCACGGTCACCAGGGCCCTGCGGTACGCGGCCAAGCTGCGCTTCCCCGCGGACACCACCGAGGCCGAACGCACCGCCCGGATCCACGAGGTCCTCGCCGAGCTCAAGCTCGACATCCACAGGGACAAGAAGATCACCTCGCTCTCCGGCGGCCAGCGCAAGCGCGTGTCGGTCGCCCTGGAGCTGCTGACCAAGCCGTCGCTGATCTTCCTGGACGAGCCGACCTCCGGTCTCGACCCGGGCATGGACCGCGACGTCATGCAGCTGCTGCGCGGCCTCGCCGACGACGGCCGTACGGTCCTCGTGGTCACGCACTCCGTGGCCGAGCTGGCGATCTGCGACAAGCTCCTGGTGATGGCGCCCGGCGGTTCCGTCGCCTACTTCGGCCCTCCCGAGGAGGCGCTGAACTTCTTCGGCTATACCAGCTGGGCCGACGTCTTCTCCGCGTTCGAGAACTACCGCGACTACGACTGGGCGGGGCGCTGGCGCGGCTCGCAGCACTACCAGATGTACGCCGCGGACATCGACGCCGTCGCCGCGCAGTCCGTACACATGCCCCCGGCGCAGCAGATGCGTCCGCCGAAGCCGTCGGGGTGGGCGGCGCAGCTGTGGACACTGATGCGCCGGTACGTCTCGGTGATCGCGTCCGACAAGGGCTTCCTCCTCCTGATGGTGCTGCTGCCCGCCGTCCTCGGCGTCGTCAGCGTGGTCATCCCGGCGGAGTTCGGCCTGGCGGAGCCGGATCCGCCCTCCCGGTTCAACGGCAAGGCCGGCACCATCATGCTGATCCTCGCGGTCGGTATGTGCTTCGCCGCAGCGGCCAACTCCGTACGAGAACTGATCAAGGAACGGGTCATCTACGAGCGGGAAAGGGCCACCGGCCTCTCCCGTTCCGCCTACCTGCTGTCCAAGGTGATCGTCCTCGGCGTGATCACCGCCTTCCAGGGCGTGATCATCTGCGGGATCGGCTTCTCCACCCGCGAGCTGCCGGAGGAGGGCCTGTTCATGCCCCCCGCCGTGGAGATCTGCCTGTCGATCATCGTGCTCGGCTTCACCTCGATGATGTTCGGCCTGATGATCTCCGCGCTGGTCAAGACCGCCGAGAAGACGATGCCGCTGCTCGTCATGTTCGCCATCGTCCAGGTCGTCTTCACCGGCGTGCTCTTCCAGGTCTACGGATCCCCGGGCCTGGAACAGTTCGCCTGGCTGATGCCGTCGCGATGGGCGGTCGCCGCGGCGGGCACCACGCTGGACCTCGCCCACCTCATGCCGCCGTGGGACCCCAAGGCCCCGACCGACCTGGACCCGCTCTGGGAGCACTCGGCCGGCCAGTGGGGCATCAACATCACGGTGATGCTCTTCATGAGCGCCCTTCTCTTCGTCGCGGTCTCGCGGATGCTGCGCCGCCATGAGCCCGAGGTGATGCGCAAGTAACGCCGCCGGGCCGCACCGGCCCCGGAAACGCCCGAGGGCGGCACCCCGTGGGGTGCCGCCCTTCGGCATGTGCCGGCCGGTCACGCGACGCTGCGGACCGGCGGGTCAGCTCTGCCAGGCCTTGGCCTTGTCCGGTGCGTGGCTCAGTACGCGCTGTCGACGTTGTCGATGGAGCCGTACTTGTCCGCGGCGTAGTTGGCGGCCGCGGTGATGTTGGCGACCGGGTCGTACTGGTCGTGCTTGGTGCCCTTGACGTGGTAGAAGTCGAAGGTCGGCTTGATGACCTGCAGCAGGCCCTTCGACGGGACGCCGTTGATCGCGTTGATGTCCCAGTTGTTGATGGCGCGGGGGTCACCGCTGGACTCGCGGATGATGTTGCGGTGCAGACCCTCGTACGTACCGGGGATGTTCTTCTTGTCCATGATGGCGAGCGCCTCACGGATCCAGCCGTCCAGGTTGTTGGCGTAGACCGGCTTGCGGTCGGCCGCACGGCTGGCCTTCTTGGCCGCACGCTTCTTCGCGTCGGCCTTGGCCTTCGCCGCGGCCTCGCTCTTGGCCTCGGCGACGGCCTTGGCCTTCGCGGCGGCCTTGGCGGCGGCCTTCTTCTTCTCGGCGGCGTCCTTGGCCTTGGCCGCGTCGGCGGCCTTCACCAGCTGCTCGGCCGTCGAGTTCTGCTCTATGGCGCCGGCCTGGAGGCTCTTGGCCTGCGAGCCGGTGTAGGCGACCGGCGCGGCGGCCGATGCGGCCTGCGGCTCGGTCGTGGCCGAGGCGTCGTTCGGGACGAGCGAGAAGGCGAGAGCGGCGGCGGCCAGGGTGGAGACCCCCGCGACGGAGAGCTTCTGCGCCTTGTTCAGGCGACGGCTACGGCTGGAGATGCGGGACACGGACATACAGTCGTACCTCTTCGAATAGCAGGGGTCCTCGGCGAGGACGCAGACGGAAGAGCCGGGGGCATCTCCGTCGGGGACAGCTGCAATTCTTAGCGCCAGCAAAATGGCCTGGCAAAGGTGTGACGTACGAAGCTGTGTAGTGGATCAGGGTCTTGTTCATACCTCCTTGTCCGGTTTGAACCCAGGCGACTTGCCCGTTTTACTCTAACTATCCCTCTTCGTAAGTGACGTGGGTCCTATGCCTGGGCTCACATGGGCCCCCCTCTCCGCTCACGAAAAGTTGCGGCTGTAATGCGGAGCGTAAGGGGCTTATCGGGCAGAGGGCAGCAGAAGACGGGCGTCCCGGGACTCGTGCCGGAGGTACCGGTGGCCCAGCGCCCGGGCGTATCCCCGCCGCAGCGTCCCCCGCCCCGCTATGGCCTCCTGCACCAGCAGGTGCGAGGCGCCCGCTTCGTGCAGCCCGGCCGGCAGGCCGTCGACAGCCCGCACGCCCCGTCGCGGTGTCACCACCAGATCCGTCCAGCCCGCCGCGGCCCGCACCACCCCGTCCCCACCCGCGGCGGACTCCAGCGCCCGCACCGCCGTCGTCCCCACGGCGATCACCCTGCCCCCGCCCGCCCGAGCCGCGTTGACCAGCCGTAGGAACCCGGCGCGGCCCGCCGCCTCGTCCATCGGCAGCAGCTCCGCAAGGCACTTCTGCCTAGGACCGAGGTCCCGTCCGGCCCGGGTCCGCAGCCCGGTACGTCGGCGGTACCCCCGCCGGTACGGTGAGCGCATGAGTCATCGCCCACCGTCGGGCCTCGCCGCCGTCAGCGCCGCGCTGCTCGCCATGAGCCGGCACCTGGAGATGCGGGACGTCCTCAAGACGATCGTCGCCTCGGCCCGGGAGCTGCTCGACGCCGAGTACGCCGCACTGGGTGTCCCCGACGACCACGGCGGCTTCGCCCAGTTCGTCGTCGACGGCGTCAGCGACGAACAGTGGAAGGCCATCGGACCGCTGCCGCGCCAGCACGGCATCCTCGCGGCGATGCTCCACGAGGCGAAGCCCCAGCGGCTCGCCGACGTCCGCGAGGATCCGCGGTTCGAGGGGTGGCCCGAAGCCCACCCCGACATGTCCGACTTCCTCGGCCTGCCCATCCAGGACGGGGACGAGACCATCGGCGCGCTCTTCCTCGCCAACAAGCGCTGCTCGAGGCCGACGGGCGGCTGCAACTTCACGGAGGAGGACGAGGAGCTCCTCGGGATCCTCGCCCAGCACGCGGCGATCGCGCTCACCAACGCCCGGCTCTACGAACGCAGCCGAGAGCTCACGATCGCCGAGGAGCGCTCACGGCTCGCCCACGAGCTGCACGACGCCGTCAGCCAGAAGCTCTTCTCGCTCAGGCTCACCGCCCAGGCCGCGGCGGCTCTCGTCGACCGCGACCCGGCGCGCGCCAAGGGCGAGCTCCAGCAGGTGGCGGCCCTGGCCGGGGAGGCCGTGGACGAGCTGCGTGCGGCCGTCGTCGAGCTGCGCCCCGCCGCCCTGGACGAGGACGGCCTGGTCGCCACGCTCCGTACCCAGGTCCAGGTCCTGGACCGCGCCCACAGCGCGGGGGTCACCTTCGAGAGCGCCGGCGTGCGCGCCCTGCCCTCCGCCCAGGAGGAGGCGATGCTGCGCGTCGCCCAGGAAGCCCTGCACAACGCCCTGCGCCACTCGGGCGCCGGGCAGGTCACCGTCACCCTCGTCCGGCGCCACTCGGTCACGGTGCTGCGGATCACCGACGACGGCCGGGGCTTCGACACCCATGCCGTACGGCGCGCGGGCCGGCACCTCGGCCTCGTCTCGATGCGGCACCGTGCAGGCAGCGTCGGAGGGCGTCTCACCGTCACCTCGGAGCCCGGAAAGGGCACCACGATCCAGATGGAGGTCCCCTGTGCCTGAGAAGGTCATCAAGGTGCTGCTGGTCGACGACCATCAGGTGGTCCGACGGGGACTGCGTACGTTCCTCGAGGTCCAGGACGACATAGAGGTCGTCGGAGAGGCGTCCGACGGGGCGGAGGGCGTCGCCAGGACCGAGGAGCTGCGCCCCGACGTGGTCCTGATGGACATCAAGATGCCGGGTACGGACGGCATCGAGGCACTGCGCAGGCTCAGGGAGCTGGACAACCCGGCCAGGGTGCTGATCGTCACCAGCTTCACCGAGCAGCGCACGGTCGTGCCGGCCCTGCGGGCGGGGGCATCGGGTTACGTGTACAAGGACGTGGACCCGGACGCCCTGGCGGGCGCCATCCGCTCGGTCCACGCGGGCCACGTCCTGCTCCAGCCGGAGGTCGCCGGAGCGCTGCTGGCCCAGGACGACACGGGCAACGGCACGGGGCGGGGAAGCACCCTGACCGAGCGGGAGCGGGAGGTGCTCGGCCTGATCGCCGACGGCCGGTCCAACCGGGAGATCGCCCGGGCCCTGGTCCTGTCGGAGAAGACCGTGAAGACGCACGTCTCGAACATCCTGATGAAGCTCGACCTCTCGGACAGGACCCAGGCCGCGCTGTGGGCGGTCCGGAACGGGGCGGCGGGCTGACCGCAGGAGTTTTCGCCGGCGCCGGGCGGGCGGTTCCGCTCCGGACCGAGATTCATACTGTCGGGTGTATGTCACCCGTACGGCGCATCCCCCGCGGCGTGACGGCGTTCTCCACGCGTGCTGCGGCGGTCGGTCGCAGCGATGCGAGGAGGACCCTGAAGTGAAGAACCTGAAGAAGGCCGCGGCCGTCACCATGATCGCGGGCGGACTCATCGCCGCCGGTGCCGGAGCCGCCTCCGCCACGGGCCACGGCGGAGCCGGTGCGCAGGGCGCGGCGGTCGGCTCCCCGGGCGTCGTCTCGGGCAACGTCGTCCAGGTCCCGGTGCACGTCCCGGCGAACGTGGTCGGCAACACGGTCAACGTGGTGGGCCTGCTCAACCCGGCCTTCGGCAACCTCGGCCTGAACGGCTGAGCGACGCCTCGCACCCCGCCGCCCGGAGGGCTCTCGCCCGAGCCCTCCGGCTGCAGGAGGAGGCCAGGGCGCCCGTCGCCCCCCCTCAGGGACGCGTCGCCGGGGTGTGGTCACCGTCCCGGCTCCTCCACGTAGGCGTTCACGGGTGCGTGGTCACCGTCCCGGCTCCTCCACGTACGCGTTGTACGCCGCGACCTGCGCCCGCCTGGCCACCCGCTCCACCGGCCGCAGGGCCTCGCCCCGGGCCGCGATCTCGGAAGCGCTCACCGCTCCGCCGTGCCCGTTCTCGTGGGCCACCGACACCAGCAGCCCCACCCGCTGAGCCAGCTCCAGCACCCGGACCGCCCGCGGCGGATAGCCCGGCGCCAGCACCTCCCGCCCCCGCTCCGCCCGTGCCCGGTAGGCGTCCACCGCGGCCTCCGCGACCGGGCCCGACCCGGCGACATCCAGCCGGGACAGCACCGCCGTCGCGTCCCGCAGGGCCTCGGCGAGCTCCCGCTCCGCCTCACCCAGCGACGGCACATCGGCAGGCGGCGCCTCCCTGACCGGCAGACAGCGCCAGACCACCTCGACATGCAGGTCCCCGGCCGGCCCGGCCTCACTCACCTCCGGTACGAGCCCGTAGGGCGCCCCGGACGAAACCACCGCCTCCTCCGCCTCCAGCGCCCGGGCGTTGAAGTCCGGCGGCCCGCTGAGCCCCAGCGGATGCCCGGGCACGGGCAGGGCGACCCGGAAACCGGTCGCGCCGAGCCCCCTCAGCCGGCCGAGCGCCAGCGTGAGCCCGACGGGCCCCGCTTCACCCGGCAGCCCCTCGACCCGGTGCACCGCATCCTCGCCGACGATCGCGAGTGCCGCGTCGTCCGGTGACACAAGTCCGGCCATAAGCGCGTTTCCCCATGCGGCAAGCCGCCCTGAGCGTGGTTCCGAAAGCATGGGAACAGCCTAGGGAACGGCCCCAGGGCCTGAGCACTCCCCGGGTGGCGTAGGTTTTCCCTGGGAGCTGTGCCCACAGGCACGCGACGATCTCGACACTGTATGGGGAGACAACGCGCCATGAGCGATGTACTGGAGCTGGTGGACGTATCCGTGGTCCGCGACGGACGCGCTCTGGTGGACGACGTCTCCTGGTCGGTCAAGGAGGGGGAGCGCTGGGTCATCCTCGGGCCGAACGGCGCGGGCAAGACCACTCTCCTCAACCTCGCCTCCAGCTACCTCTTCCCGAGCACCGGCACGGCAACGGTCCTCGGTGAGCGGCTCGGCGGGGTCGGGACCGACGTCTTCGAGCTCCGCCCCCGCATCGGCATGGCCGGCGTGGCCATGGCCGAAAAGCTCCCCAAGCGCCAGACCGTCCTGCAGACGGTGCTCACCGCCGCGTACGGCATGACCGCCACCTGGCACGAGGACTACGAAGCCGTCGACGAGGATCGCGCCCGTGCCTTCCTCGACCGCCTCGGCATGACCGACTTCCTCGACCGCAAGTTCGGCACGCTCTCCGAGGGCGAGCGCAAGCGCACCCTCATCGCCCGCGCCATGATGACCGACCCCGAGCTGCTCCTCCTCGACGAGCCGGCCGCCGGACTCGACCTCGGAGGCCGTGAGGACCTGGTCCGCCGTCTCGGCAGGCTGGCCCGTGACCCGTACGCCCCCTCCATGGTCATGGTCACCCACCATGTCGAGGAGATCGCGCCCGGCTTCACCCACGTACTGATGATCCGTCAGGGCAAGGTGCTCGCCGCCGGTCCCATGGAGACGGAGCTGAGCTCCCGGAACCTCTCCCTCTGCTTCGGCCTGCCGCTCGTCGTCGAGCACCAGGACGACCGCTACACGGCCCGAGGTCTGCCCCTCGGCCGGTAGTCGCACCACAGCCAACCTCCTCTGCGCCCTGTCGGGGAAGGCAGTTGCGGTCCTACGATGACCATGTGGACATCGACGCGTGGGTGTGGTGGCTGATCGGCGCGGTGGGACTGGGCATTCCCCTCGTCCTGACCGCGATGCCCGAATTCGGGATGTTCGCCGTAGGAGCGGTGGCCGCGGCCGCCGTCGCGGCCCTGGGCGGCGGCATCGTCGCCCAAGTCCTGGTGTTCGTCCTGGTCTCGGTCGCCCTGATCGCCGTCGTCCGGCCCATCGCGGCCAGACACCGGAGGAGCCAGTCCACGCACGCCACCGGAATCGACGCACTGAAAGGCCGTCAGGCCGTCGTCCTGGAACGGGTCGACGGCAGCGGCGGGCGCATCAAGCTCGCCGGCGAGGTCTGGTCCGCCCGCACGCTCGACGGCGACCAGGCCTTCGAACCCGGCCGGCAGGTGGACGTCGTCGACATCGACGGTGCAACGGCCGTCGTCATGTGAGCGAACCGGTCACACGGCAGGCGGCAGTCTGCCAAACTCGAAGTCGATCATCATGACAATGCGACCGCCATGACCGTTCGATCTCGATCACCGCGATCCGTCGGCAACCGAAGGGCACGAGGCACACGATGCAACCGATCATCATCGTCCTGATCATTCTGGTGGTGCTCGTCTTCATCGCCCTGATCAAGACGATCCAGGTCATCCCGCAGGCCAGTGCCGCCATCGTGGAGCGCTTCGGCCGCTACACCCGCACGCTCAACGCCGGGCTGAACATCGTCGTCCCGTTCATCGACTCGATCCGCAACCGGATCGACCTCCGCGAACAGGTCGTACCCTTCCCGCCCCAGCCGGTGATCACCCAGGACAACCTCGTCGTCAACATCGACACCGTCATCTACTACCAGGTGACCGACGCCCGCGCCGCCACCTACGAAGTCGCCAGCTACATCCAGGCGATCGAGCAGCTCACCGTCACCACCCTGCGCAACATCATCGGCGGCATGGACCTCGAGCGGACCCTGACCTCCCGCGAGGAGATCAACGCCGCGCTGCGCGGAGTCCTCGACGAAGCCACCGGCAAGTGGGGCATCCGCGTCAACCGCGTCGAGCTCAAGGCCATCGAACCGCCCACCTCCATCCAGGACTCGATGGAGAAGCAGATGCGCGCCGACCGTGACAAGCGCGCCGCCATCCTCACCGCCGAAGGCATCAGGCAGTCCGCGATCCTCACGGCCGAGGGTGAGAAGCAGTCCGCGATCCTGCGCGCCGAGGGTGAGGCCAAGGCATCCGCCCTGCGCGCCGAGGGCGAGGCCCAGGCCATCCGTACGGTCTTCGAGTCCATCCACGCCGGGGACCCGGACCAGAAGCTTCTGTCGTACCAGTACCTCCAGATGCTCCCCAAGATCGCCGAGGGCGACGCCAACAAGCTCTGGATCGTGCCCAGCGAGATCGGCGACGCACTCAAGGGCCTCAGTGGCGCCTTCGGCAACCTCGGCAGTGGAGCCCCCGGCTTCAACACCGGCACGGAACGCCGGGAGCAGCCCCCGGTCGACTGACCGGAGAACACCTTCGTGCATGATCAGTGAGGCCCCTCGACCTTCATGGCGGGGAGGCATCACTGACCATCGAAGGGGATGGCCTTGTCCATCTGGGAGATTCTCGCGGTCTTCGCGGCCGGAGTCGGCGCCGGCACGATCAACACCATCGTCGGATCGGGAACGCTGATCACCTTCCCCGTCCTGCTCGCCACCGGGCTGCCACCGGTCACCGCGACCGTGTCCAACGCACTCGGCCTGATCCCGGGCTCCATCAGCGGTGCCATCGGCTACCGCCAGGAACTCGCCGGCCAGCGGCGCCGCATACTCAAACTGAGCGTCGGCGCACTGACCGGCGGACTCACCGGGGCCACTCTCCTGCTGGCCCTGCCCTCCACGGCGTTCGAGACGATCGTCCCCGTCCTCGTGGCCCTCGCACTGGTCCTGGTCATCCTGCAGCCCCGCATCAGCCGGGCGGTCCAGCGCCGCCGCGACCGCACCGGCACCCCCGCCCGCCCCGACGGCGGGCCCCTGCTGTTCACCGGCCTGACGCTCGCCAGCGTCTACGGCGGCTACTTCACAGCGGCCCAGGGCATCATCTACCTCTCCCTCATGGGCATGCTGCTCGACGACACGATGCAGCGGCTCAACGCCGTCAAGAACGTCCTCGCCGCCGTCGTCAACAGCGTCGCCGCGCTCTTCTTCCTCTTCGTGGCCGACTTCGACTGGACCGCCGTCGTCCTCATCGCGGTGGGTTCCGCCATCGGCGGCCAGATCGGCGCCAAGGTCGGCCGCAGGCTCAGCCCCCGCCTCCTGCGCGCCCTGATCGTCGTCGTCGGAACCGCGGCCATCGTCCAGCTACTGCTGCGTTGACGGACAGGAGCCCGCCCCCTCAAGTACGGGGTACGGGCTCCGCCTTCGTTCATGTGGGGTCGGGGGAGGACCTCACGCCGCGGAGCGGGCCAGCCACTCCGGCAGCGCCGACCGGTCCCCGGCTCCCAGCGCGAGCAGCATCGCGTCCGCCGGCGAAGGCACGAACGGTTCCCGGAGCAGCGGCATCCCCGCCTGCTCCGGAGTACGGGCCGCCTTGCGGTGGTTGTCCTCCGCGCACGAGGCCACGGTGTTCAGCCAGGTGTCCTGGCCGCCCTGGGCACGCGGCACCACGTGGTCCACGGTGCTCGCCCGCCGCCCGCAGTACGCGCACCGGTGCTGGTCCCGTATGAGCACACCCCTTCTGGACCACGGAGCGTGTCTTCGGAACGGCACCCGGACGTACCGGCAGAGTCTGATCACCCGGGGGACCGGAAGGTCCACGGCGGCACCACGCATCCGGACCCCGGGATGCGCCTGCTCGACGACGGCCTTGTCCTGCAGGATCAGGACCACCGCACGGTTGAGTGTCACCGTCGACAGCGGCTCGAAGCTCGCGTTGAGTACAAGTGTGTCCCGCATCCTGCCCACCTCCCGTGTGCCGCCCGTCTGCCGGCGGACCCGGATCAACTCTGTCCGGGTGAGCCGTGATGGACAACGCAATAAAAAGTGCCCTGCCCTGGTCTCTCCAAGACCAGGGCAGGGCAAACGGCAGGCGAACCTTCAGCTTTCCGGAGCGGCGTACTCCCCGATCAGCTGAGCGCGGCCCAACGTGTGGAACCGCAGGTTGAATCCGACCACGGCGGGGGAGGCGTCACTGTCCGGCCCGAGCTTCTCGGTGTCCACCGCGTACACGGTGAAGACGTACCGGTGGTTCTCACCGGCAGGCGGCGCGGCACCCCCGAACTCCTTCGCCCCGTAGTCGTTGCGCGCCTGGACGGCGCCTTCGGGCAGTCCCTCGAACGCCCCGCTTCCCGCACCGGCGGGGAGCTCCGTCACGGACGCGGGGATGTCGAAGAGCACCCAGTGCCAGAATCCGCTGCCCGTCGGCGCGTCCGGGTCGAAGCACGTCACGGCGAAGCTCTTCGTCTCCGCGGGGAAGCCCTCCCACCGCAGCTGAGGCGAGGTGTTCCCCGCCGCGAACACCTGGGCGTCCGCCAGCACGGCACCCGGCGCGAGATCCTCGCTCGCCACGGCGAACGGGGGAACCTCGGGATGGAAGTCGTGCGGCAGCGGCGCCCTCTTCGGCTCGGTCACGTCAGCACCTCTCCTGATCGGCTGTGCGATGTCTTCCCACCGACCCTAGGGGGTGTCAGAGCCAGTTGCGCTGGCCGCCGACCTGCGCGAGCCACTGGTTGAGGTACGCCGCCCAGTCGGTGCCCTGGTAGTCGTTGAGACCCACCTTGAACGCGCGGTAGGAGTCGCTGCCCTCGCTGAAGAGGCCCGGCTTCTTGTCCATCTCCAGGACGACGTCCATCTCGCGGTCGTCCGCGACGAACGTCAGTTCCACCTGGTGCAGCCCCCGGTACTGCTGCGGGGGGAAGAACTCGATCTCCTGGTAGAACGGCAGACGCTGGCGGGTGCCGCGGATGTGGCCACGCTCCATGTCGGCGCTGCGGAAGCCGAAGCCCAGCTGTCCGAAGGCGTCCAGGATGGCCTGCTGCGCGGGCAGCGGGTGCACGTTGATCGGGTCCAGGTCACCCGAGTCAACGGCGCGGGCGATCTCCAGCTCCGTCGTCAGCCCGATGTTCATGCCGCGCAGCTGCTGGCCGGCGAACATGGTGATCGGCGTCTCCCAGGGGATCTCCAACCCGAACGGCACGACGTGCACCGCGCCCGCCTGAACCTCGAAGGCGCCACCGAGCCGCTGCTTGGTGAACTCGATGTCCTGCTTGGTCTCCTGGTCCCCGCCCTCGACCTCGACCCGCGCCTGCAGGCCGACCGAGAGCCCCTCGATCTGCTGGTCCACGGATCCGCCCTGGATCCGAACCTCGCCCTGGACGACCCCGCCGGGGACGACGTTGAGTTCGGTCAGCTCCGTCTCGACCGAAGCACCGCCGGCACCCATGCTCGCGAGCAGCCGCTTGAAGCCCATGATTTTCCTCCTTGGTCCTGACCCCTACATACGCGCCACGACCGTAGCCGGTTCCCGTCGCGCCGAGCCCAGTACCCTCGGACGCCATGGATGAAGGCATGGACCGTACGCCGCTCACGCGGGAATTCTTCGACAGGCCGGTCGTGGAGGTGGCCCCCGATCTTCTGGGCCGCGTCCTCGTCCGGTCGACCGACGAGGGCCCCATGGAGCTGCGCCTGACGGAGGTGGAGGCCTACGCGGGCGACATCGACCCCGGCTCCCACGCATTCCGCGGCCGGACAGCCCGCAACAGTGTGATGTTCGGTCCGCCTGGCCACTCCTACGTCTACTTCACGTACGGCATGTGGCACTGCCTCAACCTGGTGTGCGGTCCCGAGGGCAAGGCGAGTGGCGTCCTGCTCCGTGCGGGGGAGATCGGTATCGGGGCGGAGATGGCCCGCAAACGTCGATTCTCGGCCCGGCATGACAGGGAACTGGCCAAAGGGCCGGCGCGTCTGGCGACGGCGCTCGACGTCGACCGCGCACTGAACGGCGTCGACGTGGTGGCAGGCGCTCAGCGGCCTCTGTCCGTCCTGCACGGCTCTCCGCCCTCTCCCGACCAGGTACGCAGCGGTCCGCGTACGGGGGTGGGCGGCGACGGTTCTCACCAGCCCTGGCGCTTCTGGATCGACGGCGACCCCACGGTCAGCCCGTACCGGGCCCACGCGCCGCGCCGCCGCGCAACTTGACTCACCCCTGCCGTTTCCCTAATGTAGTCCGAGCCGCTTGAACGGATGCAGTTGTCCTCGGCACGGTCCGTCGGACCGGGCTGAAGCATCGTGAGAGGGCCAACCACTACCTACGATTCACCCCTGGCGGGTGCAATTTCGGCATGCCGGAATTCACACGATCGACTCGATTATGAGTCGCGGAGGAAATCGGCTAATGTGGTGACCACGCCGAAAGGGAAGCGCGAAAGCGAAGAACTGAAAAGCGAATCAGCAGGAACCCGCTTCGGCCGGGAATCGGACACGAAAGAGTCTGATAGAGTCGGAAACGCAAGAACAGAAGGGAAGCGCCCGGAGGGCC
>NZ_JNXG01000025.1 GCF_000717025.1 Streptomyces atroolivaceus
TGTGGCGGCCCGGTTGAAGGTGAGCAGGGTAGGGGACTCCGAGCTGGCCATTGCTCACGTTGGTGAGCGCAACCTCTAGTTGGGGGTTCTCCGTTGCTGGTCTTAACTAGCCTTGGATCTGTTCGCTTGTGGTGCCGTTGGCCTGCATTCTGTGACCTGCGATCCGGCTCAGCCTGCGTTGCTCACAGAGAGCGGATGCTGCGCAGCTTTTCCGAGCCGTCGGTGCGAGTGGTCGAACCTGCCGCTTGGAGGTGTCGCTCTTAAGGGCCCCGGCTTGCGGCATCGACAAGGGCTGAATTCGGGGACTTTTGGTTGGTTCTGTCCGCCCTGGGGGCTGTGTGTCGGTGTCGCACCGTAGCGTTACAGCATGGCTATACGATCCCTGACGGACGCTGAAGCGCGGTGGGTGTTAGAGGTGGTGCAGTCCGGCCAGATGACTCAAACCGAGGCCGCAGCGGCGCTTGGGGCCACGTTGTCTCGAATCAATCAGTTGGTCAACGGGAGAACCTATAAGCACCTCTACGGCGCAGCCGGAGTACGTGTAACTGATGGTGGCGAGCGGTACGGGATCACCGAGACGTCTGAGCGCCGTAAGTGTCGAGAAGCGAGTTTCTGGGCCCGTGTCGACTGCTCAGCTGGCGTGAACGCGTGCTGGCCCTTCAAGGGCGTCAAGGGAAACAGGTACGGACACACCGCTGCCGGCCAAGCCATGACCGGCTCGGCGAGCGCACATGTCGTGGCCTTCACCCTTGCCAGCGGGCTACAACAAGCCCTGCCAGGCAGCACGTTGCTCAGACACCTGTGCGACTTTAAGCCCTGTTGTAATCCCGCCCACCTGCTCCCCGGGACAAGGAGCGAGAACAACCGAGACACTTGGGCCGCCCGCAAAGAAGGCCGCATGGGGGCGAAGAAGGTGACCGAGCCGGTCATGCCTCCACAGGGAGGGTGGAGGATCTCGACCGGAGACCTCGTCGAACTGGACCGCGCGGCCCGAGTATCGGAATTCTGGGCTCGGATCGATCGGAGGGGCGGGGACGACGCTTGTTGGCCCTGGACAGCGAAGACGCGCAACTACTTCGGATACGGACAGCTCAGGTGGGAGGGTGTCCAGGCAGCCCTGACACATCGCATCGCGTACGCGCTCTCCCAAGGGGTCACGTACAACAAACTCGGGTCCGCAGTCATCCGCCACACGTGCCCTGAGAGTACTTACAGGAACAACTGCAACAACCCTCGGCATCTCAGAGCCGGCACACAGGCCGAGAACATTGCCGACAAGGCCCTCCACGGCACCAATCCCAGAGGCGAGCGCCACCCGATGGGGCGTAGGTTCCCAGACACCCTCATTCGCGAGATGCGCATCCGCTTCTGGAGTGTCCCCACAGAGCAGAGGCCGACGATCACTGCACTGGCGAAGGAAGCCGGAACGTCGGTCACCGTTATGAGTCGATGGCTCCGCGGCGAGCAGCGAGCCGATGCCGGCGGGCCGATCGCCGCCACGCCTGGCGGCTTTCCGCAAGGTTGAGATCCGCTGGCCCAAACAGTGTGCAGGGCGTGCGTCGTCCTGGTGGCGGCCAGTCAGAGCCACGATGCTGGCGATGGCCGCGGCGTTAGACCACCGGACCTCCGCGTTGCAGCTCACCAACGCGCCAGCCCGCTCGCTCCTGTCCGTTCAGCGGCCGCTGATTACGGTGCCGCTCCTTGCACTGCTCCCGCTGGTGCTGGCGATACTTCGCCACGTGGGCAGCTGAGTGCGTGAACTTCTCCAGGGCGGGGGCATCCTCACCCGTTCAGCTCGCTCGCCGCCGTCCACGAAAGCGCCGGGCCCTTCAAGCCCAGATCAGTACCCTGCTGGAGGCTCACCCTCTTCCCCAGGTCCTGACCTCGATGCCAGGAGTCGGCGTCAGGACCGCCGCCGTGCTGCTGACCACCGTCGGCGACGGCAGCCGCTTCCCCGCCGTCCACCTCGCCTCCTACGCCGGCCAGGCCCCCACGACGAGGTCGTCGGGAACCTCGATCCACGGCGAACAAGCATTCCGCGGTGGAAACCGGCAGCTCAAGCGCGGCATGTTCCTGTCCGCCTCCGCCTGCATGAGCGCCGACCCCTGCCTCCCGCACCTACTACGACAAACAGCGCGCCCGCGTAAACCGCCACGCCCGCCAGCGCATCAGCGTCCGGTTCGCCATGCTCGGCGACGGAACCTTCTACGAGTCTCGAAGCCACGCCATCTCCCTCGCCACCTGAACGGAACCGACACGACCCAAAAACTGACAGCGTGGGATTGACGAACCGCATAAAGGCACCTCTCGGCCTGGCCGTGGTGCAGGAAGCTCCCGCACGCGGTGAGCGATCGGGTACCGTGCAGGATCCGGGGGAGGGGGCAGCACCATGGGTGATCCTGTGCACAGCGCCGCGCCCAGCGCGCTGGGCTACCAGCACCAGACATGGTGGGCACTGCTGGAACTGCTGAGGGCCGATCATGCTCGTCCCGACGCGGCGATCTGCCTGGAACTCCATGACGACATCGCCTGGGAGCAAGCCGGTTCGGCGACGGAACTCCTGCAGATCAAGCACCATCAGAGAAGCGACCGGCAGCTCACGGATGCCTCTCCCGACGTGTGGCTGACCCTGAAGAACTGGATGGACACGGCGGTGGCCTGCGATGTCGAAGGGCCGGCGCTGGTGCTTGTCTCCACCCAGCAGGCCAGTCCCGGCAGCGCGATGGCCGCGCTCCGTCCCCATGCACGCGACGAACGGGTGGCTCTGAGTGGGCTGGAGCGTGCCGCATTACACCAGGCGTCCGGGCGTATCCAGCAGGCCCGTGAGCAGTTCCTCGCGCTGGGGCCGGCGGACCGGGCCGCGTTCGTCGCGCGGATCACCGTCATGGACTCCTCACCGCGCATCGAGGACGTTCCCGCCCTTGTCCGCGCGGAGCTGCGCTGGTGCCTGCCGGTCGGGCATGAGGGTCTCTTCCTGGCCATGGTGTGGCAGTGGTGGGATGAACGGGCACTGGAGCTGCTGCAGAGGCGCCGACATGCCGTGGACGTCGGAATGGCCCGAGCGGCCATCGCCGACCTGCGCGACCAGTTCACCCGCGGCCGGCTCCCCACCGTCGCCGCCCGCGAAGAGACGGGCGACGATGCTCTCACCACGGCCTACGGCGACAGCCCTTTCGTGCAACAGATGAGATGGGTGGCCTACCCTCCTGTGAACCTGCGGCTCTCGGTCATCGACTACCACCGCGCACAGACCCAGGCCATCCGCTGGATCGCCGAAGACCTTGTCGCGGCGGACGAACTCACCGTTCTCAACCGTGACCTCGTCGACGAGTGGGAGACCGAGTTCGAGTGGATGCAAGTCGAACTCGCCGCCACGACGGACGAAGCGGATAGACAGCAAGCAGGGGCCAGACTCCTCAAAGACCTCTCCCAGCGCAACGGCCCCTGCCTGCAGGACAGATACCACGAGGCGTTCTTCGTCCGGGGCCAGCGCCATGGGCTCGCGGACACGGGATGTGTGGGATGGCACCCCGACTTCCGTGACCGCATGCGCACGCTGCAGGCGCGATCATGACCACCCCACCGACCGGGCAGATCCGTGCCCCCGCAGCAGAAACCGCCTGGAACGAACCGGCAGCTCTCGTCGCCGCCATGCTCAACCCGGCGCTGATTGCCAATCTCCTGTTTGTCGCCGCCGACGCCTACACCCGACGGCAGACACCAGGCATGCCGTGGGCGCTGTCCTTCATCATCGCCCCCATGGCACTGCACCAGGCCACACGAGAAGCACTGCCCGCCGGTACCCGTACCCACCTGTCCGCCTGGATAGGCCACCACCCCGTGCTGCGGGCCGGCTTCCCCCGCCGCGCCAAGGTCCTGGTGGCACCGGTGCGGGCAGGACTGCGATTCGCGCTCGGCCACGACATGCTCGAACTGCATCGCGACTGCCTCAGGGCATCCACCCGGCCGTACACCCCGCCACCCCAGGACACCGAGATGCACGACATCCTGCGCAGCGCACGCCTGATCGGCCGCTGGTTGGCCGAGAACGAGACAGCCGCTGTCTTCGCCGGCCTCGGCGTGGGACCCTGACCGCGTGCAACTGCTCGCCCTCATCCTCTATAACGCCGACGGCGGCCGCCGCGTCGTCCCCTTCAGACCGGGCGCACTCAACATCGTCACCGGCCAGTCCGCAACGGGGAAAAGCACCTTGCTCGACATCTTCGAGTACTGCACCGGCCGCAACACGGTCACCTTCCCCATCGGCCCCATGACCGACACCGTCTCCTGGTACGCGGCCCTGTTCCAGCTGGACACCACGCGCGCCTTCGTCGCCCGTCCCGCCCCTGGCCCCGGCAAGAAGACCACCGAGCGAGTCATGCTGAGGTTCGGTCCCGACCTCGAGCCGCCGCCTCACACCGCCCTTGCAGCGAATACCGACCGCCGCGCACTGCGCCAGCGGCTTGGCCGGTTCATCGGCATCAAGGAGAACCACAGCACCACCCCCGGCGGCCGCGGCTCCACTTTCACCGACGCCCACCTCGGCCACGCAACGCTGCTGTGCCTGCAGGGTCAGAGCGAGATCGCCGACAAGAACCACCTATTCCACCGGCAAAGCGACCGGTACGTTGCCGCCGCCCTCAAACAGACACTGCCCTACTTCATCGGCGCATCCCCCCATGACCAGGCACGCAAGCATGCACAGCTCAACGCCGCACGCAGCCGGCTCAAGCAAGCGGAGACCGACTTCCATCGGGCTCAGGACCCAAACGACACCAACCACATCACCCTCGCCACCCTCTGGCATGAAGCCCATGCCCTGAACCTGGTACAAGAGCCGGCTCCGCCCGACGACCACGTTCAGGCCATACAGGTCTTGCAGGACGCCGTCCTGTCACCCACCATCGGGCTACCCCGCGCGCACGAGGAGGACCAGCGCAGACTTGACCTCGAACGCACCTGTGCCGTCCTGCGCGAGCAGCTCAGGGCCCTTGCAGCGGACCGCCGCCTGCTCCTGGCCGAAACCGCAGCAGCAGACGACTATGCCGAATCCGCGCACATTCCGCGAGGCAGGCTGGCGAGCCTCGACCTCATTCCCGCACCCCAGGATCACGACGCGGGGACCTGTGTCCTGTGCGGTTCTGTCCTATCCGAGCCCGACCCGACGATCACCACGCTCAGGAACAGCCTCGAGGGCCTCCAGCAGCAGCTGAACGGCATCGACGCAATACGCCCGGCACGACGTGCCGCTCTCGAAGCCCTCCACCAACAGACCACCCGGCTACGCAGTCAGCTCCACGCGACGCAACACGCCCTGCAGGCTCTCGCGCAGACGGACCAAAGCAGCGGTCACCTTCCGCTCGCGGACCGCATCAGCTTCGCACGCGGCCGCATCCACGGGACACTCACCACTCTCCAGCGCACCATGGGCGCTGGCCTGGAACGGCTCAGCCAGGCACGCGACACGGCGCGGTCCGCTGTAGAGGCCCTCGAAGCCGAACTCGATCCCGACACAGCAGGCGAGCAACTCCTCGACCGGCTGGTTCCCGTCAACCAGGACATCACCCTGTGGGCCCATCAGCTACGGCTGGAGCACGCTCACCAGGGCGTGCACCTCAACCCGAACCGACTGACGATCGAGTTCGCTACCCACACCGGCAGCCTCCCGCTTTCGAGACTGGGCAGCGGAAGGAACTGGGTCGGCTACCACATCCTGGCCCACCTGGCCCTGCACCGTTACTTCGTACGCCAACGCAGACCGGTTCCGCGCATCCTCTTCCTGGACCAGCCCTCACAGGTCTGGTTTCCCCCCACCGCCCACGACGGCGACGACCACATCGAGGAAGACAGCCTCGCGGCAGAGCGGCTATTCAAACTGATCCATGAGGTGGTTGAGGAACTGGCACCCGACCTGCAGGTTGTCATCTGCGACCACGTGGACTTCCCCGCACCGTGGTTCCAGGAAGCCGTCGTACACCGATGGCGCCACAGTGAGAAGCTCGTCCCCGCGCGCTGGGTCTCGCGGCTCGGTTGAAGTGAGCAGTGCGAAGTTCTCTGAGCTGGGCATTGCTCACGTCGGGTGAGCTCATCCCATTGCCGGGCTTGACGAAGACAGGCTTTTGCTGACCATGGAATGGCTCGCTTGTGGAGCAACTGGCCGTGATTCCGCACCCATCAGTAGGAGAGAGCTGTGCTGCTCACATGGAGCGTATGCTGAGCAGTTTTGCCGAGCCGCCGGTGTGAGCGGTCGAGTCCCTGTGCTCCGGGGCAGCTGTTCCTTGAGGTAGGTTCGCGAGCGTTCGGGGGACGCGGTGACGAAGTCCGGTCCGAGTTCCTCCTGTCTCGGCGCCTATGGCGCCAGGTTCTCCCGCCTTGAGGCTCGCTCCTTGGGTCGGCACATGGAATCGATGCGTTGCTTGGAGTGGGTTGCGAAGGCGGACGTCGGGGCGACGTGACCAGCGGCCGTCGACTCTGCAGGGCCGTCGCACAAGTTCCGGCCCAGCGTTCGCCGTGCCCGCGCGGGAGTACTGCGGTCGTCTCCCGCGCGTGGCCCTGGGCTATGCCTTGAAGTCGTAGCCGAGTACGCCACGGCCGCCGACGAACAGGACTCGGCTGTCGGGATGCCAGACCACGGATTCGAGGTCACTGTCGGCCCGCATGCTGGTGAGGTGCTCGGCTGTCGTGGAGTCCCATACGGAAATGGTGTCGCTGGCCGTGGTGGCGAAGTACTTGCTGTCGGGGCTGAAGGCCGCTGCTCTGACCCTGATGCCGCGGAATCGGTGCGTGACTGCCTCTGTCGCAATGTCCACGACCCGAAAGTCGACAGCACGGTCAGTGAGGGCCAACTGGCTGTTGTCCGGGCTGAACGCCAGCGCGCGCGCTGAGCGGCGCGCCAGATGTGCGACCTGCACGCCAGATGCAGTGTCCCAAACGCGGGTTCCATCGCTGCGATCGTATGTGGCGAGGCGGGATCCATCTGAGCTGAACACGAGTCTGTGAGCTCCATGATGAGGCAGCTCATGCGTCAGCGTGCCGCTGGCGGTCTCCCAGATGCTGACGGTATCCCGATGGCCAACGGTGGCGAGAAGATCTCCAGTTGGGCTGAGTTCCAGCTCCTGCAGTCTTCCGTTGGAAGGAAATTGTGCAAGTAGATTCCCACTGGCGTCCCACACGCCGGCCGTCTGCGGATCGGTGGCTGCGGCGAAGCAGACACCGGTTGCCGTGAAGGCCGCCGAGAGCAGGTCGCCATGGGGCCCTGGGGCGCGATTGAAGAATCGAAGTTCCTGCCCAGTGGCTCCGCCGCCTCTCGTGAAGTGCTGGATCTGTGCTCCGCTCGCAGCATCCCAAACGGAGACTCCTTCGCGGCTCACGGTGGCGACGAGAGATCCATCAGCGGAGACCGCTGCGGCAGTGACAGGAACACCCTGTTGCTGCGGAGAGGTGGGGGCGAGGTCCCAGATTCGGACTGTCTTATCCATACTGCCGCTTGTGAGTCTCGAACTGTCCGGGCTGAAGCGCAGCGAGGAGCACAGCGATCCATGATGGAAGCGGTGGACCTGTGTCTTCGTCCTGAGGTCCCAGACCTCCACGACCCCCTCACGGTTTCCAACAGCAAGACTCGTGCCCTCGGCATTGAATGCCGCCACGGTAATGCTGGGACAACCGCGAAGTACGTACAGTCGCATGCCGGTCGACGTACTCCAGACCTCAACACCTCGTCCGTGCGTTGTGGCAACGTAAGTACCGTCCGCTGTCACGGCCACAGGGCGGCCCTGCAAAGACTGCAAGCCGCTGCCCGTTCCGGCGTCGCTGACGTGACAGCGCAAGCTCCCACGTTCGGAGAGGACCAGCGTCGTGCCGTCCTGGCTCACCAAAAGCCGCACCGAGTTAAGCCTGTGAGCCTGAAACGCATTGATCTTGGACCCGGTGGACGTGTCCCAGGTTGCGACCGTGCCGTCCCCCAGCACGGTGAAGAGGCGCGAACCATCGGCACTGAAGGCTACGGCATGCCCGCCGCCTGCGAAGAACCGATGCAGCTCCGATCCGGTGGCGAGATCCCACCCGTAGACGATGCCGTCTCGATCGATGGTGAATAGATGTCCCCCGCCGTTACTGAAAGTCACTTCCTCCATTCGGCTGGAACCTGGCAGGTCCCATATCTGCACCCCGCTTGAGGCGTCCCAGACCCGGACTCGGCCGCTGATCTCAATGGTGGCGAGGCGGGCCCCGTCGGGGCTGAGGACCATCTCGCCCACCGGCGCCTGATGTGTAAGGGTCCGCAGGAGCGCAGAGCTAGGCAGGTCGGGCGGGGTCCACCGGTCTACCAGCGTCGGCCCAGACAAGACCGTGTCGGCGGCTGCCCGCCATGCCGCGCCTCCCGGAACACGGCTGCGGAGCACGGCATCAAGGGCCTGGGCCGGTTCGGTGGGGGTGAGAAGGTGCGCGGCACGCTCCAGATGGGCCGCTAGAGCGGCTGCCTCGACATGAGGGACCAGGGAGAGGTCTCGAAGAGGAGCCGTGGGGCCGTGCTGGTGCAGACGCATGCGTATCCAGCGGAAGTCCGTGGCCACGGCAGCCGCATCCGTGGCGCGCTCCGCGTCCACCAAGTGCGCGATGAGAAAGTCCCGCAGGTATTCGTGAGGCGTGGTCCACCACTCGGGCCCGCCTTCGGCGGCAGCTGTGACGGTGTCGAGGAACGTGGCGTTCACCACGGGCAGGTGAGCTGACAGTTCGGCCCGGAGATGGTCGCGGATCACGTCGTGCAGGACCACGGTCCCGCCAGGGACGGTCGAGTCGAGACTGAGCAGGGACAGATCTGCCATGTGCCTGCAAAGGCTGCGCGTGATGGTCTCGTCAAGACCAGCGGCTCCCTCCCACAGGCGGGCCACTAGGGCAATGGCGACGGCCTCGTCCTCAGCGAAGACTCCCAGTTCAGTGAACCGCTGCTCCCCATTGGGAGGAAGGAGCTCGGTGGCTGCTGCGAGACTGGCTCGCACAGCCCTGTTCCGCTCGTCCGTGTCGTCGAGATCAATATTCGTCTGAGGATCGCCCGCCGCCGGTCCGCGCACACGAAGCCGCTCCAGCAGACGCTCACCGACAGCGTTAGCATCCGCCCCAGTCGACAGCTGCTCCCTCATGACACGGTTGACGATCCGCAGCAAGAGCACCCATCGCCCAGTCGCCTCGACAAGGGCGTCGACCATCGCTTGCGCCGGCCGTTGCGGCAACCCCCTGGTCAGGACCAGGCACGCCTGCCCGTAGGTCATACGGTCGACAGTGATCCGTGCAGCGTAAGCGGGAAGTACTTTGGGACTACGAGTGGTGATTAGGCGCACGCACCGCCGCTCTGCGCCGATGAGGAACGGTCGCAACTGTTCCTCCTCCCACACGTCGTCGATCACCAGCAGAGTTCGCGGCATCGAGGCAAGAAGCTTGCCCAGTTGAACGCCGGCCTGCTCCGGATCGTCGCCAGCCGTGGACTCGACCCCTGTGATGCGTACCATCTCCGTGGCGACCTTGGCCGCGACCGAGGCCCTGCCTCTCACATCACGGCCGATCGTGATGAACCAGATCCCGCCGGGGAATCTCTTGCGGACCTTCGGCTGGCCGACGGCAAACCGGGCAAGCGTCGTCTTGCCGAAACCGCCTGCCCCATGCAGACCGGCAGTGATGGCCACCGTGTCACCCCCGCGCCAGCGCTGGCGGGTGCGTGCAAGGACGGCGTCGACCACCTGGCCAGCCTCCGCCCGGTCCACCCACCCGTCCGGGACGACCATCGGGCCAGGCGCGGCAGGCAAAGCCGCCGCTGCCGCTGGGCTGAGCTTGGGCCACATCATCGAGATCAGAAGGATCACGACCCCCACGACACTGGCGACCGGGTCCGCCTCGCCCCATCCCTTACCCAGGACTGTCCATACGAGGAGGGCCAGCGCACCTAGAAGGAGCGGACCGCGCACAATCCACTTCGATATAAAACGCCTCAAACCTCACCCCTTGTGATCAGCGCGAAGCTGCACCCCCTACATCCTCGCGACCCGGCCGGGATCTCAGCCAGACGTGCTCGCTGGCTTCAACCGAGCGACCGAGGGAGGGCGCGCTACGCCAAGTCTCCCGCAAACCGGGAGGCGAGGGCCGTCACACAGCGGACCGACAGAATCTGACCGCCCTGGGCTACACCCAGGACCGCGTGGTCGTGGTGATCGCCGGCCGCGCGGTCCTGCGGTCGTCGTGGAGCCCGTGTGCGGCGAGGGTGACGGCCGAGACAACTGGTGGAGGTGAATCTCTCGCGGGGGAGCGGGTGACCTTTAGAGGCGGAACCTGCGGCCTTGTCCATCAGTGCCCGTAGGCGACGGGGTGGGCGGTGAGGCAGGCGTGCCTGTATCGCAGTCGCCATCCGCTGGAGTCCTTTTCGCCGATGGCGCCGACAAGTCCGATCACCGGGTCAGTGAGGGAGGCGAAGAGGTCGTCGGGATGGGGGTCGGAGTCCCAGTGAAGGGTGCACTGGTCTGCTGCGGCAGCCAGCCGACGCTGGTGGTGGTGTGCGCGGCTGGGCCGGCCGGCGAGGCTGCTGAACCAGGTGCCGACGTCCCAGCTTTCGTCCGGGGCGTGAGCGCACAACCGCACGGTCAGCGCGGCGAGGAGAGTTTCGGTGTCGGCACGCAGAGGCGGTAGCGCGTTCAGGGCCGCGTGTTCCTCGGCGGTGAGGGGAACGCCGGTGGTCCACAGTTGGGCGTAGTTGCTGCCTGCTGTCGCAGGTCCCCGCAAGCGGCCATTCCGGTCGCTGGTCACGGTCAGGGCAGCGCCGGTGGGCAGATGCCGCAGGCGCCATCCTTCCTCGTACGAGGTCTCTACCCGCAGTCCCGGTAGCCCGATCTGCGGGAGCCTGTTACGGCCGACCAGCCAGCAGGCCACGTTGTAGGGGGCTCGGGTGGTGAGCACCAGATTGTCGTGGCGGGCAGATACGACAAGGGTGTAGCGAGTGACGTCGGCCAGGCTGACGTTCCGCGGCCACGTACTGGTCGGGCCATGGTTGAGCAGACCCAGAGCGAGGAGGGCGCGCAGCCGACGCTGCGACGTCGTGCATGCATCGAGGCCGAGGCCGCTGCCGGCTGAGGACGCACGGGCATCGTGCCGATCGATGCCGGCGGACGCGAGGGCATGTGTCTCGCGCGTATAGGCGGCACGGAGGTGGGCGGTACGACGGCGCAGTGAGGAGGGCACGGTGAGTCCTTCGGAGCTGCCCGGTCAGCTGGATCACCACATGATGTGTGTCAAGACGAATCAGAAGGCGCGAAGTGGGTGCCCTACACCCTCTATCGGCGCCAGGGGAGGATCCGGGATGCCGCCGGCGCGCGGTCCAGTCCGTCGCAGACCGGTGCGTTGAAGCTACCGCCGCGCGGTGCGCACCCATGCCTGCGACACGCATCATCTGCTATTCCCAGGTTCGGAGAAGGGTTTCACGACAGGCTCGTGGCCCCTTGCAGCGCAGGAGCGGGGGTGTCCTGACGCGGCCGGTGTATTACCAGCCGCATCTCGTCCGGCTACCATGCGGCTCTCGCCGCCGGACCATGCCGCACTGCTGCCTCAGGGCGCGCGGGTGAAGGCTATGAACTCACTGCGATGCGATGTTGTCGATGAGGTAGAAGTCGAAGTAGAACAGGGTGGCACTCATGTCGCCCTGGTGTCCGAGGATGTCGTTGTAGAACTGCACCTCAGAGATATTCGGGCTGGCGAACTTGCGGTAGGCGACGGCGGCGTACGCCTCGCGCAGTTCTCGCGGAGTAATTGGCTGTCCCTCGGTATCGGTGAAGGTGCGCTTGGAGACTGTGCCGACCTCTTTGCCGAAGCGCTGGGAGTAGGTTGTGTTGTCCAGGGCGGGATCGACGTTTTCGCGGATGCGAGCGACAGTCTCAAGGACGAGGTCCCGCTCTGCTAACACGGGGATGGAGTAGGGGGTGTCGACGCGCTCGGTCTCACGGGTCTTGGTCTGCCCTCTGAACATGACCCGCACTACGTCAGCGGAGTCAGGTTCGAAACCGCCCACGCAGCCGACCTCGTAAGGGCGGCGGCCGGTCAGAGCCACGACGCCAGCGATGGCCGTGGCGTTGGACCACCGGACCTTCGCGTTGTAGCTCAGCAACGCCACAGCCCGCTCAATGTGCTCCTGTCCGTTCAACGGCCGCTGATTGCGGTGCCGCTCCTCGCGCCGCTTTTGCTGGTGCTGGCGGTACTCCACCACGTGGTCAGCTGAGTGCTTGAACTTTTCCAGGACGGGCGCATCCTCGCCCAGTTCGGATTTGAGCACGTTTCGGTAGCTGGTGATCAGGCTGCGGTTCGTGGTCATGGCATAGGGCTTGCCGGTCTTCGGATTGACCCGCTGGTGGATGTCCGACAGTTCGGCGAGCACGGCCGTATGCACCCTTTGGCCGTCTGAGCCGGAGTCACGGATCTTTGCCACGAAGCGGTCGATCCGCTCCCTGTCAGCCGGAGTGAGCATGTAAGGTCCCTCAGATTGTGGTCTCTTGGGGACAACCCTGAACGGTGTGCCTCGAACTGACACCAGGCAAGGCGCCCTCGCGTTGGAAGACATCCTTGCTGGTACAAGCGTGGGGAACCCACCGGACCGCAGCGGCGCAGCCACTGACCGTCGACGCGGCCATTCGCGGCACCGCTGCGGATGCGGGCGCGGCTCTGGCCGGCGGACATGGGTTCGACGTGCTATGCGGATCGGAGTCTGTGTGAGCGACAGCCATACGAGGGAACGGCTTCTGTGCCAGCGGCGATGCCGACTACGGCGTGTCCGACTCCGTGCAAGGAGACCGCGGTTCGAGCGGGCATGACCTCGCCACCCGCAGGGGGCAGCAGATCACCCGGGGACTCCTGGACTGGGCGGACAGCATCCTGACGGTGGACCGCCATTCTCGGCATCCTCGGTGCGGTGTGCGGCGAGAAGCATGCGCACAAGCTGCCGCTCTACCTCGGTGACCGTGACGTGCACGACCTGATCGGGCAGGACGAAGGGTTGTTGAACGACGTGGCTGTCCTCATCGAGGCCATGGCCACTGAGTACATGGGGCCGCGCCGCCAGTCTCTGCCTGGCCGGGTCAGGCAGCTGCGGTGGACAGGAGCACGCGAGTTACGTCGTCTGTCCCAGGCGAAGCACCCCATCCGGGGGGCTCACGGAACCCGGGCGCCGGCCGCGGGGACCCGTCAGAACGTCGCCGGCAGAACAGCAGGACAGCAATGATGGCCATCCAGATCACCGCGGTACGCCTGACAGCCGGCGGCACCACGCACGAACACATCACTCACCTGTGGTGGACCAACCAGGCCTCCGGCAACAGCGGTAACAACACCCGGGCTCAGCTTGTCGACTGGATCGACAACCAGTCCGGCGAGGCCTACACCGACGCAGCCGGACACCGCACGAAGGTCGCCGTCGTGACGCCCACTCGGGGCGAGAAATACCTGCGGACCCACGCCGACGGCGTGTGGACCAACAACCTCCTCGCCCTCCCCAGGCGCTGACCCGACACGCTCACCCGGCCGTCGAACGCGCCGCCCCTCCGGCGGCGCGCCAGGCCTCCAGTCCGAACCCATGATCCCCCACTACCGACCGAGGTGTTGCGTGTGGGTAAGCCGGTGTCGCACCAGTGGGATGGGAAGGAAGAAACGGACGGAGGAGGCGGTGTCAGTGCCGCTTCCTACGATCTGGGCATGGCCTACGAATCTGCTCGTGATCTTCCTTCCTATCTGGAGCTCGAACGGCAACTGAAGGTGGTGAGGTTCCTCGGGAGAAGCAATCGGAAGCTGGCCGGGGCGATCCGGCTTCAGCTGCGAGAGTTCGGCGATACGGTCGACGCCTTCTATGACTTGTTCGGGGGAAAGCACTGGATCTTCCACGACCAGTTGCCCCTAGAACCGGTGCGGACCATAGTCGCCAACGCAGGAGAGGACGTGGACGGGGCGGAGCGGAAGCTCATCGAGCTCTACCACGACGCCGAGAGTCTGCCGTTCATGATCCTTCCGCTGCGGAAACTGCCGGCCATGCGCCGCAGGCTCACCCTGGTGGAGCGGGCCCGGCAGGACTACTTCGCAGGCCGCTACTACGCCACTGTCCAGGTGCTGCTGAGCGTCATGGACGGCTTCGTCAACGAGTTCGAGAGCGTGCGCCGTGGGTTGCACGCACGCGCTCCCGAGGAACTGCAAGCCTGGGACAGCGTCGTCGGCCACCATCGCGGCCTCCAGCATGCCCACAAGACGTTCACCAAAGGGCGCACGGCCACACTGGAAGAACCCGTCTACGAGCTCTACCGCAACGGCATCGTGCACGGCAGCATTCTCAACTACGACAACCTCACCGTCGCGACCAAAGCCTGGAACCGGCTGTTCGCCGTTGCTGACTGGGCCGCCGCGCGCCTGAAGGAACAGGAACACCAGTCCAAAGAACCAGCCACACTCTCCAGCGTCGGACGCCAGCTCAAAGAACTCACCAGCACAGGCCTGCGACAGGCCGAGATCAACCGCGTCAACGAGAAGTGGAAGCCCTGCAGGCATCTCCCCGGAAGCGACACCTTCAACGTTCACCCCGCCCACACTCAGACCCGCGAACTGCTGAATTGCTGGATGCGCCGCAACTACGGCTCCCTGAGCGACCTGCTTACCCACGACCTGCACATCCGGCACGGCAAGTCGGCACGCAGCGAGGTCCGGCGGGCCTACGACCCCTTCAGGCTCTCCGCATTCGAGATCCTCTCCATCCATCACGACATGGCAGCAGCCTGCACGGTCACCGCAACGCTTGATCATGGAAGTAGCGCCACGACTGAGGTTGAGCTGCGATGGGTCAGAGAGGACGACCAGTCCTATCCCACGCCTGAACCCTGGCCAGGGAAGTGGCGGCTGGTGACCTGGGATCCGCGCTGCTACCTGGGCCGGATCACCCCTCCTCGTCCCGGCAAAGCCCCTCACTAGCGGTTTTCCGCTCACGACTTCCCAGGCCGACCCGCTCTCCGCTTCGCTCTCACTTGCACCCCTGGAACCGACCCCGTACCGAGGCGGCTGGCGGCGCAGATACCCGCACCTTCTGCGGGCCGTCACCGTGAGGGCCGATTCCTCCTGGCCCTGCCCAGTCGTTTCACGCCTGACTGGTCCAAGGAATCACCCATCCCGGTGCGGGCTGTGTTGCCCCGGGCCGAGGTGGAGTCTCGTGCCTGGCAGGTTGCCATGCCCGCAATGCCATCCAATAGTTCTGTTCCGGTGTGCCGGTGCTGTTCTGTCTGGTTTCTTGGTCATCCCAGTACTCCAAGGGTGTGGAGGCCGCATTGGGCAGTACCCGTAAACACCGACCCGCCACCCGTAAGTCCACTCTGCACCGGCTGAAGGTCCCCGACGACAGTGCCCTGGAACTGTCCGGGTTCGTGCGGGACAGATACCTCGACAGCGACGACTACCAGGCCAGAGAGTTCACCCGCCGCGGGATCACGGGTCTGCTGATCACAGGCGGTGTTCCTCGCGACCGTGCCGATTGGTGCGACGTGGTCGAATCCATCACCGGCCTTGAGGTCAACGAACGCAGCCGGGCGGCAGCCGGCCTCGTCCTCATGAAGACCGGACGTGGCACCTACGCACTGAGCTACGGCGTGGGACAGCACATGCTGGACCCCTACTACCGTGACGACGAGTTCGGGCTGGAGTTCGCGACCCGCTGCCTCGATGATGAGGGAGTCATCAAGATCCGCAACCAGATCATGGACGGCCGAGGCAGGGTCGACGAGTACTCGGTCTCCAGAGGCGAACGCATCGACGACTTCGGGCTGGAACGGTTCGCCGCGGTCGTGCGCCGCATCTGCGGCACCGTCAGCGGACTGCCACTGACCTCCCTGCAGTCCGGCAAAGTGCGCCAGGTCCGTGTGGAGTGCTCACAGGCAGCCATCAAGCTCCCGCTGGCAACCAGCCTGGAACAGTTCCTGAGCGACCTCGACACCATTGAGGACGTATGCGCGCGGCCTGACCCTCTGCCGCAGCTGCGGTTCGTCAGCCGAGTCCATACCCTCGACAACCGCAGTCGCAAAGCAGTCGAGGCCCAGAAGGCACTGGAAGCCCAGCTTACGGATCCGGACAGCCCTCGCCTGACCATTGGGGTTCCGGACTCGTGCCAGGAAGGCTACAGCTCGGCCCAGGCGTTTCGCGTGAGACGAGGCGCCCAGACGATCGAGGTGGGCGAGCTCGAACTTCGGCACTTGCTGCAGTTTGTCAAGGACAAGCCGCCAGGGGAACGACTCCAAGGCCTGGGGGACTTGCGGGTCACCATGTTCAGCGATGACGACTTCCAGACCCCGGCCGGTGTTACCACCAGCGGCAAGGAATGGCTCATCGCCGATGTCCCACTCGGCACCGACCGGCTGTTCTACGGCAACGGCAAATGGTTCGAGGTGGGTGCCGGTTTTATCGAGACGCTGGAGGAGGAGCTCACCAACCTCTTTGCCCAGCCCCAGACGGTGACCTTGCCCCGCTGGACCAAAGGACCGCAGAACTCCGACGGACAGGACACCCACGACGAGGACTGGTTCAACAGGAAGGCAGCCGAGCAGGACGGGTACCTGCTGTTCGACAAGGACACCGTCCGTACGGTCAAGTTCAGGGGGGGAGGCCTGGAAATCTGCGACGTCCTGGGGCCGGACAACCAGCTGATCTGCGTCAAGAAGGCACCGGCCACCACGGCGCCTCTCAACCATCTCTTCGCGCAGGGTGTAGTCGCCGTCGAAACGCTCCGCAGCGATACCGTGGTACGCGGCAAGTTCCTTACGCAAGTGGCTGCGCACACGCCCGACCACCGTATGCTCAAGGACTTCGGGTCTCTCCGGGTGGTGTTCGGAATTCTACTGAAAGACGGCAGGGACATTGCGGTCAACTCCCTCTTCGCTTTTGCACAGGTTTCCCTGCTCCAAGCTGTCCGGCGGCTGCGAGCGATGAACGCTGAGGTCGAGGTCATCGCCATCCGAAGGTGAATCAAAAGGGGAAGCCGACGGCTCACTGCCGGGCGCCGTCGTCACAGGGGCGGCCCTGTTCGTCCTCAGTGAGAGTGCTTATGCGCGGTGGTCGCCGGTTAACACCGGCCGAGAGGCCGGTGCGCGCCTCACGTCCCGGCGGTGGAACTCCTGCCGCCGAGAGGTGGATGTCACCCTGACGCGGACGCAGGCCAGCTGCTGGGCTTCCCCTTCCCTGTTGTCCTGCTGGTCCAGGCAAGAAGCATGGCGTCGCCGGTCCAGTGAGGCTGGCTGGGCTGCCGCCGTCCGGTCGAGTGTCAGTGCCGGGTGGTAGAGCTGATAGCGAGAGAAGAGCCAGCAGTTCACTGGGCGGGGCGTCCGCGCGGTCCGCAGTGGCGAAGCGGTCCGCACTCGGGTCCGGCCCCAGCGCACCACACCCCGACCGACTCCGCCCGGACCCCAACGGCACTATCGCCCGCATGACAGGAAGATCCGATGGACCCTACACCTGACCTGGTCAGGGAGATAGCAGCGATAAGAAGGATGCTCGCTGACAGCGAGCCGGCCCCCGTGCGCTCAAACTACCTTGCCGACCCCTCACAAGGCCGCCCTGTCCATCAAGGCTCAACAGCACCAGCTCTCGTTCCGGAATGGCACCAACACCCCAGCGGTTTGCTGGTTCCCGCATCGTCGGCGCAGGGCCCCGCCCCCATCGACCTGATGGCCGTCTACCTCACCGCAGAAGAGATCTTCGGGTTCGTACCGCCCAGCGACTACACAGAGCGACAGCTGGAACGAATCCCTCTGGAGGACGTGCTCCGGTTCTGCGCCTGGACACTCACCGCTCTCGCGATGCCCGATGCCTCAGCGCGAGACGTAGAGAAATCATTCGTGAACACGCTGATGCAGGGGCCATTGCGCGATCGTGTGCTGAACCTCCTCAGAGACGACCGCCGCAGGCTCCTCGTCCCCCAAGCCGTCATGCTTCTGGCCCGCACGGCAGTGCACGTATCGCCAGACACCGTGCCGCAGGGCGCCCCGAGGGGCGACTTGACCGTCGCCCTGTTGTGCAACAGCCAGAGCATGGGGCACCACTCCGAATCAGGCCCGACCGTCATCGCGGACCAGCCCGGCCCTCTGGGCCGGGAAATCATTGCCAACCAGCACTTCAACCACACCTGGTCTGTCTCCGGCGTCCTGGCCCGCTATGCACGCCGGTGGCTCGAGCTACCCATGGAGCACCTCTCAGAGCCTGGAGCCATCGACCTCAGCCAGGCCTATGAGGACTGCACCGGTGTTCGGCTCGACGACCTGGCCGCCGTCGCCGGCTACCTGTGGGCCCGTACCACACAAGGACACTTCGTCCTGGAGCATGCCGAATACTCGGCACTGACCCTGCCCGCCGAGCGACTCCACCGCGTGCTCTCGCTGATCAGCAACGATCTGCCTGGCATGAGAGAAGCAGTCCGGCAGGAACGGCCGGAACACCGCACCGAATGGTCCTTCGACCCCTTCCAGCGCTGGCCCGTCATCCGCCTGCCCGAACGCCGACTGCTGGTCCTGGACCCCCGTCATCTCGTGAGCCGTGCCTTCGGGTGGCTGCCGATCATGGACATCCGGTTCCCACCGCCCCACCACCCCAGGCCGTCCGGCCACAAGACCCTCGCCACCCGCGCCGAACAGACCCTGCGCCGCATCACCGAGGTGTACGTCAGCGAGGTTCTCCACCGGATCACCGAGGACGCATCCACCGCCCGGCGCGTCTATGACGACGCGCAGCTCAAAGCCGCCTACACGGCCAAAGGCCAGCGCATCGCCGACGCCGCGGTCGACTATCCGGGAACCTGGATTGTCATCGAGGTCACCACGACCCAGCTACGCCGTGAAGCGGCCACTGCCGTGCCCGACGAGTCACAGATCAAGGACATCGACAAGCTCATCGAGGAAGTCGACCAGATCAACGCCACCATCGATGCCCTGCGCCAGGACGAGACAGCCCTCACCGGCATATCACCCACACACCCGCGACGTTTCCTGCCCTTGCTCGTCCTGCCCGAAGGCTTTCCCGTCAACCCTGTGACTCTGACCGTGATCCGCGAGCGCGCACGATCCCGAGGCCTCCTCCAAGCGCCGGACACCGACCCCCTCGAAATCGCTGACATCGAAGAACTGGAGATGATCGAAGGCATGCAGGAAGACGGCGGACCCAGCCTCCTGGAGATCCTGCAGAGCAAGAACGCCGGCACGCTGCGCAACACTGGCCTGCGCGAGCACATCTTCTACGGCCTGAACCTCAGTCCTTCCAAGCCCGCCCGGCACGCCGAACTCTTCGCTACCGCCCTGCAACCCCTCTTCGAAGCCATGCCCAGACCGGAGCCTGGGCCGCCTGCGTGAGACAGGTCGGCCCAGGCAAACGTAGATCAACGAACCCTGTGAGCTGGCCTGAGGAACCAGATCTTTGCCGGCCTTGACAAGCCTTCCGGCCGACGAGCGGCCGCCGCCCCGCCCGAAAAAGGGATCACCTTCTGCTGGGCCCTGACCCGTCCACCTTTCCGATCTCGCTCTGCTGACCGACCTCGCGACCCAGCCCGGGCATCCTCCTCCGCCTGCCGCGCGCTGCATGGCGGGGGCGCCAGATGACCCCGTTCCCACGCGCTAGGCCCGTGAGGGCCAGCAGTCAGCCTGGCGGCCTCACGCTTCGGCCGCCACGAGTTGACTCAGCCTGCGGGCACATCCATGGCGCAGCCGTGGGACTACGGGCAGGAAGCCCGCAGTGATTTGCGAGCCAAGCCGGCCTCAACGAGAGGCGACAGAACGGGTCAAGGCCAGCCGGCGGACCAGCACTGCCAGCCGCCACGCCAACTGGTCACACAGATCACGGACGGCGATTCTCTTGGGGCTGACGGTGATGGCTGGGTGGGTGCTACGTTGTGGCCCAGGGGAGTGGCACGGCGCATCGCACCAGACCGAGCAGCCTAGAGCTGCATTCCTGGTGCGGCCGGTCGCAGGGGTGGGACTTGCGCCGCTCAGGCAAGCACGATCAGTAGTGGGGAACGTGGCGCGAGCAGGGTCGCATTCGGCGGCAGGGCAGATGACCGGATATCTCTATCAGGGCGAGCTCGCCCTGCTCGAGCTCGCCCGCCGCAGCTGGCAGGACCCCACCGTCGAGGTGCGCATGGAACTTCTCGACGACATCGAGTTCCTCGACCCGGACAAGACGCCACGCGAACTGCTGCAGGCCAAGCACCGTGAAGCGGCCGGCCCGCTGAGCGAGACCGGCAAGGACTTCTGGCGCTCCGTCGCGTCCTGGATCGATGCCCTGAAGAAACTCTCCGACCCCGCAGATGCCGCCATGCCCATCCTGCGCCTGGTCTCGACCCAGACCGCACCGCCGGGCACTTTCTTCCAGTACCTCAGCGACGGCCCGAACCGGGACGAGACCAAGGCGCTGGAGCGTATGGAGCAGACCGCCGACGACGCGGACGGACCGGTCACCACCGCCGAAGACCGAGAGCTGTTCATGCAGCTCGCTCCGGCCCGGCGCCAGCAGCTCGTCCGCGCCATCACCGTCAATGACGCGGCCCCCCTGATGTCAGACCTGGACTCTAGTCTCGCCAAGGAACTGGGGATCACGCCGAGCGACCACGCTCAGGCCGCCCTCGACGAGATCAAGGGGTGGTGGTACGGCATGGCGGTCAAACTGCTGGAACGTAAGAACCCCCAACGCATGCGAGCCTCCGTCAGCGCCCAGGAACTTATGTGCCGACGGGACGAAGTCACCGGCCGCTACATCGGCAAGAGCTTGCCGATCACCGAGGCACTGCGCCACCTCACCCAGGCAGAGATCGCCGGCTACAACGACCGCTTGGTCGTCACCCAGATGCGGTGGATCGGCCTGCCCGACGACGAAGTGGCGATGCACCTGCGTGACTACCACTACGCACGGGCACAGCGATCCGAATGGCTGCGCACCTTCAAGATCACCCCCGAACGGCTCGACGAATACGAAGGTGAACTCCACTACGAGTGGGAGACAGCCTTCCGCCGCCGTACGCGCCGCATCCGAGACGACATGAGTGAAGAGCAACGCCAGGACATCGGTCAGGAAATTCTGGACGCCACCATGGACCGGGTTGCTGACACCCAACTGCGACCCGGCAGCGTCACCGCCCCCTGGATCGGCACCGGAAGCGCCCACTGCCTGTCCGACCAGGCCGACACGGCGGAGCCCGACCGGCAACTCGGCTGGCACCCCGACTACAAAGACCGCTGTCAGAGCCCCGACGAATCGCAGGAACAGTGACGACCGACTCCCACCGCAACGTGTCGGAGGTACAGGCGCTGTTCAACCCCGCCTTCGGCGCCTACCTCCTGGCCAGCGCCGTCAACACCGCCACGAAGAAAGCGGACCGGCCACTGCCCTGGCCCAGCGCGTTCCTGATCCTTCCTCTCGTGCTGCCCGCAGATACCCGCCTCTCTCTCCCCGGCAAGTCCACCGTCACGCTCACAGCCTGGGCACACGAACACCCGCGCCTGCAGGCCGCATTCGCCGAACGCGCCGCAGCACTGACCGACTACACCCGCACCAGCCTGCGCACCGCCATGCGCCACCAGGCCATAGACGTCACCCCCGGCGGACTCGTATGCCCCCGCACTCCCAAGCCAGCCTCCGCCGCCCCCGGCGAAGAAGTCGCCGCCTGTGCCCGCGCAGCCGCACTGGTCGGCCGCTGGCTCGCCGTTACCGACCCCACTCGCGCCTTCACCACCCTCGGCGTCCGGCCCTGATCCGCCCCCATCAAGGAGTTCCAGAACCGTCATGCAACTGCTCGCCCTGGCCCTCTACCACCGAGACGGCAGGAAGCCCCCAAGGATCCTGCGGTTTCGCCCCGGGGCGCTCAACATCCTCACCGGCGAGTCAGAGACCGGCAAGTCCGAGGTCCTCACCATCGTCGACTACTGCCTCGGGCGCCGCGCACCCAACCTGCCTGACGACCTGATCGACCAGACCGTCGGCTGGTACGCCCTCCTGGTCACCTTCGCCGACAACTCACGCATGGTCCTGGCCCGGCCCCGGCCGGCAGGAGCCTCCACCCAGCACGCATACACCCGCACCGGCGGCGCCGGCCTGGACATCCCACGACCCGACGAACTCGTCAGCAACTCCAACGTCGCAGCGCTGCGCAGCGAGCTCAGCGCCCGCCTCGGCATCGAGGACTTCCACTTCCAGCCACCCACCGGCGCTGCCCGCAACGCCTTCGATGTCTCCATCGGCCAGGCCGCTCTGCTCTGCTTCCAGAGCCAGAACGAGATCGCCGACCAGACAGCCCTGTTCCACCGACAAACCGAATCCGGCATGGCCCAGGCGCTCAAGGACACCCTGCCGTACTTTCTCGGCGCGGCCGGGCCCGAGCAGGCGCTGCGCCGGCACCGGCTCGGCGAATCTCAGCGCGCCCAGCGCGCGGCACAACGCAAGCTCGACGACGCCCTGCGCCATCAGCAGGCCATGGATGCCAACGGTCTCGCCCTCGTTCGCCTGGCGGAAGCCGAAGGCCTCCTGACCGAGGTGCCCGCAGCACCCGACACCACCCAGGTCCTCGACCTACTCCACCAGGCACTGGCCGCAGCCCCGGAAACCGCCGCACCACTCGAACTGCGTGACAGGCGCCAGGAACTCAGCGACGAACGCCGCGCCCTGCGCGAACAACTGCAGGAATTCGACGACGCCCTGGCCGCGGTCGACCGCTGGCAGCAGCAGGGACGAGCCTTCACCGGCGAACTCCACCTCCAGCTCGACCGCCTCAAAACCCTCGACCTCCTCGGCCCTGAGCGCCGGCACGACACCAGCGTGTGCCCCATGTGCACCCAGCCCCTGGAACACCCGGACCCCAGCGCACACGACATCACCGAACTGACCGGTCACCTCTCACGTGAACTCGCTAAGGCACAGACACTTCAGCCCGTCCGCGAGGAACACCGACGAGCCCTGCAGACCGGACGCACCGACGTTACCGAGCGCCTCAGGCTCAATGGCGCCCAGCTCAAAGAACTCCTGGCAAGCGACGAGCGCCTGCGCAACCTGCAGGAACAGAACCTACGAGTCGCCCACATCCAGGGCCGGATCTCCGAAGCGCTCACCCGCACAGGCACAGACAGCGACATCGCCCGGCTGCGCCAGAACCTCGTCCTTGCCCAGGACCAAGCAGCCACACTGGAACAACTCGTCGACGAAGACGACGTCGCGGCCGAGACGGAGCGCCGTCTCGCCGACATCGCCATCGGTATGACGGCCTGGGCCAAGCGACTCAACCTCGGAGGAGCAGCCGATGCCACCGAAGTAGCCATCAGCCTCAAGCTCCTCAACGTCGTCCTCAGGCGACCCTCCGGACGACTGCCCCTGACCCGCATCGGCAGTGCCAAGAACCACATCGGCTACCACTTGGTCGCCCACCTCGCCCTGCACACCTACCTGCGACGAAACAACCGGCCCGTCCCAGGCTTCTTGATGCTTGACCAGCCCACTCAGGCCTTCTTCCCAGAAAGGCCCCGCGACGCATCCACCATCCAAGACGCCGACTGGGCCACCGTCACCGCCTACTTCCAACTCCTCAACGACGTGGTACAGCTCAACCAGGGAGCTTTCCAGATCATCGTCTGCGACCACGCGAACTTGCCCGAGGGCTGGTTCCAGGACGCCGTGATCGGCAACTGGCGTCCCGATGCTGACGGCAGGCGCAACGCTCTGATTCCTCTGGACTGGCTCGGCTAACGACACCGCAGTGGCCAGCGCGCCGGGGCCAACCAGGCACTGCCGACTCCGTGAGAGCGTCCAACCGTGTAACACAGGCGGGGTCGACGAGTGCCCGCCCCAGCACTCTGCCGGCAGAAGAGAGAGGCGCTGGACCCTGTGTCTGGCACAGCGCCAGCCCTTGCGGCCGGAGTGTTGGCGGCCGGCAGGGGCTGGCGACGATGCCGCCCCCGGACCCTCGGTGCAGTGGGTCGCGCAGTCTCCGCAGGCTCTCGCGGCCTCAGCGGTCACGGCGATCCGCGCCTTCGGCCGATGGATCGAGGCCTGATGCTCGCGGTGGAGCCGAGGGCCTTCCGGAACGTGGCTTCCCACTCCTGCTCCTTCACTCCGTTGCGATCGTCCGTGATCAGCAGGAGTCCGTTGGGGCCGCCTGCGTCGCCGGGCAGGATGCCTTGCGCGGCGTACCAGGCCTTCTTCCTCTCCCAGGTCTCTCGGTACCGGGGGTTGTCGAGCATGCCGAGGTGCTCCCAGTAGATGGGCTTATCGGGATCGTCGGTCGTGATGGTGAAGTCGGGGAACTTCGTCTTTCCGTCCCTGCCGGTCAGCGGCTGCTCGTACTCGAATCGTCCGCGCGCCAGGCGGTGCAACAGGTCGGCGATGATGACTTCGTTTTTGCTGCTCACCGGGAGACCGAAGTGGGTGATGTGGATCAGGTTGGCATCGAAGCAGCCGATGCGGCGTCCCTGGCGGTCGTGCACTACAACGGGCTCAGGCGGCCTGGTGAGGTCGGTCAGCCGACGTGCGGTGTCGGATGCGGTGGGCTGGGCCAGCTCACACAAGTCTTCCAAGGGCCCTTCGTGGCAGATGATCACCTTCCGGGTCTGGCGGGTCAGAGCGGTGTAGAGCAGTTCACGGGAGATGCCCGACACGTGGGCGGGAAGCATGAGGACGACGGTGCCGAACTCGCTGCCCTGGCTCTTGTGCACGGTCAACGCCCAGGCGAGCTCGAGGCCCGGGTCGTCGTCCAGACCCTGCTGGGCAGTGAAACGCCGATCGGGCTGGGAGGAGAACTCCACCTGGGTTTTCCACGGGGCGCCGGTCATCTTCTGAGACTTCAGCTGACCTGTGACCACACCCAGTTCACCATTGGCGACGTAACTTCTGTCCTCGGGTTTCCCGGTGGACGGCCGGAAGGAACGCAAGTACTGGTTGCGGGTGTTGACGACTTTGTCGCCCACGACGATCTGCTCGGGGCCCAGGGGCTGGGGGACGCGTCGCCGGGACTTGAAGAGCTGAGCGTTGGCAAGGGCCCTACGCCGGTAGGTCTGCTTGAGATATCGATTGAGTTCGACGGTGCCATGCGTCTGGCTACGGGTGGGGGACAGTGCCTGCCAGCGGTCGCAGGAGCCAGGCGCCTGAGTGTAGTTCGGGTACTCGTTGCCCTTGGAATCTGTCCTGGTGGCGGCTCCGTAGGAGTGGGCGAAAGACAGTTCGTCCGTGACGTTGAACTCTTCCCGAAGGACGTCGTCCAGGACACGGGCAGCAGGGCGACCTCTCCAGTGAACGGCCTTCAGGGTTGACATAGGGACCTGGGCGCGCATCTTTTCCCACACCTCCTCGGCGTCCTCTGAGCGTTTGTCTCCGCTGTACCAGTGGGCGAGGGCGAGGTCATCCCGCGTATGGCCTTGCTGCCGGTGCAGCACGGTCAGTTCGGCCCAGCCCGGCGCCACTCTGGGCCAGTTGCTGTTGTCGGGGCGCCGACGGCGTTCGAGATCGACGAATGGCCGCCCGGCGCCGATCGGGGGCAGCTGTCGCGGATCACCGACCAGGATGAGCCGTTCGGTGATCTCCACAGCGTCGAGGAGTGCGGCGAGCATGTCCTCGGTGAGCATGGATGCCTCGTCGACGACCACAGTGCCCGCAGAAATGCGGCCCCCGTCCGGGAGAGTGAGGTAGCGGCCGTACACGTCGTCGTATCGATGGGAGTGACGCAGGAACTGAGCGAGCGTGAAGGCCTGGTAGCCGACCTTCTGTTCCAGTTGCACCCGCGCCTTGCCCGTGGGGGCGAGCAGGAGCAGCCCTCGGCGTGTGACTTCGGAACGCTTGGCCAAAGCCTGGATCAGCGTCGTTTTCCCCGTACCGGCCGGCCCGTTGACGATGGTCACGCGCCGGTGAAACATCTCCCTGAACGCCGCGGCCTTCTCCGCGCGGGCCCGGGTCTCGCTGTCCGAGTCCGCCGCAGCGGCCAGTCCTGAAAGAGCCGCGTCTAGGGTTTTGGCCAGGTCCGCTGGGACGCGGTGAGGCTTGCCGTCCCGTAGCTGGTTGAGACGCTCCCGGATGAAATCACGGCGCAAGGCAGCGGAAGCAAGCTTGTAGGCGGCCTCGCCGCTGGCAAGGTCCACGCGCCGCAGCTGGCTCCATACCTCGGGTTCATCGTGGCTGTCGGAGTCAAGCAGGGCTTCGGGGGCCAGCCCCAGAGGCCTGAGGATCGTCTCATCGGTGGCCAGCGGAACGGCGACGGTCAGTTGATCCAGCCGCTCTGTCATCTGCTCGACGGGGAGAAGAGTGTGTCCCTCTTCCTGGGCACGAAGCAGCACGGTCGTCATCGCCGCATCGATACGGCGCCGGTCATTGGCGTCGTCGAAGGGCTGCGTCAGCGGCAGGGGGTGATGCTCGGTGAGCTGAAGATCGGGGAAGCACCCACGATCCACGGTCTCGAAGGCGATCGGCTCACCGTCGTCGACGGTGCAGGTCACCAGATCGTAGGGGTTGGCCAGCAGCTCATCGTGTCCGACAGGGACACTTGTAGCGCCGCTCAGCACACGCGAAACCGCCTCGGGCGTCAGATCGAACCGGCTCAATACGCGCAAGGCCTGCCGCTCCTGCGGGCCCGTCCCGGCCCAGATCCGGCGGCGCGTCTGGGTGGCGAGCGCAGAGAGCTCGGCGGAAGCGGTCTCGCCCTCGAGAATGTTTTCCAGCACTGGCCAGGGGTCGGCTCTCTCTCCCGCAGCAGAGATGATCTCGTGCGCGGCGAAGGTGGGGTGGCGGAAGCCGAGCCGGGCCAGGACGGCCGGGAGGCCGGGGCAAGGGCCCCGGCGCTTCCACGCCCGGTGCAGTTGGTCGTCCAACCACTGCAGCGACGCCTCCGGGATCCCGATCGCAGGGTCGCCCAGGGCCGTGGCTGCTTGCGCGGCACGGCGCAGCTCCATGAGGGAGGCCACCGCACTGTCGGATGAGACATGCTCGGTGGTGTAGGAAAAGTTCCGGCCGACCTCGGGGGCCCGGGCCAGCGCCGACGTCACGTCCGTGCCACGGGCCGCGGCCACCGCCAGCGCCTGCATCGGAAGAAGAATGCCGCCCGCGCCATTGGGCCGCAGACTATGCCGCAGCGTGGTCTCCCACATGTGACTGGGGAAGGTGCTATCGGCCGACCCGGGCCACGGCGGTGGCGGTTCCTGTCCCGAGACGCAAGCGGCCCCCACCAGCATGCGCCGCGGCTGGTTCTCGAAAGGGGAGTGCTTGAGATAGAAGAAGACCAGCGACTGCTCCGGCACGACGTTACGGAAGAACGTCTTCATGATCGCTTGCTGGTTGTCGCCATGCATCACCCACGGCAGCCTGCCGTCGAGCATCGCCGCGATCCGGTCCTCGGCCTCGGGGCTGTACCCGGAGACCGGCCGTTCCTGGAGAACTACTTCCTCAGCGTTGCTCCGATTCATCCAGAAGTAGGGGATGGCGTGGACTGAGAACGCCGGAACCGCAAGCTGCGCTGGCCGCAGGCCCCTGAGGAACCAACCATAAGGATGCGTTCTTCGAACCGTGTGATCCGAGCTGCTCATGAACCCGCCGCGTTCAACAACGCACGGCGGCAGCACCTGACCGAGCTTGCTCCACGGCGCACCCGCGTGAGCGGCTTCCTGCCGCACATCACGATCCTTGGCGATGTTGCCCAACATCACGCATGCGTGATTGGCCCCTGGGTCGGCGCAGACGGTCCCGGTCCACCCCGTGTCGTGCCATGGGATCCGCACCGACAGGTGCTGTACATAAACCATCGCTCGTCTCCCCGATAACGCGCGTTCATCTGTGAGGATGCTCAGCCTAGACATCAGCACAGACAAGTCACCGCACAGGAGCGAGAGGCGGCATACGTTCACGCCTGACTGTGTGCCCGAAGCAGACGCGCACGAACTGACGTATGGCGATCCGAAAAGGGGCACTCGATGGATCGAGAACGTGACCTGTACTGCCCGCTCGGGCGCTCGGAACGAGCGCCTCTGCCTCCGAGGACAGAAGATCCGCCTTATCACGCTGTGTCTGCGGGACCGGGGAAGGGCGCACACCCTTGCCCGCTCCCTTATGCCGCGGTGGTCGGCTTGTCCGCGGAGTCCTCCGCTGAAGAGCGAGGGCTGTTGTGTCCGGCCGCTCGGTACCCGGCCTCGTCCGGATGGAGCTGGGGCCCGGACTGAGCGCCAAGCGGCATCGAACGACACGGTGCCGTCGCTGGTCCGGGCGAGGCGCCAGGCCTGCCAGCTGGTCCGCGTTGCCAGCACGGCTCGTAAGACGGTTAGCTTCACAAGCTCTGTCTCCGTATGTCTCAAGAGTCGGCGTTCTGCGAGGGCGGTGTCGCCGGAGCAGGGACCTGGGCAGCCAGATCCGGTTCTCCGAAGTCGGGGTGCCGGTAGGAATGCTGTCACCAGCCGCAAACGGCGCTGATCAGTCCTCGGACCTGGTGGGTTGGGGCAGTTCCGGTGTGCTCGTCGCTTCAGCGAGTGCGAGGCGACCGCCCTTCAGCTCGGGCACGTAGTTGTAGATCGTGTTCCTGGAGACGCCGAGGAGCTTCGCGATCGAGGTGACGGTGTTCCCCGGCCGGGCGAGCAGGTCGCGGGCGTGACGTACCTGCTCCTCCGTCATCGCCGGCGGGCGGCCGAGCCGGGCGCCGCGGGCACGAGCGGCGTCCAGGCCTTCGTTGGTGCCCTGCACGATGAGTTCGCGGATGAACTCCGCCAGCGCCGCGAACACGTGGAAGACCAGGCGCCCGCCGGGCGTGGTCGTGTCGAGCGCCTCGTGCAGCGAGGTGAAGCCGACGCCACGCTTGCGCAGGCCGGACACGATCGCGATGAGGTCCTGGATGGAACGGCCGAGCCGGTCCAGCGACGGGACGACGAGGGTGTCGCCCTCGCGCAGGTAGGCGAGGGCCTTCCACAGTTCCTCGCGTTCGGCATTCTTGCCGGACTTCTTGTCGGAGAAGATCCGGATGCAGCCCGCTGTGTTGAGTGCGTGGATCTACCTGTCGAGCAACTGCCCCTTGGTGGACACGCGTGCGTATCCCACGAGGCTGCCGGTCCGTACGGCCGGAACGGGCGCGAGGAGATCGGCGGTGTCGTCGTCTTGGAGTGGTTGCACCCGCCAGATCGTACAGAAAACGGTGCTCCTCAAGTTCTCGAGCACATCGACTTTCTGACACCGTTTTATGGGCATGATCCGGCGCCGATCCGGCTGGGCGCCGCCGCTCATTGATCTTGCTCATCAATCGGTCGATAGATGAGCAGTGCCACCTTGCAGGTGGTTGAACCGCAAAGACTTCTTCGCGAACACCTCTTTGCGAAGGACTCTTTGCGGTCTACGGTGTGCGCATGGCTGATGCAGTGGAGAGGCCGGACGGCCTGAACGTTGATGAGGACTCGGTTGTCCTGGATGCCAAGGGGCTGCGTGCCCTGGCGCATCCGGTGCGCGTGCAGTTGGTCGGGCTACTGCGGAAGTACGGCCCGTCGACGGCCACCCGCCTCGCGGAGCGGCTGGGTGTGAATTCCGGTACGGCCAGCTACCACCTCCGGCAGCTCGGCGCGGCCGGTTTCGTCGAGGAGGACACCGAACGCGGCAACGCGCGAGAGCGCTGGTGGCGTTCGGTGCACCGGACGACCTGGTTCAACGATCCGGAGCTGGCCGAGCGAGAGCCCGAGGCCGCGCTGGCCTACCAGCAGTCCGTCGCCGCCATCTACACCCTGCGCACGCAGCAGACCCTGAACGAGCTTCAGACGATGCCCCGCGCATGGCGGAACACCTTTGACATGAGCGACTGGGCCTTGCGGCTCACACCCGAGGAAGCCGCCGCCCTGTACCGGGAGCTGGCGGAAGTCGTCGCGCGCTACCGGCGGGACGCGCCGGAGACGGCGGCAAGTGCCCCCGAGGGAGCCGAACGGGTCGCCGTGATCACGCAGATCCTGCCCGAACTGGACGCGCCTGCCGCGTCGTCGCCGCCTTCCGGCCCTCAGGACAAGGAAGGAAACCCGACGTCATGACCGACGACGCCTCGGAGGCCCTCGGCATACCCAGCAAGAGGTCCTTACGGCCGCTGGGCGGGGTGCTGGCGGCCATGGCCGTGTCGCTGACCGGCACGCGCATCTCCGTTGTGGCACTGCCCTGGTTCGTCCTCGTCACGACCGGCAGCGCCACCCAGACCGGACTCGTGGCCTTCTGCGAGATGACTCCCTACGTGGTGGTCAAGGCGTTCACCGGACCGCTGGTGGACCGGATCGGCCCCCGAGCCGTTTCCTGGACCACCGATCTGGCCAGCGCGACCGCCGCCGCTGCGGTGCCCCTGCTCCACGCCCTGGACCTGCTCTCCTTTCCCCTTCTTCTGGTTCTGGTTGCACTGATCGGCGCGGCCCGAGGCCCCGGCGACCTGGCCAAGGAGGTGATGGTCCCGGAGGCGGCTGAGCGCGGCCGAGTACCGCTGGAGCGCGCCACCGGTCTGTCCGGCGTGATCGAGCGGCTCGCCTCTACCGTCGGCCTGGCGATCGGTGGATCCCTGGTGGCGCTGCTCGGCCCCCTGACCGCACTCGCCGTCAACGCGGGCTGCTTCGCCCTCGGATCGGTGATCATCAAACTCGCGCTGCCGCGCGGCATGGGGCACACGGCCGAGGAAGCCCCCTCGGCGGCCGGGAAGACGGAACCGGGCTACTGGCGGCGGTTCGGCGAGGGCTTCACCTTCCTGCGCGGCGAGCCGCTGCTGCTCACCGTCATCGTCATGGTCGGCATCACCAACCTGCTGGACGCGGCGATCACCTCGGTGCTCGTACCCGTCTGGGCCAGGGAGTCCGGCTACGGGCCAGCCGCGATCGGCCTGATGGGCAGCGTGATGGGGGCCGCGGGAGTCGGCGGGAGCCTGATCGCAGCGATGGTTGCGCACCGGCTGAGGCGGCGGATGGTGGTTCTCACCGGGTTCCTGCTGGCCGGGGCACCGAGGTTCCTGATCCTCGCCTTCGATGCCCCGCTGGGGGTGGTACTCGCCGTTTTCGCGGTCAGCGGGTTCGGCGCCGGCTTCGTCAACCCAGTGCTGGGGGCCGTCCTCGTCGAGCGGGTGCCACGCCGGATGCTGGGCCGGGTCAACGCGCTCGGTGACTCGCTGGCCTGGGCAGGTATCCCTCTCGGCGGGCTGATCGCCGGGGCGGCGGTGACCGCTGTCGGACTCGTGCCGGTGCTGCTCACCTGCGGCGCCGTGTACTTCCTCACCACCCATCTGGCTGGACTGCGGCCGGAGTGGCGCGAGATTGACCGAACGCGGCGGCGAGGCGTCCTGAAGCCGCATTCCAAGGAAGACGCCTCACAAGACAGTGCGAATGCAGCCATATAACCGTTACGGGAGGAGGCGGACCATCTGGTTTTCTTCTCCCTCCCATCGCTCCTTCCGACCTCGCCCACGCTTCACGCGCGCTCAGATGACTGCTGGTCCGGGGCGCCCGTCGGAACTCGCGGGCCCGGAAGTTTGACCGCAGCAAGGTCGAGGCGAGTGTCCATGTCGAGGTTGACCTCCCCGTACGGACGCACGTGCGACCAGAACAGCGGGGTCAGGCCGCGCCGATCGGCAGGCGTGAGAAGCTCGGCCCACTCCGGTTCGCTGAGGATGTCCTGAAGCATCGGGGTGTTCACGTACACCAGCGCGGATTGCAGAATCCGCAGGCACAGCACGAACATCTCCTGCTCGTCGCGCCGGTTCGAGGCGATCTCCCCGCCCTTCCCGTAGGCGATCACGGAGTTCGCGCCGTTGGAGGACTCCATCACGTTCAGGCCCTCCTCGACCTCCCGCTGAAGGTCCCGAAGCCGCAGGTAGCGGGCCACGAAGATGGTCTTCTGCGCGCGGCCGACCTCCAGCATCGCCGCGTAGGTGGGGTGGGAGGCGTTGCGGGTGAAGCGCCGCAGGATCGCCTCGGTCGACGCGGTGCGGGTACGGATCGCGGTGGCGTACTTGATCATCTGGTCGTACTGCTGGGCGATCAGTTCCCAGCGGATCGGGCGGGTCAGCGCCCGGGTCAGCTGCGGGTAGGCGTCCGGCTCGCCGGCCACCGGCCGGTACAGCTTCACCTTGTTGATCCGCTTGATCCTCGGCAGCAGGTCGAAGTTCAGCAGCCTCGTGATGCCGAACCCGGATTCCGACTGGCCATGCGAGTCCGTGTAGTTGGCCTCGACGTCCATGGTGGTGCCGTGCCGCATGGCGCCCTCGATCATCGCGGCGACCTCGGAGGCCGTGCAGTTGATCAGCTGGGAGTGGATGGCCAGGGACTTCTTCTCCACGTGCCAGTAGATGAGCACCCCACGGCCGGAAGCGCGCGGGTTCGCGGATTCTGTGAGCAGATCAGAGCTGAACCCACCTCGCTTCTGACCATCATGGCAGAACTGACGGGTGGGTTCGGGGCGTCATCTTGGAGCTGGCCGTCCGGCCGCGTCGCAGGTCAAGGCCCGGGCGGCTTACGACGCAGGCAGCGCGGTCAGATAGGCGGTGAGTTCTGTGAGCTTCGCGAAGACGGTTGTACCGAGGCGTCGGTCCAGACGTGTGCGGTTCCGCAGCAGGTCGGCATAGTGTTTGTCGGCCACTACCACGTCCGCGTAGGGCATGGCGACTGCCAGCGTGTTGATGTCGAAGATGTCGTTCGACGTCCAGGGGCGCTTCATCTGGTGGTTGAGCACCTTGAGGTCGACTGTCGCGTTCATGCTGGGCATGGAGCGGATCACCTGTAGACATACGACCGGATCATTGGCGAGCGCGTCGATGTCCATCCCCCGGTCGCGCATCTGTTCATCGAAGAAGGTCATGCCGTGGATGAATTCGCGGACCGGGACCAGGACCTCAATCCGCCGCCGCAGCGACGGCAAGAGATCGAGCGAGTCCATGAGATCGCGCTCGCTCTGGGCTTGCTCCTCTGCGATCTTCTCCGCGAGTTTCCGGTCCCACCCCTTCGCCTCCAGGCTCGCTGATAGCTCAGGTGTGAGGCCCTCCAATGCGAGCCGCTCGAATGACACCCGCGCCCCCTCCAGCAGGGCGTCGAACTTCTCTTCATTCTCATGGCCGATCCGCTGAAGCAGCTCTTCGCGGTTCGGACCATCAGGGCCGAAGGGAGTGAGCTCAATGTGCTGACCGATGGCCCAGCCGACTCCCGGGCCGACCAAGTCGACCGTTGGGAACGGGTGCGGAGGCGGTCCATAAAGGCTGGTCACCGCGGCGTCGAACTCCAGCTTCAGGACGGTGAACCGCGATGGCAGGGTGGAAAACCCGGTGAGTTCTTCCATGACGGCCGCAACATCAGCCCGCTTGGTGTAGGTGTCCTTCTTCTGCAGTTCGAACCGATTGGAGTCGGTGAGAACGAAGGTGGCCGTGCCACGTTGTCGGGCGTCGCGGCACGCCTTCAGCGCGGCCTGATGCTTTACGCCCTGCTCATGTCCTGTGTGGGCCTGTGCCAGCCCAATCCAGTGGTTCAGGTCAAGGAAGACGATCTTTGCCGTGGCCCGCGGCCGCTGCAAGGTCTCCGGCCAGATCAGCACATCGCGATCACCCATAAGCGGATTGTAGTGACCGAATGGATGGGGATGTCGGTGGTAGCCGGAGTGCCCTCGGCTATCGCCAGAGGGTGGACCGGCGTTCGGGGTGGGCGGGGTAGATGTACTTCATCGCGATCTCGGCGGCGATGCCGAAGACGCGCATGAGGTGGACCGGGTCTTCGGTCTGGCGGGCTTCGTCGAGGATGCGGTCCTGGCGGAGCTTGGACAGGCTCAGGCCGAGCGGCCGGAAGATGTCGTTCATGACCATGGTGGAGACGGGCGGCAGCCGGTCGTCGGCCACACTCTGCTGGCTGACCAGCAGGTGGGGGTTGGTCGTCAGCGGCCAGCGCCGGTAGCGGTCGCTGAGCCAGTCTGTGGCAAGGGCGTGAGTGACTTCGTCGAGGTAGACGGTGTGCTTGAGGTCCCGTCGGACTGTCAGGCGCCCGTGGTCGAGGTCGAGGTCGGTGAGGAGGAGGTGGCGGGTCTCGCGCCGGCCGAGGCCGTGGACGGCGGCGATCGCGACGACGAGCTTCGCCATCGGAGTGGCAGCGCGGTCGATCAGACCGCGGAGCCGGTCGGTGGGGATGGGACGGGCAGGCGCTCGACGGTCGACAGCGAGACGGTGCGGGTGGGATCACGGAAGATGAGTCGTTCCTGCTTGAGAGCCCTGGAAGAGACTCCGTAGTGCGCTGCGGAGGTCCCGGCCGGTCGATCCGGGCCGTTGGGCAAGGGCGTCCTGGATGTCGTCTTTGGTGATTTCGCGCAGGCTGGTGACGCGGGCGGCCCAGTCGGTCAGGACCGGGTAGAAGTAGCCGAGGTACTTGCGGATCGTCTCGAACGGCATCGCCGGGTGTTCCCTCCGTCCTTCGCCGCGCACGACCAGGACCCAGCGGCGGAGCTCGTCCGCGATCTGTCCGGGGAACGTCTGGATGCGCTGGTCGACGGCTCGCTGATGGATGTCGACCTGCCGGGCGGGGGCGAGGATGACCATGCCGCGGCGGGTGAGGAACTGCTGGATCCTCCGTGCGCTGGTGCCGGGCCGGTCGGCGGGCAGGGACCGGATGTCGGCTTCGTGGATGGGGGCTTCGGCGCCGAGCCGGGCGAGGAGGATGCGCAGGCTGCGGGCGGCGAGTCGCTGTACCTGTTCGTCCCATCCCTGCTGCCTCGCGTGCTGCCGGAAGTCGTCGAGCAGGGACTGGGCGGCAGGAGTGAAGGAGGGCAGGCGGTCCAGCTCTCCGACCGTGATGCAGGTCCAGTCGCGCCGGGCATCGAACAGCGTGGTCTGTGCCGGGTTGATCATGTGCGGGGAGACCGGCGGTGCAGGCGTGCGTGCGAGGGCCGTCCGGTGTCGGACCTTGTTCGCGGGCGCGGGGTAGGCGAGCGTCCCGGGCCGGATCGCAAGCCGCGGCGCCAGGTCGCCGCCGAACCACAGCTGCGTCCACGTCTGTTCTCGGGTTTCGGGGCCGTGGTGGTCGATGTGCAGGCAGCAGGCCCGGCAGATTCCGTCCGACAGCGGGACGCCTCGGCGTCCCCAGCGGCGGCAGTCGCCGACCGGATGTCGACCTGGCCAGGTGCTCCAGCTGTTGCGGCCAGAGCAGACGGAGCGGAAGCCCCAGCAGTCGCAGTGGCGGCAACTGCGGCACGGTTTGGGCGGGATGACTGGGCGGCGACGCTGGCGCGGACGGAGGAGGCCGGCCTCACGCAGGACGTCGGCGGCGGCACTCTGGCTGCGAGGCAGGTCGTCGAGGATCTCCTCGGCGACCAGGTCCTCGCCGTCGGTGTCCCGGACGGCCAGGGCCAGCCGGAGCATCCAGCAGGCGGCCCGCCACCATGCCTTGCTGACCCCTGCTCGGTGGCCTTGGCGTTAGCGAGCGACTGGAGTCGGTCGTAGTCGGCGAGGTGCCGGTCGCGGATGCGCCGGACATGCTCCTGCGCCAGGTGCCGGCGCGGGCGGAACAGCAGGAGCTGACCGCGTACGGCCGGCGGACACACGCGCGGGTCATCGCTCGGCTCGGCCGCCGCGATGCGCTGGCGGTCCAGCCAGGACCGCGGGCGGCGTGCATCACGCGGCCGTCCCTTGACCGGGCGGTCGATCGGCTGTGACCTAGGCAGAGGGACGCCAAGCAGGATCAAGGCAAGCTGGCACGGCCGTTCGCCGACGGGATCGGCGATCCAGCCGGGATCGAAGGTCCGGATGACCTGCAGACACAGCCGACACAGACCGTCGGTGTTGAGATAACTCTCATACCCGCACCGACGGCACGGACCCGTATCCGGGTGGAGCCGGTTGCGCCAGGAAGCGCATCCGATGCAGTCGGCGTACTGGGGCTTCCCGCCCCAGCTCAGACAGACCCGACACTGCCCGACGGGACCCGCTTTGCGTCGCGCCACGGCGTCAGTTCGGCGGCAGCGACCGGTGTGAACGGCCGCTCTGGCGCGGCATCGGCCGCGCGGGACGGTCCGCCGTGTCCTCGGCCCCGACCGCCTGGTGGCCGGTCTCCCGCTCGCCGCCGTCTGCGGCGGCCAGAGGCTCGGCCTCCAGCACATCGGCGACCGTGCCGCCCAGGGCAGCGCCGACTGCGAGCTGGTCACCTGGTCCTCGAACCGCTCCGGCTGCTGGTCGCGAAGCCCCCATCTGAGCCAGCTCATGGCGTCGGTCCACCACGGTCCACGCGCACGGGCCGGTACAGGGCCACTGATCGGCTGCGGTCGTGATCCAGGAGGTCGACCAGTTCGTGACGCAGCCGAACCCGCTCTAGATCGGCATCGACAGCGGGGACGGGCTGCCACAGGTACAGAAGGTCACGCAGCCGGTGGCGGGGATGACTGCCGCCAGCCCGCCCCGCGGTGTCCACCACGCCGCGCAGCACCTTGAACACGACCGGCCGCTGATCCGGATACTCCACCGCTGCGTCCATCCACAGACCGACCGCCCGCGCGCTGTCGCCGGCCACCGAGCCATAGTCCAGCAAGGTGCGCCACCCGGAGATCAAATCCGTCGTCGGGAAGTCCGGCTGGTCCTCTCCGGAGCTCAACAGCACCGGCAGGCCAGGGTCCTCCTGCGAGAGCAGAGTCGCCAGAGCCAGAAATGAACGACGGCCGGCCTCGGCCCGTGACGGGTCCGCCGAGCATGTGGACGTCGTGGTCCGGGAAATCGCCTAACAGCAGTTCTTCCTACACGAGTTGCCGCCAGACCTGTACGGCTGGCCTGTATGCCCGGCAGAAGGCCGCGTCTGCGCTGCGCTCTGCCGGGCGCCCGGCCCATGGGCGGTCTCGGGGAAAAGGTTCAGAAACAGAAGCGGTGAGGCGACGGGACCTCAGGCGGATTCCTGGCCGGGGCCGTCGGCATCCGTCTCCAGGGCCTTGTCGACGAACTCCCGTACCAGCTGCCTGACCTGTGCGGCTGGCACGACCTGTTCCCACTCGAGGGCAGATGTGCGCTGCCAGCAGCGCACACGGAAACGGATCGATCCGTCTTCCTGAGTCGCACCCCACGCGGAGTGCGACTGCTTCGCACACGGGCCGTGAGGGTCGGGCACGAACGTATGCAGCACGATGTCGGGCTGGTGGCGCGGAGGCACGGCCCTGTCGCGGCGGCAGCCGTCGCACAGTAGGAGGTGGCGGACCGCACCCGGCCGGTGGATGAACCTGTAGCCGCCACCTTCGTAGGTGTTGCAGCTGGCACACACAGGCCCTCGCACGAATCCGTGCGCGTGGCAGTGGTCCCAGTACATGGCCTGCCGAGGACTGGGGCACAACCGGCACAAGAACGCCTCCGGCTGCGAGTTCTTCAGCAGCGACGCATACAGCCGACCGCGCAGGTGGTCCTTGTAAGGGCGGGCGACCGAGGCGGCGCACGCGGGGCACAGGGTGGTGTAGCCGCTGTTGCTGGACGTGCGCCACGTCCAGACGTCACCGGTGGCGTTGCAGCGGCTGCATCGGGTGGCCTGTTCGACGCACTCGGCGGCGATCTGGTCCGCGCGGTCGAGGAGGGCAGCGTAGGCGCGGGGGACCATCCAGGTGGTGCCGGACCACGACAGCAGCGGTAGCGGGCTGGTACAAGCGATGGGTGAACGGCCGTAGCGTTCCTTGACCTGCTCAAGGGTCGCTCCGCACCCCAGCCCGTAGCGGTTGGGCCGGGTGCCGCTGCACGGCTGCTGTCCTTCGCAGCGGCAGCCGTTCGCGCCCTGGTCCTGGTAGGAGATGTGGTCGAACCAGCGGTGGATCTGTGAGCGCCACGTTTGGTTGTGCTCGGCGGACGAGAGACGGGCGTCGACCAGGTCATCGGGATCGAAAGGCAGCGAGGCGAGCCGGTCGCCGGCCGCGCGGATGTCCCGATCGTCCAGCCGCCACCGGCCCTTGTACTTGTAGCCGCGCACGGCGGTGTCTCCGATGAGGACGTGGTTGCTGATCTGGAAGGTGTAGCGGGACAGCGCGGCGGGCGCCGCGGGGACGGGGCAGCCCTCGGTGAGTTCCGCCAGTAACTGGTTGGCGTACTCCGGACTGATCGATGCCATGGGTATGTCTCTCCTTCGTGTGCGAGGGGGTGTGTGGCGGCCTGCGGACGCCGACGAGATATGGCCGGGGCGGAGTGGCTGGTGAGGGAGCCAGGGACTGGGCCGGCAGATGTCACGGGCACGGCGCCGGCCCGGGCCGCGGCGAGGGCACCGGTTCCCGGCCACCGGTCAGGAGACGCTGCGGAGACAGCGGTCGGTGAGGAAGCCGATCCAGTCGCTGTACTCGGTGGGCCGTACGGCCGCCCGGCGCACCGTCCACAAGCCGTTGCTTTTGAGGCGGTCCGCAGCGGTGAGCTGGTGCAGCCACCGATCGAGGGGATCGGTTTGTGCGGCCGTCCTGGGTCTGGTGCAGGTGTAGGCGATCAGCCAGTCCGCGAGCCACAGCCTGCCGGCCCGGCGGCTGATTTCCCCGAGCAGTAATTCCAACTTCACCGACAATTGGAACGAGTACCCTCAGCGGCAACAGGCTTGCATGACGTGGTTCCGCGCGCTCACTGACACCATGGACAACCCGTCCCTGATGCACTCCGATGGCTTGGACGCCCTCTAGACGGCGTCCAAGTAGGCGGGCACTGCGGCACTCTGTGTGATCTCGGCAAGCCTATGGCGTGCTCTGTCCGGTGACATCCACATGATTCGGTGCTCCTCAAGGGCCGCTGCGCGACCGGGGGTAGGTGATGGGCGGTATCAGCTGGGCCGCAGGGCGTGACAGCGCAGGGTTGGCCTCGGGCCGGGCGAGGCAGTTGCGGAAGACATGGGCGGGCGGGGCCCGCGACCGGATACCAGCGCCTTCGTGAGGGCAGGACCGGGGCGAGACGCCGACCCGGCGTGTGCGTGTCACCGGCACGAAGCCACCTCACCCGGGCCCGTAACGACCGTGGGCTCCCAGCCTCCGGTCAGGAAAGCGGCCCTGGCGTCGTCGATGACCGGGCGGACGGGGGAGCCGCCACCCAGAGCAACCCGGTCGCCGAACTGGCTAGGGCGGGACAACAAAGCAGGCATCCGCCACAGCTCCTCCTCAGGAGCGTCCCCGGACGCGAGGAGCCGTTCGAGCCACCACAGCAGAGGGTCGTGCTCCGCTGCGCTGCCACGCTGGGTGCGGGTGCGGGTGCGGGTGCGGGCGATCATCCAGTCCGAGAGCCACGGTCTGCCCGTCCGGCGGCCGAACTCCTCCAGGAGAAGGCTGTGGGCGGCACGGAATCCTTGTCCGGCCGCGGCCGCGCGAACACGCTGGTGCCAATGCCGGTCACCGAGCACACGGGCGACGGCGATCGTCTCCGGATAGGGCACCAGCGCATGCGCCGCTGCACTCGCGGCCGAGCACCCGGTGAACGAGGCCAGAGTGACCGCCCGCCGCCGCCAGATCGGGTCCCCGTGCCATCCCTGAACCTGCCACGACCACACCACCGCCGAAGCCAGCGCCACGACCTCAGCGGCTTGCGGGCGGGCACGCAGGAGAGAAGTGTGGTGCCGGTGAGCCGCCAGGACCTCGGGCAGCGCCTGCAACGGAGCGGACACCGAGGTGCGCGCGTCGGCAAGCAGCCAGCGCCGGTGCCTCCGACAGACGTGACCAGCCGCTCCCGGGTAGACCAGCACCGGCTGCCGCGGCGACCAGGAACGCCTGGTGCACGGCAAGCAGGCCGTGACCCACGCGCTGCGAGGGGAGAACCAGCCTGCCTGCGGGCCGATGTCATCGGTGAGCCGCTCATGTGTGGGCCCGAAGGAAGGAAGCAGCTCGTGCAACCGGGCTGGTGGCGTGCGGGTGAGGCGGCCAAGGGCCGCCCGGGCGGGTTCGTTGAGGAACACCTCCGGGGCGGTCCCAAATGCTCCGGTGACCTTGACGGGGCGGGGACCACTGCAAGCGCCCCGCAGCAGATCCTGCACCGGCAGGCCGTAGGCCTGCGCAAGCCGGCCGACCCAGGAGCCGGTCAGCTCCTGACTCACAGGAGGCACGCGCACAAGAGCGTGCACGGCAACAAGATCTTCCACAGACGCAGTCCTAAGCAACGGAAAAGGAAACGGCGGCCCCGGGCCGGAGCCAGGCGAACGAGGCAAGTGCAGTACAGAAGCCCGGCCCCACCGGGTGGGGAAAGACCTGCGGGTGGGAGGCGTGCCCCCTGTCCGGCCGGACTTTCCGACAGCAGTGCTTCAAGCAGATCTGTCGGGGCGACGCCGGGCGCGTGCAGCGTTCACGGCCTGCGTGTCCAGAACGACCTGCGAGAGCAGCTTTTTGGTGATGGCATGGCTCTCCTCCACGATGGAGCAGATCGCCGCTTCCCGGATGAAGGCGAACAGGCTGGCCATCACACCCCCGGTTCGCAGATGGATGTAGTCGGCGTGACGCACCAGCGTGTGAGGCCGGTGGTTCACCAGCCGCAGTGCCGACTCCATGTCCCCCAGCAAGATGCGCCACTGAGTCTTCTGCTCGGGGGTGCCGTTGAGCAGAGGGGGAGTGCGCAGCAGTTTGAAGCGGGCAGCGAGCTGCGCGCCGCGGGGACCGGTGAGCAGCGCGGACGTCTCCACATTCACGCCCGCCAGGACGAAAGTGGCCGGTACACGCTCAGCGAGTGCCTTGACCTGATCGGAGCTGTCGGCGCCAGGACGCGTCCGTGTGTTGAGCAGATGCACGTCATCGAGAAACACCAGCCGGGTCCGCCGCGCCACCATGACATCGCAGACCGCATCGGTGATGACCGTCTCCGTCATCCGGTCGTGCACGGGGATGCCCAGAAAACGCGCGAACTCCTTGACCAGCCCCTTGGGAGTGCAGGTGGGCGGGATCGCCGCGAACACCACCGGAAGGCAGCCGGCGTGCCCAGGCTTCCGGGCCCTCTCGCTGCGCTCGAAGGCGCGGCCCAACTCCATGAGCGTCGTGGACTTTCCCGCCCCAGGCGGCCCGGACACGATCAGCCCGCGCCTGGCCGTGCCCCGGTGCCGGTTGTTGACGAGCAGCGTCAACTGCAGCTGACGCAAAGCCCCGTCCAAGCTGCGGGTCTTCAGCGTCACGAACTCGGAGTGGTACTCCAGCAGCCTCTTGCGGCTCCAGAGAGAGTTGCCTACCGGAGGTGCGGGCACACGAGGACGCGCAACATACTCCTGCCACAGACCGGCCCCGCTCATCGGGCTGGGGGAAGGCTCCTCGTCGAAGAAGTCGCCACTGGGACACAGCGTTACGGCAGCCATAGATCACCCTCCGGGGTGGTGTCGTCGAGAATGGAAGAGCCATCGGCCGATTCAGCAGGCAGCTGACAGACCCCGTCCAGGAAGCCGTCGTCCTCGTCCGGGATGGTCTCGTCGTCGATTTCCGGCGCCGCGTACACGCCCGCCAGACCAAACGACAGCGTCGGAACGCCCAGGACGTCGAGTCCGCCCGAAGGAACCGGGACAAGTTCCGCACCTGAGGCACGTGACCGGGCCACGACCCGCCGCTCTGTGCGGGTCAGCTTCGCCTTTCCTGCTGCCCTTTTGAGGAAGTCATCCAACTCCAAAGCGAGCTGAGCCTCGTGCTCGGTGCGTGAGCCTGTCCGCTCGGTGACTTTGCAGACGTGCTCCCAGACGTGGTGGGTGAAGGGAAGACTCACCGACGTTGCGTGAATCCACGGCACCTCGACGAAGCCCTCTGCCAGCCGCACCCAGACCCGTACCGGGTCATAAGGGTTGTAGTGCACCTCCCACAACCCGTCCTTTGACCGCACCCCGGGGTCCTTGGCGTGCTCCTGGTGCAGGCACGCGTGGTCGTAGGTGCGGTAGTCAAACCGGATGCCCGCGTCGGTGATGGCCTGCCATCTCACCGGCAGCAGTTCGACGTAGTCGTCCGAACCGAGGGGGACCGGCACATAGCCCGCCACAGGCAGAAGCGACGCCCACATCTCGTTCGGTGTGAGGGCCTTCTTCGGCATCAGGGGATGGCGCAGACCCGAATGGGGCCGATGATGCCAGTGGACCAAGAACTCATCCAGAAGGCCCTGTAGTTCACGCATGGTCCGCAGCGGTTCCCGCTCGACCTTCGAGCCGCGTTCAGACACACTTGCCCCCGTGTGGCCTGCCAAGTACTGGCAGAACTGGGAGTTCACGGAGCCGAACTGCCGCTCCACATGACCTTTGGCCGGTCCATTGGCCGGCGGAACGGGCTGCAGGGAAATCCCCAGGCTCTCGCACGCGGCCCGTGTCGAGGGCGAGACGAACACCTTGCCGTGGTCGACCACGATCGTTTCGGGCACGATCACCGGGCGTGCCGCAGCATCCCTCAGCCGCTCGTCCATACCCAGCAGACGCTGATGGGGGATCACCGACGCGGCCATCGACAACGAATCCGGCCATTCAGGACGCATCATCATGGGGGTCATCATCTGCGCCAGGAGCACAGCCACGTCGGTCAGCTTGCTGCCCGACGCACGCACAATCGCCCACACACTGCGAGTCGCCACATCCAGCGCAATGGTCAACTCCGGCCGCCCCACCACACCGTCATCGAGGACGATCAGCACATCCAGAGGTGTGCTGTCGAGCATCACCAACTCACCCGGACGCAACACCACCGTCGGCGTGAACGGAGGCGCAGGCCGAGAAGCCCTGGCCCGCCGCTGGCCGACGGTGCCCTCCAGCCCGAGCACCGCTTCCACACAGGTGAGAAGGCTGTTGAACGTGGACTGCGGCGGGACTTCCACCACGCCGGCCCCGTACTCGATGTCCAACCACCACTGCGCCTCACGGCGCATCCGCTTCTTCCACCCACGCGACCGGGAACGCAGGGCCTCCTGAACCAGCAAGGCCCGCAACGCCTCGACCACCCGGGAATCGGCCCGTTTCAACCGCGACGAGCCACCCCGCTTCGAAACGAGGCCCCACACACCCCCCTCGTGGTAGCGCTTGCGCCACCTGCGGACCGTCGCCCGGCTCACAGCGGTCCAGCCCTGCTCAGCCAGCTCATCCGCTTTGGCCTGCTCCCGCTGCGCCAGTGTCGTGAGCGCAGGGTCGTACTGGGGCTTGACCGGCCCCACCCTGCCCAGGGCAGGCGTGGGAAAGCCCGTCTCGACCTCACGGACGTGCTGCTCAAGAGCGAAAGCACGGACTCGCTGGTCCTCGGAGACCGTCGACAACAGCCCCATCTGCGGCACACGCAACCGCGGAGGTCCCTTCAGCAACTCGAAACCGAGATCACTCAGCGCAGACAGACCGAACACCGCCAGCCCACCCGAACGGCCCCGTTCAACCAACCAGATCCGCGGCCCCTCAGCACCATGGGCTTCCACCCCCGCCACGGACCACTCCCGGCCGTCACCGCGCACCGGATCCCCGATCTTCCAGACCGGCCGGCTCACTGCGCTACCCCGGCCAGAGAGGGGGCGGAAGCGACAGCCAGGGTTCCCGCATGCAGCGGAGTGTCCAGAGGAGCGGTCAACAGCCCCCGCCACAAGCCATGGAACACCGCAGGCCACACAGCGATTGGATCACCCATCGCAGCTACGCCGTCCAGCAGAGCCGTGGCAGTGCGGAACGACCGAGAGACGCCCAGCATCAGACCCTGTGCGCACCGCGGGTGACGGTACCCGGCGAGCCAGCGGACATTCGCCTCGACCACCTGCGGCGGCCGCCCGACTAGCCGGTAGTGCCAGCCCGCGGCCGTCGCAGCGGCATCGACATGCGCCGCCCGCTGCACCAGCCGCCGCCCTGCCCCCAGCCGACCTGCACAGTCGATCAGCAGTCCGCTGCCGTCTGCTAGCCGCGCCATCAGATGAGGCGCGTGCCCAATGGTCCTTCCGCCTCTGCCCCGCCACCGCAGCTCCACCGGACGGCATGCCACAGCAACCACCTGCGGATCGAAGTCCAGCATCATCAACTGCGTGCGCATCGACCCGAATCCGTAGCGCACCATGCCGCCGTTCGTTGCCGTCCACCACCAACCTGGACCCACCCGGCGGCCCTTGAGGATCGGGAACTCCCACACTGGGGCGCAGCCCTCCAAGCGCATCTCGCTCGCAGCCTGCAACCACGGCATCTGCACGGACTCACCAGCCTCACCGATGAAGTGCGCTTCGACGAGATCCGGGTCCACGCACCGAAGCACGCGACCACTCGCAGACCGGTCATCTGGCTGTGATTTTTCATTGATTGTGATGATATTTTGCATACAGGGCAGCATCTTCCAGGAAGAGGGAACGGAGCCGCTGACAGCCACCGGAACAGAGGGCACACCGGTGCGCACACGTACGCCGTTGATTGCCCGAGCGGCGCAGCGGAGGCAGCCTGGGGCCACGAGAGAGCCTCGTAGCCGACAGGAGGTAAACACTGCCGTCGCGTGACGTGCGCCGAGGGCAGACATCGCCGGAACGTGGGTACGCGGCACTGACGCCGATGAAGCGTCACGGGGGGTCCCGTGACGCGGAGCGGCAGTTCAAGAAGCAGTCGCGTCTTAGCGAGCGGAGCAGCGTGGAGCTTCGCCCCACGCGGCGTCAGACGGGATCGAGATCGTACAGAGCGGGCACCTGCTTGAGCAGGGCGACGTAGTGCTCGGGAGGCAGGCTCCTCAACTCCGCAAAGGTCAGGCCCATCAGCAGACCAGACGATTCCTCGGCAGCCACCTCAACCGTGGGTGGGGCGGACGGCAGGGCGATGGTGCACGCCGCCGACGGCGAGATCCGCATCGCTGGATCCTGGCGAAGAACCAGCGCCAGCATCAACCACTCGACGAGGTACTGAGCCCTGCGGGCGGCGATGCCGGTGGCTCCCCGGAGGCGGCTCACCAATACCGTCTGCTCGACCGGCGCGTCAAGAAGCATGCCGTATACGAGCGGCACGGACCAGTGCTTCAGAAAGAGAGGCAGAAGCAGCAGGCGCCCCTGGGTCTCGTCCTTCCTGCAAGCCGTCGCGATCTCCCAGCCCGCCACCGTTGCGGCGCACTCTTGCCGTGTGCCTTCGACAAGACCGACCGTCCCCAGGAACGCCATGATCTCCGCGACTGTGTCCTGCCCCAGCCCCGAACGGCCGGCGAGTTCGCGGGAGCTGACCGAACGCCTTTCCGGTCCGCTCAGCGTTGCCAGATCGAGGGAGACCGCCCACTGAATCGGAGTGCTCGCGCGGCTGGTAGGAAACAGCTGACGGGTCTGGTGCGTGCTGGTCACTGCTCTACCTCCCGCACAGCCTGACGGCCGGCGAAACAGAGGGAGCGGCCGATGCCGTCACCGGTCATAAAGATCATCACGTGGGGCCTCTTTCGTAAGTACAGACACGTTGGTATGAAGCACCGCGCCTTCCGACACCAGGTCTCGCTATAGTGACGGTGCGCGTGGGGCCTAAACATGCGCAGCCGGGGCCGCCGAACCTCACTTCGGCGGCATCCCGTGCTTATACGCGCACGCCAGGGCATGATCTTTCAAGAACGCACTGGCTCGGACTCCTTGACAGCAAGCCGGTATGAACCGGTCCGGGGACGCGTGAGAATGCCGCGCTTTACCATGCGGTTCAGGTCTCGGGCGCAGTTCTCCGCTTTGACGTCGGGACGCATCTTCCCGACCTCATCCTTGATCTCCGCGTACGTTGCCTCGACTTGCATCCGCAGAAAGTCCTGGATGACGGCAGCGACGGAGACCCGCGGCTGTGAGCACGGCACCGCTTCCGCGACGGGATCAGCGACACCGGTCTCGCCCTCGGCCAGCGGCTCGTCCAGTGCCGACAGCCAGGCCTCAGCCTTCGACAGAGCAGTGCCGGAAGCCGTAGCCATCAAGGCCACCAAATCCTCCCGCTCCTTCGCCGACCGCAGCGCTTCCTCGGCAGCCTGACGCTCAGCCGTCGCCCTGCGGAGCAGTTCTCTGTCCTCTGCGGCATGCCGCGCCAGCTGGGTAGCCCACAGCTTCCGCCTGGTCACGTTCACTGGGCATCTCCTTCCGGCACAGTCGTAAAAGACCTTCCCTGCGCAGCAGACCATATAGCGGTCCCGCCACCTACCTAGCAACTTCCTGATGGGATGGAACCTCTCTCCCATCCCGCCAGCACTGAACTACCCCCGTATTCCTGGGCGCGCCTACCGTCGGACACCTTCCCTATTGCCATCACCCGCATGGGTGAATGCCCGGAGGGTCAAGGTTGACTCCCTCTTTCCATCAGCTGTGACGGTAGCTCGCGGCATCCCTGGACGGTGCCGGGTGAACTGTGCTGTCTGGCCTCGCGGTGTATCGAGCGGGCCATGGCCTACCCTTCGGAATCGGTCCCGCAGCGGCGCAGGGAGCCGCCAGGGCGCCTGTTTGAAACCTGCCTCGTTACGATAAATCCGACCGCCTGGCACCTTCAGGAATCGGCAATGAACAGGACGGACGAGAAGATGCTGGTTTGCTCTGTGTGTAGGTAGCGTTACGATACTCAATCGAACGGAACGTGTTATCTATGTTCGAAACGATTTACTAATCGCCCGAAGCGCAGAAGCAGTTGAGAGAGAAAACAATGGCTAGACGCGAGCGATCGGTTCCCACGGGCGAAGATGCGCCGGTACAAAGACTGGAGTGCCGCCACTGCGGCATGTCCTGGAACCGCCCTCCCAAGCCAGGTCGGCTACCCCGGTTCTGCTCGGATGCCTGCAAGCAGGCTTCCTGGCGCCGACAGGCCCGGGATCAGCACGCCGAGAGGGCGTCTGCGCGGCCGCGGCAGGGGCAACGCGAGCGATTCCACGCCGAACTGGCGGCCCTTTCAAGCAAGAAACCCCTGCCCACCCCAAGAATTCTTCCCCTGCTGAGGGAACTCGCGCAAACGACGGCCTCGGACGAACGCACAGCCCAGCAGCTCTACAAGGCTGCGGTACGGAAGTGGCACCCGGACGCTGGGGGAGACGCAGGAACATTCACGCTGCTCCAACTGGCATACCGCCGGGCGCAACAGGAGGGGTTCTGAGGGCGGCAGAACCTGCACGCAGGCACCGGCCGATACAGTGGCTTCCTGTTCCTTCTGTCCGGCCGGCCTACCGGCTGCTCGTGCGGTAGGCGTGCAGGCCGCGACCGGTGGTGCTCGTTCACCGTGCCACCCGCTCTATGACCTTCCGGCGGTGTGAAGCCGTTCCACCGATGGCACCTCTCGCCTGCCAACCGGGCCCGGCGCGAGCGCACTTCTTTACCGGCGTGAACGCCGCTGCACCGGGGCCGACGAAGCCGAAGGGGCGGCGGCGCTTTCAGCTCGAAGAAGGCGTAAGCACTCCTGGCTCTCCCGCACTTGCTGCTACCTTTACCTTGACGACGATGCTGTCACTAACTGCCGTTGTCTCTCGGCCGCATGGCGGCTCATCGCGATACGTCAGACATCTCGATCAACAGCTCGGGGGCCTTGTTCATTGCGCTGCGCAGGCCGTTACCCGATCGGTGGCCATCTCGAAGAATCTCAATGAAGAGAGCCTTGGCCGAGCCGGGGTGAAGCTGCAGCGCGGAGGCCGTGCGGTGCCGGGCTTGCGTCCCCGCACCACCCCTGCCAACTCCCCTTCACCGGAAGCTGCGCACCGAGCGGTTCGCGGCTTCGGGCCGGGGACGGCGGGCCACAGGCCGGTTGCCGATCGGTTTTGCCTATTCCCGAACCAGATACAAGCCAGATCAGATAATTGAGTGGGCTTGCCTGGGGAGAGGGTTGGCGGTACGTTCGCAAGGACAGAGCCTCGATCGGTGAGGAGCCAGGCAATGCTGCTTACGACGGGGCAGGCTGCTGAGGAACTCGGCTGCGCCATCACTACTTTCCGCCGCCTCATCACTGCAGAGGTCCTGCCCGGTCTCTCCCGCCGAGGTGTGCGGGTGATGACTCCTCTGCAGGTCGTACAGGCTCTGCGGGAGCGTCCTTTCGCTCCCGTGGATCACCTGGATGTGAAGGAGATCGGTGTGCTGCGTGTTGACGCTGCCCGCCAGGCCGGTGGTCCTGACGGGCAGCGGACCGGCTTCTCGTCCAGGCTTGCCCCCGAGGATCTCCTGGAGAGCTTGAGGGGCGGATGGCGCTGCGATGCCACCAGTGTGGCCGCCGGGGGAGTACTCCCAGTGACCCTGTCCGGCTACGTGGTGGCCGTCCTGACTGGCCTGGGGACGTGGGAGAAGAGGGAGGACGGGCGGCACGTCTTCCCGGACGCTGTCCTGGCCGGGTACGTCACCGATCTGGCCACCCCGGTCAAGCACCTGACCGCACCGCGGCAGGCTGACCGGGACGTCGCTGACCTCCTTCTGGGCACCCGTCTGCCTTCCCACTCGGGCGGCACTGTCGCCTACGTCTCCACCGGAAGTCTTTCCGCCAACTGACCTGCAGGTACAAGGAATCGTGATGGACGCAAAGACCTACAACGCGGAGCTGGCCGAGCTGCGCGTCCTGCGGGACGGCATCAGGAAAGCGCAGGCCGCGCTGGAGAAACTGGAGACGGACCGCGCCCGCAAGATCACCGCACTCGCGGGATACGAGAAGGCGAAGGCGGAGCGCATTGCTCCCGCCGCGGGGCTCAGCCTGGCCGACATCGTGGCGATCGCCCCTATCCTCGCCCCCGACCGGCTCACCGCCACAGCACAGGAAAACCCCGCTCCGACGCCCCCGTCACCCGGACCCGCCCATGCCACAGCCCTGGAAGGCACTGAGGACCGGCCGGCGCCGACAGGCCCGAGCGCTCCAGCGATGACCCGCCCGACCCCCCAACCTGCCGTGATCCCTGAACGGCCCGCACCGACCTCTGCCACTTCACCGGCAGAGCTGGCAGCCCCGCCAGCCGCACCATCCGTGCCCACCGCAGCACTACGGACCTTGCCCGACATCCCCGAAGGCCACGATGGCGACCGTTGGTTCGCCCACACCGCGAACCTCGCCTCCACGCACCCGAACTTCACCCAGCAGGCCCGCAGCACCGTCTTCCTCGACACGCACACCGGTGTGCTGGTTTACCGCGACCAGACGTTCCGCATCGACCTGCCTACTGCCAGCGCCGCAGAAATCCTCAATACCGTTTTCCACGTCCTGCCCGGCGGCGTCGAGCGGATCTACATCACCGCGGGCGCCCCCTGGCACCGGCAGGCCGACCAGCACCCCTTCCTCAAGGACACCGTCGCCGCCTGGCTGAACGCCCCCACACCCGGCTGGCGCACGGACACCGGGCGCGGTCGGGACCGGATGGCCGGCCACTTCGTCCACCCCCGCAACCCCGTCGGCCGCTACCAGCGCGAACACGGCGAGCAGCATGTCGAGATCCGGTCGGCGGGGGAGTGGTTCGACGCCGACGGGGCGGAGCCCGCCGTCATCCGTGACGCGTTCGTCCTGCTGTGGAAGGCCCTGCGCCGCCACTGGCCCGACGCCGTCCTGATGGGCTCACCGTCCCAGACCGGCCGTGACCTGTGGACCCGCACGATCCCGACCAAGGGCCAGTACGCGGACGGCTACCCCGTTCTGTCCGAAGAGCTCCGCAGCCTCTTCCACGCTACCGCGGGGCAGGGCCGCACCGAACTCATCACCCCGCCCCGCGTTCCCGCCCAGCTCCCCGCCCTGGTCGAGTACGACCGCACCTTCGCCTACGCCAAACACACTTGGAAAGCCGGAGTCGGTACCCCCCGCCGTATCACCGCCACCAGGTTCGCCGCCTGGTCGGAAAGGGAACAAACGAAGGCACTGTTCGCCTGCGGGCACTGGCACGTTCGCGTCACCGTCCCCGAGACCTGGGACCACGTCGGAATGCTCCCCGCGCCCGCTCCCGGAGACCGGGCCTGGCACTACCCGGCCACCCCCGGCACCACGTTCACCACTTGGGCGGGCGGACCCGAAATCCACACCGCCTTGTCCAACCCGCGCAGCCCGTGGAAGATCGAAATTCTCGACGGCATCCTCTTCGACGACGGCAAACCCCTGGACGACTGGTCCAAGAAGCTCAAGGAAGCCTGGTCTTCCCTCACTGCCCAGGCCGACCTCAACGGCGACCCCGACCAGCGCACCGCAGCCCACCTCGCCGCCCGCGCCGTCCGCGCCGTCCTCCTCTACGGCATCGGCGCCTTCGCCCAACGCCCCCGCACCGTCACCGGCACCACCCCCCGCACCGCAGAACGTGACGTCCCCACCGACGCCGAGATCATCGGCTTCGACGACCAGACCATCACCTGGCAACGCCCCACCGGCTTCACCCGCGACCCCAACGCCCACCCCGAATGGGCCGCCCACATCTGGTCCTCCGCGCGAGCCGCCCTGCTCTCCCAGCGCCACCGCGACGACAACACCTACGCAGGCGCCCTCCACGCCCCGCCCGGCAGCGTCGTCGCCTTCCGCACCGACGCCGTCTACCTCACCCAGCCCCAGGCCTGGCCCTACCACGGCCAGCCCGGCGACTACCTGAACAAGGGCCACCTCACCGGCCCCCTCACCGCCCCCACCACAGAGGACGAACTCCTGACCCTGCGCGACAAGGGCCGCACCACATTGCAGACCACGAGTAACAACGAGGGGTCCTGATGCCGCCCCGCCGCCGACGCGCCCCCGCACCACAACTCAACGACGCAGCCCAGCTCGCCGACCAGCTCCAGGCAGCCGGCTACACCAAACGCGACATCGCCCGCATCATCAACCGAGACCCCTCCCTCGTCTCCCAGTTCTACACAAAGAACAAAGGCGCAGCCTTCGTCCCGGCCCTCACCCAGGTCCTCGCCGCTGTCCAGAGCGCAGGCATCACCGAACTGACCGAGCTCGCGGCCATCGCAGCCGGGCACATCACCCGCCGCACCACCGCCGCCGGCACCAAAGCCCGCGTCCGCACCAAAGCACTCCTCATCACCCCCACCGGCACCGGCACCGGACGCGCCGGAGCACAGGCCATCGCTTCCGGATCCGCCCGCCTACGCCCCCTCATCGCTGAAGCCGCCCGCCAGGGCCTGCGCTTGGCCTTCACCGTGCGCCTCGCAAAGACCGGCTACGTCCACGCCTCCGGAAGCCGCACCGACTCACCCGGTATCCGCCGCGATGTCATCCAGCGCACCGACCACACCGAAGAGCGCTCCTACGGATCCGCCGCCACCGGCGGCTTCGAAGCGGGGGACTTCGCCCGCCGCGTCGACCAGTCCGGCGGAGACGTCACGTCCGCCATTCACCAGTGGCTCGTCGAAACCGGCCGCATCCACCCCGACGCCCACATCACCCACCTGGAAATCCGCACCTGGCGCTCACGCTGACCCTCAAACCACCCGCAGGCCGCTGCCCCCGCGTCATAACCGGGACAAAACGAGGGCAACCCCAGGTCTGACTTGACCTTCGAGATCACATCGAGGAGCAATTCGTAATCATGACCGGATCGATCACCACGCATTTCGGCACTGACGGAGTCCGCCGATTCCACCCCGTATCCCTCCACGGCGCCCCGGTGCCTGAGGACGTTGTCCGCACGCTGCGAGACCAGGGTGTTCCGGTCGCTGTCGCGCCCTACTTCCGCGCGGCGGCCACCAATGACGCCGCCCAACTCGCAGCGTTCGCCTCCCAGCAAAAGCGTCCGTCCCCGCCCGGCACGCTCAGCCGCTGGCTGCGTCTGGGCACGGATGGAGGCGCCGAGCTGTGCGTCAGGCCGGACGGTGCCGTCCAAGCCGTCTTCCTGTCCGAGGTGATTCCGGACATGTACGTCAGCGCAAGCGTGGATCTGTTCAACGAAGCGCTGGTGCTGCTCGACCGCGGCCTGCCGCGCCTCGCCGCTGCAGACGGCCTTCAAGACGCGCTCCCCATCCTTCACAGCCTCATGACAGGACTCAAGGACCTCGACCCCCTGGCCTTCGCCGAACGGGAAAGCTGGTGGCCCCGAGTCCTGGACGACGTCCGGCACACCCTGAACTTCCCGTTCTCGGCCTCCTTCGAGTTCAAGCTGCCCGAAGGCCGCAAGGAAGTCGTCACCGACAGCACGGGCCCCGGCCAGCTCCACCCCGAGGAGCGCATCTGGCAGCGCCTGTCAGCATCGGGGGTCCGCCCACAAGACGTCACCCGCGTCTACTGCGAACTGCAACCCTGCCTCATGCCCGGCCACTACTGCGCACAATGGATGCAACAGCTCTTTCCCTCAGCCCAGTTCACCCACAGCTTCGACTACGGCGTGACAGCACAATCACGCGAGGAAGGGCTGAAGCAGACGATCTTGTACGCTGCTCAGCAGGCTGGCCAACAGCAGTAGCCGACCGGGGGAGTGCAGTGTCCGACAGGACTGGTCTTCGCCTGCGCAAGCCGGGCGCCGGCAGGGAACCCGCAGCCTCAGCGCTGCTCACATGGCTCACCGACCCTCATTCCCCACAGCTCTGCATCCTCACGGGACCCACAGGCGCAGGCAAGTCCCACCTGCTGGCATGGCTCCTCGAGCACGGCGGCACAACCTCCCCAGACCCCAGCAACCGCCGCATCCACGCGGTAGCCCCGCTCACCGGCGTCGGCCTCCGCGGGGCCGCCTGGCTCCTGGCGGACCACCTGAGACTGCCAGCACGTGCACCCGGCGAACTTGTCGCAGCCGTCACCAGAGACAAGCGGCACACCGTTCTCATCCTGTGCGACCTGCACCTCTCCCACGCACCGGAAGCCATCCTCGAGCAGCTGATCCAGCCGCTCCTGCAGATCACCCACGTGAAACTGATCATCGAGTCCCGCACCGGAGCACCCTGCACCGAACAACTCCTCGGGCACACCCTGCAACCGGCGGTCATGGACCTCACCCACCCCCGATGGACCGACCCGGACGGCTTCCGCCGCTGGGCCCAGACAGCCAATTCCGCTGCCGACACAGAACACTGCTACCCGCTGCCCGGCCTGGCCGTACAGACCGAGCGGAAGACTGAACCCCAGTCCGGCCAGGCGCCCTTCGCCTTCACCGCCCAGTCCCTCGTGCAAGCGGACCCCCATACTGTCACCGCCTGGCTCGACCAACAGCCCGCCATCGCAGAACGAGCAAGCGACCTCGGCCGCGCCTGGCTACGCGCAGGCCAGTCCCTCTGCGCCTGCGACACCCCCTCGACCCGCGCGTTGACGCTGCTCGCCGCGCTCGACAGCACCACAGCAGCCGACACCCGCCGCGTCCTGCACGACCTGGCCCGACCCGAGCCGTGGCGCGTCGCACATACCTCCACACGGAAGAACACGAACTCGTACTGGCCCGGCCCCACAACCGCGCTCTGCACGGGAGCTGCCCGCTACGCACAGCGGGTGCTGTGCGCCGACCACCTCGGCGACGTACGCGTGCTCGACCACGCCGACGGCGCGGCCACAGGCCGGCTGACATCCAGCCACAACCGCCCCACCGCAGCAGTCCTTTGTCTTCCCGACGGAACAGTCGTCGCGGTAGACGACTTCGGTGGCGTCAGCCTCGTCGGTGAGGCTCCACCCAGCAGACCGGGCCTGCAAGCCCTGCTGGAACCCGAAGCAGAACCCTGGACACAACTACGCCGAGTCGCACTGACTTTCCCAACACGGATTCCAGGAGCGACGCTGACGGCTGCCGCGTCCCTGCCGGACGGCGCAGTTTTCGGAGACAGCAGCGGCCACGTCCACGCCCTTCGCCTGAAAGAAGACGTCGTCGACGTGACCTCCCACGTGCTGCACGACGGCCCCGTTACCGCCCTGGCCGGACTCGCACTTGAAGGAACGGGCCCCACGCTCGTCTACTCCGGGGGGGCCGACGGCCGGATCCGGGCGTGGAGTCCAGGCACACCACCGATGCCCGAACCTCTGCTCCATCGGCCGGACCGTGTCGTCGACCTCGGTGCCAGCAGCGACGAAGGGCATCCCGCAGAGCTTGCAGCCGCTTGGGCCGACGGCCTGGTCCAATACATCAACCTCGACAGCGGAGTCATCCTGCCCTTCCGCCCGGGACCACCCGTCCGGGCGGTCTGCTGCCTCCGCACCAGTGCAGGGGAGCCTCGCGTCATGATCGGCATGGACGACTGCATGACCACACTCGTTCCACATCCTCAACCCGCCCACAACGACTAATAACAGCAGCTCACCACAGGCGTGCGCCCTCTACAGTGGATCACAGCGAAAGACCGGAGCGACCTGAACACGGGGGTGTGACAGGTGGGCATACAACTGCCCGAAGACCTGCGCGACATCATGGAGATGGTCGGCGTCGACTGGCCTGACATCGACGAAGACCAACTCACGGACACGGCCCGGGAGTACCGCGAGTTCGCCGAAGAGCTGCGGGACACCATCCGAGACGCCAACAGAGCCTGCAGCAACGTCCTTGCCGGACGCAGCAAGGGCCTGGCCGTGGACGCGTTCAGGCAGCGCTGGGGCAAGGTCTCCGGCCAGGACATGAAGCACCTCGCCGACGCCATGGACCTGCTGGCCGGCGCCATGGACACCGGCGCCGGGTACGTCACCACCTGCAAGATCGCGGTAATCGCCGACCTCAGCGCGGCCGCCGCCGCTGTTGCCGGGGGGCTCATCGGCGCCATCTTCACCGGCGGTCTATCCGCTCTGCTGGGAGCCGGAGCAGCCCTGGCCCTGAAGATGGCGGTCAGAGAAGCCATCGACCTCCTCGTCTCCCAGCTCATAGACCTCGCAGTCGAAAAGATCGAAGGCGAGATCCTGACGAAACTGGAAGGCCTGTTCGACGACACGACCTCCTCTCAAGGCCACGACAAGAACGGAGCCCTCCTCCCGGAAGGGCTCGACTCGGTCGGCCAGGACCTCTGGATCGAGTTCGCCGAGTTCGCCGACGCCATCGACCAACTCGGCAAGGAACAGGGAAAGCTCCACGACAAGAAGAAAAACTTCAAGGACAATCGGTCGAAGCGCAGCCTCGTTACGAAGAAGGACGACCGCTTCGCTAAATTTGGAGCCGCCATCGACAAGGCCGAGGACAAAGTCGAGGCCACCGCGCACTCCATGCACAAGGAGATCGAGAAGAACGTCACCGGCCTCGACAAGACCAAACGCAGCAACGACGAAACCGACAAACACGTCAAAGGTGAGGTCGATGCCTGCAGTCCCGGCAAGAAGGACGACGACGGCAAAGACGTACCCATGTACCTCCTCTCCAAGGACGGAACGGTTCAACAACTGCTCCCCGACGGTACGTTGAAGGATGTCGACAAGAAAGACACATCAGGAATCCATGACCTTCTTGAGTCCGACGGAAAGGCATGGCGACCGGAGAGCAGAGCTGAGAAGAGGGAAGTCGGCGTCCAGGACGACGAAACCAAAGTCGTCACATCAAGCCGCGTCGACCCGTACAAGGATCCACTGGGGCAGGCGACGCAACTCGCCCGCTACGCCAACAATGACTACGAGACGAAGCATAATTACGCCGCAGGAAGATATATTGACCCCTCGGACAAGAACAAAGAACTCATCCTCATCGGCCGAAGCGACCGCGGCATGCACTCCGAACGCGTCATCGGATATTCTCTCATCCGTAGAGGAAAACAAGACGGGCTCGACGAAGTATTCACCGAACGGGCGCCATGCCAAAAACGCAACAGCCGCTGCGACGCATGGCTCGCCAAACACTTCGGGGCAGACACCAAAGTAACTGACGCAGTCCCCTACGACCAGCTCAACGGAAACAGAGAAGAAGGGAACGCGCTACACAAGGCCTACGTAGACAAGTTGAAGACGGCGCACGGCCGGTAACGCCAAGCACAAGTAAGGTCAACCCATGAGCTACTCCGTCAGTTCAGACGAGATCATCCGCCTGTTCGGACTCAAGGGAATCGTCATGTTCCCCCGAGAGGAACAACAGGATCCTGCCGAGCTGTCCCGCTCGATGCGCATCCTGCACGAGGTGGGCCTCCCGCACGACGACCTCTTCCTTTCACGTATGGACGTGAAGAATCCCAGCCAAGAATCCGTGTATCTCGGTGAGTTCCTCGAAACTACAGGGCGGCCCTACCCTGCCGAGGCGCAAAGATGGCTCGTCCTGGGCTACTTCAACGACTCCATCCTGGCCCTGGACCCCGACACCGAACACATCTATGCCTTCCCAGAAGGAAATTCACGGCACCTCCTCATCCACCGTGATGTCGAGTCCCTGATCTACAGCCTCTGCGCGTTGCAGACCTATCATGCAGAGCGCGACGAAGCCGACGACGAGGAAGCCCTCGCGCAGCAGACACACGCCAAGATCAAACAGTTCGACGACACCCCCTTTGAGGACCCCATCTCAGAGTGGAACATCATCTTCGAAGAAATTTTCGAAGGCTCCTGGTGAGCGGCCCTCAACCGGTGCTCCTCCAGCAGCAACACCGCATCGAGTCCGTGAGTGATAGATGACCATCTGATCCGTCCGACAAGGCCTACGGCCGACAGGGCTGGCGAGGTGTAGCAGCCCACTTGAGGCCGTTTCGCCGCCATCGAATCGGCCGCCGCCCGGCTGGCCCGACATCTCTGATGGTGGAAGGGTCCTTTCGTGTGCTCAGTGCGTAGGTCGACCTGCCCGCCCTGGTGCACCTCGCCCTGCCTGGCTTTCCGAAAGCCGTCATGGCGACCGCTGGTGTACCCGCACGAGGAGTATCACCGCCACTCACCCGAGCCTTCACCCCGGGGACGCGCTCAGTTGGACCATTCCAGATCTCCTGTGTGCGGGTCGCAGGACCAGGATGACAGGAAACCTGTACAGAGCAGCAGATCCAGGACGCGGCTGTGATCGGTGGCGTCCAGCGCGCACGTCCGGGTGAGTGCCTCGGCCTCGATGCAGGTGCGGGGGTTCTCGCCCTCTGCGTAGGCGGTGAGGGTCAGGCCTAGCAGTCTTGGCGTTACCTCGAGGCCACGGAGCTGCGGTGTGCTGCAGACCCGCAGGGCCCAGTCCGCCGCCCGGGCCCGGGCTAGTCGGCCGGGAGCCTGGGACCACACGGTGGCGTCCAGCAGCTGAGCGGTGAGGCCCTGTTGTCGGGCCTGCGGCCAGCGTGGAAACACGTGCAGCCAGCCGGCGTCTTCCAGATCCTGGCGTGCATAAGCCGCGTCGTCCAGTCGCATGCCGCGCAGGAGGCCGCCAGGGATGCGCACGTACCCCTGCGGGGTAGACCTCAGCGTGCACTGGAGAGCGATCAGGCGGGCTGTAGCGCCGATGTGTACGGGAAGAGCGACACCGAGGTAGCTGAGCATCTCCCGTACCCGCAATTGCTTGGACGGGCCGTCGGCGGGCTGTTGCCTCCGAGCCTGTCCATAGTTGGGCGGCAGAAGGCCGTTCTCCCGGGAGGCGAGAGCGGTGTCGGGAACCACAGCTGCGTGTCTCGTGGCGGCGGCGCAGGCAGCACATACATCGGCAAGTCGCCAAAGACGGCCGCCGTCCTCCCGGGCCAGGACGAGCAGGACCGGCCCGTCGCAGCCGCGGTGACGATGGTGCCAGCGGCGGCCGCGCGCATGGCACTGGCAGGTACGCAGGTGGGCCGGCAGCGTGTCACGGCGGGCGTGCTGGGCCAGGTGGGCCAGCACGCCGGGTACTGCCACCCGCGCGGCCGACGTCGAGGACAGACACTGGGGGCAGTGGAGTACTGGGCCGCCGAGCTCCGGGCGAAGCTGCACGGTCCAGGTCCGCCGCACTGCGAGATGCGTCGTGGACGGCCTCATGAGGCTCTCTCTCTTCCCCTGACTTCACTATGTGGGCCTGCCCAGGCGGTGCCGCTGCACAGGCAGTGGCCGCACAGTAGTGCAGACGTCTGCCCTCACGGCGCTGCGGTCACCAGCGAAAATAGGGCAGAGGTCTGCACTGACAGGGCAAGGCTCTGCACCTTCGACTGGGGAGGTGACAACCTTCCCGCCCGATCCAAACCTCATCGCCCTCCGCTTGGAGCTTGCGCGACTGAGGAGCGAACGCGGCTGGACCTACGAGGAGCTCGCCCACCGCAGCGGCCTGGCCAGACGCACTCTCATCGAGATCGAGCAGGGTCGCACCATCGGATCTCTCAAGAGCTGGCACGCACTCGCCCACGCCCTTGAGGTATCGGTCGACCACCTTCTTGGACGCCTCTGCGAAGGGCACGAGCCTCCCGCCTGCCCTGCCCGATAGCCCCGGAGCGGACTGTCCGCAGAGATCACCCGAACTGAGATCCCTCACGAATCCCTGTTCGTGAAAACGCATGGCAGTTCCCAGGGCATGAGCCATCCGTAGGACAAATCGGCATGCTTGCCGCAGTCGACGGCGTGGCACCTGCCACCTTCACGCCATGCACCACAGCACCAGACCACGCCACCCCCAGCTCCCTCACTCCTCCTCCGAGGCACCCTCCCCGGAGACCGGGGTGTTCGGCGCCCTGAATGCCTCACCCCCTTCGACTGTGCCGCCCGCGCGCGCACACTGCACCGTCACATGGAGCACCGGGTGCTGATTCCCACCGCCGAACAGACCGCAGCCGCCGACGCCTTCGAAGCCGGCGATCACCTGTCTCTACAGGCCGGCGCCGGTACCGGAAAAACCAGCACACTCGTCCTGCTCGCCGGCACCACTTCGCGCCACGGGCGATACATCGCGTTCAACAAGCCCATCGCCCTCGACGCCGCGAAACGCTTCCCTTCCAGCGTCACCTGCAAAACGGCGCACGCACTCGCCTACGCAGCAATCGGCCACCGCTACGCCCGCCGCCTGGGCGGTCCGCGCCAGGCGGGATGGAAAATCGGCATGGCCCTCGGCATCACCAGAAGCCTCCACATCGCACACCAAGAGGTATCGCCCAGGGCTCTCTCCCACGCGGTACTGCGCACGGTAACGCGCTACTGCCAGTCCGCCGACCCCGTCATCGCCGATCACCACGTCCCACCCCTACGCGGTATCGAGGACGCTGACCACCACGCCCAACTCGTCGACTGCGTAATGCAATTCGCGCGCAAGGCCTGGGCCGACCTGCAAAACCCCGACGCAGGCAGCGTCCGCTTCGACCACGACCACTACCTTAAAATGTGGGCCTTGTCCGGCCCTAGAATCGACGCCGACTACCTCCTGCTCGACGAAGCACAGGACACCAACCCCGTCCTCGAGCAGGTCTTCACCACCCAGCGCACCCACGCCCAACTCGTCGTGGTCGGCGATTCCGCCCAAGCCATCTACGGATGGCGCGGAGCCCGCGACATCATGACCGGCTTCGACGGCACCGCACTCTCCCTGTCACAGTCCTTCCGCTTCGGCCCCCGCCTCGCCTCCGAAGCCAACCGATGGCTCGCCATCGCGAACGCACCCATCCGCCTGTCCGGCACCCCTGCCATCCCCACCGAACTAGGCGCCGTCCAAAACCCTGACGCGGTGCTGTGCCGCACCAACGTTGGCGCCATGACCGAAGTCATGAAACACCTCGCCTCCGGCCAGCGCGTCGCACTGGCCGGAGGCGGGGAGAGCCTGCGCGCGCTGGCCACCGCCGCCCGCGACCTCAAAGAAGGCCGCCGCACTTGGCACCCAGAGCTGCTCCTCTTCCCCTCCTGGCGAGAACTTCAGGAGTATGCCGAGCACGACCCCGCCGGCCGCGACCTGCGACCGTTCGTCGACCTGATCGACGAACACGGCACGGAAGTAGTCCTCGAAGCAGTAGATCAGCTCGCCCCTGAAACGCACGCCCAGATCACCATCTCCACCGCCCACCGGGCCAAAGGCCGGGAATGGGAGCACGTGAGAATCGCCGACGACTTCCTCCCCCCAAAAGACACCGACGAGAAAGACGCGAACGGCGTCCCCGTTCCCGGCCCGATCGACAGGGCAGAAGCACGCCTCGCCTACGTCGCCGTCACTCGAAGCCGAAACCGCCTCGACCTCGGCGGCCTGTCCTGGATCCACCAACATCCCGATGGCAACCCGTAGAGCACACAAGCTCGCCGCCCACTGCTGGTGACCAGTGACGCGATCCGCTCAAGGCGGCACAGCCTGCTCGACCGCTCAAGAAACCACCACGCGGTCGTCGCTGAAGGACCGGGCGGCGGTCACCCCGCCAGTAGCAAGCAGCCTCGCCCACCCGCGGTTCGCGGCGTGCCGCGCCCTTCACCCGCACCCCCGATGTCGCGTACCTCGGGTTCACCGAGGTACGCGACCACCGGCAACGTGCTCCGAGCCAGCCCACGACCGCTCATCACCGTGCGCGGACAGGTGATCCGCACGCGCCGCCACCCACCGGCCGAGCCCGTGCAACTGCTGCGCCTCAGCTCCACGCAACTGCGCGAACACTGCCCGGCCAGCCATTCCAATTGCACGCCTTGCATCGGCTTTGGCCCCGTGCCGCCGGCAGCCCCGCACGGTAGGGCACAACTTCGCCCACGCTCAGGCCCTGCGATAGCCCAAGTGCCACAGTCAGGCGGAATATGGGGCGGCCCACTTGTGAGGCTTGCCGCCGCGTCACGCGGGATCAGCGAGTACCAGCTCCCCGCCTTCGGTCCCGGCCCTGGTCCAGGGGCTCGATGACACCACGAAAGTCCACGCGATACCCAGGATGTGCGCGCCGTCCGGACTGAAGTGAGGGACAGAGGCACGAGGTTCATCCTCCCGCGGTGCCCTGGGGGTGAGGGCAGGAGCGGGTCACCGTTCGGGCAGCGGCTGCTCCGACTGAAAGGCTTGGTTGCCTGTTTCGGGCCGGGACGGCGTTGTGACTGGGCGGTCACGTCGACCCTGTTGGTGCGGCGCGTATGTGCTAGGCGCTCAGAAAGTCGACGCCGCCACTAACGAGTAGCGCCCCTGTCGAGACACGCAGTGCCGCCCAGGCAGTGCAACCGCAGGCCAGGGCACCGCGAATGCGAGAAGCGTACAGGCACCGAGTGCCGCAAGAGATCTTGGTCACTAGCACCCGCGCGAGACCGTCACGTACGCACAATTGCATGACGCACCGAAACGATTTTTGAATCAGTCAAAAATGGGCGTCAGTGAACGTATTTGACCGAGAACCGATCGCTTCTAGTGGAGTGCGTGCCCCAGGCACACCGTATTTTCTCTGCCGCCGTGCCGGGGGTTTGCGACTTTTAGCCGATCAAATGGATAACGGCTGGTGCGGGGCTGTAGCGTTCCGTGACGCGAGTGGGGCCCCAGGCCGCCTTCCCAGCAACTCCAGGGCCCCCTCGTGTTCCACGACCAAGCACGCCTCTCCACAGAAGGAAGAGCATGTCTCTCGACCGCTTCATCGCTACCACGCGCATTCCCCAGCGCGCGGCAGGTCACGACGCTAACATTCCGCGCTTTACAGCGGGCGAAACTCTCACGGCTGTCGCCTGGGATGTCACGGTCCAGATGGGAGCTTTTTTGGCTGTTCCCGTTCTCGCGATCATCCTGATCACGGAGTCCTGGGAGGAGCCCGCCGCGGCGGCTCTCGTCGGCGCCCTGTTCATGGGCGTGCGCCGCTCCTGCCTCCGCTACCAGCGCCTTTCCCTGAGCTGACCCAAGTCCGGTTTCTGCGCCACCCGTTGTGGGGGCGCAGCAGCGGGCACGCCCGCTCCCCTCGCCGACCGGAAGCTCATATTCCTCCTTTCGGCGAGGGCGCGGGTCGCGCGGTCGGGAAAGAAAACGGAATGATCAGGCGGGTGAAAGAAATGACGGGCGGAGCAACCGAACAGCGTTCGCAGTGTCGGTACTGCGGGCAGGGCATGGAACAACGAGCCGGGCGCGGACGCAAGAGGATCTACTGCACGATCGAGTGCAGGCAGCGTGCTCAGAAGGAGCGCGACGGGCGGGGTGCTGCCGGTGCAGCGACCGCACACGCCGGGCGGCCCCTCGCCCGGGTGATTGCCGAAGAGCTGCTGACCCTGGCCTCGGACCTGCTCGACGCGGAGTACGAGGGGCAAGGAGTCGCAGAGTTACTGTCACGGGCCGCGGCAGTCACGAAGGAGGCGGAGTACTACATGGGTGCCGCTGCTCGTGACGCCCGCCGCAAGGGGAGCAGTTGGGAGGAGATCGCCCGCGCGGCCTGCGTGAGTGAGAGCACCGCTCGCACCCGATGGGGTGAAAGCGAAGTGATGCGCCGTATCGCGCTACGGTCCGTGGAACGTCAGCGCGCCCGCCAGGCCCAGCCCTCACCCGCATCCGCAGTGCGCGAGGCCGAGGCCGGCCCGGCTTCCGCGAGCCGGGCTGCCCGTCAGCTTGCCCAGGCCCTGGCCCACCTGCACCAAGCCAGCGGCCTGAGCATCCAGGAGGTCGCCGACTCAACCGACCTCTCTCGCTCCTACGTCTCGCGCATTCTGTCCGTGCAGCGCACTCCTTCCTGGCCTGTGGTGTGCCAACTGGTCGAGGTCTTCGGCGAGGACCCCATGGCGCTGAGGGCGATGTGGGAGAGCGCCAACGGCATGGCCGCACCGCCGCAGGATCTCCTCGAGTCGAACGCACGCCTCTACGCGGCATTGCAGGGCCTACACCTCGCGGCAGGCAGGCCGGATACCAAGAGAATCTGCGAACTGTCCAGCGGCGAGATCGACATCGAGACCGCAGAGCGCATCCTCGACGGCGGACGCATTCCGACCTGGGAGAAGACAGGCCGCTTCGTCACCGCCGTCGGCGGATGCCCGGCTGACATCCGCCCCTTGTGGGAAGCGGTCTACACCGCCTTCCTCAACGCCTGCGACCCCCAACCGAGCAGCAACCGCAGCGACGGTGCGCGATTCGACTGCGAGGATCTGCTGTGAGGCCTGTGCCATGGCCCGCACCGGCTCCAGCCTCAGCCGACGGCTTCGGCATTCAGAACCGCCCACCCCTGACACTCACCCTGCCCGTCGAATTCACCGCATTCTGCTTGTGCTACCAGGAGCGCTATGTGCGCTACGCGCAAGCGAGATCACTCGACGCCGGCCGGGCGCGGCAGATCGTCGAGTCGGTACTCAGCGCGCTGGTCGTGGTCTGGCCCAGTGTGATCGCCAGCGACCGGCCCTCCCGCGTGGCATGGAAAATGCTCACCGCCCAGGTGGCATGGGCTCTGAGTGAAGCAGACCAGGCGCGACGGCGCCGGATCGGCGACGCTGCGCACCTTGCCCTACCCCCCAGCCAGGCTGATGTTGTCCTCCTGCGATACCGGCTGAGCCTGAGCCGCGGCGAGACGGCGGAACTGATGGGCATGAAAGAGAGCGAGGTGGCTCTCGAGCTGGCGAAAGCCCTCGACAGCCTCCAGGCCCAGGACCGACAACGCCGCGACGCCACACCGGTTTTCCGCTGAGAGGAACCCAAGTGCATCGTCATATGCCAATGGCATGTGGAAGTTGAGGCAATGGCTGTCTTGACACCCAACTTGCCCCACGCCACCGTAGCCGGTCGTGACATGCTCGTTACCGGGTAGACGATGCACGGCTACGGGTGAGAGATTTTATGGTTCGAGGATGCGGGTTCCTGCCGGAAACAATCGATCTCAACGTGGCGAGCGTCCCCCGAATGTATGACTACTTACTCGGCGGGAAAGATCATTACCCCGCCGACCGGGAGGCCTGCCAGCGCCTGATGGACCAGGCTCCGCAGACCCGGTCCTTAGCCTGCGCACAGCGCCAGTTCCGGCTCCGGGCGGTCAGGTCCCTGGCACTCACCTACGGCATCGACCAATACGTCGAGTTCGGATGCGGGCTGCCGAGCTGGGAGAACACGCATACGACCGCCCGCCGTGCGCGTCCCGCAAGCAGAGTCGTCTACATCGACCGTGACCCGATGGTAGTCGCTCACGGGCGAGCTCTGATGGAACAGGCCGGCACCACGGTGATCCAAGGAGACTTGGCCCAAGCGCCCGGAATCCTCGACCACCCTGACATCAGCAACCTGCTCGACCTCACCAAGCCTGTTGCCGTACTCGCCGTATCCCTCCTGCACACCCTTCCCGACAGGACGGGCTGCGAGCAGGCCGTCGCCTGCCTGATCGACGCTCTGCCGCCAGGAAGCTTCTTGGTCGCCAGCCAGCTCATCAGCCATGAAACGGACCTGGCGAACAAGATCGATTCCGTCATGCATGACGCTACGGGCGGGCAATGGGGTCATGTGGGCTCCGCCCGCGAAGCCAGAACCCTCTTCCGCGGGCTGAATCTGCTCACCCCCGGCGTGACGGACGTGGCCTTGTGGAGGCCCGACGACATGCAGGGCAGACCCGTCCGCGGTCCGCTGCAGGAGGTCGGTGGAATCGGCCAGAAGCCGTCTAGCGCATGCTGAAGGCAGTCTTCTTCAGCTCGCTGAGAGTTTGAGCCGGTGAAAGCGCAGTCATAGACAGGTGATCCAGCATGGACCGGTACTGCGCCGTGTCCTCGCCTTTGTCGATGTAGTTCGCGCCGGTCGGGTGCTCCAGGTAGACCACGTCCGGCAGATCAGCCAGCCCGAACCGCAGCAACGTCACCGGAGTGCCGATGGCCAGACAGTCCGGCGGAAGCACCTGAAGCTTGATGTTGGGGGAATGCGATATCTGGATGAGGTGCTCCAGCTGGCGGCGCATCAACCCGGCGCCCCCCAGGGGGCGGTGCAGCACCGGCCAATCGACCACCGCCCACAAGGTCGGTGCGGAACTTCGTTGCAGCAGTTCCTGGCGCCGCTTTCGTAGGCCGACCCGGGCTTGGACTTCCTTCAGTGTTGCCAGCGGCACACCGCTCACGGTCACCGCGTGGGCGTACTCCTCGGTCTGCAACAGGCCCGGAACCAGCTGCACCTCATAA
>NZ_JNXG01000026.1 GCF_000717025.1 Streptomyces atroolivaceus
GCCTTCGTCGGCAGCGTCAGATGTGTATAAGAGACAGCCACCCTCCCCCGCCTCCTCCTGCCTCCTCTGGCATGTCATCAGGAACGCCCATGTCCTCGCGCACTCGCGCCGCGTGGCCTCTGGTCGCCGTGTTCACCGCCGGTTACCTCGCCGCTTACCTGCTCCCCACCATCGTCGGCCGCCTCAGCACCTATCTGGGGCTGAGCTCGGCCCAGGCCGGTCTGGTCGGCAGCGCCCTGCTGCTCAGCTCGGCCTCCGCCGGCTTCGCGCTGGCGGGGCGCGTCGAGAGATACGGGGCGCGGAGACCGGCGCGCACAGGACTGCTGCTCGCCGCGCTCGGATACGGCTGTGCGGCGCTGACCACCTCGGTGCCGCTGGTGATCGCCGGTGTCGTGGTGGGTGGTTTCGGATCCGGTACGGCGACCGCCGTGGCGGCGTCCGGCATCGCCGCGCAGCGCGACCCGCACCGGACCTCGTCGCTCGGGCTGCTCAGCGTCTCGGCGACGGCGGGAGCCCTCTACCTGACGATCCCTCACCTGGGCGGCGGCCACCGGCTGCCGTTCGCCTCCATCGCACTGGTCGCGCTGCTCGTCTGGCCCGCGACGGCCAGGCTGGGCGGCTCGGTGCCCGTCGGCGGGACACCGCCGGTACAGGGACGGCTGCCGCACCGGCGTTCGGGCCTGGTGCTGGCCGGCGGCATGCTCGTCTGGTCGATGGCGCAGAACGCCCTGTGGGGCGTGAGCAGTCGCATCGGCGCCGACCAGGTCGGCCTCTCCGAGGTGACCGTCGGCGCCGTGTTCGCCGCCGCGCTGGGCGCGGGGCTGCTGGGCGTCATGGGTGCCGGCGTGCTGGGAGCCCGGCTCGGGCGGGCGGTACCGATCGGCCTCGGCACGATGATCATCGCGGGGAGCATCGTGCTCAGCTCCTCTGCCGAGGACCTGGGATCGTTCGCGACCGGTGAGATCGTGTGGAACACCTTCTACCCGGTGGTCCTGTCGTACCTGATCGGGCTGGCGGCCTCGCTGGACGTGCGCGGCCGCTGGGCGGTCCTCGCGGGTTCGGCCTCATCCGTCGGTACGGCCTGCGGCCCCCTCCTCGGCAGCGTGCTGTCCGAGCAGGCGGGCTACGCGGTGATGGGCCTGATCCTGGGGGCCGCCACCCTCCTGGTCGCGGCTCCCGTCACCGCGGTGGCGCTGCACACCGGCGGCCGCCCGCTGGTGCCCGGTTCCGTCCGGCGCAGGGGCGGCGCCCCGGCCGCGCTCCTCGCCGCCACGACCAACAGCCTGTCCGGCGCGGTACCGAGGCTGGGCGCGCCGGAGCAGGCGGTCGCGGAGATCAGCGTGCCCGCGCTGCGGCGCAGGCGGCTGGTGCGGAGCGCGGTCCGGACGGCGGGACCGGACGGAGGTTCCGGTCAGTCGAACACGTAGGCCTCGACCTCGGCGAGGTAGCGCGCCCTGCGCTCCTCGTCGTGGTCGAGGAAGGCCGCCTCGAAGGAGTTCCGGGCCAGGGTGCGCAGCTGCTCGCGGTCCAGGCCGAGCGCCTCGTGCACCGCGTGGAAGGTGTCTCCGACGTATCCGCCGAAGTAGGCGGGGTCGTCGGAGTTCACCGTGCAGAGCAGGCCCGCGTCCATCATGGACCGCAGCGGGTGCTGCTCCAGGACGTCGATGGCGCGCAGCCGTACGTTGGAGAGCGGGCAGAGCGTCAGCGGGATCCGCTCGGACACCAGCCGGTCCACCAGCTCCGGGTCCTCCACGCAGCGCAGGCCGTGGTCGATCCGTTCGACGCCGAGGACGTCGAGGGCCTCCCGGATGTACTCCGGCGGTCCCTCCTCGCCGGCGTGGGCGACCTTGCGCAGGCCGAGGGCCGTGGCCGCCGCGTACACCTCGCGGAACTTCGCGGGCGGGTGGCCCACCTCCGCGGAGTCGAGGCCGACCGCGCTGATGCGGTGCAGGTACGGCTTCGCGGCTTCCAGGGTCTCCAGTGCCGAACCGGCGGACTCGTCGCGCAGGAAGCACATGATCAGCTGGGTGGAGATGCCGTGCGTCTCCTCGCTGCGGTCGAGTGCCTTGCCGAGCCCCTCGATGACGGTACCGATCGGGACGCCGCGGTCGGTGTGGGCCTGCGGGTCGAAGAAGATCTCGGCGTGCCGGACGCCCTGGGCGGCGGCGCGGGCGAGATAGGCGTCGGCCAGCTCGGCGAAGTCCTCCTCGGTGCGCAGCACCGCCATGAGGGCGTAGTAGAGGTCGAGGAAGCTCTGCAGGTCGTCGAAGAGGTAGGCGGTGCGCAGCTCTTCGGTGTCCGCGTAGGGCAGGTCCACGCCGTTGCGGGCGGCGAGCGCGAAGGCCAGCTCGGGTTCGAGGGTGCCTTCGATGTGGAGGTGGAGTTCTGCTTTGGGGAGGTGCACGGGGTTCTCGTTACGTGTGGCGGGTGGGTACCGGGACCCTGATCAGGTCCTGGGCGATGGTCAGTCCGCCTTCGAAACCGGCTGCCCTGGCCTGGTGCTCGAAGGCGTCGGGGTCGGTGTAGCGCTGGGAGAAGTGCGTCAGCACGAGGTGCCGTACGCCCGACTCCTTCGCCACCCGGGCCGCCTGGCCGGCGGTGAGGTGACCGTGGTCGGCGGCGAGCCGTCCGTCCTCGTCGAGGAACGTCGACTCGATGACCAGCATGTCGCATCCCTCGGCGAGCGCGAACGCACCCTCGCAGAGCCGGGTGTCCATGACGAACGCGAAGCGCTGTCCGCGGCGGGTCTCGGAGACCTCTTCCAGCGGGACGCCGCGCAGGGCCCCGTCCCGCTGGATCCGTCCGACGTCGGGCCCGCCGATGCCGTGCTCGGCCAGCTTCGCGGGCAGCATCCGCAGCCGGTCGGGCTCGGTGAGGCGGTAGCCGTAGGACTCGACGGGGTGCGACAGCCGGTGGCTGTCGAGGGTGTACGCGCCGGTGGTGGCGAGTACGCCGTCGGCGGCGACCGGGGCCTCGGTCAGCTCGACCGACTCGCGGTAGGCCGTCGAGTACCGGAGCCGGTCGAAGAACCGCTGGCCGCTCGCCGGGAAGTGGGCGGTGACGGGGTGCGGGACCTGGTCGAGGTTGATCCGCTGGATCACGCCCGCCAGGCCCAGCGAGTGGTCGCCGTGGAAGTGGGTGACGCAGATCCGGTTGATGTCGTGCGCTGCCACCCCGGCGCGCAGCATCTGGCGCTGGGTTCCCTCGCCCGGGTCGAAGAGGATGCCCTCCCCGTCCCAGCGCAGCAGGTAGCCGTTGTGGTTGCGGTGACGGGTCGGCACCTGGCTGGCGGTGCCGAGGATCACGAGTTCTCGTACGGACACGGGTGGTGGCCTGCTAGCCGGGGGGCCACTGCATCCCGCGGCCGCCCAGGACGTGGGCGTGCGCGTGGAAGACGGTCTGCCCGGCGCCCGCACCGGTGTTGAGGACGATGCGGTAGCCGCTCTCGGTGAGCTTCTCGTCCGCGGCGACCAGGCCCGCCTCGCGCAGCACGTCGGCGGCGGTCTGCGGTTCGGCGGCGGCGAGCGCGGCGGCGTCCGGGTAGTGCGCCTTGGGGATGACCAGGACGTGGGTCGGGGCCTGAGGGTTTATGTCGCGGAAGGCGACGGTCGTCTCGCTCTCGCGGACGACGGTCGCCGGGATGTCACCTGTAACGATCTTGCAGAACAGGCAGTCGGTCTGCGGCTCTCCCGCCATGGCCCGGCCTCCTCGGTCGTTCGGTCCTCGTGGTCAGTACCCCGGCATGCTATCCGGCCGGGGCGGCGCGACCGCTCTCAGCTCCAGCGCCCGGTGCGTCCCATCAGCAGGGCCGCCGCGGCCGTCCCCGCGGTCGAGGTGCGCAGCACGCTGGGGCCGAGCCGGTACGGGGGCGCCCCCGCCTCGGCGAACGCGGCCAGCTCCTGCGGCGAGACGCCGCCCTCCGGGCCCACGACCAGCACGATCGTGCCCTGGGCGGGGAGTTCGGCGGTGGCGAGCGGCTCGCTGCCGCTGTCGCGGTCCTCGTGCAGGACGCCCGCGAAGTCCGCACCGGCCAGCAGCGCGGCGACCTGCCGGGTCGTCATCGCCTCGGCCACCTCGGGGAAGCGCACCCGGCGCGACTGCTTCCCCGCCTCGCGCGCGGTGCTGCGCCACTTGGCGAGGGACTTGAGCCCGCGTTCGCCCTTCCACTGCGTGATGCAGCGCGCGGCCTGCCAGGGAACGATCGCGTCGACGCCCGTCTCGGTCATCGTCTCCACGGCGAGCTCACCGCGGTCGCCCTTGGGCAGCGCCTGGACGACGGTGACGGACGGGGAGGGCGCGGGCTCCTCGTGCACCGGCTCCAGACCCCCCACGACGAGCCGGTCCTTGCCCTCGGCCGCCCGTACGACGCCTTCCGCCCAGCGGCCCCGCCCGTCGGTCAGGACGACGTCCTCACCCGGGTTGAGACGCTTCACCGAAACGGCGTGCCGCCCCTCGGGGCCGTCCAGCACGAACTCCGGCCCGCCGGCCAGCTGTTCCACGACGAAAACCGGTGCCGTCACCGGGCACTCCTCACACTCACTGCCGCACGCGCGGCTTCCATTTCGGCGGCGAGCAGGCCCACGAGCTCCCCGGCGGGCAGCTCGCGTGCCATCCGGTGGCCCTGGCCCGCCCACAGGGCCATGCCCTGTGCGTCCTCGGTCCGGGCGGCGGCCTTGCGCAGCCCGCTGGTCATATGGTGCACCTGCGGGTAGGCGGCGGGGGCGTACGGGCCGTGCTCCCGTACGAAACGGTTGACCAGCCCGCGTGCGGGGCGGCCGGAGAACGCGCGGGTCAGGGTCGTCGTGACGAAGAGCGGGTTGGTCAGGGCCTGCTTGTGCAGCGGGTGCGCTCCCGACTCGGGGCAGGGCAGGAACGCCGTACCGAGCTGCGCCGCGTCGGCCCCGGCCGCCAGGACGGCCGTGATCTGGGAGCCCCGCATCAGCCCTCCGGCCGCGACGACCGGAAGCTGTACCGACTCGCGGACCTCGGCGAGCAGGGTGAGCAGCCCGGTGCCCGTGAGCCCGGCCTGCGGATCATCGCGGTGGGTGGACTGATGGCCGCCCGCCTCGCCGCCCTGGACGCACAGGGCACCGGCACCCGCCCACTGCGCGTTCCGCGCCTCCTGGGCCGAGGTGACCGTGACGACGGTGAGCGTGCCGGCGGCGGCGAACGCGTCGAGGACCTCGCGGGTGGGGCAGCCGAAGGTGAAGGAGACCAGGGCGACGGGGTCCTCCAGCAGGATCGCGACCTTGGCCTCGTAGCCGTCGTCGCCGCTGGAGTCCGCGTCCCCGAGAGGGGTCTCGTACCAGGACGCCTCCCCGGCGAGCTGGTGGCGGTAGACCTCGACGGCGCCGGCGTCGGCGACCAGGGGCTGCGGCATGAAGAGGTTGACGCCGAAGGACCGGCCGGTCGCCCTCCGGAGCTCCTTGACCTCGTTGTACATCCCGTCCGCCGTCTTGTAGCCGGCGGCGAGGAAACCGATTCCTCCGGCCTCGGCGACGGCGGCGACCAGCTCCGGGCGTGACACACCACCCGCCATGGGGGCCTGCACGATCGGGTACCGGAAGAGATCGGTCAGCGCCAAGGACATGCCCGCATCGTGTCACGTCCGGCGGATCGGGCCGAATCAGCCCTTTCACGCGGCGGACGGACCGCCGCGCACACGGAACCGCCCGCCGGTACGGGACCGGCGGGCGGTGAGGTGACGGGGTTCAGCGTCCGTTGAAGGCGTCCTTCAGCCGGGAGAAGAGGCCCTGCTGCCCGGGCTGGAACTGGCCCGTGGGCCGCTCCTCGCCGCGCAGCTTCGCCAGCTCCCGCAGGAGGCGCTCCTGCTCGGGGTCCATCTTCGTCGGGGTCATGACCTCGACGTGCACGATCAGGTCGCCGCGCCCGCCGCCACGCAGGTGCGTGATGCCGCGCCCGTGCAGCGGGACCGACTGGCCGGACTGGGTGCCCGGCCTGATGTCGATCTCCTCGAGACCGTCGAGCGTCTCCAGCGGCACCTGGGTGCCGAGCGCCGCAGCCGTCATCGGGATGGTGACCGTGCAGTGCAGATCGTCGCCGCGCCGCTGGAACACGGCGTGCGAGAGCTCGTGGATCTCGACGTACAGGTCGCCGGCGGGGCCGCCGCCGGGGCCGACCTCGCCCTCGCCCGCGAGCTGGATCCGGGTGCCGTTGTCGACACCGGCGGGGATCTTCACGGTGAGGGTGCGCCGCGAGCGGATGCGGCCGTCACCGGCGCACTCGGGGCACGGTGTCGGGACGACCGTGCCGAAGCCCTGGCACTGCGGGCAGGGCCGCGAGGTCATGACCTGGCCGAGGAAGGACCTGGTGACCTGGGAGACCTCGCCACGGCCGCGGCACATGTCACAGGTCTGCGCGGAGGTGCCCGGTGCGGCGCCCTCACCACTGCAGGTCGTACAGACGACCGCCGTGTCGACCTGGATGTCCTTGGTCGTGCCGAAGGCCGCCTCGTTGAGGTCGATCTCCAGCCGGATCATCGCGTCCTGGCCGCGGCGGGTCCGCGAACGGGGCCCGCGCTGCGCGGCGTTGCCGAAGAACGCGTCCATGATGTCGCTGAAGTTGCCGAAGCCGCCGGCCCCGAAACCTCCCGCACCACCACCGCCGCCCGAGGAGGACAGCGGGTCTCCGCCGAGGTCGTAGACCTGCTTCTTCTGCGGGTCCGACAGCACCTCGTAGGCGGCGTTGATCTCCTTGAACCGCTCCTGGGTCTTCGGATCCGGGTTGACATCCGGGTGCAGCTCGCGTGCGAGCCGACGGAATGCCTTCTTGATCTCGTCCTGAGATGCGTCGCGGCGCACGCCTAGTACGGCGTAGTAGTCCGTGGCCACTTACGAATCCGCCAGGATCTGTCCGACGTAACGTGCCACTGCGCGTACCGCTCCCATCGTTCCGGGGTAGTCCATGCGGGTCGGTCCGACCACGCCGAGTTTGGCGACTGCCTCGTCGCCCGAACCGTAGCCGACCGCGACGACGGACGTGGCGTTGAGGCCCTCGTGGGCGTTCTCGTGCCCGATCCGTACGGTCATGCCCGAATCCGTTGCCTCACCGAGCAGCTTCAGCAGCACGACCTGCTCCTCCAATGCCTCCAGCACCGGCCGGATCATCACAGGGAAGTCGTGCCCGAAGCGGGTGAGGTTGGAGGTGCCGCCGATGATCAGCCGCTCCTCCGTCTCTTCGACCAGTGTCTCGAGAAGGACGGAGAGCACCGTCGATACGGTTCCCCGGTCCTCGGTCTCGAAGGACTCCGGCAGGTCCTGCACCAGCCGCGGGACGTCCGCGAAGCGCCGTCCGACGACCCGGCTGTTGAGCCGGGCCCGCAGATCGGCCAGCGAGGTGTCACCGAACGGTGCAGGGCAGTCGATCATACGCTGCTCGACCCGGCCCGTGTCCGTGATCAGGACGAGCATCAGCCGGGCCGGAGCCAGCGACAGCAGTTCCACGTGCCGGACCGTCGACCGGGTCAGCGAGGGGTACTGCACGACGGCGACCTGCCTGGTCAGCTGCGCGAGCAGCCGGACCGTGCGGCCCACGACGTCGTCGAGGTCGACCGCGCCGTCGAGGAAATTCTGGATCGCCCGGCGCTCCGGCGACGACAGGGGCTTGACGCCCGCCAGTCTGTCGACGAAGAGACGGTAGCCCTTGTCCGTCGGGATGCGCCCCGCACTCGTGTGCGGCTGGGCGATGAAGCCCTCGTCCTCCAGCACCGCCATGTCGTTGCGGACAGTCGCCGGGGAGACCCCGAGGCTGTGCCGCTCCGTGAGCGCCTTGGAGCCGACGGGCTCCTCGGTGCCGACGTAGTCCTGGACGATGGCGCGCAGCACTTCGAGTCTGCGTTCGCTGAGCACCGCGCACACCTCCAGCTGTTGTTCTCCGGCGTCTGCCTGGCACTCTGTGCGTTCGAGTGCCAGCAATCCCCCCGGTCAGTGTACGGGGGCGAGGCGGGGCCGGGGCAAGGGCGCCCTGCCGCGCCGTCACGGGACTGCGCAGGTCGTTGCCGATAGCGTCGTCGTATGGACGCCTCTTGGGAAGAGTTCGGCTGGGAGCGGTTGGGCAACGGTACGGGGCGGCGACGCCTCCCCGTCTGGGACGCGACCGCCGCACTGGTGGCCGGGGCGGACGGGGTGCTGCTCTACGACACCGGTTCGACGCTCCGTGAGGGCGTCGAGCTCCGTACCCAGGCGGAGGCTCTGCTGGGCCGGAGGGTGACGCATATCGCACTGAGCCATCCGCACTTCGACCATGTGCTGGGCACCGCCGCGTTCTCCGGGGCGGAGGTCTACGGGGCGGTCGGTACGGCGGAGCTGCTGGGGCGGGGCGCCGAGGAGCTGCGCGCGGACGCGCTGCGGCACGGGATGAGCGAGGCGGACGCCACGGCGGCCACGGACGCCCTGGTGGCTCCGCGGCATCAGGTGAGCGGCGAGTGGACGCTCGATCTCGGCGGCGGGTTCCAGGTGCTGCTGGCCAACGTGGGCCCCGGTCACAGCGGCCACGACCTCGCGGTGCTGGTGCCGGGCTCCCCCGTCGTGGTGCTCTGCGGCGATCTGGTCGAGGAGTCCGGCGAACCCCAGGCGGGCCGGGACGCGGTCCCCTCGCGCTGGCCGGCGGCGCTGGACCGGCTGCTGGAGCTGGGCGGCGAGGACGCGCTGTACGTGCCGGGTCACGGGGCGGTGGTGGACGCGGCGTTCGTGCGGGCGCAGCGAGATCAGCTGGCGGCCCGCTTCGGCGTGTCGTGAAGGGGCCCCGTTTATCGTCGTGCCATGCGCAGCTACCAGCCGGATCTGACTCCGCCGTGGAAGAAGTCCACTCCCGTCCCCGAGGTCCCCGCCGAGCCCGACCTGGTCGTCGAGGAGGCCGTCACCGGCTTCTGCGGAGCGGTGATCCGGTGCGAGAAGACGGCCCAGGGGCCGACGGTCACGCTGGAGGACCGCTTCGGGAAGGCCCGGGTCTTCCCGATGGAGCCGCGCGGTTTCCTGCTGGAGGGCAGGGTGGTCACCCTGGTGCGCCCGTCGGCCGGCGGACCCGTCCGCCCCGCGCGCACGGCCTCCGGTTCGGTGGCGGTCCCCGGTGCGCGGGCACGGGTCGCGCGGGCGGGCCGGATCTACGTGGAGGGGCGGCACGACGCCGAGCTCGTCGAACGGGTCTGGGGCGACGACCTCCGCATCGAGGGCGTGGTCGTGGAATACCTGGAGGGCGTGGACGACCTCCCGTCGATCGTCCGGGAGTTCGCGCCCGGCCCGGATGCCCGGCTCGGTGTCCTGGTCGACCACCTGGTGCCCGGTTCCAAGGAGTCCAGGATCGCCGCTCAGGTCACCGACGCGCACGTGCTCGTGGTGGGGCATCCCTTCATCGACGTCTGGGAGGCGGTGAAGCCGTCGTCCGTGGGCATCCCCGGGTGGCCGGCGGTACCGCGCGGCCAGGACTGGAAGACGGGCGTCTGCCGCGCGCTGGGCTGGCCGGAGAACACGGGCGCGGCCTGGCAGCACATCCTGTCCAAGGTCAGCTCGTACAAGGACCTGGAGCCACAGCTGCTGGGCCGCGTCGAGGAGCTGATCGACTTCGTCACGCTCCCGGACTGACGCCCCGCAACCGCCGGGAAGGATCCGGTACCGATCCCCGTGAACACCTGCGCCGCACACGCACCATCCGTTATTGAGAGATGACGGCAGGGCCGGGTGCAGGGGGAGGCACGGGGCGGATGACGCGCGAAGTGTGGCGGGACAGTGCGGAGAACGAGGCGGCCTCGGCCGTCTTCCACCTCATGCAGCAGCTGATCGACCGGTACCGGATCAACCGGCCGGTGATGCCCCTGGTGGTGGCTCAGGCGGAGGACGCTTCCGCCGGGCCGGAGATCGACGGCCGGGTCGAGCAGATCGTCCACCAGATCCACCGCGCGAACCAGCTGCGCCGGGTCCCGGTGAAGCTGGTGGCGGGCAGCGGCGCCACCCCGTACGACGCGGCACTGTCCATGGTCCACACCCTCACCGAGCGGCCCTGGGAGACCCGGGGCAACTCGCAGTACAAGCCCTTCACCTTTCCCCGCTCCCGGCTGCTCGCCGCCATCGAGCAGGCCACCGCGACGGTCGTCGCGCAGCCGGACGGGAGTTCCGCCCGTGAGCGCGACGAACGGATCCTGGAACAGCTGGGCAGCCTGCGCTGGCGGGCGAGCCGGTCGGGGCGCAACAGCTGGTGGGACTCGCTGCGCGCCTCGATCCGCCCGGAGACCTTTCTGGGCGCCGTGTTCATCGCCGTGCTCAGCGTCCTGCTGGGCGAGATCGGCTGGGTACTGACCGCTCTGGTCGCCGCCGCGGCCCTGCTGGGCCTCACGGTCGTACGGCTGATGACGAGTGCGGCACCGCCGCTGCTGTGGCTGCGCCCGGCCAGCAGATGGCTCGCGACCACGTCGTCACTCGCCGCGTCCAGCACCGCGTATCCGTCCGACGGCTGGTCACGCTTCTCCCCCAGCGGTTCGTGGCGGGTGATCCGTGCGCGGGCCGCCGCCGTCGCGGAGCGGGTGGCCGACGCGGGCGCGGGTGACGAGCGCGCGCGCCAGTTCCACCTGGAGCTGCGGGTCCAGGCGCTGCTGGAGGATCTGCTGGACAGCTACCGGGCGCACGCCCTGGACTGGCGGCGCGGCAAGCGCACCGTCCCACCGGTGGTGTTCCTGCCGACGGCCACCCAGGACAACGGCGGCCTCCTGCTGATCAACGCCATCAACAACGTGCGCTCGCGGCGCAGCGAGGTGGATCCGCTGCTGCTCCTCGCCTCCCTGCCGGCCGACCGGATCATGCGGCACACCCCGCCGCTGCCTCCGGAACCGCCCGCGAACAGCGGCGCCAGCTCGGGCGCCCGCGCACGGTACGAGGCCTGGGTCGAGGACCTGAGCGTCGGCCAGGCCCCGGCGGCGGCCGTGAGGCTGGCCTGGGTGCTGCGGCTGCCCCTCCCCACGGAACAGCTGACCCACGAACACGCCCATGTCCAGCTCGTCACCCACCGGGTCCGCCGGACCTGGGCCTGGTGGGTGATGTCGGGGCGGACCGTCAGCCTCGTGCTGGTCGGCGCGCTGCTGGGGACCTTCCTGTGGAGTGAGCACTGGAAGGAGACGTACTGCTACGGCCCGCTGGTCGGCCGCAGCACCGACGCGGTGAGACTGGCCGGCCCCGGCGGCGCGAAGGAGTGCATCGGGGTGGCCACGGCTTCCGAGGTGCGCTTCGCCGCGGGCAACACCCTGCAGCTGAACGGGGTGGGCCAGGGCGTCACCTTCGAGCGGATCGAGCAGGCGATACGGGACCAGAACGCCGGCATAGCGGCGGGCGAACCGCATGTCACCCTCGTCTACGCGGGCCCGCTCACCGGCACCGACACGAACAGGGAGGACACCCGCAAGGGCCTGGAGGAGCTGACCGGCGTCTATCTCCACCAGCGGTTCGTCAACGACACGGCGAACCGTTCGGTCAAGCTGCGGGTCCTGACCGCCAACGGCGGCCAGGACATGCTGCGGCAGACGACGGCGGTCAGGAAGATCATCGAGGTGGCCCGGCGGGACTCCTCCGTCGTGGGTGTGGTGGGCCTCGGCCGCAACACCACCGACAGCGCGACGGCCACCGGACTCCTCCAGCGTGCCGGACTGCCCGTGGTGGACACCACCAACTCCGGCAGTGACCTGGCCCGCGAGTACCCGAACTACTTCGGCCTCGCCGCGACCGACGAGGAGCAGGCGGACGCCGTCGGGCTGGTCGCCGCCCAACTGGCGGACCGGCTGGGCGATCCGCAGGGTGTCGTCCTGTCGAGGAAGGTGGGCAACGAGGACAAGGACCGTTACACCACCGAGCAGCGCAGGGTCGGTCTGCAGATGCTGAAGGAATCCGGCTTCGCCGTGGCCGCCGACGCCCAGTACTCCCTGTCCAAGGACGGCGGCTCCGCCAATCTCGACGCGCCCCTGCACGCGATCTGCGGGGCGGAACGTGTACCCGACGCCCTGTACTTCGCCGGCCGGGTCGAGGACGTCAACACGCTGATGTCCGGCCTGGGGCAGACGGCCGGCTGCTCGGACAAGGCCATCACGGTCTTCACCGGCGACGACCTGACCAAAGCGCGCTTCGACGACTCGACGAAGCTCGCGGACAAGGTCACGCTCTACTACGGCGCGCTCGCGCCGATGAGCCGGGGCGGCGGCCGGGGCTTCTACGAGGACTCCCGCAAGACGCTGGAGGCGCTGCTCCCCGAAGGGCAGCGACTGCCCGCGCTGCCGAAGGAGCGCCCGTACGAGGACAGGCTGTTCGCCAGCGGGCAGACGGTCATCTCCTACCAGGCGACGGCGGTCCTCTACGCCGCCGCGACCCGCAGCGACACTCCGCAGAGCGCGGCGGAGACCTGGGCGACGCTCTACTCGGTGGCCCTGCACGACATGCCTACCGGGACCATCACCTTCCGGGGGACGATCCCTTACACGGACCAGAGGGTGCACGGTGTGAACGTCGTCGAGGTCACACGCCCGGGGCCGGACGCGCAGAGCCGCGTCGTGTGCGGCCGGGCGGCGGGTGACCGGAAACCGCTCACCCGCGCGGACTGCCGGGTGTAGGGGCTCTCCACGGGCCGGAGGGCCCTCGTGAGGACGGGACGGAGCCTCCCACGGGGGCGTCCCCGGACGCGGCGGACCCTCAGTCCACCAGGTCCCGCACCACCGCGTCGGCCAGCAGCCGGCCCCGCAGTGTGAGAACCGCGCGGCCCTCACGGTACGGGCCGGGCTCCAGCAGCCCGTCCGTCACCGCGCGGCCGGCCGCGGCGAGGCCGGCGGGGGCGAGCAGCGACAGCGGGCAGCCTTCGACGAGCCGCAGCTCCAGCAGGATGCGCTCGACCCGGCGGTCCTCGTCGCCGAGCACTTCACGGCCGGCCCCGGGCGAGCGGCCCTCGGCCAGGGCCTGCGCGTAGGCCCCGGGGTGCTTGACGTTCCACCAGCGCACCCCGCCGACGTGGCTGTGTGCTCCCGGCCCGGCGCCCCACCAGTCGGCACCGCGCCAGTACAGCTCGTTGTGCAGGCAGCGGCCCTCGGGTGTGCGGGACCAGTTCGACACCTCGTACCAGGAGAAGCCCGCCGCCGCCATCGCCTCGTCGGCGATCAGATAGCGGTCGGCGTGCACGTCGTCGTCCGTCATCGGGACCTCGCCGCGGCGGATGCGCCGGGCGAGCTGGGTGCCCTCCTCGACGATCAGCGCGTACGCGGACACGTGGTCGGGCCCGGCACCGATCGCCGCGTCCAGGGAGGCCCGCCAGTCGTCGTCGGACTCGCCGGGGGTCCCGTAGATGAGGTCGAGGTTGACGTGCTCGAAGCCGGCCTCACGGGCCTCGGCGACACAGGCCTCCGGCCTGCCGGGCGTGTGGGTGCGGTCCAGGACCTTCAGGACGTGCTGCCGGGCGCTCTGCATGCCGAAGGAGACACGGTTGAAGCCGCCCTCCCGCAGCGCCGCCAGATACGCCAGGTCCACGGATTCCGGATTGGCCTCCGTGGTGATCTCGGCGTCCTCCGCCAGCCCGAACTCCTCGCGGATCGCCGCGAGCATCCGGACGAGGTCGGCGGCGGGCAGCAGCGTCGGCGTGCCGCCGCCGACGAAGACCGTACGGACCGGTCGGGGGTCGTCGCCCAGCACCTTGCGCGCCTGGCGGACCTCCTCGACCAGATGGGCCGCGTAGTTGTCCCGGGACGCCAGGGCCCCGCCGGAGCCGCGCAGCTCGGTCGCGGTGTAGGTGTTGAAGTCGCAGTAGCCGCAGCGGGTCGCGCAGTAGGGCACGTGCAGGTAGAAGCCGAGCGGCCGGCCGGCGGCGCCTTCCAGGGCATGGCGGGGCAGTGCCCCGTCGTCGGGCACGGGTTCACCATCGGGCAGTACGGAAGGCATACCGTCCATTGTCACTCGCCCGCGGAGCTTCCCCGCACATCCGTGTGTCCGTCGACCTGGATCACGAGCATGGCCAGGTCGTCGTCGGGCGGGCGCTCGGCGAACGCGTGGACGGCCCGCTTGATGCGGTCGGCCGTCCCGGCGGCCGACAGCCCCGCGCAGCCGGCGAGGACCCGTGCGAGGCCGTCGCCGTCGTCGAACATCTGCCGGCCGGAACGCCGCTCCGTCACGCCGTCCGTGACGCAGAGAAGGCTGTCGCCGGGTGCCAGGTCGAAGCTCTGGCTGTCGTACGCCACGTCCTCGACGACTCCGAGCAGCACCTGCGGCTCGGCGGCCGGACGTACGGAGCCGTCGGGGCGCAGCAGCAGCGGGAGCGGATGGCCGGCGCTCGCCACGGTGCAGCGCACGGAGCCGTCCGGCAGCGGCACGAGGTCGCCGTACAGCAGGGAGAGGAAGCGGGACTGGGCGCCGTCCTGGGTCTGCGTTCCCCGGATCTGCTGGCCGCCTGCCGCCGCGACCATGAGGGCGGCGGCCTCGGCGGCCTCCATGGCGTCGTCCAGGAGGAGCCGGTTGAGCCGGTCGAGGACCTCGCCGACCCGGAAGCCCTCCCGGGACAGCAGGCGCAGCCAGGGCCGGGCGAGACCGGTGACGACGGCTGCCTCGGGGCCGCTGCCCTGGACGTCTCCGAGCACGAAGCACCAGCGGCCGCCGGGGCACGGGAAGAGGTCGTAGAAGTCGCCGCCGACCACGCCGTCGTCCCCGGGTTCGTACACCAGCGCGCTGGTGACTCCGGGTATCTCGGCGACCTTGCTGGGCAGCAGGCCGCGCTGCAGGATGCGGCTGATGGTGGCCTGCCGGGTGTAGGCGCGGGCAGCGCCCACGGCGAGGCCGACCCGGCGTACGAAGTCCGCGAGGAGGGCGGCGACCGCGTCGGGGATGTGGTCCGTGCCCTCACGTCCCACGAGGACGGCGCCGAGCGTGCGGCCGCCCGAGATGATGCGGTGGGCCAGCGCGGCCCCTGTGCCGTCCCCCCGCGCCGCTGTGGCGCCTGTGGGCCACGGTATGGGTACGGGGCCGGTACCGACGCTTCCGGGTAAGCGCAGGGGCTCCTTCTCCAGTGCGGGGCGCAGCAGCTCGGTCCGCGCCTCGTCGCGGTGCCAGACGCCGGCGAGCCGGGGTGCGGCGGCCGGTCCTCCGCCGTCGCTCTCCAGCCATATCGCGCACCAGTCGGCGAGCCGGGGCACCAGGAGCGGCCCCGCCGTCGCGGCCACCAGGTCCTCGTCGAGCTGGCCCGCGAGGAGCCCGGAGGCCTCGGCGAGGAAGGAGAGCCCGCCGCGTCCGGCCCAGCCCGCGTCGTCGCGCGCGGCGGGCCCCGCGGCGGGGGTGAGGATCCCGCCGGGGAGCAGACCGCGCCTGCGGGGCCCGCCGTCGGCGGCCGGGGCGTCGTCGGCCAGTCCGTAGCGGTCGTCGCCCGGAAGACGGGCCCAGACGGTCTTGAGGCCGGTGCGGTAGGTGATGCCCCAGGATTCGGCGAGCGTGGCGACGAGCTGCAGCCCGCGGCCGTACTCGGCGGGGTCGGGCCGCTCGGCACGGCCGTCGCGCACCGACCGGGCGGGATGGTGATCCGTGATCTCCAGCACCAGCGCGGCCGGCTCGGGCCCTGCCGAGTCCTCCAGCCGGAGCAGCAGCTCGACCGTCGTTCCGGCGTGCACGACCGCGTTGGTGACCAGTTCGCTGGCCACGGTCAGCGCGTCGTCGGTGAGCCGCTCGCCGAACTCACCGGCGGAGGGCAGGCCGAGACCGGTCCAGTCGGCGAGCGCGGCCCGGACGAATCTGCGGGCCGCTGCCGAGGCCTGCGGGATTCCGGGCAGGCTCGTGCGGGCGACCGGACGCGGATCGTCGCCCTGACCGGCGACGACGGCACCGGAACGCTGAACGATGTCCCGCTGCAAGGGAATGGGCCCCACGGTGCGGCTCCTGACAGTCTCGCGAAACGCCGCTGACGTATCCCGACAGAGTGACAGACCGGGCGCGTCCGTAAGCGTCGAGTGACGGAAGTCGCCGGAGCCGGACGGAAAGGGGGCGGGGCCGGTGGACGCTCACGCGCCCACCGGCCCCGCTCCGACGTGCTCCCCGGCTGCTACGCCTCGCGGGAGCCCGCGTACATGTCGTCGATGAGGTACTTGTACTCGCGCTCGACGACGGGCCGCTTCAGCTTGAGGCTGGGGGTCAGCTCGCCGTGCTCGATGTCGAGGTCGCGTGGCAGCAGCCGGAACTTCTTGATGGTCTGCCAGCGCTGCAGACCCTCGTTGAGACGCTGCACATAGCCCTGGATGAGCTCCACGGCCTGCGGCGAAGCCACCACGTCGGCGTACGGCTTGCCGCCCAGGCCGTTCTCCTGTGCCCAGCTGAGGATGGTCGGCTCGTCGAGCGCGATGAGAGCGGTGCAGAAGTTACGGTCCGCGCCGTGCACGAGGATGTTGGAGACGAACGGGCACACCGCCTTGAACTGCCCCTCGACCTCGGCCGGGGCGATGTACTTGCCGCCGGACGTCTTGATCAGGTCCTTCTTGCGGTCGGTGATCCGCAGGTAACCGTCCTCGGAGAGCTCGCCGATGTCACCGGTGTGGAACCAGCCGTCCGACTCCAGCACCTCGGCGGTCTTCTCGGGCAGCCGGTGGTAGCCCTCCATCAGACCGGGCCCGCGCAGCAGGATCTCGCCGTCGTCCGCGATCCGGACCTCGGTGCCGGGGAGCGGCTTCCCGACGGTGCCGGTGCGGTAGGCCTCGCCCGGGTTGACGAAGGACGCGGCGCTGGACTCGGTCAGTCCGTAGCCCTCGAGGATGTGGATGCCCGCGCCGGAGAAGAACAGGCCGATGTCGGGGGCGAGGGCGGCCGAGCCCGAGACGCAGGCGCGGAGCCGTCCGCCGAAGGCCTCGCGGATCTTCGCGAAGACGAGGGTGTCGGCGACCTTGTGCTTGGCGCCGAGCGCGAAGGGCACGGAGGCGTTGCCGGTGCGCCGGAAGTTGTCCTGCGACACCGTGGCGTACTCGCGGGCGACGCCCGCCGCCCACTGGAAGATCTTGTACTTGGCACCGCCGCCGGCCCGCGCCTTGGCCGCGACGCCGTTGTAGACCTTCTCGAAGATGCGGGGAACGGCTGCCATGTAGGTCGGCTGGACCACCGGCAGGTTCTCGATGATCTTGTCGACACGGCCGTCGACGGCCGTGACGTGGCCCACCTCGATCTGGCCGGACGTGAGCACCTTGCCGAAGACGTGCGCGAGCGGCAGCCACAGGTACTGGACGTCGCCCGCGGTGATCAGGCCGGTCGCCACGGTCGCCTTGGCCATGTACGACCAGTTGTCGTGCGGCAGCCGTACGCCCTTGGGGCGGCCGGTGGTGCCCGAGGTGTAGATGAGCGTCGCCAGCTGGTCCGGGGTGATGGCGGAGACCCGGTCGGTGACCGCGTCCGGGTTCTTGACCAGGTGTTCGGCACCGCGGGCCTCGAGCTCGGCCAGCGTGAGGACCCAGCCCTCGGGGTCACCCTCCACGGGCTCCGCGCCGGCCGGATCGATGACGACGACATGCGCCAGTTCGGGCAGGTCGGCCCTGTTCTCCCGGGCCTTCGCCAGCTGGAGGGCGTCCTCCGCGATCAGGACGCGGCTGTCGGAGTCGGCCAGGATGAAGGCGGACTCCTCGGTGTTGGTGGAGGGATAGATCGTCGTGGTCGCCGCACCCGCGCACATCACGCCGAGGTCGGCGAGGATCCATTCGACCCGGGTGGAGGAGGCGAGCGCGACGCGCTCCTCCGGCCGGACCCCCAGCGCGATGAGCCCGGCCGCGATGGCGTACACCCGCTCGGCGGCCTGCGCCCAGGTGAGCGACTTCCATGCGTCCGGGCCCTGACCGGAGGCGGCCGGCACCGGGTAGCGGTACGCCTCCCCGTCCGGCGTGGCCGCCACGCGGTCGATGAAGAGAGTCGCCACGGAGGGCGGTCGGCTATCGATCAAGGTCTGTGTGTCGCTCACGACGTCCTCCGGGCCTGCGGCATTGCTACGACCGGCTTATGGGTGCTGCTGCTGTATGTCCTGCTTCTCGTTCCCGCTCGGCCTGCTTGTTTAACTGGCGAGTAACTAACGGGTGGTGATCAGAGTAGAGCGCGTGGGACCGTCGCGTAAGAGGCAGCAGGACGCCGCTTGATAACGAACCGGGCCCCTGTGTCCGCGGACGTCCGCGGACACAGGGGCCAGTCGCACTACTCCCGGGCACGTCCGAGGACGTGCTCCCGGGCGGTCCCGGACCGGGCGGGCCGCCGGCGCTACTTCTTGCCCTTGCCCTCACCGGCCGACTCGTCGGTCGACAGGACGGAGATGAACGCGTCCTGCGGCACCTCCACGTTGCCGACCATCTTCATCCGCTTCTTGCCCTCCTTCTGCTTCTCCAGCAGCTTCCGCTTGCGGGAGATGTCACCGCCGTAGCACTTGGCGAGGACGTCCTTGCGGATGGCGCGGACGGTCTCACGGGCGATGACGCGCGAACCGATGGCCGCCTGGATCGGCACCTCGAAGTTCTGCCGGGGGATGAGCTTCTGCAGCTTGGCCACGAGCCGGACACCGTACGCGTACGCCGCGTCCTTGTGCGTGACCGCCGAGAAGGCGTCGACCTTGTCGCCGTGCAGCAGGATGTCGACCTTGACGAGCTGCGCGGACTGCTCGCCCGTGGGCTCGTAGTCGAGCGAGGCGTAACCCCGGGTCTTGGACTTCAGCTGGTCGAAGAAGTCGAAGACGATCTCGGCGAGCGGCAGGGTGTAGCGGATCTCCACCCGGTCCTCGGAGAGGTAGTCCATGCCGAGCAGCGTGCCGCGCCGGCTCTGGCAGAGTTCCATGATCGCGCCGATGAACTCGCTGGGCGCCAGGACCGTGGCCCTCACGACCGGCTCGTGCACCTTGTCGATCTTGCCCTCGGGGAACTCGCTCGGGTTGGTGACGGTGTGCTCGGCACCGTCCTCCATCTCCACGCGGTAGACCACGTTCGGGGCGGTGGCGATCAGATCCAGCCCGAACTCGCGCTCGAGGCGCTCACGGATCACGTCGAGGTGCAGCAGGCCGAGGAAGCCGACACGGAAGCCGAAGCCGAGCGCGGCCGACGTCTCCGGCTCGTACACCAGGGCGGCGTCGTTGAGCTGGAGCTTGTCGAGGGCCTCGCGCAGGTTCGGGTAGTCGGAACCGTCCAGGGGGTAGAGCCCCGAGAACACCATCGGCTTGGGGTCCTTGTAGCCGCCCAGCGCCTCGGTCGCGCCCTTGTGCAGGGAGGTGATGGTGTCACCGACCTTGGACTGCCGGACGTCCTTCACACCGGTGATGATGTAGCCGACCTCGCCCACGCCGATGCCGTCGGCCGGGGTCATCTCCGGGGAGGAGACACCGATCTCCAGCAGCTCGTGGGTGGCGCCGGTCGACATCATCCGGATGCGCTCACGCTTGTTGAGCTGGCCGTCGACGACCCTGACGTAGGTGACGACGCCGCGGTAGGGGTCGTAGACCGAGTCGAAGATCATCGCGCGGGCGGCGGAGTCCGCATCGCCGACCGGGGCCGGCACGTCCCGGACCACACGGTCGAGGAGGGCGTCCACGCCGACACCGGTCTTCGCGGAGACCTTGAGGACGTCCTCGGGCTGGCAGCCGATGAGGTTGGCCAGCTCCTCGGAGAACTTCTCGGGCTGCGCGGCGGGCAGGTCGATCTTGTTGAGCACCGGGACGATGGTGAGGTCGTTCTCCATCGCCAGGTAGAGGTTGGCCAGCGTCTGCGCCTCGATGCCCTGGGCGGCGTCGACCAGGAGGACCGTGCCCTCGCACGCCGCCAGGGAACGGGAGACCTCGTAGGTGAAGTCCACGTGGCCCGGGGTGTCGATCATGTTGAGGACGTGGGTCGCGCCCTTGCCCTCGCCCTCGGTGGGCGCCCACGGCAGACGGACCGCCTGGGACTTGATGGTGATGCCGCGCTCGCGCTCGATGTCCATCCGGTCGAGATACTGGGCGCGCATCTGCCGCTGGTCGACCACTCCCGTCAGCTGGAGCATCCGGTCGGCAAGAGTCGACTTGCCGTGGTCGATGTGCGCGATGATGCAGAAGTTGCGGATCAGCGCCGGGTCGGTACGGCTCGGCTCGGGCACGTTGGTAGGAGTCGCGGGCACGCAGGGTCCTGATTCTTGAGACGTCGGACGCCGTGTCTCGGGTCGATGTCGGGTCGGACGGATCGATACGTAGCCTCCATGCTCCCACGCCTGCGGGACCGGGACCGGTTTGGGCCGGTCCGAGGGTGACTGCTACCGTGGGCAGCTGTGCCTCGTGGCCCTCAGAAGCAGCGTGGCGCACATAGGAGATCCAACGAACCTGAAAAGGCTCTTTCGTGGCGAACATCAAGTCCCAGATCAAGCGGAACAAGACGAACGAGAAGGCGCGCCTGCGCAACAAGGCCGTCAAGTCCTCGCTCAAGACCTCGATCCGCAAGGCCCGTGAGGCTGCCGCTGCCGGTGACGTCGAGAAGGCCACTGTGGCCGTCCGTGACGCCTCCCGCCAGCTCGACAAGGCTGTCTCGAAGGGTGTCATCCACAAGAACGCCGCCGCCAACAAGAAGTCGGCGCTGGCGCTCAAGGTTGCCGCCCTCCAGGGCTGAACCACTGATGTGATCGCCGGAACGGACTCAGCGGGCCCTCTCTCCCGCTCCTGACCGGCACCCCGCGCCGCACACCGAACCTGCGTTCGCCACGCGGGTGCGGCGCACCGAGTGTGTACCGAAGGCCCCGGCCGCGTCCTCCCCAGGACGCGGCCGGGGCCTTCGTGCTGGCTTTCCCGTACGGGGGTGCGGGGCTCCCGTACGGGGCGGGGGGCTCCGACACGGGGGTTGCTGGTGCACGCGGTGGTGCGGCTGCTCCGGGCGCGGGTTCCATGGCGGCGGCTCCGGCACGACGCTTCGTGGGCGGTGCCGGAGTCGGCACGGTGCTTCGTGGCGCGGTGCCGACTCCGGCACGGCGCTTCGCGGGGGCGGTGCCGACTCCGGCACGGCGCAACGCGGGGGCGGTGCGGCGCGCGCGGGCCCTCCGGCGCGGCGGGCGGGCGGGTGTGTCAGCGACCGCCGGAGCGTGCCGCGCGGGCGACGGCGACCACCGCCTTCTCCAAGGCGTACTCGGGGTCGTCCCCGCCTCCCTTGACGCCGGCGTCTGCCGCCGCGACCGCGATGAGAGCCGCCGCGACTCCGTCGGGCGTCCACCCGCGCATCTGCTGGCGGACCCGGTCGATCTTCCAGGGCGGCATCCCGAGCTCCCGGGCGAGGTCCGCCGGGCGCCCGCCCCGGGCCGAGGAGAGCTTGCCGATCGCCCGGACGCCCTGCGCGAGGGCGCTGGTGATCAGGACGGGGGCGACGCCCGTGGACAGCGACCAACGCAGCGCCTCCAGCGCTTCCGCCGCCCGGCCCTCGACCGCACGGTCGGCGACGGTGAAGGAGGACGCCTCCGCCCGGCCCGTGTAGTAGCGGCCGACCACCTCTTCATCGATGGTGCCCTCGACATCCGCGGCCAGCTGCGAGGCGGCGCTCGCCAGCTCCCGGAGGTCACTTCCGATGGAGTCCACCAGCGCCTGGCACGCCTCCGGGGTCGCGGAGCGTCCGAGCGCACGGAACTCCGACCGGACGAAGGACAGCCTCTCGGCCGGCTTGGTGGTCTTGGGACACGCCACCTCGCGCGCCCCGGCCTTCCGGACCGCGTCCAGCAGCCCCTTGCCCTTGGCCCCGCCCGCGTGCAGAAGCACCAGGGTGATCTCCTCGGCAGGAGCACCCAGGTAGGCCTTGACGTCCTTGACCGTGTCGGCGGAGAGGTCCTGTGCGTTGCGCACGATCACCACCTTGCGCTCGGCGAAGAGCGAGGGGCTGGTGAGCTCCGCCAGCGTGCCGGGCTGCAGCTGGTCCGGGGTGAGGTCGCGTACGTCCGTGTCGGCGTCGGAGGCGCGGGCGGCAGCCACCACGTGCTGCACGGCCCGGTCGAGGAGCAGGTCCTCCTGCCCCACGGCGAGCGTGACGGGGGCGAGCGGATCGTCGGTGGAATTGCGCTTGGTGGCCATCGCGGTCCAGCATCCCACGCCCCTGTGACAACACCGCGGGGCAGCCGCCCCGGCGGACCGCAGGTCCTGGCGTACCGGAGAATGGGCGGGTGAGCGATGTGAGACATGTGCTGGTGCTGCCCGACCGCGACACGGCCGAGGAAGTCGCCGGGGAGCTGCCCGACCGGTTCGGCGTCACCGAGGAGCCGCAACTCGTGCGTGACGCCCTGGCGGGCGAGGACGACGCCGAGGACGCCCAGTGGCTGGTGGTGGTCGAGGACCCGGCCGCGCGCCTGGACTCCGCGGCGCTCGATGCGTTCGCCGCGGAGTACGAGGGGTGGCTGGAGGCGCCGTGAAGGCGCAGCCGTACATCGGCGTGCCGGGCGGGGTCAGCCCTTCGGGGTGATCTGGATGTCCATCTCGATCCTGATGCTCGGGCCGACCACCGCGATGCCGCGCGCCAGCATCGTCTGCCAGGTGAGTGTGAAGTCCTCGCGGTGCAGCTCGGTGGTCGCCCGGCAGGCGGCCCGGGTCTCACCCTCCAGGCCGTTGCCCAGGCCGAGGTACTGGGTGTCCAGCGTGACGGTGCGGCTCACACCGTGCAGGGTGAGCGCGCCGGTGACGCCCCAGCGCGAGCCGCCGCGGTGGACGAAGCGCTCGCTGTAGAACTCGAGGGTGGGGTAGCGCTCGACGTCGAGGAAGTCGCCGGACCGCAGGTGGTCGTCGCGCATCTGGACGTTCGTGTCTATCGACGAGGCGTCGATGACCACGTGCATGGCGGAGTCCTCCATGCGATCCGCGATCCGCACGGCACCGGCGAAGGTGTTGAACCTCCCGTGGATGCGGGCCATGCCGATATGACGTGCCGTGAAGCCGATCTGGGTGTGCGCCGGCTCGATCTCCCAGTCACCCGGGTCGGGCAGCTGCGGAGGCTGTGCCACCTGGAGGACAACGTCGCCCAGGCTCGCGTGGGCGCCCCGGCCCACGGTGACCGGGCCGTGGAACGGCGTGAAGCCCTCGGCCGTGACGCCCAGGCGGTAATCCCCCGCCGGGACGGTGGCCACCACGTTCCCGAAGGGATCCGTCTCGCCGCCGACGACCCTACGGCCGCCGCTGTCGGTCACGACGAAATCGGCTTGCCGTACGGGCTCGGTGACGGGGTCCAGCACTCGGCAACTCAGCATTCCGGCCTCGGGCGGCACCGGAAACCCGGCGAGGACGTTGCTCTGTGGAGTACCGGACTTCGCTCTGCTGCCTAGCCAACGGCCGAACATGTGCACGTACTCCCCAGGGGGCGGTTCTCACCTCGGGCCCTGAAAGCCGGACGTCGTTGTCGGAACAGCGGCCCGCCGACGAATACGCATTCGATCACCGCTGAGAGGTTCGAGACAAACGCCGCAGCTCAGAAGGGAGGTACCGAGCTGTATCGAACTGTACCGAGCTGTGCCCTGCCGGGTGCCGATGTACGCAGGTGCTACCGAAGGTCCCCATCACCCGGAACGCCGGTGTGTGCGTACCCTCCCACGTCACGCGGCCCGTTGCAGTCCACGTCATGTGGCCGGAGTCGCGCGCACCGCGGGCAGGCGGGTGAGCGCCAGACCGAAGTGGTCGCGGTAGGCGGCGAGTACCTCGGCGTCATCACCAAGCTCCGTCTCCTCCCGCTCGCCCCGCACGGTCGTGATCAGGGTGCGGCCACGAAGCGTCACCCGGCCGTCCTCGGTGCGCCGCGAACAGACGAGCGACCGGGTGAAGTGGGAGTCCGGGGAGGTCCGGTGGTACCAGGCCCCGGCCCGGAAGTCCGCCAGCACACGTGGACGCAGATCCAGACGGAACTGCCTCGAACCGTCGCGCAGCAGATCGAGGTCTCCCTGCGGCACGTCCCGGAAGCGGAATCCGCCGCAGGGGTCGTCCTGTTCGGTACGCGCGTCCAGCTCGAGCGGGCGCAGGGCATGGTCGCCGAACCCGACGTCCGCCAGCCACGGGCCCGTTCCGTCGTCGGTCTCCACGCGCAGCGCGACGTGGTCGTACGGGATACCCAGGCGTCCGCCGTCGCCGAAGACCCGTGCCTGCAGCAGGGTGACGTGGAAGCCTAGTTCGCGCAGCAGCGTGGCGAAGGACCCGTTGAGCTCGTAACAGAAGCCGCCCCGGCGGTCGTCCACGATCTTGGCGACGAGTTTCTCCTCCTCCAGGACGATGTTCTCGGCGAAATGGATCGAGAGGTTCTCGAAGGGCACGGTCATCAGGTGGCGGAGCTGCAGCTCGCGCAGTGCCACGGCGTCGGCGCGGGCGGGGCGGGCAGCACCGATGCGTTCCAGGTAGGCGTCCACCCAGGCAGGGGCGGGCTCGGGCGCCGACTGCTGCGATTGCTCGTTCATGCGTTAAGTCTGTCGCGGCGCACCGGGCGGCGCCACGAGCCCCTGGACCTAGGTCCGCCGACTGATGCGGCGGCCGCAACCGAGGGCTAGCGTCAGGGCCATGACGGAACGGGAGCCGGCACGCGGCCCGGAACAGCGCAAGCAGGACGCACTCGATCGTCTGGAGAAGGACGACGACGCATGGGTGGCGACGGCCTCTGCCGCCGGTGTGCCGTGCCTGGTGCCCCTGTCGTTCGTATGGGACGGAGGCACACTGCTGCTGGCCACCCGGCGCACCAATCCGACAGCGGTCAACGTGACGCCCTCCGGGCAGGCCAGAGTCACCCTCGGGCACACCCGCGATGTGGTGCTGATCGAGGGAACGGCCGAGATCGTGGAGGGGGCGGATCTTTCCGACGAGTCGGGGGACGCCTTTGCCGCCAAGCTCGGCTGGGACCCGCGCGGACGTCCCGCGTGGGTGTATCTGCGGATCACGCCGGACACAGTGAAGGCGTGGCGCGAGGAGAACGAGCTGGCGGGGCGCGAACTGATGCGCGGCAGCACCTGGCTGGTCTGAACGCGAGCGCCGGCACGGCAACGGGGAGGGGCCTGACAGCGGGGACGCCCCGGACTGCTGGAGCCGCCTCGGCAGCGAGGACGGTCCGCACGGCTGGAGCAGGCTCGGCGGCAGGACCGGGCCTGCGAGCGGGAACCGGCCGGGGACCGGGACGAGGCACCGGACATGCATCGCGTTCATGACCGGCCTGCCGCACGCAGCCCCGCACCGGCACCCGTCACCGCGATCGCACCGTGGATGTCGGTACGCAGAACCTTCGCTCCCGTAGCTTCGAGTGCTTCGACCGTACGGGCAGCCGGATGACCGTACGGATTGTCTGCGCCGCAGCTGATCAGCGCGAGCCTCGGGCGGGCGCTGCGCAGGAGCGCGGCGTCCTGGTGGGCCGATCCGTGATGCGCGACCTTGAGCACATCCACCTGGGGCAGCGCCGGGTGACTGCGCAACACCCCTCGCTGTGAGGGGGGTTCGAGATCGCCGAGGAGCAGCAAGGTCAGTCCGCCCGCCCGGACGAGAAGGGTGACGCTGGAATCGTTCGGTTCCTCGGTCGTGTAGGCAGGTGCCGCCCCCGGTGCGCCGCCCGCGGGCCAGAGCACCTGCCAGTCGAGAGGACCCGACCGGCGTCGCTCTCCCGGAGCTGCCCGGACCACGGGGATACGCGCCGCCGCGGCCGTCCTCCTCACGAAGGCCGCCTGCTCCGGCGGTTCGTCGAGGCTCGTCGTCTGGATCGCGCCGACGTCGCGGCCTCTCAGCACACCGGGCAGGCCGCGGACGTGGTCCGCGTGGAAGTGGGTCAGCAGCAGAAGAGGCACACGGGTGATGCCGAGGTCACGCAGACACCGGTCTGCCAGAAGGGGTTCAGGACCCGCGTCCACGACTACCCCCACGCCGTCCCCGGCGGCGAGCACCATGGCGTCGCCCTGCCCGACGTCGCAGAGCGCGAAGGTCCAGCCCGGCGGCGGCCATCCCGTCATGAGCCGGGTGAGCGGCACCGGTCTCAGCACCGCGAGCACCAGAAGCAGCGCGGCCGCGGAACAGATCCATGGGTGCCGGGCCAGACGGCGGGCCGACAACACCAGCAAGGCCGTGAGGACGGCCAGAAGGGCCGCGCCCGGCCATCCGCCCGGCCAGTCCATCTCCGCCCCGGGCAGCGCGGCTCCGGTGCGGGCGACGGACGCGATCCATCCGACCGGCCAGCCGGCGATCTCGGCCAGCACTTCGGCAACCGGCATGGACGCGGGTGCCACAGCGAGCGCGGCGAATCCCAGGACCGTCGCGGGCGCCACCGCGAACTCCGCCAGCAGATTGCAGGGGACGGCCACCAGGCTGACCCGCGCCGCGAGGACCACGACCACGGGAGCGCAGACCGCCTGAGCGGCTCCCGCGGCGGCCAGCACCTCGGCAAGCCGCCCCGGGACCCCGTGCCGCTGGAGAGCAGCGCTCCACCTCGGTGCGAGGGTGAGAAGCGCCCCGGTGGCGAGCACGGACAGCAGGAAGCCGTAACTGCGGGCCAGCCACGGGTCGTACAGCACCAGCAGCAGCACGGCTGCGGCCAGGGCCGGAATCAGCGACCTTCGCCGGCCGGTCCCGATGGCGAGCAGTGTGATCAAGCCACAGGCTGCCGCGCGCAGGACACTGGGCTCCGGACGGCAGACGATCACGAAGGCGAGCGCGACTCCGCCGCCCGTGACGGCGGTCATGCGCAGCGAGATGCCCAGCCGGGGTGCCAGGCCACGGCGTTCGCTGCGCAGCGCCGTTCCCGGTGGGCCGATGAGCAGGAAGAGGAGGATTGACAGATTCGCGCCCGACACGGCGAGCAGATGGGTCAGGTCCGTGGCCTTGAAGGCGTCGTGCAGGTCGGGCGGAACCCGTGAGGTGTCTCCTACGACCAGCCCCGGCAGGAGCGCCCGCGCATCGGCGTCGAGCCCGTCGGTGGCCTCCCGCAGGCCGGACCGCAGCCGTCCGGCGGCCCGCTGGAGAAGGGTGGGCGCCTCGGTGACCCGCGGTGGGTCGTCCGCGTCGGTACCCAGCACCGCTGCGACGCGCTCCCCTTCGTGACGCGGTGGCGCGAGCCGCCCGCTGATGCGGATGCCTGTCGAGGGCAGCAGACGCTGCCACCGCGCCGCCGCGTCCCCCGGGGCGACCATGAGGAGGACCGGGGTGCGGAGCTCGGTGACCGTACCGTCGGGAGCGGTCAGACGGTCGACCTCAGCATTCAGCAGCAGGGATACGGGCGTGCTGTGGTCGCCCCGTACTCGTGGCCGTGTCTGCCGGGGATCGGACGTGACGGTGACCTCCGCTTCGACCTGCGCATACGACTCCGCCAGGCCGGGGACGGGCCCGCTGCGCACATCCGCGCCGTGGAGCCCGGCAGCCGCCGCCCCGGCAGCCGCGCACAGCAGCACCCCGGCTGCGGCCGTGGTCCGCGTCCGCCCGCGCCCTGGGAACTGCGCCCGCCCTGAAACCCTGGACGCCGGGCTCGGCAGGCCCCTCGGACCCACCGGACGCGTCGCGCCGCGGGGTGTCCCTCGTGCCATGACCCGGGGTGCGACGAGGAGGCCCAGGCCGGCACATGCGCAGAGGACCGCCCCGGCAGCCGCCCACCGGCCCGGCGCCCCCAGTGCCAGGGCGGCTGCCGCCCAGGCCGCCAGAGCGGGTGGGACCAGCCGCAGATCGGCCGGAGCCTCCTGCCGCGGGTCGGCGTCCCCCAGCCGCCGCCCCGAGTCCGTGTGGACGTCAGACCCGTCCGCCGTGCCGACGTCAGCCCCGTCCGCCGTGCCGACGTCAGGCCCGTTCATGGCCTGACCAGCGGCCTGAGGTCCGCAAACCGGCGGTCCCCGATCCCGTCGACCTCCCGGAGCTCGTCGACGGAGCGGTAACCCCCGTGCTCGGTGCGGTAGTCGATGATGTGCTGGGCCAGCACCGGCCCGACACCGGGCAGAGTGTCGAGCTGCTCGACGGTGGCCGTGCTGAGGCTCACCGGCGCCGCCGGTCCGGCCTGCCCGGCCGTGGCACCGCCGGCCCCCGTTCCGCCCGCGGGTGGCGGAGCGGCGGGCAGACCCACCGCCACCTGCTCACCGTCCGTCAGAACTCGCGCACGGTTGAGCCCGGTGACGTCGACGCCCTCGCGGACGCCGCCGGCGGCGCGCAGGGCGTCCGCGACGCGGGAGCCGGCCGGCAGGTGCTGGATCCCCGGCCGGCGCACCTTGCCGCTCACGTCGACGACGATCCGGGCGCTCGGCGCCGCGCCGTTCCGCGGTCCCGCGGCCGGACCAGGACTGAGGCCGGGCAGCTGAGCACCCGTCGCCCCTGACCCGCCTTCCTGGACCGCCGCGGCCTCCGTGAGCCGGTCCGGAGCCCGTACGGCCTCGGGGCGGGCCGACCAGAAGTGTGCCGCCGCGAGCACTGCCGCCCCGACCAGGACAACGGCGAGCGCGGCAAGCGCGCGGGGCTCCATTCCGCATCGCAGCTGTAGCCACAGGGGTAACCGGTCCCGCAGGGCCGGCCCGGCTTCTCTCCACCACCGTGACCGCGCGGAGGGGCCGTTGGGCGCACTGCGGCGCAGCACGAGTGGCGGCCCGCCCGGCAGGGCTGCTGCGGTGCTCACCTCGGGCGCCGGGCGCGACGTGACCGCTGCCCAGGCCGGAACGGCGCGGACAGGACCAGGCTCGTCGGCCGGCGCCGCAGCCCTGCCCGCCCCTGCCGCCGCAACCGTGCCTGCCACTGCCGTCGCCGTCGCAGTCGCCGTCGCAGTCGCCGACCCGTCGGCTGCGATGAGCGTGTCCGCCCGGAGCCGGGAAGCGGCCGCGATCTCACTCTCCGGCCCGCGCGCAGTGCGTCGTCGGCGCCCGTGCCGGGCACCGGACGCGGTGCCCGGCGACGTGCCGGCAGCTCCTCCGGGACGGACGCCGGGCCTGGACCGGACACGCCCCGTAAGACGGGACCCTCGGGACACACGGTGTGCGCCACGGTGTGCCGGCGGATCCGTGCCCGCACGCGCGGGAGAATCTTCGGTCCTGTGCGCGAGCGGGTCCATGTCCGCACGCGCGGAGTGATCCGCAGGACGGTGCGCGGGCGGATTCGCGGCGCCGACGGCCGGGCTCTGCCGGCCGGTGGTGGTGCGGCTGGATGCGGGAAGCGTTCGGAAGGTCATGCCGCACGACGCTAGACACTTCTGCGGAAATACGCCGGGCCGCCCTGATTACAGTGGATAACTCATCGGTTGTGCATAACGTCGTCACCCGCCGGAGTGAGATTCAGCGCGGCGCGACGACTGCTGCCAGAAGCCCCGGCCCGGTGTGCGCACCGATCACAGCGCCCACCTCGCTCACATGCAGATCGACAAGCCCTGGCACTCGCCCTCGCAGCCGTTCGGCCAGCCGCTCGGCCCCGTCAGGTGCGGCAAGGTGGTGGACTGCGATGTCCACGGAACCGGCACCGGCCTGCGCGGCGACGATCTCCTCGAGCCGCGCGATGGCCTTGGAGGCTGTCCGGACCTTCTCCAGCATCTCGATTCGCCCGTCCTGGAGTTGAAGCAGCGGTTTGACGGCCAGAGCCGAGCCCAGCAGGGCCTGGGCGGCGCCGATGCGCCCGCCTCGGCGCAGGTAGTCAAGCGTGTCGACGTAGAAGAAGGCCGACGTACCCGATGCCCGCTTCTCCGCCGCCGCGACCGCCTCGTCCAGGCCGCCCCCCGCCCCGGCGGCCTCGGCGGCAGCCAGTGCGCAGAAACCCAGAGCCATGGCGACCATGCCGGTGTCGACCACGCGCACAGGTACGGGTGCGTCCTTCGCGGCGAGCACGGCGGCGTCGTACGTGCCGGAGAACTCTGCCGACAGGTGGAGGGAGACGATGCCTGTGGCCCCCGACTCAGCCACGGCGCGGTACGCGGCGGCGAAGACCTCCGGGCTGGGCCGCGACGTGGTCACGGAACGACGTTTCTGCAGAGCCAGGGCCAGCGATCGGGCCGAGATCTCCGTGCCTTCCTCCAGGGCCTGATCACCCAGGACGACGGTCAGCGGCACCGCGGTGATGCCGTGCCGTTCCATCGTCTGGGGCGGCAGGTAGGCCGTTGAATCGGTGACGATCGCGACATGGCGGGACATGAGCCGGAGGTTACCTTCCGGGGCAACGGCACGGCAGCCCGGGACCGACCTGCTGATCATTTCCGGTCGGTTCTGAACCCATCCCTGCCGCATCTTGGATCAGTTGGGTGCCGTTCAGAGCAGCCCGGACGCCTCACAGGGCCGCTCCGACCGTGAACGGTTTCCACGCCGCCCATCCGCGTCAGTTCGTGGTCTCCGGCTTTGCGGACTTCTGCCACGGATATTCCGTGCGCGGCCGTGGGTCCGGCGGGGTGAGCGACGGCGGCGTCTCCTTGTCGGCCGGACCGCTCCAGCTGTCACCGGCCGTCGCCCCCTCTGCCGACGGCTCCTCCGTCGTCCAGTGACGCAGGGCCCCGGCCTCCAGGTCGATCTGTGCGTTGAGCGCGGCCAGATCGTCGTCGGCGAACTGCCTGGCCCGGTCACGGGCCGCCCAGCGCAGTGACTCCGCCGAGTGTGTGATGCGCTCGGTGCGCTCCTTCAGCCCAGGCAGCAGGGTCGCCACCGTCGCCCGGTCCGGCTCGCGTTCCAGCCGCTTGAGGTCGTCGTCGAGCTCGCGTCCGTGCGCGCTCAGGCGCTCGAAGAGGCCAAGCGACTCCGAGAGAGAGGCGTCCTCCGCCACTCCGGCGTTGAGCGCGTCCTGGGTGGCCCGCATCGATGTACGCAGTGTGAGCCGCAACTGCGCGAGCTCCCCCGGCACGCCGGGCTGCCCGAAGCTCTTGGCCCGCAGCGTGGTGTCCTCCACGGAGCGGCGCGCCTGCGTGATCGTCCGGTCCACACCGCGCTTGGCCGCGCGCACCGTCTTCACACCGGCGTACACCCCGAGCGCCATGAACGCCACGAACAGCAGCGTCAGGATCAGGATCACAGCGTCCATGAACGCCCCTAGGTCGTCGAATCGGCCACCCGTGTGCGGTCGCCCCTTCTACCGTAAACGGAACGGGCAGGCCAAGGGTTCCACCGGAACCCCCAACCTGCCCGTAGGGGAAAGCCCTGGCCCGTCACGCGGACCGCCCGACGCCGTCACAAGGACGTCGCGGGCTGTCCGGGAGCCGTCACACGGACGCCCCCGGTCCGTCCTGGCCGCCGTCAGGCGGGGACGATGTTGACCAGCTTCGGCGCGCGCACGATGACCTTGCGGATCCCCGCCCCGGCCAGTGCGGCGACGACGTTCTCGTCGGCCAGGGCCAGCGCCTCCAGCTCCTCGTCCGAGATCGACGGGGAGATCTCCAGGCGCGCCTTGACCTTGCCCTTGATCTGCACCACACAGGTCACGGTCTCGTCCACGACGTACGCCGGGTCGGCCACCGGGAAGTCCTGGTGCACGACGGACTCGGTGTGGCCCAGTCGGCGCCACAGCTCCTCCGCCACGTGCGGTGCCAGCGGGGCGATCAGGAGCACCAGGCGCTCGGCGACCGACCGCGACAGCGGCCCGCCCGCCTTCGTCAGGTGGTTGTTCAGCTCGGTCACCTTGGCGATGGCGGTGTTGAACCGCATCCCTGCCATGTCCTGGCCGACCCCGTCGATGGCCTTGTGCAGCGCACGCAGCGTGTCCTCGCCGGGTTCCGTGTCCACGACGGTGACCTCACCGGTCTCCTCGTCGACGACGTTGCGCCACAGCCGCTGCAGCAGCCTGTACTGGCCGACCACGGCCCGGGTGTCCCAGGGGCGCGAGACGTCCAGCGGGCCCATGGCCATCTCGTACAGCCGCAGGGTGTCCGCCCCGTACTCACCGCAGATCTCGTCGGGCGTCACGGCGTTCTTCAGGGACTTGCCCATCTTGCCCAGGACACGGCTGACCTTCTCGCCGGCGTAGTAGTACGCCCCGTCGCGCTCCTCGACCTCGGCGGCCGGGACCGCGATCCCCCGGCTGTCCCGGTAGACGAAGGCCTGGATCATGCCCTGGTTGTACAGCTTGTGGAACGGCTCCGCCGACGAGATGTGTCCCAGGTCGTGCAGCACCTTCGACCAGAAGCGGGCGTACAGCAGGTGCAGCACCGCGTGCTCGGCACCGCCGACGTACAGGTCGACGCCGCCGGTCGGCCGGCCCTCGCGCGGCCCCATCCAGTACTGCTCGATCGCCGGGTCGACCAGTCGCTGGTCGTTGTGCGGATCCAGGTAGCGCAGCTCGTACCAGCAGGAACCCGCCCAGTTCGGCATGGTGTTGGTCTCGCGGCGGTACTTGCGCGGACCGGCGCCGTCGCCCAGGTCCAGGGTGACGTTGACCCAGTCGGCGTTCCGGGACAGCGGGGTCTCGGGCTGGGTGTCGGCGTCCTCCGGGTCGAAGGTGCGAGGCGAGTAGTCCTCGACCTCGGGCAGTTCCAGCGGCAGCATCGACTCGGGCAGCGGGTGGGCGATGCCCTCCTCGTCGTACACGATCGGGAAGGGCTCTCCCCAGTAGCGCTGGCGGCTGAACAGCCAGTCACGCAGCCGGAAGTTGACGGTTCCCTCGCCTACGCCGTGCGCCTGCAGCCACTCGGTGATCCGCGCCTTGGCCTCGACGACGCCCAGGCCGTCCAGCGAGATCTCCTCGTTGGAGGAGTTGACCAGCTTCGCGTCGTACGAGCCGAAGGCGTCTTCCCAGGTGGAGGCGTCCGTGCCTCGGTCGTCCGACGGCTCGACGACACAGCGCATCGGCAGCTCGAAGGCGCGCGCGAAGGCGAAGTCGCGCGCGTCGTGCGCCGGTACGGCCATGATCGCGCCGGTGCCGTAGCCCATCAGGACGTAGTCCGCGATGAAGACGGGCACCTTCTCGCCGCTCACCGGGTTGGTCGCGTAGGCGCCGGTGAAGACACCGGTCTTGTCCTTGGCCTCCGCCTGCCGTTCCACGTCGGACTTGGCCGCGGCCTGCTTGCGATACGCGGTGACGGCCTCGGCCGGGCTCGCGTGGCCGCCGGTCCATACCGGGTGGGTGCCCTCCGGCCAGGCTGCCGGGATGATCCGCTCGACCAGGTCGTGCTCGGGCGCCAGCACCATGTAGGTCGCACCGAACAGGGTGTCCTGACGGGTGGTGAAGACGGTGATGTCGCCGGCTCCGTCGACGGGGAAGTCGACGCGCGCACCCTCGGAACGGCCGATCCAGTTGCGCTGCTGCAGCTTGATGGCCTCGGGCCAGTCCAGCCCGTCCAGGTCGTTCAGCAGCCGGTCCGCGTAGGCGGTGATGCGCATGTTCCACTGGCGCAGCTTGGCTTTGAAGACCGGGAAGTTACCGCGCTCGGAGCGTCCGTCGGCCGTCACTTCCTCGTTGGCCAGCACGGTGCCCAGACCGGGCGACCAGTTGACGGGCGCGTCCGAGGCGTACGCCAGGCGGTACCGGCCCAGGACGTCGGCGCGGTCGGCGGCGCTCAGCGCGCCCCACTCACGGCCGCCGGGGACCGTACGCTCGCCACTCTCGAACTGGGCCACCAGTTCGGCGATCGGGCGGGCCCTGTCGGCCTCGGTGTCGTACCAGGAGTTGAAGATCTGCAGGAAGATCCACTGGGTCCACTTGTAGTAGTCCGCGTCGATCGTGGCGAACGAGCGGCGCTTGTCGTGGCCCAGGCCCAGCCGGCGCAGCTGGACCTTCATGTTCTCCATGTTGGCCTCCGTGGAGGCCCGCGGGTGCGTGCCCGTCTGCACGGCGTACTGCTCGGCCGGCAGCCCGAACGCGTCGAAGCCCAGGGTGTGCAGGACGTTGTGCCCGGTCATCCGCTGGTGGCGGGCGTAGACGTCGGTGGCGATGTAGCCCAGCGGGTGGCCGACGTGCAGGCCGGCACCCGAGGGGTACGGGAACATGTCCATGATGAACTTCTTGGGCCTGGCGGCCAGCTCCGGATCATCCGCCAGATCACCGGTCGGGTTCGGCGCCTCGTACGTCCCCTCGGCGTCCCAGAAGTCCTGCCAGCGTGCCTCGATGTCGGCGGCCATCGCTGCCGTATAGCGGTGCGGCGCGGCCACCTCGGCCGCGGTGTTCGTCTCGCTCATGATCCTCAAAGCTCCATCGATCGTCATCTGCCGGCGCCCACGTCCACGGACACACGTCTTCGGACACACGTCTACGGAAACGAAAAATCCCCTCGCACAGGAGGGGACGCCGCGCCGAGTCCGACCAGGCGTTCTCACCGGTCGGGAATGATCAGCGCGGCTCGCTAAGCAGAAGGCGTACGGCACGCATGGCGTCAGGGTACCGCACGGACCCGGCGCCCGGCCCGGCGTATATCCGGCGGGGCGCCCGCGTGCGCCTCGTCGACCCCATGAGCTGAAGGGCACGCAATCCGCGTGAACCTTCCACATGACCCACACACTCCGGAGGTTACTCCGCGTACTGCCCCCTATCGGGGCAACAGTTCAAACCCCGTACCGGCCGGTATACGGCGACCTAGCATGCGGCAACGGGACCGCTTTGCCGAGCCATTCGGAGTCGCCCCCATGAAGCCTCATCGCAGGATCCGTTCCTCCCCCTCCATGAGTCCCAGTCCAGGAATGAGCCGCCCGGTGCGGGGTGGGCTGACCGTAGCGGCGCTGGTCCTCATCCCTCTGCTCGCCGTCGCGGGGAGCGACGGCATGCGCGCCGCGTTCGACTTCACCACCGGCGTCCTGACGCTGGTCTCGCTCACCGCAGCGGTCGCCTGGGGCCTGCTGGCCACCGACCGGACGTTCCTCTCGACCCGTCAGCGGCTCATCTGCCAGGGCATCCACCGGGCTGCGGCCGTCACCTCGCTCGGCTTCCTGCTGCTGCACGGCGCGGTGAAGGTCGCCCTCGGACACGTCGGGCTCCTCGGCGCGCTCATACCGTTCGGCGCAGGCGTGAGCGGCACCGCGGGTCTCATCGGCTTCGGCTCCCTGGCCGGGCTGTTGATGATCACCGCCGCCGCGACAGGCGCCGTACGCAGCGCGTTCGCCACTCCGGGCAGGATCGCCGGGCGCTGGCGTGCGCTGCACGCGCTGGCCTACCCGGCCTGGTGCTCCGCACTGGTACACGGCCTGTACGCCGGCCGGCAGCCCGCGACCTGGGTGGTCGTGATGTACATGCTCTGCCTGGCGGCGGTGGCCGCCGCACTCGGGCTGCGCCTGCTTCCCGTCCCGGCCAAGCGCCTGCTCACCGAACTGGTCACCGGCCTGATCGGCCCGGACGCCCCGCCGTCCGCCTCGGATCCGGTCATACGCACCGCCCCTTTCCCGGGCTCGGATCACCTGCCTCCGCCGCCGACCGGCCCTGGCCTGCCGCCCGACGCGCCCGGCTGGGGCGAGGACCGCGACGTACGCGGCACGCCGGTCCGCCCCAGGACGCTCGCCGCCCCGACACGGCCCGGAGCCCCGGCCTACGGACCACCGGGGGGCGCGTCCGCACCGTACGGGCAACCGCTGTACGGGCATCAGCAGTACGAACCCCCGCCGCGCAGCTCCGAGCGGCTCACCCCGGGCCCGCTTACCGCCCCGGCACCGCCCGCCGGACCGCGGCCCGGCATCTCCGCGGCGTACCGGGCGGTCTCGCGGTCTGCCGGCCTCCCCCCCGAGCGACCCGCCTCCCGGCCCTCCGGCGTCCCACCGGCGCGGGCGGACGACCGCTGGCCCGCGCCGTCCCCGCCGCCTCCGGCGCAGGCGCTCGGACCCGTGCACGCCCCGTCCCCGCCCCCGGGCCCCGCCTCCTCCGTCCAGGAGACCGAGCAGCTGCCGGGGCCGCTCTATCCGCCCTCGGCGGGCGAGCCCTGGCACGCACCAGCAGGAGACCGACCGTGAACGTCCCCCTCCCCGATGTGCCCGAGGTCCGCGTCGTCGGACTTCCCCAGCTGACCATCGGCTTCGATCTGGTGGAACGCCTCGACCTCGCCATGCACCTGAAGGTGCACGGCCCACTCGAACCGATGACCGGCGAGCGGCTGGCCGAACTGGCCGAGGCCATCACGCTGCGCGGCCGCGGCGGCGCCGGCTTCCCTTTCGGGAAGAAGCTTCGCGCGGTCGCGAAGGCCTCCATCCGGCGCGGGGTACGGCCTGTCGTCGTGATCAACGGCAGTGAGGGCGAGCCCGCCTGCCGCAAGGACACCGTTCTCCTCAACCGTGCTCCGCACCTCATCCTCGACGGTGCCCTGCTCGCCGCGGAGGCACTCGGCGCACGCACGCTGGTCGTGGCCGTCACGCGCAACTCCACGGAGATCTCCGTGCGGACCGCCCTGGCCGAACGCGGCCTGTCGGACCGGCGCGGCCGGCATCTTCGCGCCCGCGTGGTGCGCACTCCGGAGCGCATGGTCTCCGGGGAGGCGTCGGCGGTCATCCGGGCGGTGAACGGCGGCCCCGCCCTGCCGCCGGGCCGGCGTGAGCGCGCCGCGGAGTCCGGCGTGGCCGGCGCCCCGACCCTCCTGTCCAACGCGGAGACCTACGCACAACTCGCTGTCGCCGCCCGGCTCGGCTCCCTCCGATACGGACACACCGGCCTGGCCGACGAGCCCGGCACGGTTCTGCTCACCGTCTCCGGGGCGGTGGCGCGCCCGATGGTGATCGAGGTACCGACCGGGGTGCCTCTGCGCTACGTCCTGCAACTGGCCGGCGCGCCCCCGCTGCCCCAGGGCGTGCTCACCGGCGGCTATCACGGCAACTGGATCGACGCGATCGCCTCGCACGACGCCATGATCTCCAGAGCCTCTCTGGCCGCGGCGGGCGGCGCACTCGGCGCCGGCGCCATCCTGCCGATCGGGCCGGAGACCTGCCCGATCGGTGAGTCGCTGAGGATCGCCAACTGGCTGGCAGCGGAGAGCGCGGGCCAGTGCGGTCCCTGCAAGCTGGGGCTGCCCGCCGCCGCGGGCGGGCTCTCCGACGTACTGAACGGCGGCGGCCCCGCAGCCCTGGAGGCCCTGCGCGAGGTGACCCAGGCCGTGAAGGGGCGGGGGGCGTGCAAGCACCCGGACGGATCCGCCCGGTTCCTGGCATCCACCCTCTCGGCGTTCACGGACGATCTCGCCGCGCACGTACTGGACGGCGGGTGCGGACGGGACACGCTGGGAGTGCTGCCCTTGCCCTCTCCCGGCTACGAGGACGCGGAGGAGTCCATACCGAGCGGCGAGAAGCTGGCGGTGGACTGGACGCTCTGCCAGGGGCACGGTCTGTGCGCGGACATCGTTCCGGAACTGATCAGGCTGGGCCCCGACGGCTATCCGGCGCTCGCGGACGCCGCCGTCCCGATGCACCTGCGAGGCCGGGCTCAGCGTGCCGTACGGCGGTGTCCCGCCCTGGCCCTCCGCATCGAGCAGACGTCCGCCGAACGTCCCGCGCTCCCGAGCGCCCAGCGCAGGGCGTTGGGCAGCGGACGCGGCTGACCTGCCGGTCGCCGGAAGCCGACCGAGGTGACGGACACGACGAGAAGCGGGTCATCCGCTACCGGATGACCCGCTTCCCTTCACTGTGGAGCTAAGGAGAATTGAACTCCTGACCTCCTGCATGCCATGCAGGCGCTCTACCAACTGAGCTATAGCCCCGTGTTGTCTGCCGTCCGGTTTCCCTGGCGACATCGAGAACATTACACGGTCCCACCGGCCCATCAAAAATCGTTTCCACTCCGTCCGCATGCGCCCGGTGGGTGACGCCCCGACCGGCCGTTGCTCCGGTGGTCAGCGCCCCGCCCGGAGGTACCGCCTCAGGCGGTGGCGAAGGAGTAGAACCGCTTGAGGGTGCAGTGCTCCTCCAGGAGCCGGCCGTAGATCGGTTCCCCCTCGAGCTCGCGGTACGTCTCAATGGGGTCGCCTTTTATGATCAGCGCCCGTGCGCATTCCTCGCACCAGTACTGGAACTCCGCGTTGACGGGGTCCATGTCCCTGACGATGGGCGTACCGCTGCCGCACCAGTCGCACTTCCGCCTGTGTGCACCCATCCGGTCAGCTCCGAGGGTGGCCGCAGGCCGTGCACGCGAAGGAGTCCACCTGCGGGGCGCCGAGCGAGCGGAGCGCGGTGGCGCCACGGGTGGCGGCGGAGCGGTGGGGCGTGGCGGAGCGGTGGGTCGCCGTGGGGGTAAGGGGCGGGCCCGGGGCCCGTACGCGGCTCGCAGGCATCGCGCTCCCTCCCGATCGGTCCGTCGCCCCCTCCGGCGCTCCGATTCTGCCATGGCCTCGCAAGGGGGTCAGCCCGACGACCGCCCCGCCGGCCGCCTTTGTCCTGAAGGAAGGGCACCCGAGCGGCCGGTTCACCTGCGAAGAAGCCGCCGGACCGCCCTGTCGGCCCTTGTCCCAGGCGGGCAAGGGCAGTTGAGGCCGGAGCGGCGCGGTTCATCCCACCGGGTCCCTGCCCTTGGCAAAAAAAGATCCCGCCCCCTGCCGGGGACGGGATCTTGACTGTGGAGCTAAGGAGAATTGAACTCCTGACCTCCTGCATGCCATGCAGGCGCTCTACCAACTGAGCTATAGCCCCGCTGTCCGCTGTGTTTCCCTGCGTTTCCGCGCTGCGAACAAGAAGAACTTTAGCCTGCGACGAGCCGGAAAGTGAAATCCGGCCCCCGCCGCCCGAAGAGGGCCTCCTAGCGGCTGCTAATCGTCGTCCCCGAGCACCGGTTCGGGGAGCGTCCCGGCGTTGTGCTCGAGCAGACGCCAGCCGCGCGCCCCTTCGCCCAGCACGGACCAGCAGCAGTTGGAAAGCCCGCCGAGCCCTTCCCAGTGGTGTGCCTCGAGCCCGAGGAGACGGCCGATGGTCGTCCGGATCGTGCCGCCGTGGCTCACGACCACGAGCGTCCCCGCGTCCGGGAGCTTGCCGGCGTGCTCCAGGACGACGGGGGCGGCCCGGTCGGCGACCTCGGTCTCCAGCTCGCCACCGCCCCTTCGGACCGGCTCGCCACGCTTCCACGCGGCGTACTGCTCGCCGTACTGTCCGATGATCTCCTCGTGCGTGAGGCCCTGCCAGGCGCCCGCGTACGTCTCCCGCAATGCGGAGTCGTGTGCGACGTCGAGGCCGGTGACCGAGGCGAGCTCCTGCGCTGTGGCCGCCGCCCGCCGCAGGTCGGACGCCACGATCGCGTCCGGCTGCAGCGAGGCGAGCAGCCGGGCCGCGCGGCGCGCCTGGCCGACGCCGGTCTCGGTCAGCTCGATGTCCGTGGAACCCTGGAAACGCCGCTCCAGATTCCACGCCGTCTGGCCGTGCCGCCAGAGGACGATCTTGCGGCCTCTGCCGCTCCCGCTGCCGTTCAGCTCTGGTCACCTTCCGTGCCGCCGTTGAGCTGGGCGTGCTCCTCGGCCTTGCCCCGGGTCTTGAGCGCGTCCTCGGGGAGGGCGATCTCGGGGCAGTCCTTCCACAGTCGCTCGAGCGCGTAGAACACACGCTCCTCGCTGTGCTGGACATGGATCACGATGTCGACGTAGTCGAGAAGGATCCAGCGGGCGTCGCGGTCGCCTTCGCGGCGAACCGGCTTGGCGCCGAGCTCCTTCTGCAGCCGCTCCTCGATCTCGTCGACGATCGACTTGACCTGGCGGTCGTTGGGGGCCGAAGCCAGCAGGAAGGCGTCGGTGATCGACAGCACGTCGCTGACGTCGTAGGCGATGATGTCGTGCGCGAGCCGGTCGGCCGCCGCCTGGGCGGCGGCAGTGATGAGCTCGATGGAGCGGTCCGTGGCGGTCACATGCAGGCTTTCGTCGGCGGTCAGATCAACCTCTAGGGTCTCACGGACCGCCGACAACCCTTACGACGTCTGCTCGGGGATCTTGTAGTTCTGTCCGAGGGCGACGGACACGTCGGCGTTCGCGGCGGGCTCGCCCTTCTTCACCGAGCTCTCCGGCAGGCCGAGGGTCTTGGCGACCTCGATCGCCTTCGCCTTGTCCTCCGCGGCCCCGTAGACCACCTCGGACGACTCCGCGGTGTCCGCCTTGCCACTGTCGACGAAGGCGTAGCCGCCGTTCACTAGCTGGATCCTGGCGTGCTCCGTGCCCTTCGTGTTCCCCGTGGCGTTCTTGATGCCGACGCGCACGGCCGCACCCTGGTCCGGGGCCTTCACCTTGCCGCCCAGGACGTCCTTGACGACGCTCTCGGTGGCCTTCTCGGTGAGCGTGCCGTCGCTCTGGACGGGGAGCAGTTCCGTCTTGTAGTCGCCCACCTTGGCGTGCCCGGCGAGCTTCGCCAGCGAGGCGCCCAGGTCCTGCTCCGGCAGGGAGGGGTCGAGGATCTGAGCGAGGGTCTCGATGGTCACGGTCGCGGCCTTGGGGTCCTCCGAGAGTTTGCGCAGCACGCTGCGCATGACCTGCCCGAAGCGCGTCAGCTGCTTGGCCTCCGGCTCACCCGGGCGCTGGTAGGTCGCGTACGCGACGGCCATCTGACCGCTCAGCGTCTGCGCCTCTCCCTTCGTCACGAGCGGCGAAGCGCCCTTCTTGGGGTCGGGCACAGCCGTGTCGGTGTCCACCTCGATGTTGCCCACCAGCTCGACCAGGTTCTCGAGGTAAGGGGTGTCGAGCCGCCAGGTGCCGCTGATGCTGGTCCCGAGAAGCGTGTCGATCGCCTCACGGGTACCGGTGGACCCGTCGTCGTCGACGGACTTGCCGAGCGTGGTGGTGGATCCGTCGTCCCCGGCCACGGCCAGCGAGTTGGGGAGCAGGACGGTGGTGCCCTGTCCGGTGGTGACGTTGTCGACGAGCAGCGCCGTGGAGGTGCCGCCCTTCTTGGTGTTGTGCAGGTGGACGACGATGACGTCACGCTTCTGCGGGCCGGACGCCGTGGCGTTCTGCTCGTCGCCGCCCGAGACTCCAGGGATCTTCCCGGCGAACCAGAGATATCCCGCTCCGCCGACGACCACGAGAGCCACGACGACTATCAGCGCGACCATCCGGTTGTGACCGCGCCGGCGTGCCTCCTCGCGCCGCTCACTGCGGCTCTCGGTGAATTTCAGCCAGTCGATGACGTCTTCGGAGTCCTCGTCGGGCTCCTCGATGAAGGAGAACTGCTCGGTGCCGTAGTCGCGGTCGCCACGGCGTTGCCCGGGAACGGCGGCCTCGGCCGCAGTCTCCGGTTCGCGCCGTTGTTCCGGCACCGGTGGTGGCGGTGCGGCGGCCGCCGGTGCAGCCGGCTGCTGGGGTGCGTTCCACTGCTGGGCGGAGTCGTCCACGGCGGCGGGCTGCCGGCCCGCGTCGTAGCCGTACACGCCGTAGCCGCCGTCGTCGTACCCGTACCCCGGCTGCGTCGGCTGCTGCTGCTGCTGGGCGGCGTACGGGTCGTACTGCTGCTCCGCGCCCGCGTACGGGTCGTAGCCGTAGCCCTGCTGAGGCTGCCCGTCCTGCTGCGGCTGCTGCTGGTACTGGGCGTACTGGTCGTACTGCTGCTGCCCCTGCTGCTGATAGACCGGCTGCCCGTACTCGTCGTAGCCGATGATCTGCGGCTGCTGCTGGTACGGGTCGTACGGGTTCTGTCGGTCGTTCACAGGTGCCCCTCTGCGTGGCTCATTCGCCGCGGTACAGCTGGCGCTTGTCGATGTAACGGACGACACCGTCCGGCACCAGGTACCAGACCGGCTCCCCCTGCGCGACCCTGGCACGGCAGTCTGTGGACGAGATCGCCAGCGCGGGCACCTCCACCAGCGAGACGCCGCCCTTGGGCAGCCCGTCGTCCGTCAGCAGATGACCCGGCCGGGTCACACCGATGAAGTGGGAGAGCGAGAACAGCTCCTCGGCGTCCCGCCAGGTCAGGATCTGGGAGAGGGCGTCGGCTCCGGTGATGAAGAAGAGGTCCGCGTCGCCGTGGACCGTGCGCAGATCCCGCAGCGTATCGATCGTGTACGTCGGGCCGCCGCGGTCGATGTCGCTGCGGCTGACCGAGAACTGCGGGTTGGACGCCGTCGCGATGACCGTCATCAGATAACGGTCCTCCGCCGGGGACACCTGCTTGTGGCTCTTCTGCCAAGGCTGCCCGGTCGGGACGAAGATGACCTCGTCGAGGTGGAAGTGGGCGGCCACTTCGCTGGCCGCCACCAGGTGTCCGTGATGGATCGGGTCGAAAGTCCCGCCCATCACTCCGAGTCGGCGCCTGCCGCGGCCGGTAGGCACTTTCTGCTCTCCCATGCGTGCAGACCCTACGGGCACAGCTGTTCGCCTCTGCCTCAGCGGTCCCGGTTGAAACGAGTGGTGATCCACAGCAGGACCATCAGCGCGACGAACGCACCGATGCCGGTGAGGTACGGGCTGAGGCTTTCGTGGTTACCACCATGCTCGCCTTCGGAAGCGAGGGTGACCATCTGGTGCGCGGTGCTCGAGAGGCTCATCTTCTGCGGGACCTATCCATCGGGAATCAGGAGGGAGACGTCGCCCACATCGTATGCGGGCGCCCCGGGCACGCTCACGCCGACTCAGTCGTTGTTGTCGTCGTTGCGGTATCCACGCAGCAGGAACCAGGCGAGCAGGGCAGCTCCGACGAGTGCGACGAGCAGCACGACGCGGAGTGTGCTGCCCGGCCCCTGCTCCTCGGACGCGGCAGCGAGCATAACGGCGGTAGGCGGCATTCCGGGCGCTCCTCAAAGTTATCCACAGCCCCCCGCACACCGTAGCGCCAGCGCATACGCTGGCTTTTGTCAGGGGGACGAGCACCGTCTCGTACGAACAGGGGGCATCCATGACCGACACCAGTCACGAGAGCGTGCCGAGCAGGCACCGCAAGCGATTCCCGGACATTTCCTCGCGGGCCTACGAGCATCCGGCGGACCGCTCGGCTCTGGTTGCCCTGCGCAAGCTGAGCGGTTTCGACACCGTGTTCAAGGCGCTGAGCGGCCTGCTGCCCGAGCGCAGTCTGCGGCTGCTCTTCCTCTCGGACTCCGTCCGGGTGAGCGACGCCCAGTTCACGCATCTCAACGACATGCTGCGGGACGCCTGTTACATCCTGGACCTCAAGAAGGTCCCCCCGATGTACGTGACCCAGGACCCGCAGCCCAACGCCATGTGTATCGGCCTCGACGAGCCGATCATCGTGGTCACGACCGGGCTGGTGGAGCTGCTCGACGAGGAGGAGATGCGGGCAGTCGTCGGCCACGAGGTGGGCCACGCCCTCTCCGGCCACGCGGTGTACCGCACGATATTGCTCTTCCTCACCAACCTGGCCCTCAAGGTGGCGTGGATCCCGCTCGGCAATGTGGCGATCATGGCGATCGTGACCGCGCTGCGCGAGTGGTTCCGCAAGTCGGAGCTGTCCGCTGACAGGGCCGGGCTGCTTGTGGGGCAGGACCTGCGGGCCTCGATGCGCGGGCTGATGAAGATCGCCGGCGGCAATCATCTCCACGAGATGAACGTGGACGCCTTCCTCGCCCAGGCCGACGAGTACGAGAAGGGTGGCGACCTCCGTGACTCCGTGCTGAAGATCCTCAACGTGCTGCCCCGGACACATCCGTTCACCACGGTCCGGGCGGCTGAGCTGAAGAAGTGGTCGGAGAGCCGGGACTACCAGCGGATCCTGGACGGCCATTACCCCAAGCGCGACGAGGACAAGGACACCTCGGTGACGGACTCCTTCCGTGAGTCCGCCGCGCACTACGCCGACACGGTGCGCACCAGCAAGGACCCGCTGATGAAGCTCGTCGGTGACATCGCGGGCGGTGCGGGCGACCTGGGAGGCAAGCTCCGGGACAAATTCACCGGAGCGGGCGGCGGTGGCGCAGGCAAGGGCGGTGCCCCGGCCTCGGACGCTACGGACGGCTCCGAGGGGACCTGGCGGCGTCCGGATCCCGAGGAGGGCCCTGCGTCGGGGAGCTGACGGCCAGGGTGCCGCAGAGAGCCGCCGTGGGCACGCCCGTGGCATACGGGTCGGTGCCCGCCGGGCCCCGGGTGTCCGCCTGCTCGCCTGCGAGCAGCGGGCGCAGCGCTCCGGCCGTCTCGGCCGAGCACGCCTGCGGACCGGCCTGGACGTAGGCGCTGCGGACCTCCAGTCGGTGCAGTCGGATGTCTTCCCGGTCAAGCAGGAAATGCAGGATGCGACGCACGGTGAAGAGTGAGGCTCCGTCGGCCCGGTGGGGTCCTGCCACGACGGGCCGCAGGGCGTACGTGAAGGTGTGGTCGGACACCACCTCCAGCGTGTCCGCACCTGCCTCCGCGTACGTGAAGGTGCCGTGGACCCGGATGTCGGGGTCGGCCACTTCCACCTCGGCCGGGTCGAAGCGCACCAGCCAGCCGGTCGCGCTGTGCTTGCCGTCGTCAGCAGGTGAGTCCACGCTTCGCTCGAACTGTGCCGTCTGGTCCGGGTCGAGCAGCCGCGCGACCGGCCGGACGACCCCACCGGTGAGCACGTCGGGGTCGAGGGAGGAGCCCACCAGATAGTCCTTGACCGTGGTCAGGGCCATGGTCACCTGACTGTCCGAGAAGTTCTTCGTCCGCCGGACCGACGGGAAATTGATGCCTGCGGCGCCGGAGCGGTGCGCCGCGGCCGGGCCGTCGGCGAGGAGCGACTCGACGGTCCCTCCCGGTACCGGTCCCTGGGGGGCAAGGGGGATCACCGTGGTCCGGAGCGGTTCGGCCCGTCTGCCGACGGGCGTCGGGTAAGGGTTGCGGAAGCCGATGTAGACGGCGGTAGCGAATGCCAGCGCGATCAGCACGACGAGAGCGATCCCGGCTCTGGAGCGGTGCCGCCGGGTACCGCGGCCGGGGAGGGAGCGCACAGCACGCGCGTGCTCGCCCATGCGCTCCTGAGCAGAGAATTCCTGCAGGCGGGCAGCGCGTACGAACGACTCGTCGAAGACGAGTGAGCGGTACTCGTCCTCCCCGCCCGACGGGTTCTCGGGCGGCCCTTCCGGCGGTTCTCCGCGGCCTGTCATGACTTCTCCCGTTCTCCGCGCCACCGGCGGGGGCTGGCGCTGGGATCCGCCTCAGCCACGCGCCTTCGGGCGGATCTGTCCGTCACGGGTTCGACACATGGACAAGTTGCCCGGCCCTCCCCCCGGGGACGGGGACAGAGGAGGGGTCACAGGGTCATACCTTCAGATTGGGTCGATCGTCATCAAGGTAAACGCCCTGCAGGTGGGAGCGCAGGTGGAGCGCGGCCGGGAGGGCGGCCTTCAGCCACGCGGTCACGCCAGGGCTCAACCGGCCTGCGGCCTGCCGGAGGGCCGCGTGACGCGCCTTCCAGCTGCCGGAGCATGTGAGACCGGGCCCACACCTTCCGCAGGGGGGCCGCAGGGCGGGCCCCCACACCTGACATCCGCCCCGACCCGACGCACGGCCCGCCGTCAGGGGCCCACCGTCAGGCCCCGCCCCGGGGGCGGGGCGCCGCACCGTCAGGGGCCCGTCACGCCGAGGGCCGTGGCCCCGGAGGTCTGGGGGTCCTCACCCGGGCCTCACGATGTCGGGCGACCGGCGGCCCCACGGGCAGCCCACCGGGCGCCGGCGGCACCCCTGGGCTCTCCGCCGCCGTCTCGGCTCCGCCGTCGCTCCTGGGGAGGCTCAGGGCGTGCGGGGAACCGCCGGCACCGCGGGGCGGGAGTAGTCGGCAGAGGCGGAGGGAGACACACGCGGCTTGTCGACGCCGCTGGTCACCGGTAGCGGCACCTGGTCCTGACGGTCGTCGGAAGCGCCGCGGTACACGGCGCTGAACGCCAGCGCGACCATTCCGATCCCCATCAGCAGGGCGAGCAGCCAGGCGACCGGACGGTGCCAGCGAGCCGCGCCGCGGTAAGGGCGCAGGGAGCCGCCGTGACGCCCGTAGGGGCCGTGCTCGTCGTCGTAGGCGCCGTCGGGGTCGTCAGGGTCGTAGAAGTCACCGAAAGCCGTCTCACGGCCGTATGCGCCGTCCGGGCCGTGACCGTCGTCGTAGTGGTCGTCGTCCAGGGAACCGCCACCTGAGCGCGCCCTGGTCGCCTCGGCTTCGGCGCGGGCCTGTGCGGCAGCGAGCAGACGCTCGACCGCGGTCGGTTCGTGGACCTCGGCGGACCGGACGAAGTCCTCGTCGAACACCACGGAGGCGAAGTCATCGTCCGCGCCCCCGCGGTCGTCGTCGGGCTCCCAGCCGTCCGGGAACGGCCTGCCCCCCACGTCGTCCGGCACCGCTCCAGCGTAGCCGCGGCGGGGCGTTTTGGGCAGGGAGCCCACAAAATCGCCCACCCCGCCGCGAGCGTCCGGCTAACGGATGTGGCCGTCGCCGGTGACGATGTACTTCGTCGACGTGAGCTCCGGCAGCCCCATCGGCCCACGGGCGTGCAGCTTCTGCGTGGAGATGCCGATCTCGGCACCGAATCCGAACTGGCCGCCGTCCGTGAAGCGCGTCGAAGCGTTCACAGCGACCGTCGTGGAATCCACCAACTGGGTGAATCGCCGGGCCGCCGCCTGCGAGGTGGTGACGATCGCCTCGGTGTGACCGGAGGACCAGAGCCGGATGTGCGCCACGGCGGATTCCAGCGACTCCACGACCGCGGCCGCGATGTCGTACGAGAGGTATTCGGTCTCCCAGTCCTCCGGCGTCGCGGCGACGACGGTGGCCTTGGAACCCTCGGCGTACGCGAGCACACGCTCGTCGCCGTGCACCGTCACCCCGGCCTCGGCCAGCGCGTCCAGGGCCAGGGGGAGGAAGTCCTCGGCGATGTCCTTGTGGACCAGGAGGGTCTCGGCGGCATTGCACACGCTCGGGCGCTGCGCCTTGGAGTTGACCAGGATCTCGACGGCCATGCCGAGATCGGTCTGCGCGTCGACGTACACGTGGCAGTTGCCGGTGCCGGTCTCGATGACGGGGACCGTCGACTCCTCCACGACCGTGCGGATCAGCGAGGCGCCGCCGCGCGGGATCAGTACGTCGACGAGGCCGCGGGCCCGCATCAGCTCGCGCACCGAATCGCGGCTCTCGCCCGGGACGAGCTGCACCGCGTCCGCCGGGAGACCGGACCCGCCCACCGCGTCACGGAGCACCCGCACGAGTGCGGTGTTCGAGGCGTACGCCGACGAGGATCCCCGCAGCAGCACCGCGTTGCCCGACTTCAGGCAGAGGGCGGCGGCGTCGACCGTCACATTGGGCCGGGCCTCGTAGATGATGCCGACCACCCCGAGGGGCACCCGCACCTGGCGCAGATCGATGCCGTTGGGAAGGGTGGAGCCCCGGACCACTTCACCGACCGGGTCGGGCAGCGCCGCCACGTCACGTGCGTCCGCGGCGATCGCGCGGATCCGCTCCGGGGTGAGCGTCAGCCGGTCGACGATCGACTCGCTCGTCCCGGCCTGCCTGGCCTTCGTGACGTCCTGGGCGTTGGCCTCGACGATCTCACCGGTGCGCACTTCGAGGGCGTCCGCGATCGCCAGCAGGGCGTCGTCCTTCGCCGCGCGCGGGAGTGGCGCGATGTCGTCGGCGGCGGCGCGTGCCCGGTAGGCGGCCTGGGCGACCGGGGACATGTTGTCGTACGGCGAAAGCGTGGTCATGCCCGCAGGGTAGTGCGCACACTGCGGGCATCCGTCACGTATCCCGTCATGCGAGACAGGCGTATCGAAGGCTGTACACCCGGCCCGTCGAGCCCGCCGAGCCCGCCGATCCCGCCGAGCCCGGCGGCGCGGCGGCCCCGCGCCGCGGCAGCCCTCTCAGTACGGGTGCACCCCCACGGGTGCGGCCGGGGGCGGGCCGTAACCCTCGGCGATGCGCAGGTGGTACGTCTCCCGGTCGATGACCTCCAGGCCGACGATCTCCCACGGCGGGAGCTTCGCGCTGGAACGGTGCTCCCCCCACAGCCGCAGCGCCACAGCCGCGGCGTCGTGGAGGTCCCTGGCCTCTTCCCAGTAGCGGATCTCCGCGTGGTCGTTGGCGTACCTGCTGGTCAGCAGGAAGGGGTGATCGTGAGCCAGCTGCTCCAGTCCGCGTCGGACCTCCTTCAGCGGTGTCTCGCTGCCGGAGACGCTGAGGGTGATGTGCCACAGCTTGGAGCGGGTCAGTTCCTCGTCCGTCGCCACCCGTTCCTGCTCGAGGGTCTCGTCGGGGGGCGTGTCGACGTAGTCGGCTCCCGCCCCGACGCTGGTCAGGGCGCGGCTGCCCGTTCCGCGGGGCAGCGCCCCCGGGCGCGCTCGTCTCACCGGCGGCCTCCTGTGAATGCGTAGCTGTCCTGACCCCTTTGTTTTCCCGTGACAAAGTTGACCAGCCCGGGGCCGGGTGTGGGGTGGTTTTCGTGAAGGTCTCCGCCCGAAGGCTGGACTTTCAGCCGTTTCAGGGGGCCGGGCGCGGCGTGAGGACGACGAGGTCGTCCCTGTGTACGACTTCGCGCTCGTAGGCGGGGCCCAGTTCGCGGGCGAGGTCGCGGGTGGACCGGCCGAGCAGCTGGGGGATCTCCTTGGCGTCGAAGTTGACGAGCCCACGGGCGACGGCCCGGCCGGCGGGGTCCCGCAGCTCGACCGGGTCCCCCGCCGAGAACTCTCCCTCGACCGCCGAGATTCCGGCGGGCAGCAAGGACGTGCGGCGCTCGACCACGGCACGCACGGCTCCGTCGTCGAGCGTGAGGGAGCCCCGCGGGGTCGAGGCATGGGCCAGCCAGAGCAGCCGGTCGGCCGAGCGGCGCCCGGTGCGGTGGAAATACGTGCCGGTGTCGCGCCCCGCGAGGGCGTCGGCGACATGGCTCGCGGAGGTGAGGACGACCGGGATCCCGGCGGCGGTGGCGATCCTGGCCGCCTCGACCTTGGTGACCATGCCTCCGGTGCCGACACCCGCCTTTCCCGCGCTGCCGATGGTGACGCCTTCCAGGTCGTCCGGTCCGCTCACCTCGGCGATGCGGGAGGTGCCGGGTGTGCTCGGGTCTCCGTCGTAGAGGCCGTCGACGTCGGACAGGAGTACGAGCAGGTCGGCATGGACCAGATGGGCGACGAGCGCGGCGAGCCGGTCGTTGTCCCCGAAGCGGATCTCGTCCGTGGCCACCGTGTCGTTCTCGTTGACGACGGGGAACGCGCCCATCTCGAGGAGTTGGCCGAGCGTGCTGTAGGCGTTGCGGTAGTGGGCGCGCCGGCTCGTGTCGTCGGCTGTCAGGAGCACCTGCCCGACCCGTACGCCGTAGCGGGCGAAGGAGGCGGTGTAGCGGGCGACGAGCAGTCCCTGACCTACGCTGGCCGCGGCCTGCTGCCGGGCCAGGTCCTTGGGCCTGCGCACGAGCCCGAGCGGAGCGAGGCCCGCCGCGATGGCGCCGCTGGAGACGAGGACGATCTCGCGTTCACCGCCGCTCCTGACCTTGGCGAGTGCGTCGACCAGCGCGTCGACCCGGTCGGCGTCAAGCCCTCCCGCCGCGGTGGTGAGCGAGGAGGAGCCGACCTTGACGACGATCCTGCGGGCCTCGGTCACACCCGGCCTCCGCCCGGCGCCACCCCCGGAGAGTGCGCGGAGCGCGCCTCCGGGTCCCCTTGCCGCGCCTTCGGATTCCCTTGCCCCTGACACGTACGCCCGTCCCCATCACGTCGTCCTGCTCGGTCCGCCTCAATCTACGCGAGGGGCGGCGGCGGCACCGTGTCGTCTCAGCTGCTGTCACGGCACGGCTGCCCCTACAGGGAACAGCCGCTCGGGGGCGATCTTCGACATGCCCCCGAATGGAGTCATTTACGTAATCTCCACCGGCCATTCATCGGGCTACCCTCTATTGCGTGACAGATGAACCGACCCGCCAGAGGCGCATTCTTCTCAGATCGGGCAAAAGCCCCTTCGATGTAGCTTCGCTCGAACAGTCCCTCGACAGAGACGTCTTCGCGACCAACGCGGGCAATCTGATCTTCAGTGATGCGGCCCACAAGATCCTGACGACTCCGCGGGCCGAGGTCTTCTCGAACGGGATCCGCACGGATCCGTCGGCGGCCGCCCGCATCAACGAGGAGTTCGACGTCTTCGTCGTCCCCCTGGCGAACGCGTTCCGCCCGACCTTCGAACGGCCGCTGAAGCGGATGACGCAGCTGATCAGAAAGCTGCGCATCCCCGTCGTCGTCCTGGGCGTCGGCGCGCAGGCCGACCTCGAGTACAACGCGGCCCGGCTGAAGCCGATGGAGCCGACCGTCCGGGAATTCGTCACCGAGGTGCTCAACCGCAGCGCGTCCATCGGTGTGCGGGGCGAGTTCACCGAGCAGTACCTCAAGAACATGGGCTTCCGGGACGTCGAGGTCATCGGCTGTCCTTCGATGTTCATGAACGGCGAGACGTTCACGCTCGAGAAGAAGTCCGAGGCGCTCACCGCGGACTCCATGATCTCGGTGAACGGCTCACACAGCGCCGTACGTTCGCACGGCCTGGACGCCATCATCCGGCAGGCCCACGAGCGCTACCCGAACCTCCGGTTCATCGGGCAGAACCTCCTCGAGGCCCAGCTGCTCCACTGGCGGGAGACGTCGAACCCGATCGGCGCCCAGACCTCGATGCCGACGCATCCGTCCCACCCGATGTACCGCGAGGGCAAGGTCAGGCTCTACGTCGACCCGGCCACCTGGATCGAGGAACTGCGCGCGTACGACTTCTCGTTCGGCTCCCGCATCCACGGGAACATCGCGGCGCTGCTGGCCGGCGTCCCGAGCACCGTGCTCTGCAGCGACTCGCGGACCCTGGAGCTCTGCCGGTACTTCGGCATTCCGCACCGCAAGATCTCCGAGACGCCCAAGAACATCGACCCCGCCGAGCTGTACGAGGCGGCGGACTTCGGCGATCTGGTGAACGGCCACAAGGAACGGTTCCTCCGCTTCACCGGCTTCATGGAGAAGAACGGCCTGGAGAACACCTTCCACCACGGCGACGGCGGCAAGGCGTTCGACGCCCAGGTGTCCAGGCTCGCCCTCCCGCCGGCGGTCCGCCCGTGGACCGACTCCGACCCCGACACCCTGAGCGGCCGTTTCAGCTGGATGCAGAGCCGGATGGACGAGCTCACCGCGCAGAACGCCCTCCTGCGCAGCCAGCTCGAGAAGAAGGCCGGCCCGGTCAGCGTCAAGGTGCAGGCGGGTGAGGGAGCGGCCACGTGGCCGTCCGCCTACCGCCGCGCCCGGCGCGTGGTGGGGCGCCCGGTCCGGAGACTGCTGCGCCCCGAACAGTAGGGGCTTCGCCCGTTGCCGCCCGCGCCCGCCTCAGACCTTGTGGGCGCGGCGCGGCATGTGCAGGCCCGCGGACCGTGCCGTCCTGCGCGCCTTGCCCGCCAGCCGCCGCAGGAAGGCGGTGACGGACTGAGGTCCCGGAACGTCGATCCGCTTGCGGCCGATCCGTTCGGGCACGGTCACCTCGTAGGCCGACAGCGGCAGTCCCGCACCCTCTTTGAAGTGGGGGTAGACGAGATACAGTCGGCCTCGGAGACCCTTGCGGACCGCGCGGGGCTCCTTCTTGTCGCTCATGAACCGCAGGATGTCCAGGAGCAGGTCGAGCCTGCCGTTCGAGATGCAGAGCAGCCTGAGCCGCTCGTGGACCTTGAGGCGACGGGCCAGCCCCGGTGACCAGTAGGCCTCCAGCAGCGGCGCCGCCAGCTCCATCTTCTTCTTCCGCACCTCGTCGGACTGCCTCAGCAGGGCCGGCCCGAACTGCGGGAGCAAGGTGATCACGAACGGCCGGACCATCAGGACGTCCCGCTTCGGTCCCGGCGGTACATGAGCGGCGATGAGAGCCGTCAACGCCCGGGCCGAATCGAAGCGCAGCAGATAGCTGCCGCTCTTCGTCACATGCTTGCCGTCGTCGCGGCCCACCAGGTAGTAGCAGGTGTAGTCGGCCACGACGGAGACGCCGTTGCCCCGGAGGTACGCCTCCATGGTGAAGAGCGCGTCCTCGCCCGTCCTGAGGTTCTCGTCGAACGTCATTCCGAGCCGGACCAGCAGCTCCCGCCGGAACAGCTTCTGGGCGCTCAGGGTGAACTTGATGTTGGAGGTGTACAGATCCGCCCGCTCGACCGTCTGCTTCCACATCGACTTCGCCGCGCCGCGGTTGACGCCGACGACCTTCCCGAGGACCACGTCGGTGCCGGCCCGGTCGCCCATCGCGACCATGCGCTCCAGCGCTTCCTCGCCGAAGTAGTCGTCCGCGTCGAGGAAGAAGACGTACCTGCCGCGAGCGAGGCCGATACCGCGGTTGCGCGGGCCGCTGGGACCGCCGGAGTTCTCCTGGCGGACGACACGCATGCCGATGGCGGTCCTGGCCGCGAACTCCTCCAGGTACTCCCCCGTGCCGTCGGTCGACCCGTCGTCTATCGCCACGATCTCCATGCGCTCGGCCGGGAGCGTCTGCGCTTCGACCGACTCCAGGCAGCGGATCAGGTAGGGCATCGCCTGATAGGCGCCGATGATGACGGTCACATCTGGTGCGCTGCTACTCATCTCTCCCCGGTTCACACATATTCACATCAATCAGGAGAAACGATAGAACGCCGCGAGATGACGTGCTCTATGCACTGACACGCCGAACGGCCCGTACGTTCCCCTCCCTGAGGAGGAGACGGACGGGCCGTTGCGGCGGTTGCGTCGGGAACCGGACGACTTTCGAACAACTGGATGACGGCTGGATTACACCTGTTCGTCAGCTCCGTATCCGCCAACAGGCGTCACCTTGCGCACCCGACCGGGCACGCTGCGGTCAGCGGACCGCCGAAGGGCCCGCGCCGATACCCGCGTCGGCGTCCGGGACGGCCGGCGCGTCGGGGTCGACGGCGGCCTCGGCCTCGGCGACGATCTCCGCCACCCCGTCCCCGGCGCCGCTGGACGCGGCCTCGGGATCGAGCAGCGGGGCGGGCATCTGTTCACCCACACGCTGCGCGACGCCCGCGTTGCGGGCCTCGGCCTTGGCGGCGAGCGCCTTGACGGCGGCGTTGAACTGCTCCATCGAAGTGGGCTCGTCCGGTCCCAGCAGGTAGCTCTTCAGTTCGTGGCGGGCTGCGGCCAGCGAGTCGGCCGACGGGTCCGCGACGGCACGCAGCAGTTCGTCGATCTCCTGCGCACCGTTGGAGAGGATGACCGCCGCCCGTACCGCGGTGTTCTGGCGCTTGAACTCGTCCGGACCGATCTCGGCCGAGTCGGTCACCGCGTACGGCTTGCCGCTCGCGATGAAGTCGGACACCACACTGGAGATGTCCGAAACCATGGCGTCGGACTGGTTGAAGCAGTCGTACAGCTTCGGCTGCGTGCCGGTCACCGTCCGGTGCTCCCACCAGCCGAAGGAACGCCAGTAGGCGTCGTTCCACTCGGCACGCAGGGTGGCGATCTCGGTCTGGCGGGCCGGGTCGGCGAGGGCGACCCTCGACTCCTCCGACTCGTCGCCCCCGGCACGGCCGGGCTTCGCCAGCCCCGCCAGACGGGCCTCGATGCGGACGAGTTCCGCCTTGGCCGCACTCTGTCCGGCGGCGGCGGCCGAGGCCTCCCCCGCCCAGCGCGGGTCGGCGGCGCGCTCCCGCGCGGACTTGGCCACCAGGGCCTGGATCCGGGCGTTGACGGCCCTGGCCTTGGCGCTGCGGATACCGGTGAAGGGGTGCGGCTTGTAGATGACCCGGACCGGGGTCTCCGCCTGCAGCAGCCGGCGGACGATGTTCTCGCCGGCCAGCAGCAGCGAGGTGTTGCCGGGGTTGTCGTCCCAGCCCTCCCAGGTGGGGGCGTACAGCACCGTCGGGATGGGGTTCTTCGTGGTGCCCGTCCAGCTCTCGATGGGCGCCAGCTGCGGCCGGCCGACTTCGACGATGTCCTCGTCGCGGATGCCGACGTCGGCGAGGGCGTAGCGGTCGCGGCCCGCGCGGCCGGCCGTCCACACCTCGTCGTACACCTTGGAGTACGGGTTGACGCTGGCCAGCTTGTCGCTGTCGCCATGGCCGATGAACACGTGCTTCATGGTCGGGACGCGCAGCATGTGGATGTTCTTGCCGACGTTGGCCGGATACAGACACACGCGGACGGTGGAGAGGTTCAGGTTCATCAGGTGCGTGCCGGCCGGCACGCAGACCACGGGTACGGAGGTGTCCGCGAGCTGCGGGACCAGGTTGCGCTCACGCATGACGATCAGCGGGCGCCCCTCGACGGCGGCCATGGTGTCCAGCCACATGTTGCCCTGGTAGGCGGACTCGTTGGAACCGGAGAAGTAGAGCACCACGGTCGGCTGGTACTCGCTCAGCCAGGTGTCCAGGGCCTTCAGCACGGCGGGTGCCGACGGTGCCCGCCGGCTACGGCGCAGGTACGGGACGAGCAGGACGTTGAAGCCGAGGGCGAGCAGCAGCGTCACACCGGCGCCGATGTACCCGAGGAGGTCCTCGCCCGTGCCGGCGGCGACCAGGACGCCCGCCACCGCGGGGAGGTCGAGGTGGAGCATCTTCTCGCTGGAGCGGTGCAGCAGCGCGCGCGGCGGGGCGTCGGGGATACGGACCGCGTGGAGGTCCACGTTTCGGGTCACGATCGGCAGGCTGCGGCGCAGCCGGATCAGCGTCGTCAGCGCGCCGTGCGGGGCCTGCAGACCGTAGAAGAGAAGGAAGCACGCGACGGCCGCGTAGAAGAGCGGCTCCTCGGCGAGGTCGAGCCGCGCCAGCAGCAGGATGATCATCAGGTGGCGGAGGAGGAAGCGTATGGGCAGTCCCGCCCGCACCTTGCCGAGCCGGTTGATCAGATAGCTGCCGCGCTGGTGCAGATACCAGTCCGCGACGTACGTGACAGCCGTGGCCGCCGCGAAGAACCAGATATCGGGGAGAAGAGAGGCGACCATGACGCAGGGATAACCCACCGTCATCAGTACTGCTGCCAACAGTTCTGCCCGACTGCCCACACGGGCCAGGCGAATGGCTGTCGAAATCACGAAGAACCTGCTCCAGGGGGTGCCGGTTGTTTCACGTATAGAGGGAAATGTGAAGATTCGGCTTCACGCACTCGGGCCTCTGGGTTCACCTTTCGGTAAACCCAGAGGCCCGTAAAAAGTACATTTGTCGAGAATTATTACACATCCGCCTGGCGATCCAGGACCGAGGCCAGCGCCTGCTCGAATCCCGACGCCTCGGTGACATCACGGGTCGGGTCCTGCTGCCGCACGTCGATGACGTGGCCCGTCATCGCGGACAGGAGGACGTCCAGGGAGGTGCGTGCCACGGCCTCGGACGAGAGCAGCGAGCCCTCCGGCTCCTGCCCGAACGCCTTGGTCCGCATGGGGGTCGCGGTGCGCTCCGGGTTCACGCAGTTGACCCGGATACCCTCGCCCGCCCACTCGTCGGCCAGCGCCTGCGTGAGGTTGACCATCGCGGCCTTGGTGGAGGAGTAGAGGCTGTACTCGGCGCGGCCACGGGTGTAGCTGCTGGAGGTGTAGAGCAGCAGCTGGCCCTGGGTCTCCGCCAGGTACTTGTACGAGGCACGGGCGATCTGCACCGGCGCCAGGTAGTTGACGTTCAGCGCTTCCTGGATCGTCGTGTTGTCCGTCTCCGCCAGCTTGCCGATGCGCAGCACGCCCGCGGTGTTGATCACGTAGTCGATGCGGCCGGTCTCGGCGTAGGCCTTGGACAGCGCGTCGTCGATGTGTTCCGGGTTCTCGACGTGCGTACCGGTCGTGGAGCGGCCCAGCGCGTACACGCTGGCGCCGTACTGCTCGGCCAGCGTGGCGATGTCGGCTCCGATGCCGTACGAACCGCCGAACACGACCAGGGTCCTGCCCGAGAGCAGCTCGCGGTAGGCGGCCTCGTCGGCCTGGCGGGGGGCTGCCGTGGAGGCCAGCTGGAAGAGCTTGTCGGTGATGAAGACGTCGACCGGCTGGGTCACCTTCATGTTGTACTCGTCGCCCGCGACCACGTAGATCGGCACGTCGGGGAGGTACCGCAGGACGACAGAGCAGTCGTCGGTGGCCTGGAAGTTCGGGTCGCCTGCCGCGACCTCGTACGCCTTGCGAATCGTGGAGAGCTTGAACGCCTGCGGGGTCTGGCCGCGGCGCAGCCGGGACCGGTCCGGGACGTCGGTGATGAACTCGCCGTCCTCGCCGTGGGTGCGGGTCACGATGATCGTGTCGGCGGACGGGATGGCGACGTCGACCGCCTGGTACCGGTCGAGGGCGTCGACGCAGTCCTTGATGACCCGCTGTGACAGAAGCGGACGGACCGCGTCATGGAAGAGGACGTTGCGGTCCTCACCCTCCGCGAGTCCTTCGCCGAGAGCCGCGATGGCGCGCTCGGTGGTCTCGTTCCGGGTGCTGCCACCCTCGATGATCTTGGTGACCTTGGTCAGCCCTGCCTTGGCGACGATCTTCTCGACGTCGGGCACGAAGCCGGGCGCCATCAGCACGATGACATCGTCGATGCCCTCGGCGTTCTCGAAGATGGTCAGCGTGTGCTCGATGACTGCCTTACCGGCGATCTTCAGCAGCTGCTTGGGGATCGACAGTCCCACACGCTGACCGGTCCCACCGGCGAGCACGACCGCTGTGGTCCGGGGCTTGGCTTCATGAGGCACAGACACAGACGACCTACCTTGCGATGACAGGGGGGAACAGTGTGATGGTCGCACTCTCCGTGACCGTCTCGCAAGGCGGACGTTTACCGGTGCTCGCCTCTGGGAAACCCGCAGTTCACCGCCTGGCCAGGCGGATTGAGTCCTTCGAGCCCCGCACCCGGAGTGACAGACTCCACAGACGTGTTACGCAATCCGCACATCGTCGGCCGCCTAACCGCCCACCACCTGGCAGTTTGCTGTGAATCGGGCACCCCCGCCCGGGGGTGCCCGGCGCAGTGGCTAGAAGGGGTCGAACTCGTCGTACTCGCGCTGCGCGACATCTCGCTCGGACTCGCGCTCGCGGCGGCGCGTCGCGGCGGGGCGGGGAGCTTCGAGGCGGTGGTCCTCACCGCGACGGCCCAGCATCTCCGCGCCGGCGGCCATGGTCGGCTCCCAGTCGAAGACGACCGCGTTGTCCTCGGCACCGATGGCCACTCCGTCGCCGGCCTGGGCGCCCGCCTTGCGGAGCGCGTCCTCGACGCCGAGACGGTTGAGCCGGTCGGCGAGGTACCCGACGGCCTCGTCGTTGTTGAAGTCGGTCTGCCGGATCCAGCGCTCGGGCTTCTCGCCGCGCACGCGGTAGATACCGTCCTCCTCCACGGTCACCGTGAACCCGGCGTCGTCCACGGCCTTGGGCCGGATGACGATCCGGGTCGACTCCTCCTTCGGCTGGGTGGCCCGCGCCTCGGCGATGATGCCGGCGAGGGCGTACGACAGCTCGTTGAGGCCCTTGTGCGCGACTGCCGAGACCTCGAAGACGCGGTAGCCGCGCGCCTCCAGGTCCGGGCGGATCATCTCGGCGAGGTCCTGGCCGTCCGGGATGTCGACCTTGTTGAGAGCGACGATGCGCGGGCGGTTCTCGAGACCGCCGTACAGCCGCAGCTCCTCCTCGATCATGTCGAGGTCCGAGACGGGGTCACGGTCCGACTCCAGCGTCGCGGTGTCCAGGACGTGTACGAGGACGGAGCACCGCTCGACGTGCCGCAGGAAGTCCAGGCCGAGGCCCTTCCCCTCGCTGGCGCCCGGAATGAGACCCGGGACGTCGGCGATGGTGTAGACGGTCGAACCGGCGGTGACGACGCCGAGGTTGGGCACGAGGGTCGTGAACGGGTAGTCCGCGATCTTCGGCTTGGCGGCGGAGAGCGCCGAGATCAGCGAGGACTTGCCCGCGCTCGGGTAGCCGACGAGCGCCACGTCGGCGACGGTCTTGAGCTCCAGGACGATGTCCCGGCTCTCCCCCGGCTCGCCGAGCAGCGCGAAGCCGGGCGCCTTGCGGCGGGCGGAGGCGAGCGCCGCGTTGCCGAGGCCGCCGCGGCCGCCCTGGCCCGCGACGAAGGTGGTGCCCTGGCCGACCAGGTCGGCGAGTACGTTGCCGGCCTTGTCCAGCACCACGGTGCCGTCCGGGACGGGGAGCACGAGGTCCTGGCCGTCCTTGCCGGAGCGGTTGTCACCCGCGCCGGGCTGGCCGTTCGTGGCCTTGCGGTGAGGGTGGTGGTGGTAGTCCAGCAGCGTGGTGACGGCCTGCTCGACGACGAGGATGACATCGCCGCCGCGTCCGCCGTTGCCCCCGTCGGGGCCGCCCAGCGGCTTGAACTTCTCACGGTGTACGGAGGCCACGCCGTGGCCTCCGTTACCCGCGGCGGCATGCAGCTCGACGCGGTCCACGAAGGTGGTCATGGTGGGGCCTCCAGGTACTGCGGAAAAATACGGGAATGTCTCTTGACGTAACGCGCCGAGGGCGGACCCGCTTCCCCGATTACCGGGAAAGCTGAGATCCGCCCTCGGAAGGTGCTGTGTCGTTCAGCCGGTGCCTGACTCAGGCAGCGACGGGAACGATGTTCACGACCTTGCGGCCACGGTGCGTACCGAACTCCACCGCGCCGGCGGTCAGCGCGAACAGCGTGTCGTCGCCGCCACGGCCGACGCCCGTGCCCGGGTGGAAGTGGGTGCCGCGCTGGCGGACCAGGATCTCACCGGCGTTGACGGCCTGACCGCCGAAGCGCTTCACGCCGAGCCGCTGAGCATTGGAATCGCGCCCGTTCCGAGTGGACGATGCGCCCTTCTTGTGTGCCATGTCTCCTCAGTCCCTTACTTCGCAGCCGCGGGGATACCGGTGACCTTGATCGCCGTGTACTGCTGGCGGTGACCCTGGCGACGGCGGTAACCCGTCTTGTTCTTGTAGCGAAGGATGTCGATCTTCGCGCCCTTGTGGTGGTCCACGATCTCGGCCTGGACCTTGATGCCGTCCAGGACCCACGGGTCGCTGGTCACGGCGTCGCCGTCGACAACGAGCAGGGTCGAGAGCTCGACCGTGTCGCCAACCTTGGCGGTGGAAATCTTGTCAACCTCAACGATGTCGCCGACAGCAACCTTGTGCTGGCGACCACCGCTGCGCACGATGGCGTACACGCGGATCTCTCTCTCACTCGGAACGGATCCCCTGATGCCAGCCGCCCGCGCGGGCCGGGGCCCGCGACAGTCCGGAAGGATGAGCGGCCTCCCCCGGGGACGAATCACCGGGAGGGATGTGCTCAGGGGGTAGGCGCACAGAAACACGCCGAGGGTCAAGATTACGGGGCGGGGTGCGGGGGGTCAAACCGGGTCCTGCCGATCAACCCAGGAAACGTTTCCGTCCACTGCGCCGCACACCCCCGCGTCGGCAGCGAGGCACGTCACCGCTCGTCCTCCGGCTCCGTACCCGGCCCCGGGCACGAACCCACTCCCCGGCTCAGACGTGCGACGGCAGCCATCCCCGCTGAACCGCACGAGCCCCGGCTTCGAAGCGGCTGCGCGCCGACAACCGCTCCATCAGCTCGTTCGCCATCCTCCGCGCGGTCCTCGGGGAAACACCCAGACGCTTGGCGATGGCCTCGTCGGTATGCCCTTCTGCCAGCAGACGGATGATCGTCGCCTGCTGAGCGGTGAGACCGTCCGCACCGCAGGCCGGCGCATCGGCAAGGGGCTGGGCCGCGGCCCAGACGGACTCGAAGAGCGCGTGGAGAGCGGTCAGCATGCCTTCGCCGGTCAGGACGGCCGCCCCTACAGCGGTGTCGTCACTTCTGACCGGAATCAGGGCGGTGGACCGATCCACAATGAGCATGCGAATGGGAAGCAAGGCCGACGTGCGGACTTCACCCCCCATCCCGGCGAGCCAGTTCGCATGCTCGATCGTCGGACGGCTGTTCCGGACACTGTCGAGGTAGACGGTACGCATGCGCACTCCCCGGCCCAGCAGCTCCTCGTTCAATGGGCGCGAGGCGGCGATCGCGGCCTCGGTCAGCACGGAGTCGGGCGAGAAGGACAGGACTTCGTCCTTCGTACCGTGCGTCAGGGACACCAGGCGATCACGTATCCGATCGAGCCCGACGAGTTGTTCGACTCCAGGCTGGCGTGTTTCCGGCGTCAGCTCGGCATACTCCGCGATCAGCTGGACCGCGGCTGCCCGCGACGCATCCAGCCGTTCCTGCTGAGCGGTCAGCTGCGCCTGTCTGCGGGCCATCAGGATCTCCATCCCGATGTCGGGCGAAACGGCCCACAGGCGCCCGGGGTCTTCGGCCGAAGGCCGTACGAGCGCCAATGCGCTGAGCTCGTCCAACGCGCGCCTGACCGCGTCGGTGGACGCGCCGAGATCACGGGCCAGGGCGGCGACGTTCGCACTGGGCATGGACAGCATGGCCCGATAGACGGCTTCGGCTGCCACATCCAGCCCGAGCTCGGTCAACACGTGTGTTCCCCCCGGCGTCAGTTGACACAGTCCTGCAACCGGATCATCTCAGGATCTTCACGATTACTTCAACGGATCACTGCGCAGTCGGCCGTTTCCAGTCGGCCTCCGGGCCCGATGCGGTCATTGCCGGAAACGTCCAGGCGCCGTGGTCAGGTCCTCCCACCACATCCGGCCATGGTGATGAGCATGTTCCTCGTCCATGCGCATTTCGCCGCCCTCGGCCCGTTCGAACTTCCCAGCGCCACAGGTGAATTGATTCGCACCTCACTCTCCCCAACAGACCAGGTGGAGCATGTGTCGGTCCATTCCCTACCGCCGGACAGCTTCGTGCTGGGCTTTTTTCTGCTGACGGGGTCACTGAACGAAGCGGAGAGGAGGGCGGAGACGATTTGCCGTCGCCTGCTCGACGAAGAGCGCCTGCCTCCGGCAGTGCTGCGGAAGGTAGGTGCACCTCTGATCACCCCTTTGTTCTCCTCGTGAGCAAGAGGGCCCCGCCGCTGCCCGCCTGTGGCCGACCCGCAGCCTGTGGCCCGAACCATCCATGGCCGTTTTGGGCCAGCCCAAAACTCTTCCTCCCCCTCTGAGCTGCGGCTTAGCTATGCATCACCGCTCGGAGCCGCACCACTGCGGTACGACTCCGACCACCTGTCTGTCACTCGGGTCACCGTCCGACACATGAAGGGCCAGCCACAGCCATGCGCGTCATCCGTCATATCAAGGCCGTCCGAATCACCCTTCTCGCCCTGGCAATCGCAGTCCCTGTGATCGGCCTCACCGTGTCGGCGCCCGACGCCACCGCGTCCGCCGCATCAGGCGCAAAGGCACCCGTGGTCATCGGCACGAACGACATGAGCTGGCAGTGACAACCAGAGCTTCGGGGAAACAAGCGTGAAAACTATGACCGAAAGCGCCGGCCGAACCATGGGCCTTCTGCTCGCAGGTGCCGTTTCGCTCAGTCTCCTGACCGCGAGTACCGGCACCGCCCAAGCCGCTGAGCAGGTGTGCACCGGCACCTCGTCGATCTACGGCATCCTCG
>NZ_JNXG01000027.1 GCF_000717025.1 Streptomyces atroolivaceus
TAAGTACGGATCAGCACCGCGGCTTCTTGCAAGCCAAGGAACTTGTCGAACCACGGAGGGACGACAGCACCGTACTCTTCCCACCAGCCCGGCTCGTTCGCGCGCCTGGCCAGCTCACACGCGTCCTCGAGCTCGTCAACTGCGCCGTAGCGCCGCATGAGGCAGCTCACGTCGCCTGGCTGGGGTGGGGACTGCCCGCGCTCGAGGCGGCTGATCTTAGCCTCGGAGCAGTTGATCTCCGCAGCAGCCTCTTTTGCGCTCACCCCGGCCGCTGTGCGCAAGGCCCGCAGCCTTGATCCAAGTGCCATGCTCAGCGCGGTCGGGCTGAACCCCCGCAAGGACAGATAGCTTCCGAGCGGGGGGTGCGGGAACTGATCACTGAACACAGCCGGCATACGGGCTCCTGCGGGACGTCGCTTAATTCGGATTATCCCATGCAGCATCCGCCTTGACGGGTCAACACTCCGTATTCCCAAGCCGGTTACATATCGAGAAGGTCGAACTCGCCGTCCTTGGCGCCATCGAGGAAGGCGTTGATCTCCGCTCGCGAGTAAATCAGCGCAGGCCCCTGCGGGTCACGGGAGTTGCGAAGCGCAACATCCCCGCCAGGCAGTGCTGCCAACTCTACGCAGTTCCCCTGCGGTCCACTGTGCCTACTCTTCCTCCACTTCACTCCTTCGAGTGAATCCGCGGAAACGCCATTGTGGAAACTTCCCATGCCTGATAGCCCCTCTTTGCTGGTCAAGTCCTACCGCGGAGCCTGGAGGCCGTCACGGGGAGCCCCGTCTCTCTTTTGCGTAGTAATCGCCGATGCAATTGCACGAGAGGGGAGCGAGCTGGATACTAGCGACCGCCAGGCCGTGAGGGTCCGGGCAACTGAGCGCCTATCGGGGGATGGACAGTGCGCGCACCAGCATCGATCACACACTGCTGCGAAAACGGTGACCGAATCCAGACCGGTCTGGCCGAAATGATCCCACTCGAAATCGGTAACCTCGCCGTTTCCCACCCCCCGGACTGGGGGCTCGCTCTGGGTGTCAGCACCGCCCGCTTCGCCGCCAGCACATTCACCGACACCTTCGACGCCCGAACCCATGTGCGGAAGTTCACCGACGCGACGCTTGCCGAGTGGGACGTGTCCAGACACCAAGGCCGCGAAGACGTCCTCGCCGTAGCCTGGGAACTCGCCGCCAACGCCATCCAGCATTCATTGCGGCCCCCAGCGCGCCACAGGCGGGGAGAGGCGTGGCTGGGACTCGCTCGCAAGGACGGTGCCGTCGTCTGCGCAGTCACCGATCCCAGTCCCTCGCTCCCACAACGCCGGCCCTACAAGCTGCTCGACGAATCAGGCCGCGGGCTGCTCGTTGTCACACGACTCAGCACAGCGTGGGGATGGTCGCTCAGCCCATCCGGCACCAAAACTGTATGGGCACGCGTACCAGCACCGACTTGGTGAACAATCAGGAAAACCCTCACCTGGCAGGCCGAGTCCGAGTATCGACCAAGCCAGCTCATCGGGCTCACGAACGGCTTGGTCCGTCACCATCTCGCCGATCACATCCACGCCGCTCGTTACCGGCTACCTCGTCGATCAAACGGCCCCAGCCTGGCGCGACGTCGACCCCGCGCCCGCGAGGATGCAACACAATTGGCGGCACATCGACCGCATGGTCCCGCTCGCAGAGGCCTGGGATTCCGGTGCCTCAGCCTGGACGGCCGCCCGGCGTGAGGCGTATGCGAACGATCAGGGTGCGGCGACGTCGCTGGTCGCGGTGACGGCTCGTACGAACCGTCAGAAGTCCGACCAGGACCTGGCCGAGTGGCTGCCGCCGGCGCCCGAGGCGCAGTGCCGGTACGTGGGGGAGTGGGTGTCCACCAAGCTTCGCTGGCAGCTGGCCGCAGACACGGCAGAGCTCGAGGCGCTGAAGATGTTCGCCGAAGGCCCCTGCGAGGACAGCATCGTCTCCTACACCCCCGCCCCGTAGTTGTGCCCGTTCCGGGGTGCCGAGGGTTCCGGGGTGCCGAGGGCCTGATGGTTCCGAAACCCCGGAACGGACGTTTCTCGTGATGCTCCGTCTTACCTGAGAAAGATGTGTGAGGAGCCGTGATGGAGCAGGCGGCGATGCCCGTGCCGCAATGAAGAGGACCTCCGTCGGACGGCTCCCAGCTGAGCGGGTGCTCTACTCGGCGGCTTCCTCGAACTCGACGACCGTGTCAGTACAGGCCTTGGCGAGGTCGAGGAGTACGGTCTTCTCGGCTCTGTCGGCAGTGAGTTTCCAGCGCAGCTTCGCGGCGGTCCAGTCGGCGCCGTACGAGCAGTAGGCGCTCTTGGCCGGGGGGAGCCACTGGGCGGGGTCACGGTCGCCCTTGGCGCGATTCGACTTCGCGGTGACGGCGACCAGTGAACGGGCCGACCCGAGGTCGTTGGCGTAGGCCTGCCGGCGCTCAGGGGTCCAGTGGTAGGCACCGCTGTCCCACGCTTCAGCGAGCGGGACGACGTGGTCGATGTCGAGCTTCTTCGGGTCGGTGACCTCGATCCCGTCGTAGTACGACATCCACGCACCCCCGGTGAGCGTGCACCTTTCGCCTTGCTCAGGCTTCGTGGTGGCCTCCTGCAGGAGAACCTCGGCCCGGGTCTGGCAGCCGTCGTCGTCTTCGTCGATCCAGAGACGGAACGCGTCGCGCTCGTAACCGTCACGGCGCTCGTCACCATCGGGGATGACCGCGATGGCGTCGGTGAGGGTCAGTGCACCTGCACCAGGGGCGGGCCCGCCGGGGGCCGGTGAGGCCGCTGATGGCGCCGGGGTAGGGGAGCTGTTGCTGTCCGCCGGCTTATCGTCCGCGACTTGCGGGTTGCAGCCGGTCAATGCGGCGGCCAGGACCGCGGCGGCGAGCTGGACGAGACAGCGTGACTTCACAGGTGTGCTCCAGGAGTTGCGGCAAGGCGCGCGGTAAGGCTTGCGGCCTCATCGTCCCAGAGCAGCAGCGATGGTGACAGACGGTCATGTGTGCTGGTCGTAACCCAACCACGACCGCTGTGCCAGGCAGTCGTTGAAGAAGTATGACGACGACTTCAGCACACTTGCCCGACGATTTCTCTGACGTAGTGCTCGCTTGTTCTCCCGGGATGTCGGAGCGCGATGCGGGGCGGTTGCGGGCGAAGGTCCGAGAAGCACTTGAAGGGCATCCAGTGGACGAGTGGAAGGGCAGATTCGCCGACGTGATCATCAAGCACAGGAATGAGGCGTTCGCGAAGCCGTTCTTCGAACGATCCGTCGCCCGAGGCATGCGGGGATTGACCAGTGACCGCTGAGTGCTTCCCCGCGTGGCGGCAGAGAGGGGGGCAGCGCCGTTGCCACCGGCCGGTGATCCGGACCACAAGGCCTCCTGCGGCCGCCGGCCTTCGAGGAGCGGGGTGTACCGCGGTCGCCTGCTGCTAAGCGGCCTCGCCCTCGGCGGGATGAGCGCCCCCCAAACCTGGTCGACCACTACGCAGTCGAAGACACCTTCCTCCTCGCCGCCTCCGCAGAGCCCCGCACCGCCCTTGCCCCAATCGGCGACATCCACGGGGCCACTCCTTGAGGCGCTGCGCCACGGTATCGCTGGCGGCTCCGCCACTGCTCGACCTGGAAACCGTCTATCGGCACCTGCGCCGGACTCTGAAGGGCGCGGGCGTATCCCGGTGGAGGTGTAGGCGTTCAACTGGTCGGTGACCGGCGCGAAAGCCGTCCTGCGGGCCAGATCCTGGGTTACTGCGCATTTGTATGCCCACATCAAGGGCGGGACCACCACCACCCACTCCACCTGGTGGTGCCTGACCCGCTGCCGCCGAAGCCGGGGGCGGCCTCTCCTGCAGGACGCGAACGGGCGCGACGCTACCGGGCCCAGAGCGCGGGGATCACCGCAATAGGCGGGTAACAGCCTCGGGAAGGACGTCGCACAGATCTGTGATGCGGACGTGGGCGGCATGGGTGGCGGTGAAGTCGCGTATTGACATGTTTGGTGAACCGAAGGCCGATTCGAAGGTGCGCAGCGCGCCGGGCGAACGGTCCAGTGCCCAAGCCGAGGTGGACGTGCTGGACCGCAGGAAGCGGGCAGGTTCTGGGCCGATGATGAAGAGGTCGGCCGCGCGTCCGGAACGGTCGGCGGCAAGCATGGTCAGATCCTTGAAAACCTGTCGCTTGCGCATGGCGTCGGCACCGCGCCACCGGGCGAGCTTGAACTCCGCTACGCGCCGGTCCGTTTCCAGGTCGTACGGGCGGCCGGGGTCGTTGCCAGCCCCGAGCGAAGGGCGCCGGGAAACCCTCTCGCCTTCCTCCAGGACGTGCGGTAGTGCCAGCAGGATCCCCGAGGCGTGGATGAGGTCGTTGATTCGGCCGAGGCTCTCACGCACCGTGAGCGCGGAGGCAAGGAGAGCCACGTCCATGCCGCCCGCCTCGGCGACCTGGACAGCATGTGCCGCATCAGCCCCGTCAAGGCCGTATTCCAGTGCGGCGATGGCCTCGGTGAGCGGCGCGCGACGAATGAATCGGGCGAGAGTGTCCACCGCTTGGCCCAACCCTTCGGACGCGAGCGGAGTTCCTGGCGCCGATTGTGTTTCGGTGTCGTCTGTGTTGTCCACTTCGTCATGGTGACGTGCATCCGGGGAGGTCGGGGCGGAACTGGCAGAACAGCGCGACGACCGCCCTGCCCGCGCCGAAGATGAGCCTGGAGGCACCCCGTCCCGAAGTCCTCAGGCCTGCAGCACGTGATGGTCCTCAGAGCTAGCTCACCCGCGCTCATCCTGCCTCAGGGCTCGTCATCAAACGTGTTTCGACCTGCTCAGCCTCTCGGCTTCGAGGACGCGCGGGTGATCAGCTGCTGGCCGACCCGTCGCGCGTGGCCACCGCGTCGGCCCCCTCCTGCACCAGGCCCATGACCGCCGGGACCTTCTTCGCGACTCCGGTTCGTTCCGCCACTCCATGGGTGGCTGTGCCCGTCCGCTCTCCGGCGGTGCCGGCGGTGAGAACGGTGTTGGTCAGTACCGGAGCGAAATTGTCGGCCTGGGCAGTGGGGGCGGCGGCCAGCAGGAAGCATCCGGCCGCGGCGACGGTGAGGGTTCGGCATACGTTCATGGCCGGTACAACGCGCCGCCCTCCCGCAGGGCACGCCTCCGCCCCGATGCGGCACCCTTCGTCCGCTCCACTCACCCGTGGGGAGACTGTGCGGCAGCACCGACCACAGTCGGGATGCCTGGGGGAGTGGCCGCGGACCGCACTCGGCCGGCGGCCGCCAGGCGGTGCGTACCGGCTCGAACCAGCCCAGGGCATCGAGGAGGCCGAAGCCGATGGCTGCCGCGCTCGGCCAGGGCAGCACGCGGATGCCGTCGCCGTCGGCCCGGGCGAACACCCCTGTCGTTGGCCAGGAGGGTCTCGCGCCCGCTCGAACCCAAGGGGTGCAGCACCAACTGCTCGCCCGTCATCCACTCAGGGGGAAACCATGACCACGACCGCTCCGCAGCCGCCTCCCTCCACGTTGACAGGCGGGTCGTACAGGGAGGCCTGGCTCAGTACTCGTTTGCGTGATACGCCAGTTCGGCAGTGTGACGCGGGATCAAAGCAAGTCTGTAACCGGGGCCAGGAGCTACCTGGCAGTAGCCCTGCGGAAACGTTAGGGCCGTTCTCCGGCGCCACTTAATATGACGTTCTGCGCTTGCGACGCAGATGCCTCTCTTCAGCATGCGGGCACCCGCACGCCACACCTCTGTCCGGTCAGGGCGGGGAGATATGGAGCAGTTCCCACGTGCACCTTGACAGCTTCTCCGCCTCCGGATTCCGCTCGCTGACCCAGGTCGCTGACATCCCTGTCAGCCGCCCGACGATTCTTGCGGGACGTAACGACGGTGGGAAGAGTGCCGTCCTGACGGCATTGTCCTTTCTCCTGGGCGTGCATCGCCTGACGGACGAGGACCGCACCTATCTGCAGGGCGACGGGGCCGCCGGCCGCCGTTGCGAGGAGACCTGGGTCGAAGGCGCTTTCACTCTGAACGAGGTAGAGCGGGCTTTCGTAGACCTTCCCGGCCGGATCAGGATCCGGCGCATCGCCCGATCCGGTGAATCAGCTGGCTGGGAGTACTTCGGCCAGCAGCCAGCCGACAGCCGGCTGCACGGGCTGGACCGGCTTCTGAAGCAGCCACTCGCCGACCTCGTCACGGAGTTCGGGCTGACTCCGGCTGGATCCCTCAAGGAAGAACTGCTCGCCGCTGTCGTGGCACACGCCCGCACTGCACCCCAGGTTGAGCAGTGGCAGCCGCTGCCTAAGCAGCTCGAGGCCCGCCTGCCGCGCCTTCTCATGTTCGGTGGCAAAGACGAGAGCCCCGACGACGCCGTGCGCACTGCGTTGACCAGCTGCTATGAAACACATCTAGAGGACGAGGCCCTCCAGGGGCAGGTGCGGCAGATCGAAGCGGAGATCACACAGCGCCTGGAAAAGGAAGCCGACTCTCTGTGTCAGCACATCCGTCGGCACTGCAACGAGTTTGTCGGCGTCCAGGTCAGGCCCGAAGTCTCGTTCAGGAGCGGGTTCAAGAGGGCACCCCTGGAGGTCTCTCGGGCCGATGGCGAACCTGTCGACCTAAGCCGCTCCGGCCAGGGAAGCACCCGCCGCATCGCACTCGCGGTATGGGAGTGGACCAGCAATCTCCTTGAAGAGGCTGAACTGGCCTCCAAGGACGACCTAGACGCCGAGGAACCGGTCCAGACGATCGTCGTCTACGACGAGCCCGACACCCACCTCGACTACCGCCACCAGCGCACGGTCATGGACATCATCCGCAAGCAGTGCGCCCTGCCCCACGTCAGCGTCATGGTCGCCACGCATTCCATGAACCTCATCGACGGCGTCGACATCGCCGACGTCGTGCACCTGGGACTCAACGACCAGGGGCGCACCGTCGTGGAGCGCCTCGTCGACGACTGCCACGACGGCATCGACTTCCACCTCGGGCAGATCGCCGAGGCGCTGGGGCTGCGCAACTCCGTCCTGCTCCACGAACGCTGCTTCCTCGCCGTGGAGGGAGAGACCGAGCAGCAGTGCATCCCCCTGCTCTTCCGCCTCTCCCAGAACCTGTCCCTGCAAGCGGCCGGCATCGCCCTGTGGGCGTGCGAGAACAACGAGGGTGCCCTGCACCTGGCCCGCTATCTTGTCGAGCGGAAACGCTCGGTCATGCTAATGATCGACGCGGACAGCCGTACGAACAAGCTCTTCAAAGACGAAAAGCTCCGCAAAGCGGGCCTCGACTTGGAAAAGCAGGTCGCCTACGTCGGTGAAGGCCTGGGCTTCAACGAAATGGAAGAATTGTTCACCGACGAGCGCTGGGCCAAGGCGGCCAACATCAAATGGCCCCGGCCCGCTCCGCTCGCCTGGAGCCCCGCCGACTTCGCCGCCCACCGCGGCACCAAGAAGTTCAGCGCCCGCATCCTGGACATGATCAAACAAGAGGCACAGGAGACCAGCCCTAACGGAAAGCCGGCCATGCTCAATGGCCTGGTCACCACCCTCACCACCGCCGAGGATGTCCCTCAGCAGCTGAGGGACGTCTTTGCCCAGCTGCAGGAACTCGCTCACTGACCCGACATTGGCCGCTGGCCGCGACGTGCCCGCATCCGCTCCTTGCGCTGCTCATCGGTCGGCGTCTCCCAGACATGCCAGCCCACCGCTTCTACCCATTGACGGGCATGGGCGCGAGCATCGATACCACACCATCTACACCCGCCCGGCGCGGGAAAACAGCCAGCACGAGAGGACTTTTGATTGGTCATCTCTCCTCCTTCCCACCCTCATATCTTCCCTGCTGGCACTGACAATCACGCTTTGTGACCAAGGCCGTCAGCGACACCCCACTGATACGCCCAAAATCCTCTCCCACCTGCTCGGCTCACCCCTGCTGGCCCGGGCACGCGTGCACAAGGACCGACCCTGCCGACACCGCCACCCCTGTCCTGCTCAACCAACAGGCTCTGACGACGGCTCCCGGCAACAACGCCCGCCCCACGGCGACAGCAGGCTTCACGCGGCGGCGGCACAACCGTCGCCAGAACGCTCGACGTCCTGACCTCAAGGCAGGCATGCAGATCGTCCTCACCTGCCGGTCCACCGATCACTGCGACATCAACGAAGACTGCGGCACCATCCCCACCGCGACCGGAGGAACCCCTGACCCGGGTGACGAAGCCGTCGCCGTCGTTCGCGGCGCCAAGACCTATCGACGCATGAACAAGCGGCATGTCGAGGACGAGGTAGCGGCGCGCGTCAGCCTCCGTGGCCGTGAGGTCGCGGCCGGCACCTTTCAGCGCGCCTCCTTGTGGCGCCTAAAGGGGAACCTTTCTTCGTGTACCTGTTCAGGGGTATCGCTAAGGTCGTTTATCGGGAAAGCCGTCCGTAACACCCGTCCAGGTGGTTACCGTCTGCGTTTATGCGGATCTTGCACACCTCAGACTGGCACCTCGGCCGTCAACTGCATCGCGTCCCCCTCCTCGCGGAGCAGCGCGCCTTCCTCGAACATCTCCTGGACACGGTGCGCCGGGAGCGCGTCGAGGCGGTGGCCGTGGCCGGCGACGTGTTCGACCGCGCCATCCCGCCTCTGGACGCGATCGACCTGTTCAACTGGGTCCTGGGAGAACTGGCCGACCTGCAGGTTCCCCTGGTCATGATCAGCGGCAACCATGACTCACCCCGTCGGCTGGGCGTCAACTCGCGGCTGATCGAGCGCGCGGGAATCCACCTGCGCACCAGCGTGGAGGACTGCGGCCGCCCCGCCGTACTGCACGATGAACACGGACCGGTCGCCTTCTACGGACTGCCCTACCTCGAGCCCGGCCTCGTCCACACGCATCTCGGGGTTGAGAAGCCCAGCCATCACGCCGTGCTCAGCGCGGCGATGGATAAGGTCCGCACCGACCTTGCCGCCCGACCGGCCAACACCCGCTCCGTCGTCCTGGCCCACGCCTTCGTGACCGGAGCCGACACCAGCGACAGCGAGCGTGACATCACCGCCGGTGGCGTCCCCTCGGTCAGCGCCTCCGTGTTCGCCGGAGTCGACTACGTGGCACTGGGACACCTGCATCGATGCCAGCAGATCAGCGAACGCATCCGCTACAGCGGATCCCCGCTGGCCTACTCCTTCTCCGAGGCCGATTACCCCAAAGCCACCTGGCTGATCGACCTGGACGCCAACTCCGCCCTGACGGCCCGCAAGATCCTGTGCCCCGTGCCCCGCCGCCTGCGCCAGCTAGCCGGCACGCTGAACGACCTGCTCACCCAGCCCGAGCACGCGGACTACGAGGACTGCTGGCTGCACATCACGCTCACCGACACCGACCGGCCCCACATGGCCATGGAACGTCTGCGAGCGCGTTTCCCTCACGCTTTGAAGCTGAGCTTCTCCCACCAGCGCGACACCGACACCCAGTCCTACCGCTCCCGCGTCAAAGGCCGTAGCGACCACGAGATCACGCTCGGGTTCCTCGACCACGTCACCGGCGTCCCCGCCGCCGTCCCGGAGCAGAACCTGCTGCAAGAAGGACTCGAAAGCGTCCGTACCGCAGCCGCCCAGCGAGAGGCCAGCTGATGTACCTCCACCACCTGACCGTTCAGGCATTCGGACCCTTCGCCCGCACAGAATCCGTCGACTTCGACACCCTGACCAGCAACGGCCTGTTCCTCCTGCGCGGAGACACCGGCGCGGGCAAGACCAGCATCCTGGACGCCGTCTGCTTCGCCCTCTACGGCACCGTGCCCGGCATCCGCCCCACCCACCGCCTGCGCAGCGACCACGCTCCCACCGGCACGCGCACCCACGTCATCCTGGAGTTCACCGCCGCAGGCCGCCGCCTCAAGATCACACGAAAGCCCAAGCAGACCTACCCCAGCAAACGCGCCAAGACCGGCACCGCCACCGCCGAAGCCACCGTCGAGCTGCACCAGTGGACCGACACCGACGGCGGCCAGGGGTGGGAGCCGGTCAGCGCCAACCACCAGGACACCGCCAGAGAGATCGAAGCAGCGTTGGGGCTGTCCAAAGAACAGTTCTGCCAGGTCGTCCTCCTGCCACAAGGCGACTTCGCCACCTTCCTGCGGTCTGACGCCAAGGACCGCACGGTGCTGCTGCGCCGCCTCTTCGACACCGGACGCTTCCAGGAACTCCAAGCGTGGCTCACCGACCGGAGCAAAGCCACCAAGAAGGACCTCGACGACGTCACGGCCACCCTGCAGCACCTCAGCGAACGCATCCACCAGGAAGCCGGCCCCCTCCTCCACCAGGACGCCACCAGCGCCGGCGAGGCCGCCCTATCCGACACCCAGGACCCTGCCTACGTCCTGCCCCGGGCCCGGCACCTGCACGCCCTCGCCGTCAACGCCCACACCGAGGCGGTGGCCGACGAGGAACGCAGCGACACCGAACACCAGCACGCCAAGACCGAACACCAGCACACGCACGAACTCGCAGTCCGGCAGACCCAGCACGCTCAAGCCCAGGCGCGCCGTACAGCACTCGACGACAAGGCCGCCCACCACCCACACCTGCGCAACGAACTCGACAACGGCCGACGCGCCGAACGGCTGCGCCCCCTCCTGGACGCCGTGAAGCACACCTCACGTGCCCTGGAAACGGCCACGACAGCCGAAGACCAGGCCCGCACCCAGCTGCCCGAAGAAGATCGTCGCACCGGCATTCCCCAGCTGCAGGCCACCCTGGAACAGCACCACGCCGAGAGGGGACGCGTCGAAGGGCTGCTGCCCGACGAGCAGCGCCACGCACAGCTCGGTGCCCAGATCACCGAGCTCAGCACCGAGGCAGAGCAGGCGCAAGCCGACCTCGAGGAAGCCGGGCAATGGCTGGCCGCATGGCCTGACCTGGAGGCCGAACACACCAGCCTCCTGAGCGACATGACCAAAGCCGCCGACCAGGTACCGCAACACGAGCAAGAGATCCAGACACTCAACGCCCACCTCAAAGCCGCACGCCTCCGCGACACCCTCACCACCGAACTCGCTTCGGCCGCACAAGCGGAAACCGATCGTGCCGCTGAAACCCTCGAAGCTAAAAAGCGGTGGCTCGACCTGCGTGAACGCCGCCTGGATGGCATGGCCGGGGAGCTGGCCGCTGAACTCGTCGACGGTGCGCCGTGCTCGGTCTGCGGCTCGCCCGACCACCCGAACCGGGCCCGACTCCTTCCCGACCAGCCCACACGTCAGGACGAGGAGAAGGCCCGCGCCCTTTACGAGCAGGCCGACATGCTGCACACGCAGGCCAGCGGTCGCCGCAACGAGCTCGCCACCCAGCATGCCGAAGCAGCCGGAGCAGCGGGCCCCACTCCCAGCGACGAGCTCAAGGCCCAGCTCAAATCGGCCAAGGCGGCCCACCGGGCCGCATGCGACGCCGCCGGCGCACTGCCCGCAGCCCAGGAGACCCTGACCCACCTCCGCACAGAGCACGACACCCGCACCCAGCAGCGCCAAAAAGCCCAGGACCGCGTGACCGAATGCCTGGCACGCAACAAAACCCTGGCCCAGCAGCAGAGCGCTCTAGCTGACACCCTTGCCGCAGCACGCGGCACCGCCACCACCCTCGGCGAGCGCATCACCGAACTCACCCACACCGCCAAAAACCTGTCCGGCGCGATCGACGCCGCCCAAAAGGCAGCCGACGCAACCTCCCGCCACCACGACGCTACGACCACCGCCACCACCTCCGCCCACGACGCGGGGTTCCTGACTCTCGAGGAGGCAACCGCCGCCCTCAAGGACCCGCAGCTCCTGGACCAGTGGAGCCAGGAACTCGACCAGTGGGGCAAGGACGACGCCGTCGTCACCGACCTCCTGAAAACCCCGAACCTGCAGGAAGCCGGCCTCCAGCCCCCCGCCGACCTCCCAGCCGCCGCCAAAGCCCTGCTCGAGGCCGAAGATCGCATGAAGAAGACCGCGGCCACCCGCCAGCAGGCCGGCCACCGGGTCACCGCACTGACCGATTTGATCTCCACCCTCACAGCCCACCTCAACGACCTGCAACCCCTGCAAGCCCGCCACGCCCTAGTTGATCGCCTGGCCAGCATCGCCTCCGCCACCACCACCGCCAACACCCTCAGCATGGAACTCGAGGCCTACGTCCTGGCCGCCCGACTCGAAGAGATCGCCGAGGCAGCCAACATCCGGCTCCAGGCCATGACCTCGGAGCGCTACCTCCTCCGGCACACCGCCGACAAGGACGCAGGCCGACGCGGACGCCTCAAGTCCGGCCTGGGACTGAGAATCCTCGACACCTGGACCGGCACCGAACGCGAAACCTCCACCCTCTCCGGCGGCGAAACCTTCACCGCCTCCCTCGCCCTCGCCCTCGGCCTGGCCGACGTCGTCACCCAGGAAGCCAGCGGCCGCCCCCTGGGAACCCTCTTCATCGACGAAGGCTTCGGCACCCTCGACGAACAGAACCTGCAAGAAGTCATGGACGTCTTGGACCAACTACGCGCCGGGAACCGCGCGGTGGGCATCGTCAGCCACGTCGCCGAACTCAGCCGCCGAATCCCCAGCCAGCTCAACGTCCTGAAAAACCGCAACGGCTCCACCCTCCGCCCGCTCATCAGCACCGATCTGTAACGTCAGACCCACCGCACAGAAAACCCACCCGCACCCCGCCGCACCCGCGGCACGCAAGAAGACCATCCCGAACCAGAACCGGCCAGGAGAGCATGCAGAGCGCCGCGATCGAACTCCGCCCCCACCAGAAAGAAGCCGTCACCGCCGCGGTCAAAACGCTGCGCACCCACCCGCGCGCAAGCGTGATCGCCGCATGCGGCACCGGAAAAACATTGATCGCCGCCCGCACCACCGCCCGCGTGGCTCCCCGCGGGCGGGTCCTTGTCCTCGTCCCGACACTGGACCTGCTCTCCCAGACGGTGCGCTCCTGGCACACGGCCGGCCACAAAGGCCCGGCGGTAGCCGTCTGCTCCGCCCGCCAAGCCATGGAACACCCCTCCGCCGGCAACCTCCCCATGACGACGAAGCCCGCCGAGCTGTCCGAACTCGCACCGCCCACCGGCCCGGTGACCGTCTACGCCACCTACGCCTCCCTGCCCGCGGTCATCGCCGCCCACCGCGACCACCACATGCCGCCCTGGGACCTCGTCGTCGTCGACGAAGCCCACCGCACCGCCGGCCGCCTCGGGAAAGCCTGGGCCGGGATCCACCACGACGACCAGGTCCCCGCCGCCCGCCGCCTCTACCTCACCGCGACCCCCCGCATCTGGGACCCCGACACCGACCACAGCGACACCCCCGTCGCCTCCATGGACGACGAAGCCCTCTTCGGTCCCGTCGCCTGGCGCCTGACCCTCTCCGACGCCATCGACCTCGGCCTCCTCGCCGACTACCAGATCCTCGTCCCCGTCATCCGGAACACCGACCTGCGCGACTGGCTCGCCACCAGCCCCGGCGCAGGCGCCGACGGCCTACGCCTCGCCGGACACCAAGTCGCCGTCCTCAGAGCCATCCACGACCACCAGCTACGCCGCGTCCTGACCTTCCACCACCGCGTCCAGGACGCCCGCGCCTTCGCTACCACCCTCCCCGACACCGCAGCCGCCCTCCCCACCAACCTGCAGCCCCAGGGCCTGTGGTCACAGTGGATCAGCGGCACCCACCCGCCCCGCACCCGCCGCCGCATCCTCCTCGACTTCGCCACCCACACCCACCCCGAACAACCCGCCGTCCTGTCCAACGCCCGCGTCCTGGGCGAAGGCATCGACGTCCCCGCCATCGACGCCGTCGTCTTCGCCGACCCCAAGAACAGCCCCGTCGACACCGTCCAAGCCGTCGGCCGCGCCCTACGACAAACCCCCGGCGCCGGCAAAAAAGCCACCCTCATCGTCCCCGTCTACCTCACCCCCGACGAAGACCCCGACGACCTCCTCAGCGCCGACGCCTACACCCCCCTGTGGCGCACCGTCCAAGCCCTGCGCGCCCACGACGAACGCCTCACCGCACGCCTCGCAGACCCCCGCACCCACCGCCCCACCCAAGGGTCCGAAGACCCTGGCGCCTGGCTCCACTTCGAACGCCCCACCCAGCAAGAAGAAGTCGCCCTCGCCCTCACCCTGCGCGTCCTCAACCCCAAAAGCGCCGAATGGCGCCGCGGCCTCACCGCAGCCCGCCGCTACCACCGCACCCACCACCACCTCGACGCCCCCCAGACCCACGAAGACCCCGACGGCTACCCCCTGGGCCGCTGGCTCACCTGGCAACGCCACCTCCACACCACTGGCACCCTCGACCCCGCCCGCACCCACGCCCTCGAACGCCTCGGCATCATCTGGAACCCCCAACAGCACGCCTTCGACCGCGGCCTCGCCCACGCCACCGCCTACGCCGCCATGAACGGCCACCTCGCCGCCCCCGTCGACCACCACCAGGACGGCTACGCCCTCGGCCGCTGGCTCGCCACCCAACGCAAACGCGCCGACACCCTCACCCCCGCCAGAACACAGGCGCTCCGTGACCTCGACCCGTACTGGAACCCGCACTGGCCCCTGACCTGGCACCGCACCTACCACGCCGCCCGCAGACACCACGAAGCCGGCCACCAACTGACCGACGTGCCCCGCAACTACACCACCGAAGACGGACACCGCCTGGGGGAGTGGCTCCACCACCAGCGCCTGCACCCCGAACGCCTGCACCCCACCCAGCAACAGCTCCTGGCCGGCCTCAGCCTGACCCAGAACACCGAACCGGCCCCTAAGAAACGCAAACCGCCCATCCGCAAGCCAGACCAGGGCCTGGCCGCCGCCCGCGCCTTCCACCAGCGGGAGGGCCACCTCGAGGTTCCTCAGCGCCACGTCGAACACCTCGACGGAGAACCCGTACGACTCGGACAGTGGATCAGCAACACCCGCCGCCGCAAGGAACGCCTGCCCGCCGACCGGGTCCACGCACTCGACGCTCTCGACATGCGCTGGTAGACGCACCTTGCCGGCGGAGCGGGATGCCGTTCAGATCCGTCGGCCGGCTCTCGCCGCAACCGTTGAACGTTCCGTGATGTGTGCACGGCAGTCCCAGGTGACAGCCGAGGCGGGATCTTTGAGGTCCGCCAGACCCTAGCGCGAAGCACGCAAGCCAGGCAATCGAAGGCACCGCTGCGCTCCCACGTCTGGGATTGAAAGGTGACACGACGCCGCATTCATGGATTTATGTCATGGGGCGCCTTGCTGCAGGCTTCTAACTGGGTGGGCGCCCCTCGGGGCGCCCACCCAGATTTCATCCATGCTTCGAGGATTCGCCGGTCTTCCTGCTGAACCTCCCGCAGGCGCCGACCTCAACTGCCGGGATGTCAGCCGATGGCGTCGACGACATGCTTCCTGAGTTGGGGGTCAGTGAACTCACCAGCGTTGCGCCAGGCGGCGTCGGAGACCTCTTCGGTCTGGAGGTCGCCGATGGTGGCTGTGGTGTGGAAGAGGAAGCGGAAGTCGAAGTGCTGGTGGGCGGGCTCGTTCTTGGCGGGGTTGGCGTCAATGGGGTGGATGTCGATGTGCAGGGGGGTCTCGCTGTGCGGTGTGACCACGTGGGCCGGGATGCCCGTCTCTTCGGTGAGTTCGCGGCCGGCGGCCTGGAGGAGGGTGTGGTCGCTGGGCTCGATGTGGCCTCCGGGCAGAAGCCATTTGCCGGTGGCGAGGTGGTGGATGTGCAGGACGCGCTGGTCGGCGCCGATAAGGATCGCGCCGGCGGTGACGTGGCCGGGGACGGTCTTGCGGCTGGTGAGGTCGTCGCCGTCGTCGATGAGGCCGAGGACGACGCCGAGCTCGGGCTTGGCCTCGGGGTGCTGGTCGAGGTAGGCGGTCAGGGTGGTGCGGATGTGGTCTGCCGTGATGGTCATGGTGATCACCTGTTGAAGTAGTTGAGCCAGGTCGCCGCGATGGCGGCGCGGTCGGCCGCGGGGACTTCGTGGATGCCCGGGCGCGAGGTCTCCGCGGGTGAGCATCCTGATCGCGGCGAGGATCTCGGCCTGGATCAGGAAGATGAACGGCCCAACGCTGGCGCCGTGGATGAAGTTGACGGCGTTGCCGCGGTTCGCCAGATAGAAGTAGTGGCCGGTGGTCTGGTAGCGGGTGACGTGGTCGCCGACGGTGGTGCGGGTGTAGACCTCCGGGAGGCCGTTCAGGTCCAGCTCGTCCTCACTGGAGGTGACGGTGGCGATGTAAGCGCCGTTGCGGAGGTGGGCGAAGTCCTCGCCCACCAGCACCGTCGAAGCCCAAGCGCTCGCCCAGCTGGAGCGTGGACTCATGGCCCTGGCCCGGGTCGGTCTTGTCGGAAGCCGCCCCGCGCTCACGCACCGAAAACGCAGAACTCGTCTTTGTAGTTTGAGCTCATGGTGAGAACAGAACCCAGCGCCCCCGACCGGCACTTGATCCAGGCCGTGGCAGCATCCGGGCTGAAACTGAGTCCCTACCAGCTGGAGCGGTGGCGGGCGGCCGGGCTGATTCCCCGGCCCGGACCGGACACCTTGCAGCGGAGTGGCAACACCCAGATCTACACATCCGAGACAGCCGCTCTCGTGGCAGGCCTCCTGACATGCGCCCCGCTCTGCAGATCACACGACGACCTGGCGCTCCTGGCGTTCTTTAACGAGGTACCGGTGCCCTGCGCCCCTGTCCGCGCAGCCCTGCTCAAGACCTACTTTACGCAGTACACGAAGGGTCGGGAGCAGCAGAGCGAGGAGCTGCAGCGAATTCCGGCGCAAGACCGCGACGCGGCCCCACCGGAGTACAACTGGGCCGAAGGTTGTGGTTCCGTCACCTATCGGCCAGCCGCTGAGCGGATCTGGAAGAGACCGAAGCGCCGCAGTGGCATGTACTCGAGTACCACGATCTGGAAGCCGCCCGGCTCTCCGAATATGCCCACAGACTCTCAAACTCCAGGGTACCGGCCAGTTACGGCCTCAAGGGATGACTCGTGAGAACGACCTGTAGCCGGGCCCGCGACTCTTCGCGCGTGGCAGGGCAGAATGCAGGTGGGGATCTTCTCAGATGGCGAGCAGATATCAACATCGGACTGTTCGCCGCGGATGAATGGCCCCACGGTGCGAGGAGTGACCGACAGAGGAGCGATCCGGATGACCGGCCAGTCCCATAACCCGATCTGCCAGTGGTGCGGACAGCCTGCTCTGGGTGTCCCCACAGAGTGGGACGGCCGGCCACAGTGCGGTGACCCGTTCGCCTGTGCCAAGCGCATCAAGGTGGCAAAGCCTATGCCTTCAGTTGACAAAGAATCGAAGTGACGAGTAGTTGCCCAACCCGATCCAGGCGGGATCTCCGACACACTGCCCTTGCCGAGGCGGTCTCAAAGGCGATGAACCCCTTCGAGTGAGACGGCGTGGGCGCCCCTGGAGCAGGACGGGTGAGACCACTTCGGACCTGCGGAGGGTCCGCGGGCCTTCCGGTGCTGGCCAACCACGAAGACGATCCAGGGCTGATTACCGCTCGTCCCTACTCGAACGGCACCTTGGAGCCTGGCCTGCCGCGGATGTGCGCGGGCGAGTCAGGTCGAGCAGCACCGGGGACGGCCTGCCCCGCAGCGTGTCGGCGAGCAGGCGCGATGCCGCGTTCGGCAGGCCGGGGTGGTTGCGGGCGCAGTTCAATGCCGCGCCCTCGAACGGTGCCTCCTGCTCGGGGGGAAGGCTCGGAAGGGGGTCCATCGGGGTAGGTCACGAGGTGGCTCCCTCATCAAGCGGGTGTGAGCGGGGGGCGGATAGATGCCAGGACAGGCGTCCGCACTCGGCCGAGGCGCGCTGCCCGCCGTCCTCGTCGAAGCAGAGGCGGTAGCGGTCGGGGGAACGTGCTGCCCGCCACCGGTCGGCGATGTCCTGGATCTCTTTCCAGATGTCCCGCGGCCCGTTGACGGTGACGCTCCAGCACTGGTGGCCCACAGGCTCCGCGCGCATCCAGGATCCGCAGCCGGGTGCGCCGATCGCCAGGTGCTCAGACCTGAAGTCCCGCACCAGACCTCCGAGGAGATGGTCGGCCGCCAGCCAGAAGCCGCGGTCGCTGTCCGCGGGCGGCGCCAGCACGCTCCGTTGAGTCCAGGCGCCCGGCTCGGTGGCGATGCGCTGCCGGAACTCCTCGCTGAGCCAGATCCGCGCCATGCCGTGCCCGGCGCGGTGGGCGAACTCCACGGCCCGCAGCTCCGCCGTGATCTGCCCATCGGCTGTGCGCCTGACCACGGCGAGGCCGGGCCACGACGGGGACGCGCTGGTTACGTGCGCCAGCAGTGTGCCGCTTGGCGCGAGTTGCTCGACCAGGGCCGTCGGTACGCACTCCACCGTGTACGACACGAAGATCCTGTCGAACTCCCGTCCCGGCAGGCCCTGTTCGCCCGAGCCGCATACCACCTGCGGTCGGAAGCCGAGATTGCCCAGCCGGGCGGTGGCCGCGTCCGTGAGGTGCTGGTCCCGGTCGACAGTGACCACTCCCTGGTCGCCGCAGACCTGGCAGGCCACCGCGGCGGTCACCCCCGCTCCCGTCCCGACGTCCAGCACCCGCAGACCCGGGCGCAGATCCAGCTCCTCCAGCAGTGAGACGGTCATGCCCATCACTGTCGACATCGATGTGATCGATGCCCCCGACCGCGTCCCCCGCGCCCGATCCAGCAGCGGCTCCCCGTCATGCTGGACGAGCACACTGGCCCCGCTGTACAGCAGCCCGAGGAGCTCGGGGCGGTCCAGTGGCGCCGACCAGTCCAGCAGGTCCCAGCACGGCGGCTCCTCGCCCGGGCCGCTGCGCCGTACGTAGGCCTGCGGCATCAGCACTTCGCGGGGCAGCGTGAGGAGGGCGTCGCGGACCTGGCCCGGCCCCAGAGATCCTTCCTCCTCAAGCCGGGCGACCATCTCCGCCCGCGCGGCGGCCGGATCCGCTTCCGCATACGGCGGCGTGGCTCCGCCGACCGGGCCTGCGGTCCGCTCCGGTGCCTGATCACCGGCGGCGGGACAGGTATCCAGAGTGCTCATCGCTCGCCCCAGCCCTGCTCGGAGTACCGGCGCCCCCGAAGGATTCCGTCGATTGCCATGCGGGTGTACGGCACAACGTCGGCCGGAAGGTCCTGCGGCTTGCACCACCGCCACTCCACGCACCGGTCGGGTTCCAGGACCTCCGGGTTGCCAGTCCAGGAGCGAGCCTGGAAGACGAGCGCGATCCTCGGCCGGGCGTCGGGGGAGTCGACGTGGTGCACCGTGTGGACGAGTTCGACGTCCTTGGGCGCGATGATCAGGCCCGCTTCCTCCTTTGCTTCCCGAACCAGACAGTCGATCGCCGTTTCCCGCTCGCAGTGACCGGCCAGGAAGTGCCAGGTGTCCGGCGCGAAGGCGGACTCCGGGTGGCGCAGGCCGAGGAGGATCCGCCCCTGGTCGTCCTGGAGATGGAGGTGAACGCCGACGATGTGCAGCTCGGTCCCCGGCGGCGCCTCGTCGGCCGGCGGGCCAGCACTGTCCGGCAGTTCCTTCGCCGCGGGATGCTCGGCCGCGTGGCGCCGGATCAGCTCACCGAGCCCGGGGCTCAGGCGCAGCCGGTCGAGCATGTTCACGGTGCACCACGTCAGCAGGACACCTTCGCGGAGGTCCACCGTCTCGGCGTCACCGCTCCAGTGCCCGGCGTAGACGCTGATGGGCACGGCCAGGCCTTCGACGCTCGTCGCCTCCTGGACGGCGAACGGCATCAGGCCCATGGGTTCCAGGCCAGGAGTTTCCTCGGCGAGCTCGCGTCGCAGTGTCGCCTCGAGGCTGGCATCGTCCCGTGACCGTTTGCCTCCTACGAGGGCCAGAACCCAGGGCTCCCACATGCCCTCACGGTCATCGCGCAGATGAAGGAGATACCTGCCGGCTCCGTCGTGGATCAGGGCGCTGGCGCTGACGGGCTCCGGGCGCCCATCCAGGCCATGCAGCTCGGCTGCCAGCAGCTTGGCCCGCAGCGTGGGGGAGCGCACGTCGGCGTACGGGAGCCACTGCGCGCCGGCGACTTCCTCGTTCTGCAGAGCGAGCGCGGGCGGTTGCTCAGCGGTGAGGTAGAACGCGAAACGGACATCGAAGTGCTGGTGAGCGGCCTCGCCCTTGGCGGAGTTGGCGTCGATGTCTTGGACGTCCACGTCGATCGGCTCGTCGAGGAACTGCGGAGTCAGGCACAGGTCGCCGGGGCGCAGCCCTGCCTCTTCGCACACCTCGCGGACGGCCGTGGCCAGGAGCGTACGGTCACCCGCCTCGACATGGCCGCCTGGGGCGAGAAGCAGTCCCGTGGCCCGGTGGCCGATGTGGAGCACCCGCCGGCCGCGGTCGATGACCACCGCGCTGCAGGTGACGTGACCGGGCAGGGTGGCGCGGCTGGACGGCTCCGCGGCGCCGTCGAGGACAGTCAGCAGCCCTTCCAGGGCCTCCCGTTCCCCGGCATACCGACTGAGATAGGTCTCGATGGTCGCGCGGATGTGGGAGCGGGAAGGCGGCATGTGATCACCTCGGGACGTCGGAGACGGGATGCGGGTGCTGGACAGGAGGCGCGCCCCTGGCGGCGGGCCCGCACATGAGGGCTTCGGGTTAGGGGCTGTGTCCGGGTTCGTGCTCACGGGCCCCCTTCCGAAGAGGGGTCGTGCCGCCCATCCACGGCGACTGCAGGATCGAGGACGATCGGCCTCGACGGCGTCGGAGCTGTGACGGCCCCGGCTGAAGGAGAAGCCACGCCAGGTGAGCTGGGCATGTCCAGCAGGCTGCGCAGCGGGGAGCGGTAGAGGACCACGAGGGGGACGACGAGGAGGCAGGTACCGGCACCCAGGGTGGGGCGCACGCCGATCCATGTGCCGAGACCACCGGCGAGGAGCGCGGCCACCGTGTAGGTTCCGCGACTCCGTGGACACTCGCGGCCCTCTGACCTGGTGTGTTGATGTCGGTGAGCACTCCCGGCTGTACACGTCGTCGTTTGATCATGAGCGAAAGCCCTCTGTGGACGCGTTTGCACCGTAACGCTGGGTACTGCTCGTTGCCCTACGCGCCTGGGCGCGCGGGTGTGAGTGGGGCTGGGGGATGGCTCCTCCGACGTTGCGCCCAGCAGGTCGCGCGCATGGCGGACTGCTGGAGTTCCGGGGAAAGGGGGAGCTTCAAGTGTCGCGAGGATCGCCGGTATGGGTAACCGGCGATTGTGGTCTATGTTGCGGCGACCGGCGACCGGCGACCGGCGACCGGCGACCGGCGACCGGCCATGGGGCCAGGATTGGTCAGAACTGGGGTCCTTGGGCGATGTACGTTGGGCGTGTTGGTCGCGTGGTCAAGCCGCTGCAGCAGTAGCAGCGCGTCGTCGAGCAGGACCGGGTCTCGTGCCGCGGGACCGCCGGCCGTTTGCGGTGGTGAGTGCAGTATCGGGCACCGGCACACCCTCCACCAAATGTAGCCCTGGCGTACCGGGCCGGGCCCAGCCATGCCACCACTCCTTCAAGTGATGGCGCATCCCAGGCCCGATCGGGATCACGGGCCCGTCAGCATGTCATCGCGTGGGAAGGGTGAGCTTGTGCCGACCGGAATGGAGAAGCAGGGACTGGAGATGATCGAGCCGGACAATGGCGGGCCGGGCGTCGCGGCCTCCGCCAGTGAGGGCGTCGGCCCCGGAGGGCTCGTGGAGTGCGCTCAGGTCGAGTACGAAGGGGCCGCGTCGTGAACATCAGGGTGCTTTAGGCACCTGCGCAGGTCACCACCTGCATCCCCGCTGGACGTCGACCTCATGGGTTGTGGCCCTCATTGTCTGAGACTCCGGCGTCAGCACCTTGAGCGCCGGTGCGGTGCCAGGCGTACGCCGACCACTTGGACGCCGATGACGCTGATCGCCGCAGTGGCCTGGGCGCCACGCGGCACCCGGGTCGCGCGACTCTGCGCAGGAGCGGTGGGCAGAAGGCGGCGGGGGCGTCACCTCCGCCGCCGTGTCGCCCCCTGGCGTGCCGCACCGCCCTGGGGGTGGGGCTACTGGACGTCTTCCCCGGTGACCAGCTCCTCGAGCTTGTCGGCCCCCCTGCCGATGATCAGGGCCGTCATGCAGGCGATCTCGAGGAGCTTCTTGTCGGTGTCATCCACGACATCATTGTCGAACTCGTCCAGGCTGAAGTGACTGCGCACGCCCGCCTGACCGTCGACGATGACGCCGCCCGGGTTTGCCACGTCGTCTCCGAGGAACTCGAGGAACGTCGTGGCATCCTTCGGCTCGGTCATCGGGCCGATGAAGGACGTGGCGGCGATCCAGTGCGTGTTCTCCCCGTCGTACTCGAAGTGCACCTTCTGGCGGCGCGTCTTCTTGGACCCGTCCTTGGCCGTGGCCGGGACATCCACGGTGGCCACCACCTTGAGGTCCTTTGCCCCCCCCTTGACGTTCTCCGCGCCGAGCCCCTGGGTGAGACCGTCGATGAACTGCTTCCACGTCGCCATGCTTGCCTGCTCCCTTAAACCGTTCGGGTGTGTGTACATCAACGGGCCTGGCGACCGCAGGTCACGTCCACGGGGCACGGCCGCCGGCACGCAAACGGGCAGCCACCCGACACCCCCAAAATGCACGAGACCCGAAGGCCGAACCGCGGGGCCCAGCCTGACGCCACCGGCAGCAACCCAACTGGCTGCCGACGCCCGCTGTGTTCACGGCGTCGGCGTATGAACACGCGATCCGACTTTCCGCGCACCAGAGTGAACCGCCCACCGATGAGCCCCGGCCAAGCGCGCGGCCCCGCTACGAAGATCTGGACCGTTCTGGTTCTTCGAAAGGGATCCGCTCGTGCGTCTTCTGACCACCCTCGCGGCCGCCACGGCCGCCCTCGCCGCTCTGACCTTCCCTGCCCACGCCGAAGCCGGCCCGCTGGGAGAGGCGGGCGAGACCCTCGCCCTGCCGCTGCGGGACGCCGTCAACGCGCTGCCCGCCGCCGACGAGTCACGGGCCGGCTACACACGTACCTCGTTCAAGCACTGGACGGACGCCGACAAGGACGGGTGCAACACCCGCAAGGAAGTGCTGCTGGCGGAGGCGTTCACCGCACCCGAGCAGGGCGCGCGCTGCGCACTCACAGGGGGCCAGTGGTACAGCCCCTACGACGACCTCTACGTCGACGCCGCCGGCGGCCTGGACGTCGACCACATGGTGCCGCTCGCCGAAGCCTGGGACTCCGGCGCCGGGCAGTGGACGGCGAAGGAGCGCGAAGCGTACGCCAACGACCTCGACGACGACCGGGCCCTGATCGCGGTCACCGCCCGCTCCAACCGCTCCAAGGCCGACCAGGACCCCGCGACATGGCTCCCGCCGGCCGAGGCATACCGCTGCCAGTACCTGAGCGACTGGGTGGCGGTGAAGATGCGCTGGCAGCTCACCGTCGACGACACCGAGCGCCAGGCGCTCGACGACGGCATGGCCGGCTGCCCGAACGCACCGGTGAAGGTGACGTTCGCCCGGTAGGCGAGCCGGCGGACGTCACACGCCCATCGGTAAGCTCGGCTCACCACATCGGACACGGTCTTAGCCGTTTGGCCCCGACGCGCCGTCTGCGTCGCGCAGTCAGGCCAGTGCGGGAGCGCCGTCGGCACGGTGTGGTGGTTGCTGGTCGAGCAGGTCGAAAAGGCGTTGTGCTTCTTCGAGGAGCGCCCGGCCGCGTGGCGTCGCGATGACTGGGCGTGTGTGGTGGTTGGAGATCTCGAAGCCCACGGCGGTCTCCAGCATGTTCAGTCGGTGCTGAGGGACATGCGCGGGATGCAAGGGTGAGTGCAGCGGGTTCGTCTCCGAAGAGGGGCAGCGCTGCCTCGGTGTTGGCATCGGCTCTTCCGCCGTCCGTGCGGCATCGTGTGGCGAGGCCGTAGGAGCGGGTGATCAGGTCCTCGACGCGCGGCGATGACGGATCCCATCCATGCGTTGGTGAAGGCAATGCCGTTGGAGTGGCCTTCGGGGGTGGCCAGCATCATAATCACCGCGATCAGCGGCAGAGGGCTGATGGCGATGCCGACAGCCGAGGGTGGGCAGCATGTCAGCCACCGGGTCCGCCCGTGCGTCACCTCAGGCGCTGACCGCAGGTCGCAGCCGGCCCGCGGGGCCAGCGTCAACGCAACGCGTGGAGGCACCCGTTGGTGACTTTGCCGACCGGATGCCCACATGGCTTGTTGGAATCCCTCTAGAACCGGCTGTACTGGGCGACCGGTGAACAGTGAAGGGACAACCATGAGCACTCCGCAGGCAGAAGCCACCGGAGGCGAGGAATCCTCTCCTCGTATCAGCACGATCGCGGGGACGGGGGCAGCGGGGTTCAAGGGGGAGAACGAGTCGGCTGTTTCCGCCCAGTTGAATGGTCCGTACGACATGGCGGTGGACAGCACCGGTGCCCTGTACTTCTCCGACTACAGCAACCACCGGGTCCGGAAAATCGCCACGGACGGGAAGATCAGCACGATCGCCGGAACCGGCACCGCAGGCGTCGCCGGTGACGGCGGCCAGGCCACCAAGGCCCAGCTGAACTGTCCGCGCCAGATCGCGGTGGACAGCACCGATGCTGTCTATGTCGCCGACTCGGGTAATCACCGGATCCGGAAGGTTACGGCCGAGGGCGGGATCAGCACGGTCGCCGGCACCGGCGCCGCCAATTCCGCCGGTGACGGCGGCCCGGCTACCAAAGCGCAACTGAACAGGCCGTTCGGGTTGGCATTCGCCAGCTCCGGTGCCTTTTACATTGCCGAGTACGGCAGCAACCGGGTCCGGAGGGTCACGGCGGACGGGAACATCAGCACGATCGCCGGCACCGGTACCGCAGGCGTCGCCGGTGACGGTGGCCCCGCCATTAAGGCCCAGCTGAAAACACCGTACGCAGTGGCGGTCGACGACACCGGTGCTGTCTATATTGCCGACTCGGGTAATGAGCGGATCCGGAAGGTTACGGCCGAGGGTGAGATCAGCACGGTAGCCGGCACCGGCGTCGCAGGTTCCGGCGGTGACGGCGGCCCGGCTACCAAGGCCCAGCTGAACAGGCCGTACGGAATCGCTTTGGACAGCTCCGGTTCCCTCTACATCTCTGAGTACGGCAGTAACCGGGTCCGGAAAGTCACGGCGGACGGGAACATCAGCACCGTCGCCGGCACTGGCGCCGCAGGATCTGCCGGTGACGGGGCCCCGGCCACCAAGGCTCAGCTGAACCAGCCGTTCGGGGTCGCCGTGGACTGCGTCGACGCCCTCTACATCGCTGACCACAAGAATCACCGGATCCGGAAGGTCGCATCGGCGGTGATGGCCGGGCTGCCCGAGTCGGGCACCGTGGCCTCCTTTGCCAACGTGCGCAGTAGGCTGCGGATGGGGGTCCTGCGGGAGTCCACCAGGGACGGGGCCGAGATCCACCAGTCCCTCGCCTCTCCGCGGGCACACCAGCGGTGGCGGCTGATCGCGTCGGGCCAGGACGACGGCGAGGTCCTGTACCGGATCGAGAACCTGCGCAGCGGCAAGGTCCTGGAGGTCGTCGGAGGCGGCACCGTAGACGGGGCGGTGGTCGCGCAGCGCGCCTACGAGGGCAGTGACGCCGAGCACCAGCAGTGGAGGCTGATCCCGGTGGGTTCGGTGACCGACACCCCGCGGGTCTATGAGATCGCGAACCGCAACAGCGGTCTGTTGCTGCGCGTCGAGACCAACGCCCCCACGGTGATCAAGCAGTACGGGGCGCAGGGCGACCACCGCGACCGGCAGTGGCAGCTCCTTCCGGTGTGAACACACCAGTGGTCAGGGGCAGTGATGCCCCTGACCACTGGGACCTTGTGAACCTACTTGGAGTCGGACGGCTTCTCGGCGGTGGCCTTGGGCGCCTTGGGGGGCTCCTCGGCCTTCGGGGAAGCCGGGGCATCGGGAGCCTTGAAGTCGTCCCTCTTCGGCGCCTTCAGGCCCTCGTCCTTCTGCAGGTCGCCGCGCTGCGTCACGGTCTCGCTGGACTTGTCCATGCCGGCGGCCGCGGCCGTGGACACCGAGCCGGGGTCCTGGGCGTAGGCGGCCTGGGTGCCGGCCGATGCCTGGGTGGTCTGGATGAAGGAGGCGAGGAAGCCCAGGATGGCCCGTGCTTCGGGCGCCTGTTCCTGCACGATCTTCGCCCGGTGGGAGGCCCCGTGGATCCCGCTGGTGAACAGGCTCGTGGTCGTGTCGTCGTACGTGTCGTCGTCGGCGTCCTCGAAGTCGACGCCCGCTCCCGGTCGGGGCTTGTCGTGGTCGGTGGTCACCGAGAAGAGCCCCGCGCCCGTTCCCGCGGAGTCGAAGACGTTTTTGAACACCATGGTCGTCACCTCTGGTCGTTGTGGCGGCGCGGCCTGCCGGTCACGGCTGCTTGTACAGGTCTCGGTCGCTGTCGGTGAGGCTCTCGCCGTCGAACATCGTGTGGTGGACCTCCAGAGCGGAGACGACCTCGGCCAGACCCTTCATGCGGAAGCCGCCGCCCGCCAGGTCGAGGTCGCTGATGTCGCGGGCGACCAGGGGGGCGAGCCGGGGGTAGTCGTCCGGCTGCGGCGGCGAGAGGACGGTCACCGGCACCGCGTAGTTCACCGCGAGGAACCCGGAGAAGGTCACCGGGATCTCGTAGGTGTACTGCTTGAGTGCACGGCGCTGGGTGACGATGGTCTCGACGCGGGAGCCCGGCTGGACCGTGCCGGAGATCTGCGATTTCGACGCCCAGCCGGTGGACAGGGATCCGCCGACGGAGGCCGCGATGCCCGCGGCGAGCGCGGCGTTGAGGCCCGCTGTGCCGGATGCGCTGCCCGTGGTGGTGAAGTCCACCGAGCCGGTCATGGAGGTCGAGGCGGAGTTCGTCATCCCGTTGCTCACCGACGTGTCGACGGTGTTGGCGTTGTCCACGCCCACACTGTCCTTGCTGTTCTTGTTCGTCACCGTGTTGGCGTTCTTGTTCGCCATCTCGTTCTTGAGCTGCGTCCCCAGCTGCCCCTGCAGATTCAGACCGAGCTTGGCCTGCAGCTGCAGCGCGAGCTGGGCGCTGACGCTGCCCCCGAAGGTGAGCTTGGTGTCTCCCGACAGCGACCAGGTGGCACCGTTCGACACGGTGAAGTCGACCGAGTCGGTGAAGTTCATCGGATCCCGGCTGCGGTTGACGTAGGTACGCGAGGAGAACGTGTCGGGCGGCGGCTGGGTGATGTTGCGCCGCTCCTCGATCAGCGGCTCCCCGAGGTTCATGTAAGCGAGCCAGCCCAGCTTGTACGCGGTGCCGGGGAAGGACCCGAAGCTCGACTTGTTCACGGAGAACCCGACGGGCTTGTGCCGCACCCCGTAGTCGTCAACGTAGACCAGGCTGGGGTGCTCCAGGACGGACTGCCAGGTCTGCTCGATGTTGAGTTCCCGTAGGTTCTTCTTCGTCAGCGGCTGGCGCTTGGCCCGTTCCAGGTTGTACGCGTTGGAAGGCAATCTCTGTCCTCGACTGATCTGGCCGAAACCGCACTCGGTGAAATGGCGAAAAGGGAATCTGTACACGCTCCGGCAAATGAAGCTAACAGGGGCCCCCCTTGGCCGAGTAGGCACTTCTGCGCATCGCACTCAAACGGGTGGTCAAGATTCCCCGCTGCCCTTGATCACCCGATCGAGGGCCCTCTGACTCTCCGCCGCAGCGCGGCGACCTCGAATGTTGCCACTTTGATCCCATTTGCTTCGGTCGCACATTCGGTTATGGAGCCACCCCCTCTCGCGCACGACTGAGCGTGCGGAATTCCGCGTGATAAACCATTTCACTGAGCGCCCGAGGCATTGTTCTCCACATCAAGAACAGGTGAGGTTTTCGCGATGTACACCCAAGAACGCACGGCAATGGCGAATTTGGTGGTCGGCGGCCCGGTGGCGGTGAACAGCTACGACAACGCCATCGTGGCCGCACTCGTCGAGAACCGGCCCGTCATGCTCGTCCACGCCTTCAACGGCGGATACCTGCGACCCGCAGAACTGGCGGCGAGCAGCCACGACAAGGGCGTCAAGCTGGCCACCGCGCTCGACCCGGCTACCAAAGACGCGCAGGGCCACCTCTGGCACATCACCCCCGGCGGCTTCTTCGGGCAGCGGCCTCTGTACTTCATCGAGAGCGCCGCGGGCCAGGTGACGCCCCCGCCCGCCGGCACGGCCGACGCGGATGCCGGCCGCGGCGACGACGGAACCCCGAAGCCGCAGCGCAGGCGCGTCACCGTGCACCAGGACGCCCCGCAGAGCACGGCCGACACCCTGCAGGTGGGTCTGCCCGGCAAGGTCGCCGACAAGTGGCGCGGGAAGAACGGTGCCGTGGAGGACACACAGCTGTGGGTCGTCACGGTGACGCCGTGGGGCGGGATCACCTTCGTGCCGATCACCCACCCCGACGCCATCCTCGGGTTCAAGGACCACACGGTGGCGAAGGACAGCGAAGCGCGGCTCACCTACAACTGGGGCGGGGACTTCACCGGGACGGTCATCAACACCTTCTACCCGCGGCTCCCCAGCGAGTGGGACGTCCCCTACCACCACGTCTTCACGTGAGCCGCAGCCGCCACACCCTACCCGTCCTGAGCCGTCGCCCCACCCGCCTGGAAGAGGCACCACGATGCCCGTGCCCACGCAAGAACTGAAGCTGGAGATCGTCAACGCCGCCACAGGCCAGCCCCTCGGCGCGAAGGCCACGCCGGCCGCGGACGGGACGCTCGTCGTCCGCGACTACCCCAAGGACGGCCCGCGCCCGGAGCTGTGGCAGTTCACCCACGTGCCGGGCTCGCAGGACGACCCGGCGTATGTCATCCGCAACACGGCCGGCAGCAAAGTGCTCGACACCCCGGCCGCCGCGGGCCAGGGCGTCCGCCAGTCGGACGCCTCGGGCAAGAAGGGCCAGCAGTGGCGCCTCGTCCCCGTCGAGGGCGAAGCGGGCCTCTACTTCATCGAGGGCGCCGCCGACGGCGCCGTGCTCGACCTCGACGAACCCGGTAAGGACGACACCCGGATCGTCCTTGGCGAGTACGACGACCTCGCGGAGAGCCAGCGGTGGCGATTGGTCCCGGCCGAGCCGGAGCGCACCAGCGACCTCGTGCTGGACTGGGCGCCGCTGAGCCACTGGAACAGCCGCCAGTCCTGGCGACTGACCCACAACAAGACCTCGCTGCGGCCGGCGCCCGACGCGACGCCCTCCTTCAGCAACGTCCTGCTGGTTCTGGAGAAGTTCGGGAGCGACCAGGACACCGCCGACTGGAAGTACGATGCGCTCACCCCTTCCCCCGGCGGGGAACCGGGCCGCTGGGACGGGGTCGGTGCGCGGTTCCTCGCCGACACGGAGGGAACAGGACGGGCCGACATCGTGGGGATCAGATCCACGAAGGGAGCCGTGACCTCGTCCAGCCGGGGCGACGGGACGTTCGACGACGAACGCCCGCTGCACCAGGGGGTGGCCACCCCGAACTCGGCGGATCTGTGGTCCGTCGTGGATATGACGGGCAACGGCAAGCCCGACGTGGTCGCCCTGTGTACCGGCGGAGTCCGGGTGTCCGCACAGGGCGAGGACGGGGCGTTCACCCCCGTAGGCGGCGAACTGGTCCTCAAGGCATTCGGCCATGGCAAGCAGGCCGGCGGTTGGCTGATCGACAAGCACCCCAGGTTCCTCGCCGACACCACCGGCGACGGCAGGCTCGACATCATCGGCTGCCACGACGACGGCCTCTGGGTATCCCTCCAGGACGAAGAAGGAAAGTTCGCACCGCTCTCCGACGAACCCGCACTCCAGGCGTTCGGCCACAGCGAGGAGGCCGGTGGCTGGCTGGTCGACAAGCATCCCAGGTTCCTCGCCGACACCACCGGCGACGGCAGGCTCGACATCATCGGCTGCCACGACGACGGCCTCTGGGTATCCCTCCAGGACGAAGAAGGGGCATTCGCCGAACCTCTGTACGTCCTTGATGACTTCGGGGTCGACCAGGGGTGGAGCTCGATCAGGGAGCACCCCCGGTTCGTGGTCGCCACCACCCGCGACGGGGTACCGGACATCGTCGGCTTCGGCCCGCAGGGCGTCACCGTCGCACGCGGACGCGGCGACGGCACGTTCGAGCCCTCCCAACTCGTCCTGAACGACTACGGGCAGGCCCAGGGATGGACAGGCGACAAGCACCCCCGGCTCCTGGCCGACGTCACCGGCGACGGGACCCCGGACATCGTCGGCTTCGGCAACGAGGGCGTCTGGGCATCGCACAACAACGGCGACGGCACCTTCGAGCAGGCCCAGCTGGTGTGCCGAGGGTTCGGATACAACGACGACGCAGGCGCCTGGCGCGTCGACCGCCACCCCCGGTTCCTCACCGACATCACCGGCGACGGACGCCTCGACATCGTCGGCTTCGGCGGCCCGGGCGTCCACGTCGCCCGCAACCTCCACCGCCGCTTCAGGACCTGGTGACGCCGGAGGCACCTGCAACCCATCCCGGAATGTGCGCGACCGATGAGCGACTGCAAGCGCGTAACCATGATGGCCACGGAAGCGCCCGATCTGCTTGGCCATGGCTGCGCTCGCCGGCTCCGAAGCGGTGCTGTCACCTGCCCATACCCATCCTTCTGCAACAACCCTTACAAGCGGGCGGCGAGCCGCGGACGCAGGCTCGCCGCCCCGTCGCGGCACGCACCCGCCTCCCGGGCGGTGACGTTTCGCCCCAGCCCGCCGTCTGCGTCCCGCAGTCAAACCAGTGAGGGAACGACGTCGGCACGGTGGGTGCGTCCAGTCAACAACTGAAAATCACTGAACGTTACCGGTGTCCATGATCACGCGGAAATGTCCAAACCGTGTCCATGATCACGCGGAAGTGTCCACGGAATTGCGGAACCTACACACCGGCCGTGCACCGGAGGTGAGCCAGGTACTCACGGTCTGCATCCGAGCCTGCATGCCGTCGGCGGTGACGACCTGGCGAATGGTGCGCTGGGTCGTCCCCGCGGCCCCGGCGCAAGCTAGCTGAAGGAACAGGGCGGCGCCGATGGCGAACTGCCAGACCAGGCCCGAGGAGGCGAGGAGCAGAGGGACCTGGGTGAGCGGGGTGATCGCGAGCGCGGCGAGCATCATCGGCCCGGGCCCGTACCGCGCCGCGAGCGACGGTGCGGCCAGTGCACCCGCCGCCGCGCCCAGCGCCCCGAGTCCCAGGAGCACACCGAACGCGGTCGCGCTCATCGCGAGGGACCGGAGCAGGTACAGCGCCCACAAAGTATTGAGGAGCGCCAGGGCGAACGACGTCGTGGCGTTGACAAGGGTCAGAGTGCGCAGCCGGTAGTCGCCGTTCACATAGCGCAGGCCCTCACAGATCTCGGTGCGGCCCTCCGATGCCGACCGGGGACTTTCGAGAGCCTGGATACGGGCGGTGCACCAGGCACTGACGAGGTAGGACAGGACGTCCCCGAGAAGCGCCCGGGCCGGGCCGAGGAGCGCAGTCAGGGCGGCGCCGAGGTTGCCGCCCACAGTGGCGGCGACGGCGAACAGCCCGCCGATGCGGCTGTTGCTCCGCTGGAGCAGAGACCGGTCGACCAGGCTGGGCAGGGGAGACTGATCGCGGCGGCATCATGCAGCACCCCCGCCGCACCCTGCACAGCCGCGACCACCATGAGCTGGGTCAAGGACAGCCGGTCCAGCGCCGCCGCCACCGGCACACTGGCCAGCACGGCGGCGCTGACCAGGTCGCCGGCGATCATCTGCTTCCGCTTGGAGTGGCGGTCGGCAAGGGCCCCGGCGTGCAACGCCATCAGTGCCGGCGGCAGTTGGCCCAGGAACGTCAGCCAGGCAACCTCGGCGGTGGTCGCGCCCAGTTCGAGCACCGCCAGCACGGGGATCACCATGGTGCTGATCGAGCTGCCGGTCACGCTGGCCGCCTGCCCGCTCAGGTAACGGCGAAAGTCGCGGTGCCGCCACAGCGACGGCCGGGCGCCGGAGGAAGAGTCAGCGAAGGAGGTCATGGAGCACCACCTCCTCGGCTTCCACCAGCCGCTCGCACAGCCCGGCCATAGCCGCTTGCCGGTTGTGGCCGCACGCCGCGAGTTCGGGAGTCACGGCGGCCGGGTCGTCGACGGCCCCGCACAGGGGATACACCGAGCACACCAGGTACCCGGCGGCAAGGCGGGGTACGGCGAGGAGTTCTTTGGCCGGCAGCGCCGGGTCGGCTGCCCGATAGGCAGCGACAGCTGCACCCAGGCCGAGTCGGCCACTGCGGCTCTGCCAGAACGGTGCGCGGGTCCAGGATGATCCGCCCCAGCTCCCAGGCGGGCTGCGGTGACCGGGCGGCCGGAAGCCGATCAATGCCGCGACCCGCTGTCCGCGCAGAAGCAGATTGGACGAGGCCAGATCGCCGTGGACGGTCTGCACCGTCATGGACGTCCACAGCCCTTTGATCATGGCGGTCACGGCGGGCAGCGCGTCGAGCCGCCGGGCGGCCGTCTCGCGCGCCCAGGCAGGAAACCCAGAGGCGGGCGGCTTCTTGGCGAAGAAGACGAGCAGCCGGTCAAGGCGCTGCCGCGCCCGTTTCACATCGCAGACTTCCCGTGCGGGCACGCGGCGCGGAGGCCCGGCCGGGTGCTGGGCCAGGATGCGGTACAGGCGTCCGACAGTCTCGCCCACCGCGGCCCACCGATCGCCGGACAGACCGCCCTCCGCTGTCTCCATGTTCTCGAAGCACGCCGCGACCGGCACCGCCATGCCGCCGGCCGCCGCGATAAGGCCGCCACCCTCCAGGGTCTGTCACAACACCGGCACCAGCAGGCCGCCGAGCCGCGCGAACTGGCAGAGCTCGAGCGCCCGGCGCTCCTCGTCCAGATCGGTGCTCGCCAGGTAGGCCTTCACGAACCACCGGCCGCCGTCACTGTCCCGGGCCACATAGTTGCGGGTCGCGGTTCCCGCAGGACCTTCGCTGACCGCGGTGGGGATGAGCCAGTAGAACAGCGTCAGGATCCCCGCCACAACCATCATGTCCGACTCGCCCCCATTCATTACCGCACCCCCGACCGGCCGACAGGGTTCAGCAGCTGACGCAGTGCTCAGGCATCCGCCTGCAGCTCCTCCTCCTCCTGCCGTCCGAGATCGAGCGCCTCGAAGCGCAGTGGGCCGCCCGGAGCCCGGTCCGTTCCGGCTTCGCGTCGCGGAACGCAGACCTGGCCGCTGCACCCCCAGGCAGGCGTTGCTGACCTCTCCGCGCCGGACAAGGAGGCCCCAGCCGATGTCGTCGGCGGTGAAGTCGTTCGTGCACATCGGGCAGTCGGTGCCGTAGCGGTGGCCGGTGAAGTTCCCCGGCCAGGCGCCGGACAGCGCGGGCGCGGGACGAGGGTGCGCGTGGTCGGGCATCACGCCGTCTCCCCGGCCCTGGCGCGGTACCCGGCGGCCTGGAGGGTGAACATGGCGGCGTATTCGCCGCCGATGCTCATCAGCTCCTGGTGGGTGCCGCTCTCGGTGATACGGCCGCCGTCGAAGACGAAGATGCGGTCGCAGGCGACGACGCTCGCCAGGCGGTGGGAGATCAGCACCGTGATCTGATCCGGGCGCGGGGTGTCCCGCAGGACCGCCTCGTACACGGCGTGCTCGGCGCGTGGGTCCATGCTGGCGGTCGGTTCGTCCAGCAGCAGGACGGGAGCGTTCTTGTACAGGCCGCGGGCGACGGCGACCTTCGCCCACTGGCCGGCGGACAGTTCCTGACCACCGCGGAAACGCTTGGACAGCAGCGCCTCCCACCGGCCGGGCAGTCCGGCGATGACCTGCTCGGCGCCGGAGGCCCGCGCCGCGTCCAGGGCCCGCTGCGGGTCGGCCTCGGTGAGGGTGCCCCGGGAGACCGTCAGGTTGGCCAGCGCGCTGAAAGGAAACCGCACCGGGTCCTGGAGCACGCAGCCCACCCGGGCCTGCAGCGACTCGGCATCCATGTCCAGCACGTTCACGCCGTCCCAGCAGACCGTGCCCCCGTCCTGGGGCTCGTACAGCCCGGCGAGCAGCCGCGCGCAGGTGGACTTGCCGGAGCCGTTGACGCCGACGAACGCCACCGTCTGACCCGCGCGCAGGGTCATGGAGATGCCGTTCAACGCCGGGGTGTCCTTGCCCGGGTAGGTGAAGGACACGTCGTCCAGGGCGATGGCCTTCACCATCTCGGGGGCGGGCAGACCACTGCGGCGTGGCTGGAGGGTGCGGCAGCGTTCCTGGAAAGCGAGCAGGTCGTCCACCCACATGGCGTGCTCGTAGACGAGATGGGAGACATCGACGAGCCGGGTCAGCGAGGACTGCGCGGCCTGGATGGCGAGGACCGCGCCCGCCCCGGCGGCCAGGGGCAGCCACCCTGCGATCAGCATCGCGCCGAGCGCCGTGTAGGTGATGCCGGTGCCGATCCCGCCTACCGCCCGGCCCGCCAGGGCCAGCCTGGCCGAACTCACACCCAGCCGGGTGTCCTCCTCGGCGATCCGTGTCGTCAGCCCGTAGTGCTCCTCCAGCAGCGCGCCCTGAGCCGTGTCCGAACGAAGCTCGGCGGCGGCATCCCTCTCCAGCAGCAGCCAGGAGAAGACCCGCACCCTACGCTGCAGGGTGTTCCACCGCTTGAAGGAGTGGAAGCGGGCCCGGGCACTACGAACGGCCGCCGCGCCGACCGGCAGCACCGACAGCAGGAGCAGCGGCAGCAGGGCCGGGTGCAGGACGCCCAGGACGCCGGCGGTGCCCACGAGCCCGAGCAGCGCCGCGGCCAGGGAGACGACCTGGCCGACGATCTGCCGGGCGTAGAACAAGCCGCGGTCGTTGGCCCGGTAGGCCTCGTCGTGCCAGTCCGCATCGTCGACGACCTCCAGCCGCACATGGGCGGTCAGGGTGAGGAACTCGCACTCCAGCGCGGTACGGATCTTCGGTGTCACCCTGGCCTGCGCAACGGCGACGCCCGCCTCCAGCAGCGCCCGAGCGGCAAGGAAGCCGACGACGACCAGCAGTTGGGGAATTGCCGCGCGCACCCGGTCCGGGGTCGGCCCTTCGGCGAACAGCTCCCGCAGCACCGCCACCGAAGCCATGAGCCCGAACGCCATCATCGCGGCTGACGCCAGCTGCAGGACCACCACCGCGACGGTCGAGGTCCGGTCTGCGTTCCAGGCCAATTGGCCGATCTGGCGCACGATCCGCGGCAGCCGCGCGAGGATCTGCCCCACGGTGGCCTTGGACGCTGCGCCGTCGTACACGGACCAGTACGCCTCCTCCAGGCCGTCGGCGATGTCACCGTCCTGCGGCCCGCCCGGCACGGCGGCAGGCGGCAGCGGAAGTTCCGCACCGCGCGGGCCGGGCACCGCACCCTGACGCATGCCGCCTGCCTCACTGCCGCTGCTCATGCCCCCCACCTATCCAGGCGTGCTGAGCGGGGCGCGTAGGTGTCGCACTGCTGCGGTCCGCAGGTCGGGGAGGTGAGCGGGGACCGCCTCCGCTGTTCGAATCTGGGGCAATGAAGGGGAGAGGGCTCAGTGTTCATGGTGTTCCTCCGTCTGGGCGGCCGGTTGGCACTGGTGCTCTAAGAACGCGCCGGATCCGGGGTCGTAACGGCCTCGGACGGGCGAATCTCTCGAACCCGAGTGCGGGGCTGGCTCTAGGGCAAGAGCCGCCTGCCTGGTCACTTTTGAACTCACACGTTCGAGTGGTTGGCGAGGTGCGGTACCCGATCAGGGGCTTGCGCCGTTCGTCCGCAGACCCAGGGCAGGAGTGGGACGACTGGGGAGGACTTCGACGAGGCAGGTGCGCGTGGCCGGGGATACGCCGGTGGCATGGAGGATGCCGTCGTGCCGGGCATTCCTGGCAGTGGGGCAGTCGCCCGATCATGAGCACTCACCTCGGCCACCGATGCGTGGGTGGTGGCGGTGTGTAACGGGCGTTGCCCCTTGCGGGCAGGCTCGTGGCCGTGAGGGAGGGATTGGACTGCTCCTTCGAGGCTCGGCTTCGCAGGCAGCGCGCGTGCCGGGCCCGCTGAGATTTGCGGCTGGAGGGGAGCTTCGAGTGTCGTGATGATCGCCGGTTGGGGTAACCGGCGATCATCGGCTATGTTGCGCCGTGACCGCGGCCCAGGTCTCGCGGAGGCGGATGTTCGATCTGCTCGGCGGTCATGAATGGGAGAATCGTTCCATGCTGGATCTTTTGCCTTCAGACGACTCGGACGCCGGGAACTCCGCTCTCGACACCAGCGTCATCCCGCTCGGTGAGCGCGCCCTACGGGGCGTTCTAAGGCACGTAGTCGCTGTCGGCGACGAGGCCGAGACGACCTACCTCGAGGTCAAGAGCCCACTGGACATGAACAGCAAGGCGACCGCGGCCAAGGTCGCAAAGTTCCTTTTGGGCGCAGCGAACCGGCGTCCGGGGGAGGCGGCCCGATACTTCCACGGCTACGCGGTCCTGGTCATCGGCGTACAGAAGGACGGTGCTCTCGGAGTACTGCGCGGGACTGAGGCACACGAGCTCGAGGACCGGCTCCGCCCCTACCTCGGTCCCCAGTTCCCGGCCTTCGAGTTCGGCAGGATCGGCATCGACTCCGACCACGAGGTCCTGTTCGTCATCGCCCAGCCGCCGGAGGATGGCCAGACGATCTTCCCGTGTCACAAGAGTTATCAGAGTGACGACCGCCGCGACAGCCTTGAGGACGGCGCGATCTACGTTCGAGGCACCAGCAACACGCGGCCCGCACGCTCCGGAGAGGTCCTCGCCCTCGTCGAGCGCGTCCGCCGGGGTGGGAGGCCACCAATTAGCCTTGAGGTGCAACTACTCGGCCCGATCTGCAGGGTCGACCGCGTGGACGAGATCCTGGAGAGCCTGCGCTGCTACGAAGAAGAGCAGTTCAGCAAGCAGCCGACACCGGCTGAAGACACTGTCGGCTCGACGCTCTTGGTATTGCCGTCGAGCGTCTTCGGTAACCCGAAGCCGCTGTCGATTGAGGACCGGGAGCAGGCGCTCGCTGCATGGCAGAGCAAGAAGGCCGAGCACATCGCCAGGGGGCGGGAACACTTCCTAGGCGTCGGGATGCCGGGGGCAGGCGTCCAGGTGGTCAGTCGCGATCGTTTCGTGTCCAAGCCGCACCTGATTCTGACGTTCCATAACTGCGAAGTGCTGGATTACCTCGATCCGAACGATGCAGAGTTCGAGAAGGTTGTCGAACCAGTGCTGGGGCCGCACGAGCCGTTCCTGGCGAGCTTCGACCACTCGACCATCCGCCCCCTCCCACGGGGCTATCCCGTGACCTGGAGCACCCACGGCGAGCACGCCGAAGTTGTGCTTACTCCGGAGTCGTTCCGTCCGAACGTACTTTGGACGAGCGACCAAGACGATTACGTCATCATCGCGAGGGATCCTCATGCCAGTTCGGTGGAGGTCTCGTGGGAACTTACCGAGGATGGCAACGACGCGGTGACCCGTGGTGAGTTCAGGGTGCCCACCGATCCCCTCGTCGACGCGGCCGACCTGTTCAAGTCGGTCTTCCTCAACACGGACGAAGACCTCTGACAACGATTGTGTATGGGTCGTGGCGACATGACGAATGTGGCGTGGGAACGCGTAGTACGCCGCCGTCCAGGCGCTGTCCCAACCCCGGGCAGCCGGCTCAGTGGTCGCGGGGGGCGTACATGATGACCGCCATCCCGGCGAGGCAGACCAGCGCGCCGATGGCGTCGAAGCGGTCGGGGCGATAGCCGTCGGCGACCATGCCCCAGGCGATCGACCCGGCAACGAAGACGGGGCGGTGCCGATCGCGACGTTTGCCGCGCCGTGGATCTCCCACGATTTCCCTTCCGGACCCGGGGTGTCCGCGGGTGCGTCCGCAGGCGTCGGTGACGTTGAGGACGACGGAGGGGACGTGCTGGGGGCGAGTGCTGATGGCGCACAGGGCACGGCGGCCCAGATGCGACAGCTCACCGGCGCGCGCCAGCGCCGCGGGGCTTCGGTGCTCGGCGATGACCGCCGCGTTCACCTCTTCCTGGGCAGCCAGAACCGGCCCGCCCTCGAATGCTGAGGGCGGAAGTCTCGGTGAGTAGTCGGGCGCTGGCCACCCCGGGCGGGCACGGTCTGGTGCAGCCCGTCGGAATGGACGCCTCGCAACAATAGCCGTGCCTCGTCGAGCGACGCTTGGTCGCGCAGCGTCGCTGCTGGCGATGGTTGACTGCCTCAACTGACGACCACTGAGCGTTACCGGTGTCCATGATCACGTGGAAGTGTCCAGGGAATCGCGGAACCTACAACCGGCCGCCCGCCGGAGGTGAGCCAGGTACTCACGGCCTGCATGCGGGCCTGCATGCCTTCGGCAGTGACGACCTGGCGAATGGTGCGCTGGGTCGTCCCCGCGCGAGGAGCGCCAGGGCGAATGACGTTGTGGCGTTGACGAGGGTCAGGGTGCGCAGCAGGTGGTCGCCGTTCACGTAGCGCAGGCCTCACCGATCTCGCTGTGCAGCCGGCGGTTTTCCGCTGATGGCCAGGGGCTTTCGGGGGCCTGGATGCGGGCGGTGCAGAAACCGCAGCCCAGCCATCCGTCACGACGTGGGCAGAGTCCTCGCCACTGGCGAGGCGTACAGCCCACCACAAGAAGGGAACAAAACCGCGGCGCATCGCATAGATCACCTGGCCAGACGACGGCGCCACCTATTCAATGACGCCCGCTCCAACCGCCGATCCAGCCGATGAAACGCCAGGCAGGCCTCTCAGTCTGTCGGCTTGTATGCCGATTCGTTTCCCATGACAGCGGGCTGCCGCCGTACGCGCTAGTTGATAGGCGGTTCACCTCTTCCTCAACCTTGCGGAGGTGCCTGCCGATGCGCTGTATGCCTTGGTTGCAGTCCCGTAGCCAAAGTAGGCCCAGGATGACGCTGAGGGCCGCGAGATACAGGTTGGGCTTGTTCGGGGATAACCCTCCTGTCGTGATGAGGGCAGCGATCACGCCTGCGAATCCCAGTATCTGCATCCTTGCCGCTACCCGTTGTGAGACCTCGGCCCGAAGCGACTCATACTCGCGCATAAGCAGAGAAATGATCTCAGCATCGTGTCTGCTCTGTTGTGTCACCGATTCCCCCAGGATCGTGGCGCACGTCTGATCCTGGTCTTCCCTACGGAATCCGCGGCCGAACCTCAAGGCAAGCGGTGCGTACCAAGCCACCACTCCGGCTGGTCGTTAAACGACAAGCTGAGCTTGACTCTGTCGGGGATCTTGGAGTTTCCCAGTGGCCCAGCATGATCAGCGGGCATGCTCGGGTGGTTCCGATGACCGATGTAGCTGTCGAGGTGCCCGTTGTCCCTGCGCCTGCGTTCCGGTGAGCACGTACCGTCTCTGACTGCGCCGATCGCGGAACGAATCCACCCGGTCCTGGATCCGGTCGCGGGACCAGACCGGCCCGGATGAGCGCACCTCGTGCCTGAACCGGCCGACCGACACCGATGTCACGTCACCCGGGGTGCCCTGGTCCTGCGGCCTCAGAACGAGGCCGACTGCCAGGTTCACCTCCGGCTCACCTTTCACCCATCCGGCGGAGCGTGGCGCGAGGCCCGGAGGCTGGGCAGGAGGGCAGAGGAACGCCGCCAACCGGGGTATCTGCAGAGTCTGTTCAGGCGCGGGCCGCGATGGAGCGGCAGGCATTCAGTAGTTCCTCGTCGTTGGTGATGCTGCGGAAGCGGCCGCTGCGGCGCAGGAGTGTGAGCTCTTCACGGATCCGGGGGAGGGCTGGTCGGGCGGCTCGGCCCATGCGGTTCAGGCAGGCCAGGACATGGTTCGACGTTGAGTCGTTCTCCGCCCAGGCGGCCAGGAGCGTCTCCACGACGACAGGGGCCCCGGCGTCGCCTCCGATGTCCCACAGGGCGGCCGCGGCGTGGACCCGGGTCCACTCGTAGTCCGCCGTCAGCATCTTCCGCAGACGGGGCAGGGCCAGTGAGGCGTCCGGGCCGATCCGGCCCAAAACGTCGGCCACCTCGTGGCGCTGGTGACTGTCGAGGAGTTCGACCAGCTGTGGCACGACGCGGCCCGCATCGCCTTCGAGTTCCCACATGGCCGCCGTCGCGGCTGCCCGGACGTTGATGTCCTGCGCGTCGGCCAGCGGGCGGACCACCTCCAGGGCGCAGGCGGCCCCAGGGCCGAGGGAGGCCAGTGCGTTCAGGGCGGAGGCGGCCATATGCCACTGCTTATGGCGCACGGTCGCTGTTATGACGCTGGTGAGCTCCGGTGCATCCGCCGGGCCAGCCAGCTGCCCCAAGGCGGACACCAGGGCGTTGGCGCTCATCGACTGCGACGGGTCCGAGAAGTCCACTTCTGCCAAGAGCTTCGACAGCCTCGGCGTGAGGTCACCGGCTGCCTCGTACAGGTGACCGGCCACCTGGACGGCACGCCAGGCGTCGGTGCCCTCGTCAAGTGCGGTCAGCACACTGGGCAGCGCCCGCAGGTCCCCCGGGCGCGCCAGCGCTCTGACGGCTTCCTGGTGGGCGCGGCGAAGCAGCCGGTCCCGGGCCGCCCACACGCGTGGCCCGTGTGCCGCGCGGGTTGCCTCGACGTAGGAGGCGAGGGCGTCGCGGGCCGGCTCGCTCACGGGGCCGAGAGACCCGAGAGCCTCCGCCGCCGCGGCGCAGGTGTACGCGTCTTCGGTCAGGAGGCACTCGGCGAGCAGCACAATGAGGCCGGTGTGATCCCCACGCCACTGAGCGATCAGTTCCCGGCCCATACGGATCGCGTCGTAGCGCATCGTCGGGTCCACGCTGCACAGCTGTGCGGCGAGCAGAGCAGTGCGCTCTGGCACACGATCGTCCAACAGCGTGTGGAAGGCATTCAGCAGGGAGGTCGTCGGCGCGTGAAAACGGCTCTGCCGCTCCAGGTCCTCGAACGCCGCGGCGATCTGCGGCGGCACGCCCTGGGCAGACATCGAGCTGGCAGCATCGCCCTGTTCGGTCCCGGCCTGACATGAAGGGGCCTCGTCTCGGCCATCTCCATCCGGGACGATCTTCCGGAGCAGATCGATCGCCGCCGATCTCCCGCGGCGTACACCGGGCCCGGTGCACGAGAGCGGCGAGCCGAACCTCGGGCAGCACCGTCACGTCAGCGGCCAGAGCCTCCAGCCACCTGGTGGCCACCCCGTGTGCAGCAGCATCCCGCAGCCCCACCGTGGCCATCGTCCTTGCGATGAGCAGCCGCTCCACGGTGCCGCTCTCGGACAGCAGACTGCGCAGGATCTCCACCACGCGTGCGCTGTCGTCGAGGAAGAGGCCCAGGCCCTCGATCGCGGGCCGCCGTACCAGCGGATCGGGGTCCGACGAATAGCGGACGAAGACCTCGGCGCGCCCCCGTATCACCGCCAAGGCGTCCACGTGAGCCCTGGACTCGGTTCCGTCCGGCGTGACGTAGACCCCCTCGGGATCCCTGTCCATGGACTTCCGGCCGATGCTGAGCAGCAGTTCGATGACCGAGGCGCGGTCAGGAGTTCCGGGGCTGCCGGCCATCTCGAAGAGGAACGGCAGGCTTGCCGCCGTACACGGATAGACGTCCCCCTGGTGGTGAGCCGCACTGTAGAAGTGGCTGAAGGCCTCGTCCCGGGCCCCGGGGGCCGCCGAAGTCATCCCCGTCAGCCACCCCGGAACGTCGCCCGCCGGACCATAGGCGTGGCCCATCGACTTCCAGTCGACGCTGTCGATTTCATGGATCATGCGGGGCACTATGCCGAACACCACTGACACCGCTCCTGTGCCTTCCGGGCGGAAGACACGCGGAGGAGGGCCGAGCCCGCGGAGGAATGGCCGCTGTCCTGCCGGTGGCCACGCTCCAGCAGGGGACTCGGCCAGCGCGTCCGCCCTGACCTCCTGCACGTCCAGGCCGATCAACGCGATGTGTGGTGTGCGCGTGTCGTGGGCCCTGCTGAGGACTGCGTTCGCGAACACGCCCGCCACGTCCCGGACATGCGAGAGGATGCTCTTGTGATCAACGGGGATCTCTCAGCACGGCTGGCCGGCGCACGGGGCCGCCTCATTATCGAGCTCAGCTGCGCCGTGACCGGCTGGGGCGGGCAGGTGCCGGAAGACTCCGGGGTGGCCGAGCTGGCCGACCTTCTTGACGGTGCAGCAGCGAACCTCCACGACGTCACCCGCTCGGGCACCAGGGCCGAACTGGCACTGGCGGTTGGCCATCTGCGGGCTGCGGACCGCCTCGGCGGGCTTCTTCCGGCCGTGACGCTGTGGCACCTGCGCCAGGCGCTCCAGCGAGCCGCCACTCTCCCGGATTCTGGAGAGCCCACCATCGCTGCCGGTGTACCGGCATCGCAGACCTGCTGAGCCGACAGCAACGGCTCCAGCCGTTGGTCCTGGAGCGCCCTGACCACGAGCCCGCCGACGAGGCGGGGGAGACGAGGACCGGTATGACCGAGGACCGCGGCGCCGCTGGCCCGTACATCGAGTACGACGGGCTGCCCGCCCTGCATGGTTCGGAGGTGAAGTTGCCGCTGATCCATCCGTACGCCCCGGTGGAGGCCGGGCGCTACGTCACACCCGGAGGCGGACGCCTGACCATCCGCAAGAGCGAGACGAACTCCGCGCACCTGCGGATCACACTGGACCACCTCGGCTGCCCCGCGCAGTGCACCCCGCAGAAGGACAATGCCTTCCGACGGCTCGCCCTGGCCGCCGAGGGCTACTGCGTCCATGCCGGGTGCCGCCACCGGCCGGCGTTCTCAGACGGGGTGATGCGCTGCTTCGAGGTGCGCACCAGCAGCATCCCGCTCCCCGCGTTCGTCCGCGCCGTGCTCGCGATCGAGCTGGGAGACCTCGCCCCGGCCGGTCGGCTCGTCGAGGAGGCCCAGGCCCGGTTCGGGCCCGTCCGCCCGGCGGAAGCGCTGGACGGGGAAGGCCAGGCGGAGGCCGGTCAGGACAGTTAGACCCAACAGGCCCGACCGCCCCGGGCCTCCTGCGGAGTCGCTGCAGCGGCCCGATGCCCGTGTGCTGGAGGGCCTCGTGCCGCCGCGGCATGACGCGCTACTCCACCTCCCGAGCCCCTGGTTTGGCCCGGCGCCCGCCCAGGGAGGGTGGCTCTCTGGGGAGGAGACAAGAGGGCAGGCCCCAGCCGCTGGTTCCGGGGTACCTGTGCGTCGCGGGCAGGTGGGGTGCTGAAGCGTTCCTGCGGTGAACCTTGTCCCCCGGGCGGGTGAGCGCGCGATACCGGGCTTCGACCAGGGCGGAGTGTGGCCGGTAGAACACGGTGGTGATCAAGAACCTCGTGCGCGGTTTCAGCGCACTTTCCCTCGCCCTTGTCCCTCTTGTCTCCGCTCCCGCCGCCCTGGCCGTACCGGCGGCTGAGGTGACGATCCTGGCCGACGCGGTCGGCCTGGTGCAGGCGGCGGAGGAGGACCGTGCTGGTTACACCCGCAGCTCCTTCAAGCACTGGAACTCCGGCGAGGACAAGTCCGACGGGTGCAACACCCGCGCCGAGGTCCTGTTGGCGGAAGCGGTCGTCGCGCCGACGGTGGAGGCCGGCTGCAAGCTGACCGGCGGCACGTGGATCTCCTACTACGACGGCCAGGAGGTCACCAGCCCCGGGGCCCTGGACATCGACCACATGGTGCCGCTCGCGGAAGCCTGGGACTCCGGCGCCTCTGCCTGGACCGCGGCTCGGCGCGAGGCCTACGCGAACGACCAGGGGGCGAACGTCTCCCTGGTCGCGGTGACGGCGCGCAGCAACCGGCAGAAGTCCGACCAGGACCCGGCTGACTGGATGCCGCCGTCCCCGGAGACGCAGTGCCGGTATGTGGGGGAGTGGGTGTCGACCAAGCTCCGCTGGCAGCTCACTGCGGACGACCGTGAGCTCGAGGCGCTGAAGGTCTACGCCGACGGCCCGTGCGAGGACACCATCGTCCGCTACACACCGGCCGCCTGAACCCCTCCCGCCCCATGGCCCGGGCCCGCATCTGATGGTGCAGGCCCCTGCCGTGCGGGTGGCCGGACAGTAGATCTCCGACGCGGCGCTGCGAGGTACCCCCCCTCCGGGAGGGCCAGGTGCCTCTCGCCCTTGCCCGGCTCCCGGCCATGGATGGCAGGTGAGAGTGTTCGCCCCGGCCCTGGAGGAGAAGTAGGCGCTGGTTACGACGCGACACGGCGCCCGAACTGCACGCCCGGGCCGCAGGGACTGGGCGCGGCGACCTGGCTGATCTCCGCACGTCGCGCCCTCGCCGTACGGGACAATCGCCCCGGCGGGCGCAGCGCCCGGGCAGGCACGACGCACGGGCGGGGCCGATGGACGACATACGGGGACTGCTGGCCGAGTACGGCCAGGTCCACAGCGACGAGCTGCCGGAGCAGGACCGCCACCGGCTCCTGGTCGATGTGGTGGCGGCGCTGATACGGCGCACCGACCCCGATATGACGGTCGTTCACCGCGCGCCCGACGAGCCGACCGCGTACTTCGAACTCGCCGGACGCGATTACGCGATCACCGTGACGACCGCAGGGGGCAATGAGGCGGCCGAGGCGGCCCGCGCCGCCGTCGTCGCCCGCGAGCGAGACCTCGGGCCGGGGGTGCGGTGGGTCCTGGTCTACGCGAGGGCCGCAGGCCAGGAGATCGGCGACGACGTGAATGCCGTCCTGCAGGCGCAGGGCGTGTGCCTCGACCGGGACCATCTCGAGGCCGCCGTCTGCGGCCTCACCCCGCTCACCGACTTGATCCGCGCGGCCTTCCGGCCGCCACGATCACCACACACCCCGCTGCACGATCTCCTGATGCACGAACCCTCGGAGCCTGCCCCAACGCTGACCCTGGCGCCCCGCCCGGCCGGGACGCCGAGCGTGCAGTCCCGGACGCCGGCCGGCGTCGAGCTCAGCGTCGTCCTGGCCGGCGACTCCTGGCCAATGCGGCCGTCCGGGATGGCCTGGGAGTCCGCCGAGCGCGCGCTGATCACCACCGAGGCAGGTGTCGCGGAAGTGGACCTGCAGCGGGGTGGGGCCCGGTGGCGGCTTCCCCTGCCCGGCGTGCACGGCGGTGCGGCAGTGCTGCCGGACGGCTCGGTGTGGGTGCTGTGCGGGCCGGCGGTGGTGCGGTGGCACGGCGGTGTGCTGCGGGCGGTGGGCGGCGGATTCGAGGCGAACGCCAGCCTGCTGCTCGGCCCCGACTCCAGTGTTTGGGCCCTGTCCGGGTCCGGAGCGACGCTCGGCACCGGAACCGGATCGACCCTGGCGCTCACACGGCTCGATGAGCAGGTGGGCGACCAGCAGCGCTCCGCCCTCGACTTCGACGCTGCGGTCCGCTCGGCTGCCTGGCTTGGCGAGCGGCGCTTCCTCCTCGCCGCCGGCGGACACAGCGCCGTCGTCGACCTTTCCATCAGTACCAGCGCCGGAACACGTGAGGACTGGATGCTGACCCCGGTGTCCTACCCGGGACATCTCGCGCGCAGCGGCGGCGACACCGTCCTGGTGGCGGGGCGGGCCGGCTCGGGCGTCGGTGTGGAACTGCACGCCCTCGACACGGCCGGCCGCACCAGCGAACCGGTCGCCGAGGTAGAGCTCGGCGACGTCCTCGGACTCGTCCAGAACCCGGCAGGCGGACCCGCCTACCTGCTGGGGGAACTGCCGACGAACGACATCAAGGCCGTCCACCCCGTGCTGGTGAAGGTCACCGGTCACGCGGCCGCCGCCTCGTCGGCCGTCCCGGATCCAGAGCCGTCGTCCGCGGACGCCTACGCCGAGGTGCGCCGCCTGGCCCGCGGTGTGAAGAAGGACTACGCCCTGGAGAAGTTCCCGCTGCCGGACGGCGAGGGCGGCATGGGCATCGTCCACGAGGCCGTGCACAAGGCGACCGGGACCGTCGTCGCCTTCAAGAAGCCGCGCTCCCTGCGCGAGAACCTCACCGCGAGGATGCAGTGGGAGATCAAGGTGGCGCAGAAGCTCGGCGCCAACTGCCACGTCATGCCGGTCCTCGATTTCAGCCCCCAGGCCGAGTGGTTCGTCATGCCGCTGGCCCAGAGCACCGCCGAACGCCTCCAGCCCGAACTGCAGCGCGACGAGGCCGCCCTGCGGGCCCTGGTCGACGCGGTCGCCTCTGCCCTGGCCGATGCTCACCGCCGGGACTACCTGCACCGCGACATCAAGCCCGCCAACATTCTGCTCCTCGACGGCAGATGGGTCCTCGGTGACTGGGGCATCGTGCGCCGTCCGCACGGGCAGACGACCAACCCCAAGCGCACCGGCACCACGATCGGGACCGCCGAGTTCGGCGCCCCCGAACTGTCCGTTGACCCGCACAACGCCACGCCTGCCAGCGACATCTACAGCCTGGGCAAGGTCATCGGCTGGCTGCTCACCGGTCTAACTCCGGAGGTGAACGTGCCTTTGCTGCCGTCCGGGCCCTGGAGAGGCGTCGTACGCAGGTGTACCTACCACGATTCCCAGCAGCGCCCGCAGACGATCGCCGATTTCCTCGACATGGTCGAGAAGGAGACCGCACCGCAGATCGACCTGCCCGCCGCGCGGGGCCAACAACTCCTGCCGGCCGCCCACGAGGGAGACCCCGACGCCGTCCGCCGCCTGCTGACCCTGGCCGCTGACCACGGCGACGACTACGAGCTCTATCTCGACGTCCTGCCCAGCCTGGACGTGGGAACGGCCGCGCCGCTCCTGCTGGAGTACCCCGAGCAGGCCCGCACCCTGGTGGAGGCGATGACCGGCCACGTCCGGGGCGACGGCACCGGCTGGCCGCACTACAACGAGTCCAAGCGGGCCATCGCGTGGCTGCGTGGCGTCGCCCGACAAGCGGCTGAGGATGAACAGTGGGACCTCCTGGAGGAGGCCGCCCGCGGAATGTGCACCTGGGACGAGGCTTCCAACGAGTTCGACCAGCAGAACGCAACGCAGAACTGGCTGCGCCACCTGCACGGCCAGGCAGCCCGAATTCTCGCCGGCGTACTGCGAGACCACCCCGGCAGCGCCCGCTTCTACCACGAACTCGCGCGCGAGCGCACCGTGGACATGGCCATCCGCAACGCCGTCAACCAATCCCTGTAGACCGGGTGGCATGAAGCTCACCGACCTCTACCCGCTGATGGCCCGCCGCCGGGACGGCACTCTCAGCTATGACCGCTTCCGCGCCGACCCCGCGCTGGCCGACCTGCGGTGGCCGGACGACGTCCTGGAGCAGTTCCTCTTCGACCACGGCGACAACACCGCCTTCATCAACGACTACAACACCATCGACCTGCGTGACATCACCTGGCGGCTGGAGACCATCCCGGCCGCCGACTTCCCCAGCATGCCGACCGGGGCCTCCGATGCCGGCTGCATCGAGAGCTACGCCGCCAACCCGGTGCACTGGGTCGCCGTCCGGCCCCCGGAGGTCGCCCGGCACTGGGACGAGCACGGGACGTGGCTGCGCCCGCCGCTCCTGATCGAGCGGCGTCTCCTGGACTCGGACGCCGACCGGCTGCAGGTCCTGGAGGGCCGGACACGCGTCGGGGTTCTGCTCGGCCGCCTACGCGAGCAACTGCACGTCGCCCCCAACCACCAGGCCTGGGTCGGCCGCCGGTGACAGACGTGCCCCGCTTTCGTGCGTACGCTGCGAGCGTCCGGCCGTTCCCACAGAGAGATGCGGATGTTGGAGAACCCGTCTGTACCCGGCCCTCGTCCTCGAGGGGCACCGGCGAGCGATGCTTTTGCGCCTGGTGGAGGCTGAGCAGACCTCAGGACGGGTGAGGGCCCTCCGGCGCGCACGCTTCCGCCCACGGACGGCTACCGTCTTCCCATGGGCGCCGATGAGATAGAGCAAGCGCAGTCGGAGCAGGGCTGGAACTACAGTTACGGCTATGTCTGCGCCGGGTGTGTCGATGATGAGACCCTGGCCCGGAAGATTGCAGCAGATGCCTACGCGGACGAGAATTGCGACTACTGCGCGGGCACACCGGCAGCCCCCATCGACACCCTCTTGCAAGCATTCTTCGACGGGCTGCACACCGAGTACTCACTGGCAAGCGACGAACTTGCCTACTTCGGCGGCGAACTGGTGCCTCTCAACCGCTGGGAGGGCGACGACCTCGTCAACCAGTACGTGGACGTCTTGCACGGCGAACGCCTACAGGAAACCGTCCGCGAGGCGGCCCGTCACGAGGACGTGTGGGTTGAGCGTCACTTCATCGAGCCTCGCCAGGGCGAGGCACTGCGCGATGGATGGAGGCGCTTCAGTCATCAGGTGATGTACCGAACCCGGCATGTGTTCTGGCTGGCCCCACCCCACAAGGGCGAGGCCTATCTTGGCGGAGGGGAAATCCCTGCCGCAGCCATCCTTGACACCCTCGGCGACCTCATTCCCCAGGCAGGTCTCCTCCACGAGATCCCGGCCGGGCATCGTCTGTGGCGCGCACGTGCCCACGAGGATCTCAAGCAGCACTGGTCCGCAAGTCTGCTGGGGACTGCTTCGCCAGCCCAGGCCCGACACCCGAACCGGATGAGCCCGGCAGGTATCCCTCTCTTCTACGGAGCCGACAGCCCCGCCACCGCTATCCAGGAAGTGGCCCGGCACGCCACCCCCAGCACCAAGTTCGTCACCTACGCCGCATTCGAAACTACCCGGTCCTGCGCGGTGGTGGACTTCACCCGCCTGGGGCCCATTCCGACGATCTTCGACACCGACCGCGCACACCTGCGACGGGCACTGATCTTCCTCCACGCGTTCGTGACACGCCTCAGCGCCGACCCTGAGGACCGCGAGCACTTGGAGTATGTCCCCACGCAGATTGTCACCGAATACCTCTTGCGGGTCTTCGGTCGGGAACGGCCTCTGGATGGGCTGGTGTTTGCCTCTGCTGCAGGACGCGAGGGGCTGTGTACGGTTCTCGATACCCCCCAAACCCACTGCCTTGAGCCGGGTGCCCCAGAACCCGGCGAACACGCCGCCCTGCGCCTGGTCTCGGGCACACTGGAAGCAAACCAGCCCCTGCCCCCGCTAGCTCGCGCTGAGAAGAAGCCGGGACCGTCCACAGACGCCTGACAGCCCAGCGCACCCAAGCCCGCACAGTGCCCTGGCCGTACACCTGGGCGGTGGGCCGCTGCGCCAAGCCGAACTCTATGATCAACACCATTGATTCGGGCGGGGCGCAGACGCCGCAGCACCCCGCCCGACCGATCTGAGGCGGGGGCCGTGGGACAGACCTGGAGTGCGCTTGCTGTGGCCATCGTCGGTGTCGTCGGCACCCTGGGTGCAGCCCTGCTGACACAGCGCAGAGCTGACCGGCTCAAGCGCCACGAACTCGAAGTGACTACCCGCCAACAACGCGAGGACCGCGCTCACGCCGAGCAAGTCCGGCAGCAGGAAGCGCGCATCTCGACACGACGTGAACTGACCGACCTGCGACGGGCCTGCTACATCTCGCTCAACACCGCGGCCCGTCAGTACCAGACCGCACAGATCAACGTCATGCATGCCCTGCGCGCCCGGGATGACGCAGAGACCCGGACATGTGCCGAACAGCTCGAGGAACGGCGCCTGGCCTATCGAGGCAGCTACGCCGAAGCACAGATGATCGTTCCCGCTGCTGTGCTGAGAGACACCAGGGCGGCAAACGAGCAACTCAACAGCGCCTATGGCCTGCTGAAAAAGATGCTGGCAGGCAGTCACCCCGACGGCGGTGAGCTCAGCAGGCTAGAAGTGGAGACCGAGATGTCGTGGGCGCTGCTGTCCGACCTGAGGGCTGCCATGCGCAGCGATCTCGGCGTGGATGAGGCTTCCGAAGAGTAATTCCAGCGTCGGTACCGGGCACGAACCGCTCAGCAGCCTCTCCCGGCGGGATTCGAAGACAGCGTGCAGAACCCTGAGTAGGTGGCATCGCCGGGCGCGGCAGACCTGAAGGTCCACTGCACCGTTCGGCAGGCCAGTGTCAGAGGCGGCGGGTAGCGTCCAGCCGTGGCTTACGGACTGACGCGCCTGCTGCGTACTGAGGACGACTGGTCAGACTTGCTGTGCTTCCTCGCCGAACTTGATCCCGAGCCGCTCAGGTCGGCCTTGCGCCTAGCTCCAGGCACAATCACGGTTCGGCGCGAGGTCCGGGTGAAGGCGCGCAGAGGTGCGCCTACCGGTCGGGTCGACTTCGTCGTCCTGCTGGACGGCGTCGAGCGCGCGTTGATGGAGATGAAGCTCGGCGCCGGTGCTCACGGCGAACAGTTCGCGGCGTACGACGCCTGGGCGGAAGCGAAGGGCATACCGGCAGCTGACCGCTACCTGGTGGGCCCGAATGCCGATCCGATCCCGGACGGCCCGAGCACCTGGTCCCGTCGGCTCACTTTCGACGGTCTCCTCGGCGGCTGGAACAATTCATCGGACGCCCTCGCCCGGCTGCTGGCCGTCCGGGCGCACCAGCAGCTCGTGGTGCTGGAGGCCGAGGCGGCCGGCCCGGCGGACCAGGCCTCGACTGCGCTCAGCGACGCACTGCGGCTGCGGCGACTGGCGCGCCTCACGCAGGCTGCCGCCCCACCGGGCACGGTGTTCAACTCGCAGCAGCACTCTCAGATGGGAGCTCCGAACATCTGCGCTTGGCGAGAGACAGAAGACGGCTACGTTGTCGCCGAGATCCAGCGCCTGCAGCCCAGACGCGGAACGGACAGCCCCTTCGAGATCCGCATCATGGTGCAGACGCCAGAGGCCACTTCCACCGCCAATGGATCCCTTGCGGACCGCCATCAGAAATGGCTCGCCCGCAACAATTTCGTCCAGCACGCGGGCCCCACGTGCAGGCTCTCGTGAGGGACCCGCAGGACGACGGATTCAAGAAGAAGCCAGGAGCGAAGGGGCATCCGCGGTACTACGGATACGAGGGCGGCGGGCACGGAAGCTCTGTAGTACTCCAGGACACGGTCGACCTGAACGACATGGCCACGGCGTTCTCCGCCCTCCTGGAGTACCTCGCCACCTACCCAAAGCCGTAGACCAAGCCAGAGCGCCCTCCCGACGGAGGGCCACGCGCTGCCGATCAAGACCACGTCACACCCCCCAGAAGGAAGACGGCCGTGCCCCGTTCGATTTCGGCTAGCGTCGCGGCCGCTGACATGCGTCGGCTGGGCAACGCTGAACCCCTGGAGCCCTACCCAGGCCGGGCCCGCGACCCCTGGATGTGCCGTCACATCCCCTGCAAACAGGTCATTTACCCGAACCGCAACAACGTGATGAGTGGGCAGGGCGCCTGCATCTGGTGCGCGCCGAATGCCCCGAAGAACCCGGGAGCGGCTGCGGCGGCGATGCTGGAACACGGCTTCATCGTGCTGGTGGACTTCCTCGGGACAGGTAAACCGTGGCTGTCGCAGTGCGTCGCGGCCGGGCACATCGTGGCTCCCCGGTACGACAACGTCACCAGCCGCGCCGGCGGCTGCCGGTTCTGCAAGCGATACGGGCCTGGAGACCCGCACGAGGCGGTTGCCGACATGCGGGCCGTCGGCTTCCGCCCGCTGGAGCCGTTCAAGAACATCGCCTCGCCCTGGCTCTCACTGTGCGAGCGGTGCCAGAAGATCTCAGCCCCCAGACTGAACAACGTCCGGAACAGAGGTGAATGCTGCCAGCACTGCGCGCGTTACGGGCTGGACCCGGGCGCCCCGGCCCGCCTGTACGTCCTTTCCCACGCCGAGTACGGCGCCGTGAAAATCGGGATCAGTGGACTGCGGACCCGCGAGGACCGCGTCGTTCGGTTCCAGAGCCACGGCTGGGTGCCATTCGCTCAGATCCAGTTCGCCACCGGCGCGGACGCCTACCGCACGGAGCAGAGGGTGATCAAGTTGCTCAGGGCTGAGGGGCACCCGGTATTCCTCAGCGATGCACAGATGCCGATCGGCGGCTACAAGGAGACGTTTGACGCAGCGCGGGTCTCCGCCGGACGGCTGCTCGTACTTGCGGAAGGAACGGCAGGGGGCGGCGTTGTAAGGCCGCGGTCCGCGAGGCCCCGGTGACGCAAGCCAGCCCCGCCGCGAGGTGCTCCGGCAGCAGCCCGCGACGCCCACGCCATACGCGCTACCCGCCGAAGCCTTCCTGATCGACGAAACCGGGATGCTTCTCATCAGCGCTCTTGGCCAGATGCAGTGGCGCAGGAAGGTTGGTGCGCCCATCCCACATCGCCGCCTGCTCCGAGACGCGGGCGGCAAGACCGACCAACTGCTCCTCGCGCCAGCCACCACAGTGGGCGACCACGTATTCGATGCGGGTCATAGCGTGGAAGGGAGCACCCATCTGAGCCAGCTGACCGCCGGGCAGAGTACGGCGCGTGTACTGGGTACCGGTGCGCTGACCGCCGGCGTGCTGACGGGACTGCCCGGAAAACAGCCAGGACACCACGTCCCCGTGATCGTGACGGTAGAGGATCTTCTCCGGCATGACCGGCTGCAGCGGGTTGGCCGGCAGCTTGCCCCCGCCGCCGGTGCGCCGTGACGGCTGGGGTGTGCCCTTCCCGTTGCCGACCCGCACGATCGCCACATCCCGCCCCTTGGCGATCAGGCTCTGCCCGGGAACAACGTCGTCCCCGAGCCGGTCGTTGCACAGCCCGGGCCAGATCCGCTCACGCTCCTCGGCGAAGACAACGATCGGATACCGGTCGCCGAGAGCGGCCAGTGCCCGGTCCACATAGGTGCGCACGTTCTCCGGCCCCCCGTGGTCTTCCCGCAGATGATGCCCTCTCTTGCCGATGGGACCGGCATGGTGCAGGGCCCGGGCCTGGGCCAGAGGAAGCCAGCCCCGGTCGCTGTACATGAGAGTGGGCCAGTACGCGTCCTCGCCGAGTGGCATCCGCATGGCGACGAGCGTGATGGCAAGTACGGCTGGTTTGCGGGGACGGCCGGGACGTTCGTCGAAGCGGTGGTGGCGGGTCCACAGCCCCACCGCCACGGCCTCCCGGTCCAGAGCGGTGTCCTTGGCATTGCGGTGGAAGGCGGTGGCGGCCAGACGGTTGTCGATGATGCCGGAGTCGCAGTGCAGGCTGCCGAGCGCAATCTGTACCGCATGGTCGTCCTTGTAAGCGACGTCCGGTTCCGGCAGACCCGCCTTGAGGGCCCTGGACCGCGCGACCTTCTCGGGCGTGTTCAGCCGGTACGGGTCACCTGGGTCGGAGTCCATGGTGATGAACTGCGAGGGGATGCCGCGCTCGGCGAAAAGCCCTTTCAGCGCGTGCTTGGCATCCGCCACCCCCGCTTCCTTCTCCTGCTCACTGGGATAGCGTGTCTCGCACAGGGCCATGACCAGCGCCCGCCCGGCACCGGCCTTGAACCAGGGCAGGGTGTTCAAGATCAGGCTGCGGTCGTGGCTGCCGTGGCGGATCAGCTCGGGCAGCCGCACCGCCACCAGCTCATACCCGGGCGCCAGGACTACTGGCTGCTCGTCGGGCAGATCGGCCAGTTCGGGCCGCGCGTAGTCGCGGGCCAACTGCCCCATCACTCGCGTGTGCCACTGCGCCGACTCGTACAACACGACGGTGCGCACAGTTTCGAGGCCGGCGCTCGTCATGGCGTCGGCCATCTTGCCGGCCGGCACGTAGGGCGGCAGGTTCCCGCCCGGCTTGCTGATCTTGATGGATGTTCCGGAGTAGACGATAGGCTCCTGGCCGAGGACCTGCCCGGCGTGTTCCTCGAGCCGGGTGTGGAACATCGCCCCTGCGCCCTTGTCGATCGGGTGTTTGCCCGTGCGGTGCACGCCGCGCACCTCTGCCAGCTCGTCCAGCCCTGTCAGGGGCGGCTGGGGCAGGCGGCCGACACCGCAGGCTTCGACGATCTGTGCCGTCGCCCCGCGGTAGCGGACGGCCGCGGGCTGCATGAATCCCTCCGGACCCTTCTCCCACCGGGTGGTGATCGGGGCTTTGAGGATGATGTCCGGGTTGACGGGATGGCGCAGCAGGACGTTGCGGATGCCCTTGTAATGGGTGGCGATGCGCGAGATACGCGCTGACAGATGCGCGATGAGCGTCTTTCCGCCGGGGGCCGGTTCGACCTCGATGTGGATGCGCTCCATGGCGTAGCCGGCGATGCGCCGACGTTTGCCGCTCTCCTCGTCGATCCACGTCCGCTCGTGGACCAGCGGGGCCTGCCACGCCAGCAGGTCTCCCTCACTGTCGAGGTGGAACCGCAGCGCGGGCAGCGACTCGTCGAGCGGGAGCGGCTGGGCGGCCAGCAAGCTCGCCAGCCGCCACCCGGCCACCCTAAACGCCCAGCGGGGACCGGTGATCCGCCCCATGGAGTCGCGGTGCAGCAGCGAACTGAGCGGCTGAGGCCCGTCGTCGGACAGATGCAGCAGGGTGGCGAGGGTGTCACGGCTGTCATGCCCGTCCAGCCGCGTCTCCCACTCCCGCATCAGAGTGCGCACCACGGCCCCGTCCAACGCCCCGGGCGTGACGATCACGCTTCGCCCAGCCCACCGGCCGGTCCTGGCGGGTCGGTCGGGGTTGGTGAACACCAACCGCTCCCCGGTCACGGCACGCGCCGCCGTCTGCAGGGACGCGATCGGCTGCACAGCGTCCTTACCCCGCGGCCTCGGCAGCCGCCGCCAGGCCGGCGTGAATGCCTCATCCTGCGGATAAACGTGCACCGTGCCCAGCAGCCGGTCGTCCAGCGCGAAGGACAGGGTGAACAGGCGGCCTCGGTCGTCAGTCACCATTCGCCCATCTCCTCTTCCTCATATCCAGTGGGGGAGTGCTCCGCCAGCCCCAGCAGGGCATCAGCCATGGTGGTGCGGTAGACGGCGTCGATCAGCGGCATGTGGTCCTCGGCCTGCCATTTCCCGCGCAGCTGCTCAAGGAGGGCGGGCAGCGTGGAGTCTGCGGCGGTATGGGTGAAGGCGGCGTCCAGCAGCCGCAGCCGCCCGTGATCCCCGCCGCGGCGGGTGCGCCCCCCCAGCTGGATCAGCCGGGTCAGGATCTCCGCGACCACGGCGAGCTTGACGTCCTGGCCCAGCGACTTGAAGTAGCCCTGCCCGCTGCGGATGTCATCGAAGATCTGGCCCGCCACGATCCGCAGCCGCTCCAGCTCTGCCGCGGGTTCCGGACCGGGCCGCCGCCGTCGGTAGGCGAGAGAGTTGACCAGGGACAGCAGCACCGGGGGGTCTTCCATCACCGGAATGGGCCGGTTGACCAGACAGGCCACATGCAGCAGGGAGCGCCCCGCACGGTCAACAATATTCAGACCACGTTCGACCCGTGCCATGGGGGCGATCAGGTACCGGCACCGGCCGTGACCCACGGCGTGGGGGAACTGCTCGAGCCGGTTGCTCGGGATGGGCACCCAACCGGGCGGCATCCGCTCCAGCGAGGCCATCCCCAGTGGCCGTACCGCCACGCAGATCTCCGATGCCGCGACACCCGCGTCGATCATGCCGCGGGCCAACGCGGGACCGGCGTCGTAAGCGGTCGGCGCGAGCAGCGCATACGCACGATGCGCGGTAGCAGGATCGGCGGCCACTGCGTCGAGCTGCGGGGGAAGGTCCTGGCCGACACTGCGCCCCATGGCCGTATAGGCGCGCTCCCGGTTCACTCCGTCAGTGCCGGACACCACGATGCCTGCCCCCTCGTCCTGCCCGGCCTGCAGCTCGACGGTGAGGCTTCCATTGACGTCGTCCGGCACGTACCAGGCCGGCTCCTGCAGAAGGTGATGACGCGGCGCATACGGCATGAACGCCGTGGCGGACATCCCGATCACCGCCCGGCGGGTGCCGGTATGGGCGAGCGCGGTCACCTCGCCCAGATAGGCAAGGTGAGCGTGCGGATCACCGACATAGGACTTCAGCCGCAGCGCCGTCTGATGCCGGTCACCAGGATCGAACGTCTCAGAGAACGCGAACAGCGCACGCCCCAAAGGACCATAGGGGGCAGCCCGCCACGGCACATGCGAGGCCAGCGCGTCCACGAGGCCGTTGCCGGCGGAGATCCCCGCCCCCTGCAACGGCGCAGCGACACCCACGATGCGGTGCAGGATGCTGCGCATCTCCTCCAGATACGCCCGCCGCGCCGCCAGCAGCGCCAGCGAAGACAACCGCTTCTCGTCCCTCTCACCAGTGATCGCCGAAAACGCCTCACCGATGCGCTTCAAGGTGGCGTGGGTGAGCCGGTCCGACCCGCCGGCCAGATCCGTGACCGAGGACAACCACTCCCTCAGCTCGGCCAGCCCCTCGACCTCATCCGCGAACTCCAGCGGCCCCTCCCGCTTGTAGAGCTGGTTAACCGCCTCCATCTGCTGCTCCGTGGGCCGCTCCCCTTCCTCCAGCCCGAAGATCCGGGAGGCGAACATCCCATCCCAGCGACGCGGCACCACCATGCTGCGCCGCTCCCGGTCAGGATGGATGACCCCGCCAACGAGGTGGGACACGTAGGACTCGGCCAGCCACACCAGGTGATTGATCAACGGACGCAGATACTGCTCAAGACTCATCGGCAGTCGGTGACAGTGCCGCCGGAACTGGCTGTCGAGCTCACGGACCGGGGTGCGCTCCGCACCGTCCTGTGCCAGCAGCACCTGACGGGCCGCCTGGTCGAAAGCCTGAGCCTGCAGCGCATCGGCCTCGTCGATGATGACCAGATGACTGCGGTGCAACAGGAGCTGCTCAGTAGTCATGCGCCGCCCCGGAGCAGGCCGACCCACCACCGGCGCGTGGATGTGCCCGGTCAGGAAGTTCGCATGGTTCGTGACGAGGATGCCCGCCGAGGCCGCAGCCCGGTGGTGGCGGAACTTCCCACAGCCACCACGCCACGGACAGGCCAGAGCCTTGTCTGCTTTCGGCCCGTTGGGCTTGAGCTGATCGCACGGCTCCTGGCCCGGCTTCCAGGTATCCACTGCCTCGGAGGAGGTGGTGGCATGCCCGGTCAGAGGGCAGCTGTAGGCCATCTCCCGGTACACCCAGGTCCTGAAGTCCGCATCGTCGTGCGGGTTGCCGGCCGTCTGCTCGGCCAGATCCATCATGGAGGCGGGCGAGACGACCGGCGTGACCTGTGCGGAGACCTGCAGATCAGCCAGATCCTGCCGTAGCCGGTACACCGTGGCCAGTACCTGCGCGCTCTGCGGAACGACTAGCGAGATCACTCGGCCCTGCTGGGCGCACCACGCCGCGACGAGTTCACTCAGGACGTTCTTGCCCATGCCGGTGGGGGCGTGGAAGACCCGCAGAGGCCCGGCCTGGACGCGCAGGACCTCGCCCACGTCCGTGCCGTCGCGGCCGCGAGCGTGGTGCCTGATGTCCGCGACCGCCTTGCGCCGGTAATTCTGCCCGCGCAGCTCATCGAGCCGGCCCGCGATCTCGTCGAGATCGGCGAAGGGGATCACCACCTCGTCCAAGACCGGGGCTTCACCCAGTTCCTGCACGACGCTGGGAGCAGGCGACCCTTGGTAGTCCAGGTCGTAGAACACGTCCACCACCCGGCCGGACGGGCTGAGCGGATCCTTGATCCGAAGGTCGCTGACGTAGGAGCCGGGCGGCGCAGGCCTGGGCAGCAGCTGCCCCTTGGCCGCGTTGTCCTCAAGTTCGTCCAGCAAGGCATCAATGAGGGCCTCCTCGTCACTGACGGGAAGGAGCAGCACCTGCTCCTTCCCGTCGGCCGGGGCAAACTCGACCGCCTCACCGCTGTCCAGGACCGCTGCCGTCTCCGTGACAAACACCGAATGCTGAGCAAGGACCGCCGGCCTCTGCCGCAGCATCCGAGTGATCCGCACCTGATCGGGCAGAGCCAGAGCAGACCAGCCGTCCCACAGATGCATCTGCCCCGTAGCCAGGAAGTGTGCATCAGCAAGATCCACCACACGCCGCCACGCCGCCTGCTCCTCCAGCGCCCGGTTTGGGAACACCCGAGCGGCCAGCAAGACCGCGGCCCGCAGGGTCAGCGGCACGCTGACGGAGTACCTTGCGTTCTTCGGCGACGTCATGCGCCCGCCCCCTTCAACCGCCTGGTCACGGCAGCCTTGAAACGGCTGACCGTGAACACGCTGTACCGCTGCCCGTCAGCAGTCCGCAGCGCATCGAGCCCGGACTGCAGCTGATTGACCTGGCTGCGCCGGTAGTTGGGCACGACCACCGTCTCTCCGGCAGGCGGCCGGTCGATGATCGTCTGCGCGTCCTGGTGATCCTTGACGTCCACCCGCCAGCGATGCCCGTCCGCCAGGTAGACGCCGACATCCCACTCGTCCAGGTTCTCCCAGCGCTCGACCCGAACCCCCTCCTGCTTCTCCAGCCACTGCATCAGGCCCACCTCACTCAGCCCGGGACACGTGATGTAGCGCCATACCCCCCAGTCCAGGCACAACACGCCCTCCGCCGGCTCCGCAGCCGTCGCCAACCGGCCCCGCCCACCAGTCAGTACAGGCGGCCCACCCTGCCTGCCACCGCCCGCGACAAGACCGAACCGGCTCTGATGCGGCGGATACTCACACCGCAACTGCCCGCCCCGCAGCACCATCGGATACCGGCACTGCGGACACGGCCATAACCACGATGACGCCCCCACCCACATACGGTCCGAGGGAACAGGCCGATACACGTCCATCCGTGCTGCGCCACGCCTCGAGTACTCCTCGACCAACGTCCGCTCCGTGCCGTGTGGCACCTCGGTCAGCATGGTCCGCGCCGCCACGTAGCCAGCCTGTCCATCGGAGCGGATGTGCCGAAAGGCAGCCCGCTCCGTCTGCTCAGCCGTCTGCCGAACCCACGCCGGAAGCCATGTCCCACCGAGATCGAAGTACCCGTCGTCCCCGTACAGGGCCTCCAGATAGTTCATCCCTGCCTCGAAGGCCTCCTCGGTCAACTCACCGTTGTCCGTCAGGACAACCAAGTCACCCATGACAGAGGGCAGTTCTTCCCACGCCAACGGGACCCACTCCCGCAAGCGAACCGGCAACAAGTCGATCATCTCGCCAGGAGTGGAAGGGCCTGCCCCAACCGGCAGACTCGACAAGAGAACCCCATGCATACGAGACAGCTCCCGCCACGCACGAGGCTCCTCAACCCGGTTGATCCACGCCGCACCCGCCCGCAGAGCAGCGGTAATGATCCTCCGAGCGGCAACATGTTGACTTACAGGCACAGCTCATCTACCCTCCACGCCCCACCAGTGGTATTCGGGGCTCATTCCAGACGGGCCAACAACTACCGGAACATACAGGCTGTGTCTGACAACGCACCCCAAAACCGGCGAAGACGTGCCCCCGCGGCAGCGGGGCGCTACAAGAAACCGGACATGCCGGCAGGCATGTCCCGCAGGGCCCGTTCAGTTAGCCCGGCAGGGCCCATAGCGCACCAGCCCGAGTACGCCAGAGGGGTAGAGGAACCGGATAACTGTCTAAAAACCCTTACGACATCACGGCACCGTAGACGTCGAGACGCACCGAGCACCGAACCCCTGCCCGGCAGGGCAGGGCAGGGAACCCGAACCCACCCAGCACCCCACCATCATGCCGCCAGGCATGACACCCGAGCATGCGACAGCGGGGCCGCCAGGCCCCGCTCTTTCTCTGTTTGCCCGTCAGGGCAAACCCAGCCAACACACAGTCATGCCGCCAGGCATGACGACGCGTCACCTTACGGGCCGTCAGGCCCGAGTTGGCCCGCCAGGGCCAACTTAAGAGCCGACAGGCTCTC
>NZ_JNXG01000028.1 GCF_000717025.1 Streptomyces atroolivaceus
ACCTCGCACCGCCCTTGCCCCCCACCCCGCCCCGACCTGCCACACCCGTACCCGTAGAGGAGCCCACCCATGACCACCGCCACCCTGACCGGTGTCTGCCCCGAGTGCGAGACCGGCCTCACCCTGCCGCCGATCCTCGTCGGCGAGACCCTGTCCTGCCCCGAGTGCATGCTGACCCTGCGTGTGGAGGCCATAGCCGACGGCAGACTGACCCTCGAGATGGTCGAGGTCACCCTGCGCGACTGGGGCCAGTGAGATGGGCGGAAAGGTCGCTGTCGTCGCGGACCGGCTCGGGTGGGAGGAACGCCAGCTGATGCGGGCGGCCCAGCCGGCCGGGCTGCGGATCGACTGGGTCAACGACGAGGACCTCAGCCTCGGATCCGCCGACTCCTCCCCGCTCGCCGGCTACGACGCCGTCCTGGTGCGCAGCCGCAGCTACACCCGCGGCGGACTCGTCGCCACCCTCGCCGAGGCGGACGGCACGCCCGTCCTGAACACCGCCGCCGCCATCCACGCATGCGAGAACAAGCTCGTCCTGCGTGCGGTGCTGCGCGAGGCGGGTGTCCCCGTACCGGACTTCCGCCTCGTGCTGTCCCGCAAGGACTACACCAAGGCGATGACCGACCTCGGCACCCCCGCCGTGCTCAAGCCCGTGTACGGGGGCATGGGCAAGCGGGTCACCCTGGTCCGCGACGCCGACCTGGCGCACTCGGTCTACGACTACGTCGAGGACCTGGGCCACGCCTTCGAGCAGGCATGCCTGCTCGAGCCCTACCTCGGCGGCGGCTCCGTGCGCTGCCTGGTGGTCGGGCGGGAGATCGTCGCCGCCGCCGAGTTCGAGAGCGCGGGCGCCGACTGGCGCAGCAACGCCGCACTCGGCAACCAGAGCCGCTCGCTGGCGCACGACCCGGAAGTGGCCAAGGTCGTCGACGCGGTCGTGGACCGGCTCGGCCCCGGCATCTACGGCGTCGACCTGTTCCGCACCGAGTCGGCCTACCTCGTCAACGAGGTCAACCACGCGCCCGCCTGGCGCGGGGTCGCCTCCACCACGGACACCGACATCTCGTCCGCCGTCATCCGTCACGTACAGGAGACCCTCGAATGATCCGAGCAGGAATCGTCGGAGCCTCCGGACTCGCCGGCGGTGAACTCATCCGGCTCGTGCTCCAGCACCCGGAGCTCGAACTCACCTATCTGGGCGGCAACTCCAGCGTGGGCCGCCGCCCCGCCCAGCTTCACCCCGGGCTGCGCCTCGACCTCGGCCTCACCGTCGAAGCGGTCGACGCGAACCGGATCGCCGAGACCTGCGACGTGGTGTTCCTGTCCACGCCCGCCTCGGTCTCGGCCCGGCTGGCCGCCGAGCTTGCCGACCGCGTCGCCTGCGTGATCGACCTCAGCGGGGCGTTCCGGATCCGGACCCCGGAGCTCCACCAGCGCTGGTACCCCGGGGTGCCGCGGACCACCGAGCTCGCCGACCGCTTCGTGTACGGGGTGCCCGAGCTGATCGGCGAGAGCCTGGAGTACGCCGCGCTGATCTCCGTGCCCGGCTGCTACGCCACGGCCCTCACGCTGGGACTGGCGCCCCTCACCCTGGGGCTCGGCCTGCCCCTGAAGACCGTCGTCGTGGACGGCAAGAGCGGCTCCAGCGGCGGCGGGCTGCACCTGCGGGTGCCCGACCTGCACCCCCTGCGCAGCGGTGCCATCGCCCCGTACGCACCCACCGGGCACCGGCACGCGGCGGAGGTGAGCGACTTCCTGGAGCGCAGCAAGCCAGGCGAGGTGGGCTCACTGTCCATGTCCGCGTACGGCGTCGGCCACGTGCGCGGCCTGATGACCAGCGCGTACGTCTTCACCGACGCGGAGGTCACCGAACGCGAGCTGCAGCGCGCGTACACGCGGTTCTACAAGGGCCACCGGTTCGTGCGGGTGCGGCGCCACACCGAGACGCTGATCCCGGTGCCCGACCCGCAGGCCGTCATCGGCTCCAACTACTGCGACGTGACGGTCCTGCACGACCCCGAGGGCGGGCGGATCGTCGTCCTGTCCGCCCTGGACAACCTGCTCAAGGGGGCCTCCGGGCAGGCGGTCCAGGCCCTCAACCGGCGCTTCGGCCTGCCCGAGGAGACGGGCCTGACCATGCAGCCGGTGATGCCGACATGACCACCACCGGCCTCCGCACCGCCCCCACCGTCGTCAAGCTCGGCGGCAGCTGCCTGGAGGACCTGGACGGCAGCTGGTGGGACGACCTCGCCGAGCACAGCGGGACCCGGCCCCTGGTCCTGGTGCACGGCTGGTCCAAGCCGCTCAGGAAGCTCGGCCCCCGCTACCGGGAGCCGTCCGCGATCCTGCGCGACCGCTACGGCAACCAGAGCCGCTGGACCACCCCCGAGGTCATCGCCGACATCAAGACCGTCAGCGCCGAGCTCGGTGCCGACGTCCTGGGCCGTCTGGAGGCGCGCGGCATCACCGCCGAACGGGTCCTGGGCAGCGACGGCCTGGTCACCGCCGGGCCCGGCGAGCGCTTCTGGTGGAAGGACAAGCAGCTCGTCGAGCTGGAGAACCTCGTCGGCCCCATCACCGACGTGGACCCCTCCGCCCTGAAGAACCTCCAGCCGGGGCACGCCTACCTGGTCACCCCACTGGCCAGGGACGCCGAGGGCCGCGAGGTCAACACCGACGGCGACCGGGCGGCCGCCGCCGTCGCCGGGGCCGTCGGCGCCCACGACCTGGTCCTGGTCACCGACGTCGCCCATCTGCTGATCGACGGGGAACCGGTCCGCGAGATCACTGCCGGCGCCGCGGCGGCCTTCCGCGACAAGGGCGCCACCGGCGGCATGCGCAAGAAGCTGCGCGCCGCGGGCGAGGCGCTGGAGGGCGGGGCCGGACGGGTCGTCATCGGCAGCGCCCCCGTCAGTGAGCTGCTCGCCGGCCGTGCCGGAACCGCCATCACGCGAACCTGAGGAGACCGACGTGGCGAAACCCCGCGTGCTCGTTGTCAACAACGGGACGCTCTCGCTCAAGCAACTGCGGGCCCGGCTGGAGGAGCTGGGCTCCGACACCGACCCGGTGTCGGTGGCCGGCATACCCGCCGGCCTCGGCGGCCGCTACCAGGCGATCGTGCTCAGCGGCACCAAGGTCCGCGCCTACGACCAGGAGTACTACAAGCCGCTCGTCGACCTGGTCCTCGGCTCCGACGTCCCGGTCTTCGGCATCTGCGGCGGCATGCAGATCCTCGCCGTCTCCCAGGGCGGCGTCCTGGCCGAGGGGCCGCAGCGCGTCGGCGGCTTCGAGGTGCGGGTCGACAAGGAGGAGCCGCTGTTCACGTACGTCAAGCCGACGGTGACGGTCTTCCACCGGCACACCCTGTACCTCCAGCAGGCCCCGCCCGGCTTCCGGTCCATCGGGCGCTCCGAGCACGCCCCGGTGGAGTTCCTGCGCTCCGACGACGGCCGGATCCTGGGTGCCCAGGCGCACCTGGAGTTCCGTGCCGACGGCCGGGAGATCCTGCGCGGCTTCACCGACCTGTACCGCTGAGCACACCCCGTACCGCTGTACGCACCACACCTTCTTGCTCACGATTGGGGAAGACACATGACTGACTGGGAAGCACGCGAGCCCGCCCTGACCACTCACCTGAGCGGCGCCGGCGGCGACATCAAGGGCTGGGTCGTCGTCGACTCGCTCGTCGACGGCCTCGCCATGGGCGGCACCCGGATGACGCCGGGGGTCACCGAGGCGGAAGTGGCCGGTCTGGCCCGTGACATGACCGTCAAGTTCACCCTCGCCGGACTGCGCATCGGCGGGGCCAAGGCGGGCATCGTCGCCGACGGCTCCGACCGCGAGACGACGTTCCGCACCTTCGGACGTACCGTCAAGCCGCTGCTGCACGGCGGAATCCACCTCGGCATCGACATGGGCGTCACCCCCGCCGACCGGGCGGTGTTCTTCGAGGAGGCCGGGTACGACCCGCGGTTCCGTCCCGGCGCTCCCGACATGCCGATCGACTGGCGCACGTACTACGAGCCCCTGATCGACTGCACCGGCCACGGCGTCGGCGTCGCCGCCGTCACCGCCCTGGAGGCCGGCGGGCGCACCGGGCCCGCCCGGGTCGTCATCCAGGGCTTCGGCGCGGTCGGCCGCGCGGTCGGGCGTTTCCTGGAGGAGCGCGGCCACGTGGTGGTGGCGGTCGCCGACGTGGCCGGCACCCTCAGCGCCGACCGGCTCCCGGTGGACGAGCTGATCGCCGTCACCGACGAGTTCGGCGCCATCGACCGCACCCGGCTGCCCTCGGGCGTCACCGTCAGCACCGAGTCGGACGCCTGGCTCGACGTCGAAGCCGACCTGCTCATCCTCGCCGCCCAGAAGCACGCGCTGAACGCGGAGAACGCCCACCGCCTGCGCGCCGGCCTGGTCGTCGAGGGCGGCAACATCAGCTCGTCCGACGAAGCCCGCGACAAGGCGGCCGCGGCCGGGGTCCTGCTGGTGCCCGGTGTCATCGCCAACATCGGCGGTGCCGCGTCCGCCGCGCTGGCCGTCACCCGCGTGGTGCCCTTCGAGCTGGCGGCCGAGGCCCGCAGGGCATGGGTCTTCGACTGGGTCGGCGACCGGGTCCGGCAGAACACCCGCGACCTGCTCGACATCGCCGGTGCCACGGCGGGCAACCCGCTGCCGGAGCTCCTCGCGGCACGCCGCGAGGAGCTGGCGCGATGACGTCGACCACCGCCGCCTTCCTGGCCAACGCGTCGGCCGCGGACCGCATGGCGGAGTACCGGCGGCGTGGGTGGTGGCGCGACGGGACCTTCCTCGACGACCTGCGCAGCCAGGCCCGCCGGCGGCCCCGCAAGCTCGCCATCGCGGGCCGCCGCCTGGACGAGGCCCGCACCGACACGCTCGACTACGCCGAGCTGTCCCGGCTGGCCGACCGGTTCGCCGGCGGCCTGCTCGAGCTGGGCGTCAAGCGCGGCGACGTGGTCGCCGTGCAGCTGCCCAACCGCTGGGAGATGGTTCCGCTGATGTTCGCCTGCATGGCGGTCGGCGCGGTCATCTGCCCCATCGCGCCGGTCTGCCAGGCAGAGGAACTGCGCCACCGTCTGGCGCTCACCGAGGCCAGAGTGTGTATCACGCTCCCCGAGTGGGAGGGCTACCCGCTCGCCGAGACCATCTGCGACCTCTCCGGGGAGCTGCCCCTCGAACACGTCGTGGTCGTCGACGGCCCGGGCCCCGAGGGCACGGCCGACTTCCACGACCACTTCGTCTCCCAGCACTGGGAGGAGCGGCTCATGGGTGACCTGGCGGGCCGTCAGCTCCGGCCCGACGAACCGTTCGTGGTGCTCTTCACCTCTGGTACGACCGGGTTCTCCAAGGGCGTGGTACACAGCCAGAACACCGTCCACTCGGGTGTACGGGGGTACGTCGACACGTTCCTGCTCCGCGACGACCTGGTGGCCGCGGTCACCACCCCGCTGGTGCACTACTCCGGCTTCGGCCAGGGTGTGCTCGCCGGAGTGATGCTGGGCGGCACCATCGCCTTCCAGGACGGCCCCGACCACGCGGGCCTGCTCGACCTGGTCGAGCGGTACGGCGCGACCCTGCTGTACGGCCCGCCGCCCACGCTCTCCGGCGTCGCCCGTGCCCAGAACGCCGACCCGCACGACGTCTCCAGCCTGCGCCACACGGTCACCGGCGCCGCGCCGGTGCTGATGGAGCTGGTCGACGAATTGCGCGAGACGTTTGGCGCCCGCACCTACTCGGTGTGGGGCATGTCCGAGTTCGGCCCGGTCACCATCAGCCGCCTGGACTACAACCAGGACTGGGCCGCGCACAGCCACGGACGGCCGATCGACTCCATGGAGATCCGCATCGACCTGTGCCACGACCCCAGCACGCGGGCCTCGGTGGGCCGGCTGCGGGTGCGCGGGGCGTCGCGGGCGCTGGGCTACTTCAAGCAGCAGGAGCAGTTCGACTCCGAACTCACCGAGGACGGCTGGTTCGACACCGGAGACGTGGCCCGTGAGGACGGGCGCGGCGGCATCCGGATCCTGGGCCGCTCCAAGGACACGATCCTGCGCGACGGGATCGTCGTCCCGATAGCGGAGCTGGAGGCGATCATCTCGCGCCACCCCAAGGTGGTCGAGGCGTCCGTCGTCGGACCCACCGGCCAGCTCGACGACCCGATCCTCGCGGTCGTCATCCCGGCCGACGGCGTCCCTCCGACGCTGGAGGAGATACGCGCCCATCTGCGCCGGGCCGACCAGGACGACCGGTTCCTGCCGGACCGTCTGGAGCTGACCGGCACCCTGCCCAAGACGCTCACGGGCAAGGTCCGGAAGATCGAGCTCAGGAAGCTCTACGCACACTCCTGAGCTTCCCGTTCACGTGCCGACACCCCCTTCCTTCCTACCCGTTGGAGCCTCGGATGCCTCATCCAGCGCCGGTGACGATGTCGCCGACCCTCGCCGCCGACGAGGCACTGATCCGCCGGCGGCTGGCCGGGGAGCAGGTCCTGTCCCTGGCCAGCGGGGAGATCGGCCTGCCGGTCCTGCCCGAGCTGGCGGAGCGGCTCGCACTCGCCGCGGACCACAACGCGTACGGCCCCGTCGCCGGGTCTCCGGCGCTGCGCGCCGCGGCCGCCGGCTACTGGGAGCGGCGTGGCCTGGCCACCACCGCGGACGCGGTGGTGGCGGGGCCGGGCAGCAAGCCGTTGCTGTTCGCCCTGATGCTGGCCGTCGGCGGAGACGTCGTGGTGCCGGTGCCGAGCTGGGTCAGCTACGCGGCCCAGGCCCGGCTGGGCGGACTGCGTCCGGTCCCGGTCGCCACCCGGCCGGGTGAGGGCGGTGTCCCGGACCCCGGGCGGGTCCGGGAGGCGGTGCTCCTCGCCCGGGCGGCCGGGCACGATCCGCGCTGCGTGGTGGTCACGCTGCCCGACAACCCGACGGGCACGATCGCCTCGCCCGCCACGGTCGAGGAGCTCGCCGAGGTCGCCAGGGAGCTGGACCTGGTGATCGTCTCCGACGAGATCTACTGCGACCTGGTCTACGACGGCGCCCGGCCGGGTGTCTCCCCGGCCGTGTTCGCACCCGAGCGCACGGTCGTCACCACCGGGCTCACCAAGAGCCTGGCGGTCGGCGGCTGGCGCCTGGGCGTGGCCCGGCTGCCCGAAGGCCCGCTGGGCGAGCGGGTGAAGGGGCGGCTGCTCGGTGTGGCCAGCCAGATCTGGTCGAGCACCGCGGCGCCCGTGCAGGCCGCGGCGGCCTGGGCGTTCACCGAGCCGCCCGAGGTCGTCGCGCACGTCGCCGCCGGCCGCAGGCTGCACGGGACGGTGGTCCGCGCCGTGGGCTCGCTGTTCACCGCGGCGGGCGCCGAGCTGGCGCCGGTCCGTGCGACCAGCTACCTCTACCCCGACTTCGAGGCCGCTCGGCACCACCTCGACCGGGTCCACGGGATCCGTGACGGCGACGACCTGGCCCTCGTGCTCGGCGAGCGCTACGGCGTCGGGGTGCTGCCCGGCTCCGCGTTCGGCGAGTCCCCCGGCCCGCTGCGCGTCCGGGTGGCCACCAGCCGCCTGTACGGAGAGAGCGACGCCGAGCGTACCCGGGCCCTGTGCGCCGCCGACCCCCTGCGGCTGCCGTGGATCAGGGCCTCCCTGGAGCGCGTCGCCGAAGTCCTGACCGACCTCACCGGGGTGTGCGTCGCCCCGCCCGCCCTCCGAAACCGCCCGTAGCACGGCGGCCGCGCACCACCACCCATCTCTTCTCTCCCAGGAGGCCCTTCCGTCATGTCCATCCTCTTCGAAGCCGAGTACCAAGGACGTCGTTACGCGGGAACCGGAATCCCCGAGGCGGGCCGGGCCCACACCCTGCACGCCGTCGAGGACGGTCAGCTGCGCGCCGCGTTCCTCGCGGGAGGTGCCGAGGCCGCGCTCGCCGCCGCCACGAGCGGTGCCGAGACCGTCTCGGTGACCCCCGGCGACCCCGGGCTGAGGCTGCTCCCGCCGCTGCTGCCCACCGCCACCAACAACGCGCTGGTCAACGGATTCATGGGCACGCACCGCTCCAAGTTCGACCACGATCCCGAACCCGACGAGGAGTTCGTGGCACCGAACTACTACATGAAGGGCTTCGGCTCCTGGCTGCGCGTGTCCGACGAGCCGCTGATCACCCCCGCCGACCCGATCTGGCTGATCGAGGAGCCCGAGGTGGTCCTCGTGTACGTCAACGGCGAGGACGGCACCCCGCACTACGCCGGCTACACCTTCGGCAACGACCTGAACGACATCGGCCTGCACCTGAAGAACCCCTGGGCGTACACCCCGTACGCCAAGCTCTGCGAGACCTCGGTGCTCCCCTGGCTGTTCCTGGACGAGCCGCCGCAGAACGTGACGGGCCGGGTCGTCGTCGAGCGGGACGGTGCCACGGCGTGGGAGGGCCCGTTCTCCTGCGGGGCCGACTCCATCTTCCACCGGTTCGAGGACATGGCGGAGCACCTGTTCTCGTACCCCCTGCTGCGCCAGGCCGGGCTGGTCACGTACACCTTCCTGGGCGCCGACAAGGCCACCTACCACGACGGGTTCCGCGTCGAGGACGGCGACCGCCTGGTCCTCGACGTGACCAGCCACGGTGTGGTCCTCGCCAATACCGTGCGGTACGGGACTCAGACCGCGACCGGCTCCGCAGGCCCGTACCTCCCACCGTCGTCGCGCCCGTCCGTGTCGCGCACGGCGTCCAGGTAACCGGAGATCGCGTCCCGGTTGCGGGTCAGGCACCGGATGCGCTCGGTCATCCGGTCCCGCTCCCGCTCCAGGAGCTCGATGGTCTCCGGCGCGGCGTCCGGCACGTGGATCATCCGCGGATCGTTGATGCACGGCAGGATCTTCTTGATCGCCCGCGTCGGCAGTCCCGCCTCCAGCAGGCCGCGGATCTGCAGGACCCGGTCCACCGTGCGTTCCGCGTAGTCGCGGTAACCGTTGGGCGTCCGGTCCGGTACCAGCAGGCCCTGCTCCTCGTAGTAGCGGAGCAACCTCCGCGGGGTACCGGTGCGATCGGACAGCTCCCCGATGCGCATGTGCCCTCCTTCCGTCCCCGTCCACTCGACCGACTTGACATTCACATCAATGTGAGGGTTTGAGGATTCAATCATGTCAACATCCCAACCAGAGCTGCTGGACAACACCTCCCCGGCACCCGGGCAGCGCAAGCTGCCCATGTCCCCCCTTCTGGCGCTCGCCACAGCGGCGTTCATGGGCATTCTGACGGAGGCGCTGCCCGCCGGCGTGCTTCCCGAGATGGCCCGTGACATGTCCGTCAGTGAATCGGCCATGGGCCAGGCGCTGACGATCTACGCCATCGCGACCGGTGTGTCGGCGATCCCGCTGGCCATCACCACCGCCACCTGGAACCGCAAGTGGCTCCTGATGCTGTCGGTGACGACCTTCGCCGTCGCCAACACGGTCACCGCGATCTCCTCGAGCTACGCGCTGACCATGGGGTTCCGGTTGATCGCCGGTGTCGCCGCAGCGGCCGTCTGGGCCGAACTGGTCGGCTACGCACGCCGGTTGGCGCCCCCGCACCTGCAGGGCAGGGCCATCGCCATCACCATGGCGGGCGTACCCCTCGCTCTCTCGCTCGGCATTCCCCTCGGTACGTTCCTGGGCGGCCTGTTCGGCTGGCGCCTCACCTTCGGTCTGGTCACGGTCGTCTCGGTGGTCCTGCTCGCCTGGATCTGGGCCACCGTCCCGGACGCCGCCGGCCAGAAGCCCGGCGCCCGCGAGCCGATCCTGAGGGCGCTCCGGCTGCCCGGCGTCGCCGCCGTCCTGTTCGTGGTCGCGGCCTACGTGCTCGCCCACAACATCCTGTACACGTACATCGCCACCTTCCTCGACACGTACGACCACGGCGACTCCCGCGACATCGTGCTGCTGGTCTTCGGCATCGCCTCCGTGGTCAGCATCTGGGTCACCGGCGCACTGGTGGACCGCAAGCTGAGGATGCTGACCGTCGCCAGCTCCGTCCTGTTCATCATCGCCTCGATCATGCTGGTGATCCTCGCCGGCAACCTGTGGGTCGTCTACGCCGCGATGATCCTGTGGGGCCTGGGCTGGGGCGGCGTCACCACCTTGCTCCAGACCGCCGTCACGGACGCGGGCGGCGACCGCGGCCAGGCGCTCCTGGTCACCACCTGGAACTCGTTCATGGCGGGAGGCGGCGCCGTGGGCGGCATCCTGCTCGACGTGCACGGCCCGAAGTCCTTCCCCTGGAGTGTCCTGGCCCTGATGCTCCCGGTGCTGCTCGTCGTGGTCCTCGGGCGGCGGCACGCCTTCCCCGCGAAGCGTCCCAGCTCCGGCTGACGCCCGCCCTCCGGGCGGACGCCCCGGCCCCGTCCCGGGGCGTCCGCCCGGCCCCAGGCGCGCCACGGCCCGGACCGCCTCCACATCCCCCGTCCGGCGGACGGGTCACGGCGCCGGAAAAGGCCCCGTTCTCGGCATTCCGAGAACGGGGCCTCTCCGCTGCCCTCCAGGCGGTGTGACGGGTGGTCAGCCCGGACCGATCTGGAACCCGACGCTGCGGACGGTCAGGATCCACCCGCTGGAGCCGAGCTTGCTGCGCAGGTTGCACACATGGGTGTCCACGGTCCGCCGGGACCAGGAGCCGCCCCAGACCTCCTGCATGATGCGGCTGCGGGAGATGACGTCGCCCGGGTTGCTCGCCAGCAGGTACAGCAGGTCGAACTCCTTGCCGGTCACCTCCACCCGGCGCCCGGACACGGCCACCTTGCGCGACCCGCGGTCCACCAGCAGGTCGCCGTGGATCACCACATGTCCCTCCTGGCGGGGCAGGCGCGGCCGCACGCGGCGCATCACGGCGCCCATACGGGCCATCAGCTCCGGGAAGCCGTACGGCTTGACCATGTAGTCGTCGGCACCGGCCTGCAGGCCGAGTACCCGGTCGAGCTCCGAGCCCCGCGCGGTCAGCGCGATCACGGGGGTGTCGTCGAACTGCCGGATGGCCCGGCACACCTCGATGCCGTCCAGGTCGGGCAGCTCCAGGTCGAGCAGGACCAGGTCCGCCTCCCTGTAGGCACGTAACGCCGCGACGCCGGTCTCCGCGCTGGTCACGGCATGCCCGTGGCGCTGCAGTCCGCGCATCAGGAGTTCGGTGTCGGCCGGGTCCTCCTGCACGACCAGTACGTTCCAGCCCCGGGGTTCGTCGACCGTGCGCATCGCGCCATTTCCTCGCCCTGTGGGGCGCGCCCGCGTGTGTGTGCCGCGCGCCAGCAGGCCGGCCGGGTCAGTCATAGCCCTTCCCCCCTCGGATCCTCGGCTTTGACTCAACGACGCATCAAATTCAATACCTGCAAGGATGTTTCTGTCAAAGGGTTCACAGAGGATGAGATGCCCAACTTAAGGACGTTATGAGGCAATCTGATGCGCCGAAGCGGACCGTGATGGTCGCAGTGCGCTTACGGTGGCATGTTGACACACGCGGATAAGGGGGGCATTTCAGCCAGCTAAGTTAACTCACTGGTGAAAATTGATTCTCCTAGGTATTTAATGTCTCCATGTCTCCGTCCCAGCCGCAGACCTCCCCGCAGGGGTGCTCGACTGCGCACCCGCCTCCCGTGGTCTGCCGAACCCGTAAGCAGGAGCGTTCCGTCCGCACCCGAAGAGCCCTGGTCCACTCGGCGGCCGAGCGGTTCGAACGCCACGGATACGAAGGAACGAAGCTGAGTGAGGTGAGCGAGGGGGCCGGAGTCACCACCGGCGCCCTGCACTTCCACTTCCGCAACAAGGCCGACCTGGCCGGGGCCGTGGAACACGCGGCCATCCGCAACCTCTACCGCGTCGCCCGCCGGACCCAGTGCGAACACACCGATGCTCTGGCCGAACTGAGCGCCCTTTCCTATGCGCTGGCGCATCTTCTGCACCAGGACGTGGTGTCCCGGGCCGGCTTCCGGCTCAACTACGAGACGTCGGGCCGTACCCGGCTGAGCATCCATCAGGAGTGGCAGAGCTGTGTCCAGCGGCTCCTCGTCCAGGCCGACGAGGAGGAGGGGGCGCCGCTCGGCACGCTGCCCCTGTGCGAGCTCACCGACACCGTGGTCGGAGCCACCACCGGCTTCGCGCTGCTGGCCCGCGACAACCGCGTCTGGCTGTCCCCGAAAGTGCTCACCGGCTTCTGGCGCGCCGTACTGCCGGGCTGCGCCCTGGAGCCGAACGGTGACGGGGACGGTTGAACTCGGCGCGTACCCGCACGTATCCTACGGTTGTGGAGATTCTGTGGAGGCGCGCTCCGTGGGTGTTCCAGACGCAGCGGGGGAACCGGTCCGCCGGACGTTTCTCCAGCGTGAAGTCGATGTCCCGGCACGGGAATCGATGTACGCCCGCAGGCGGGTTCCTTGCCGGGTGCGCTCCCGCGGGCGTGCCGCGTCCCGGTGAACTCGACACCGGAACGCGGCCGGACGCGGGCGACCCGGACAGCGGGAAGCACCTTCCGTCGGAGCCCGAAGTCCCCCACATCGCTTTCCCGGGCCCCTCGTCGCCGTTTCCGTAGTCCCGAGACAGACGCCTCACCCACCGTGCGCGACGCGGCCCTCACCAGCCGTCGCCGACGCTGCTGGAACACCGGCCGAACGCCCCCCGCCCGCCACGTGCCCCTCGTGCGTGCGTGCACGCTCACGGACCGCCGGAGCGGTATCCGTCCCGTTCCCGGCCACTTCGCCGGCACGGTGCAGGACTGAACACGCCCCACCCCGGACCCGAGCCACCGCGACGGTCCGGGCCGGAACGGCGCATACCCGAACCCCATGCGCGCCGTCCCCGCCGCACCCACGCGGAAGCGGCGACACCGCACACAACACCCGTGCTCCGAGGGGCGGCCGGGACGTCCGTCGTACGTCAGCAGTGCCGGCCCCGGCCGGCGGGTGCCGCGCGGCACCCGCGGGTGGACCGGCCTGTCCCGCAGTGCTCTTCCTTTCGCCCCACCACCCCGCGCCTGCCACGCGGCCCCTGCACGCGGCCCGTGTGCGCGCCCATGACCGAGAGGGTTCCGAACCATGAGCATCCGAACCACGGCGACCACGACCTGCCCGATCCACCTCGACGCCTCCGGCGCCGACCCGCACGATGAGATCGCCCGCATCCGTGAGCAGGGTCCGGTGGTCCAGGTCGCCCTCCCCGGAGGCATCCTGGCCTGGTCCGTCACCAGCATGGAACTCCTCAAGCAGCTGATGACCGACCCACGGGTCTCCAAGGACGCCGAACAGCACTGGCCGGCCTGGATACGCGGTGAGATACCCGCCAACTGGCCGCTCGCCCTGTGGGTTTCCGTCCGCAGCATGATCACCGCCTACGGTGAGGACCACGTCCGGCTGCGCAAGCTCGTCGCCCAGGCCTTCACCGCCCGCAACATCAGCACGCTCCGGCCTCGCATCGAGGAGATCACGCGGGTGCTCCTCGACGGCCTCGACGAGCTGCCGAAGGGCGCCGAGGTCGACCTGCGCGCCCGGTTCGCCGTGCCGCTCCCCGTCCAGGTCGTCTGCGATCTCCTCGGCATCCCCGGGGAGATGCGCGGACGGCTGCAGGAGACCATCGGCCTGACCTTTCTCACCTCGGTCGGGCCGGCCGCGAACGAGGAGAACATCCGCGAGCTGTACGGGGTTCTGGCCGCGCTCGTCACCGCCAGACGCGAGACGCCCGGCGACGACCTGATCACCCGCCTCGTCGCCGTACGCGACGAGAAGGACGGAACAGGCCTCAGCCAGCAGGAGCTCCTCGACACCCTGCTCCTGATCATCTCGGCCGGCTACGAGACCACGGTCAACCTCCTCGACCACGCGGTCCACCGCCTGCTGAGCAACCCGGCCCAGCTGGAACTCGTCCGCTCCGGCCGTGCGGCCTGGGAGGACGTGGTGGAGGAGACCCTGCGCTGCGAGTCGTCCGGCTTCCACGTCCCGCTGCGCTACGCCGTCGAGGACTTGGAGATCGGCGGCGTGCGCATCGCCCAGGGCGACCCGATCCTGGTGTCCGTGGCCGGGGCCGGACGCGATCCGCAGGTGCACGGACCCGACGCGGCCGAGTTCGACATCACCCGCCCCACCCGCCGCGAACACATCACCTTCGGCTACGGAGTCCACCACTGCATCGGCGCACCGCTGGCGCGCATGGAGGCGGTCGTCGCCCTGAAGGCCCTCTTCGGCCGTTACCCGGACCTGCGCCTGGCCCGCCCCGGTGAGGACCTGCCGTTGCTGCCGAGCTTCATCACCAACGGCCACCGGGAACTGCCGGTCCGCCTGAGGTGACGCCGGAGCGCCGGGCGGCGTCGCACCGGGGGATGCGGCGCCGCCCGGCCGGGCCCGCGTGAACATATCGGTGAGTACGGAAACGGGGGAGCGCGGAACCGCCCCACGGGGGAGCGGGCCCGGGCGCACGGCTCTCGTTCTCCGCGCGGCGGGCCGCTCAACTGCCGGGGAAGCAGTGTGCGTGGTCGTCCGCCCAGCCGCGGAACGTGCCCGCGGCGCGGCCCGTCAGCGAGGCGAGTGCGTCGCCGCGCAGCGTCTTGCCGCCCCCTGCCTGCAGGGCCGCCCGCTTCAGGAGCGCCTCGACCACGGGGGGCGGGTAACCGTGTGCCAGGCGCTCGCGTGCCTCCCGGACCGTCCACTCGCGGAACCGCAGCGGGCGCCCGAGTACGTCACCGAGGATGCACGCCTGCTGACGGGCGCTGAGCTGCTCGGGACCGACGAGTGTGTATGTCCTGCCCGCGTGTCCTCTCTCCGTGAGCGCCCGCACGGCGACCCGGGCGACGTCGCGCGGGTCCACCGGCGCGTTGGACGCGTTGCCGTACAGCGCGCCCACCGTGCCGTCCCGTCCGATGCTGTCGGCCCAGGACAGGGTGTTCGACATGAACGCCCGTGGGCGGAGCAGGGTCCAGCCGGTCCCGCAGGAGCGCACCTCCTCCTCCATGACCCTCTGGCGAAGGGTGAGGAAGTCGTCGGTGTCGTCCTCGACGACCGCTGCCGACAGCTTGACCACGTGGCCGACGCCCTCGGCGACGGCGGCTTCCAGGAACCGCTCGTCATGGGGCTCGGCCGGGTGGCAAGTGACCAGGAACGCGGCCCGCACCCCGCTCAGCGCTCTCGCCAGCGAGTCGGGCCGGGCGAAGTCCGCGACGACGGTCTCCACCCGGGGGCCGGACACGGCGGGGCGCGCGGGGGTGCGGCTCATCAGCCGTACGGCATGGTCCGCCGCGAGCTGCCGCGCCACCTCCCGCCCCACCGTGCCGGTGGCGCCGGTGACCAGGATCAAACCGGTCTCCGGGGCTGTCCCGCCGAGAAGACCGAGGTGAACACAGCTTGCCCGTCCTGGTGCCCGGTGACCTTCATCGTCCAGTCGGCCCCCGACAGGGAGACGTCGGTGACCTCCATGAGCAGGGGCCGGGAGAACTCCGCGTACCGGTGGAAGGTGTTGTCGCCGGTCCAGGGCACGAAGGCGGAGGGACCGATGGTGGCGTGCGCGGCCTGGCGGGCAGCCTCGATGAGGACCATGCCCGGCACGTGGTCCTTGGGGCCCTGGTAGAGCGTGCGGTGACCGGTGTCGATCTTGAGGATCCAGTGGCCCCAGATACCGGTGGGAAGGAGCAGGACGTCCTCCGAGCGGAGGCGTCCCACGAGTTGGGCCGGCACATCGGGTGCGTACTGCCGGGGCAGGGGCTGCTGTGTGAAGGCGCCCCGCACACGACGGTAGGCGCGGGCACTGATCAGGTTGATCCGGCTGACACCGGTGCCGGCCTCCCGGCCGTCGCGGCCGACCGTGACGGTGGCGCGCATGCCGGACAGCATGTGTCCGCGGTAGGTGAGTTCGTCGAAACCGACCTCGATCTCGACGTCCGGCTTGCGGCCGACGAGAAGGTGCTGGGGCCGGCAGGTGAAGTCCAGCGAGTGCATCAGGTAGTGCGTGTCGAGTGGGACGTCGTAAGCGGCATGACCGAGCAGAATCGTACTCTGACGCATGGATTCCACCAGCAACAGCGGATCGTGGTATCCGCCGACCGGCGCGAAGAACGGGTGTTCTTCGGGCCAGTTGCCTTCGACGAGGAAACGGTGCTCCGAGAGGCGTTTCCAGTGCGTCGGTACGACGTCCTGCGGTCTCTCGCGGTGTGCCCACTGCATGGGCACGGAAGTGGGCTTCCGGGCGCCAGCGTTGATGATGTCTAACACGATCCCCCCAAGGAAACGTTGTTGGGGCGCAACGTTACGTACCCCAGGATATTCTTTTCAACGGCTTGAAGTGTGACGCGAATCACACTGTCCGGAATCGAATAAGTGCAGGTCACAAGTGATCTAGAGGCGATCTTACGTTTTGTGAATGTTTTGAGTGGGCTGGAAGGTGTGCCTCCGGGAGGCGCAGGATCGCCTTTCGGGCGACAGATTCGTACGTTAACGTTTTTCCCGCTTCCGGAGCACAGAGCGAGGGATGAACTTGACCAAACAGGACCGGGCCGCTCGAACCCGGCAGAAACTCATCGAGGCCGCCGCGATCGTCTTCGACCGGCGCGGCTACGAGGCCACCACCCTCAGTGAGATCGCCACCGCAGCCGGAACGACCAAGGGGGCCATCTACTTCCACTTCAGGAACAAGGACGACCTGGCTCAGATAATCCTCGCCGAGCAGCAGCAGACCGAGGAACTTGCCCTGAGGCCGCAGCCCGTCAAGCTCCAGGAGCTCGTCGACTCCGGGATGGTCTTCGCCGAACGCCTGCGTACCGACCCGCTGGTCCGAGCCAGTGTCCGGCTCAGTCTGGACCAGCAGGCCACCGGCATCGACCGCGGCGGTGTGTTCCGCGCCTGGCGGGACGCCAACCTGGCCATCCTCCAGGAAGCTCAGGAACGAGGTGAACTCCGTTGCCACGTAGACCTTTTGGCGACAGCGGAACTGTTCGTGGGCACCTTCGCGGGTCTCCAGCAGATGTCGCAGCTACTCAGTGACTACGACGACCTGCCGGACCGTGTGACGGTGCTGCTGACGCACCTCATGCCCAGCATCGCCGTCCCCCCGGTGCTCGGCGTGCTCGACATGTGCGCGCAGCGCGGCGCCCACCTGATTGCGGCAGCGAAGCCGGGAGGAGGCGGGGACTCCGTGGTGGTGGAGCCGGCCGCCGCGCAGGGCTGACGCCGCCGCACTTGTTGTCACCTGGGTGCGGGCGGAGTCCCCGCGTGCTCGAGAGCGTGGCGAGGGCGGGGAGCGGCATGATCATGTCCGCGGTAGCGGTAGCCGCAGCCGCATGCGGGGGCGAGGATTTCGGGAAGGAGTCGGGCCGATGCGCCGCAGACCTGCCCTGACGGGTGGGCGCTCGGGCCTGACCGGCTATGTCCGGTGGCGCGGGCGGCCCGACGCCTTCTTCGCGCCCTGATCCCTCGACGTACCGGCCACGCTCCTGGCCTTCTTCGCCGTTGGCTTCGCTGCGGACGCCTTCTTGGCCACGGCCTTGGCGGGGGCGGTCCTCCTCTTCGGTGCCGCGGATCCGGCTGCCGTCTTCTTGCCCCGGCTCTCCTTGTCCGCGGGATCCGCGCGACGGGGCCTGTCCGCATCGGTGGAGGCGTGCTCCGGGGCACGGCGCCGCCGGCGGGCGGCCGGGCGCTCAGGTTCTTCCTCCTCTTCCGCCCCGTCCTCCTCGCCGTCGAGCTCTTCCTCACCGACATCCTCGACCGCGTCCGCGGCGCCGCTGCCCACGTCCTCCACGGCGCCGCCCGCTCCGCCGCCCACGTCCTCCACGGCGCCGCCCGTGCCCGCACCGACGTCCTCCACGGCGCCGCCCGTGCCCGCACCGACGGATTCGACCGCGGTCCCCGCTCCCCGGCCGACCTCGTCCACAGCCGCGCCGGCGCCCTTGCCCAGCTCTCCCGCCGCCCGGCCCGTACCGGCCCCGACGTCCTCGACCGCCGCACCCACGCCCCGCGTCAACTGCTCGAGGATCTGGGGGTTCCTGTCCACCGTGGCGAGCAGCCGGGTCACGATGGCGGCGATGTGGTGGAGCCGGACCTTGAGCTGTGCCTGGACATCCACACCTTCGATATCCAGCTGGACCCGCCCGAGCCGCACGTCCGCCCCGACGTTCAGTTTCAGGAGGTCCAGCACCTCCGCCTGCAGGGAGACGTGGGCCTCCAGGTCGTCGACCTCCAGCTCCAGCTTGTCCACATGGAGGGCGGGAACGTCCAGGAAGACGTCCGACGGTCCGGCGTCGGTACCGTCGTCCTGCGGAACCGCGATCTCGGCGTCCGGGTTCCGGCCTCCGTCGCCCTGGCGGCCCTTGTGGCCGGCACTCTCGGAGCTGGGCATGATGCGCGCACTCCCTCGGTAGATTCCGGGCAGATGCTCACGTCCAAGTGTCGACCGGGCGAAACCAGGACGCAATCGCCGCTGCCGGACGGCGCGGTCCGCCCCCGCAGGCCTGGTGCGAGGGCGGGGGCGGACCGGGCGGGAGATCCGGCCGGCTCTCTAGCTGTAGCTGATGTCCGACTCGGAGTAGCGGCAGTACGTGCCGTCGGGGCCGCTGCCCACCTCTTCCGGCTCGTCACCGTCGTCGTTGCCCTCGTAGCGGACGCACGGCTCGATCTTCTTGCTGCTGTCGCCGTGGATCCGGATCGAGCTCAGCGTGGCGGTGTCCCCGTAGTTGCTGTTGATGCCCACCAGGGACTTGCCCGGGGCCGTGACGTCGACGTCCTTCAGGACGATGTCACGCTTGTACATCGTGGAGCAGTTGCCGCAGGACCGGACGAGCTTGCCGAAGTCCTCGACCTGGAAGCCCGAGACAGTCAGCTTGCCCGCGCCGTTGAACTGGAAGACCTTGTCCTCGGCTCCCTTGGCGCCGCCGCCGGTCACCGTGTACGTGGAGCTCGACGACTTGCCCTTGAAGGAGGCGGCGTCCTCGCCGACGTCCGTCCACCAGACGTTCTCGAGGGTACAGCTGCCGGAGCAGTGCACGCCGTCGGCGGCGGGGGAGCCCAGGACGACGTTCTTGAGGGTCGCCCCGTCTGCCAGTTCGAAGAGGGCGTCCTGGCCCTCCTCCTGACCGTCGCCGCCGAGGTCTCCCTCGCCGTAGAACTCCTTGAGGTCGCCGTCGTACGTCCCCGAGACCTCGATGGTCTTCGAGACGCCCTCGCTGCCGCTCGGGGTGGGCCACTCGGCGACTGCGGCCGTCGCCGCGCCGGCGGGCTGGAGCATGACGTTCGTGGCCAGGGCGGCACCGGTGAGGCCCAGAGCCGCGGTCAGCGCGGCGGCCATGCGGCGCTTGCCTTTGCGTCGGCGGTGCGTGTGCGCGCGTTCACTCATGTTGGCTGGTCCTGATTCCTAGGAGGTGGGGGGAGCTCTTGCACACCTGAGTCGCCACCGTCCATGGAAGGGTTGCCGGGTTTCGGAATCGTTTCCTCCGGCGCCCCGGCGGCGCTGCCGCGCGCTCAGCGCGTCTCGGTGAAGCCGCCACCCACCGAGGTCTGTCCACCCGTCACACCCGCACGGGCCGTGTAGTCGTCCCGCCCCGTGTCGCGGGTGCCCTGCGCGTGGTTGTACTGCCCCGCGAAGGTGTGCGTACCGGTCGGCACGCTCCGTCCCGGCTTCAGACTCCAGCGGTAGACGAGGAAGCCGTCCTCCTCGCGCGCCGACGCCGCGAAGTCCTGTTCCGGCAGGGAACGCCAGGAACCGGTGGTGTTCACCCCGCCGTTCAGCGCGATCCGTAGCTCCACGGTGAGCGCGGACAGCGGCCGGTCCGTCTTGACCGTCACTTCGCTCTGTGCCCAGAAGTCGTTGCTGTTCGGATTCACGGAACCGTCCGACCACAACGGGCCCTTCCCGGCGGGCAGCGCACCGCCCCGGTCAGGGGACGGCGACACCGGGCCGGGTGACGTGGGCTCGGCCGCGACCCGCTGTCCGCCCGCCGGCTCCTCCTGGCCCGCCGACGTGACCGCGAACGCACCTGCCGTCAGCACCCCGCACACCGCCACCGTCGCGCCGGCGACCCGCAGCCACGGCGTCGGCGTGCGCGGAGCGCGCGCGGGACGAGCCGGCGGCTCCTGCGCCATGCCGCGCTCGATCCGGGCCAGCATCCGGGCCCGGTCGGGGCGGTGCGCAGCGGCGGCCGTGCGCAGCCGCTCACGCAGGTCCTCGTCCATCACTGCCTTCCTCCGGTGCGCTGTCCGGCAGCCGCCACCTGTACCCGTACCGCCGGCGCCTCGGGCCCGAGCAGCCGCTGGAGTTCCGCCACACCACGCGAGGTCTGGCTCTTCACCGTACCCACCGAGACCCCGAGGACCAGAGCGGTGTCCCGTTCGGACAGGTCGAAGGCGTGCCGCAGCACCACGCACGCACGCTTGCGGAACGGCAGCCGCCGCAGGGCCCCTTGGACGTCGACCACGGCCGACACGTCGGGCCCGTCCGCCGCGTAGCCGTCCCCGGCCCCGCGGGGCGCCCAGAACAGTGCGATTCTCCGGCGCTCGCGCACCGCGCTGCGGATGCGGGTGCGGGCCAGGTTGGCGACGACCCCTCTCGCGTAGGCCGCCGGGTGGTCGGCGCCTCTGACCCGGTCCCAGCGGTGCCAGAGCGCCATGAGCGCGTCGGCGGCCAGGTCGTCCGCCGCATCGGCCTCACCCGTCAGCAGGTGGGCGAGCCGGGCGAGTTCGGCGTAGTGCGCCTCGAAGAACGCGTGGAACTCGGCGGCAGCAGCATCATCCAGGACTGTGCCCACGGGTACCTCTTCTCTGCACGGGATCCCTGCGCGCTCGAACGGGTTGTGTACGTTCCCAACTCCGTTCGCGGGGCGAGAGCGTACCAACGCGTACCCCGGAAGCGCTTCGACGCGTGTGCGCCTCCCAGTAAGGCGTAACGCGGCGAAAACCTGAACCCCCCTGCGCCAGGTGAACGAACCGGGGGACCCCCGTGTCGCCCCCTCACGACACGGAGCCCCCCTTGGATCACCCGGCCGTACGGCCGAGTCCAGCCAGTGCAGCGGCCTTCATGGCCCCGTGGTCCTCGATCTCCTGCCGCCACTTCTCGCGGCTCTTCCTCTCCGCGTCCCCTTGAACCTCCGCCGCGGCTTCGGCCAGGCGGGCCTCCTGCTGACACACCAGGTCGTCGCCTGCGAGCGTCAGCTCGGTGCGCCCCACGGAGCGCTGCCCGGCCGGGTCCCCGTCGGCCTTCTCCAGAAGCCGCCCCGTTTCGGCGCGGGGATCCGACAGGCCTCGGTAGGTGTGTCCCTTCTCCGCCATACAGCCGGCCCACGCCTGCTCCGCCTCGCGGAAGCCGGGCGTCTTCCGGACAGTGCCGGCGATGTCGTTGGTGAGGGCCTCCATGAGGTGGTGCAGTTCCGTCCAGCGCTTTCCGAACACCGCGCCGCTCGCCGCCTGGACGCAGGACCGGGGGTCGTACCGTATCTTCACGCCGTCCGGAAGGGTGAGGGTGCGGTGGTGCTTCTCGTCGCCCACCAGCGCCTTCTGCCACGCCGTGCGGTCGGTCTCGGACAGCGCGGAGAGGTGTGAGGCGTTCGGATCCTGCGGGCGGTCCACCACCTGCTCGGCGGTGATGCCGTAACCGTCCTCGCGGGCCCGGTCGGCGTCCAGCAGGCCGTAGGGGTTCTCCGCGACGAGCCTGTAGGGATCGGACACCGGGACCGCTCGGTAGACATGGCCTCGTCCGCGCATGCAGGAGCGGACCTGCTCCTCCTCGGACCGGTGCAGGGCGCCGGCCTGGGCAGCGGAGAAGTGGACGGCTCCCGACAGGGGCCGAGGAAGTCCGGGTTCCCCACCGCCGGGCCCCTCGTGGCCGGATGCCCCGCATCCGGCCACGAGGAGGCATGCTGCGGCGGCAGGCCACAGCTGTCGCCTCATCGGGTCAGCACACCCACCTGTTGGCGGCGATTCCGTGCGCGAAGCGGCCGTCGGAGAAGTAGGTCTGCAGCGTGGCGATGCTGGCACCACGCTGGAGGAGGTAGGTCCGGCCCTCGTAGTTCTTCAGCGTGTAGATCCGGACGTCACAGTCGTTGCCGCGGTTGTAGACCGAGCCGGCGTTGTTGAACTTGTTGTACTGCCGCAGGTCCGCATTGTTGCCGAAGACCTCGCCCGGGTCGCCCGCGTAGCTGGTCGCGAGCCACGCACACAGCGCTCCCGCGCTGCAGTCCGACTTGGCGGCCTGCGCCGGTGCGGCCGTCGCGGCCACACCCAGCCCGGCCAGCAGGACGGCCCCCGATGTGACAGCTGCCTTCGCTCGCAGTCCGATGAACTTCTTCATGCCTTTCCCCCTTCAGGACTTTCACGATCGCCCACGGACGTGCACCGGAACTCTGCGGTCCCGTGCGCCGTGTTCGGTGCAAGCCACTCTCGCCCGGGACCGCCCCGCCCGGCCACACCGTTGCGTCTGACCGCAAAAGCCGGGGTGAAGGGGGAGGAAGGAGTGCTCCAGACCCCTTTCGGCGCGCGTACGTGCCGCGCAGGACGTAACACGGGGAAAACCTGAAATCCCCGTGACCGGTGAACAATTCGGCTGACCGCCGCGTGATCCGCACACAAGGAGGAGTGCCATGCCGGAAAGACCTGATCCCGCCGTGCCCGTGCGCAAGACCGAGGGAGCCGCGGTGCCGGCGCCGTCGGCGTCCCCGGAAACCCCGGTCACACCGACCGGGCGCCGTGGCGCTGTCGACCACTTCTTCTCCATCAGCGCCCGGGGTTCCGACTTCGGCCGTGAGATACGCGGCGGCTTCGCCACCTTCTTCACGATGGCGTACATCCTGGTGCTCAACCCGATCATCCTCGGTTCGGCCGAGGACAAGTTCGGCAACCACCTCTCGGGCCCCCAACTCGTCACCGCCACCGCCCTGGTGGCCGCCGTGATGACCGTCGTCATGGGGATCGGCGGCAATCTTCCGCTCGCGCTCGCAGCGGGGCTCGGCCTCAACGCCGTCGCGGCCTTCCAGCTCGCGCCGCTGATGAGCTGGCCCGACGCGATGGGCCTCATCGTCATCGAGGGCCTGCTGATCTGCGTCCTGGTGGTCACCGGGCTGCGCGAGGCGATCATGCACGCGATCCCGCCGTCCCTCAAGCGGGCCATCAGCGTCGGCATCGGGCTCTTCATCGCCTTCATCGGGTTCGTCGACGCCGGCTTCGTCACCCGGATCCCCGGCGAGACCGGCGCCGTCCCCGTCCAGCTCGGCGCCACCGGACATCTCTCCGGCTGGCCGGTGCTGGTCTTCTGCCTCGGTGTGCTGCTCACCGTCGCGCTGCTCGCCCGCAGGACGAAGGGCGCCATCCTCATCAGCATCGTCGTGACGACCTTCGTGGCCGTCGTCATCGACGGGATCGCCGACATCGCCCCCGCCGCGTGGGGCCTGACCGTGCCGGCGGTACCCGACGACCTGGTGGCGGCACCGGACTTCGGACTGATCGGTTCCTTCAGCCTCTTCGGGGCGTTCCAGCACGTCGGCGTCATCACCGTGGTGCTGCTGGTCTTCACCCTGCTGCTGAGCGACTTCTTCGACACCATGGGCACCGTCGTCGGCGTCTCCCACGAGGCCGGACTCCTCGACGAGGACGGCAAGGTGCCGCACCTGGGCAGGGTGCTCCTGATCGACGGCGCGGCGGCGGTCGCGGGCGGTGCCGCCTCCGCTTCCTCCGCCACGTCCTACGTCGAGTCCACCGCAGGTGTCGGTGAGGGCGCCCGCACCGGCTTCGCCTCCCTGGTCACCGGTGGCCTCTTCGCCGTGGCACTGTTCCTCACCCCGCTGGCCACGATCGTCCCCGCCCAGGCGGCGGCGCCGGCTCTGGTCGCGGTCGGCTTCATGCTGATGGCGCAGGTGCGGCACATCGAATGGGAGAAGTACGAGATCGCCATCCCGGCCTTCCTCACGATCGCCGTGATGCCGTTCACCTACTCGATCACCAACGGCATCGGCGCGGGCTTCGTCGCCTACGTCGTGATCAAGGCCGTTCTCGGCAAGGCCAAGGAGGTCCACTGGCTGCTGTGGGGCACCGCTGGCCTTTTCGCGGTGTACTTCGCGATCGACCCGGTCGAGCAACTGCTCGGAGTGAGGTAGCCGACGGCGGCGTCTGTGCCCCGCCGTCGACGAAGGCGACGGGGCACAGACGGGGGGACCGGAGCCGGACCGGTCCCGCGATTACTCGATGTCGAGGTCGATGACCTGGTAGAACGCGTGCGCGGTGTCCGCTACCTCCCACACCGACAGGAGCACGTGGTAGCCCCGGCGGTCCTCGGGAAGGGTGACGCTGTGGACGGTGGGGTCCTCGGGAAGGAGGTCGTCCGCCGACCAGTACGGCTGTCCGCTGTTCTGGTACGTCGCGATCGGTGCCGGGTCGAACTGGGCCCGGGACAGCGGCTTCGACGGGTCCCAGCCGTCCTTGGTGAGGAAGTAGTTCCACCGGCGGGTCTTGTGCGGGGCGTGGTAGGCCCAGGTGATGTCCAGGGCCTCACCCGAGCGCACCGGGTGCTTCTGCCATCCCTGCTGCGAGTCGGGCTCGTCGAGCTTGGCGGCGAAGTCCTTCCCGGCACTGGCGATCCGGCCGTCCTCCGGGGGCCGCGCGTTCACGACGTCGTCCGGTGCGTACGGGTCCCGGAGGCCGGATTCCGTCCCGGGGAAGAACTTTCCGGCCTCCAGGCCCGCGGCCTGCCAGTCCGCGAGGTGCAGTTGAGCCCTGGACTCGGGCTTGGTGACCGCACCGTGCCGCGCTTCTCGTTCCACAGATCTCTCCTTGAGCTGCGAGGGGCACCCCATCGGGGCCCCGTGCGCACAAGGTATCCATACGACTACTCTCTGTGAAGACGAGACGCTCCTGATCACTCCATGGGGTGGGTAAGCCGATCATCACCCCATGGCTGTCCGAACCGGGTGGACCGGTTCCGCCGCCCGGTGTCGTGACGGTTCAGCGCCCCAGCGCCGCCTTCATCATCTTCTGCGCGACCGGTGCGGCCAGCCCGTTGCCGCTGACCTCGGACCGGGCCGCTCCGGAGTCCTCGACGACCACCGCGACCGCGACCTGCTTGCCGGTGGAGTCGTCCTTCGCGTACGAGGTGAACCAGGCGTACGGCGTGTTGCTGTTGTCCACGCCGTTCTGCGCGGTTCCCGTCTTGCCGCCCACCTCGGCGCCGTCGATCTTCGCGTTGCTTCCGGTCCCCTCGTCCACGACGGTGACCATGGCGCTGCGCAGCTGCTCGGCCGTCGACTCCTTCACGACCCGCTCGCTCTCGCCGTCCGGGAACTCCTGCAGCGTGGAGCCGTCGCCGCCCGTCACCTTCGAGACCATGTGCGGCGAGGCCAGCTCACCACCGTTGGCCAGAGCGGCCGAGACCATGGCCATCTGCATCGGGGTCGCGGTGACCTCGAACTGCCCGATGCCGGTCAGCGCCGTCTGGGCCTTGTCCATACCGGTCGGGTACACGCTCTGCGACGCGCGCACGGGCACGTCCAGCTCCTCGGTGTCGAACCCGAACGCGTCCGCCATGGCCTTCAGCTTGTCCTGGCCGAGATCCGCCGCCACCTTCGCGAAGACGTTGTTGCACGAGTACTGGAGCGCGGTGCGCAGCGTGGCGTTCTCGCAGGGGGCCGAGGGGTTCTCGTTCGAGAGGACCGTGCTCGTGCCCGGCAGGGTGTACGGGTCCGGGCTGTCCGTGGGCTCGTCGACCGAGCCGTACAGGCCGTTCTCCAGAGCCGCCGACGCCACCACCAGCTTGAACGTCGAGCCGGGCGGCAGCGGCTGCCGCAGCGCCCGGTTCACCATCGGCTTGCTCTCGTCGTCGAGGAGCTTCTGCCAGGCGTCGCCGTCGCCCGTCCCGCTGATGTCGGAGGGATCGTACGAGGGGGAGGAGACCATCCCGAGGATCCGCCCGGACTCCGGATCCATCGCGACCGCAGCGCCCCGGTCGTCACCGAGTGCCTCGAAGGCAGCCTTCTGCACGTCCGGGTCGATGGTCGTCAGTACGTCGCCGGGGGCCGTCCGCTCGCCGGTGATCAGATCAGCCGGATTCTTGAGCCGGTCGTCGGTGCCGTCGAGGACGTCGCCGTAGATGCCCTCGAGCTGGGTGGCGCCGTAGGCCTGCGAGCTGTAACCGGTGACCGAGGCGTACAGCTCACCCTGGGTGTAGGTGCGCTTGTACCGGAGGTCGTCGCCGTGTGTCTCCTTCGAACCGGTGACCGGAGAGCCGGCCACGATGATGTTCCCGAGCGGCTGCGCGTACTGCGCGATCGTGTTCCGCCGGTTGTGTTCGTCGTCTGCGAGCGCCCGGGCCTCGTACGCCTGTACCCAGGTCGCCCGCACCAGCAGGGCGAGAACCATGAGCAGACAGAAGACCGAAGCGCGCCTGATCGTCTTGTTCATCCCGCTGGAGGGACGAACGGGGGTCCCGGGGGCGTTCCCGTTCGTGTTCCTTCTCACCGGTTTCTCAGGCGCTCACCCGTTCCAGCCGCTCACCCGTCCCAGGCACTCGCCCGTTCTTCAGGTGAGCGCTCCGGCCGCCCGGCGCTCAGAGCCTGCGCGTCGCCAGGGTGAGCCGGTCGCGGGCGTCGAAGAGGGCGTCCTTGACCATCTGCTCGTGCGCCGGTGTGAGCCGGGCGACCGGCACCGAGCAGCTGATCGCGTCGCGCGCCGGAGTGCGGTAGGGGATCGCGACGCCGAAGCAGCGCAGCCCCAGGGTGTTCTCCTCGCGGTCCACCGCGTATCCCTGCTCGCGGATGAGGTGCAGCTCCTCGATCAGCTTCTCGCGGTCGGTGAGGGTGTGTTCGGTCAGCGCGGGAAGCGTCTCGGGCAGCATCTTGCGCACCTGCTCGTCGCTGTGGGTCGCCAGCAGCGCCTTGCCGAGCGAGGTGGAGTGCGCCGGAAGCCGGCGGCCGACGCGGGTGAAGGGGCGCAGGTAGTGCTGGGACTGCCGGGTGGCGAGGTACACCACGTTCGTCCCGTCCAGCCGGGCCAGGTGGATGGTCTCCGTGGTGTCGTCGGAGAGCCGGTCCAGGGTGGGGCGGGCGGCCGCGACGACCTCGTCACCGTCGATGTACGAGGTGCCGACGAGCAGGGCGCGCACACCGATCCCGTACCGCGTGCCCGTGGCGTCGGTCTCCACCCAGCCGAGTTCCACCAGTGTCCGCAGCAGCATGTAGAGGCTGGACTTGGGGTAACCGACGGCCTCCTGCACTGCGGCCAGCGAGTGCATCCCGGGGCGCCCCGCGAAGTATTCGAGGAGCTCCACCGTCCGTACAGCGGACTTGACCTGCGCCCCACCGGACTCGCCTACCGACATGCCTTATGCCCCTTCCAGCCTTCTTGTACGACCCTGCGACTTCTTGCAACCACGAGCGCCCGGAAATAGAGTTCCCGTGTATTCACGTTCAGGAACGCTGTTCAGAATACCGAACAACTTCTCCTGTGTGGCAGTGGACCGGAAGGAAATACGGTGGCAGCAGCACCAGTCTGGAGCGTCGACCCCCGAACGGGGAACCCGCGTGAGCAGGTTGCGGTGGAGGCTACAGCGGAGGAGGTCGACCGCGCGGTCCGTGCGGCGCACGCCGTCCGCGGAGCGCTGGCCGACCGCACCGTGCGTGCCGCGTTCCTGCGGACCGCGGCCGACCTGCTCGCCGAGGCCCAGGAACACGTGATCGAGGCGGCCGACGCGGAGACCGCGCTCGGCCCCGCCCGGCTGACCGGTGAACTCGCCCGCACGGCAGCACAGCTGCGGGCCTTCGCCGAGGTCGTCGACGAGGGCGCCTACCTCGACATCCACATCGACCACGAGGACGGCAGCCGGACCCCGCCCTGGCCGGACCTGCGCCGCTACAAGATCCCGCTCGGGGTCGTCGCCGTCTACGCCGCGAGCAACTTCCCACTGGCCTTCTCCGTCCCGGGCGGCGACACCGCGAGCGCGCTCGCGGCGGGCTGCCCGGTCGTCGTCAAGGCGCACCCCGACCACCCCGCGACCTCGGAGATCTGCGCCTCGCTCCTGCGCAGGGCCGCGGCGCAGCACGGCCTGCCCGAGGACGTCCTGACCGTGCTCCACGGCTTCGAGGCGGGTGTCGAGCTGGTGAAGCACCCGCTCGTCTCCGCCGCCGGTTTCACCGGCTCGATCCGCGGTGGCCGCGCCCTGTTCGACGCCGCGGCCGCCCGGCCCGCCCCGATCCCCTTCCACGGCGAGCTCGGTTCGCTCAACCCCGTCGTCGTCACCGAGGCGGCGGCCACCGAGCGCGGTGAGCAGATCGGCGCCGGGCTCGGCGGCTCGATGACCATGGGCGCCGGACAGTTCTGCACCAAGCCCGGCTTCGTGTTCGCCCCGTCCGGCGAGGCCGGCGACCAGCTGCTGAAGTCGCTGACCGAGACGGTGAGCGGTACGGGCGCAGGGGTCATGCTCGACCACCGGATGCGTGACGCCTTCGTCCGCGGAGTGGCCGAACGGGCCGCGCTCCCGGACGTGGAGGCCCCGGTCACCCCGGGCGCGGGCGGCGAGCACACGGTCGCCGCGGGCTTCCTCACCGTGCCGGCGCAGCGGCTGGTCCAGGAGGGACCGCACGACGCGCTCCTGGAGGAGTGCTTCGGCCCGGTCACCGTCGTCGCGCGTTACGACTCCGCGGACGAGATCACCGCCGTGCTCTCCCGCCTTCCGGGTAACCTCACCGCCACCCTCCACATCGCCACGGAGGAGGCCGACGGCAGCGCCGCCGGTCTGCTGGCCGAGCTCACCCCGGTGGCCGGACGCGTCCTGGTCAACGGCTGGCCGACCGGTGTCGCCGTCGCCCCCGCCCAGCACCACGGTGGCCCCTACCCGGCCACCACCTCCACCTCCACCTCGGTCGGCGCCACCGCGATCGAGCGCTGGCTGCGCCCGGTCAGCTACCAGTCGACGCCCGAGGCGTTGCTGCCGCCGGAGCTCCGCGAGGACAACCCGCAGAACCTTCCGCGCCGGGTCGACGGGCGCCGCTCATGACGGCCGTACGGCTGCCCGAGCTCCCCTTCGCCCTGGAGTCCCACGGGCCCGAGGGTGAATGGGCGTACGAGGGCGGCGTGCTGACCGGCTCGGCGGGTGCGAAGCAGGACCGTTTCGTCCCGCCGGGCGGTGACACCCTGGAGCCCGCGAGCGACGCGCCGCGCCTGCTGGGGGCGGCTCCGGACGGTGACTTCCAGCTGATCGCCCGGGTGAGCGTCGGATTCGCCGCCGCCTTCGACGCGGGGGTGCTCTACCTCCACGTCGGGGAGCGGGAGTGGGCGAAGCTCTGCCTGGAGCTCTCCCCGGAGCGCCCCACGGTCTGCACCGTCGTCACCCGGGGCCAGTCAGACGACGTGAACTCCGCCGTCGTGGAGGGCGACAGCTGCTGGCTGCGGCTCAGCCGCACCGGTGGCGCCTTCGCCTTCCACGCCTCGGCGGACGGTGAGCGGTGGACCTTCGTCCGGCTGTTCACCCTCGGCACGGAGGAGGAGCGGGCCGCCGCCCGTATCGGCTTCCTCGTGCAGTCACCGACCGGCGACGGCTGCACGGCGACGTTCGACCGGATCGCCTTCCGGCCCAACGGCCCGGGGGACCTGCGCGACGGCAGCTGACGGACCGCGTGCGCGAACGGAGGGCCCGGATCCGAGAGGATCCGGGCCCTCCGCGCGCCAGGGGGCGTGTGGGGCCGGTGTTCCCTCGGCGCACTCGACGTCCGTTACCGGCGAGGGGTCCGTGACGTGACGGGTCACATATCGAAGCGTTCCCCTACGTACGTGAATCCCTCTTCTCTGCCCGGCAACCTTGTGCGTCCCGGGCGGCGACACATGAGTGCACTCGCACTTCGTCGTACCGAGAAAGGGATCCCCCCATGCGCACCCATCTCCGCAGCCGTCGAAGCCGCATCACGGCGCTCGCCGCAGCCGCCACCGTCGCGTCCCTCACCGTCGCCGTGCTCCCCGGCTCCGCAGGCGCCGCCGAGTCCAGCCCCATCGGTTTCGGCGCCGGCACGACCGGCGGTGGCAACGCCTCCGCGGTGACGGTCAGCAGCCTGTCCGCGTTCAAGTCGGCCGTCGCGGGCGACACCGCCAAGACCGTCAAGGTCAGCGGAGTGATCTCGCTGAGCGGCCAGGTCGACATCGGCTCCAACACCACCGTGCTCGGCGTCGGCTCCTCATCCGGATTCACCGGCGGCGGCCTGCGTCTCAAGAGCGAGACGAACATCGTCATCCGCAACCTCAACATCAGCAAGCCGGTCGCCCCCGCCGACGGCATCACCGTGCAGGAGTCCTCCAAGGTCTGGATCGACCACAACTCCTTCTCCGCGGACCGTGACCACGACAAGGACTACTACGACGGCCTGCTGGACATCACGCACGCCTCGGACAACGTCACCGTGTCCTGGAACACCTTCAAGAACCACTACAAGGGAAGCCTCGTCGGACACAGCGACAACAACGGCGACGAGGACTCAGGCCACCTGAAGGTGACGTACCACCACAACCACTTCCAGAACGTCTTCTCGCGCATCCCCAGCCTCCGCTTCGGCACCGGGCACGTGTACAACAACCTCGTGGAGGGCGCCGACACGGGCGCGCACTCCCGGATGGGCGCGCAGATGCTGGTCGAGAACAACGTCTTCCGAAACACGAAGGTCGCCGTCACCACCAACCGCAGCAGTGACGAGGACGGCTACGCGGTGCAGCGGGGCAACGACCTCGGCGGCGCGAAGGTCGAGATCTCGCAGGCCGGCTCGTTCACCTCGCCGCCCTACGGCTACACGCCCGAAGCCGCTTCCGCCGTGTCCGCCTCGGTGACCGCGGGGGCGGGCGCCGGCAAGATCTGACGCACGGTGGGGTGCGCGGCCCGGACGCGGGCGGCGCACCCGCTCGGCCTCAGGACCCGGCGGCGTACCGCACGAAGTCGGCCCAGCCGCTGGGGCCTACGGCGAGGTGGGGGCGGGTCAGGTCCTTCGAGTCGCGGACGAGGACGGCGCGGTCCGTAGTGGCGACCTCGACGCAGGCTCCTCCCTCGTTGGAGCTGCGGCTGCTTCCGACCCAAGCACCCTGGGCATCCTCGACACTCATCGCAGCAACTCCTTGATGGCAGTCAGGGAGTCGTCGGACGGTGTGAGTGCCTGGGCCCTGATGCTGCCGTGGCGTGCGGCCACGATACGGACTTCGTCGGGCTCGGTGATGAACCTGCTGACGTTCTGTACTTCCACGTATGCCAGTTGGGAGCGTCCTCCGGGCGTCAGAAGAATGAACGGCCCGCCCAGACCGGCGTGTTCAGCACGAGAGGTCGGCATCACCTGCGACTCCGGAGTCCTGAGCTGTCCGAGTGCGAGCAGCTGCTCCAGCTGCGCTCCGTGCACTGCCTCGCCGCCGATCGAGCGCTGCCCGATCCCCTGAACTCAGTGCTGGACCAGGCCCCCGACCGGCACGGGAGCGACATGCCCGGTCGGCGGAACGGTCCGGGCCAGGGCGAGGCCGACGTCGACCAGTGACGACCGGCCGAGGCCGGGGACCTCGGCGACCGGTGTCCAGACCGACTGGGCGGTCTCACCGTTCGGCTCGGGCCGGATACTGCCGCCGGTGATGCGGACCTGGTAGAAGACGCCGACGTTCTGGAGCTCGGGCCGGCCGGGCAGGCGGCGCTCCGCCGCAGGGATCACCCTGGAGTCCACGCCCAGCAGACGCTCGACGACGGCGTCCAGGCCGGTCTCCTCGGCGACCTCCCGGATCACCGCGTCGAACGGGTCCTCCGCGTGCTCGACCCTGCCGCCGGGAAGGGTCCAGGTCCTCATGCCGTCCGGCCGCACGGCATGGGCGAGCAGCACCCGCCCGTCCTCCACGCACACGGCGTACGCCGCCAGTCGCAGGTCCATCCCCGAAGGCTACGCCCGCACCCCGCAGGCCTGTTGGTCTCTACAAGCGCCGTGCCGTGCTGTTCGCGCCGTCGATCGACTCCCTGACGATGTCCGCGTGCCCCGTGTGCTGGGCAGTCTCCTGGAGGAGGTGCAGAAGGATCCGGCGTACCGGCCAGTGATGGACGACTCCTGGCTCCCAGGGTGTCTCCGGCAGGGGCACCTCCTTGTCGGGGTCCGCCTTCGTGGCGGCCTCGTCGGTGGCGAGGGCGGCCGCCTCGTAAGCGGTACGCAGGCCGGCGACCGTGGCGCCCTCCGGCGCCAGGTACTGGCCCATGTCCCACATTCCGTCAGGGGTCCGGCCGATGGTGTCGGTGAGGATGTGCGTCCAGACCCGTTCACCCCGGGTGAGGTGGTTCATGATGCCGCCGAGCGTCAGCTCGCTCACGGTGGACCGCTCGGTGAGCTGGGTGTCCGTGACGTCCTGCACGGTGATGAGGAGGAGCCGGCGCGCTTCGCCCAGTGCGGTCAGGAGCCCCTCGGTCTCAGGTGTCATGACGGGCACCGTAGAGGGGCAACAGGTCGGAATCCGTCCTGTTGCGCCGAGCCGAGGGCGGAGACGGGCGGGGTCGCCGTGGTGACAGGGCACAGGCAGGGCGGTCCTCCCGGCGTGCGGGCCGGCGGCAGGCTGCTCCGGGGGACAGCCCCCTGCCCGGTGCTGCCCGGAACCGGGAATCAGTCGATCCATCCGTACGTTGAAGCGGCGGCGGAGGCTCTCTCCGCACCGGTCACAGCAGAGCTGGAGAGTAGAAGAGTCATGCGCGTCGAGATATGGAGCGACATCGCCTGCCCGTGGTGCTATGTCGGAAAAGCGCGGTTCGAGAAGGCGCTGGCCGGCTTCGCCCACCGTGACGGGGTCGAGGTGGTCCACCGCTCCTTCGAGCTCGACCCCGGCCGCGCCAAGGGCGACATCGAGCAGGTCGTCGACATGCTGGCGCAGAAGTACGGGCGCACTCCCGAGGAGGCCCGCGGCATGGAGGCCAACGTCGCGGCGAACGCGCAGGCCGAAGGGCTCGGGTACCGCACCGAGGGGCGCGACCACGGCAGCACCTTCGACATCCACCGGCTGCTCCACCTCGCCAAGGCGCGTGGACGTCAGGACGAGCTGCTGACCCTCGTCTACCGGGCGAACTTCGCCGAGGAGCGCTCGGTCTTCGACGACGCGGTACTGGCCGACCTGGCCGTCGAGGCGGGTCTCGACGCCGATGAGGCGCGTGCGGTACTGGCCGACCCCGGGGCGTACGCCGATGACGTCCGGGCCGACGAGCGTGAGGCCGCCGAGCTGGGTGCCAACGCCGTGCCGTTCTTCGTGCTCGACCGGCGCTACGGCATCTCCGGCGGGCAGCCCGCGGAGGTCTTCACCCAGGCCCTGGAGCAGGCGTGGAAGGACCGTGAGGTCTCCACCCTGACCCAGGTCGGAGGGGACGCGGCGGCCTGCGACGCGGACGGGGCCTGTGAAGTACCCCGGGCTGATCCGTCCGACCAGCGCGTATAAGGACTTCTTGGGCGCGCCGCTCAAACTCACGTGATTGACGCGAGGTTGAGCGGCCGTCAGGCTGTTCGGCATGGAGACTTCTGCGATCGACCAGGCCAGGGCCACCGAATTCGCATCCGGAACCACCTATCTGAACACCTCCAGCTGTGGACTGCTGCCCCGTCGTGCCGTCGCGGCCGTCAAGGCGCTGGCCGACGACGTCGCGGCAGGGGTGGGGGGCGGGACGATGAGCTTCGACGCGGTGGACTCCGCCCGCGCCTGCTTCGCCGGGCTCGCCGGAGTCACGCCCGCACGGGTGGCCGTCGGCGGCTCCGTCGCGGCCCATGTCGGACTCGTCGCGGCATCCCTCCCGCCCGGTGCCGAAGTCCTCGCGCCGGCCGGTGAGTTCAGTTCCGTCGTGAGCCCCTTCGCCGTGCGCGGCGACCTGAGGATGCGCTACGTCCCGCTGGCCGAACTGGCCGACTCCGTACGGCCGGGGACCGCGCTCGTCGCCTTCTCGGCCGTCCAGTCCGCCGACGGCCGGGTCGCCGACCTGGACGCGGTCCGCACGGCCGCGGCCACGCACGGGGCCCGGACGATGCTCGACGCCAGCCAGTCGGCCGGATGGCTGCCGCTGGACGCCGGAGCGTACGACTACACCGTCACCGGCGGGTACAAGTTCCTCATGTGCCCCCGGGGCGCGTCCTTCCTGACCGTGACGGAGGAGGCGCAGCAGACCCTGCCCACGCCCTGTGCGGGCTGGGTCGCGGCCGAGGACCGCTGGAACAGCACGTACGGGCCGGTCGAGAAGCTCGCCGTCGACGCCCGCCGTTTCGACGAGCCGGTCGCCTTCCTCGCCTATCACGGGGCCGAGCAGTCCCTGGACCTGCTGGCCGGGATCGGGGTGGACGCCGTGTACACCCGTGCCACGGCGCTCGCCGCCCGCTTCCGGGAGGGGCTGGCGTCGATCGGGCACGAGGCGGTGCCCGGCACCTCCGCGATCGTCGCCGTACCCGGCCTGGGCGGCCGGGAGCCCGGCCTGGCGGCGGCCGGGGTGATGGTCTCCGCCCGGGCGGGCAATCTGAGGGCGGCCTTCCACCTGTACAACACCGAGGCGGACGTCGACCGCGCCCTGGACGTGCTGTCCGGCTGAGCCGGGGCCGCGGGCTACCGCGCGGGGCAGTCCCCGGTCTCCTGGCAGAGGTTCTCCTCCACCATGGCGAGCAGCCGGGTAAGTTCCGCGCGCTCGGCCGGGCCGAGCCCCGCGAGGGTGTGCTCCTCCAGGTCCGACCATGCGTCGCGCACCTCGGCGTGCAGGGCGCAGCTCTCCTCGGTCGCCTCGACCAGGACGGCCCGCCGGTCGTCCGGGTCGGGGCGGCGGCGCACGTGACCGGCCTGTTCGAGACGCTGGAGCATCTTCGTGACGGTGGACGGGTCGAGGTCCATGGCCTTGATCAGCTCGGCCTGGCGGACCGCTCCGGTGTCCCACAGGTGCATCATCAGGAACTCCTGGCCCGGGTAGAGCCCGAGCCCCTTGAGGAGTCGGCCCGCCGTGATCCTGTGCAGCCTGGCGACCCGGGAGACGGCGTGGCTGACGGGGCCGGCGAGCGCCGCGCTCGGCAGCCCGCCGGTGCAGGCGGAATCGGCGGGGACGGTGCTGTCGGCCTTCATCGGGACTCCTCGGGGCGGTGTCGCTGTCCGGTCCGAAGCCGGGTTCATGACGTCCTCGTGAACTTTACATTGGTCGGCCAATTAATAGGTTACAGTGACGGCGGTCGGTTACTTGGCCGACCACATAAATGGCTTCGGAGGCTCTCATGACCACCGTGTTCGATCCCGTCGACCTCTCCGGTACGCAGCTCTCCAACCGCATCGCCCTCGCGCCGATGACCCGCAGCCGGGCCGGCGAGGGGGGCACGGCCACGGACCTCACCGTCGACTACTACACCCAGCGCGCCTCGGCCGGGCTGATCATCACCGAGGGGATCCAGCCCTCCGTGGTCGGCCAGGGGTATCCGTCCACCCCCGGCCTCCACAGCGCCGAGCAGGTCACCTCATGGCGCAAGGTCACCGACTCCGTGCACGCGGCGGGCGGCCGGATCTTCGCCCAGATCATGCACGCGGGCAGGATCGGCCACCCCGTCCTGCTGCCGGACGGGCTCATCCCGGTGGCGCCCTCCCCGGTCGCCGCGCCCGGCCAGGTCTACACCCACGTGGGGCCCAAGGACTTCGTGGAGCCGCACGAGCTCACCGGCGCCGAGATCCGTGCGACGATCGCCGACTTCGTCACGGCCTCCCGCAACGCGGTGGAGGCAGGCTTCGACGGTGTCGAGCTGCACGGTGCCAACGGTTACCTGATCCAGCAGTTCCTGGCGCCCAACACCAACCTGCGCACCGACGAGTGGGGCGGCTCCGACCCGGCCCGCATCCGCTTCGCCGTAGAGGTGGTCAGGGCGGTCGCGGCCGAGATCGGCGCCGAGCGGACCGCGCTGCGCATCTCGCCCGGGAACCCCTACAACGGTATCGAGGAGCCCGAGCCGGACGCCGTCTACACCGCGCTCGTCGCGGAGCTCGAGCCGCTCGGACTCGCCTACCTGCACGTGCTGGAGCAGGCCGGGACCCGCGAGCTGACGCTCGCTCTGCGCAAGCAGTTCACCGGGACCCTCGTCATCAACGTGTTCTCCGAGGGGCCGACCGGTCCCGAGCACCACACGGTGATCGACGACGGGATCGCCGACATCATCGCCTACGGCGCGCTGTTCCTCGCCAACCCGGACCTGCCGGCCCGGCTGAAGGCCGGCGGGCCCTTCAACACTCCGGACCCCTCCACCTTCTTCGGCGGTGACGCGAAGGGCTACACCGACTATCCGGCCCTGTCGGTCTGAGGTCACGTCCCGCGGAGGGCCGGGCCGTGGGTCCGTTCGGGGTGGGCGGAAAACAGTAGCCATGGACATAGTAGCTATGTACTCTATTTTCCATGAGCAAGGGTTCACGTCCACCGGGGCCCACGCCCGGTTTTCTGGTGTGGCGGCTCGCCAACAAGTGGCGCGTCGCGGTCGATCGCGCGGTGGCCCCGCTGGGCCTCACCCACGCCCAGTACTCGCTGGTCGCGTCGCTGTACGGCATGCAGCGCGCGGGGGAACGGCCCAGTCAGCGGCGCCTCGCCGACCACACCGGCCTGGAGGCGTTGTACGTCTCGAAGCTGGCGCGCGCCCTGGAGACGGCCGGCCTGATCGAGCGCACCCGCGATCCCCGTGACCCGCGTGCCGTGCAGCTCGCCCTCACCGAGCGGGGCGAGACCGTCACGCGGCAGGCGGTCACGGTGGTCCAGGAGCTGCACCAGCAGTTGCTGGAGCCGCTCGGTGGCCTCGGTGCCCCCCGGACACGCGCGTTCACCGATGAGCTGACGACCCTGCTCGACGCACCTCTCGCTCCATCCGTACCGAACGACGAGAGCACTCAGGGGACAACGCCATGACCACCGCCGCATCCACCACCGCACCCCCCGCCGACGCCCGGGTCCTCGGCCTGGCCCACTACGCCGCCCGCGGCGTCCTGGAGCACGCCCTTGCCCGGCACGGCGCCACCTTCCAGCAGCAGATCGCCCTGCGCGCCGCAGTGGCCGCCGACGCCCCGCAGACGGCGGACGATCTCATCACCCAGGTCCGGGGCTTCCTCAAGGCGGATCCGGCCGGGATCCGCGTCACCCTCGACGAGCTGCTGGCCGAACAGCTGCTCGTCGAGGACGGTGCGCACCTGCGCCCCACGGCAGCGGGGCGCGAGCTGCTCGCCGCCGTCGCCGCGGAGACCGCCCCCGTCTCCGCCCGCATCTGGGGCGGGATACCGGCCGAGGACCTGGCCGCCGCCGGCCGCGTCCTCGCCCTGGTCACCGAGCGCGCCGACGCGGAGCTCGCGGCGCTGACCGCCTGACCGCCCCGGACGTGCCGCGGGCCTACGCCGAATCCCGGTGCACCAGCTCCGTGGGGAGGATGACGGCGGCCGGGTCCTCCCCGCCGATCTGCGCCAGCAGGACCCGCACCATCTCGGCGCTGATCCGGTCCCACGGCTGGCGGACAGTCGTCAGCTCCGGGCGCGCCCCGAGCGCCGCGGGCGAGTCGTCGAAACCGCCGACCGCGATGTCCTGCGGCACCCGCCTGCCCGCCCGCTCCAGCGTGCTCAGCACCCCCTGTGCCATCAGGTCCGACGCGACGAACACCGCGTCCACGTCGGGCGCCCGCTCCAGCAGCAGCGCGGCCGCCGCCTCTCCGCCCGCCCGGCTGTAGTCGCCCGGCACGATCAGGGCCTCGTCCACGGGCAGCCCGCACTCGGCGAGCGTCTCGCGGTAACCCGCCAGCCGGTCCACGCCGCCCGGGGTGTCCAGCGGCCCGGTGACCGTGGCGATCCGACGGCGCCCCGACTCGTGAAGGAAGCGCACCATGTCCCGGGCGCCGTTGCGGTCGTCAGCCGCCACGTAGCTGACCCGTGACCCCTGCCCGAGCGGCTTCCCACAGGCCACGAGCGGTACGCCGGCCTCGTGCAGCTGGGCCGCGACCGGGTCGCCGGAGTGGCTGGAGACCAGCAGCACCCCGTCCACGTGCCCGGCGATGTAGCGCATGTTGCGGCGGCGTTCCGCCTCCGTGCCCGCGATCATCAGCAGCAGCGGGATGTCGTGCGCGGCGAGCGCGGTGGTGCAGCCGCGCAGCAGCACGTTGAAGTTCGGGTCCTCGAAGAAGCGCTCCTGGGGCTCGGTCAGCAGGAACGCCACCGAGTCGGAGCGTCCGGTGATCAGGGACCGGGCGTGCCGGTTCACCGTGTAACCGGTCCTGCGTATGGCGGACTGAACCGCTTCGAGCGCGGCCGGGCTGACGTTGTGACCGCCGTTGAGCACCCGGGAGACGGTGCCCCGGGAGACCCCGGCCTCCCGGGCGACGTCGTGGATCGTCGGCGGCCTGCGGCGTCCCGCGCCGTTCTGTTCTGTGCGGCTCATGGTGCTTGATCTTTCATGAAGAAGTGCCCTGTTGAGGAGCTGTCAGGACTTTACGGCGCCGGAGAGCAGGTCGAGGCTCCAGAACCGCTGGATCGCGAGGAACAGGGCGATCAGCGGGATGATCGCCAGCAGCGCGCCGGTGATGACCAGCGTGTAGAGCGCCGGAGTGTTCGAACCCTGCTGGAGCAGCGTGTAGAGCCCCAGGGTGACCGGGAACTTCTCGTCGTCGCCGAGCATGATGTAGGGCAGCAGGAAGTTGTTCCACACCGCCACGAACTGGAACAGGAACACCGTCACCAGCCCCGGCAGCATCATCGGCAGCGCGATGGTCCGGAAGATCCGCCACTCACCGCCGCCGTCCATCCGCCCCGCCTCGATCACGTCGGCGGGTACGGCGGCGGCCGCGTAGATCCGGGCCAGGTAGACGCCGTACGGGGAGAGGATCAGCGGCAGCAGCACCGAGAGGTAGGAGTCGGTCATGTCGACCTCGGCCAGCAGCAGGTACTGCGGTACGGCGAGGATCACCGGAGGCATCAGCACCCCGGCGAGCAGGACGTTGAAGACGGTCTCCTTCCCGCGGAAGCGGTACACGGCCAGCGCGTACCCCGAGACCGCGGACACCGCGGTGGAGAGCAGCGCGCCCGCCCCGGCGTAGAAGGCCGAGTTGGCCATCCACTTCCAGTACACCCCGTCGCGGTACTCCGTGAGGTCGGCGACGTTGTCGGTGAAGCCGGAGCCGGGCAGGAAGGTGAAGGTGGAGAACAGCTCGCTGCCGGACTTCGTCGAGGCGACCAGGACCCAGGCGACGGGCAGCAGGCAGTACAGGGCGCCGAGGAGCAGCGCGGCGGTCGGTACGAGCGGGAGGCGCCGGCGGCCGGGGGCGGCGAGGGGCTGGGTGCTCATCGGGAGTCTCCCTGCTTCGTACGGGAGTTGGCCGCCTTGAGGAAGCCGAAGGACAGGGCGAGGGTGGCGACGGCGATGATGACCGCCTGGGCCGCCGCCGCGTGGATGTCGTTGTTGACGAAGGCGTCCTGGTAGACGTTCATCAGCGGACTCCAGGTGGTGGAGAGCGAGTTGGTCAGCGGCTTCAGTGTCGTGGGCTCGCTGAAGACCTGGAGCGTCGCGATGATGGAGAAGAAGAAGGTCAGGATCAGGGACGGCGCCACCATCGGGATCTTGATCCGCAGTGCGATCTGCAGCTGCGAGCAGCCGTCGAGCCGTGCTGCCTCGAAGATCTCGGCGGGGATCGCCCGCAGCGACGTGTAGATCACGATCATGTTGAAGCCGGTGCCGCCCCACACCGCGATGTTGGCGAGCGACAGGTACAGCGGTCCGCCGTCCAGCAGATCGGGCTGCGGAAGCCCCATCGCGTCGAGCAGGTACAGGAAGGGGCTGACGTCCGGCAGGTACAGGAAGCCCCACATCAGCGCGGCGATGACACCCGGGATCGCGTACGGCAGGAAGATCGCCAGCCTGGTGAAGCCGCGCAGCCGGAGCCCGTCGGTGTCCAGCAGCAGGGCGAAGAGCAGGGCGAGACCGAGCATCACGGGCACGACGATCGCGCCGTAGCCGAGGATGCGGAGCGCGCCGTGCAGCAGCTCCGAGTCGGAGAGGGCGTCGGTGTAGTTGGAGAGCCCGGCCCAGATCTCCTCCCGGGCGCCCTTGCCGAGGCCGAGTCCCTTGACCTCGGTCCTGCGGAAGCTGAGGTGGACGGCGTAGCCGATGGGCAGGGCGAAGAAGAGCAGGAACAGGACGGTGGCGGGGACCAGGAAGGCGTACGGGGCGCTCTTGACCCCGTATGCCCTCCTGCGGGGTGTACGTGTCACTCCGAGACCCCGAAGCCCTGCTTCTTCAGGTCCGCGACGGTGGCGTCCTGCATGGCGGTCAGTGCGGGGCCGAAGTCCGACCTGCTCTTGGCGGCCGCGGCGAAGTTGTCCTTGAAGGCGCTGTACGCGACGTTGACGTTCGGGCCCCAGGCGGCGGGGGCGGTGCCCTTGGCGATCTTTGCGGCCTCGGTGTAGAAGCCGGGCTGGTTGGAGAAGTAGTCCGGGGCCTTCGAGAGCGAGCCACCGGTCTGGGCGGCCGTCGCGGCGGGGTAGATGCCGCCCTCCTTGACCAGCGCGGCGAGCGCGGTCGGGTCCGTGTTCAGCCACTTCGCGAAGGTGGCGGCGGCCTTCTTGTTCTTCGAGTCGTTGGTGACGGCGGTGGAGGAGCCGCCCCAGCTGCCGGTGACGTTCTCACCGGCGGTCCACTGGGGGAGCGGTGCCATGGCCCACTTGCCCTTGGTCTCGGGCGCGGCGGTGGTCAGGGTGCCGGGCGCCCAGACGGCGCTGACCCAGGCGACCTGCTTGCCGGTGTTGAGCGCCTTGTTCCAGGCCGGGGTGTACATCGGCTGGTTGTCGATGGCGCCCTCCTTGACCAGGCCGCCCCAGAAGTCGGCGACCTTCCGCGTGGCCGGGTCGTCGATGGCGACCTTCCACTTGTCGCCGCCCGTGGTCCACCACTTCGCGCCCGCCTGCTGGGCGAGACCCGCGAAGAGGCCCGAGTCGTTGGAGGAGAAGGTCGTGAGGGCCTTGTCCGGCGCCTTCTCCTTCAGCGCGCGGGCGGTCCCGGCGAACTCGTCCCAGGTGGTGGGCACGGTCAGGCCGTACTGCTCGAAGAGGTCCTGGCGGTAGTAGAACATCAGCGGGCCCGAGTCCTGCGGCAGCGCGTACAGGGCGTCCGAGCCGAGAGTCGTCTGCTGCCAGATCCCGTCGGCGAACTGGCTCTTGGCGTCCCCCGCCTCCTCGGATATGTCGGCGAGGACGTCGTTGGACACCAGGGTGGGAAGTGCCTGGTACTCGGCCTGGACCAGGTCCGGGGCCTTGTGCGCCTTGGCCGCCGTGATGATCTTGGTGACCAGGTCGTCGCCCGACGCCTGCTTCTTCACCGTGACGGTGATGCCGGCTTCCTTGCCCGGACCCTTGTTCCAGATGTCCGCGACCTTGTCCAGGCCGGGCGCCCACGCCCAGTAGGTCAGGGAAGCCGGACCGGAGGCTGCCGGCTCGTCGCCCCCGTCGTCCGAGCCGCAGCCCGAGAGCAGGGCGGTGGCGGCGAGTGCGGCGGCGGTGGACACCGCGACGGTGCGGTATTTCATGGTTTCTCCCCTGACGAGACGAACAGACGCATCGGCGGACTGGCCGGTATGGCGCTGTGAGCGTTCACAGTAGAGAAACGAAACCGACACTTGTCAATGGTTGTTGCTGTGCGGTTATGTTGGCCCTGCGCCGCCGAGAGTGTGTGTGCACGTTCCCAGAAGTTGTCCCAAAGAGCCAGGAGCTGTCCATGCCGCACTCAGAATCCGCTCCCTACCCGGCCGGCCTGCACAAGCTGGCCTTCGGCGGCGACTACAACCCCGAGCAGTGGCCCGAGGAGGTCTGGCACGAGGACGTCCGCCTGATGCGCGAGGCCGGCGTGACCATGGTCAGCGTCGGGATCTTCTCCTGGGCGCTGCTGGAGCCCGAGCCGGGCACCTACGACTTCGGCTGGCTCGACCGCCTCCTGGACCTGCTGCACGTCAACGGCATCCGCGCCGACCTCGGCACCCCCACCGTCGCCCCGCCCGCCTGGTTCTACCGCGCCCACCCCGAAGCCCTGCCGGTCAGCCGGGACGGGGTCCGCTACGCCTTCGGATCACGCGGCGCCATCTGCCACAGCTCGGCCCCCTACCGCGCGGCGGCGGCGAACATCACCGAGCAGCTCGCCCGCCGCTACGGGAACCACCCCGCCCTCGCGATGTGGCACGTCCACAACGAGTACGGCGTCCCGGTCAGCGCCTGCTACTGCGACAGTTGCGGCGCGCACTTCCGCCGCTGGCTCACCGCACGGCACGGCTCGGCCGACGCGGTCAACGAGGCCTGGGGCACCGCCTTCTGGGGCCAGCGCTACCGCAGCCTCGACGACATCGACCCGCCCCGCACCACCCCGACCGTCGGCAACCCGGCCCAGCAGCTGGACTACGCCCGCTTCGCCGACGCCACCATGCGGGAGAACTTCACCGCCGAACGCGACATCCTGCACCGGCTGGCGCCCGGAATCCCGGTCACCACCAACTTCATGACCGCCCTCAGCCAGTGCGAGTCCGTCGACTACTGGGCCTGGGGCCGCGAGGTCGACATCGTCTCCAACGACCACTACCTGATCACCGACGGCCGCCGCACCCACGTCAACCTCGCCATGGCCGCCGACCTCACCCGCTCGGTGGCGGGCGGCGCGCCCTGGCTGCTGCTGGAGCACTCCACCAGCGGCGTCAACTGGCAGCCCCGCAACCCCGCCAAGCGCCCCGGCGAGATGGCCCGCAACAGCCTCGCCCACGTCGCCCGGGGTTCCGAGGGCGCGATGTTCTTCCAGTGGCGGCAGTCCCGGCGCGGCGCCGAGAAGTTCCACTCCGCGATGGTCCCGCACGCCGGTACCGACACCCGGATCTGGCGCGAGGTGAGTGCGCTCGGAGCCGGGCTCGGCCTCCTGGAGGGCATCAGGGGCACCCGGACCGTCGCGGACGTGGCGATGATCTGGGACTGGCAGTCCTGGTGGGCGCAGGGCCTGGAGTGGCGCCCGAGCGAGGAGCACGACGCCCGCGAGCGCGCCGACACCTTCTACGCCTCGCTCTACGACCGGCACCTCACCGTGGACTTCGCCCACCCGGACGCCGACCTCTCCGGCTACCCCCTGGTCGTCGTCCCCGCCCTCTACCTGGCCACCGAGGAGACCGGCCGCAACCTGCGCCGGTACGTCGAGAACGGCGGCACCCTCGTCGTCTCGTACTTCTCCGGCATCGTCGACACCGACGACGCGGTGCACCCCGGGGCCTACCCGGGCGCGCTGAGGGACGTACTCGGCCTGACCGTCGAGGAGTTCGCCCCGCTCGCCGTGGGCGGGGCCGTCCGCCTGATCACCCCCGAGGGTGCCACCGAAGGCCCTGAGCTGACCGGGGACCTCTGGTCGGACGTGGTGGTCCCGCGCGGCGCCGAGACCGTCTGGTCGTACGCCGACGGCATCCCGGCCGGCCGGCCCGCCGTCACCCGGAACAGCCTCGGCGAGGGCACCGCCTGGTACATCTCCACCCGGCTCTCCGGCCCGGACCTGGACGCCGTCCTGGACCGCGCGGCCGCCGACGCGGGCATCGAGCCGCGCACGAGCCTGCCGTACGACGTCGAGGTCGTACGCCGCACCGGTGAGAGCGGCACCTACCTCTTCGTGATCAACCACAGCGACACCGACGCCGGCGTGGCGCTGGACGCCGCAGGCACCGAACTCCTCACCGGGGAGCCCGCCGTGGACAAGCTCGCCGTTCCGGCGGGCGCGGTCCGCGTCGTACGGCTCGACGGCTGAGGCGCACAAGGCACCCGAGGTACAGCACGCCACGCCGAGGCGCCCGAGCCGCACCGCAGGGCGCCGAGGTGGGCACCTACCCGCGTCATCCCCACAACGGTCGAAGGGACATCGACTATGTACGGAACAACGCACACCCGCGCCAGAGCGGCCGGGGCGGTGGCCGCACTCTCGGGCCTCGTGTTCGCCGCGCTCCCCGCACAGGCCGCCCACGCGGCCACCACCCCCGTCAACACCGGATTCGAGTCGGGCACGGCCGGCTGGTCGACGTACTCCGCCGGCGGGCAGAACGCCGCCTCCTTCACCGAGGCCGGCGGGCACGGCGGCAGTACCCGGCTCAGCCACTGGTCCGCCTCGGCGTACAAGGTCGAGACCTACCAGTACCTGAGCGGGCTCACCGACGGCACGTACACCCTCAGCGCCTGGGTCCGCTCCGGTGGTGGGCAGAACTCCGCCTACATCGCCCTGCGCAACTGCGGGGCCGCCGAGCAGCGCACCGACCTGCCGCCCACCGCGAACGGCGCCTGGATCCGGCTCGTCACCTCCGTCAAGGTGACCGGCGGGGCCTGCACCATCAGCCTCAACTCCGACGCGCACGCGGGGGAGTGGGCCAACTTCGACGACATCACCTTCGGCCGGGGAAGCACCGGGCTGAGCGTGAAGGGCGGTGACCTCTCCACCCTCCCGAAGAACGAGGCGTACGGCGCGACGTACAGGGACGCGAGCGGCAGGGCCGGGGACGCCATGAGCATCCTCAAGAGTTCCGGCATGAACCACGTGCGCCTCAAGGTGTGGGTGAACCCGGCCGACGGCTACAACGACAAGGCCCACGTCCTCGCCATGGCCAAGCGCGCCAAGGCCCTCGGCATGAAGACGCTCATCGACTTCCACTACTCCGACGCCTGGGCCGACCCGGGCAAGCAGATCAAGCCCGCCGCCTGGGCAGGACACAGCTACAACCAGCTGCGCACCGACGTCTACAACCACACCTACGACGTGCTGAACGCCCTGAAGGCCCAGGGGACCACGGCCGACATGGTGCAGATCGGCAACGAGACCAACGCCGGAATGCTCTGGCCCGAGGGCTCCACCGACAACTGGTCACAGCTGGGCGGCCTCCTCACCTCCGGGGCGAACGCCGCGAAGGCGGTCTCCTCCGGCACGAAGGTGGCGCTGCACCTCGCCGAGGGCGGCGACAACGCGGGCACCCGCTGGTGGTTCGACAACGCCGTGGCGCAGAAGGTGCCGTTCGACGTCATCGCCCTCTCGTACTACGGCTACTGGCACGGCTCGCTGTCCGAGCTCCAGACCAACCTCGACGACGCCGCCTCCCGCTACGGGAAGCCGGTACTGGTCGCCGAGACGGCCTACGCCCACACGCTCGCCGACGCCGACGGCCTGGAGAACAACGTGGCCACCGCCGACCAGCTGGTCACCGGCTACCCGGCCACCCCGGCCGGCCAGGCGGCGAACCTCCGGGACGTCATGAACGTCGTCGAGGCCGTCCCGAACGGCCGGGGACTGGGCGCCGTGTACTGGGAGCCCGCCTGGACCGCCGCGAAGGGCAGCGGCTGGGACCCGGCCGACCCGTCCTCGGGCAACGCCTGGGAGAACCAGGCGGTGTTCGACTACAACGGCAGGCTGCTCCCTGCGGCGGCCTGGTTCTCGCACAGGTAGGCGTCCACGCCGGTCCGGTCACACTCCGCGTCGCTGATCCCCCGGTGGACCTCGGCGCGGAGCCCGGTCACCAGCTCCCGCAGCCGCGCCCGCGCGGCCGCCGGCCCACGTAGATCACCGGTCGTCCAGCGGCGCACCGTGCCACTTCCACGACGTGACACGGTCGCGGCCCGGCAGATCCGCACGGCCGGTGCACCAGAGCAGCACGGTCCACCGGTCCTCGTCGTCCGGGGCGTCGGGGAAGAGCCTGGCCAGCACCCGGTCGCAGAGGTCCCGGGGCGGGGCCCAGGAGAGCGACAGTCCCGCGGCGACGTCGTAGGTGTGTACGAGGGTCTCCACGACGCCCATCGCGGCGAAGCCCTCCGGGTCGGAGAGCCCGAACACGTGGTGGGAGCGGACGTCCGCAGGGGTCGTACGCACCATCGCCGTCAGGAGGGCGCCGCTCGACTCCAGCGTCTGGAGCAGCCCGGACGTTCCCGCCCCCGGGTCCGCGAAGACCGAGTTCCCGGGGCCGCCCTCGCGGTCGGGCGCGTACCGGTACGGCACCTCACGGTCCTGCGGGGGCCTGCGCCCGCCCAGCTGGACGGCGTACGCGAAGAGGTCGTCGCTCAGGTGCTCCACGGTCTCCCAGCAGTCCCACGTCAACGACCCGGCCGGGACACGCCAGTTGTCCGCCGGGGACTTCGCGAGGGTGTCGACCGCGAGCCGCACGGCCAGCGTGACGTCGTCGGCGGTGACGGGCAGCCGGGCGCCCGTCAGCGCGGCACGTTCGCGTGCACCGCACTCCACGCAGAACTCGTTACCCTCGGGATCGGCCAGGGTCGCCCACCCCCGGCCGTCCGGCTTGCGGTGGTCGGCGACCAGCGTGGCGCCGAGGGCCAGCAGCCGCTCGACCTCCTCGTCACGGGTGCGGTCCTCGGGACGGACGTCCAGATGGACCCGGTTCTTGGCGCTCTTGGACTCAGGCACGGTGACGAAGAGCAACGCGGCCCCCGGTGCCTCCACGAGAGCCTCGGGATCGCCGGGCGCGTCGTCGTCAGACACGGGCGAGCCGAGCACCTCGGCCCAGAAGCCGGCCAGCTTGTAGGCGTCGGCGCAGTCGATGGTGATGTGCTGTACGAGCGAAGTCATGGGCGCCACTGTCTCCGCTGACCCGGGCCGAGGTCCAGCGAGTTGCACGGCCGCCGGGAGCGGCTGGGCTGGGTGGCGGGTTCCTCGAACAGGTTCGTCAGCCAGAGCTTTCGGTCGGCGGCGATGCGGTGGGCGGGGTGCAACGGGTCAGGGAGTTCGGCGAGCGCGTTGATGATCGCGCAACCACGGGTGCTGGTCCGCTCCGGATCCGCAGTGCGTCGAAGGGGGCCCGGCCTCGACGGGGCCCTCGCAGGGTACAGGGTCCGCTTGGTCACCCCTGAGTGCTCGACGAGCCCCGCCGCTCAGACCACGCCGAACGCCCCGGCCTTGACGCCCGTCACGAAGGAGGCGAAGGAGGTGGCGGGCAGGTTCAGTACGGGGCCGCCCGGGTTCTTGGAGTCGCGGACGGGGACCACGCCGTGCGGAACGGCGAGGTCGGCGGCCACCTCGACGCAGGCGCCGCCGTTGTCGCTGTAGGAGGACTTGGTCCAGCGGAGGGTATCGGTCGTCACGGAGCGCCCTTTCGTAACTGGCTGATCATGGCAACGGATGCCGCCTGAGGCATCGATTCGGCCTGTAGTTGATGGTAGGCCGTCAGCATGGGCAGGACGGAAGTGCTTTCGCGTTCGAGCTGACCGCGCTGGGCGGACTCGGCGTAAGACATGAGCGAGCGGTCCGGCATCGTCAGGACGTACAAGGGCAGGTTGAACGTGCGGCGTGCTCCCATGGAGTAAGGCGCGATCTGAAGCACGGTGTTCGGCAGCTCGGCGAAATCGATCAGTCGTGCCAACTGCATGTCCCACGCCTCCGGTTCGCCGATCGGGCGACGGATGCAGCTCTCGTCCAGCACTGCAAGCACGATCGGTGCGATGGGGCGAGACACGGCCGCCTGCCGCTGCTCGATGGTCTTCACCCGCTCATACGCCTGCTCAGGGGTGATGGCTCCGCGCTTGACGGCACTGTCCGCCAGCTCTGATGCGTACGCCGGTGTCTGAAGGAGGCCAGGGATGACCCCGATCTCGAAGAGTCGGATCTCCGACGCCCGGCCCTCGAACCCGACATACTCCGGGAACCCCTCCAACAAGGCGCCGTTGCGCATGGAACGGAACAACTGCCCGAACGTGTCGCCCGTACCGAGCACCTTGTCGACCCTCTCCGCGAAGCGAAGAGTCGGCGGTTTGCGATTGGTTTCGACAGCCGAGACGTGCGTTCCGGAGTACCCCATCGCTCGGGCCAGTTCGTCTTGTGTGTATCCGTACCCGTCCCTCGACCTGCGCAGACGTTCCCCGAACGCTGCGGATGCCGAAACGTCAGGGTCAAGCTCCTTGCGGTTCAACGGCGTCCCTCTGACTCTTCCTTCGACTTCCACCAGTTGAAGACATGCCGACCCTAGGGCACGGTGAAGCCTCCCCGTAGCGGATCAGCTACAGAGAGGAGTTGTTCGTGCCTGGAACGAATGGTCTTCGGGGCGGGCAGGAAGCCCCACGCCCCCCGGCCCCCGGCACCCTCGTCGTGGACACCGCCCGTGATGACCGGGTGGGTGAGTTCCGAGGAGTCGCGGGCCCCCGCTGGTCGCTGCGCCCTGTCCGGGGCGGGGCCGAATGGGAGGTGGACCCGGCGTACGTACGGCTCGCGACGCCCATAGAGCGCCTCCGGGCGGAGACCGCGCGATGCAACGCCCGGAGTGAAGGGCGTTTCCTGTGAGCGGAGTCGACCCGCGCCTCGCTCGTCAGGACGGCGACCCGTTCATCTCGTTCCCACTGACGGCTCCGGAGTCCGTGCCCGGGTGTCCCGAGTGCGGCCGTCTCGTGTGCGCCGAGAAGCTGGCCGACGAGCAGGCCGACCCGTCCAGGGCGACGGACGAGCGTGTCAGGCTCCGTGCGCACCTGGAGGCCGAACACGGGGTCCCGCGCCCGCAGACCGGGGCACTGACGGGGGACGACCCGGAGCGGAGCCACACGCGGGGAGGACGCGGGAAGGGCGGGACGCCTGATGCGTCCCGCCCCACCTGACCGTCGTACGCCCCTACTTCACCGGCGTGAAGTCGCGGGCTCCGATGAACTCGGGCCGGCGGATCGGGGCGGCGAAGGGTTCCTGCGCCGTGTTCTCCACGCTGTTGAAGACGATGAAGACG
>NZ_JNXG01000029.1 GCF_000717025.1 Streptomyces atroolivaceus
CCCTGCGCGGACAGCAGCACCATCTGGGCCCGTCGCCAGGTCACCACCGACCCGGTGCCCCTGCGGATGATCCGCAGCAGCCGCCGCCCCTCGTCATCAATCTCACGGACCTGCACTCGTATCGCCACCCGGACAGAGTGACCGACACGCCCCGCCCGGCACAGCACCCGGACGGCGCGTCACATCACAACAGGGCAAACGTTGCCTGATCCGGCACTATCTGCTCCCCCGGCTGCGGAAACGATACTGCTTGCCTGGGCCAACCTGCCGAGTTACGGCTGCTTCCAAGGTGGATGTCGGTGCAGATAGCCATCGTTAGGACAGCCGGCATCAGGGTACCCAGTCGGACACATCGACGGGTCGTCTTCGTCACCGAAGAGATAGACGAGCACCTCGCAGTCGCCGGCGGAGAAGATTATCGACAGGACGCTGCCGCGTGTGGTCGTCTCCTCAGCATCATTGGGCTGGTCGGCATCAGCCGTGGCATAGAAGGTCCATCGGCCAGATGTCAGCGCCGAAGGGCTCCCGCAGTCCGACGCGACGGGCAGCTCGTCGAAGTGCTCGGCAACGAAGGTGTGATCCTCATGGAAGGTCAGCGACGCACCAGCCCTGCTGGTCCATCGCCCCTCAACTTGATCCACTGAAACCTCTGTGGCATAGATCCTCGCAGCCCACCCGCAGGACACCGTCAGGGCTACCGCCATACCAATGAAGGCGATCGAGCACCACAAGTGTCGACTCACGCCAGCCCCTCCCCATACCCCCGGACACCCGCCCCTCACGGCCCCTCACCGACCGAACCCCCAGCATATTTGAACGCGATCAAAATGGTGCAGTAATCCGTCATCAGGGAAGCAGCGGGGCAGGACACCATCCTCCAACCATCACTCAGCGTGTTCCCATCACGGAAGTTGAGCCAGAACCCGAGATTCGACAGCACCACCAAGAGGGCGGCCGGGGTGGGCACCGAGTCCTGGCGTACGTTCGAACCCATGACGTGCACCCTGAGATCCCGGCTGGTGGCCCGGTGAGCGGCTGGTGGGTCTACCTGGAGGAACGGACCCGCCGAGAGGTCGATGCCGACGTGCTGCGCGACCGCCGACTGTCGGCGGTCAGGTCCGTCTGGGAGGCGCTGCGCCCGCTGGGGGTTGGCCTGCATGAAGCCGAGCGGGTGGTCCACGCGCGATACGAGGCTCTGGGCGACCGTGTGCAGCGCACGCCGCCTGATCCGCTGGATCTCCCCTCGCTCGCAGCCCGCGCCGCGGCTCTCCCAGGCCGTGTGACGGCGGTGGAGGCGCTCTGGGACGGCGATACAGTGCACGATTGGTTCGTGCTCCTGGTCGCGGTGCTGGACGCCCCAGATGGGGAGGGCCACCTGGCGACTGTCTACCACCGATCCGACGGCCCTCCTCCTGGTGTTGTCGCCGCCGAGGCCGGCCGGGCGCTCGCCGACCACCTTCGCGTGCCCTTCCACTTCGCGTCCCCGGACGTCCCTGATGACGACGCCCCGCGCTGGAGGACGATCCAACGGTTGGAGGAAGGGCCGTGAACGGAGGCATGGACGGAGCGCGGCGACCCCAAGGAGGCCGGACGACATGGTGCCTCCCGTTCTCATGAACATGGCCTCGGGGCCGATCCGCCTGCCTCCCGAGATGGTGACAACTGCTGTCCGCAAGTCGTGAACAGAGCCAGCTGAAATTTCCCCGTGATCCTGGACACTCGATCTTTATGCTGCGAGGTCGTGTTGGTGCCGCTGTCGGGTCTCGGCCGGGGTGAGGTAGCCGAAGGCCTTGTGCTTGCGCAGGCGGCGGCGATTGTAGAACGTCTCGATGAAGTCGAAGACCTCGGCGCGAGCGGTGGCCCGGTCGGGCCAGAGCCGGGTGCCGATCTCTTCTTTGAGTAGGGCCCAGAAACTGTTCGCGGCGGCATTGTCGAAACAAGATCCGGTGCGTCCGCAGCTCTGTCGGAGGCCCAAATCGCTTATGTAGTGGCGGAAGAGGCTGCTGGTGTATTCGCTGCCGCGGTCCGAATGCGCTATGCAACCGGGCTGTAGGCGACCGCGTCCGGCTGCCATCTTCAGCGCGTCGACGACGAGGTCGGCGCGGTGGTGGCCGGCCATCGAATAGCCGACGACCTCGCGGGTGGCCAGGTCGAGCCAGCAGGCGAGGTAGAGCCAGCCCTCGCCGGTGGGCAGGGCGGTGATGTCGCCGACCAGCTGCGTGCCGGGTGTCTCGGCGTAAAAGTCGCGGCCGATCAGATCGGGGGCCGGCTTCGCCTTCTTGTCCGGCCGGGTCAGCGACCGTCGCCTGCGGCGGTGGGCTCCCTGGATGCCGTGCTCGCGCATCAGGCGGGCGACCCGTTTGCGGTTCACGCATCGTCCCAGACGCCGCAGCTCGGCATGGACGCGAGGGACCCCGTAGGTGTGGCGGGAGGCGACGTGGATGACGGTGATCTCGTGGGCCAGGGCATCGTCGGCGGCCTTGCGGGCCGCGCGGTTCGTAGCCGCGGCGAGCCAGGCATAGAAGGAGGAGCGGGCCACCTTGAGCAGCCGGCAAAGGAGAGCGACGCCGTGGGTGGTCTTCTCCGCCTCGATGAACGCATACGTCTCGTTCACCGATCGCTTTCCTTCGCGAAGAAGACCGCGGCTTTTCGTAGCACCTCGATCGTCTTGGCCTGCTCGGCGTTCTGCCGACGCAACCGCTTGAGCTCTTCGCGTTCGGCCGTCGTGAGCTCGCCCGGCGCACCCTCGCCCCGGTCCGCCCTTGCCCGGCGGCACCAGCCGCGCAGGGACTCCGAGCTGATGCCCAGCTCCCGGGCGACGGCGGTGACCGTCTTGCCCGAGGAGTCGACGAGCGCGATCGCGTCCCGCTTGAACTCCTCGGTGTACCGCTTCGTGTACTTGCTTCCCACCTGGCGCTACTTCCCTCTGGAACCTCAGGTCCCAGTCTCCAGGTGTCCACGATCAAGGGGAAGCTTCACACGTGCGCTCGCCCGGTTCAACGACTTGACCATCGATCTCCGGCAGGAGGACGAGGTCTTGTTCGCCGGTGGTTGAGCAGGGTCGTTCGCCTTGTTGCAGGGCGCGCTGATCTATCCGACGCTGGCGGGCGCTCACCGAGAATTCCGTGGTTCACGGTGAGCTGGGCAAGCCCCCGATCTTGACCTCAGTGCCTTCCAGACCTGTGAACGACTGCTGTCGTTCCGACAGAGCCAGTCCTGCTATGGCCTATTGCGAGGTTCCAGCATGCGAGTGATGAGGTTGCCGGTGGCTCGCTGGACGTGCGGGTTGCGGTGGTTGGAGTCGTTAAGAGCGAGCGGCCAGTGGAAGGTGCCGGCGACGAAGACGAGGGTCCCCTGGTGGTTCTCGCAGAGGCTGGTGTTCTGCACGGCGCGGCCCCGGTTGCGGCTGTCGACGTAGGGGGATGCGGCGAGCAGGGTCTGCTTGGTGTCGGCGGGCTGGGGCATCGCGGGGTTGAAACCGTCTGCTTCGACGGCGATCAGGTCAGGTATTTCGTCTCCGTCCCGCAGGCCCGTTCCTGACCAGAACCAGTGCTTGCTCTCGCTGACCACCAGGGGGACGGGTTTCGCGAGGATGCCGTTGTACTGGACGCCCATCAGGCGCTGTTCGGCTTTGTGGTGCTTTTTGCCGAGGTGGCGCCATCGCACGGTCGGGCCGGCTTCGCCTGGTTCCGGGTCTGGGGCTTCCTTGTAGCAGGTCACCACACGGGAGGGCCGGTCTTCGGTGCCTGCCTCGAGACGTATGTGGAAGTAGATGTTGTTTGAGGCGAGGAACGCCAGGTGGGTTCCGGCGTCCACGGCGCTCTCGGCGCAGTCGCGCATCTCCTTGGACCAGTATTCGTCGTGTCCGGAGAAGACGATCGCGGTGTACTGCGAGGGGTCGATGCGTCCCTCGTGCAGATCGACGCTGGTGGCATAGGTGATGTCGTAGCCGGAGCTCTCCGCCCACCGTGCCGCGCTCATATCCATGTCGAACCAGCGGGGCAGGCCGAGCTGCATGTACGGCCGGTCGAAAGAGACCTTGAAGGCGCGTTCCGGGTTGCCGCCTATCTCACCGTCGGCGGTGTACCCCTTGTACAGGTTTTTCCCCGTACGACCATCGAGCGGCCACATGTTGTACGCCTGATACGTGGTGAAGGGGACGACCATCAGGACATCGGAGTGGCGGGCGGTGTCCCGCACGACGAAGGGCGTGTAGCTGCGGTGGCCGTCCTGGGAGGTGAAGACGGCAAGGAATATCCCCGACACCCACGTTTTCGGTATCTCCAGCGTCCAGGAGACCGGCCAGTCGCAGGAGATGAGACCGGTCGCCGGCTGCGTGTCAGGCTTCTTCTGCGGTTTGACCTTCACCGGCTCGCTGGTCAGGAGATGCCTGGCACCGACAGCTGCGTAGTGACCGATGCGGTAGACCGCTATGGTGCAATTCTGTGCGGTATGAGAGGCGATATGGAAATCGATAGATTCGCCGTGGCCGACCGAGGTCGCTGATGCGTAGCCCTGGACCTGCGCAAGATCATCGGTCACGCCCTTGAGGCCGTCACGTCCCAGCGGCCACTGGTCCGAGCCGATGGCCGTGTTCTCCCGAACGACGGGGTTGTTGCCGGTTCGCGCTGCCGGACGCGTGGGAAGAGGTCCGGCCTGTTCGCGCAATTGATAGCCGACGAAGCCGACTGCACCGAGACTGATAGCCCCCAGTGCGGTACGACGGGTCACCTTCGACACAGGAAAGCTCCGAGGCCTGGACGCCAGGCCTCACGCCTCTCGCGTCGATTCAAGGTGTGACCGGTGAGCAACGAAACCTCTTGGGTGCTTCCAGTCAACAGTCGTTCATCATATGTATGTAATGCCCATGCCGAGTCATTGTTGCGATGTGTTATGGGACACACGCCGGGGCCCGCTGGTCACGAAGTTCGGGGGCCAGAGGCGCGTTGAGTCCCGGGGTGGTGGCCCTCCGTGGAGGACCACCACCCGTTCAGTCAGCTTCCGTATCGCTCAATCACGTAGGACCGTGGGTAGCTGTAGCCAGAAGTGACGCCCCAGCTGCTCACCGGCTTGGCGAACTTGCGTCCCGCTGTCGCCGACCATGTCCACGCCTTGATGCTGCCGTCGTCGTAGCCGTAGAGAGCGCCGAGGTCGTCGAGGCCGTCCCCGTTGTAGTCGCCGATGACGATCGACATGTGGTCTCGCCACATGTTGTCCGGAGGCGTGGTCCACGCCTCTGCCACGGAGCTAAACGCGCCCGTCGCGCTGCTCGGGAACACGTAGATGCTGTCATGTCCGTCGGCGTAGTCGTACCAGGCGGCGATGTCGTCCCGGCCGTCCCCGTCGAAGTCGCCGGCATGTACCGACGTCCGGTCCCAACTGCCCCACGTGGCACTGCCCCATGAACCGACAGGATTGCTGAAGCCTCCTGTGGGTGTGGCGAGGAACGTCCAGATCTTGTTGCTGCCGTCCGTGTAGCCATGAAAGACGGCAATGTCGTCCCGGCCGTCACCGTTGAAGTCTCCAGCCACTGGCTTGTCCCGGGAAGCTTCCCAGCCGCCGGTTGGGCGGGTCATCGACTCGAACGGAGCGTTGAAGCCGCCCCGGACATTCGCGGTGAAGGTCCACAGCGTGTCCCGGCCGTCGGCGTAGTCGTACCAAGCCGCGACATCATCCCTGCCGTCACCGTTGAAGTCGCCGCTGCTGACCGTCATCCGAGCAAAGCTCCACATGCCGGCCGCTACCTGCCACGACTTGGAGGGCGCTGAGAACTTACCACTCGTGCTTCCCAGCCACGTCCACAGGGCGACCTGCCCATCGGCATAGCCGTAGACAGCGGCCACGTCACCGATTCCGTCGCCGTTGAAATCGCCCGTCGTGCGCTTCATCCTGCTTGCCGTCCACCCTGTTGGCACGTTCCACCCAGTGAGCGGGTTTTTGAACGTTCCGTCAGAGTTCGTCAGGAAAGTATGGATCGTGTCCGACTCGTCTGCATGGTCGTACCAGTCAGCCATGTCGCTTCGGCCGTCGCCGTTGTAGTCATGCCGCTGAGCTGTGCCGCTGCTCCACAGCGACTGGCCTCTGACGTTGTGGATGACGAGGCTGCCACGGTCCTGGAGGACGGCGTATCCCTCGGCGCCAGTGGTCTTGGAGTCCCACAGAACGGTGCTGCCGTCTGCTCCGACGACCACAAGGTTGCCGCTGGCCTGCATGACGGCTTTGGCTCCGACATTTCCTGCGGTCTTGGTCGACCACAGGACGCTGCCGGACTTGGAAGTGATGGCGAGGTCGCCGTCTGACCGCATGGTGAGGGTGGCGGAGCGGGAAGTGTAGGACTGCCCGCTGGCAAGGGTGGTGCCGGCGGGGATGCGTGTGCCGCCTACAGCGCCGTCGATGGAGAAGTAGGAGGCGAAGGACATGTTGTCCGCGCCGGGGGTTTTGCCCGGCCAGCCGATCATGGTGTTGTCGGTTTTGCGGCCCCAGAGGTCAGCCAGGCCGTCGCCGGTGACGTCGCCCACGGAGTCGATAATCGGGTAGAGGGAGGCAGGATAGCCCACACCGATCTTCACGCGGCTGGCAGCGTTGCCCCAGGTGGTGGGGTCAAGGATTCCGGTTTCTCCCTTGCGGCCCAGCGCCCGGTACATGTCTCCTGATGCGTTGTCGCGGAGCCACAGGTCAGCGACGCCGTCACCGTTGAGGTCGCCGGGAGCGATGACGGTGTACTTGTCCCAGTCGCTGGCTCCCACGAGAACGGGTGTGCTCAGCCGCTTGGTGTAACTGCCGTAGTAGGCCCACAGCAGCTTGCCCTGCTTGACCAGGAGGTCTGGCTTCCCGTCGGCGTTGATGTCGCCCGGGGTGACGATCTGGTCCGCGTCGCTCCAGTGGTCGTTACCCGTCCACCCGGGCTCGCCGACGCAGCCGTAGTCCTCGTCGATTACAGGGCACTTGACGGTCAGAGCCTGCTTGCCCTCCTCGTAGTCCGTGGTGGCGATGCCGAGCCCGTTGTTGGTGTAGGTCCACAGGTTCTTCCGCTTGGCCACGGTGTCGTACTCGAGGGCGACCAGATCGGTGTAGCCGTCCTGGCCCCAGTCGGTGCGGTAGGTCACCTGAGCGTCGGCGAATGCCTGCCCGCCGTTGGCGGCTGAGGCGAACGTGCCGTTCTGCTGACCGGAGTAGGTCAGCAGGGTGCCGTTGGAGTCGATGCTCCAGAGGTCCTTGTTCCCGTCGCCGTTCAGATCGCCCGGCGCGTCACGCTGCGCGGAGCGGGTGGCGTAGAAGACGTAGCTTGCGGTGTCGGACCTGTTGCCGGCCTTGTCGACGCTGTACGCGTAGACGAAGTGCGGGCCGTACCCCGGCGGGAGCACGGGGACCGGGACGCCCGGATCCGCCTCACTGATCTGCGGTTCGGAGTCCGTCCACCACACGTAGTGGTCGACGTCCGTCACTCCGTTGGCGCCCAGGGTGAACCAGCCAGTCTGGCGGGCCTTGCCGGTCACTGCCGGCCAGCCGCTGTCACCCGGAGGGAAGATCCCGTCCTTCGAAGTGATCGTGGGCGGCAGCCCGGGGCGCGTGCGGTCCACGGAGAACTTGCAGGTGGCACTCCACGCCGAAGTGGCACCGTCGGCATCCTTCGCCCGTACTCGCCAGGTGTAGGAACCGGTGGGAAGCTTCCCATCGGCTACCGGCAGCGTCACGACACGCTTCTTGAGCGCCGAAAGCGACTGATCGACCACGGCTGTTGTACTGCCGGTGGAGAAGACCTGGAACTGAGCGGTGAGGTTGCCTGCGTCCGGGTCGTCCACGGTGGCGTGGACACTCACCCTGGTGTTGCCGATGAGACCGCCCGAGGAGCAGGACGATTTCGGGTTCGTGCCCAGGCCGTAGGGGGTCTTGGGCGGGTTGTTGTAGGTGGTCTCCAGGACTGCGGTCTTGGGGTCGAACTTCTTCCAGCCGAACGTGTCTTCCTCGTCCGCGGCGTACAGGCCCAGCGTGAGGCTCGACCACTTGCCTGCAGCCGCCTCGCGCACCTTGGAGGTGATGTCGAACTCGAGGTTGCCGGCGCCGCAGTCGTTGCTCCACCCCTTGGAGTCGTTCACCGTCTTCAGCGGGGCGGCCCCGATCTCATCGGGACGGTTGGCCCAGGTCGTCTTCTTCGAGATCGGCGTGGTGTGCCACAGCTCGACCTCCCGGGCCTGGCACGACCAGGACCAGACGTTCTTGATCCGGAACGTCGAGGACTTGACCAGGGCGCCCTTGATGTTGTCCGTGTCGATCTGGAAGAAGGACCGTGAGACCCGGTTCTGGCAGCAGGTCTGGGCCTCGTACCCCACGCGTGCCACTTCGTTCGCGTTCCAGAAGGAGGAGTTGGGGTACTCCTTGTAGATCCGGGTCCAGTTCTCCTTCTTGCCCCACGCCCACGAGGGGTCGATGAAGACGGGGTAGGTGGTGTCGGACGCCTGCAGGAGCGCCTGGTCAGGCTTGATCTCGATGGTGTCGGACCCGACAGTGGTTTCCATCTGCGCGTCGGTCGACCCGGGGGGCGGTTCGAACAGCTCAGAGGGAAGAGGGCTCTCCTGCGAGCTGAGCGAGGACCTGGCGGAAGGTGCTGACGACGCCGTAGTCGAGTCCCACATCAGGGGAGTGGGGCTCGTGAAAACGGTCTGGCCGGCCGGGTCGACGGCAGCCAGGCTTCCGGTCTCGGCGTCCTTGGAGACAGTCAGCCCGACAGTCTTCATCTGGTAGGTCAGCTTGCTCAAAGCGGGGTTGGCGGCCGCTGCGGGAGTCTTGACCACGAACAGCTGGGAGAACCCTTCCACCTCTGCCTTGAGCTGAAGATCGACGCCGGGCAGCACCTCACTGTAGGTAGCCACGTTCCCCGCGAGAACAGGCTTGGGCAACGCAGTGGGCCAGGACAGCGTCAGGGTGCGGCCGTCCTTCACCCCGGACAGCAGCGGGCCTGACCCGCCCCCTGAAAACGTGACGCTCACCGTGGACGCTTTCGGGACGACCGAGCCGTCCGCCGCGAACATCAGGCTCGGATCCGTCGCCACCCACGCACCATCCCGCAGCAGCCGCACGGCCGAGCCGTAGCGCTTCACGGAGAAGGAGCCGTCAGGCAGCGCCCAGGTGTCAGACGTCTCGGTGCGTGCAGATTCCAACTCAGCTGGCTTTCCAGTGGACTTCGCCGCCTGAAGCGCCTTGTCCTCCTCGCTGACCGAGCCGTCGTCCAGAGGCGTATCCGCCACGGCAGACAGGTGCGGTGCGGCAGACGCGGAGCCGACGGGCACCACCACGCCTACCGCCCCGAAGGTTGTCACCAAAGCCAAAGATATGGCTTGAAAGAGAGGTGTGGGCCTTCGCCTATCCCGTCTCGTAAATCGACTCATTTCGCTCCCCCCAGGAGTAAAGGATTTTCGCCCCAGACCATATAGCCGCCCTCTGCCGGGTCAACAGCCGAAGGAAATACGCACCTAAGCAACTAAAGCAGTGATCATTAATGCAATTAATCAATAGGGGCACTTGCTGCCAGAAAAGCCCCAAACCGGGTCGCCGCCAACACGGTTCAACCGCAACGAACTTGCACCCTATGCCCCTTCCTGTGCCACTTTGCTCGTGCGCGCAAGAGGGGGGGCAGTGACTTTTTCGTGAAGGCTCTGTTAGTTTCCGACGGTCATTCACGGGGTGGGCAAGGGGTGGGTCATGCGTTGGTTCGGCAGGTCATTGATGGCTGCGCCATTGTCCGCTGCACTCTTGTTGGGGCTACTGCCCGCAGTCGCAAACGCATCAGACCCTGACGCGATCCCAACGACCTCCCGCGCAGCAATAAAGCAACCCAAAGCCGTGCCGGTAGAACCCGTCAAATTCGAGTCCAACAAGCGCAAGAACGACGCCGAGCGCTCCCCATGGCGCTCACCCGACGTCGTCTGGCCCACCGCGGCCAGCGCCGACGTCGTGCTGGATCCCGCCAAGGCGAAAGCTGCGCCCGCAGGCCGGCTCCCCGTCTCCCTCGCGCCTGCCAAGAGAACAGAACGTCGTGCCAAGACCAGCGCACCCTCCAAACTCAGGGTGGCAGTGGCAAGCCGGTCAAAGGCAGACCAGGCGGGTGTCGACGGCCTGCTGCTCTCCGTGACACCTGATAAGACGACGGCACAGAAGCAGTCCGTCAAGGTCACGGTCGACTACGACACCTTCAAAGACGCCTACGGCGGAGACTGGGCAGCCCGACTGCGGCTGGTCCAGCTGCCCAACTGCTCGCTGACAACACCGCAAAAAGACGAGTGCCGCAACGCTCAGCCGCTGAAATCCTCGAACGACACGGAACGTAAGACACTCAGCGCAACAGCCACAGCGACGGGCGCCACCCCCGTGGTCCTGGCCGCCGTCGCCGGCGCCGAAGGGAGCTCCGGCAGCTTCAAGGCGACCTCCCTGCAGCCGTCGGGCGCCTGGAACGCCGGCAACTCGACCGGATCCTTCAACTGGTCCACGAACATCGGAATGCCCGCGGTGCCGGGCGACCTTGTGCCCAAGGTCGAGCTGAGCTACTCCTCCCAGAGCGTCGACGGGCGGACAGCAGCCTCGAACAACCAAGCGGGGTGGATCGGCGACGGCTGGTCGATGGAGCCCGGATACATCGAACGGCGCTACAAGTCGTGCGACGACGACAAGGACGAGGGCAGCGCTACCAAGGTCGGCGACCAGTGCTGGTACAACAACAACGCTGTCCTGTCCCTCGGCGGCAAGACCACCGAACTCATCTACGACGCTGCCAAAGGCTGGCACCCTGAGCAGGACAATGGCGAAAAGGTCGAAAAGCTCACCGGTGCAGACAACGGCGACAAGGGAACAGTCGGCGTCGACGGCGTAGGCGAACACTGGAAGATCACGGCCACCGACGGAACCCAGTACTTCTTCGGGCTCAACAAGCTCAAGGGCTGGAGCGACCACGGAACCGAAGCAGACGACCCCCTCACCAACTCTACCCTCACCATGCCGGTCTTCGGCAACCAAACAGGGGAACCCTGCTACAACGCGTCCTTCGCCTCCGCCTGGTGCCAGCAAGCCTGGCGCTGGCAGCTCGACTACGTAGTCGACCCCCACGGCAACGCGATGGCGTACTACTGGAAAACCGAGAACAACAACTACGGCCGCAACGTCTCCACCACCACCGGCACCGCAACCGCCACCCCCTACAAGCGCGCCGGCTACCTCGACCACATCGAGTACGGGCTGCGAGACGAAAGTCTCTACACCGCCAAGGCCATGGCTCGCGTCGACTTCGGGGTGGCCGAGCGCTGCCTGACCAATTGCGGGACGTTCAACGCAGCCAACGCAGCCAACTGGCCTGATGTCCCCTTCGACCTGTACTGCAAGGAAGACGCGACCGACTGCAAGGACCAGTACTCGCCAAGCTTCTGGTCCCGCAAGAGGCTCACCAGCATCAGCACCAGCCTCCTCACCGGCGGCTCCTACGCACCGGTCGACACCTGGACGCTCAAGCAGGGCTTCCCCGCATCAGGCGACGGCATCTCCACCCCGATGTGGCTCGAGTCCATCCAACACACCGGAAAAGCAGGAGGCAGCACCGCCCTGCCCCCGATCACCTTCGCCGGCGTCCAGATGGCAAACCGCGTGGACAAGACCGGCGACGGCCTCGCACCCTTCATCCGCCTGCGCATGTACCAGGTCACCAACGAGAGCGGCGGCACAGTCGGAGCCGAGTACTCCCAGCCCGGCTGCACCGCGAGCACCCTGCCTCCCTCGGACGAGACCAACAAAACACGCTGCTACCCGGTCAAGTGGGCCTTCGAAGGGGACACCGCGAAGGAGGACTGGTTCAACTCCTACGTGGTGACCAAGGTTCTCGAGGGTGACAACGTCACCGAAACGCCCGACACCACCACCCAGTACACCTACCTCGACGGTGCAGCCTGGACGAAGAGCACCGACGAATTCACCAAGGAAAAGGACCGAACCTTCTCCGTCGCGCGAGGCTACAGCCGCGTGCAGACACGCAAGGGCGGAACCGAAGAGGGCCCGACCCTGACCGAAACGCGGTACTTCCGCGGAGTCGACGGGGCAGCCGTCAAAGACTCCGCCGGTGTAGCGGTCACCGACCGGGAACAGTTCGCCGGCAGAACCCGCGAAACCATCACCTACAACGGCGACGACACCAGCAAACTCGTCTCAGCCATCTCCTACACACCCTGGCGCTCCGCAGTGACGGCCAGCCGGCCCCGCACAGGCCTGCCCGACCTGCAGGCATACCTCAGCGGTACCGAGAAGGACGAGACACGCACCAAGACCGCTACAGGGGAATACAAGACCTCAATCACGCGGACCTTCAACAAGTACGGGCAAGTCACCACGGAGTCAGAAACGGGTGACACGGCCAAGACGAACGACGAGAAGTGCTCCACCACGACGTACGCGGCCAACACCGCGACCAATCTGCTCAGCCTCGTCGCGCAGCAGAGGACGGTTGCCACCCTGTGCGGGGCCGCTGACCCGGGCGCCGACGGCGTGATCAGTGATCTGCGGACCTACTACGACGGGGCCACGTCGCTGACCGCCGCACCGACCAAGGGGAACACCACCAAGGTCGAGACCATCAACGGGGCGGGCACCGGCTACGAAACCGTGGGATCGACGCCCGTAGCCGACTTCGACGCCTACGGCCGGGCACTCTCCGTCACCGACGTATACGGCAAGACGACGAAAACGAGTTACACCCCCCCACAGGCCAGGCACCGACCGAAAAGCGGGTCGTCAACCCGCTCGGCCACACCATCACCACTGAGCTCGATCCTCTGCGCGGACAGCCGCTCAAGGTGACTGACGCCAATGCCCGTGTCACCTCTGCGGCCTACGACCCCCTGGGCCGGGTGACCAAGGTCTGGCAGCCCACCCGCTCCGCAGTGACCTACCCAGCCAGCCCCAGCCAGACCTTCGCCTACCAGATCCGTAACGACGGCCCCGTCCTCGTCACCGCCACCGCACTCAACCACAATGGCGCCTACCAGCCTTCGTACACCTTCTACGACGGGCTCATGCGGGAGATCGAAACCCAAGCACCGTCCCCGGACGACGCCGGGCGCCTGATCACCGAGACCTTCTACGACAGCCGCGGACAGGCCTGGCGCAACTCGGGCGTCTACTACGCCACCGGACCCGCTGAGCCGGTGCCCGTCACAGGCCAGGAACTCAACTACCCCTCCGCCACCGAAACCCTCTTCGACGGAGCAGGCCGCGTCACCGCCGTAATCGCGAAGAAGTTCGGTGACGAAACGAAGCGCACCACCACCGCATACACCGGAGACACCACCATCGTCGTGCCCCCGGCCGGAGGAACCGCCACCACGACGGTAGCCGACGCCCTGGGCCGGACCACGGAACTGAAGCAGTACACCAACGCTGACCGCACCGCATCCCAGTCGACGAAGTACACCTACAACAAGCTAGGCCGCCTGGAACAAGTCACCGACCCCTCAGGCGCCAAATGGGTCTACGGCTATGACGCAGCGGGCCGCCAGGACTACATGGACGACCCCGACAAGGGCGAGACCACGACCGCCTACGACAAGGGCGGCCGCGCCACAGACGTCACCGACGGCAAGAAGATCACGCTGCACACCGACTACGACGAGCTGGGACGCCCCATAGCCCTGATGCAGGGCACCACCAAGCGCGCCTCCTGGGAGTACGACAAGGCCACCAAGGGCCTCGGCCAGCTCTACAAGACCACCCGCTACAACGGGGCCGACGCCTACACCAGCACCATCATCAACTACAACGCCACCTACGCACCTGTAGGCACCACCGTCACGATCCCGGCAGCCGAAGGCGCCTTGGCAGGAACCTACGCCTGGACCGACGTCTACAACCCCCACACCGGGCAGCTCATGGAGACGGCACAACCAGCCGCCGGCGGCCTCCCGGAAGAGGACGTCATCAACGCCTACGCCTACGGATCCAGCCTGCCCATGTCAGTCTCCGCCGGAGACGACACACTCCTGGCAACAGTCAAGTACGACCACTACGGACGCCCCGCGGAGCAGCAGTTCGGAGCATTCGCCGAACACCTGTGGAAGACAAACGAATACGACCAGCACACCGGCGCGCTGACACGCTCCTTCACCGACCGCGAGGTCACCCCCCAGCGCATCGACGACGTCCGCTACACCTACGACCCCGCCGGCAACATCAAACGCATCCAGACCACAACCGGCCAGGACGCCACCGCCCTCAACGACACCCAGTGCTTCGCACTCGACACCCTGCGCCGCATCACCGAAGCCTGGACCGCAACCGACAACTGTGCCGCGCCCGCAACCGCCACCACGGTCGGAGGCCCAGACCCGTACTGGACCTCGTACTCCTACGACGCCGTAGGCAACCGAAAGACCGAAACCCAGCACACCGCCGCCGCAGGACCCGCAACCGACACCGTCCGCACCTACGCCGCGCCGGAAACCGGAACGCACAACCTGCCCGGCATCACGCAGAGCGGATCCGCTGCCCGCACCGAGACCTACACCTACGACGCCGCGGGCAACACCGAAACCCGGAAGATCGGCAACGACGCCACCCAGAACCTGAAGTGGGACGCTGAGGGCCACCTCGCATCCGTCACCGAGGTAACCGACACCACCAGCTACCTCTACGACACAACAGGACAGCGCATCATTCGCCGAGACTCCACCGGAACCACGCTCTACCTGCCCAAGGGCAACGAACTCCACCTCGACAAGGCCGGCAAGGTCACCGGCACCCGCTACTACACCGCCGCCGATGAAACAGCAGCCATACGCACCGGCGGAAAGATCACCTTCCTGATCAGCGACCACAACGGAACCAGCACCACCCAGGTCACCGCCGACAGCAACCAGACAGTCACCCGGCGCCAAAGCACCATCTTCGGAGCGCCCCGTGGCGGCGAGCCGACGACCTGGGCCGGCGACAAGGGCTTCGTGGGCGGAACCCGCGACACCGATACCGGCCTCACGCACCTGGGCGCCCGCGAGTACGACCCTGCCACCGGCCGCTTCATCAGCGTCGACCCGGTCATGGACATAGCCGACGCCCAGCAGATGCACGGCTACACCTACTCCAACAACAACCCGGTCACCTACTCCGACCCCAGCGGACTGTGCATGGACCCCGGAAACGGGCGCTGCGAGCCGGACGACGGAGGTAAGAGCGGCGGAAAGCCCGACCCCGGGTTCCCGATCAACACAAACCCAGATGACGGAATCGACAATTCGCACCTGCCGACCACCAACCTTGGTGACGGAGAGGCACATCTTCCGCCGGCGAAAGCAATTCACCTGTACGTCGGTAAGAAGAGAGATCTGACGAACCTCCTCGGAATGGTGACGAGGTGGCAGTACTACCAGCCCGAAATGAGCATTGAGCTCAATACGGAACTATTCCTGCGTTCGCAATGCGGCAAAAGCTTCGGTCCTGGATGCGATGAGTTCAGAAAGTTCTATGACGGCTGGAAGCATGTAGACAAAATTCCCGAACCTGAGACATGCCCCATCTGCGGGAACGTAGGTTTCCAAGCCATCGTGGCCAAAATCCTCGGCCGCGGCGGCTGCGGGAAATGCTTCCTCGCAGGAACCGAAGTCCTGATGGCCGACGGCACAACAAAGAACATCGAGGATGTGAAACCGGGAGACGAGGTCCGAGCCGCGGACCCCGAGACAGGGAAAACGGGAGCTCGCCGGGTCGCGGCCCTCATCGTCACGGAAGACGACAAGCACTTCAATGAGCTCTCGATAACTTCGACAGCCGGCGCCAGCATGCTCACTGCTACGCACGAGCACCCTTTCTGGTCCCCGTCTGCAAACCGCTGGATCGAAGCGGACCAACTCAAGCCCGGCATGACACTGCTCACCGACTCAGGTGGGACGGCGACAGTCACAGGGAACCGGAGTTACAACCAGCAGGCGCGCACGTACAATCTGACCGTCGACGACATGCACACGTACTATGTGCTGGCGGGGCAGACTCCGGTCCTCGTTCACAACAGCGACTGTTGGACTGTCAAGGCAAGGATGCGTGCAGCCGGTCCCGGGGAGAAATTCGGTCTGCCAAACCAAGGTCGCATTCGATATGTGCCCCCGAAGGGCTATAATCCCGCGAACCCCTTGCCGCGAGGTCGTAGCGGTGGATATATTGATCGATTCGGTAACGAGTGGACAGTGGGGCCCTCGCGTACCGAGGGGCATCCTTTTGAGTGGGATGTTCAGTTGTCGCGTCAAGGGCGGGAGAAGATCGGTTGGCTCTCTCGCGATAATCGCCACGTCAATGTGGACCCGCATGGGGAGGTGACTCATAGGTGAGGGAGTTCGACTTCGATGAAGTCGTCACAGTTCTCGAAACAAACCACACTGTAGAACTCGGAGTTGCTGGCGCCACAGGGGCGATCTTGGGCAAGAGTCAAGGCGTCGACGAGAGGATCTATGCTGTCCTCATCGGGGATGAAGCGACTATGCTCCCGGAGTCTGTCCTCATGTCGACCGGGCGCTACGTGGATCCAGACGAGATATACGACGGTGAATCCATCAAGGTTAAAGCAGAAAGGTACCCTGAAAAAGGGTGAAACAATTAAGGCCCTCAAATTTTTCACCGCCCGTAACCCTGTAGGATTCGAGTCCTCCGAATGGTGTTATGGGAACTGGCTGGGCGAGCGATACATTCGTAGCGCTCGCAAATGAAGCCCCGTCAGGCTGGGCAGTTTCTAGGGATCGTCGCAACACGCGATTGGTTGTGTTAGACGGCGAGTAGTTTATGCAGGCGCTCGCCTGGGGTTTCCCAGCCGAGCGTTTTGCGTGGGCGTCCGTTGAGCTCCGCGGCGACGGCGAGCGAGGAGCTGCAGGACAGGGCGGGCGAGGGCGTAGCCGTCGCTGTGGAGCTGGTCGAGGGAGAGGCCCCAGGTGTGCGCACGACGCGGCGGGCGACGGCGAGGTCGGTGGCCGCGGCGGGGTGATCGGCGCCCAGCAGGTCGGCGAACTCGGTGGCCAGTGCATGCTGGTAGGCGGTGAACGTCCGGTGCCGGCTCGTGGGAACCGACAGGAAAGTGCCCGCCGCGTTCAGCCCGAGCGGGAACCCGCCCAGCCGGGCCGCCAAGGCCTCGGCCTCATTTTCGGTCCCGGCGTGCGGCGCGGCGTCCAGGAGCACAGCTCCGCCCGCGTTGTCTGCCAAGGGCTGGAGGTGGATCAGGTCGGCGTCCGGCCCCCAGGTCTGCCGGGTGGTGTCCCGGCTCGTGACAAGCAGGAGTCCGCCTCCGTGCGGGCGCAGCCACCCCCGGTAGGCGGCCGGCGGCCCTGACCCGGGCCCGACCCTGGCCGGGGTGTCGACGTTGTCGACGACGATCAGCCACCCCTCCACGGTAGCCAGGTGCTCCCAAACCGCGTCGACGAGCGAGACCCGGCCCGTGCGGGCCTCCTCCAGCCGCGACTCGGGAAGGCCGAGGATATGGGCGGCCTGGGCGAGGTCCTGCCCGAGCTGGTCAGGGTCATCACGCCACCGGATCCACACCACCACCCGCCCCTCGGACCGCGCCCGCGCCGCGGCCTCGGCGGCGAGCGTGGTCTTGCCCAGGCCTCCGGCCCCGCACACCACGACCATGCCCCCGCCGGGACCCCGCACCAGGCCTTCGATCCGCTCCAGCTCCGCCTCGCGCCCCCGCACCCGTGCCGAGACCGTAGGCGGGTTCATCGAGTGTCCGCCCACGGCGATCCGCCCCAGCGCCACGGGCCGCACACCACCGTCCGGCGCTCCGGCGGCCAGACGCCGCTCCCAGAAGAACAGCCCGAGCGAGACCACGGCCAGCGCCGTGAACACCGACCACACCAGGACGGTGTTCTCCGCCCACTTGGGCGGCTGCGCGGTCACGTAGTTCGTCACGATCGCCACCAGGAACGCGATCGCCGCCGAACTCCCCGACACCGCCGAACCCACCCTGGCCGCACGCCTGCTACCCGCCACCCCACGCCCCCTGCCCTGCCCAGAACTCAGGAGCACATCATCGCCCCGCCCCGGCAACACGTCTCCGATCCGTTCGGTCCGGTACCGGCCCGTGACACAACGTCAGCCCCGCAGTCCGGGCCGCGCGGACAGCATGAGAACCGGGGGAGACCAACCGGCCGCCCGAAGCGGCGGTTTCCCACCGTTCCGACCTCCGCGCCCCGTACGGCTGAACACCGCCAAGCGGTCCCCGCTCCGCCCCAGCCCTCAGGCCGAGCGCCTCCTCCAAGCCCGCCTTGCCGCCACCCTCCCGGATCACGCCGCGCACCGTACGGGTGACGCCCGCCACCGGGCGTGGCCCCGACCTGGCTCCGCCCGATACGGGAGTACGACCCCTGACCGCACACCGGATCGCGCCCGCCCCCCGGCCCAGACCCGGACCCGGCCCGGGGCGCTCGTGCTGACCCGCACGAAGGAGCCTCCACCATGGCCACGCCTACTGCCGCGCCGCTGTCCGGTGAGCCGTTCTCTTGGAGCCCTGGCGGAGGCGGCCCAGGCAGCCGCGGCGATGTCAGTCCGGCTGATCCTCACGATCGCCGACGTGGCCTGCCGCGCCGCCCAGAAGCACCACGATGGGAAGGAGAAGGAGCTCGGCTCCGACGCGGAGAAGCTCGCTGAGGACTGGTCGGCCGAGCAGCTGCGCACCGCCTGCCCGAGGGCGTCCTGCATGGTCTGCTGGCCGATGCCAACTGGCCGGGCTTCAGTGGCTGGCCGGGTTGGAGTTGGAATGGGCGGGCGAAGGCGCCGACGTCCGACACCGTGCCCGTACTCGTCCTCTTCCCCACCTGAGGAACTGTCCAGGACTACGCTGCCCACGACCTCTCCGGACGCGACCTCCAGCCCTTGGTCGACCTCGTCGACGCCCACGGAACCGCCGCCATCCTGACAGCGGTCAGCCGCCTCAGCGCCGAGGAGGACGCTCAGGTCACCCTCTCCACCGCCCACAAGGCCAAAGGCCCCGCGAATGGGCACGCGGTCAAGTCGCCGACGACTTCCCGCCCAAAGACACCGATCAGCAGGACAGCCAGGGCCGGCCGATCCCAGGACCCATCGACGACAGCGAAGCCCGCCTTGCCTACGTTGCCGTCACCCGCGCCCGCGCACATCTCGACATCGGCGGACTTTCCTGGGTAAACGCACATCCCGACGGTCACGCGTCGAACTTGGGTGAGTGACGGCGCCGGCTGCCAAACCTGGATGCGCGCTCCAGGCGGCCGACGCAGCCTTCACTGGCCCTGCCGGAACTGGCGGCTTCGGATGGAGAAGACTTCGACAGGCAGTCTTTCGGCGCAGCCTATTCCAGGAAGGCGGCGCTTCCCCAGTCGAAGATGCTGGGCTGCCTGAATCCGTCCAGGGGCTCGGCTACCAAGGCCCCGATGCCGCGGTCGCCGAGTTGGCGGGCCACAGCGAACCAGTCCTGCTGGAGATCACGAAGCGCGTTGGCGAACGCATCGGCGAACGAACCTCCGTCGGCGAGTTCGATCGCGAGGAGGGCACCGAACACCGTGGCGGCGTATCCGTCGACCGGCCATAGATGCCCAATGACTGCTTGGCCGGGGCCCACTATGGAACGGGCGATGCCTCGGTCGTCGTAGGGGCCTTGAGTGTCGGCGGCCGCGCTGTCGCAGGTGTTGAACACCACGAGGCGCCGGGTCGAGGCCGGTAGCAGGGGCGCGCGGGCGAGGTCGTCGAGAAAGATATGCTCGGTGTCGCTGAGCACGACGGCGGCGCGGTCAGGCGCGTAGAGGGGGTGTGATCCGTGCGCGACGACCCAGATAACGTCGTAGTCGTCACGCTGGAACTCGGCGAGGAACCGGTCGCGGGTGAGGTCGGCGCCCGTCATCACGTCGACGCTCATACCCGCGTAGGAGAACACCGTCTCCACGACCGCGGCCTCCACATGAGCAGACGGAGCGTCGCCGCACCACAGCTGCACGCGCTCCACAGGCCGGTCCGGCAGCGGCGCGCGCAGACTGACTGCCAGAGGAAGAACCGGACCTCGAGCACGGGCCAGCAGAGCCTGCACCGGGGTCAAATGCGGCAGCAGCGAGATGAAGGCGGCGGCGCCTTCTCTGGAGGAGAATTCAGCCAGGTCCGCCACGTCGAGATGGGCGTGCAGAGCGTCGCTCAACTCCTCAGCGTACGTAGCGTCTTTGCGCCCGGTGGCAGGAGTTGTCAGTGCGGTGTCGTCGAGGCCGCGAGTGACCAGGGCGTGCCCCAAGGCCTTGTTGAATGCTGCGGTGAGGCGGCTGGCGGAGTCCGGGAGATCCGGTGACGGAGCCGACCCTGGCCGGAACCAGACCTTGCTGCCGGCGTTCGCCAGCGTTAGACACCGGTCCGTGCGAGCTTGACCCGCCGGCACACCCCGCCATGCGCTCAGCAACTGGGTGAGGTGCGTGGCGTCACCCGACTGCAGGAGTCGGTACTGGAGCTGGCCCAGCATGGAGAAGACGACGCCTCGATCGCGTGACACCTGCGCCGGATCGTCCTCGCTCTCCACCATGGTGATGACTGCCTGCACCTGTTGGAACAGCTCAGGCAGGAGGGCCTCCCCTTCGGGCTCACCGAGGAACCGCTGTACCTCAAAGGCCAGGGCGGTGTAGGGATTCATGGGGACGTGCTGCAGCGCCCACCTCGCGATCGCGTCGGGGTCGCGATGGGACACCGGGGGCCGCGCCCCGGCCAAGTACACAGCGATGGCTGCCGCGAGGGGATGAGCAGGGTTGGCCAAGAGAAGAAGCTCCACCGCGTGACCCAAGAGGCTTGCTGGCCGGCGCAGGCCTTGCGAGACCAGGTACTGCGCCAGGTAGAGGGCAGCTTCCGCCACGTGCTGGTTTCCGGTTGGCAAGCTTCGCATGCAGAGACGGAAAGCCGGCTCACGGAAACCCTTAGCCAGGTGTTCGGCCGTGTTGTGGTGATGGGCGAGGTAGAACACCATCGGCGCCAGCAAGAGGACGCATCGCTCCACGGACGTGCCCCAGCGCGGGTCCTTCAGGGCACGGTCGACCGGGCCCATGTCTATGTCGACCGATCCGTCCTTGTCGTCTGATGTGGCAACCGCTCGGTGCAGCCACTCCCACGTGGCCAGGGGGTGCGCGCACTCGAATGCCAGGCGCGCGGGAGCCCAGCAGATGCCGAGAGCCAGGACCACACGTGCTCCCTCGGGTACATGGGGAGCGACGAGTGGCACACCTCGAAGGTCACTCAGAAGCCGCCTGGTGAAGTGCTCCCAAGCGTGAGGGGTGTCCTGGAGCGCATCCTGCCGGAGCCGGATGTGGGCCAGCAGTAGCGCCACACTGCTCGGGTCTGTGGGGTCCACGTCGAAGCCGGACGGCACGTCGAGGTGTCCGGCAACGGAGGGAAACAACGCACTGGGCCGCACGCGGGTCAGATTACCCCGGCGCGGCGCGCTCGGCGCAGAGCGTGAGGCGGGCAACCGAAGGCGGTGCCTGCGCCGTTGCGGGCTGCCTTCGGCAGCCGGAAGTGGGCGTGGGCGCACTCCTGCTCGGGGTGCCATTGATGAAAGAGTCGCCGGTCTGGCAGCGCAGGGCGCCAGACGCGGTCCACGAGAAGCCCACAGCAGCCCGTCGGACCCTGGGACCTGCGGAGTCCGGCCTGTGCGGTCGGCGACGCTGATCGGTCTCTTCTTGCAGCTCAGAGCCGTGTGGCGTGGTCTGTATGACAGTGGATATCAAGATCGTTTGGGCTAATCAGATGTACCACTACCACCTGCGCGAGACCGTCGTCGGTGACGACCGCCGCACGGCGCGCCCGCCGCTGCGCCCCCCGGGAGCAAGCCGGGGCCCCGCTCGGGCGCTGGACGGGCCGCGGCCTGGCCGTGCTCGGACTTGCGCCGGATGAGGAGATCACCGAGGCGCAGCTGCGGAACCTCTTCGACGAGCGGGACCGCCACCCGTACGCGGACCGGATCGAGGCCGATTGGCTCGCCAAGGGTGACTTTCCAAAGAAGGCGGCGTTCAAGGCCGGCGCCCTCGGTCGCCGCGTGACGGTGACAGGCGTGAACTTCGTGTTCCGGCCGCAGCCGACGATCTACCTCCTATGGGCGCTGGGGGATGAGGAGACGCGGCGGGTGATCGAGCCGCTCACGAGCGGGCGATCGAGCGGGTGCTGGCGTGGATCGAGGACGAGGTCGCGGTGATCCGGTATGGCAAGCACGGGATTTAACGGGGGCCCGTCGGCACGAGCCGCCTCTGCCGCCCGGGCCCGACTTCCGCTGCCGCGGTGGGAGCACCCGCCCTCACACGTGCTGTGTCCTCCAACTGAGCTGTCCTCTCCTACGGGGTGAGCGGCCGTGGCCCGGGCTTCGGCAGACGCTTGTCGGGCCGGGCCCGCTCGCAGTGCGCGCACTGGCAATCCACCGGCCCCGCGCTGCCATGGGCAGCATCACGTCGTGAGTTCACTGAGGTGCTCATTTCCGGCCAGTTGTCGCAGGTCAGCACCACCCACCAACTCGGTTCACGGGCACGGAGGTTTGTGCACCACAGGTGCACCAGCGCATATCCGGCCCCTGCCTTTGCCGGGTGCCGGACTGCGGAGGCAGCGGTGGCGGCGCGGAGCCCGAACCACTGGGCAGGTTCCCACCGCATGTCCGCCTTCCCGAACTGCTGCAGGGCATCCAAGGACGCAGAAGCCTGCCTGCAGGAGCTCAGGCTGTTCTGGCCGGCCACGGGGCTGGGAAGGTGATCGACGCGTGCGTCCTCCATCAAGGAGGCGATGTCATGGAACAAGAGCCACGCCAGCGGTGTGCGAGCGGCCGGCCCTCGTTGATCACTGGCCGCGCACAGACCGGGACCCGGCCAGCGCTCTGGAGCACCGGCGTATCGCCCCCGAGCGACGTCCGCGGGATCCATGGCTGGCCGCTTCACAGCGCGGGCGAGCAGGAGCAGAAGCTCACTGATCTTGTCCGTAGCGAGCGGCTGGACGTCCGCCATCCGCAGTGACGTGGCCGCCTTGGTCACCACAACCAGGGGCAGCCTTGGCCCGAATTTGCTTCCGAAGGGTGTCCAGTATCGGGCCGCGTGCTGCGAGCTGGCTACCCACGCAGAAATGGACAGGCGTTCATAGGCCTGTTCCCGGAGCGGCCCAAGCTCATCCGGGGCGGACGGGGGCCGTGAGCCGAATGTTCTTGGAAGAGCTTCGCGGCACGCGTCTACCAGGAAGACGACGTGGTTGCCCCTACGGTAGGCCCGCTGAAGTGGGCGAGCAGGCAGCCAGCCGGCAGAACGCGCTGACCGAGCCCGTCCCGCACCCGCAGGGTCCAGCAGGAAACGGAGAGCCTCGCCCGCAGCCATGGGCCGGCTTGCTCCGGTCAACCGCACATGCCGCGTTGCCGTCTCCTGGCCAGGCTGAGGCTGCTCGCCGTGGCCTGGAAAGAGGAGGAAGGTATGCATCTCGTCGTAGAACTCGGTGTCCTCCACCCGCACGGGCCTGCCGGGCGCGGGTGCCTCGCCATCCCGACCTGCCGCGGCTCCTGTGTCCCCTGCCGCACCGGCACTGGCGCCGGCCCAGGACGCCTCATCGCTTTCGGGTAGAGAAGCGATGAGGTGACGTGCGTCGCCGTGTCCCCAGTCCGCAGCGATGCGCAGCCATCGCCGTACCTCCGTGTCCCGGCGAGCCGGGGCGGTGCGCAGGAGGTTGCTGAGGGCGCTGACGTCCGCCTGCGCCGTGCTCCGCGCGGCCGCCAGGGCGCTGCGGAAGGCCGCCCCGGGGTGCTCGGCGTCCGTGGCGACAGCGAACCACGCGCGCGCGTTGTCGAGTTCGTCGCGGCGCAGGGCCTTGCTCCCGATCACGTACGCGCTGTTGGCATCGGCCCTCCGCTCCGCCTCCGCCTTGCTGAGTTCCTCATCCCTCTCGTACTCGCCCTCGCCCCAGCTGCCGTCCGGCCGGTCCCAGAAGTCCTCCTCACCGCCCGAGAGCCGGGAGAGCAACTGCTCGTAGGCCGACGTGATCCGCATGCCGTGATCCTCATCCTCTGCCGGGTGTGCCGGTGCCTCGAATTCGTAGTCGCGCATCCCCTACTCACCGTCCTTCGCCAGGCGCCTGCGACCGGCGCTCTGCACGTACGCCGCCCTGATGAACGGGCTGACCTCCGGTGCGGCGCGTACTTTGGCGCGGCCGCGGTTGTACTGTGTGTCGACCTGCTGCCGGGAGATCCCGAGCGACTCGGCCACCTCCTTAGCAGGCTCTCCCCGTGCCCGGCGACTGGTCACCTCGCGTTGCTGCGGAGAGGCGATCCGGCTCAGGCCCTGGGAGACCCTGGCCTCCAGGTCGTGGTCCTGCTCGTCCGGCTCCGCTCCACCTGCACGTCGGCCAGGCCGGACAGGTCGACGTTGTCCATGAGCACGGTCTCGCCGTCCCTCTTCAGCTTCCCCAACGCCAGTCGTCTGGCGGTCGTCTTGATGTACGCGACCGGCTTCTTCGACGGATCCAGAAGGCCGCTCCTCAGCACCATGAGGACGGCTTCGTTGGCCACATCCGCCCGCTCGCCCGGGTCGAGCTGCGGGAAACAGCCGAGCGAAGCGACGACCTTCCTGCACAGCTCGTCGTACCCCTCACGGCCCAGCTCCTCGAGATAGGCGCGGCCCGCGTCGGACTGGCCGCCGCCGGGGCTCACCACAGCCGGTACTCCCCGTGCTCCGTACCCGGTGCCGACCAGCAGGTGAGCACTGCCCCGTCGGGCGCCTCGTAGCGCAGCACCGTACCGGGCGGCATGCCGCGCATCAGCTCCAGGAATGCCGAGCCGGCCGCTGCGGTCGGCACGGCGACGGAGCCGGCCGGGGGACGGGCGCCGTGGTGCCGGGAGTGCCTGCGGGATGTGCTGCTCGCAGGACGGTCGAGGAGGGCGAGCATGTGGGGGAGCATCTGGAGGACGAGCGGGAGGAGCTCGGTGAACTCGGGCATCGAGTAGGGGACTTCCTCGGTTCGGGGCCGGCGACTTACTTCACCGGCTCATAGGCCCGCCCGCCTCCGTTTCTCAACAGCTGCCTCACCTCGTTTTTCTTCCCTCGTGCGGTGAAACCCTGTGAACTGGGCTTTTACCTCTCGCCGCGTCGCAGATTCTCTGTGACGCCCGGCGCTCAGCAGCGCCCCGCGCGCCCCCGGCGCGATGCGGGAGCGCACGGCCAGGAATATGCGCCCCCGCACGGGACGGGGTGGGAACGCTGCCGTGGACGTGCCCGGCCCTGCCGCGCCAGTTCCTGTCCGGACGCCGTTCCCCGCCGGAACGGACCCACGGCGCGGAGCTGGTGCCGGTGTGGTTCAGGTCAAGGCGGCCTGGAGGCCTGCGAGGGCTCTCACCCGGTTGTCGTCGGGGGTGCGATTCCATTTCAGGTTGGAGTACCACACCGGCTGTCCGGTGGCCGGGTCCAGGAAGTCGACGGAGCATCCGGTCGAGGTGTGGCGGTGATCGCACCGGCAGGTGCACGTCTTGGCCGTGACCTCCCATCCCAGTCCGCAGGGCCCCTGCGTCAGAAGCCGGACGAGGTCGGAGCAGGGCGGCCCGTCCGTCGTCTCCAGACGGATGCCCCTGCCGCTGGTCCAGGTGTCGGTGCTGTTGACCGGTCCGGCGCCGACGGTCGCCCGGATCCGGCGCAGCAGAGACGACATCAGCCAGAAAGGGTCGCAGGGCCGGGCGGTCTGGGCGGCGTAGGCCGCCTCTTCGACGGGTGTCCAGTCCGGTCGCCGCAGCAGAGACCCGTAGACGCCCTCGCGCTTCGTGGCGAATCGCTCCCACCTGTCCGGGCTGAACCCGCGCAGGAGGATCGCCGCCTTCATCCCCGGCCGGTACAGGCGTACCCCGCCCGGGACACGGGCGCTGCGCAGCCCGGGCACACCGCCCACCCGGTCGCGCGGATCCTCACCAGCGTCCTTGACGTCACTGACCCGGGGATACAGGAACTCGACCCAGTGACCGAGGACCACCGGCTCGTCGATGAGCTGGAGGGTGAGAACGTCCTTCTCGGGCCGCACGCGGACGATGCCCATCGGATGACTGCTCAGGCCGCCCATCGCGCAGACCCGCTGGAAGACCTCGGCCTCCAGCCGGGCCTGCTCGGCATCACGCGCAGCCGGGATGGGCAGCCCTTGGCCCGGGCCGGCCAGCAGCGGGTGAAGGGCCTGGTGGGATTCCCCGGTGCTGCGCCGCCGGTCGGCGGTGAGATGGAGAGCGGCCGCAGGGTTCATGAGTCTTCTTCCGCGCGGAACCGGCCCCCGGGCGGTACGCGCTGTGCAGGTACAGATGGGGCGGCAGATGATGCGGTGACGCTTCTGGCCGGTCCTTGGCGACGGAAGCAGCGGGGGCGTCGTCCGTCGCGCGGCCGGGCGTTCACAGGCCCGAATGCCATGGAAGCCGCCCGGCAGGCCACCGTCAACAAGGCGCGCGGGCGCCTTCCGCACACCGCCGTGGCAGCTCCTCTCCCTGCAGCCGGAACTGGAGGCCGAGGAGGTCGGTGATTTCGGCTTCGAGGCTTGGGCGCGGCGTTGGAGCGGGCATGGACGGCGAGCCGGGAGAAGTGGCGGAGCAAGGGGAGTGCGCTGCGGCGCGAGCAACGACACCCGGCTGATCTCTCAAAAGTACGCAGCCTGTGCGAATAAAGTGCGGAAAAAGTTGCGGTGAGAGATAGGTTCGGAGCATGATCGGGGAGGATTGCGATGTCTGAACTGTTTGATGCGGTCGATGCCCTCATCGCGGGCCGCGCCCATTTGCCGCCGCCGCAGGAGCGGGAGCGCCTGCGCAAGGCGCACGGTCTGACGCAGGACGAGGTCGCCCAGGCACTCGAAGTGCGCCGCGCGACCATCGTGTCCTGGGAGAACGGCAAGACAGAACCACGGCCCCCGCAACGTGAGGCATACGCCCGGCTGTTGGACAAGCTCGCCGAGCTGTACCCCGCGCCCGTCCCGAAGACGGCTCCGGCCGGTCAGACCGCTCCGGTGACACCGGTTCCCAAGACTCCCTCCCCGCCCGTACCCGACGCCGCCCCGTCCGCCGGCACGCCGTCCACTGCTGCTCCAACCGCCGGTGTCGCCCGGACTGTCCGCGCACCCGCCCCGGTGGGCGTGGCGCGCACGGTGCCCCGCCGCCCGGCGGCCACGAAGACCACCGTGCCACCGGCCCAGGCTGATCCGCGGTTCGCGAACGGCCCGCTGGCCGTCCTCGACATCGAGGACGGGCACACCATGGCCTACTGCGTCGGCGGACTCGTCCTCGACGTGCCCGCCAAGTCCATCCCCGCTCTGGTCGACTGGACCCTGAACGAAGCGAAACTGGGTGCCGCCCGGCTCCACGGGTCCGGCAAGGACGCCGACCCGCTGATCGTGCTCACCCCCGCCGCCTGCGAACGCTATGGCCTGCCCGGCCGGCTCAGCGATGAGGAACGCAGCGCCGGTCGGCTCCCGGAAGGCCACAAGGTCATCAAGCAGCTCGCCCGGGCCGACTGGCAGCTCACCCGCCGTGGCTTCGGCCCCTGGGCCCGCATCTACCGCCCCGCCCAGGGCGGCAAGCGGGCGTGCGTGCAGCTGTGCATCCCCTCCTGGAACGCGCTCGACAAACGCAGCTGGGGTGATGCCGCCCAGCTCCCCGCCCCCGAACTCGCCCGCCTGCTGGGCACCTACGCCACCCGCGTGATCACCCCGCGCGGGTCCACGGCCGTCACCGGCCTGGAACTGATGACCGCACTGCACCCGCCCACCCGGGCCAGCGAACCCGACCACACCGGCAAAAGGCACAGCCAGCACAACCCCGGCTCGCTCGGCAAGGAGCCGGTGGACTGCGCACCGTGCGAGGCACCGGACGGCCACCCCCTTCTGGCCGGCCTGCCGCGCTTCCACCAGCGCACCCCCGCCGAGATGCTGATGGAAGAGGCCTACGACTGGGCACGCCCACTCACCGACGAGGAGTGCGCCAAGCGGTACGTCGTCGGCATCGACATCAACATGGCCTTCGCCGCCGCCGCGAACGGCACCACCGTCGGCCTGGGAGCCCCCACCCACGTGCGCCAGCCCGCCTTCGACCCGAAGCTGCCCGGCTCCTGGCTCGTCGACCTCTCCCACATCGAACTCGACGACCGCCTCCCCTCACCCTTCACCCCACGCGGCGAGAGGCCCACCGGTCCGGCCTGGTACGCGACACCGACCGTCGCCTACGCCGTCGAACTCGGCCACCAGGTCACCCCCGTCGAGGCGTACGTCCGTCACGAGAGCGGCCGCTACCTGGACGGCTGGTACAACCGGCTGCGCGACGCCTACATCGCGACGATGGCCGACCTCGGCGTCACCACCGACCTGACCCCGGCTGACTTCCTGGCGGCCATGGACGGCCACCGCCTGCGCGACCCGCAGATGGCGACCCTCCTGTCCGCGGTCAAGGCCACCGTCAAGGGCGGCCTCGGCAAACTCCGCGAACGCCCCCGCGGCGAGAACTGGAAACCGGGGGAGCCCTGGAGGGCCCTGTCCCGCCCCACCTGGCGCCCCGACATCCGCGCCGCCGTCATCTCCAAAGCCCGCATCAACATGCACCGCAAGATGCTCAAACTCGCCGACGCCACCGGCCAGTACCCGCTCGCGATCCTCTCCGACTGCGCCGTCTACGCCAGCGACGGCCCCAGCCCCCTGGACTTCCTCCCCTACAAGGACGGCAAGTCCCTGCCGGGCGGCTTCCGCCTCGGCGTCAGCCCCGGCATGGTCAAGCACGAGGGCACCCAGACCACCCTGTGGGCCGAAAGTATCCACGAGCAGCACGGCCCGGACGAGAACATCGCCCGGTACATCAAGGACGGCCAGGTCACCCGAACCGACAACGGGGAGTAGGAAGTAACCGATGGGACAGCTCGCCGACGGGCTCGACAAAGCCGTCCACAAAGCCTTCACCCGGCCGATCCCCACCTCAGCCGGCGCCCGCATGCGCTACCTCGTACGACAGATGAAATCCACCAAAGCCGCAGCCCAGCAGCTCGGCATCAGCCAGCGCACCGTCGAACGCTACGTAAAGAACAAGATCAAAACGCCCCGCAAGGACCTCGCCGCCCGCCTGGAAGGCGAAGTCACCAAACGCTGGCAGCCCCAGATCCGCGCCCAGGCCAAGCAGAAGGCCGCCACCACCCACGGCATCGTCATCGACACCCGCGCCCGCTTCGGCTACACCGCCGCCCCGGGCAGTACCGACGACGCCCGCCTGCGCCACCTCACCGTCGCCCTCCCACCCACCTACGCCGCACGCCTCTTCGAAGCCCGCGACCAAGGAGCCACCGACCAACAACTCCAGACCATCGCCGCCGAAGCCCTCCAGGAGACGTACTTCCGTGACGGCGGGCGCCGGGCAGGCGGACTCCTCGTGGAGTTCACCGACGTCGAGCACATCGAGTTCGACCTGTAGCGGCTCTTCCCGTCTTCGCCCCGGCCCCTGCCGCGCGGTCCCAGACACGAGGGAGGCCCCCTTCCACGACCGTGCCCGGGCGAACTGGCAGATCACCGTGGCGACGACCACCCTGCACCGGCTCATCCATGACAGGGCCGCCGGGCACCGGCCGCCGGTGACGGGCCGGTAGATCCGCGCCCACGGGCCCAGCCAGCGCCGGGTCAGTTTCCACCCGGCCCGCTCCAGGAGCTTGATGGCCCTGTGGTCCGCCGGGAGCCGCCCTGCCGACCGCTCCGCATCCGACAGGGCAGCGGGCAGACCGTAGCGTTCGCGTAGCGTGAGCTGGCCAGGGCCCTTGAGAAGGACGCCCGCCGCCGCCCCGCACCGCCCTCAGGAGTGCTGTATGACCGTGGTTGCCGCCACCCCCGGCCTGCCGGAGAAGGGGGCGCTGTTCCCCGACCAGGCGGAGGCCGTCTCCCGGGTGGCGCGGCATCTGCGGCGCCCCGGGACGCGGGGGCTGTACGTCGCGGCGACCGGAACGGGCAAGACCCTGGTCTCAATCCGCGTGGCCGACGAACTCCAGGCGCGCCTGGTTCTGTTCGTCGTGCCCACCCTCGACCTGGCCGCCCAGACCGCACTGGCGTGGCGGCGCGACGGCCACACCGAGCAAATGGTGATCGTCTCCTCCATGGACGCCGCCGGCCGCGACGCCCTGGTCGCCGCCCGCGTCATGTCCAGCAGCAGTCCTGTCACCCTGGCCACCCTCATGTCGGTCGTGGGGGAGAGGGATGACCAGATCCCGGCTCTGACACTGATCTGCACCTACGACTCACTCGACAAGATCCAGGAGACCCGCAACACCGCATACGCGGTCCCGCCGTTCGACCTGGCGATCATGGACTTTACCAACCGTGGCCTGGGTGTGTGGGACGTTCGCGTGGAGTGGTCCGCCGGGGCGGGGGAGGGGTGTGGACTCGGAGCCAGGGTGCTGCCACCGGGGCGGTTCCCGGTTCGGAGGGGGCGGCACCTGATGGATGGCCGGTTGGTGGTGGGCGACTTACGCGTGCAGGAGATCGTCCGCGGGAACGGTCGGGTGTCCTACACGGTCGTGGACACGGACTGCACGCTTGTGGCGGAGGCGGACGGGTTCCTGCGTACCTGCCGGGCGGGCACGGATCGTACGTACGCGTATGTGCTGGTGGACCATTTGCGGTGGCTGCGGTTCGCGGGCCTGGACACAGGGTCGGTGTCGCTCGAGCATCTGCGGCACTACATGGCAGCTCTCGGGGCGGAGTATCCGGGGCCGTTCGGGCTGCCGGGTGGCGGGAGGGGAAGCGCCCGTACGGGCACAGCGCGTTGAAGACCGCGGCGGCCTGCCTGAAGGGCTTCTACCTCCACCTCAGCATCCACGGCGTGAACCCCGCGCTGGCGGAGGCGCTGCGCGTGACGCGGTTGCCGACGCGGGCGGATCGACGGCGGGCGATGCTCGGGCACGTCCTGCACAGCCTGCCCGCCAACCCTCTGGCTCCGGCCCAGCGGGTGCGCCGGCACCCGAAGATGCTGCCGGAAGGCGCCCGGGATCTGCTGCTGGGGGCGGTCTCGTGCGCGCGGGACCGGATGGTGGTCACGTGGTTGGCCGACGGCGGTTTCCGCATCGGTGAGCTGTGCGGGCTGCGTCTGGTCGACCTGCACCTGCGCGAGCAGGCCGCGTGCGGTCAGTGCCGGGGGCCGCACGTGCACATCTGCCACCGTGAGGACAACGCCAACCGGGCCCGGGCGAAGACCAAGTCCCCCTGGACGTCGCAGGACGGCACTGTGTGCGGTGGAACGGTGCGCCGGGTGAGTCCGGCGATGGTTCACACCTACTTCGAGTACATCACCACCCAGTACCCCGCCCAGACCGCTCACGGCATGCTCCTGGTCAGCCTGAACGGCCCCTCCCGAGGCCAGCCGTGGACCACGGCCGCGGCCCGCGGCATGCTGCGCCGGGCCGCGGCCCGTGTGGAGATCGGCCGGGTGGTCCCGCACGCTTTCCGGCATAGCTTCGCCACCGCGGTGCTGGACGCCGCACAGGGCAATGCGGTGATCGCGCGGGATGCCGGCGGCTGGGCCTCGGCCGTGACCGTCGAGCAGGTCTACGGCCACGTAGACGTCCACGACCCGGTGTTCACCGCAGCTCTGGAGCAGGTGTGGGGGACACGGCCGTGATCCCTCTGACGCTGTTGCCCGGCCGCACCGACACCACCCGCGTCGGCCGCGACCGGCTCGAACTGCTCACGGCCCTCATCGCTGCTCCCGCATTCGACCCGCTCTTCCGCGACACGTTGATCTTCATCCCGCCTCAGCACCCGGTCTTCGCCTGGCAGCGCGCCGTTGACGGCTGCCTGCGCATCCGCCGGGTCAGCCACAACCTGTGCAACACGCACAACCTGGAGTGGGAGCAGGCCGAGCGGACGGGGCAGACCAAGCGCGCCTTCATGGACGCGGCCACCGCTCTGCCCGCCGCGCGGGGAGTGGACTACGGCCGGTGCCTGATCTGTCCCGACCGCCCGGCGATCAGTCCCACCACCCGGCTGTGCCTGCAGCACCAGACCAGGTGGCAGTACGGCGAGGCCGCCGGCATGGACCGCACCCGGTTCGAATCCTGGGCCCGTACACAGCACCCGCTTCCCGGCTACGGCCTGTGCACGGCACGATGTCCGTTCCTGGCCTGCACCTCACTGGGGCTGTGCCTGCAGCACCTGAACCGGTACAAGATCGACAACCGTCCGGGAGAGGCCCGGTCACAAAACTCACGCGGCCCCCTCAAGGACGGCCAGCCGCTCCCGGTGACGTACGGCGACGAGAAGGCATTCCGCGCCTGGTGCGCCACTGCGGAGCCGGTTACGCAGCCAGGGCTGGTCAACCTTCATGGCCTGTCCCCGCTGTTGCGGGCCGAGATCCAGTGGGGCCTGCACACCCATGCCCAGTCCGCGCAGCACTCCGAGTGGAGCACCAACGGCATCAGGAATCTCGTCAGGCATTGCCGACGAGGCGGCATCACGTCCCTGATGGATCTGCACGACGAGGGCTACAAAGACCTGTCCCGTAAGCAGATGGATTCCGAAGTCCGCAAGCAAGATCATCTGGGAAGTCATCAACGGTCTGCGCTGCGTCTACTACAGCCCCTCGGACACCAAGGACGCCGGTTTCCTGGAGACCGATCACTTCGGAAGGCGCTTCAAGAACGCCCAGAGCAACTTCGACATCACCGCCGTACCGCAGCGGTGGCTGCGCGACCTGCTCTGGGACTATCTCGCCGAGTTGCTCCGGTCCCCGCAGTGCCCCCGCACCAGAGGCCCCTTCGACCAGATGCGCCGCGCCGCCGTCGAACTGGGAGTCTTCCTCGAAACCGACGCCCCTGACGCCGGCCACGACCCCACCGTGCTTCGCCGTGAGCACGCCGATCGGTTCGTCGCCGACCAGCGCCACCGCGCCCGCCACGGCCTGCCATCTCTGGGCATGCTCCTGGTCGACGGACGATCCCCCACCGTCACCGATCTGAGCTGCCAGTTCGTGTTCAACCAATCCCGCAAGCTGCTCTACAGCGCCATCACCGCCGGCCACGCCGAACGCCTCGGCATCGACACCGGCTTCCTGACTGCCATCCCCTTCGGCGGCACCGGCATCAAACAGCGCTCCCGCAACCCCTTCAGCGACGACGTCGCCCGCGCGCTGATGGACGAGACCAACCTGCGCCGCCTGGAGGAACTCGACCTCAACGACCGGGGCCTGCGGGACATCTGGGAGACCATCGTCGCCACCGGGCGCCGCTGCAGCGAGGTCGTCGGACTGCGCCTGGACTGCATCGGCCGCTACCGCGGCCTGGCCATGCTGTGGCACGACCAGACCAAGGTCGGCATTTACAACGAGGGCATCCGCATCCCCGAGTCCGTGTACCAGCGCCTCAATGCACGGCGCACTAAGACACTCCAGATCTTCGAAAAGCGCTACGGCCACACCCCAGCGGCTGCGGAACGCCCCGGCCTGGCCCTGTTCCCGTCCCGCATCCGCAACCCCAACGGCCGCCAGCCGATCTCCTACGGACACTTCAACGAGCGCTTCAGGACCTGGATCTCCGACCTCGACCTCGGCGGCGCGTACGTCGCCCACCAGGCCCGCCACACCCTGGCCACCAACCTGCTGCGCGCCGGCGCCACACTCACCCACATCCGCCGCTACCTCGGCCAGCTCTCCGAACGCATGGCCGAGCACTACGTGAAGATCACCAACAGCGACCTCGAAGACGTCCTGAACACCATTTGGGTAGCCGGGCCCGGCGCCCTCAACCCCGGCGAACTCCTCTCCGGCGACACCACCCCCATGGAGCGCGAGACAGCTCTCGCCCTGGCATTGGACCTCTCCCGCCGCAGCACCCCCGCCGACGGGGGATTCTGCACCTACCAACCCGTCGTCAACGGCGGAGCCTGCCCCTGGAAACTCGACTGCGAGAACTGCGACAACTTCGTCCTCTCCGGCGCAGACCTCCTCTACTGGCGGCGCAAAGCCGAACAGTGGCGCTCCATCGCCGAGAACGCCCCCGACGACGCCACCGCCGACTACCTCCACACCGTCTTCGAACCCACCGCCAAGGCCATCAAAGGACTCGAGCAGGCCCTGGCCGCCCTCGGCATCCTCGATGAAGCCCTGGCCCTCGACCTGCGGCGCCCCCAGGACTACTTCCACCGCACCTGGAGCACCGCCTTCCGCGCCCGCGACCTCGCAGCACTGCAGGACCCCGCCGACGCCACAGGGCAGCCATGAGCACTCCCCGCACAGACGCAGCCGTACGAGCCCGCCGCCAAGCCACCCAAGAGATGCTTCAACGCCTGCAGACTGCCCTGGCAGCAATGACACGCGACCACACGCCTGTCACCGTCGCAGCCCTTGCCCGTACCGCCCGCGTCTCACGCACCTTCCTCTATCAAAACCAGCAGGCCAGAGCCCTGATCGAGCGGGCCAATCGAGCAAGCAGACCCCATCCCGGAGTCTCCAACAACGGCAGCCGCGCACAGCCCGCCTGGAAGGAACGCGCACTCAACGCCGAAGACGCACTCGCCCAAGCCCAGCGCGAAATCCGCACCCAGCGCACCCGCATCGCAGAGCTCCTCGGCAAGATCCGCGACCTCGAACACGATCTACCCGAAGGTTCACTTCAGCGCATCGTCACGGAGAACACCACGCTGAAGCAGCACGTACGACAGCTCACCCAGGACAACCAGCAGCTTCAAGAGCGCCTGACCAGCGCACGCCAGAACAACCGCTTCATGGACAAACGCATCGCCGACCTCGAAGCCCAACTCGCCCCGTACCTCACCACCCCGCCCCCGCGCCCCTCACCCAGTCTCGGATCATCACCGAACCTTGCCGACGACCGTTAGATCCAGTCGATGCCCAGCGCCGCGAGCGCGTCGCGCTGCTCCTGGCCGAGTCTGTCGCGTCGGGTCTTGGTGTTGGAAACCCATACGCCCAGCTTCACCGCCATTGGTTCAGCCTCGCCGTCGACTGCGATCTCCTCAGCGTGGCCGCGCGGTACCGGCCGGTCCACGCCTTCCCGTTCGATCCATTGTGTGAGGGCTGTGAGTCCGCGTTGGAATGCCTGCTGCGCCTTGTTCGGGCCCTTCGTCGCGCCCGCGACTGCCGGGGCGGGGGCCAGGGCTTGGTCGGGTTGTACGCCCAGCCTGGACAGTCGTTCCTGCTGCTCGGTGGACAGCTGCTTCCAGGTGGCGGGCTTGCGCTGCTGCTGGAGCCATCGTCCGATGTCGTCGCCCTCGAACAGCACCCCGGGGTCGATGGCCGGCAGGACGCCATCGGCCTCGTCGGCGGCGAGGTCGGCGAGCACTCGGTGGTGGCGTTGCCAGTCGAGGGGCCAGGGGCAGTTCCAGTCCTCATCGATCTCCGCGAGCTGCGCGGCCCGGGTCTCCGCGCGCTGCGAGTCTTTGCCGAGGCCGTTGTGGCGGCCCGGTTGAAGGTGAGCAGGGTAGGGGACTCCGAGCTGGCCATTGCTCACGTTGGTGAGCGCAACCTCTAGTTGGGGGTTCTCCGTTGCTG
>NZ_JNXG01000030.1 GCF_000717025.1 Streptomyces atroolivaceus
CGACACATCCACCGGCGCCAGATCCAGCACACCCCCCACCGGAAAACCCGGCCCCCGCAACGAGAACTGCTCCCACAACCGCCAACGCCCACCGGGCAGATAAACGGCTTCCTGCTCTTCCGCAACCATGATGATCTACCTCTCGGAGCTACGGTCCATGGCGCACCATTCGAGAACGGCGCGCGCACTGTGGTATTTGTTCTCGGCCTGGTCGAACGCGATACTGGCCGGGCCGTCCAGCACCTCTGCTGTGACTTCTTCGCCTCGGTGCGCGGGCAGGTCGTGCATGAACACCGCGTCCGGACTGCTCGCCAGGGTTCTCCCGGTGACTTGGAAGGGCGCGAAGACCTCACGCCAGTCGGCGGTCGGTTTCTCGGTCCCGGTGGTCTGCCAGCGAGTGGTGTAGATGACGTCGGCCGCCGGCAGGTCGGCCATGTCGTGGCGTTCCTCGATCCGGGCTCCGGTGCGCTTGGCGTAGACCGCCGCCCGTTCCAGGTACTCGGGCGCCAGCCCGTATCCGGGCGGGGTGCGCAGAGTGAGCCGGGTGCCCCGGAACCGGGAGAGCGCCAGGGCCAGGGCGGAGGCGGTGTTGTTGCCCTCGCCCACGTAGAGCACGTGCAGGTCCTCGATACGGCCGAACCTGCGCAGCAGAGTGGTGAGGTCGGCCAGCGCCTGGGTGGGGTGCTCACCCTCGCTCATCGCGTTGATGACGGCCATCCGCCGCTGGTCGGCGTAGGCGCGCAGTTCGCGCTCCGGGCCCGCGGTGCGCGCCACCAGCACATCGATCATCCGGGAGAGCACTGCGGCGCTGTCCTCCACGGTCTCCCCGGTGTTCTCCTGGAGGTCCCCGGGGCCGTAGGTGATCAGCCGGGCGCCCAGCCGCAGCGCCCCGGCGGAGAAGGCGGTACGGGTACGGGTGGAGGTCTTGCGGAACAGCACGCCGACGACGGTGTCCGCCAGCGGCCGCGCCTCGTCGGCAGCGCCCGCCGAGAACTCGGCGCCGCGCCGGGCGATCTGTCGCAGCTCCTCGTCGGAGAGGTCGTCGATGGAAATCAGATGACGGCGTTCGGCCTGGGGCATGGTGCTTCCTCCTTGGTGGAGCAGGTCGGGGCGGCGGCTCCGGACGGGCGGTCCCGGGCCTCAGCGGGTGAGCAGTGCGGCGCGCAGCACGCCGAGGCCGTGGCCGAGCTCCTCGGGGGTGATGGTCAGCGGCGGAAGCACCTTGACCACTTCGTCGTCCCGGCCGGAGAGTTCGACGATCAGCCCGTGGTCGAAGGCGTACCGCTGGACCGCCGCTGCGCGTTCGCCTCCGCCGCACCGGCCGAGGTCGATGCCGAGCACCATGCCGCGGCCCCGGACGACGATCTCCGGTTCGGCGGCGGTCAGTTCGGCCCCCAGCTCGGCCAGCCGGCGGGCCGGTGCGGGGAGCTGCGCGAGGAAGCCCGGGCGGCTCCACAGCTCGGCGGCGGCGGTCGCGGCGACGAAGGCGAGCTGGTTGCCGCGGAAGGTGCCGGTGTGCTCACCCGGTTCCCAGACGTCGAGCCGGGGGTGGAAGAGGGTGAGGGCCAGCGGGAGCCCGTAGCCGCTGATGGACTTGGAGACGGTGACGATGTCCGGGACGATGCCGGACTCCTCGAAGGCGAAGAAGGTGCCGGTGCGGCCGCAGCCGGACTGGATCTCGTCGCAGATCAGCAGGATGCCGTGGCGTTCGGTGACGGCGCGCAGCCGGCGCAGCCAGTCGGCGGACGCCTCGTAGACGCCGCCCTCCATCTGCAGCGGCTCGACGATCACCGCGGCGGGCTTCTCCACTCCGGAGGAGGAGTCGGCCAGCAGCCGTTCGATGAACCCGACGGAGTCGAACGGCCCCTGCGGTCCGTCCTCGTAGGGGATGAAGGTGACCTCGTCCTGGCCGTGCACCCCGCCGGCCAGCCGAGCCCGGCCGTTGCCGGTGACGGCCAGCGAGCCGCGGGACATTCCGTGGTACCCGCCGCTGAAGGCGAAGATCCCTCTGCGGCCGGTGGCCTTCCGGGCCAGTTTCAGAGCCGCCTCGACCGCGTCGGTGCCGGTGGGACCGGAGAACTGCACGGTGTACTCCAGGCCGCGGGGTCGCAGGATGTGCTCGGTGAGCGCGACCAGGAAGGACCGCTTGGCCCCGGTGTACATGTCGAGGCCGTGCATCATCCCGTCGGAGGCGAGATAGTCGACGATCCGCGATTTGATCGGGCTGGGGTTGTGGCCGTAGTTGAGGGTTCCAGCGCCACAGAAGAAGTCGGTGAAGACCCGGCCGTCCTCGGCGTACAGCCGCGCGCCCTTGGCGCGTTCGAAGACCACCGGGAACTTGCGGCAGTAGCTGCGGACGTGGGACTCGTGGCGCTCGAAGACGGCGACGTCCGGCGGGCCGGACACGACCAGCGGCGGTGTGGGGGCGGGAGGAGTGATCGCGGTGGTCATGGCGGTCGGTGGTCCTTTCGGTTCTCGCGGGGCTTGCCGGTCCGCCGGTCCTGTCGGACCTCGGCGTGACGCGCGGTCGCACGCCGATGACATGCGGTGACGTTCGCCGGCATGGTGACGCCGGGGTCGCCGTGCGGCGGCCCAGCCGTACTGCTGTTCCGGTGTGCTGCTGTGCCGGGCTGCCCTTTAACGCCCGCCGTCCGCGGGCCGGGCGACAGCCTGGCGGCGCTCCCGACGCCTGGCGCCGAGGACCGGCGCGGACCCTCCGGAGGGCACGGCCGGGTAGCCGGAGAGGGCCGCGGAGAGTGCGGCCACGGTGGGGTGTTCGAAGAGTGCGCGGACCGGGACGTCGATACCGAGCGCGGCCCGCAACCGTACCGAGACCCGGGTGGCCAGCAAGGAGTGTCCGCCGAGCTGGAAGAAGTCGTGGTCGACGCCGAAGCCCCGGATACCCAGTACCGCCTCCCAGACCCCGGCCACGGTGCGTTCCCGGTCGGTGCGCGGTGGCGTGCCGGCGGTGGAGTCCTCGGGCTGCCGCCAGCACTCCACGGCGGGCAGCGCCTTGCGGTCGACCTTGCCGTTCGGTGTTCGCGGCAGGGCGTCCAGCACCACGAACGCCTCGGGTACCAGGTAGTCGGGCAGAGTGGCGAGCAGTGCGGTCCGCAACTCCTCGGGACCCGGGCCGGTGCCGGCGGGGCCGTTACCGGGCGGCTGGTCCGAGCCCTCTCGCGGCACCAGGTAGGCGGCCAGCCTCTGGTCGCCTCCAGGCTGCGGCACCGCGCAGACCACAGCCGCGCGGAAGACACCCAGGGCCAGCAGCGCGGACTCGATCTCGCCCGGCTCGATCCGGTGGCCGCGGATCTTCACCTGGTGGTCCGCGCGGCCCAGGATCTCCAGCGAGCCGTCCTGTCGTCGGCGCGCCAGGTCCCCGGTGCGGTACAGGCGGGCCCCGGGGCGTCCGGAGTGCGGATCGGGGACGAAGACCCCCGCTGTCTGTGCGGGGCGGCCGTGGTAGCCCCAGCCGAGCCCGCTGCCGCCGATCCACGCCTCCCCGACCGCGCCCTCCGGGACCGGTTCCAGCCGCTCGTCCAGCAGGTGGAGCTCGGTGTTGCCGCGCAGTTCCCAGTCCACGGTCCGCCCCTGGGCGTCGAGACGGGCGGTCGTGGCCCAGACGGTGGTCTCGGTCGGGCCGTACAGATCCCAGACCCGGGCTCCGTCTGCGGCCAGCCGCACCGCCAGTTCCGTGTGCAGCTTCTCGCCGCCGCTGAGCACGGTCAGCCCGGCCCCCGGCCGCCAGCCGGCGTCCAGCAGCATCCGCAGAGTGACCGGGGTGGCCTGCACCACGCCGGACCCGGCGGTGTCGATCAGCGCGGACATCCGCTCCGGGTCACGCGCCTGCTCGCGGTCGGCGAGCAGCAGCCGGGCCCCGGTCAGCAGCGGAAGGCACAGCTCCATCAGCGACGGGTCGAAGGCGACCGTGGTGATGCCGAGGAAGGCGCCGCCGGGGCGAAGGGGCAGACGGCCCGCCATCGCCACCAGGAAGTGCGTCAGCGAGCGGTGCTCGATCAGCACGCCTTTGGGGCCGCCGGTGGAGCCGGAGGTGTAGAAGACGTAGGCGAGTTCGTCCGGGCCGGGCCCGCGCGGCGGCGCCGAGCGGGGGGCGGCGGCCAGCCTGGCCTCTTCGGCGGGATCGTCCAGGAGCACGGTGTGGTCCTCCGCCGGCCGGAGCCCGGCTTCCATGCCGTCCAGCCTTTCGACGAGCGCCCGTTCGCTGATCAGCACCGCCGCTCCGGCGTCCTGGAGGAGGTAGCCGATCCGGCCGCCGGGGTAACCCGGGTCGAGCGGCAGGTACACGGCGCCGGCCTTGTGCACCGCCAGCAGGGCCACCAGCAGCGCGGGTCCGCGTTCCAGGAAGACCCCGACGGGGGTCCCCGGCCCGGCGCCAGTCGTCGCCAGCCGGTGCGCCAACTGGTTGGCTCGGGCGTCCAGTTCGGTGTAGCTGAGGGAACGGCCGGCGCAGCTGACCGCGACAGCGTCGGGGGTGCGGGCCACCTGCCGCTCGAACAGCTCGGTCCAGGGTGCCTCCGGCACCTCCAGCCCGATGCCGGTGCCCTGGGCCAGCAGCCTGCGCCTCTCCCGCCCCGGCAACGCCGGGACTCCGTCTGCCGACAGGGAGACCGAGGCCTCCGGATCAGCCAGGACCGCGGTCAGCAGCGCCACGAACGCGGCACCGATCCGTTCGGCGGTGTCCGGATCGAACAGCGCGGTGGCGTACTGCATCCGGCCGGCGATCCGGCCGTCCGGCAGGGAGAGAAGGTCCAGCGACACGTCGAGAGCGCTGCCGGAGGCCGGGGTGGAGATCATCTCGGCCTCCAGGCCCGGCAGGTACTCCGGTTCCTCCCGCAGGGTGAGCAGTTGGAAGGAAACCTGGAAGAGGGGGTTGCGCGACAGGTCACGCTCCTTGGCCAGCTCGGCGACGACCCGCTCGAACGGCAGCTCGGCGTGGGAGAACGCGGTCAGGGCGTCCGTCCTCACCCTGCGCAGCAGCTCGGCGAAGGACGGCTCGCCGCCGAGATCGGCGCGCAGCACCACGGTGTTGACGAACAGCCCGATCAGACCGTTGAGCCGGGGCAGCCCCCGGCCGCTGACCGGGGTGCCCACCGCGATGTCGGTCCGGCCGGTCAGCCGTCCAAGAGTTGCCTGGAAGGCGGCGAGCAACACCATGAACCGCGTGGCCCGGTGCTGCCGGGCCAGCCGGTCCACTCCGGCGGCCATCTCGGCCGGGATGGTGAACCGGACGATGTCGGCGGCGCCGTCCCAGACCGCCGGGCGCGGCCGGTCGGTGGGCAGCGTCAGCGGTTCCAGACCCGCCAGCCGCTCGCGCCAGTGGGCGAGCTGGCGCTCGCCGCGCGGGCCGGCCAGCCGTTCGGCCTGCTCGGCGGCGGCGTCGGCGTACTGGAGGGGCAGCGGCTCCAGCGGCTCCGGTTCCGCCACCACCGGGCCGGCGGTGCGGGCCCGGTACCCGGCCGCCAGTTCCCGGGTGAGCACCGGCCAGGAGGAGAAGTCGAAGGCGATGTGGTGGACCACGATCAGCAGGAGTTGATCGTGCTCGGCCAGCCGCGCCAGGATCAGGCGCAGCGGCGGTGCCGAGTCCAGCGACAACGGCCGTACCACCTCGGCGGCGACGAGCTCGGCGAGCCGCCGCTCCCGCTCCCCGGCGGGCAGCCCTCGCAGATCCAGGTGTTCCAGAGGCACTTCGACGGTGGGCTCGACCATCGCCACCGGTTCGCCGTCCACCGCCGGATACCGCGTGCGCAGCACCTCGTGGCGGGCGAGGACCGCGGCGAACGCGCCGGTCAACGCCTTCTCGTCGAGATCGCCGCGGATCCGCAGCGCCAACGGCAGCAGATCGTCCGGTGTACCAGGGCGCAGACTGTTCAGGAACCACAACCGTCGCTGTGCGAACGACATCGGCCGGCCGGTACCCGACTCGTGGGCATCACCGCTGTCCACCGGTCACCTCCATGGAGCGGACAAGTCCAGGGGCCATCGACGGCTCCGGACACCTGTGAGTCTCCGCGCCGTCCCGTCTCCCGCCCAGAGAACTTCCGGCAGCCGCGTCGGCGGGTCTCTCCTGCCCGTGGCTCCCTTGCCCGCGCCCCGGGACGCTCATCAGCCCGGACAGCGGCCTCCGCGCACGCGGTCGGGCCGTCCGGGTTACGCCGGGCGCCGCGTCGTGGGGCCCGAGCGCCTCCAAGTTCCCCGAATGGGTGAGCTACCGCGTCTGCGATCGCACTCATCCCGAACACCAGCGCGGTCGGCGCATCGGTCGGCCCTCCTCTCAAAGGGTTCCGGCGACTCCGGGGGCGCGTCCCGTGAAGGCCACGAACGCGTCGTCGAGGTTGCGCTGGTCGGCACGGAGATCCTCCGCACCGACCTGAGCCGTGGCGAGAGCCCCTGCGACACTGCTCAGAAGCTGTCCCCTGCCGGTGACCAGCCAGCGGCCATCGGTATCTCGACATCTGTCACGTCGGGAAGCCCGGTCAGGACGCTCTTGTCCAGCGGTTGACTCACGCGGAACCGGACCTGCTGCACCGCGCTCGACTGCGCGATCAGCCCTGCGGGCGTATCCACTGCGGCAACCCGGCCACCATCGATGGCGGCGATCCGGTCGCTCAGGCGCTCCGCTTCATCCATGAAGTGCGTGACGAGGAGGATCGTGACGCCGTTTCCCGAACCCGCTCGATGAGGCTCCAGGTGTCGCGCCTCGCCTGCGGGTCCAGTCCCGTCGTGAGCTCGTCGAGAATCGCGACTTTCGGCTTGCCGACCAGAGCGAGCGCGATCGAAAACCGCTGCTTCTGCCCGCCTGAGAGATCCCCCACTTCCCGCACCGCCCCGCCGTCGCCCATAAGAGTCAGGCGCCCCGGGAAGACGGCCTGGCTGCCATCCTCGCTCGACAAGGGCGAAGAGACATGCGCCGGTTGGGCCCCGCGTCACAACCTGCGCACCGCATTCGGTGTTCGACAAGGAACCGTGGCTCACACGTGCCTTCGTACTCCCTGAGTGTCCAGGAAATCCGGTGCACCATCCGGCTGTCCGCCTGGACTTCTGGCGAGTTCCCAGGTGGATGTACGAGCCCTCCAGTGGGGTACCGGCCGGTTCGATCAAGGGTGGCTGCAGCGGAGGGCGCTGCCCTCGATACTCGCACCATGCCGAAGACAGGGCTCGACACCGCCGCCGCCTCCCTACGGACCTGGCTCAATGCCCAGCACTTCACGGACTTGACCGCGCCCGAGGTGACCAGGTTCTTCACCGACACGACGACCGAGTGGGCCAACAGCCTCGGCTACGACGCCTGGCGGGAGGTCCCTCTTCCCGCCCGCCCGGACCACCAACGGAATGAACGGCTGGACCTCCGGCTCAGACACCGCTCCGGCAGGGGGCAGCCCATCAGTGTCGAGATCGACCGTGGCAGCAAACTCCGCTCGCTCGACAAGCTCACCCGGGCCGCCGAACTCGGAGACCACTCCCTGTGGCTCCGATGGAGCCGCGAGCCCGTCCGCGTCCCCATCCCGTCAACCGTCCGCCTCATCCGCGCCCACATCCTCCGTCGCCGCGTCGCCACCGGCCCGGACAGGCTTTCCCTCCAGATCGACAACTGCGGCTGACGGCCGAAAGCCCTCCCCTGCCCCAGCTGATCCGGGCCAGGGAGGACGGCGGCGGGGAACGCGGCCGCGAGGAGGCTGGTGACGGGGCCTGCCCTCGCTGGAGGGGAGGTGCCTGACGCTTGGCGACGCCAGGTCAGGCACCTCCCCACAGTGCACTAGAAGAAGCCGAGCTTCTTCGGCGAGTACGAGACCAGGAGGTTCTTCGTCTGCTGGTAATGCTCCAGCATCATCTTGTGGTTCTCCCTGCCGATACCCGACTGCTTGTATCCGCCGAAAGCGGCGTGGGCCGGATAGGCGTGGTAACAGTTCGTCCAGACCCTGCCCGCCTTGATCGCCCTGCCCGCCCGGTATGCGGTGTTGGTGTCCCGGGTCCATACGCCCGCGCCGAGCCCGTACAGCGTGTCGTTCGCCGTCCTGATCCCTTCGTCGAAGTCCGAGAAGGACGTCACGGCGACCACGGGGCCGAAGATCTCCTCCTGGAAGACACGCATACGGTTGTCGCCCTCGAAGATCGTCGGCTGAACGTAGTAACCACCCTCCAGCTCACCCCCGTGCTCGACGCGCTGACCGCCGGTCAGGATCTTCGCACCTTCCTGCTGCCCGATCTCGAGGTACGAAAGGATCTTCGCCAGCTGTTCGCCGGAGGCCTGGGCGCCGATCATCGTGTCGGTGTCCAGGGGGTGCCCGGGCACGATCTGTTCGGTACGGGCGATGCCCGCTTCGAGGAACTCGCTGTAGTGTCCGCGCTGGATCAGCGCTCGCGACGGACACGTGCACACTTCGCCCTGGTTGAGGGCGAACATGGTGAAGCCCTCGAGCGCCTTGTCGCGGAAGTCGTCGTCCAGCGCCCACACGTCGTCGAAGAAGAGGTTCGGCGACTTGCCGCCGAGCTCCAGTGTGACCGGCTTGAGGTTCTCCGAGGCGTACTGCATGATCAGGCGCCCCGTCGTGGTCTCGCCGGTGAAGGCGATCTTCGCGACCCGTGGACTGGAGGCGAGTGGTTTGCCTGCCTCCGCGCCGAAGCCGTTGAGGATGTTGACGACGCCGGGGGGAAGCAGATCCGCAACCAGGCTCATCCACAGGTGGATCGATGCGGGCGTCTGCTCGGCCGGCTTGAGGACCACCGCGTTCCCGGCGGCCAGCGCGGGGGCGAGCTTCCAGACAGCCATCAGGATGGGGAAGTTCCACGGAATGATCTGAGCGACCACACCCAGCGGCTCGTGGAAGTGGTACGCGACGGTGTCGTCGTCGATCTCGCTGAGTGAGCCTTCCTGGGCGCGCAGCGCGCCCGCGAAGTACCGGAAGTGGTCGATGGCCAGGGGGATGTCCGCGGCGAGCGTCTCGCGCACCGGCTTGCCGTTCTCCCAGCTCTCGGCGACCGCCAGTTCCTCCAGATGCTCTTCCATGCGGTCGGCGATCCGGTTCAGGACGGTCGCGCGGTCACCCGCGGAGACGGCTCCCCAGACGGGGGCCGCCGCATGGGCGGCGTCCAGGGCGCGCTCGACGTCGTCCTCGGTGCCACGGGCGATTTCCGTGAAGGGGCGGCCGTTGACGGGGCTCGGGTTCTCGAAGTACTGACCACGGGCCGGCGGGACATAGGCTCCACCGATCCAGTGGTCGTAACGGGACTCGTACGAGACGATGGCACCCTCGGTGCCCGGCGCAGCGTAACGGGTCATCTCTGTGGCCTCCCGGATCCGTTGCCGCCCGCCGTTGGACGGCCCTCGGAGTGAGGCTAGGCAGCGCGACGTTGCGACGCCGTTGCACGCACCATCCCCTGAGCGGCGCTACGCGCGCTGCTCCGCGTCGAGCGCTCGGGCCCTGGCCAGCAGTGCCGCCCGCCGTTCCGCAGGAGCCGCCGCGGCGAGAGCCCGCCAGACAGGGAGGTCCTCCGTGCCCCACGGGCTGTACGCCCAGTCGGCGAGCAGCCCCGGGTCGCCTCGCGCGATCAGGGCGGCACGCAGTTGTCCGGCGATCCGCCGTCGCAGCCGGACGACCGCCGGTGCCTGCGAACGCGGCAGCAGGGGACCCGCATACGCGCCGAGCGCTGCCGCCACCGCCCCGGACTCCAGCCTGCGCGCGACGGTGTCGAAGTCGGTGTCCACCTGCGCGCCGAAGCGGTACGGACGCGAGCGCAACAGCTCGGGTCCCAGAAGCCGGCGCAGCCGCGCGAGTTCGGCCCGCATCGTCACCGGGGGGACGGACTCGTCCTCGTACACCTCCATCAGCAGTTCGTCACCGGCGAGGCCCTCAGGATGGAGGGCCAGCGTCACCAGGATCTCGCTGTGGCGTCTGCTGAGCCGGATCTTGCGCCCGTCCAGGACCAGGAGCGCCTCCTCCCTCCCGAGCGTGGAGAGCTGTGCCGACCCACCGGCGGACCGCGGCGCCACGAGTGCGAGCTGGGACTCGGCCGCGCGCGCCACCGCCTGTACGAACGCCAGGCTGTGTGGATGCGCGAGCCCGTTCCCGCCCGTGATGTCTACGGCTCCGAGCACTCGGCCCGTGTGCGGGTCGTGCAGCGGGGCGGCCGCGCACGTCCACTGCTGGACCGGCCGAAGAAAGTGCTCGGCGGCGAACACCTGGACCGGGCGGTCGACCGCGAGCGCCGTGCCGGGTGCGTTCGTCCCGGTCTCCGACTCGGCCCAACGGGCTCCCTCCACGAAGTTCATCCGCTCCGCGCGCCGGCGGGCCCGCGCATGCCCCTCGACCCACATCAGCCTGCCGTGCGCATCGCAGACCGCGAGCAGGTGTTCGCCGTCCACGGCGTAGGCACTCATGAGTTCGCGGATCATCGGCATGACGGGAGCCAGTGGGTGCGCGTCCCGGTACGGTCCGAGTTCGTCCGCACAGAGCTCGACCGCTGCCGCGCCGTCCGGGCTGACCCTCGCTCGAGCGGAGCGTCGCCACGACTGGCCCACCACGGAACGTACCGGCGTCTCCAACCGCCCGACGGAGGTGAACACCTCGTGCGCTCGGTACAGTTCACCGATCCGGGCGCCGGGGTTCACGTCGGCGGCCAGAGCCACCCAGGGATCCGTCAACTCGCCCTCCCGTCCGTGGCGGCACACCTCTCCATCGTCACGGCAACCGGCGTCCGCCACAACCACCGGGGCGGGGCAATCGACCCCGGCGGGTCTGGAGTGCCGGGGCGGGAGAACGTGGAGGCGAGGCGACCCCGGACCGCCCCGGTCAGGCTTCTCAGCTCCGACGAGGCCCCCGTGACCCGCAACGAGCAATCAGAACTGACGCCTCATCAAGTTTGTCCTGCTGCGTCGCCTTCGGCTGTGGCGGGTGACGGTACTGCCCCTGGAGACCGACAAGTGGACGACGGAGGCAGGACATGAGGTCGGATGCGGACCTGGATTCGCAACGCCTGCGGACTGCCCGCCCGCGGCAGCACCGGCCGGGACGCCCGGCTCACCTGGTCGGTGAGCCGGGCGGGGGAAGGCGGATGACGTGCTCCCGGTCGACGGCCTCGACACCCTCCAGTGCCTCCAGAGCCGGGAGCCGGTCGTCGGCGATGGTGCCGGAGAGCGTGCCGAGCACCGGCTGCTCGCTGGTGACCACCAGCCCGACCCGGCGCGCGGCCTCCACCACCTGCGCGTACCGGTCCAGGTCGACGGCCACGACGACCCCGACCGGCCGGGAGGCGGACGCCTCGCTCACGATGCCTGGAGCAGACCCGAGCCGACGTCCTTGGCGGAATGCGTCAGCGGGTACGCCCCGGATACCAGGCGGGTGCCGAGGTCGGCCGCCGAAGCGTCGGGATGCGCCTCGGCGATCAGCGCCGCGACACCGGCGGCGTGCGGCGTGGCCATGCTGGTGCCGTCCAGGGTCTGGTACGTGTCGTCCGGGGCTGCCGAGAACACCTCCACGCCGGGCGCGGCGATATCGATCTCACCGCCCGAGCCGTTGACGGCTCCGCAGGAGAACCGGGCCGTCGCCAGGTCCTTGCCGAGCGCGGCCACCGCGAGGATGGAGGGGCAGTTGGCCGGCCGTTCGACGGGCGCGACGAAGTGGGGCCGCCGACTGGAGTTGCCCGCCGCGGCAACGATCAGCGTCCCGTGTCGGCGGGCACGCTGCGCCGCGATCTCGTATACCTGCGGGAAGAGTTCTCCCGGCTCGACCGGAGAGCCGAGCGACAGGGAGATCACGCGTGCGCCCTGCTCGACCGCCCAGGCGATACCCAGGAGGATCTGGCCGTCGGGGCCTCTGCCTCGGTCGTTGAGCACCTTGCCTGCGAGTACCCGGGCGTCCCCGGCCACGCCGTAGCGGATCGTGTGGTCGGCCTTGCCCGGACCTGCGGCGGTGCCGATGCAGTGGGTGCCGTGGCCGTTTCTGTCCTCCACTGTCGAACCAGGGACGAAGGATGCCGTCTGGTGGATACACCCGGCCAGGTCCTGGTGGTCGGTGTCCACGCCGGTGTCGAGGACGGCGATTTTCACGTCACGCCCGGTCAGGAGGGACCAGTTGGCCCGGGTGGCCTGGAGCCCCCAGGTCGTCTGGTGCTCGTCCCAGGCGGGGCCCAGCCCTGCCGCGCCCGCGGCCCTGGTCTGACGGTCGACCTCTTCCTCGTCGCTGCGGTAGCTGGGAAAGAACCCGGTCACCATCTGCTGGGGTTCGGTGATCACCGAGGCGTACATCATGCGTTCCGGCTCCGCCGCGACGATCGTGGACTCTCTCTCAGCCGTCATCGCCAGCGCATGGCGCTGGTCCGGTTCCACATCCACGACGGCGATGCCGAGCTCGTCGATGAGCACGGAAACGTCCGCACGTCGCAGGAGTTCGGCGGAGCTGTCGGCCTCGCTTCCGCGGACACGTTCGGCGGGAGCGATACCGACGGACGAGCGTAGTTCTCCCATTCCGCGTTCTGGTTCATTCTGGTCGAGCACGACCACGTACCGGCCGGTGTACTCCGTGGCCTGCTGCGCGAAGGGTGCTTCGGCCCGCTCCGGCCTGTCACCGTGCGAACCGTCGCCCATCGGTGCGTTCACCATTGGTTTCTCCGCTTCTGTGGGTACATGTGCGCTTCCACCCGGGATCGCGGACGTACCTGCACCGATAAGCGAAGCATTGGGGCACCAAGCACGATGGGGCGTTTCCATCGCGTACCGGCGCTGTGCCGCCTGCGATGTCGTCGCCTTTTCAGCGACCCCCATCGCCTCGTCAGCGCCCCACAACCACCGTGGCCCTGGCCCTGGTGGCCCGCAACTCGAGGGCCACGGCCGACCGGCACCAAGCCGCGGGCGGGGGAAACCCGGCCAGAGCCGGCGCGCCTCGAGGCTCCGGGATTCTCCGGATCGAGGTGGACGACGCGGTACTCCTCGTACCGCAGGCCCATGAGTGCGGCGACATCACAGGCTGCCACTCACCGTGTTGCCTCATTCGAGAGGCCTTCCTGTGAGCGGAGTTGACCGGACTTCTCCGCAGGCACTGCTTCCGGAAACGCAGGGGTCGGTGCTGTGACGAGCACACCCATCCATGGCGGGACAAAGCTGTTGGCTGGAGTGACGATCGCGGTGAGCACGGTGGCGGTATGCACGGTGGCGCGGAGGACTTCCGCAACGGCTCACTGGAGCAATGCGATGTGGGGATGGTCGGGGGATGCGGGCACACGTGGAGTTGCAGGTTGTTGCCGCCGGTTATGTCGATCAAGGTGAAGTTGCCGTCCTGAGCGCCCAGGGGAGGCGGGGCCGGGGTCGTCCGCTCCTCCTCGGCGATCCAGGTCCCGCTGCCGCCGTCCCATTCCGTGGAGGCGATGGTGAGGAGCGGGACCGCCCGCCGGGGTGCCGCACTCGGGGCAGGAGCGGTCGACGGGGTCGGTGGGGCTCCAGCAGGTCCAGCCGCCGGTCTTCCAGCCGGGGGCGGTGGAGAGGTTGTTCAGGTAGAGCTCGCCCGGATCGTACGCGTAGGCGCTGTACTGCGCGGGGTCGATCGTCTCCCAGCGGCTCCTGTCGTCCAGCTGGTCCCGGAGCTCCTTGTCCAGCTCCAGGGGGTTGGGAAACTCGGTGACCTGCGGAAAGGTGGATGGTCGCGGTCTTCTCGCAGCGCGTGACGATGCCGCGCCACCGGTCGAACGTGGGCGGTCTCCAGCCCCGGTTGCCCCGCCGCAACCGGCCACGTCGGTCTGCCGGCACGGGGATCACCGCGCCGATGCCGCGCTTGCCCAGGGTGGGCGCGGATCGCGCGGGAGGAGCACGCCTTCGCGGCCAGGACTACGTCCGGCCTGGTTCGGGGCCCTTCGCGGCGACGCGGTACACGGAGGAGGGCCATGATCCATGAAGGTGGATGGTCGCCCGCCTCGCCGCCGGTCAGGGCAGGCGTCGAGGGGGCGACAGCGGCCGTCGGCAGCAAGATGTCCCCGCCCGCCCGGCCGACGGAGTGGTCGGGCGGCCGGGCCGTCCGCCCGTCACCCCTGGGACGGGAACAGGTGGAGGAGGCGCTCCCTCTGACGAACTCCCAAGCCCTGGACGCGGCGGGTCTCGGAGATGCCGAGTTCATCGAGGATCTGGCCGGCGCGGACCTTGCCGATGCGGGGCAGGGCCTCGAGGACACGGCGAACGGGGGTCCTGGCGACGACGGCGTCATCGCGTCTGAGGACGTCGTGCAGCGATACTTTGCCGTCCTTGATGTCGGCCAGGAGTTCAGCTCGCTCCTGTCGGACGGCAATGGCCCTCCTCAGGGCGCTGGTACGGGCCTCGACGGTCAGAGTGGGCAGAACCATGGGCAGTGCTCCCGTTCTTCTCGTGTCTACGTGCGGCTCATCACCACCACGTTCTTGACCTGCTGATCCACCTAGTGCCCTCCCCCGGGCCCGATATGACTACGCGGGATCACCGTCCTCACCGTCCTCACCGCGCTCACCGCGCTCACCGCGCTCACCGACCATTCCGGTCCGCAGGTCGGACCGGCCGTGGGACCTGACCGACTTGGCGAACATGACGTGCACGCGGAGGTTTCCGGCGACTCGCCTTGCGGGGAAGGGCTCGCCGTCGTAGCCGCGGCGCACACCTCGGTGGCTCAGAGGTCGTATGGGCCGGCCAGGGGATGCGCGTGCGCGTCGCCGGACGCGGCGTGGGAGACGTCAGGGCCGGAGTGTACGAGGTCCGGCGTCGGTCCGGATGCAACGGATTCGGAGGCCGGTTCGGTGAAGTAGTCGGCGTCCTTGGGACGACTGCGCGCCACGCCCGGGGGACGGGGGGCGGGCTCGAGGTGAGGGATGTGTTTGGAGCAGTGCACGTACGCCTCGTGAAGGGTGATGACCGTCCACAGCACGGGGTACCGCCCGGGGGCGGTATCGGCGGGTATCCAGGGGTGGGCGCCACGAAGCTCCTGGTCGCCGACGAGCTGGGCGGAGCCGTTGACGTGCAGTCCGATGTGGTCATGGGTGAAGTCCATGAAGAGCAGACCGATGTGCGGGTTCTCGGCGATGTTGCCGGCACTGGCCAGAACACCGTTTCCGCGGTACTCGGGGTAGGCCAGGGTGCGGTCGCCCAGCACGGTGACGAATCCGGGAGGGCCGGCGCGGAAGGTTGCGTCGCAGTGGCCGCGGGCATCGGCAGTGGAGAGGAAGACCATCGACTGGCGGTGGATGAAGTCACGCATGGCCGCGGTGAGGTGCGGGTGGACCTGCCGGTCGTAGAACGCGTCGGCGCGCTCGCTGGTGCCCAGGTGGGTCTGCAGCATGCGCTCCCCGCGTGAGGGAGTGGTGTCGTGGCCGGTCACAGCTGGTCGATCTCCTGAGCGGGTCGGTGCGGTGTGAGGGGGGCAGTGAGAACGGGTGTGTCGAGCGGGTCGTGGTGAATGTGGGCCCGGGGGGTGCCCTGGTGCAGGAGGGTACGCACAGCCGTGGTGACCATGTCGGGCGGACCGCAGAGGAAGGCTTCGTGCCAGTCCCAGGGGCCGAACTCGTTGAGGACCTGCGGGAGTGTGCCTTGCTGGCCGGGAATGTCCTCGTGGGACACGGCGGCCCTGACGGACAGCCAATGGTGACGTTGGGCCAGGCGCAGCATGTCATCGAGGCCGTACAGTTCCTGGGCGGTACGGGCTCCGACGAACAGGTCTACGTGGCGGCGCATTCCAGAGGCGGCGGCTTGCTCGATCAGGGCGCGGATCGGCGCGAGACCGGTCCCGCCGGCCACCATCAACAGGTCGCGGTCGCCTGCCGTGGCGAGGGTCATCTCGCCCTGGGGCGGTCCGAGCCGGACCCTGTGTCCAGGGGCGGCGTGGTGAACCAGGGCGTTGCTGACCTGGCCGTGACGGACGGCACGGACGTGGAACGTGAGCGTGTGGTCCGTGCGCGGCAGGTGTGCGGGGGAATAGTGCCGCCATGTGCGGGGGTACCAGGGGGTTTCCATGCTCACGTACTGGCCGGCGACGTAGGGGTAGGGCAGGTCGGTCTGCACCGTGATCTCGGCGATGTCGTGGCCCCGGTACTCACGACGGATGATCTGCGCGTCCCAGGAAGCCGGACGCAGGCGGGTGTCATCCTCAGCTGCCGCGATCATCACCTGTGCGGCGATGGTGTAGGCGCGGGTCCAGGCGGCGGCGACCTCGGAGTTCCAGGCGGTGCCCGCGTAGCGGGCCAGCGAGGCCACGAGACAGTCGCCCACTGCCGGGTAGTGGTCCTCCAGCGCTCCGAACTTGCGGTGGTCCCGGCCGAGCCGGGAACAGAACTGCACGAGGTTGTCGACGTCGTCGACGAGATCGATGATGCGCAGCAGTCCGCGCAGCAGCCGGTCACGCTGGACATCCATGTTGTCCGGGAACAGCCCTCGGACCTCGGGATACCGGGCGAAGAGGATGGCGTAGAAGTAGACGGTCATCTCCGACGCCTGTGGCGCGACCACCGCCAGGCTCGTACGTACCAGGGATATCTCCCGGTCTGTCAGCGGGGCGGCCGTCACGACCGGACCTCGGAGAGCACGGGGCGGAGGTACGTCTTCACTCGTCGAGCGGAAACGGCGGGAGGGGCAGCAGATGTCGCACACGGTGAGGGGATCACCAGGCGTACCAGATGTGCTGACATGTAAAAATTCGCAATCTTAGAAGGACGTTCCGTGTCGCTCGGGTTCAGAACAGCGAAAGTGTGATCAGCGGACGAGTCATTGTGCACATAGGGCGGCAGGGTCGAACCCACCCCTGACATCCAACCTGCATGGACAATTCAGCACATTGTGCTGGAAACCAACCGTTCGCGATCAGCCCGTACCGCGAGCGTGAGCCTGCGGCAGGGCGCGCCACCAGGGCCTCTGACGGTCCGGGACTGCCCCGGAGGAGCCCCGGGCAGTCAGGACGCGAGCGCGATGGGGAGATTCGGTAAGCAAAGCTATGCGATCAAGTGAAGGTACGTCAGCGGCCTGCCGGCAATCGGTCGCGTCCCGCAGATCACCGGTGTCAGCCGAATCGACTGCACAACTCCCGGCGCCACCCCGGTCGGCGCCCCCACACGATGAAGGCCGGGCCGACGCCCCGAGACCCGGAAGGGAATCCGGCGCCCCCAGCGTCACTCGACGGCACACCACACCCGGCCAGCACCGGGACATCACCGGCGAACCGCCGAGACGATCACCAAGTGAAGAGGCTGGGGAATTCGAGGTTCAAGTTGACGCCACTGTGATCGACGAGCAGGCGGAGACCCTGTCCTTGAAGGTCGCGTCCGGTGAAGGAAATGCCTCTCCGGAGTCACCCCGAATCAGTTTGCCCGCGACCAGTTCGCCTTCGAGACCTCTGAAAGAATTCGCGAGCGACGTGCGGGTGGGCCGCGACTCCGTTTCGTCGCGGCCCACCCGCAGGTATCAGGACTCTCTCTTCAGTCGTTGGTTACCAGCGGCACCAGCGACCTCGCCCACCACGGCTTGCCGGCGGTCCGATGACGAAATAGTGCAGTCGCACATCCCGGCCTTTCAGACCTGCCGCCGGCACAGCCGGCCCTGCCCCACATCCGCTTGCACCGACACTCCACCCGGTGGGCCATCCAGGAGATCCACCTGGTCGAGCGGTGGTCCGCCGAGGCATGGGACTAGAAGTAGTGCTTACGCCCGCCGACCTTACGCCCGCTTGCCCCAAGGATCCACAGGACGGCACCCACCACGACGAGCACACTACCGATGGTCGTCAGCAACGAAATGCCGACAAGCAAGCCGATGACGAGCAGAATGGCACCGAGCAGGATCATGACTATTCCCATCATCGAGTTTCGTAGGCGCGTGCCCGAATCCGCTTCGCAGCGGACTCATGGCACCCGACAGGTACAACTGGACAACTTCACACCGACAGCGACAAGGTCACTGCCGCGCTCATCCTGGTGCCCCGCGTCGTCGGGTTCATGCACACCTCTAGGTCACAACCGGATCCAAAAGATTCACAGCGCTGTTTCACAGAACCTGCCGGCACCGGAACGTGCAGCAGCGGTGCACCTCCGCTCGCGCTCAGAGGAGGCCTACGACCGGCTCGGCAGACAGCGCGACGGGCGGAGCAGGCCGGTCGGCCGATGCACAAGCCGGACAACGCACGCCCGATCCGTCGCCGGACGACCCGCAGGGTCGGTCAGGGCCTGCGGCCCCGGAAGGTGCGGCGCAGGTCGCCGACCCAGGCGTCGGGGTTCTCCCAGGGAATGAAGTGGCCGCCGTGGTCATGGGCGTTGACGTTGACGTGGTTGAACCAATCGCCCTGCGGGCCGGTCTTGAACGCCCGGACGCGCTCGGCGGCGGTGTGGATGCCGGGCGGGTTCTCGTACGTGACGAAGGTGAGGCCGACCGGGGCCTGCACGACCGGGGTACGGTCGTGGGCGGGGACCCAGGGGTAACGGTTGGCGTTGTCGTAGTAACGCATCGACGTGGCGATGGAGTTGTTCACCCAGTAGATCGTGGCGTGAGTCAGCAGGTCGTCCTTGGTGAACACGGACTCGACATCGCCTCCGTTGTCGCTCCAGGCGTTCCAGCGCTCGAGCAGCCAGGCGAGGAGTCCGGCGGGTGAGTCGCTCAGCCCGTGGGCGAGGGTGGCGCCGTCGAGCACGTGCACGGCGAGGTGGGACGCCGAGCGGTTGTCCAGCTCGATGATGCGGGCGCGAATGTCAGCGGGCTGGTCGTCGGTGAGGGGCCTGTTCCGGGCGAAGTCCCAGGCACGAGGGCCGGTGAAGAAGTCGAGCGGCAGACCTGAGCCGATGTGGATCCCGTACAGCTCGTCGGCGTACTTGTGGCCGAGCTGGCTGGAGACGATCCCGCCGATGTCGCAGCCCCCGGCGGCGTACTTCTCGTATCCCAGGGTCTCGGTCATCAGGGTGTGCCAGAGGTCGGAGACCTTCCAGAAGTTGACGTCCGCAAAGCCGGTGAGCGGGCCGGGGAAACCGAAGCCGGGCAGTGACGGCACTATGACGTCGAACGCGTCGGCGGGGTCACCGCCGAACGCGGCCGGGTCGGCGAGCGGGTCGATCACCTTCGACCAGTGCCAGAAGGTCCACGGCCAGCCGTGGGTGAGGATCAACGGGATCGGACGCGGGCCGCGGCCGGGCTTGCGCATGAAGTGCACCGGGACACCGGCCACGTTCACCTGGTAGTGCTCGTAGGCGTTGATGGCGGTCTCGGCAGTACGCCAGTCGTAGCCGTCCCGCCAGTGAGCGACAAGCTCACGGAGATAGCTGTCCGGGACGCCGTAGGACCAGTCCCCGTTCCCCTCGTCCAGCGGAGGACGAGTCGATGTGAGACGGACGCGCAGGTCGTCGAGGACCTCGTCGGGCACACGGATCGGGGTCGGCTCCAGTGGGAAGGCATGCGAGGTGATCATGGCGTGGTCCTTATTGAGCAGGGGAAGGGTTGTCGTCGGCCTGATGGGCGCTTGGGCGGCGATCCGGGCCGTTCAGGAACGAGAAACTGCGTCCTGCTCTGCGTCCTGCTCCCGTGACAGGGCCGCCGGCCAGGCCGTTTTCCCAGGCCCAGACGGCGATGCCCACACGGTTGCGGGCCTTCAGCTTCGCCTGGACGTTCGCGAGGTGGGTCTTGGCGGTGCCCGGCGAGATGAAGAGCCTTTCGCCGATCTGGGCATTGGTGAGGCCCTGGGCGACCAGGCGGGCGATCTCCTGCTCCCTCGCGGTGAGAGGCGACGGGGCGGTGGGTGGGGCAGGGGCGAGTGTCCGGAGCAGGCGCACCGTGATCTGAGGGCTGATGAGGATGTCACCGGCCATCGCCGCTCTGACGCCCTCTATCAGCAGTCCGGGGCCCGAGCGCTTGAGCAGGAACCCGCAGGCGCCGTCGCGCAGTGCCGTGCGTACGTAATCGTCGTGGTCGAAGGTGGTGACGACAAGGACTCGCATCGGTTCGGGCACGTCGGGACCGGCGAGGCGGCGGGTGAGTTCGAGGCCGTCCAGGCCCGGCATGCGGATGTCGGCGAGGATCAGGTCCGGGCTCAGGGTGCGGGCGAGGTGAAGTGCGGTGAGGCCGTCCGCAGCCTCGCCGGCCACCGTCATGTCGGGCTGGGAGCCGAGGATCAGGCGGAAGCCGCTGCGGACGTCTTCCTGGTCGTCGGCGATGAGGATGCGGGTCGGTGTGGAGGACTTCGTCACGCTGTCTCCTGAGGGAGCGCGGCCGGCAAGACAGCGGCGAGCTGCCATCCTCCGTTGCCGTGCGGGCCGGCCGTAAGGGCTCCGTCGAGGGCCTGCACGCGCTCGGTGAGGCCGGAAAGGCCGAGGCCGCCCCGGAAAGCGGGGCGACGGGCCGGGGTGTGGTGGGCGCCGCGGTCGTTGGTGACCCGGATCTCGACGGTGCTGGCCGTTGAGGTGAGTGCGACGGTGGCGCGGGTGGCTTGGGGAGCATGTCGGCGGATGTTGGTCAGTCCCTCGACGACTATGCGGTACGCGGCGGCGCCTGCTTCGCGCGAGAGCGACTCCTCGGCGTGGGACGACATGTCCAGATGCGCCTCCGTGGCCCCAGCGGAAGTAAAGGTTTCCACGAGGGAGGGTATGTGGGACACCCCGGGAAGCGGCTCGGCGACGGCAGGCCCCTCCGGTCCGTGCAGCATCTGCACGGACCGGTCCATCGCTGCCAGGGCGCTCAGGCCCGCCTTCTCGATGCGCTCGAGGGCGAGCACGGACTGGGAGGGATCGGTGGCGGCCACGAAGCGGGCCGCCTGCGCCTGAACGACGATTCCGCTGATGTCATGGGCGACGAAGTCGTGCAGGTCACGTGACAGCTGCTGGCGTTGGGCGCTGCGCGCCTCCGCCACAGCACGCCGGCGGCGGTGTTCCTGTCGGCGGGGGTAGGCGCCGGCGGTCACGGCGGCGACTACGGGAAGCAGCCAGAACGTGGCGATCCCCATGGCTTCCAGGAAGGACTCGCCTGTAACCAGTGGTACGGGCCAGAGGCTCACCGCGAGTGCGGTCAGCGGGAGGGCCGCCGCAAGTTCGCGTGGAGGTGACCACCGGGTGACCGCGACCAGGAGAAGCAGGAGGACGAGGGTCTCCGCAAGCTTCCAGCCGGAACCGAGTCCGGCCCCTGGTACGGCGAAGCTCGTGATCAGGGAGAGGGCCGCGCATCCTGTGACCGGGCGGGCGAGACGGCCGCGCCGCCGGCGGACTTCGACACGGGGACAGACAAGGGCCCACACCAGGATGCCTGCGGCCGCGAGGGACGGCGCAACGCCAAGCCCCATGACGGCGGTACCGCTTGATTCCCACATGGCGATCAGCGTACGGGCGGGCGCTTCGACGGTGCTCTCTGCCGAACGGCAGAGAAGCGCTGGAGGGCGGAGCTGTTTCAGGGCCGATCGGCGGATGGGACCGCTGTGGGCGCCGGGGTGAAGCTTGGGCCGTTCCACCGACAGGACGGACCAACCCCGCCCGCATCAAAGGAGTTCACCATGCGCAACACCGCAATCGGCGCGACGGCAGCCATCGCCGTCCTCGCCGGGCTGCTCGCGGCCGGGCCCGCCCCCGCAGCCCCGGTTCCGTCCGCCGGGAAGGAACCGGCCAGGACCGCGAGCGTGCATGGAAAGGCACGCATCTCCTACGTCGAGTCGATCGACCACGACATCCGCTTCGCCGTCCATGCCGAACAGATGCCGTTCACCCGGCCGTTGCCTCCTCAGCTGCCTCATGGTCTGCCCACGGACGCCCGGGGCACGCTGAAGATCTCCCACACCGTCCCTGGCGGAGCCACGGGGTGGGCGGAGGCCAAGGTGGACTGCCTGGTCACCAGCGGGCGGACGGCAACCCTGACCGCAGTCGTGACGAAGTCGCACGATGACGAGAACGGCGCCCGGCTGGGCATCAGCGTCCAGCAGGGCGCCGAGGGCGAGCCGGACCGGCTCGGCTTCTCCTGGGGGGTGGTGAACGTCGCCCCCGAGCACGTCGATGAGGACGGCTTGCTCATGACACCGCAGGTCGGTACCTGTATGGCCCCTGCACCGTTCACGACCGTGATCAAGGGGGGCTTCAAGGTCGTCCACGCCGAGATCACGAAGACTGTCGCGCCGCCGGAAGCGGCTGGCCACCGTGGATGACACCCTTACCGCCGCAGCGGCCGCACCGCAGGCCTCCCTCTCGCTGCGCCCGGCGGCGCATGCCGTCGCACTGAACCCGGCGCCGTCAGGGCTGTGGCGTAGCGCCGTTGCCCTGGGCTGGAACTCCGGATTCACCGAAGTTCACCGAACAGGGCCTTCGCCCGGAAGACCTCCCCGGTGAAGGGACCCGCTATCTGATCGGAAGCAGCCTGTTCGCCGGGGCGGTCGGACTGCTCACCTTGGTCCTGGTCCACCAAGGGGCGGGCAACTCCCGTACTGTGTACCGGTCCTGGGCGGTCGCAGGGTTCCCGTACGGGCTGCGGTGATCCCGGCCTCTCTCGGGGTGGCGGGGACGCCGACTCCCGCTGCGGGCAGGCCGCGGACCATGCGCGTGAGCCCGACTCTGCCCGCGCTGAGCTGGGCTACCTCATGGTCGGCGCTGTACGCGTGAGGCAACACCCTGTCCTCCACGTGAGTGCCCGAGAGGAAGCCGTCCAGCAGATCCCGAGTCGCCCGACGCTCGGCAAGGTGTCTTGTGGATCGCTTCGAGCGGCTGCGATCATCCCGGAATGAATTCGCGAGCAGTCGGCATACCCGAGGTGGACGGCACCGAACAGGTGGCCGTTGTGGTCGATGTGATGCGGGCGTTCACCACCGCCGCATGGGCGTTCCACCGCGGAGCAAGCAAGATCGTTCTCGCTGCCGACACGGACGAGGCACTGGCGGTCAAGGCGCGTCATCCGCGCTGGCTCGCGCTCAAGGACGGAGCGGCGGTCAGTGGGTTCGACCTGGTCAACTCCCCTGGCCTGATCCAGGAGGCCGACTTGTCCGGCCGAACCGTGATTCAGAAGACCACTGCGGGAACGGTCGGGGCCCTGGCGGTCGTCGAGGCGCAATTGGTGCTGTGCGCCAGTTTCGTCGTGGCAGGCGCGACGGTCCGGGCCCTGGCGGACGCCGGCGCCCATCCGGTGACGTTCGTGATCACCGGTGAGGACGGCCGAGCCGCCGAGGATCTTGCGTGCGCCGAGTACTTGGACCGGCTCCTGGCCGGGGATCATCTCGACCCCGGCCCCTATCTGCACCGCGCCCGCACCTCCCCAGCCGCGGACGACCTGCGCGACGGGCGCCGGCGCGGTGCTCACCCCGCCGATGTGGAATTGTGTGCGCAGTTGGACCGGTTCGACTTCGCCATGAAGGTCGGGATCGAGGAGGGGCTGGCCGTGCTGAGGCCGTTCCGGACCCCGTGAGAATGGTCCTTGACGAAGTCGGTGATCCGTCGGGTGCTGCAGCGCCGCTTGCGCAGCGGGAACCGGCCCTTGAGCGCGGCCACGTCCTGCTCGCCCACGGCGCGGACCTCAAGCCGCATGGTGGACCGAACGGCGCGGCGTCGGAGCGAGGTGCGGCCTCAGCTCCTCAAGCTGCCATGTGGATGACCCAGCTGCCGCGTCGCTCAGCAGGAGCCATGCACCGCCGTCCGACCACCACCCTGTGGCGGCCGGGTGGGTGACTCGACCGCCACCGCACGGCTCACAGCTCACGGCTCATGGCTCACGGCTCACGGCTCACGGCTCACGGCTCACGGCTCACGGCTTGCGGAACTGCTCCATCAGCGCCACGTAACCGCTGCCGCCATGGCCCGCGTTCGCTGCTCGCTCGGCCAAAGCCTTGACGAGCCTGGGCAGTTCGGTGTTGACGCCGAGCGACTCGCTCTCCTCGACCACGTGTGCCATCGCCGCCAGGTGGGTGTCGATGGTGCCGTCGTCGGCCGGGTAGGAGCCGTTGTCGGCCTGCCGCGCGTAGTCCGGCAGCCAGCCGGCCACCGTGTCGATCGCCCTCCTCGCGATGGAGAGGTACGCCGTGGCGGACACACCGGCCGTGCCGACGATCGCGGCGCCGTTGAGGAAGCCGTCGAGCATGCCCCACATGAGGACGAGCGTGGCCATCTCGTGCGTGGCCGCCAGTCCCGGGTCATCACCGAGGTGGAGGCCCGTGCCGAGGCCGCGCAGCGTGGACTCGTGAGCGTCGTACAGCGGTCGCGGCCCGCTGTAGGCGAGCACGGCATCGGCCGTGCCTATGGCCTCCGGGACGGCCATGACCCCGCCGTCGAGGTAGCTGCCACCGCGTCGCACCACCTCCTCCGCGAGTGCTCTGGCGCGCGAGGGCGTGCCCGACGTCAGGTTCACCACGACACGACCGTCGAGCGCTCCGTCGAGGATGGCGGTCACGGCGTCGTAGTCCGACACGCAGACCACCACGAGCGGGGCGGCCGCGATCGCGGCCGCCGGGGACTCGGCGAGCGTCGCGCCTCTGGCAACGAGGTCGTCGGCCTTGGTCGTCGTGCGGTTCCACACGGTCGTCTGGTGTCCCGCACGCAGGAACGCCCCGGCGAGGGCGCTGCCCATCAGTCCGAGACCGAGAACCGCTACAGGTGTGCCGGTGTGCATCATGTGCTCCTTGTTCGATCGGTGGCACAATCGTCAACGTTGACACCGGTATGAAGGTCAAGGGGGATCGCGTGCTGATCGGGGAGCTGGGCCGGCGGACCGGGGTGAATCCGCATCAACTGCGGTACTACGAGGCGCAGGGTCTGCTGGTGCCCGACCGCGGCGGCAACGGCTACCGCGAGTACGGCGACGACGCCGTGCTGACCGTGGCCCAGATCAGGAAACTGCTGGACGCCGGGCTGTCGACCCAGGAGATCCGGTACCTCCAACCATGCGTCAGCGGAGCGGGCCCCGCCCTTGAGCCCTGCCCGGAGACCCTTGACCTGCTGCGGGCCCGCATCGTCGAGCTGGACGAGCAGATCGACACGCTCGTCCGGTCCCGCCAGACGCTGCGGGAGTACCAGACGGCCACGGAACGGCGGCTGGCCAACTGACCACGCCCGGAACGCGCGGAGTTCCGTGCGCCACCGACAAGGGCCAGGCAGTTGCACGGCCTCCGGGCCGCACCCTTCCCCGCGTGCGGGTGCGTGATCTCCTCCCCGCCCCGGCGACTTCGAGCCGTACTGCCCCCCGTTCCGTGGCCCCTTCGGCGACGATCGGCCCGCCACCACGGGCGACCGTCCGCGGGATCGCCCACCCCCGGATGGGATCGAGATCGAGAGGTACACCTGCAGCCGGACCGCACGGGTGCACTCATGTGTGCGCCCCCGTCCGGTCGCCGCGCCGGCTGCGTACGATCGTCCGTACCGGTCGGAGCACTCGGGCGGTTGTCCGCCGCGCGCGGCGCTGGAAAGGTGGACGCATGCGCCGACTGCTGCTGATCGCACCGCTGTTGCTGTTCACCGCCGGCTGCGGGGTGGTGCAGTCCTCCGAGGACGAGGCGACGGACAGCGCACGGGAGGTGGCCGCAGAGGCGGGCGAGCGGCTCTACAGCCAGCGTCCACGCACCGCGGAGGAGGTCGGACGCTCCGCGTCCGGTATCGACGGGGTCGAGGTACTGCGGGTGACGGGTACCTCGACACACGAAGGGGACGGCATCGACGTGGTCGTCCGCGCGTCCGGTTCGGCGTACGACGGATGGCTCGACCGTGAGGAGGTCGCCGTGCGGCGCTGTTTCGCGGTAAAGGTGTCGCCCAAGTCGGAGTGGCGTGAGGACCCCCGTGACATGGACTGCCCGGATGGCCCTCCGCTGACCTTCGCCCCACTACCTGAACCACCCCGTCTGCCGTACGAGGAGCTCCGCGCGAAACTCCCCCGGGTGCCGGAGGGCGGCCGGGTGGACGAGGCCGAGGTGCGCCGTGGGCTCGCCGCCCTGGATCTGGATCCGGCGATCCGTACCGAGGTGAAGTCGGACGGCGGACGGGTCGGCGTTCTCCTGTCGGTGAAGGGCAACGGCTTCGACGCGCAGGACTGCCTTCTCGCCCACGTGGGCCCCGGCACCACCGAGGTGTGGGTGCCGCCGCGGATCCAGCGGATGCCCGGGGAGGGCGGCTGCACCGTCGCCGGCGCCCTTGACCCGCTACCGCCACCGCACTAGACGGGGAGCCTGACTCGCTCGGGTCACAGCCCCGCGCGGCCATCCCGTCCGGCAGTTCGTGCGCGTCCGGACGCGGCTGCGCACCGATCGTCCCGGGCACCTTCAGCAGTCCCCCGCAGCCGTCCCCCCGTCTGCCGATCGCACGGCTTGGGCCCACGCGGCGTATCCCGCGCCGACGCCGTCACCCAGGCGCCCCGCCGAGCTCTCCGGTCCGCCGGCGCACTCGCTCCCTGCGAGCGGTGCCAGAACTGTGGTCGGGGGTCGCCTCACTGTGTCTCGACGTAGCACGTGACCACCGGATCGGCGCCGACGCCCCATCTCGTCTCATCAGGCCAGGTGTACCGGAATTGGCCCTTCTCCACTCCCTCTCCGGTCCAGCCAGCGGGCGCCGACCTGTACCCGTCCCGGCATGCCTCGACGGCCATCCGCTTCGCCTCCTTGTAGCCCGGGTACGCGGCGTCGAACCGTGCGTGGGCGAAGACTCGGACGTCGTGGGGCTGGGCGCAGGGCACGGACACCATCATGTCGAGAGTGCGGGTGCCCGTCGTGAGATCGGCGCACCCGCCCTTCTTCACCTCGCCGACCGCCACCACGGATTCCTTGGCCTCGAGTGTCCGTTCCGAGGCCGTCGGCATGACCGGTGCGGAAGCCCCGAAACCACCCACCTTCAGGACGGCACGCAATCCGGTCATCTCGTCCAGAGTGCTGTCCTTCTTGTCGAGCAGGCCCGAGAGATCCGCCTCCGCCCCTGTGATGCGCCCCCTGGCGTCCACGGACATGCCGAGCGACACGGGCGTCGCCGTACCGTTCGGGTCGATGTCGGCGGTGAGTTCGGAGCCCAGGTCCTTGGGGAACAGGCGCAGGGCGTTGAACACCGTGAGCTGCGCCCGGTAGGTGCGACCGCCCTTCTCCGCCGGCGAATGCTTCACCTTCTGGGCTCCGCTGAGAACCTCCAGGAGTGTGCCGCCGAACGCGGACTCGGATCCCCGCAGCGCGTCGACCGCGGCGCCGGTTCCGAATGCGTCCGAGGATCCTTCGTACCGCAGCCAGTAGCCGGCCTCTCCCGCGCGCAGGCGGATGGTGTCCGGCTCGACCGCCACCTCGGTGTGCGCGGGGGCACGGCCCGCCCCCAGGCGGACGCCCATCAGCGTGTCCTTGGCCTCCTCCGGCAGATCCTCGGCCGGCGCCCAGTCGATCGAGCCCGCGGCCCTGCCGCCGGGGAAGTCGAGCCGTCCCGAGGTCGTCTGTACCGTGTCGCCCGACGTCGAGGTGAAGGTCAGGGTCTGGGTGAAGCTCGCGGTACGCGCGGCCTGGGTCGTCAGCAGCGCCTGGCGGGGCTGCTGCTCGACCGGCACGTCGAAGACCGGGTGGGCGGGCTTGTCGTCCGCCCCACCGCCGGCGCAGGCGGTGAGCAGCAGACTGGCCGAGGCAGCGACGGCACACAAGGGAAGGAGGTGGCTTCTGATCACGTCGGTTCGACCGTGGAATCATATGATGGGTTGCCCTCACGCCGGTAACGGAAGGGTCACCCTTACTAGGCACTGTTTCTCGGATCATGTTCTGAGCCAGATGACGAGTGCTGCGAGCGTGACGGTACCGAGGTAGATGTAGGCGCGTTTCTCGTAGCGGGTGGC
>NZ_JNXG01000031.1 GCF_000717025.1 Streptomyces atroolivaceus
TGCTCCGCGAGGAAGGCGTCTCCTTTCAACGCCTGAAGACCTGGAAGACCTCCCGCGACCCCGACTACGCGGCGAAGAAGGCCCGGGTCGAGCACCTCTACGCGATCGCCGACGGCGAGGTCATACCCGAGGCCGGCGAACCTGAGGTTTTCGGGGTGTCGTCGGGTAGTGACGGTTCATGATCCCTGCGATATGCCGGTGGTATGCGTTATCCGGAGGGCGGGGGCCTGACTGCTGAGCGTCGGGCGTTTCGTGAGGGGATCCGGCTGAAGGCCGGCGAGCGGTTCGCGGCGGGTGAGAAGACCACGATGAGCGTTGGACCCTGGCCCGGGTCCAGACGGTGATCCGCCGACGACTGCGAGTGAGTCTGTCGGTGGCAACGGTGTGGCGGCTGTTGAAACGGCACGGCTGGTCGTGGCAGGCACCTGCCCGCAGAGCCCTCGAACGCGACGAGCACGCCGTCGAGCTGTGGAAGAAGGAGGTGTGGCCGCGGGTAAAAGCCTCGCGGCGGCCCATGGGGGCTGGATCGTCTTCGAGGACGAAGCCGGATTCTCCATGACGCCGCCCCGCGCCCGCACCTGGGGCCGGCGCGGACACACCCCCGTCATCCGGGTGAGAGGCAGATCCCGCTCAAGGGCGCACGCAAGAGCTTCTCCTGGCAGGACTACCGCGATCTGCTGGTCCGCGCTCACATCCAGCTCGGCGGGCCGATCGTGGTGGTCTGGGACAATCTGAACACCCACCTCGCTGCTGGGCTGAAACGGTACGAGGCCGAAAACGACTGGCTCACCCCACTCCTCCGGTGCGCCCGATCTGATGTGAACGTCAGCTTGGCGAGCAGAACGACTACAGCTGGTGCACCAGAGCCGACATCGTGGCGAGCGGTAGCGACGGGTTGGCCGCTGCGGCTTCCACTACCTGCCAGTCGGGATCCGTGAGCAGCTCCATGATGACTTGCGGTGGAAGGGCCGGATGGCCGGCGGCTAGGGGCCGTGCCTGCCTGTCTGCCAAGCAGTTGTGCAGCGCCAGGCCCGTCGCGTTGCGGTGCCGGGCGATCTCGCGGAACGCTTTCTGTACCGGGGGTTCGTGCCGGGTCAGGTCCTCCAGCAGCGCCGCAGTCGCGTCCGGGTTGGCCGCCACCTTGGCGATGACACGAACTCCGTGTTTGTCGACCATGGCGCGCAACTGCGCTTCGGAAAGGCCTGGGTGCGACGCAAGGGACTTGACCACCTTCGCGTCGGGGTCGGTGGCCAGCGCGTCGCGGACTCTGGTCGGCAGATCTCGTCGTTGAGCCACGAGCATCCGCGCAGCCGGCTCCGGCGACTGGGCGAGTTCCTCAACCTCGGCGGAAGCGGCGGCGGCGATTCGTGGCAGCAGGGTTGCGCCGATCTTGGTGGTGCCCGCCAGGCGGATGAGTACGTCGAGTGGGACGCGCGGATTGTGGGCGAGCCTGCGCTGCACGTCGTGGCCACGGTCGCCGGCCAGCGTTCGGATCACGGAGTCCTCGATCGCGGGATTCTCGGCCAGGTCGGCTCGGACACCAGAGTGGGAGTCCATGGCGAGCTGTCCGTATACCTCCGACGGCAGGTCGGGGCGAGCGGCGAGCGCCCAGCGAAGCAGCGGTGAGGGATGATTGACGAAGCGGATGACGGCGTCGGTGGGCGTGGCCGGGTTCTGCAGTGCCATCCGCTGCGTCTCCTGCACGGTGGACTGGTGGGCGCCGTCGCAGGAGTCACCCGGCAGCAGATCGCATTCGTTTCGCCGGCATTGCGGATCGTGTACGAACGGCGTCTCTTCGCGGTCACAGACCAGGCACTGCTGCGCCGGGGGCAGGCCCTCGCTGGTGAGCAGCGCCGCCAGGATGGGTGGGGGCGTCGCCTCGTTGGCCGCCGCTGCGCGGCGGACCTCGGCATGGGGATGCCCCGCGAGCCTGCCGGCAACTTCAGATGTAGTCCACAATGCGAGCTCCGCGACGACCCGTACGTCCGCGTCAGCGGCAAGCGTCTTCACTACATCGGATGGGAGACCGGAACAGGCAGCCAGCTTCTCCCGGTGCTCGAAGACTGGATCCGTCGCGAAGAGTCGCGCCCAGTCCGGGCTGTCAACATGCTCGCAGAGCAAGGCGAGGGCGGCGTGCGGTTGTGCTGCGGGATCGATGTCGGCGGTGGTCAGCCGGCCCTCGGACGCAAGCCATGCGGCGCACTCTTCAACGCGCGATGCCAGGGCAACCGCCTGCGCATGGCTGAGATCCTCGCGACGAGCGAGGTCCGCAGCGATATCAGCGTCCGCGACCTCGATCAGCTGGTCGACCAGCTCGGACGGCAGGGCGGCATTGGCAGCCAGCCCGCACAAAACATGATTCACAGAGAGCATCCTGCCTGGATGGTGACCGAATGGCTCGCCGTTTTTGACGTCACCGAGATGTTGGCGACGACACCCGGACACGTGCTGAGCGCCATACTTGGCCAAGCTCACCAACTGAAGCGCAGCCAGGGGTGCCCGATTAGGCACTGTTTCTCGGATCATGTTCTGAGCCAGATGACGAGGGCTGCGAGCGTGACGGTACCGAGGTAGATGTAAGCGCGTTTCTCGTAGCGGGTGGCGACGGCCCGGAAGCCTTTGAGCCGGTTGATGGGTGCGTTCGACGGTGTTGCGTTTCTTGTAGCGCTCGCTGTCGAAGCCGGTGGGTCGACCGCCTCGGGAACCCCGGTTCTTGCGGTGTCTTTGTTGGTCCGTCGCAGGTAACGGCGGTTTCTGCGGGACGTGTAGGCCTTGTCCGCCAGGACACGGTCGGGCCGGGTGCGAGGCCGGCCGACTCCGGTTCGGGGCACCGATACCTGCTCCAGGACCCGCTCGAGCTGGGGTCCGTCACCGTAGTGTCCGGGTGTCAGGACGAACGCGAGGGGCCGGCATCGTCCCTCGGCGACGAGGTGGATCTTGGTGGTGAATCCGCCGCGGGAACGTCCCAGACACTCGCCGATCTGACCACCTCCTCCAGACGGGCGGCCAGTTTCCGCAGTACCGGATCGACCTGGTTCGTCCCCTGTCCGGCCCCCTTTTGAGGAACGGCGGCCGGGGACCCCTTCCTCGCGCCGGCAGCGTGCTGGTGGGCTCGAACCGCTGTCGAGTCCACCGCCACGTCCCAGTCGATCCCGCCGGCGGCGTCCTCGGCTGTCTGGATGCGAGACAGCAGCATCTGCCAGGTCCCATCCGCTGACCAGCGGCGATGTCGTTTGTAGACCGTCTCCCACCGCCCGAACCGCTCCGGCAGATCCCGCCACTGCACGCCGGTCCGCACCCGGTAGAGCACCCCGTTGATCACCCGGCGGTGGTCGCTCCACCGCCCACCACGCGCACCACCAGGAGGCAAGAACGACTCCAGCCGATCCCACTCCGCATTCGTCAGATCACCACGGCCCATACAGCCAGCCTGGCCCCAACACCCCACCCGCGTCAGGAGATCCGAGAAACAGTGCCTAATCCGCTTGCAGTACGAAGAACAGGAAGCACAGGAAGCGCGGCTCGGCCGCGATGGCCTCGGGAAACAGCTCGCGGGCGGCGGGATCAGGCTCCGGCTCGCTGATGACCGTAATCCGGAAACCGGCCCCGGTGAAAGCCTCGATCATCGCGTGCAGCGGCCTGGTCCAGCGACTTACCAGGGTGGTCTGGCCGCTCACGGTCCACTCTACGGTCCAGTTGGTGGTGTCGAAGTAGTCGCACTCGGCCTCGCGACCGGCCTCGCGGTGAATGAGGTTGACGGCAAAGGGATGGTCGACAGACGCGATCAGCCGACCGCCGGGCTTGAGTACGCGTCGCAGCCCGGCCAGCGCCGGCCCCCAGTCCTCCAGGTAGTGCAGCACCAGGGACGCCATTACATCGTCGAACGTGTCATCAGGGTAGGGAAGCGGGCTGCCCAGGTCCGCCACCTGCAGGTCCGCACCATCGCCGAGCCGCTGCCGAGCCAGCCCCAGCATCCTGGCACTCGAGTCGAAGCCACTCACCATGGCGCCACGGTCGCGCAGCGCGGCAAACAAGGCCCCCGAGCCACAGCCGGCGTCAAGGATCCGCCGGCCGGCCAGGTCTCCAGCGAGGGCCAGCATCGTGGGCCGCTCGTAGTAGGCATTGACCAGGTTGGTTTCGTTCGCGGCCGTGTACGCCTCGGCGAAGCTGTTGTAGTCGTTGCTCTTCGACGGATCCACACTCACCGAGGACGGCGAGACCAGCCTGGTGGAAATCGTGTGCTCTTGGTGCTCGCTTGAGGTCATGGTGCGGGAGACGTGTGCTGCAGTAGTTCGGTTCCTGGCCCGACCATCGGTATGTGTGCCCACAGAGCCCGCCTGCAACTGCGGCTCGACTCAACGAACTTCGGGCAGGTCCGGGCGCAGTCGACCCGCACGTGATCACGAAACCACACTGGAGTACTAAAAGGCTGTCCCGTTATTGGTTGTGGGCGACAGATCGAGACGATGCCGAAGGCGTCAGGGTTGGCCGGATGGTGATGGTGAGGTTGTAGCGCCGTCCGCCGTGGGGCTCGGTCCCTATCCGTTGCTGCTGGCCCGGACGGTGACCGGTTCGCCTGCGTGGACGATCGAGTCAAGCATGGTGTGGGCGGCTTGGAGCTTCGATGGAGCGGCTCGCGTCCGCTCGCCCCGCTGTTCGGCGTCTCCAAGTCCGCCGCCGACCGCATCATCGACCGCCTCGGAGCAGTTGCTTGTTGAACCCACTGCCCCTGCGGGGAGCACAGGAAGTGCACCAGGTGCGCGGTGCCCCGCGGGGTGCCGAGACCATCCCGAGCAGCGAGCGTCGCTCGCCCGCCTCGACACCGACGGGGCGGTGCAGCTGCGGCCTCAGAACCACGCGAGACTCCCTCTCGATCGGTCTTATGCCGGGTGTCAGGAGTCGGGGTGCACGTCCGTCAGCGGGTCCTCGCGGTCCCCGTCCGGCAGCCGCTGTCTGGACGGAGGGGCGCTGCGAGCAGGGGGGCTTTCGTCAGCCGGCCTCGTACCTGCCGACCTCCAGGAAGTGGCGCAGCGCTTCCGGCGTGTTGTCGTCGAGAGCGGCTCCGGCTGCCGCGCGCAGGGCCGGGCTGATAGACGGGTCGGCGAGGATGCGTGTGATGGCGACGCGGTCGTCCTCGGCCTGGGCGAGCCGGTAGCCGGTCTCCAGCCAGGCGCGTATCGCGTCGGAGTCGTTCGCGTCCAGGAGCGCGTTGATCTCGGCGGTCACGCGCTTGCCGCTGTCGGGGTCGGCGAGGATGCGTGTGATGGCGACGCGGTCGTCCTCGGCCTGGGCGAGCCGGTAGCCGGTCTCCAGCCAGGCGCGCATGGCGTCGGGGTCGTTCGCGTCCAAGAGCGCATTGGCCTCTTGTGTCACCCGCCGACCGCTGTCCGGGTCGGCGAGGATCCGGGCTATCGCCACCCTCAGGTCATCAGCGTCGTCCGGTTCGTCAGCCGACGAGGACGCCGCCGTCACGGCCGTCGGCGCCGCGGCGGCGGCGGCGAAGGACGGGGTGGCGAGCAGCAGGGCCGGGACGAGGATGCCTGCGGCGATGCCGGGGAGTACGTGATGCAGTCGCAAGGGGAGTGCTCACTTTCTCGTGTCCGTCGGCGAGTTGATGTCCTCACCGTCTCCTTCCTAGATTACGGGGCAGGTCTGACAACGTCAGTGCCCGGCGGGGGCGGGACACCCTTCAGCTCCACTGGGCTCAAAAGTCATGATGGGAAGACACTTGTCGCCGCTTTGCAGCCGGCCAGGGCGACGAGTGGCGGCAGCCGGCGACGACGAGCCGTCGTACGGCACTCGTGGGGCGACGCGCGCGGCTCGGCCCGGGCGGACCGGCTTTCGGCCTTTGGCGGGTGCGTCATTGTCGGGGCGATTCGATTTCCTGGGGCAGCGGTGACGGGCCCGGGCATGTGGTGGAGAAGGGTGGGGGCCGTCTCGTCTGCCGGGCTGTGCCGCCAACGAATCCGGCGGAAGACGGCGGTCACTTTTCGGGGGTGCGGGACGTCAGGTAGGCGATACCCGTCCGAGAAAGGTCTGTGATGGTGAATCCACCTGAGTTTCTGGCCATGCGGTTCGAGGAACACCGGCCTCATCTGCGTGCGGTCGCGTATCGCATGCTCGGTTCCCTGGCCGAGGCGGACGACGCGATCCAGGAGACGTGGCTGCGGTTGGCGGGCTCCGATGACCGCCGGATCGACAATTTGGGCGGTTGGCTGACCACCGTGGTCGGCCGGGTCTGCCTGGACATGCTCCGTGCCCGCAAGCGGCGCGGCGAGGAGCCGTTGGAGCACCGGTTGCCCGATCCGGTGATCAGCAGGGAGGGCGAGACCGACCCCGAGCAGCAGGCGATGCTGGCGGACTCGGTCGGGCTGGCCTTGTTGGTGGTGCTGGAGTCGCTCAGCCCGGCGGAGCGGCTGGCGTTCGTGCTGCACGACCTGTTCGGGCTGTCGTTCGAGGAGATCGCGCCGATCGTCGACCGCACCCCCGCGACGGCCAAGAAGCTCGCCAGCCGGGCCCGGCTGAGGGTCCGCGGCGCGGCGCCTCCCCCGGACCCGGACATGTCCGGCAGGCGCCGAGTGGTGGACGCCTTCCTGACTGCCGCCCGAGGCGGCGACTTCGATGCCCTGCTGGCCCTCCTCGACCCGGACGTGGTGCTGCGCGTGGACGGCGGTGCACTGACCGGAGGCCTGCGGGCGATCCGCGGCGCCGCCGCCGTGGCCGGGCAGCTCGACACCTTCCAGCGGATGGCCACCGCCGCCACCACTCATCCGGCGCTGGTCAACGGCTCCGCTGGCCTGGTCAACACCCTCGACGGGCAGCCGCTGTCCGTCATGAGCTTCACCGTCACCGGAGGAAGGATCACCGCGATCGACATCCTGTCCGACCCTCGACGTCTGGCCCGACTCGACCTTGGACCCGCCCAGGACTGACCCTTTCGCTGCCGGCCCTCTACCACCCGAGGAGCGGTCTTCCGCTGTCGGCCCTGCCCCGAGGACTCTGTGTCCTCGGGGCAGGGCCGACGTCATGGACGCGTCCGCGGCACCGCTGCACGACCGGCCGAATGAATCCGTGTCGGCCGGTCACCTTCGTCCCGTGGGCGACGTCAGTGCAGTGAACGAACATCAAGCGGGCCGGCAAGCAGCCTGCTCAAGGAAAGGGACACTCTCCATGAACGAGACGGCCACCGACCTCGGTTTCACCTCCCGGTTCTCCGACCCGCAGCAGCTGGTCCCCGAGCTCGGCGACGTCAGCGCTGCCCTGTTCAAGATCAGCGGCAATGGAACGGTCCCGCGGCGCACCGTTACCCTGGTCCACCTGCGCGCCGGGCAGCTTGTCGAGAACACCTACATGACGGTTATGCACACCGCCAACGCACGCCGCGCGGGAGTCCCGGAGGAGAAGATCGCCGCCGTCGCGTCCTGGAAGGACGCCCCCTACTTCACGCCGGCCGAGCGGGTGGCACTGGAGCTGGCGGAAGCCGTCCTCACGCCCGCCGGGCACGGGGAGCGAGTCTCCGACGACCTGTACACGCGGGCGGCCAAGGAGTACGACGCCACCGCACTGGCCACCCTCGCCATGGCGATCGGACAGGTCAACTTCTTCATTCCCCTCGCGCTGATCGGCAAGCCCTTGCCCGGCGTCTCGATGGCCGACCAGTGGCGCACTTCCACGTCCGAGTAGGCGCCGGCGGTCACGATTGGCCGTGGTCGAGCAACTCGAAGCGGGTGGCGCGCCTCGCGCGTCGTCGTCCACCGTGACGGTCGTGGTGACCCGAGACCATGGAAGTCCATCGAGTCACCCGGAACCCGGTCCTCTGGAGCCCCTCCCCCAGCCTGCCTCATCCAGCTCGGTGAGCCGCCGGCTGTCCAGGTCGTCAGCGGCGTAGGCGCTTCGCCTGGCCAACTCGCCCTGATGGCCGAGGACGCCTCCAGGAAGATCGACGAACTCGTAGCGGGGGCAGGGTGCCGTCGACGTCGTAGAACACGGCGCCCGCATGATCGGACGAGCACGCCGGTCAAGGATGCCAGTTGCAGCGGAACGCCAGGCTGGGATGCCCTCGCCGGCTTCCGATGTACGCCCAGGAACTGCGCGTGCCCGCACGGGCCGGCGGCGACCGAGCCGATCGCCGCCGGGCTCGCCGACCCACCACAACACCCCGAAGGAAGAGCGTCCAGCGATGAGTTCATTCGAGCCCCGGCCCTGTCCGCCCACACACGCCGCGCCCGTCACAGCCGCCCCCGCGCCCCTGGTCCCACCCTCGGCCTCCGGCTCCGGCCTCTGGCATGGCGCGTGGACCACCCCGGTCATGCGGCCCTCCGCGGCACCGTGGTTCGAGACGTGGGCCGAGCAAGGCTTCACCAACCATTCGGTGCGGCAGGTCGTCCGCGTCCACAGCGGCGGCGCCCAGGTCAGGATCCGGCTGTCCAACGCCTACAGCGACACACCGCTGGAGCTCACCGGTGCCAGCATCGGCCACACCGCCGGCGCCGCGGCCGTGCACCCGGGCACCATGCGCCCCCTGCGATTCGCCGGCTCCCACTCCACCACCATCCCCGCGAAGGGGCGCGCCGTCAGCGACCCCGTCTCCCTGCCCACCGAACCGTTCGACCGCCTCACGATCAGCCTGTACTTCCGGGGCGCCACCGGACCAGCCACCTACCACCAGCTGTCCATGACCACCACCTACCGTGCCGCCGGTGAGCACCACCGCGACCCAGCCGCCGTCCACTACACCGACAAAGTCGAGCCCGCCTACGGGTCCTGGTACTACCTGGAAGGCGTCGAGACCTCGGGAAAGCGCCCCCCGCCCCACTCGGTCGTCGCCTTCGGCGACTCCCTCACCGACGGATTCGGTGCGACCATCGACCGCGACGACCGCTACCCCGACATCCTTGCCGAACGCCTCCTCGCCGCCGGGCGACCCCACCCCGTCCTCAACGCCGGCATCGGCTCCAACAAGCTGCTCACCGATTCGCCCCTCGGCGGCGACGCCGGCGTCGCACGGTTCGCGCGGGACGTCCTCGAACAGCCCCGTGTCGGCACGGTGATCGTGCTCATGGGCATCAACGACATCCAGCAGAGCAACGCTGCGCAGGGTGGCACCCACAGCGCCGGCCCACCGGTTACCGCACGGCAGCTGATCGACGGGCATCGCGCAGTGATCCGCGCCGCCCACGCCCGCGGAGTGAGGGCTGTGGGCGCCACGCTCACCCCCTACCGCGGCGCGGCGGCCTGGACCTCCGCAGGCGATACGGTCCGTACCCAGGTCAACCGCTGGATCAGGACCAGCGGCGAGTACGACGCCGTTGTCGACTTCGCCCGCGCCTTGGACACCGACGGCACCGGCCGCATACGGCAGGACCTGCACATGGGCGACCACATCCATCCAAACTCCGCCGGATACCGGGCTATGGCCGACGCGATAGATCTGACCGCGCTGGAGCAATGAAACGGCGCCCCTCGCGCCGCGCCCGTCGGCATGCTCAACTCTCCCTCGCCCATGGGCCGGACCATCCCTGTCGCGAATCAGGCGTCGGCCTCCCTGTCCATCCGGCTTCGTTTCGGGCAGCGAAGCGCGTCCGCACGTCCGGGCACCGAGCCGATCAGCCTGGTGCGATACGGCTGAGGTGCTCCCAGGACCGGTACAGGTCGGCCTGGGCCTGGTCCATCTCCAGTACGTGGTCGAAGGACTGGCTGCCGACGATCAGGCGCCGGGGCGGGTCGGGGAGCCGGGCCAGCTCCATGATGGCGGGGGCGGCGGTCTCCGGCTCGGGGGCGACGGCGTCGCCCCACATCGCCTCCATCTCGGTACGCAGGGGCTGATACTGCGCCAGAGGCTCGGTGTTCGTGGTGCCGGCAGTGAACAGTCCGGTGTCGTAACCGCCCATCTGCACGATGGTGACCTTGATACCGAACCCTTCGACCTCCATCGCGAGCGCCTCGCTCACCGAGTCCAGTGCCGCCTTGCCCGCGCAGTAGAAGCCGACGGTGGCCATACCACCACCGCTGCCCATCGAGGTGACCTGGAGGAGCCGTCCCCCGCCGTGGGCGCGCAGATGGGGCACGACTGCCTGGGCCACCCACACCGCGCCAAAGAAATTCACATCCATGTGGGCGCGGATCTGCTCCTCCGTGGCTTCTTCCACCATGCCGTAGAGCATTCCGCCCGCGTTGTTGACGACAACGTCCAGCCTGCCGAACGCAGCTGCGGCTCGCTCCACCCCGGCGAACACACCCTGGCGGTCAGCAACGTCCAGCGGGAGCGGGACCAGATGATCGGGATACTTCCCGGCCAGTTCCTCCAAGGGCCCGACGCTGCGAGCCACAGCGACGACACGGTCGCCGCCTGCCAAGGCAGCCTCGGCGAACGCCCTGCCCAGGCCGCGGGAGGCACCGGTGATGAGCCAGACACGACAATCACTCACAGCTTCTCACTCTCAGTAAACTAAACGAGCCGTCTCGTTTTCACTGTAGACCGTCGACCTCCACACTGCAATACGGACCGTCTCGTTTCTTTTGGGGATAGGGTCGCCGTATGACGTACGAGAAGGGGCCGGATCACTCCCGGCGCAAGGAACGATCCCGTCAGGCCATCCTCTCGGCCGCCCGTGCCCTGGTCATGGAGGAGGCATACGAGAAGGTCACGGTCGAAGCCATCGCCGCCCGCGCCGGCGTCGGCAAGCAAACGATCTACCGGCGGTGGCCCTCGAAGAGCGCGATCGTCTTCGCCGCCCTTCTCGCCCTGAGCGAGGACGCCGACGGGCAGTCGGTCACGCTTCCGGACACGGGTGACCTCGCCACCGACCTCAAGCTCGTCATGCGCGCCACGGCACACGAGTTCAGCGACCCGCCCTTCGACAAGCTGATCCGCGCCCTCAACACCGAGATCGCCAACGACCCCGCACTGGCAGCCGAATACCGCGAGAAACTGGCCCAGCCGCTGGACGAGGCGAAGAAGACACGCCTGCGCAGCGCCCAGAGGGCCGGACAGCTCGACCCCGAGGCCGACCTCGACCTCGTCCTCGAAGTGCTCTACGCCCCCCTCTTCCAACGGTGGTTGCACCGCAGCGGTCCGCTGACCCCCGCATACGCCGACTCACTCGTCGACGTGACCCTCAGAGCCTTCGGCCCCTGACCCACAAGGGGGCGCAACGCAGAGCCCGACCGGGCGACAGTCGGCGGTCGCTCCTGCACGCCGCCATCTCAACCTTGGTGTGTCGGGCCCGGGAAGAGCATCAGCGTGGTGCCCTTTCGGATCGCAGGCGGCCGCACGCTCGGTGGCTCGACGGCGTCCGACTTGGGGTCCTGTGCCGCCCCCAACCGTGCACTGTTCGATTTCAGTGGCGCTTCGAGTGCCTACCGATCTCGTGTACAGGTGCTGTCGGTCTGGCGTTCAAGGCCGGCGGCACCTTCCCCGAGCACGGGCGGGACTCCGGAGGCACCCGCACCTCTGTCCGAACGCCGGTCGGTGGGACTCAGCGCTTGATCTCCGTCCTCCCCGCACCGGTCAGTGCCTCAGAGGCACTTTCCGCTCAGCCAGGACGAGAATTCCTTCGTCCAAGTGGTGGCCGGCGGAACGGATACGGCCGGGGAGCCATACCGGTTCAGCTTGTCCTGCCACGAGGCGTAGTTACCGGAAGCCGGTGGAGCGGGCTCCTCCCAGCCGACGGTGTCGACCCAGTTGGGATGGCCCTTGAGAACGGCACCGACCCCTGCCGCCCCGATGCGCTTCTCAAGTTCGGGCCGCAAGGCGCTGTCGTGCGTGTAGATCATGATTCTCTGCGCGGTGGCATGCTCAGCGATGGGCGCGATGACCTCGTTCCACCTCCGCACCCGCTACGCCTTCCGTGCGGACGTCCAGCCTTGGCAGCGGAGGCTTTCGAAGCCGTCCAGGAGGAGGTCGAGGGCGAACTCGAACTCGAACTGGTCATCGCAGCCGCCCCCGACCGGGGAGCTCCCGTCGTGTGCGGCCGTCGCGGCCAGCTCCGCGATGTGCGGGTAGCGCGCCGCCAGCTCGGGGCCCGGCGGGCCGGAAGGGCCCGAGGTGTCGAACAGTTCCTGGCTGAAGCCGAGCAGGCGGCTGCCCATCGCGTGCATGACGTGGTGCGTAAGGTCGGCGGAGAGGCCGCCGTCCCGGAAGCTCCCGGCCATGGAGTCCAGATACGCCAGCACGGCCGGGGTAGGGCCGGTCCGCGACTCGATGACCCGGGCCGCCCAGGGGTGGCGCAGCAGGACCCGTCGGGCCGAGAGGATCCGCCCGCGGACCGCGCTCTGCCAGTCGGGGCCCGCAGTCAGCGGGTCGATCTCGCCGACCACTGTGTCGACCATGCCGTCGAGCAGCTCCTCCTTGTTGGCCACGTGCTTGTAGAGGGCCATCGGTACGACGTCCAGCTCTTGCGCGAGCCTGCGCATGCTGAGCGCGTCGATGCCGGTGGCGTCGGCGAGCGCGACGGCGGCCCGCAGGACGCGGTCCTTGTTCAGGGGGGTCCGGTGCGTGGGTGTTGCTTCCTGTCGGGTCATTCCGGTCGGCCCTTTCCCTCCTCGACGACGCCCTCTCCTTGACGAGTGTACGCCGTACACCTATGCTCCGCCAGGTGTACGGCGTACACCACCACCGAGTGAGAGGTACCGAGAAGATGAGTCCGGATCGAAGAACCGCGGTGGCCACCGGGTCGCTGTTCCTGCTGACCGAGGCCGCCGCGATAGCCGGGGCCGTTCTGTACCGCCCCCTGCTTGGAGCGGCGGACGGCCGGCTCGCGCAAGGCGCCGACATGCGGGCGCTGCTCGGGGTGCTCTGCGAGGTGGTGCTGGTGGTGGCGGTGGCCGGTACCGGGGCGGCACTGTTCCCCGTCCTGCGGCGCCACGGCGAGGGTCTCGCGCTCGGGTACGCCTTCGGGCGGCTGCTGGAGGCGGCCGTCATCACCCTCGGGATCGTCGCCGTCCTGGCGCTCGTCACCCTGCGGCGGGACACGGAGGCGGCGGCAGGCGCCGACGTCGCGCTGGTGGCCGTGCACGACTGGACGTTCCTGCTCGGACCCAACATCGCCCTCGGCCTGAACAGCGTCCTGCTTGCCTACCTTGCCTACCGCACACGGCTCGTGCCGCGCTTCATCGCCGTGCTCGGCCTGGTTGGCGGGCCGCTGATCTGCGCCTCGGCCGTCGCCGTGATGTTCGGGGCCTACCCGCAGCTCTCCGTGGCGGGGGCGGTCGCCGCACTCCCGGTGTTCGCGTGGGAGCTGGCGCTGGCCGGGTGGCTGATCGCCAAGGGGTTCGGGCCCGGCTCAGGCGCCGCGTCCCGGGCAGACGGAGAGGCGGCTGATCCGACAGGTGTCCGTCGGTGAGGTCGGCCCGAGCTTGACGACAGAGCCGTCCGGGGACGCGCCAGCCCTGCCCGGACAGCGAAACGTCATGATCTGCGAGAAACAACGACCAACACGCGCTCGAACGGCATCAGCGGCCGCTGGCGGTGGTCAGCACCGGAGGCATGACGAACAAGCTGGATGAGGAGCACCAACTCGGACGCGAAAGCACCGCATCCGCTCATCACCACTTCCGGCAGGCGCTTGCCGCAGGCGCCTGCCCTTCCGCGCCCCGTCCTTGCCCGGAGTGCGCGTCCCGCAAGGGTCAGGTGGCAGTCCAGTCGCACAGTTGCCGGGCGATCCGGGCGACGCCGAGGGCTCCGCAGGCCGCGTCGCGTACCAGCGCGACGGCGGCCTCGGGCGGGTAGTCCAGGGCATGCGCGGTGAGGGCCAGGTAGGCCTCGGTCGCGTGGGAAGAAGGTCTCGCGGCGGCGCGCGGGCAGGCCGAGACGAGCGGGCACCTCCTGGCCCCGCTCGATGCCACGTACCAGGGGTACCGGGCGGGCATCTGGCTGAAGAACCAGCGGGCCGCCGCCCGCAAGGCGGCCGAGATCGAGCAGCGGCGTGCCGAGGGCCTGGCGGTGGAGTCAACGGCCGGGGCGTTATCGGAGGCGCGGCGTGAGCAGTTGGAGGACATCGACCCGTCGTGGTGCCCTGCCTGGCCGGTGGAGTGGCAGCGCTGCTTCGACCTCGTCCGGCTTCACCTGGCGGCCGGCCACTTGCTGCCGACCGAGCCCGGCGCCGCCGTGCGCCAGGGCGAAGACCTCGGACGGTGGGCGGGACACGCTCGCCGGCCGCAGCTTCCACAATGAGTCAGGGTCAGGCCGCTCGTCCCCTCGAAGGTCCTCGACTGATGGACGGGGACCAGAAGGCGGTGCCAGCCCTCGCAGTACCCGGGGTCAGTGGGATTCTCCGGGTCATAAGGCTTGTCCGGGCTTCGGCCAGGACGAGGAAGGGTGTCGGGCCCGCACCACCGCGGTGGTCCACCGCCGTGGTGCCGGGCCCGACGGCACGTCTCAGGCGGGGTCGCCGCCGCGGTTCAGATAGGCGTCCACCTTGCCGCGGTTGTCGACCAAGAGGTAGTCGTCGCGGCCGTCGCCGTCCAGGTCTGCCCAGCGGACTTCCACACCACCGCTACCACCGGATGCGATCTTTCCGCGCGAGATCCAGCCGGGTCGGTCGCCGGAGTCGCCTCCGGCGTTCAGCCAGGCATCGACGGACCTGTCGGCTCGTACCACCAGATAGTCGACCATGCGGTCACAGTTGAACTGAGCGAGCATAACCGCGTCCGTGGCCCCCGCCAGGCCGCCCTTGGCGATCTGGCCGCGTTCGATCCAGCCGGAGGTGGTCGCGGTGTCGCCGCCCCGGTTGAGCCAGGCCTTCACCGCGCCCTTGCTGTCGAGTTTCAGATAGTCGTCGCGGTTGTCCCCGTCGACATCGGCAAAGTACGGCCATCCCTCACCGTCAACACCGGATGCGATCTGGCCGCGTTCGATCCAGCCGGAGGTGGTTGTCGTGTCGCCGCCCCGGTTGAGCCAGGCCTTCACCGCGTTTGACTGGGCGTTCACCACCAGGTAGTCGTCCCGATTGTCTCCATCGATGTCGGCGAACTCGATCCGGTCGTAGGCTGTGAGGCGGACGCCGGCTGCGATCTGGCCGCGTTCGATCCAGCCGGAGGTGGTTGTGGTGTCGCCGCCGCGGTTGAGCCAGGCCTTCACCGCGCCCGTGTCGCGGTCCACTACCAGGTAGTCGTCACGCCCGTCCCCGTCGATGTCCGCAAATTCGACGTCCAGAAGGCTGGCGCCGACACCCTTGGCGAATGCTGGCCGGGGCGCCCAGCGGTTCGTCGCCCCGGAACAGTCCGGCAGATCGCCGGGCTGGGACTTTGTCAACCAGCCGATCAGGGAAGACTGGTCGACGGCGCTGTGGAAAGCGTCGGCCATCTTCCGGTAGCCGGTTGCACTGGGATGCAGACCGTCGGGGACGTCAGCTGCGGTGACCGTTCCCATGCTGACTGCCCTGACCTTCTGGCCCGCCTTCTGCCGCTCCCGGGCGAGTTTCACGATCTCCCTGTTGAACACGTTGATCCGGCTCTGGGTGGCCGAATTGCGAGCAGGTACGAGGGTGGCGACCAGGACCGTCACTCCCGGGGAGTCGGTGCGGATCTGATCGACCAGCGCGGCCATCCGGGCCGGCGCGCCGGCCGGGTCCACGTTCTTGTCCATGTCGTTGGTGCCGGCGTGGAGGGTCACCACATTGGGCCGGTGCACCGGGACCGACACTCGTGCCCGCTGAGCGATCTGGGAAATCAGATCGCCTGAGACGCCTTCGTGGTCAGTGTCGGGCAGTTGGCCGGACTGCCGGTCTCCGACGAAGTCCACTGTGTGCTTGTCGGCGGTCAGACCGTCCCACAGCGCGGCGCGGTAGCTGGAAGCGGTCGGGCTGCCGATCCCGGCGGTGATCGAGTCTCCTAGTGGCATGACCTTCAGCGTTGTGGGGGCGGCTCTGACGCCGAGTTTCTTGGCCATGGCGACGAGGCTCGGGTATATCTTCGGCCCCACCAGGGAAAGGACGTCGGAGCTATAGGTGATGGCCGTCCGGAACGCGACCTGAAGCTTCTGTGCGAATCCCCGCATCGCCTCGACAAGTCTCTGGAAGAGGGGATTGGCCTCGAACTCGGCCCACTTCATCGCGTTACCCAGGATTGCGCCGCCGATTGCTGCGAGGATGGCGACGGTGAGGGCCTCAGCCCACACCGAACTGTCACCGAATGATCTGCCGTCGAACGCGGCGTTGATCAGTTCGTTGACCATGCCCCCGACGAAACCGCCGACAGCTCCGCACACAGGCAGGGCGGGCGGGGCTCCGACGGCGAAGGCGGCCAGACACACTACGTTGGCGACGCCTGCGGCGGCCATGCTCGCAAAGGCGGCGATGCCCTTCTGCCACCAGTTCGACTCGGGGTGGACCTCTGAGGCCGGCAGGGTCATCACAAAGCCGGTGGCCGTGGCCTCAAACGTGCCGTCGAACTCGACACCCGCCGGAGAGGTCTCATACACACCAAGCTTGTACATCTCGGCTCGCGCGAAAAGGACATCGCTCAGCGACCGCCCGCCCGTCTGCGCTTGCTGAATCTTTTTGGCCTCCTCTTCCAGCAGGCGCTGGTCGAGCCCCGCCATTTCGAAGGTCATCTGCACATCGTCGGCCGCGGCCGCGAACCGGGCGATGTGCTGCGGAGCGTCGGCCGCGCACCCGATACTGATCGCCGTGTAGCCGGTCTTCCCGAGCCGTTGCAGCGCCTGCGGGAACCCCGTCTCGAGCGTATCGGGGACGACGCACGGACCCGTTGCTTCCGAGCGCTCCGGGGCAGCTTGGGCGGGTGCCCCCAGGGCCAGGACGGACAGGACGAGCGAGAGGAGGACCGCGAGAAGCCGGAAGCGACTTGCGACCGCTCCTCTTCGGCGTATGCGTACAGAGGATCTGTGAAGCACAGAGTTCCTTTCTTTCTAAGTGTGAATGAGTGGTGCAGGGGCCCCGCGACGAACGGGCTGATGTGGGTGTGAGGACAGGTCGTCGAGTAACGGTCCGGTGAGGTCCGCTCCACCTCGCTCTGCTTGGCCCCTCCATGAACGTGCTGGCCATGTTCAGTTCGGTCCGTCGGGTGTCTTCCCTCCCCGCGCGTATGGGGTCCGGGCCACCGGGACGCACGTCGGATGACGACGTGCGTCCCAAGGCAGCGGAGGGGCGGCGGCGTTGCCGTGCGGTCGCCGTCCGGGGACTGCCTTCAGCAGTACGACGGTCTCCCGACGGCCACGGTGCCGGCCCCGCTTCCGGGCCTCCGCCACGCCGAGGTCCGTGGCGGAGTGGCTCCCCGGCGAACCGTTCAGCGCCCCGCCCTCACCGAGTGCGTTCGGTGCGACGGCGACCGAGGGCATGCTCCCCTCGGCCCGAGGACGTCGCGGACCGAAGGGACGGACCCTCATGCGTCGACCTCTTGGTGGTAGGGGTGCCCGTTGGCGCGGGTTCCCCGGAAGCACTTGATTGCCCGGTAGGCCGACGCGACGAGCGCGGCGAACAGAACGTTCGCACTGCACATGAAGGTCCACTCGGCCACGGTGCCGGCCGTGCCCGCGGTCGAATCCAGCGCCGAGAACAGTGCCGAGCCCGCGGGGTGGAAGAGGACGCACAGAAGGACGAAGGACCAGAACGGCGTCTTCTGCAGCGGCTTGGACCACACGATGGCTGCAAGGGCCAGAGCGGTAACCAAGGTGGTGAGAAGGGCGATTCGATTCATGTGACGATCCTTTCGCGACGCGGCCCGGGCGGCGTCGGTCACCGGGAGGACCGCCACCTAGGCCCCAGGACCTAGAGCCTCCGCGTGGGAGCGCGAGGAGTCGCGTATGGCGGGCGGCCCGGCTTTGGAACGGCTCCCACCAGGAGCGGATACACAGCCCGCCAACAAGCGCGCAACTTCGCCAGGGCGGCATGCACGTGGATGGCTTCAGAGACGGAGGGGCCGCCGCGGTCACCGCGTACGCGCGAGAACAGGGGCTGCCCGCGGCGGACAACGATTGCTGCGCCGACCGGATGGGCGAGGACCTCACGGCAGTCGCGTCGGTGAAACTCGACCGCCCCGAATACCTCGGCGCCACGCACGAGCTGTTCGGCAACACCGACGTACGGGACTGTGTCGGGGAGGCCGTCCGGGAACACCTCGGCACCTGGTCCGAGGAACAGCCGACACAAGCCGCACAGGTCATCGACCGGACCCCGCGGAACATCCACCAGGCCTGAAACAGTCCGCGGAGTGGTCCGTGGCTGCTTCTCCGGCGCCCAGCGCAGAGCGCGGGCCGGCCAGGAGTGCAGCACGGCGGGGCGCAGCCGGTGCGGTCCTACTCCGGCTGCTGGCGCCCGCCACGGGATCGCCGGTGCTCAAGTCGACAGCATCCCCAAACTCGCCCGGACCAGCGACACGAGCCGGCACATCACGCACGGGGCGGGACGCTCGAACCGTCGCCCGCCGGTACACCCTGTGCCACCAGCAACCTGCAGTGCACCGTGCCGCCATCCGGAGCGTGTGGCCACCATCGACTAGCGACGGCGTGCAGGTCGAAGAAGCGTCGGTTCACGGGCCGCAGTCGGTCTGCGCCGCAAGGACGGCAAACAGCCCCAGCTCACCCGCCGAGACGGCGTCCCGATGGCCGGCATCAGGTCCGGCGCCCGGAGGCGCCTGGGTCCGCAGCGGCCAGGGGCAGCTGGCGCAAAGTCAGGTTTGTGCGCCAGTAAGCTGCTACAAGCGGTACCCGGTCTTCCAGTGCACGGAACCACGGGCGACCCGCCTCAGCCACTACAAACGACGCGGACACACACCACCAGAAGCTGCCCGCCCGTCACACCAAAGACCGTTGCAGTACTGATGCGCTTGTGCGGCATCTCCTCTCACGTCGCGATGCGGTACATCAACGCAGCCCACCCTGAACGCACCGCGAAGCTGCCACGGTAACCAGGGCGGGCACCCCACCGAGCCCTGCCGAGACTTGGGCTGCGGGCCCGAAGCGGACTTGCGAGTCTGTCAGTGGCGGGAGCCTGGCGTGCGAGACACCTCGCGCAGGGTGTTGGTGACGACGTGCGCGAGGCGGTTCGCGGCGCCCGCCGCCTCGCCCGCCCGCTCTGCCACTCGACCGATGTTGCTGGGCAGCTCGGAGAACACCAGCAGTTCCAGGAGCACAACGAGACCGGGGTAGCCGTCGTCCATCAGCACATCCCGCACCGCCGTCAGCCGGTCCGAGCCGAGCCATTTTCAGCACGCCCCCGGCCTGCGAGACCACCGTCCGACCGCCGCTCTCGATGCGGACACGCGGGTACGACCCGATACGCTTCTCCACCGGGAGTACCTCTTTCCGTGCAGCCAGCAGGACCCTAGAATTGTCCAATCGTTGCAGGTCAGGAACGCTCTCTGCTTATTTGATCAAGCCTCGGTGCTCCAACTCGTGAGAGCGCGAGGCTCAACGTGTGCGCCCCGTCGTTCCAAGACTCCGCACCGCACTGACCGCCTCAGGTGACACGGAAGACCGGCCAGCCGATCTCGGTGCGCCACGCGGCGGGATCGCTCGTGTCACGGGGGCCGACAACGTAGACCTCCCGCACCGGCCCGGCCACCGACATCGCGTTCTCCACCACCCAAGTCCCGAGTTCGCCGTACGTGACCTCGATGCCGTCGTGCTCGCCGACATGGGTGGTGACCGCAAGTTCCGCGGTCGGCAGACTCACGGGGTGCACGCGTCCGGTGCGAGGTGGCGCAGCGGACGGCAGGTAGACGAGCGCGTGACCGCGCTCCTGCTCGAAAAGGGCGTTGTCGTAGCAGCCGCCCGGCGGTCCGGTCACGGCGGCGCCGACGGCCGCCTCCAATTCGGCCATCGCGCCTGCGTACCAGGTCTCAATGTCGCGATGCCCGACTACGGCCTCCACCGCCGCGACCGTCCGTGCGGGCTCCGCACGCAGCTCGACGTCGATGGGCGCGGGGTCGGGCCGGAGGAGGCGGCGCAGCGATACGACTGCGGCCCGGGTGCGGTCGAGCGCATCCTCGAGGCGTTGGAGGTGGTCTGCGACCAGCGCCGCCCGGACACCGGGGTCGGGGGTCCGCAGGATCTGCTGCACATCGCTCAGGGGGACGTCGAGCTCGCGGAGCCGATGGATGACCTGCGCGGTCGGGATTTGGTCGACGCCGTAGTAGCGGTAACCGGTGGTCTCGTCCACCACGGCAGGTTCCAGCAGGGCCGCCTCGTGATACCGGCGCAGGGTCCGGACGCTCAAGTGGGTCAGCCGCGAGAACTCGCCAATGGTCAGCATCCCCTCATTCTGAACGTTCCCCCTGGGGGAGAGTCCACGGCTTGACCCTCCCGCGCCGCGAGGTCACACGGTGGGCTCATGAAACAGCACACCGATCTTCCGTGCGATCTGCTCCCGACCGCCGTGCGCCAGTTCTTCGCCGCCCACATCGTCCGCGACGCCGACACCGCCTCGTCGTTTCTCGCCGAGGATGTGGTGATCGTCGACCAGGACGAGACCTTCCGCGGCCGGGAGGAGGCCTACGCGTTCCTGCGGGACGCCGGGTCCGAGTTCGAGTACACGACCGAGCAGATCGGCGCTCACCGCGTCGATGACACCCACTGGGTGGTAACCGTGCGGCTCGAAGGCAGCTTCCCGGGAGGCGTCGCCGAGCTCGACTACCGGTTCGCGCTGCGGGACGACCTCATCGCCGAACTCATCATCGCCAACCACCCGGCCTGACCGAACCCGCACCACCTCAATCTTCAGTGGAGAGAACAATGTCTAGTTCAGATCGCGATCGTCTCAACGGTCGCCGGGCGCTGGTCACGGGCGGTTCGAAGGGCTCGGGCAAGGCCGTCGTAGAGAGACTGCGAGAGATGGGTGCCGACGTGTGGACCACGGCACGCACTATGCCCGGCGGCTACGAGCGCCCCGACCGGTTCATCGAGGCGGACACTTCCACGGTGGGCGGTGTAGAGGTTGCAGTGTCCAAGATCTCTGAGGGAGGTGCGCTGGACATCCTGGTGCACGTTGTCGGAGGATCGTCAACCCCGCCTGGCGGATTCGCTGCAGCGACTGAGGAGCACTGGCTGGCGGAGCTCAACCTGAACTTCTTGGGAGCTGTCCGACTGGATCGAGCACTGCTGCCGGCAATGGTGGAGGCGGGATCAGGAGTAGTTGTCCACGTCACGTCGATACAGCGTCAGATGCCTTTGCACGACGCGACGTTGCCGTACGCGTCAGCCAAGGGTGCCCTGCGTACGTACAGCAAGGGTCTCGCGAACGAACTGGCCCCACGAGGAGTGCGAGTAAACGCCGTCAGCCCCGGGGGGATTCAGACCGGAGCGTACGAGGGCTTCCTCGACCAGCTGGTCAAGGGCAACGGACTGACCCGCGAAGAAGCGGAGCAGAGCCTGATGGATTCCCTCGGAGGGGTTCCAATCGGAAGGTTCGCAACGACGGAAGAGGTCGCGGACCTGGTCGGCTTCCTCGTTTCGGACCGAGCCTCATCCATTGTGGGCGCGGAGTACGTCATCGACGGCGGCACTGTTCCAACCGTCTGAGCCAGACACCAGTTCCGCGTAGCCACTCGCGAACAGCTCGATCCGGCGGCGGAACCCCCTCCTTCACAAGGACCACGCGGGTACGACCCGATACGCTTCTTCACCTGGAGAGCGCCTCTTTCCGTGCAGCCAACAGGACCCTAGAAAGTCCAATCGTTGCAGGTCAGAGGTGCTCTCTGCATATTGGATCAAGCGTCCGCGCCCCAACTCGTGAAAGCGGGGGCTAAGGGTTGTCCCGTAACTGATCTTTGGCAGCACGAGAGTGGCCGGCCGGGATCGAGGTTCCCTTTGGGGAAGCGCTGACCTCCGGTTCACCCCTGTGACCGCACGACACAGCAGCGGATGGCAGGGCTCTCCTCCCGGCAACGTGTGGATCCACCCGCCCGGGGAGATGAGCAGGCCCCTGTTATCGTGCGCCGATGTCAACGATCAAGCAGTTCCAAGTGACCTTCGACTGCGCGAAACCTGCGCGCCTCGCCGCCTTCTGGTGCGAGGTGCTGGGGTACGTCGTACCGACAGTCCCGGAGGGCTTTGCCACGTGGGAGGAGTACCACCACTCGCTGCCGCCTGAGGACGAGATCTACTTCGCGTGTACTGATCCCTCGGGTGTGGCCCCGCGCCTGCTCTTCCAGCGAGTTCCCGAAGGGAAAGTCGTCAAGAACCGGGTGCATCTCTGTGTGCGGGCCGGCGCCGGGCTCGTGGGTGACGAGCGCCTGGCCACACTCGAGGCCGAATGCGCACGGCTGATGGCGCTCGGCGCGAAGCACGTGCTGACGCAGCGCGCCGATGGCGTCAACGAGTCGTGCATCACGATGCAGGACATCGAGGGCAACGAGTTCTGCCTCGGCTGACTCTCCTCCGAGACGGGGAGGTGGGGAGCCGTCTCCCGGGGACCTCTCAGGTCCCGCATGCGGCGGGCGTCATCCCGTGAGGGCGAGGTTGTGTAGGCGGGCAACGCCGTGCATCGCGTGGCGCACACCGTCGCCTCTCAGGCGGCAGTCGCACAGAATCTTCCAGGTCTTCATCCGGGCGAAGGCGTGCTCGACGCGGGCGCGAACCCGTTTGTGGTCGTGATTGTGGTCGGCCTGCCAGTCGGTCAGTTCGCCGCCTAGGGGCCGGCGGTGCGGGATGACGAGGCCTGTTCCGGGGTAGCCGCCGTCGGCGATCGTGGTTGTCCGGCCGACGGCGGCCTTGGCCCCGGATTCCTCCCATGCCCGGCAGTCGTTGCGGTTGCCGGGCAGGGGCCGGCCGACCACCACAACCAGGCGGGTGTCGGCGTCGATGACCACCTGGTGGTTCGTCGAGTAGCGATAGTTCTTCGACTGCGCGGCGACCTGGTGGTCGCGGGTGGGTACCAGTGTCCCGTCCACGATCAGCACCGCGTCCTTGGCGAATCGCCTACGCGGGGCAAGCGCGAGCCTGGGGCCGAGATGGTCGATGACGCGATCGGCGGTGGACTTCGACACTCCGGAGAACGGCGCGAGTCGGCGCAGAGTCAAGTTGGTGTGCCAGTAAGCGGCCACCAGTAGCACCCGGTCCTCCAGGGAGAGCTTCCACGGCCGGCCACGGCCCGGCGCGTCGCCGCCCTCGCGGCGCAGCTACCTCATCAACTTGGCGAAGGCGCGCGGGCTCAGTCCGGCGAACGGGGCTATCCAGGACGGCTCCGACGCCGTGATCACACCAGCCACGGCCAAGATCATCCCACGGCAAAATCACGTACGGGACAACCCTTACGAGTCCGTGCACGGTTAGCGGTGGGACGTCGCAGGGGTCGGTGGAGCCTCGGTGCTCACGTCGGCCAAACCGGGATCGGGTCTGTAGTCTGTTGCTGGGACAGTAGGCTGGCGATGGCTTGGACGGTGTCGTCCATGTGCTCGCGGCGGCCGAGGTGACGGGTCAGCGCCCGCCAGTACTTCAGGTGGCCGGATGCCGTGCTCGACCCGGATGCGGCGTGCGGAGTGGGCCTTGCGCTGGCGCTCGTGCATCTCCTCGTACCAGTCCGGGGCATTCTTCTTGAACTTGCGGTGCGGTGGCGTCACGACGCGTCCGCCGGTCTGTGCTCCGAGTCCTTGATAGCCGGCAACGGCAAGGACCTCGACTGGTGGACCGTCGGCCAGGAGCTTGACCAGCCCTAACTCTCGGGCGTGGGTGATGTCCGCGCAGCTTCCGGGCTTGGTCGGGCTGCAGAACAGCAGCCGCCCGTCCTCGTCGGTGAACACCATGGCCTTCACGGCGTTCTGCTTGTTCTTGCCGGAGATGAACCTGTCCCGGTCTTTGCGGCCGACGGCCGGGCGGCGGACACGGATCTCGGTGCCGTCGATGATGCCGGTCTTCCCGGCCTGGCCGAGATGGTCAACGACCTCGGCCAGGGTTCGCAGGCGCACGTCGGGGCTGACCATGCATCCCCGCTCCGCGAGCAGGGGCCGCACCTCGCCGATCGCCCGGGTGACGGTCGAGCGGTCCACGCCAACCAGCAGGCCAGCACATCATGAGTAACCCCGTGGCGAAGGTGCACGAGCGTGGCCAGGAGCCGGTCGACGAAGACCATGCGGTGCTTCGCACCAGCGCCCACCGCACGCTTCCGCGACCGGGACGCAAGCCTGGCCTGGTGCCGCTCATGCCACAACGGTCCCACCTCAGCAACGAGTTCAGCGATCACAGCTGCCGACAAGCCCGTGATCCTCCGGTCGCTGATGATCGCTGTGCGCGTCACGTTCCCCACCACGCAGCCATGATCGCCGATCCGCGCTCGACGCCCCACCGCTAACCGTGCACGAGCTCGTAAAGGCTGTCCCGTAATCCAAGAGCGGCCTTCACCCCGGGCTCTTCCCCCGGCCTGCAGTCGGTTAGGTTGCCTGGCCGGCCCACGTCGGTGCTGGGGAGACCGCTTCCGTGGGCGCTCTCCCCAGCTGTGTTTCACACGGTGAGGTGCTGCTTCGTGCCGGAGCCGGTGGCGGTCTCGGTGGTGATGCCGTGCTGCTCGTCGTCGGAGCGGCCCTTCTTGGGCAGCAAGAAGGTGATCGCGAGGAACGCCGTCAGCAGGCATGCCTGGACGATCAGCGCGCGGTGGAATCCGCCGGTGAAATCACCGGTCTTGGCTTGGGCGAAGAACACCGAGCCGAAGATCGCGACGCCGATGGAGCCGCCGATGGCCTGCACGGCCGACAGGACGCCGGAGGCGGATCCGATCTCGTCGTCGTCGACCGTGGCAAGGATGAAGCTGAACAGGGCGGCGATCACCATGCCGGCGCCGATACCTGCCACCGCCACGCCGGGGACGATGTCCCGGATCGAGAACGATGCGGCGTCGAGGCCGTCGAGCTCGAACCACAGCACTGCCGCGCCGGCCAGCTGGACCAGCGGTCCGATCTGGAGCACCTTGCGGCCGATCTTGTCGGCGAGGAACGCACCGCTGACCGCGCCGCCGATCGCGGTTCCCACCGCGAGGGGCAGGTTGCCCAGCCCCGCGTCACCGGGGGTGAAGTGGTGGCCGATCTGAAGGAACAGGGTCAGGACGAGCTGGGTGCCGATGAGTCCGCCGAAGAACAGGGCGATGCCGCCGAGGCCGACGGTGAAGGCCGGCTTGCGCAGCAGGGCCGGGGTCACCAGCGGCTCGCGGCCCGCGGCGGCCGTGCGGCGCTGCTGGAGGGCGAAGAGGGCGAAACCGATCACCGAGGCGGCCATGGACAGCCACGTCCACAGCGGCCAGCCGTTCTCCTGCCCCTGGTTGAGCGGCAGCACCAGCACGGCGCAGGACGCCACGATAAGGGCGGCTCCGGTCATGTCGACCCGTACCGTGCGGTCGCCCGCCTTCTTGGGCACGAATTTCGCGGCGACGATCAGCGCCGCGATGCCGATGGGCAGGTTGATCAGAAACACCGATCGCCAGCCCAAGTCGAAGAAGTCGCCCTCGATGAGGAAGCCGCCCAGGACCGGGCCGATGATGCCGCCCAGGCCGAGGACAGGTCCGAAGATCGCGAAGGCCTTGGTGAGCTCGGGGCCGGGGAAGTTCTCCCGCAGCAGGCCCAGGCCCTGGGGCAGCAGCAGCGCTCCGGCGGTGCCCTGCAGCAGGCGGAAGGCGATCAGCAACTCGATGCTCGGCGCGACCGCACACAGCAGGGAGGTCGCGGTGAAGGCCGCGAGCCCGAGCAGGAACATCCGCCGCCGGCCGTAGCGGTCGCCAAGGCGGCCACCGAGCACGAGCCCGGCGCCCAGAGTGAGGGCGTAGCCGCCGATCACCCACTGCAGTCCGAGGGAACCGGCACCGAGGGACCTCTCCAGGTCCGGTCCGGCGACGTTGACGATCGAGGCGTCCAGAAGGTCCATGATCTCCGCGACGATCATCACCGCCAGGATCAGCCACCGCCACCGGTAGGGCTCGGTCGTCTCCTCAAGGGTGGGGGACGGGTCACACATTCCAGATACCTCCATGGTGAAGTAATTCCATCATGAAGGTAAAGTGGAGGAGGTAGGTTGTCAAAGCGGAGTGGCCGTGCGGACCGAGTGACAGGAGAGAAGGGCGAAGGCGTGGAGGAAGCAGTGCGCGACGGTGTCGCGGAGCAGCGTGAGCGGCTGATGGAGTCGCTGAGGATCTACGGCGGCCACTACGCCGAACTCAGCCGGCGCTTCGCCGCCTGGCTCGGCCTGCACTCCACGGACGCGACCGCGGTCCTGGAAATCGCCGCCGCCGAGGAGCGCGGCACCCCCCTGTCACCGGCGCGGCTGAGCGAGCGCATCTCCCTGTCAACGGGCGCCACCACCGCGCTGCTGAATCGCCTCGAAGCGGCAGGGCATATCACCCGCACCCGCGAGCACTCCGACCGGCGCATCGTCACGCTGCGCAGCGGAGCACACATTCAGGAACGGGCGGACGAGTTCTTCGGCCCGCTCGCCCACCGCCTCGACACCGAGATGTCCCCCTACCCGCCACAGCTCCTGGAACAGTTCGAGCAGTTCATGGCTGGCCTGAACGCCACCATGGACGCCCACCTCGCCGAGCGGAACCCGGGGACACCAGTTCCCCCCGGCATCCTCTGGGACCGCCGGCGCTAGAGGTCGCCCCGGGTGGGGTAGGCCAGTGCAAGGTTGTGGAGGCGGGCGATGCCGAGCATGGCGTGGTGGACACCGGTTTCGCGCAGGCGGCAGTCGCGGAGGATCTTCCAGTTTCTTCATGCGAGAGAAGGTGTGCTCGACGCGGGCTCGTGCCCGTCGGTGGACGGCGTTGTCGGCTTCCTGTTGAGGCGTCAGGCGTTCCTGAACCGGATATCGGCGGTGCGGCATGAGAGCCCCTGTGCCTTGGTAGCCGCCGTCGGCCAGTACCGGGGCGTCGCGGCAGGCCCGGTCGACGCCGGACTCGGTAAAGGCCCGGCAGTCGTTTGGCGGTCGCTGTGGAGCTGCTTGTCCGCCTTCCACCCGGGCAGCGGCTCGGCCGAACACGACTGGCTCGCCACCGTCCGGCTTCCGCCGTATGCACCCGACCTGAATCCCGTCGAGGCCGTCTGGTCACTCGTGCGCAGAGCAATGGCCAACACATCTTCACCACACCCGACGACCTCGACCCTCGACCCTCGACCCTCGACCGCAAGCTCCGCAGCGAGATACGCAGAATCCAACCCCGACCCCGTCTCATCGACGGTTGCCTCACCGCCACAAGACTGGCCATCAGCCCACCGACCCCACCCTGAAAACCTCAGTAAACAACGGTTACCCCGGTTTGAGACGTGATCATCCAGCCCAGGCATTCACCCCGCCGAGAAAACCGCGGCCCGGAGCACTGCCCGGCAGAGTCGAGCAGTGGGAACGCGACCGCCACGGCCAATCGTCCGACCGCATCACGGTCGAACACGCCCTCGCCGACCACAACGCTGGAAGCAACTGGTGCGCTGGACCCACCGCCGTGACCGCTTGCCCGCCAACTCGCGCGAGGTTCGGGCGAGAAGTGTGACCGAGCGCTACGGGTGGCGAGCTTCGCCGGCTCGGACGCCAGAGTTCAGCTTGGGGACATCAAGGAGCCGCCTCGGCACGCATGGGAACGGCTGCGCAACCGACCGGACGCGCGGCAGTAACGCGTTAGGTCCCGACAACCTGGGGCACGTACGTCGTCCGAGTCTTGCGCGACACTGGTCGAGTGATTATCGAACGCGCGTATGCCCACCTCCCCTCGCACGACGACGACGCCTGGCCCTGGTCCGTGCCCTGCGTCCGGCAGCTGCTCGACAAAGGGCTGCGCTTCACCGCACCGGTTACCTTTCTGGTCGGTGAAAACGGCTCGGGGAAGTCGACCCTGGTCGAGGCGCTTGCGGAGGGGTTCGGTCTGGACTCCTACGGCGGCTCCCACGACTGGCGCTACGCTTCCCCGCGCAGCAAGTCGGCGCTCGGCGAGCGGATGAAATTCGACGTGACCTCGCGCGGGCGCCGTATGGCCACCAGCTGGTCGGCCCGCAATGGCTTCTTCCTGCGGGCCGAGACCGCACTGGACGCCCTGGGCAGGGAGGGGCTGTCGCCGGACTCCGTCAGCCATGGCGAGGGCTTCCTCGCGGCCTTCCGCGGGAAGTTCCTGCATGCCGGGCTCTATGTTCTCGACGAGCCGGAGGCGGCGCTCTCCTTCTCCTCATGCCTCGAACTGATCGGGCACATCGACCGGTTGGCCAAGGAGGGCGGCCAGGTCATCTGTGCCACGCACTCACCCTTGCTGACCGCCTTGCCGGGTGCGGACATCGTCGAGGTCGGCGAGCACGGCATACGAAGGGTCGCCTGGCGGGAGCTCGGCATTGTGGATCACTGGCGCCGCTATCTCGCAGACCCGCACTCCTATCTGCGGCACATCATCGAACCGTAGGGGCGATCCAACTGTCACCTGATCAACGGACCGAACAGAGCGAACCCGGCCGGAGCCCTTGCCCGCTGGAACAGCCGTGCTGCGCAGCGATGCTCCGCCGTCTACGACCACAACGCACCCATCCCCCGGGACTCGCAGCAGTTCATGAAGCAGAGCGTTGTCATCCTGGCAAGAATCGGCCTGCACCCGGCCGGCAAAGGAGCGCACAGCAACGTAGGAAGTGAACTGCACGTCGCATACGCGCAGCCGATCACCGTACGCATCGGCCAGGTCGGCGGTGGGTCTCGGTGTCGTCTTCATGGCTGTCTCCGGTCGCTCACTGCTGCCCATCGGAAGCATGTTGCATCAAGGGGCGAGTGAATACACTCCTGGGCGGCTCGATCCACCAGGCGGTGCGGTGCCGTGCGACAGCGCCGCCTAACTGATCGTTTCAGAATGAGGTTCTGAGTCGTCTCAAGCAGATGACGCTGCAGGCGAGTTGGAGGATTCCGCGGTGGAGGACGGCGCGTATCTCGTAGCGGATGCGGAGCCGTTTGAACTGGTGGAGCAGGCAAAGGTCCGCTCGACGACCCACCGGGTCTTGCCCAGGCCGGAACCATGCGGGGCTCCACGGCGGGCGATCTTGGGTGTGATGCCGCGAGCTCGGATGAGATTTCCGCTGGTCAGAGAGACAGCGAGCTTCCGTTCCGGTCTACGATGAGGTGGTGCTTGCTGCCCGGCCGCGCTCGGTCAACCGGCGAAGGTCCGGTGTGAGCCCCCCTTTGAGGGCCCTGACGTGCGAGGCGTCGATCGCCGCGTCGTCCATCTCCAGCAGTCCGTCTCGACGAAGTTCTGCCAGCAGGACTTCGTGGAGGCGGGGCCACACTCCGGCCTCGGTCCAGTCCCGCAGACAACGCCAGGCCGTCACCCCACTGCACCCGACCAGCTCCGCGGGTACGTCCCGCCAGCTCACACTCTTGCGCAGCACGTAAACGATCCCACGCAGCGCAGCACAGTCATCGGCAGGCAACCACCCCGGGTAACGGTGCCGACGCCGCGCATGAACCGGCAGCAGCGGAGCCACACGCTCCCACAGGTCATCAGACACAAGATCAGCAGGCACCCAACAGATCCTGCCGACACATCACCCAACTGCCAACAGCCACACGAAACTTCATTTTGAAACGATCAGTTAAAAGAGCGTTTTATCCCGTCCGGGGTGTTTGACGGTCTTCTGGGTAGCAGGCTGGGCTGGGACTGCTGAGGCCAGGGTCGCTATCCGTGACGTGAGAGGTGGCTGACGCCATTGCCGGGCACGTTTCCGCCCGTTCGCTCCTGTCTGATCCCAAGGCGCCCCCACTCGCTCCCGTTTGCGCCCTGTGGCGGGATGTCGCTCGGCGGAACTATCGAAACATGTCTCGACAGCGGCCGTATCCGAGCGACCTGTCCGATGCCCGATGGGAACTGCTCGAGCCCACGGTGTCGGCCTGGCGGGCCGAGCGGCGAGGGAAGGGCCTGGATATCGGGCGGCCTCCCGAGCACGACCTGCGCCGGATCATGGACGCGGTGTTGTACGTGGACCGGACCGGAATTCCCTGGCGCTACCTTCCCCACGACTTCGCACCGTGGGAAACCGTCTACGGATACTTCGCCGCCTGGCAGAAGGACGGCGTGTTCGACCAGCTCAACGGCCTGCTCCGCCGCCTGGTCCGGGAGGCCGCAGGCCGGGACGCAGAACCGAGCGCATGCGTCCTGGACGCCCAGAGCATCAAGACGTCCGCCAACGTCCCGGCCACCGGCCAGGGCATCGACGCGGGCAAGAAGATCGCGGGCCGCAAGCGCCATATCGGCGTCGACACCCTCGGCCTCCTCCTCGCGGTCTGGGTCACCGCGGCCAGCGTCTCCGACAACGCCGGCGGTATCCACCTGCTCTCGCACATCGCCAAGGCCCACCCCAGAATCACCAAGGCATGGGGCGACAGCGGTTATCGAACCAAGGCCATCGACCACGGCGCCACCCTCGGCATCGACGTCGAAGTCACCCGCCGCGACCCGGACCAGAAGGGCTTCAAGGTCATCCCCCGGCGCTGGGTCGTCGAGCGGACATTCGGCTGGCTCATGAATCACCGCCGCCTCGCCCGCGACTACGAAACCCACCCGCACCGCTCCGAAGCGATGATCCGCCTCGCGATGATCGACCTGATGAGCCGCAGGCTCACACGAGAGTCGACTCCGAACTGGAAGGACTCATAGCCGCCGGGCCACGCTGTCCCGCGCGTCCTCGCCCCTCATAGCCTGCGGCCAGCGGCCATCGATGACACCCGCCATATCCCGACAGGCGCCACAGGCATTCTCCCGCTCCGGCAGCCACAAGTAATCCGACGGCGACATGCCGGCTACCTGGATTCCGCACAGCGTCCTGTCGAAGATGCCGAAAGCATGGGAGACGTCGGCGGTGAGGCCGTCCGCGACGGCCCGCTCCCAACGCATGTCCACGGGCAAGTACGGCGGCCGCGAGACCTCGAACCACTCGCCACCCACATGGGTGGAGGCGTAGCACCAGGAACAGGACCAGATCTCCTCTTCCCAGACTGTCGGCAGTGTCGGCCATCGCCACATCGCACGTCCACACACATCGCACTCCACGGACGGATCCTCACACGCCTCCGGGCGTGACCCCAATCCGCTGACATTGGGCGACTTACCAAACACCCCGGACGGGATAAAACGCTCTTTAAGTCAACGACGCAGCCGAAGCTTCCAGCCCAGGGGAAGGAGGCTGAAGCTTCGAATGCGTGATAGCGGCGGCAGGGCCCAGCGCTGACGGCAGGGTACCCGAGGGCCGAGAGAGCACAACGCGTTCAGCGGCTCGCTCTGTCGGCAGGGTCGGCACCGCGCGAGCTACGGCGCCCCGGATCGGATACTCCGCCCCGGCCCTGCCCCACCCCGCACTCTGGTCCCGGTCCCGGTCCCGGTAGTCAACGGGTAACTTCAGGGTCACGCAGGCCCTCGTCGACAGCCCTCGGAAATCCACACACATCCGCGTATCGCGCGGGTACTTCAGGCCGGTGTGCCCGTCCCATCCCCAGGACGTCTCCATGTGGCGGCCCACCAGGGGCACGGGCTTCCAACCGCCGCCGGTCTTCCACGCGGCCCCGGGCTTCTTGACCAGCCAGCGGGCGGTGCCGGAGCGGACGCCCCCGCGGGACGGGTACACCCAGCCCACCCCGCGGGTGTCGACCCCACGGCGGTGCCAGTGGTGGACCACGATCCCGGGCGGCAGCCTGAGCCGGAGCCCGCGCAGTCACGGACGCGGGTATCGACGTACGCCCGCACCGCAGCCGGCTCCGCCGACACGGCGGGGGTGACGGCCACCGGGACCAGGACGACGGCCAGGGCGGCGGCGGGAATGATCTTTCGGTTCGTGGACGGCTCAACGCGCCCGGTGGCCCCCACCGTCGCGGGCGGCGAGGGCGGTTCACCCGGTCGGGATCACGTCGTACGCGTCAGGTCGTGGCGCGGCTGAGGGTGGTGGACCACGATGACGTCGGCGGTGCGGCGAGGGTGGTCGTCTTGGAGCAGGCCGAGGAGGCGGGGTGCGAGTTCACGCGCGGTCTCTGGGTCGTCGTTGCGGGTGTGGTGCCAGATCGTGTGTGCGTGGCGGATGACTCGGAGTGTCACGGTGCGGTCGGCCCCGGCGGCGACGAGTTGTTCGGCGGTTCCGGTCAGGAAGTCGGCGGTCTCGGAGGTGTGGGCGGTGTCCGGATCGCTGACAGCCCGCCAGACGGCGACGGTGGCGGAACAAGGGCGGGGGAGAGCGCATCGAAACCGCGCGCACGCTTCTTGATCACCACGGCGTTCTACCGGCCGCGCCCCACCCCCGGCGAAGCGCTCCTCCCCGGAGCTCATTCGCGCGAGCGATCAGCTCCGGGCAGTCTCGGCACTGGGCGAACAGGTGGCATCGCGCGCGGCCCGTTCGGCGCGGCGGGCGGGGAAGCCGAATCTGCGGGATCCGCCGACCGCCGGTTGATGGACTGCTTCCGGGTAAACGGTCAGCGGACCGTTGCATTGCCGTCCGAGAGATGCGGGGAATGATCATGGAAGCTGCGAAGTGGTCGGCGGATCGTAAACGCCTGGCGCAGTGGGTTCCCGAGGGTGAGCGGATGATGGCCGGCTGTGCGGTGACCTACGGACGGTCGCTGTGGGGTCTGGTCCCACGGCGGGCGTCCCTCCTCCTGACCGACCGCCGAGTGCGAGTGCTGCGTCACCGAGGAAATGACCTCCGCTACAAAATACGTGGCATCTTTTTCGAGATCATGCGCGGCGAGGCCAGAGCGGTCTGCGGGAATCCGCAGGTGCGGGTGGAGTTCGACAGGGGCCAAGAAGTCGAATTACACAGGCGTGACGGCGGGATCGAGCGTCTGCTGATCAGCCAGTGGGACGCGGTACACGCCGACGCCCTGTATGAAGCGTTCCCTTCCCAGGAACCGGACCCGTAGTAAGGCGCCCGCGGACGTGGGCGGGACGGGGCCGCGGCAGCCTGCTGGGCGGCCACTGAAGATCATTCACCGACCGGGCCCGCGAACACTCCTTGCCGGTCCGGCACTTCACCGCACCGCGGGCACGGGCGTACCGAAATCCGGCGTGGCGCGCTGGGGTGGCTGACAGCCTGAACGGATGGCCGAGCACACGCGACCGAGGATCTATGGGCCGGCCACGACGGCACCGACCGCTGCGCCACCCTGACCGACCACGAATACGTCGAGCTGGCTGGCGGGCCCCGCGACGGCTGGCAGGACACCTGAAGGTCCCCCGCCATCACACCGAAACCGTCCTCATCGACGGCCAGGAACACCACGTCGAGGCCGGGTCTTCCTGGCCAAGCACAAAACCCGGCGCGCCAAGCTGAGCACCGCGCAGCGCGAGCAACTCGCTGCTCTCGGGCTGGAATGGGCCTGACCGCCGCCGACCGTGCCTGCCTGTCGCTTCTACGGCTCTTTTCGATCTTGTTGGCATTCGCCCGACATGGGACTAACGAGCAATGTCAGAACTGATGTGGGTGGCAGTGGTCTGCCTGATCTTCCCGCTGCCCCTCTCGTCTGCTTCGGCATACATCCGCTGTGGCTTCGCCAGATGTGCCCGGCACTCTTCAAGAGTCTGCGCCACGGTTCCGTCCTCGATCCCCTCCTCCAATTTGAGGAGTTCCCCAGCACTTACGAGGGCCTCCCAAAACTCCACAGGCCGGCTGCAGGTGGCACGGGGACCGCTGCGCGCAAGTGAGCGGAACACGCTTGCCAACTCGCCCACGCCCAACCTTCGCGAAAGGCCCAGAGAACGCCCGCTCGCCACACCGCCCATGGCACCCATCGCGGACCGCAGGTGCTCCGCGATCAGCAGCTCCCGTCTGTCGAGCTGCTTGGCAACGTCGAAGACACCGAGCGTCTCCATCAGTCCACCGTACAAGTCCCCTTCGCCCGGTTGGAACTCACCCTGGACCCGCTCCGGTTCACCGTGAAGACGGCGCAGCAACTCCGACTCCGGGATTCCCAGAGCCCGACCCACCGCCAGCACCGCGTCCCACCACCACTGCGTCTGCGCGGCAAGTTCGCCGCACACCGCGGCCGGCGCTGCCCCTTCCCGCAGCCGCTCCCCGGCTGCCACGCCCAAGGCATCGATGACCTCTGTTCCGCCGCTCGGCATCGCACCCCCTCTGCCCCGCCAGGCCTCCCGCCCGACCCGCTGGGCAACCATTCTCCCGCACGGTCCGGGACAAGGATGAGGGCGGCCAAAACTGTTCAACGGACCCTGAAAGCCTGCTGCTGTCCTCGCTGCTGCTGAACTGAACCATCGGGCTGGCACTCAAGCTCGCGTTGTCGTGGCCGTTCCTGCCCGACCTGCCCGAGGACCGCACGGGCCTGACCATCGCGGGTTGCCGCGCTGTATCGAGCTCCAGCGCGGACCGAAAAGACCCGACGCGGCGGGAACAGCGGCCGCGGGAACCAGCACGGCGGCTAGGGTGGCAGAGAAGATCAACGGTCGGTTCATGATCGCTCAACCGCCTCGGCGGCCCTCACCGCCACGGGCAGCGGGGCCGGTTCACTCAGTCGAGGCCAGTGCCGACGACGACGCCCGGCTCCCGTGGCCCTCTTTCACCGCCGACGTAGTGCTCGCTGCGGCGTGAGACGCAGCGCGAGCGCCAGGAAGCCATGCTCGTCGGCTCAGCCCCATGCCCAGGTGCGGTGGCGGGCGGTCGCGGTCAGGGGCTTCGAGGCCTTGGGGCGGGGTTGGAGTCGGTTACGGATGCGGGTGGGGGTGGTGTCGGTGGCGATGAGGGTGCGGATGTGGTCGGTGAAGTCGGGGTCGGTCAGGGGGGGGAGGTCGAAGTCGTCGACGTAGCCGATGGCGGCCGGGGCGCAGTCGACAACGGCACCGGCGGTGGCCGGGACGGGGGCGGGGCCGGTTCTGAGGGCGCCGAGAATGCGCAGGGCGGTGGGCAGCAGGCTCGCGTCCGTGGTGGAGACCTCGTTGCGTGCGGCGGTGACCGCGGAGGGACGTCGTCGGTCTCGGTGTCGGGCTCTTCGTCGCGGGTGTGGGGGAGGTCGGTGGAGGGGGTGTTCTGGAGGAGTTCGATCTGGTCGTTCCACCAGCTTGCGGGTGCGTGTTCGCCGAGGACGCGGTGGTGGACCGACGACCCCAAGCCCCCTGCAACCGGTACCACCGCACCGTCCGGCGCGCCCGGCGGAGCTCCGGGCGAGGCAGGCCTGCCCCTCGCGGACGCCATCACGAAGATCCCCGTCACCGAGGAGCAGCGCACCGGATATGAGCGTGACTCCTTCAAGCACTGGGTCGACGAGGACGACAACGGCTGCCCGGCCCGTCAGGAGGTCCTGATCGCCGAGTCGGTCACCGCTCCGAAACAGGGTGACCGGTGCACGCTGAGCGGCGGCAGCTGGATGTCGTACTACGACGAGGCCGAGGTCACCGACGCCAAGAAGCTCGACATCGACCACATCTTCCCGCTCGCCGAGACCTGGGACAGCGGCGCCCACGACTGGACGCCCGAACGGCGCGAGGCCTACGCCAACGACCTGGGCGCGGAGCGCTCCCTGGTCGCGGTGACCGCGAAGACGAACAGGTCGAAGGCCGACAAGGATCCGGCCGCGTGGATGCCACCCGCCCCCTCCGCGACATGCATATACCTGGTCGACTGGACCGCCACCAAGCTCCGCTGGGGCCTGAGCGCGGACGAGACCGAGCAGGCGGCCCTCCTCGAACTCACCGGACCGTGCGCCGACTCGACCGTCGCCTACGGACCCGCCTTGCAGTCAACCATAGTCCACCGTTGCGTCGACATCTGTGTCGACGTCATCACCTTGGAGGGCGCTCGGAGGTCCATGGGGCCGCCCCGGGCGAGCACCTCACGGAAGGCGAGGCCAAGGTGCCGTCGATTTACCTGCTGTTCTCGACTCCTCGCTGACATCGAGGTCGGTGAGCTCAATCAGGTCAGGAGTGCGACTCCGCTCTGGGGGTGAGGGCCGCGTCGATCAGGGCACTGAGTTGGTTGGCGGCGCGCATCATGCGGAAAGCCGGGTCATGGAGTCCTTCGGCAACGATGGCGTCGATCGCGCCGCCTGTGATGACGGCGAGTGTCCGGGCATCGACCACTACGCCGCCGCGGGCATGCGCCGCGGCGTCGATGAGGTGAGCGAGTGGACCCCATCTCGTCTCGGGCTCGTAATCGAAGCCTCCTCGATTGCCTGCTTCCACGATCATGCGTGCGTGCTGCGGGTGTTCATGGAAGTGCTTGACCATCGCTAGCGCGTACACGGCCGGCCCATCAGACGGATCGGCGTCCTGGATCTCTGCCGCGACCTCGCCGGTCATGGCGGTGATGACGTGACCGTATGCGGCATCGATCAAGGAGTCCTTGGACTCGAAGTGGTAGAAGATGGCCGCCTTCGTGATACCGGCCGCTTGCGCGATGCCGACCAGCGTGGTGCCCGCGTACCCCTTCGCCGCCACCTGCTCGATCGTGACCGCGATCAGCTGAGCTCTGCGCGCCTGTTCCGTCAACGTCAGGCGATGCCCCTCTGGGCGGTCTCTCATTGCCATGCCTTCGATTCTACCCTATGGTCAAAATATCGACCGATGGTAAAGAGGTGTTGCCGTGCCGGACACGCCCGCCGACGAAGACGAGAAGAGACCCAGCGCCGAACCTGATGTGCCGACAGCCTCGCCCTCCCACCCGGATGCCGCGGCCCGCGACGCTACGAAGCCTCGACCGCGCCGGTGGTGTGTCACGGTCGCCGTCCCCGCGGTAATCACGTTCGTCCTCACCCTCGTCCGGCGCTCTCCCTCCCTGGTGGGCCATTGGGGCAGCACCGAGGGCCAGGACCGGTTCCGTTCGACCTACGAAGCGGCTTGGCGCGATCTTCCAGAACCTGCGGCGACACTCGACATCCGCACCGACTACGGCCAGGTGCGTGTCTACCGATTCGCCGGAAAGGCGGACACAGGCGTTCCGCTGGTGCTGCTGCCCGGGCGGGCCTCCGCGACCCCGGTGTGGGCAGACAACCTGCCCAGCCTTCTCTCGACCGGCGACGTTTACGCCCTCGACCTGCTCGGCGAACCGGGCATGAGCATCCAGGACCGACCCATCACCGGCGACGGCGACCAGGCGGCATGGCTGCACCAGACCCTCGAATCACTTCCGGAGGAATACTTCCACCTCGTGGGCCTGTCCATCGGCGGCTGGACCGCCGTCAACCTCGCCCTGCGCGAGCCTGCCCACATCAAGACTCTGACGTTGATCGACCCCGTCCACGTCTTCGACGACATGCCCTGGGAGACCATCGCCCGATCCCTGCCGGCCTCTCTGTCCTGGCTGCCGAAATCCTGGCGCAACAGTTTCAACTCCTACACCGCCGGAGGAGCACCGGTCGAAGGCGCCCCGGTGGCACGCATGATCGAAACAGGCATGAGGCACTACACGCTGAAGCTGCCCCAGCCAGGGCGCATCAGCGAGGACCGCCTCGCCACGCTCGACCTGCCCGTCCTCACCCTCATCGCGGGGCGATCCGTGATGCACGATGCACCAACCGCCGCCAAGACGGCGAAACGCACACTCTCCCAAGGAACCGTCCGCGTCTACGAGGACGCATCCCACGCGATCAACGGCGAATACCCTGAACGGATCGCCAAAGACATCACAGCCTTCACCACCGCGCACACAGAGTCAGCCCCGGAGTGACCGGCTCACCGAGATCTCTAGTCACCATGAATCAATTCATCCCGAGATATTTCCCTGTGCTCAGCACTGCTGAGGATGGTATAAATCCGTGCTCGCATCGTAGAAATATGCCCAGCTGGCCCAGTGGGCTTGGAGCTGGACCGAAGAGGAGAGACTTCTTATGCGTCAATTCCGAACCGCGTTGCTGGGAGCGGCGTGCGCACTTTTCGCCCTCGCATCATCGGCTTCCAGCGCGCAGGCAGAATCCGGCCAGGCTGCTGCGTCGAGTGCGGGAACCTACAACGTCTGGCAGTGGAATGTAGCGGGCAACACGTACCACGGCGGACGCAGTGACACCAACATGGTGTCACTAGCATCGACGTCCATGGTGAACCGTAACGCGGACTTCGCTGCTTTCAACGAACTGTGCAGAGGGCAGTACGACGAGCTCATCAATCAGCTCAGAGGAAAGAACTGGCCTCTGGACGACTCCAACTTCGCTCGCTTCGAAGCGAGCCGCCCGGCGGGAAACCCGGACGTCTGCGCGGGCGACGCCTTCGGCAACGCGATCTTCAGTAAGCGGCCACTCGGAGCAGCCACGCGCCTGCCGCTGACCAGCGACGGCACAAAAGAACACCGCAACATGCTGTGCGCACCGCTCGCCGACGACTCCGGCGTGCGCTTCTGCGGCACCCATTTGACCACGGTGGACGCGATCAAATGGGATCAGATCGACGACATCAGGAACTATATGGAAGACCGACACAAGGCCGGAGAGAAAGTTCTGACCGCAGGCGACCTCAACGTCCAGCCCCACTACCCGTCCATGAACTCCGTCTACTCGGCCGCGGTAAAAAGCAATGGCAACCAAAACAACTTCGGCGCATACCGTGAACTCGACGATGCCGACGCCTCAAATTGCCTGGGCTACGGCGAGACAACCACGGACATAGCCACAACTGGCAACCCGTGCGGACGCGGCCCGAAGCTGGACTTCATCCTGGTCCGGGAGACCGCGCTCGCCTCAGGAGGAAGCTACAGCGCCGACACCCTCACCACTTCCACAGACTGCACCCCGGTCAGGACCGGCACCAACGGCCTCTGCTCCGATCACCGCATCGTGACGGGGACGGTAACTCTGCGGTAAGAACGAGGTCCTTCCGCCCGTGCAGACGGGCCGAGTGTCTCAGCGCACTGTTGACCGGTGCTGTGGCTGGCCGATCTCGTTCGCACGTGAGGGACGGTTCGACGTACTGAAGAGCGGGACCTGCATTCGAATCAGCAACACGCGCAGTCGCGCCAAACTGAGCACCGAGCAGCACGAGCAGCTCGCCCCCTCCTTGGCATCGACCGGGCCACAGCCGACACCACAACGAGCGCGCGCAGCGGGGCCGAGCAGGACCACTCCCTGTCCGGCCCCGCTCTCGTCACAAGCCGGATTTGTGGTGTGCGATCACGCGAATCAGACAACCGATGTGTAGCGGACGACGGTGTCCTCGCACGTCCCCTCGGCGTACACCTTCAGCGCCTCCAGCTCACGGTCGTCCGCGGTGAGCTGCCAGCGGAGCTTGGTGGCCACCCACTCCCCCACGTACCGGCACCGCGCCTCCGGGGACGGCGGCATCCAGTCCGCCGGATCCTGGTCGGACTTCTGCCGGTTGGAGCGGGCCGTCACCGCGAGAGTCGCTCCTCCGCCCCGTGTGGCGGGAGGAGGTCAGGCGCTCTCGCGCTCGCGGCGACATTGACGTTGGCACCGTCGACGAACACGTGGTCCTTGCGGGTGTACGACTGGTTGCAGTCGGTCGCGGCACCGGACGGAGCCGCGACGGTGGCGCGCAGGTCCCTGAGCGCATCTCAAGAGACACCGCGCTGTCGCCACGCGCTACGAGCATGTCGGTCCACCTCCGCCCCCAGGTCAGCCGTGTGCTGCGGTAACAGATAGCGCGACAATCAAGAGGGCTTCGGGCGCTCCGCAAGGTGCTGCGGATCCACCGAACGGTGGAGGCGTAAATCAACCAAGCTCAGACGCTACGGTCGATGTGATGGGGTGCGGTGCGTCCGTAGCTTCGCGGTATGACCGCATTGGAAGTGCGAAATCTGCACAAGCGTTACGGGCACCACGTGGCCGTCAATGACGTTTCTTTCGCCGTTGAAGAGGGGGAAATCTTCGGCATCATCGGGCCCAACGGCGCCGGCAAGACGACGACTGTCGAGTGCATCGCCGGGCTGCGAAAGCCGGACTCAGGCTCGATCTCTGTGCTGGGAATCGACCCGGCCAAGGGCCGGGCGGAGGTGCGTGAGCGACTCGGCGTACAACTGCAGGAGAGCAGCTTCCCGGACGCGATCAAGGTCGCCGAAGCCCTCGAACTCTACAGCTCCTTCTACCGGGACCCCGCCGACTGGCGCGAGCTCATGGAACGCGTAGGTCTCACCCAGAAGCGCAACGCGCACTACAAGGCTCTCTCGGGCGGGCAGAAGCAGCGGCTTTCGATCGCGCTCGCCCTGGTCGGCAACCCGAAGGTCGCGATTCTCGACGAGCTCACGACGGGGCTGGACCCGCAGGCGAGGCGCGACACCTGGAGTCTCATCGAGCGGGTTCGTGACACGGGCGTCACGATCCTCCTCGTCACGCACTTCATGGATGAAGCGGAGCGCCTCAGCGACCGGATCGCCGTCATCGATGGTGGCCGGGTCGCCGCAGTGGATACGCCGGCAGGGCTGATCGCGCAGGCGAGTGCGGTGCAGCAGGTCCGGTTCCGCATGAGGCAGCCGCTGGACAAGGGTGTTCTGACCGAGCTTCCCGACGTGACCGATGTCGAGATCACCGAGGGCCGCTGGCTGGTCACCGGCAGGGGGCAGCTTCTCAGCAGCGTGGCGGGGGCTCTCGCCAGGGCGCAGGTCGTGGCGGAGGATCTCCGCGTCGACCAGCGCAACCTCGACGACGCCTTCGCGGCCTTCACGGGACGCACCCCGGAGGCCCGGGAACCCTCCGAGAGGAGGGGTGACTGATGCGTGCTCTCCTGAAGATGGTCGAGGTCGAGACGAAACTCTTTCTTCGAGACTCTGCCACCGTCATGTTCGGTGTGCTGTTCCCGGCGGCACTCTTGCTCGGGCTGGGTGCCATCCCTGCACTCAGGGAGGCGTCGCCGGAAACCGGCGGGCTCCGGTCCATCGACGTCTGGGCGCCGACAGCACTGGTGTTCGGGATGGTCATGATCGCCGTGCAGCACGTCCCGGCGGTGATCGCGACGTATCGTGAGCGCGGCATCCTGCGCAGGCTGTCGACCACTCCCGCGCATCCGCGGAGTGTCCTGCTCGCGCAGATGATCGTTGCGTTCGCCTCCGTGTTCGTCTCCGCGGCGCTCATGATCTTCCTCGCGTGGGCGGTGCTGGATATCGCGCCGCCCGAGCGGCCCCTGGAGTTCCTCGTCGCCTTCGTCGTGGGCTATGCGGCACTGCTCGGACTCGGCATGATGTCCGCGGCCGTGGTCCGCACGAGCAGTGCCGCGAACCAGATCGGCACCCTGCTGTTCGTTGCGCTGATGTTCTTCGGCGGGGCCTTCCTGCCCCGTGTCCTCATGCCCGACTTGCTGCGCGAGGTCGGCGAATTCGTACCGCCGGGGCTGCAGGCTCTCACCGCCGCGTGGTCCGCAGAAGCGGGCGAGATCACCGCCACTGCCGGTGGGCAGCCCTTCTGGCTGCAGATTGCCATAATGGCAGGTATCGCAGTGATCGCGAGCGCGATCGCCGCGAAGCTCTTCCGCTGGGAGTAGGTGACAATGACGCGGAATGCCCGGGCCGGTGAGCCCCCGACCTTCGCTACGCACGAATGCGCCGTCGCGGAGGAGGCGGAGATCGCGAATCGCTCACGGTTGGCCTGGAAGGAGGAGCAACTGCGGGTCTGGGACCTGCTGCAGCTGTTCACACCGTGGCTGCTGCTCACGATCTCGACGGCAATCTACTTCTCGTGGGTGCTTCCGGCCTCCGGTGAACACTTCTTGCCCGAGGGCGCATCCGTCCTCGGGCTGGTCGCGGTCTCGGTGCCGTGGGTGCTGTTCGGTCACACGCTGCCCATCAGAAAGAGGACGCTGCGGCCCGTGTCGGCGGGTTTCTTCCTCGCCGGGCTGCTGGCGCTGTGTGTCACCCTCATGGCGTACTCCGACATCTTCCTCGTCTTCACCATTGCCGGCTTCTTCCACGCGTACTTGCTCAGGCCGTGGCCGTTGGGGGTGCTCGGAGTCCTGGCCACCTCCGTGGCCCTCAACGGCTCAGCGATGCGAGTGTGGGCGGACCCGACCCCGGGCACGCTCGCGGAGTTCATCCTGATCGTTGCCGTGCAGACCGCGGCGATCGGGGTGGGCATCCTGCTGACGGCGCGCAGCGAACCAGAGGAACGCAAGCGGGAGAAACTCGTCGAGCGACTTGAGGCGGCACTGCACGAGAACGCCGGGCTCCATGCCCAACTGGTCGCCCAGGCCCGTGAATCCGGGGCGCAGGACGAGCGGCAGCGCTTGGCCGGCGAGATCCACGACACGCTGGCCCAGGGTCTCGCCGGCATCATCACGCAACTCCAGGCCGCGGAGCGTTCCGCGCGTGTGCGGGGCGAGTCGGAAGAGCACGTCGCGCGTGCACTTCGGCTCGCGCGCAGCAGTCTTACCGAGGCCAGACGGTCCGTGCGGGCGCTCGCTCCCCAGGAGCTCGGGCGAGCGCACCTCCCCGACGCGCTGCGCACGTTGACCGAGCGATGGTCGCGGGACGAGGGGATGAGCGCGCAGATGGAGGTCACCGGCACCCGGGAGCCACTGAGCCCGGCGATCGAGGTGTCGCTCTTCCGGGTCGCGCAGGAGTCGCTGACCAACGTGGCGAAGCACGCGGACGCATCGCGCGTCGGTGTCACGCTGTCGTACACGGGCACCGAGGTGCTGCTGGACGTGCGCGATGACGGGCGCGGGTTCGCGAAGGGGGTCGGCACCGGCTTCGGCCTGACGAGCATGCGCCAGCGCATCAGAGGGGTCGGCGGTCACATAGAGGTACAGAGCGCACCGGGTGAAGGAACATCCGTCAGTGTGCGCGTTCCGGCGATTGCCCCCGGGGGCCCGAGAGCTCAGGGGGAAACCGACCGATGATTCGACTGGTAGTTGTCGACGACCATCCGATCGTGAGGGGCGGTCTCCGCGACACCTTCGCGGACATCGAGGACATTGTCGTGGTCGGTGAGGCCGGGGACGGCGCCGAGGGCATCGAACGCGCCAAGCTACTGGCAGCGGATGTCGTCCTCATGGACCTTCGGATGCCCGGGATGGACGGCGTCGCCGCGACCGCGGCCCTGCGCAAGTCGGCTCCGAGCGCGCGCGTGCTGATCCTGACCACCTTCGACAGCGAGAGCGACGTACTGCCGGCGATCGAGGCGGGTGCGATCGGATATCTCCTGAAGGATGCTCTGCCCGACGAACTGATGCGCGCCGTCCGTGCAGCCGCGCGCGGAGAGTCGGTGCTCGCGCCGTCGGTGACGCAGCACCTTATGGGACAGGTTCGGAGACCCCGCGCCGGCACACTGACCGATCGAGAGAAGGAGGTGCTGCAACTGGTCGCTAACGGCAGTTCGAATCGAGAGGCCGCTACAGCGTTGTTCATCGGCGAAGCGAGCATCAAGACCCATCTGCAACACATCTACGACAAACTCGGCGTTCGGGATCGAGCCTCGGCGGTGGCCGAGGGCTACCGTCGTCGCTTGCTCACGTGACGCCCCCGCTGCCGGCCGCCGCCGCACGGCAGGACCGTCGCAAGCAGCGGCGGGCGCGCGCATACGTACGTGGCGGCGCAGTAGTGCTTCGTTACCTTGAGTGATCTTGCCTGGTGGTGGGCATCTTCGAGGTGTGAGACTGGGGGATGTCGAGCGGCTCCGGGGTGAGTTGGCGGAGTTCGTGGGTGATGTGTTCGGGTCGTTGCCGCGGCAGGATCAGCGCCGGTGGGGTGCGTGTTATCTGCGCGGTCTGATGCTGGACGGGCGGCGTAAGTCGATCCAGCCGATGGCCCAGCGGTTGCCGGACGGGAACATGCAGGCCCTGCAGCAGTTCGTGAACCAGTCGCCGTGGGATCCGTTGCCGGTGCGACGACGGATCGCCCGGAGACTGTCCGAGGCGATCAGACCGCAGGTGTGGGTGATCGACGACGTGTCGTTTCCCAACTGCGGCCGCGCCTCTGCCGGGGTGGCCCGTCAGTACTGCGGAGCCTTGGGGAAGCGGGCGAACTGCCAGGTCGCTGTCAGTGTCCATGCCGCCACCGACACTGCGTCGTGTCCGCTGGACTGGCAGTTGTATCTGCCCCGGGAGTGGACGGACGAGCCGGGTCGCTGCCATCGGGCGGGCATCCCCGACGGCATCGTCCATCAGGAGAAATGGCGGCTCGCACTCGGTCTGCTGGACAACGTGACCGGTTGGGGACTGACCGCACCGGTTGTGGTCGCCGACGCGGGCTACGGCGTCAGCACCCCCTTCCGCCACGGCCTTCAGGAACGGGGCCTGTCCTACGTGCTCGCACTGACCGGGAAGGAAGTCGCGCACGAACTCGACATCGAGCCGCGCCAGCCGGGATATGGAGGACTGGGCCCGCCGACGCTTCCTCGCTACCGGACGGCGCCGCGCGCTCTTTCCCTCCACGCGGTTGATGCCGCTGCCGCCGGCCACTTCACCGAGGTGAGCTGGCGGCAGGGCAGCAAAGGGCCGATGACCTCGCGGTTCGCCGTCTTGACCTTTCGACCGGCGGGCAAGCAGGCCCTGGCAGGCGCCCAGGCCGCGGGCGGCGGACGCAACCAGTGGGACGTAGTCCTAAGGTTAGAGCCTGGTGGGTGACTAGCTAGTACTCCAGCGACCGGGGTGAAACCGCGGTTGTCGAACCGACGTGCTGCTACTGCTGCCATGAAGTCGTGCCGGTCCGGTGGCAGCCGACTGCTCCGTACGGCGGAATCCGTCCCCCGATGGCGGTAGCCGACAAGGCCTCGCACTTGTTGCAGGGGCACCGTGTCGACCCAAAGGACGACGCCGCGGAGGGAAGTTCGAATGTCGTACTCGAGTAAGCCCTTGAGCAGACGTGGTCTGCTCATAGCCGGTGGGGCCGTGGCCTCCACAGCCGGCGCCACTCAGAAGCCCCGCTCCCTCACCGGGGGTGGAGACAGTTCGAGTGGAACCGAGGGAAGCGACGACGCATGGCGGACGAAGATCGACGTGCACCATCATTTCACCGCACCGCGATGGGTGGACTGGGCGGAGCGCGCAGGGGTGGTGCGACGGGAAGAGCTGCTGTGGTGGGCGCGCTGGGATGCGGACTCCACGCTCGCGCTCATGAACCGGGCAGGGATCGCGACCGCCGTCCTCAACCCCACCATGCAGGACCAGTACCGCTCCGCGGCACAGGCCAAGGAAGGGCTGTCCGTCGTCTTCGAGGCGATGACCGACTTGATGCACGACCACCCGGGGCGTTTCGCTTTCCTCTGCCCCGCCCTCCTGGATCACCCCGAAGTCACCACGTGGGCACTCCGACGGGCCTTCGACGAACTCGGTGCCGTCGGAGTCAGTGTGAAGGCGAGCTACAACGGTGTGTATCTGGGTGACCCCTCATACGACCGCTTCCTCGCCGAAGTCGACGAACGCTCCGGGGTCCTCGTCACCCACCCGCTCGACCTTCCGGGGAAACCGCCGGGAGTGCCCACAGTTCCCGGGGTCCCGAACTTCATGTGCGACTTCCTGCTGGACACCACGCGTGCCGCCGTGAACATGATCCGCACAAGAACCCTCGACCGGTACCCTCGTCTGTCCGTCGTCCTGCCGCACGCCGGCGGATTCCTCCCTCAGATCGCCACCCGCCTCGAGGCCTTCGGCGACTTCTGCACCCCGCCTCTCGACGCAGCCCGCGTGCGGGAGTCCCTCCGCCGTTTCCATTACGACACGGCGGGCCCGCTCGCTCCGGCGTGCACTTTGGTGGAGACGGTCGGTGCCGATCAGATCCTCTTCGGCACGGACTGGCCGGCCGCCTCCGCCGAGATCATCACCGACTTCACGGTGCCTGCCATCGAGGCCGACCATGCGTTCACCGAGCACCAGCGTCGCGGCGTCTACCGCAACAACGCACAACGACTCATGCCCGCGTTGAAGCGGACCTCCCGCACCGGTCCCCGAGCCGGGGACGGGCGGAGTGCGTATTACGGACGAGGGGACAGGCCCTCTAGCTAGTACTTGTTGCGACAGCGCATCGACTTCTGCCTGCCTGTTGTTCTCCACCACTCGTCCCCCTCCAACGCTTACACCCGCGCACGGGGCCTTCCCACCGTTCGTGCCGAAGCCGATTGCTCCGGCGGAGCTGGGCTGACGCCAAGGCGTGCCTGATCGCCCTCCGCGCCGTGCTCAAAGCAGTTCCGCCGCCGGCTCAGAGGCAAGCGGAGGACTGTGACGACTTTGCCGAGAGTGGTCGCTTCCTCGCCGGGGATCGGTTCGTAGGCGGAGTTGTGGGGCATCAGCCACACCCGGCCGCTCTCGCGCCGCAGTCGCTTCACGGTTACTTCGCCGTCCAGCATCGCGGCGACGATGTCGCCGTGGTCGGCAGAGTCGGCCTGGCGCACGACGCGGAATCGATCCAGCCGGAACAGTACGGAGCCGGCGACTATTACCTCCGTGCGAAGGGCAACGTCGCGCTCAAGCCGTACGTCCTGCTGCGCAAGGCCTTCGATCGCACCATCGCAAGCCGCGCCCCTCGCCAACCCCTTAAAGAGCGTTTTGTCCAGGCAGGGGTGTTTGGTAACGCCGACCAGTCAGTCAAGGTCTGGGAGGTCACGTCGACGCGGTTGGGGTGTGCTGAGCCTGCTGGGGTCGATGTCGGCGCCGGGTGAGAGGATGGCGTTCATGCCTCTGCCTCAGCCCGATGATCTAACGTCGCTGATCCTGCGTACCGACTTCGGTGACGACGGGGCTTGGGATGCGGTGCGTATCGCACTCGACGCTGCTGGCGAGTACCCCCACGCCACGTATGTCAGCGACGTTCGCTTCGCTGCCGTGGACGTCCAGGCGCTGCTGGACGAAGAAGCTGCTGCGGAAGAAGACGACAGGATCGCCGACTTGTTCCTTGCGGACGCGACCACGATGGAGGATCCGGATCACCCTCTTTTGGCCGTGGACCTGTGGGACGAACCTGGGCGAACGTTCAGGGTTCCGGCTCACTTGTTTCCTGACGTGTCAGCTAACCTCAGCATCGCCAATATGGACTTCGCGGACTTCGCCGATGCCGCTGATGGATCAGGAACCTTCCGCGGCTTTGACGGGGGCTGACGCCTCACTGCTGAGGCACGTCCGGGGTGAGCTATGTGTCGCGCCAGTTCAGCGTGGCTTCACGCGTGAGTCTGCGGCTCATCAGGTCGATCATCGCGATGCGGATCACGGCTTCGGAGCGGTGCGGGTGGGTTCCGTAGTCGCGGGCGAGGCGGCGGTGGTGCATGAGCCAGCCGGTTGGGTCAGCCGCGCGGTGAGATGCTCGCCGTGGACGAGTCCTGTTCCGCGCGACCTCCCGCCGAACTGACATGATGGTTTCCCTGTCATCCGGCTCTCCAGTGACTACGGCGTGAGTGTTCTGGCCAGGTAAGTCGTCCGGCCCAGGAACCTCCTTCCGATTTCCTCCCGGCTGAGCCGGGGATAGAAACAGAGCGCCTCGTGGCGCACAAGGTCCGCTCGACGACCCACCGGGTCTTGCCCAGGCCGGAACCATGCGGGGCTCCACGGCGGGCGATCTTGGGTGTGATGCCGCGAGCTCGGATGAGAACAAGGGGCACCAGGCCGGGCTTGAGGTCATCGCGAGACCCTTTGCGGTACCTCGGGGGACACAGCAATTGTCACAGGACTGCACAGCTGAAAACTCCCGGTGTGATGCCGTAGGCACGCTTGAACCAACGGTTGAAGTGCGCCTGATCCGAGAAACCGGCGGACGTTGCAGCGTCCGCCGGTGCCAGACCGCTGGTGAGCAGGTCGCGGGCGTGGCGTAGGCGGAGCAGGCGCTGATAGGCGCTGGGCGGCATGCCGTACTCCTCCCGGAAGGCGCGGTACAGTGCGAACCGGCTGCATCCCGCAACTGCGGCCAGGTCGTTCACCGCGAGCGGCTCAAGAAACGCCTTGTCGAGCAGCGCCCGGGCGCGGCGTGCGGCTCGCAGCCGTGGAGTGCCCGCCAGTGTCCGCACCCGCGGAGTGCGCGTGGTTCCGCGTTTCGCCATCGCGAGGACGGTCGCAATCAGAAGTTCCTCGCGGACCAGAAGGCCCGCTCGCCCGGCCAAGGCACCGTGCAGTCTGGACAGAGTGTCGGTCAGGAGCGGATCGGTCAGAACGGGCTGCGTGAACAGCGGCATGGCGCCGGTGTGCCGGTCGGAGGCATCGGCGAGTATCTCGCACACCACACGGGGCCCGATGTGCACGATGCGGTACTGGTAGCCCAGCTGGGCCGCCGCACGGCCGTCGTGCACCTCGTCTGGGTTGAAGGCCATGACCATGCCAGCCCCGCTGGTGTGGTTGGCTCCGCGGCAGTGGAACGATTGGGCTCCCACGTCCGTGATGCCGAAGGAGTAGGTGTCGTGACTGTGCGGAGTGTAGACATGCTCGAAAAAGTGCGCCTGCATGGCTTCCAGTGGACGGGAGCCGTCGCGCCAGTAACGGGTCCATCCGTTCGCCGGCCCGCTCCCGGCACCGTTCCTCGCCTCCATGACCCCATGGTGCCGCACCAGCGTTCAAGTCAGCCCAGCATCTCTCCGGTTGTATCGCGGACATGCGATCAAAAGCGGGAACGAGCAACCCATATCTACAACTCCTGGTGACCATGGTGCTGTGGGGCAGTGCCTTCTCCAGTTCCAAGTCGGTCGTCGAGCATGTTCCGCCCGCGGTGGGAGCGGTCCTGCGTTTCGGCGGGGGCGCCCTGGCGCTGCTCGTAGCGATCCGGCTGTTCGGTGACCGCCGGGCACAGGTCTCGTCCCGCAACGGGTGGCGCGCGGCGGCGGTCGGCGTGCTGGGTGTCTTCGCCTACAACGGCTTCTTCTTCTGGGGCCTGTCTCTTGCTCCTTCTCTCGATGCCGGAATCCTCATCCCCGTCATGAGTCCCGTACTGACCAGCACCGTCTTGGTGCTCACCGGCAAGGAACGGGCCGGCGCCGCCCGAGCAACCGGCCTCGTCCTTGGTCTGGTCGGTGCCGTCATCTTCTTCATCGGCGTCGGCGGCAGTGCACAGGGCGGCTCGTCCAGGCTGTGGGGCGATGTGCTGTTCCTGCTCAGTGCCGTCTGCTGGGCCGGCTACACGCTTCTGGGGCCCCGGGTCATGTCGGGTGTCGATCCGCTGCGGGCCACGACCTACGCCACCTGCGCGGGCGCGTTGCTGCTGGCGGTACTCGCTGCCCCCGACCTGACGCGGGTCCTGTGGAGCGAGTTGCCGGCCGGAGTATGGCTGAACACCGTGTACCTCGCCGTGGGCGCCGCAGCCCTCGCGAACCTCCTGTACTACCGCGGGGTCGCCACGGTGGGACCGGCCAACGCCTCCCTGATGATGTTCACCGTCCCCGTGGTCAACACCCTGTGCTCCACGCTCCTCCTCGGCGAGTCCTTCGGCTGGTTGCAGGCCACGGGCGCGGTGGTCCTGCTCGTCGGAGCGGCCCTCGCAGCCACCAGGGGCAAACTGCCGACGTGCAGGACCGCCCCTGCCGGACAGTCGCCCGCCGAAACCGAAACGCCCCGCCGCAGGAGCACGACATGAAGCCCTTGCTCTCGCGGGCGGCTGTCCGGCCAGGCCCGCGCAGGCCGTGCGGCTGGCCCGCTGCGTGGTCGAGGACGGCTGGCCTCTGCGGTGGGCGGCCGAGCGCTTCCAGCCACCAACGACAGCCCAGCGATGGGCGGACCATTACCGGACTTACGAGCTCGACCGTTGCGCTGGCAGAGTTCGGCTAGTTCCGCATCAGGCAACGTTCGCCCTGTTGTGGTGTGACGCGCCGCCCGGTGCTTGGCCGGGCGGCATGGGGCGGCCATCTCCGTCGTGCAGCGATACAAGTACAGGCCCGCGCACTTGCCTGTTAGATTCACCTTGAGTAACTCACCTTCCCGGTCCGGAGTTCTTATTCCGTCGGGAAGGCTTTTTTCATGCCCGGAAGCAGATTGTCTCGGGCTGAAGTCGACCACCCTCACCACGGAGTCTCGTGTCAGACATCTCCCTGCGCCTCGCAGACCATGCCGACAAGCCCACAGCCGAGCGCCTGTGGCTGATGTTCCGACATGACATGTCGGAGTTGGAGGGTGACCTGCCCAACCCCGACGGATCCTTCCGAGACGAATGGCTTCACATGGCCTTCTCCGACCCCGACCGGGCACCGTATCTCCTGACGAGAGGTGACCGGCCCATCGGATTCGCGTTCGTCCGCGGTCTGATTGGTCCGACGCGCGTGATGAACAGCTTCTTCGTGGTGCGCGGGGCACGGCGGGCGGGGACCGGGATGCACGCTGCTCAGAGCATCGTGGCCCTGCATCCAGGGCCGTGGGAGATCGCATTCCAGGAAGCCAACCCGGGCGCGGTGAAGTTCTGGCGTCGCGTCGCCACAAAGATCAACGGCGACGCCTGGACCGAGGAGCGCAGACCGGTGCCGAACCGGCCGGACCTGGCACCTGACGTCTGGATCTCGTTCAGTACCACGGCCGGATCAAGCAACGTTAGCCCTGTCGACGACGGCGCGTAGGTCCTGGTCGTCGGCATGGCGGTTTCGCCAGATGATGTAGCGGCGGATCATGCTGCCCTGCTCCTTGTGGTCGGCGTGGTCGGTGCCGTCCAGGGTGAAGTAGCGCAGGGCGGTGAACTGGGCCTATATGCGGTTGAGCCAGGAGCTGTTGGTCGGGGTGTAGGCCATCTCGACGTTGTTCGCCGCGGCCCAGGTGCCGACCCGCTGGCATCTCTTCGTGGTCAGGTGCGGCGAGAAGTTGTCATTGACAATCGCGATCCGCACGGTCGGTGGGTAGAGGCTGCGCAGGTAGCGGCAGAACTCCAGGAACTGCGTCCGCCGCTTGACCGGTTTGATGTGGCCGTAGAGCTTGCCCTTGGCCAGGTCCAGGGCAGCGAACAGGTGGCGTACTCCGCCGTAGCGGTTGTAGGTAGCCCGGCGCCGCCGACGGGGTTCCCGGTCGGGATCCTTGTGCTTGCCTCCGCGTTCGGCCCACTGCCGGCCCGGGTGCGGCATCAGGTTGAGGGGTCCGAACTCGTCCATGCAGAAGATGACTTCGGGTTCGCCGTCCTCGGGTATGACCTCGCCGTCGGCGATCGCGCAGAGGTGCTCGACCCGGGCCTTCTTCGCCGCGTAGTCGGGGTCGCGGGAGGTCTTCCAGGTCTTCAGGCGTTGAAAGGAGACGCCTTCCTCGCGGAGCA
>NZ_JNXG01000032.1 GCF_000717025.1 Streptomyces atroolivaceus
CCGCTCGGCCGGAACGTCGGGGTGGCCGATGGTGTACGCGTGCAGCTGCCGTGCCTGGTCGCGCAGTGCCTCTTCGCTCTTCGCCGACAACAGCCAGGGAAGGCGGGGGAGTTCGGCTTCCGCCGGTTCGGGTGCGTCCGGGGCCTGCTCGATGACGACGTGCGCGTTCGTCCCGCTGATCCCGAAGGAAGACACACCCGCACGGCGCGGCCTGCCCTCCGCCGCCGGCCAGGGCTGTTCCTCTTCGAGCAGTCGCAGCGCCCCGTCGGCCCAGTCGACGTGATCGGACGGCCGGTCGACATGGAGGGTGCGGGGCAGTACGCCGTGGCGCATCGCCAGCGCCATCTTTATGACACCGGCGACACCGGCCGCGGCCTGGGTGTGACCGAGGTTCGACTTGACCGACCCCAGCCACACAGGCTCGCCGGGACCCCGGCCGTGGCCGTACGTGTTGATGAGCGCCTGCGCCTCGATCGGGTCACCCAGGGTGGTGCCCGTGCCGTGCGCCTCGACCGCGTCGACCTGGTCCGCCGTCAGCCGGGCGTTGGCCAGGGCCTGCCGGATGACCGCCTCCTGCGCCAGGCCGTTGGGCGCCGTCAGACCGTTGCTGGCACCGTCCTGGTTCGCCGCCGTACCGCGGATCACCGCCACCACCGGGTGGCCGTTGCGCCGTGCGTCCGACAGCCGCTCCAGTACGAGCAGCGCGGCACCTTCGCTGAAGCCGGTGCCGTCGGCCCCGGCGGCGAACGCCTTGCAGCGCCCGTCGGGCGCGAGCCCCCGCTGTCGGCTGAACTCCGTGAACAGCACCGGGGACGACATGATCGTCGCGCCACCGGCCAGTGCCAGCGAGCACTCGCCCTGGCGCAGCGACTGCGCGGCCAGGTGCAGGGCGACCAGCGACGCCGAGCAGGCGGTGTCGATGGTGAGTGCGGGCCCCTCCAGGCCGAGCGTGTACGCGATCCGTCCGGACACCACGCTCGTGGTGTTGGTGACGAGGTAGCCCTCCAGCTCGGGGCGTACCTCCTCGGGGCGGGCGTAGTCCTGGGCGATGGCGCCGACGAACACCCCGGTGTCGCTGCCGCGCAGTGCGTCCGGAGAGATCCCCGAGCGCTCCAGGGCCTCCCAGGCGGTCTCCAGGAGCACGCGTTGCTGCGGCTCCATCGCCTCGGCCTCGCGGGGGCTGATGCCGAAGAACTCGGCGTCGAACCGGTCCGCGTCGTGGAGGAAACCGCCCTTCGCGACGTACGTGGTGGCGGGGGCGTCGGACTCGGGGTCCGGCGCGTGCAGCCGGTCGAGGTCCCAGCCGCGGCCCTCGGGGAAGTCCGTGATCGCGTCGCCGCCGGCGGCGAGCAGCCGCCACAGGTCCTCGGGGCCGCGCACGTCGGCCGGGAAGCGGCAGCCGATACCGACGATCGCGATCGGCTCGTGCGCCGCGGCCTCGGTGTCGGTCAGCCTCTGCCGGGTCTGCTGCAGGTCGGTCGTGACCCGCTTGAGGTAGTCCCGGAGTTTCGCTTCGTTGGCCATGAACCCATCCCTCGTATGCCCAGACGGTCGTGCTCGGCAACGTCGCCGACGGGGCTTGCGGGTTGCTTAGCGAGACCTAAAGCGACACCCGGCGGCGGCGCCGGAGTCCCGGGGAGCAGGCCGGGGACCAGCGCCTGTCAGGTGGACCGGCCCGGCAGGAACCGGAAGGCAGCCCCTAAGGAGCTCTTTAGCCCGGCGTCAGCCGGGCGGCAGAAGGTGGCGGAATGGAAGCCTCGGAAATCCACATCCTGTCGGTCGGTACCGCGTTGCCCGGCGACCCCCTGGACAACGCCGACCTGGCCCGTCACTTCGGCATGGACCCGGTCTGGGAGCAGTGGGTCGACGCGTTCGTCGGCACCAGGGCCCGTCACCTGTCGGTGGATCTGGGCACCGGGAAGCTCCGGTCCACACTCGCCGACCTGGCCACCCGTGCCGCCGCGCGAGCCCTGGAGGGCGCCGGCGTCGGCGCCGGGGACATCGACCTGGTCGTCCTCGGCACCGCCACCCCCGACCAGCTGATGCCCGCCACCGTCAACGTCGTCGCGGACCGGCTGGGCATCGACGGGGTGCCGACCTACCAGCTCCAGTCGGGCTGCGCCGGCGCCTTCCAGGCCCTCGACGTAGGCCGCCAGATGCTCCGGACCGGCGGTCACCGCACGGCCCTGGTGATCGGCGGGGAGCTGTGCTCGCGGCACTACGACCCCGGCGTCGACCTCGCACGGCTCGACTCGGCCGAGCTGGTCAACTTCGTCCTGTTCGGCGACGGCGCCGGTGCGGCCGTCCTGACCGCGGAGCAGGTGACCGGCGCGCCGGTGATCCACAGGGTGCTGAACCGGCTGACCGGGCTCAACCGTGAGCCCGGCCAGATCGTCGAGTGGACCGGGGCGCTCGACCGCGCGGACGCGGACCGGTCCCACATCAAGGAGGACTACAAGGCGATCGAGGAGTCCGTCCCGGTGATGTCCCGGGAGATCGCCGAAGAGATCCTCGGCGACCTGGGCTGGACTGCCGCCGACGTCGACTATCTGCTGCCGCCCCAGCTCTCCGGGCGTATGACGCGGCGGATCGTCGACGGCCTGGACATGCCGCTGGCCGATGAGATCACCCGCGTGGACACTATTGCCAACACGGGAAACGCGATGCCGTTCTTCCAACTGGAGGACACATTGCCGCAGTTGGCGCAGGGCGATCGTGTTCTCGGGATCTCGGTGGAGTCCAGCAAGTGGATCAAGGCGGGTTTCGCGCTCGAAGTGCAGTGACCGGCGCCGGACATGCCGCAGTGCCCGCGTCCCGCGCGGGCACTGCGGCATGCCGGCGAACCGCTCAGCGCGGCGCGCCGAACCAGTTCTTCAGCGCCGCCTCGAGCCCTCCCGAACCCTCGGCCCAGACGACGTGTCCGTCCGGGCGCAGGAGCGCCGAGCCGGTCTCCCCGGCGGCCGATGCGGACGCGGTGGCGATCCGGTCGGACCAGCCCTCCGCCGTACGCGAGGAGGCGCCGCCGGTACCCGCGGCAGCGTCGGAAAGGAGCAGCAGACCGCGACCGTCGTGCAGCAGGGGCGCCGCACCGGGCACCCGGCCGCCGAGCACGGGGTCCGGGTCCACGGAACCCGCCGCGCCGTCGGCACCCAAGCGGTAGCGCAGGTCGACGCCGGTCACCAGCTCCACCAGATACCGGTTGACGTCCTCGAACCGGCTGAGGTCCGCGACGAGGGACCGCGCCCCGGCCGCCCGGGCCGCCGGGTGCATCAGGGCGAGCTGGGCGTCGAGCGCCAGCCGGGCCCGCTCGCCCTCCGGGTGCCGCTCGGCGTGGTAGGTGTCGAGCAGCCCGGGCGGCGCCCAGCCGGCCAGGTCCGCGGCGAGCTTCCAGCCGAGGTTGACCGCGTCCTGCAGACAGGTGCTCAGCCGCAGGCCGCCGAGCGGGTAGAAGGAGTGCGCGGCGTCACCCGCGAGGAACACCCGGCCGGCCCGGTAGCACTCCGCGTTGCCGCTGACGCTGGTGAACCGCTCGGCCCACACCACCTCGCGCGCCGGCAGCCGCCGGCCGGTGAGCTCCTCGATCTCGCGCTGCAGTTCCTCCTGCGCCACCTCCCCGGTCCCGGCGGCCGGCCCGGCCGGTAGGTCCCCGAAGAGCGTGGTGATCACCCGCAGGGTGCCCGGGCCGGCGGGCGCGCCCGAGTACACCCCGCCTGAGGCGGTGTAGTGGGCGCCCAGATGGTTGACGGCCACTTCGGACAGGTCGGCGACGACGTCGCCCACGATGCCCGAGACGGTCCAGCCGCCGCCCGGAAAACCGATGCCGGCCAGCGTCCGGACGGTGCTGTTGGCGCCGTCCGCCGCCACCACGTACGAGCCGCGCAGCGTGGACTCGCCGTCGGCGGTGCGCAGCCGCAGGGTCACCGAGCCGGCGGACTGCCGGAGTTGCGTCACCTCCTGGCCGCGCCTGATGTCCACCCCGAGTGCCCGGGCGCGCCGCTCCAGGACGTCCGCCAGTCTGGCCTGCGGCACGAGCAGCCCGCCGCCGACGCGGTGCGGACCCGCGACCAGCTCGGGGCGGAGCCAGAGCAGGGAGAAGTGCGCGCCGGGCAGCGGTAGTCCGGACTCCCGGAGTTCGTCGGCGAGGCCCCGCTGCTCCAGGAGTTCCATGACGGCGGCGTTCACCGCCTGGCCGGGGGAGCGGGGGTCCGGGGTGTCGCGCCGGTCGAGGACGACGACGGGTGCGCCGGCCAGGCCCAGCTCGCAGGCGAGCATCAGGCCGGTGGGGCCGGCGCCCACGACGATCACGGGATCGGTCACAGGCTCATCCTTTCCGCAACAGCGGGATCACGGGGGCGAAGTCGTACAGGTGGGCGGCGAGGATCATGTACGACGTGAGGCCGTACCGGTCGTGGGCGCCGCGTATCTGCTCTGCGATCTCCTGGTGGGTGCCGATCAGGAGGGTGGGCAGGTCCAGCAGTTGTGCCGCGGTCAGATGAGGCGCGAGAGCCTGCCGCAGCGCATCGGCGGCGGCCCGCCGGTCGTCGGTGACGACGATCTTCTTGACGCCGGTGTTGAGTTCGGGGCTCCGGCCGAACTCCGAGGCCCGGGCGCGCACCGTGGCCACCCGCTCGGCGAACTCCTCGGGGCCGGCGAGGACGAAGCCGCCCTGCGGGGGCAGCTCGGCGCCGACGAAGCAGACCGTGTCGGCCCGCCGTGCGGCCAGTTCGAGCTCGTCCGGTTCGTGGGCTCCTATCATCAGCGCCGGCCGGGGGGACCGCAGCGGACGTGGCCGGTGCGCGGGGTCGGTCAGCAACCGGTCCAGTACGTCCACGGTCTCGGCCAGCCGGTCCCGCCTGTCCTGGGCCGTGAGCCCGGCGGTCGCGGCGCTGCCGGTCTGTCCGGCGTGCAGTCCCACGGACAACCGCCCTCCGGTCAGCCGGTCGGTGCCGGCGACCTCGCGGGCGAGCACCTCGGGATCCCACAGCGCGGTGTTGGTGAGGTAGGTGGCGACCCCGATACGGGTGGTGGCAGCGGCCGCGGCCACCAGGGACGGGAACGGGGCGGTCAGCCCCAGGTGGTCGGTGGTCGCGAAGGTGTCGTAGCCGAGTCGTTCGGCCTCACGGGCGCGCTCCGGCCAGTCGGCGTCCGGGGAGATCTCGCTCACCCCGAACCGGAGGACCGGCCCGGGCCCGCCGGTCACGCGCCGGCCCCGGCCGGACCCGCCGCACCGGCCCGGCGTCCTCCGGCCCCGGCCGGACCCGCCGCACCGGCCCGGCGTCCTCCGGCCCCGGTCAGCCGCTCCCGTGCCCGGACCGCCGACAGGGCCAGGCCGAGGGCGGCCCGCTGCCGTCCGTACCCGCCCAGCGCCTCAAGCGCCGACCGCAGACTCCAGAGCCGGGACTCGGCCACATGCGACGGCGAACCGTGCACGTCGTCGTGGACCAGCAGCCGCAGCTCGCGCACATGCTGCTCGAGCAGGCTCCGGTCGCCCGGCGGGATGATCTCGTCGCGCCCGCTCACCGTGTACGACACCGGCACCTGGAGTGCTGCCAGCTCCCGTGGTGTCAGCGCCCAGTCGGTCAGCCGCGCCAGAACGGAACCGGGGGAGTGCCCGGTGAGATGGCCGAGGGTGTCGACCGTCACTCGGGGGACCCGGGTGCGCCAGGCGGTGTCCGTGAAGAAGTCGCCGACCGGCGCGCCGGCCGTGACCACACCCCGTATCCGCTTGTCGTGCAGGGCGGCCCGCAGCGCCATATGGCCGCTGAAGCTCAGCATCACGGCGACGGTCCGCTCCACGTCCGCGCGGCCGGCGAGCGCGTCGAGCAGATCCGGGATCATCCGGTGGCTGTCCGCCGCGTAGCGCTGCGCGTTCTCGCCGACCCCCGGCATCTCGGTGGCGACGACGGCAAGCCCCAGGCGTGACGCCTTGGCCAGGATCGGCCCGAACTGCTCCTTCACACTGACGATGCCGCCGCTCAGCAGCACCACCGGCGGGAGTTCCCCGTCCCGTGCGTCGAGGCCGGCCGCCCAGCACCTCACCCGTCCGCCGGACAGGTCGAGGTCGAGCCGCCGGATGCCCGAACCGTCCCCGGACCGCCATCGGTCGAAGGAGGCGACCGTACGCTCCTGCGCGTCCGCGCGTGCCGGGCCGTCCACGTACGGGAACCGGGCGATGTTGAAATGCCGCCCCGCCTCGACCTCCCGGCCCCGGCGCTCCAGTTCCACCCCGGCCTCGGTCCACTCGCGGGCCCAGGAGCCCGGCTCGCCGTCCTGGTCGTGCCGGATCCGCCCCAGCACTTGCCGCAGCCGGTCTCCCCGTATGCCGAGGATCCGGCCGTGCACCTCGACGAACCGCTTCAGCTCCTCGATGTCGTTCATCGCAGCCCCTCCTCGGCCGAGAACCCCTCCAGCGCCTCCTTGACCTCGGTGAGGATGTCCGCCGCCTCCGCGCCGTCGATGACCCGGTGGTCGAAGGTGAGGTTCAGCCGCATCACGGGCGCGCTGGTCACCTCGCCGTCCCGGACCACCGGTCGGTCCGTGATCCGGCCCACGCCGAAGGTGACGGTCGTGCCGCCCACGGAGTGGAAGCCGTCGACCGCCCGATGGCCCAGCGAGGTGACCGCGAAGGTGCCGAAGAAACGGGGGTGGGAGATCAGTGAACGCACCGCCCGGCGGTAGGCCGCGCGTGCCAGCGTCGCGGGCAGGCGGTGCAGCAGCAGCATCGAGGCGTACTCCGGCATCACCTCCGGATCACCGTCGCGGTAGCGCTCCAGCTCGTACTGGATCCCCTTCAGGTCGGCCCGGTCCAGGTCCGGCAGGACCGCCGAGACCACGACCCGCCGGCCGCGGATCCGCTTGTCGAGCGCGACCTTCCCGGAGACCTCGCCGTAGCGGGCGACCCTGGGGCGCAGACGGCCGCGAATCGCGGCGTTCGCCTCCGGATGCGCCGCGATCACCCGGGCCGCGGAGTGGAGCACGTACGTGACCACGGACAGCCGGCTGTCGCCGCGGTGGGCCTCACGGTGGGCGAGGACCCCGGACATGTCCACCTCGGTGTCCAGGTGGACCGGGGCGAACGGACGTATCTCGTCGAGGAAGAAGAGCGTGTGACGCCGCTCCCGGGCGATGGCTGCGATATGCATCCCGCCAATCTCCGCAGCCCGGCTTAAGCACCTCCTAGCGCGGCCTAAAGAATCCACGCCCGCTGCCACCCACAGCCATGCTTTAGCGAGGCACAAGACCCCGGTTCCAGGCTGGCCGCAGCCCGAATGTCGCCGCTCGCAGGAGATCCCGCATGTCACGTCCCAGCGCGGTGGGCCTCGCCGCCGGAACCGAGCCGCTGCCCGACTTCCCGCAGCTGCGGCAGTGCCCGTACCAGCCGCCGCCCGGCTACCGCGATCTGCGCGAGGCCGAGGGCCCGGTGGTGCGCGCCAGGCTGTACGACGGACGTCCCACGTGGGTGGTCCTCGGCCACGCCGTCGCCCGTGAGCTGCTCATCGACCCGCGCCTGTCCTCCGACTGGAGCCGGCCTGACTTCCCCTCGCCGAGCCCCCGGCGCAAGGCCATCCAGAAGGCGACGATCCTCGTCGGGATGGACCCGCCGGAGCACTCCGCCTACCGCCGCAAGCTCATCTCCGCCTTCTCGGTGCGGCGCACCCGTGAGCTGTCCGAGTCGATCCACCGTCGCGCCGGTGAACTCGTCGACACCATGCTCGAGCAGGGGCCGCCCGCCGAGATCCTCAGCGGTCTCGCGCTGCCGCTCTCCTCGCACACCATCTGCGGCATCCTCGGGGTTCCGTACGAGGACCACGGCTACTTCGAGGAGCAGTCGGCCCTGCTGGTGTCGCCCCAGGTCACCGAGGACGACGCCACGGGGGCGCTGATGAACCTGCGCACCTACCTGACCGGTCTCGTGGAGCGCAAGGAGAAGGAGTCCGAGCCGGGCGACGGGCTCCTCGACACCCTCGTCCACAGGGACCTGGCCGAAGGCTCGCTCTCCCGCGACGACGTGATCCGGCTCGGGATCATCCTGCTGATGGCGGGTCACGAGACCACTGCCAGCATGATCACGCTGAGCACGTTCACGCTGTTGCAGAACCCACGTCAGCTGGCGGCGTTCCGCGCCGACCCGGCCGGCGCGGGCCTCGCCGTCGAGGAGCTGCTGCGCTACCTCTCCATCGGGGACGTGGCCATGCGGATCGCCGCCGAGGACATCACCGTCGGCGACGTCGCCATCCGTGCCGGAGACAGCGTCATGCTCTCCACCGCCGAGATCAACCGCGACGCGGAGGTCTTCGACGACGCCGACGATCTGGACCTCGCGCGCGGCGCCCGCAACCACTTCGCCTTCGGGTACGGCGTGCATCAGTGCATAGGCCAGAACCTGGCACGCGCCGAGATGGAGAGCGCACTCACCCTCCTCTTCTCCCGTATCCCCGGACTGCGCCTGGCCGTCCCTGCCGAACAGGTGGAGATCAAGCCCGCGCAGAGCGGCGTACAGGGCATCTACGAACTGCCCGTGGCGTGGTGAGCCCCGTGCAGGTCATCGCCGACACCGACCGCTGCATCGGGGCGGGGCAGTGCGTCCTCACCGCCGGGCACCTCTTCGACCAGGACGAGGACGGCATCGTGCAGTTGCTCACCGGCGCTGTCGACACCGAAGGCGACGTGGCGCTGGCCCGACAGGCCGAGCACCTGTGCCCGGCCGCCGCCCTGAAGATCCAGCCCGTTGCCGGGTACGTCGCCGGGAACGACGCCACCCAGGGACAGCGGGGCGCATGAGCCCGCGCAGACATCGCACCGTGATCCGTCGGGCCCTGCTGTCGGCGATCGCGCTGGCCTGCGTCGCGACCGGGTGCGGCACCGGGCCCGGCGGCGGGGACGGGCGCGACGGCCGGATCGTGTACGCGGTCGACACCCAGCCCGACTGCCTCGACCCGCAGATCAGCCCCTACGACGTCACGGCGGCCCTGGGCCGCAACATCTTCGACTCGCTGGTCGCCATGGACGCCGACGGCCGGATCGGCCCCTGGCTGGCGACGTCCTGGCAGATCTCCCGCGACGGGCGGACGTACACCTTCCGGCTGCGCGAGGGGGTGCGCTTCCACGACGGCACCGCTCTTGACGCGGCGGCCGTCAAGGCGACCCTCGACCACACCGTCGCGCCGCAGACCAAGTCCCAGTACGCGGCCGGACTGATCTCCATGTACACGGGCGCGACGGCCGTCGACGCCCGCACCGTGCGGGTGGCGCTGTCCCGTCCGTACGCCCCGCTGCTCCAGGTCCTGTCGACGGCCACGTTCGGCATCCAGTCACCCACCGCCCTGCGTGCGAACCGCGGGCGGACCTGTCTGAAGCCCGTGGGCAGCGGCCCGTTCGTCTTCGCGGGCTGGGCCCGCAACCGGCGGATCGAGCTGGACCGCAACCCGAACTACGCCTGGGCACCCGCCGGCGTGGACCATCAGGGACCCGCGTGGGCCGCCGGGCTCACGGTCGAGTTCATACCGGAGGCGGCCTCGCGCTTCGGCGCCCTCAGTTCCGGCCAGGTCGACGTGGCCTCCGCGGTACCGCCCAGCCACACCGGCCGGCTCCGGCACGCCGACGGCTTCCGGCTGCTGCGGGCGGACCAGCCCGGCGCGCCGTACACGCTGCTGCTCAACGTCAACCGGGCACCGCTCGACGACGTGAGGGTACGTCGCGCGTTGCAGCGTTCCGTACGCCTCGACGCGCTGGTGAAGGCGCTGTACTCAGGCGCGTACGACCGCGCCTGGAGCACCCTGACACCCGCGACCACCGGGTACGCGGCCACGACCGAGGGCAGCTGGCCGTACGATCCCGACGAGGCGGCGCGCCTCCTCGACGAGGCCGGCTGGACCGGGCGGGACGAGGACGGCTACCGCACCAAGGGCGGCACCCGGCTCACGCTGCACTGGCCCTACATGACCAGCCTGATGCGCGATCAGCGCGCTCTGCTCGGCCAGGGGATCCAGGCCGAGGCGAAACGTGCGGGCATCGACGTACGCTTCACCGCCCTGGAGCCGGGCGCCTACCTGGAGAAGGCCCTCGGCCGCGACGCCGACATCCTCGCCTTCAGCTGGAACCGCGCCGAACCCGACATCATGCGGAGCTACTTCGACTCGGGCCAGACCGGCGACAAGGGCGGCTCCAACGCCTTCGGCATCTCCGACCCCCGGCTGGACGACTGGCTCCGTGAGGCCTCCGCCACCCGCGACCCCGCACGGCGCGCGGTCCTGTACGCGCAGGCGCAGTCGAGGGTGAACCAGCAGGTCCTGGCCTTGCCTGTCTACGCGCCGGCCACTCTCGTCGGGGCGGCCGACCGGGTGCGCGGCGTGACCTTCGACGTCCAGGCCTATCCCCTCTTCCACGACGCCCGGCTGGAGGACTGACGGTGCTCCCCCTGCGCTGGTTCGCACGTCGGCTGCTGCTGGCCGCGACGGTGGTGTTCGGAGCGGCCAATGCCGTGTTCTTCGCCTTCCGGCTGCTGCCCGGAGACCCGGTGCGCAGCATGCTCGGCTCCACCAACCCCACGCCCGAACTGGTGGAACAGGTCCGCCACGAGCTCGCCCTGGACGAGCCGCTCGCCGTCCAGTACGGGCGTTTCATGCGCCGGCTTTTCACCGGCGACCTCGGCGAGTCGTTCCAGCTCCAGCAGCCGGTCGGCGAGGTGATCGGAGATCAGCTCTGGCCCACGGTCCAGCTCGCCACCGCCGCGTTCGCCCTCGCCCTGCTCGCCGCGGTCACCCTCGCGGTCCTCACCGCGCACCGGCCGCGCGTCCGGCGGATCGTCTCGACCCTCGAACTCGTCGCCGCCTCCACCCCCGCGTTCTGGACCGGCATGCTCCTTCTCGCGCTCCTGTCCTTCCGGTGGAAGTGGTTCCCGGCAATGGGCGGTTCGGGCGCCGTCGGGCTGGTACTGCCGGCCGTCACCCTGGCCGCAGGTCTCGTCGGCGTCTTCTCCCAGGTGCTGCGCGAGGAGATGGAACGCGCCCTGGAGCAGCCGTTCGTGCTCACCGCACGGGCCCGGGGAAGCGGCGAGACCGCGATCAGGCTGCGGCACGCGCTGCGCCACGGTCTGATTCCCCTCGTCACCCTGGCCGGGTGGGCGATGGGCGCGCTGTTCGGCGGCGCGGTCGTCGTGGAGAGCGTCTTCAGCCGCCAGGGCCTCGGCCAGGTGACGGCGGGCGCGGTGGCCGGCCGGGACCTGCCCGTGGTGACCGGGATGGTGCTTGTCTCCGCCCTCGCCTTCGCGCTGATCAACCTCGCGGTGGACGTGCTCTACCGGATCGTCGACCCGCGGATCGACGAGAGGAGTATCGGATGACCGCCTCACAGGCGGGCCCGGCGACCGACGCCACCGGGGCGACCGGACCGACGGGGGCGACAGGAATCGCCCCCGTCCCACGGAGCCGCCCCGTACGCGCGGCCCGCCGCGGGCCGCGCGCGGGTCTCGCGCTGGCCGGGGCCGTCGTCGCCGTCGCGGTTCTGGCCGCCGTCGCCCCGGAACTGCTCGCTCCCCGGCCGCCGGACACCATCGACCCCGTCAACGCCCTGGCCGGGCCCGGCGGCGGGCACTGGCTCGGCACCGACCAGCTGGGCCGGGACGTGCTCAGCCGGATCGTGCACGGCGCCCGCACCTCACTCCTGATCGGGTTCGGGGCCACGGCGTTCGCCGTTGTCGTGGGTTCGCTCCTCGGCGTGTTCGCGGCCGCCGCCGGCCGGGCCGTGGACCAGATCCTGATGCGGGCCACCGACATCCTGCTCGCCTTCCCAGGCCTGATGCTGTCGCTGGTCGTCGTGGCCGTCCTGGGACCGGGCACCGCGAACGCCACGCTGGCCATCGGGGCCTCCCTGCTGCCCGGCTTCCTGCGGCTCGCCCGCGGCCAGGCGCTGGCCATCCGCGACAGCGACTACGTCCGCGCGGCCGTGGTGATCGGGCGCGGCCGGGGGTCCGTCTTCGTACGGCACCTCCTCCCCAACGCCGTGCCGCCGCTGCTGGTCCTCGCCACGGTGAACATCGGCAGCGCCGTCATCGCGGGTTCGACCCTCAGCTTCCTCGGCCTCGGCCCGCAGCCGCCCTCGCCCGAATGGGGCGCCATGCTCGCGGAGGGCCGCGACCACCTGGACACCGCCTGGGCGGCGGCCGTCTTTCCAGGCCTGGCCATCACGGTCACGGTCGTCGCGGTCACGGTCGTCGGCCGTGCCCTCCAGCGCCGGATCGACGGAAGGGACGGCCATGGGCGTTGACGGATCCCGCGCCGGGGACGCGCTCCTCAGGGTGGAGGACCTGCGGATCTCCTTCGGCCACGGGCGGCACCGAACAGAGGTCGTCCACGGCGTGGACCTCACCCTGCGGGCCGGCGAGTGCCTGGCGGTGGTCGGCGAATCCGGATCGGGCAAGACCGTGACGGGCCGGACCCTGGCCGGTCTCACCGGCCCCGGAGCCACCGTCGACGCCCGCAGGCTCGATTTCGACGGTCAGGACATGACCGCCGCGGGTGAACGGGAGTGGCGCCGGATCCGGGGCGCCGAGATCGGGCTGGTGCTCCAGGACGCGCTCGTCTCGCTCGATCCGCTGCGCCGTATCGGTGCGGAGATCGAGGAGGCGCTCGCCAACCACGGCGTCGGTACCCGCCGTGACCGCCCCGGCCGGGCCGTCGAGCTGCTGCGGGAGGTCGCGGTACCCGAACCGGAGTGGAGGGCCCGGCAGTTCCCGCACCAGCTCTCCGGCGGACAGCGGCAGCGGGCGCTGATCGCCTCCGCGATCGCCGCCGGGCCGCGCGTGCTGATCGCCGACGAGCCGACCACCGCACTCGACATGACCGTGCAGGAGCAGATCCTGGACCTGCTCGCGGCCCGCCGGGACGCCGGCACCGCTCTGCTGCTGATCAGCCACGACCTGGCGGTGGTGGCGCGGCTCGCCGACCGGATCGCCGTGATGCACGACGGCCGTCTCGTGGAGACCGGCCCGACGGAACGGTTGCTCGCGGCGCCCACGCACCCGTACACACGCCACCTCCTCGACGCGGTTCCGAGCGCCCGGCGGCCCCGCCGGAGCGTCGTCCCGGCCGCCGGCGCGTCGACCGCGGCGGGGAACGGGGGTGTGGACCGGACGGACGTGTCGCACGGGCAGGCCACCGGCGCGGTGGTGCTCTCCGTGGAGGGTGTGGGCAAGCGCTTCCCGGCACCCGGAGGCGGGATCGACGCGTTGAGCGGGGTCTCGTGCACGCTTCGCGCCGGTGAGACGCTCGGTGTGCTCGGCGAGTCGGGTTCCGGCAAGTCGACGCTCGCCCAGGTCGTGCTCGGTCTCATGGAGCCGGACGAGGGGGCCGTGAGCCTGCTCGGGCGGCCCTGGTCCGGCCGGGGGGAGCGGTCGCGCGCCGGGCTGAGGGGGCGGATCCAGCTGGTGCAGCAGGATCCGCTGTCCTCCTTCGACCCGCGCTGGACCGTGGAGCGGATCGTGGCCGAGGCCCTCGGCGCCGGCGGCCGACGAGCCGCGCGCGGTCACCGGCCCCGGATCACCGAGCTTCTGGGCCTGGTGGGCCTGGGGCCCGAGCTGCTCGACCGCGGTCCGCGCGGACTGTCCGGCGGCCAGCGGCAGCGGGTGGCGATCGCCCGCGCGCTGGCGCCCGAGCCCGACGTCCTCGTCTGCGACGAGCCGGTCTCCGCCCTGGACGTGTCGGTCCAGGCCCAGGTGCTCGACGTCTTCGAGCACGTACGCGAACGGCTCGGCGTGGCCATGCTGTTCATCTCGCACGACCTCGGTGTCGTACGCCACGTCAGTGACCGGGTCGCGGTGATGCGGGCGGGCCGCATCGTCGAGACCGGCCCGGTGGAACGGGTCTTCACCCGCCCCGAACACCCCTGGACGCGACAGTTGCTCGACGCGCTGCCACGGCCCGGCACTTCCCCAACCTCCCCGGCCGGGCGTTCGATGCCCGGCCACGTCTCCTGATGGTGAGTCGCCACATGAACGACACTGCTGGATTCCGTCTGTCCGTCCTGGACACGGTGCCCGTCTGGAACGGGGTCCCGGCCGCCCGGTCACTGCGGGACCTGCTGGAACTGGCCCCGGCGGTGGAGGCGCTCGGCTACCACCGCTACTGGCTGGCCGAGCACCACAACATGCCGGCGTTCGGCACCTCGACGCCGCCGGTCCTGATCGGCCAGCTGGCCGGCGTCACCTCGACTCTGCGGGTCGGCTCGGGCGGCGTCATGCTGCCCAACCACGTGCCGTACGTGGTGGCCGAGCAGTTCGCCACCCTCGACGTCTTCCACCCGGGCCGGATCGACCTCGGCATCGGCCGCGCCCCGGGCGGCGAGCCGGCGACCGCCCGGGCGTTGCGGCGCACCGGTGACGCGGCCCACGAGGGCGCCTTCGGGGAGCAGTTGGCCGAGCTGATCGGTTACCTCACGCCCTCCGGTACGGACGCCCGGCCGCCGGTCGCGGTCTGTCCGCCGCCGGAACGCCCGCTGCCGGTCTGGCTGCTCGGGACGAGCGCCTCCAGCGCCTCGCTCGCGGCCCGACTGGGGCTGCCGTACGCGTTCGCCCACCACCTCAACCCGTCCGGTACGGAGGCCGCTGTGGCGCGCTACCGGGAGGAGTTCCGCCCCTCAGCGCGTCTGGAGAGGCCTTACGTGGCGGTGTCGGCCCAGGTGGTGGTGGCCGACACGGACCAGGAGGCCGAGTACCAGGCAGGGCCGATCAAGGTGGCGCACGTGGAGGGACGGGTCAATCCGCTGACCCTCTTCCGTACTCCCGACCAGGCGGCCGAGTACAAGCTGACAGAGGGGCAGCAGCAGTTCCTGGACAACCATTTCGCACCGCAGATCGTGGGCGGGGCGGAGACGGCACGCCGGCGTCTGGCCGATTTCCGGGCCCGGACGGGCGCGGACGAGCTGCTGGCGACGGCGCCCGTCTTCGGCCTGGAGGCCAGGGTCCGGACGTTCCGGCTGCTGGCCGAGGCGGTGGATCAGCCGGCGGCGGCCGCCGCGGGAGCCCTCAGCCCGGCCAGCTCGGCGAGCAGCTCGTAGGACCGTACGCGCTCGTCGTGGTCCTGCACCACGCTGAGCATCATCAGTTCGTCGGCGCCGGTGGCCTTGGTGAGTTCGGTGATCCGCTGCCGCACGGTCTCCGGCCCGCCGAAGATCTGGGGGTCGTACATCTGGTCGACCACCGCCCGCTCCTCCGGCGCGCAGGAGAAGCGGGCGGCCTCCTCGGCCGGCGGGAAGTAGGGGTTCTGGCCCCGCAACGACTGGACGGTGATCATTCGCAACGGCGCGCTCAGCAGCTCACCCCGGGCGTCGTCTTCGGCCACAGCGCCGAACGCGGCGATCATCGCGTACGGCTCGGCAAGGTGCTCGGAGGGCCGGAACTCGGAGCGGTAGGCGTCCAGGGCGGCCAGGGTGCCGTGCGGGGCGAAGTGGTGGGCGTACGCGAACGGCAGCCCCAGGGCGGCGGCGAGCTGCGCGCTGTAACCGCTGGAGCCGAGCAGCCAGACCGGAACGGCCGTCTCGGCCGCCGGGACGGCCGAGACGGCCCCGCGCCCGGAAGCGGAGCCGTGCGCGGCGCCCGTGGGTGGCGCGAAGTACTGCACCAGCTCCTTGATCTGCGCGGGGAAGTCGGTTCCACCGAGCGGGCCGGCCTGGCGGCGCAGGGCCCTGGCCGTGAGGGGGTCGGTGCCGGGGGCACGGCCGATGCCGAGGTCGACCCGGCCCGGGTGCAGGGCGGCCAGGGTGCCGAACTGCTCGGCCACGACGAGCGGCGGGTGGTTGGGCAGCATGACGCCGCCGGCCCCGACACGCAGGTGTGTGGTGGCGGCGGCGATCTGCCCGGCGAGGATCGCCGGTGACGAGGTCGACAGCGACGGCATGTTGTGGTGCTCGGCCAGCCAGAAGCGGTGGTAGCCGAGCCGGTCCACCGCGCGGGCCAGACGGATGGTGTTGCGCAGGGACTCGGTCGCCGTCGACCCCCGCCACACGGGCGCGGTGTCCAGGACCGACAGGCTGATACCCAGTTCAGTGGTCATGGAGCGAGAATATGGGGACTGTCCCCACTTTTCAATACGGCCTGGCCGGCGGAGGTTTGATGGCCTGATTCAGGCTGCCGAGGGCAGGGCGGGAGCCGAGTCCAGGAGGATCGCCTGGTGCAGCTCGTGCAACTGCCGGCAAGGGCTGATCCCCAGCTCCCGGTCGAGCGCCGAACGCACGTGGTGATACGCCTGCAGCGCGTCCGCGCGGCGGTCGGAGCGGTACAGGGCGAGCATCAGCTGCCGGTGGAAGGCCTCGATCAGAGGGTGCTTGGCGACCAGTGCGTACAGCGGCCCGACGAGCTCCCGGTGCCGCCCCAGTGCCAGATCGGCCTCGTTGCGCATCTCGACGCACTCGAGCCGCGTCTCCTCCGCCCACGTGGCGAACTCGTCGACTATCGCTCCGCCCCGCAGCTCGCCCAGCACCGTGCCGCGCCACAGCGACAGGACCTGACCGCACAGCATCGAGGTCTCCGCGTGCCGGCCCGCCCGGGCGGCGGCCCGGCTCTGCTGGGCCAGCCGCTGGAAGTCGTGGGCGTCCAGGGTGTTCTCGCCCAGCTCCAGCACGTACCCCGGGAACCGGGTCACGATGGGACTTCTGCCCCGGTCCGCGCGCTTCAGGAGTTTGCGCAGCTGGGAAATGTACACGTGCAACGTGGCCGTGGCCCGGCGCGGGGGTTCGTCGCGCCAGATCTCGCCGCAGAGCTGATCCGTGGAAATGACGTCCTCGGCACGTACGAGCATGGCAGCGAGAAGGCATTCCACCTTCGGTGCGCTGATGGCGAATACATCGTCGCCGTCAGTCATGCGCAGGCTGCCCAAGATTTCGAATCGCATGTCTTGTTGACCTTCCGGATATCGCATGGACCGACAGCGCTCAGCGCGACACTGAGCCGTAGCGACCGTCGAGATATACGAGTGGATGCGCCGGGTCGCCCTCGAGCGCGTGGATCGGCTGCGCGATCACCAGTGTGTGATCGCCGGCGGGCAGGTCGTACACCTTGCGGCAGACCAGTGCCGCGGGCACGCCCTCGAGCAGCGGCACCCCGTGGGGGCCCGGCTCCCAGCGCGTCGGCGGCGCGAACCGGTCCGCCCCGCTGCGGGCGAAGGTGGCGGCGAGTTCCCGCTGGTCCTGGCCGAGCAGATGCACCGCCACGTACTCCGCGGCGCAGACGGTCGCCCACGACGAGGCGCGCCGGCCCACCCCGAACGACACGAGTGGAGGGGCGGACGAGACGGAGGTGAGTGATGTCGCGGTGAAGCCGGCGGGCCCCCCGTCACCCATCGCTGTGACGATTGCCACACCGGCCGGACGTGTCCGGAAAACGCCGCGGAACGCGTCCTCTGTTATCGGCCCCTCGTCCGCCGTGCCGGAAACGGGACACGTGGCGGACGCGGACCAGACATGGTGACGGGCCATCCCACCTTGCTTCACTTCTACCCCCTGAAGGCACTGAACCGGGGCCGGTCGGACCCCGAGTTGTTCATTGCTGTGCCTTCAGGCTCACAGAAGGATCACGTACGGGCATCAGTGGAAATACGTACGGCCATCAGGCGAGCCAGTTCCGCGCGGGACCCGATCTCCAGTTTGCGGTATATGCGGGAGAGATGGACCTCCACCGTACGCGGACTGAGCCGCAGGGCTTCGGCGATCTCCCGCGTTCGCCGGCCCGTCCCGGCGAAACGGGCTACCTCCCGCTCGCGGTCGGTCAGCACCTCGAGGCCGGTCACCGCCGGGATCGGCGCGGGCAGCAGGGCGTGGCACCCCCGGCCCAGCGAGTTCTCCAGCGGTGTGTCCGGGCTCAGCCGGGCCAGCAGGAGGACGTCCCACTGCTCGGCCAGCTCCTGCGCGGAGGCCCACAGCTCCGCGGCCAGTTCCGGGCGGCTGCAGTTGCTCGCCGCCCGCGCCGCGCGGATCCGGGCCGTGAGCCGCTGGAGCCGCAGCTGCGCGCCGTCGAAGGCGCGCTCCGCCTCCTGGTACAGCGTCACCGCCGCGTCCCAGTCGCCCTGTTCGGTGAGCACGTGGCCGCGCGACAGCAGCGCGTACGCCCGGTTGTGCGGCAGGCGCAGGACCTGTGCCGCGCCTGCCGTGCGGTCCGCCCACATCGAGGTACTGCCGGTGGCGCCGGAGAGTGAGGCCAGGGTGAGCAGTTCGAAGGCCCTGGGGCGCTGCGCGGGGTCCAGGTCGCGGAGCTCGGCCCCGCCGAGCTCCAGGAGAAGGCTCACGCAACGGTCCGGATTGCCCTGCATGAGCAGCGCCTCGCCGAGGGTGAGGACGGCTGCGCCGTGCCAGTGACCGAACGACCGGCGCAGGGTGTGCACGCCCTGCTCCGTGAGCGCCGAAGCACGGCTGCTGCCCGGCGGATCGGCATATGTCACGCACAGCGCCTCCTGGGCGAGGGCGAGCGCACGCAGTTGTTGCGCGCCCAGGTAGCCCGAGAGGTCCGCTGCCTCGACGGCGGACCGGCGAGCGCTCTCGAGCCGGCCCTGCCGGAGCTGTGCCTCGGCGAGTCCGCTGAGCAGCACGGGAAGCAGGGCGTTGTGGGAGCAGTCGCGGACCACCCCGGTGCCGCGCTCGTAGAACGACTCCGCCTCGCGCGGCCGGCCGAGCGCCATGGCGCACCAGCCGAGCAGCGCCAGGTACTCGCTGTAGTAGTGCATCTCGGTGTTCGAGAGCTCGTCCATCTGGCGCACCGCGGCGTCGTAGGAGGCCAGGCTCTGGGCGGTACGGCCGGCGGAGAGTTCTCCCAGGGCGTGCAGAGCCATGGCCCCGGCCAGGGTCGTACGCCGGCCGCCGGCCCGGGCCAGGACCAGCGCCTGGGCGGCCACCTCGGGCAACGAGTCGCCGCCGCGGAGCGAGCAGACGATTCCGTGGTAGATCGTCAGCTGCGCCAGCAGGTCGTTGTCCGCGCCGATCTTCCGCAGAGTGCCGAGCTCGGCTGTCACCAGCTCCGCCGCCTCGTTGAACCGGCCGTGGAGGCACTCGACGATCACGCAGAGCCGGACCGCCGCCCGGTGCGCCTCGCCCGGGTCGAGCGCCGACCCCTGCGTCAGCTGCATGCGCAGCGAGGCGTCGTCGGCGAGGTAGTTCGCCGCGCGCAGCGCCCGTGCCAGCGGCGGTATGAGGCCGAGGAGCCGGCCGGCCGCACCTTCCGGCTGCTCGGAGGCGGGCAGCCCGTGCAGAGCTGTCAGCAGCCACCGCACCGCGTCGTACGGGGAACTCTGCTCCGTCTCCTGACCTGCCCGGGCCAGCGTCTCCAGGTCCCCGGGCGTGTAGGAGCTGGTCGACAGCTCGATGTGCACGGCCCGCTCGGAGGCGGACGCCGCCCGGCGGTTGAGTACCGTCAGAGCCCTGCGGTGAGCCTGCGAACGCCAGCAGCGGTTGGTCTGGTCGTGCAACACGCGGCGCAGGACAGGGTGGCGGAAGCCCAGTTGCGTGGCGGAGCAGCGCAACGGCCGCATGATGTCCAGCTGGATCAGCGTGTTGACGACCGTGCACGTCTCGTCGACCGGAAGTTCGGATACGGCCGACAGCTCGTCACGGCTGAACCGGTCGCCGAGGACCGCCGCCGACTCCGCCACCAGGCGCTCCGCGGGGTCGAGTACGGCGAGCTCGGCCGCCAGGGGCGCCAGCCGCCCGGTGAGCAGGTCGGTCCGCAGGCCGGGGCCCAGTGGCGTCGCATCGCCCTGGGCCAGCAGATACAGCGGATTGCCGCGGCTCTCTTGGAGCACCGAGGGCAGCCACGGGGTGTCGGGGCGCACGCCGAGGAGGCGGGCGGCCTGTCCGAGGGTGAGCGGCTGGAGTTCGAGCCGGCACACCCGGCCCTGCTCTGCGCCCTGCGCGAGGGTGCTGAGCAACGACGGCGCGGCCTGCCGGGACCGGTGCGCGAGGACGAGCAGTACCGGCGCCCGGAACGTCCATCGGGCCAAGTGGTCGGCGAGCTCGAGTGACTGGGGGTCGGCCCAGTGGAAGTCGTCCAGCACGAGCAGCAGACCGTGGTCCGCGGCCTGGCTGAGCAGAGCGTGGACGGCCTGGGAGAGCTGGAGCGGTGCAGGCCCGTCGCCCCTTCCGCCCAGCCGGGCGCAGAGCGCGGAACGGAGCAGCGCGGCGTGGTCGGGTGAGAGCGCGGTCAGACGTTCCGCCGTCATCAGACCGTTCAGTGCGCGGGTGAAGACGTGCAAAGGATCATGCTGCTCGGACGGGTAGCAGCGGCCGTCGAGCGTGGTGACGCCCCGGTCCCGCGCGGTGGAGGTCAGCTGGGTCAGCAGCCGGCTCTTCCCCGATCCGGGTTCACCGAGGAGCTCGACGATGCCTCCCCGGCCGTTCTGCAGATCCTGCAACGCTCTCAGCAGCAGCAATGACTCCTTGCAGCGTACCGACGACGTGCGTGACGAACTCTCCGCGACCAGTGGCTTGTTCACGATGACCGTCCCTTCCCCCTGGAGTCGACATCTCGTGTCCCACTCTAATGATCACTTCATGGGCATGGCGAGTGGCTTGTTACGTTGGTCCGAACCAGGAAGTACTTTGCGTTAGGGATGCGCGGGGCGCAACGAACGCGCCCTGGCCGGCAGGTGCCGACCAGGGCTCGCTGGTGTGTCGGGGGAGGGGCTACGGGGCTGTGACCTCGCGCGCGGGGTTGGCGCCCTGCTCCGGAGCCGGCTCCGCCTCCTCGCCGCCACCCATCGGTACGGTACGCATGATCAGGGTCAGCAGGATGGTGAGCGCGGTGAATCCGGCGCCCCAGGCGAACGCGGTGGTGACGCCTTCGGTGAGGACGAAGTCCGCCGCTCCCTTGGCGTCGAGGCCGGCCGGGACCTCGTCCGCCGCGCCGCGGCTCGCCGCTCCGAAGACGGTGACCATGATGGCCAGGCCGAGCGCGCCACCGATCTGCTGCATCACGTTGAGCAGGCCGGACGCGGCGCCCGTCTCCTCCGGTGCGATGCCGGACATCAGGATGGTCGTGACGCCCACGAGCAGGGTGCCCATGCCCAGACCGGCGACGAGCATCGGTCCGAGCAGCGCGGAGACGTATTCGGCCTCCGGGGTGATCCGGGCGAACCAGATCAGGCCGATGCTGATGGCGGCCGCGCCGACGGCGGTCAGCACACGGGGTCCGGCCTTGGGCAGCACCTTGGCCGCGATGCTGGACGCGGCGAGGATCAGCACTGCCAGTGGTACGAACGCCAGGCCCGCCTGGATCGGGGTGAAGCCCCGGACCTCCTGGAGGAACTGGGTCAGGAAGAAGAACATCGCGTTGCCCGCCGCCATGACGAAGAGCAGGGAGAGGTAGCCGGTCGCGCGGTTGCGGTCGGCGAACAGCCGGAGCGGGGTGATCGGCTGCTTGGCGTGGGTCTCGATGAAGACGAAGAGCGCGAGCAGGACGATCGCGAGGGCGAAGGAGCCGAGGGTCAGGGTGTCGCCCCAGCCGCTCTCGGCGGCGCGGATGAATCCGTAGACCAGCGCGGTCATACCGACGGTCGAGGTCAGCGCGCCGCCGAGGTCGAAGCGCGCGGGCTTGCGCTCGGTCTCGTGGATGAACATGGGGGCCGCGATCAGCAGCACGATGCCGATCGGCACGTTGATGAAGAGGACCCAGCGCCAGGAGAGCCAGTCCGTCAGCAGGCCTCCGCCGATCAGCCCGATGGCGGCACCGGAGCCGGAGACCGCGGCGTAGAGGCCGAGTGCGCGCGCCCGGGACTTGTTGTCGGTGAAGTGGGTGGCGATCAGCGCCAGTACGGTCGGCGCGGCGATGGCGGCTCCGACGCCCTGCAGGGCGCGGGCGGCGAGCAGCATTCCGGCCGAGTTGGCGAGGCCGCCGAGGAGCGAGGCGAGGGTGAACACGGTGACGCCGATGAGCATGCCCCGGCGGTGTCCGAGTACGTCGCCGGCGCGGCCGCCGAGCAGCAGCAGCCCGCCGAAGGTCAGCAGGTAGGAGCTCAGGACCCAGGAGAGTCCGGTCGGCGTGAAGTCCAGCGCCTCCTTGAGGTCGGGGAGGGCGATGTTCACCACGTTCACATCGAGGATGAGCATCGTCTGGAGGGCGAGGACGATGACGAGCACCATGCCGGGGCGGCGGTTCGCCGCGCCGTCCTGGGTGGGCGGGCTCTGGCCCGCGCTGCTCGTGACGGTCTCTTCACTCATGATTTCGACATCTCCTCGAAAGCTAAACGGGGACGATCCACGGTTGTCTACCTCGGGCAAGATACAGGGACCGTCCCCGTTTAGCAATTGTCTTGATGCGCGCGTCAGTTGACGCCCAGTTCCCGGTCGATGAAGTCGAAGATCTCGTCGTCGGACGCCGACGTCAGCGAGACCGCCTCGGCATCCGGCTCCGCGCCCTCCGGCTCCAGCCTCAGCAGCAGGTCGCGCATGCGGCCCGTCAGCCGGCCCCGGCTGCCGTCGTCCGGGCCCAGCGCCACCAGCCGGGCCTCGATCCGGTCCAGGTCGGCCAGGACCGATGCGACCGGGTCGTGCTCCGCGGGCGCGAGCGCCGTCAGGAGGTGCCGGGCCAGGGCGAGCGGCGTCGGATGGTCGAAGACCAGCGCGCTCGGCAGCCGCAGCCCGAAGCCCGCGTTCAGCCGGTTGCGCAGCTCGACCGAGGTGAGCGAGTCGAAACCGAGGTCCTTGAAGGGCCGTTCGATGCCGACCCCGCCCGCGTCGGTGTGACCGAGCACGGACGCCACATGGCCGCGCACCTGCGCGAGCAGCAACTCCAGACGCTCGGGAGCTCCCAGCGCCGCCAGTTGCTCCCGGATCGAGGGACCACCGTCCGCCGCGCCGCCCGCCGCACGCCGGACCGCCCGGTTCCCGCCCGCCAGCTCGCGGAAGAGCGCCGGCAGCGAACCCGCCCTGGCCCGCTCCCGCAGTGCCGCCGGGTCGAGGCCGGCCCCGACGGCGAGCGGCTGACGGCCCGCCAGTGCCATGTCGAAGAGGGCGAGCCCCTCGGCGTTGCCGAGCGGCAGGATGCCGTCCCTCGCCATCCGGGCCAGATCTGCCTCGCCGAGCTTCTCCGTCATCGTGCTGCGCTCGTCCCAGAGTCCCCAGGCGAGGGAGGTGGCGGGTAGGCCTTGGGTGTGGCGGTGGTGGGCGAGTGCGTCGAGGAAGGTGTTGGCGGCGGCGTAGTTG
>NZ_JNXG01000033.1 GCF_000717025.1 Streptomyces atroolivaceus
GTTCCTCATCGCGGTTCCGACCGGTGTGAAGTTCTTCAACTGGATCGGCACGATGTGGAAGGGGTCGTTGTCCTTCGAGACACCGATGCTCTGGTCGGTGGGCTTCCTGGTCACCTTCCTCTTCGGTGGTCTGACCGGCGTGATCCTGGCCTCGCCGCCGCTGGACTTCCACGTCTCCGACTCGTACTTCGTCGTCGCGCACTTCCACTACGTCGTCTTCGGCACCGTGGTCTTCGCGATGTTCGCCGGATTCCACTTCTGGTGGCCGAAGTCTTCGTGCTCGGGCTGTCGATGCTTCCGTTCCTGTACAACGTGTGGAAGACCGCCAAATACGGCAAGAAGATCGAGGTCGACGACCCGTGGGGCTACGGCCGTTCGCTCGAATGGGCGACGTCCTGCCCGCCCCCGCGCCACAACTTCCTGGCACTTCCCCGGATCCGCTCCGAGTCTCCGGCGTTCGACCTGCACTATCCGGCGATCCGTGCCCTCGAGGAGACGACGAACCGACCTCAAGAATCCGTCACGGTCGCTCCTGGGGACAAGCAGGAATAGAGCCCGGGGCGACGGCTCGACGAGAGGAGGATTGCATGAAGCCGGACAAGGAGAGCGCCCGCGGCCTGGCTCAGGTGGAGGGCTATCTGCTCCTGAACGCCGAGGTCGAGGAGGCCCGCAGACATGCCCGCCGCTTCACCGAAGCGCTGCCCTGGCTCACCACCGCCCAGCGTGCGGACGTCGAGCGTGTCTATGTGGCGGACAGGATGGAGGTCTGCCGGGAGACGCTCACCAGGATCACCGGCCGTGCCATGGAACTCCGGGGCGAGTACACCGCTCGCTACGACCAGCTCAGGGCACGTTGCGTTGCGGTGTCCGTCCTGGCCGCCGGGGTGCTGGGCGGCACCTGCGCAGCCCTGACACTGATCAGCCGTTGAGCCCGGCCTCGGGTGTCAGGGCCCTCGACCAGCACCTGAGCACCCGAGGTCAGTGGCGTACGAGACGGAACGGACGGCCGGCCGGATCCGCGAACACGCGCCAGCCGCGCGCGTCGGTTCCCCCGTCCAGCACGGTCGCACCGAGCGCGAGCACCTGCTCCTGGGCACGGTTCAGATCGCGGACACCGAAGTCCAGGCGGAACTGCTGCGGGCGGGCCGGGTCCGGCCACGCCGGCGGCGAGAACTCCTCGACCCGCTGGAAGCAGAGCACGAGCCCGGCCTGAGTGTGTACCGTCGCCCAGTCCTCGCCCGGAGCCCACCGCTTGTCGGGCCGGTCGGCCTCATCTCCGAGCACGGCCGCGTAGAACTCGGCCAGCCGCGCCGGGTCGGGGCAGTCGAGCACCACACACTGCGGATCAGCGATCATGCGCCGCACCCTGGAAGCGGGCGCTCACCGCGAGGGGACCGCCCAGGCCCGCTCCAGCTCGGAGAGATGCGCTGCGAGCAGTTCGGCATGCGACGGGGGGAGCCCGCCGGCCGGGTGATCCAACTGCACCGCACATGCCGTGGTGGTGTCGATGAGCCGCTCCACCGCACCTGCCACACCCTCGGATCCGGCGGAGTGCCTGGCCACCGTGGGGAGTTCGGCCGCCGACAGGTCGATCGCCGTACGGGCCACCGCCAGCGACCGGTAGGCGTCGCGGCGAAGCGCCCCTCTGCCCGTGCGGTCCTCCGGGGAGTCCAGGACATGGCTCAGATAGCGGTGCGCCGCCCCCACCGCCGTGTCGAGAGCGGCCCGTACGCTGTGACCCCGCCGACCCGGCAGCGGGAGGTGCCCGACGATCAGCACCGTCGTGCAGGCGAGGAGGGACTCCACCACCCGCCGCAGGGAGGCGGGCGGTTCACCGCCCAGCAGGACCAGCGAGAGTACGAGCGTGGTGACCACCGCCGTCTGCACAGCGAAGTGACGAGTGGCGACCGGAATAAGGGCACCGCAGAGCGCCACGGCCGCGACCAGCGGAAACGGCCCGGACACCAGCATGGCGAGCACGCCGAAGACCGCGGCGCCCGTGACCGTACCCACGGCCCGGCACGCCACCCGTGAGGCCAGTGGCCCGAGATCGGGCTTGACGAGGAACACGGTGGTGGCGGGCATCCAGTACCAGTGGTCGTGATGCAGCCACTGCGCCACGACCGTACTCGTCACGCAGCACACCGCGACCCGAAGACCGTACTCGCGACCCGCGGCGCTCCACGCCCGGCCGGGCACGGAGAGGGACGAGCTTCCGTCCCGCCGGCCGGGCGGTGCCCAGGGGGGTCGGTCGAAGACCGCCGCCGCCCGCAGCAGGGCGTCGTCCAGTGCCCGCAGTCCGGCGTCCGTCCGGGCCGGGGCCGGCAGCGGTCCGCAGGGCGCGCCCGTCCGCACAGAGGCCGCAAGCAGGCGGGGCCCTTCCACGGCCCTGCCGGGCAGTCGGACTCCGGCCCAGGCCAGCGCGGTGGCGGCCTCGGCCAGAGGGAGTGCCGCCGCGTACTGGGCGTGCAGTCGACGCTCTGCCCCGGAGCTCGAGTAGCGCCGCAGGCGAGGGCCGGACAGAGCATCCTGCGCCTGGTCGAGCGCGGCGCTCAGCGCTGCGCGCCCCGGGCGGGCCTGCGGGCTGCCGACGGCCCGCAGCAGGCCGGCCACGGCCTCGTACACCGCGGCGACCGCCTCCCGCTCCCCGTCGAGCCGGTACGGGCCGCTGCCGAGCCGGCCCGGCGACGGGAGGACCAGCCGCAGCACGAGGAGCCACACCGCACCGGCCAGGAAGAGCAGTGCGCGCAGCGGGCCGGGCTCCGGCAGGGGCATGCCGGCCCCGATCACGAACGCGACCAGTACCTGTGTGCCGCACGCGGACGCGACGGGCCCCGTCGAACTGACCGCTCCCGCCACCAGACCCATGAGCCCGAACACGAGCGGCAGGACGATCAGCGACCGCCCGCCGCCCACCGCCGCCGCGAGCATCGTCCCGCCCAGCAGTCCGGCCGAGCCCGCCAGAGCGGGCAGCCCCAGCCGGGCCACCGAGGCGCGGCGGCTCCCGGGCCGGTCGTTGATGCCGGCCAGCATCGCGCCCAGAGCGGCGGGGACTCCGGCGGTCGGCTGCCCGGCGATCACCGACACGAGCAACGGCACGGAGGCAAGCGCCCCGCGCAGTACAGCGCTCCACGGAACCGGTCCGCGCTGGGCGCGCAGCGCATGGGCGAGCCAAGGGGGGAGCCGAGTGGCAGGTGGAGAATGCGGGGGCACCTTGCTCCTGTCCGCGGGAGGAAAACGTCTGTCGCCGGCGGACGCCTTCGGCCTGGGCTCAGCCCCAGCCTAGGTTCCCTGTGTGGAGTACGAGCTACCTGCACGTTTCGGCAGTGTGACGGTGATCCTGACCGCGGTCAGAGGGCGGTGGCGAAGTTCTGGGTCCACACAGGGCCGTCGGACGAGTCCTCCTTTCCGACCCCGATCTCCTTGAAAGCGCAGTTGAGGATGTTCGCCCGGTGGCCTTCACTGTTCATCCAGGACTCCATCACCGCCGAAGCGGTCCGCTGGCCCTTCGCGATGTTCTCGCCGTACGTGCTCCACCGGTACCCGGCGGCGGTGATGCGCGCGCCGGGGTCCGTGCCGTCCGGCGACGTGTGGGAGAAGTAGTCCCGCGCCGCCATGTCCGCCGAGTGACGCGATGCGGCCTTCGCGAGCAGGCCGTCGCCGCTCACCGGCCCGCAGCCCTCCTTGGCTCGCTCGGTGTTGACCAGGGCGATCACTTCCTCGGTCGCCGAGGGTGCTGCCGGGGCCTCCGGTGGCGGGGCCGGCTCGGAGGACGGTGCGGGCGGGCTCGGCCGCTTCTCGGGCGGGGCGGCCTTCCGGCTTGCCGACGCGGACGGGGACGGGGACGCGGTCACGGACGGCGAGGGAGAGGCCGAAGAGGGGGAGGGAGAGGGTGAAGAAGAAGGTGAGACCGACGGGGACGGTGACGTGGTCACCGGGGTCGACGGACCGGTGAGCGGAGCGACCGCGGTCGCGGCGTCCTCGCCCGGTTCGTCCGTGTACAGGTGTACGGCGGTCCCGCCCCCTCCCAGCACCGCGACCGCCGCCAGACCGGCGACGACCGTGGTGCGGCGCCGGCGCCGGAGGCCGTCCCGCCGGCGCTCGGCACGTCCGGGGCCGGACACCGCGGCCGCGGTGCTCTGGACCGCCGTCGGCAGGAAATCCGTCGCCGCACCGCCGGCGGCCGCTGCCACGGGGACCAGAGCCAGCCCCACCAGCAGGCCCTCCGCCGGTACCAGGCCCGACCGGTGCCCCGCACAGACCGTGCACTCACGCGCGTGACGCGCCAGACGCTTGCGCCACAGGGCGGACGGCGCCCCGTCCCACATCACCGTCAGGTCCTCGAGCAGGACGCATCGCGGGTCCGCGGCCAGGGCGCGTACCACCACCCGGGAAGCCTCCAGCCGCTCCTTCATCCGCTGGACGCGCACCGCCGTGTGCTGCGGGGACAGGTCGAGGGCGCTCGCGACTTCGGCCCGGGACAGCTCGCCCGCCGTCTCCAGCCACCAGAGCGACACCAGCTCACGGTCCTCGTCGTCCAGCCACCGCGTGGCCTCGGCCGCCTCTCGGCGCTGGCCGGTCAGGCCGAGCCGGACGATCGTCAGCTCCACGAAGTCGGCGGCCGGATCGACGACGTCGTACGCGTCCTCCATACGGTCCGCGGTCACCTCGCCGGCACTGCGCTCGCGCCAGTGCCCGCGTATCTCGTTCATGGTGATGGCCACGAACCAGGACCGGAAACTCTTCGGGGTGCGCAGTGAGGGCAGGCCGCGCAGCATACGCAGCACACTGTCCTGGACCACGTCGTCCACATCGGCGTGGCCGTTCAGGGCACGGCCGACGATGTTGTAGACCAGCGGCAGGTAGGACGCCACGAGCCGGTCCTGCGCCTCGGGGTCGCCCTTCTGCGCGGCCTTGATCAACGCCGTCTCGCGTGTCTCGCCCATGCTGTGCTCACTCTTCCGGGGTCCTGTTCCGTCACTTCCCACACTCGGGAGACGTTGTGCGGCGGGGACGATAACAGGAATCCGGCCGTGTGCTCGAGATTCGCGTACGGATCCGTACATACCGAACGCCGGATCCGGTGACGGCGGGGCGGTCACCGGATCCGGCGTCCGGACGGGAGTCGGACGACGGGCGACGTGGCTGAGCGATGTGATCAGGCGCGGGGCGGGTTGTCCGGATCGCGGTCCGAGCCGAACTGCTGCTTGAGCCTGTCCTGGCCGGTGTCGACATGCTTGCTGTGCTTGCCCTGGGTCCGGTCGTCGATCATGTCTCCGGTCCTGTCGACACCCTTTCCTGCCTGGTCCTCGTGGCCCTTAAGCATCTTCTTGATCTTGTCCAACGCGGACATGGCGGATCCTCCTCGCCTCGGCTTCCCCCACCCATCCAGAGTCCCCGCACATCGCCGGGCCCGCATCCGCGAGCGCGGCCGCACGGTCCGGAAGGGCGTCCGACGTGTGAAGGGCTCCAGGGTGGGCAGATACCGGATTACCAGCAGGAGGTGATGGCCGTGGGCCGCATCCAGATCGTCCGCCGTCCGCAGCCCCCCACGGGGCCGCCCCCGCTGGACCTGCGAACACCGTCCGGACGACCCCTCCCGTACTGAGCCCCGGAGCCGGGACCGGACTGCACCGGCTCCGTCATCAGGCGGGTGTGTGAGGCCTCGACATGAGCGATCACCGACAGCCACCGGCCCGCCGGCTCATGACGGATGTGCCGCACTCGGCACGTGTCTGGAACTACCTCCTCGGAGGCAAGGACAACTACCCCGCCGACGCCGAGGCGGGCGAGATGATCCTCAGAGCCTTCCCGGACATCGCGGGCATCGCTCGCGACCAGCGGGCCTTCCTCGCCCGCGCGGTCAGCTTCCTGACCGGGGAGGGAGGGATCCGGCAGTTCCTCGACATCGGAACGGGCCTGCCCACGGCCAACAACACGCACGAGGTCGCGCAGTGGAGGGCCCCGGAGTCCCGGATCGTGTACGTCGACAACGACCCGCTCGTGCTGACGCACGCCCGCGCGCTGCTGACCAGCACTCCGGAGGGAGCGTGCGCGTACGTCGAAGCGGATGTGCGCGACACGGACCGCGTCCTCGAGGAGGCCGCCCGCACCCTCGATCTCCACCGTCCTGTCGGCCTGACACTGCTCGGAATCATGGGACAGCTGGCCGACGACGAGGACCCGTGGGCCCTGGTGAGCCGTCTGATGGCGGCGCTTCCGTCCGGAAGCCACCTCGCCCTCGCGGACGGCACGGACACCAGCGAGACGCTGACCCGCGCGATCGAGGCGTACAACGCGCACTCCGCGAATTCGTACTACCTGCGCAGCCCTGACCGGATCGCCGCGTTCTTCGACGGGCTGGAACTGGTCGAGCCCGGCATCATCAGGACCGCGGACTGGCGTCCGGATCCCGGCCTGAGCGGACAGGACGTACCGTCGAGCCATGTGATCAGCGGCGTGGGACGCAAGCCCTGAGCCCGCGGACCGGCGCAGCGTAAGCTCCGGAGGCATGATCGATCAATCGGCGCACGCCCCGTCCGCCCGCCAGACGAACTGGGCCGGCAACGTCACCTTCGGCGCCAAGCAGTTGTACGCCCCCTCCTCGGTCGCCCGACTGCAGGACATCGTGGCCGCCGGGACAGCTGTCAGGGCGCTGGGCACCGGCCACTCCTTCAACACCGTCGCCGACACCCACGGTGTGCTCATATCCGTCGCGGACCTGCCCCGTTCCATCGAGATCGACCGGGAGGCGCGCACCGCCACGGTGAGCGCCGGTCTGCGTTTCGGAGAGCTGACGGGCACCCTGCACCGCAGCGGATTCGCACTGCACAACCTGGGCTCGCTGCCCCACATCTCCGTTGCCGGAGCCTGCGCCACGGGAACCCACGGCTCGGGCGTGGGGAATCGCTCCCTGGCAGGCGCCGTCAGGGCGCTGGAGTTCGTCACCGCGGACGGCGGGATCGTCTCGCTGGAGCGGGGTGACGCCGACTTCGACGGGGCGGTCGTCTCCCTGGGCGCGCTGGGAGTGGTGACCCGGCTGACGCTGGACCTCGTGCCCGCCTTCGAGGTCCAGCAGTGGGTGTACGAGGGCCTTCCGCAGGACCGTCTGCTCCGCCGGTTCGACGAGGTGATGTCCGAGGCCTACAGCGTCAGTCTCTTCACCGGCTGGCACGGCGGCCCGATCGACCAGGTGTGGCTCAAGCAGCGGGTAGCGGGCGACGGTCCCCGCACCGCCCCGTCCCGGTGGAAGGGTGCGACGCTCGCGGAGGGGCCGAGGCACCCGGTTCCGGGTGTGGCGGCCGAGCACTGCACGCAGCAGCAGGGTGTCCCCGGCCCCTGGCACGCCAGACTGCCCCACTTCCGCCTCGAGTTCACCCCGAGCAACGGGGAGGAACTGCAGTCGGAGTACTTCGTCGCCCGGCACGACGCCGTGGCGGCCTTCGAGGCCCTCGACCGGGTCCGGCAGCAGTTCGCACCGCTGCTCCAGATCGGGGAGATCCGCACTGTGGCCGCCGACGACCTGTGGCTCAGCCCGGCCCAGGGGAGGGACTCGGTGGCGTTCCACTTCACCTGGGTACCCGACACGACGGCCGTCACGCCCGTCCTCGGGGTCATCGAGGAGGCCCTGGCCCCGTTCGGCGCCAGGCCGCACTGGGGCAAGGTCTTCACCACTCCGCCGGACAGGCTGCGGGAGCTGTACAGCCACTACGCCGACTTCGAGCGGCTGACCGAACGGCTCGACCCGGCCGGCACGTTCCGTAACGACTTTCTGGCGCACCACTTCCCCCGTACCGGCTGAGGTTCTAGGCGCGCCCGCTCGGCGGCCCGTCGGACCCCCTCTCCGCCGACGGCCGGGGTGCGAGCTCCTCCACAAGGGCGGCCAGCTCCTCGCAGGCCACCTCCGTCTCGTGCCGGATGTTGTTGTGCTCGGTCACGATCGCCGCGAGCAGGAGCGCGGTGAGTGCCACACAGCCGTTGAGTATGCACAGGTTGAGCATGATCTCGAGCACCGAGTGACCGGCGAACGGTCCGACCCGGTCTGTTCCGGCGATGACCGCCATGACCGACATCAGGAAGGCGCACGGAGCGCTGCCGGCCAGCTGGAATCGGAGGGCGGCCCAGATGAGCACCGGAAAGAGGAGATAGATCATGGACAGGGTGCTTCTGGTTGCGATGATCGTCGCTCCCGTCGCGACGACGGTGAGCGCCAAAGCCTCCACCCACCTGTCGTCCAGTCCCGGCATCCGAACCTTGCGCAGGACGAGCAGCAGAGGTGTGACCATGAGTACGCCCATGGCGTCCCCCGCCCACCAGGCCGACCAGACCTGCCAGAACTGGGCGGCGGGGAGCGCGCCGCTCAGCGTCTGGACCCCGGTGCCCACCGTGGCGCTGATCAGCATGCCCGCCATGGCTCCCAGAAAGACCAGGACGACGCCGTCGCGGAGGCGGTCCAGCTCCATGCGGAACCCCACCGCGCGCAGGGCCAGGAAGGAGCACAGCGGGGCGAGAGTGCTGCCCGCCGCGACAGCGAGACCCCAGAAGCTGAAACCGCTGCTCATCGAGATGACGGTGGCCAGAGCTCCTACCGCGATCCCGGGCCAGATCCGCAGACCCAGATACAGCAGTGACGCCACGGCGATGCCCGAGGGCGGCCACAGTGGCGTGACCACCGAGTTCTCCACTCCCACCGGTCTGAGCAGACCGAGCCGTCCTGACGCGTAGTAGGCAGCGGCGATGCCCAGCATCTGCAGAACGATCACGGCTCGGCGTCTGGTTTCATCGCTGCGGATCACGCATCTCATAAGACACCGCTCACGACGGCAGGCCGTTGTGACACGCGCGGCAGAGGGCCGTGCTCAAAGGGGCCATGAGGAGGTCTCGCCGTGGCGCAGGACGAGGACCGCCGCGTCGTCCTCGTGCCCCGTGAAGACCGCGGCATGGAGCACCCTGTCCGCCAGCTCCTCGGCGTCGGCGCCGGCGTGGGCGCTCACGAGACGCCTGATCCGGTCCAGGCCATCGTCGATCGACAGTGAAGGCCCCTCGATGACGCCATCGGTGAGCAGCACGAAAGCACCGGCGACATCCAGATCGCGCCGGGTGACCGCGTAGCGCTGACTCGACTCGATGCCGAGCGGGAGGCCGCCGGCGTCGGCGGTGATGCCCGAATGTCCGTCGGTGGTCGCCCACACCGACGCGACGTGGCCCGCACGGGCGCTCCACAGCTCGCGGGTCCGCGGATCCAGCCGGAGGAACGAGCAGGTCGCGAAGAGGGTGGAGTCCATCGACAGGATCAGGTCATTGGTGCGGGCCATCACCTCACCCGGATCGGCGGCCGAGCTGGCGATGGCGCGCATGGCGATCCGGATCTGCCCCATGAAGGCGGCCGCCTCCACGTCATGCCCCTGGACATCGCCGATGGCCAGGCCCAGCGACCCGTCAGGCAGCACGAATCCGTCGTACCAGTCGCCGCCGATGTCCAGCCCGTCGCGTGCGGGAGCGTAACGAGCAGCTGTCTGCAGCCCGGGGAAAGCAGGCAGCGTCGCGGGCAGCATCTTGCGCTGCAGAGCCTGGGCCAGCTCGACGCGGGCCTGATGCAGCTCCACTTCCTGCCGGGCGCGGGCGGTCAGATGCTGCAGGGTGCTGAGCAGGTCCTCGGCGCTCGCCGACCGGGGAGTTCGACGCCGGTTCATGGGCCGCTCCGCGTTGCGATAGTTCCTGCATCATATTTCGGCGCGGGAGGTCCGGCGAGCGCTGTGGGGGAACCCGGACCACCGGTGCCGGTGAAGCAGGGCCGGGTCAGACGACGCGGCCGAGCGAAGCGGTGAGCCGGCCCAGGGTCTCCTGCAGGGCCAGGATCTCCTGGACCGACAGCCCGGTGGCTCTGAGGATCGAACGCGGGACGGGCAGCGCGCGCTCGCGCAGCTCCGTTCCTGCGTCGGTGAGGCGGACCATGACCGAACGCTCGTCCTCCGGGCTGCGCTCGCGCCTTACGAGACCTGCCGCTTCCAGTCTCTTCAGCAGCGGCGACAGTGTTCCTGAGTCCAGGTGCAGCCGCTCACCGATCGTCTTGACCGGGAGCGGGCCGTGCTCCCACAGGACCATCATCGCCAGGTACTGCGGGTAGGTGAGGCCGAGGTCGCCGAGCGCCTCCCGGTAGACGCCTCCGAACGCGCGAGAAGCAGCCTGCAAGGAGAAACAGACCTGGTGATCGAGCTTGAGCAGTTCCGCGTCCGGCAGCTCGGTCAGGTCTGGGACGGGGGGCGGTGGTGGCGTCATGAGTCCAGCGTAGCCTGCCGCCCATCATTTAGTTGTGCGCAATTAAATTGTGTGTCACTCTTTGGGGGTGGCCGGGTCGCGGTCACCTCGTACGAGAGAAGGTCACCCATGGACGCGCTGTACACCGCTGCCGCCACCGCCAACGGCCGTGAGGGCAGGGCGGTGAGTTCCGACGGGCGGATCGATCTCCCGCTCGCTCTGCCGCCGGCGCTCGGCGGTAACGGGGAGGGCACCAACCCCGAGCAGCTCTTCGCCGCCGGATACGCCGCCTGTTTCGCGAGTGCCATGAGCTCGGTCGCCCGCGAGATGAAGATCGACACCAAGGACGTGTCCGTGACGGCCGAGGTCTCGATCGGCAAGGACGACTCGGGCTTCGGCCTCGCGGTCGTCATGCGCGTCGAGCTGCCTGAGGCGCTCGAGGGGGAGACCGGCCGGCGTCTGGTCGAGGCGACACACGCGTACTGCCCCTACTCCAAGGCGACGCGGGGCAACATCGACGTCGAGCTCGTCATCGAATAGCGGATCCGGGTCCCCGCCCGCCGCCGGGCGGGGACCCGATCCCGCAGGGGAGGCAGGAGTCGAACCTGCGGCATCCGGTTTTGGAGACCGGCGCTCTGGCCTCTGAGCTACACCCCTTCGGTGGAAACAGCCTCGCAGTCGCCGTCGCTGAGGACCACCGGTTTTCCGGTGACCGCGGTCACTATCCGGGCCCGCTCCCCGGCGGTCGGCCGGAAGCGCGTACACTCGGCTCCCGTTTCCGCTGATTGGCGGGCATAACCGATCGATAGGCAGTTTCACGTGAGTTCCGCAGAGGCATCCGACGCTCCGATCTACGCCGGTCTGGTGGAAGAGCAGGGCGACGTTCCGGCCGAGGTGCGACGGGTGGCCGAAGAGACCCTGCTGGAGGTTGCGAGCACGCTCGACTTCAGCGCGGTGCGTGCACAGGCGGCCGCCCGCTGAGCCGCTGGTCCGGATCACGCCGGGCCCTTCAGGCCTGGTCCGGATCACGCCGGGTATCCGTGGGCAGGATCATTTCCCGCCTCTGGTTCCTCACCGTTCGGAGCACCGCGTGACCATCAGCCTGCACCGCTCAGCGACTGTCCTGTTCCAGGGCGACAGCATCACCGATGTGGGACGACTGGAGGAACGGGACAGCCCTCTGGGCAAGGGCTACGTCAGGGTGGCTGCCGAACGCGTGCGGTCCGCGCGACCGGACAGCGACATCACGTTCCTCAACCGCGGTGTCAGCGGAGACGGCATCTCGGATCTGCGGGCTCGCTGGCGCGAAGACACCCTGGAGCCCGAGCCGGATGTGGTGTCGGTCCTGATCGGAGTGAACGACACCTGGCGACGCTACGACTCCGGCGTAGTCACCTCGACACGTGTGTTCGAGAACGACTACCGTGCCATCCTCACCGAGGCCCGGGAAGAGCTGGATGCCCAGCTGATCCTCATCGAGCCGTTCCTCGTCCCCGTCCGCGCCGAGCAGTGGGCCTGGCGCGAGGACCTCGACCCCAGGATTCAGGTGGTCCGGCGGCTGTCGGAAGAGTTCGACACCGCGCTGCTGGCAGCGGACGGCCTGCTCAACCAGGCGGCGCGCGCCGCCGGTGGCGCCGAGTACATCGCGGGTGACGGGGTCCACCCGACCCCGCTCGGGCATTCGCTGCTGGCTGAGGCATGGGCGGCTTTGGCAGGGTTGTAGGGCACGGAGTCCAGGAGGACGGGGATCCTGGCCCAGACGGTCTTGCCCCTCCGGGTGGGGCGCGACCAGCCCCAGGAGCTGCTCAGCGCGTCGATGATGCGCAGGCCCCGCCCTCGCTCGAGGCACTCGCCCTCAGGGCGCAGTACGGGCACCTCGGGGCTGAGATCGCTCACCGCGCAGATCAGTGTTCCGCCCTGGCGTGCGAGACCGAGCCGGGCGGGCGGCCGTTCGGTGTGGTGTGTGCCGGGCCGCAGCCCGTGGCAGACCGCGTTGCTCGCCAGTTCGCCCGCGACGAGGGCGACGTCGTCGGCGGAGGAGCGCAGGCCCTACCGCTCGAGCGCGTCGCGGACGAACGTCCGTGCCTGCCGCAGACTCTCGGGGTCCGCGCCCAGGCCGCGTGTGGTGAATCCCGGGGCCTCGATACCGAGATCCAGCGCGAGAGCCGTGTGAGGGTCCGCGCTGCTCCAGGCCGAGCCGGGTACAAGGGCTGCTGCTCCGTGACGTGGTGTGCAGTCCGCGTGCATGAGCGCTGATCACCCTTCGCTCGAGGCCGGTACGTGGTGCCGTGGGGGCCGGATGGCCACTAGTATCCTCGCCGTCCGTACACCGGGTGCAATTGCATCCGGAATTGCACCCGGTGGTGTGAGTGGAGGACACCTGTTCACACGGTACGGACCCTGGTGGCACACCAGGTCGAGTCAGCGCGACGAAAAGGAATGGACCGCATGCAGCACATCGACAACGGCGTTCCCGCCAACTCCTTGACCGGCGTGGAATGGAGGAAGAGCCATCACAGCAATCCCAGCGGGAACTGTGTCGAGATGGCACTGCTTCCCGGCGGTGCGGTAGCCGTGCGCAACTCCAGGTACCCCGACGGCCCGGCCCTCGTCTACACGGCTGATGAAGTGCGCGCGTTCCTCGCGGGCGTCAGGGACGGCGACTTCGACTCCATGTCAGCCTGAAACCGCGGCAGTACGGGGCTGAAAAAACACGGCACTCCCGCATCCGCCGACTCCCCGTGGGCTCCTGATGGCACACTGGCGTCAAGACGCCCGTCCTCAGGAGTCCGCATGCCCGGCATCGAACCGCTCCAGCCGTCACGGAAGCCGACGCTCGCCCCGGCGCCGGGGGCAAGTCCCACGGCCCTGCGCCTGGTTCTGGGGGCGCAATTGCGGCGCATGCGCGGCGAGGCGGGCATCACGCCCGATGTGGCCGCCGACCGGATCCGGTGCTCGACGGCGAAGATCAGCCGGATGGAGACGGGGCACTCTCCGTGCAAGGAGCGTGATGCCGCCGATCTCCTCGCGCTCTACGGGGTGACCGATCCCCTCAGGACGGCGGAGTTCATCGATCTGGTGCGCAGGGCCGGACAGCGGGGCTGGTGGCGTCACTACGCCGACGTACTGCCGGACTGGTTCGAACCCCTGGTCGGCCTGGAAGAGGCCGCGGCGTCCATCCGGACGTACGAGGGGCACTACATCCCGGGGCTCCTTCAGACGGCCGACTACGCCTACGCCGTGGTGCGATCCGGGCACGCGCTCGAGTCGGAGGAGGTCACCCGGCGCCGCGTCGAACTAGGTACTGTTTCTCGGATCTCCTGACGGGGGTGGGGTGTTGGGGTCAGGCTGGCTTCATGGGTCGTGGGGATCTGACGAATGCGGAGTGGGATCGGCT
>NZ_JNXG01000034.1 GCF_000717025.1 Streptomyces atroolivaceus
GAGGCATCGAGCCCTCGCAGCGACTTGGCCGACACCGCTGGACCATCGAACGCACCATGTCCTGGCTTGCCGGCTGCCGACGACTCCACCGCCGCTATGTACGCAAGGCCGACCACTTCCTGGCCTTCACCAGCATCGCCTGTACCCTCATCTGCTATCGCAGGATCGCCAAATGAGATGGCTTTTTAAGCAACTCAGCACAGCGCAACACTTCCATATCGGAAATAAGCTCCCATAAGGCTGCTAGGTTCCCTCTCGATGGAGCCCGGGAGGACACCCCGCGCCACGCTCGTACGGACGGGGGAAAACATGAGCGATGCCGAGGCAGCGGAGCGACCGGCGGCCAAGCTGAGCTTGTTGACGCTGACCGCGATGGTCGTCGGTTCGATGGTCGGGGCGGGGGTGTTCTCGCTGCCGCGGCGTTTCGCACAGGAGACTGGGGTAGCGGGGGCGCTCATCGCCTGGGCGGTCGCCGGGGCCGGCATGCTGATGCTCGCCTTCGTCTTCCAAACCCTGGCCGTTCGTCGGCCGGACCTGGACGCGGGCGTGTACGCCTACGCGAAGGCGGGCTTCGGCGAGTACCTCGGCTTCTTCTCGGCTTTCGGTTACTGGGCCAGCGCCTGCGTCGGCAACGTCACGTACTGGGTGCTCATCATGTCGACGGTTGGTGCGGTCGCTCCGGTGCTCGGCGACGGTGACACCGTGACGGCGGTGGTGGTCTCCTCGGCCGGGCTGTGGGCCTTCTTCCTGCTGATCCGCCGGGGTGTGCAGGAGGCGGCGGCGCTCAACCGGATCGTGACGGTGGCGAAGATCGTACCGATCGTGACTTTCGTGATCCTGGCGCTGTTCTACTTCGAACCGTCCGTCTTCGCGGACAACTTCGGCGGTGCCGACTACGCGGGGTCCCTCTTCAACCAGGTCCGGGGCACCATGCTCGTTACCGTCTTCGTCTTTCTCGGTGTCGAGGGAGCGAGCGTCTACTCGCGGCACGCCAAACGCCGCGAGGACGTCGGGCGGGCCACAGTCCTGGGCTTTCTCAGTGTGTTCGCCGTCTTCGCCTCCGTCACGATCGTCTCCTACGGGCTGCTGCCGATGGCCGAGATCGCCGAGCTGCGACAGCCTTCGCTGGCCGAGGTACTGGAGACTGCGGTCGGCACCTGGGGCAAGGTCTTCGTCAGCGTCGGCCTGATCGTCTCCGTGCTCGGCGCCTACCTCGCCTGGACTCTGATGGCCGCCGAAGTCCTCTTCGTCGCCGCCAAGGACAAGGACATGCCCCGCTTCCTGGCGCGTTCCACGGCAGAGGATGTGCCTGAGAACGCTCTGTTCATGACGACCTGTCTCAGCCAGGTCGTGCTTGTCGTGACCTTGTTCTCCGAGGACGCCCTCAACTTCGCCCTGGATCTGACCAGTGCGCTGAGCCTAATCCCCTTCCTGCTGGCCGCTGCTTTCGCGGTCCAGATCGCCAAGCGGCCCGGCCGTCCGGACGTCGTGGGACGCTCCACCCGGCGCGAGCTGGTCATCGCCGTGGTGGCGACCCTCTACACCCTGTTCCTGCTCTATGCGGCAGGGCTCAAGTTCGTCCTTGTCTCCTTCATTCTCTACGCCCCGGCGACCTTCCTCTTCGTCAAGTCCCGCCAAGAGCAGGGCCGACGGTTTTTCTCTCCGGGCGAAGCGGTCGTCTGCGTGGTGACGGTTGCCGGCGCCGCAGTCGGCGTTGCGGCGCTGGCCGTCGGCTGGATCGAACTCTGATCCCCGCGCCAGCTCTGTCCCTCACCTGTCGTCATCGAGCGAAAGGCCCCTTGTGACCGGCACCGCCCCCGCTTCCGCCCTCGGCGTCCACTCCGAAGTGGGCCAATTGCGCAAGGTCCTGGTGTGCGCCCCCGGAATGGCGCACCATCGCCTCACCCCGACCAACTCCGGTGATCTGCTGTTCGACGACGTGATGTGGGTGGAGAATGCCCAGCGGGACCATGCCGACTTCGTCGCCCAGCTTACCGACCGTGGCGTAGAGGTCGTCGAGCTGCACGAGCTGCTCGCCGACACCATGGCGATGCCGCAGGCCCGGTCCTGGCTGCTCGACCGGAAGATCGACGCGAACGAGGTGGGCCTCGGACTGGTCGACGACACCCGCGCCTTCCTCAACACCCTCACCCCGCGCCGGCTCGCCGAGTACCTGATCGGCGGGCTCGCCACCGCCGACCTGCCCCAGGAGTTCCGGTCGGCATACCTGGGTCTGGCACGCGAGAGCGTGGGCGCGCGGGAGTACCTTATGCCACCTCTGCCCAACACTCTGTACACCCGCGACACGACCTGCTGGCTCTACGGCGGGGTGACGCTCAACCCGCTCTACTGGCCCGCCCGGCACGATGAGACCCTGCTGATGAAGGCGATCTACACCTTCCACCCCGACTTCCTGGAATCCACCGTCTGGTGGGGCGACCCGGAGGAGAACTGGGGACAGGCCACCTTCGAGGGCGGGGACATCATGCCCGTCGGCAACGGCATCGTCCTCATGGGCATGAGCGAACGGACCTCCCGTCAAGCGATCACACAGGTCACGGCCACCCTGTTCGCGCAAGGCGCGGCGGAGCACGTGATCGTGGCCGGGATGCCCAAGCTGCGCTCGGCGATGCACTTGGACACGGTCTTCACCTTCGCCGACCGGGACATCGTCACGCTGTATCCGCGCATCATGGACGGTGTCCACACCTTCTCATTGCGGCCATCCGACCGGGCGCCCGGAATGGAGATCACCGACGAGGGCAGCACCCCGTTCACCGAGGTCGTGGCCCGCGCCCTGGGCCTGCCGCAGCTGCGAGTGATCGAAACGGGCGGCGACGTCTACGCCTCCGAGCGCCAGCAGTGGGACAGCGGCAACAACGCGGTTGCGCTCGAGCCGGGCGTCGTCTTCACGTACGACCGCAACACCCAAACCAACGCACTGCTGCGCCGAGCCGGGGTGGAGGTCCTCAGCATCGTCGGCGCCGAGCTGGGCCGGGGCCGAGGGGGCGGGCATTGCATGACCTGCCCGCTGATCCGAGACGCCGTGACCTTCTGAACCTTCTCCGGCGTCGAAGCACGCGTCGGCGCCGGACGGGGCCTCGCCCTGCCCCTTGACCGGCCCGGAGGCTGGAGGAACGCGGCCCGGGCCGTACCAGCCTGCGGCCTCACCGGGGCGGGTGCTGCCTCCAGCGTTTCGACAGCCAAGCCATCGTCCATACCAGCGAAGGTGCGGATCGCCATCATCTGCGACAACTACTCCCCGCACCTGACCACGAAGCGGTGCCAACGAGTCGCGACGTGGGCGGACGCGAACAACGTCGAGATTGCCTACACCCCAACCAACAGCTCCTGGCTGAACCGGATCGAGGCCCACTTCACCACCCTGCGCTACTTCACCCTCGACGGCACCGACCACGTCAGTCACAAGGAGCAGGGCAGCATGATCCGACGTTACATCATCTGGCGAAACCACCACGCTCATGACCAGCAACTACGAACCATAGTCAACAAGGCCAACATCGCCTGAAGCGGCGCTAGAGCGGGATTACCCGGACTCGCACCGCGAGCTCGGTTCCGACCTGACGCGCGATCGTAGCCACCAGCTCCTCAACCCTGGGCTCGTCTGATGTGCCGTGAACCGTGACCTGAAGGCCGGGCATTTCCCAAGCGAACTCAATCTCCATGCCCTCGACAGCGATCCGGTAGTGGCCATCGCCAGCCACTGGTACCGCCCCCCAGCCCCTTGGCTGAAGCACATCCGGATACCTATCCGAGCGCACCGGCCCGAGGAAGTCGTCGTCATCGGTCGCAAACAAGTACTCAAGCACGCCCACAGTATGTCGGCCTGACAGGGCGAACTTGGCTCGACGCGGAACTAGTTGACCGGAGACCGCACAGAGGGAGGCAGGATCTCTGACCGAGACCCTGCCTTCCTCTGTGCGGGGTTTGGTGTCAGCTTGTGCCGGTCGCGACGACGCTTGAGTAGTAGATGTTGGCGACTCGCATGCAGGCCCTGCGTGAGGCGTCAGTCCGGGGATCAGAGATGAGCCTGGCCTGGCATATGGCGTTCAGGTCTTGCCGGAAGGCCGTGTCGACACGTGCCTTGGCTGTGTGCTGGAAGCTCGCTTCACCCAGGACTTCGCGGTAGTTGCGGTATCCGAAGTCGTGGCGGACGCACGCGTTGGTGAAGTCGAATCCGGCGACGGAGTTGGGTGCGGGGGAGTTGCGCTTGTTCGTCGTCCAGTTGAATCCGTGCCGGTCCGGCCATCCGCGCAGGTGCTGAGAGAGGGTGGTGAACCAGTCTTGGAGGGCGGGCGTTCCAAGAGCGGTCAGTTCGTTCAGACGCCGAAGCTTCTCCGGGGCGGAGGCCAGATCACTGCTCAACGTGCCGACCTTGGTCCATTCGTTTGCGTGGCCGGTCCATTCGTAGACGGCGCTGTGGTCGGGGGAGAGGCCGTAGATCCGGTCGTTGGTGACGGCGAAGTCGGCCCCGGGGTCACCGATCTGCGACCAGGTCTCCGGTCCGTCGTACTTGAGGATCTTGTCGTCCGGTGCGGTGGCGAAGAGGCCGGCGCCACCGGCGTGGAGGTCCTTGGCCGCACCGCCGACCTTCGTCCATTCGGCGGCGTGGCCGGTCCATTCGTAGACGGCGCTGTGGTCGGGGGAGAGGCCGTAGATCCGGTCATTGGTCATGGCGAAGTCGGCCCCGGGGTCACCGATCTCGGACCACGTCTCCGGTATCCCCTCGTACTTCAGGAGCTTCCCGGTGTCCGTTGCGGTGATGAAAACGCCCGCCCCGCCGGTGTAGAGCTCCTGCGCGGGACCGCCTACCTTCGCCCAGTTCGAGCCCTTACTGCTCCAGCGGTAGACGGCACTGTGGTCGGCGGCGAGCGCGAAGAGCTGGTCGTCGCCGAACGCGGACACCGACTCCAGCTGGACCGCAGGAGCGGCAACTGGAGGCTCGTCTGCCTGGGCGGGGAGAACCGCGAGGACTCCGGCAGCGATCATCCCTGTCACGATGACGCCTATGCGGCGCACGGTCGCTGAGGGGGTGGCGAGAGCGGGCTTTCGGGTCTGGCCCCGGAGGGGGATTCGGGTCACGGGATGCTCCAGTGTTTGTCTGGGAAGCGGTGGAGCTCTCACCGTGCGGCTGGTCTGATTGTCCAACAACGACCGTTGTGAACTCGCAGGTCAGGTGCGGGCAAGGTCGCGGACAACGCGGACAACTACGGGGGATCCACCATGGCGAAGGCCGGCCGTCCGCAAGGCGGGCCCAGAGGACAGACCGAGCAGGCCAACGCGTTAGCCGTGTTCCTGAGGGATCTGACGAAGGACTTCACGGTCCGCGAGCTGGCGGACCGCTACAAGATCAGCAAGACGAGCTGGGGTGAGTACCGGGCCGGCACCAAGCTGATCGAGCTGCACCTGTTGCAGCGGGTGGTGAGGGATCTGGTGCGCGATGAACGCGGTCGCGTCACCCTCACCGCCAGGGCCGAGAAGCTTCATCGACTTGCCAGGGACGCGGAGAGCAGCACTCCACCTGGCGCCTTCACCCAGGCCGCGGACCGACCGGATCAGATCCTGAGCGACGCCGACACCGGCGTGCGCGAATCGGAGGAACTCCTCCAGGTCCTGCGGGAGGTCGTCACCCGCCTGAGAGAAACCGAAACTTCCCCACACCCACCGCCCGCCGCACCGGGAGAGGAACCCGACGCCGTATCGAGCGAGGCGGCCGAACAGCTCGCCCGCACGCGGGAGAGCAAAGCCGCAGCCGAAAACGCCCAGGCCCGTGTCCGGGGACAGAGGGAAGCCGTCGAGACGAAAGCTGATTCCCTGCCGCCGTCAAAGGATCCGCGGTCCCACAGCGACACGAGGGACGGGGTCCCCCCAAGTGGCTCTGCCTCTCGCACGGCCGGGAAGAAGCGCTGGAGAGCCCCGGCGCAGTGGGCGGCACTCGCGGCCCTGGTCGCCGTCCTCATCATCGCCAACCACAAACACAGAGCTGACGACCGGCCCGACACCGCCTCCCTACTGAACCCTCCCGAGCAGAGCCAGCAGACCACGACACCTACAGGGCCAAGATCGCACCCCACCAATCCAATGGCCCCGGTGGAAGCGCCCACACCACGACCATCATCCGCCCCGCCACCGTCCCACCAGGCCTCGACGGCACCGCAGAAACCACAGCCCCAGGGCGGCAAAGCCGGCACCGTGGCCGCAACCCACAGCCACCTCTACCGCATCACCCCCGACTCGAAAATCGAGGAGTACACCGGCAAAAGCGGTACTTGGACCGTCATCCGCAAACGAACCGAACGGATCTTCACCAGCCCCACGACGCTCTACGCCACCGACGGCAGAACCGGCAACATCGAGGAGTACGACCGCTCGAAGAAGACCTGGACGGTCATCGGGGGCCCAGGCAGCCACTTCGCGGCGACCGCCACCCACCTCTACGGCGTCGGCCCCGACCACCAAGGCACCTTCGAGTACAGCGGCACACCAGGTATCTGGCACAAAGTGCGCGACGCGACCGAACGGATCTTCACCAGCCCCACAACGCTCTACGCCACCGATACCGCCGGCGGGAAGCTTCAGGAGTACAACCGATCCAAGAAGACCTGGACCCCAATCGGTGATCCCCTCAGTTCCTTCGCCGCGACAAAAAACCACCTCTACAGCGTCAGCACAGACCTCTCCAGCATTCACGAGTACTCCAGCCCACCCAGGTGTGGCGGCCCGGTTGAAGGTGAGCAGGGTAGGGGACTCCGAGCTGGCCATTGCTCACGTTGGTGAGCGCAACCTCTAGTTGGGGGTTCTCCGTTGCTG
>NZ_JNXG01000035.1 GCF_000717025.1 Streptomyces atroolivaceus
CCGGGTGGGGGCCAGGTGATGTGTTCGGTGGGTGGGGTGGTGGTGGGTGTTCCGGCCGGTGCGAGGGTTCCGGTGGCGTGCCGGACCCACCCGGCGTCGCCACCGGTGCGCGAGTGGATCGCGAACGGCCTTGCGCCCGTCGGTTCCGGCGCGCCGACGATCACCTGGAGGACCACGGCGCCCTGTTCGGCGAGCGGCAGTGGCGCCTCCAGCGTGAGGTCGTCCACCCCGCCGGCGCCCGTCCGGTCCGCCGCGTGCAGTGCGAGGTCGAGGAAGCCGGTGCCCGGGAGGAGCGCGGTGCCCTCCACCGCGTGCTCGGCCAGCCAGGGGTGCGTACGGAGCGAGATCCGCCCGGTGAACACCGTCTGGTCGCCCTCGGCGAGCGGGACGCTCGCACCGAGCAGCGGGTGCCCGGCCGCGTCGAGACCGAGGCCGTCCGCGTCCACGGCCGTCCCGGAACCCTCCAGCCAGTAACGCTGCCTCTGGAACGGGTAGGTGGGCAGCCCGGACGGGTCCGCCCGGCGCCGGTCCCGGCGCCATGCGCCGGGCGAGACACCCGCCACGTGCGCCTCGGCGAGCGAGGTGGTGAAGCGCCCGAGGCCGCCTTGGTCGCGGCGCAGGGTGCCGAGCGCCACGGCCGTGGCGCCGGCCTCCTCGACCGTGTCCTGGATCGCCGTGACGAGGACGGGGTGCGGGCTCACCTCGATGAAGGTGGTGTGCCCGTCGGCCAGGAGCCGGCGCACCGTCTGCTCGAAGAGGACCGGCTCGCGCAGATTGCGCAGCCAGTAGGCCCCGCCGAGCTCCGTTCCCGCGAGCGGAGCCTGCGTGACGGTGGAGTAGAACGGCACGTCCGACGGGCCGGGAACGACCCCGCCCAGCAGCTCCCGCAGTTCGTCCGCCAGGGCGTCGACGTGCGGTGAGTGCGAGGCGTAGTCGACCGGGATCATCCGGGCCCGGATCCTCTCGGCCGTGAGCCGCTCCTTGAGCGTGGCCAGGGCATCGGCGGCGCCGGAGACGACGGTGAGAGCCGGGCCGTTGACCGCGGCGATGTAGGTGTCGTCGGGCAGACGCTCCCGCACCACGTCCGCGGGCAGCTGTACGGACAGCATGCCGCCGGTCCCGGCGAGCCGGGTGATGGCCCTGCTGCGCAGTGCGGCGATGCGCGCGGCGTCGGCGAGGGTGAGCGCGCCGGAGAGGCAGGCGGCCGCTATCTCGCCCTGGGAGTGGCCGATCACGGCGGCCGGCTCGACGCCGTGCCGGCGCCAGAGCCGGCCCAGCGAGACCATCATGGCGAACAGCGCGGGCTGCACCACGTCGACACGGTCGAGCGAGGCGGCCTGCGGATCGCCGGCCAGTACCGCCGTCAGGTCCCAGTCGGTGTGCGGCGCGAGGGCCTCCGCGCACTCCTGTACGTAGCCGGCGAACTCCGGGCTCCGGGCCATGAGCTCACTGCCCATCGCGAGCCACTGGCTGCCCTGGCCGGGGAAGACGAACACGGCCCGGGCCGGTTCGTGGCCGAGGGTGGTCCCGGTGACGACGCCCGGGGCCTCCTTCCCGCCGGCGAGGGCGTCGAGCCCCGACAGCAGAGCCTCACGGTCCCCGGCATCGACGACGGCGCGATGGCCGAAGCGGGTCCGGGCCGCGAGCGCTTCCGCGATGTGCCCGGCCGGGACGTCGGGGTGCTCCGTGGCGTACGTGCGCAGGAGCCGCGCCTTGTCCCTGAGCGCGTCCTGGGTCCTGGCGGACAGCAGCCAGGGGAGCGGAGGGTCTTCCTCCGCCGTCTGCTCCGCCACGGGCGTGGGGGCTCCGGCCTGTTCGATGATGACGTGGGCGTTGGTGCCACTGATCCCGAAGGAGGAGACGCCGGCCCGACGGGGCTCGTCGCCGGCCGTGTCCCACGCGCGGCCTTCGGACAGCAGCCGGACGGTGCCGTCCGACCAGTCGACGTGCTTGGTCGGCCGGTCGGCATGGAGCGTCTTCGGCAGCCTGCGGTTCCGCATGGCCATCACCATCTTGATGACGCCGCCGACGCCCGCGGCGGCCATCGTGTGGCCGATGTTCGACTTCAACGAGCCGAGCCACAGCGGATGTTCTGCGTCCCGTTCGCTGCCGTACGTGTTGATGAGGGCCTGTGCCTCGATGGGGTCGCCGAGCCGGGTCCCGGTGCCATGAGCCTCGACCGCGTCCACCTGGGACGCGGTGAGCCGGGCGTTGGCCAGGGCCTGTCGGATCACCCGCTCCTGGGACGGTCCGTTGGGCGCGGACAGACCGTTGCTGGCGCCGTCCTGGTTGGTCGCGGTGCCCCTCACCAGGGCGAGGACATGGTGCCCGTTGCGCCGGGCGTCGGACAGCCGCTCCAGGAGCAGGAGCCCCGCCCCCTCCCCCCAGCCGGTGCCGTCGGCGGAGTCGGAGAAGGCCTTGGAGAGACCGTCGGGGGAGAGCGCCCGCTGGCGGCTGAACTCGATGAAGCTGGTGGGGCCCGCCAGTACGGTCGCGCCGCCGGCCAGGGCGAGCGAGCACTCGCCCTGGCGAAGGGACTGGGCGGCCAGATGCAGCGCCACCAGCGACGACGAGCACGCGGTGTCCACCGAGACGGCCGGGCCCTCGAGACCGAAGGAGTAGGCGATACGTCCCGAGGCGACGCTGGCGGTGGTGCCCGTCGCCAGGTATCCCTCGACGGCCTCGGGAGTCTGGCCGAGCCGGGTGACGTAGTCGCCGGCGACCACGCCCGCGAACACGCCGGTGTCGGTACCACGCAGCGTCGTCGGGTCGATCCCGGCCCGCTCCACGGCCTCCCAGGCGGTTTCGAGGAGCACGCGTTGCTGCGGGTCCATCGCCGTCGCCTCGCGCGGGTTGATCCCGAAGAACGCCGCGTCGAAGCGGTCGGCGCCGGCGAGGAAGGCGCCGCGGCGGGTGTACGAGGTCCCTGAGCGGGTCGGATCCGGGTCGTAGAGGCCCTCGGTGTCCCAGCCACGGTCCTCGGGGAAGTCGGTCACCGCGTCGGTGCCGGCGGACACCAGCTGCCACAGGTCCTCGGGCGAGGCCACCCCGCCCGCGTAGCGGCAGGCCATGCCGACGATGGCGATCGGATCGTCGTCGGCTGCCACGGGGGCGGCCGACGGCCGTGCCCCGGCCGTCCCCGTGGCGGGCTCCGGCCCGCCGAGGAGCCCGGTACGCAGATGGGAGGCGAGCGCGGCCGGGGTGGGGTGGTCGAAGACGAGCGACGACGGTAGCCGCAACCCGGTGGCGGAGTTGAGCCGGTTGCGCAGCTCGACCGCCGTGAGGGAGTCGAAGCCGACGTCCTTGAACGCCCGCTCGGGAGCGAGGGAAGCGGCGGCGCCATGGCCGAGGACGGCTGCGGCCTCGGCCCGTACCAGAGCCAGCAACTGCCGGTCGCGTTCCGCCTCGTCGAGGGCGGCCAGCCGCTCCGTCAGCGCCCCGGCGCCCGCCGGGGCGGACCGGCCGCTCGCCGCCCGCCTGGTCCGTGGCCGGACCAGGCCACGCAGCAGTGGCGGCAGGGTGCCGGCCTCGGCGCGTGCCCGTAGCGCGGACAGATCGAGGCGCAGCGGGACGAGAAGGGGTTCGTCGCAGCTGAGCGCCTCGTCGAAGAGGGCGACGCCGCGCTCCGGGTCGATCGGCGCGAGCCCGGCGCCGGCCAGCCTGGCGAGTTCGCCGTCCCCGAGTCCGCCCGCCATGCCGCCGCCGGTGCCGTCGTCGCCCGCGCCCCACAGCCCCCAGGCGAGGGAGACGCCGGGCAGGCCGTTGGCACGGTGGTAGGCGGCGAGGCCGTCCAGGAAGGAGTTGGTGGCCGCGTAGTTGGACTGGCCCGCGTTGCCGACGATCCCGGCGAAGGAGGAGAACATCACGAACGCGGCCAGGTCCAGATGGCGTACGGCGTCCGTCAGATGCCAGGCGGCGTCCTGCTTCGGCCGCGCGACCGTGTCGAGGCGCTCCGGCGTCATCGACTCGATGGTGCCGTCGTCCAGCACACCCGCCGTGTGCACGACGGCGGTCAGCGGGTGCTCCGGCTCGACCGTCGAGACCAGCCGTCGCACGGCCGCCGCGTCGCCGGTGTCGCAGGCGACCACGGTGGCCCTGGCGCCCAGCGCCGCGAGCTCGGCGACGAGTTCGTCCGTACCCGGGGCCTTCGGACCGCGCCGGCTGGTCAGCAGTATGTGCCGCACACCGTGCCGGGCGGCCAGATGGCGGGCGAAGCGCCGCCCGAGCGTGCCCGTGCCGCCGGTGACGAGCACCGTGCCGTCCGGGTCCAGGGCGCGCGGCAGGGTGAGGACCACCTTGCCGACGTGCCGGGCCTGGCCCAGGTACCGGAACGCCTCCTGCGCCCGGCGGATGTCCCACGCCTCCACGGGCGGCGGAGTCAGCCGCCCCGCATCGAACCGGGCGCGCAGGTCGGTCAGCATCTCCTGGATGCGGTCGGGCCCGGCCTCCATCAGGTCGAACGACCGGTAGCCGACACCCGGGTGCGCCGCTGCGACCCGTCCGGGATCGCGGATGTCCGCCTTGCCCATCTCGATGAACCGGCCACCGCGCGGCAGCAGCCGCAGTGATGCGTCGACGTACTCGCCGACGAGCGCGTCCAGGACGACGTCCACGCCGCGGCCGCCGGTGGCGGCGAGGATCTCCCGCTCGAAATCGAGCGTGCGGGAGTTCGCCAGATGGGCGTCGTCGAAGCCCTGGTAGCGCAGCGCGTCCCATTTGGCGGGGGAGGCCGTGCCGTACACCTCCAGACCGAGGTCGCGGGCGATCTGCGTCGCGGCCATGCCGACACCGCCGGCGGCCGCGTGGATCAGCGCCGTCTGGCCGGCACGGGCCTCCGCCAGGTCGGTCAGCGCGTACAGGGCGGTCAGGAAGACCACGGGCACCGCGGCGGCCTGCGTGAACGACCATCCGTGCGGCACACCGGTGAGCAGCCGGTGGTCGGTGACGGCGACGGGCCCGGCCGCGCCCTCCGTGAAGAGGCCCATCACCCGGTCACCCGGCGCGAACCCGTCGACACCGGGGCCGGTCTCCAGCACGTATCCGGCGCCCTCGCTGGCGATCGGCGCCTCGCCGGGGTACTGGCCCAGAGTGATGAGGACGTCGCGGAAGTTGAGTCCGGCGGCTCGGACGGTGACCCGCACCTGGCCCGGGCCCAGCGGGGTGTCGGGGGCCTCGGCGGGCAGCAGCGCGAGGTTCTCCAACGTCCCCTTCGCCGTCGAGCCGAGCCGCCAGCCCGGTGCGTCCGCCGGAACCGGGAGCCGCCCCCCGGGTGCGTCGGCGTTCAGCCTGGCCGCGAGGACGGTGCCGCGGCGGATCGCGAGCTGGGTCTCGTCGGCCGTGTCCAGCGCCGCGCCGAGGGCCCGGTACGAACTCTCCTCCCGGTCCACGTCGATCAGCAGGAAGCGGTCCGGGTGCTCGGCCTGAGCGGAGCGGACCAGACCCCACACGGCCAGGCTCTGGTCGCGGATCGGCTCGTCGTAACGGGTGGAGACGGCGTTGCGGGTGACCACGACCAGCCGGGATCCGGCGAAGCGCTCGTCGGCCAGCCAGCGCTGAATCAGCCCCAGCATGCGGTGCGGCGCCTCGCGTGCGATCTCGACCGGGTCGTACGTGCCCCTGGACGGACGCCCCGGCGTGAAGGGCAGCAGCACCTCGGCCGGTACGTGATCTCCGGCGGCGGCCAGCGCGTCGAGGTCGGCGTGGCACACGACGCCCTCGCCCAGGGCGGCGGTGACGCCGATGACGTCCGGGCCCACCACCGCCCGGACGGGCGGCGTGGCCCGGGCCACGACCGGGGCCGGGACCGGCCGCCAGTCGACCCGGAACAGGGCGTGGGACCGGTCGCCGGACGCGAGGGACGCCGAGGCGAGGTCGGCCGGGCGGAGCAGGAGGGAGCCGACGGTCACGACCGCGTCGCCCTCGGGGTCGGCGGCGGTCAGCGTGACCGTGTCGGCACCGGACCGCTTCAGGCGCACCCGCAGACGTCCGGCGCCGGTGGCGTGCAGGGTGACGTCCGACCAGCTGAACGGCAGCAGGACCGCGTCCGGCGCGTCTCCCACCGGATCGAGCAACAGCGGGTGGAGCGCGGCGTCGAGGAGGGCCGGGTGCACCGGGTGGCCGTCCGCGTCGGACTGCTCGGGCAGGGTGATCTCGGCATAGAGGTCGTCCCCGTCGCGCCAGGCCGCCACGAGGCCCTGGAACGTCGGTCCGTAGGAGTAGCCGCGGGCGTGGAGGCCGTCGTAGAGCCCGGTGAGGTCGACGGGTTCGCCGGGCGGCGGCCAGGGGAGGGCCGCGGGGGCGGCCGCCGTAGCGGTCAGGGTGCCGGAGGCGTGCCGGGTCCAGGACTCCGACCCGTCGTCGCGCGCGTGGATCGTGAAGGCACGGCGGTCGGATCCGGCCGTCGCGTCCACCACCACCTGGAGGTCCACCAAGCCACGTTCGCCGAGGACCAGTGGGGCTTCGAGGGTGAGTTCCTCGAGGGTGGGGGTGTCGGTGTGGCCGGCGGCGTGGAGGGCGAGGTCGGTGAAGGCTGTGCCGGGCAGGAGG
>NZ_JNXG01000036.1 GCF_000717025.1 Streptomyces atroolivaceus
CCTGGCCCACCACCCACAACAAAACCCGACGCGCCGGAATCTCATCCTTCGGCATCAGCGGCACCAACGCCCACATCATCCTCGCCGAACCCCCCACCGGACCTCGCACGCCGGAGACCGGTCCCGGGGACGACGCCTCCGCCCCCCTGTGGGTACTGTCCGGCCGCACCGAAGCGGCGCTGCGCGCCCAGGCCACCGCACTCGCAGACGCGCTGGACGCCCTCGACGACGTGCCCACCCGTGACCTCGGCCGTGCCCTGGCCACCACCCGTACCGCCCTCGACCACCGCGCGGCCGTCAGCGCCGAGGACCGGGTCGAGGCCGCTGCGGCGCTGGCCGCGCTCGGCCGCGGTGAACAGCACTCCGCCCTGGCCCTCGGCACGGCACACGCCGACGACCGGCTCGCCTACCTCTTCACCGGGCAGGGCAGCCAACGTGTCGGCATGGGGCGTGAGTTGTACGAGTCGGAGCCCGTTTTCGCCGCCGCCCTGGACGCGGTGTGCGGCGAACTCGACTCCTGCCGCGGGTCCGTGCCCGGTACCCCGCCGATCCGCGAGGTGATGTTCCACGACGCGGCGGCACTCGACCGGACCGAGAACACCCAGAGTGCCCTCTTCGCCCTCCAGGTCGCGCTGTTCCGGCTGCTGGAGCACCGGGGCCTGGCACCGAGCGCCGTCCTCGGTCACTCGATAGGCGAGTTCGCCGCCGCGCACGTCGCCGGAATCCTCACCCTGCCGGACGCCTGTGCTCTGGTCACCGCGCGTGGCCGGCTCATGCAGGCCCTGCCGCCCGGCGGCACGATGATGGCCGTCCAGGCGTCACGGGACGAGGTCGGCGCGATGCTGGAAGGCCGCGAACACGAGGTGAGCATCGCCGCCGTCAACGGCCCCACGGCGGTCGTCGTCTCCGGCGACGTCGACGCCGTCGAACAGGTCGCAGCCACGTCGGCCGCCGCCGGCCGCAAGACGCGCCGGCTCACCGTGAGTCACGCCTTCCACTCCCACCGCATGGACGGGATGCTCGACGCGTTCGCCGCAGTCACCGCGGAAATCCGGTACGGGGAGCCGCGCATCCTCATGGTGTCCACGGTCACCGGCGGGCCCGTCGACGTCACCGCCGACTACTGGGTCCAGCAGGTGCGCCGGGAAGTACGGATGTCCGACGGGCTGACCACGCTTCACGGCCTCGGAATACGGAACTTCCTCGAACTCGGCCCGGACGGGGTGCTGTCGGCACTGGGCCAGGACTGTCTGGACGACGACGCGCTGGCGTTCGTCCCGCTGCTGCGCCGTGGACGGTCCGAGCGTCGCACCCTGGCCGCCGCACTCGGCACCCTGCACGTCCGCGGCCGGAGTCCGGACTGGCACGCGGTGTTCGGCGAGGGGCGGACCCCAGCCCTGCCGACGTACGCGTTCCAGAGGGAGCGCTACTGGCTGACCGCGCACGGGACCGAGGGCCCGGCCGGTCACCCGCTGCTCGGGCCCGCCGTCGAACTCGCCGAGTCGGGCCAGGCCGTACTGACCGCACGGCTCGGCCGACGTACCCATCCCTGGCTCGCCGACCACGCGGTGCTGGGCTCGGTCCTGCTGCCCGGCACCGCCTTCCTGGAACTCGCGGCCCACGCGGGCTCGCAGACCGGCACGCCGGTGGTCGCCGAGCTGGTCCTGACCGCGCCCCTGGTGATCCCCGAGGAGGGCCGCGCCGAGGTCCAGGTGGTCGTGGCCGCACCCGGCGAGGACGGACAGCGTGCGCTGACCCTGCACGCCCGCACCGAGACACCGGACGGCACCACCGAGCCGTGGATCCTGCACGCCACCGGAACCCTCGCCCCGCACGACGGAACCCCCGCGACCGCCGCGGTCCGGCCCGCCTCCGAGGCCGAGCCCCTTCCCATCGACGGCTGCTACGCCGAACTGGCCGCCGCGGGTTACGCCTACGGGCCGGTCTTCCGGGGCCTGCGCGCCGTGTGGCGGCACGGCGCCGACCTGCTCGCCGAGGTCTCCCTGCCGCCGTCCGTCACCGACGCCGCCTCCTACGGACTGCACCCCGCACTGCTCGACGCGGCGCTGCATCCGATCGTCACGGCCGCGCTCGCCGACGGCGACCGCCGCCTGCTGCCCTTCTCATGGCGCGGTGTGACCGTCCACCAGCCCGGCGCCCGTGCCGCCCGCGTTCTGATCACCGATACCGGGCCGGACGCGGTGTCGCTGACGCTGCTGGACGAGTCCCACGCGGTGGTCGCCGAGGTCGCGGAGCTGGTACTGCGCCCGGTCAGCGACGACGTGGCCGTCCCGCGGTCGCTCCACCGCCTGGACTGGAAGCCGGTCACGGCGGATCAGGAACGGGCCCCGGCGGCCGCCGGGCTCGGCTCCGCCGACCTGGGTGTCGGCCCGCAGTACGCCGACCTCGCGGCTCTGGGCCTGGCCGTCGACTCGGGACTTCCCGCCCCCGCAGTGGTCTTCGCACCGCTCGCTGACCTCACGGACGGTCCGGCGCCCGTCGCCCGGCAGGCCGTGCACCGCTCCCTCGCTCTGCTGCAGGCGTGGCTGGCCGACGACCGGCTCGCCGGCTCCCGGCTGGTACTCGTCACCCGGGGGGCCGTGGCCACGGCCCCGGACGCCGATGTGGACCCCGACGGGGCGGCCGTGTGGGGCCTGGCACGCTCGGCTCAGACCGAGAACCCCGGGCGGGTCGGGCTGCTGGACGTGGAGTCGGCGGCGGACTGTCGTGCCGCGCTGCCACTGACAGGCGAGGAGCCCCAACTCGCGGTGCGAGACGGGGAGCTGCTGGTACCCAGGCTCGGCCGGGCGACAGCCGGCAGTGACCTGGTCCCCCCTGCCGGGACGACCGCCTGGCGGCTGGAGGTGCGCGAGCGCGGGACCCTCGACCACCTTGCGCTCGCGCCCTGCCCGGAGGCCGTGGGGCCGCTGAGCGACGGTGAGATCCGCGTCGCTGTGCGCGCTGCGGGCGTCAACTTCCGCGATGTACTCAACACGCTCGGTCTCTACCCGGGCGACCCCGGTCTGCTCGGGCTCGAAGGAGCCGGCGTGGTCACGGAGGTCGGGCCCCGCGTCAGCGGCCTGCGCGTCGGCGACCGGGTCATGGGCCTGTTCTCCGGGGCGTTCGGCCCGGTGGCCGTCGCCGACCACCGGCGGGTCGCCGTCATGCCCACCGACTGGACGTACGCCCAGGCGGCGTCCGCGCCGATCGTGTTCCTGACCGCCTACCACGCACTGGTCGACCTCGCGGACCTCGCCGCGGGCGAGCGTGTCCTGGTCCACGCCGCAGCGGGTGGCGTCGGTATGGCCGCCGTCCAACTGGCCCGGCATCTTGGGGCGGACGTCTTCGGCACCGCGGGCCCCGGCAAATGGGAGGCCCTCCGCGCCCTCGGCCTGGGCGGGGCGAACCTCGCGTCGTCCCGCACCCTGGACTTCGAGACCGCGTTCGGCACGGCCACCGAAGGCCACGGCATGGACGTCGTACTGAACTCCCTCGCCGGCGAATTCGTGGACGCCTCCTTGAGGCTGCTGCCGCGTGGCGGCCGGTTCGTCGAGATGGGCAAGACCGACCTGCGCGATCCGGAGCTGGTCGCAGCCGGCCACCCCGGAGTGGACTACCGCTTCTTCGACCTGCTCCAGGAACCGGCCGAGCGGATCTCCGAGATGCTCACGGCTGTCCTGCGACTGCTGTCGTCCGGGGCGCTGACCCCCCTGCCGCTGAGCACGTGGGACGTCCGCCGGGCACCGGAGGCCTTCCGCCACGTCAGCCAGGCCCGGCACATCGGCAAGGTGGTCCTCACCGTGCCCGCAGCCTTGGACCCGGACGGTACGGTCCTGGTCACCGGCGCCACCGGAGCCCTCGGCGGGCTGGTGGCACGACACCTGGTCACCCGGCACGGTGCTCGTCGTCTGCTGCTGGTCAGCCGCCGCGGCCCCGATGCACCGGGCGCGTCGGAACTGGCCTCAGAACTGTCCGAGTCGGGTGCCGAGGTGACGCTCGCGGCCTGTGACACCGCCGACCGCGACGCGCTCGCGCGACTGCTGAACGGCGTACGGCTCACCGCCGTCGTCCACGCCGCAGGGGTGCTCGACGACGGGGTGATCACCGCGCTCACCCCCGGACGCCTCGACACGGTGCTCGCCGCCAAAGCCACCGCGGCCCGTCACCTGCACGAGCTCACCGCGGACCAGGACCTCGCGGCGTTCGTCCTCTTCTCCTCCGTCATGGGTGTCGTCGGCGGCGCCGGCCAGGGCAACTACGCTGCCGCCAACGCCTACTTGGATGCCTTGGCCCAACACCGCAGGGCACAGGGCCTCCCCGCGCTCTCCCTGGCATGGGGGATGTGGGCGGAGACGGCGGGAAGGCCGGGCGCCACTGGAATGGCGGGCGCCCTCTCCCAGGCCGACCGGGTGCGGATCGCCAGGACCGGCCTCGCCCCCATCGACCGGGCGGAGGGTCTGGCGCTGCTCGACGCGGCTCTGCGCATGGACGCCGCCGCGCTGGTGCCCGCGCCCCTCGACCGCGCCGCGCTCGGCGCTCTCGGGCCGCAACTGCCCACCGTGCTGCGGGACCTCGCACCGGACGCGCCCCGGCCGGCCGAGGCGCCGACCACCGCCGTGGCCCCGAGGACAGAGACGCTGCGCGACCGGCTCGCCGCCCTGAGCCCGGCCGAGCAGGAGGAGCTGCTGCTGGATCTCGTCCGGGTGCAGACCGCCGCCGTACTCGGCCGGTCCTCCGCGGCCGGCATCCCCGCCGACCGGCCCTTCAAGGACATGGGCTGTGACTCACTCACCCTCGTGGAACTGCGTAACAGGCTGCAGACCAGCGCCGGTCTACGGCTGCCCGCCACCTTCCTCTTCAACTGCCCGACGCCCTCGGCGGTCGTGGCACACCTGCACACCGAACTGGTCGCGGCCGACGCGGAACCGGTCGGCTCCACCGAGCCGAAGGCCGTGCGCGGTCTGATCGAACTCGACCGGCTGGAAGCGGCCCTCGCCGAACTGCCGGACGACACCCAGGACGACATCAAGGAAGAGCTCGTCCTGCGACTCCAGGCGCTGGTGGCCCGTGTACCGGCTCAGCGCGCCCCGGCCGAGGAAGACGATCTGGCCGCACGGGTCCAGTCGGCTTCGGTCGACGAACTGTTCGCGTTCATCGACTCCGAACTCTGACCCCGTTCCCACATCGCCCTGACCTTCACCCTGCTCATCCTGTTCGCCGCGCGCGGCACGCCCGGGTACGTCTTCCTGGAAGCCGTACCCGGACCGCGCGCACGCACGGCTTCACGACGCCTTCGGGGGAAACATCGCCATGACAGCAACGGACAACGACAGGCTTGTCGAATACCTCAAGCGCCTCACCGTCGACCTCCACCAGTCCCGTCAGCGGGTCCGTGAACTGGAGGCGGGCACCAACGATCCGGTCGTGATCGTCGGTATGGGGTGCCGTTTCCCGGGTGGGGTGGACTCGCCCGAGGCGCTGTGGCAGGTCGTCGCCCAGCAGCGGGACGTGATCTCCGAGTTCCCGGCCGACCGGGGATGGGACCTGGACGGCCTCTACCACCCGGACCCGGACCACTCCGGCACCTCGTACGTACGCAACGGCGGATTCCTCCACGGGGCCGCCGAGTTCGACCCCGCCTTCTTCGGGATCTCACCGCGTGAGGCGCTCGCGATGGACCCACAGCAGCGACTGCTGCTGGAAACCTCGTGGGAAGCCCTGGAACGCGCCGGAGTCTCACCCGCATCGCTGCACGGTACGTCGACGGGCGTGTTCCTTGGTGCGATCGCCCAGGAGTACGGTCCGCGGCTGGGTGAGGCGGGTGCGGGTGCCGCCGGGTTCGGGCTGACGGGAACGACGTCGAGTGTGGCCTCGGGCCGGGTCGCC
>NZ_JNXG01000037.1 GCF_000717025.1 Streptomyces atroolivaceus
GACGGCGACGACCTCTACGCCGAGGTCACCCTGCCCGAAGGCGTCGACACCACCGGGCACACCCTGCACCCCGCACTCCTCGACGCCGCCCTCCACCCGCTGGTCGACGGTGCCGAAGGGCTGCTGCCGTTCGGATTCAGCGGTGTGACGCTGCACTCGACGGGTGCCACCCGGCTGCGGGTCAGCGCGCGCCCGTCCGCCGACGGGAGCGTGACCCTGCGTCTCGACGACCCGACGGGCGCACCGGTCGCGGTGGTCGAGTCGCTGGTGCTGCGCGAGGCGTCCGCCGGACGTCTCCGGGACACTTCCCGACGGCATCCGCTGTACACGGTCGCCTGGCAGCCGTCCGTCGCCGACGCCACCACGGCGGGGACGGACGGCAAGGCGGCAGACCACGAGCGCCTCGCGGTGCTGGGCGACTCCCCCGTGGCACGGGAGCTGGCCGCCGTACTCGGCGCCGATCCGTACGAGGACGTCACCGCGCTCCTGGCAGCCGTGGACGCCGGCACGGCGACCGCCCCCGGACTCGCCGTGTACGCGCCGGGGACCGGACCCGAAGCGCCCGGGTCCGGTGCGGACACCGGACCGGACGGTCTCCTCGGCACCGCACGCCGTACCGCACACGAGGCGCTCGCCACGGTCCAAGCCCTGCTGGGCGACGAACGGCTCGCGGACACAAGCCTGTTGGTGGTGACGCGCGCATCCGTGGGCACCGGCCGCGTCGATGCTGCCGGCGTGCCGGAAGTGACGCTGGACGGCCTGGGGACCGCACCTCTGTGGGGACTCCTGCGCTCGGCCCAGTCGGAGTATCCCGGCCGGTTCGCGCTGGTCGACGTCGACGGCGCACCGGAGTCACTCCGGCGGCTGGGGACCGTCGCCGCGTCCGGAGAGCCGCAGAGTGCGGTCCGCGCGGGCGAGATCCGCACGCCCCGGCTGGCCCGGCTCCCGGAGAGCGCCCCGGCGGAGAGGATCGCGCCTGGGGCCCCGTCCGCCGAGAACGCCCCGCGTCCACTCGCGGCCGGCGGCACCGTGCTGATCACCGGCGCCTTCGGACGGCTCGGCCGGCTGCTCGCCGAGCACCTGGCCGCCGAGTACGGCGTACGACACCTCCTGCTGACCAGCCGCCGGGGCGCGGAGGCCCCCGGCGCCGACGAACTCGTGGCGCGGTTGGCCGAGTGGGGAGCCGAGGCCCGCGTCGAGGCCTGCGACACCGGGGACCGCGCCGCGGTCGCCGCGCTGCTGGCGTCCGTACCCGCCGACCGGCCGCTGACCGCCGTCGTGCACACCGCCGGGGTCCTGGACGACGGTGTGGTCACCGCGCTCACCCCGGAACGCCTCGACGCCGTGATGCGCCCGAAGGCGGAGGCCGCGTTCCATCTCCACGAGCTGACCGCCCGCATGGACCTTTCCGCGTTCGTCGTGTACTCCTCCGTTTCCGGGCTCATCGGCGCCGCCGGGCAGGCCAACTACGCCGCGGCGAACACCCTTCTCGACGCCCTGACCCACCACCGCCACGGTCTGGGCCTCCCCGCGACCTCGCTCGCCTGGGGCCTGTGGGGCGAAGGCGGCATGGGCGAGAAGCTGGGCGGCTCCGACCTGGCGCGGATGGCCCGCTCCGGTGTGGCCGCCATGACGGAGACCGAGGGGCTCGCACTGTTCGACGCGGCGTTCGGCCGCCCGGAGCCACTGCTCGTACCCGCGCGACTGGATCTGGCGGCGGTCCGGGCCCGGGCGGGCGCCGCCGGGGTGCCCCCGCTGCTGCGCGGCCTGGTCCGCGCGCCGTTGCGCCGAGCCGTCGCCGCGGCAGCGGGCGGTGACGGCGGGTTCGCCGCGCAGCTGGCAGGTCTGGAGGAGGGGGAGCAGATCCGCAGGATCACGGAGCTCGTGCGTGAGCAGGCGGCTGCGGTGCTCGGCCACGCGTCGCCGGCGGCCGTCGACGTCACCGCCGGATTCAAGGAACTCGGTTTCGACTCGCTCAGCGCGGTGGAGCTGCGGACCCGGATCAACGCGGCCACCGGTCTGCGGCTGCCGGCCACTCTGATCTTCGACTACCCCGCCCCGCAGTCACTGGTGGGGCATCTGCGGGAGCGGCTGACATCGGGGACCAATGGCGGTCCAGCCGCGCCGGCCGTTCGGGCGGCGACGGGCGCGGGGGCGGAATCCGCGTACGAGCCGGTCGCCGTCATCGGCTTCGCCTGCCGCTATCCGGGCGGGGTCGCCTCACCCGAGGACCTGTGGCGCCTGGTCTCCGAGGGAACCGACGCCGTGGGCCCCTTCCCACGGGACCGCGGCTGGGATGTGGAGAACCTCTACGACCCCGATCCCGAGGCCACCGGCAGGTCCAGCACGGACCAGGGCGGTTTCCTCTACCGGGCGGGCGAGTTCGACGCCGGGTTCTTCGGGATCAGCCCACGCGAGGCCACGGCGATGGACCCGCAGCAGCGGCTCCTCCTCGAAACGGCCTGGGAGACGTTCGAGCGGGCCGGCATCGACCCGGCCGATGTGCGGGGCAGCGACACCGGCGTGTTCGCCGGCACGATGTACCACGACTACGCGCCGCCGGTGCAGCACATGCCGAAGGACCTGGAAGGCATTCTGCTGACCGGCAACACCGGCAGCGTGGTGTCGGGGCGGATCGCCTACACGTACGGGCTCGAGGGTCCGGCGATCACGGTCGACACGGCGTGCTCGTCGTCGCTGGTGGCGCTGCACCTGGCGGCGCAGTCGTTGCGGCAGGGTGAGTGCTCGCTGGCGCTGGCGGGCGGCGCGACGGTGATGGCCACGCCCGGGACCTTCGTGGAGTTCAGCCGTCAGCGGGGGCTGTCTCCCGACGGCCGCTGCAAGTCCTTCTCCACCACGGCCGACGGCACGGGCTGGAGCGAAGGCGTCGGTCTGCTGCTTCTGGAGCGGCTCTCCGACGCCCGGCGCAACGGCCATCCGGTCCTGGCCGTCGTACGGGGCACGGCCACCAACCAGGACGGCGCCAGCAACGGTCTCACGGCCCCGAACGGCCCTTCGCAGGAGCGGGTGATCCGGCAGGCCCTGGCCAACGCCCGGCTCACCGCGTCCCAGGTGGACGCGGTCGAGGCTCATGGCACCGGGACCCGGCTCGGCGACCCCATCGAGGCCCAGGCCCTCATCAACACGTACGGCAGCGAACGGGACGCAGAACATCCGCTGTGGCTCGGCTCGTTGAAGTCGAACATCGGACATGCCCAAGCCGCGGCGGGTGTCGGCGGCGTGATCAAGATGATCATGGCGATGCACAACGGGGTACTGCCCCGGACGCTGCACGTGGACGAGCCGACCGACCACGTCGACTGGTCGGACGGCACCGTACGGCTCCTCACCGAGAACCGGCCGTGGCCCCGGGCGGCCGGCGAGGAACCGCGCCGGGCGGCCGTCTCCTCGTTCGGGATCAGTGGCACCAACGCGCACGTCGTCCTGGAGCAGGCGGACGCCGACCCCGCCCCCGCGACCCGGTCCGGCGAACCCGCACCGCTCCCCTGGCTGTTGTCGGCGAAGAGCGAGGAATCGCTGCGCGACCAGGCGCGCCGGCTGCACGCGTACGCCGTCGCCCGTCCCGAGGCGCCCGTCCGGGATGCCGCCGTCTCACTTGCGGCCCGGGCCCGGTTCGAGCACCGGGCGGTCGTCGACGCCACCGGCCGCGACGCGCTCCTCACCGGCCTCGCCGCGCTCGCCGAGGGCTCGGAAGCGCCCGGTCTGACCAGCGGCACCACGACCGGAGGCGGCACCGCGTACCTCTTCACCGGCCAGGGCAGCCAGCGTCTGGGCATGGGGCGCGAACTCCACGCCGCCGAACCGGTGTTCGCCGCCGCTCTCGACTCCGCGCTCGCCGCGCTCGACCCGCACCTCGACCTGCCGCTGCGGGACGTGATGTGGGGACAGGACGCGGACCTGCTGAACCGGACCGACTACACGCAGCCCGCCCTGTTCGCCCTGCAGACCGCGCTGTACCGGACCCTGGAGCACCGGGGGATCGTGCCCGACCACATGGCGGGGCACTCGATCGGCGAGATCGCCGCCGCGCACGCGGCCGGGGTGCTCGACCTCGCCGACGCGGCACGGCTCGTCGCGGTCCGGGGACGCCTGATGCGCGGCCTGCCGGCAGGCGGGGCGATGGTCGCCGTCCAGGCCACCGAGGAGGAGCTGCTCCCGCACCTGACGCCGCGGCTGTCCGTCGCCGCGCTCAACGCACCCGACTCCACTGTGATCTCGGGTGCGGAGGAGGACGCGCTCGCGGTACAGGAGGTGTTCACCGCCCTCGGCCGCCGCACCACCCGGCTCAAGGTGAGTCACGCGTTCCACTCGCCCCTGATGGAGCCGGTGCTCCAGGAGTTCCGGAAGGAGATCTCTGCGTTCGCCTTCCGGGAACCGTCGATTCCGCTCGTCACCGCGGGCGATCCGACGAGCGCCGCCTACTGGGCGGCGCACATCCGCGACACGGTCCGGTTCACCGACCACGTGCGCGCCCTGGAGACCCGGGGAGTCGCCCGCTACGTCGAGCTCGGTCCGGACGCCACCCTCACGGCACTCGCGCAGCACTCACTCTCCGAACCCGCCGTGCTCATCCCGGCCCTGCGCAGGACCGGTGAGGAAGGCAGCACGTTCGGTGCGGCGCTCGCGCGGCTGCACACGAGCGGCCACTCCCCCGCCACCTGGCGGCCGGAGCGCACCCCGGCGCACCCCGAAGACCTGCCCACCTACCCGTTCCGGCCGGAGCGCTTCTGGCTCACTCCCCGGGCGGATGCCACGGGCGGATCCGGGTCCGCGCACGCGCTGCTCGACACGGCCGTGCGGCTGGCCGAGGGCGACGGTCTCGTGCTGAGCGGCCGTGTCTCGCTCCGTACACACCCGTGGCTCACCGAGCACGCGGTCGCCGGGACGGTCCTGCTGCCGGGCGCGGCCCTGGTCGACCTCGCCCTGCACGCGGGCGACCTCACCGCGGCCGCGTCCGTCGAGGACCTCACCCTGGAGGCCCCGCTCGCACTCCCGGAGTCGGCCGCCGTCGACCTCCAGGTCGCGGTCGGCTCGGTGGACGAGGCGGGCCGCAGGACGATCGCCGTGCACTCCCGGGCGGCGGAGGACACCGAGGACGACGCCGGGTGGGTCCGGCACGCCACCGGAACCCTCGCACCGGCCGGAACACCCACCACCACCCCACCCACCGAACACATCACCTGGCCCCCACCCGG
>NZ_JNXG01000038.1 GCF_000717025.1 Streptomyces atroolivaceus
CCTCGTCGACACCCGCCGCCTCGCCGACTGCTTCCCCGCGGTCGACTACTTCGAGAACAGCGGCCTGCCGTTCGTCATCGCCCTCAACGGCTTCGACGGGCACCAGCCCTACACCCCCGACGAGGTACGCGAGGCCCTCCAGATCGGCCCCGACGCTCCCATCATCACGACGGACGCCCGGCACCGCGCGGACGCCAAGAGCGGCCTGATCACCCTGGTCGAGCACGCCCTCATGGCCCGGCTGAAGTAGCCGTAAGTCGGTAGTGATCTACGGAAGTTGCAGTAGTCACACGGGGGCGGGCTGTGTCCTTTGACACGATCCGCCCCCGTGTTCATAACATTTCGACAGACAATTGGAATCCGATCAACACCCGACGCGCACGAACGGTACCGCTGCGCTCACATGAGCCTCGCCTTTTGGCGGGGCTCGCTCTTTATGCCCGTTTTATCGGGCGCCCGCTTCGTGCCCGATCACGCATTCCCACTGTTTGGAACGCGCCCGGTCGCCGTGCTGCAATGCCTCGACTACCCAGTAGTACGGCTCCTGAACGATAATTCCGGCACAACGTAGGTGCCGACGCCGAGAGGTTGTTGGTCGAGTGAGGCGAAGCAACGAGGGCTCCGCGGCGCAGCCGGAGCGGGGCAACTTCACGCCGCCGCCGCGCGCTGCGGTGTCCCCGCCCGCGGACACGTCGTCCGAGACGGAACCAGCCGGTGGCAGCACCAGTCGGCTGTCACCGCGGAACTGGCGGGTGCCCACCCGGCTGAACGCGATTCTCCTGATCCCGGCACTGGTCGGTCTGATCATGGGCGGCTTCCAGGTGAAGGGGTCGGTCGACACCTGGAACGAAGCTCAGGACGCCGAGAAGACGGCCCGGGTCGTCCGTGCGGCCTCGGAGTACGGGCAGGCGCTGCTGAACGAGCGTGACCTCACCGCTCAGCCCCTGCTGTCCAACAAGCGCACCGCCGCCGAGGTGGAGGAGGTGCGCGCCACCACGGACACCGCCGCGGAGAAGTTCGACGCCGCCGTGCAGAACATGCCGGACAAGGCGGGCCTGGACCGCCGCCTGAAGCTGTTCGAGGCGGAGGAGCCGCTGCTCCCCGAGCTGCGCAAGGCCGCCTACGCCGAGGCGATGGACCCGGTGAAGACGGAAGAGGGCTACACCAAGGTCCAGCACTCGTTGATGCAGTTCTCCAACGAGCTCGGCCTGGGTACCGGCAACATCACCAGCTACGGCCGGACCGTGTACGCGATCGAGCTGGCCAAGGCCGCGGAATCGCTCCAGCGCTCGATAGGCATGCACCTGCTGGTGCGCCCGAGCCAGGAGGAGCGCAACTTCAACGGGCAGGTCACTGCTTTCAGTTCGTACAACTATCTGGAGCAAATCGCCCTCAACGAGTTCGTCTCCGGTGGTACGGAGGCCGACGCGGCCCGGCTCAAGGAGGTCATGGCCGCCAAGGCCGCCGAGGGAGCCGCGCAGCTGAAGGCCGCCGAGGCGAAGGCCAAGGCCGCCGACGAGCCCTTCAAGGCCCCGCCGAGCGTCGACGGTTCGGTCTTCGACGGCATGGCCCAGGAGATCGGCAAGGGCAGGCAGCCGGACGAGCTGAAGGCCCTGGGCATCACACCCGAGACCTGGATGGCCGCCGCCACCGCCAAGTTCGAGGGCTACACGACGGTCGAGAAGGAGCTCGTCGACAAGGCCGTGACCGAGGCGGCCGAGATCTCGACCGACGCCAGGAACGACGCCGTCGTCAACGGCCTGATCGTGATCATCTCGCTGCTCGCCGCCTTCATCATCGCCGGCCTCATGGCCCGCCAGATGAGCCGGTCCATGCGCCAGCTGCGTACGGCCGCCTTCGGTATCGCCGAGCAGCGGCTGCCGATGCTGGTCGACCAGCTGTCGCGGACCGAGCCCGGCCGGGTGGACACCCGGGTGCAGCCGATCCCGATCACCAGCCAGGACGAGATCGGCGAGGTCGCCCGCGCCTTCGACCAGGTGCACCGCGAGGCCGTACGGCTCGCCGCCGAGCAGGCCATGCTGCGCGGCAACGTCAACGCGATCTTCACCAACCTGTCGCGCCGCAACCAGTCGCTCATCGAGGGCCAGCTGACCCTCATCACCGACCTGGAGAACAACGAGGCCGACCCGGACCAGCTGGAGAGCCTCTTCAAGCTGGACCACCTGGCCACCCGTATGCGCCGCAACGGCGAGAACCTCCTGGTCCTGGCGGGCGAGGAGCCCGGCCGCCGCTGGAACCAGCCGGTACCGCTGGTCGACGTGCTGCGGGCCGCCTCCTCCGAGGTGGAGTCCTACGAGCGCGTCGAGCTCACCGGTGTTCCGGAGAGCGAGATCCACGGCCAGGCCGTGACCGACCTCGTGCACCTCCTGGCCGAGCTGCTGGAGAACGCCACCACCTTCTCCTCGCCGCAGACCAAGGTCCGGGTCACCGCGACCCGGCTGCCCGACGGCCGTGTGATGGTCGAGATCCACGACAAGGGCATCGGCCTCACCGCCGAGGACTTCGCGGACATCAACCACAAGCTGGCCAATCCTCCGACCGTGGACGCCGCGGTGTCCCAGCGGATGGGTCTGTTCGTGGTCGGCCGGCTGGCCGACCGGCACGGCATCCGTGTCCAGCTGCGCCCCTCGGGCGAGCAGGCGGGGACCACGTCGCTGGTCATGCTGCCGGACGCCATCACGCACGGTGGCGGTGGCGAGTCGGTCCAGGAGAGCGACTTCACCGTCTCCTCGATCATGCCCGAGCAGCAGCGGCCGCAGCCCTTCGAACCGCAGCCGCAGCCCGCCCAGATGCGTACGGCGGCCGAGCTCGGCTTCGACGACTCCCGCTACGGGACCCCGGCTGAGGACGCCCCGCAGCTGGACCCGGTCAACCGTTCGCTGATGCGTGAGGAGCGCCGGGCCGCGCTGGAGGCGCAGACGGGCGGCGAGCGTCCGCCGTTCCAGGAGGGTGCCGGACAGCAGGGCTACCCCCAGGAGCAGTACGCGCAGCAGCAGTACGGCCAGGAGCAGTACGCCCCCGAGCAGCAGTACGCCCAGGAGCAGCAGGAGTACACGCAGCCCGGTTACGAGGGCGGCTACGACCCCTACGCCACCGGGAACGGCTACCAGGCTCCGCAGCAGAACGGCTATGCGGAAGCCGCGTACCCCGCCCAGGACGGACGGCAGGAGCAGTACGCCGACCAGTCCGCACCACAGGACAGCAGCTCCCACCAGGGCGGTTGGCCGGATCAGGGGTCGTACCAGGGAGCCTTCGAGCCCCAGGTACAGCCCGAAACGGAATCCGGACCGAGCGCTCCCGCGGAGCCGCAGGAGCGCGTAGGCTTCGACAGCCCGGGGCCGGCCTCGAATCCCGGTCACGACCTGACCGAGGCGGGTCTCCCGCGCCGGGGTGCCGGCCAGCAGCACTGGCAGCCCACCGGCAGAGGAAACGATCAGCCTGCCGCACCGGAGCAGCGGCAGCGGCCGCAGCAGGAACAGCCTCAGGCGCAGCAGCAGACGGAGCACGGCGACGGGGAAGGCCCTGAGGACTGGCGCTCGGCGAACGACGAGCGCTGGGAGCGGGCCGAGAAGCTCCGGGACCCGAAGGCGGGCGGAATCACCCCTTCCGGGCTCCCCCGGCGCGTGCCCAAGGCCAATCTGGTCGAGGGTACGGCGGAGCAGACCCAGCAGGGCGGCCCACAGGTCTCCCGCTCCCCCGAGGACGTGCGGGGCAGGTTGAGCAACCTGCGACGTGGTGTCCTGCGGGGACGTACCGCGGGGTCGGACACAAGTAATACCTACAACCAGGAGCGTTAGTGTGAGCCCGATGAGCCAGGCGGCGCAGAATCTGAACTGGTTGATCACCAACTTCGTGGACAACACCCCCGGGGTGTCGCACACGGTGGTGGTCTCCGCCGACGGACTCCTGCTGGCGATGTCCGAAGGTTTCCCACGGGACCGCGCCGATCAGCTGGCGGCTGTCGCCTCCGGCCTGACGTCGCTCACCGCGGGTGCCTCCCGGATCTTCGAAGGCGGCGCCGTGAATCAGACCGTTGTGGAGATGGAGCGAGGATTCCTCTTCATCATGTCCATCTCTGACGGATCCTCACTCGCCGTCCTCGCCCACCCGGACGCCGATATCGGTCTGGTTGGGTACGAAATGGCACTTCTCGTAGACCGTGCAGGAAGTGTTCTTACCCCGGATCTCCGCGCCGAACTCCAGGGAAGTCTTCTTAACTAATAGACAGACAGTGCGTTTCTCGTCACCGCGCCATAAGGTGCGGTGGCGCGGCACCACTGAGATGGCGACCGGCAGTCGGAGGAGGAAACGTGTCAGGACCCACAGGCGGACACCCGTACGAGGGCGGTCAGCGGGTTCCGGGTGAGCAGGGTGACAACCGTTTCGGCAACCCCTCCGCGCCCGGCAGAGAAGGCCCGCAAGAGCATTACCAGCCTTATCAGCCGTACCAGCCCTACCAGCAGCCCCAGCAGGGCTCCCAGGGCGGCGACTGGCAGCAGCAGCCGCAGCAGCCCGGTTCCGGGTGGCCGCAGCAGCAGCCTCACTACCAGCAGCCGCAGCACGAGCAGCAGCCGCCGCAGCGGTACGAGGCACCGCCGTCGCGCATACAGCCGGTCCAGCGTCAGGCTCCGGCGCCCGCGAAGCCCGCGGCGCACAACCCGCTGGTCCGTCCGTACGCCATGACCGGCGGCCGGACCCGGCCGCGGTACCAGCTCGCCATCGAGGCACTGGTCAGCACCACGGCCGACCCGTCCAGGCTGCAAGGGCAGTTGCCCGAGCACCAGCGGATCTGCCGGCTCTGCATCGAGATCAAGTCGGTTGCCGAGGTGTCGGCCCTTCTCTCGATCCCCCTCGGCGTAGCCCGGATCCTCGTCGCCGACCTGGCCGAGGCCGGACTCGTCGCTATCCATCAGCCCGGCGGCGACGAGGCCGCCGGCGGCCAGCCAGATGTGACACTGCTCGAAAGGGTGCTCAGTGGACTTCGCAAGCTCTAGCGGCGGAGCGGCCCGCTCCACTACCTCGGCGAAGATCGTGGTGGCAGGGGGCTTCGGCGTGGGTAAGACCACGTTTGTCGGTGCCGTCTCGGAGATCAATCCGCTGCGCACCGAAGCCGTG
>NZ_JNXG01000039.1 GCF_000717025.1 Streptomyces atroolivaceus
CAAAGGCGCCAACGCCTCCGCACACTCCCCCAACCGCGCCGCGAAAACAGAACTCTCCCGCGCCAACCGCGCACCCATCCCCACCCACTGCGTCCCCTGACCAGGAAACACGAACGCGACCTTGCCCCTGACGGGAAGCGGCTGCGGCGGGGCTTCGGCGCCATGGGCGAACGCGGCGAGTCCGGCGCGCAGTTCGGCCCCGTCGCGGCCGACGAACACGGCACGGTGCGGCAACCGGGCGCGGGTGGTGGCGAGCGAGTACCCGACGTGCACAGGGTGGTCGGTGGTGTGCGACTCGACGTACGAGAGCAGCCGGGCCGCCTGGTCGCGCAGGGCGGCCTGGTTCCTGGCGGAGATCACCCACGGGACGGCGGGCACGGCGGCGAGGTCCTCGTCCGCGAGCCCGTCCGGGTGCTCGTCCACGGCGGGCAGCTCTTCCTCCGCCTCCTCGACGATGAGGTGCGCGTTCGTACCGCTCACGCCGAACGACGAGATGCCCGCGCGCCGCGGTCTGCCGTCCACCCTCTCCCAGGGCAGCGACTCGGTGAGGAGTTCCACGGCGCCCGCGGACCAGTCCACCTGGTCCGACGGCGCGTCGACGTGCAGGGTCTTCGGCAGCACTCCGTGCCGCAGGGCCATCACCATCTTGATCACACCGGCGACACCGGCCGCAGCCTGCGTGTGACCGATGTTGGACTTGAGCGATCCCAGCCACAGCGGCGCCCCGGCAGCGTCCCGGCCCTGTCCGTATGTCGCGAGCAGCGCGTGCGCCTCGATCGGGTCGCCCAGCGTCGTACCCGTACCGTGCGCCTCGACCGCGTCGACCTCGGCGGCCGACAGCCCCGCGTCCGCCAGCGCAGACCTGATGACCTGCTGCTGTGCGATACCGCTCGGCGCGGTGAGGCCGTTGGACGCGCCGTCCTGGTTGACGGCGGAGCCGCGCAGCACGGCCAGCACGCGGTGGCCGTTGCGCCGGGCGTCGGACAGGCGCTCCAGGACGACCAGGCCGACGCCCTCCGCGAACTGGGTGCCGTCGGCGGCGGCCGCGAACGCCTTGCACCTGCCGTCGGGCGCCAGCGCGCGCTGGCGGCTGAACGCCGTGAAGGTGCCGGGCCTGCTGAGCACCGCCGCGCCTCCGGCCAGGGCCAGCGAGCACTCGCCGGAGCGCAGGGCCTGCATCGCGAGGTGCAGGGCGACCAGCGAGCCGGAGCAGGCGGTGTCGACCGCGTACGCCGGGCCGTTGAGGCCGTAGTGGTACGACACCCGGCCCGCCGCGACGCTCAGCGCGTTGCCGGTCACCAGGTAGCCGTCGACGCCCGCGGCCGCTTCGTCCAGTCGGGGCCCGTACTCCTGCTGCTCGGCGCCGACGAACACGCCCGTACTGCTGCCGTGCAGCGTCCCCGGATCGATGCCCGCACGCTCGAACGCCTCCCAGGACACCTCCAGCAGCAACCGCTGCTGCGGGTCCATCGCGAGCGCCTCACGCGGCGAGATCCCGAAGAAGTCCGCGTCGAACTCGGCGGCGCCCTCGACGAATCCGGCCTCCTGCGCGTACGTCGTGCCCGGCTTGCTCGTGTCCGGGTCGAAGAGCCTGGCGAGGTCCCAGCCCCTGTCCTCCGGGAAACCGGAGATCGTGTGCCTGCCCTCGCTGACCAGCTCCCACAGTTCCTCGGGCGAGGTCACGCCACCCGGGAGCCGGCAGCCGATGCCGACGACCGCGACGGGGTCGTCCGAGTCCGCCCCGGCCCGCGGCACGACCGCCGCGGAGGCGCCGGCCGCGTCGATGCCGAGGAGTTCGGCACCGAGGTGACGGGCGATGGCTTCCGGGGTGGGGTGATCGAAGAGGATCCGCGCCGGCAGCTTCCGGCCGGTCGCCGCGGACAACGAGGTGACCAGTCCGACCAGCGCGACGGAGTCGAGGCCGAGGTCCCTGAAGGCGCGGCCCGGGTCGAGCGCCGCGGTCGCGGAATCGGGGCGTGCCGCGCGCAGCACCTCCACCGAGTGGTCAAGGACGAGCCGGCGCAGCGTGTCGAGCGCCTCGGCCGGCGGGGCTTCGGCCAGCCGGCGTACGAGATCCGGCTGCTCGGTCTGCTCGGGGAGGCCGCTCTCCGGCTCGTTCATCAACGCATCCCGTTCTGTGAAGTCCATGTCGCTCATACCGCTCAGTCCCCCAACTCGCCGTCGAGCACCGCGAACAACTCGTCGTCCGTGGCCGCTTCGTAGTCCCGCTGTCCGTCCTGCGCGGCGTCTCCTTCGCGCTCCCGCCAGTTGCGCAGGAGCACCTCGAGCCGGGCGGTCACGGCAGAGTGATCGGCCCCGGTCCCTGCCAGCGCCTCCGCGAGCCGGTCGACCTCGGCCAGCGCCGCAGTCGTCGGGTCGGCGTCGCGGCCGAGGAGCAGCCCGCCGAGGTGCTCGGCGAGCTCGGTGATCGTCGGGTAGTCGAAGACCAGCGTCGCCGGCAGCGGGAGACCGGTCACCGCCCCGAGCCCGTTGCGCAGCTCCACCGCGGCCAGCGAGTCGAACCCCATGTCCCGCAGGGCACGTCGACCGTCGAAGGACTGCGACTCCGCGTGGCCGAGCACAGCCGCCACGTGCCTGGAGACGAGGTCGAACAGGAACTCGTCCTGATCGCCCGGCTTCAGGTCGTCCAGGTGTCGTGCGATGTCACCGTCTGCCGATGCGCCGCCACCCGCCGCCGTACGGGCGACCGTGTGGGCCGGCACGAGGGAGCGGAGCAGCGCGGGCAGTTCGTCGCCGCGCGCGCGGAGCGCCGCGGTGTCGAAGCGGATCGGCAGCACGGAGGCGTCGGGTGCCCCGAGCGCGGCGTCGAACAGTGCGAGCGCCTCGTCCGTACGCATCGCAGGCATCCCCAGCCGCCGCATCCGCTGCCACCCGGCCTCGTCGAGGTCGCCCGCCATCCCGGCGCTCTCGTCCCACAGGCCCCAGGCCATCGATACGGCCGGGAGGCCCTTCGTCCGCCGGTGTGCTGCGAGCGCGTCGAGGAAGACGTTGGCCGTCGCGTAGTTGCTCTGCCCGGCGCCGAGGAGCACCCCGGCCGAGGAGGAGAAGAGCACGAATGCGGACAGGTCACGGTCGGCCGTCAGCTCGTGCAGATTCCACGCCGCGTCCACCTTGGGACGCAGCACCGCAGCCACGCGCTCCGGCGTGAGCGACGTGAGCACCGCGTTGTCGACCACCCCGGCCGCGTGCACGACGGAGCGCACCGGATGCCTCTCCAGCACCTCGGCCAGCGCTGCCCGGTCCGCAGCGTCGCACGCCACGACGACGGCCGTGGCGCCGAGCTGGGCGAGTTCCTCCTGGATACGGCCGGCCTCCGGGGCCTGCGGCCCCCTGCGGCTGAGGAGTACGAGCTCGCGGATGCCGTGCCGTACGACGAGATGCCGTGCGACGACCGCGCCGAGACCGCCCGTGCCGCCCGTGATCAGCACGGGACCCGCGACAGCCGACGCGTCCGGCTGCCCCAGGTCCGTGATCCGGGTCAGCCGGGGTGTACGTACCTGCCCTTCGGCGAGCGTCAGCTCCGGCTCCCCGGTGGCGACGGCGTCTGCGAGCAGTCCGGCGTTCACCGGGCCGCCCGTGGTCCGTACGAGCGTGATCCGCCCCGGGTGCTCCGCCTGCGCGGCCCGCACGAGCCCCGCCAGCGGGGCCTGGCTCAGCTCCTCGCCGACGGTGAGCACGAGGTGGGCCGCGGCGAACCTCGGCTCCTGCAGCCATCCGGAGAGCAACGCGAGCAGATCGCATGCCGCCGTGTGCACCGCTGCGGGCACGGGGCCACCGGCCGCGGGGCAGTCGTAGGTGACGATCCGGGGAACCGGATCCGCGATCGCGCCCGGCTCGGCGTACGCCTGGTGGCCGAGCCCGTGCACGTCCTCGCCCAGCACGGCCCACCCGTGGAGATCCGCACTGCCGCTGTCGGCTCCGGCGAGGGCGGCCTGCGTGACCCGGTACAGCGAGCGCGGGACTGCGGACAGCTGCTGGGCCGACACGGGGCGCGCGACCAGCCCCGCCACGGTCGCCACCGGCTTCCCTTCCTGGTCGGCCACGGTCATGGCGGTGGTGTCCGGCCCTGCGGGCGCGATCCTTACGCGTACGTGCGACGCACCCCCGGACTGCAGCGCGACCCCGGTCCACGCGAACGGGAGCATCGGGCTGCCGTCCGGATCGCCCAGCAACAGGGCGTGCCAGCACGCGTCGAGGAGGGCGGGATGGATACCGAACGTGTTGCCGTCCGACTGCGCGGCCTGCGCGGTCCGTTCGGGCAGGACGACCTCGGCGAACGTCTCGTCGCCACGCCGCCAGGCGGCCTGCAGGCCCTGGAAGGCGGGCCCGTACGCATAACCGCGGTCCCCCAGCTCGTCGTATGCGCCTGCCACATCGAGCCGCTCCGCGCCGGCCGGAGGCCAGACCGCCAGGTCGGTGGCGCCGTCGGGGACGGCCGGGGCATCCGCTGTCAGATACCCGGTCGCGTGCCGCAGCCACTCGTCCTCGCCACCCCGGGAGTGCACCCGGACCGGACGGCGGCCGTTCTCCTCGGCCTCGCCGACATCGACCCGCACCACCACGGCGTCGCGCTCCGGTATGGCGAGGGGTGCCTCGAGCATGAGCTCGTCGATGGTGGGGGTGTCGGTCTCCTGACCGGCACGCAGGACGAGCTCCACCAACGCCGTACCCGGCACAAGAACCGTCCCATGCACCGCGTGGTCG
>NZ_JNXG01000040.1 GCF_000717025.1 Streptomyces atroolivaceus
CGGTGGGGGGTTCGGCGAGGATGATGTGGGCGTTGGTGCCGCTGATGCCGAAGGATGAGATTCCGGCGCGTCGGGTTTTGTTGTGGGTGGTGGGCCAGGGGTGGGGTTGGGTGAGGATTTTGATGGTGCCGGTGGTCCAGTCGATGAGTTCGCTGGGTGTGGTGACGTTGAGGGTGGCGGGTAGTTCGTTGTGGTGGAGTGCCATGACCATTTTGATGATGCCGCCGACGCCGGCTGCGGCTTGGGCGTGGCCGAGGTTGGATTTGAGTGAGCCGAGCATGAGGGGTTGGTCGTGGCGTTCGCTGCCGTAGGTGGCCAGGAGTGCTTGTGCTTCGATGGGGTCGCCGAGGACGGTGCCGGTGCCGTGGGCTTCGACGGCGTCGATGCCGGAGAAGGTGAGTCCGGCGTCTTGGAGGGCTGCTCGGATGACGCGTTCCTGGGCGGGGCCGCTGGGTGCGGTGAGTCCGTTGGATGCGCCGTCCTGGTTGACGGCGGTGCCGGCGACGACGGCGAGGATGTTGTGTCCGAGGCGTTGTGCGTCGGAGAGTCGTTCGACGACGAGTACGCCGACGCCTTCGGCCCATGCGGTTCCGTCGGCGTCGGCGGAGAAGGACTTGCACCGTCCGTCCGCGGCGAGCCCCGAAGATGCCTGGTGTGGACATCACGGTCACGCCGCCGGCGAGGGCGAGCGAGCACTCACCGGAGCGCAGGGCGCGTACGGCCAGGTGGAGGGCGACCAGTGAGGACGAGCACGCGGTGTCCACCGTCAGTGCCGGGCCCTGCAGCCCCCCCAGGGTGTAGGCGATCCGGCCGGTGGCGACGCTGCCTGCGGTTCCGGTCAGGAAGTGGCCCTCGGCCTCCTCCGGCAGGCGGCCGCCACCGCCGTAGTCGTGATACATCACCCCGGTGAACACCCCGGTTTCGCTGCCGTGCAGTGATCCGGGCGCGATACCGGCCCGTTCCAGGGCCTCCCATGTCACTTCCAGCAGCAGCCGTTGCTGCGGGTCCATCGCCAGCGCCTCACGCGGTGAGATCCCGAAGAAGGCGGGGTCGAACTCGGCGGCCCCGTGGAGGAATCCGCCGTTGCGTACGTACGAGGTGCCGGGGTGGTCCGGGTCCGGGTGGTAGAGGCCGTCCAGGTCCCATCCCCGGTCGGCGGGGAACTCCGAGATCACGTCCCGCTGCTCGGCGACGACCTGCCACAGCGCCTCGGGCGAGTCCACCCCACCCGGGAAACGGCACCCCATACCGACGATCACGACCGGATCGTCGTCCGTGCGCGGGGCGGGGACGGTGACGGGCTGCGGGAGGGTGCTTCCCGCCCGTTCCCGAGCGAGCGCGAGCGTGAAGTCCACGACGGCGGCCGGCGTGGGGTGGTCGAAGACGAGGGTGGCCGGGAGACGCAGACCGGTGACGGAGTTGAGGCGGTTACGCAACTGCACCGCGAGCAGCGAGTCGACGCCGAAGCTCTTGAACGGCTGGTCCGGGTCGATCCCCTCCTCCGTGCCGCGGCCGATGACCGCGGCGAGCTGGGTGCGTACGAGGTCGAGCAGCAGGCGGCGCCCCTCCTCCTCGGACATCCGGCCGAGCTTGCGGCGCAGACCGGACTCGCCGGGGCGCCGCTGCGGAACCCGCACCAACGAGCGCAGCACCGGTGACAGGGTCCCGGCGAGCGCGTCGGAGCGCAGCGCTGCCGGGTCGAGGCGGGCCGGCACGAGCACCGGGTGGTCGTCGGCGAGTGAGCGGTCGAGGAGCTCGAGGCCCTGCTCGGTGGAGAGCGGGGCGATGCCGCGGGTCGAGAGCGAGTCGGCGTCCAAGTGCCCGGTGAGACCCGTGCGTTCGGCCCACAGGCCCCAGGCGAGCGAGGTCGCGGGACGGCCTGCCGCCCGGCGGCGGGCGGCGAGCGCGTCGAGGAAGACGTTGCCCGCCGCGTAGTTGGCCTGGCCCGGATTGCCGAGCACTCCCGCCACCGACGAGAACAGGACGAAGGCCGCCAGGTCCTGCCCTGCGGTCAGTTCGTCGAGGTGGGCGGCGGCGTCCACCTTGGGTCGCAGCACGGCGGTGAGCCGGTCCGCGGTCAGCGACCCGACGACACCGTCGTCGAGCACCCCTGCGGTGTGGACGACGGCGGTGAGCCGTACGCCGGTCAGCAGTCGCGCGAGCGCGTCGCGGTCGGCGGTGTCACAGGCGGCGAGGGTGACCTGCGCTCCCGCTTCGGTCAGCTCAGCGGTGAGCTCTTCGGCGCCCGGCGCTTCGGGGCCGCGGCGGCTGACCAGCAGCAGATGACGAGCACCGTGCCGGGTGACCATGTGCCGAGCTACCGACGCGCCGAGCACCCCGGTTCCGCCGGTGATGAGCACGGCGCCGTCCGGGTCGAGCCGGGCAGGTTCCTGAAGGTCGGCGGCGGCGGTGTGCCGGACCAGCCGAGGGGCGAGGAGGGTGCCTGCCCGCAGGGCGAGCTGGGGTTCGGTGAGTACCGGCCCGGGCACGGTGCCGGCTCCGTGGGCCTCGTCCGAGTCCATCAGAGCGAAGCGGTCGGGGTGTTCGGACTGGGCGCTCCTGATCAGGCCCCATACGGTGGCCTGGGCGGGGTTCTCGACCTCGGGACCGGCGGCGCCGTCGGTCAGTACGAGGAGTCGCGAGCCGGTGAAGCGGGGGTCGGCCAGCCATTCCTGGACCAGGCCGAGTGCCCAGATCGCCGCCTGGTGTGCGTTCGCGGCGAGGCCGGCTCCCGTGGTGTCGGGGTCCTGCGGTGTGCCCGGACATCGCTCGGCGACCGGACATCGTACGGCGACCACCTGCGGGACAGGGTCCGGGACGTCGGCCAGGTCAGTGACCAGGCACACGTCGACGCCGGCCGCGACGGCCGGGACCGGCTGCCACTCCAGCCGGAACAGCGAGTCGGCTCCGCCTCCGGCGGCCAGGTCGGCGGTGAACGGCCGCATCGTGACGGCCTCCGCGGACAGCACGGGCTTTCCGGCGCTGTCGGTGACGCGCAGGGTCACCCCGTTGCCGCCCCTCGCGCTGAGCCACACCCGAAGGGCGTCCGTGCCCTCGGCGTAGCGGGTGACGCCGGACCAGGAGAAGGGCAGGACGGTTCCACCGTCCTCGTGGAGCAGGCCGACCGCGTGCAGGGCCGCGTCCAGCAGCGCCGGATGCAGTCCGAAGGAGGCTGCGTCCACATCGGCGGGCAGGCTCACCTCGGTGTAGACGTCGCGACCGGTGCGCCAGGCGGCGCGCAGGCCCTGGAACGCGGGGCCGTAGTCGTAACCCGCTTCCGCGAGGGTGTCGTAGCGGGTCTCGACGTCGATCTCGTGGGCGCCCGGCGGTGGCCACTCGACGAGGTCGAAGTCCGCGGTGTCCTCGTCGACGTCGAGCAGGGCCACGGCGTGTCGCGCCCACGGGGCACCCGGGTCGGCGTCCTGCGGCCGGGAGTGCACGGACAACTCGCGCTGCCCGTCCGCGGTCGGCGGCTCGACGGTCATCCGGAGCTGTACGGCCTCGTCAGGCGGGAGCACCAGTGGTGTCTGGAGGGTGAGTTCGGCGAGCCGACTCCAGCCCATCCGGGCGCCCACGGCCATCGTGAGTTCGAGGAACGCGGTACCGGGCAGCAGTACGGTGCCGTGCACGGCGTGATCAGCGAGCCACGGCTGCGTGTCGAGGGCGAGCCGCCCCGTGTACACCAGCCGGTCCTCCTCGACGAGTTCGACCACGGCACCCAGCAACGGGTGCCCCGCCGAGGACAGACCGAGCCCCCGGGCGTCGGTCGCGGCGGGTTCGGGCTGGAGCCAGTAGTGCTGGCGTTGGAAGGGGTAGGGGGGCAGTTCGACGATGTGTGCGTGGTAGGGCTCGAGGAGGGTGGGCCAGTCGACGGTGACTCCGTGGGACCATGCGTCGGCGGCGGATTCCACGAAGCGTTCGAGGCTGCCCTTGTCGCGGTGGAGGGTGCCGACGGCCGCTCCGGTGTCACCGAGGGTCTCGGTGATGCTGGAGACCAGGACGGGGTGGGCGCTGACCTCGACGAACACG
>NZ_JNXG01000041.1 GCF_000717025.1 Streptomyces atroolivaceus
CGACACATCCACCGGCGCCAGATCCAGCACACCCCCCACCGGAAAACCCGGCCCCCGCAACGAGAACTGCTCCCACAACCGCCAACGCCCACCGGGCAGCAGAGTGCCGTCGTCACTCATGTGCCACCCCTGCCGGGACCTCGGTGAGCTCCTCGGCGACGATCTCCGCCAGCTCCGCGGGGGTGGGGTAGGCGAAGACCAAGGCGACGGCGACCTCGGCGCCCACCGCCTCCTGGAGCCGGCCGGTGATCTGGAACGCGGTCAACGAGTCCCCTCCCGACTCGAAGAAGTCGGCGCACTCGTCCAGTCCCTCGTTGTTCAGCGCCTCCTGGAAGAGGCCGGTGATCAGTACGGTCAGACCCGCGGTGGTCCGCAGCTCCTGCACAGTGGTCCGGTCCTGAACGCTCACAGTGACTCCTTTGACATCGTTGAAGGTGATGGCAGTGCCGAGAGGGACGTGGGACGCGAGTAGGTGGCCGGGGACGGGACGAGTGGCGGCGCGGAATGCGGGCCCGGCCCGGCGGCCGAGCCTGCCGCCACGCCCATGGCGGCGAGGGCGGACGGTGAATTGCCGCCGGAGATCACCACTGCCGTACGTCCCCTGAAGCCGCGCTGGAGCGCGCCGGCCAGGGCTACGCTGCCGCTCGGTTCGGCGGGGACGCCGGCGCGGTGCAGCAGTTCCATCGCACCGAGCACCTCCTCGTCGTCGACGGCGATCAGCTCGTCGACACGCCGCTGGACGATGGGGAAGATGACCTCACCGGGCCGTTGCCCGCGCAGTCCGTCGGCGACGGTGCGCGAGGCGGACAACTCCACCGGTCGCCCGGCGGCGACCGATACCGCGTAGCGGCGGGCCTCTCGGGGCTCCACGCCGATGATCCGCACCGGACGCCGGGGGCGTCCGGTGAGATCGGCCGCCAGGCAGCTGCCGGCCAGCAGCCCGCCACCGCCGACCGGGACGAAGAGCAGGTCGAGATCGGGCTCCTCCTCCAGGATCTCCAGTGCGACGGTCCCCTGTCCGGCGACGACATGCTCATCGTCGGAGGACGGCACGAGCAGAGCCCCGGTGTCCGCGGCCAGTTGTCGGGCGAGCTGGTCGCGTGCCGCGACGCCGCCTTCCACCGTCAGGACCCGGGCGCCGAGTGCGCGGATCGCGTCGGCCTTGGCCCGGCCGGCTCCGGCAGCCATCACCACGGTGGCCTCGGCGCCGGTCCGGCGGGCGAGTGCGGCCACCGCTATGCCGTGGTTCCCGGAGGAGCCGGCGACCACCGCTCCGGCTGCCCGGCCCAGCATCGCGTTGGCAGCGCCTCGCGCCTTGAACGAGCCTCCGTGCTGCAGGTGTTCGGCCTTCAGCAGCAGTCCGGACGGGCTCGGCGGACCCAGCAGTCCATCGGCGCTCAGCAGTGGCGTACGGCGTACCGGTCCGCGAATCCGCTCGGCCGCCGCCCGTACCTCGTCCGCGGCGAGGCGGACACCGGCGGCGGTCACCGCGTCCGTCCCGGGAGCGGCGGGCCGGCGCCGCGCAGCGCTGCCCGGTCCGTCTTGCCCGTGCGAGTGGTGGGCAGCCGTTCGATGCGGTGGAAGCGGCGCGGCATCATGTGGGTGGGCAGGAAGCCCGCCAGATGTCTGCGCAGCTCCGCATCCGTGACCGACTCCAGCTCACCGGTGACATGGGCGTGGAGGAACATCCTCCCCCGGTCGTCAGGTTCCGCGGTGACCACGGTGCCGGTCACGCGGGGGTGCCCGAGCAGCACCCCTTCGATCTCCGCCGGATCGACCCGGTAACCCCGGATCTTCACCTGCCGGTCGGAGCGGCCCAGATACTCCAGCACACCGTCCGGTCTGCTCCGCGCCAGATCGCCGGTGTGGAAGGCGCGGGCGCCCGGCGGTCCGCCGGGGTCGGGGCGGAACCGGTCGGCGGTGAGCGCGGGCAGCCCCCGGTAGCCGCGTGCCACCCCGACGCCGCCGAGGGCGATCTCGCCGATCTCTCCCGGGGGCACCTCCCGTCCGTCGGGGCCGATCAGTCTCGCCGTCATCCCGTCGACGGGGGTCCCGACCAGATCGGCGGCGGTCTCCGGCTCGGGCGGCACCGCGTAGCGGGTGGCGGTCATGGTGCACTCGGTGGGGCCGTACTGGTTGACGAGGCCGCCGGACAGCACCCGGCGGGCGCCGGAACCGAGGAACGGCAGCAGCGACTCGCCGCTGGAGACGACCAGACGCAGCCCGCCCAGCCGCTCCCCGGCCCGGTCCTGCTGGGCGAGGAAGGTCAGGAAGGAAGGCGTGACGCTCAGCAGCGTGTTGACGCCGTACTCGCGCAGGGTCTCCGCGAAGCTGTCGGCGCGCAGCAGGGTGCTGCGTTCCGCCAGTACCACGGTGCCCCCGGCCACCAGTGGGGCGAAGGTGTCGCGGATGGAGGCGTCGTAGCCGAGCGGTGCGACCTGGAGCGCCACCGTATGCGGACCGAGGCCGTAGTCGCGGGCGATGAAGCGGAGATAGGAGTCGAGACCGGCGCGCTCGATCAGCACCGCGTTGGGGGTGCCGGTGGAGCCGGAGGTATGGCTGACATAGGCCAGCTGGCGTCCGCAGACGTCCGGTAACCCGTCGGCGGCCGGGTGAGACCCGATGCTCGCGTCGACATCGTCGGGGATCTCGGAATCGTCCATCTCGTCGAGGTCGATCACCGGTCCGTCCACACGCAGGTGCAGGGTCTGCCGCAGGGCACTGCGGGTGAGCAGGCTGGTGGCGCCGGCGCTGTGGACCATGGCTGCCAGCCGGGGCGGCGGCTGGGTCACGTCGAGCGTGAGGAAGGCGCCTCCGGTGCGGAGCACCGCCGCCACCGCCACCACACTCTCCGGCCCCGGTTCGAGTGCGATGGCGCAGACCTGTTCCCGGCCGACTCCACGGGCGGTCAGGGTGTGGGCCATCCGGTCGGTCCAGGCGTCGAGCCGGCGGTAGCTGAAGGAGGTGTCGCCGGTGCGCAGCGCGATGGCCTCCGGGGTGTGCACGGCATGCGCGCGTATCGCGTCCAGGAAGCTCACCATGACGGCACTCCCCCCTGCTGGTGCTCCTGGTCGACGGCGACGAAGCGGAGTTCGGAGGTGTAGGCGTTGCCCTGGTCGTCGGTGAGCCAGGCGTGTTCCGGGGTCGGCAGCATCTCGGTGACGGTCAGCTTCGCCAGCGGATCCGTCGGGGCGGAGCGCGAAGCGGTCCATGACGCGGTTGGTGAGGGCGTGGCTGAAGACGTCCAGCACGTCGAACTCGCTGCCGTCCGGCAGCAGGGCCGTGAGCCGGCCGTCGCGGTCGGCGACGGTGACCTCGGCACTGAGGACGGTGCGGTCCCGGTGCGGGTCACTGGTGTGCTCGGCGACTGCGACGAAGTAGTCCTCCGGGCGGTCGAGGGCGGGGCGGCTGCGCGCCGACCACTTCAGCGGGAGTTCCTTGGGCAGCATCGGCATCAGCCGGGGCCCGGGGAAGTCCCGGCCGGTCTCGGCGATCAGCTCGTCGACGGCCGGGTGCTGATTGACGAAGAGCGAGGCGGCCACGGTGTTCATGGCGATGTGCAGCTCGCCGAGGACGAGTTCGAACTCGCCACGTTCCACCGCGGCGGCGTCCTTGGCCATGATCAGGATGTCGGGGCTGACATAGCGCGAGAGCGACCAGCCGTCGCGCGGACCGTCGAACTCCTCCCGGACCCGTTCGGCGATGTCCGCCGAGGACAGCTGCACCCGGCGGGCGCCTTCCGGGGCGTTGATGATCCTCGCCCAGCGCTCGCGCAGTTCGGCGCCGATCCGGTCCGCCTCCGGCATGGAATCGGCGTGCGGGGCCGGCAGGCAGGCGAACCAGAGCGAGGCGAGATCGGTGGTGGGGCGGTCGCCGCGCACCCGGTCGAAGGACTCGCGGATACGGGCGCGCATGGACTCCGCGTAGCGGCTGGTGAGCCAGCCCACGGCGGTCAGGCACAGTGAGAGCGGCGTCAGCTCGTCCAGGACGGCGGGGCTGAGCCGGGCGGTGGCGGAGCGTCGGGTGTCGGAGTAGACGAGTGAGCGGTTGGGCGCGGTGCGGGTGCCTTTTGCGCGCTGGGAGGCGGTGTCGGTGATACGGGTGAAGTCCTCCTCCAGCCCGGCCAGCGCCTCGCACAGGGCGGTCGCGTCACGCCCCGCCGCCTGCACCCGGTCACGACCCCGCTCCAGAACCTCCAACGGCTCCAGCGCCCGGTCCCGCAGACCCGGATCACCGACCCGCTCCAGAACCGCACGCAACTCCCGCTCCGGACGGGCACCCGAGGGAACCTTCGCCAGCGCGTCGATCGACCAACTGGAGAAGAACACCGACGACGAAGCCGTC
>NZ_JNXG01000042.1 GCF_000717025.1 Streptomyces atroolivaceus
GCTTCCACATCTGGCCTATCAACCCAGTCGTCTACTGGGAGCCTTAACCACTCAAGGTGGTGGGAATACTCATCTCGAAGCAGGCTTCCCGCTTAGATGCTTTCAGCGGTTATCCTTTCCGAACGTAGCCAACCAGCCATGCCCTTGGCAGGACAACTGGCACACCAGAGGTTCGTCCGTCCCGGTCCTCTCGTACTAGGGACAGCCCTTCTCAATATTCCTACGCGCACAGCGGATAGGGACCGAACTGTCTCACGACGTTCTAAACCCAGCTCGCGTACCGCTTTAATGGGCGAACAGCCCAACCCTTGGGACCGACTCCAGCCCCAGGATGCGACGAGCCGACATCGAGGTGCCAAACCATCCCGTCGATATGGACTCTTGGGGAAGATCAGCCTGTTATCCCCGGGGTACCTTTTATCCGTTGAGCGACAGCGCTTCCACAAGCCACTGCCGGATCACTAGTCCCGACTTTCGTCCCTGCTCGACCCGTCGGTCTCACAGTCAAGCTCCCTTGTGCACTTACACTCAACACCTGATTGCCAACCAGGCTGAGGGAACCTTTGGGCGCCTCCGTTACTCTTTAGGAGGCAACCGCCCCAGTTAAACTACCCATCAGACACTGTCCCTGATCCGGATCACGGACCCAGGTTAGACATCCAGCACGACCAGAGTGGTATTTCAACGACGACTCCACAACCACTGGCGTGGCCGCTTCAAAGTCTCCCACCTATCCTACACAAGCCGAACCGAACACCAATATCAAACTATAGTAAAGGTCCCGGGGTCTTTCCGTCCTGCTGCGCGAAACGAGCATCTTTACTCGTAGTGCAATTTCACCGGGCCTATGGTTGAGACAGTCGAGAAGTCGTTACGCCATTCGTGCAGGTCGGAACTTACCCGACAAGGAATTTCGCTACCTTAGGATGGTTATAGTTACCACCGCCGTTTACTGGCGCTTAAGTTCTCAGCTTCGCACACCCGAAAGTGCACTAACCGGTCCCCTTAACGTTCCAGCACCGGGCAGGCGTCAGTCCGTATACATCGCCTTACGGCTTCGCACGGACCTGTGTTTTTAGTAAACAGTCGCTTCTCGCTGGTCTCTGCGGCCACCCCCAGCTCAGGAAGCAAGTTCCCTCACCAGTGATGGCCCCCCTTCTCCCGAAGTTACGGGGGCATTTTGCCGAGTTCCTTAACCATAGTTCACCCGAACGCCTCGGTATTCTCTACCTGACTACCTGAGTCGGTTTAGGGTACGGGCCGCCATGAAACTCGCTAGAGGCTTTTCTCGACAGCATAGGATCATCCACTTCACCACAATCGGCTCGGCATCAGGTCTCAGCCTTAATGTGTGACGGATTTACCTACCACACGGCCTACACCCTTACCCCGGGACAACCACCGCCCGGGCTGGACTACCTTCCTGCGTCACCCCATCGCTTACCTAGTACAAGTCTGGTTCGTCGGCTCCACCACTACCCTCAACTCCGAAGAGATCGGGCCGGCTTCACGGACTTAGCATCGCCTGATTCAGTATTGGGCGTTTCAAAGCGGGTACCGGAATATCAACCGGTTGTCCATCGACTACGCCTGTCGGCCTCGCCTTAGGTCCCGACTTACCCTGGGCAGATCAGCTTGACCCAGGAACCCTTAGTCAATCGGCGCACACGTTTCTCACGTGTGTATCGCTACTCATGCCTGCATTCTCACTCGTGAACCGTCCACAACTCGCTTCCGCGGCTGCTTCACCCGGCACACGACGCTCCCCTACCCATCCACACAGGCGTTGGCCCTATATGTGTGAATGACACGACTTCGGCGGTACGCTTGAGCCCCGCTACATTGTCGGCGCGGAATCACTTGACCAGTGAGCTATTACGCACTCTTTCAAGGGTGGCTGCTTCTAAGCCAACCTCCTGGTTGTCTCTGCGACTCCACATCCTTTCCCACTTAGCGTACGCTTAGGGGCCTTAGTCGATGCTCTGGGCTGTTTCCCTCTCGACCATGGAGCTTATCCCCCACAGTCTCACTGCCGTGCTCTCACTTACCGGCATTCGGAGTTTGGCTAAGGTCAGTAACCCGGTAGGGCCCATCGCCTATCCAGTGCTCTACCTCCGGCAAGAAACACACGACGCTGCACCTAAATGCATTTCGGGGAGAACCAGCTATCACGGAGTTTGATTGGCCTTTCACCCCTAACCACAGGTCATCCCCCAGGTTTTCAACCCTGGTGGGTTCGGTCCTCCACGAAGTCTTACCTCCGCTTCAACCTGCCCATGGCTAGATCACTCCGCTTCGGGTCTAGAGCGTGCAACTCAATCGCCCTATTCGGACTCGCTTTCGCTACGGCTTCCCCACACGGGTTAACCTCGCTACACACCGCTAACTCGCAGGCTCATTCTTCAAAAGGCACGCAGTCACGACTGCATGTGCAAGCACACACAGCGACGCTCCCACGGCTTGTAGGCACACGGTTTCAGGTACTATTTCACTCCGCTCCCGCGGTACTTTTCACCATTCCCTCACGGTACTATCCGCTATCGGTCACCAGGGAATATTTAGGCTTAGCGGGTGGTCCCGCCAGATTCACACGGGATTTCTCGGGCCCCGTGCTACTTGGGTGTCTCTCAAACGAGCCGTTAATGTTTCAGCTACGGGGGTCTTACCCTCTACGCCGGACCTTTCGCATGTCCTTCGCCTACATCAACGGTTTCTGACTCGCCTCACAGCCGGCAGACTGTGAAAAAGAGATCCCACAACCCCGTATGCGCAACCCCTGCCGGGTATCACACACATACGGTTTGGCCTCATCCAGTTTCGCTCGCCACTACTCCCGGAATCACGGTTGTTTTCTCTTCCTGAGGGTACTGAGATGTTTCACTTCCCCTCGTTCCCTCCACACTGCCTATGTGTTCAGCAGCGGGTGACAGCCCATGACGACTGCCGGGTTTCCCCATTCGGAAACCCCCGGATCAAAGCTTGGTTGACAGCTCCCCGGGGACTATCGTGGCCTCCCACGTCCTTCATCGGTTCCTGGTGCCAAGGCATCCACCGTGCGCCCTTAAAAACTTGGCCACAGATGCTCGCGTCCACTGTGCAGTTCTCAAACAACGACCAGCCACCCATCACCCC
>NZ_JNXG01000043.1 GCF_000717025.1 Streptomyces atroolivaceus
GTGGGTGAGGGGGTGGTTGATGCGGGGTACTGGTATCGCAATCTGCGGCAGCCGGTGCTCTTCGCCGACGCGATCGGCACCCTCGTCCGCGAAGGGTTCACCGGGTTCGTCGAGGTCAGCGCGCATCCCGTCCTGGCGATGGGCATGCAGGAAGTCCTCGACGCGGCAGCGCGGGAAGCCGCCGTCGTCGGGACGTTGCGCCGCGACGACGGCGGTCTCGACCGCTTCCTGCGCTCCGCGGGAGAACTCTGCGCGCACGGCGTGGACGTAGAGTGGACCGCCGCCTTCCCGGACGGTGCCCGTGAGACCGACCTGCCCACGTACGCGTTCCAGCGGCAGCGGTACTGGCTGGACGGTTCGGCCGACAACGCGGTCGATCCCGCCTCCTTCGGTCTCACCCCCACCGGACACCCGCTGCTCGGCGCCGCGGTCACCCTCGCGGAGGGCGGCGCGCTCGCGTTCACCGGACGTGTCGACATGCGGACCCACCCGTGGCTCGCCGAACACGCCGTGACCGGCAACGTCCTCTTCCCCGGCACGGGTTTCGTGGAACTCGCCATCCGAGTGGCCGACGAGACGGGCGCGGGCGCGGTCGAGGAACTCACCCTCACCACTCCGCTCGTCCTTCCCACCACCGGCGGCGCCGACCTCCAGGTCATCGTCAACCCGGTCGCCGGGGACCGCCGCTCGTTCGCCGTGTACTCCCGCGCCGTCGGTGCCCTCCCCGACACCGCCTGGACCCAGCACGCCACTGGTCTTCTCGGCGAACCGGTTCAGCCCGGCGGGTTCAGCCTCGCGCAGTGGCCGCCGCCCGGCGCCGAGCCCGTCGACGTCAGCGACGCCTACGAGCGGCTCGCGGAGCGCGGCTACGCCTACGGCCCCACCTTCCAGGGCCTGCGCGCCGTGTGGCGGGCCGGCACCGACGTGTATGCCGAGGTCACCCTCCCCGACGACACCGATGCGAGCCGCTTCGGCATCCACCCCGCACTGCTCGACTCCGCACTGCACGCCATCGACTACGGCGAACTGACGGGGCCCGTCAGGGAAGGCGAAATCACCCTCCCCTTCTCCTGGAACGGCGTCTCGCTGTTCGCCCAGGGAGCGACCGCGCTACGCGTACGGCTCTTCCCCGCGGGGGAGGACTCCGTCGCCATCGAGGTCGCCGACGCGACCGGCGCCCCGGTCGCCTCCATCGAGTCGCTGATGACCCGCGTCATGGAGGAGGGGGCGGCCGGCCGCCACGCCGAGACGGAGCAGGACTCGCTGTACCGCATCGCGTGGAACGTACGCCCGGGCTCCTCGGCCCCTGCCTCGGTTCCCGCAGGCACCGGATGTGCCGTGCTCGGCACCGACCACTTCGGTCTCGCCGCAGCCTTCGGCACGCACGACGGGGCCGCGGCGGACACGCCGGCCACCGTCTTCCTGCCCGTCGCCGCGGGCGCCGGGCAGGCGGTCACGGACAGCGTGCACAGCACCGTCCAGGAGGTGCTCCGCCAGGTGCAGCGCCGGCTCGCCGACGAGCAGTTCGCGGACTCCCGGATCGTGGTCGTGACGCGCGCCGCCGTGGCCACCCAGGGCGAGGACGTCACCGGTCTGACGACGGCAGGGGTGTGGGGGCTCGTACGGGCGGCCCAGTGCGAGGAGCCCGGCAGATTCGTCCTGCTCGACCTCGACGATCAGCCCGTTCCGGCGGGGGACGTGCTTGCCGCGATCGAGGCAGGAGAGGAACAACTCGCGGTGCGCGCGGGCCGGGTGTATACCCCCGGCATCGTCCGTGCCGTATCGCCGGCTGAACCGGAAGCACCTGCACAGCCCGGCGGTACGGACGCGCAGGACGACGCCGGAAAACCCGCCCGGGCCACGCGCGGACAGCTGAACCCCGAAGGCACCGTCCTCCTCACCGGTGGCACGGGCGTGCTCGGCGCCCTCGTCGCCCGGCACCTCGTGACCGGTCACGGCGTGCGCCACCTGGTGCTCGTGAGCAGGCGCGGCGAGGAGGCGCCGGGTGCCGCGGAGCTCTGCACCGAGCTCGCGGACCACGGGGCACAGGTGACCGTCGCCGCCTGCGACGCCGCCGACCGCGACGCGATCGCACGGGTGCTCGCCGGGATACCCGACGCACACCCGCTCACCGCAGTCGTACACACAGCCGGCGTACTCGACGACGGGACGATCCCCTCCCTCACTCCGGAACGCACGGCGGCCGTGCTCCGCCCCAAGGTGGACGCCGCGTGGCACCTGCACGAGCTCACGGCCGACCGCGACCTGGCCGCCTTCGTGCTCTTCTCCTCCCTCGCCGGGACGCTCGACAACGCGGGCCAGGCCAGCTACGCCGCCGCCAACTCCTTCCTCGACGCGCTCGCCGCCCACCGGCGGGCCCAGGGCCGGCCGGGCACATCCCTTGCCTGGGGCTTCTGGCAGCAGCGCAGCGGACTCACCGGCCACCTCACGGACGCGGACACCGCGCGCCTGGCGCGCTCCGGCGACCTCGGCCTCACCGCGGAACAGGGCCTCGCCCTGTTCGACGCCGCCCTCCGCAGCGACGAGGCGCTGCTGCTCCCCGTCCGGCTCGACGCGGCGGCCCTGCGCGCCCAGGGCGCGGCATTGCCCGCCCTGCTGCGCGGGCTGGTGCCCGCGCCCGCACGGCGGATCGCCGCCGCGAACAGTGCCGGCGCCGCCGCCGGCTCGTCGGCGCTGGAGGCCACGCTCGCCGGGCTCCCCGAGCCGGAACGGGCGCGGTACCTCACCGACCTGGTACGCGAACACGTCGCCTCCGTGCTCGGCCACGGCAGTGCCGACGCCGTCGACCCGCACCGCGCCTTCAAGGACCTCGGCTTCGACTCGCTGGCCGCCGTGGGCCTCCGGAACCGCCTCGTCTCCGCCACAGGGCTGAAACTGCCCGCAACCCTGGTCTTCGACCACCCCAACTCCGAGGCCGTGGCCGCGCTGCTGCGGGAGAAGATCTCCCCGGACGGGTCGTCGGGTGCCGTGGCGCCCTCGGGTGTCGTGGTGGGTGCGGTGACGGGTGGTGGGGGTCCGGGGGATGACCCGGTGGTGATCGTGGGGATGAGCTGCCGGTATCCGGGTGGGGCGTGGGAGCAGTACGGGTGTCTTCGCCGGCCTGATGTATCACGACTACGCCGGGACGAGCACCGAAGGCAGCCTGGTCTCGGGGCGCATCTCCTACACGTTGGGGCTGGAGGGTCCTGCGATCACGGTCGACACCGCGTGCTCGTCGTCGTTGGTGGCGATGCACTGGGCTGCGCAGTCGTTGCGTTCGGGGGAGTGCTCGCTGGCGCTGGCCGGCGGAGTGACGGTGATGACC
>NZ_JNXG01000044.1 GCF_000717025.1 Streptomyces atroolivaceus
CGGGGTGGTCATCACCGTCACTCCGCCGGCCAGCGCCAGCGAGCACTCCCCCGAACGCAACGACTGCGCAGCCCAGTGCATCGCCACCAACGACGACGAACACGCCGTGTCAACCGTGATCGCAGGACCCTCCAGCCCCAACGTGTAGGCGACGCGGCCGGTGGCGACGCTGTTCAGGGTGCCGTTGCCGAAGTAGCCGAGCAGATCGTCGGGTACGGAGGTCAGAGTGCTGCCGTAATCCCGGTACATGAGGCCGGCGAAGATGCCCGTGTCGCTGCCGTGCAGTGAGTCGGGATCGATGCCCGCACGTTCGAAGGCCTCCCAGGACGCCTCCAGCAGCAACCGCTGCTGCGGGTCCATGGCGAGTGCCTCACGCGGCGAGATCCCGAAGAAGTCCGCGTCGAAGTCGCCGGCGTTCTCGAGGAACCCGCCCTGGGTCGTGTAGGACTGTCCGGGCGCCGACCCGTCGAGTGCCTCCAGGTCCCATCCTCGGTCGGTCGGGAACCCGGATATCCCGTCGATCCCTTCGGCGACCATGCGCCACAGGTCCTCGGGGGAGTCGACGCCGCCCGGATAGCGGCAGCTCATACCGACGATCACCACGGGGTCGTCGGAATCCACGGTGTGCGGGGTGCTCGCGGCGGACTCCTGGACCACGTCGAGTGCTTCGGCAAGCAGATGATCGGCGAGTGCACGCGGCGTCGGGTAGTCGAAGACGATCGTGGAGGGCAGTCGCAGGCCCGTCGCCGCGGCGACCTTGTTGCGGAACTCCACCGCGGTCAGCGAATCGAATCCGAAGTCGGTGAAGGCGCGCCGGGGTTCGATGTCCTGCGCACCACCATGTCCCAGAACGGCAGCGATCTGCGTACGGACGGCGTCCAGTACGAACGCCTCCCGCTCGCCCTCCGCCAGCCCCGTGAGCTTCGTGCCGAACGGTGTACTGCTTCCGCCCTCAGCAGCGGACACACGCGCCTTCGGTCGCCGGACCAGGTCGGACAGGACAACAGGCAGCTCGTCCTCACGTGTCCTGAGCACCGCGGTGTCGAGACGTACGGGGGCCAGGGCCGGCTCTCCCGTGGCCACGGCGGCGTCGAGCAGTTCTAGGGCCTCATCCGTCGGCAGCGAGGCGATCCCGGTCCTCCGGATGCGGGCCAGGTCGGCTTCGTCGAGCCGCGTGCCCATCCCGTCCTCGGACCAGAAGCCCCAGGCCAGCGACTGGGCGGGCAGCCCGCGGGCGCGACGGTGCGCGGCGAGGGCGTCGAGGAACACGTTGGCCGCCGCGTAGTTCCCCTGGGCCTTCGCGTCGAGGGCGCTGGTCGCGGACGAGAACAGCATGAACATCGCCAGGTCGCCACCCAGCTCGTGCAGGTGCCACGCGGCATCCGCCTTCGGCCGGAACGCCGTGTCGAACTGGTCCGGGGTCATCGACTCCACGAGCCCGTCGGCCAGCACACCTGCGGCGTGGATGACGCCGCGCACCGGATACTCGGCGAAGAGTGCGGCCACCGCCTCCCGGTCGGACACATCGGCGGCGACGGCGTGCACCCGGGCGCCCAGAGCTGTCAGTTCGGCACACAGGGCTTCGGCCCCAGGGGCCTCGGGGCCACGGCGGCTGACCAGAACGAGCTCGCCGACGCCGTGCTGCCCGGCGAGGTGGCGGGCGACGGCGGCCCCCAGGCCACCTGTCCCGCCGGTGATGAGGACGGAGTCGGGGAACCCGGCGCCGGTCCTGGCCGCGTCCGTCCCCGTACCGCCCGTCCCGGTCCCGGTCTCGACGGCCCGGACTGTAGCGGCGCGCCGCCAGCGCGGCACGAAGAGCGCGCCGTCCCGGATCACGATCTCAGGCTCGCCCGTACCCAGCGCTGTGAGCAGAGCCGGGTCCTGGGCGACCTGGTCGGCGTCCCGCACGCCGGATGTCTCGCGTGCGTCGCCCGTTTCACGGGTGTCCTGCGTGTCGATGAGGAGGAACCTGCCGGGGTGCTCGGCCTGCGCCGCCCGTACGAGTCCCCACACGGGCGACTGCGCGAGATCCGGGTCGTCCGACGCGGGCGCGGCGTCCCGCGTCATCAGCGCGAGCCGCGCGGTCGCGTACCGTTCGTCCGCCAGCCAGGACGTGAGAACCGCGAGCACGCTCACGGCCGTCGTCCGTGCCGTGTCGGCGACGGTCGTCGCTCCCCCGCTGTCGCCGGCCCCGTTCCCGACCGCCGTTCCGACGCGGAGAACCACCACCTCGGGTACATCCGCATCGAGGTCCGCGAGGTCGTCCACCACGGCCGGCGCCCCCGCGTACCGTGCCCCGCCCGGGTGTTCCTTCCACTCCGGGACGTAGAGCGATTCGGAAGCCGTCGCGATCTGTTCCGCGGCCAGGGCGCGGGTCACCAGGCGCTCGACCGTGACGACGGCCGCGCCGTCGGCGTCTGTGGCCGACAACGCCATCTCGTCGTCGCCACTCCGGGTCAGCAGGACGCGCAGTTCCAGAGCACCCGTCGAGTGAACGGTGATCCCTCGCCAGACGAACGGCAGCGCCGCGCCTCCGCCGTCTCCCGCACCCTGCGGGCTGTCCGCGTCCAGGTAGGTCCCGGCGTGCAGTGCCGCGTCGAACAGCGCGGGATGAAGTGCGAATCCGTCGGCCGACGTGCCTTCGGGGAGCGCGACCTCGGCGAAGACCTCGCCGTTTCGCTGCCACGCGCGGCGCAGCCCCTGGAAGAGCGGGCCGTAGTCGACCCCGGCCTCCGACAACCGCGCATAGGCGGCGTCGGTGTCCAGTTCGCCGGCACCGGTGGGCGGCCACTGACCGTCGGCCGCGGCCGACGAGGACTGCCTCTCGGTGAGCGTCCCGCCGGCGTGTTCGATCCAGGGCCCGTCGGACGCCTGCCCGTGCACCGTAACGGCCCGGAGCCCGTCGCCGTACCGCTCACCCACAGTCACCCGGAGCCGGACACCACCGACCGGAGGCACGATGATCGGCGCCTGCAGGGTGAGTTCGTCGATGGTGGGGGTGTCGGTCTCCTGACCGGCACGCAGGACGAGCTCCACCAACGCCGTACCCGGCACAAGAACCGTCCCATGCACCGCGTGGTCGCAGACGACCCGTCAGCGTCACCCCGTCCGAATCCACATGATCCAGCACAGCCACCAGCAACGGATGCCCCGCAGCCACCTGCCCCGACACCGCCACATCACCCGAACCACCCGAACCCGAACCCGAATCCAGCCAATAACGCCGACGACGGAACGG
>NZ_JNXG01000045.1 GCF_000717025.1 Streptomyces atroolivaceus
ATCCACATCCACCGGCCCCAACCCCGCACTCGCCAACGCCGCACGCACCACCCGCTGCTGCGACGGACCATTCGGAGCCGTCAACCCATTCGACGCACCATCCTGATTCACCGCAGAACCACGCATCACCGCCAGGACGCGGTGCCCGTTACGGCGCGCATCCGACAACCGCTCCATCACCAGCAGGCCCACGCCTTCGGACCAACCCGTGCCGTCAGCGCCCTCGGCGAACGCCTTGCAGCGCCCGTCGGAAGCCAGTCCGTTCTGGCGGGCGAACTCCACGAAGGTGCCCGGGGTGGTCATCACCGTCACTCCGCCGGCCAGCGCCAGCGAGCACTCCCCCGAACGCAACGACTGCGCAGCCCAGTGCATCGCCACCAACGACGACGGTGCATCGCCACCAACGACGACGAGCACGCAGTGTCGACCGTGATCGCAGGACCTTCCAGACCCAGCGTGTAGGAGATGCGCCCCGAGACCAGGCTGCCCCCGCTGGAGCTGGCCGCGTAGTCATGGTGCATCAGACCGGTGAAGACACCCGTACTGCTCCCACGCAGCGACGCCGGATCCACACCCGCCCGCTCGAACGCCTCCCACGACAGCTCCAGCAACAACCGCTGCTGCGGATCAACTCCGCATCAAAACCAGCCACATCCGCAAGGAACCCGCCCTCACGCACATACGACTTCCCCGCCACCCCGGGCTCAGGGTCCACCGCACCCACCACGACACCCGAGGGCGCGCTCGCGCCGAGCAGTTCGTCGTTCAGGTGGTCGGCGAGGACCTTCGGTGTCGGGTAGTCGAAGACGAGGGTCGCGGGGAGCCGGAGACCCGTGGCGGAGTTGAGCCGGTTACGCAGTTCGACGGCGGTCAGGGAGTCGAACCCGAACTCGCGGAACGCGCGGTTCGCCTCGACGGCCTCCGCACTGCCGTGGCCGAGTACCGAGGCTGCCTGGGTGCGGATCATGGTGAGCAGTCGTTCAGCCCGTTCCGCCTCGGAAAGGCCGGCGAGTTCACCCCGCAGGGAGCTGTCTCCGACCGCGTCCTCCGTGGTGGCGGTGATCGTGGCACCGCGGCGGCGGGCCGGCACGAGCCCGTGGAAGATCTCCGCCAACTCGGCGCCCTGCGCCCGCAGTCCCGCCATGTCGACCCGCATCGGGGCGACCACGGGGTCACCCTGCACGAGTGCCGCGTCGAAGAGACGCAGCCCTTCCTCGGTGGAGAGCGGAGCGATGCCGCTGCTGCTGATGCGCGCACGGTCGGCGTCGTCGAGGTGGCCCGTCATTCCGCTGGCCTGGGCCCAGAAGCCCCAGGCCAGTGACTGCGCGGGCAGCCCGCGGGCGCGACGGTACGCGGCGAGCGCGTCGAGGTGTGCGTTGGCCGCGCCGTAGTTGGCCTGTCCCTGGCTGCCCGTGATCCCGGCGATCGACGAGAACAGCACGAAGTGGCGGAGGCCCATCTCCTCGGTCAGCTCGTGCAGGTGCCAGGCCGCTTCGGCCTTCGGGCGCATCACGGCGTCGATCTGCTCGGCGGTGAGTGTCCCGGTCGTGCCGTCGGCGAGTACGCCCGCCGCGTGGATGACGGCGTGGACGGGGTGCGCGGCGGGGACGTCGGCCAGGGCGCGCGCGAGGTCCGTACGGTCGGCGACGTCGCACGGCACCGCGGTCACCGTCGCGCCCGCCTCTTCGAGGCCGTCGATTCCGGAGCCGCTGCGGCTGAGGAGCAGCAGGTGGCGCACGCCGCAGTGGTCGACGAGGTGGTGGGCCAGGGCACCCGCGAGGGTCCCGCTCGCGCCGGTGATCACCACGGTGCCGTCGGCGTCCCACATCTCCCCGGCCTGTTCGGCTCCGGCCGGCGGCTCGGCTCTCCGCACCAGCCGGGGCACCTGCACGGCACCCGCGCGCAGCGCCACCTCGGGCCGGCCGAGCGTGGCGACATACGGGAGGAGGCGGGCCGAGTCCTCGTGTCCGTCGAGGTCGACGAGGAGGAAGCTGCCCGGGTTCTCCAGCTGTGCGGTACGGACGAGGCCGCGTACGGCGGCTGCCGCCAGGCTGGACCCGTCGGTGGCGCCGTGGGTGAGCACGAGCAGGGTGGCATCCGCGAACCGGTCGGCGGTGAGCCAGGCCTGCATCGTGCGCAGGGTGTGCGCCGTCGCCTCGCGTACGGCCTCGGGGTCGCTGCCCGTGCCGCTCCGGAGGACGACGACGTCGGCTTCGGCGATGTCGTCGAGGGACGAGGCGGTCCCGGCGGTCGGAAGCGTCAGGCCGTACGCGGCCGGAGCGCCCCCGTCCGGGGCGAGTACGACCCAGCGCGGTGCGGTCTGTTCCGTGCCGGCCTCCGGCTCGTCGAGCGTTACGGAGTCCCAGTCCACGCCGTAGAGCGCGCCCTCACGGGTGGTCCGCGCCGCCGCGGCGAGCTGCTCGGCGGTGACGGGACGCACGGCGAGCGACCCGACCGACGCGACGGGGCTGCCGGTGGTGTCGGCCAGGTCCAGGGCGACGGTGCCGCGCGGGCCGGGCCTGACCCGTACCCGGAGGGCGGTGGCGCCGGTCGCCGACAGCTCGACGTGTTCCCAGGCGAACGGCAGCTCGGCCCGGTCGTGCGGGGTGTCCACCCCTATCGCGTGCAGGGCCGCGTCGAGCAGCGCGGGGTGGATGCCGAACTGAGGTGCGCGCTCGCGGACTTCGTCAGCGATCTCGATCTCCGCGTACACCTCGGAACCCAGTCGCCAGGCGGCACGCAGCCCCTGGAACGCGGGCCCGTAGACGAGCCCCGACGCGGCGAGACGTTCGTACGCACCGTCCAGCGCGATGGGTTCGGCGCCGGACGGCGGCCACTGGGAGAGGTCGAAGCGCGGGTGGGAACGCGTGGCGCTGAGGGTCCCGGTGGCGTGCCGGGTCCAGGGGTCGCCCGCAGGGGCGTTCTCCGGCCGCGAGTAGATCGCGCACCGCCGGCGTTCGTCGGGGTGCCCGGCTCCGGCGTCCCCGGCCCGGGTGTCGTCCGTCTCGGCCCCGGTGCCCGTGGCGTCCGTCACGCCCTCGACGAGAACCTGGATCTCGACCGCACCGTCCTCGGGCAGTACGAGGGGGGCGGCGAGGGTGAGCTCTTCGAGGTGTGAGTGGCCGGTCTGGTCGCCGGCACGGATCGCCATCTCGACGAATCCGGTGCCGGGGAAGATCGTCCGGCCTTCGACGCTGTGATCGCCGAGCCAGGCGTCACGGCCGAGGCTGAGGCGTCCGGAGAAGGTGACGCCCTGCCCGGCCGCGTGCTCGACGGCGGCGCCGAGCAGCGGATGCCCGGTGGCGATCAGCCCGGCGGCGGACACGTCGCCCGCGCCGCCGAGTGCCTCGGCGCTGTCCAGCCAGTAACGCTGTCGCTGGAACGCGTACGTGGGCAGGTCCGTGTGGCGCGCCCCCTCGGTCAGGGCGGGGGTCCAGTCGACGTCCACGCCGTAGGACCAGAGTTCTCCCGCGGAGCGCAGGAACCGGTCGAGACCTCCGTCGTCGCGGCGCAACGTCCCGACGACGGTGCCGTCGAGCCGGGCCGCGTCGAGCATGTCGTTGATGCCCGGTGTGAGGACGGGGTGGGCGCTCGACTCCACGAAGGTGTCGAACCCTTCGCGGACGAGGGTGCCGATCGCGTCGGCGAAGAGCACCGGCTGCCGCAGATTGCGATACCAGTACCCCGCATCAACCACCCCCTCACCCAC
>NZ_JNXG01000046.1 GCF_000717025.1 Streptomyces atroolivaceus
GGTCTCGGTGCCGTCGGCGAGTGCCGTGAGGCCGGTGAGGAGGGTGGTGCGGTCGGTGGTGTCCACCACGGCGCGGTGGTCGAAGCGGGTACGGGCGGCAAGCGAGGCCGCGACCTCCGCAAGAGGCGCATCGGCGTGCCGGGTGGCGTACGCGTGCAGTCGTCGTGCCTGGTCGCGCAGTGCCTCTTCGCTCTTCGCCGACAGCAGCCAGGGGAGCGCGGGGGCTGCGGACTCCTCGGCGCCGGGTCCGCCGTCCGCTTCTCCCGGCCCGGCCGCCTGCTCCGGTTCGTCGTCCCCGGGCTCGGCGGGCTGATCCAGCGCCTGCTCGACGATGACGTGCGCGTTGGTGCCGCTGATCCCGAACGACGACACGGCGGCACGCAGCGGCAGCTCACCGTCGGCGGTCCACCGCTGTTCCTCGGTGAGCAGCCGCACCGTGCCGTCCGACCAGTCGACATGGTCCGTGGGCCGGTCGACGTGGAGTGTGCGCGGCAGCACTCCGTTCCGGATCGCCATCACCATCTTGATGACGCCTCCGACCCCGGCCGCGGCCTGGGTGTGACCGATGTTGGACTTCAACGACCCGAGCCACAAGGGGTGTTCGGAGTCATGGGCGCTGCCGTACGTGTTGATGAGCGCCTGGGCCTCGATCGGGTCACCCAGGGTGGTGCCCGTGCCGTGCGCCTCGACCGCGTCGACCTGGTCCGCCGTCAGCCGGGCGTTGGCCAGGGCCTGCCGGATCACCCGCTCCTGCGCGGGCCCGTTCGGAGCCGTCAGCCGGCCGCTGGCACCGTCCTGGTTGGTGGCCGTGCCCCGCACGACCGCGAGGACCGGGTGGCCGTTGCGCACCGCGTCCGAGAGCCGCTCCACCAGCAGCAGGCCGACGCCCTCGCTCCAGCCGGTGCCGTCGGCCCCGGCGGCGAACGCCTTGCAGCGGCCGTCGGCCGCGAGCCCGCGCTGGCGGCTGAACTCCACGAAGGTGTTGGGCGTCGCCATCACCGTCGCACCGCCCGCGAGCGCCAGCGAGCACTCGCCCTGGCGCAGCGACTGCGCCGCCAGGTGCAGGGCGACCAGCGACGACGAGCACGCGGTGTCCACGGACACCGCCGGGCCCTCCAGGCCGTAGACGTAGGCCAGCCGGCCCGATGCCACGCTGCCGAGACTGCCGCCGGCCAGATATCCCTCGTACTCCTCGGGCGCCGGCCGCAGCCGCGAGGCGTAGTCGTTGTACATGACCCCGGCGAACACCCCTGTGTCGCTGCCGCGCAGCGACACAGGGTCGATGCCCGCCCGCTCGAACGCCTCCCAGGCCGTCTCGAGCAGCAGCCGCTGCTGCGGGTCGGTGGCCATCGCCTCGCGCGGGCTCAGCCCGAAGAAGGCCGCGTCGGCCTCCGCGGCGTCGTACAGGAATCCGCCGTGCGCGGTGGTGGACTTGCCGACGGACTCCGGGTCGGGGTCGTACAGATCCTCGTCCCAGCCCCGGTCCGCGGGGAACGGGCCGATCGCGTCGGTCCCTTCGCTGACCAGGCGCCACAGGTCTTCCGGCGAGGCGACGCCGCCCGGGTAGCGGCAGGCCATGCCGATGATCGCGATCGGCTCCTGCTGGGCCTGCTCGATCTCCGAGATCCGGCGTCTGGCCAGCCTCAGATCGGTGGTCGCCCGCTTCAGGTAGTCGCGGAGCTTCTCTTCGTTGTTCGCCACGGGAACTCGACCTTCTCTGCTGAGATGAGGGATGTACGGGACCGGCGGCTGACGCCGGGACGGCGTCAGGACAGGCCGAGCTCTCTGTCGAGGGTCTCGAACAGCTCGTCGTCCGTCGCGGAGTCGAGGCCGGCGTCGTCGGCCTCACCGAGGGACGCGGTGAGGCCGTGCCAGTTCTGCAGCACGTGCTGCAGCCGCTGGGTGATCTCCGCCGCCTCGGCCGCGCCCCCGGCGGCGGCACCGGTCCGCCGGAGCAGCGCGTCGAGCCGCTCGATCGCCTCCAACGGGCCCGCCGCGTCGGCGGGGCCGGCCGCAGGGGCGAGCTCGGTGAGCAGGTACCGGGCGAGCGCCGCCGGGGTGGGATGGTTGAACACGAGCGTGGTCGGCAGTCGCAGGGCCGTGGCGGCGATGAGCCGGTTGCGGAACTCCACAGCGGTCAGCGAGTCGAACCCCAGGTCCAGGAGCCCGCGTTCGGTATCGATCCGGTCCGGTGAGCCGTGGCCGAGGACTGCCGCGACATGCTCCCGGACCAGACCGAGGACCAGTTCCCCGCGGTCCTCCGCCGGGGTGGCCGCGAGCCGGTCCGCAAGCGGTACGGCTCCGGCGGAGGACCGCGCCCCCGCGCCCACTGCGGCGGCCCGCCGTGCCGGCCCGCCGCGCACCAGCCCGAGCAGCGGTGCGGGGCCCGACCCCGAGGCCGCCAGCGTTCGCAAGGCGGACAGGTCGAGCCGCGCCGGGTAGAGCAGGGCCTCGTCGGACCCGAGAGCGGTGTCGAGCATCCGCAGGGCCTCGGCGGGCGGCATCGGTACGATCCCCGAGCGGCGCAGCCTGGCGAGGTCGGCCGCGGACAGTCGTTCGCCCATGCCGCCTTCGTCCCAGAGTCCCCAGGCGAGGGAGGTGGCGGGTAGGCCTTGGGTGTGGCGGTGGTGGGCGAGTGCGTCGAGGAAGGTGTTGGCGGCGGCGTAGTTG
>NZ_JNXG01000047.1 GCF_000717025.1 Streptomyces atroolivaceus
GAGGATGAGGTGGCGTGCGCCGTGGTGGGTGACGAGGTGGCGGGCGAGGAGGCTGCCGAGTGCGCCGGTGCCGCCGGTGATCAGCACCGTCCCCTCCGGGTCCGGCGGGGACGGCAGTGTCAGCACCGCCTTGCCCGTGTGCCGGGCCTGACTCAGGTACCGAAGGGCCTCGGGCGCATGACTGACGTCCCACGCGGTCACCGGCAGCCGGCGCAGCGCCCCCGATTCGAAGAGCCGTACCAGCTCGACCAGCATTTCCTGTACCCGGTCGGGCTCCACCCGCATCAAGTCGTACGCGGTGTACGTGATGCCCGCGTGCTGCTCCTGGACCTCGGCCGCGTCCCGGATGTCGGTCTTGCCCATCTCCAGGAACCGGCCGCCGGGCGCCAGCAGCCGCAGTGACGCGTCCACGAACTCGTGTGCCAGCGAGTTCAGCACCACGTCGAAGCCCCGGCCCTCCGTGGCCTCGCGGTACTGCTCCTCGAAGTCGAGCGTACGGGTCGAGGCGATCCGGGCCTCGTCGACGCCGAGCGAACGCAGCACGGGCCACTTCGGCGGGCTCGCGGTGCCGTAGACCTCCAGGCCCCAGTGGTGCGCGAGCTGCAGGGCGGCCATACCCACACCGCCGGTCGCGGCATGGACGAGCAACGACTCGCCCCGGCGCACGTTCGCGAGATCCCTCAGGCCGTGGAACGCGGTGAGGAACACGACCGGAAGGACGGCGGCGTCCGTGAACGTCCAGCCCTGCGGCATCCGGGTCAGCCACCGGTGGTCGGTGACCGCGACCGGCCCGATCGCACCCAGCGGGAACAGTCCCGTCACCCGGTCACCGACCGCCACCGAGGTCACCCCGGGACCGGTCTCCATGACGACACCGGCCGCCTCTCCGCCGATGCGCGCCTCGTCCCCCGGATACATACCGAGGCCGACCAGCACGTCGCGGAAGTTCAGCCCGGCGGCACGTACGGAGACCCGCACTTCGCCCTGGTCCAGCGGTGCGCCGGCCTCGGGCGCGGGGAGCAGCGCGAGATTGCCCAGGGTGCCCGAGCTGTGCACGTCCAGCCGCCAGTACGGGGTGTTCTCCGGCGGGACAAGCACCTCGGGCGCCGAGTCCGCCCGCACCAGGCGGGGGGCGTAGTTGCCGCCGTCGCGGACGGCGAGCTGGTGTTCGCCCCCGGCGAGCAGCTCCGACAAGGCCGCCGTCAGTCCCTCCGTGCGCTCCTGGGCGGCGGCGTCCAGGTCCAGCAGGCCGAACCGGTCCGGATGCTCGGTCCGGGCGGCCCGCAGCAGACCCCAGACGGCGGATGCGGCCAGGTCCCGGATCTCGGGGCCCGGGCGGGCGGCCACGGCACCTCGGGTCACCACGATCAGCCGGGGCTCGGCCGTGGCGTCGCCGTCGGGCCAGTCCAGCTCCAGCCAGCGCTGCGTCAGCTCCAGCGCCCGGGCGGTCAGTGCGTCCAGCCGTGCCGGCAGGCCGTCGGCCGCGGGCACACCGTCGTGCTCGGGCTCGAGGGCACCGGGCGCGTCCGCCGCGTCGTCGGTGAAGGTGGCAAGGACGAGTGCGGGCGTACCGGCACCCTCCGCGACGGCGGTGAGCAGTGCGGCGGGGTCGGGGTGGGCCACCGCGCCGAGCGCGTCCGCGAGCCCCAGCGGGTCAGGGCCGATGACCACGACGCCTTCGGGGACGGCCGTGGAGCCGGAGGGGGGCAGCGGTTTCCAGTCGAGCAGGTGGAGCGGGCTTCTGCCGCCGGCGTCCGTGCCGCCGGCCGTGATGTCGGCCAGGGCGCCGGCTCGCGCGGTGAGGGCCTGCACCGTGGCGACCGGGGCACCCGTCGGGTCGGTGGCGTACAGCCGCATCGTGTCCGCGCCGGCACGGCTCAGCCTCACCCGGAGCCGGGTCGCCTGCACGGCGTGCAGCGCAACCCCCTGCCAGCTGAAGGGCAGCAGGACGTTCTCCGACTCGTCCATCACCTCCCGCGCCCACGGGTGGAGGGCGGCGTCGAGGAGTGCGGGGTGCAGGGTGTGCCCGGTGGTGTCGACGCCTTCGGGCAGGGTGACCTCGGCGTAGAGGTCGTCGCCGTCTCGGGGGCCGGGTCCGCGTCCGTCAGGGCGCCGGAGGCATGCCGGGTCCAGGTGGCGGACTCGTCCCTGCGTGAGTGGATGGTCAGCGGCCGGCTGCCGTCGGCGGCGGGCGGACCGACCGTCACGTGCAGGGTCACGGTGCCGTCGGGGCGCAGCACCAGTGGGGCTTCGAGGGTGAGTTCCTCGAGGGTGGGGGTGTCGGTGTGGCCGGCGGCGTGGAGGGCGAGGTCGGTGAAGGCTGTGCCGGGCAGGAGG
>NZ_JNXG01000048.1 GCF_000717025.1 Streptomyces atroolivaceus
CAACGGATGCCCCGCAGCCACCTGCCCCGACACCGCCACATCACCCGAACCACCCGAACCCGAACCCGAATCCAGCCAATAACGCCGACGACGGAACGGATACGTCGGCAGATCAACATGCCCCACCACCCCAGGAAACACCCCACCCCAATCCACCCCGAACCCACGCGACCACACCACACCCAACGCACCCACCACACCACGCACCTCGTCCCGCCCCCGACGCACCGACGGAACAAACACCACATCACCACCCACCACACAACCCGGACCCATCACCGACAACACCGCATCCGGACCCACCTCCACAAACCCCGAAACCCCACGCCCCTCCATCACCCGAACCGTATCCAAAAACCTCACCGGCTCCCGCACATGCGACACCCAGAACCCCGGATCACACACATCACCCGACACCACCAAACCCAACCGCGGCTCCCTGAACGACAACCCCTCCACCACACCCCGGAACTCCTCCAACATCGGCTCCATCAACACCGAATGAAACGCATGCGACACCACCAACCGCTTACACCTACGACCACGCCCCACAAACACACCCACCACCTCATCCACCGCACCCACCACACCAGACACCACCACCGAAGACGGACCATTCACCGCCGCCAACGACACCCCCTCACCCAACAACGGCAACACCTCCTCCTCCGACGCCTCAACCGCCACCATCACCCCACCCAACTCCAACCCCTGCATCAACCGCCCACGCGCCACCACCAACCGACACGCATCCTCCAACGACAACACCCCCGCAACAAACGCCGCCGCCACCTCACCCACCGAATGACCACCCACACAATCCACCCGCACACCCCACGACTCCCACAACCGGAACAACGCAACCTCCACCGCAAACAACGCCGGCTGCGCCACCCCCGTATCATCCACCGACAAACCACCCGAACCAGAACCAGAACCCTCCGACCCCAGACCCCACATCACCTCACGCACACCCTCACCCACAAAACCAATCACCTCATCAAACGCCTCCGCAAACACCGGAAACGCCTCATACAACCCACGACCCATCCCCACCCACTGAGACCCCTGACCCGAAAACACAAACCCCAACGACCCACCACCCGAACCCACCACACCACGCACCACACCAGAACCGGACTCACCCTCCGACAACGCCACCAAACCCGAACGCAACTCCTCCCAACCCCCACCCACCACAACCGCCCGATGCCCCAACCCCGCACGCGTCACCGCCAACGCCCGACACACCTCACCCACCGAACCAACCCCAGAACCATCCCCCACCACCGACAACACACGACCCGCCAACTCAACAACCGCCTCCTCCGACTTCCCCGACAACACCAACGGCACCACACCACCACCCGGCACCACACCACCACCAGAAGCCACCTCACGAGACACCACCTCACGAGGCGCCTCCTCCAAAATCACATGCGCATTCGTCCCACTGATCCCGAACGACGACACACCAGCCCGACGCGGCCGACCCCCATCCGGCCACACCCGACCCTCCACCAACAACTCCACCGAACCCACAGACCAATCCACCTGATCCGACGGCTCATCCACATGCAACGTCCGCGGCAACACCCCCCGCCGCATCGCCTCCACCATCTTGATCACACCAGCCACACCAGCAGCCGCCTGCGCATGACCAATATTCGACTTCACCGACCCCAACCACAACGGCTCACCACCCTCACGACCCTGCCCATACGTCGCCAACAACGCCTGAGCCTCAATCGGATCCCCCAACCGCGTCCCCGTCCCATGCCCCTCCACCACATCCACATCCACCGGCCCCAACCCCGCACTCGCCAACGCCGCACGCACCACCCGCTGCTGCGACGGACCATTCGGAGC
>NZ_JNXG01000050.1 GCF_000717025.1 Streptomyces atroolivaceus
CTGGGCCGCGGACTGGTTGCACGTCCACAGCTGGATCTGCGTCCCGTCGGCGCTCGCCCCGTTCGCGACGTCGACGCACTTGCCGCCGATGCCGGTGATGGCGCCCTCCCTGGGGCCGGTGGAGCCTCCGAGTTCCTTGATGCGGATGTTACGGAAGGACACGTCGTCGCCGTCGCCGTGGTTCTGCAGTCCGATGTGGCCCTGCTGGAGGCTGCGGGCGGGGACGGTGTTGGTGAAGTCGTTGATCTCGACTCCGTTCAGGTACACCCGCAGACGCTCGCCCTCGACCCGGATCTCATAGGTGTTCCACTCGCCGGGAGGGTTCAGGGCCCGGTCGCGGGCCGCCAGGTCGGCTGACTTGAAGCCGTACACGGAACCTGTGGTGCGGTCCGTGGCGTCCGTGGCGTCGATCTGGATCTCGTAGCCGTTGTCGACGGCCGACCAGGGGTCGTCGGAGGCCGGGAAGCCCACGAAGACGCCGGAGTTGTCGTCGCCGGCCTGGCGCCAGTCGAGCTTCAGCGAGTAGGACGTGTACGCCTTGGCCTGGTACCAGAGCAGGCCGAGGCCGCCCTGCGAGGTGAGAGTGGAGTCCGCGTTCGTGAAGGAGCCCGGACCGGCCTGTTTCCAGCCGGTCGTTCCCGAGGTCCCGAACAGCGTGGTGTAGCCGGTTTCCGGGCGGCAGTCGGCCTCGGTCGTGCCGGCGGACCAGCGGATGCCGCCGAGCAGGTGACGGCGGAACGCCGGGTCGGCGTAGGACTCCTCGGTGTGGCCGCCACCGGTGTAGAAGGCGCGGCCGCCCCGGTAGTCCTTGCACCAGGCGATGGGATGGTCGCCCCCCATGGAGCCGCCGCTGTAGCTGGACTCGTCGAGCGAGGCCAGGACATGGGCGGTGGTGCGCGGGTTGGTGCGGTAGTCGTACCACTCGTCGGTCCGCTGCCAGACCGGGCCGAGGTGGGCGGTGGCGTCGTGGGCGCGGTCCTCCACCTTCACCGTGGCCGGCTGGATCGCAGGATGCGACTGGAACAGGGCGCCTGCCAGGCCCGAATACCAGCTCCAGTCGTATTCGGTGTCGGCCGCCGCGTGGATGCCGACGTAGCCGCCGCCCGATTCGATGTAGCCCTCGAAGGCGGTCTGCTGAGCGGCGTTCAGGACGTCTCCGGTGGTGGAGAGGAAGACGACGCTCTCGTAGCCGTCCAGGTTGGCCGGGGTGAAGGCGGCGGCGTCCTCGGTCGCCGTGACGGTGAAGTTGTTGGCGGCGCCCAGCTGACGCAGAGCGCTGACGCCTTCGTCGATGGAGGAGTGGCGGAAACCGGCGGTCCTGGAGAAGACGAGCACGTCGTACGCCGGGTCGGCGGCGGCCGCTGCCGTCGGGCGGGCGGGCGGCGTAGGGCCGGTCTCAGCGGCTGTGGAGACGGCTGCGGGCAGGGCGGCCGCGCCGAGCAGACCGCAGGCCGCCCAGGCCGCGAGGCTTACGAGTCGTCGGCTCATGGCATGACCCACTTCTGGTTGACGGCGGAGAGACAGGTCCACAGGTGGAGCTTGGTTCCGTCGGTGGAGGAGACGCCGGCCGCGTCGAGGCATTTGCCGGACTGC
>NZ_JNXG01000051.1 GCF_000717025.1 Streptomyces atroolivaceus
TTCCTCTTCACCGGCCAGGGCAGCCAACGCCTCGGCATGGGACGCGAACTCCACGAAGCCCACCCCGTCTTCGCCGCCGCCTTCGACGAGGTCACCGAGCTCTTCGATCCCCTCCTGGACCGCCCGCTGCGCACGGTCATGTGGGGGCAGGACGCAGATCTGCTCAACCGGACGCAGTACACCCAGCCGGCCCTGTTCGCCCTGCAGACCGCGCTGTACCGGACCCTCGAACACGACGGACTCACCCCCCACGTCCTCATCGGCCACTCCATCGGTGAGATCGCCGCCGCCCACGTCGCCGGGGTCCTCTCGCTCCCCGACGCCGTCGCCCTCGTCGCCGCCCGCGGCCGGCTCATGCAGGCCGCCCGCACCGACGGCACCATGATCGCCCTCCAAGCCACCGAGGACGAGGTGCTCCCCCTGCTCACGGCCGGCATCGACATCGCCGCCCTCAACGCACCCGGCTCGCTGGTGGTCTCCGGGGACGCCGCGGAGGCCGTCGCCCTCCAGGAACGCCTGGGCGCGGAGGGCCGCAGGACCACACGTCTCACCGTCAGCCACGCCTTCCACTCCGCCCACATGGACGGCGTCCTCGACGACTTCCGCCAGGCGATCGACGGACTGACCTACCACCCACCGAAGATCCCGGTGATCTCCAACGTCACCGGACTCCCCGCCACCGGCGACGAACTCACCACCCCCGCCTACTGGGCCGAACACATCCGCCGGGCCGTCCGCTTCCACCCCGGCATCCAGCACCTCGAGACCGAGGGCGTCACCCGCTACCTCGAACTCGGCCCCGACGCGACCCTCACCACCCTCGCCCAGCAGACCGTCCGCGCCGGGGCGGTCGTCACCGCGGCCCTGCGCAAGACGTCCCCCGAGCCCCTCGCCTTCGCGACCGCCGTCGCCCGTCTGCACACCGGCGGCCACTCCCCCTCGGCGTGGCGACGCGGGCACACTCCCGCCCACCCTGACGGTCTGCCCACCTATCCCTTCCAGCGGAGCCACTTCTGGCTCGCGCCGCAGCGCTCCGGTACCGACGTGACCGCAGCCGGGCTGACCGCCGCCGACCACGCGCTTCTCGGAGCGGCGGTCACCCTCGCCGACACCGACCAGCTCGTCCTCACCGGCCGGATCTCCCTGCGCACCCACCCCTGGCTCGCCGACCACACCATCGCCGGCACCACCCTCCTGC
>NZ_JNXG01000052.1 GCF_000717025.1 Streptomyces atroolivaceus
GAGGATGAGGTGGCGTGCGCCGTGGTGGGTGACGAGGTGGCGGGCGAGGAGGCTGCCGAGTGCGCCGGTGCCGCCGGTGATCAGCACCGTCCCCTCCGGATCGAAGCTCCGCCCGCGGGCCGCCGCGTCCGCAGCCGTGCCGGGCGCGACCGCGCCGGCGCGGGTCAGGGCCGGCGCGAACAACAGGCCGTCACGTACCGCTAGCTGTTCCTGTCCGGTCGCGACCGCGGCGGGCAGCAGGCCTGTCTCCGCAGCCGGTCCGCCGCCCTCGCCGAGATCGTCGGGGCCTCCGTCGGAAGCCGGGTCAGGGGACAGATCCACCAGCGTGAAGTGGCCCGCCGTCTCGGCCTGGGCGGTACGCAGGAGACCCCACACCGTCGACACGGCCACTGCCGAAGGGGTGACCACGGGTTCCCGGCCCGCCGCGACGGTGCCTCGCGTGACCACGACCAGCCGCGCGTCGGCAAGCCGTTCATCGGCAAGCCACTCCTGGACGACGGCGAGTGTGTCCTCCGCCGACGCGTGGGCTGCGGCGAGCACGTCGTCGTTCCGCTCCCGCACGGGCAGTACGACCACGGACGGTACCGGGGCCCCCGCGTCCAGCGCGGCCCGCAGCCCCGCCAGGTCGGCGTGGTGAGCACGGGCGCCGAGCCGGCCGGCCACGGCCGCGCCGTCCTTCCCGAGTACCGCCCACGATGACGCCGGCACGGTGGCGTCGGTGGGCAGCTCGGCCGGCACCTCCCGCCAGCGCAGCACGTACAGCGGATCCCGGGCGCCCGCCGAGGCGTCTGCCGGTCCGGTGAAGTCCGCGGCACGCAGGACCAGTTCGGCGACCCCGGCAACCGGGGCACCGGTCGGGTCGGCCAGGGCAAGGGTGGCGGTGTCCGGACCGTTCCGGCGCAGCCGGACGCGGAGCCGGGTGGCGCCACCGGCGTGCACGGTGACGCCGGACCAGCTGAACGGCACCCGCAGGGGCGCGTCCGGATCGGCGACGAGCAGGGCGTGCAGGGCGGCGTCGAGGAGTGCGGGGTGGAGTGTGTGGCCGGTGGTGTCGGTGTCGTGGGGGAGGCTGACTTCGGCGTAGAGGTCGTCGCCGTCGTG
>NZ_JNXG01000053.1 GCF_000717025.1 Streptomyces atroolivaceus
CACCGACCGCACCACCCTCCTCACCGGCCTCACGGCACTCGCCGACGGCACCGAGACCCCCGGCCTGACCACAGGCACCGTGACCCCCGGCAGGACGGCGTTCCTCTTCACCGGCCAGGGCAGCCAACGCCTCGGCATGGGACGCGAACTGTACGAAGCCCACCCCGTCTTCGCCGCCGCCTTCTGCGAGGTGTGCGACCGTTTCGACGCGATCCTCGACCGGCCGCTGCACGAAGTGATGTGGGGGCAGGACGCGGAACTCCTGAACCGGACCGAGTACACGCAGGCCGCGCTCTTCACCCTGCAGACCGCGCTGTACCGGACCCTCGAACACGACGGACTCACCCCCCAAGTCCTCATCGGCCACTCCATCGGCGAGATCGCCGCCGCCCACGTCGCCGGGGTCCTCTCACTCCCCGACGCCGTCACCCTCGTCGCCGCCCGCGGCCGGCTCATGCAGGCCGCCCGCACCGACGGCACCATGATCGCCCTCCAAGCCACCGAGGACGAAGTACACACCGCCCTCGCCACCATCGACGACCTCGACATCGCCGCCCTCAACGGCCCCCAGGCAACCGTCATCTCCGGCGCCCAGGACGCCGCCGAAGCCCTCGCACACCACTTCACCACCAAAGGCCGCAGAACCAAACACCTCACCGTCAGCCACGCCTTCCACTCCGCCCACATGGACAGCGTCCTCGACGACTTCCGCCACGCCATCGACCACCTGACCTACAACCCACCCAAGATCCCCGTCATCTCCAACCTCACCGGACTCCCCGCCACCGGCGACCAACTCACCACACCCGCCTACTGGGCCGAACACATCCGCCGCACCGTCCGCTTCCACCCCGGCATCCAGCACCTCGAAACCAACGGCACCACCCGCTACCTCGAACTCGGCCCCGACACCACACTCACCACCCTCACCCAGGACACCCTCACCCAACCCGCGACACTGGCACCCACACTCCGCAGGAACACCTCCGAGACCGCCACCCTCGCCGGCGCCCTGGCCCACCTCCACACCACCGGCCACAGCCCGGCCGCATGGCGCGCTTCTGGCTCTCCCCCGGTGCCACGACCACGGATGTGGCCGCCGCCGGCCTTGTCTCCTCCGAACATCCGTTCCTGGGCGCCGTGGTGGCCCTCGCCGACACCGACCAGCTCGTCCTCACCGGCCGGATCTCCCTGCGCACCCACCCCTGGCTCGCCGACCACACCATCGCCGGCACCACCCTCCTGC
>NZ_JNXG01000054.1 GCF_000717025.1 Streptomyces atroolivaceus
TAGGCACTGTTTCTCGGATCATGTTCTGAGCCAGATGACGAGTGCTGCGAGCGTGACGGTACCGAGGTAGATGTAGGCGCGTTTCTCGTAGCGGGTGGCGACGGCCCGGAAGCCCTTGAGGCGGTTGATGGTGCGTTCGACGGTGTTGCGCTTCTTGTAGCGCTCACTGTCGAAGCCGGTGGGGCGACCGCCTCGGGAGCCTCGGTTCTTGCGGTGTCTTTGCTGGTCAAGGCGTTCGGGAATCGTGTGCGGGATACCGCGTCGTCGCAGGTAGCGGCGGTTTCTGCGCGACGTGTACGCCTTGTCCGCCAAGACACGGTCAGGCCGGGTGCGAGGCCGGCCGACTCCGGCTCGGGGCACCGATACCTGCTCCAGGACCCGCTCGAGCTGGGGTCCGTCACCGTAGTGTCCGGGTGTCAGGACGAACGCGAGGGGCCGGCATCGCCCCTCGGCGGCAAGGTGGATCTTGGTGGTGAATCCGCCGCGGGAACGTCCCAGACACTCGCCGATCTGACCACCTCCTCCAGCCGGACGACCAGTTTCCGCAGTACCGGATCGACCTGGTTCGTCCCCCGCTCGGCCCCCTTTTGAGGAAGGGCGGCCGGAGGAGTCTTCCTCGCACCGGCGGCGTGCTGATGGGCTCGTACTGCTGTCGAGTCCACCGACACGTCCCAGTCGATACCGCCCGCCGCATCCTCGGCTGCCTGGATGCGGGACAGCAGCATCTGCCAGGTCCCATCACCTGACCAGCGGCGATGTCGTTTATAGACCGTCTCCCACGGCCCGAACCGCTCGGGCAGATCCCGCCACTGCACGCCGGTCCGCACACGGTAGAGAACCCCGTTGATCACCCGCCGGTGGTCACTCCACCGACCACCACGCGCACCAGCACGAGGCAAGAACGCCTCCAGCCGATCCCACTCCGCATTCGTCAGATCCCCACGACCCATGAAGCCAGCCTGACCCCAACACCCCACCCCCGTCAGGAGATCCGAGAAACAGTACCTA
>NZ_JNXG01000055.1 GCF_000717025.1 Streptomyces atroolivaceus
GGAGCGGGAGCGGCTGATCGGCCGGTTCAAGGACGCGCTGGAGCGCACCGGGATGAAGGTCCCGATGGCCACCACCAACCTGTTCACGCACCCCGTGTTCAAGGACGGCGGGTTCACCTCCAACGACCGCGACGTGCGCCGCTTCGCGCTGCGCAAGGTCATCCGCAACATCGACCTGGCCGCCGAGCTCGGCGCGAGCACGTATGTCGCCTGGGGCGGCCGTGAGGGAGCCGAGTCCGGCGGGGCCAAGGACGTGCGGGTGGCCCTGGACCGCATGAAGGAGGCCTTCGACCTGCTGGGCGACTACGTCACCGAGCAGGGCTACGACCTGCGCTTCGCGATCGAGCCCAAGCCCAACGAGCCCCGCGGCGACATCCTCCTGCCCACCATCGGCCACGCCCTGGCCTTCATCGAGCGCCTGGAGCGCCCCGAGCTGGTCGGCGTGAACCCGGAGACCGGCCACGAGCAGATGGCCGGACTGAACTTCCCCCACGGCATCGCCCAGGCCCTGTGGGCCGGCAAGCTCTTCCACATCGACCTCAACGGCCAGTCCGGCATCAAGTACGACCAGGACTTCCGCTTCGGCGCCGGCGACCTGCGCCAGGCCTTCTGGCTCGTCGACCTCCTGGAGACCTCGGGCTACGAGGGCTCCCTGCACTTCGACTTCAAGCCCGTACGCACCGACGGCATCGACGGCGTCTGGGAATCCGCGAAGAACTGCATGCGCAACTACCTCATCCTCAAGGAGCGCGCCGCCGCCTTCCGCGCCGACCCCGCCGTCCAGGAAGCCCTGACCGCCTCCCGCCTCCACGAGCTCGCCAGGCCCACCGCCGACGACGGACTCAAGGCACTCCTCGCCGACCGCACCGCCTACGAGGACTTCGACGCCACCGCGGCAGCCGAACGCTCCATGGCCTTCGAAGCCCTCGACCAGCTCGCCATGGAACACCTCATCGGCGCCCGCTGACACC
>NZ_JNXG01000056.1 GCF_000717025.1 Streptomyces atroolivaceus
CAGGGGACGCAGTGGGTGGGGATGGGTGCGCGGTTGGCGCGGGAGAGTTCTGTTTTCGCGGCGCGGTTGGGGGAGTGTGCGGAGGCGTTGGCGCCTTTGGTGGATTGGTCGTTGTGGGATGTGTTGGCTGAGGTGGGTTCTGGTGGGCGTGGTGTGGCGGGGTCTGCGTTGGAGCGGGTGGATGTGGTTCAGCCGGTGTCGTTCGCGGTGATGGTGTCGTTGGCGGCGTTGTGGCGTTCGTATGGTGTGGAGCCGGATGCGGTGGTGGGGCATTCGCAGGGTGAGATCGCGGCGGCTGTGGTGTCGGGTGCGTTGTCGTTGGAGGATGGTGCGTGGGTGGTGGCGTTGCGGTCGCAGGTGATTGCGCGGTCGTTGGCGGGTGGGGGTGGGATGTTGTCGGTGGGGTTGCCGGTGGTGGATGTGGAGGGGCGTCTTCCGGGGGGTGTGTCGGTGGCGGCGGTGAATGGGCCGTCGTCGGTGGTGGTTTCGGGTGATTCCGGTGGGTTGGATGTGTTGCAGGCGGAGTTGGTGGCTGAGGGTGTGAGGGTTCGGCGTATCGCGGTGGATTATGCGTCGCATTCGGTGCAGGTGGGTTCTGTCGAGGCGGAGTTGTCGCGGGTGCTGGCGCCGGTGGTGCCGTGTGTTCCGGAGGTTCCGTTCTTCTCGTCGGTGACGGGTGGCTGGGTGGGTGAGGGGGTGGTTGATGCGGGGTACTGGTATCGCAATCTGCGGCAGCCGGTGCTCTTCGCCGACGCGATCGGCACCCTCGTCCGCGAAGGGTTC
>NZ_JNXG01000057.1 GCF_000717025.1 Streptomyces atroolivaceus
TCGACCAGCTCATCACCCCTGACGAGGTGGCCGTCTACCGGGCGGAACTGGACCGGCTGGTCGCCGATCCGGCGGTCCGCGCCGACGAGCGCTCGATCATCGAGCCGAAGTCGCAGAGCGTGCGCTCCGTCTTCGAGGTCCACAAGCTCAGCGAGGTCTTCGCGAAGCTGGTGCGGGACGAGCGTGTGGTGGGCCGCGCCCGCCAGATCCTCGGATCCGACGTGTACGTCCACCAGTCCAGGATCAACGTGAAGCCGGGCTTCGGCGCCTCCGGCTTCTACTGGCACTCGGACTTCGAGACCTGGCACGCCGAGGACGGCCTGCCCAACATGCGGACCGTGTCCGTCTCGATCGCGCTGACCGAGAACTTCGACACCAACGGCGGGCTGATGATCATGCCCGGTTCGCACAAGTCCTTCGTCGGCTGCGCGGGCGAGACGCCGAAGGACAACTACAAGAAGTCCCTGCAGATGCAGGACGCCGGCATCCCGTCCGACGAGGTGCTGACGAAGATGGCCGACCGGCACGGCATCAAGCTCTTCACCGGCAAGGCCGGCTCGGCGACCTGGTTCGACTGCAACGCCATGCACGGCTCCGGGGACAACATCACCCCGTACGCCCGCAGCAACGTCTTCATCGTCTTCAACAGCGTGGAGAACACGGCGCAGGAACCCTTCGCCGCCCCGATCCGCCGGCCCGAGTTCATCGGAGCCCGCGACTTCACGCC
>NZ_JNXG01000058.1 GCF_000717025.1 Streptomyces atroolivaceus
GCAACGGAGACGACATCGCCTACCACAACGACGACCCGGTCGACACCTCCGGCTGGACCCAGACCCTCCTCTCCGCCGCACCCGGCCAGGTCACCTGCACGACGCCTGAGGACACGGTCGACCGCGATGACATCGGAGAGGTGAAGGCCGCCGGCCGCGACCTGATGAACAAGCACGACCGCGACTGGGCCACCACTGCGCAGTGGAACTGCCTCGACAGCCTCTGGACCCGTGAAAGCGGTTGGCGCTGGAACGCCCAGAACCCCACGTCTGCCGCTTACGGCATCCCCCAGGCCAACCCTGGATCAAAGATGGCCTCCGCCGGAGGTGACTGGCGGACCAACCCCCTCACCCAGATCCACTGGGGGCTCGACTACATCGACGACCGGTACGGCACGCCCTGCTCGGCCTGGAGCCACTCGCAGAGCACCGGCTGGTACTGAGGGCACTCGTGCCCCCGCGCCCGGCCGACTGGGCGCGCCGCGTCTTCGAACACCCATCGAACCCGTCAGCCCGGCGTCCGGGCTGCCCGCAAACATGCCCAAGACCAAGGAGCAGCACCGTGTTCACTTCCTCCAAGACGCTTCGCACCGCCGTCACCGCACTAGCCACAGGTGCCGTTTCGCTCAGTCTCCTGACCGCGAGTACCGGCACCGCCCAAGCCGCTGAGCAGGTGTGCACCGGCACCTCGTCGATCTACGGCATCCTCG
>NZ_JNXG01000059.1 GCF_000717025.1 Streptomyces atroolivaceus
CTGAACCGGAGCAGCGGTTCACCGTCAGGACCCTGATGCGCGCCGACGATCTTGTCGAAGAGCGACTTGTCGAAGGCGGTCGGCGGATTCCAGAACATGTGCGCGCCGTGCATCACGGCCATGTCCCTCGACCGCATCTCCTCGATCAGCGCGTCGTGCGCGGGATACGCGACCCGCGTACCGCCCGGCGTCGACACGTCGAACACATCATGATCACCGGTGATCGGACGCCGGCCACCGTCCTCACCCAACCCGAAGACGACCCCGTCACGGACGACGAACCTGTTCTCCGCCTCCAACGCCGCCATCTTCGCGGCCAGTTCACGGAACTCCGTCGAACGCTCGTTGAAACGCGACAGAACCCCTTCCCGCTCACCCTCCGGAACGGCCCCCGCCTCAGGCATCACCGGCTTGAAGTAACCGACAAGCCCGACGCTCTCCGGGTCCGCCCCCAGAAGAACATCGACCTCGTTCAACGTCTTGGCCTTGATCTCCTGCGGCTTGGGCAACGCCCCGGCCTCGAGCCACTTCGGCGCAAGAGGATTCGTCGGACGAACGTCGATGACCACGTTCCTGTCCCGCGCCAGATCACGGAACCCCTTGAAAGCCTTCTCCGGCATCCCGTACGCATGCCGAGCCGTGTAGGAGTTGAC
>NZ_JNXG01000060.1 GCF_000717025.1 Streptomyces atroolivaceus
AACCCGGCCTTCGTCACCGCCGCCGCCACGCTCGACGCCTACTGGGCCGACGGCCAGATGGAGAAGCAGACCCTCGCCCGCGGCGAGCAGGTCGAACAGGCACTGCTGGCGATCGCGGAGGAGCACCAGGAGACCGAGGCCAGGATCCGTGGCCGCGGCCTGGTCTGGGGCATGCAGTTCCCCGAGGCACCCCGTGCCTCCGCCGTCTGCAAGCGCGCCTTCGAGCTGGGCCTGCTGCTGGAGACGTCAGGGCCTGAGAGTGAGGTGGTCAAGGTACTGCCGCCCCTCACCATCTCCTCGGAGGAGCTCGAGGAGGGCCTGCGGATCCTTGCGAGAGCTGTGCGGGAAACCGGCTGAACCACCTGGACGCGAAGCGTCCGCCCAAGAGCCGGGAAGGCCGGCCGCTCACGCCCCGTCACAGCTCAACGCCCCGTCACCGCTCACGCCGCATTCCGTGCCAACGTAGGAAGGGTGCCATCCCACCGTGATCGTCCGATCTTTCAGTGACATCGAGAACACCGACCGGCACGTCAGGTCCGCTTCAGGAACCTGGGAGAGCAAGCGCATCGTGCTGCCACACGCTCCGGCCCAAGACGGACTTCCGCTGCGTGTGCGTCTTCAATCCCCCCGTCACCGGTCGGGAGGACCATGACGAGAACGGTGTATACCCGCTGCTGACAGAGGAGGGCTGAACCATGATCACCGATGTACGCGCCGACCTGTACCCCTCGCGCGGCGCCGCCGAGATGACCACTCCCCGCCAGGACCCGGTCATCTGGTCCGCGCCGGGGACGCCCGGGCCGGTAGCCGCGAAGGACCTGCAAGGCTTCGAGGAGAACGGTTTCCTCACCGTCGACCAGCTCATCACCCCTGACGAGGTGGCCGTCTACCGGGCGGAACTGGACCGGCTGGTCGCCGATCCGGCGGTCCGCGCCGACGAGCGCTCGATCA
>NZ_JNXG01000061.1 GCF_000717025.1 Streptomyces atroolivaceus
AACCCGGCCTTCGTCACCGCCGCCGCCACGCTCGACGCCTACTGGGCCGACGGCCAGATGGAGAAGCAGACCCTCGCCCGCGGCGAGCAGGTCGAACAGACTCTGCTGGCGATCTGCGGCGAGGAGGAGACCGCGCAGTTCCGTGGCCGCGGCCTGGTCTGGGGCCTGGAGTTCACCGACCCCGAGCGGGCGTCCGCCGTCTGCAAGCGCGCCTTCGAGCTGGGCCTGCTGCTGGAGACCTCCGGCCCGCAGTCCGAGGTCGTGAAGCTGCTCCCGCCGCTGACCGTCACCCCCGAAGAGCTGGACGAGGGCCTGCGCACGCTGGCCCGGTCCGTCCGCGAGACCGCCTGAGCGGGGTAAGCCCCCCGCGCAGGCACCAAGAGCAGGACAGAAGAGAAAGGCACCATCCCACCGTGATCGTCCGATCTTTCAGTGACATCGAGAACACCGACCGGCACGTCAGGTCCGCTTCAGGAACCTGGGAGAGCAAGCGCATCGTGCTACACGCTGCGCCCCAAGACCGACTTCCGCTGCGTGTGCGTCTTCAATCCCCCCGTCACCGGACGGGAGGACCATGACGAGAACGGTGTATACCCGCTGCTGACAGAGGAGGGCTGAACCATGACCACCGATGTACGCGCCGACCTGTACCCCTCGCGCGGCGCCGCCGAGATGACCACTCCCCGCCAGGACCCGGTCATCTGGTCCGCGCCGGGCGCGCCGGGACCGATCGCCGCCAAGGACCTCCAGTCCTTCGAACACGACGGCTTCCTCGCCATCGACCAGCTCATCACCCCTGACGAGGTGGCCGTCTACCGGGCGGAACTGGACCGGCTGGTCGCCGATCCGGCGGTCCGCGCCGACGAGCGCTCGATCA
>NZ_JNXG01000062.1 GCF_000717025.1 Streptomyces atroolivaceus
CTGCCCGGTGGGCGTTGGCGGTTGTGGGAGCAGTTCTCGTTGCGGGGGCCGGGTTTTCCGGTGGGGGGTGTGCTGGATCTGGCGCCGGTGGATGTGTCGGTGTATGCGGACAAGTTTGCTGGTGGGGTGGGGTTGTCGGGTCCGGATTGGGATGAGTTCGAGGGGGTGTTCGGGGAGGTTGCGGCGCGGACTGCTGTGAGGTTGCAGGAGGTTGCGGGGGGTTCGGATTTCACGGCTGCGGTGGCGTGGCAGAACCGTACGGTGTTGCGGACGGGGATCGGTCCTTTTCTGGGGTGGGTTCCGTCGGCTTCGGGTCGGTCGAGTATGCCGCGTCAGCGTGAGGAGTTGGTGGCGCATTACTGGCAGCGGTTCTGTGTGAAGAACGACACGATCGGGTTCTTCGGTCCGGTGGGCTGGGGTCGTGTGGATGGTTCGGTGCGGGGGGTGGAGATTGATCCGGGGGAGGGGCTGACGGCTTCGTCGTCGGTGTTCTTCTCCAGTTGGTCGATCGACGCGCTGGCGAAGACACTGTCGGCCGACGAGTCACTGATGGCATGGATACCCCCACG
>NZ_JNXG01000063.1 GCF_000717025.1 Streptomyces atroolivaceus
GCTGGCCCGCGGTGTTCGACCGCGCGCAGGGCGCCCGGCTCACGGACGAGGACGGCCACTCCTACCTGGACTTCTTCGCCGGTGCCGGATCGCTCAACTACGGCCACAACAACCCGGTACTGAAACGCGCGCTGATCGACTACATCGAGCGCGACGGCATCACCCACGGCCTGGACATGGCCACGACGGCCAAGCGGGCGTTCCTGGAGACGTTCGAGAACGTGATCCTGCGCCCCCGTGACCTGCCCTACAAGGTGATGTTCCCCGGCCCGACCGGCACCAACGCCGTCGAGTCGGCGCTGAAGCTGGCCCGCAAGGTCAAGGGCCGCGAGTCGGTCGTGACCAGGGGTCGGGGCTGAACAAACCCGCCGCGGTGATCGTGGAGACCGTGCAGGGCGAGGGCGGCATCAACGTCGCACGTGCCGAGTGGCTCCGTGCGCTCCAGGACCTGTGCCACCGCCAGGACATGCTCCTGATCGTCGACGACATCCAGATGGGCTGCGGCCGGACCGGAGGCTTCTTCTCCTTCGAGGAGGCGGGCATCGTCCCGGACATCGTGACGCTGTCGAAGTCGATCAGCGGTTACGGCCTGCCGATGTCGCTCTGCCTGTTCAAGGGCGAGCTGGACGTCTGGGAGCCGGGCGAGCACAACGGCACCTTCCGCGGCAACAACCCGGCCTTCGTCACCGCCGCCGCCACGCTCGACGCCTACTGGGCCGACGGCCAGATGGAGAAGCAGACCCTCGCCCGCGGCGAGCAGGTCGAACAG
>NZ_JNXG01000064.1 GCF_000717025.1 Streptomyces atroolivaceus
CCGGAGGGGACGGTGCTGATCACCGGCGGCACCGGCGCACTCGGCAGCCTCCTCGCCCGCCACCTCGTCACCCACCACGGCGCACGCCACCTCATCCTCACCAGCCGACGCGGACCCGACGCACCCGGCGCCACCCGACTCCACACCGAACTCACGCACCACGGCGCCCACATCCGCATCGAAGCCTGCGACACCACCAACCCCCACAACCTCACCCAACTCCTCGACACCATACCCACCGACCACCCCCTCACCACCGTCATCCACACCGCAGGAACCACCCACGACACCCCCCTCCACAACCAGACCCCCCACCACCTCCACACCACCCTCCACCCCAAAGCCCACACCGCCTGGCACCTCCACCGAGCCACCCGACACCACCCCCTCACCCACTTCCTCCTCTACTCCTCCCTCTCCGGCCTCACCGGCACCCCCGGACAAGCCAACTACGCCGCCGCCAACACCTTCCTCGACGCACTCGCCCACCACCGCCACACCCAAGGCCTACCCGCCACCTCCCTCGCCTGGGGACTCTGGGACGA
>NZ_JNXG01000065.1 GCF_000717025.1 Streptomyces atroolivaceus
CAGGTGCCGTTTCGCTCAGTCTCCTGACCGCGAGTACCGGCACCGCCCAAGCCGCTGAGCAGGTGTGCACCGGCACCTCGTCGATCTACGGCATCCTCGACGACGGCCGCCTCACCTACTCCGCCATCACACCCGGCACCGGCAACCGCATCAGAACACGCGTCGGCCCCGACCTCGGCTTCGAACCCAAGGCCATGGCCACACTCAACTTCAACACCATCCTCGTCACCTCCACCGCCGGCGCCCTCTACCGCGTCGACGTCCAGACCAACGACGAGACACTCGCCGTCTCCGCCATCGACAAGATCATCGACAAGGGCTGGACCCACGACAAGCTCAGCTACGACGGCTACGGACACCTCTACGGCACCACCGCCGACGGCACACTCCTCCAGTACCTCGTCTCCCAGGCCAAGCCCAAGGGCGTCGAACACATCGGCCAACGCGCCGAGATCGGCACCGGCTTCGTCCTCAAGACCCTCACCACCGTCGGCCAGGACCGCCTCATCGCCACCACCGAAGCCGGAAAACTCTTCTCCTACAAG
>NZ_JNXG01000066.1 GCF_000717025.1 Streptomyces atroolivaceus
TGCGGGGTGCAGGGTGTGCCCGGTGGTGTCGACGCCTTCGGGCAGGGTGACCTCGGCGTAGAGGTCGTCGCCGTCGCGCCAGAGGGCGGTGAGTCCCTGGAAGGAGGGCCCGTAGGTGTAACCGTGGCCGTCGAGACGGTCGTAGAGACCGGTGAGGTCGACGGGTTCGCCGGGCGGCGGCCAGGCGATCGGCTCGGGGGCCGGGTCCGCGTCCGTCAGGACACCGGAGGCGTGCCGGGTCCACGGCTCCGACTCGTCGTCGCGCGCGTGCACGGTGAGGGCCCGCCGGCCGGCCGGGTCCGCCGCGTCCACGGTCACCTGGAGGGTGATCGCGGTGTCGGCGCGCAGGACCAGCGGGGACTCCAGTGTCAGCTCCTCCACGACCGGGGTCCGCGCGAGCCCGGCGGCGTGGAGGGCGAGGTCGGTGAAGGCTGTGCCGGGCAGGAGGGTGGTGCCGGCGATGGTGTGGTCGGCGAGCCAGGGGTGGGTGCGCAGGGAGCCGGCGAGGGCCACCACGGCGCCCAGGAACGGGTGCTGCGCGGAGACGAGCCCGGCGGAGGCGACGTCGGACGCCCCGGAGGTCGTCCGCTCGACCCAGAAGTGGTCCCGGCGGAAGGGGTAGGTGGGCAGGTCGTCCAGGTGGGCCGGGGTGCGCTCCGGCTGCCATGCGGCCGGGCTGTGGCCGGTGGTGTGGAGGTGGGCCAGGGCGCCGGCGAGGGTGGCGGTCTCGGAGGTGTTCCTGCGGAGTGTGGGTGCCAGTG
>NZ_JNXG01000067.1 GCF_000717025.1 Streptomyces atroolivaceus
CGTCGTCCCAAGCAGCCGAGCCGCACCCGCGTGACCGTGCTCACCGCGACCGCCGCCGCAGCCGTGGCCCTGACCTCTCAGGCCGCCCACGCCGACCCCGAGCCGACCAGGAGCGAGGTCAAGGCGAAGGTCGACAAGCTCTACCACGAGGCAGAGGTCGCCACCGAGAAGGCCAACGGCGCCAAGGAGCAGCGCGACAAGCTCAAGAAGCAGGCCGACGCGCTCCAGGACAAGGTCGCCCGCGGCCAGGACGAGCTCAACACCCTGCGTGGCGAGCTGGGTTCGCTGGCCACCGCGCAGTACCGCTCCGGCGGTCTCGACCCCTCCGTCCAGCTGCTGCTCTCCTCGGACCCGGACACCTTCCTCGACCGGGCCTCCGCGCTGGACCAGCTGACGGCCAAGCAGGCCGAGTCGCTGCAGAAGATCCAGGCGAAGCAGCGCACCCTCGCGCAGCAGCGCCAGGAGGCGCA
>NZ_JNXG01000068.1 GCF_000717025.1 Streptomyces atroolivaceus
CGTGTTCGTGTTTCCGGGGCAGGGGTCGCAGTGGGCCGGGATGGCGGTGGGACTGCTGGACACCTCGCCCGTGTTCGCCCGCGTGATCAGCGAGTGCGAGACAGCCCTGGCACCCTTCGTCGACTGGTCACTCACAGCAGTACTGCGCGCAGAAGACGGCGCACCCGGCCTGGACCGCGTCGACGTGGTCCAACCCGCCTCCTGGGCAACGATGCTGGGCCTCGCAGCACTGTGGCGCGCCAACGGCGTCAACCCCACAGCCGTCGTGGGCCACTCCCAGGGCGAGATCGCCGCAGCAGTCGTCGCCGGAGGCCTCTCCCTGGAAGACGGCGCACGCATCATCGCCCTACGCTCCAAAGCACTCCGCGTCCTCTCCGGCGGCGGCGGCATGGCCTGGCTCGCCCTACCCGAGACACAAGCCGAAGAACTGCTGACCACCTGGAACGGACAACTCTCCGTAGCAGC
>NZ_JNXG01000069.1 GCF_000717025.1 Streptomyces atroolivaceus
GCCCGCGGCGAGCTGGACTGGTCGAGGTGCGCGATCGACTCGGTGAACATGCGGGCCTTGAAAAGGGGGACCTGACAGGTCCGAATCCTGTCGACCGGGGCAAGTACGGGTCGAAGATCCACCTGATCACCGAGCGGACCGGTCTGCCCATATCCGTCGCAATCTCCGGCGCCAACGTCCACGACAGCCAAGCCCTGGTCCCGCTTGTGAAGGGCATACCGCCTATCCGCTCCCGCCGAGGCCCCCGTCGACGCCGACCCGGCAAGCTCCACGCCGACAAGGGATACGACTACCGCCACCTGCGGCAATGGCTATCCAGGCGCGGAATCCGGCACCGCATCGCCCGCAGAGGCATCGAGCCCTCGCAGCGACTTGGCCGACACCGCTGGACCATCGAACGCACCATGTCCTGGCTTGCCGGCTGCCGACGACTCCACCGCCGCTATG
>NZ_JNXG01000070.1 GCF_000717025.1 Streptomyces atroolivaceus
GGCGATGCACTGGGCTGCGCAGTCGTTGCGTTCGGGGGAGTGCTCGCTGGCGCTGGCCGGCGGAGTGACGGTGATGACCACCCCGGAGATGTTCATCGACTTCTCGAAGCAACGCGGGATGGCTTCCGACGGGCGTTGCAAGTCGTTCGCCGTGGGTGCTGACGGAACGGGCTGGTCGGAGGGTGCCGGGTTGCTGGTGCTCGAGCGGTTGTCGGACGCGCGGAGGAACGGGCACCAGGTGCTCGGTGTCGTGCGTGGTTCTGCGGTGAATCAGGACGGTGCGTCGAATGGGTTGACGGCTCCGAATGGTCCGTCGCAGCAGCGGGTGGTGCGTGCGGCGTTGGCGAGTGCGGGGTTGGGGCCGGTGGATGTGGAT
>NZ_JNXG01000071.1 GCF_000717025.1 Streptomyces atroolivaceus
CCGTCGAAGCCGTTGAGGGCGATGACGAACGGCAGGCCGCTGTTCTCGAAGTAGTCGACCGCGGGGAAGCAGTCGGCGAGGCGGCGGGTGTCGACGAGGACGACGGCGCCGATGGCGCCGCGGACCAGGTCGTCCCACATGAACCAGAAGCGGTCCTGTCCGGGGGTGCCGAACAGGTAGAGGATCAGGTCCTGGTCCAGGGTGATGCGTCCGAAGTCCATGGCCACGGTGGTCGTGGTCTTGTCCCCGGTGTGGGTCAGGTCGTCGATGCCCGCGGACGCGGACGTCATCACGGCTTCGGTGCGCAGCGGATTGATCTCCGAGACGGCACCGACAAACGTGGTCTTACCCACGCCGAAGCCCCCTGCCACCACGATCTTCGCCGAGGT
>NZ_JNXG01000072.1 GCF_000717025.1 Streptomyces atroolivaceus
CCTGGCCCACCACCCACAACAAAACCCGACGCGCCGGAATCTCATCCTTCGGCATCAGCGGCACCAACGCCCACATCATCCTCGCCGAACCCCCCACCGAGCAGACCGCCGACGACACGACAACGCAACCACCCACACCCGACACCACCCGCCTGGACGGGACAGCCCTCCCCTGGGTGGTGTCCGCACGCTCGGCCGACGCCCTGGCCCAAGCCGCAGGCCGACTGGCCGAACACGTCCGGGCACGGCCCGAACTCAGCCCGGCCGACATCGCCCTCTCCCTCACCACCACACGCTCCCCCTTCGAGTCCAGAGCCGTCGTCCCCGGCACCGGCGGACGCGACGCACTGCTCGCAGGCCTCGACGCACTGGCCTCCCACGAGGCC
>NZ_JNXG01000073.1 GCF_000717025.1 Streptomyces atroolivaceus
CGTCCTCTCCGGCGGCGGCGGCATGGCCTGGCTCGCCCTACCCGAGACACAAGCCGAAGAACTGCTGACCACCTGGAACGGACAACTCTCCGTAGCAGCGGTGAACGGGCCGTCCTCGACCGTCGTGGCCGGCCGGCCCGAAGCGCTGGACGAGCTGCTCGCCCGGTGCGAGGAAACCGGCGTCCGGGCGCGCCGCATTCCCGTCGACTACGCCTCCCACTCCGCACATGTCGAGGAGATCCGGGACACCCTGGCCGGCGAACTGAGCGACGTCACACCACGGTCGGGCCGGATCGCGTTCCACTCCACCGTGACCGGCGACGCACTGGACACCGCCGAACTGGACGGGGCGTACTGGTTCCGGAAC
>NZ_JNXG01000074.1 GCF_000717025.1 Streptomyces atroolivaceus
GTTCCGGAACCAGTACGCCCCGTCCAGTTCGGCGGTGTCCAGTGCGTCGCCGGTCACGGTGGAGTGGAACGCGATCCGGCCCGACCGTGGTGTGACGTCCCTCAGTTCGCCGGCCAGGGTGTCCCGGATCTCCTCGACGTGGGGGGAGTGGGAGGCGTAGTCCACCGGGATGCGGCGCGCCCAGACCCCGGTCGCCTCGCACCGGGCGAGCAGCTCGTCCAGTGCCTCCGGCTGCCCGGCGACCACCGTGGACGACGGCCCGTTCACGGCTGCTACGGAGAGTTGTCCGTTCCAGGTGGTCAGCAGTTCTTCGGCTTGTGTCTCGGGTAGGGCGAGCCAGGCCATGCCGCCGCCGCCGGAGAGGACG
>NZ_JNXG01000075.1 GCF_000717025.1 Streptomyces atroolivaceus
ATCACCGGCATCGGCGGCAAGTGCGTCGACGTCGCGAACGGGGCGAGCGCCGACGGGACGCAGATCCAGCTGTGGACGTGCAACCAGTCCGCGGCCCAGAAGTGGACGGTCGCCACGGACCAGACACTGCGCGCGCTCGGCAAGTGCCTGGACATCAGCGGCGGCGGCACAGCCGACGGCACGAAGATCCAGCTCTACGGCTGCAACAACACAGCCGCCCAGAAATGGGTGCCACAGGCCGACGGCACCCTGAGGAACCCGCAGTCCGGCAAATGCCTCGACGCGGCCGGCGTCTCCTCCACCGACGGAACCAAGCTCCACCTGTGGACCTGTCTCTCCGCCGTCAACCAGAAGTGGGT
>NZ_JNXG01000076.1 GCF_000717025.1 Streptomyces atroolivaceus
TGCCAGAGCCGGTCGGCATCTGCGGGAGTTGCGTCGATGCCTGACCACCACAGCCAGACCGGCTTGGGGGGGGCCCCGCTGGGCAGGCGGTCGATGTCCAGACGGATCACTGTTCCCTCGACGATGGGGAGGGTGCCGTCGGCTGCGGCCCAGGAGGAGCGGTGGGTCAGCTTGGGGTGCAGCCGGTCCCAGGAGCGGGCGAGGGCGGTGCCATAGAGCCGGGTGTCGGTGACGGTCTCGGTGTCCGGGGTGCCCCAGGTGTCGGGCTGTCCGAAGACGAACTCGCCTCCGTGCCGGGGCGGGCGGCCAAGGATGTGCGGCTGGCGGAGTGGGGCAGGCCTGCGCAGGAC
>NZ_JNXG01000077.1 GCF_000717025.1 Streptomyces atroolivaceus
CTGGTGCCAAGGCATCCACCGTGCGCCCTTAAAAACTTGGCCACAGATGCTCGCGTCCACTGTGCAGTTCTCAAACAACGACCAGCCACCCATCACCCCACCCTTACAGGTGAGTGCACTGGGGCCGGCAACCAAAGGGACAGACTCAAACGAGCCCGTACCTTCAGATACCCAACAGCGTGCCCGACCCGATCAACCTGTTTCCGTCTTCCACGCCGAAGCAGTACTAACGAAAACATGCTCATCGTGCCGAATAGTCAACGTTCCACCCATGAGCAACCAGCACCGAACATTCGCCGGTGTACTGGCCTCTGACCAAGCGAACTTGGTAAGAAGTGCTCCT
>NZ_JNXG01000078.1 GCF_000717025.1 Streptomyces atroolivaceus
CTGGTGCCAAGGCATCCACCGTGCGCCCTTAAAAACTTGGCCACAGATGCTCGCGTCCACTGTGCAGTTCTCAAACAACGACCAGCCACCCATCACCCCGTTCTGACGAACGAGTGCACTGGGGCCGGCAACCGAAGGCAGCCATACGGCCATACCTTCAGATACCCAACAGCGTGCCCGACCCGACCGATCCCTCACCACGTTCCACGCCGAAGCAGTACTTGCAGAGAATGACCTGTCGTGCCGAATAGTCAACGTTCCACCCATGAGCAACCAGCACCGAACATTCGCCGGTGTACTGGCCTCTGACCAAGCGAACTTGGTAAGAAGTGCTCCT
>NZ_JNXG01000079.1 GCF_000717025.1 Streptomyces atroolivaceus
CGCCAGGCTATGGCGCGGTCTCCGTGGACCTGTGGCCTGCGACGCATGGACGGGATCGACAGGGCGTGCGACCGGAGGCGCGGGGCGGGCAGGGGGAAAAAAACCGCCCCCCCAAAAGGAGCGGGGTTCGGGCGACAAAAAAAACACCCCCCCCCGGCCCGGGGGGTTTTTTTTTTCTCCGGGCCCCCCCTTTTTTTTGGGGGGCGTTTTTTTCCCCCCGCCCCGCCCCGCGCCTCCGGTCGCACGCCCTGTCGATCCCGTCCATGCGTCGCAGGCCACAGGTCCACGGAGACCGCGCCATAGC
>NZ_JNXG01000080.1 GCF_000717025.1 Streptomyces atroolivaceus
CGACGCCGGGTGGGTCCGGCACGCCACCGGAACCCTCGCACCGGCCGGAACACCCACCACCACCCCACCCACCGAACACATCACCTGGCCCCCACCCGGCCGCCCCCTCGACCTCACCCACGCCTACGACGAACTCACCACCCGCGGATACACCTACGGACCACTCTTCCAAGGCCTCACCGCCCTCTGGCACGACGGCGACGACCTCTACGCCGAAGTCAGCCTCCCCCACGACACCGACACCACCGGCCACACACTCCACCCCGCACTCCTCGACGCCGCCCTGCAC
>NZ_JNXG01000081.1 GCF_000717025.1 Streptomyces atroolivaceus
CGGAGAAATACCGAAGAACTCCGCATCAAAACCAGCCACATCCGCAAGGAACCCGCCCTCACGCACATACGACTTCCCCGCCACCCCGGGCTCAGGGTCATACACCCCCTCCACATCCCACCCACGATCACGCGGAAAGCCCTCGATCGCATCCACCTCACCCGCCACCAACCGCCACAGATCCTCCGGCGACTCCACCCCACCCGGATACCGGCAGCTCATCCCCACGATCACCACCGGGTCATCCCCCGGACCCCCACCACCCGTCACCGCACCCACCACGACA
>NZ_JNXG01000082.1 GCF_000717025.1 Streptomyces atroolivaceus
CGGAGAAATACCGAAGAACTCCGCATCAAAACCAGCCACATCCGCAAGGAACCCGCCCTCACGCACATACGACTTCCCCGCCACCCCGGGCTCAGGGTCGTACACCCCCTCCACATCCCACCCACGATCACGCGGAAAGCCCTCGATCGCATCCACCTCACCCGCCACCAACCGCCACAGATCCTCAGGCGACTCCACCCCACCCGGATACCGGCAGCTCATCCCCACGATCACCACCGGGTCATCCCCCGGACCCCCACCACCCGTCACCGCACCCACCACGACA
>NZ_JNXG01000083.1 GCF_000717025.1 Streptomyces atroolivaceus
TTAGAAGTCATCTCATTTGGGCGACTAGGTATTCTGTGAGTCATGGTGGGGATCGTTGAGCGGCTGGTGCCGGACGAGTTGTGGGAGTTGTTCCAGCGGGTGGTGCCGGAGGCGCCGTCGCGGCCGCAGGGCGGTGGTCGGCGTCGGCACGGTGACCGGGAAGTGCTGGCCGCGATCGTCTTCGTGGCCACGTCGGGTTGTACCTGGCAGCAGTTGCCTTCGGCGTCGTTCGGCCCGTCCGGAGCGACCGCCCACCGGCGGTTCTCGGAATGGTCGAAGGCCAGG
>NZ_JNXG01000084.1 GCF_000717025.1 Streptomyces atroolivaceus
CTCGGTGACCTCGTCGAAGGCGGCGGCGAAGACGGGGTGGGCTTCGTGGAGTTCGCGTCCCATGCCGAGGCGTTGGCTGCCCTGGCCGGTGAAGAGGAACGCCGTCCTGCCGGGGGTCACGGTGCCTGTCGTCAGGCCGGGGGTCTCGGTGCCGTCGGTGAGTGCCGTGAGGCCGGTGAGGAGGGTGGTGCGGTCGGTGGTGTCCACCACGGCGCGGTGGTCGAAGCGGGTACGGGCGGCGAGGGATGCGGCGATCCG
>NZ_JNXG01000085.1 GCF_000717025.1 Streptomyces atroolivaceus
TCGCACTCGCTGATCACGCGGGCGAACACGGGCGAGGTGTCCAGCAGTCCCACCGCCATCCCGGCCCACTGCGACCCCTGCCCCGGAAACACGAACACGACAGGAGCTCCTGAAGCCCGGCCCGGCTTCGCGCCGGAGACCGCCGCATCCACACCACTGGCCTCGTGGGAGGCCAGTGCGTCGAGGCCTGCGAGCAGTGCGTCGCGTCCGCCGGTGCCGGGGACGACGGCTCTGGACTCGAAGGGGGAGCGTGTGGT
>NZ_JNXG01000086.1 GCF_000717025.1 Streptomyces atroolivaceus
AACGTCGATGACCACGTTCCTGTCCCGCGCCAGATCACGGAACCCCTTGAAAGCCTTCTCCGGCATCCCGTACGCATGCCGAGCCGTGTAGGAGTTGACCTCACCGGTCCTGAGCGGCGCGGGCCGGGTGAGCTGGGCGTGCTCGTTCCCGGGGCTGAACCGGAGCAGCGGTTCACCGTCAGGACCCTGATGCGCGCCGACGATCTTGTCGAAGAGCGACTTGTCGAAGGCGGTCGGCGGATTCCAGAACATG
>NZ_JNXG01000087.1 GCF_000717025.1 Streptomyces atroolivaceus
GGGGCTGCAGGGCCCGGCACTGACGGTGGACACCGCGTGCTCGTCCTCACTGGTCGCCCTCCACCTGGCCGTACGCGCCCTGCGCTCCGGTGAGTGCTCACTCGCCCTCGCCGGCGGCGTGACCGTGATGTCCACACCAGGCATCTTCGTCGAGTTCTCCCGTCAGCGAGGGCTCGCCGCGGACGGACGGTGCAAGTCCTTCTCCGCCGACGCCGACGGAACCGCATGGGCCGAAGGCGTCGGCGTAC
>NZ_JNXG01000088.1 GCF_000717025.1 Streptomyces atroolivaceus
CCCGGTCGACAGGATTCGGACCTGTCAGGTCCCCCTTTTCAAGGCCCGCATGTTCACCGAGTCGATCGCGCACCTCGACCAGTCCAGCTCGCCGCGGGCTCCGAGTTCGTCGAGGACCAGGCGGTGGAGCTTGGCCCACACCCTGGCCTTCGACCATTCCGAGAACCGCCGGTGGGCGGTCGCTCCGGACGGGCCGAACGACGCCGAAGGCAACTGCTGCCAGGTACAACCCGACGTGGC
>NZ_JNXG01000089.1 GCF_000717025.1 Streptomyces atroolivaceus
CCCGGTCGACAGGATTCGGACCTGTCAGGTCCCCCTTTTCAAGGCCCGCATGTTCACCGAGTCGATCGCGCACCTCGACCAGTCCAGCTCGCCGCGGGCCCCGAGTTCGTCGAGGACCAGGCGGTGGAGCTTGGCCCACACCTGGCCTTCGACCATTCCGAGAACCGCCGGTGGGCGGTCGCTCCGGACGGGCCGAACGACGCCGAAGGCAACTGCTGCCAGGTACAACCCGACGTGGC
>NZ_JNXG01000090.1 GCF_000717025.1 Streptomyces atroolivaceus
CTGGCCGTCGAAGTAGTTGTCGAACGGCATCGGCGTGCCGTGGACCAGCGGGATACCGGCGCCGGCCCGCTTGAAGGCGTTGCCGGTCACGGCCAGCGAACCCAGCGACATCCCGTGGAAGGCGTTGGTGAACGACACGACCGACTCGCGGCCCTTGACCTTGCGGGCCAGCTTCAGCGCCGACTCGACGGCGTTGGTGCCGGTCGGGCCGGGGAACATCACCTTGTAGGGCAGG
>NZ_JNXG01000091.1 GCF_000717025.1 Streptomyces atroolivaceus
CTGGCCGTCGAAGTAGTTGTCGAACGGCATCGGCGTGCCGTGGACCAGCGGGATACCGGCGCCGGCCCGCTTGAAGGCGTTGCCGGTCACGGCCAGCGAGCCCAGCGACATCCCGTGGAAGGCGTTGGTGAACGAGACGACCGACTCGCGGCCCTTGACCTTGCGGGCCAGCTTCAGCGCCGACTCGACGGCGTTGGTGCCGGTCGGGCCGGGGAACATCACCTTGTAGGGCAGG
>NZ_JNXG01000092.1 GCF_000717025.1 Streptomyces atroolivaceus
ACCACACGCTCCCCCTTCGAGTCCAGAGCCGTCGTCCCCGGCACCGGCGGACGCGACGCACTGCTCGCAGGCCTCGACGCACTGGCCTCCCACGAGGCCGGCAGCGAGAACGGTGTGACGCCTTCCCGAGCCGTGTTCGTGTTTCCGGGGCAGGGGTCGCAGTGGGCCGGGATGGCGGTGGGACTGCTGGACACCTCGCCCGTGTTCGCCCGCGTGATCAGCGAGTGCGA
>NZ_JNXG01000093.1 GCF_000717025.1 Streptomyces atroolivaceus
TGATGACGAGGGGCGGCGGCTGCTGCGGATCATCCGCAGGGGCACCGGGTCGGTGGTGACCTGGCGACGGGCCCAGATGGTGCTGCTGTCCGCGCAGGGCATGCCGGTGGCGAGGATCGCCGAGGTGTCGTTCACCAGCGACGACCGTGTCCGGGACGTGATCCACAACTTCAACACGGACGGCTTCGACTCGCTGTACCCGAAGTACAAGGGCGGTCGGCCGAA
>NZ_JNXG01000094.1 GCF_000717025.1 Streptomyces atroolivaceus
GCCGAGATCGGCACCGGCTTCGTCCTCAAGACCCTCACCACCGTCGGCCAGGACCGCCTCATCGCCACCACCGAAGCCGGAAAACTCTTCTCCTACAAGATCATCGGCGGGGCCTGGAAGCGTGACGACCTGAAGGAGTCGGGATGGTCTGGATTCGATCAGGTCGTCTCCTCCGGCAGCGGCTTCTACTACGGCCGCATCGCCACGACCGGCGCCATGTACTGGGGACGCCAACATCTCCGACGGCAACGGAGACGACATCGCCTACCACAACGACGACCCGGTCGACACCTCCGGCTGGACCCAGACCCTCCTCTCCGCCGCACCCGGCCAGGTCACCTGCA
>NZ_JNXG01000095.1 GCF_000717025.1 Streptomyces atroolivaceus
CCAGTACATGGCGCCGGTCGTGGCGATGCGGCCGTAGTAGAAGCCGCTGCCGGAGGAGACGACCTGATCGAATCCAGACCATCCCGACTCCTTCAGGTCCCCGCGCTTCCAAGTTCCGGCACTCACCTTGTAGGAGAAGAGTTTTCCGGCTTCGGTGGTGGCGATGAGGCGGTCCTGGCCGACGGTGGTGAGGGTCTTGAGGACGAAGCCGGTGCCGATCTCGGC
>NZ_JNXG01000096.1 GCF_000717025.1 Streptomyces atroolivaceus
AAAGGGAAACGCGAAAGCGAAGAACTGGAAAGCGAATGAGCAGGAACCCGCTTCGGCCGGGAATCGGACACGAAAGAGTCTGATAGAGTCGGAAACGCAGAACAGAAGGGAAGCGCCCGGAGGGCCCGGTGAAACGGGACCGAAGGAAGCGTCCGTTCCTTGAGAACTCAACAGCGTGCCAAAAGTCAACGCCAGATATGTTGATACCCCGGCCTGCTTCGGC
>NZ_JNXG01000097.1 GCF_000717025.1 Streptomyces atroolivaceus
GGGGTCGGCGTGGGCGGCCTGAGAGGTCAGGGCCACGGCTGCGGCGGCGGTCGCGGTGAGCACGGTCACGCGGGTGCGGCTCGGCTGCTTGGGACGACGGTGGGACGCCACGAAGGCGAGCTCCTTCTTCCTCGAGCCGCCTACCGGGATGTGGGGGACAGACGCCAATCCCCGGCTCCGTGCACGTCACGGACTCGGCGGTTCCTTCGCTGTCACCCCGGG
>NZ_JNXG01000098.1 GCF_000717025.1 Streptomyces atroolivaceus
AGGGTCCCCCCTGCAGTACCATCGGCGCTGAAAGGCTTAGCTTCCGGGTTCGGAATGTAACCGGGCGTTTCCCTAACGCAATGACCACCGAAACACTATGAAATTAACCAACACCGGAACAAAACACGGCCGTTCGTTATTTCAGAACTAACACAGTGGACGCGAGCAACTGAGGACAAGCCCTCGGCCTATTAGTACCAGTCAGCTCCACCCGTTACCG
>NZ_JNXG01000099.1 GCF_000717025.1 Streptomyces atroolivaceus
GGGCTGCCGCGTCATGTGTTCGTGGTGTCGCCGGCCGAGCCGCGGCCGTTCTACGTGGACTTCGATGCCCCGGTCTACGTGAACATCCTGGCCAAGGCGGCCCGGCGGCTGGCCAGGAAGGATCCGCTGGCGAAGCTGACCGTCACCGAGATGCTGCCGACCCCGGAACACGCCTGGCTCACCGACGACCAGGGCAACGCCTACACCTCCGAACTCCG
>NZ_JNXG01000100.1 GCF_000717025.1 Streptomyces atroolivaceus
GGTGGTGAGCCGGGAGTCGTGGCGGTTCACGGGTGGGGATCTGGAGTTCGCGGGGGAGAAGAGTGAGGCCCGGCGGTATGTGCGGGCGCGGAACTGGCGCAGTGAACGTGGGCTGCCGCGTCATGTGTTCGTGGTGTCGCCGGCCGAGCCGCGGCCGTTCTACGTGGACTTCGATGCCCCGGTCTACGTGAACATCCTGGCCAAGGCG
>NZ_JNXG01000101.1 GCF_000717025.1 Streptomyces atroolivaceus
GTCGCGGTGGAGGGTGCCGACGGCCGCTCCGGTGTCACCGAGGGTCTCGGTGATGCTGGAGACCAGGACGGGGTGGGCGCTGACCTCGACGAACACGACGCCCGGGGAAGCCAGTTGCTGGATGACCTCGGCCAGGCGCACTTTGCTGCGCAGGTTCCGGAACCAGTACGCCCCGTCCAGTTCGGCGGTGTCCAGTGCGTCGCCGGTC
>NZ_JNXG01000102.1 GCF_000717025.1 Streptomyces atroolivaceus
CGCCTTGGCCAGGATGTTCACGTAGACCGGGGCATCGAAGTCCACGTAGAACGGCCGCGGCTCGGCCGGCGACACCACGAACACATGACGCGGCAGCCCGAGCCCACTCCGCCAGTTCCGCGCCCGCACATACCGCCGGGCCTCACTCTTCTCCCCCGCGAACTCCAGATCCCCACCCGTGAACCGCCACGACTCCCGGCTCACCACC
>NZ_JNXG01000103.1 GCF_000717025.1 Streptomyces atroolivaceus
GACCGGCGACGCACTGGACACCGCCGAACTGGACGGGGCGTACTGGTTCCGGAACCTGCGCAGCAAAGTGCGCCTGGCCGAGGTCATCCAGCAACTGGCCTCCCCGGGTGTCGTGTTCGTCGAGGTCAGCGCCCACCCCGTCCTGGTCTCCAGCATCACCGAGACCCTCGGTGACACCGGAGCGGCCGTCGGCACCCTCCACCGCGAC
>NZ_JNXG01000104.1 GCF_000717025.1 Streptomyces atroolivaceus
GCCCAGGAGTACGGTCCGCGGCTGGGTGAGGCGGGTGCGGGTGCCGCCGGGTTCGGGCTGACGGGAACGACGTCGAGTGTGGCCTCGGGCCGGGTCGCCTACACCCTGGGGCTGCAGGGCCCGGCACTGACGGTGGACACCGCGTGCTCGTCCTCACTGGTCGCCCTCCACCTGGCCGTACGCGCCCTGCGCTCCGGTGAGTGCTC
>NZ_JNXG01000105.1 GCF_000717025.1 Streptomyces atroolivaceus
CGCGCTGGACCCGGTCGAGTCGGTGGAGCGGCTCGCGGAGCTGGGTGCGCACGGGGTGACGTTCCACGACGACGACCTGATCCCCTTCGGGTCCACCGACGCGGAGCGGGAGCGGCTGATCGGCCGGTTCAAGGACGCGCTGGAGCGCACCGGGATGAAGGTCCCGATGGCCACCACCAACCTGTTCACGCACCCCGTGTT
>NZ_JNXG01000106.1 GCF_000717025.1 Streptomyces atroolivaceus
AACACGGGGTGCGTGAACAGGTTGGTGGTGGCCATCGGGACCTTCATCCCGGTGCGCTCCAGCGCGTCCTTGAACCGGCCGATCAGCCGCTCCCGCTCCACCTCGGTGGACCCGAAGGGGATCAGGTCGTCGTCGTGGAACGTCACCCCGTGCGCACCCAGCTCCGCGAGCCGCTCCACCGACTCGACCGGGTCCAGCGCG